>NZ_JBPGWU010000001.1:0-3919375 GCF_056754895.1 Leifsonia sp. KNZ13-11D
TCGTGGACAGTGGTCGATGCTTCGGGCCTGCCGATTATCCCGATCGAGGACTTCCTCGGAGTCCTTCGGGCGACCATGTCGGTCAATACAGTCTGTGCCTACGCACGCCACCTGAGTCTGCTCTGGCGGTGGCTCGATGCCCGGCAGCTGGATTGGGAGCGCATCAAGTTTCCGGAGCTGACGGAGTTCCTCCTGACATACCGCCGGGGTATCTACCCCTTGGAATCCAGCTCGGGCGAGCGGGCCGAATCCTCCGCCAAGGCAGTGGCCGCAGCCGTCAAGGAGTTCTTCGATTACCACCGCATTGAGGGACGCGGACCGTCGGAGCTGTCCCTGAGCCGAGCCGTTCGTTACTCTGCAACGACCTCACACCGGTTCCTGGCGCACGTCGAGCGTCGACGGCCCGTTGCGAAGAACCGGCTAACCCAGGGAATGCGAGCCCGACCGGCCAGACCTAAGATCGTTCAATTCGAGGACGACTTCGACCGGTTGATAGCTGCCGCCGAAAGCTGGCGCGACAAGCTGCTGATCTCAGCACTCTACGACGGCGGCCTCCGTATCGGTCAGGCGCTCGGACTACGACATGAGGATCTGCACATCGCCGAGCGTGACCTGATGGTGGTGCGCCGGGATGACAACCCAAACGGAGCCCTTTCCAAGTCCAAGCACTCCTATCCAGTCCGGATGCCCAAGCGGTTCTTCGACCTGTACAGCCAGTACCTGCTGAAGGAGCTGGTCCCGGCAGAGATTGAGAACGAGCTGCTCTTCGTCACTCTCCACGGCCCCACGAAGGGTGCCGCCTGCTCGTACTCGAACATCTACCAACAGATCACTGCGATCGGTGACCGCGCCGGCATCCCCGACCTATATCCCCACATGCTTCGCCATACCCACGCCACCAAGCTCGTGAAGGATGCCGGGTGGACGGCTGCCCAGGTGGCGGCGCGGTTGGGGCAGACGCACGCATCATCGTCCAGCGTCTATGTGCATCTGGCCGCCGAGGATCTCGCTGATCAAGTAGACGACTTCCATCGCTACCTCGCCAACGAGAGGCAGGCTGATGCCCCGTAGGTTTGCTCCAACAATCACCAGCGAGGTCGATCGTCCTCGGTCGAGCGATGTGCTCGAGCTCGTCACAGGCCCTTGGATGAACGATGAGTGGGCGCTCCTGGAGAACGCCGGACGGTCGGCGCGAGGTCCATCGGTGGAGTGCGCCGTCGATGGGTGTTCCAATCCCCGGCATACAGACGCCGAGGGCGATCCCCTCTGCCACGGCCACTATTGGCGGTGGCGTCGCGATGAAATGCCGGTCATCTCGTCTTGGCTAGCAATCCCCCAACCCCCGGTCCGCGTGAAGAATGACGATCGCACGCGACGGTCGGTACGGCTGAACGAGCTCCCCATCGACATTGCGCACGAGATTCGTTTCGTGTTCGGGACGAAGCTGAGCCTGGGCGACTGGACGCCGACCGCGGGCTTGCGGATTGTTCTCGAAGCGCTGCACACAGCGGCGCTTTCGACTGGCGCTAATTCATTCACCGAACGCCGGCCCGAGGACTGGTATCTCCTCACCAGGCAGTGCAGTCCGTCCGGCAGGACGAAGAAGTGGGACAGGGAGATGGCACCGTACCTGCGCTCCTTCTTCCACACACTCAACCGCGCGCTCGTGCGCGATCCGTGGTCCGAAGACACCTGGCTGTGGAAGGACCAGTTTGATCAGATCCTGGGTGGCGACCGCTTTGACCAACGCCCGAACCTCTTCTGGGTACGCATCTCGCAGAGCTGGCTCCGCGAACCGCTGAAGCAGTACGCGCGCCTCAGCCTGCAGACTCAGACCCGCTCCTGGTCGACGCTCAACACCTGGGTGCGCGGCTTCTCAAACTTGTCGGAGTTCCTCGAGCGATGCGGTATCAAGGACCCGAGAGACCTTACGCGCAAGGTTCTCCTACTCCACCTAGAAGAGCGTCGAGCGCTCAATGGTTCAGGCAAAGACTTGGCGGTCGTCAACACGGTCGCTTCGGTACTGAGTGTCCTGAAGCTCGAGGAGTTCCTGCCCGAGCTCGGCTCCGAGGTCTTCCTTCGTCAGGGCGAGAACACCGTCGCGAAGATTCGGGCCCCACGCCCGTGGCCGTCAGACGTCCTGCGAAGGATCGAGCAAGAGCTCATCGACAACGATGACGTGGATCAGCAGATGCGGTTGATGCTCCGGTTCTGTCGGTGGGCCGGCCCCAGAGTCAGCGAGCTCGCCTCCCTACCTATCGACGCCCTGATCGAGAACGGCAACGGCGGATTCTGGATCGAGTACTGGATGCCGAAGGTGGAGGCGTATCGCCGGTTCCCGGTCCTCGATCCCACGCTTGGGGAGTTGCTTGCGGAGCAGGCTCGAACCGTTCGCGAGGAATACGGGCCGGAGGCCCGCTACCTGTTTCCACAGCCGAGGATGTCGGATCCGAAGTTCGGCCGCGTGCGTCCCTGGACTGGTCCCGGTTTCGCAAAGGCAGTAGGCAAGCTCTTCATCGAGCGCGGGATCGTTGACTCCTCGCTCACGGGTGAAGTCATATCCGGGGCGGACATTCACCGCTTCAGGCACACAATCGGCACCCAGCTACTCAATGCCGGCTGGACCCAACAGCAGGTTCAGCAGTTCCTGGGGCATCAATCTCCCACCATGACTGCCGCCTATGCGCAGATTCTCGACGAGACCCTAAACCGCAAGGCCGACGAGTTCCACCGGCTAGTTCAGTCTGAACGAGCGGCGGTTGGCGCGGCATATTCTGATCCGGTCGTCGAGCGTCTCCGGCAGCTATCCACAGCGGTCAACCCACTCGGCTTCTGCAACCTCCCCGCTAGCCAGCACTGCTCGGTTCGCGACAACCCGTGCTTGTCCTGTTCGTTCTTCGCTCCTGGCGACACCCCCGACCACGCTCGTCAACGAGATCACTATCGAGAGCAGCTGGTGCGGCGAATCGACGAGGCAGTCGACAAGGGGCAGCAGAAGATCGAGGAGATCAATCGCGGCATCTTGGACAACCTCGACGCGCTCACCAAGGAGCAACATGGATGACCGCCAAGAGCGAGTAACTCGCCTTACGGCCTCAGCTCGTGAACGCTCGGCACAGGCGCACGCATCCGCGCAACGCGCTATCACTAGCTTGGACGCCAGAGGGTTGCCCGTCACTTTCGCGGCCGTCGCGAGAGAGGCGAACGTGTCGCTTGCGTTCGTCTATAAGGACGAAGCAATCGCGGATCGAGTCCGCGGACTTCGGGGCAAGGCACCGTCGCCGCGAGCTCCTCGGCCTTCCGTCAGCCCAAGCGAGAGAGCGCTGCGCACCAAACTAGACGCTGCAGTCGAGCGCAATCGAGAACTCGAGAAGGAAGTCGAGCAACTCCGGAAGGAGAATCGGGCGTTGCTCTCCAGACTTCTGGATCGGCCCTAGCCGCTCGATAGATGAGATCTGGCTGCTGACCGGGATTTTTGTGGAGCCTAGGAGATTCGAACTCCTGACATCTTGCTTGCAAAGCAAGCGCTCTACCAACTGAGCTAAGGCCCCGTGTCGTGGAAACTTCCACCACGGTGGATCCGCGTATTTACTTGTGTGTTACGACCCTACCTGTAGATAAGATTCGAACTCCTGACATCCTGCTTGCAAAGCAGGCGCTCTACCAACTGAGCTAAGGCCCCGCGAGAAGTGATGGTGGGGATACGAGGACTTGAACCTCGGACCTCTTCGTTATCAGCGAAGCGCTCTAACCGCCTGAGCTATATCCCCGAATGGGCAGATACGAGACTACCCGATCGGCCCTGGCATTGCGAAATCGGTCAGTTGTTGGTGAACCCGACCAGCAGGCCGCCCGTGATCTTCACGGACAGGTTGTACAGCAGGGCGAAGACGGCGCCCAGGGCGGTCACCACGACGATGTCCAGGATGGCGACGATGAGCGAGAAGCCCATCACCTGACCGAGCCCGAGGATGGAGCGAAGGTCGCTTCCGCCGGCACCCGAGATGTCCTTGAACAGGCTGTTGATCTGGTCGAAGATCCCGGTGCGGTCGAGGACCGTCCACACCAGGAACGTACCGACGATGGCGATGATCGCCAGGCAGATGCCCGCGAGGAACGACAGCTTCACGGTCGACCAGAAGTCGATGTAGACCAGCTTGAGCCGCACCTGCTTGGCGGATGCGGGTCTGCGGGTCGACTTCTTGGCGAGCTTGTCGGCGACGCTACTGCTCATCTACGGTTTCTTCCTTCCCGACCGCCTCGGTCTCCTCCGCGAGAGTGGAGTCGACGAGGTCGCGTTCGGTGTTCTTCGCCAGAGCGATGATCTTGTCGGACTCGGCGAAACGGGCAAAGACGACACCCATGGTGTCACGGCCCTTGGCGGGTACCTCGGCCACGGCAGAGCGTACCACCTTGCCGCTGGCAAGAACCACAAGGACCTCGTCGTCCTCACCGACGATGAGAGCGCCCACGAGATCGCCGCGGTCGTCGCTCAGCTTGGCCACCTTGATGCCCAGGCCACCGCGTCCCTGGAGCCGGTACTGGTCGGCGGACGTCCGCTTGGCGTACCCGCCCTCGGTGACGACGAAGACGTAGCCCTCGTCGGAGACGACGGAGGCGTCCAGCAGGCTGTCCTCGCCGCGGAAGTGCATTCCGATCACACCGGACGTCGAGCGTCCCATCGGGCGGAGCGCCTCGTCCGTCGCGGTGAAGCGGATCGACATGCCCTTGCGCGAGACCAGCAGGAGGTCGGAATCCTCGTCGACCAGCAGCGCGGAGACGAGCTCATCCCCCTCGCGCAGCTTGATCGCGATGATGCCGCCGGTGCGGTTGGTGTCGTACTCCGACAGCGCCGTCTTCTTGATCAGGCCCTCGCGGGTGGCGAGCACCAGGTACTTGGCCGCCTCGTAGTCGCGGATGTCGAGGATCTCGGCGATCTGCTCATCCGGCTGCATGGCGAGCAGGTTGGCGACGTGCTGACCCTTGGCGTCGCGGCCGGCCTCCTGCACCTCGTACGCCTTGGCGCGGTACACGCGGCCCTGGTTGGTGAAGAACAGGAGCCAGTGGTGCGTGGTGGTGACGAAGAAGTGGTCGACCACGTCCTCGCCGCGCAGCTGCGCCCCCTTCACACCCTTGCCGCCGCGGTGCTGGCTGCGGTAGTTGTCGCTGCGGGTGCGCTTGATGTAGCCGCCACGGGTGACGGTGACGACCATCTCCTCTTCCGGGATCAGATCCTCGACGCTCATGTCGCCGTCGTAGCCGAACATGATCTCGGTGCGGCGGTCGTCGCCGAAGCGGTCCACGATCTCGGTGAGCTCCTCACCGACGATCGACCGCTGGCGGGCCGGGTCGTCGAGGATGGCGTGGTACTCCGCGATCTGTTTCTCGATCGCGTCCGCCTCCTCCATGATCTTCTGGCGCTCGAGAGCGGCCAGCCGACGCAGCTGCATCGCCAGGATCGCGTCCGCCTGCACGTCGTCGACCTCGAGCAGGCCCTTCAGGCCGTCGCGGGCGTCGTCGACCGTGGCCGACCGGCGGATGAGCGCGATGACCTCGTCGAGCGCGTCCAGCGCTTTGAGATATCCGCGCAGGATGTGCGCCCGCTCCTCCGCCTTGCGGAGACGGAAGCGGGTGCGGCGCACGATGACGTCGATCTGGTGGTCGACCCACGCGACGATGAAGCCGTCGAGCGACAGCGTGCGCGGCACGTTGTCGACGATGGCCAGCATGTTGGCGCCGAAGTTCTCCTGCAGCTGCGTGTGCTTGTACAGGTTGTTGAGCACGACCTTGGCGACGGCGTCGCGCTTCAGCACGATGACCAGTCGCTGACCGGTACGGCCGGAGGTCTCGTCCCGGATGTCGGCGATGCCGCCGATGCGGCCCTCCTTGACCAGGTCGGCGATCTTGATCGCGAGGTTGTCCGGGTTGACCTGGTACGGCAGCTCGGTGACCACGAGGCAGACCCGGCCCTGGATCTCCTCGATGTTCACGACGGCGCGCATGGTGATCGAGCCGCGGCCCGTGCGGTACGCGTCGTGGATGCCTTTGACACCCAGGATCTGCGCACCGGTCGGGAAGTCCGGTCCCTTGATCCGCTTGATCAGCTCTTCGAGCAGCTCCTCGCGCGGAGCGTCCGGGTTCTCCAGGTACCACAGCGCGCCGGCGGCGACCTCGCGCAGGTTGTGCGGCGGGATGTTCGTGGCCATGCCGACCGCGATTCCCACCGAGCCGTTGACCAGCAGGTTCGGGAACCGGCTGGGCAGGACGGCGGGCTCCTGGGTGCGACCGTCGTAGTTGTCCTGGAAATCGACGGTCTCCTCGTCGATGTCGCGGACCATCTCCAGCGCGAGCGGCGCCATCTTGGTCTCGGTGTACCGCGGGGCGGCGGCGCCGTCGTTACCGGGCGAGCCGAAGTTGCCCTGGCCGAGCGCGAGCGGATAGCGCAGGCTCCACGGCTGGACGAGGCGGACGAGCGCGTCGTAGATCGCCGAGTCGCCGTGCGGGTGGAACTGTCCCATCACGTCGCCGACGACGCGGGCGCACTTCGAGAACGCCTTATCGGGACGGTATCCGCCGTCGAACATCGCGTAGATGACGCGACGGTGCACCGGCTTCAGGCCGTCGCGCACCTCGGGCAGGGCGCGCCCGATGATGACCGACATGGCGTAGTCGAGGTACGACCTCTGCATCTCCGACTGGAGATCGACCTGGTCGATCCTCCCGTGGATGCCGAAACCGGCCCCGTCGCCCGACACGTTCTCTTCGTCCGTCACAGTCTTCTCTTCCTCTTCGGTTCCCTCAGGTCATCGGCGCCGGAGCGTCAGATGTCGAGGAACCGGACGTCCTTGGCGTTCTTCTGGATGAACGAGCGTCGCGATTCGACGTCCTCGCCCATCAGGGTGGCGAAGATCTCGTCGGCCGCGGCCGCGTCGTCGAGGGTGACCTGGAGCAGCGTGCGCGTCTCCGGGTTCATCGTGGTCTCCCACAGCTCCTGGTAGTCCATCTCGCCGAGACCCTTGTAGCGCTGAACGCCGTTGTCCTTCGGGATCCGCTTGCCGGCGGCCAGCCCCTCGGCCAGGAAGGCGTCCCGCTCGCGGTCCGAGTAGACGTACTCGTGCTCGGCGTTCGACCACTTCAGACGGTAGAGCGGCGGCTGCGCCAGGTAGACGTAGCCGAGCTCGATCATCGGCCGCATGTAACGGAACAGCAGCGTGAGCAGCAGCGTGGTGATGTGCTGACCGTCGACATCGGCATCCGCCATCAGCACGATCTTGTGATAGCGCGCCTTCTCGGGGTCGAAGTCCTCGCCGATGCCGGCGCCGAACGCCGTGATCATCGCCTGGACCTCGTTGTTGCCGAGCGCGCGGTCGAGCCGCGCCTTCTCGACGTTGAGGATCTTGCCGCGGAGCGGGAGGATCGCCTGGGTCTCCGGGTTGCGGCCCTGCACGGCGGAACCGCCGGCCGAGTCGCCCTCCACGATGAAGATCTCGGAGATCGTCGGGTCCTTGGACTGGCAGTCCTTGAGCTTGCCCGGCATCCCGCCGCTCTCGAGCAGTCCCTTGCGGCGAGCGGTCTCGCGGGCCTTGCGGGCGGCGAGTCGCGCGGTCGCGGCCTGCAGCGCCTTGCGGATGATGTCCCTGGCCTGGTTCGGGTTGCGGTCGAACCAGTCGCCGAGCTGGTCGCCGACGACCTTCTGCACGAAGGCCTTGGCCTCCGTGTTGCCCAGCTTGGTCTTGGTCTGCCCCTCGAACTGCGGCTCGGAGAGCTTCACGGAGATGACCGCGGTCAGGCCCTCGCGCACGTCGTCGCCGGAGAGGTTGTCATCCCGGTCCTTCAGGATGCCCTTCTCACGCGCATAGCGGTTGACCAGTGTGGTCAGCGCTGCGCGGAAGCCCTCCTCGTGCGTGCCGCCCTCGTGGGTATTGATCGTGTTCGCGTACGTGAAGACGCTCTCGTTGTAGCTGGTCGTCCACTGCATGGCGACCTCGAGTGCGATCTTTCGCTCGGTGTCCTCCGACTCGAACGAGATGATCTCGTCGTGGACGACCTCCACCTTCTTCGCGGAGTTGAGGTATTGCACGTAGTCCATGAGGCCGCGCTCGTAGAGGAACACCTCGTGGCGGGGAGTGTGCTCGTCGTCCACCTCGCCCTCGACCGGCTCGATCTCGGGGGCGCGCTCGTCCGTGATCGCGATCCGGAGCCCCTTGTTGAGGAACGCCATCTGCTGGAAGCGGGTACGTAGCGTGTCGTAGTCGAACTCGATCGTCTCGAACGTGTCCGGGCTCGGCCAGAAGGTGATGATCGTTCCGGTGCGGTCCGACGCCTCGCCCTGCTCGAGCGGCGCCTGCGGCACACCGTTGCGGTAGCTCTGCCGCCAGACGAACCCCTGCCGGTGCACCTCGACGTCGAGCCGGCTGGACAGTGCGTTGACGACGGAGCTGCCGACGCCGTGGAGTCCACCCGACACCGCGTATCCGCCGCCGCCGAACTTGCCTCCGGCGTGCAGGATCGTGAGGACGACCTCGACCGTGGACTTCTTCTCCACCGGATGCTCGTCCACGGGGATGCCGCGACCGTTGTCGTCGACGCGCACGGCACCATCGTGGAGGATGGTCACCTCGATGTTGTCGGCATGGCCGGCGAGGGCCTCGTCCACCGAGTTGTCGACGATCTCGTAGACCAGGTGGTGAAGACCGCGGGGACCGGTGGAACCGATATACATCCCAGGTCGCTTGCGGACGGCTTCGAGACCCTCGAGGACCTGGATCTCATTCGCGCCGTATTCGTGTTCCGTCCCGGCCGCGTTCGGTTCCGTCGTCATATGAAATTAGGCTCCTGACCGCACTCAACAGTGACTCTCCATTCTACCAAGAGCGCGCGGTGGAAATGCCGGAAAACGGCCGTCTGAGCCATTTTCTTCGGACTGGCGACCTCTTTTGTGCCCTCAGCCGTAAGTATCGCGCGGACCGCGCCCTGGAATCGACCTGGGGCCTCTTTTCCAGGAGGGGGCGTCCGGCCCCTGAAAACGGATCGAAGCAATGCCCGCCTCGGGGAACCGTTCCGCGATGTGCGCGAGGAGTTCGGAGCGCATCATCCGCAGCTGCGTCGCCCACGCCGTCGACTCGCAGCGGACCACCAGGACACCGTCCACGATCTGGTCCGGAACGGCGTGTTTCGCCGTCTCTTCACCGGCCAGTTCGCGCCATCTCTCGAGGAGGTCGGACTGGGCGAGCGCCGAGGTCCAGCCCAGCTGCGCGGCCAGCGCATCCACCACGTCCCCGACGCCGTGAGGGTCGCGGCCGGCACCGAACGGCGTGCTCGTCCCGTCGCCCTGCTCGTCGCGCGCGGCGCGTTTGCGACGTGCCGGGGTGCCGGTGAAGAGCGACTTGAGCCGGAGGTAGACCGCGGACGCCTCGCTCGGCCGATCAGACACCGGTGGCCTCCACGATCGCTCCGCCCTCGATCCGGACGGTGTGCGCGGTCAGCTCGCCGGGCACGTCGTCGAACACCGCCGCCGTGATGAGCACCTGCTCGTAACCCGCCACGGCGGTTGCGAGCATCCGTCGCCTGGCCTGGTCGAGCTCGGCGAAGACGTCGTCGAGGATGAGCACGGGATCACCGGTGGTGGACTCACGGCGCAGCAGCTCGGCGGAGGCCAGCTTCAAGGCGAGCGCGAACGACCACGACTCCCCATGGCTGGCGTACCCCTTCGCCGGAAGCCCGTTCAGCTCGAAGAGGACGTCGTCGCGATGCGGGCCGACGAGCGTCAGCCCGCGGTCGAGCTCCTTGCGGCGCCCGGCGGAAAGCGCCCGGCGGAAAGCCTCGGGCGTGGTGACACCGGCTGACCCGGTCACATCGTCCGGGGCGGATTCGTCGTCATCCTCGACCTGAGCGCCGTAGATGGTGAGTTGTGGGACGAGACGCGGATGGTGGTCGTCGCCGGCCACCGAGCGGTAGGCCGCCACGAGGGGATCGCTCAGCCGTCCGACCAGCTCGAGCCGCGCATCCATCAACTCGGAGCCCAGCTGAACCAGGCGATCATCCCAGATGTCGAGGGTGCCGAGCTGGTCCTCCCGGACACGCGAGGCACGGGCGGACTTCAGCAGCGTGTTGCGCTGCTTGAGCACCCGCTCGTAGTCGGCGATGACGGCGCTGAACCGCGGATTGCGCTGGATGAGCAGCTGATCGAGGAAGCGACGGCGGATCCCGGGCTCCCCACGGACCAGCGCCAGATCCTCCGGAGCGAACAGGACGCTCGAGAAGTACCGCGGGAGTTCACGCGGCTTGATCGGCGCCCGGTTCACCTGCGCCCGATTCGGGGCGCCCCGGTTGAGCTGCACCTCGACGAGGAGCTCACGGCCATCATGCTGGATGCGGGCCCGCACGATCGCCGCGTCCGCATCCTTCCGGATCATCGCCTGGTCGCTCGACACCCGGTGCGACCCGAGAGTGCTCAGGTAGCCGAGCGACTCGACGAGATTGGTCTTCCCCTGACCGTTGCGGCCGACGAAAAGGTTCGCGCCGGCCGCGAACGGCACCTCCGCGGTGCGGTAGTTGCGGAAGTCGGTCAGGGAGAGGTGTGTGACTCGCACAGAGTGACGGGTCTCAGTCCACGGCCTTCACAGCGTGGCCGCCGAACTGGTTGCGCAGCGCCGCGACGGCCTTCATCGCGGGCGAGTCCTCCTGGCGGGACACGAAGCGTGCGAAGATCGAGGCGCTGATCGTCGGAACGGGGACGGCGTTGTTGAGCGCCTCCT
This sequence comes from Leifsonia sp. KNZ13-11D, assembly GCF_056754895.1. NCBI lineage: Bacteria > Bacillati > Actinomycetota > Actinomycetes > Micrococcales > Microbacteriaceae > Leifsonia > Leifsonia sp. KNZ13-11D. The sequence goes on from NZ_JBPGWU010000001.1 coordinate 10,758, forward strand.
CGACGGTCCAGCGACCCTCGCCCGAATCCTGCACGAAGCCCTCGATGTGTTCGAACTCCGGGTCCTGCTCCAGGGCCCGGACGAGCAGGTCGAGCAGCCACGACCGGACGACGGTCCCGCGCTGCCACGCCTTGAAGGTGCCCGTGACGTCCTTGATGATGTCCTTCCGGGTGTCCAGAAGTTCGTAGCCCTCGGCGTACGCCTGCATCAGCGCGTACTCGATGCCGTTGTGGACCATCTTCGCGTAGTGGCCGGCGCCGACCTCGCCGACGTGGACGAAGCCCTCGTCGCGCGGACCCTCCGGCCGGAGGGCGTCGAACACCGGCATCACACGCCGAACCTGCTCGGCCGAGCCGCCGACCATGAGGCCGTAGCCGTTCTCCAGCCCCCAGATTCCGCCGGAGACACCGACGTCCATGAAGTCGACACCGCGCGGTGCGAGCAGTTCGGAGTGCTTGAAGTCCTCGGTGAATTTCGAGTTCCCGCCGTCGATGACGAGGTCGCCCTTCTCGAGCAGCGGCTCGAGCTCGCGGATCACGGAGTCGGTGATCGCGCCGGCGGGCACCATGACCCAGATGGTGCGCGGCGCGGGAAGCGCAGCCACCAGGTCGGCGACGGTCGCCACGTCCGACACCTCGGGGTTGGTGTCGTAACCGGTGACGTCGATGCCGTTCTTCTCGAGCCGGGCGCGCATGTTGTTGCCCATGCGTCCGAGGCCGATGAGGCCGATGTGCATGATTGTCCTTCTTCTTTCGCTTCGACGGCGCCGGGATCTAGCGCAGGAGCAGGTTCGGCTGGAGCAGATACTTGTAGGAATCCGCGCCGGCCTGATCCTTCGACGTCTGGCTCGTGATGAGCACGGGCCCCGGCTTGTTGGGGTTCTCGGTCTTGGTGAACGAGATGCGCACGAATTCCGAGTGCACCGCACCGAGACCATCGAGCAGGAACTGCGGCTTCAATGAAACCACCGTCTCCTGGCCAGTGAGAAGAGCGTCGATGCTCTCGGATGCCTGCGCCTGCTCGGAACCGATCGCTTCCAGCGTCAGCCCGTCGGCGGTGAAGGTGTAGCGGAGCGCGGCCTCGCGCTCCAGGACCAGGGCGACGCGTCGCGTCGCCTCGATGAGCTCGGCGGTGTTGATCACCGCGTAGTTGTCGACCTGCTCCGGGAACAGCCGACGGACCGGCGGGAAATTGCCCTTGATCAGCAGTGACGTCACCGTTTTCCGGTCGGCGGTGAACGCGATCAGTTCGCGGTCGTCGCGGTTGGTGATCGAGATGGAGACGTTGCCGCTGTGCCCGAAGGTCTTGCCGATCTCGGTCAGCGTCCGGGCGGGGACCAGCGCGGTGACCGGTTCGCCGGAGGTGGTGCCGTTGTCCCAGTCGATCTCCCGGACGGCGACGCGGTAACGGTCGGTCGCGACCAGTCCGAGGGTGTTGTCGCCGACCTCGAGCTGCACGCCGGTGATGACCGGGGTGACGTCGTCGCGGGAGGCGGCGACACCGACCTGGGCGACCGCTTGCGCGAACTCCTCGGCCGGCACCAGTCCGGCCTCTCCCCCGACCTGCGGAATGCTCGGGTATTCCTCCACGGGCATGGAGAGCAGGGTGAAGTTCGCGGATCCGGCTCGCACGACGATCTTCGACTCCTCGGTCGAGAAGCGCACCGGAGCGTTCGGCAGTTTCGATGCGATCTCCGCGAGCAGCCGGCCGGACACGAGGACGCGTCCCGGTTCCTCGACCTCGGCGGCGATCTCCGTCTGAGCCGAGACCTCGTAGTCGAAGGACGACAGCTGCAGTCCGTTGTCCGTCGTCTCGATCAGCACGCCGCTCAGGATGGGCAGGGTCGTCCGCTGCGGAAGAAGCTTCACCGCGAAGGAGACGGCCTCGCTGAACACATCCCGATTGGCTTGGAACTTCACGAAGTCACCTCTGACGGCTTGACGATAACGGACGTGACAAATCCTAGCGCCTGGCCTCTGACGTGGAAGCGGCGCCTGTCGGGCCTTGAGGTTGTCGTCCGCACCCTATGAGAAGAGTTAAGAAGTAATCGTGTTAACCGCTGTGGAAAATGTGGATAACTCTGTTGAGGCCAGACGGCGACTGGAAACTACACGTCCGTGACTTGTTGATGGCTTGAGGATTCGAGGTGTTCACAAGGTTGTCGGCCAGCGAGGTCAAGGACCGCTTTGCACAGGGCCACGAGTGTCGTCCCCATTAATCGTGGAGTTCTCCGGAACCTTTCCACAAGTTATCCACACGTGTTAATAAAGCGCTGTCCCCACTCTGGGGATGGATATGTGGATAAGTGGTGCGCTAGAGAGGCCGGCCGGCTTACTTGCCGTAGCGGTGGTTCTGCTTGATCCGGCTGGTGAGCTCGGTGACCTGGTTGTAGATCGAGCGCCGCTCCTTCATGAGCTCGCTGATCTTCTTGTTCGCGTACATCACGGTCGTGTGATCGCGGCCGCCGAAGAGCTGGCCGATCTTGGGAAGGGAGAGGTTGGTGAGCTCGCGGCACAGATACATGGCGATCTGGCGCGCCGTCGCGACAGCCTGCGAACGGCTCGACCCGTACAGGTCGTCGACCGAGAGCTTGAAGTACTCGGCCGTGTTGGTGATGATGTCCGTCGGTGCGATCACGTTGTCGTCGTCGAGCGTGATCAGGTCCTTGAGGACGGTCTGCACCAGCGGCATGTCGACCGGTGTGCGGTTGAGGCTGGCGAACGCCGTGACGCGGATGAGCGTCCCCTCGAGTTCGCGGATGTTGCTCGACACCTTGGTCGCCATGAACTCGAGGATCTCGTCCGGAACCTGGATCTTCTCGCTCTGCGCCTTCTTGCGCAGGATGGCGATGCGCGTCTCGAGGTCCGGCACCTGGACGTCGGTGATGAGTCCCCACTCGAACCGCGACCGCATCCTGTCCTCGAACCCGGTGAGGTGTTTCGGGGGCAGGTCGGAGGTGATGACCACCTGCTTGTTGTGGTCGTGCAGCGTGTTGAAGGTGTGGAAGAACGCTTCCTGCGTCTCGACCGCTCGCTGAAGGAACTGGATGTCGTCGATCAGCAGGATGTCGATGTTGCGGTAGCGCGCCTGGAACGATGAGCCGCGGTTGTTCGCGATCGAGTTGATGAAGTCGTTCGTGAACTCCTCGGAGGACACGTAACGGACCCGGATGCCGGGGTACAGGCTCATCGCGTAGTGCCCGATGGCGTGCAGGAGGTGCGTCTTGCCGAGTCCCGAGTCGCCGTAGATGAACAGCGGGTTGTAGGCCTTGGCCGGAGCCTCGGCGACAGCGACCGCCGCCGCGTGGGCGAAGCGGTTGGACTGGCCGATGACGAAGTTGTCGAAGCTGTACTTGGCGTTGAGGCGCGTGTCCCCACCGCGCGGGGGTGCCGTGATCTCCGTGGGCTGGCTGACCATCGGTGGGGCGACCTGCTCGACGTACGCCGGGGCGACCTCCGGCTCGGCGTTCGTGCCGGCCATCGTCTCCTGCTGGATCTCCGGGTTCACCACGATGGCGAACGTATTGACCGCGAGGTCGTCGTCGAGACCGCCGATCGCGTTCAGCAGGGGGAGCCGGCTGCGCTGCTCGATCATCCCGCGCGTGAACTCGTTGGGCACCTCCAGATAGAAGGTGCCGGCCATGATGCCCTTCGGCTCGACCAGGCTGAGGAATCCGTACAGCTGTGGGGTGATCCGGTCGTCCGTCTCGAGCTTGCCGAGCACGTTCTGCCACGCCGCAGCTATGGACTCTTCGCCGCCTGCCATCGTTCCCCGTCTTCGTCTGTGTTGCGGATGCCGTCAGCCCGACGAGGGGACGAGTCGACCCCCGGTGACTCTCATCGGGTTGGCGGCTTCGGATGCCGCCGGTGGGTATTCACAGAGTTATCCACCGCTGTGTGAGAAATACCGTAGTCATCTCCGGCCAGAATTGGCACGGCCTGGGGATAACTTTCGACCTCACGGTAACTTGTCCACAGAAGCTCGATCAAATCCGATCCGCGGCATATGACGGCGAGTCGAACATCGTCTCCCTGCCAATACCGTGCATAATCAGTGGATTTGAGTCCATCGGTTTGACCTCGCCCGCACCAAGGCCGTAGTTTTAATCAGTTGACTTGCGGCCTTCGCGGCTGCCCTGAAACTTTCCTGGCCTCCTCGTGCTGGCCCTTCCGCCCAGCACCGGCCTGTGAAGAGACCACCCACGGAGATTGATATGAGCAAGAGAACGTTCCAGCCGAACAACCGCAAGCGCGCGAAGACCCACGGCTTCCGCCTCCGCATGCGTACCCGTGCGGGTCGCGCGATCCTCTCGGCCCGCCGCCGTAAGGGCCGCGAGAAGCTTTCGGCCTGACCTTCCCCCGGCAGAGGGCCGACCGGTGCTCGCCAAAGCCCATCGCATCACGCGAGGGTCGGATTATCGGAGGACGGTACGGCGCGGATCCCGCTTCTCCGGAGCGGCGACCGTCACGTACATCCGACCGAACCCCGACTCGGACGTGGTGCGATTCGGTTTCATCGTGAGCAAAGCGGTCGGCAACGCGGTGCACCGCAATCTGGTCAGGCGCCGATTGAAGGCGGCCGCCTACGACCTCCTCCCCCACTTCTCCTCCCCCGGCTCTCCGGTCCGGGGCCTGGATGTGGTGGTGCGCGCATTGCCAGCCTCCGTTCAAGCGCCGTGGGCTAGCCTGCACGGGGAGCTTCTCGACGCTTCCACCCGATTCACCAGCCGCAGTCAGACCAGGTCGTCACAGTAAGGGCATCGTCCGTCCATGAACACCGCGCTCGCAGCAGTGCTCCTCGCGCCGCGGAATGCCGCGGTGCTGGTGCTGCGTGCCTATCGAGCGGTGATCTCCCCGCTCTACGGTGATGTCTGCCGCTACTACCCGTCATGCTCGGCGTACGCGCTGCAGGCGGTCCAGCAGCACGGAGTGATCATGGGATCGGTGCTCGGCATCCGTCGCATCGCGCGCTGCCACCCGTGGGCTGCCGGAGGGGTCGACGACGTCCCCCCGGTGAAGAAGCCGCGTTACCGGGTCACCCCGTTCGGATTCGTCGTGGCGCCCCACGACAGTGTCATCAGCCAGCGAAGGGCTTAGCCACAACACATGGACATCATCGGTACCATCCTCTGGCCCATCAAATGGGTCGTGGAGCTGATCCTCGTCGCCTTCCATTGGCTGTTTACGCAGATGGGCCTCGACCCGGCGGCGGGCATCACCTGGGTGCTGGCCATCGTCGGTCTCACGGTCGTGGTTCGCGCCGCTCTGATCCCGATCTTCGTCCGGCAGATCAAGAACCAGCGACGGATGCTGGAGATCGCACCCCAGCTGAAGAAGATCCAGGACAAGTACAAGGGCAAGAAGGACCAGTTCTCGCGTGAGGCGATGTCCCGCGAGACCATGGAGCTCTACAAGAAGACGGGCACCAACCCGCTGAGCTCGTGCCTGCCGCTGCTGCTCCAGATGCCGGTGTTCTTCTCGCTCTTCCAGGTGCTCAACGGCGCGCAGGGCGGACACGCCGGCGTCGGCCCCCTGAACGAGGAGCTGGCCCAGCAGTTCGGGAACGCGACCCTCTTCGGTGTCGCCCCCCTGCACCAGAGCTTCCAGGGTGCCATGAACGCCCACCCGCCCCAGGTCGCCGTCATGATCATCGCGGCTGTTATGGTTATTCTGATGACGGGGTCGCAGTTCCTCACGCAGCTGCAGATCGTGTCGAAGAACATGTCGCCCGAGACCAAGGCGAGCCCGCAGTTCAAGCAGCAGCGCATCCTCCTGTACCTGCTCCCCTTCGTATTCCTGTTCTCCGGTTTCGCGTTCCCGCTCGGCGTCATGTTCTACTGGCTGACCTCGAACCTGTGGACCATGGGCCAGCAGTTCCTCGTGATCCGCAACATGCCGACCCCCGGTTCTGACGCCGCGAAGGCGCGCGAGGCTCGGCTTGCGAAGAAGGGCAAGCTGGTCCAGGCGGACGGTTCCACGGTGCTCACTGTGGAGGAGCAGCCGAAGAAGCAGCCGACTCAGCGTGTGCAGCCCGTGAGCAAGACGCGTGCCAAGAAGCAGGCAGGAAAGTAGTGAGGACCTCGAACCGATGACCGACGTGCAGACCTCCTCCCCCGACCCGGTGGACGCCGCCGACAGCGACGTTCTCGACGGCGACCCCGAGGGTTCGTCCGAGACGACTGAACTCGCACCGGCCGACCTCGACCGCGAGGGCGACATCGCCGCCGACTACATCGAGGAACTGCTCGACATCGCGGACATCGACGGGGACATCGACATCGACACCCGCAACGGTCGCGCCTACATCTCGGTGAACGCCGAGGAGGGTTCGAACCTCTCGCTTCTTGCGAAGCCGGACACCGTGGCCGCGCTTCAGGAGCTCACCCGGCTCGCCGTACAGAACCAGACCGGCGGTTTCTCGCGTCTGATCCTCGACATCGCCGGCTCGCGCGATGCTCGCCAGGCTGAACTTGCCGTGCTCGTCGACCGGGCGATCGCGCGCCTCGACGAGGGCGCGGCCGAGGCGGCGCTGCCCCCGATGTCGTCGTACGAGCGCAAGCTGGTGCACGACATCGTGTCTGAGCGCGGCTACGTCTCGACCTCGCACGGCGAGGGTCGTGACCGCCACACGGTCATCACCGCGGCCTAGTTTCACGTGAAACTGTGACTGATCTCGAACCCGAGCCGGCTGCCGCACGCGTCCTGTTCGGCGATCGCATCGACCTCGCGCGTCGTTTCACTCAGAACCTTGCCGAGCAGGGTGAGGAGCGAGGCCTGATCGGACCGCTCGAGCTTCCGCGGCTCTGGTCCCGCCACATCCTCAACTGCGCGATCGTTGCGCCCCTCCTCCGTCCCGGAGTCGTGGGAGATGTGGGGAGCGGGGCGGGCCTGCCCGGGCTCGTCCTGGGGATCGCGCGTCCAGACGTGTCGTTCGTCCTTATCGAGCCGATGGAGCGGCGTATCGCGTGGCTGAATGAGCAGGTAGACGAACTCGGCCTGTCGAATGTGCGCGTTGTGCGCGATCGCGCGGAGGACGTTCGGCTGTCCGAGCCGCTCGATCAGGTGACGGCTCGGGCGGTGAGTGCCTTCCGTAAGCTGCTTCCCTTGACCGCTCCCCTACTCCGGGACGGCGGCGAACTGGTCCTCATGAAGGGCGCCGCTGCCCAGGCCGAGGTCGAAGCCGCCGGCAAGGAGATCCGCAAGTACGCCGTGCACGATATCGAGGTTCTGCAGCTCGGCGAGGGTGTGCTGTCGGAGACGACCAGGGTCATACGCGCGACGGTTCGCTGACCTCAGTTCCCGTTCCGGGCCCTTACGTTGCTCCTGAGAGAACGGAAGCGCGTGCTTCAGTTCGCTGAGAGCTATCCTGCGGTCGCGCGGGAGTCGATGGATCGAACCGAATTGCGGCTTTCTTGGGCGATGAAGCCGCCGGTGCGAGATCCCCTGTACGGCCCTGACGCAGATGTGACCGCTGGTTCCGGAATGGCTTGATCCAGGCGCCGGCCGTGACTCCCCCGTGCGCGGGATCCGACCCGGTGGTGGGCATGCGCGGGCCCGTTCATAGTCTCTGCAGTGGCGAGTCACCTAGACGTCGCCCCATCGAGTTGAGATGTGCCGAGTGTCCGGCGATCGGTGATGGGTCAGGGTGGTGGTGTTTCGGCACGAGTCTCCGCCGTCCCGAGAGCTTCCCTCTTAGTCGCGCACGTTGTGGGACGGTCCTCGACTCGAGCGCCAGCGGCCCACTCGGCCGAACCGGGATCTGTGTAGCCGTTCACTCGCGCTTGAGCACAACGCGATTCACGCGGTCGTGTCTCGGAAGTCCGATGCGTCCCGAAGTCACTCACGCACCTGGGGTTCGCTGGACGACTGTCATGGACTCGTAACAGCTGCGGATCGTCGCTGCGAAGGGATCCGACGCAAGGCGGCCCAAACGTTGATGGTGAGCGTCTGAACATGCAGGCATCGGAACGGGGTCGGCATTTGTCGCGACAGGAGAAGGTGCAGCTGTACGCGGCACGCTTCCCCACGGCACCTGACGTATGTTGTGTGTCTCCCATCGTGGTGCCGCTCGATCGCGCGGTGAGGACCGAAGTCCATCGGGACGCCTCTGTCGGTTGGAGGGCGCCCATGAGCGCGGAAGTGGCTTTGCCTACGTTCAGCGGACAGCGGAGCTGGGAGAGATTCACGCAACAGGCCCCATTGTGTCGAGGCGCGACCGGTCTCGCGACCGGGCCAGCCGGCTGATGAGGTGGTTTCACGTGAAACGCGTAGAAATGTCTCCGGCCCCGCCGATTGATAGAGGTAGCCGTGACGGCCCGACCGAAGCCCCGCGTCGGAGATGAATATATGTCGCCAAACTGGAATTCGCAGTTGCTCTGGAACCGGTGAGTGCAGTGTGCCCGGCTTTCGTTTCACGTGAAACAAGCGGGGAGGCCGGTCAACGTGGGCAGGTACCGCGTTGCACCGGGCCTGGTAGGCGTTTGGCGATGCGCGACCCTGTGCCGGGTTACGCTCAAGCGTTCGGCACCGGGCCGGCGCCCGCGTAGCATCACCCGATGCTCGCCGACGCTCAAGGCTCAAGGCTCAAGGCTCAAGGCTCAAGGCTCAAGACCCAAGGGCAACGGCAAGCCAAGGCCACGGGAAAAGACCAAGCTAGGCCGACGCTGGACCGGGGCGAGACCCGGAGCCACGACCAGAGCATCAGCGCCAACGACAACGCGGCATTCGACATCGCAGCCACGTAGCCGGAGTGGGAGACCGAATCAGCGCCAGAGTCTGAGTCGATTTTGCTTCCTCAGCCGGAGGCGGTGCTGCCGGGCGTGGGCAGGGCTCTGCGATCCGGAGCAGGTGGTGGTGCTGGCGGGCGTGGGCAGGGCTCTGCGATCCGGAGCAGGTGGTGGTGCTGGCGGGCGTGGGCAGGGCTCTGCGATCCGGAGCAGGTGGTGGTGCTGCCGGGGCGTGGGCAGGGCTCTGCGATCCGGAGCAGGTGGTGGTGCTGCCGGGGCGTGGGCAGAGCCCTACAACTCGAACCGGCTGCTGCGGTGCTGCTGCAAGTGGGCCAGAGCTCCACGATCCGGAGGCGGAGGCGGAGGCGGAGGCAGTCGTGCGACCTGAGCGGGAGCAGAGTCGGGGCAACAGGCGAGGCTGGAGTCGCTGCTCAGGTTACGAAATACCGGGCCGAGACTCGCCGCAGCCCCGGATGTCGCGGACGCGGTGGTGAAATTCGGTACCCGTCCAGACCGCGCGGCAGACCGGGCCCTAGCGGACGATCGCACGAGCTCGGAGAGCAGCCGAAACGGCGAGCACGACCACGGCCGCAGAGCCACGACGACCACGGCCGCAGAGCCACCACGACCACGACCACGCTCACCACGACCACGCACCACGACCACGCTCACCACGACCACGCACCACGACCACGCCCACCACGACCACGCCCACCACGACCACGCCCACCACGACCACGCCCACCACGACCACGCCCACCACGACCGCCATGATTACGGCCGAACGGCCACCACAGCCGAAGCTGCGTCAGGGGCGAGAGCTGGCGGGGAGGGCTGCAACGGGATGAAGAAGGTGATGTACTCACTGTCCTGCGCTCGCGCCTCGACTAACGCGGTCGGGCGGAATCTTCGAGCGGGAATGGTGAAAGGTCGCCTAGAGGGTTTGGGCCGGACGGCCAAAGCCCGTGTCCTTCTGCTGCGCCTCCCGCAATACCGACACGCGTCGATACGAAGCGTCAGTACCAACGAGAGAAGACGGCCCAGCGGTGACCCAGCCGCATCGGGCGGCCGCGAGGAGAGCAGGTAGACACCGGGAGAGTTTCACGTGAAACATAGCCCCCTTGCGCACAGCGTTCGCATCCGTCGGCAGCTGTTCCCGGCACCAGGCGCACTTCCGGCCGACGGATCAGCGACCACGGCAGCCAGATCGCTGCTCCCAGGTCAGCCCCGACACGTTTCACGTGAAACACGACTGCGGAGCGGCCCAGTCGTGCGTCGCTACGCAATGGGAACCGCACTCCCCCGCCCTTGAATTCGACTGCCGAGGCCGATCTACGTGTTGTTCGGAGCTCGGGGCCGGCACGCGCGACGGCCGACTCACAACTCTCCACAACAAAGGACGCAACACCCGCCTCCACACATCGCGCGGCGCGTCAGGAAGCGTCAGACATCCGAGTTAGAGTTGATCGACGGGTGCGCTGAGGGTGTGCCGAACGACCGACCAAGAGCCGGTGCGACGCACCACAGAGCGACGAGGTTTCACGTGAAACAACCCCACCACGATGACCGCGGCAGAGTAGGTGAGATCGACAGCGAGATGGAGCCGATGACTGAGGATGCGACCTTCGACGGGACCACCCCGCTCGCGCAGGAGATCGCGAATCTTGCCCGTCGTCGGCAGGCGATCGCAGCTACAACGCTCCCCCTCCCCTCCAAGACGCGCATCTTCACGATCTCCAACCAGAAGGGTGGGGTCGGCAAGACCACGACCGTGGTCAACCTGAGCGCCGCACTTGCCAAATCGGGTGCGCGGGTGCTCGTCATCGACCTCGATCCGCAGGGCAACGCATCCACTGCGCTCAGCGTCGAGCATCGCGAGGGTACGCCCAGCGTGTACGACGTCGTCGTGAACGACAGGGAGCTCGAGGATGTCATCCAGAAGAGCCCCGAGTTCGACGGGCTGTTCGTCATCCCAGCCACGATCGACCTTGCCGGCGCGGAGATCGAGCTCGTGTCCATGGTGGCGCGGGAGCAGCGGCTGTCCCGGGCGCTCGACCGGTTCCTGGACGAGTACGACATCGACTATGTCCTGATCGACTGCCCGCCGTCGCTGGGTCTGCTGACGATCAATGCTTTCGTCGCGGCGACCGAGGTGCTCATCCCCATCCAGTGCGAGTACTACGCACTCGAGGGGCTGAGCCAGCTGCTCAAGAACATCCAGCTGATCGAGCGGCACCTCAACCCCAAGCTCCGCGTGTCGACGATCCTGCTCACGATGTACGACTCGCGCACCAACCTGGCACACCAGGTCGCGGCGGACGTCCGGGAACACTTTCCCAACGAAGTGCTCGACACGATCATCCCCCGTTCCGTCCGCATCTCCGAAGCGCCGAGCTACGGACAGAGCGTCATCAGCTACGACACCAACTCCAGTGGATCGCTCTCCTACATGGAAGCGGCCGCGGAAATCGCACGCAGAGGAGTACCCCGCTAATGGCAGCGAAGCGCACCGGACTGGGCCGAGGCATCGGCGCTCTCATCCCGACCAGCGACCAGAGCAGTCGCCCGGTCGACGTCTTCTTCCCTGACAGCACCGCGGGCCTCGGTGGCTCCGCCGTCGCCGTGGCGGAGCGCCCCGACGACCTGGTCGCCGTGCCGGGCGCACGGCTCGCCAGCCTCTCCCCCGACGACATCGTGCCCAACCGGGTACAGCCGCGAACAGAGTTCGACAGGGACGCGCTCGACGAGCTCGTCGCCAGCATCCGCGAGGTCGGCGTGCTGCAGCCCGTCGTGGTGCGACCCCTGCCCGACGAGCCCGGACGCTACGAGCTGATCATGGGCGAGCGTCGTCTCCGCGCGACGAAGGAACTGGGTCTCGAGACGATCCCGGCGGTCGTCAAGGACACCGCGGACGAGGACATGCTCCGGGATGCGCTTCTCGAGAACCTCCACCGCAGCCAGCTGAACCCGCTCGAGGAGGCCTCGGCCTACCAGCAGCTCCTCGCCGACTTCGGCATCACACAGGAGGAGCTGGCTGCGAAGATCGGCCGGTCACGACCGCAGATCACCAACACGATCCGCCTCCTCAAGCTGCCGGCAGCGGTGCAGACCCGGGTGGCGGCGGGCGTTCTCAGCGCGGGCCACGCGCGCGCCATCCTCTCGCTCGGCGATGACCACGAGGCGATGATCCGGCTCGCCGACAAGATCGTCAACGAAGACCTGTCGGTTCGCCAGGCGGAGGCGGCGGCCAGCAAGACACCGAAGCCCGCCAGGACCAAGGCGACCGCCGGCCGTCACCGCGGCCACCTCGACGAGATCGCAGGGACGCTGGGCGACCGCCTGAACACGCGGGTCAAGATCACTCTGGGAGCACGAAAAGGCCAGATCGTGGTGGATTTTGCGACGATCCAGGACCTCAACCGGATCCTCGACGAGCTCGGTCAGCCGAGCTTCACCTGACCGCCGACATCAAGCGTCGGCGATAGCGGCCGACGCCAGTGCGGCGTAGACCTCGCCGGCCTCGCGGCCGGCGGCGGCGATCGCCTGCGGCATGATCGACGTCTCGGTGAGGCCCGGAAGGACGTTCGCCTCCAGGAACCATGGGGTTCCAGCGGCATCCACGATCAGGTCGATCCGTGACAGATGCCGCAGGCCCAGCGCGATGTGGGCGGTCGTGGCCGCTTCGGCGACGGCTGCGCCGACCCCGGAATCGAGCCGCGCGGGAACATAGAACCGGGTCTCCCCCGCGTTGTATCGTGCGTCGAACGTGTAGGCGCCGTCGATCGGCTCGATCTCCACCGCGGGAAGCGCTTCGGGGCCCTCACCGGTGTCGATGACGGCGACGGACACCTCCACACCGTCCACCTTCTGCTCGATGAGGGCCACGTCGGAGTAGGTATACGCATCCACCATGGCGCGGGGCAGCTCCTCCGCGGTCGCCACGATCGTGACGCCCTGAGCCGAACCTCCGTGCGCCGGCTTCACCACGAGCGGGAGGTCGAAGCCTGCGAGAACGGTCTCGAGCACGCTCCCCGCGCCGAGCTCGCGGAACGTCTCCTGCGGCAGGGTCACCGAGCGCGGGGTGGCGACGCCGGCCCGCTCGACGATGGTCTTCGCGGTGGGCTTCGACCAGGCCAGGCGCGAGGCGTCGGCGCGCGAGCCGACGAACGGCACGCCGGTCAGCTCGAGCAGCCCGCGGAGCGCGCCGTCCTCACCGCTCGCACCGTGCAGGGCCGGCCAGACGACAGCGGGCCGCGACTCGTTCAGGAAGGCCAGCAAGGACGCGTCCGGATCCCGGAGGGTGACGCGGTGCCCCAGACCGTTGAGTCCGTCGGCGACACGACGGCCGCTCCGGAGCGAGATGTCGCGCTCGTGCGAGATCCCGCCGGCGAGCACGACGATGTCCAGTGCTTCGTTTTCAGCCATGATCAGGCCTTTCTCGTCATCCATGCGTCTACGGCGGCGCGGTCAGCGCAGATCGGTGGGCGGATTCGCGCTCGTGCGGTTGCGACGGGAGGCGGCTTCGAGGGGTCCGGTCCCGGCGAAGGTCTCCAGCAGATCCTGCTCCCCCCGATGACGTTGGCGAGCCGGCGCACGCCCACACGGATATTCTCGGGGGTCGGGTAGCAGAAGGAGAGCCGGATGTTCTGGGCGCCTGACCCGTCCGCATAGAACGCGGTCCCCGGGGTGTAGGCGACGAGCTCCGTGACCGCGCGCGGCAGCATCGCCTTCGAGTCGAGGTGCGGCGGAAGGGTCACCCAGACATAGAAGCCGCCGTTCGGATCCGTCCAGCTCAGCTCCGGCAGATGCTCCTGCAGCGCCTGGATCATCGCCTCCTTGCGTTCGCGGTACACACCGCGGAAGGTGTCGATCTGACCCTTCCAGTCGGCATCCCGCAGATACTCGGAGATCACCAGCTGACTGAAGGAGCTGGGGCTCAGCACGGCGGCCTCGTTGGCGAGAATCAGCTTCTCGCGGATGGCGTGCGGGGCGAGCGCCCATCCCACGCGGAACCCGGGAGCCAAGGTCTTCGAGAACGTGCCGAGGTACACCACGCCGTCCTTCTCGACCGACCGCATCGCGGCGGGAGGCTTCTGGCCGAAGTACAGCAGGCCGTACGGGTTGTCCTCCAGCACCAGGATGTCGTTCTGGCGCGCGATCTCGAGGATCTCCAGCCGCCGCTCCCAGGTGAGGGTGACGCCCGCGGGGTTGTGGAAGGTCGGCACCGTGTAGAGGAACTTCACCCGACGTCCGGCGGCCTTCAGCCGAGCGATGTGCTCCCGCAGCGCCTCCGGGATGAGGCCGTGCTCATCCATCGGGACGTGGTCGACCTCCGCCTGGTACGACTTGAAGATGACCATGGCGGTGACGTAGCTGGGCCCCTCGGCGAGCACCACGTCGCCCGGGTCGATGAAGAGCTTGCTGAACAGTTCGAGCGCATGCTGCGAGCCCGTCGTCACGATGACGTCGTCCGCGCTGCCACTGATCCCCTCGAGCGCCATGACCTCCAGGATCTGCTCACGCAGCGCCGGGACGCCCTGGCCGGACCCGTACTGCAGGGCGACCGCCCCCTGCTCGCGCATGACCCGGTCCATCGCACCGACGACGAGGTCCTGCGGCAGGGCGGAGACGAACGGCATGCCGCCGGCCAGCGAGACCACTTCGGGTCGGCTGGCGACGGCGAACAGGGCTCGGACCTCACTGGCGGCCAGGCCGCTCGTACGCTGCGCGTAGTGGTGATACCACGGGTCCAGATTGTTGCCCCGCTGCTGCGGGGAGCCCTGTTCGATCACGTGTGGGTTCCGTTCGTCTGCCGTTCAGCAATGCTATGGGGACGGCCCGCCGCGGAGAAAATCGGCGGACCGCCAGGGGTACGAAAAAGACCCGCCCGGCGGGTGAGCGCCGGACGGGTCTGAAGAGGACGGGTCGCGCTACGCCAGGTAGGCGGCCAGGTCGGCCTCGAGGGCGGGCTTCGGCTTGGCGCCGATGACGGTCTTGACGACCTCGCCACCCTGGTACACCTTCATCGCGGGGATGGAGGTGATCTGGTACTTCGCAGCGGTCTGCGGGTTCTCGTCCACGTTGAGCTTGACGATCTCGATCTTGTCGGCGTGCTCGGACGCGATCTGGTCGAGGATCGGACCCACCGCGCGACACGGACCACACCACTCAGCCCAGAAGTCCACCAGGATGGTCTTCTCGCTGTTGAGGACGTCCTGCTCGAAGCTGGAGTCCGTGACCGAACGTGCTGCTGACATTTTCTTGTATCTCCTTATGCGGTGGTCGTGAGTTCGAGGTCACCCGACGCGCCATCCGCTGCGCTGTCGAGCAAGTTCTGGGGAAGCGTGGTCAGGTAGTGCTCCGCGTCGAGCGCGGCGACCGTACCGGACGCCGCAGCGGTGACCGCCTGACGGTAGGTCGGGTCGATGACGTCGCCCGCGGCGAAGACGCCGGGCAGGTTGGTCTTCGAGCTGCGGCCGTCGACCGCGATAGTACCCTCGGCGGTCAGATCGAGCTGGCCGTGCACGAGGTGCACCCGCGGGTCGTTGCCGATGGCGATGAACAGTCCGTGGAGCTGCAGCTCGCTCTGCTCGCCGGTGACCAGGTTGCGGAGCGTGACGTTCTGCACCTGCTCGTCACCGCCGATCGCCACGACCTCCGAGTTCCAGATGAACTCGATCTTGTCGTTCGCGAAGGCGCGGTCCTGCATGATCTTGGACGCGCGCAGCGAGTCGCGGCGGTGGATGACATAGACCTTGTCGGCGAAGCGCGTGAGGAAGGTGGCCTCCTCCATCGCGGAGTCGCCGCCGCCGACGACGGCGATCGTGCGCTGGCGGAAGAAGAATCCGTCACAGGTGGCGCACCAGGAGACGCCGTGTCCGGAGAGCCGCTCCTCGTCGGCGAGACCGAGCTTGCGGTACGCCGAACCGGTCGCGAAGATCACCGCGAGGGCCTCGTGGACCGCTCCCGAGCCGAGGGTGACCTTCTTGACCTCGCCGGTCAGGTCGACCGAAACGACGTCGTCGAGCACGATCTCGGTGCCGAACTTCTCGGCCTGCGCCTGCATCTTGAACATGAGGTCGGGGCCCATGACGGCCTCCGGGAAGCCCGGGAAGTTCTCGACCTCGGTGGTGTTCATGAGCTCACCGCCCGCCTCGACCGAGGAGGCGATCAGCAGCGGCTTCAGGTTGGCGCGGGCCGCGTAGACGGCTGCGGTGTATCCGGCAGGGCCGGAACCGATGATGATGATCTGCCGCACGGCGGAACTCCTTGAGCTGTCACGACGCCTTCGTGTGGAGGCGTCGACCTGTAGAACACATCCTAGGCGGATGCTATTCCTGTCACCTGGGCGCGCGCGAACGCCGTGCGGCGCGGTTCAGGATGGGCGCCAACCCGCTCTCGAGATCGGGCGAGCGCAGGATCACGAGGAAGCCGATGTACACGATCAGCATGACGACGCCGACGACGCCCGTGGCGACGACCGCGGCGATCGGACCGCTGACCGGGAACGCGCCCGCATCCACTCCGCCCAGGATGACGAGGAAGCCCGCTCCCGCGGCGATGGAGGCGAGTGCAGCGACCACGAACCGCCACAGCGAACCGAGGATGCGGCTGCCGTCCACTCCCCCGGTGCGCCGGCGGAGGAGCCAGAAGGCGAGCGCCGCCTGGATGAAGCTGGCGATGGAGACGACGAGAGCGACGGAGGCGGCACGGACGCCGGGCGGGACCAGGAAGCACAGCAGGACGCCCGCGATGATGACGGCGACCTGCGCCACAGTGAAGAAGAACGGCGTACGGGTGTCGCCGAGCGAGTAGAACGCTCGCTGGGCCATGAACACCAGCGAGAACGGCACGAGGCCCACGAGGTATGCGATCAGGACCAGCCCGAGCGCGTGATAGTCGGACGTGAACACCCGGGCCACGGGGAACGCGGTGACGATGAGGGCGGCCGACGAGAAGACGATGAGCAGCATGATCGAGCGAGCGGCCGACGAGAAGTCCTCGCGGAACTCCGTGATCGATCCGCGGTGGGCGTGCTCCGCCATCCGGGTGTAGAACGCGGTGACGATCGAGACCGCGATGATGCCGTGGGGCAGCATGAAGATCAGCCAGGCGTTCTGCATTGCGAACGGTCCGGCGTAGCCCTGCCCGGCGGAGTTCGACACATTCGTCTCGATGAGCCCGGCGACCTGGGTCGCGATCAGCATGGCGAAGGTCCACCCGGCCGCCTTGCCGGCGGTGCCGAGGTCCACGCCCCGCCAGCCGAAGTCGAAGCGGAATCGCAGCCCGACGCGACGCCAGAAGACGAAGAGGATGAGCGCCTGCACCGCCACACCCAGGGTGGCTCCGCCGGCGAGCAGCGCGATCATCCCGAAGGACCAGTCGCTGCCGTGGCGCCCGGACGCGGCCGAGCCGAACGCGAGGATGAACGCCAGCAGCGTCGCGATGGCGACGATGTTGTTGATCACGGGCGCCCAGGTGAACGGCCCGAACGACTTGCGGGCGTTGAGCACCTCGCCGAGGAGCGTGTACAGCCCGAGGAAGAAGATCTGCGGCAGCGACCAATAGGCGAAGGCCGTAGCGAGTTCCTTCTGCGCCGCCGGGATGCCGAACAGCGTGACGAGGACGGGCGCCAGGAGCGTCGCGACCAGTGCCACGGCCCCGAACACCACCATCCCCAGCGTGACCAGCTTGTTGATGTACGCCCGGCCGCCGTCCGCATTCACGGAGGCGCGGACGATCTGCGGGACCAGGATCGCGTTCAGGATGCCCTGCGCGATGATCGCGTAGATGCTGTTCGGGACGATGGTCGCGGTGGCGTAGGCGTTCGCTCCGAAGGCGACGACACCGATCGCCTGCACCAGCAGCCAGGCTTTGGCGAAGCCGAGGAGGCGGGAGACCAGCGTGCCGGAGGCGAGCATCGCGCTGGCGCGTCCGACGCTAGCCACCGGGGAGCTCCTCACCCGAACCATCCGACCCGGTTACATCCCCGTCGCTATTCCGGGAGCGGCGCCGGCGCAGGATGTTGCGCACGATCCCGAAGCCGAAAAGCAGCACCAGCAGCACGCCGAAGATCAGCGCGCCGATGCCCTCCCAGTCGGCGTGCACATCCACCGTCACCGAGGTCGGGTCGCCGATCGGCACGCCGGTCGGGCTGTAGAGGTGCAGCGAGAGGACGACCTGTCCGTTGCCCACCTTGGCCTTCACCGGGATCAGGACGGTCGCCCGGGAGTCCTGCGGGATACGCTTGGTGGTCGACTGGTCGACCTCGAGCCGGCTGTTGGAGGGCGAAGCGGCCAGCACGACGGTAACCGCGTCACCCGGTAGCCCGTTGCTCACGGTGAACGGGATCGATCCCTGCGCGCTCACCAGGTTCACGTTCTCGGTCGGGAGGATCCGGATGGAGTGCAGCGTCCTGACCGTCGCGGCGCGCTCGGCGGTCACCGCCGTGGGCCAGTCCGCCCTCGGGTTGAGCCAGGAGACGGCGAGCAGGGTCAGGAGGTCGGCGTGCGTGCGTCCGGTGAGCCGGGTCGGGTCGTCGAGGACCGTGGCGAACTGGCCGAGCGCGCCCTCATCCTCGACGAGAGCACGGATGTCGGTGATCCGCTGCGCGGACTCCGGGGAGTCGACCAGGTCGAGGCCAGAGGTCGGCGTCGCGTCCTTGATGGTCGCGAACGACGTGGGCGTCGACCAGGGCGACGAGAACAGCGCATTGAGCGTGCGTTCGAGCTGCGTGCCGCTCGACGGCCAGGAGCGGTCCAGCGCCACCAGCAGACGCCGCGGGTCACCGGACTCCTGATTGATCAGCTCCAGCTGTGCGTTCACCTTCGACATCGCGGTGTTCCACGCGACGTCGCTCGGAGCCGAGATCGCCTGTCGCAGCGCATCACTGAGCCGCTGGTCGGACGACACCAGTCGGTCGTCCCCGGAGGCGATCGGCGCGTTGGGTGTGGATCCGAGGTCGGCGGCGTTCGTGTTGCTGCCCGACAGGATGGTGGTCTTCAGCCCGACTGCGGCGAGCGGTGCGAGGTCGGCGCGGCGGACGGTCTTGTCACCCGGCCAGCTGATGCCGGTCAGTGTGTAGTCCCAGGCGAGCAGGGTGTTCAGGTCCGGGACGACCGGGCCGGGGGTCGCCGTGGGCGTCGGGGTCGGGGTGGTCGCCTTGGGCGAGGGAGTCGCGGTGGGGGTCGACGGCTCGCCCACCGGCGTGGGCTGGGGCGTGAAGTTCTTCGGGTCGAGGGCGTAGGCCAGGGATGTCGGCGCCAGGGGCGCGGGAAGACCGGCCTGGATCTGGCCGACAGCGTCCGCATCCGCGTAACCCAGAGAGAATGTGTCGTTCGGGAGCTCCGACAGCCGGGTGAGCCAGTCGATGGCGCTCGCGGGAGCGGCGTTGCCCAGCACCCGGATCGACGCGATGATCATCGGGTCGATCCCGACCGTCACGGTGGTGTGCCCGGTGAGACCGTCGAGCTCGCGGGTCAGGATGCCGTTCGGCGCCGTGTAGGACGTGAGGTCGTCCGCCGCGATCAGGCCTTGCGATCCTGCCGGCGTGACGATGGGCATCACGACGTTCACGCTCGCCTGCTTCGCGGCTCCGCCGGGGTACCAGACGACGGAGCCGCGGGCCTGGGCGCCGGCCGAACCGATCGTGACCGAGGCGCCGATCCCGAACACGCCCGACGTGGTCCGGCTCGCGAACGGCAGCGACGTGGCGGGCGCGGCGACCCGCACGACCGTGCTCGAACCCGGCTCCAGGGTGTTCAGCAGGGCTTGACCGACAGGGACGGCGTCCGCAGGCTCGCCGGTCCCGGCGAGCCACTCCGTGAGGGCCTTACGGCTCTCCTGTGCGGAAGGGTCGGTCCAGAGGGTCACGGTTCCGGAGGAGAACGCGTGGTCGGTCGGATTCGAGACCGTCACGGAGACGCCCAGGTCTTTGCCCGGCGAGAGGATGCCGCCCTCGTCCGCCGTCACGCTCGCGGTGAGCGCCGCGGCGCTGGAGGATGCCGTCGGCGCCGGGGTCGGTGAAGCGGCCCGCGCGGATGTCGCTGTGCCGGTCGCAGCGGTCACGACCGCGAGGGCGCCGACCGTCAGGGCCGCCGCCAGCACCCGCACGCGGGCGCGGAGCCGCGCACCCTTCCGGAGGGTGGAGGGGACTGCGCTCATGCGTCGACGCGCGATCCCGACTCGGCCTCCATGACGACGATTCTAGAGGCCACCCCCTGAGAGCCCGGCCAGCGGGGCCGTTAAACTGAGGCACCATGCAGAGCGTCGCCGAATCCCTCGAACGCCTCGGCGACCTGGCGCGCACGCCCTCGGTCGCCCGCCTGGCCGACGCTTTCGAGGTCGCCGGGCACGAGCTCGCCCTCGTCGGAGGCCCGGTCCGCGACGCGCTCCTCGGGCGTGCGGTCCACGATCTCGACTTCACGACCGATGCGCGGCCCGACGACATCCTGCGCATCGTCGGCCCGATCGCCGACGCCGTCTGGGATGTGGGTCGCAAGTACGGCACGATCGGCGCCCGTCTCGGCGATGACACGGTGGAGATCACGACCTACCGCAGCGACAGCTACGACGGCGCCACGCGGAAGCCCGAAGTGGAGTTCGGCGACACCCTCGAGGGCGATCTGCTGCGCCGCGACTTCACCGTGAACGCACTGGCCCTGCGCCTGCCCGAGGTGCGGCTGGTGGATCCGTCCGGTGGCGTCGAGGATCTTCTCGCCGGGGTGCTGCGCACGCCCAGCACCCCGCAGATCTCGTTCGGCGACGATCCCCTCCGGATGATGCGGGCGGCCCGTTTCACCGCCCAGCTCGGATTCACGGTCGACGGCGAGACGCGCGAGGCGATGAGCGCCATGGCCGAGCGGATCGAGATCGTGAGCGCCGAACGCGTCCGCGACGAGTTCAGCAAGCTCCTGCTGTCCGACGAACCGCGCCCCGGACTGGAGCTGCTCGTCGAGACCGGACTGGCCGAACTCGTAGTGCCCGAAATCCCGGCCCTGCGGCTGGAGGCGGACGAGCACCACCACCACAAGGACGTCTACCAGCACAGCCTCACAGTGCTCGACCAGGCGATCGGGTACGAGCAGGAGCGGCACCCGGGCGAGGCGCCTGACCTCGTGCTGCGGCTGGCCGCCATCCTCCACGACATCGGCAAGCCCGCGACGCGCCGGTTCGAGCCGGGTGGTGCGGTCAGCTTCTACCACCACGACCTGGTCGGCGCGAAGCTCGCGAAGAAGCGCTTGACGGCGCTCCGCTTCGACAAGTCCACCATCGACGCCGTCGCGCGGCTCATCGAGCTGCACCTGCGGTTCTTCGGCTATGCGGACGCCCAGTGGACCGACTCCGCGGTGCGTCGTTACGTGCGGGACGCCGGACCCGAGCTCGAGCGACTCCACATGCTGACGCGCGCCGACGTCACCACCCGCAACCGGCGGAAGGCCGACCGGCTCGGCTTCGCCTACGACGATCTGGAAGCCCGCATCCGGGAGCTGCAGGAGCGGGAGCAGCTGGAGGCCGTGCGTCCCGACCTCAACGGCGAACAGGTGATGAGCATCCTGGGGCTGCGCCCGGGCCGCGAAGTGGGACAGGCGATGAAGTACCTGCTGGAGCTGCGGCTCGACGAGGGCCCGCTCGGCGAGGAGGAGGCGACGCGCCGTCTGCTCGCGTGGTGGGACGAGCGCTGACGCGTCGTTCCGGCGCACCGATTCCTCCACAACCGCGTGCAGCGGCGGCTTGTCCACTGATCGGGCGCCGGCGCTCGGTAAGCTCGCCGCACTCGCGAGAGTGGAGGCATGACCGAGATCACCGCCGGCTGGCGTCCCGCACCCGCATCCGTTACGCTAGGGAAGTTGCCCGGGCAGAGTCCTGCCCTGGGCACGTCTATGACACCCTCCTGCTGCAGAACGTCTGCAGCCGCTGAGACCAGAGGAGGTGGGTTAGTCATGCATCAGTACGAGTTGATGGTCATCCTCGATCCCGAGATCGATGAGCGCACCGTGGCTCCGAGCCTTGACAAGTTCCTCAACGTCGTCCGTAACGACGGTGGAACGATCGACAACGTCGACATCTGGGGACGTCGTCGCCTGGCTTACGAGATCAACAAGAAGTCCGAGGGCATCTACGCCGTCGTTCAGCTCACCGCTGAGGGCGACACGACCAAGGAGCTCGACCGCCAGCTGAAGCTCAGCGAGGCCGTCATGCGCACCAAGGTCCTCCGCGCCGAGGAGGCGATCGCTCAGGTCGCCGCCGCTCAGAAGCGTGCCGACGAGAAGGCAGCCCGCAAGGCCGCCACCTCCGAGAAGGCCGGCGCCTAGTCCCATGGCCGGCGAGACCGTCATCACCGTGGTGGGAAACCTCACCGCCGATCCCGAGCTGCGCTACACGCAGAATGGGCTGGCAGTCGCCAACTTCACCATCGCATCCACCCCCCGCACGTTCGACCGTCAGGCGAACGAGTGGAAGGACGGCGAGGCTCTGTTCCTCCGCGCCAGCGTCTGGCGCGAGTTCGCGGAGCACGTCGCGGGTTCGCTGACCAAGGGGTCGCGCGTCATCGCGCAGGGCCGCCTGAAGCAGCGTTCCTACGAGACGAAGGAAGGCGAGAAGCGCACCAGCATCGAGCTCGAGATCGATGAGATCGGGCCGTCGCTGCGTTACGCCACCGCTCAGATCACCCGTACGCAGTCCTCCGGTGGCGGACGCGGCCAGGGTGGTTTCGGTGGCGGTTCCCCCGCCGTCGAGGAGCCGTGGGCGGCTTCGGCTCCGGCCGACCCGTCCGCCGGTGCGGATGTCTGGAACACTCCGGGCTCCTACAACGACGAGACCCCCTTCTAACGAGACTCGCCTCTCGGACGAGGGGCACACATCATCAGCCCGCCGGCCCAGCGCCGGGACGGGCGGAAAGCAAAGGAAACCATGGCTGGAAAGTCGAGCGGCGACCGCCGCAAGCCGATCCGCAAGGGCAAGGACGGCAAGAACGCCGCCCCCGCGAAGTCCGTTCGCGTCGGCGTCATCGATTACAAGGACGTCGCCACCCTTCGGAAGTTCATCTCGGAGCGTGGAAAGATCCGCGCTCGCCGGATCACCGGTGTCTCCGTCCAGGAGCAGCGTCTCATCGCCCGCGCGGTCAAGAACGCGCGCGAGATGGCGCTCCTCCCCTACGCCGGCTCCGGCCGCTAAGGAGAAACGACATGTCGAAGGTTATTCTCACGCACGAGGTCACCGGCCTCGGCTCGGCCGGTGACGTCGTCGACGTCAAGAACGGCTACGCCCGCAACTACCTCGTCCCCCAGGGCTTCGCGATCGCGTGGAGCCGCGGTGGCGAGAAGCAGGTCGAGCAGATCAAGGCGGCCCGCGCGGCTCGCGAGCTGCACACCGTCGAGCAGGCCCAGGACCTCAAGGCCAAGCTCGAGGCGACCAAGGTGAAGCTGACCGTCAAGGCGGGCCGCGAGGGCCGCCTCTTCGGTTCGGTCAAGACCGGCGATGTCGCGGACGCCGTCAAGGCGGCCGGCATCGGCGAGCTCGACAAGCGCAAGATCGAGCTCCCGAACCCCATCAAGGTGGTCGGCGACCACGAGGCGACCGTGCGTCTGCACGACGACCTCTCGGCCGTGATCTCCCTGCAGGTGGTCGCTGCTAAGTAGGCAAACACGCGAAGTGTAGCGGCGGGCGAAGGCCCGCCGCTACCTCTCGTTAAGGGGATTTTCCCCCGTCTTGTACACAGGCCGGGATGCGCGCGTCCCAACGTTGAACACAGGGTTCAAGGAACTTTTTGCACACAGGGTGGGGAAAGAAAAAGAGCAGATCAGGCGGGACAAAGTCGCAGAAGCTCATTTGTTGTCCACAGGTTTCCACACACCTTCTACACACACTCCACGGCGTTTCGCGCAGATTCTCCCCAGTTTTATCCACAGGCTGAGTTGTGATGTGGGGATGGGGTTCATAGTGTTGACCGACGTCGACGGACGACAGCCGCCGCAGAGCGGCGATGTCGGAGGTCGTCCCGACAATCGAGCCAGGGAAGCGGTTCGTGCGACCAGCGCGAGCCTGCGCCCCGGGATGGTCTCGTCGTGCCCGCGCGAAACAGTGGAGGAGTGAACGTGTCGATCGCCCATATCGGTCTCGCCGACGGTCGTGACCCGGGCGACGCCCGCTCCCCCGAGCGCACGCCGCCGCACGACCTCCTGGCCGAGCAGAGCGCCCTCGGCGGCATGCTGCTGAGCAAGGACGCCGTCGCCGACGTGGTCGAGGTCATCCGCGGCACCGACTTCTACATCCCCAAGCACGAGATCATCTACGACGCGATCCTGTCGCTGTACTCGCACGGCGAGCCGACGGATGTCATCACCGTCACCGACGAGCTCACCAAGATCGGCGAGCTCTCGCGGGCCGGCGGCGCCGAATACCTTCACACTCTGACCAGCCTCGTGCCGACCGCGGCCAACGCGGGCTACTACGCCAACATCGTCGGCGAGAAGGCGCTGCTGCGCCGACTGGTCGAGGCCGGCACCCGCATCACGCAGATGGGCTACAAGGCCGAGGGCGAGGTGCTCGACCTCGTCAACAACGCCCAGGCCGAGATCTACTCCGTCACCGGCACGCAGGAGACCGAGGACTACGTCCCGCTCACCGAGGCGGTGACCGTCGCGATCGACGAGATCGAGGCCGCGAAGCACAAGGACGGCTCGATGACGGGCGTCCCGACCGGCTTCGCCGAGCTGGACGAGCTGACGAACGGGCTGCACCCCGGCCAGATGGTGATCGTCGCGGCGCGACCCGCCCTCGGAAAGTCGACGCTCGCCCTCGACTTCGCCCGCGCGGCGGCGATCAAGCACGACATGCCGACGATCTTCTTCTCCCTCGAGATGGGCCGGAGCGAGATCGCGATGCGTCTGCTCTCGGCCGAGGCGACCGTCCCGCTGCAGAACATGCGCAAGGGAACGGTCGACAACCGCGACTGGACGACCATCGCCTCCACCCGCGGGCGCATCAACGACGCGCCGCTGTACATCGACGACAGCCCCAACATGACGCTGGTCGAGATCCGCGCCAAGTGCCGCCGGCTCAAGCAGCGCGTGGGCCTCAAGATGGTGATCATCGACTATTTGCAGCTGATGACCAGCGGCAAGCGCGTCGAGAGCCGCCAGCAGGAGGTCAGCGAGTTCTCGCGTGCGCTGAAGCTGCTCGCGAAGGAGCTGCAGGTGCCCGTCATCGCCCTGTCGCAGCTGAACCGCGGTCCGGAGCAGCGCGCCGACAAGCTCCCCGCCCTGAGCGACCTCCGCGAGTCCGGATCGATCGAGCAGGACGCGGACGTCGTCATCCTGCTCCACCGCGAGTCGGCGTACGAGAAGGACAACCCGCGCGCCGGCGAGGCCGACCTCATCGTCGCCAAGCACCGCAACGGCCCCACGCGCACCGTCACGGTCGCCTTCCAGGGCATGTACTCGCGCTTCACGGACATGGCGCCGATCTAGGCCGTCCACCCACGCAGATGTCAGCTCGCCGCGAGCAGCGAGCCTCCGTCGACCGCGAGGGTGGTGCCGGTGACGTAGCCGTTCTGCATCAGATAGAGGTGTGCCAGGGCGATCTGCTCCGGCTCGCCGACGGCTCCGACCAGTGTGCGCTGCGCGAGGCGAGCCAAGACGGCGTCTCTGTGCGGGGCGGCGATGCCGTCCCACATCGGGGTCCGGACGGCGCCGGCCCGCACGGCGTTGACCCTGATCGGGGCGAGCTCAACGGCCAAGCCGCGGACGAGTGCCTCCGTGGCGCCCGCACCGGCGGCCGCAAGCGCAGCGCCAGGCATCGGGCGCTGCCCCACCGTTCCGGTGGTGAGCGAGATGGAGCCGGTCGAGCGCAGTCGCCCGATCGCATGCTTGATGACCGTGACGGCGCCCCAGAAGCGGACGTCGAGGATGGAGCGCGCATCCCGGAGGTCGAGCTCGTCCAGCGGCCGTGGGGTGAACTCATCGCCGGCGGTGAAGACCACGTGATCGACCTCATCGAACTGCTCGAGCGCGGCCGCGACCTGGTTCTCGTCTCGCACATCGAGCGCGATACCTGCGCAGCCCTCGGGCAGTTCGCGTAATGCTGCATCGATGCGCTGCCGGCTGCTGGATGCGATGGTGACGTCGGCGCCATCGCGAGCCGCCGCCCGCGCCGTCGCCAACCCCATGCCGGAGCTTCCTCCGACGATGATGACCTGCTGTCCGTCCATGCTCATGTCTGACTCCCATCCGGGTGATGTCCCAGTGAGTCATGACGCTAGCACAGTCATGTCTCATTGCGACATGACTGCTAGGTTGTTCTCATGACCAGGTGGGAGCCGGACGCCGAGGAACGCTTGCGCGCGGCCGCCATCGAGCTGTTCCTCGAGCGCGGCTACGAGAACGTCACCGTCGCGCAGATCGCGGAGCGTGCGGGCCTGACCCGGCGCACGTTCTCTCGCTACTTCGCCGACAAACGTGACGTGCTCTTCGCCGGCTCGGAACAGCTGCCAAGTGCGCTCGCAGACGCGCTGCGGCGGGTGGACTCCACTCTCGCGCCGTTCCCGGCGATGCTCCAGGCCCTGGCCGATGTCAGCGAGATGCTCGCCGAGCGTGTCGGCGAGCACGCAGCGCAGCGCCGCGAGGTCATCGCCGCCAGCCCGGAGCTCCAGGAGCGCGGGCACGCGAAATTCGCCGCCGTCGCCGCCGGCCTCGCCGCGGGATTGCGGGAACGCGGCGCGGACCCCTCCGCGGCCGGGCTCTTCGCGGACGTCGGGGTCGCGATCTTCCGCAGGGGCTTCGATCAGTGGGCGGCCGCCCCTCGCGAGGCCAGCTTGGCCGGATGTATTCACGAGGCAGCGGATCAGCTCAGGGACGCAGCGGGAAGCGTCCATACCGCCTGAAACCCAGGATCGACGCATCCGGATTCGGGAGGACCGACTACCAGGGTGCGCGGGTGCCGTCCCAGGACCAGAGGGCTCCGGTCGGACCGTCGTCGGGGAGGAGCGCGAGGCGGACCGCTCCTGTAGCGGCTTCGGCAGGGTCGCCGCCGACGGACATGCCGGCGATGAGGTTCGTGCGGCGCAGCCCGGGCGCGAGGGCGTTGACCTTGAAGCTCTCGCCGAGGGACTGGGCCGTCAGGAGGGTGACGGCGTTGACCGCAGCCTTGGAGCTCCGGTACGCGAGGCCGCCGCCTTGGACCTTCTCCCAGTCGAACTGCGGGTTCGGGCTGCTGTTCCAGGTCAGCGACCCCGTGCCGCTGGACACGTTGACGATGCGAGCGTGCGCCGACCGTCCCAGCGCGGGGAGGAACGCCTGCGTGACGGCGATGAGGCCGAAGACGTTGGTCTCGTAGGCTGTCTTCAGCTGCTCGATCGTGGTGGCCGTGATGTCTTCGCTGCCGGGGTTCACGCCGGCGTTGTTGATGAGGATGTCCAGCTCGCCGATCTGCTCCGCTGCGGTGGCGACGGAGGAGGGATCGGTGACGTCCAGTTCCACGACACGCGCAGCC
Organism: Leifsonia sp. KNZ13-11D; assembly: GCF_056754895.1. NCBI lineage: Bacteria > Bacillati > Actinomycetota > Actinomycetes > Micrococcales > Microbacteriaceae > Leifsonia > Leifsonia sp. KNZ13-11D. The sequence continues at coordinate 37,972 of NZ_JBPGWU010000001.1, forward strand.
GAGCCGAGCTGCTCCGCGGCGCGCCGGCCTTTCGCGAGGTCGCGTGCGCCGATCCACACCGCCACTCCACGGTCGAGGAGTTGCCGCGCGATGGCGAAGCCGATGCCGCTGTTCGCCCCGGTCACGAGTGCGATCGAGTTCGGCTCGGGCGATCGGATCTCGGCGGGAAGGCTTTCACTCTGAGTCATGGTTCCTCCGATTCCAACGGTGTGGTTGGAAATGGTAGCGCGCTCGCGGTCAATCTCCAACTCAGTCGTTGGTATTCTTGCGGTATGGCCTGGGACACCGAAGGGACGCGTCGCCGGCTTCGCGACGCTGCCCTGGTGGAGTTCGCCGCCCGGGGCTTCGACGGCACGACGGTCGGCGCCATTGCGGCGCGTGCCGGGGTGAACAAGGAACGGCTGTACAGCTACTTCGGAGACAAGCAGGCGCTCTGGGACCTCGTGCTGGCCACAGAGCTCGAGCGTCTCGCCGCCGCCGTCCGCCTCACCGGGGTCGGATTGGATGACATCGGGGAATTCGCGGGTGCGACGTTCGACTATCACGCGGCCCACCCCGAGCTGGGCCGCCTGCTTCAGTGGGAGGGGCTGCAGGAGGGCCCGCCCGCTGACGTCGTCGGCCGGACGGCGCACTACCGGGAGAAAGTCGCACGGTTCACGGCCGCCCAGCGGGAGGGCGTACTCGATCGCGGCCTCGATCCCGCCCACCTCGTGTTCGCGCTGATCGCACTCGCAGCCTGGTGGCAGACCGTTCCGCAGCTGGCCGAGATGATCACGGGCGCGGGACCGGATGACGAGCAGGAGTGCGCGCGACGTCGCCGGTTCGTCGTCGAAGCAGCCCGGCGACTCGCGTCGCCATCCCGAGTCCCCGGCTAGACCGGCTGCGTCCTCTGCGCCCTGCGGAAACGCGCGGGAGTGACGCCCAGCTCGTCGCGGAAGGCGCGGGTGAACGCTGACTCGGAACGGTAGCCGACCTGCGCCGAGATCGTCGAGACGGTCAGGTCGGTGCCGGCGAGCAGATCCGCGGCGCACATGAGGCGGGTGCGGACCAGGAACCGGCCGAACGTGTCCCCGGTGGCGGCCTGGAAGCGGCGGATGAAGGTCGCCCTCGACATCGAGGAGTCCCGTGCCAGGCCGCTGATGGACCAGGCCTCCCCGGGAGTCTGCAGCACCCGTTGGATGACGTCCGCGATGGCGCCGTCGGCGGCGGCCGTCCAGACGCCGCGATGAGCGCCGCCGGAGGCTGAGGTGCGGAGGACGAGGGCGATCAGCACCGTGCACAACGCCGACATGATGGCCGCGCTCCCGGCGCCGTCATGCTGCGCTTCGGCTCGCATCAGCGCGCTCAGCTGCAGAAGCACCGACTTGCCCTCCTCCGAATCGAACAGTGACACGTGGGTCGGGGTGGGCAACGACCCGAACAGGATGGCGCCCGCGCCAGGAGCCACGCGGTAGTGGCCGCAGAACAGGTCGATGACGGCGGGGCCGCCTCCGGCGCTGGACGTGCGCGTGAAGGTGGCCCCCGCCGTCTCCACCGTTCCGCGCGCGGGCAGTGAACCGGAGGTGATGATCCGGTGCCGTACGGCGGCAGGGAGGACGATCACGTCGCCGGCGACCATCGGGAACAGGCGCCCGTCGACCTCGAACTCCAGCTCGCCCTCGAGGAGGACGTGGAACGGCACTTCGCGTTCGGCGCCGGGCTGCACCACCATGGTCGTGGAGGCGGCGAGCAGGCACCTCTTGTCGAGTGCGGCCTGCAGGCGCGCCATGTGCAGCAAGCGGCTGATGTCATCCATGATGAGACTTTCGAGCGCTTTCTTGATACGAGAACATGTATGAGTATCATCCGCGCCGCTGTTGACTGCAAGCATGGAAACCACGACAGCACTCACCGCGGACGTTCTCGTCCTCGGATTCGGCAAAGGCGGCAAGACCGCCGCGCACGCTCTCACCGACGCGAGGAAGCGGGTCATCCTGATCGAGCAGTCCGCCGACATGTACGGAGGGACCTGCCCGAACGTCGGCTGTGTCCCGACCAAGATGCTGGTGCACTACTCCAGCTCCAAGCGGCTGGAGGACGAGGCCCAGGAGTTCTTCGCCAACTCGATCGAGGGCGTCCGGGCCCTGACCAGCGCATTCCGGGCGGGCAACTTCGACGCGCTCGATGGCAAGGACACCGCGACTGTCATCACCGGCGCCGCCAGGTTCCTCGACGCCCACACGGTGGAGGTGGGGATAGGCGCCGACCGGATCACGGTCACGGCTCCGACCATCCTCATCAACACCGGCTCGGAGCCGATCGTCCCCGACATCCCCGGGCTGGCGGACAGCGCCCACCTGGTCAGCAGCACCGACCTCACGCGCACCGGAACGCTCCCCGGTCGGCTGGTCGTCATCGGCGGAGGCTACCTCGGTCTGGAGTTCGCCTCCATCTACCGGCACTTCGGGGCGGAGGTGACCATCCTGGAGGCCGCCGATCGGCTGCTGGTCCGCGAGGACGAGGATGTCGCCGCCGTGGCGACGGGGATCCTGGAGGGCGACGGCATCTCGATCGTCACCGGCGCCCGCGTCACCGCAGTCGCCGACACCGACGGCGCAGCGACCATCAGCTACGAGAAGGACGGCCGCACGCACACCATCGAGACGGATGCCTTCCTCGCCGCGACCGGACGCCGCCCGGCCACCGCCGGCCTGGGCCTCGAGGCGGCGGGAGTCCGGACCACGCCGCGCGGCGCCATCGTGGTAGACGACACGCTGCGTACGACGCAACCGCACATCTTCGCGCTCGGAGACGTCAACGGCGGCCCGCAGTTCACCTACGTGTCGCTGGACGACGCCCGGATCGTGATCGACCAGTTGCTGGGAGACGGAAAGCGCAGCCGGGCGGATCGCGCCGCCGTGCCCGCGACGCTGTTCATCACACCGCCGCTCGCGACCGTCGGGATGACCGAACGCGAAGCCCGTGAGCGTGGGCTCAACATCCGCGTGGCCCGCGAGAACGTCGCCGACATCGTCGCGATGCCCCGGGCATACACGGTGGAGGAGACGCGCGGGGTGATGAAGTTCATCCTCGACGCCGACACCGACCTCATCCTCGGTGCGGCCATCCTCAGCATCGACGCCCAGGAGATCATCAACACGATCGCGCTCGCCATGCGCCAGGGCGTCACGGCGACAACGCTCAAGAACGCGATCTACACGCACCCGAGCTCGACGGAGGCGCTCAACGAGGTCCTCGGGGTGATCGTCGCGTAGCGCGATCGTCACAGAGCGAGATCGGGAGAGCCGGGGGTGCGTGACCGGCTCTCCCGTCGAGCCCCGTGATTCCCGAGGCCGCCTACCGTCGAGCAGCAGCGCCTGCATCCGGGGTGCGCGGTCGTCCGTGCCGGGTGCGGCTCGCCAGGGCGCGGCCGTGAACTGCAGCGGATGCACGGATGGGCGCGTTTCGTCTCCCTGCAGGACCACTACGACCTCCTCGCCGAACCGAATGGAGGGCGGCGGATCATCCTCGCGGAGGACGCGCTGCCGCCCGGCCGGCGGTTCAATGGGACCCATGATGGGCATCATCCTCCCCGTTCTGCAGGGCGCCGGCAGCGTGGCGCTCGCCCTCGTGGCCTTCGCGCTGTCGTTCACGTGGCCGTCCCTGCGGCAGCCGATCGCGGCTCTGCGCACCGACCGGGCACGCGTGCTCGCGTCGCTCGGCCTCGGCGTGGTCCTCATCCTGTCGGCGGCGCTGGTCTACGTCACGCCCGGCGTGCTGCTCCGTGACCCGCTGGGGATGCTGCTCGCCGTGCCCGTCGCCATCCTCTGGCTGACGGGCGCCGTCGCCCTCGTCATCCGCGGGATCGTTCTCGGCGGTGCCGCCCAGGGCGTCTCCTACGCGCTCGCGACGGTCGCCGTCGTGGGCGTCGTCGCGGGGATCTTCTCCGCCGCCCTCGTGGAGCACGGCGCGACGGACACGGTGACGCCGACCGGTGGGTTCCTCCTCGCGCTCGGCGCGCTCGCAGCCGTCAGTCTGTGGGCACGCGCCGAGGAGCCGGCACCGCGCCCGCTGGCCGTGTGACCGCCCAGCGGCGCGAGATCAGCAGCACCGCGCCGACGGCGAGCACGACCAGGCCGACGAGGTTCGACTCCATGGTGAAGTAGCTGAAGAAGTTCAGAACCAGCCGGCCACGTTGCGGCCGCGTCCGCCGGCCGACCGGATGCTCGTCGCAAGCTGCGCCACCGCGGCGACCATGGGGAGGACGACCACGGCGCGGATGACCGCGAAACCGATCCGCATGCCTGGATCGCAGCGAGCGCGTCCCCACGATGCGGCGAACGCGCAGGAAGCCGTTGACTAGACTGGAGGGCGAATCCGTACGAAAGAGGTCGCCGAATGGCTACCGCCGTCCCTGCCCAGGACCCGACCGTCCACGCGCACAGCCGCTACTGGGTCGTCCCCGCGATCCGGGCCCTGGCGGCCCTCGCCGCCGGCGCGGTGATCACGTTCACCCGGGATGCCCACACGGCCGCGTTCGGGCTCATCGTCTTCGGTGTGTTCTCCCTCGTCGACGGACTCGCAACGGGCATCCTGAGCTGGCTCTTCGCCGGCCGACGCCTCACCCGCACGCTGTTCGCGGTGCAGGGCGCCATCGGCGTCATCGCCGGCGTGCTGGCGCTCGCCCTGTCGGGCGGCGGGCTGGGGCTGTTCCTCTACCTGGTCACGGTCTGGGCGGCGCTCGCCGGATTCTTGGAGCTGTACAACGGCATCCGTGAGCGCGGACGGGACGCCGCCGCCCGCGACTGGCTGATCACCGGAGCGCTCACCGCGGTGCTCGCCCTCGTCCTCCTCTTCATCCCCGCCGACGCAGTGCTCGCCATCGGCCTGTTCGGCGCCTGGGCCGTCATCGTGGGTGTCTTCCAGGGGATCGGCGCCGCGACGCTGCGCGGGGCCTCCCGCACCAGCGCGGATGCTCGCGGAGCGGAGACCGGATCGTGACCGCGCGCGACAAGAAAGACCCTCGAGTGACCCAGAACCTCCAGCCCTCGCGGCGCGACCGCTTCCTCCCCGTCGAGTTCCTCGGTATGTCGGCCGGGCTCGCGGTCTTCGTCGGCCTCATCGTGCTGATCGCCACGCGCGAGTTCGTGCTCGCCGGGATCGCCCTCGGTGTGACGTTCATCGTCGCGCTGGTGCTGCTCGCACTCTTCGCCCTCGCCTGGAAGCCCACCGAGGCCGAGGTGGCGGACATCCACGAGCAGGATGCCGAGGCCCGCGCGAAGGCCGACCAGGCGCGCCGGGACGGCGACGACCGCCCCCGCGGTCACTGACTCGGGGCGAGCGCCCCCGAGGCCGCGCGCGGTCGCCGGTCTCTACAGGTAGTCGACCAGCTCCGACGCCAGGCCGGTGTAGCCCGCGGGCGTCAGCGCCAGCAGCCGGTTCTTCGCCGCCTGCCCGATCTCCAGCCCCTCGACGAACGCGATGAGCGCCGTGTGGTCGACCCGCTTTCCGCGGGTCAGCTCCTTGAGCAGCGCGTACGGGTCGGAGATGGTCGAGCGCCCGGCGGTGACCTCGGCACGGATGACGGTCTGAATGGCCTCGGCCAGCACCTCCCAGTTCGCGTCGAGGTCGTCGGCGAGCGCCTGACGGTCGATGGCGATCTGGCCGAGGCCCCGCTCGATGTTGTCGAGCGCGAGCAGCGAGTGGCCGAGCCCGACGCCGATGTTCCGCTGGGTGGTGGAGTCGGTCAGGTCGCGCTGAAGGCGGCTGGTGACGAGCGTCGCGGCCAGCGAGTCGAGCACGGCGCTCGACAGCTCGAGGTTCGCCTCGGCGTTCTCGAACCGGATCGGGTTCACCTTGTGCGGCATCGTCGACGAGCCGGTCGCGCCCGGCTCCGGCACCTGGCGGAAGTAGCCGAGCGAGATGTAGGTCCAGATGTCGGTGCAGAGGTTGTGGAGGATGCGGTTGGCGTGCGAGATGCGGCTGTACAGCTCCGCCTGCCAGTCGTGCGACTCGATCTGCGTGGTCAGCGGGTTCCAGTCGAGACCGAGGCTCTCCACGAACTCGCGCGAGATGCCGGGCCAGTCGGCGTCGGGGTCGGCGACGAGGTGGGCGGCGAACGTGCCGGTGGCCCCGCTGAACTTGCCGAGGTGCACGCCGCCCTCGATCTGCTCCCGGACCCGCTCGAGGCGATGGACGAAGACCGCGATCTCCTTGCCCATCGTGGTGGGCGTCGCCGGCTGGCCGTGGGTGCGAGCGAGCATGGCGTCGTCGCGATACTGCTTCGCCTGCGCTCGCAGCTCGCCGATGACCGCGCGGAACTTCGGCAGCCACGTCTCGCGCACGGCGGCGCTGACGGTCAGGGCGTAGGAGAGGTTGTTGATGTCCTCGCTGGTGGCCGCGAAGTGCGTAAGCTCGGCGATGCCGTCGAGGCCGAGCGCGTGCAGCCGCTCGCGGACCAGGTACTCGACCGCCTTCACGTCGTGCTTGGTCGTCGCCTCCAGCTCGGCGAGCCGGTCGATCTCGGGCTGGCCGAAGTCGTCGGCAAGCGCGCGGAGCCCGCGCTTCTGCTCGTCGGTGAGCGGCGACGATCCGAACATCCGGTGCTCGGTCAGGTAGAGCAGCCACTCCACCTCCACCTGCACGCGCGCGCGGTTGAGCCCGGCCTCGGAGAGGTGGTCGCCGAGCCCGAGCACGGCGGACCGGTAGCGGCCGTCGAGCGGGCTGAGCGGCTGGGGAGGCAGGGCGGTCATGGTGCTCCTCGCGGGATCAGGCGGCGGGTTCCCCACCATTCTCCCGCACCAGGAGCGGCCCCGACGACGTCAGTCCCGGCGCACCGGACGGATCAGCAGACCGAGCAGCCACGCGATGATGCTGAGCACCAGCGCTCCGAGCACACCGGACCAGAAGCCGTCGATGTGCAGCCCGAAGCCCATCGCGTCGCTGATCCACGAGACGATGAACAACAGGAACGCGTTCACGAGCAGGGAGATCAGACCCAGCGTCAGAACGTAGAGCGGGAACGCGACGATGCGGATGACCGTGCCCACGATCGCGTTCACCACACCGAAGATGAGCGCGATGAGCAGGTAGGTCAGCACGAGCGCGGTCGTGTCGTCCGCGTAGGGCTTGACGGTCACGCCGCTGACGATCAGCGTCGTGAGCCAGAGGGCGAAGGCGTTGACGATCAGTCTGAGCAGGAATCGCATGGCCACATCCTCTCAGTGAGGGACACCGGGGTACAGGGGTCGCTAGAGTCGGCGTGTGGCGAGACGACCCGACGGCCTGGTGGCACCCGAGCCTCTGGACGACGCGCCGACGAAGAAGGTGTACCCGTCGCTGCAGCGCTGGCCTCTGCGGGTGATGAACCCGTGGCACAAGTTCGGCTTCCTCATCGCGTACGCCGTGGGTGGCCGCCTGGGGAGCTGGGGTCTTTCGCTGGTCGTTCCGGAGCCCGTCTCTGCCGTCGTCTTCCAAATCGTGTGGAGCGTCGTCCTGGTCTCAATGGCGCGGTCCTTCCGCGGTTACGGCGAACCGGTGTCGCCCAAGCGAGCGTGGTGGCGTTTGACCGCGCGCCCGCCGGCGGGGTGGTGGCTCGGAGCGCTGCACCTGGTCGCGTCCGTCAATCTGTTCACCGCCCCCCGGGGCGTCGGTATCGTGGCCGCCGATGTGTGCGATCTCCTGCTCGGACTCGCCTTCCTGAACTCCTCGGTCCGTCTCCACATCCACCGCCGCCGTCCACAGGCTCAGGGAATTCCCCTGCCGGTACGCGGGCGCGGCTAAGTTGGGTCTGTGAGTTCCGATGACACGCTCGGCGTGAGACTGCGCCCGGAGATCGTCGCCGTCCCCGCCTACCGGCAGGGCCGCCCGGCGCCGGCCGACGGTTACAAGCTGTCGAGCAATGAGAACCCCTACCCGCCGTTGCCCTCCGTGGTGGATGCGGTGGCCGCGACCCTCGGGGAGCTCAACCGCTATCCGAACGCCGGCGGCGCCGACCTCCGCGCGCGCCTGGCCGAGCGTCACGGCGTCGGCATCGAGCAGGTGCACCTGGGCAGCGGCTCGGTCGCCCTGCTCTCCCAACTCATCTCCGCCGCGGCCGGGGCGGGCGACGAGGTCGTGTACTCGTGGCGGTCGTTCGAAGCGTACCCGGGCCTCGTCACGGTCGCGGGCGCCACCAGCATGCAGGTGCCCAACCGACCCGACGGCAGCCACGACCTCGACGCCCTGGCCGGGGCCGTCACCGACCGCACCCGCGTGATCATCGTCTGCACCCCCAACAACCCGACCGGCACAATCGTCACCGCCGCGGACTTCGAGGCGTTCATGGCGCGCGTCCCGTCCGACCTGCTCGTGCTGCTCGACGAGGCCTACTACGAGTTCGTCACCGATGACGCCGCCGTGGACGGCATCCCGCTGCTCTCCCGCTACCCGAACCTCGTCGTGCTGCGCACGTTCTCGAAGGCGTACGGGCTCGCGGCCCTCCGCATCGGCTACGCCGTCGGCCCGGCGGCCGTGCTGAACGCGGCACGATCGGCGGCGATCCCGTTATCCGTGACCGACGCCTCCCGCGTCGCCGCCCTCGCGTCGATCGACGCGGAGGACGAGCTGATGGAGCGGGTCGCCCGCATCGCCATGGTGCGCGACCGCCTCCGGGATGCGCTGATCGGCCAGGGCTGGGCGGTCCCCGAGGCGCAGGGCAACTTCGTCTGGCTGGCCACGGGCGAGCAGACGGAGGCCGCGAACGACGCCTTCTTCGATGCCGGCCTGACGGTCCGCGCCTTCCCGCCGGAGGGCATCCGGATCAGTGTCGGCGAGGAGCAGTCTGTGGACAAACTCCTTCAGGTGGCGGCCGATGTTGTGCGGAACCTACCAAATGGCCACCCCGGCAAGCGGTTAGGTTAGTACGGTGGTTGCGACGAACGAGAATCCGCGCCCGGCGAACACGGTCCAGCTGCTGACAGCGGACGGCCGCTTCCAGCCGAGCGAGACGGCGGCTGAGTACCTCCCCTATCTGGAGCGTCTCGACGAGAACGACTACCGACGCTTCTACCGCGACATGGTGCGGGTCCGCGCCTTCGACAACGAGGCGGCCAACCTGCAGCGGCAGGGCCAGCTGGGCCTCTGGGTGCCGAGTCACGGCCAGGAGGGCGCCCAGGTCGGGTCCGCCCACGCCGCGAAGCCCCAGGACCACCTGTTCCCGTCGTACCGCGAGCACGTGATCGGCATGATCCGGGGCATCGACCCGATCGGGATCATCGGGCTGCTCCGCGGCACGACGCACGGTGGGTGGGACCCGACGGATCCCGCCGTCGGCAACTTCCACCTCTACACGCTGGTCATCGGATCGCACACACTGCACGCGACCGGGTACGCGATGGGCATCAAGTTCGACGGCGCGGTCGGCACGGGCGACCCCGAGAAGGATGCGGCCTCCATCGTCTACTTCGGCGACGGCGCCACCAGCCAGGGCGACGTGAGCGAGGCGTACGTCTTCGCCGCCAGCTACCAGACCCCGCAGGTCTTCTTCCTGCAGAACAACCACTGGGCGATCTCCGTGCCGGTGAGCACGCAGTCCCGCACTCCGCTCTACCTGCGCTCCAGCGGCTTCGGCATCCCGGGCGTGCAGATCGACGGCAACGACGTGCTCGCCTCCTACGCGGTCACCGCCAAGCACCTGGACGACGCCCGCAATGGCGAAGGCCCGAGCATGATCGAGGCGCTGACGTACCGGATGGGCGCGCACACCTCGAGCGACGACCCCAGCAAGTACCGCAGCGACGATGAGGTGACCTACTGGGCCGAGCGCGACCCCATCCTGCGCTTCCGGATCTTCCTGGAGCAGCAGGGCGTCGGGCAGGCGTTCTTCGAGAGCGCGGACGAGGAGGGGGCCGACCTCGCGGCGGACATCCGCCGGCGCACGCTGGAGCTCGGGACGCCGAGCGTGGCCTCCATGTTCGACCACGTCTACAGTGAGCCGCACCCGGTGACCGAGGAGCAGCGGCGATGGCTCGAGGAGTACGAAGGCATCGTTCGGAGGTGACGCATGAGCGACGTGAGAAGCGAGGCCGAGTACGTGGAGGCCGAGTTGATCGAGACTCCTCCGGAGGACGCCGACCCGAGCGACGGTGAGGACGCGGTGGACAGCACCTCCCTCGACACCCAGGCGATCGACGTCGTGGAGATCGTCGAGAGCGACCCCGGCGCGCGCGTGCTCGAGGAGCACGTCGCCGAGCAGGAGTGGACGCGCGAGTTCGTGATCGAGGACGAGGATGCCGCCGCCGCGGATCACGCGACGGGCGCCACGTCCGACGCGGTGCAGCCGTCCGAAGAGGCGGCTCCCGAGCCGCGCATCCAGTCGCTCCCCATGGTGAAGGCGCTCAACGCCGGTCTTCGCCGCGCGCTCGCCGCCGACCCGAAGGTGCTCATCCTCGGCGAGGACGTGGGCCCGCTCGGGGGCGTCTTCCGCGTCACCGAGGGCCTGCAGCAGGAGTTCGGAACCCAGCGGGTCGTCGACACGCCCCTCGCGGAGGCCGGCATCATCGGCACGGCGATCGGGCTCGCGATGCGTGGGTACCGTCCGGTCGTCGAGATCCAGTTCAACGGCTTCGTCTTCCCCGGCTTCGACCAGATCACGACGCAGCTCGCCAAGATGACGAACCGCCACAGCGGCAGAATGCGCTTCCCCGTCGTCATCCGCATCCCGCACGGTGGCCACATCGGCGCCGTCGAGCATCACCAGGAGTCGCCGGAGGCGTACTTCGCCCACACGGCCGGGCTCCGCGTGGTGGCGCCCTCGACCCCGCACGACGCCTACTGGATGATCCAGGAGGCGATCCGCTCCGACGACCCCGTGGTCTTCTTCGAGCCGATGAGCCGCTACTGGCCCAAGGGCGAGGTCGACCTGGTCGAGAACTCGACGCCGCTGCACGCGAGCCGCGTCGTCCGCACCGGCACCGACGCGACCGTGGTCGCCTGGGCCGGCATGGTCAGCGTGGCGCTCCGCGCCGCCGAGCTCGCGGCGGAGGAGGGGCGCAGCGTCGAGGTGATCGACCTGCGGTCGCTCTCCCCCATCGACTACGCGCCGGTCGTCGCCTCGGTGCAGAAGACCGGGCGCCTGATCGTCGCGCAGGAGGCGCCGGGCAACGTGTCCGTCGGCTCGGAGGTCGCGGCGACGGTCACCGAGAAGGCGTTCTACTCGCTCGAGGCCCCGGTGATCCGTGTCGCCGGCTTCGATGTCCCGTTCCCGCCGGCGAAACTCGAGGAGCTCTACCTCCCCGACGCCGACCGCATCCTCGAGGCCGTCGACCGAGCGCTGGCGTACTGACGCCGGCGGCGCAGCGACGCCGCACCCCGACAGAGAGAAGTCGCACATGAGCGAGTCCCAGTTCTTGCTGCCCGATGTGGGCGAGGGCCTGACCGAGGCGGAGATCGTCTCGTGGAAGGTGGCGCCCGGCGAGCAGGTCGCGGTGAACCAGGTGATCGTCGAGATCGAGACCGCCAAGTCGCTGGTGGAGCTGCCGTCGCCGTTCGAGGGCATCGTCGGCGAACTCCTCGTCACGGAGGGGCAGACGGTCGAGGTCGGCACGCCGATCTTCACCGTCACCGCGGGAGGCGATGCGGCACCCGCTCCCGAGCCGGAACCGGCCGACGAGCTGGTGGCCGACGCGGCCGCGACGGTGTCGCACGAGGAGGAGCCGAAGCCGGGCGCCGTGCTGGTGGGCTACGGCTCGGCCGGGCACGGAAGCAGCCGGCGGCGGCGCGTGACGCACCCGGGCACCGCGTCCATCCCCGTCGCGTTCAGCGGCAGCGTTCCGCCGCAGGCCACCGCGCCCGCCGCCCCGGCCGCGCAGGCGCCGACGACCGCGCGCGGGACCACGACCGTCCCTGCGTCCCGGCCCACCGGCCCGGTGGTCGCGAAGCCGCCGATCCGCAAACTGGCCAAGGACCTCGGCGTCGATCTCACGCAGGTGACCCCGACCGGCCCGATCGGCGACATCACGCGTGACGACGTGGTCCGCGAGGCGACGCAGGCGACGGTGTTCCGCAACCTCCAGACGCCGGAGTGGCCGGACGACCGCGAGGAGCGCATCCCCGTCAAGGGCGTGCGCAAGGCGATCGCCAGCGCGATGACGTCGAGCGCCTTCAGCGCGCCGCACGTCAGTCTGTTCGTCGATGTGGACGCCAGCCGCACCATGGAGTTCGTGAAGCGCCTGAAGAACTCGGCCGACTTCGCGGGCGTCAAGGTGTCGCCGCTGCTGATCATGGCCAAGGCGATCATCTGGGCCGTGCGCCGCAACCCGACGGTGAACTCCACGTGGACGGACGAGGAGATTGTCATCCACCACTACGTCAACCTCGGCATCGCCGCCGCCACGCCGCGCGGCCTGATCGTGCCGAACGTCAAGGAGGCGCAGGGCATGACCCTGCTCGAGCTCGCGCGAGCGCTCGAACAGCTGACGCTGACGGCCCGCGACGGCAAGACGCCGCCGAGCGACATGAGCGGCGGCACCATCACGATCACGAACATCGGCGTGTTCGGGATGGACACCGGCACGCCCATCCTGAACCCCGGCGAGGTCGGGATCGTCGCCCTGGGAACGATCAAGCAGAAGCCGTGGGTGGTCGACGGCGAGGTGCGTCCGCGTTACGTGACGACTCTGGGTGCATCGTTCGACCACCGCGTGGTGGACGGCGACGTCGCCTCGCGTTTCCTCGCGGATGTGGCGTCGATCATCGAAGAGCCGGCGCTCCTGCTCGATTGAATTTGACAATCATTTTCAATAAGCCGTAGCCTGATCCGGTGCACGCGACCGCGTGCACTCGCTTCGTGTCGTTCGCGACTTAGACAGGCTCCCCATGAAGACGCGCTCCATCGTCTCCGCCCTGGCGCTCGCCGCCGTGACCGCGCTGGCGCTCGCCGGCTGCTCCACCCCGTCGGCCTCGGCCGACGGCACCCTCCGCGTCGTCGCCAGTACGAACGTGTACGGTGACATCGCCCAGACCATCGGCGGCGACGCCGTGCACGTGACCTCCCTCATGTCCGACCCCGCCCAGGACCCGCACTCCTTCGAGGCCAGCGCTCAGAACCAGCTCGCCGTGAAGAAGGCCGACGTCGTGATCGAGAACGGCGGCGGCTACGACGACTTCATGCAGACGCTGGTGAAGGGTGCCGGGAGCGATGAGGCGGCCGTCCTCAATGTCGTCGACCTGTCGGGAAAGAAGCCGGTGGACGGCGAACTGAACGAGCACGTCTGGTACGACATCCCGACCATCCGGACCCTGACGGACGCGCTCACCTCCGCGCTCGCGAAGGCCGATCCGTCGAAGAAGGCCGTCTTCGAGAAGAACGCCGCGGGCTTCGCGGCGAAGCTGGACGGCCTGCAGGCCGACGAAGCACGCCTCAAGAGCTCGTACGCCGGCGAGGGCGTGGCCATCACCGAGCCCGTTCCGCTCTACCTGCTGGAAGCGATCGGGCTGCGGAACAAGACGCCCGAGAAGTTCAGCGCCGCGATCGAGGAGGAGAACGACGTCTCGCCGGTCGTGCTCAAGGACACGCTCGCGCTGTTCAGTGGGCACCAGGTGAAGCTGCTGGTCTACAACGAGCAGACGACCGGCGCCGAGACGGAGAGGGTGCTCGCCGCGGCGAAGCACGCCGGCATCCCCGTGGTGCCGGTGACCGAGACCCTGCCCGACGGCCTGCACTACACGGGGTGGATGCAGGGCGCGCTCGACGAGATCGGGAAGGCGCTGGCACGATGAGCGAACCGTTGCAGCGGGTGGCCGCACCCGCCGACCGCGACGTCGTCCTGCGGCTGCGCGACGCCTCCCTCGGGTTCGGCGAGCGGACGCTGTGGAGCGGCCTGGACCTGGACGTGCACGCCGGCGAGTTCGTCGCCGTCCTCGGACCGAACGGGTCCGGCAAGACCAGCCTGCTGCGCACCATCCTGGGCCAGCAGCGTCTCGACTCCGGTGAGATCGCCTTCGAGGGGCACGCCGTCCGCCGCGGCGACCGTCGCATCGGCTACATCCCTCAGCAGAAGCTCATCCCCGCCGGCACGCCCCTGCGCGCCCGCGACCTGGTCGCACTCGGCGTGAACGGTCACCGCTGGGGCCTCCCGCTCCCCCGTCGCGCGGACCGCGAGCAGGTGGACGGGCTCATCGACGCGGTCGGCGCCCGCCGTTACGCGGACGCCGCCGTCGGCGCGCTCTCCGGCGGCGAGCAGCAACGGCTGCGCGTCGCCCAGGCGCTCGCCGGCGACCCCGCGCTCCTGCTGTGCGACGAGCCCCTGCTCTCGCTCGACCTGCAGCATCAGCGCGGCGTCAGCGAGCTCATCGACCGGCGTCGCCGCGACCACGGCAGCGCAGTGGTCTTCGTCACGCACGACGTGAACCCCGTGCTCGGGATGGTCGACCGGGTGCTGTACCTGGCCGGCGGACGCTTCCGCACCGGCACGCCCGACGAGGTTCTGCGCAGCGACGTGCTGACGGACCTCTACGGCACGCCGGTCGACGTCATCCGCAGCCGGGGCCGCATCGTCGTGGTGGGCATCCCGGACGCGGAGACCCACGACCACCACGCCCACACCCGCGAAGCGCACCCGGAGCCCGCCGCATGACGCACCTCGACATCTGGTCGCAGCTCTTCGACTTCACCGACTACGGCGAGCTGCTGCTGCTCGTGAAGAACTCGATCTTCGCCGGAGCCGTCCTCGGCATCGTCGGCGGCCTCATCGGCGTGTTCGTGATGCAGCGCGACATGGCTTTCGCGGTGCACGGGATCAGCGAGCTCTCCTTCGCCGGAGCGGCGATCGCGCTGCTCTTCGGGGTCAACGTAGTGGCCGGCTCGCTGGTCGGCTCGCTGATCGCGGCCATGCTGATCGGCGTGCTCGGCGCGAGAGCCAGGGACCGCAACTCGATCATCGCGGTGCTCATGCCGTTCGGGCTGGGGCTCGGCATCCTGGCGCTCGCCCTCTATCCGGGCCGGAGCGCCAACAAGTTCGGGCTGCTCACCGGGCAGATCGTGTCGGTGGACGACCCGCAGCTGGGGTCGCTCCTGGTGATCGGCGCGATCGTGCTGATCGCGCTGCTGCTGATGTGGCGCCCGCTGACCTTCGACAGCCTGGATGCGGATGTGGCGGCCGCGCGCGGCATCCCGACCCGGTTCGTGGCGCTCGCGTTCATGGTGCTCCTCGGCCTGGCGGTCGCCGTCAGCGTGCAGATCGTCGGCGCGCTGCTCGTGCTCTCGTTGCTGGTCACCCCGGCGGCGGCGGCGATGCGCGTCTCGTCGTCTCCGCTCGCCGTGCCCGTGCTCAGTGTGGTCTTCGCGCTCGTCTCGGTGGTGGGCGGGATCCTGCTCGCCCTGGGCAGCGCCCTCCCGATCAGCCCCTACGTCACGACGATCTCCTTCGTCATCTACGTGGTGTGCCGGATCGCGGGCGGCCGGCGCGAGCGGCGCCGAGCGGTCGCGCGCGCCCCACGGCCCGAGGACTCACGGCCGCTCGTGAGCCGGGCGGGATAGCCTGAGATCGTGAAGCGCAACACGTGGCAGCGTGAGGCCGTCCGCGAGGCCCTGACCTCGACGGAGGGCTTCATCAGCGCGCAGGGGCTGCACCTGAGCCTGCACGAGGCAGGGTCCCCGATCGGCCTCGCGACGGTCTATCGCGCGCTCGCGGATCTCGCCGCCGAGGGGGACGCGGACTCGCTCCAGTCGCCCGAGGGCGAGAGCCTGTACCGGGCGTGCACCACCGGCCACCACCACCACCTCATCTGCCGGAACTGCGGGCTCACCGTGGAGATCGAGGCGGACGCGGTCGAGGAGTGGGCGCGCCAGGCGGCCGCCGCCCACGGGTTCACACAGGCGCAGCACGTCGTCGACGTGTTCGGCCTGTGCGCGTCGTGCACGGCCAAGGCGGATTTGGCCGGCCCCGCATCCATGGCGTAGAGTCTTTCTTTGGCTGAGTGGGCTCCTCCCGCTCAGATCGTGTACGAAACCCCCACACTTTCATGCGTAGGGAAGTCGTGCGCCGACAAGTGACCTTGGGTGGTGCCGTCCGGCACCACGGTATTGGAGAAGAAAGCAATGGCAGCAGTGTGCCAGGTGACTGGAGCCGTTCCCGGCTTCGGTCACAACATCTCGCACTCGCACCGTCGCACGAAGCGCCGGTTCGACCCGAACATCCAGAAGAAGACGTACTACGTTCCGTCGCTTCGCCGTAACGTCACCCTGACCCTGAGCGCCAAGGGCATCAAGGTCATCGACGCCCGTGGCATCGAGGCAGTGGTCAAGGACCTCCTGGCCCGTGGGGAGAAGATCTAAGCATGGCGAAGCAGCAGGACATCCGCCCGATCATCAAGCTCCGTTCGACGGCGGGCACCGGTTACACCTACGTGACCAAGAAGAACCGCCGCAACGACCCCGACCGCCTCGTGCTCAAGAAGTACGACCCCATCGTGCGCAAGCACGTCGACTTCCGAGAGGAGCGCTAATCATGGCCAAGAAGTCCAAGATCGCCAAGAACGAGCAGCGCAAGGTCGTCGTCGAGCGCTACGCCGCCAAGCGCGCCGAGCTCAAGAAGGCCCTGGTCGACCCGAACGGCTCCGACGAGTCCCGTGAGGCCGCCCGCATCGGCCTGCAGAAGCTTCCCCGTGACGCCTCCCCGATCCGCGTGCGCAACCGCGACGCCGTCGACGGCCGTCCCCGCGGAAACCTCAGCAAGTTCGGTATCTCCCGTGTGCGCTTCCGCGACATGGCGCACCGCGGCGAGCTGCCCGGCATCACCAAGTCGAGCTGGTAATCCAGCGCGACGACGCTCATCCGAGGGGCGTCCGGCTTCGGCCGGGCGCCCCTTCGGCGTATCCATCGGTGAAAAGGGCCGGAAATCCGCGAGTTTCCGCGGGATTCTGATACATTCGAGGCGGTCGACCGACCAAACGTAATGGCCCAGCGTGGCCTCAACCGTTCCACAAGATAGCTGTAGATCCAGCACAAGGTCCGAGGAGGACACTCAATGGCTGACAACCTGAACAAGACCGAGCTCGTTGCCGCCGTCGCTGCGGCGTCGGGTCAGAGCCAGGCCACCGTCTCGAGCGTCGTCGACGCGTTCTTCAGCACCATCAGCGAGACCGTCGCCAAGGGTGGCAAGGTGACCATCCCGGGTTGGCTCGCCGCCGAGCGCAGCGAGACCGCTGCCCGCACCGGCCGCAACCCGCAGACGGGCGAGGAGATCTCGATCCCGGCCGGTCACCGCGTCAAGCTGACCGCGGGTTCGAAGCTCAAGGCTGCCGTCAAGTAGTCCTTCCCAGCTTTGCCCGAAGGCGGCGCCGCGACATGCGGCGCCGCCTTCGTCGTACCCGGGCGTCCGCTGCTGTGGGCGGGCGTCCAGGGCCGTGGACGTAGGCTGGAAGGGTGCCACGAATCCTTCGCGTGATCGGCCCGGCCGTGCTGCTCCTGGCGGGCGCCGTGGCCATGATCGGCGCCCTCGCCTTCGGAGGCGGCGCGGCCGCGCCCCTGCTGGCCGACCCCGGCGCGCTGGTGCGCTGGGGACTGCCCGCCGCGACGCTCGTGGTCAATCTGAGTCTGGCGGGGACCGTCGGCGCGCTCGTCCTGGCCTGCTTCGCCTTCTCCCCCGATCGCGACGAGTACGGCAAGGCGCTCGATTTCGCCGCGGGCAGCGCCGGCGTCATGACGGTCGCCGCGGCCGCGACCGGCCTCTTCACGTTCGTGAGCGTGTCGAATGTCCCGTGGTCGTTCGACGCGACGTTCAGCAACGGGCTGAGCTCGTTCGTCACCAGCGTCTCGCTGGGCCAGGCGTGGCTCGGAATCACCCTGATCGCCGCGGCGGTCACCGTGCTGTGCTTCGCGGTCCGCAACCAGACCGCCATCGTCTTCGTCACCCTCCTCGCCATCGCGACCGTCGTGCCGATGGCGCAGCAGGGGCACAGCGCCGAGGCCGCCGGTCACGACGCCGCGGTGACCTCCTTCGGCCTGCACGTGCTCTTCGCCGCGATCTGGCTGGGCGGGCTGGTCACCCTCGTCGTGGTGAGGCAGACGTTCGGAAAGGGTCGCCTGGTCACCGTGCTGGAGCGGTACTCCACCGTCGCGCTCATCTGCTTCATCGTGGTGGCGGCATCGGGCTACGTGAACGCAGAGCTCCGCGTCGGGACGCTCGCCGAGCTCGCGACGCCCTACGGGATCCTCGTTCTGGTCAAAGTCGCGGCGCTGGTGGTGCTCGGCCTCTTCGGTCTGACCCAGCGGCGGTACCTGATCGCCCGGCTGAAGACGAGCGGCGAGCCGCGCAGCTTCTGGTGGATCGTCGTGGCCGAGCTCGCCTTCATGGGCATCGCCTCGGGTGTCGCCGCCGCGCTGGCCCGCACCGTCACGCCCGTGCCGGAGACGCGTGCGGCGACGCCGACTCCGGCCGAGATCCTCACCGGCGAGAAGCTGCCGCCCGAACTCACCTGGGGGCGGCTGTTCACCAGCTGGAACTTCGACCTGCTGTGGGTGCTCGCCTGCGCGTTCGGGCTCTTCTTCTACCTGGCCGGCGTGTGGCGTCTGCGCCGCCGCGGCGACGCGTGGCCCATTCACCGCACCGTCCTGTGGACGCTGGGCATCGCACTCCTCTTCTACATCACCAACGGCGGTGTGAACGTCTACGAGAAGTACCTCTTCTCGGCTCACATGTCGGCGCACATGGTGCTCACCATGGCCGTCCCGCTCCTCCTGGTGCCCGGCGCGCCGGTGACGCTGGCGGCCCGCGCGATCCGCAAGCGCCGGGACGGGTCGCGCGGAGGCCGCGAGTGGATGCTGCTCGCTGTGCACTCGCGCGTCGCAGCGGTCATCTCCAACCCGATCGTCGCGGCGGTGCTGTTCGCGGGGTCCCTGTGGGCGTTCTACTACACGCCGCTGTTCCGGTGGGCCACCACGGACCACATCGGGCACGAGTGGATGATCACGCACTTCCTCATCACGGGGTACCTCTTCGTGCAGTCGCTGATCGGGATCGACCCGGTGAAGTACCGGCTCCCCTACCCGTTCCGTCTGCTGCTCCTGCTGCTCACCATGGCGTTCCACGCGTTCTTCGGCCTGTCGATCATGCAGATGCACGGGCTGATGCTCGCCGACTGGTTCGGTGCGATGGGGCGCACCTGGGGCGACCCGCCGCTGATCGACCAGCAGACCGCCGGCGGGATCGCGTGGAGCATCGGCGAGATCCCGACGGTCATCCTCGCGATCGTCGTGGCGATCCAGTGGAGCCGCAGCGACGAGCGGGAGACGCGCCGGCGCGACCGCAACGCCGACCGCACCGGCGAGGCCGAACTTCAGGCGTACAACGAGCGGCTCGCCCGGATGGCCGACCGCGACCGGGCGGTCCGCTAGGGCTCCTGCGCCACCACGATGGCGAGCGATCCGTCCGGCCGGATGGTGATGCTGCTCAGGCTCATCGAGAACGGGTGGTCGTCGCTGCGCTCGCTGACGGTTCCATCGAAGAGCGACTGGACGGTCACGTCCAGATGGGCGACGCCCACCATGTCGTTCGTCTTCCACCCGGTGTCGCCGGCCACGATGCGGACCACCGGGTAGGTGACCATCGACCAGGCTGGATCCCCCTGTACCCGGTCGTCGATCTCGACCCCGAACGGGCATCCCGCCGGCTGCAGCACCTGCTGCTCCGCGCAGCGGTCGAGGAAGGCATCGACCTGCTTCTGAACCGCGGTGGTGAACGCGGTGGTGGGCTGCGCATCTACGACGGTCTCCGTCACATCGCCGGGCGAGACCCGCGCGAGGACCGGCGCGGCGTGGACGTACGGCGACTCGTGCGACAGTTCCAGCGGCGCGAGCGGGACCGCGAGGTAGTCGGCGGAGACGCTGAAGGCGTCGGCCGGCTGGTCCGGCGAGGCGGCGCGCGGGCTCACGGTGTGGTGCCCGACGGTGAAGTCGTCGGCGTGCGCCACGGTGATCCGGGCGACGCCCAGCGGCGTGGAGGCGAACGACCAGGTGGGCAGCACGCCGAGGACGGACCCGGTCTGCCGCACGTGGAACGTGGCCGTGACGGGCTCGCCGTCGGCCGAGGCGTGCACGACGATCGTGCGCGTGCCGTCGCTCCCGGTCGTCTCGGAGGCGATGCGCGCATCCCGGATCGCGGGCAGGATGTCCGACCGCAGCAGCTCCCGTGAGGCGCCGGTCGGCAGCTGCGCCGCCCGGAGCGACGCCTCCGTCGGCGCGGCGCCCGGCATGGCGAGGGCGTCCGGGATGCGATGGGCGACGAGGTTCCCGACGAACGCCTCCACGAAACCGGACGGGCTGTAGTACGCCCGCTGGACGGCGCCGAACGCGGCGCCGAGCGCGATCAGGAGGAGCACACCGAGTCCCGACCAGAGCAGGACGGCGCGCCGGAGCGCACGCGTCTCCCCCACAACCATGAGGCCATCCTAGGGTCCTGTGGATAAGCGGCAGCCGCCGCGCGGGCGGGGTTAGAGTAGTCCGGCAAGCCGGGCGAGACGGAAGGGGAGGTCATGGGCCGTCTTTCCCTCTCGCCTGAGCAGCAGGCGGTCTACGACCTCATCGAGAACACCCGCGAGCACGTCTTCGTCACGGGCCGCGCGGGTACCGGCAAGTCGACGCTGCTCAACCACCTCTCGTGGAACACGGAGAAGTCGCTCGTGATCTCCGCCCCCACCGGCGTGGCGGCACTGAACGTCGGCGGCCAGACCATCCACTCGCTGTTCCGCCTGCCCATCGGGGTGATCGCCGACCACGCCATCGATCAGAGTGCGGAGCTGCGGAAGCTGCTCAACAGCATCGACACGCTCGTGATCGACGAGGTCTCGATGGTCAACGCCGACCTCATGGACGCGGTCGATCGCAGTCTGCGCCAGGCTCGTCAGCGCGCGGGCGAGCCGTTCGGCGGCGTGCAGGTGGTGCTGTTCGGGGATCCCTACCAGCTCGCACCGGTGCCGGGCGATCGCGAGGAGCGCGCGTACTTCGCTGACACGTACCGATCGATGTGGTTCTTCGACGCGAAGGTGTGGCAGGAGACCGACCTCCGCATCGTCGAGCTGCTGCAGGTGCACCGCCAGCACGAATCCGACTTCCGGTTCATGCTGAATGCGGTCAGGCACGGCCAGGTGACCAGGGAGATCGCCGATCGGCTCAACGAAGTGGGCGCGCGGCCGGCGCCGGACGACGGGACGATCACGCTGGCGACCCGCAACGACACCGTCAATCGCATCAACGCGCAGGCGCTGGAGCGGCTGCCCGGCCGGGCGCTCACGGCCAAGGCCGAGGTCAGCGGCGACTTCGGTGGCCGCAACTTCCCCGCCGACGAGTCGCTGGAGCTCAAAGTGGGCGCACGCGTCATGTTCCTGCGCAACGACGTGGGCCAGGGGGACGGGCCGCGCTGGGTCAACGGCACGATCGGCACCGTCACCAAGATCGACTCCAACGTCTACGTGGACGTCGACGGCGAGGTGCATGAGGTCGAGCCGGCCATCTGGGAGAAGTTCCGCTACACGTGGTCGCCCGAGACCAAGAAGCTCACGAAGGATGTGGTGGCCGAGTTCACTCAGTTCCCGCTGCGCCTGGCGTGGGCGGTCACCATCCACAAGTCGCAGGGCAAGACCTACGACTCCGCGATCGTCGACCTCGGAACGCGCGCCTTCACGTCCGGGCAGACGTACGTCGCGCTGAGCCGGATCACGACGCTCGACGGGCTGTACCTGACGAGACCGCTGCGCCCGAGCGACATCACGGTCGACCCCGACGTGGAGCGGTTCATGCGCGACGCGCGCCCGGTCAGCATGCCGGTCGGCGGGGCCACGCGGTGACGGCGGGCGGGCGGATGCGAGAGAGGGGACCTGGATGGCGGTGACGTTCGTGCTCGACTTCAGCGACGGGCAGCGGCTCGAGACGAGCGGAAACGGTGTGATCGGGCGGAATCCCGCCGTGCACACCCCGGGAACCGAGATGGAGGACCCGGCACACGTCGAGCTGGTGACCGTCGCGGACGACGCGAAATCGGTCTCGCGCGCGCATCTGGCGTTCGGGCAGTACGACGGCATCTTCTGGGTGATGGACCTGGGATCGGCGAACGGCACGACCATCACCTATCCGGGTGAAGGGACGTTCGCTTGCGACCCGAAGACGCGGCACGAGGTCGATCCCGGATCCATCGTGCGGTTCGGGAGTGCATCCTTCGTGCTGACCCGGCGCTGAGACAGCGGTGACCCGGCGCTGAGAGAGCGCTGAGGCCTCGCTCAGTGGTGGTGGTGCACCGTCACCGCGGCCACACCGGCATCCGTGAGGGTCAGGGCCGGGATGGTCACGGCACTGACGGCGCAGGCGCTCAGCACGAGGCCGGCGAAGAAGCGGAGGAAGCTGCTCTGGTCCGGGTTCGGCCGGCCGCGGCGGATGACGACGGCGGCGGTCGCCGCGACCGCCACATCCAGCAGCGAAGCGGCGCCCATCGGCACGAACGGCAGCGTCAGGACCGTTCCGCCCGACGCGGTGGCGCCGACGACCGCGAGCGCGGCCCACAGGCCGACCGGCAGCAGGGCGAGGGCCGGGACCAGCCGGAAGGCGGGCGGCCGATCCTTCGCCAGCGTGGCGGCCGCCCAGACGAGCTCGCCGAGCGCCAGGAGCAGGAAGGCGGCAAGGAGGGCAGGGGGTGCGCTGGGAGCCAGGGCCGCGTGCAGCAGCCCCGCTCCCAGCGCGGCCACGGCCAGGAACGCGCGGGTCGCCGGGCCCGCCGCGACAGCCGTATCGGCCGAGGCGGTGGGGGCGACCCGCAGCGTTTCCGTCATCCTGCTCATGGGATCCGTGGCCCCGCCGGTCAGGCGGCGGCTGTGGTGGCGCGGGCGACACGGTCGGCGCCGAGGCCGGTGCCGAGCAGCACGATCGCGCTCACGAGGTGCAGGAAGTGGTCGGGAGTGTTCAGCGCCAGGATGTTGGCATCCGTCCCGACGAGGAAGAAGCCGACGATGCCGAGCAGCAGGTAGACGGCCCCGACGGTGATGTTGACGGCCTTGGCGGCCGCGACGCGGGTGAGCCCGGCGATCAGCAGGGCGGCGCCGATGAGGAGGTGGGCGATGTTGTGCAGCGGGTTCACCTCGAAGATGCCGAGCAGCAGTCCGCCCTTCGTGGCGACGAAGCCCACGCCGCCGGTGACAGCGAAGCCGAGGAGGCCGACCAGCAGGTAGACCGCACCGAAGATGGTGGCCACCAGGCGATTAGGGGATGTGCGCATTGTCTCGTTCCTTCCGTAAGACGGCGCACGGACGCGCGCCTCACTTACCCATTCGAAGCGTCGTCCGAATCGGATTGCGGCCACAGCCCCTTGCGCGACGGTCTGCTTTCTGCCGCACGTTACAATCGCTGGACACGCAGGGCGACCGTCGGGGGTACAACTGATGCGACGAGACACGACGTTCAGGCGTTTGGCGCTTGCCGCGACCGCCGGAATCGTCGCGTTGGTCCTGGCGGGCTGCACCGGCGCATCCGGGAGCACGCACCTGCCGGAGCAGCAGACGGGCGGCTTCTCGGGCGACATCTCCAAGCGCCTTTCGACGGCGGTCACCGACGCCATGTCGCTGGCCGACGCCTCAGCCGGCTTCGCGGGGGTGTGGGCGCCCTGGGCGGGCAGCTGGACGGCGGCGCAGGGCACGACGACCCGTGGCGGCTCCACGCCCGTCTCCGAGGCCATGACGTTCCGCATCGGCCAGAACACGACGCCGATGACCTGCACGGTGCTGCTCCAGCTGGTCGACGAGGGTCGCGTCGACCTCGACGACCCGGTCACCAAGTGGGTTCCCGGCCTGGTCGGCGTCGACGGCGTCACCCTGCGGGAGCTGTGCCAGAACACCTCCGGCATCGGCGACTACGCCGCGGCCCTCCGCACGCAGTTCGTCCTCAACCCGACCCGGCAGTGGCCGCCGCTGGAGCTCGCCAGCGACGGCATCGCGATGCAGCGCTACGGCAACCCGGGCGAGAAGTACGGCGCATCCTCCACGAACGCGATCCTCGTCGGGATGGCGCTGCAGAACGCCACCAGCCGCAGCTGGCCCCAGCTGTACAAGCAGTACGTGTTCGACCGCCTGGGCATGAACGCCAGCTCGCTGCCGGAGAGCGCGCAGCTGACGGTGCCGGGGCCGCATCCTACCGGCTATGCCGCAGGCCTGGACGGCACCGGTGCGACGGTCTGCCAGCCGATGCGCGACGTCAGCCGCCTCTCCCCCTCGCAGGGATGGACGAGCGCGGGTGTGGTCTCCACCGTCGCCGACCTGAAGGCGTTCGGCCAGGCGCTCGCGGGAGGCGACCTGCTCAGCGAGAAGTCGCGGACAGCCCAGACGGACGCGGTTGTGAACGGACAGTCGTGGCAGCGCTACGGCCTGGGCGTGCAGCTCCTCGGCCCGCTGCGCGGCAGCAGCGGCGCGATCCCCGGCTACCTGTCGGCGGTCTTCGCCGACCCGTCCTCCGGGCTGACGGTCGTCGTGGCGCTCAACAACTCCACCCCCGGGGCCGGCTTCGTCCAGCTGCTGGCGCAGCGCCTGGCCTCCATCGTCTCCAAGGTGCCGCCGGCCCAGAAGGGCGCGAAGACCGTCGCCTCCCTGCCCTGGTCGGAGCAGCAGACCGTCGACGCGATGGCCAAGGCGGCGCCGTGCCCGGCGAAGAAGGCCGGCTGAGCCTCTTTCATATCGCGCGTGATAAGGCGGGTTCGGCTTCGTCCTCCTTAGTGGGGCAGCCGCGCCAGTCTTGATCCGCCGCGATCACGGCTGCCTCTGTATGGGACAGGGGTTGGTCGGTGGCGTTCGAGTGGGATGGCGTGGTCGTGGGGCGAAGCGGCGACGGTTGAGGCGCGGAGCCTTCGCGCTCGTGGTGACGATCGCGGCCATCGCGCTGACTACCACCCTCATCCCGAGCGCCCCGGCCTCGGCCGCCCCGGCGCATCAGCTCTGCCCGGCCGAGCGCGATGCGTCGACGTGCGACGCGGACGGCGACACCGTGCCCGACACCGTCGAGCACGCCCGTCACGGTTCTTGGCCTTGCCGCTGGGGTGGGAGCCGGCGCGTACACATCGGTCACCGCAGGCCAAGTCAGCGCATCCAAGGACTCGGAGTTGGCAGGCCTGGGCTTCAACTTCGTCGGAGACGCTTCAATTGGCGGGTGGCGAAGTAGTGGTGGATCTGTCGAAGGGTAGCGTTAGCGCCGGTCCCGCGGTGGGCGGCAGGCTCTACGGCGGGATCCAATTCACGTGGACGATTCCGCAGACGGAGCCATGTAGTTACGGTGGCCCAACGTGCTACGGATCAACAGTCACGGCGTTCCCGTCGCATTCGGGTTGAGAGGATCAAGGATGCAATTTGGCCCAGTCCTGGTGGGCATCTTGGCTCGCTTCCCAGGGGCGCTCCTTGACCATTCGCTTGCGGTCTGAACCGTTCGAAGTGGAATTGATTTTGTCTCCGCGTCGCGTTGGACGATGGGTGGTGCGGACTCCGCCCGGGCGTGAGATCGCTGAGACTCGTGACCGGGTCGTGCGCGCGCTACACGGGTACTGAGAGGGCTGGGATCATCTGCAAGACGAGCCGCAAGAATTGGGCTGCCCTCGCCGGCGCATCTGTTCGCGTCATTACCATTCCGGGAAGCGTTGCGATCTAATGGTGAGCTGCAAGTTGGCGGGGCCTGCTCACCCAGCCGAAGTCGCTGGCCCGTAGCCGGCCGACCTTCGACCTCCTACGCCCCCGCCAGCGCTGCGAGTTCCGCCCGCACCGGGAACGCGTCGTCCTCGAGCACCAGCTGCAGGGCGGCGCCCGTCGTGCGGTTCACGATGACGGGGGCCAGCAGGTTGACCGTGCTGCCCTCGCGGGAGGGGGTTACGACGACCAGCAGAAGGGCGTCCGCCGCCTCGGCGATGCCGAGCTCCGCGGCGCGGTCGTCGGGCAGTTCGGGCGAGTAGCCGGGGAGGTGGCGCGAGGCGTCGATCGTGAAGAGGCGGATCTCCGGGCGCTCCACGGATGCCAGCGTGTAGAGGCCGTCGGCGCCCGGCACCGCGTCCAGCGTGAACGCGTCGAGCGGCTCCAGGCCGGGAGGCGGGGTG
Organism: Leifsonia sp. KNZ13-11D; assembly: GCF_056754895.1. Lineage (NCBI taxonomy): Bacteria > Bacillati > Actinomycetota > Actinomycetes > Micrococcales > Microbacteriaceae > Leifsonia > Leifsonia sp. KNZ13-11D. The sequence continues at coordinate 64,038 of NZ_JBPGWU010000001.1, forward strand.
AGGAAGTGGACGGCGCTCACCGGAGGAAGTCCATCAGCGTCGGCTGCAGCACGCGGGCCGTCACGGCGATCGCGGTCTGGTAGTTCACGTCCTGGGTCTTGAGGTCGAGGATGACCTTGCTCAGGTCCACATCCTCCAGGGACGAGCGCTGGCCCTCGAGGGCGTTCGCGCCGACGGCCAGGGCGTCCTTCGCCTTGTCGATGCGGGTCTGGCGGCCGCCGACCTCCGCGTGCTCTCCCACGATCGCCTTCATCCTGTCGTCGATCTCCGCCAGGCGCGGCGTGACGTTCACGCCTGTGCGGAGGTCGTTCGCAACGTTGTCGATCAGCGCGAACACCGACGACGCGCCGGTGCCGAAGGCGGCGGAGCCGTCCGCATCCACCCGCACCGTGGTGTCGGGGCCGATCCTGCGCTCCACTGTACTTCCCGCCGTGCCGGTGAACGAGTAGTCCGGCTGGAAGGCCACACCCGCATCCGAGTTGCCGGCGAACACCGTGCGGCCCAGGTACGTGGTGTTGGCGAGTGAGAGGAGGCTCTGCTTCAGCCCGTCGAGCTCGGTCGCGATCGAGTCCTTCGCCGTCTGCGACATCGCACCGTCGTTGGCGCCCTGAACGGTCAGGTCGCGCACCCGGTGCATCAGCGTCTCGACCGAGGTGAGCGCCGAGTCCGCCGTGGTCAGCCAGGCGTCGCCGTTCGAGACGTTGCGCTGGTACTGGGAGGTCGCCGCCTGGTCCGACCGGACACCGAGCGCGCTCGCCGTGGCGGTCGGGTCGTCGGACGGCTTGTTCAGCAGGCGGCGGCTGGTCGCCTGGTCGTACAGCTGCGCCTGCCGCTGCAGGCTGAGCTGCAGGTTCCGCTGCGCGTTGAGGGTTTGGGTCGCGTTGGTCACACGGCTGATCACGGCTACCTCCCGACGAGTCCGGTGTGGTTGATGAGCACATCGAGGGCCTCGTCCACGGCGGTCATCACGCGCGCGGCGCCCTGGTAGGCGTGCTGGAAGGACAGCATGTTCATGTTCTCCTCATCCAGGTCGACGGAGGCGCCGGACAGCTGGGCGTTCGTCGCCGAGCTCGTCGCCATGTCGGCCAGGTCGGACTGCTGCTGCTCGGTGCGGCTCGCCACGCCGACACGCACCACGAACGCGGACCACTGCTTGTCCACCGCGTTCGTACCCGTGCCCAGCTGGCTGATCGCATCCGCGACGCTGCCGTCCGAACCGCCGGCGCCGGGCGTGCCGGTCGCGATCTGGCTCACGCTGGTGGGAACCACGGAGAGACCGAGGGCGGCGGGCTTGGTCGGATCGATGGCGAAGAAGTCGAGGCCGGTGGCGCCGGTCGGCGTCGTTCCGGTCTGGTGCACGGCGTTCACCCGCTGCGCGAGGGTCACCGCGAAAGCGTTGTAGCTGGCCGCGGCCTCGGCCAGGACTCCCCCGGTCCCGTTCGCGTCGGCCGGAGCGAGGGTGGACACGGCTCCGGCGATCGAGCCGCCCTCCATGGCGATCGCCGCGCCCGGGCGGTACGTCCACTCGAGCCGCGGCGGGTCGCCCGCCGCGTCGGCCATCCGGGACGCGCCGGCGGCCGTGACGGCGTTCGCCGTGGTGCCGGAGACCAGCGCGTTGCCGCCGACCAGCACATCCACCGTGCCGTCCTCGTTGGGGCGCACCAGTCCCCCGGCGAGCTTGGCGATGGAGGTCGTGAGCAGGTCGCGACGGTCCATCAGCTCGTTCGCGGACTGCCCGGACGCCAGCGCCGAGCGGATGCGGCCGTTGAGGTCGGCGACCTGCGTCGCAGCCGCGTTCAGGTCGGACACCATGCCGTCGACCGAGGTGCGCAGCGCGCTCCACTGGCCGTCGACCGCGCTGTACCCGCTCTGCAGCTGGGTGACGACGCTGTCCGCCTGCCCCAGCAGCACACCGGCAGGCGCCTGCTCGCCGGGCTGGTTGGAGACGTCGCCCCAGGCCGACCAGAACTTCTGCAGCTGCGTCGAGAGGCCGTTCGTGCCCGGCTCGTTCAGCGACGACTCCAGGGTGGACAGCGCGTCGGCGCGCGTGTTCGTGTAGCCGGAGAGCGCCGTGGTGCTGCGCACCCGGGCGTCGATCGCGGCGTCGTCGAGCCGCTGGATGCCGTCCACGTTCACGCCCTGCCCGGGGCGGACGCCGCCGCTGAAGAGGCCGGTGCTGTTGAGCGGGGCGACGCCCGAGGTGCTGACGCGCTGGCGGGTGTACCCGGCCGTGTTCGCGTTGACCAGGTTCTGCCCGACCACGTCGAGGCCCGCCTTCGCCGCCACCAGGCCCGTGTAGGCGGTGTTCAGCCCGCTGAAGGTGCTCATCCGCTCACGCCTCCGTGTCGAAGAAGCGCGCGGTGTCGCCCAGGCTGCCCGAGCCGCCCGCGCCGTACACGCCGGGGTCGTCGCTCCCGCCGGAGAGCGAGCTGAGCGTCTCCTGCGTCGAGCGCGCCGCCTCACGCAGCAGGCGTTCGTTGGTGTCACGCACCTCGGCGATCTGGGCGGTGAGCTCGGTCATGGCGGCCAGGTGCGAGCAGAAGATGTCGGACCAGATGCCGTCGGGGGCGCCGCTTGACAGCTCTCGCAGGGTCGCATCCGGGCTCAGGCCCCACTCGGCGGCGAGGGAGGCGACCTCGACCGTGCGCGCAAGACCGACCGCGCGCATCCGCTCGATGACCTGCTCGACTTCACGGGTGGCGTGGGAGATCCAGCGCGACTTGCCGGCGATGAGCAGCAGCTGCTCCTCCTCCAGCTTGAAGAGCAGGAGTTCCAGGAGCTCGCGCTCCTTCCACAGCTGCGCTGAGAGCTCGCTCGCGGCCATGTCGCTACCAACTTCCTCGTGAGTCGATGTGCGCACCTGGTCTCCTCGGGTCTGACGGACGGTGGACGGTGTCCCCGTCACGACAGACCATCGGCACGCTTGCGCCCGATGTTAGGCGCGAGCGCCGTCCGAGGTGGGCTGCGACGTACCGCTTCACAGAGGGGTGTCAGTATTCCCCGTACTGGGGGTACGGGATGCCCCGTAATGGGGGCAGATGTCACGCATTCTGAACACTCTCGCATTGTTACCGTGAACAACGGAAGACGCCTAGCACCTCGCTCGGCACCCGACTAAGTCCGAGCGTCCACCGCACCGCCCGAGTACCCGCGAGAACCTCCCCGAACGAGGTCGACGCGCGGTACCCGTCCGATGAAGAGGGGTCGCCCAGCGTGAACCGGAACGAACGCAACACGCTCGTCGTCGAGAACCTGCCGCTCGTCGGCTACCTGGTCTCCGACCTGTGCTCGCGTGCCACGCACCTGTCGCGCGACGACCTGGCCTCGGCCGGCTCCGTCGCCCTCGTGCAGGCGGCCGACGCCTACGACGCCTCGACCGGTGTGCCGTTCGGCGCCTACGCCCGCACCCGGATCGTCGGCGCGCTCGCGGACGAGCTCCGCGCCTCCGACTGGGCCACCCGCGGTGCGCGCAAGCGGATCAAGGAGACGCTCGCGGTGCAGGAGAGCCTGACGTCCTCCCTCGGGCGCAAGCCGAGCGTGGAGGAGATCGCGAACGCTCTCGGCGTCGACCGCGAGACCGCCGCAGCGGGACTCGCGGATGCCTCCCGGACCGTCACCGCCCTCGACGAGACCATCGAGCCGTTCCTGGTGTCGGAGACGGTCGGCCCTGAGGATGCGCTGCTCGCCGATGAGCAGACGGCGTACGTCCGCGCCGCGGTCGCCGCGCTGCCCGACCGGATGCGCTCCATCGTCGAGGCCATCTACTTCGACGACCGCACGGTCACCGAGATCGCCGAGGATCTCGGCATCACCCACTCCGCCGTCTCGCAGCAGCGGTCGGAGGCGATCCGGCTGATGCGCGAGGGGATGGCGACCCACTACTCCGACGACGGCGACCCCGTCGTCATCGAGGCCAAGACCTCGCAGGCCCGGCGCAGCGCGTATCTGGCGCGTCTCGCGCAGCACGCGGTCGCGGGCGTCTCGCGCCTCTCCCCCACGTCGCCTAGCTCGGCGCGTGCGTCCTGACAGCGGATCGCTAACGGGACGGAACAGACAGCCGATAGGGGCTGATGCGGACCACGGAAGGGCCGCGGACCACCACCCAGTCATGGAGGAAACAACATGGGTATGCAGATCAACACCAACATCGCGGCGAACAACGCCTACCGCAACCTGAACAACACGCAGAACGACCTCTCGAAGTCGCTCGAGAAGCTGTCCAGCGGCCTCCGCATCAACCGTGCGGCGGACGACGCGGCAGGCCTCGCCATCTCGGAGGGCCTGAAGGCGCAGGTCGGCGGTCTGACCGTCGCGGCCCGCAACGCTCAGGACGGCATCAGCGTCGTGCAGACCGCTGAAGGTTCGCTCACCGAGGTCCACTCCATCCTGCAGCGCATGCGCGACCTCGCGGTGCAGGGCGGCAACGACTCGAACAACACCACCTCGCGTGCGGCCATCAAGACCGAGGCGGACGAGCTCGGCAAAGAGCTCGACCGCATCACGCAGGGAACGAACTTCAACGGGATCGACCTCCTCAAGGGCGGCTCGCTGAACTTCCAGGTGGGCGCGGGCTCGACGGCGAACGACACCATCGCGGTCAGCCTGGCCGACGTCGCCACCTCCGTGGGCACCCTCTCGGGCGCCACCGGCGCGACCGGCTTCGACGTCACCAGCAACGCGACGGCGAACACCACGATCACCGCGATCGACAGCGCGATCACCGCCATCTCGACGGCCCGCTCGGAGCTCGGTGCTTCGCAGAACCGCTTCGAGTCCGCCGTGCGCAGCCTGAACGTCTCGAAGGAGAACCTCTCGGCCGCGTCCAGCCGCATCACCGACACCGACATGGCGGAGGAGATGGTGAAGTACACCCGCTCCAACATCCTGTCGCAGGCCGGCACCGCGATGCTCGCTCAGGCGAACCAGTCCAACCAGGGCGTCCTGCAGCTGCTCCGCTGATCGGGCCCGGCGGCCGGGGCGTAGTCCCCAAAGCGCGTCCCGGCCGCCGCACCACCCGCTCCACCGCACCACCCGAAGCACCCCGCACCGCCGTCGTAGGAGGGAGACCACCGCATGGGCATGGCCGTCGACGGGCTCATCAGCGGTCTGAACACCACGCAGCTGATCGACAGCCTGATGCAGGCGGAGGCGATCCCGCAGACCCTGCTGAAGAACAAGGTCACCGACTCCACCACCTACATCACCGCGATGCAGGCGCTCAACGCCAAGGTCGCGGCCCTCGCCGACTCGGCCGGCGCGCTGGCGAAGCCGACGGGCGTCGACCTGCACACCGCCTCCACCACGTCCGCCTCGGTCACCGCCACCGCGGGCACCGGCGCCGTGGACGGCACCATCGACTTCACCGTGGACGCGTTGGCGCAGTCCCAGGTCATGGTGACCGGGCCGCTGACGCAGTGGCCGGACCAGCCGCCGACCCTCACCTTCGTCGCCGCCGACGGAACGGTGAAGCAGGTCACCGCCGGCAGCTCCTCCCTCGCGGACGTCGCGGCGGCCATCAACCAGGCCGGCGTAGGCGTCAGCGCCACCCAGGTCGCGGCGGGCCTCGACCCCGCCACCGGCCAGCAGCTCTACCGGCTGCAGCTCAGCTCCACGAAGACCGGCGCGGCGGGCGCGTTCACCGCGTACCGCGGCACGCCGGCCGATGTCACGGCGGGCACCGCGACGAACCTCCTGTCCGACCCGGGAGCGGCCCAGGTGCGGGCGGCACAGGATGCGCAGCTCACCCTGTGGGCGGGCACCGGCGCCGCGCAGACGGTCACCAGCTCGACCAACACCTTCACCGGCGTGCTCCCTGGCGTGACGGTGTCGGTGAGCTCCGTGTCCAGCACCCCGGTCACCCTCACGGTCGCGCGGGACGACAAGGGGCTCACCTCTGCCGCGAGCTCGCTCGTCTCCAGCGTGAACGACATCTTCACCCTCATCGCGCAGAAGCAGGCGGTCACCACATCGACCGACTCGGCCGGCGGCACCGTGGTCACCGGCGGTGCGTTCACCGGCGACTCGACCACCCGCGACGTCAACCAGAAGCTCGTGGATGCGATCAGCTCCCCCATCGGCGGCATCTCCCCCTCGACCTACGGCATCAGCATCCAGCGCGACGGCACCGTCACGTTCGACCAGAACATGTTCGCCACCGCCATGGCGGCGGACCCGGACACCGTCGAGAGCGCTCTGACGACCATCGCGCAGCGGGTCGCAGACGCCTCGACGGCGGCGAGCGACACGTACACCGGGTCGCTGTCGCTCCGGATCAAGGGCGAGCAGTCGACCGTCACAGACCTCAACGACCAGATCACCGACTGGGACACCCGGCTCGCCGACCGGCGGTCGACACTCGAGAAGACCTACGCGAACCTCGAGGTGCAGCTGCAGCAGCTGCAGTCCCAGTCGTCGTGGCTGACCGGCCAGCTGTCGTCCCTCCCCACTGCGAGCGCATCATGAACGTCCTCACCTCCGCCGCCGCCAAGCTCAACGCGTACAACCGCGACAGCGTGCTCTCGGCGAGCCCGGCACGGCTGCTCACCATGCTCTACGACCGGCTCCTGCTCGACCTCACCCGCGGCGAGGCCGCGCTCCAGGCGTCGCAGTGGCCGACGGCGTGGGAGAACCTGCGCCACGCCGACCAGATCGTCGCCGAGCTCGCCGGCACGCTGCGTGTGGACCTGTGGGACGGCGCGGACGGGCTGCTCCAGCTCTACGGCTATCTGGCGGACCTCATCGTCGGCGGGATGATCGAGCGCGACCCGGCGAAGGTGCGCGAGGCGATCGATGTGGCCGAGCCGCTGCGCCAGACCTGGCACGAGGCCGCCCGCATCCTCCCGGCGACCACGGCCGCGGAGACGGATCGGGACCTCGGTGTCGCCTGACGCCCTCGAGGTGGACGCCCCGCGGGAGGACGTGCTCGCCTGGTCCGACACCCTCGACCGCATCGAGCAGGAGCTGCACGGCGCGCTCGCCGCGGTGGACCCGGTCCCCTGGCGTCCCCCGATCGGTCTCGGCCCCATCCCGCCCGAGCTGCAGGAGCGCGCCGCGCGCCTGCTCGAGGCGCAGCTGCACACCATGCGCTACCTCGAGGACGTGCGCCAGACGACCGCACGCCACCTCGCGGCGGTGCGCGCGGTGCCGCGTTCGGAGGCCGGGCCGCACCCGGTCTACTTCGATCTGATCGGCTGAGTCCCTGGGCCTACTCTCGCCGACCGGCAGCGCCCAGCCGGACCGATGAGTTGAGGTAGGCGCATCCCACGGCGCTGAAGAGCAAGGCCGCGGTGAACCGGGGGACGAGTCCGAGGTCGCCGCGGGCCGCGCCGAGTGCGAGCGTTGCGGCCTGGACGGACATGAGCGCGGCGAGGAGGGATCCCAGCAAGGGGCGCCCCGTCATCCGCCAGCCGGCGCGCGGAGGCGTCGCCTCCTCCCCCGCGCTGCGGAACAGCCGCCCGCCGACTGCGACGGCGACGACCACCACCATGTACGCGGCCACCGTGTACGACGATCACCCCGTCGCTTGTGATGAGGATCGCGCACGCGCGAAACAATTTCATCGTGTCCTTCTTCCGTCGTCCGCTGTGCGGACGGCGCGAACCAGCTGGTCACCGGCATGCGGAAGCGGCAATGTCCATCGACTCGTTGACAGACTCAGACGCGCTGAACCGGCGATCATCACGCCTCCGGTCGGCTCCGTCTCTTCGACGGGGTTCTCCACCTGTGGATAACTCTGTGCAGAATCCGTGGATACGCGGCTGAATCGTGTGGAGGACACGCGCGGGATGTGTGCAGTCTCAGATTCCCAGGTAAGCGAAAGGTCAGCTGACCTGCGCTTTTTACGACGAGGAAGCGTTTTCGAACGCGTCTTCGAAAACACACGGCTGTAATTCACATCGGGGTACAAGCTGTGGATGGATGTGTGGGAATCGCCCTGCGAACACCCGCCGAAAACGGCAGCTAACGGTTGCGGGGGAACGGTCGATAGCTCTTCCTGAGCACGGATCGCTCACCGACTTGGCCACGGATGGGCCGCCCCACGACCCTGGAGTGCAGCTGTGCTCGAATCCGTGACCAGCGCCGCCCTGACGAGCGCCCTCGACGGCCTCGCCGCGCGCCAGCGCGCCATCGCGAACAACATCGCCAACGTCAACACGCCCGGCTACACGGCGCAGCGGGTGTCGTTCGAGGATGCGCTCGCGGCCTCCGTCGCCGACCACGACGGACACGTCTCCGCGACCGCTGCGCGCTCGCTCGAGCCGACGCGCCTCGACGGCAACAACGTGAACCTCGACACCGAGACAGTCTCGAACGTCGACACTGTGCTGCGGTTCCAGTTCGCGTCCCAGGCCGCCGGCAACGAGTTCTCCGCCATCCGTGCCGCACTGAAGACCAGCTGAGGAGCATCACGTGACCTTCGACGCCATCGGGATCGCCGGAACGGGGCTGACCCTGCACCGGAAGTGGCTGGACGCCATCTCGGACAACCTCGCCAACATCAACACGGCAAAGCCTACGGACGGCGCCGCCTTCCAGGCGCGTTACATCGTCGCCCAGGAGGGCGAAGGGGTGTCGGGCGTCTATGTCGCCGGCGCCGCGTACGGCAGCGCGGAGGGCCGCATGGTCTACGAACCCGACAACCCGGTCGCCGACGCGAACGGGTACGTCCGCTACCCGGACATCGACCTGTCGGAGCAGATGGGCTCGCTCATCATGGCGCAGCGCGGCTACCAGGCCAACGCGGCCGTCGTCGACCGGGCGAAGGAGACCTACCAGGCGGCCCTCCAGATCGGGAGGAACTGATGCCCATCCCCGCCATCGGAGCGATCTCCGCCGTGACCGCCGGCCCCGGCGCCACGGCGACGTCCGCCGCAAGCGGCACCGGGGGAGCGTCCTTCGGGAACGCCCTCACCGGCGCCGTCGACGACCTGCAGCAGCTGCAGGGCACCAGCGACAAGCTGGCCATCCAGGCGGTCACCGGCAACCTGGACGACATCCATGACGCGACCATCGCATCCACCCGCGCCCAGGTGACCCTGGAGCTGGTGGCCGGCGTGCGCAACAAGGCCGTGGACGCGTTCAACGAGATCATGCGGATGCAGGCCTGATGCCCCAGCAGGTGACGAGCTTCCTCCGGCGGATCGGCGACTCCATCCGCGGGTTCTCGCTGGCCCAGCGGGTGATCGCGATCATCGGCGTGGCCGTCGTGGCGCTCGGGATCACCGGGATCGCCATGTGGGCATCCCAGCCGTCGTACACGCCGCTGTTCTCCGGCGTCGCGGCGTCCGATGCCTCCGCGATCGTCGACCAGCTGCGCACCGACAATGTGCCGTATCAGCTGACCGACGGAGGGTCCACGATCCTCGTGCCCCAGGAGAAGGTCTACGACGAGCGGCTGAAGGCCGCGTCGGCCGGGCTTCCGGCATCCAACACGGGCGGCTACTCGCTGCTGGACAAGATGGGCGTCACGTCGTCCGAGTTCCAGCAGAACGTCACCTACAAGCGGGCGATGGAGGGCGAGCTCGGCAACACGATCGCCGCGATGAAGGGCGTCAAGACCGCGTCCGTGCGGCTGGCGATCCCCGAGGAGACCGTGTTCGCGGCCGACAAGAAGGACCCGACGGCCTCCGTCTTCGTCGAGACCCAGAGCGGCGTCGATCTCAGCGCGGACCAGGTGCAGGCCATCGTCCACCTCACGAGCGCGGCGGTGCCCGGCATGAAGCCGACCGACGTCGCCGTGGTCGACGCCGACGGCACCGTGCTGAGCACGGTCGGCGGCGGCGCGACCGGGGGAGCGGACAAGCAGGCCAGCGACTACGAGACCCGGGTGAAGGCCGCGGTGCAGGACATGCTCGACAAGGTCGTCGGCGCGGGCAACGCGACCGTCGCGGTGGCAGCGGACGTCAGCACCGAGAGCGCGCAGCGCACCGAGGAGTCGTACACGGCGCCGACCGACGCCCCGTCGCTCAGCGAGACCACGCAGAAGGAGACCTACACCGGCTCCGGCGCGGCGGGGAGCGCCGGAGTGCTCGGGCCCGACAACATCGCGGTGCCCAACGGGACCAACGGCAACGGAACCTTCGACTCCGAGTCGAGCACGAAGGACAACGCGGTCGACAAGGTGACCGAGCAGCGCACCATCCCGGCCGGGGCGATCAACCGCCAGACGGTCTCGGTCGCCCTCAACTCGGACGCGGTCGGCGGCGTCAGCGCCAACGAGATCCGCAACCTGGTCAACGCTGCGGCGGGCATCGACGTCAAGCGCGGCGACTCGGTCAGCGTCGAGATGGTCCCGTTCAGCAAAGCCGGGGCGACTGAGGCGGCCAAGGCGCTCAAAGAGGCGAGGGATGCGGCTGCGGCCGATCAGCTGACCAGCATCATCCGCAGCTCCCTCATCGCGGGGTCGATCGTGGCGGCCGCGATCATCGCGTTCGCGCTGTTCCGCCGCGGCCGCCGCCGGGCGGCCGAGAACGCCGAGCTCGCCCAGGACGCCGACTCGCTCGCGCTCGACGCCTCCCCGTTCCCGATCGCACTCGAGCAGGCGGCGCCCACCGTGCCGATGCAGCTGGACCCGCTGCCGGACCCGGCCCCGGACCAGGCCGAGCTCGAGGCCGACCGGCGCAAGGCGGAGATCGAGGCGCTCGCCGAGCGCGACCCGCACAAGACGGCGGATTTCCTGCGCAGCCTCATGGATGACAGGGCCGGCGTATGAACGCGACCCTGACCGGCGCCCAGAAGGTCGCCGTGGTGCTGATGAACATGGACCAGCAGCGTGCCGCCCAGGTGATGAAGCAGTTCTCCGACGAGGAGGCCGACGAGATCACCGCCGAGATCCTGCGGCTGCGCCGCGTGGACCCCGGCGTGGCCGAGAAGGCGCTGAGCGAGTTCCACGACCTGGCGACCCGCGGCACGATGACCACCCGCGGCGGCCGCGACATCGCGGTGGGGCTGCTGGAGGCGTCCTTCGGCGCCGAGCGCGCGACGGGCGTGCTCAACCGAGTGGCGTCCAACCTGGCGGGGAAGCAGTTCGAGTTCCTCGACACCGTGGAGCCGGCCCAGGTGCAGATGCTGCTCGCGGGCGAACTGCCGCAGACGAGTGCGCTCGTGCTGGCGCACCTGCGCGCGGACCATGCGTCGCGCATCCTGACCGGGCTGGACGACCGGACGCGGACGGAGGTCGCCCACGCGATCGCGACCATGGGCTCGCCGAGTCCGGATGCCGTGCGCGTGGTCGCCGAGACGCTGAAGGAGCGCGCGAGCGCGGTGGTGGGTTCGCGGGCGTCGTCCGACGCCGTCGGGGGAGTGCAGCCGCTCGTCGACATCATCAACCGCTCCGACGCGGCCACCGAGAAGGCGCTGCTGGAGGCGCTGGAGCAGCGCGACCCTCAGCTGGCCGAAGAGGTGCGCTCGCGGATGCTGACCTTCGACGACATCGTCCGGCTGGAGCCCCGCGATGTGCAGCAGGTGCTGCGCGGGGTGGATGCGGCGGTGCTGGCGGTCGCGATGAAGGGCGCCAGCGAGGCCGTCACCGAGGTCATCACGACGAACCTCTCCGAGCGCAACCGGGAGATCCTCGAGGACGAGGTGCGCATCCTCGGCCCGGTGCGCGTGTCGCAGGTCGAGGACGCCCGCGCCGAGATCGTGCGCTCCATCCGCGACCTGGAGGCGACGGGCGCCATCACCGTGCAGCGCGGGGACGAGGACGCATATGTCGAGTGAGCCCGCCGCCGCGATCGCGTTCGAGCCGCTGTCCGTCCCGGTCATCGCCGAGACGGAGCACGAGCGCGCCGCGATGACGTCCGCGCGCTCGCGCGGGTACGCGGCCGGGTTCGCCGACGGGCGGCGCGCAGCCGCGGAGGAGCAGGAGCGTTGGCAGGCAGCCGCCGAGGACGCCCGCGCTGCGGAGGCCGCTGAGGCGGCGGACCGCGTGGCGGTGCTCGCGGCCGCGCTGCGGAGTGCGGCGGTGGAGTTGCGGGAGGCGACCGTCCCGCTGCTGGCCGAGGCCGAGTCCGTGCTGGTCGAGTCGGCGTTCGAGCTCGCGACCGCCGTGGTGGGCGTCGCGCTGGAGGACCGGCTCGCGGCTGCGCGCGCAGCGGTCGAGCGCGTGGTCGCCGCGGGCCGCCCGGGGGCGGTGCCGGTGGTGCGGATGCATCCGGACGACCTCGCAGAACTGCAGCGCGCCGGGACCGCCGGCGAGGACGCGCAGCTCGTCGCGGATCCGGCCCTGACGCGCGGCGACGCGATCGGCGAGCTGCCGACCGGATGGCTCGACGGGCGTATCCAGGCCGCCTTCCTCCGCGCGAAGGAGGCGCTGTCGTGAGCGCGGTGCGGGAACGCTGGGGGACGGCCGTCGCCGCGGCGGCCGTCGAACGCGTCGGCAGGGTCACCGGCGTCGTGGGTCTGGGCGCGGAACTCGAGGGCGTTCCGGCGGCGCTGGGCGACGTGGTCGTCATCGGTGAGAAGCCGGGCGTGCACGCCGAGGTGGTAGCCACGACGGCCGACCGTGTGCGGGTGATGCCGTACGGGCCGCTGACCGGGATCGCCGCGGGAGCGCCCGCGCGGGCCGTGAGCGCGCCGCTGCTCGTGCCGACGGGGCGCGGGATGCTCGGCCGCGTCATCGACGCGCTCGGGCGACCGGTGGACGGGCGCGGACCGATCGAGCCGGACGGTTTCGTGCCGCTCGGCAACCGCGCGCCCGATGCGATGCGGCGGGCGCGCATCCTGCAGCCCCTCGGCCTCGGCGTGCGGGTTCTCGACACGATGGTCACGGCCGGGCGGGGCCAGCGCCTCGGGCTCTTCGCCGGATCCGGCGTCGGGAAGTCGTCGCTGCTGTCGATGATCGCGCGCGGAACGGACGCGCAGGTGTCGGTGATCGCGCTGGTGGGGGAGCGCGGCCGTGAGGTCCGCGAGTTCCTCGAGGACGACCTCGGGCCGGCCGGGCTGGCGTGCTCGGTCGTCGTGGTCGCGACCTCGGACGAGCCGGCCGTGATGCGGCTCCGCGCCGCCTTCGCGGCGACCCGGATCGCGGAGGCGTTCCGCGACGAGGGCGCCGACGTGGTGCTGATGATGGACTCGCTCACCCGCGTCGCCATGGCGCAGCGCGAGATCGGGCTGTCGGCGGGTGAGCCGCCGGCGACCCGGGGCTACCCGCCGTCGACGTTCTCGCTGCTCGCCCAGCTGCTGGAGCGAGCCGGGACGGGAGAGACCGGATCGATCACCGGTCTCTACACCGTGCTGGTCGACGGCGACGACCACAACGAGCCGATCGCGGACGCGGCCCGCTCCATCCTGGACGGGCATGTCGTGCTCGACCGCAAGCTGTCCGTGGTCGGGCACTTCCCCTCGGTGGACGTGCTCGGTTCCGTGTCGCGGCTCGCATCGCGCGTGACCGCGCCGGAGCAGCGGGCCTCCGCGGTGGCGCTGCGCAGCATCCTGGCCGCCAGAGTCTCCGCGCAGGACCTGCTCGACGTCGGCGCGTACAAGCCGGGCACCAACCCGAAGGTGGATGCCGCGGTCGCTCACGCGGACGCGATCGACGCGTTCCTGCGGCAGGGGATCGGCGAACCGGCCCCGGCGGCGGAGTCGTGGGCGCGCCTCGAGGCGCTCGTCGGAATGCTGGGAGGCGTGTGATGGCACGGACGTTCGCCCTGGCGGGCCTGCTGCGACTGCGGCAGATCGAGAAGGAGCACGCGGCCAGCGATCTGGCGGCGGCCAACGCGATGCGGCGGGATGCCGGGGAGCGGCAGGCGCGGGCCATCGCGGCCCTGCACGCTGTGCCGGCCGAGGCGACCGACGCCGGCACGCTGTTCGCCATGGCGGCCGCGCGCGCCTCCAGCCGCAGCATGCTGGCCGACCTGTCGGCGCTCGCCGCACAGGCGGAAGCGCAGGCGTCGGAGGCGCAGCACGCGTTCACCGAGGCCAAGAAGCGGGCGGTGGGGCTGGAGAAGCTGGAGTCGCGGCACCGGGCCGAGGTCGTCGCGGGCGACCTGAGCGCCGAGCAGGCGGCCGTCGACGAGATCGCGACGGGCGCGTGGCAGCGAGCCAGGAACGGGGGAGAGGCATGACCGTCACGGATGCGATCGGCCGGATCGCGCAGATCCAGGCGACGCTGGTGCAGCTGGATACGGGCACGCGGGCGACGATCGCTTCGGCGTCGTCCGGGACGTCGGCTGCGACCTCGACCTCGGCGACGGACTTCGCGTCTGCGCTCTCCGGGGCGCTCGGCGCCACCGACGGCACCGCGACCGGAGCCGTGACCGGATCGGACGTCGTCGCCGACGCCACGAAGTACCTCGGTGTGCCCTATGTCTTCGGCGGGACCAGCGCCTCCGGCCTCGACTGCTCGGGACTGGTGCAGCGGGTGTTCAAGGATCTGGGGATCGACGTGCCGCGCCTGGTCTCCGGCCAGTCCACGGTCGGCACGGAGGTGCCGTCCCTGGCTCAGGCGCAGCCGGGCGACCTCATCGTGACCAACGGCGGCGAGCACATCGTCATCTATGCGGGCGACGGCAAGGTCATCCACGCGCCCAGCGAAGGACGCACGGTGAGCCTGGTGGACAACTGGATGAAGGACTCCGACATCGTGACGATCCGGCGGGTGGTGCCGCAGGCGGCGCCGGCGGGGGCGTCGGCCGGGCTGGGGGCGCTGAGTTCGCTGGGGTCGCCGGGGTCGCTGGGGTCGCTGGGTTCGCTGCTGTCCTCGGCGGGGTCGGCCGGATCGTCGGCGCAGGCCGACATGCTCCGGTCGCTGTTCGCGTCGCTGACCCAGGACGGTTCGCTGTGAGCCCGGGCGGGGTGACAGCGGCGCCGCCGGCCATACCTGCGCGTCCGGCGAGCGGCACCTCGGCGAAGGGTTCGGGGGAGGCGTTCGACGCCTTCCTGCAGGGTGCGGTGGATGCTGCGCCCGGCGGCGCGGAGGAGGCGCGGCCCGGTACCGCACGGCACGACCCGGGACGGGACGAGCACGGACGGCCCGTCCGGCGGGGTGCGCAGCCGGGGGACGGCGAGCACAGGGCCGCCGGTGCCGCTCCGGCCACGGCAGATGCGACGACTGCTGAGGGGACGACGCCGGAGGCGGCGGGTGCGGGCCCCACGGCGGCGGCTCCGGCGCTCGTGACGGATGCCGGTCTCCCGGTCACGGTGGATGCCACTGCCGCGACGCTGACGGCGGCGGTCGCCGCTACGCCCGCGGCGTCTGCCGGTGCGAGCGGGGCGGTGACGGCCGTCGCCGCTGGCGGCGCCGCTCCCGTCGCTGCCGCGGCGACGACGGCGATGACGGGGACCCCGACGGTCACGGCCGTCGCCACGGCCGGCGCTGCGCCCGCAGAGGCCGTGGCGGTGTCCGAGGCGGCGAGCGTCGCGAACGCGGGAAAGCAGTCCGCATCCGGAGGTAAGGTCTCCGCCGCCCCGGCTCCCGCTGCCGCTGCGGTGCCCGCGTCGCGCGCCACCGCTCCCCAGCCGGACGGTGCGTCGCCGGCCGACGAGCCTCCTTCGCCGTCGCCCAGCGCATCCCTCGCGACGGCCGGGAAAGAGCACGCTGGCGGAACCGGTGCCCCCGTCGCGTCCCCGACCGAGTCGCGTCCGCCAGCGGCCGCGACGCCGATCACGCCGACCGCCACCGCATCCACCGGGCTCGCCGGAGCAGCTGCCGGAAGCGGTGGCGCCGCATCCTCTGCGGTATCGGCCACCGCCGAAGCCGTGGGCCGGCCCAAGCTTCGCGCGACCGATGCCGCAGCATCCCCCGCGGCCGTCGCGTCCCCGATAACGACCCCGACAACGCCCCCGACGATCGCGCCCGAGCGCGCGGCCGCGGCCCAGCCTCCTGCTCCCGCGTCCACCGCATCCACCATCCCCTCGTTGCCCGCCCAACTGGCCCGCCCGGTCTTCACGCTGGCCGCAGCTGGTGCCGGTGAGCACGTGATGACCGTGCACGTCACGCCCGACACCCTCGGGCCCGTGACCGTTCGTGCGCACGTCGGAAGCGAGGGCGTGCGCGTCGAGCTGTTCGCCCCGACGGACCTCGGCCGCGACGCGCTGCGCGCCATCCTCCCCGACCTGCGCCGCGACCTCACCGGCGCCGGTCTCAGCGGGACGCTCGACCTGTCCTCGCAGAACCAGCCCGCGCCGCAGCACGACGCACCTTCCGACGGCGGTCGAGGCTTCGCGGGAGGGCAGCGCGAAGAGACCCGCCGCGCGGGCGTCGCGCCGGCGGCATCCGCACGCTCGACTCCGTCCGCGCCCGCGGACGGATCCACGCACACCATCGACCTGATCGTCTAGAAGGGAGCCACCGTGGCCGTCGACCCCATCACCGGAACCGACACCGCCTCCACCGGCGGCATCTACTCCACCACCCCCACGCGTACGCCGAAGCAGTCGCTCGACAGCGAGGCGTTCATGCAACTGCTGGTCACCCAGCTCCGCAACCAGGACCCGAGCTCGCCGATGGACACCAACCAGATGATCTCGCAGACCACGCAGCTGGCCATGATGGAGAAGCTCACCAGCATGGACACGACCGCCCAGGAAGGGTTCGCCCTGCAGATGCGGCAGGCGGCGGCCACCCTCATCGGGCACACCGTGAGCTACCTCGACAAGAACGGCGACACGCAGACCGGTGTCGCCTCCTCCGTCTCCTATGCGGGCGCCGTGCCGATCGTCACCGTCGGAGATCAGAAGATCGCGCTCGACTCCATCCTCGGGGTGGTGACGCCGGCCGCCGCGGGCTCCGGCACGTCCTCCGGCTCGGACGCGTCGTCCGGCTCATCCGCGGGCTCCGGTACGTCCGATTCGGGCACCACCGCGCCGACCGCCTGACCTCACCGCTCCTCCATACGAAAGGACCCACCCATGCTCCGCTCGCTCTACTCCGGCATCTCCGGCCTCCGCTCGCACCAGACCATGCTCGACGTGACCGGCAACAACATCGCCAACGTCAACACGACCGCGTTCAAGGCATCGGCCGTGCAGTTCCAGGACACGCTGTCGCAGCTGGTCAAGGGCGCCGGCGGCGCCCAGGCCGAGACCGGCGGCACGAACCCGGCCCAGATCGGCCTCGGCGTGCTCGTCGCCGGCATCTCCACCAACTTCACCCAGGGCGCGGCCCAGGCGACCGGCCGCTCCACGGACATGATGATCAACGGCGACGGCTTCTTCGTGATGAAGATGGGCGGCGAGACCGTCTACACGCGCGCAGGTTCCCTCGACCCCGACTCGCTGGGCCGGCTCGTGGGCCCCGGCGGCGCCATCCTGCAGGGGTGGAACGCGGTCAACGGCGTCGTCCAGCAGGGCGGCGCGCTGAGCGACATCACGATCCCGCTGAAGGCGGTCACCCCGGCGGCGGCCACGACCAGCGCGAACGTCACCGGCAACCTCCCCTCGGACGCGGCGAACGGCGACCAGCTCGTGCGCGACGTCTCCGTCTACGACGCCAACGGGACCGCCCGCAAGCTCACCCTGACCTTCACGAAGACGGCGGCCGGCTGGGATGTGGCGGGCGCGGATGCGGCGGGCGCGACCGGCACCGGGTCGCTCACCTTCACGAACGGCACGCTCACTGCGGGCGGATCGCTGACCGTCGGCGGCGTCGCGGTGGACCTCAACTCGGTCACCGGCTACTCGGGGATCACCTCGGTCGCCTTCAAGGACCAGAACGGCCGCGCGGCCGGCACCCTCGAGTCGTTCACCCTCGACAAGGACGGCACCATCACCGGCCTGTTCTCGAACGGCGACAAGCAGGCCGTCGGACGCATCGCCCTGGCCACCTTCGTCAACCCGGGCGGCCTGGAGAAGGCGGGCGGCTCGACCTACCGCGCGACGGTCAACTCCGGCGCCGCCCAGCTCGGCGGCCCCGGCGAGGACGGTCTCGGCCAGCTGCAGGGCGGCTCGCTCGAGATGTCGAACGTCGACCTGTCGCAGGAGTTCACCAACCTGATCGTCGCCCAGCGCGGCTTCCAGGCGAACGCCCGCATCATCACGACGTCCGACGAGGTGCTGCAGGAGCTGACGAACCTGAAGCGGTGATGACACGTATGTACCGTTGAGGGATGATCGCGTGTGACGCCGGACCGCACCATCCTCTGCGGCTCCGCGTCGGAGGGTCGACCCGCGCGGAGCTGCGGGCGGCGCTGCGGGCCGCCGGAGTGCAGCTCAACGCTCATGCGGAGACGCTGCTCGACCACGCGGTGTTCGACCCGCGGAACGCCGAGGAGGTCGACATCCGGGAGCGGGACCTCGCCGACCTCGGCCTTGCGACCGGCGGGACCCTGAGCGACGTCTTCGCCGCGGCTCGCGCGCACGGACTGGAGCTCTGCCCTCCGGACACCGGCCCGTACCTCCGGCTGGCCATGCCGCGGCAGGAGAACGCACCCGATTCGGTGCTGTCCGCCGGCCGGTCGCCGGCGGGGGCGCTCAAGGTCGCGTCTGCGCCGCCCAGCTCCGACGTCGAGTACCCGAAAGGGTTCTACCTGCGCGTCGTCGACGGCCGTGCGTGGCTGCGGGGTTACCGCTGCGATGACGAGTACCGGTTCTCGTCCGGCGACCGGTTCGCGTTCCGGCTCGGCGGCTGACGGGCGCGGCCTGGCGGGCGCGGTCCTGCCGCGCCCAGCCGTAGGCTCGTGACGTGCCCATCGTCGCCGAGCTCGCGCCGACCCTGCTCGGCGTGGCGGTCCTCGCCCTCGTCGCGGTCGGGGTGCTGGCCGCCTACGGGGCGCCCCACCGCTGGGCGCCCGCGCTGGCCATCCTCAGGGGTGCGGCGCAGCTGGCGGTGATCAGCGTCATCCTCGCCGGCGTCATCACGAACCCGGTGTGGGTGGCCCTCGCGCTGCTCGTCATGTTCTCGGTCGCGGCGGGCACGGCCACCCACCGCGTCGGATGGTCGCGCGGGCATGCGGCGATGATGGCGACCGCGATGGCCAGCGGGGTGATCGTGTCGTTCTCGGTGGTCTTCCTCACCGGCGCGATCGCATTCACCGCACGGTACGCGCTGGCGATCGGCGGAATCGTGATCGGCAACTCGATGAGCATCGCGACGCTCGCCGGCCGCCGGTTCACCGAGGGCGTCCTCGACCACTGGGACGAGGTGGAGGGATGGCTCGCGCTCGGCGCGACGCCGCGGCAGTCGACGCTCGACCAGGCGCGCGCAGCGGTCTACTCGGCGCTGATCCCCTCCGTCGACCAGACCAAGACCACGGGGTTGGTCACGCTGCCCGGTGCCTTCGTCGGCGCGATCTTCGGGGGAGTGTCGCCGCTGGAGGCGGGCCGCTTCCAGGTGGTCGTGCTCGCCGCGATCATGGCCGCGGGCGCGATCACCGCGGTGATCGTCTCCACGTGGCTGGCGCCCGTGCGCGTGCGGCCCGCCGCGCTGCGCTGACGCGCGCCGCGGCGCCGCGCTGCGCTGCGGTGACGCGCGCTACGCGCCGCGCTGCGCTGCCGCGCGCTGTGCCGCGACTCCGCCGAAGTGCACGTTGTTGCGCAGCTAGCCGGCGTGTCGGCCACAACAACGTGCACCTCACGAAGCGCGAGGAGGTGCGCGCCGACTGGAGGTGCGCGCCGGCCGCGCAGCGCGGGAGCATCCCGTACCCCCGGGATGCTGAAGTGCACGTTGTTGTGCGGTTGTGCGGCGTGGCGAGCGCAACAAGGTGCACCTCGGCGAGCGGGAAGGCGGAGGCCTGCGCGAAGGGGGGCGGGGTGCAACGTTGTAATGTCGGGGGAGGCGCGAGAGGGGGGTTCATGGCTGCGACGATGCACGATGTCAGCCGGCTCGCCGGGGTGTCCGTGAAGACGGTGTCCAACGTCATCAACGACTACCCGTACGTGCGCGAGGAGACCCGCCGCAAGGTCCTCGACGCGATCGACACCCTCGGCTACACCCCGAACTTGTCGGCGCGCAGCCTGCGATCGGGGCGGACGAACGTCATCTCGCTGATGATCCCCGACCTGCGGAACGCGTACTTCGCCGAGCTGGCCGACTCCGTGATGCGCGCGGCAGCCGAGCGTGGTCTCGCCGTGCTGATCGAGCAGTTCGGCGACGACCGGCAGCACGAGATCGACGTGCTCCGCCAGCCGCGGGCCCGGATGGTGGACGGCGTGCTCCACAGCGTCCTCACCCTCGACCAGGGGGACGCCGACCTGATCGCCGAGCTCAGCACCCCCGTGGTACTGCTGGGCGACCGCAGCGTGAACGGGACCCGCGACCACGTCACCATGCGCAACACCGAGGGCGCTCGGGCGGCCACCGAGCACCTCATCGCGGGCGGCCGCCGCCGGATCGTCGCGCTGGGCGCGCATCCCGGCGCGGAGATCGGCTCGGCCGCGCTGCGTCTCGACGGCTACCGGCAGGCGCTCGACGCGGCGGGGATCCCGTTCGACGGGTCCCTGGTGGTCCCGGTCGGGACGTGGCTGCGGCGCAACGGCGCCGAGGGGATGCGTGACTTCCTGACCACCGGCACCCCGTTCGACGGGGTGGTCGCCTTCAACGACGCGATCGCGCTCGGCGCCTTGCGTGCGCTGCAGGAGGCCGGCCTGCGCATCCCGGAGGACGTGGCCGTGGTCGGGTTCGACAACGTCGACGAGACCCAGTACTCGATGCCGACCCTGTCCACGATCGACCCGGGGCGGGAGGAGATCGCGCGCACGGCCGTCGATCTGCTGATCCGGCGGATGGAGGGCTCGTCCGAGGCGTTCGCGCCCGAGGAGATCGCCGTGCCCTTCCGGCTGGTGCAGCGGGAGTCGTCGGCGGGCTGACCGGGAATCCGTTTGACACGGTCGCTTTCCCCGCGCAGTATGGTCTACATCGTTGTACTACAACGTTGTAGATCGCAACTTTCACACACGAGCATCCTTGGAGCCCCATGTCCGACACCCGCATCGTCATCGACCGCGCCGCGCGCGTCGCCCCGCTGAACCGCCGCATCTTCGGCTCGTTCGTCGAGCACCTCGGGCGCTGCGTGTACGACGGCCTCTACGAGCCGGGCCACCCGACCGCGAACGAGGACGGCTTCCGCCTCGACGTCGTCGACCTCGTGCGGGAGCTCGGCACCTCGACGATCCGGTACCCCGGCGGCAACTTCGTCTCCGGCTTCCGGTGGGAGGACTCCGTCGGCCCGCGCGACAAGCGGCCGGTCCGCCGCGACCTCGCCTGGCACTCGCTGGAGTCGAACCAGGTCGGCCTGGACGAGTTCTCGCGCTGGCTGAAGCTCATCGGGTCGGACCTGATGCTGGCCGTCAACCTGGGCACCCGCGGCATCCAGGCGGCCCTCGACCTGCTCGAGTACGCCAACCACCCGTCGGGCACAGCGCTCAGCGACCAGCGCATCGCCAACGGGACGCCGGAGCCGCACGACATCCGGATGTGGTGCCTGGGCAACGAGATGGATGGCCCGTGGCAGACCGGCTACATGACCGCCGACGACTACGGCAAGCTCGCCGCCCGCACCGCCGCCGCGATGAAGATGGCCGACAAGGACCTCGAGCTCGTGGTCTGCGGCTCGTCCGGATCCGCGATGCCGACCTTCGGCGAGTGGGAGCGGATCGTGCTCGAGCACTCCTACGAGCACGTCGACTTCATCTCCGCGCACGCGTACTACCAGGAGCGCCGCGGCGACCTCGGATCGTTCCTGGCGTCGTCGGTGGACATGCAGTACTTCATCGACACCGTCGTCTCGACCGCCGACCACGTGGGCAACAAGCTGAAGAGCCGCAAGCGCATCCAGATCTCCTTCGACGAGTGGAACATCTGGTACCTCGACGAGCACCAGGCATCGCAGGAGGTCAACGACGAGTGGCGGTATGCGCCGCGCCAGCTCGAGGACGTCTACTCGGTCGCTGACGCCGTCGTGCTCGGCAACCTGCTGATCACGCTGCTGAAGAACCACGACCGGGTGACCAGCGCCTCCCTCGCCCAGCTGGTGAACGTGATCGCGCCGATCATGACCGAGCCGGGCGGCGGCGCCTGGCGCCAGACCACGTTCTTCCCGTTCTCGGTGACGAGCCGGCTGGCCCGCGGTGAGGTGCTCCGACCGACCGTCAGCACCGGGACGTACGAGACCGCGGTCTACGGCGAGGCCGACCTGGTGGATGCGGTGGCGACGGTCGACGAGGCGGACGGCACGGCGGCCCTCTTCGTCGTGAACCGCAGCACCGCCAAGACGCAGACGGTGACGGTGGACGTTCGCGACCTCGGCGTCTCCGCGGTGCGCGAGGCGCTCTCCCTCTGGGACGACGACGTCTACGCGAAGAACACGCAGCAGGAGCAGAACCGCGTCGGCCTGCGTCCGACGCCCACCGCTTCCCTCGCCGACGGCATCCTCACCCTGGAGCTGCCGCCGGTCTCCTGGACGGCGGTCTCGCTCGGCTAGAGCAGGGTCGTCCCCAGCATCCGATGGCCGATGGAGATGGACTCGCCGTCGACCGCCGATCGGGGCGAGACGAGGAAGGCGATCAGGTCGGCGATCTGGTCGGGGGACGACTCCCCGCCGCGCCCCGGTGCGACCTCGGCCGAGGGGGTCTCGGTGACGAGGCCCGGGTTGATCACGTTGACGGCCACGCCCGTCCCGGCCAGTTCGTCGGCGAGGTTCTTCGCGATCAGGATGGTGGACGCGTTGCGCACCACGGCCGTGATGTTGCCGGTGATGTAGGCATTCTGGCCGCTGATCACGACGATCCGGCCGAAGCCGGCCTCCCGCATCGCGGGGATCACCGCGCGTGCGACCCGGAGGAACGACAGCGCCTTGCCGTCGATCGCGCTCAGGATCTGGTCGGGGTCGGAGCTGCGCGCCGGGTCGAGGGTCTGCGCGGGGGGTGCGGCGGTCACGACGAGTGCGTCGATGCGTCCGTGACGCCCTAGCACTTCGTCGATGCCCCGGCGGACGGAGTCGTCGTCCGAGGCGTCCAGCGCGACCCCGTCCGCAGAGGCGTTGCGGGAGGCGACGACGACGGTCGCACCCTCGGCGCGGAGGCGGTCGACCACCGCGGAGCCGATGAAGCCGGTGCCGCCCACGACCAGGACGACGCGATCACTGAACTGAAGATCCATATCCGCCTCAACCCCGTCGAGTACACGAATATTGCACGCTGAAGGGGCGGATTGCGTGCACTTTTCGTGTACTCGACGGAGGGTCGCGGCGGGACCGGCATTGCTACTCCTCCCATCTGACGCATTCGCTGTATGCGGAGATGCCGAGGGTTTCTGTGCTGGCCCAGAAGCTGAAGCCGGCGCTGTGGGGGAGGTCGACGACGATGGAGCGGCCGCGGGTCACGTCCTGCTCGGGAGGCCCGATCTGCCGGATCGTGTAGCCGAGGCTCTCCCAGTGGGCGCGGACCTTCGCGGTCAGGGCTTCCGGGTTGAACTCGGTCGAGGGTGCAGCGCGTTGCAGCACATCGATGACGTACTGTCCCGTCGTGCCCTCGTTATCACATGGCCCTGAACCCCACGGTTCTTGTTTGGCGGTGGCGGGGTCGAAGACGGTGGGTGGTATTCCCGAGTCGAGGAACTCCCCGCCGACGAGTTGGGCGATGTCGTCGACGCGGGCGATCGTCTCGTCGAGGAGTTGGGCCTTCGTCTTGTCGGAGAGCCCGTCGAACGGTGTGTGGATTCCGGGTTGGGGCATCGGTCCTCCTGGGTAGACGCAGCCGGTCAGAGCGAGTGTGGTGGCGAGAGCGAGGGTGGCGCAAGCACGGCGCACGCTTCTCATTTCCTGCTCGCGCTGGAGGCGCGCGTCGTGCGCAGCCGCGGGGAGGGCAAGACCGGCGTTGCTACTCCTCCCATCTGGCGCATTCGCTGTGTGCGGAGAGGCCGAGGATCTCCGTGCTCGCGGAGAAGTGCAGGCCAGCGCTATGGGGGAGGTCGACGTTGAGCGAGCGCAACAACGTGTCATCCTGGGGAGTGGGACCGATCTGTCGGATCTTGTAGCCGAGGCCCTCCCAATACGCTCGGACCTTTTGCGACAACGTATCGGGATCGAACTTGTTCGGCGCTGCGGCGTTTTGCCATACCGCGACGACATACTGTCCTGCAGTGGCCTCGTTGTCGCACGACGACCAATCCCACGGTTCTTGCTTGGCGGTGGTGGGGTTGAAGACGGTGGGTGGTATTCCCGAGTCGAGGAACTCCCCGCCGACGAGTCGGGCGATGTCGTCGACGCGGGCGATCGTCTCGTCGAGGAGTTGGGCCTTTTTCTTTCGGGAAAGCCCGTCGAACGGTGTGTTGATTCCGGGTTGGGGCATCGGTCCTCCTGGGTAGACGCAGCCGGTCAGAGCGAGTGTGGTGGCGAGGACGAGGGCGGTACGAACACCGCGGGCATAGCTCATTGTGCGCCTATGCGGGGAATGCTTCGGGTGCCGCCGTTCATTCGTCCGTCCTCGCCCAGGGCTGCTGCCGCGGTGTTGCGGACGGCTTCGGTGCCCTTGTCGAGATAGCCGTGGCCGGAGGTGGCGTGGGTGTTGAACAACCCCGGGTCGGTTCCCTGGCCGGTGGTGTCGTGCCCATCGGTCGGCTGAAGATTCTGGAGGGGGTCTCCTTCGGAGGAGTAGACGCGCGCCCCGTAGCGGTCGTCCCGCGGGTCGACACGGCCCGAGCCGGCGCGCCCGACACCGGCGACGCCGTCCTGGGAGGACTCTGTGGCGTAGACGTGTTGTCTGCCGCCGTCGACCTTCAGTTTCTGGACGCTGGTGAAGCCGCCTTCCACTCCCGCGGAGGCAAGGAAGACGACGGATTGCACGGTGTGGGTCAGGATGCTGACGGCGTTGCTGACGACGGTGGTGCCATAGGAGTGGCCGACAACGCTGGTGAAGGGGTGAGGGTTGCCGCCCAGGATGCTGCTCGCGGCCCACTGGCCGTTCAGTTCGGCCGCCAAGCGTCCGCCGCCAGCCTTGGCTTTGTCGCCGTGGAGGACCGAATCCCTGCCGGGTGCGTCGTAGCCGATCCATGCGACGACCATGTGCGGAAGCCCATCCATGCTGCTTTGTTCCTGATACAGGTTCTTGCCGGCGAACGTCCAGCCTCTGAGACGTCCCAGTTCGCCGAGACCGCTGTCCATCCCGGGAACCATCCACGTGACCTTCCCGGACTTCTCCGCGCGAGTGTCACCGATCGCGACCGCAGCCAGCGGCGGGTCGTGACGGAGGTTGTAGTCCAGGAGCCCTCGAGGCGGCTTCTGTGCTCTGGCGGCCTTCTCATAGTCCGCGGCGGAGCCGCCGGGGATTTCGTCGATCTCGAGCGCAGCGAGGATGTCCTTCAGCGTCTTCCCACGCGGCGAGTCGGGGCTGATCGTGGGGTCGGCCAGGTCGCGCGCGAGTTGGATGGCGTTCGCATGGATGCGCGTGTCGGCGTCGAGGCCGGGCAGGTTGCCGATGACCTCGGGTGCCGCTCGGCACCACTGTTCGCGCAGCTCCGGGGACAGCTTCTTCCACCGGGCCGCTACGGCCTCCGGATTCGGCGGGTCGTCCCAGAACTTCCGCGCGAGGTCGGGGTCTGCGGCGAGGAGGGCGGCGAGGGCTGCTGGAGTGAGCAGCGTCAGCATGTCCATCCGCGCCGACGTGTTGTCGGTGGACAGGGGCAGCTTCGCGAACTCGCCGACGGTGCCGACGAAGTCCTTCAAGGCCGCGGGGGCCAGCGCGGGCATCACGCCCTGATGGGTGGCGCTCAGGGAGCGGACGAAGACGTGTTCGTCGCTCGCGTACTGGTCCCGGGCCGCGCGTGCCGCCCTCCTCGCCTTCTCCAACCGCTCCCGAGCGTCCTCGAGCTGGGAGTGAGCGCTGCGAAGTTGCGCGCCGGCTGTTTCTGCTGCGCGACGCGCTGCGGCGATATCCGCGGTCGTCGGCACCGAGGTTCCCGGCGGTGGTGGGGTGGTGGCGTACTGCCGCTGAGTCTTCTGCAGCCCCGTGAGCGCGGCGAGCAGATCGGTGTGCTGGGTGCCGAGCACGGCCGCAGTGGCTTCGGCGGTCTGGATGTCTTCCAGCGGCTGCTTGGCTGCGTCCAGGGCCGCGTCCCCGGCGTTCTGCCTGCCCCAGAGCGCTGACGCCCATGTCTGCGTCGCCGTGTGGGCCTCCGCAAAATGAGTCGACGCCGCCCGGCACGCCTGGCTCACCGCTTTCAGGCGCTCCCTGAACGCATCGGCGGCGTACCCGGACCAGTGCGCTTCACCGAGGCGTTCCGACGCGTTGTCCAGCCTGTCCGCCCGCCACCAGAACCACTCGGCGGTTCTCTGGAAGTCTGTGGCGCGCCGATCGATCGTCTCCGCGTCACCCGGGGTCGGGTCGTCGTCGAGCCCGACCGGGGACCAATCCGTGGCACTAGAACGCACGAGGTGCCCCGAACCCGAACGCTCGTGCGAGTTCGGACTCGCGCCGCTCGTACACATCGGCAGCGGACACCAGCGCATCGCAGAGCGACCCGATACTCTCTCCTACCGCCTGGATGCCGGGCTGCCAGTAGACGTCGAATTCCTCGAACGCACGGACTGCCGCGGGAGCCCCCAGCTGTCCCGGCGCCGGTTGCCGTGTCGGGCCTCCGCTGGTCGCATCGCCCATCCACCGCCCGATCACGCGCAACTGGTCGGTATCGACGTACGCCCGTCTGCTCACTTCGCCACCTCTCCTCGTCGGCATGAAGCAGCGGCTAGGCTAGCATCGAACACAAATATCATGCGCGTGTGGTGCACCTTAGATGGTGCAATAAAGACATTCCCGACCTCCGAGAGGGGGAGAGGGGAGGGGGCGTCAGCGTGAGGCGGCGGGGGCCGTGGTCGGCGCGGGGGCGGGCGCGGGGGTCTGCAGCGCCTGGGGGATCAGCTTGCGGACGGTCTCGGCCTGCGCGGACAGCACCACCACATCCACCCGGCGGTTCTGGGCGAGGTCGTTGTCGGTGGTTCCGGTGAAGCCGTCGACCGGGCGGGCCGAGCCGAAGCTGACGGCCGCGATGCGGGACTGGGGGAAGCCGTTCGCCTCCACCAGGTGACGCAGGACGCTGGTGGCGCGGCCGGCGGAGAGCTCCCAGTTGGTCGGGTAGGGGGCGCCGGGCTGGCGCAGGTCGGCGTGGCCCTCGACCGAGACGTCGTAGTCGGCGGGCGCCAGCACCGGGCCGATGTCGTTCAGCACGGACACGGCGCGGGGGCTGAGCTCGGCCCGGTTGGAGTCGAAGAAGGTGGAGTTGCCGACCAGGCCGATGGTCAGGCCGCGCGAGTCGATCTTCAGCTCCACCGCATCCTGCAGCCCGTCGCGGGTGAGGGCGGCCTGGATCTGGTCCTTCAGCCTCTGGAGGTTCTGCACCTCCTGCTGCGCCAGGGCGAAGTCCGTCGACTTGCCGGACTCGTCGACGTGCTTCGGGGGCACGATGACGCCGGCCGCCGTGTCGATCTTCTGCGTCTTCACCTGCCCGAACCCGGTCGCCAGCGAGTCCTTCAGCTGCTCGAACTTCTTCGCATCCACCGTCGACATCGCGAACAGCACGATGAACATGCACATGAGCACGGTGACCATGTCCATGTAGGAGGCCATCCAGCGCTCCTCGTTCTCGTGCTCCTCGGGCTCCTCGTGCTTCTTGCGACGGCGGGCGGACACGTCAGGCGGCTTCCTCGACGGGATCCTTCGCACCGCGGGACGCCTTCGCGGCCTTCGACGCCGGCTTGTCCGCGTCGCCGTCCGGCACCATGGCGCGCAGGCGCTCGCCGAGGAGGCGCGGCTGCGATCCGGACTGCACGGCCAGCACGCCCTCCATCAGCAGCGTCATCCGCTCCACGTCGAGCTCGGAGAGCCGGCGGAGGCGCGCCCCGAGCGGCAGCCAGAGGAAGTTGGCCGACATCAGGCCCCACAGCGTCGCGACGAACGCGCTCGCGATCAGCGGCCCCAGCTCGCCCGGTTCGGCGAGGTTCTCGAGCACGTGGGTCAGCGACACGACGGTGCCGATGATGCCGATCGTCGGGGCGTAGCCGCCCATCGCGCTGAAGAACTTGGCGGCGACCCGGTCCTTCTTGGAGCGCGTCGCGATCTCGTCCTCCAGCAGCACCCGCAGCTCGTCGCCGTCGGTGCCGTCGGCGATGTTCTGCAGGGCGCGCTTCAGGAAGGGGTCGTCGACGCCCTCCGCCTCCTGCTCCATGGCGAGCAGCCCGCTGGCACGCGCCTTCTCGGCGAGGCCGACGACCTGGTCGATCACCTGCTGAGGCGGCTCCACCTTGCCGCGCAGCGCGCGCGGGAGCGCCTTCACCGCCGTCAGGAAGTCCCTGATCGTCCCGCTGGCGATGCCGACGGCGATGGTGGCCCCGAAGACCAGCACCATGGGGGCGGGGAGCAGCAGGGCGCTCAGGTGGGCGCCCTCCATCGTCACCATCGCGACGACGGCGCCGAACGCGAGGACGATGCCGATGATCGTTGCCGGGTCCATTACTTCTTCCTTGCTCGCAGGGGGACGGCGCGGGCCTCGGGGTGAGCCTGAACCGTGTCGTCGTCTTCCAGACCGGTCAGCGTCACGAGCCCCAGCGGCGGCGCGGGCACGGGGCGCGGGCCGGCGGCGGGGAGGTCGTGGGCGAGGGCGATCACACGCGCCCGGTACGCGGCGATCTTCTCGATCACTTCGGGCAGGCTCTCGGTGACGATGAACTTCGCCCCGTCGACCATGACGAGAGTGGTGTCCGGACTGGCGTGGATGCGCTCGATGAGGTCGGGGTTGACCGCAAACTGGCTGTCGTTCAATCGGGTGACGACGATCATGGGCGCGAATCCTGGTCTCGGCTCCGGGTGAGCCGTCACGAGGGCACTATCGGTCCGCAACGGTCCGTCGTTAGGGGGACGCCGCGCCGCTAACGGGATCGGGACGGCGGCCGATAGTCGCCTCCGTGACCACTCTGCAGGCCCCGGCACCGGATGCGCCCGAGGCGCCGGTCTACGACTTCCGGCGGCCGACGACCCTCGCACGCGAGCACTCGCGCGTGCTCGAGCTGGCGTTCGAGACGTTCGCGCGGCAGTGGGGCACCCAGCTGACGGCGAAGGTCCGGGTGCTCAGCCAGGTGGAGTGCGACGACGTGCAGATGCAGACGTACGACGAGTACGCGGCTTCGCTGCCCGCCACCACCGCGATGGTGCTGTGCGAGCTGGAGGGCATCGCGCCGAAGGCGGTCATCCAGTTCCCGACGGTGGCGGCGCTCTCCTGGGTGAACGCGATGCTGGGCGGCCAGGGCACGCCCGTCGACCACGAGCGCACCTTCACCCAGATAGAGCACGCGCTGGTGCGGCGGCTGATGGACGACGCGCTCGAGGACCTCCGGTACTCGCTGGGGTCCATCCTGGAGGCGTCGATCGCGGTGGACGCGATCCAGTACAACTCCCAGTTCGCACAGGCGGCGGCGACCAGCGAGCTGATGATCGTCGCGGGCTTCCAGCTCCGCGTCGGCGAGAACGTCGCCCGCGCCACGGTCGCCCTCCCCGCGATCGCCCTGCTGCCGCAGCTGGGCGAGACGAACCCCACCCACAGCACCGACAACGCCCGGGAGCTGGTGGATGCGCAGCTCGCGCGCGTCCCTGTCGAGGTGTCCCTGCGACTCACCCCCGCGACGGTCCGCCCGAGTGTCGTGCTCGGACTCTCCGTCGGCGACCTGCTTCCGCTGCCGCACCCGCAGCATCGACCCTTCGACCTCACCGTCGGCGGACAGACCGTCGCCTCGGCCGGCCTCGGCTCGAGCGGCTCCCGTCTCGCCTGCGTGATCATCGACACAGAGGACTGAACCATGAGCATGACCAGCACCGCTTCCTCCGCCGGACTCTCCCTGGGCCAGGCGCAGGCCGCCGCCGAGGCGGTCGCCCGCGTCCTGCCGACCGGGACGCCGCTCACGCCTCTGCTCGCCCAGGGCTCGGAGGTTCCCGCCGGCGCGCAGGCCGTCGTCGCGACCTTCGTCGGCGCGGTCTCGGCCGATGTCGCGGTCGTGCTGCTGGAGGCGCCGCGGCTGGTGGACGAGGGCGCGGACGGTTCACCCGTCGTGGCGCTGCAGGATGTGCTGCAGCCGGCGCTCGAGGCGGCCAGCGACACGTTCGGCGCGGGTGTGCTCGACGACGCCCGCGCGGAGGACGCCGCAGAGCTCTTCACCGATCCTCACACGACCGTCTTCGCCCTGAACGGCCCGGCAGGCGTCGCCGGCTGGTTCGCGGTGCGCGGCCGCGCCTCCGTCGCCGAACGCTCCGGCGCGGGCGTGCTCGGCGGCAAGCTGGCGCGTATCAGCAACGTCGAGATGGCCCTCACCGTCGAGATCGGGCGCACGCGGATGGCGGTCCGCGATGTGCTCGCGATGGAGCCGGGCGCAGTCATCGAGCTGGACCGTTCGGCGGGATCGCCCGCGGACGTGCTGCTCAACGGCCGCCTGATCGCGCACGGCGAGATCGTCGTGGTCGACCAGGACTACGCGGTGCGCATCACGAAGATCCTGGACGCGGCCGAAGACCTGGACTGAGGCGGGCGCGGCCGGTCGGCGGCATCGGTCAGCGTCACCCCTCAGCGGCACTGTCCGGCGACCGCGATCTGCTGGTCGGTGGGGCGCCCGTACGCCTCGATCCCGGAACCGCCGGTGTCGAACCCCATCGAGATCGCCCAGGCGGTCGCCCACATCTCGTCGTCGTCGTGGAAGGCGGGGCCGTCGAACAGCGCCTTGCACTCCGGCCGCACCACCTGCGCGTGGCCGACCTCGTGCGTGACCAGGGCCTTCGCATCCACGTCGCCCTGCGCCCAGCCGTCCTGGATGCTGAAGTTCAGGTCGATCGTCGCCCAGCCGCCGTCGTCCTCGTGGTACTGCGTCGTGCCCGAGTACCAGCCGTCGCCGAGGCCGCTGACCTCTTTGTGCCACTGGAAGTCGAGCGTCACCCCGTGGGCGATCGAGCGGGCGTACTGCTCGACCTGCGCACGCACCGGGTACGCGGGGTCGTGGGTGGCGGCGACGCCCGCGGCCTGTGCGCTGTTCACGCCGTCGATCGCGGACTCGATGCCGAGCAGCCCCGGTCCGCCGAACTGGGCGGACGCAGCACCGACCTTGCCGTCGTCGATGGCGTGCCTCAGGTCGACTTTGCTCTCGTAGCTCGCCGCCGTCGATGCGGTAAGCACCTGCTCGCCGTGCGCCGCCAGGGCCGCGTAGACCGCATCGGCGCTCGTCGTGAAGGTGCGCTGGGCGGAGTCGAGCGCCACCAGCTGCGACTTCCGGGTCCGCGCGGTCACCGCCTCCTCGTGCGCGAGCCGCTCCTTGCGCTGCACATCCGCGAGCACGGTCCAGGGCAGGAGGTCGGGGCTGGCGGTGGAGACGGCCGGCGGGTCGAACGGGGTGTAGCCGAGGTGGACGCTGCGTGCAGTGAGCGCGTCGCGCGCATCGGCCAGGGACTGCGCGGTCGCCGCCGGAAGGTAGTCCGGGCGCGGATGCTCGGTGAAGTCGCCCAGGGAGGACAGCGAGCCGCGCGCCTTGTCCAGCGCCGCTCCTCGTTGTTCGGTGACGTCCGCGAGCGTCCTGGAGGCGGCATGCACGTGCGCGGCCGCTTCGGCGGTCTCGGCGAGCGCCACCGCCTGCCAGCCGAGACCCGCCCCCACCCCTGCGCCCGCGGCCAGCACGACGAACGCCGTCGCCGCCACCCAGGCGCGCGTGGTGCGGCGCGGGGTCGCGGGCTGCGGGGCCCGCTCCCGCGTCGCCTGCGGGGCCGTCTCCGGCGTCGCCTGCGCAGCGGAGGCCGGGGGATCCGTCTCCGGCGTGGCGTGAGCGCTCGGGCGTGCGTCGGCGTCGGCGTCGGTCACAGCTGGTCCCCCCGGAAGATCGTCGTCGGCGCGGTCGCGCACCCCCACCTGTATATCCGAACCGGCGCCTCCTCCGCAGACCCCTTCGCCGAGGTGCACGTCGTTGTGCGCTTCTGCGGCGTGTCGACCACAACGACGTGCACCTCGATCCCGGCAGGCGGGGGAGGGGGGAAGGCGGAGGGGGGAGGGCGGAGGGGCGGAGAGAGGGGAGGCGGGGCTAACGGGACGGGGCGGGCGGCCGATAGAGGGGGGCGTGGAGACCCTGTTCATCGCCCTGCGCGTGCTCGTCGTGCTCGGCGTGATCGTGGCGCTGCTGTGGTTCGTGCAGCGCCGCGTGAGCAAGGGGCGCACGACAGCCCGCCGGCGCCGCGGGAATGCGGTCACCGTCGTCGGCCGGCAGGGGATCGGCGCGAAGGCGTCGGTCGTCGTCGTGGATGTGGACGGCAACCGTTTCGTGCTCGGCGTCACCGAGCGTCAGGTGTCCGTCCTCCACACCTCCGGCCGTCCGCAGGATGCGGACGTCACCCCGCTCAAGCCGGTCCGCGACGCGGACGCCGAGGCGCACTCGGCTGACCGGATCCTGGCCGCAACGGGGACCACCAGCTCCACCAGCTCCACCAGCACCACCACGACCACCAGGCAGGATGCCGACTTCCTCACGGCGCAGGGACGCGCCTCGCTCTTCGACGAGGCACTCAAAGGCTCGATCCTGTCCCCGGCAACGTGGCGGCAGGCGAGTTCGGCGGTGCGCCCCAAGAAGTGACGGCGCCGGACCTGACGGCGCCGGACCTGACGGCGCCGGCAGCGACGCCGCGCGCCGGGCGGCTGCCCCGCCTCGCCCTGGCCGGCGCGCTGGTCGCGCTGATCGCCGTCGCGATCGTCCTGCTGGGCGCGAACGCCGCGCACGCGGTCCCGACCCCGGTGCCCACGCCCTCCGGGCCGTCCGGCCCGTCGGGCGGCAGCGGCGGCATCACCCTCGACATCAACGGCCCGAACGGCACGCCGAGCGCGGCCATCCTGACCCTCGTCGGCATCACCGTGCTGTCGGTCGCCCCGGCGCTGCTGCTGATGATGTCGTCGTTCACCAAGATCTTCGTCGTGCTCGCGATCACCCGGAACGCGCTGGCGCTCCCGTCCATCCCGCCGAACCAGGTGCTCGCCGGTCTCGCCCTGTTCCTGAGCCTGTTCATCATGAGCCCGGTGCTGGCCGACATCAACAACACGGCCGTGCAGCCCTACCTCGCCGGTCACATCGACTTCACGGCCGCCACCCACGCGGCCGAGGCGCCCCTCCGTCACTTCATGGCGTCGCACACGCGCGAGGAGGACATCGCGTTGATGACCCGCGCCGCGGGCCGCCCGAACCCGCACGACATGGGCTCGGTGCCGCTGCTGACGCTCATCCCGGCGTTCATGATCTCGGAGCTGCGGGCCGCCTTCATCATCGGTTTCGTCATCTTCGTGCCGTTCCTCGTCATCGACATGGTGGTCTCCGCCGCTCTGATGTCGATGGGCATGATGATGCTCCCGCCGGTGATGATCTCGCTGCCGTTCAAGATCCTGCTGTTCGTGCTGGTCGACGGCTGGGGACTGATCATCACGAGCCTCATCACGAGCTACGGAGGAAGCGGATGAACCCGAGCGCGGTCCTCGACATCGCCATGCAGGGGCTCCTGGTGACGGCCAAGCTGGCCGCGCCGATCGTCATCACCGCCCTGGTCGTCGGCTTCGCCATCTCGCTGGTGCAGTCGATCACGCAGATCCAGGAGGTCACGCTCTCGTTCGTACCGAAGGCCGCGGCCGTCGCCGTCGCCCTCATCATCTGCGGCCAGTGGATGATCTCCGAGCTCGTCTCCTTCACGCACGTCCTCTTCGAGAAGCTCCCGCAGCTGCTGGGCCACGGCTGATGAACATCCCCATCGACCTGGCCGCTATCGAGGCGATCGCGCTCGCCTCGCTGCGGATGGTGGCGTTCCTCGTCATCGCCCCGCCGTTCTCGTACAACGGGTTCCCGGCGCAGGTGAAGGGGATGCTCGCCATCGGTCTCGCGGTCGCGGTCGCGCCGCGCGTCGGCGCGGGCTACCGGTCGGGCGACACCGGCGCGTTCCTGCTGGACATGATCCGGGAGCTCGCGGTCGGGGCGACGCTCGGCTTCCTGGTCTTCCTGGTGTTCGCCGCCATCCAGTCCGCCGGCAGCCTGATCGACCTGTTCGGCGGGTTCCAGCTGGCGCAGGCGTTCGACCCGCAGTCGATGATCAACGGCGCGCAGTTCACCCGGATGTTCCAGCTCACCGCCCTCGCGCTGCTGTTCGCGTCGGGCGGCTACCAGCTCATCATCGGCGGCCTCGTGCGCACGTTCGACGCCATCCCGCTCGCCGCCGGCCTCACCATGGCCGACCCGGCGAAGGAGATGGTCACCGGCGTGACGCAGATGTTCCTCGCAGCGCTGCAGATCGCCGGTCCGCTGATCGTCGTGCTCTTCCTCGCCGACGTCGGCCTCGGTCTCCTGACCCGGGTCGCCCCGGCGCTGAACGCGTTCTCGCTGGGCTTCCCGCTGAAGATCATGCTCACCGTGGTGCTCTCCGCCATCGTGTTCGTCGCCCTGCCCGGCGTCGTCTCCGGCCTCACCGACACCGCTGTCAAGATCATGCTGGGAGTGGGCCGATGAGCGACGCGCAGGAACGCACCGAGAAGGCGACCGACAAGCGGATGAAGGAGGCCCGCTCCAAGGGCCGCCTCAGCAAGTCGACCGACCTCACCGCGTGGGTGGGCGTCGGCGCCGCCGCGGTGATGCTGCCTTTCACGATGCAGACGGGGTCCACGGCGGCGATCGACCAGCTGTTCTCGGTGCGCTCGGTGATCGAGAGTCCCGATCCCGCCAAGGCGCTCGCCGCGCTCGGCGACGGCCTGGGCAGCATCATGGCGACGATCGGACCTTTGCTGGCCGTCGGCGCGCTGGCGGTCGTCGGCGCGGCGGCGGTGCAGGGCGGCATCCACGTCAAGAAGCTCGAGGGCAAGTACGAGCAGTTCAACCTGGTTCAGGGCATCGGCCGGGTGTTCGGGATGCGCGCGCTCTGGGAGGGCGCGAAGACCCTGCTGAAGTCCGCGGTCGTCGCGATCGGGTTGTTCCTCGTCGTGCAGGGACTCATGCCGGTGCTGCTGACCTCCGGCTCGATGCCCCTCGCCTCGCTGCTGTCGGCCGCCTCCGGCGGCACGGCCGGTCTGCTCCAGGCGGCCGTCGGTGCGGGCCTCGTGCTCGCCGGGCTGGATGTGCTGGTCGTCATGCGCCGCAACCGCAAGCACACCCGTATGAGCAAGCAGGAGCTGCGGGACGAGAACAAGAACGCCGAGGGCGACCCGCTGGTGCGCTCGCAGCGCCGCTCGCGCCAGCTGGCGATGAGCCGCAACCGCATGATCGCGGCGATCGGAGGCGCGGATGTGGTGCTCGTGAACCCGACGCACATCGCGGTGGCGGTGAAGTACGAGCCCGGCAGGTCGGCCCCGCGCGTCGTCGCGAAGGGCGCGGGCGCCATCGCCCTGCGCATCCGCGAGAAGGCCGAGGAGGAGCGTGTGCCGATCGTCAAGGACATCCCGCTCGCCCGAGCGCTGCACGCCGGATGCCAGATCGGCGACGAGATCCCGGTCGAGCTCTACAACTCCGTCGCGCGCGTCCTCGCGTTCGTCATGTCGCTGAAGCAGCGCGGGTCGGCGGCCGGATTCCACACGATGCGACCCCAGCTGCAGGGAGGGCTGTCATGAAGCCGAACAAGGGCCTCGCCGCCAGACTGGCCGTGCCGATCGGGGTGGTCGGCATCATCATGCTGCTTGTCGTGCCGGTGCCGTCGTGGCTGCTCGACCTGCTCATCATCGTCAACATCATGCTGGCGCTGGTCATCCTGCTCACGACGATGTTCGTCAAGAAGCCGCTCGACTTCTCGGTGTTCCCGTCGCTGCTGCTGGTCGCGACGCTGTTCCGGCTGGGGCTTAACGTGGCCTCCACGCGGCTGGTGCTCGGCGACGGGTTCGCCGGTCAGGTCATCCAGGCGTTCGGGCACGTCGCGGTCGGCGGGTCGATCATCATCGGCGCGGTCGTCTTCCTCATCCTGGTGGTCATCCAGTTCATCGTCGTCACCAAGGGCGCGGAGCGTGTCGCCGAGGTGGGCGCGCGCTTCACCCTCGACGCGATGCCGGGCAAGCAGATGGCGATCGACGCCGACCTCAACGCCGGGCTGATCACCGAGGAGCAGGCGCGCGCCCGGCGCGCGGAGGTCTCGGCCGAGGCGGACTTCTACGGCGCGATGGACGGCGCGTCGAAGTTCGTCAAGGGCGATGCGATCGCGGGCATCCTGATCATCGTCATCAACGTCGTCGGCGGCATCGCGATCGGGATGATCCAGCGCGGGATGCAGCTCGGCGACGCGGTCAACTCGTACACCCTCCTGACCATCGGCGACGGGCTCGTGTCGCAGATCCCTGCGCTGCTGATGGCGGTGTCGACGGGCATGATCGTGACGCGGTCGAACGCCGAGTCCGAGATGGGGACGACGGCGAGCAACCAGCTCAGCCAGTCGCGAAACGCACTGATGATCGCGGGATGCGCGGCCATCGTGATGGCGCTCATCCCCGGGATGCCGCCCATCCCGTTCGTGCTCGTCGGCGCGTTCCTCATCCTGGCCTCCCAGCGGTTGAGGACGGCGCAGAACGCGGCGAAGAAGGCGCAAGCCGCGCAGAATGCCGTCGCCACCGCGACGAAGACGGAGACGACGGAGGACCTGATCGAGCAGATGCGCGTGCACGCGCTCGAGATCACGCTGGCGCCGGACCTGGTCGACATCGTCAGCGGGGCATCCGACGACCTGCTCGCGCGTGTGCGCGCCCTGCGGCGCAAGATCGCGCTCGAACTGGGCGTCATCGTGCCGCCGGTCCGCACGCGCGACAGTGCCGAGCTGCCGCCCTCGACCTACGTGATCAAGATCGCGGGCGTCGAGGCGGGGCGCGGCCAGGCGCCGTCCGGCCGGGTGCTCGCCCTGGGCGACGCGCTCGACAACCTGCCGGGCACACCGACCGTGGAGCCGGTGTTCGGTCTCCCGGCGAAGTGGATCCCGTCCGAGATGCGGCACAGCGCCGAGCTCGGCGGCGCGACGGTGATCGACCGGGTGTCGGTGCTGATCACGCATCTCTCGTCGATCATCACGTCGAACGCCGCGCGCCTTCTCACCCGTGAGGACGTGCGCCTGCTCACCGAGGGCGTGAAGCAGGTGAACCCGCCCGCGGTGGAGGAGCTCATCCCGGCCCTGCTGTCGCTGGCGGAGGTGCAGCGGGTGCTGCAGGGACTGCTGGCGGAGCAGGTTCCGATCAACGACCTCCCGCGCATCCTCGAGGCGCTGACTCTGCGGGCGAAGGTGTCGAACGACCCGGAGGGGCTGGTGGAGGCGGCGCGCGCCGCGCTGGGACCCGCGGTCGTCGCGCCGCACATCGACGCCGGGACGCTCCGGGTGATCATGATCGACCCGGGCCTGGAGCAGTCGATGCTCGAAGGTCTGCGTCCGGCGGAGGGCGGCACGCAGATCGTGCTCGACCCGGCGCGGTTGGAGGGCGCGCTCGCCTCGCTGCGTGACACGGCCGGACGCCTCGACGACGCGGGGGTGTCGGCGGTGCTGGTGTGCGCGCCGGCGCTGCGGCCGGCGATCCGCCGCCTGGTCGCCGGCCAGATCGCCGGGCTCGCCGTGCTGTCGTACCAGGAGGTGACGGCCGTCCAGGCCGCGATCGAGACGGTGGGGGTGGTCCGCGGTGCGGAGTCGATCGCGGCCTGAGTGGGTCGGCGGCGAGGAGGAGGTGCTCCCGGCGGTCTCGACGTCGTCGCTGGCGTTCCAGGCGGTGCTGGACGACCTGGTGCGGGCCGTGGACGCGCCGGAGCTTGCCGACCCGAGCGCGCCGGGCGTCGCGACCGCCCCGAGCTCTCGGCCGGCCGTGAGTCGTGAGTCGTTGCGCGAGTCCGCGCCGGGTGGTGAGGACCTGTCGCCGCTCGCGGCCGCGTCAGCGCTGATCGAACCCCGAAGCGGGGCGGAGCCGACGCCACCCGTCGAGCAGGCGCCCGTGGGCGCGCCTCCCGCCCGGCTGCGCGGGCGCGGCGACCTCACGCTCGTGGTGGGCGTCGGGGACGAGGTGCACGAGGCCGCCCGCGTGCTGGCCGCGTCGGCGGACGACGCCGCCGAGGTGCAGCGCGTCGCCGACCGGCGCGACGCGCTCGCGGCGCGGGCCGACGGGGTGCGCCGCGAGATCCCGGTGGTCGCGGCGTTCCCGCTCGAAGGTCCCGGCGCGGTCCCCGCGCTCGCCGTCGAGCTCGCCGGGATCGCACCCGACCAGGTGTGGGCGGCGGTCGACGTCTCGCGCAAGCACGACGACACGGCCGAGTGGGTGCGTGCCGTGGATGCGGTGCTCGCGGTGGACGCGGTGGTGGCGACCGGCGCCTCCCGCACCCTCACGCCGGACTCCGTGCACCGGCTCGGACTGCCGGTGCTCTGGCTGGAGGCCCCGCCCGGCGGATAGGCTGGGCGGATGCTGGTACTGACGCGCAAGACGGGGGAGCGGGTGCTCATCGGCGACGACATCGTCGTGACGATCCTCGAAGCGCGCGGGGACGGCGTCCGCATCGGCATCGACGCGCCGCGCGGCATCCGCATCCAGCGCGATGAGGTGGTGAAGGCCGTCACCGAGGCGAACCAGGAGGCGACCGAGCGAGCCGCGGAGACGGAAGACGCCGAGTCGCTCATCAAGAAGTCGCTCGGCCTCTAGCCGACCGGGTGCATCCGGCCGCAGTCCGGTCAGGTCGCCGGGACGCCCGCCACCACATCCACCGGCCGCGCCTCGCGCCGCTTCGGCACGTGGAAACCGTGCACCGTGAGGTAGACGCCGAGGAACAGCTCCCACACCACCTCGGGCAGCGTGGCGACGAACGACCAGGCCGACACCTGGTCGTAGGCGCCGAGGAGAACGGCCACGCCGGAGAGCGACACCAGGGGACCGCCGATCATGCCGAACCAGGCCCAGCCGCGGGGCACCAGCCGGGCGCGGTGCAGCATCCAGCCGAGCATCAGGCCGTTGCCGATGCCCACGACGAACCCGGGGCCGAGGAGGAACGTCCAGCCGTGCAGCGCCACAAGCGCGTGTGCGAGGACGACGGTGGATGCGCCGGCACCGCCCGCCCCGTCCTCCCGGAGCGACACCACCGAGAGCAGGCTGAGGATGCCGACCGCGATGAGCGTCGACTCCATGACCCGTGCGACCACGTAGCCGAGGGCCAGTGAGGGGCTGGTGCGGCGCAGCACCGGGTAGAGCGCGAGCGCAGTGCCGAGGTTGGCGATGACGAGCGCGACTTCGAGCAGCGCACCCGCGAGCACGGGCGTCGCGGAGCCAGTCCCGAGCACGAACCGCGGGTCGTTCAGCACCGGCCCGTAGAGCAGGGCGCCGGGGATGGAGGTGGCGAAGGTGAGCAGGAACAGCACGCCCGCGAGGAGCGAGCGGCGACGGTCGGGATCCATGATGTCCTTTCGAGGTGTACGGCGTACACCAGCAGTGGGATCAGAGTAGGCGTACGCTGTACACCATGTCAAGGGACACGATGCCGACGCGTCAGCCGCTCAGTCCCGACCGGGTCGTCGACGCGGGTGTCGCGCTCGCCGACAGCGAGGGCCTCGACGGCCTCAGCATGCGGGAGCTCGCGCAGAGGCTCGGGGTCGTTCCGATGGCCCTCTACAAGC
The DNA here is from genome assembly GCF_056754895.1 of Leifsonia sp. KNZ13-11D. Classification (NCBI taxonomy): domain Bacteria; kingdom Bacillati; phylum Actinomycetota; class Actinomycetes; order Micrococcales; family Microbacteriaceae; genus Leifsonia; species Leifsonia sp. KNZ13-11D. Next base: position 103,548 of record NZ_JBPGWU010000001.1, read on the forward strand.
ACGTCGCCAACAAGGACGAACTGCTCGACGGCATGGTCGACCGGGTCTGGGCGGAGGTCGAGCCGCCCGCGCCGGAGGTCGGCTGGCGGGAGGCGATGCGCCGCAGGTCGATCTCCTTGCGCGGGGCCCTGCTCCGCCACCCGTGGGCGGTCGGACTGCTGGAGGGACGGATGCGTCCCGGTCCCGCCAACCTCTACCAGCACGACGCGATGATGGGCCGCCTGCGCGGCGCGGGGTTCGGCTTCCGCACGACCGTGCATGTCACGTCGGCCCTCGACGCCTACGTGTACGGGTTCGCCCTCCAGGAGAAGACGCTCCCGTTCGGAACGCCCGAGGAGTCGGGGGAGGCCGCCGCCCGCAAACTGGAGGCCACCCCGCCCGAGCTCGCGCAGCGGTTCCCGCACCTGCTCGAAGTGGCGGCCGAGCTTGCGCGGGCAGGATACGACTACGAGGAGGAGTTCCTGACCGGCCTCGACCTCATCCTGGACGGCGTCGAGCGCCTCCGCCCCGACTGGATCGCCGTCTGAGCGTCCGCCGATCGGCGGAGCAGACCTCCCGTGGGGCAGAATGACCGCATGGCGCTGATCAGGACCGAACGCGGGCTCGACCGGCTGGTCAACTTCTCGGACGCGACGGTCGCGATCGCGATCACGATCCTCATCCTGCCGCTCGTCGACGCGGCCGCTCAGATCGGCCACGCCTCCTTCTCGCACTTCGTGGAGGAGAACTTCTGGGAGATCTTCGCCTTCGTCGTCTCGTTCGCGGTCATCGCCCGGTTCTGGGTGGTGCATCACCGGATGTTCGAGTCGGTTCGCGACTACAACGCGGCGATCGTCTGGTTCAACTTCCTCTGGCTGTTCGCGATCGTGGTGATCCCGTTCAGTGCGAACGTGATCTCGGCGAGCGCCGGAGAGCGGCCCGAGGTGTATGCCCTGTACATCGGGGACATGCTGCTCGCCACACTCAGCACGCGCCTGATGTCCGGCGTGCTCGTACGGCATCCGGAGCTCATGACCGAGGAGGCGCGCGCCGACCTCGACCGCACGCGCGGTCTGGCAGAGCTGCTGCTCATGGCCGCGGCCCTCGTGCTGGCCGTCCTGGTGCCTGCGATCAACCTGTGGTGGCTGTTCCTGCTCTTCCTCTCAGGGCCCCTGCACGCGCTTCTCCACAGGCTCGCGTACGGCACTTCCCAGAAGGCGGCGTGAGGTTTAACGTCGGGGCATGCGTCCAAAGACCCTCGTCATCCTGGCCGTCGTTGCGGCCGCCTACCTCCTCGGCGCCCGCGCGGGCCGGGAGCGGTACGAGCAGCTCACCGAGACCTTCACGTCGTTCTGGAACTCGCCCGACGTGAAGAAGGCGCGCAAGAAGGCGAAGGCGCAGGCTGAGAAGGCGCGCAAGCGCTACGCCTGAGCGGCGTCCGCCTCGCAGGCGGCGAGCACCGCGCTCGCCGCGCTCAGCGCGAGCCGCGCTCAGGGCTCGTCGTAGTCGCCCTCGGTGTACTCGCCTTCTGGCGCGTCCACAGGCTCTTCCGCGTCGGTGTACGTGCCCTCGGTGGCGTCTTCCGGACCGACGCCGTCGGTCTCGGTGTACTGGCCGTGGACGGTCCGCTCGTGCGGCGCCTCCCCGTCGACCTCGGTGTAGCTGCCCTCGAGGTTGTCGCGTGGTTCGCCGATCGGCTGCTCTGGGTTGCTCATACGACGGACACTACGCCGTGCGGACCGCGTCCACCACAGGCATCTGCCCCACGGTTCGGGGTCGAGGGATCTAGGGTGACGGTGTGACACTCGACCCTCGCCGCCAACGCACGGGCCAGGAGGGCGGCAGCACCGTCGAGGGGATGTCGCGCCGCGGCTGGCTGCTGCTGGTCGCCGTCACCGTGGCCGTTGGCGGCGTGCTGGTCTCCGTCGGGTTCGCGGCGGTCGGCTTCCCGGGCGCGGGCACCTCGACGGCCGCATCGCCCGAGCCGCAGGCGGTGTCGCGGCACACGCTCGAACCGCTCCCCGGTCCGCTCGGGCTGCCGCCCCGGCCGACGCAGACGCACGTCGCGACCATCCCGGCGCGAGCGCTGGACACCCTCGCCGCCGGCGACTGCCTGCAGACATACGACTCGAAAGAGGAGCCCGCCTACCCGGTGGTGGACTGCTCGGCGCCGCACCTCGCGCAACTACTCTGGACGGGCGCGCTGCCGGAGCCCGCGGGCGCAGCGTTCCCCGGCACGGATGCGCTGGACGCCCAGGTCAGCGACCTCTGCGAGCCGCACCTCGACTGGCACTGGGTGGCGGTCTGGAACGAGGATGTGCAGCTCGACCTCCGCTACCCGGGCACCGAGGCCGAGTGGTCGGGCGGCGCGCGCTCGTACTACTGCTTCGTCTACACCTTCTCCCGGCACGAGCTGACGGGCAGCGCGCTCGCGGGAGGGTGAACCCGGCGCCGCCGTAGCCGCACCCCGCCCGCGCGGAGTAGTCTGCGCCCGTCGCACGGAGGGACGGCGGTCGGATGAGCGAAGAGGCACCCGGTGGCACGTGGCCGCATCGCGTGCTCGAGCTGAGGATCCACGGCATCAAGAACACGCCGCCGACGGAGATCCTCGGGCGGGAGCAGAGCGAGCTGCGGCAGACGCAGGGCGACGAGAACGGCGGCTTCTGGTGGGCGCCCGGGCAGGACCAGGCCGACCGCGACCCGGACGACCCGCCCGGCACCGTCGATCCGTCGGTCCCGCCGGAGGGTGTGCGCACCGAGGCGTACTCGTGGGGGCGCCTCGCCCGCTACGGCTCCGGCCCGCTGCTCTTCATCGGGCAGCTCTTCGTGCAGCTGGCCTGGCTGCTGCTGGCGCCGTTCGGCCTGACCAACACGGCCTACTGGACCCGGCGCATCCCCACCCAGCGGCCCGGCGGCGAATGGAATGCGGGAGTCGGCGGCGCCTCGTTGCGCATCTTCGCGCTAGGCCTGACGCTCTTGTACGTGTGCGCCCTCGGCTCGGTGAGCCTCGACCTCGGGGTCCAGTGCGTCTCGGGCACCGCGTGCACCGCCCTGCCGAGCGCGGTCACCGGCTTCTTCGGCACCGAGCCGCTGAGCTGGCGCGGCCCGCAGCTGGCGCTGCTGTCACTCGTCCCGATCGCCGGCGTGCTCCTGCTCTTCCTGGTGTCGAAGCGCGCACGCGTGCGGTACGAAGCGGCGATCTTCGACGCCGCCGACCGGATGGGCGGACGCGGGGTCCAGCGGACGGGGCGCCTCCGCCCGCTCGCCTCGGAGGGCTTCTGGCGGACGGCGCGGGTCGGCTCGCCGACCGAGCGCCTGCACCTCGCCGCCACGTTCCTGCTGGTGGCGCTCCTGCTCTCGTGGGACCGCATGTTCGCGGGCGTGGAGGCCTGCGCCAAGCTGCAGACCTTCGTCTCCGGCGAGTGCCTCGGCGGGGCGCTCCACACGGGAGACGTGCTCGCCCTGGTCGGCGGCATCATCGCCGCAGCGGGGCTCGTCGTGACGATCACCCTCGTCGGGGTGCTCGCCGAGACCACGAACACCGGCCGGGAGTCGGTGGACGAGTTCCTGCGCGACCGGCTGCGGCGCACCGGCACGGTCACCGCCTGGGTGCTCGCGGCGGCGGTCGTCGCCTACCTGTACGTGGGGGCGTCACTGTGGTTCGGCGGCCAGTACGAGGTGCCGGGAACCGGGGCGTTCCTGGGGCTTGCGACCGCACCGTCCATCATCCTGGGCGTCCTGCTGGCGATCTGCATCTCGGCGCTCGGCTGGCGCCGCGGGGTGCCGCACTGGCTGTCCATCGCGCTCATGACGGGCGCCGGCCTCGCCTTCCTGGTCGGGGTCGCGCAGAACCCGCCGACGCAGGGTGCGGACCCGGGCGCGCTGCGCCTGCCGCTCTTCCTCATCGCCGCGGTGCTCACCCTCGCGCAGCTCATCGTCGTCTGGTGGTGGCCGCGGTCGCGCCCGGGCCGGCGGGTCGGCCACCCCGAGCGCTTCCAGGCGGAGGGATGGGCCGGGATGGGACCCGGCGTGCTGATGCTCCTCGCGCTCGGCGCCGCGATGATCCTGTCCACGCTGCTCGTCCTCGGCGTTCAGGGGTGGCTGGTGAGCGGCTCGCCGCCGTGCGGCTGCGCGGCGCCGCCCCACGGCGTGCTGCGGCCGCCGATCGTTTACCACAACTTCGGCGACGTGCTCCCGTTCATCGCGATCGGCTTCGCGCTCGTCGTCACCGGGATGGCGCTCCCGCTGCTGCGCTGGATCCCGCTGCTCACCACACCGCGCACGCTCGACGGGCGCCGCCCCCTCCTCGAAGGCGTGGATTCCTACCAGTACGGCCGCATCCGGGCGAGCACGACCGCCGACCGCCTCGCGCTGAAGATCCTGCGCGCGCGGAGGCTGGCGGCCCTGGCCCATCGCGGCGAGCCCATCCTCGGCATCCTGGCCCTGCTGCTCGCGGTCGGGTTCGTTGTCGCGCTCGCCGTGTCGTACACGACGGTGTTCCGGGCGATCGACGGCCTGGTCGGGCCGGCGCTGACGGTCATCGCCGCGGCCATCCTGATCGTCGTCGTGGAGAACGCCCTGACGGCCAAGGAGCGCCCGATCAGCGTGATGTGGGACCTCATGTGCTTCCTGCCGCGCGCCGGGCATCCCTTCGGTCCGCCGTGCTACGCCGAGCGCGTCGTCCCCGAGGTGCGCGACCGGGTGACCGACTGGCTCACCCACGACCTGCAGCCGCCGGCCGGCCTCGACCTCGCCGCACGGCTCGACTGGCGCGACCGCCAGGAGGAGCGGGCGCTCGCCGAGGAGCGGCCGTTCAGCGTGGTGCTCTCGGCCCACAGCCTGGGCGCGGTGCTGGCCGTCTCGACGCTGTTCACGCTGCGCCCGGATGACGCGGACCGGCTGCGCAACGTCGGGCTCCTCACGTACGGCGCGCAGCTGCGCGTGTACTTCGGGCGTTTCTTCCCCGAGCTGTTCGGGCCGGATGCGCTCGGAACGCTGGGATCGCGGCGTCCGCTGCTCGGCAAGGCCGACCCGTGGTTCTCCCAGGTCGAGCTCGACCAGGACGGCGGGCGCGTGGTCGTGGGCGAATCGGACGCCGACGACCCGTCGCTGGTGCAGCTGCTCACCCAGCCCGATGGATCGGTCGGCTGGATCAACCTGTGGCGCCGCACCGACTACCTGGGCTTCCCGGTCAACAGCTACCGTCTCGACCGCGGACTGCCCGACGACCTCGACCGCGGCGCCGACGAGTTCGGCCCGCCGCGCTACCTGGTCAAGGTGGCGACGCATCCCGACTACCAGTCCGCGCCGCAGTACCGGGTGGCGCTGCTGGACCTGATCGACCGCATCCGGTAGCCGCCCGACGATACGCCGGGGCACCGCCGGGAGGTACCCCTTGCGGCCTCGCGTGGCCCGGCGTTGTGTGTGCCGCATGACCGATTCGCGCGATGCACAGGAACCGGTCACCGGCCACGACCCCACCAACGGTCTGGCCGGCGACCTCGAGGGCGACGACGGCGGCGCCGTCCAGCCCACGGCGGACAGGGACGTCATCCAGGACGTGATCCCGGATCTCGGCGACGCCCGCCGGACGGACGAGGATGCGGACTCCGCGACCTCGTACAGCGAAGAGGGCCAGCCGTAGGGCTGCCGGGAAGGAGCGAAGCATGAGCGACACGAGCGGACTGCCGAACACCGACGCGGAGGGCGTGCCCGCCGAGGACAAGCCGGAGCGCTTCGAGGAGGGCGGCGACCGCGACGCCCAGGCGGCGGAGCCGGCCGAGACGGAGCCCGGTCAGTCGGGCGACGTCAGCGCGCCGGGGAGACCGGGGTCTCGCCCGAGGGCGCGGAGGACGTCACGGCTGATAGCGGCCAGAACCCGGCCGGCGACACCGGCACCGATCGGGCCGAGCCGCCGCCCGCCGACTTCGACCCCGCCGATCAGCCGTCGAACCCCGACCTCGTGGGGCACAGCGAGCCCCCGGACTGATCGGCCCACCGACCCACCGGCCGCGCGCCGGTGCCGTGGCGACCCCGCTCTCCTCATCCCAGAGCGGGGCCGCTGCGCGTCCGAGCCGCTGCAGCGCGGCCCCGCCTCAGCGCGGCGGCCGGCCGGCCAGCCAGCCCACGCCCGCCACCACGCCGACGACGCAGAAGCCGGCGCCGACACCGAGCACCGGTGTGTCACCACCGGTGCGGGGGAGGATCAGGCCGGCCACGACCAGGAAGACGCCGACGTTCAGCAGCACGGCGGCGACCCAGCCGAGCGCCGTGCGCAGCGTCGCGTTCATCTCCGGGTATCGTAGCCCGGCGACTACTCCCCGTCGATCAGCTCGAGCAGGCGCTTCGTCTCGCGGGCGATGTCGTCGTGGTCGTTCTGCGACGCCCGGCTCTCCAGCGAGATGACCGCGCAGCGGTGCACTTCGGCGAAGTCGCCGTAGGGGAAGCTGAACCGCCCCTTCGTCTCCTCGCTCTTGTCCGGGTCCTCACCGAGGTGCCAGAGGGCGTAGTCGTCCCAGCCGTTCTTCTCGATGAAGCGGTTCTCGTCGTCCGCGCTCGGGGCGTGCTCGCTCCAGTCGTCGCGCTGGTCGTGCACGACTTCCCCCTGCTCGACCAGCTTCCTGGCGTGCTCGAGGGCCTTCTTGTTGAGGCGGACGCTCATGCCTCGCCCTGGTTCCCGGTGGCCGCGGTCTCCGCGTCGAGCGACTCGTTGATGAGGGAGGCGACCAGCATCCGCCAGTCGGACCCCTCGTGAAGCGTCTCGGCGTACCCGGGAGGCACGGCGCCGAACACCGGCTCATGCTCCTCACCCTCCACGGCGACGCGCACCAGCGTCCCGAGTTCGGCGTGCGACTCGTCCAGGACGACCCACACCCCCGGCGACTTCTTCTCCACGTGGAAGATGCGATCGCGGTAGGGGTACCGCACGCTGGACATCTCGAGCTCGCTCGCCGACATGGCGACTCCTCTCCCTGGGCCGTCGCCCCTATGGAACGCCACAGCGCGGAGCTTGGCAAGAGGGCGTGTCGCGCGGGCTTCAGGCCGAGCGGCGGCCGCCGAGCACGCCGTCGATGCGCTCCAGGAGGTCCGCCGGGTCGTCGAACACCGAGACGGCCCCGGCCTCGAGCAGCTCCGACGGCCCCACGCCGCCGGAGAGCACCGCGGCAGAGCGGACGTGCGCGCGAGCGGCGGCCATCATGTCCCACACCGAGTCGCCGACGAAGAGGGCGTCCGAAGGGTCCGACTCCGCGCGCTGCAGCGCGACCTCGATGATGCCCGGCTCCGGTTTCGCGGTCTCGACGTCGTCGGCGTCGGTGGTCGCGTGGATGGCGTCGCCGGCATCCAGCGCCTTCATCAGCAGTTCCAGCTCGTCCTCCGGCGCCGAGGTGGCGAGCACGACGCGGATCCCCCGGGACGCGAGCTCGCGCAACAGGTCCGCCGCTCGGTCGAACGCGCGCAGCCGGCCCGCCTGCTCGACGTAGTAGCGCGAATGCAGGTCCTTCGCGCGGGCGATCCCGTCCTCGTCCCGCTCGCCGACCAGCTGCTCCAGCAGCCGCGCCGAATCCTGGCCGATGGCCCGGTGGATGCGCCAGGAGTCCACCGGAGAGCCCATTCCGGCGAACGCGCGGCTCCAGGCGTCGACGTGCAGGAAGTTGGAGTCGACCAGGGTCCCGTCGACGTCGAAGAGCACTGCGGAGATCGTCATGGCTCCACGACTACCACCCCTTGCGCGCACCCGGCATGGGGTGCACCGTTCCGGGCATGGCTGATCACTCGTATCCGGAACTCACCGACCCCCGCACCGCCATCGTCACCGGCTCCGACTCCGGCATCGGCCGTGCCACCGCCGTCGCGCTCGCGCAGGCGGGCATGGACGTCGGCATCACCTGGCACTCCGACGAGGACGGCGCGGAGGAGACCGCGCGGCTCGTGCGCGAGGCCGGCCGCCGCGCGGTGGTCGCGCAGCTCGACACCACCGACGCCCCCGCGTGCGGCGACGTCGTCGACCGTATCGCCGACCAGCTCGGCGGCTGCGACGTCTTCGTCAACAACGCCGGCCTCAACGGCGGGACACCCTTCTTCGAGACCGACTGGGAGACGTGGCGCGCGACCGTCTGCGCCGACCTCGACGGCGCGTTCGTGTGCATCCAGCGGATGGCGCGGCGCATGGTGGATGCGGGACGCGGCGGCCGCATCATCGGCGTCACCAGCGTGCACGAGCACCAGCCGCGCGTCGGATCGGCCGCGTACGACGCCGCCAAGCACGGCCTCGGCGGACTGCTGAAGACGCTGGCCCTGGAGCTGGGCGAGTACGGCATCACCGCGAACGCGGTGGCGCCCGGCGAGATCTCGACGCCGATGAACGACGCCGAGGACGAGGATCCGCGCGAGGTGCACCGTCCGGGCGTGCCGCTCGGCCGCCCCGGGGATGCGCGCGAGATCGCCTCGGTGATCGCCTTCCTCGCGTCCCCCGCGGCGTCGTACGTGACGGGCGCCTCCTGGGCGGTGGACGGCGGGATGCTGCAGATGGGCCCGCAGGCGGGCTCGCACCTGACCTCCGACGGCTGGCGCCGCCTGTAGAGAGACGGGAGCCGCCTGTAGACGGGAGCCGCTGACTATCGCGTAGCGCGGGCGGGTGCTGGGATGGCAGCATCACCGCCCCCGCCGATTCCCCTCCGACGCTCCGGGGGCGGTGTGGAGCGTGCGGTTCGGGTTCGCGTCACCCTGCAAATACCTGTATAGGGGTCCCGTTCTCGTCATCTGCCCGCGCATCCGCCGTCTTATCCGGTGAGACCGTGTTCTCGGTGAGCGGACCTGGAGGGAGATGCGATGACGTCGCTGCCGCGCATCCCGCCCAGGACGGCGAAGTCGCGTCGCTCCTCCTTCGTCGCCCCGACGGCGCGCTCCGCCGTCGTTCCGGATGCGCTCGCATGGCGGGCGAGGGCGGACGGCGCCGTCGTCCCGAAGGGGTCCGAGGCCTGGACCGCCGCGACGGTGACGGCGTCCGGGAGGACGCACGTCGACGCCGGGCCGTACGGCCTCATCGACCTGGCAGCGCCATCGCCCGCGGACGAAGCAGCCTTCCGCAGCGAGCAGCTCGGCGTGGTGTGGTGGGACCGGCGCACGCTGCACGACGAGGACGATCGAACGGGAGCGGTCGACGGGGGTTTCGTCCCCACCCCGATCTCCGGTCACATCTCCCTCGCACCGCTTGCACCGCCCACGCGGGAGACCGGCGCGGCCGGCGCGGCCGGCGCGGCCGGCGCGGCCGGCGCGGCCGGCGCGGCGCCGCCCGCAGGGCCCTCGTCGGCCTTCGATCGACTGCTCGTCGACGACCCGCGAACCCCTTCCGTCGCGCCGCAACCGGACGCCCCCGCGTTCGCCTCCCCGCGTGCCGCGGCCGAAGCGTCCGCCCCCGACATCGACGACTCCTCGCGGCGGCAGCCGCGTCGATCCCGCCACGTCGGTCTCGTTCCCGGCGGCCGGCGGGCGCACCGGGAACGCGTCGACGGCCGTCACCCGCGGCGGGACCGGTTGCGCCGGCGCCGGGTCCGGCGGCGGCTGCTCCTCGGAGTGGTGGTCAGCGTCGTCGCGTTCGCCGTGACCGTGCTCGTGCAGACCCTGCTGATCTCCCCGTTCACGGTGCCCTCGGTGTCGATGGAGAACACGTTGCGTCCGGGCGACCACATCGCGGTCGATCGCACCGCCTACACGAACGCAGCTGTCGCCCGCGGCGATGTCGTCGTCTTCCGGGATCCCGGAGGCTGGCTCGAGCCGGACGCGCAGAGCGGAGGAGCGGACGACGACTTCGTCGTCAAACGGGTGATCGGTATCCCGGGCGACCATGTCGCGTGCTGCTCGACGAACGGCCGCGTGACCGTCAACGGGCTGGAGATCGACGAGCAGTACGCCGTGGTGCCGGACGGACGGCCGGCGACCGCCGTGGCGTTCGACGTGACCGTTCCGGGTGGAGACCTGTGGGTGCTCGGCGACAACCGCTATCGCTCCCGGGACTCCAGCCGGACGCAGCAGCTCGCCGGGCGCGGCTTCGTCCCGATCGCAGACGTCGTCGGACGGGCGGTGTTCCGGGTGTGGCCACTGGACAGACTGTCGCCGATCGACCACGCGAGAGCGGTGTTCGCGGCGGTTCCGGCGCAGAGATGTCCGATGTGACGGGTGGCTCCTCCCGGGCCGCCGACGGCGTCGAGCAGGTGCAACGGATCGATCGCGCGCGCCAGGCCGAGCAGGAGGCCGTCGAGTCCGATGGCCTCGACGAGTCGGCGGTCGGCGTTCCGGCGCCTCACACGGCCACCGGCTCCGCGGAGGAGTTCATGCTGCCGACGATGCTTCCGCAGGGCATCCATCCGCTGGCGGTGCTCTCCCTCGTGCTCGCCGTGCTCGTCCCGCCGGTGGCGATCCCGATAGCCTCCCGGGTCGGTCGCCGTCTGCGGCACGACGGCGTCCGCGGCGCAGCGCTCGCTCAGACCGCCGTCGTGATCGGTTACGTGATGTGCCTCGTTCTGGCCCTCCTCGTCCTCAATGTGGTCGTCGCCCTGGTGCTGCGTCACGGGTGACGGAGGTACGCGGATCGCGCCGGGTCAGCCGATGAGCGACACCGCGCGCGCGATCACGAGGGCCAGCAGGAGGAAGCCCGCGAACGACTCCAGCGCCATCAGCAGCTTCGCCCGGTGCGTGAGGGGCATCGTGTCCGTCGGGCTGAACGCCATCGAGTTCGACAGCGAGAAGTAGAAGTAGTCGATGTAGTTCGGTACCCAGTCGGCCCGCTTGCTGGAGCCGCGGGCCACCTCGTCGACGGCGTCGTGGTCCTCGTCCTGGGGGAAGCGGAAGTCCGCCAGGGTCAGTTTCGGGCGCGGGACGCTCGCGCGGGCCACCGGGCCGCCCCGGTCGAGCACCCAGAACACCAGCGCGAACGCGATCACGTTCGTGAGCCACACCTGCAGCGACGCGAGCAGCAGTTCGTAGCCGTTGCCGTTCTTGTTGAGCAGCCGGATGACGGTCTCCGCGAACGCGATCTGGTTCGCCACCAGGATGAACAGCGACAACGCGATCTCGGCCCGGCGCGACCACACGGATTCGCGGGTGAGGTGGTGCGGGTTGTAGATGACCAGCGCGACGATCATCAGCAGGCAGATCCCCACGACGGCGTATCGTTCGATGAGCGGCACGACACTGGGAAGGAGCGCGTACGCGGCCAGCGCCACCACCGTGGCGATCACCGCGGGCCAGCGGTGTTCCGGCCGGGCGCGCCGCGCTTCCTTCTCGGTCTCGGTGTCGCTCACACCGGGAACAGTACAGCGGTATCCGTCAGTTGAAGATCGCCCACTCCGAGCGGTCGAGTCTGGCGCGATTGCCGTTGATCACGAGGTACCACGAGTTCTCGTCGCGGTGCAGGTACTCCGCGAGGATGGTCGTGTACTTCCACTCGCCGGACACCAGCGACCAGCGGATCAGCGAGATGAGCTGGCCCTGGCGCAGGTACGGTACGGCGACGAAGTCGTCTTGACGATGGGGCTCCGGCACCGCGTGCCGAGCACCCGCCCGCTGCGTGCTCATGCTGCACTGTAACTCCGCCGCAGGGCCGCCGGATATACCCCGTTCCCCGTCAGTCCGGAGCGGCCCCGGCCTCAGTCGGCCGGCGCGGTCGTCACCAGCTCCCGCACCGAGCGGACGGGCGCGATCGTGCGGTTCTCCGCCGACTCGTACGCGGCCAGGATGATGCCGAGCACCTCGATCCCCTCCTTCTGCGTGTGGAGCGGCCGCGTGCCGTTCAGGATGCTGTGCGCGAAGTGGGCGATCTCCTCGCCGAACTCGTGCACCGGCTCCAGTTTGTAGACCGTCGGCTCGCTCTCGCCGCGGGCGCGGAACGTGAGCGTGGTGCCGTCGCTGGTGAGGCTGCCGAGCTCGCCGACGGCCGAGAACTTCTCGGTCCCGTCCGCCGGCTGGTACGCCCAGCTGGTGACCAGGCTGCCGAGGACGCCGTTGTCGAAGCGCACGAGGACCTGAGCCGAGTCCTCGCCCTCCATGAACGTCAGGCGGTGCGTCGCCAGCATCGCGGTGACGTCCACCGGCGATCCGCCCGCGAGGTGCAGCAGCAGATAGGTCGGGTGGTAGCCGGTGTCGATGAGCTCGCCGCCGCCGCTGGTGGAGGCGTGCGCACGCCAGCCCATGGTGGACGGGTCGAAGTCGTTGAAGAAGCTGTCCGTGGTGCGCACCTCGTAGAGCCGCCCGAGCGCGCCCTCCTCGATGAGCTTCTTCGCCTGGGCGACGGCCGGGAGGAACAGCTGGTTGTGCGCGCACATCAGTGTGACGCCGGCCTCGGCGACCGCGGCATCCACCTCGGCGGCCTCCTCCGGGGTGAGGCACAGCGGCTTCTCGCACAGGATGTGCTTGCCGGCGCGGGCGGCGGCGACGATGGCGTCCTTGTGCAGGTGGTGCGGGAGGCAGATGTCGACGGCGTCGATCTCGGCCTCCGCGAGCATGGTGGTGTAGTCGGCGTAGACGGCCGCGCCGCTCTCGCCGGCGCGGCGCTCGGCGGCCTCGCGGACGGGGTCCGCGACCGCGGCGAACGTGACGGTCTCGGGGTTGCGCAGGTACCCCGCGACGTGTGCGCCGGCGATGCCGCCGGCTCCGATGAGGCCGATGCGGACGGTGCTGGTGGGCATGACGATGTGCTCCTTGAGGGAAGAAGAGAAGAGTGGGGACGGGTCAGGCGACCGGTACAGGGGTGGGGGCGACGGCGCGGCCGCTCGCCGCGGAGTTGTTGGCGGCGACGACCATCCGGGTCAGTTCGACGGCGTGACGCAGGTTTTCATCGGCGGTGGTGCCGTCGTGGATGTGCTGCACCCACTGTGCGAACGGGCCCGGTCGCCCGTCGGGCAGCGGGAGCTCCTGCCATCCCTCGCCGAACGCACCGCCTTTCGCGAGCAGGCGCTCCCCGCCGAAGCCGAACATCAGGCTGGCCGAGGTGCCACGCAGCTCGACGGTGAAGGCACCCGGGGTCGTGACCACGCTCGCTTCGAAGACGCCGAGGCGACCGCCGGGGAACTCCGCCGTGACCACGGCGTTGTCCTCCACCGGCCGTCCGGTGACCCTGCCGTAGGTCGCGGAGATGCTCAGCGGCTCCGCGCGGTGGAACAGGCGCGTGAGGTAGGCCGGGTGGCAGCCGAGGTCCGTCAGCGCTCCGCCGATCGCGGCCGCCGGGTCGCCGAACCGGTCGGGCAGCCAGCCGGCCACCCATCCGTCGTGCGCGAGCCGCACCCGCGAGTAGGTCAGTTCGCCCAGCGTCCCCTCGTCGAGGATGCGCTCGATCGCGACCGTGTAGTCGTCGGAGAGCCGGGGCAGCGACACCACGAGGGCGACGCCGGCCTTCCGGGCCAGCTCCACGAGCTCCTCGGACTCGGCCACGGTGGGGGCGAGGATCTTCTCGGTGAAGACGTGCTTTCCGGCGGCGATGGCGCGGCCGATGACGTCGCGGTGCTGGTCGGTGGCGGTGGTGACGGTCACAGCGTCGAGCTGCGGACGGGCGAGCAGTTCGTGGAGGTCGGCGACGAACTCCACGCCGAACTCGTCGGCGGCCGCACGGCCGCGCTGCTCGTCGTCGTCCCAGACGGCGACCAGGGTGGTGTCGGGATGCTGCTGGACGCTGCGCGCGTAGTCGCCCGCGTGTACGTGCCAGAAACCGATCGCTGCGACAGCGAGTGGGTGGGACATGCCTGTCGAGGCCTCCTTGCCAGGGTTACGGTGCGCGCGAACTTCGAAAGCGTACCTTCTGCTCCGGAGCAGTCGAAAGACCTTCGGGGCAAATTTCTGCAATCGTTCCCAGATTGGGCATGATCGTGGTGTGAGCAGTGCGACGATCCGCCTCGACGGCGACGACTGGACCATCCGCGAAGCGCTCGGCGACACCGCCGAGTGGTACCTGGGCGCACCGCTTCCGGAGGCGGGCAACAACGTGGCCGAAGCGTCGGCGGCGATCGCCGCGGCGCCCGGCTGGCTGCCCGCGCGGGTTCCGGGAGCCGTGGTCGACGACCTGCACCGGGCGGGCGAGGTGCCGGACCCGCGGGCCGGGCGCAACAGCCGCGCCTCCGAGTGGGTGGCGGAGCGCTCCTGGGTGTACCGGCGCGCCGTCGACCTCGATGCGCCCGCCGGCGAGGGAGTCGGTGTGCTCGAGTTCGACGGCGTCGACCCCGGAGCCGACGTCTACTGGGACGGCGAAGCGCTCGGTTCCGTGGATGGGCTCTACCACCGCGCCCGGTTCGCGCTGGCGCCGGAGCAGCGCTCGGCGGGACGGCACAAACTGGCTCTGCGCGTGCATCCCGCGCCGGTCTCCGAGCCGCAGGTCGGCCGCACGGACCGCGTCCGTGTCCACACGCCGCGGCTGGGCTACGGCTGGGACTTCTCCCCGCGCCTCCGCCACCAGGGCGTCTGGAAGAGCGCACGCCTGCGCATCGGCCGCGCGCTCCTCGGCGACGTGACCGTGAGCGCGCGTCTCGCCGCCGCCCCTGCGCCGGGATCGAGCGGCGAGTGGATGCGCGAACCCCGTTCGAGCGGCGACGGAATGCCACCGGTCGATGCGGGCGAGGGCGGCGCGACGTCGGCCGGGCGCGACGGCGTGGTCGACGTCTCCTGGGAGGCGCCGCTCGCCGCGACGGCGGATGCCGACCTCGGCGTGACGGTCGCGGTCGTCCGCGGCGCGCACACCGTCGCCGAGCAGCGGGTGGATGCGGCGGCGGGGGCGGCGAGCCTGCGCATCCCGCAGCCCGAGCTCTGGTGGCCCGATACGCTCGGCTCGCAGCCGCTCTACACCGTGTCCGTAGCGCTGTCGGACGCATCGGGCGAGACCGACCGCACCGAGCGGGAGGTCGGCTTCCGCACGGCGGAGCTCGTCGCGAACGAGGGCGCACCGGCGGGCGCGCTCGGCTACACGGCCGTCGTCAACGGTGTCGTCGTGCCCCTGCTCGGCTGGAACTGGACTCCGGCCGACACCCTGTTCGGCTCGATCGACCCGGCGAAGGTCGAACACCTGCTCTCGCTCGCCGCCTCCTCGGGCGCCCGGCTCATCCGCGTCTGGGGCGGCGGCCTGATCGAGTCGGAGCACTTCTACGCCACTTGCGACCGCCTCGGGCTGCTCGTCTGGCAGGAGTTCTCGCAGTCGAGCTCGGGGATGCAGAGCGCGCCCCGCACGGATCCGGCATTCGTGGCGCTCATGCGCGCCGAAGCGGAGGCGCTGGTGCCCACGCGCATCCACCACCCCTCGCTGCTGCTGTGGGGTGGCGGCAACGAGCTCGACGACGGCGGCGTCCCGCTCAGCGACGACCGGTCGCCGGTGCTCGCTGTGCTCTCCGAGGCGGTCGCCGCGCTCGACCCCGGGCGCGGCTGGCTGCCCACGTCGCCGACGGGACCGGAGTTCCACAACCGGCTGGACCGCATCCATGCGAACCCGGAGGGCCAGCACGACGTGCACGGGCCCTGGGAGCACCAGGGGCTGGTGGGTCAGTACACGCTGGCGAACGCCGGCGCGAGCCTCGCGCACACCGAGTTCGGCGTCGAAGGGATGACGAACCTGCGGTCGCTGGAGGCGCTCGTCCCCGAGGCCGACCGCTGGCCCGCCGACCGCACCAACCCGGTGTACCGGCACCTCGGCGAGTGGTGGAACAACGCCGACCAGGTGGTCGAGCTGTTCGGCGGGCGACCGACCGACCTCGTCACGCTCAACCGGGCGTCCCAGCTGCTCCAGTCGACCGGGCTGCAGTACGCGGTGGAGGCGGACCGCCGCCGGTTCCCGCGCTGCAGCATGGTGCTGCCGTGGCAGCTGAACGAGAGCTTCCCGAACGCGTGGTGCACGACCGCTGTGGACTTCCGCGGCGACCCCAAGCCGGCGTTCTTCGCCGTGGCGCGGGCGTTCGAGCGGCGCCGGGCGACCCTGCGGGTGGAGCGGGCCGTCTGGGGCGGCGAGTCGGTCGCCGCGGCCGAGGTCTGGCTGTGGGCGGAGGATCCTGTTGCCGCCGGCTCGACGGTCGCCGTGCGCGCGCTCGCTCTCGCCGGAACGGTGATCGCCGAGCAGGGGTTCGCCGCGCCGACGGTCGGCCGCCCGGCGGCCGCCGGCAGGCTCGAGGTGCCCGTGGAGGCGCTGCCCGCGGTCTTCCTGTGGGAGGCGGAGTGGCGGGATGCCGAGGGCGGCGTCATCGACCGCGAACGCATGGTCGCGACCACGACGGAGGACTTCGCGGCGCTGCTCGACGTCCCGGCGCCGCGGCTGGCGGTGAGTCGGGATGCGGACGGTGCGGTGCGCATCCGGAACGAGGGGGACGTGGCGGCGCTGACCGTGCGGGTCGTGGACGCGCGGCGCGTGGAGGCCGGGCCCGCGGGGGCGAGGCCCGCGGTCGCGCAGCGCGTCGGAGAGCCGGCCGTGCCCATCCTGAACGTCTCCGGCGACCCGCGCCCCCTGCTGCCCGGGGAGGAGCGGTGCCTAGCGGCGACCCCCGGTGTGCCGGTAAGGCTGGAATCGTGGAACGCGGAGCCGGTCGACCTGCCGTGACGAGCGATGCCGTGACGCGCGTCCGCGTCCCCCGCTCTGGTGTCGCCGTCATTGAGACGCCACACCGGGAGCGTTCACGGTCCGTTCAGACCGGGATGATGGGATAGCCCCGTGAAGACGCGAATCGCGGAGTACCCGCGGCCGGACCACTTCCTGCTCCACATCAGCGACACCCATCTGCTGGCGGGGGGCGAGCGGCTCTACGGCACCGTCGACAGCGAGCAGCACCTCCGGGCGCTGCTGCAGGAGGTGGAATCCTCCGGCGGGCGTCCCGACGCCATCGTGTTCACGGGCGATCTCGCCGATCGCGGACAGCCGGACGCGTACGCGCGGCTCCGCGCCCTGGTCGATCCGGCGGCGGAGCGGATGGGCGCCCGCGTGATCTGGGTGATGGGCAACCACGACGACCGGGCGGCGTTCCGGCAGGGGCTGCGCGACGAGAGGGCGGCGACCGCGCCGGTCGACGACGTCGTGTGGATCGGCGGGCTGCGAGTCATCGTGCTCGACTCGACCGTCCCCGGCCACCACTACGGCGACGTGAGCGAGTCGCAGCTCGACTGGCTCGCCGCGGAACTCGCCATGCCGGCGCCCGAGGGGACCATCCTCGCGATGCACCACCCGCCCATCCCGAGCGTGCTCGACCTGGCCGTGTCGGTGGAGCTGCGGGACCAGTCCCAGCTGCGCGAGGTGCTCGAGGGCAGCGACGTGCGCAGCATCATCGCGGGGCACCTGCACTACTCGTCGACCGCGATGTTCGCCGGGATCCCGGTGTCGGTCGCGTCCGCCAGCTGCTACACGCAGGACCTCAACGTGCCGGTCGGCGGCACCCGCGGTCGCGACGGCGCGCTGGCGTTCAACCTCGTGCACGTCTACCCGAACACGGTGCTGCACTCGGTCGTGCCGCTCGGCCACTACCCGACGCTCGACTACGTGGACGCCGAGGAGTCCGCGCGCCGCCTGGCCGCCGACGGCATCCGCATCCCCCCGGCCGCCGGCCGCGAGGCGCCCACGGAACCCATCCGCATCCTGGCCTGACCCCGCGCTGGCGCGCTGGCGCACATTCGTGACGAATGTGGCCTCCGCGCGCCCCAGTCACGACATTCGTGACGAATGTGGCCTCCGCGCGCCCTAGTCACGACATTCGTGACGAATGTGGCCTCCGCGCGCCCCAGTCACGACATTCGTGACGAATGTTGCTCCTTCCCGCGGGATAACGTGGGCGACATTCGTGCCGAATGTCGCCTTCAGGGGCGCTGAGCACGACATTCGTCACGAATGTCGACACCGGCGGGCGGACCCAGGTCAAGGGAGCGGGCGCTCCCACGGGGCGGGGAAGGGGAAGTAGCGCTCCAGGAAGTCGATGACCGCGCGCGTGCGCTCGGCCGCGTCGATCTCGGGCTTCGAGCCGTCGTTCAGGCAGAACATGTCCTGGTCGCGCTTCTTCAGCAGGCGGCGCATCTTGTCGGGCGCCTGCCGCAGCGTCGTCTCGATGTAGAGCACCTTCGCCTGGGTCTGCGTCACCGCGCGGCCGGTCATCAGCGCGTAGTAGTGGTACAGCGAGTTCGTGACCGAGATGTCCGTCGCCGAGCGGAACGGGCTGCCCGCGGTGCGACGGAAGTCCTCCGGGAACTCGCGCTCCATCTCCTGCAGCACGCTCACCCGCAGCGGCGCGGCGCAGTGCTCGAGGTGCCGCGTGGTGACCGCTCCGAAGCGCTCCCACAGCAGCCGCCGGTTGACGCGCGCCGCGTTCTCGAAGCCGCTGCGCGCCGGGTCCGTCTCGCCGAGACCGATGCGCGTTCCGGCCTCCACGAACTTCGTCACACCGCCGGGCGAGAAGAAGATGTCGGGCGAGAGCGGCCGGCCGATGAACATGTCGTCGTTCGAGTACAGGAAGTGCTCGGACAGGCCCGGGATGTGGTGCAGCTGGCTCTCGACGGCGTGCGAGTTGTGGGTCGGCAGGGTGGACGTGTCGGCGAAGAAGTCCTCGCTGCGCATGATGTGGATGCGCGGATGCTCGGCATCCAGCCAGGGCGGAACCGGCGAGTCGGTGGCGATGTAGATGTTGCGGATCCACGGGGCGAACATGTGGACGCTGCGCAGCGCGTACTTGAGCTCGTCGATCTGCCGGAAGCGCGCCTCGTTGTCGTCGCCCTCGCCGACGACGTACGCCGCCATCCGTGCGGCCCGCTGCCGCTGGTACTCGGTGTCGGAGCCGTCCACCCACGAGAAGACGATGTCGATGTCGAAGGCGATGTCGCTCGCCAGCGGGTCGAACATGTGCTGGAGGGTGCGCCAGCGCCGTCCGTAGAGCTCCACCTCGGCCTCGACCGCTTCACTCCGCGGCAGGCGCGGCCGCATCAGCGCGTTCTCGCGCGGTGCGGTGATCTCGTCGTCTCCGAACCGCCAGAACTCGAGCTGGAACGCGGTGTCGGCGCCGTACCGCAGCCGCCCGATGGGCTCGAGCCGCGGGCGGTAGAGGCGCAGGATGTCGGCCTTGCGGCGGGAGAGGCGGCCGTCGGCGATCAGCAGGTCGTCGCCGGCCGTGTCGCCCTCCGGGTCGATGCTGCGAGCGTAGAACGGCTCGTCGGCGAAGGCCGCCGCGAGCACTGCGGCGACCTCCGTGCGCCTGCGGCGGTCGAGGGCGACGACCAGGCGGTTGTCGTCGTCGCGCACGAGCAGGTATTCGAGGCCGGCCTCGTCGAGCGCATCCCGCACGGCGAGCAGATCCTCGATCATCGACTCCCGCGGGGTGAACGGTCCGGACACCAGGGTGTACAGCCCTTTGCGCTGCACGATGTCGTCGCGGGTGAACCGGCGCACGCCGATGCCGGGGTCGCTGGTGACGACGACGGGCTCGGGCTGGTCGGACAGGGATGCGGGAGGAAGCTCAGCCATACACGCATAACTCTAGGCTGCTTCTCCGTGCGCGCCGCCCCCCGGAGGGGGCTGGCCCCGCGGGCGCCGCGGCTCCCCACGACGCCGCGCAAAGCGGAGGAGGCGCCGCTCAGCCGAGCAGTTCGCGCACGGTGGCGAGCAGCAGCGCCCGGGTCTCCGGGGTGACCAGCCACGGCGCGAAACCGTCCGCCGCCAGGAAGAACGTCGCCCGCGCGGCGGGCGCGACGCTCCCGTCGGCCAGCCGCGCACCGGCAGGAGTGACACTGATGACGGAGCGGCCCGACTCGGGGTCGTTCGCGATCACCGCGGCGTCGTCCGGCGGGTCGGCGACGGTCAGCTTCGACCTGCCCCGGTACACGACGACGTCGCCGGCGAGGCCGGCCGCGGCGGGATGGTCGGCGCGGGCGATCCGGATGCGGTCCAGCGAGAGTGGGACGGCTACCGCGCCGGCGAGCCCCAGCGGCACCAGGTGACCCCACGCGAGCAGGGGGACGGGTCGTGACGCGACTGCCCGGGCCGTCTCCTCGGGAGCGCTGCGTGTCACGATGAGGAGGTCGGCATCGGGGTCGTCGCCGAGGTGGGCGTGCATCCCGGACCTGCCCAGGAACTCGACCAGCTCGCGGTCGCCGGGCGCCGGGTTGACGCCGGTCAGCACGGCGACCGTGGCGCCGGAGCCGTGGCTGCGCTGCGGAGTGACGCCGAGGCGTTCGAGCGCGCGATCGACCAGCGCGAGCACGGCGGCACGCGCGACGTCCGCGTACTCGGCCTCGAGGAGACGGCGCGCGGTGGCCAGTTCCGCGATGGCGTCGGCGTGGTCCGGGCCGGCGCGGTCGGCATCGGCGCGGTCGGCATCGGCACGCTCCGCGCGGGCACTGTCGCCGCCCAGCACCCGGCACGCGACCACGCCGGCAGCACCGGCCGCGCGAGCGGCGGCGATCCACGGCCCCAGCTGCGCCGCCAGGTCGGCGGGGGTGGATGCGGTGGGCGCCGTCTCCGCCAGGCCGCGGAGCAGCGCTTCTGCGTCGTCCCACCGCTCCGCGGCGACCGCGGCGTCGAGCTGCGGCCAGCGTGGGGCGCTGGGCGGCCACGAGCTGCACGCATCCACCAGGGTCCGCAGCCCGGCCGCGTCCCCACGCCGACCGCCGGCGACGGCCTCGTACGCCCGATCGGCGGCAGCAACCGGCTCGTACGCCGACGGGTCGGCCGCCCACTCCGCCACCGTGTGCAGCGCGAAGCGCGAGGGCGCCGCCTCCACCATCGGGTTGGCGACGATGCCCACGAGGCCCGGTCCGGCCTCGCGCCCGGTCAGCGGCCCGAGGAACACCCGCGACCGGTCGAAGTCGTTCACCGGGAAGTTGTCCCACAGCACCAGGTCGCGACCGAACGCCGCCGCCGCGCGGGCGATGTCGTCCGCCGTCACCCGGGCCACGACGATGTCGGCGCCCGTCCACAGCACGCGCGCATCCCGGGGCAGTGTCTCGTCCAGGCCGATCCGGTAGGGCGTGCGTTCGAGGCCGGCGTAGTCGGTCGGGCAGAACAGCACCGGCTCATCGATCCCGGCAGGGCGCAGGAACGACCGCTCGAACCGGGCCGCCGCCTCGCCGTGCTGCCGGCCGAGGAGCTCCGGCTCGTCCATCGGCACATCGTCGAAGAGCAGGGCGAAGGATCGGATGCCGGCGTCGAGGAGCTGCCGGCACTTCGCCGCCAGCGCCTCGTGGTCCGCGTCGTCGCCGAAGCGCATGTCGAGGCCGGGGGAGACGGAGTAGACGAAGCGGACGCCCCGCTCGGCCGCAGCGCGCTCGAGGCGGGCGAGGCCGGCCAGCCGGTCGGCGGGGTACGGCTCACGCCACTGTTCCCGGTGCCACGGGTCGTCCTTGGGCGCGTACAGGTAGTGGTCGAGCCCGAGGGCTCCTGCGCGGTCGAACCAGGCGAGCCGGTCGGCGTGCGACCACGGTTCGCCGTAGAAGCCCTCGACCACCCCGCGCCAGGCGAGGCCGCTCACCGGCCGCCCCCGTGCCACGACGACCACAGTTCGGCGTACGCGCCGCCGGCGGCCACGAGTTCGTCGTGACTGCCCAGCTCCTCGATCCCGCCGTCGCGCACGACCGCGATGCGGTCGGCGTCGTGCGCCGTGTGGAGCCGGTGCGCGATCGCGACCACGGTGCGCCCGTGGAGCACGCGGTTCATCGCGCGCTCCAGGTCGCGGGCGGCGGTCGGGTCGAGAAGGGAGGTCGCCTCGTCCAGGATGAGCGTGTGCGGGTCGAGCAGCACCAGCCGGGCGAGGGCGAGCTGCTGGGCCTGCGCAGGGGTGAGCACGACGCCGCCCGAGCCCACCACCGTGTCGAGGCCCATCGGCATAGCGGCGACCCAGCGGAGCGCATCCACCACCCGCAGGGCGCGCGCGAGCTCGTCGCGGCCGGCGCCGGGCTTGGCGAGGGACAGGTTCTCGGCGATCGTGCCCACGAAGACGTGGTGCTCCTGGGTGACGAGCGCGACGTGGCCGCGCAGGTCGTCCAGCGGGAGGTCGACCAGCCGCACGCCGCCGACGGTGATCCGGCCGCCGGTCGGCTCGGTGATCCCGGCCATCAAGCGGCCGAGCGTCGACTTGCCCGAGCCCGACGGCCCGACGATCGCCAGCCGCTCGCCCACGGCCAGGTCGAGGCTGACCCCGTGCAGCACCTCCGTGCCCGCGCGGTACGCGAAGCGCACATCCTGCGCGACCACGTGCTCGTCCGCGGGCTGCTCGCCCGTCGCGTGCCGGTCCTCCGGCACGTCGGCGACGCCGATGATGCGCGACAGCGCGGTCGTGCCGACCTGGATCTCGTCGAGCCAGCTGATCAGCTCGTCGACCGGCGACACGAGCTGCATGGCGTAGAGGGCGACGGCCGTGACCGCGCCGATGCCGGCGACTCCTTGGCCGACCAGGAACGCGCCCCAGGCGAGCACCGCGATCACCGGCAGCAGGAACGCGATGTCGGTGCCCGGGAAGAACCAGGACCGCAGCCACAGCGTGTACCACTCGGAGTCGCGGCGCTCGCGGAGGGCGGCGTCGATCTTGGCCCGCTGCGCCGGCGCCAGGCTGAGCGCCTCGATGGTGCGGACCCCGTCCACCGTCTCGCTGATGGTCCCGCCGAGCGTGGCATAAGAGGCGAGCTGCCGCTGGTAGCCCGGCCCCGACCGCTTGAGGTACCAGCGGGCGGCGACGATCAGGATCGGGACGCCCGCGAACATCGCGACAGCGACGGCCGGGTTGACCACGAACGCGGCGACCACGGTGAGCACCGCCGTCACCCCGGCGACGAGGATGCGCGGCACCCCGAAGCGCACGGTCTGGGCGACCGACTGGATGTCGTTGGTGGTCCGCGCGAGCAGGTCGCCGGTCCCCGCCGCTTCGACCGTCGAGAGCGGGAGGCGCGCGACCGTGGCGAGGAACTCCTCGCGCAACTGCGCGAACACGCCCTCGCCGAGCACCATGGACTGCCGCTGGGCGAAGCGGATCAGGACGGCCTGGCAGACGATCGCGCCCAGCAGGATCAGCGCGATCGTGTCGATCCCGGTGCTGGTGAGCGTATGCCCGGTGATCCCGTCGATGATGAGGCCGATCAGCGCGGGGCCTGCGAGGCCGGCGACGGCCGCGAGGGTGTGCAGGATCAGCACGACGGAGAGTCCGCCGCGGTGCTGGCGGATCAGCCGCGCGCCGGTGGCCCGGACGGTCGCGGTGCTAGCGATCGGAAGCAGCATCGTCGGTCCCCTTCGTGCGTGCGTCGCCGGGGTTCCGGGTGGCATCGGGCGCCGTCCGCTTCTTCGCGGCCCGCTTCGCCCTGGTGTCCCGCTTGTCCCTCTTGGCGTTCTTGTCCTGCTTCTTCGTTCCCGCACGCGTGCCGCCGTCCGGCCGCTGGGCGGTGACGGGATGCGTCGCCGTCCAGAGGGCGTCGATGGAGCCGGTCCATGCGGCATCCAGCGCTTCGCCGTCCGCGGGCTCGGCCGCGCTGATCGTGCGCGAGACGATCGCGCGGTAGAGGTCGCCGAGGTCGTCCTCCTGGCGCAGCAGCGTCTGGTGGTCCCCTGTCCCCACGACGCGTCCCCGACGGACGACCGCGATGGTGTCCATCCGGTCGAGGAGGAGCGGGCTGGCGGTCACGACGACGGTGGTCCGTCCGTCCCGCGCCTGGCGCAGCCGCTCGGCGATCTGCGACTCGGTGTGCGCATCCACCGCGCTGGTGGGCTCGATCAGCACGAGTACCTCCGCGTCGGTGAGCAGGGCTCGGGCGAGGCTGAGCCGCTGGCGCTGACCGCCCGAGAACGTGCGGCCGCGCTCGGCGACGCGCTCGTGGACGCCGTCCGGGAGGGCCTCGACGGTCTCGGTCGCCGCGGCCGTGTCGAGGGCGGCGGACACGCGGCGGATGCGGCCCGTCTGCGTGTCGGTGTACTCGCGGTCCCGGATGGGCAGCGTGTCGAGCCCGTCGAGCAGCCGTCCGCCGAAGAGGTGCGGGTTGGCGTCGTTGACCACGATGCGTTCGCGCACCTCCTTCACCGGCACGCGGGTGTGGTCGACGCCGCCCCACAGCACCGGCGCCTCGCGGTGCACCGTGTCGTCGAAGCGGCCGAGCCGGGTCGCGATGGCCGCCGCCTCGTCGGGGTCGGCGTCCACGATCGCGGTGAAGCGGCCCGGCTCCACCACGACCCCGGACGCCAGGTCTTCGATGGTGGACCCCCAGGCCGGGGCCTCGGCGGTCTCGTCCCGGTCGCGGGCCGCGGGCTGCGTGCGCAGCACGGCCAGCACCCGGCGGGCCGAGACGACGCCGGCGGTGAACGTCTGGGCGGCCTCGACCGCCGTCCGCAGCGGGAGCACCAGGAACGTCGCGTAGCCGTAGAAGGCGGTCAGCTGCCCGGGCGTGATGCTGCCCGCGACGGCGAGGTGCGCCCCGAACCAGACGATGAACACGAGGAAGGCCCCCGGGAGCAGCACCTGCAGACCGTCCAGCCAGCTCTGGGTCTTGGCGACGCCGACGCCGGCCGCGCGCACGCGCTGCGACTTGCGGGCGTACCGGTCGACGAACTCGTGCTCGCCGCCGATCCCGCGCAGCACCCGCAGGCCCACGACGGTGTCGGCGCCGAGCGTGGTGAGCCCGCCGGACTCCTCGCGCCAGACGGCCTGGCGGGCGCGCAGCGGGCGCAGGAGCAGCGCGAGCACCAGCGCGACGGCGGGCACGCCGATGACCACCGCGAGCCCGAGCGGCAGGGATGCGTCGAGCATGATGATCGACACCGCGACGAACGCGACGACCCCGCCGCCGAGCCGCGCCGTCACGTCGAACATGGCGCCGAGCCGCAGCGAGTCGGTGCTGACGGTCGCAACGATCTCGCCGGACGACGTGGTGGCCGTGATCGCCGATCCCGTCTCCGCCGAGTGGTACCCGATCAGCCGCGCGACGCCGAGGGAGGAGCGGAGCCAGTTCGAGACGGACATCCGGTGCCGCAGCATGCCGGTCACCGCCTGCACCACGGCGACGCCGAGGAGCGCGGCGCACCACAGCCACAGCCGGGCGGCGTCGCCCGAGACGCCCTCGTCGACCGCCCGGCCGAGCAGGTAGGGCCAGATCGCCTGGCACAGCATCCAGACGACGCCGAAGAGCACGCCCCCACCCAGTGTGAACGGCTGCCGGGCGGCCTGCCAGAGCAGGAAGCGCGGCACCGACGACAGGTGCCGCTCGCTCGGCCGGGCCGCGGGGATGCGCGCCCCGCGCGACGGGCGCGACGGAGGTGCCGGGTGCGGCGGACGTGGCGGGCGCGACGCATCCGACGGGGGCCGGGACGGGGACGGGCGGGCAGCGCGCGCGCTGGACACGGAATGCTCCTGGGGGGATCGAGCGGGAGGGGAAGGGAAGGGTCCGGCGGGCCGGAGCTCAGCGTCCCGGCGGGGTCAGCGCCGCGACCGTTGCGGCATCGAGGGCGACCGCGGGGGCCTGCTTCAGCAGAAGGGTGAGCTGCGCCGCCGTCTCGAGCTCTTCGGCGAGGTCGATCGCCGCGTCGAGCGTGGCCGCCGCGACCACCGGTCCGTGGTTCGCGAGCAGGAGGACGGGATGCCCGGGAGCGGCGGCGGCCACGCCCGCGGCGAGCTCGGCGCTTCCCGGCGGCGCGTAGGGGATGAGGGGCACGTCGCCCAGCCGCATCACCCGGTAGGGCGTCAGCGGCGGGAGCGGCGCGAAGCCGTCGGGGGTCGGCGGCAGGCAGGCGATCGCCGTGGCGTGCGGCGAGTGGAGGTGGACGACCGCCGTCGCCCCGGGATGCGCGGCGTACATGGCCGCGTGGAGGGGCAGCTCCTTGGTGGGCCGCGGGGTCCCCTCCTGTTCGGCGGGCGTCGCGGCGAGCTGCTCCTCGGTGACGGAGCGGAGCGACGATCCGGTCGGGGTTGCGATGATGCGGGACCCGACGCGGACGCTCACGTTCCCGGAGCTCCCGGGCGACAGGCCGGCGGCCGACAGGTGGCGGCAGGCGCGCACGACGGCGGCGCGGGCCTCGGACTCGGTGGTGATGCCGGTCACGGCGCGACCTCCCAGGCGTCGTCGAAGAGTGTCGGACCGCCGAAGTTGCCCGACTTCAGCAGCACCGCGATCGTGCGGTCCTCCCCGCCGGGGGATGTGCTCGCGGCCACGGCCCACGGCACGCCCGGAGCCGCCTGGGCGCCGATCCGGAGGCGGGCGATGCCCAGCCGCGCGGTCACGGCGCCGGACGTCTCGCCGCCCGCGATGAGCAGGTGGCTGTACCCGAACTCGTGGACCGCGACGGCGGCCACCTCGGCGAGTGCGTCCTCCAGCAGCGCCGCGGCGCGGGCGGCGCCCAGCGCCTCCTGCGCGGCCGCCACCTCGGGCGAAGCGTGGATGAGGAGCGGCGATCGCCGGTCGTCGTGGGCGGAGAGCGCATCCCGGAGCCGGCTCAGCGCTCCGTCCGCGTCGCGGTCGAGCTCCCGCGGATCGAGCACGTGGCGCTCGCCGCGGAACGCCGCGAGCTGCGCGCGGGTGGCGGAGGACGCGCTTCCGGCGAGGACGAGCCGGCCGGTGACCGGGACCGGCGGGAGCCCTGTGGCTTCGCCGCTGCGGCCGCCCTCGCGCACCTCGGCCCGGGCCAGCGCGGTCGCGACCCCGGCCCCGCCGCCCGCGAGGATCGGCGCATCGGCCGCCCGCTCGCGCACGGCCGCCGCGATCAGGTCGAGATCCTGCTCGGTGAGCGCATCCACCAGGGTGTGACCATCGGCGATCCGGGACGCGACCGCGCCGGTGCCCCGCTGGACGTCCTCCCAGCGCACGAGCCCGACCGGCGCGCCGGTCTGCGGTGCGAGGAGGCGGGCGAGGTCCGAATCGCGCATCGGGGTGAGCGGGTGGTTCCGCATGGGCGACTCGGCGAGCGGGACGCCGTCGACGAACAGGACGCCCTGGTACTGGGTGCGCCCGGCTCCGGGCGTGGCCGGTGTGCCCACCGATGCCGTCGCGCCGGCGACGCCGAGGAGCGCGTCCGCGATCGGCCCGATGTTGCCGGACGGCGTCGAGTCGAAGGTCGAGCAGTACTTCTGGTAGAGCTGCGTGGCGCCGGCGGAGAGGAGCAGCCGGGCGGCGGCGGTGGATGCGTCGACCGCGTCCGCCACCGGCGCCGTGCGGACTTTGAGCGCGACGACCGCGCATCCTGGGCCCTCGTCGGGGAACACCTCCGAAGCGTCCGCGGACGCCGTGAGCACCACGCTCGCGGGGAGCCCGGCCTCGACGACGCGGCCCGCCAGATCGCAGGCTCCCGTGACGTCGTCGGCGACCGCGCCGAGTCGCATCACGGGACGTCGACCCCCGGCTCGCCGGTGCGGGCGGCGGAGAGGGCGGTGTCGGCCGGCTCGCCCGCGACGACGACCGTCGCCCCGATGTCGCGCAGCACGCGCAGGTCGTCCGGGTCCGCCCCGGCGTCGGTCACGATGATGTCGACCAGGTCGAATCCGCCGACGCGGATGGGCGCACGCGCGCCGAGCTTGGAGTGGTCCACGAGCAGGACCGTGGTGCGGGCGGCGCGCGCGAGCTCCTGCTTCAGCTCGGCGTCGAGCGCGTTGGCGCAGAGGATGCCGCTGCGGTCGACGGCGGTCGCGGACAGCACGGCCACATCCACCGAGTAGTCCGCGATCGTGCGCCGCGCGGCCGCCCCCGCGAAGCTGCGCGTCTCGTTCTGGTACACGCCGCCGACGGCGACGAGTTCGACATCGTCCCGCGCGATGGCCGCCTGGATGACGGGGACGGAGTGGCTGATGATCGTGGAACCGGCGGGCAGCATCCCGGCGAGGGGTGCGACCGTCGTGCCCGCGTCGAGGGCGACGGTCACGGCGCCGTCGAGCAGCTGCAGGCACGCCGCGGCGATGGAGCGCTTCTCGCCGCTCCCGGTGACCGCGCGCTCGTCGAAGGGTCGGCCGTGGCCGAGGTTCGGCAGGCTCGCGCCACCGACGACGCGCCGGGCCAGGCCCTCCGATTCGAGCTGGCGCAGGTCGCGCCGGATGGTCATCTCCGAGACGCCGAGCTCGTCCGCGACGCGCGACGACGAGACGTAGCCTTCGGCCGAGAGCCGGCGGAGGAGCTCGTCGCGGCGGGCGGGGGCGTCGGTGTAGCGCACGCGTCCATCCAACCGGCTGCTCCCGGCGCTTGTCAACAAACGGACAAATCTTGACGTGAATGTTCGGAAGTGAACAGAATGGAGGCGTGACCCCCGCTCCGATCGCCGCCCTCGGCGTCGATGTCGGCACCACCAACACCAAGGTGGCGCTGGCCGTGTTCGGCGACGACGTGCGCGAGGAGCGGACGGTCAGCGTGCCGACCCCGCGCACCGGGGATGCGCTGCAGGCGGTGGTGCTCGGCGCCCTCCGCGAGGTCGCGGTCGACAGCCAGCACCCGATCGCGGCGATCGGCGTCGCGTCCATGGGCGAGACCGGTTCGCTGACCGGTCCCGGCGGCATCCCGCGCGGCGACCTCCTCCGCTGGGCGGACGGCGACACCACGACGGCCGGCCGGCTCGTCGCGACCGTCGGGGCGCAGACCCTGTACGACGCGACCGGCGTGCCCGCCCCGCACAAGTCGCCCCTGACGCACTGGCTCCGGCTGGCTGCGGAGGGTGACGCCCGGCTCGACGACGCCCACTGGCTCGGGGCCGACGGGCTCGTGGTGTCGGCGCTGACCGGCGAGGCGGTGACCGACCACACTCTGGCCGCCCGCACGATGGCGTATCGCCTCCCGGAGGCCGGCGCTCCGCTCCCGGCGACCTTCGATCACGACCTCCTCGGACTGGCCGGCCTCACGCCCGACCGCTTCCCGCGCGTGGTCCTTCCGGGCGAGACCGCCGGCACCCTCACCGCGACCGCGGCGTCCGCCCTGGGGCTCGCGGACGGCATCCCCGTCGTCGTCGCGGGGCACGACCACGCGGTCGGCGCCTGGGCGGCCGGCGCCCGCGAGCCGGGAGATGCGGCCGACTCGGTCGGCACTGCCGAGGCGCTGCTCCGGATCGCCCACGACGTCCCGCGTGGCGACGCCCTCCGCCAGGGGATGTCCCTCGCGCGCAGCGTCGACGGCCGCTGCGAGACCCTCCTGGCCGGCAACCCGACCGCCGGGGCGCTGGTGGAGTGGGCGTTCGCGGAGCTGATCCCGGGGGCCGACCGGCACGACGCGCTGCAGCAGGCCCGCATGCTGGCCGACGGACCCCTCGACGCCTTCGTGCTGCCCTACCTGCGCGGCCGCCAGTCACCCGCCCCCGATCCGGCCGCGGCGATGCGGCTCGTGCACGCCCGTCGAACCGGAACCGGAGTCTCGGACGTCGCCTCGGCCGACCCGGCCGCCGCCCTGACCGCCGTGCTCACCGGTCTCGCCCTCCAGCTCGCCTGGATGGATGCGGCGCAGACCCGCCTCGCCGGCCCACGGCGTGACGAGCTCGCCGTCCTCGGCGGACCCGGAGCGGGCAACAGCGCCTGGTGGCGGCTCAAGCAACGCCTCGTGCCCGGCATCCTGCGCCGCGCCGACGTCGCCGAGCCGGTCGCCACGGGCGCCGCCATGCTGGCCGTCCACCGCGTCGCCGGCCTCACCACCTCGCTGCCGCTGCGCAGCGCCGACAGCGTCGCCTCCGCGGGCGATCCGGCCTTGCTGGACGCCTTCACGGAAGCGGCGAGACCCGAACAGAAGGAAACCGCATGACCGACACCGCGTCCCGCCCGGCGCTCGACCTCGACGCCATCGCCCGCCCCGGCGGCTCCCTCGCGATGGTCGCGATGGACCAGCGCGAGAGCCTCCGGCACATGTTCGACCTCGCAGGCGCCGGCCGTCCGGCCGACGACGTGCTCGTCCGCTTCAAGCTGGACGTCGCCGAGGCGCTCGGCCCGCTCGCCTCCGGCTTCCTCATCGACCGCCACTTCGGCTTCGACGAGGTCCGCGACACGCTGCCGTCGGGCACGGGCCTCATCCTGGCCGCCGACGATCTCACCCAGGAGGACGGCGGCCCCGTCGAGGAGACCGCGCTCGACGAGGTCGTGCTCGAGGATCTCGACCTCGCCGGCGTCTCGGCGCTCAAGCTGCTCGTGATCTGGCGGCGCGACGCCCTGCGCGAGCAGCGCGTCCGTCTCGTGGAGCGGTTCGTCGCCGAGTGCCGGGCCCGCGGCGTGCTGTCCGTGCTGGAGCCGGTCGTCCGTGCGACGCCGGCCGAGCTGTCCGACGGCACCTGGGATCTCGACGTCGCGATCCGGGAGGCCGCCGCCGAGCTCTCGCCATCGGGCCAGAGCCTCTACAAGGTGCAGGTGCCGCTGTCGGGCACCGGCGACGCGCGCGCCCAGCGCGAGGAGAGCGAGCGGCTGAACGCCGCCATCACCGGTCCGTGGGTCGTGCTGTCGCAGGGCGTCGACCGCCCGGCGTTCCTGCCGGCCGTCGAGGCGGCCTGCCGTGCCGGGGCCAGCGGGTTCCTCGCCGGTCGCGCCCTGTGGAGCGACGTGGTCGGCCGCGACGACGTCCCCTCCGCGCTGCGCGAGCTCTCGGTACCGCGCCTGGAGGCGCTGATCGAGGTCGTCGACCGCGAGGCCCGGCCGTGGCGGGAGGCCCGATGATCGCCGGGCTGCTGCACACCGTCCCCGCCCTCGCGCCGTCCTTCGACGCTCTCGTCGCCGACGCCGTCCCGGGCGCAGCCCGCGAGCACGTCGTGGACGCGTGGATGCTCGAGACGGCCATCGCCGAGGGGGTCACTCCCGCGGTGCGCGAGCGGGTCGCGTCGCATCTGCGTCACCTCGCGGAGTCGGGCGCGGACGCCGTGCTGGTCACCTGCTCGTCCATCGGCGAGGCGGCCGAGGAGGCCGCCGCGGCCCTGCGCATCCCCGTCGTCCGGGTGGATGCGGACATGGCCGCCGAGGCCGCCCGGATCGCCGGAGCGAGCACGCATCCGAGGGTCGCGGTGCTCGCGACGAACACCGCGACCCTCGGGCCGACCACCCGGCTGATCGAGCGCGAGGCCGGGGCTCAGGGCGTGCAGGCGGAGGTCACCGCGACGGTCGTCGAGGGCGCCGCGGCCGCACGGGCCGCCGGCGACCAGGCGACGCACGATCGGTTGATCGCCGAGGCGGTGCGCAGCCAGGCCGCGCCCGCGGACGGCTCGGAGCCCGCGGCCGTGCTCGTGCTCGCGCAGGCGTCGATGGCGGCGGCCGCAGCCTCCGCGGGTGTCGACCTCCCCGTGCTCACCTCCCCGGCGGGCGGCGTCGCCCGCCTGGTGGAGGCATTGACCCCGTCGGACCCGGGATCGCCGGACGCCAGCGCGAACCGGCCGGCGCCTCCCGGGTCCGGCGGAACCCCCGCATCCGTTCTCGACGGCGCGGAGCCCCGCACCGCCGAGCGCCGCACCCCCGAGCCCCGCACCGCGGGGAGGCCGACCGCATGACCGGTGTCGACCTCCTCGTCTACGCCGACCGGCTCGGCGGCGACCTCGCGCGGCTGCGTGCGCTCCTCGACGGCCCTCTGCGCGACTTCGCCGGGGTGCACATCCTGCCGTTCTTCGTGCCGTTCGACGGCGCGGACGCGGGGTTCGACCCGATCGACCACGGCACCGTCGACCCGCGCCTGGGCACCTGGGACGACGTCCGCGCCATCGCGGCGAACCGCGAGGTGACCGCCGACCTGATCGTCAATCACGTCTCGAGCGAGTCGGCCGAGTTCGTGGACTGGCTGGCGCTCGGCGAGGAGTCGGCCCACGACGGCATGTTCCTCACCTTCGACACCGTGTTCCCCGACGGTGCGAGCGAGCACGACATCACCGCCTTCTACCGGCCGCGGCCGGGACTGCCGTTCACCGCGTACCGGATGGCCGACGGCCGCCGGCGACTGGTCTGGACCACGTTCATGCCCAGCCAGGTCGACCTCGATGTGGCGAACGACCGCGCCCGTGCCTACCTGCGCCGCATCCTGGCAACGCTGCGCGCCGGAGGCGTCACGACCGTCCGGCTCGACGCGGTCGGCTACGCGGTCAAGACCCCCGGCTCCGACAGCTTCATGACGGAGGAGACGCTGGAGTTCGTGCGCGAGATCGTCGGGATCGCACGCGAGGAGGGCCTGCGTGTGCTCGTCGAGGTGCACGCGCACTACAGCCAGCAGCTGGCCATCGCCCCGCTGGTCGACCTGGTCTACGACTTCGCGCTCGCGCCGCTGCTGCTCCACAGCCTCGGCACCGGGACCTCGGACCGCCTGGCCGAGTGGTTGCGCATCCGCCCCGAGAACGCCATCACAGTGCTGGACACGCACGACGGCATCGGCATCATCGACGCCGGTCCCTCCGGCGATCGGCCCGGCCTCATCGACCAGGACGAGATGGCCGCGATCTTCGCCCGCGCCGCAGAAGCGACGCACGGGAACTCGACCGTCGCGTCCGTCATCCCCGCGTGGATGAGCCTCCCGCACCAGATCAACGCGACGTTCTTCTCCGCGCTGGGCGCGGACGCGGAGAGCTACCTGCTGGCCCGCGCGGTGCAGCTGTGGCTGCCCGGACGGCCGCAGTTCTACTACGTCGGCCTGCTCGGCGGTCTGGATGACGTGGCGCTGTTCGAGCGCACCGGCCAGGGCCGCGACGTCAACCGCCACGTCTACACACCCCGGGAGCTCGACGCTGCCCTCGGCAGCGAGGTCACCCGCGCCCAGCTCGCGCTCGTGCGATTGCGGTCGGCCCATGCGGCATTCGAAGGCTCGTTCCGCTACCGTGTGGAGGCGGACCGCGACCTCGCGCTGGAATGGGAGCTCGGTGACGAGCGCGCCACCCTCGAAGTCTCGTTCGCCCCCCGCCCCCGCTTCCGCCTCCGGCTCACCGGCCCCGACGGCGGTCTCACCGCCGACTCCGCCGCCGCGCTCGCGGCACTCTGACCCCCCACAGAGGACCATGCAGACCACCCAGGACATCACCGTCACCCGCAGCGCGACCGAGGTCGTGCTGGTCGCGCCCGGCTACACGCTGGGCGTCGCCCTGACGCGCCCGCGCGCCACGATCGCCGGCCCCGACGGGGAGCTGTGGAGCGACCTCTCGCTGCTCGCGAGCGTCGACCGCGTCGGAATGCCCGACGAGTCGTGCGGCCCGACCGCCGTCACGGTCGAGGAGGACCCGGACGGCTCGGTGCGGGTCACCGTGCTGACCGACTCCAGCGCGTGGGCGACGAAGGCTGTGGTGCTGCACTGCACGCCGCGCGAGGTGCGGGCGCGGGTCGAGGTGACCACCGAGGAGGACGACGCCCGGATCGCCGACCTCACCATGTTCGGCGGCCAGGCGGCCCTCCCCACGGGTGCGGCGGGCACGTTCCGCTCGGGCATCCGCTTCCCGTCGGTGTTCGTGCCGACGCCGACCGAGCCGATCCAGGTGGTGCGCCTCTCCAACACGCAGGCGCAGCTGGGCGTCGTCGGCGACGCCGAGCCGGGACGCCTGCACGGCATCTTCTCGCCGCCACCGCTGGTGTTCGGGCTGGGGCGGCCCTCCATCGCCACCGACGCGCCGCACGGCCCCACCGACATGCCGGTCGGGGACTGGCTGGGCGTCTCGGTGATCGCGCCCGTCGAGGAGCTCGGCTTCACCACCTTCCGCTACGACGCCCTCGACGGCGGCTTCCTGTTCCGCCTCACCTACGAGGGCCACACGCGCGTCCGCGCCGGCGGCTGGGTCTCGCCGGAGTTCGTGCTGCGGCCGGCCGGCGCCCCGCTCTCGCTGATCCGCGACTACCGCGACGACCTCGCGGCCCGCGGCTGGGCGCAGCCGGCGCCGGAACCGGCGTCGTGGTGGCACGAGCCGATCTTCTGCGGCTGGGGCGCGCAGTGCGCCCTCGCCGTGCGGATGAGCCACGAAGGGGAGGCGCTGGCCACGGACAACGCGGACGGCTTCGTGCTGCCCGCGGGCGCGGCGTTCGCAGCGGACCTGGCGCGCCAGTACCTCTACGACCGCTGGCTGCGCCGGCTCGCCGAGCGCGACATCCACCCGGGCACCGTCGTCATCGACGACCGCTGGCAGGCGGACTACGGCACCAACACCGTCGACACGGAGAAGTGGCCCGACCTGCGCGCCTGGATCGACGAGCGTCACGCCGCCGGTCAGCGCGTGCTCCTCTGGTTCAAGGCGTGGGATCCGACCGGCCTGCCTCCCGAGCTGACGGTGCGGGATGCGCACGGTCGGCCGGTCGCGGTCGACCCCTCGAACCCCGCCTACCTCGAGGCGCTGGCGGAGCAGGTCACGCGGATGGTCTCCCCCGACGGCCTCGACGCGGACGGCTTCAAGGTCGACTTCACGCAGCGCGCCCCGTCGGGGGTCACCCTTCGCACGCACGGCGACGGTGAGCCCGACGGCGGCGCGTGGGGCATCAGCGCGCTGCACGCGATCATCTCGACCATCCACGCAGCGGCCAAGGCGGCCAAGCCGGATGCGCTGGTCGTCACGCACACGGTGCATCCCTCGTTCTCCGGCGTCACCGACATGGTGCGCCTCAACGACGTGCTCGAGGACTCGGTGCACGGCGACCCGGTGCCCGTCGGCGACCAGCTGCGCTACCGCCACGACATCGCCGCCGCGGCGCTGCCCGGGCACCCGATCGACACCGACCAGTGGCCGATGCCCAGCCGCGAGGAGTGGCTCGCCTACTCGCGCATCCAGCCGGAGCTCGGCGTCCCCGCGCTGTACTACGTGGAATCCATCGACAACAGCCGCGAGGCGGTGACCGACGCCGACCTCGACGAGATCGCCGAGCTGTGGCGCGGCTACCGCGCCGCCCGCGGCGAGCGGGCCGAGAAGGAGCCGACCAGGGTATGAGCGCGTTCACCGAGGTCGCTCCGGGCGTCCACCGGTTCGCGGACACCTGCAACGTCTACATCGTCACCGCGGGCGATGGGCACGACGACGGCCGCCGCGGGGCGATCGCGATCGACTTCGGGTCCGGAGACGTGCTCGATCACCTCGACGAGCTCGGCCTCGACACCCTGGACGCGATCCTGATGACCCACCACCATCGCGACCAGGGGCAGGGGCTGCCGCGCGCGGTGGCCGCGGGCATCCCCATCCACGTGCCGCCGGTGGAGCAGGACCTGTTCGCCCGCGTCGACGAGATGTGGTCGGCGCGTGCGCTCTACAACGACTACAACCTCCGGCAGGACCGCTTCTCGCTGCTCGACCCCGTGCCGATCGCCGGCACCGTGCCCGAATACCGCACGGCACGCTTCGGCGGCATCGACGTGAAGACCGTCCCCGCACCCGGTCACACCATGGGGTCGGTCGTCTACCTCGTCGACCGGGGGGATGCGCGGATCGCATTCACCGGCGACCTCATCTACGCGCCGGGCAAGGTCTGGTCGCTCGCCGCCACCCAGTGGTCGTACACCGAGAACGAGGGCCCCGCCATGACGGTGCTCTCGTGCCTGCTGCTGCAGGAGGAGGAGCCGACCATCCTGCTCCCGTCGCACGGGGATCCGATGCCGCAGGCGATCGAGGCGCTCGAGAGCCTCGCCGTGCGGATGGGCGAGTACGTCGACTCACGGCGCACCAACCCGTGGGACCTGCGCGACTGGCTGGAGCGCCCGTTCGTGCGGCTCACCGACCACCTGCTGCTCAACCGCACGGCCAACTCGTGCGTGTACGTGCTGCTCAGCGACTCGGGCGCCGCCCTGTTCATCGACTACGGCTACGACATGTCGACCGGCTGGCCGGCCGGCACCGACCGGGCCGCCCGGCGGCCGTGGCTCGCGTCGCTGCCCGCGCTGAAGCGCGACTTCGGGGTGACCTCGATCGAGGTCGTGCTCGGCACCCACTACCACGACGACCACATCGCCGGACTCAACCTGCTCCGCGATGTGGAGGGCACCGAGGTGTGGCTGCCCGAGAACGTGGCGCCGATCATGGCCGACCCGATGCGCACCGACCTCCCGTGCCAGTGGTTCGAGCCCATCCCGGCCGACCGGGTGCTCCCGCTGGGCGGCACCGTCCGCTGGCAGGAGTACGAGATCGTCACGCACGAACTGCCCGGGCACACGCTGTACGCGGCGGCCTTCGAGTTCGAGGTCGACGGCGTCCGCGTGCTGGCGACCGGCGACCAGCAGACCGCGGAGGGGCGGCTCGGCGTGCAGCGCGAGATCCTCAACTACCAGTACCGCAACCGGTTCCGCCGCGACGACTTCATCCAGAGCGCAGCGCTCTACCGGCGCGTGGCGCCCGGTCTGATGATCACCGGCCACTGGCAGGGCCGCGAGGTGGACGAGGACTACCTCCAGCTGCTGACGGAGCAGGGCGACGAGCTCGCCGCCCTGCACGACGGGCTGCTCCCCGACGACGGGCAACGGCCTCCGGCGGACGGCAACCTGGTGCTGGTCGAACCGTTCTACCAGCGCATTCCGGCCGGTGCCGACCTCACGTACGAGGTCGTCGTGGTCAACCCGTACGACGAGCCCCACGAGGTCGTGGCGGAGCTCGTGACCCCGCCCGGCTGGAGCCGTCCGGAGCCCGCGGCAGTCGTCGCGGGCGCCGGCGAGACGGTGCGGCTGCGGTTCGCCGTGCGAGCGGGCCGCGAGGCGCGGAAGCGCCAGCGCCTGGCCGCCGACGTGCGCGTCGGCGGGGTCCGGCTGGGGCAAGCGGGCGACGCGGTGGTCGACACGGCGGTCGCGCCGGAGTCCGACGCGGTGGTCGACACCGCGGTGGCACTCGGCTAGCCTGCGGGCGTGGACCGCATCCCGCTCTACCATGCCTGGTTCGGCGACCCCGACTCGCCGTACCCGCCGCTGCTGCTCATCCACGGCGGCGGTTCGACCATCGAGACGAACTGGGGGCTGCTGCTCCCGCTCGTCGCTCCGACCCGCTCGGTGCTGGCCGTCGAGCTGCAGGGGCACGGGCGCTCGCCGTCCGGCGACCGGCCCGCGAGCTTCGAGGGCTCGGCGGACGACGTCGCAGCGGTGCTCGAGTCGCTCGGCGTCGGACCGGTGGATGTGCTGGGCTTCAGCAACGGCGGGCAGGTCGCCCTCCAGCTGGCCGCGCGCCATCCCGGGCTGGTCCGCCGGCTGATCGCGGCCTCGGCCCCCGTCCGGCGCTCCGGAATGGTGGACGGCTTCTGGGACGGCCTCGCCGCGGGAACGTTCGACGATCTCCCCGCGCCGTACCGCGAGGCGGACTTCGCCGTCAGCGGCGACCCGGAGCACGCCCGCCGGATGTTCGAGCTCGACCGCGAGCTCATGCTCGGCTTCGAGGACTTCCCGGATGCGCTGCTCGCCGCGGTCGCCGCCCCGACGCTCGTCGTCGGCGCCGACCGCGACGTGGTCCGCGCCTCCCACTTCGTGGAGCTGGCCGCCCTCCTGCCGGACGCCCGCCTCCTCATCGTGCCCGGCATCCACGGCGACTACCTCGGCGAACGCCTCGCCGCCGCCGCGGATTCAGCCTCCCTCCGCCGAACGCTCCCCCACCTCCTAGCCTTCCTCGACGCCCCCTAGCCGCGCCCCCGTCGAGTACACGAAAAGTGCACGCTCTGAGGCGAAAAGCGTGCACCTTTTGTGTACTCGATGAGGGGCGCGCGGGCGGGCGAGGGCGTGGGCGGGGCGGGGTCAGGCGGCCAGGAGGGGGTCGATTTGGGTGAGGGCCTGGCGCATACCCTCCTCCATGTCGATTGCGAGCATCTCCTCCAGCTGGGTGGGGGAGGCGAAGCGGACCAGCTGTGTCATTCGCGTGCGGCCGTCGCGCTCCTCGAGCGTGGTGACCATGCGCACCGGCTCGCCGGGCATCGGGTTGCCGTTCTCGTCGGCGAAGCCGTCGTCCAGCTCGATCCGTGCGGGCGCGTCGATCTCGGCGAACCGCCACCAGCCGTGCGCCTTCGTGCCGTCCGGCCCGGTCATGTAGTACGCCGCGCGTCCCGCCGGCTCGAACTCGAACACGTCGAACGTGGCCGGCCACTCCGGAGGCCCCCACCAGCGCTCCAGCTGCCGCGGATCGGACCACAGCTGCCAGACGCGCTCCCGCGGGGCGTCGTACTCGGTGACGAACGTGAGCGTCAGTGCGTCCACATCCTTGGTCGACTCGATGAAGGTCATCGGCCGCTCCTCTCTGGTCGGTGGTGCGGTTCGTACGGGTGTTGCCGGTAGCGGTGGATGGATGCGGAGACCCGCGCGGTCAGCGACCGTCCGCGGCGAGGATCCCCTCGATCGCCGCATCCCGCCGCCGCCAGATCGCCTCGTACTCGTCGAGCAGCCGTGACGCGCGGCGGATGGTCTCCGGGTCGCCGGAGACGACGCGCTCCCGTCCGCGCGCCCGCTTGCGCACGAGTCCGGCGCGCTCGAGCACCGCGACGTGCTTCTGCACGGCCGCGAAGCTCATGTCGTACCGTTCCGCGAGCTCGCTCACCGAGTGCTCGCCCTCCAGCGACCGCGCGACGATGTCCCGCCGCGTCGCGTCCGCCAGGGCGTGGAAGAGGCGATCGACCTCTGCGTCCGTCATCTCATCTACAACCATTTGGTTGTACGTTAGCCCCTCGCGCCGGTCCGCACAACCCCCTCGTGTTGACCCGCCTGCCCGCGGCGGCCTAGTATCTGTGGGAACGATCCCACACGATCCGCCGACGAAGGCCGGGTCGTGCACCCCGGAAGGACATGATGGCAAACGGCCTCCGCGCCGTCCTCTCGCTCGACATCGGCGGCACCAAGCTCGCCGTCGCTGTCGTCACGGAGGATGGACGAACCCACGCACTCACCGTCGAACCCACCCGTCGCGAAGAGGGTCCGGGTGTAATCGTTCCCAGACTGTTCGCCATGGGGCAGCGCGCCATCGCCGAATCGGGCCTCGCGGTCGAGGCCGTCGGCATCTCGTGCGGCGGTCCCCTCGACGCGAAGGCCGGCGTGCTGACCGGTCCGCTGCACCTGCCGGGATGGATCGACCTCCCGATCGTCGAGCTCGCCGAGCGCGAGTTCGGCGTCCCCGCCGTGCTGGAGAACGACGCGACGGCCGGCGCTCTCGGCGAGTTCCGCTACGGCGCCGCACGCGACGCCGACACGATGGTGTACCTGACGATCTCGACCGGTATCGGCGGCGGAGCAGTGATCGACGGTCGCCTGCACCGCGGCGCAGCCGGCAACGGCGGAGAGTTCGGTCACGTCATGGTCCGCACCGACGGCCGGCCCTGCCTGTGCGGCCGGCGCGGCTGCCTGGAGGGCTACGCCTCCGGGACCTCGATCGCGCTCCGTGCCCGCGAGGCCGTGGCCGAGCGCGGCCAGGACTCGTCGCTCGCGCAGCTGCCCGTCATCCGCGCCGAGGATGTCGTCGCGGCCGCGGCCGACGGCGACCCGCTCGCCTCCGAGCTGTGGGAGGAGACGATCGACGTGCTCGCCACGGCCCTGACCGACCTCGTCAACGTCTTCGAGCCCGACCTCGTCGTGCTCGGCGGCGGAGTGACACGCTCCGGCGACGCCCTGTTGGTGCCGGTGCGCGAGCGCGTCGCGGCCGCCGCCATGCCGCCGGCGGCCGCCGCATCCACCGTGGTGCTGGCCGCGCTCGGCGACGTCGTCTGCGTCGTCGGCGCCGGTGCGGTCGCGTTCGACCGTCTGGATCAGCTCGAGGGCGCCATCACCGGTGGATCGAAGGGAGGCCCCCGTGGCTGAGTGGATGCGACAGCAGCTGGAGGCGCACATCGAGGTCGCCGAGAAGGGCGAGGCCCTGCTGCCCGCGCTGCGGGAGGTCGGGAAGGTGCTCTGCGACGCGTTCGCCGGGCGCGGCATCCTGTACACCTTCGGCAACGGCGGAAGCGCGGCGGACGCCCAGCACTTCACCGGCGAGATCATCGGCCACTACAAGCGCGATCGTCGCCCCCTCGGCGCGGTCACGCTGAGCACCGACCCGACCACGATGACGTGCATCGCCAACGACTACTCCTACGACGACGTGTTCGCCCGGCAGGTCGCCGGCCTCGCGCGCCCGGGCGATGTGGTCGCGGCCTTCACCACGAGCGGGCGAAGTGCGAACATCGTCTCAGCGCTCGAAGCCGCGAAGGCGGCCGGCGCGACGACCGTGCTGTTCGGCGGGGGCGACGGCGGTCCCGCGCGGGAGTTCGCCGATTACGCGCTGCTGAGCCCGTCCACGACCACCCCGAGGATCCAGGAATTCCACACGTTCATGCTCCACGTGCTCTCCGAGATCGTGGATGCATGGGCCGACGGCGACGAGGAGTACGCACTGTGACCAGCCCCCACACGCCGGACACGCAGACGCCCGACGCGGAGGTCGGAGCGGACGCCGAAGCGCGCACCGGGACGGACGACACGGCACGAGCGGTCGACGCCGTGCGGGTCGGCCCCGAGACGCCCGAGAAGTTCGCGGTGGATGCGGCGCAGGAGCAGCGCGAGAGCGCACCCGGCGCCGAGGTGGCCGGCGTGGCCGGCGAGACCGGCGAGGCCGGCGCGGCGGACACGAGCAGCAAGGCGCCCGTCGCCAACGCCCCCGCCGGCGCTCAGCCCCGCGACCTCCCGCCCGCGAAGCGCCCGACGGCGACGCCGCAGCGCACCCTCCACATGGTCGGCAACGCGCACCTCGACCCGGTGTGGCTGTGGCCGTGGCAGGAGGGATACCAGGAGGCCCGCGCGACCTTCTGGTCGGCCATCCACCGCATGGAGGAGTACCCCGACTTCGTCTTCACCTGCGACCAGATCGTGCTGCTCAGCTGGGTGGAGGAGTCCGACCCCGAGCTGTTCGAGCAGATCAAGCGCCGCGTCGCCGAGGGTCGGTGGGTCAACGTCGGCGGCTGGTGGGTCGAGCCCGACAACAACATGCCGATGGGCGAGAGCTTCGTGCGCCAGGGTCTGTACGGCCAGCGCTACCTCGAGTCGCGCTTCGGGAAGCCGTCGACCGTCGGGATGAATGTGGACCCGTTCGGCCACAACGCGATGCTCCCGCAGATCCTGCGCGGCCAGGGGATGGACTCGTACACGTTCCTGCGGCCCGGCCCGCACGAGTCCGACCTGGCGCCGAGCCTGTTCTGGTGGGAGGCGCCCGACGGCTCACGCGTGCTCGCGTACCGCATACCGTTCGAGTACTGCAGCCCGCCCGGGTCGGTGGACGGCCAGACCGAGAAGGCTCTCGCCTCCCTCGACCGCACGGTCGGCTTCGGCGAGAACGCGACCGCGATGGTCTTCTACGGCGTGGGCAACCACGGCGGCGGCCCGACGATCGCGAACATCGAGTCGATCCACCGCTACGACCGCATGGGCTCTTTCGGAAGGATGACGATGTCCTCACCGCGCACGTACTTCGACGAGGTGCTCGGCCGGGGCGAGGCGTTCCTCGACGCCCTCCCGGTGCGCCGCGACGACCTGCAGCACCACGCGCCCGGCTGCTATTCGGCGCACTCCGGCATCAAGGCGTGGCAGCGCCGCGCGCAGTTCGCCGTGCTGAACGCCGAGCGCTGGGCGGCCGTCGTCGCTGCGACCGACGGCGTCGACTACCCGCGCGAGCAGCTGGAGACCGCCTGGAAGCAGGTGCTCTTCAACCAGTTCCACGACATCCTGCCCGGCTCCGCGATCGAGCCGTCGTACGACGACGCTCGCGACCAGCTCGGCGAGGCCGTCGCGATCTCGAAGCGCATCGTCACGCGGGCGCACAACATCATCGCCCGCCAGGTGCAGGTCGACCGCGAGGACGGCACGCAGCCGGTCCTCGTGTTCAACCCCCACCCCTGGCCGGTGTCGGTGGATGTGGACTTCCAGTACGGTGCGCAGCGCGCCGGCGTCCACGTGGTCGACGAGAACGGCGAAGCGGTCGTCTTCCAGAACTCGCAGTCGACCGCGACGACGGACGACGTCTCGCGCGGTGCGGTCGTGTTCCGCGCGGACGTGCCCGCCCTCGGCTACCGCCTCTACCGCCTGCGCCCCGGCGCCGGACCGGGGGCAGCATCCGGCGCCCTGACGGTGACCGCCGACACGCTCGAGAACGAGCACGTCCGCATCCGCATCGACCAGGAGACCGGCTGGATCTCGTCGTACCTGGTCAAGGCGACCGGTGTGGATGTGATGGCCGGCGTCGACGGAGCGCAGCACACTCAGATCAACGACGACCCGACCGACACCTGGGGCCACCGGGTCATCTCGTACGCCTGGCCGGGCGCGACGATGGCGCTGAAGCGCATCGTGGTCCGCGAGACCGGCCCCCTGCGATCGCGGGTGCGGGTGGAGCGCGAGTGGGGAGCATCCACCCTGGTGGAGGAGCTCATCCTCGACCACGACTCGCCCGTCCTCCGCGTGAACGTCACGCTCGACTGGCGCGAGCAGGCGCACCTGCTGAAGCTGCGCTTCCCGACGGTCCTGGAGGACCCGACGGCGACCTACGAGATCCCGTTCGGCCACCTGGAGCGTCCGGTCGACGGCGCCGAGGAGCCTGCGCAGTCCTGGGTCGACCTGACCGGGACGGTCGACGGCGCGGCGGCGGGGCTGACCGTCATCACGACGAACAAGCACGCCTACGACGTCTCACCCGGCACCGCCGACAACGGCGAGCAGCCCAGCATCGGCGTCACCGCCGTCCGCAGCCCCGTTTACTCGTGGCACGACCCGCGTCTCCTCGACCCCGAGGGCATCTACTCGTTCCAGGACCAGGGTGTGCAGAGGTTCGGCTACGAGCTGGTGCCGCACGCGGGCGACTGGCGCGAGGCCGACCCGATCCGCCGGGCGCTCGTGCTCGGCAACCCGGTGCGCGCCATGCAGGAGTCGTTCCACGACGGCGACCTCCCGCCGGTGAACTCGTTCGCGGGCGACGGCGGCGACGCCGTCATGGTGACCGCGCTCAAGGGCACGGAGGACGAGACGGATGCACCCGGCGGCGCGGATGTCGTCGTGCGGGCCGTCGAGACGCGCGGCGAGGGCGG
Source organism: Leifsonia sp. KNZ13-11D (assembly GCF_056754895.1). Lineage (NCBI taxonomy): Bacteria > Bacillati > Actinomycetota > Actinomycetes > Micrococcales > Microbacteriaceae > Leifsonia > Leifsonia sp. KNZ13-11D. The sequence continues at coordinate 146,357 of NZ_JBPGWU010000001.1, forward strand.
CCGGTCGCGCATCCAGCTGCCCCTGCTCGGGCGGACGATCGAGGAGGACTTCGGGCCCTCGCAGCTGCGCACCTTCGTCGTCCCGGCCGACCCGTCCCAGCCCGTTCGGGAGGTCGACCTGATCGAGCGCCCGCTGCCGTGAGCGCACGGCCGGAGGTGCGGGCGACGGTCGTCGGCGCCGCGGCGGCGTCGGCCGAGATCGCCGTCGACTGGGCGGAGGCCGAACCGGGCTGGCGCCTCACCGTGAGCGTCCGGTACACCGGCGATGCGCCGGCCGACGGCTCGGTGCTGGTGGAGGCCCCAGTCCACGGCGCCGACGACCCGTGGTGGCTGATCCCCGGCGCCTTCTACGGCGAGAACCGGCCTGCGGAGAACGCGCGCGCCTTCCCCCGCTTCGAAGTGGGCGCCGACACGCCCGAGCAGCACGACGCCCTGGTGAGCGACACGTGGGAGTTCCGCGCCGACCGTGCGGCGACGCCCGCCGTGTTCGCCTGGGCGGGTGAGGGCCGCGGGGGCGTGGCGCTCGCCGCCGACGAGACGTCGGCGCTCGGCCTCACCGGGCTGGGTCTGACCCACGACGCCGCCTGGGGCGACGCGACGGTGAGCCTCCGCTTCCCGTACCGCGAGTACCCGGTCACCTACTACGGTGACGCGCGCCCGCGCCCGGCCGACGTGGCCACCTATCGCTTCTCGCCCGGGGAGTCCGTGGAACTGCCGCTGCGTGTCTTCGCGCTCGACGCATCCCGTCACGCCTACGCCCCGATCCTGCGCGCACTGCACGCAGAGGCGGCCGCGGCCGCACCTCTGGAGCCGTGGGTGGACGTGGCGACCGCGGCGGACCTGACCGCCGAGGGCCTGCTGACCTGGCACTACGACCCCGACCCCGGGGTGCTGCTGGAGACGGTCGGCTTCGACCGCGAGGTGAGCGGCCGCGACGGCCTCACCGTCGACCGGCAGGCCATGCATGTCGGCTGGGTCAGCGGCATCCCCTGGGCGTACGCCCTGCTCGCGCACGGACTGCGCGCCGACCGCGCCGACGAAGCCGATGCGGCCCGTCGTGTGATCGACTTCATCAGCGCCAACCTCTCGCCGTCCGGCACGTTCTGGGGCGTCTGGTACCGCGACCACGGCTGGACGCAGAGCTGGACGGAGCTGAAGCGCGGCCTGCACGCCCGCACGCTCGGCGAGGCGACGCTGTTCCTCCTCCGCGCGCAGGCGCTCGACGCGCACCCGCAGTGGGAGCACGCCCTCCGCTCGAACCTGGACGTGATGGTCGGCCGTCAGCGCGCCGACGGCAACCTCGGCTCCGTCCATCACGCCGAGACCGGCGAGGTGCTGTCGTGGTCGGGCGCCTCCGGGCTCACCTGGATCGCCGCACTGGTCGAGGCCGCCGACCGGGACGACCGGTACCTCCCCGCCGCGCTCGCCGCCGGCCGCTACTACGAGCAGTTCGTCGACCGTGAGTTCGTCCACGGCGCCCCCGAGGACGTCGACCTCGCTCCGACCTCCGAGGACGGCTACGCCGCGGTGATGGCGTACGTCGCGCTGCACCGGGCGACCGGCGACGCGCACTGGCTCGACGTGGCGCGGCGCGCGGCCGACTGGATGCTGACCTTCCGCTACACCTACGACGTGCGCTTCCCGGAGCACACCCTGCTCGGCGCGTACGGCTTCCGCACCCGCGGGGCCGACAACGCCTCGCCGTCGAACCAGCACCTCCACGCCTACGGTCTCGTCTGCACCGCCGAACTGCGTGAGCTGTCCGCCGCCCTCGGCGACCCGCACTACGCGGGGCGGGCCGACGAGGCCCTGGCCTGTTTCCGTCAGTTCATCGCGAGGGAGGACGGCGACTTCAACGCCTACCGCGGCATGGTCAGCGAGCGGTACTACCAGACCGCGTGCTTCCAGCCTAAGGGGATGCTGCTCACCCTGTCGCACGCGTGGAGCGTCGGCGTGACGCTGCTCGCCTGCGAGCAGACGCTGGCAGGCTGAGGCGGCCGCCGCAGCCTCAGCGGCGCAGTCCCCAGAACGCCCACAGCGACACCCGGTCGAGCCAGGGATCGCGTTCGGCCCGCCGGGAACCGCGCTGCGCTCGCAGCGGTGCTGGATGCGGTGCGCGCCTCGCCTGAGGACGGCAGCTCGCGCCTCGAGGTCTGCGACCGCGCGACGTGCCGCTGGGCCTACGACGACTACTCGAAGAACCGCTCGAGCCGGTGGTGCACCATGGCGTGCTGCGGGAACGCGGTCAAGATGCGGATGGCGCACGCGCGCCGCGCATCCACCCGGCCCGACCTCCTCAGGCGTCCTTGCGCAACTGCAGCAGCAGCTCGGGAGCGCGGGCGTCGAGCACGCGGCCGCCCAGCCGCACGCCGACCACGAGCAGCACCGAGCCGAGCACGATCGCGGTGAGCAGTGCCAGCCAGCCCCACACCGCCTCCCGGGTGACCAGGCTGACCACGAACAGCACGATCTCGGGGAGCGTGAGCACCGCGATCACGCCCCAGGCGGCGAACGTCGGGCCGAGCAGCGAGATGTTGGAGCCCGGCCGGGAGCGGAACGGGTTGTCGCCCGGCTCCGGCACCGGGAAGACGAAGCGCGCCGAGGTGACGGAGCAGACGGCGACACCGCTCAGCAGTATCCCGAGGGACAGCCCGAGCAGTCCGGGTGCCGGAAGCCAGTCGCCCTTGACGGCGGCCGATCCCAGCGCCAGCACCACGACGGCGGGAACCGCGAACGTGAGAAGGGCCGAGGCGCGGCCCCACCGATCCGCGCGGCCCGGGACCGCCTTGGAGACGTGGAGCGCGAAAGCAGTCGAGTCGTACGACACGTCGGCGATCATCCCGATACCCAGCGCGAACGCGGCGATCGGGGCCGCAGCGTAGAGGTAGCCGGATCCCGAGTGGTTGAGGCCGGAGTAGAACCACATCAGCGCGGGCAGCAGCGGGATCACGAGCAGCTGTCGCAGGTAGCGCGGGTCGCGGAACCAGTACGTGAGGCAGCGGGCGGCGATCGCCCCGGCCGGGGTGCCCGGCAGGACGCCGAAGAGCCCCGACTTCCCGGGCGCCCGGCTCCGCGACGAGGCGCGCGCCGGCGTCACCAGCGACCGCGCGAGTCCCCAGCGCCAGACCGCCCACAGCACGGCGAGGGTCGCCAGTGCGATCAGCAACCGCAGCAGCGCGCCGAGCGGGTCGCCCGCTGCGACGGCCCCCGGAACGGCCCACACCGCGCCGAGCGGCGACCAGCCGAGACCCTCGGCGATCGACGGCAGGGCATCCGCCGACCGGCGCAGTCCGCTCGTGATGCCGATGACGATCGGCCCGGCGAGGATGAGCGGGATCAGGATGAGCAGCCCGCTCGCCTCCCGGAACCGCCGTCCCGACGCCAGCCCGCTCGCCACGGACGTCACCGCGCGCGACACCACGATGCAGGTCGCCGCGCCCAGCACCCCGGTCAGCAGGGCGATCAGCGCGACGCCGGGGGAGCGCAGCCACGAGAGCGACGTGCCGACCGCCGCGATCGTCGTCGCGGCGCCCGCCACCCCGACGGCGCCGCTCAGCAGCATCCCGATCATGAGCGGCCGCAGGGCGATCGGGTACACGGCGAGGTGCCCGGGATCGAGCGTCTGCTCGACACCCGACAGCAGCAGCGGGAACACGGCCCAGCCGATCACGGCGGCGGAGCCGCCCAGCACGACGGCGGTCGTGGTGACCTCCGCCGGGGCGAACGACAGCGCCACCAGGGCGCCCAGCACGATGACCAGCCCGAGGAGGCCGTACAGCGCGCCGATGACGACGGCGACCAGCTGGCTGGTGCTCCTCCGGAACGAGTTGCGGAGGACGAGCAGCCGCAGCCTTACGAGTGTCGCAACCACTCCGGCCCCTCCCCGACACGGCGCCCGCCGACGAGTTCGACGAACCGGTCCTTCGAGCGTCGAGCCGGCACGCACGTCGTCCACCGACCCCGCGGCCACCACCCGGCCGGCGGTGATGACGGCGACGTGGTCGCACATCCGCTCGACCAGGTCCATCACGTGCGACGAGACCACCACGGTCCCGCCACCCTGCACGTACGTGCGGAGGATGTCACGGATGTTCGCGGCCGACACCGGGTCCACCGACTCGAACGGCTCGTCGAGCACCAGCACTCGCGGCGCGTGCACCATCGCGGCGGCGAGGGCGATCTTCTTCGTCATACCGGCCGAGTAGTCGACCACCAGCGTGCCGCCGGCCGCCTGCAGATCCAGCAGCTGCAGCAGGTCGGCCGTGCGCTGCTGCGCGGTCGGGCGGTCCATGCCGCTGAGCAGGCCCGCGTACTCGACGAGCTGCTGGCCGGTCAGCCGGTCGAACAACCGCACGCCGTCGGAGAGCACGCCGACCATCGCCTTGGCCACGAGCGGCTGACGCCACATGTCGACGCCGTGGATGAGCACCTCACCTGCGTCCGGCCGGAGCAGCCCCGTCGCCATGCTCAGCGTGGTGGTCTTGCCGGCCCCGTTCGGTCCGACCAGCCCGTAGAAGCTGCCCGACGGCACATCCAGATCGATCCCATCGACCGCGACCTTCTCCCCGAACCGCTTGCGCAGGCCGCGGATCCTGATCGCGAGTCCGTCGTCACCGGTCACGCGCACCCCTCACGTCGTCCGGCCGCTCGCACCTCGAGCGACCCGCGCGGCCAGCCTAGCGGCGTGTCCGGCGAAGAGGGCGCCGGCGTACGGCCGGTCGACAGGTGGACGGGATGCGGCACGCCGCGCGCCCCTGGTCGCGTTCCGGCGTGCCGCACCCGTCGTTCAGCGGGGGAGGGAACGCCCGCCGTTGGTGTCATCCGGAGCGGGGGTGCGGGATGGATGTGCGGATGCTCCCCTTGAGAGGGGTTTCCCAGGTTCGCGGCTTGCCAGGATTGCGCCTGACGCAGCGCTCACCGTCCGAGCGGTCCCGTGTACGCGCGCGCCTGGAGCGGCAGTGCCAGGTCGTCGCCGAAGCGGGCGACGGTGTCGCGGAGGTCCGCGGCCGGCGTGGGACGGAAGCGATAGTGCAGCGTGCCGGTGAACTCCTGGCCGGCCGGGAAGTTCGTGAAGTGCAGGGTGTTCATCACCCAGCTGTTCACGTGACCCGCGGGAGCGTCCAGCGTCCGGGCCCAGTCCCCGGTGTGGAACCCGCCGAGCTGGACGAGCGGCGCATCCACGGTGCCCCAGAGGATGGCGTCGTCGTCGCCGTTCCGATCGGCACTGCGTGCGCGCACGCCGACGGCGTGCTGGATGGAGTACCAGTCCTTCGAGGTGTCCGGCAGCTGCTCCGTCTCGGCCGCGAACACCGCACCGGCGGTCTCCAGAAGGAACTCGGGCTCCGCGACCGCGAACGGAAAGGCCACGAAGACGCTCTCCGGACCGGAACGCTCCGGTTTCGCGAGGTGCACGGCGAGGTCGATGTCGTCCAGGTCGCGGTACAGGGTCAGCATGTGCATCGCGGTGAGGACGCCCGGCAGCTCGGACGTCCACCGGATGCGCGCGAAGGCGGCCGTCTCCGCCACCCCGGGCTCGGCGTCCGAGCGGGCGGCCACGCGCTCGAATGCCGGGCCGGGGAAAGCTGGATTGAAGTTCTTCGGGTTGTCGAAGATCGGATGGGAGCGACCCTCCTCGGTCACCTCCTCGACGACGACCGTGCCGAGCCCATGGGGCACGCCCGGGTCGACGAGCTCGCGTCCCGAGCGCCGGTCCAGCAGGGAGACCACCCCGCCGCGGGACGGGTCGACCTCCGCCCGGTAGCGTCCGGACTCGATGACGCGCCCGGCGGCCGGCGACGGCTCGGAGCCGGGGGCGTCGACCACGACCACCGAGCGCGCGGGGACCTCGGCCACCACGGTCACGCGGCGCGTGCCGTCGACCTCCGCCTCCACGGCTTCGCGCCGGGGGCGGTCGCCGAGGTTGGCGAGGAGCACACCGGACGCGTGCACGGGTGTGGATGCGGGAGCGGCGCCCGAGGCGGCGCCGGCGCCGGACGCGGCCAGCCGGTACAGCGCCTCCACGTTCAGGTCGCGGGCCAGGTCCAACGCGCCGAAGGCGAAGCCCGCCTTGGCGTTGTGGTGCGAGGCGGTGAAGTGCGAGTGCGGCTTGGAGTACGTCTCCCACGAGCCCCAGGTGTGCTCGCCGTAGAGCAGCAGCTCCTCGTCCACCCGGTCGAAGGCCTCAGCCAGTTCGGCGTCATCGCGCAGGCGGACCGGCCCGCGGCGGTAGCCGAGCACGGTCGCCAGGGCGGGCTTGCCTTCCCCGCGCTCCGCGGCCAGGCGGAAGGCCTGCCGCGCCGACTGGGCGAAGCGCCGCGCCTCGCGGTACACCGCGACATCGCGCGCGGTGGAGCCGTGACCGTGCGCCCACCAGTCCGCCCACTCGCCACGCAGCACAGGCAGGTCGTCCGTCGCCTGGGTGGCCAGCGCATCCATCGCCGTGTCGATCGTCGCGGTCTCCATCGGCCGGTCCGGGTGGCGCTCGTTCCAGTGGCGCACGACGCGGGTGAAGAGCGCGGTCGGCCAGCGGTTGTCGTTGCCGGCGTGCACCACCGCGGTGTCGAACGGGTAGTCGTCGCGCGCCTCCAGACCGTCGAGGAAGGCCAGGATGCGCAGCTCCGCGAGTTCGGTGTCGCCGTCGACGATCCCCCACTCCTCCCCGAAGCCGTAGTGCGTCGACAGCAGGGTGAGCACGCGGCGGCCCGACGGCGCCTCCCACCAGAACACGCTCGGCTGCGTCAGCGGAGCGCGGCCGTGATCGGGGTTGAGCGCCATCACCAACCGGTCGAGGCCGGCGTCGAGCATGGCGTCGGAGACGCCCCAGGAGATGCCGTTCACGTCGCCGTGCTGCTCGGTCCGCACCGGGATGCCCGCGTCGCGGATGCGGTGCAGCGCCCGGTAGGCCGCCTCGAACTCCGGGAGGTCGGGAAGCTGGGTCATGTTGAGGTAGCCGCCCGTGACCGCGATCGTGCCGTCGGCGGTGGCTGTGCGGAGCGCATCCACCTCGTCGGGCGCCGCCGATCTCAGGAAGTTCAGCACCGGGCGGGCGACCTCGAACGTCCAGCGGAAGCGGTCGGGATCGCCCGGCGCGGCGGTGTCCCCGGCGGCGAGCCGCAACACCTCGCGCACGATGCTGGCGTGCATCCCGTCGATGATCCGCGGGCTGTTCGTGTAGCCGACGTCGTGGTGGGTGTGTCCGAGCAGCAGTGCGCGGCGGATGCGGGGCATCGGGCCTTCTTCCGGTGTCGATCTGGCATCGTTGCCATACGACCCTAGGACTTGAGAAGCGCGTCGGACAAGCGTAAGAAACGATCAAGTAACGAAAACCGGGTCCATGGACCTGGTCCCCTTGTGAAGAGCCTCGCTGCTGCATTACCGTGCGATGTGGGAAGGTTTCCACACTGCCGCCATCGAACCCCGGCGGTCGGGGATCCCGTACCTCTTCGCTCGGGCGAGGACGCCCGCTGCGACACCACTGAAGGGAAATCAGATGAACAAGAGGCACACCGCCCTCGCCGCTGTGGCACTCACCGCGTCGGTGGCGCTCCTCGCCGGGTGCAGCTCCAGCGGCGGCAGCTCCTCCGGCGGCAACTTCTCCAAGGACGTCAAAGGCACCCTGAACGCCTGGGGCTTCGACAACGCCGACGAGGTCGGCACCTCGCGTCTCGCCTACGCGAAGGACCAGCTCAAGGGCGTCACCATCAAGATCGACCAGACCCCGTTCGACGCGCAGAAGTTCACCACGCGCGTGGCCGGCGGCAACGTCCCCGACGTCGTGCAGATGGACCGTCAGTTCGTGGCGACGTACGCGGCGCAGGGCCTCATCCAGCCGCTCGACCAGTGCTACTCGGTGCACAACGTCGACCCCAAGAAGTCGTACTACGGCTCGGTGGTCGACGACATCACCTATGGCGGCAAGATCTACGCGGTGCCGCAGTTCTACCAGCCGCCGGCGATCATCACCAACGAGCGCGTGATGAAGGCCGCGGGGGTCACCGACTCCGAGATCGACACCTCCAAGCCGGACACCCTCGTCGCGGCGATCAAGAAGATGTACAAGGCGTCCGGCGGCAACCCGTCGACCCTCGGCTTCGACCCGCAGGCCAGCGGCCAGGCGGGTCTGTGGCTGCTCGCCTACGGCGGGCAGCTGATCGGCAGCGACGGCAAGCCCACCCTCGACGACTCCAAGAACGAGAAGGGCCTGGAGGTCCTGAAGCAGATCACGGACGCCCAGGGCGGCTACGCGAAGATGAAGAGCTTCACGGACTCGTTCGACTTCTTCGGCGAGAACAACCAGTACGTGAAGGACCAGGTCGGCGCTGAGGTCAACGCCCAGTGGTACGTCAACGTGCTGACCCCGTTCGTCGACAAGGTCGACATCGGCGCCGTGCCGTTCAAGGACAGCGAGGGCAAGCCCTTCACCGTCGCCTCGGGCACGTCGTTCGTCATCCCGACCGGCGCCAAGAACAAGGACGCCGCCTGCGCCTGGGCGCTCGACCTGACCAACCTGCAGGCCTGGGAGGCCGCCGGCGCGGCCCGCGCCAAGACGATCGAGAAGACCCCCGGTGCGATCAACACCGGCCTGTTCACCGGTTCGCCGGAGGCCGACAAGACGCTCCGTGACAAGTACGTGAAGCCGTCCGGCAACGCGGGCTTCGACAAGGCGATCTCGACCTACTACGACGTGGTCGGCAGCGGCAAGTCGTTCGGTGCGTCCCCGGCCGGCCAGCAGATCCAGACGGAACTGCAGAACGCCATCCAGTCGTACCTCCTCGGCAACAAGTCGGCCAGCCAGGCCCTCAAGGACGCGCAGGCCGCGGCCATGAAGGCCTACCAGCAGTCCACCAAGAGCAGCAAGTAACGCCGCTCGCCCCAGGGGCGGTCTCCCACCGGGAGGCCGCCCCTTCTGCGTGCGCCTCCTTCGCCGAGGTGCACGTAGTTGCGCACTCCCACGGCGTGTCGACCCCAATGACGTGCACCTCACCGCTGCGCGGCTCCCGGCGCCGTCGAGTGGTGAGTGGATGTCGCAGCTCGCATGCGATTCGCGCACCTCCCACGCGACTCGATCGCGCCGTCGGGCGGCCGGCCGCACGCGGCGCATCCCCTTTCGCCGAGGTGCACGTTGTTGTGGACCCGGGCGGCGTGTCGACCCCAACGACGTGCACCTCGGCGCTGTGCGGCTCCCGCGCCGTCGAGCGGTGAGTGGATGTCGCAGCTCGCATGCGATGCGCGCACCTCCCACGCGGCTCGATCGCCCCGTCGGGCGGCGGCCGCACGCGGCGCATCCCCTTTCGCTGAGGTGCACGTTGTTGTGGACCCGGGCGGCGTGTCGACCCCAACAACGTGCACCTCGGCAGCGGTAGGGCGGCCGCGGCCGTCGAGCGGTGAGTGGATGTTGCTACTCGCCTGCGATTCGCGCACGTACTCCCGACTCGTGCCCGGGGCCCACGCGGCGCATCCCTCTTCGCCGAGGTGCACGTTGTTGTGGAGCCGGGCGGCGTGTCGACCCCAACAACGTGCACTTCGTGCCGCGGCCCGGGGGCGACCGGACGCGGAGCGACCGCGGTCCACCCGCGGGCGCCGCGCATCCACCCGCGGGCGCCGCGCATCCACCCGCGTGCCGCGCCTGACCGTGCCGTCGGCTTAAACGCCAGCGGGCGCGGCGGACCATGTCCGACCGCGCCCGGTGACAGGGGCCGGGATCAGCCCTTGCGGCCCTGCGTCGCCACGCCTTCGATGAAGTAGCGCTGGCCGAAGCCGAACAGCAGCAGCATCGGCAGCGTCACGATCAGCGCGGCCACCATGACGTACTGGTAGTCGCCGTGGCCGCCGTTGGTGGGGCTGAACGTCGTCATCGCATACGAGATGCCGAGCGGGACCGTGAAGCCGTCGACGCCTCCCGCGTTCAGGTAGATCAGGGCTGCCTGCAGGTTGTTCCAGCTGGCCTGGAACTCGAACAGGAAGATGATGATGAACGAGGGGATGCTGAGCGGCATCGCGATCCGGGTGAACAGCCTCCAGTAGCTGGCGCCGTCGAGGCGCGCCGCCTCGAAGAGCTCGCGCGGGAGACCCATGAAGAACTGGCGCTGCAGGAAGATGTAGAACGCCGAGCCGAACAGGTTCATCCCGAACAGGGGGATCCACGTGCCGACCAGGCCCAGGTTCTTCCAGATCAGGTACTGCGGCACCATCGTCACGGCGCCCGGGAGCATCATCGTCGCCAGCACCAGGCCGAACAGCAGCGTCCGGCCGGGGAACTTGAAGTACGCGAACCCGAACGCGACGATCGAGCTCGAGATCGCGACCAGGCCGGCGGCCAGGATCGCGATGACGATGCTGTTGCCGATCCACGAGAGGAGGGGCAGCTGGTTCCACACCTCGACGTAGTTCTGCGGCGTGAACGTCTTCGGCCACAGCGAGTTGTCGAAGACCTCCTCCCGCGGCTTCAGGCTGGCCGCGAGCAGCCAGGCGAACGGGTACAGGAACAGCAGCGTGAAGCCGATGGCGATGATCCACAGCAGGGTCTTGCCGATGATCGACTTGGGCTTGTACCAGCGGTTGCCGACCGGCTTGTCGCCGCGGCGGTTGGGGGTGTTGCCGCCTTCGAGCTGTGCGGCCTCCAGTTCGGAGGCGAGCGGGGCGAGGGCCGCGGCAGCAGTGGACTGGGTCGCGGACGACATCACTTGTCTCCTTCGTAGTAGACGAGCCGGTTGCTGACCTTCACCTGCACCAGGGTGATGAGGAGGATGATCACGAACAGCAGCCAGGCCATGGCGGCGGCGAAGCCGAAGTTGAACTGACGGAACGCCTGCTGGAACAGGTAGACGCCGTAGAACAGCGAGGAGTCCGGCGACGCGTTCGTCTGATCTCGCCAGAACAGCAGATACGCCTGGTCGAACACCTGCAGCGCCGCGATCGTCAGCACCACCACGTTGAAGAAGATCGCCGGGGAGATCATCGGGATGGTGATGGTGAAGAACTTCCGGATCGGGCCGGCGCCGTCGAGGGACGCGACCTCGTAAAGGTCCTGGGGAACGTTCTTCAGCGCCGCGAGGAAGATCACCATCGTGCCGCTGACGCCCCACAGGGTCATCAGGACGATGGACGGCTTCACCCAGTTCGGGTCGATCAGCCACTGCGGGCCCTCGATGCCGAACAGCGCGAGGAAACGGTTGATCGCACCGGTGTTGCCGTTGAGCAGCAGCAGGAAGATGGATGCGGTCGCAACGGCCGGCGTCATCTTCGGCAGGTAGTAGATGGTGCGGAACACGCCGGCCCCTCGTCCCACCCAGTTGAGCAGGAGGGCGAGCAGCAGCGCGAAGATGATCTCGAGCGGCACCGCCATGACGGCGTAGAACAGCGTGTTGCCGAGCGACAGCGCGACCTTGGGGTCGTTGAACAGCTCGGAGTAGTTGTCGAACCCGGCCGGGCTCGCGCTGTTGGTGGCCAGGTTGTAGTTGCTGAACGAGATGAAGAGGCTGTACAGCATCGCGCCCAGGGTGAACACCAGGAATCCGATGATCCAGGGGCTGATGAAGAGGTATCCCGCGATGGCCTCGCGCTTGTTGTACTTCTTCGCCCGCGCCTTCTTCTCCGGCTTGCGGTCACCCGTTCGGGTCTTGCTGCGCGACGCGTCGGTCAGGACGGCCATCAGCGGCCTCCTCGCGTCGCGTCATCGAGCTCGGTGATCCTCATCGCCACCCTTTCGATCCGTCCCCCGCCCCTTTTGGCGTGGTGTGGCATCGTTACCACATAGCTGCGACTATAAGTCCTCACGCGCAGGGCTGCAACCGAACCCGGCCCATTCCCGGGTTGCGCGGCCGTGCGCGCCGGACCCGTCCCGGCTGTGTGGGCGGTGCCGACGGGGGAACTGCCTGTGTGACGCGAACGGTACACCGGTGCGGCGGAGGAGTCAGGGGGATCGGCGCCGCCCCGCAGGCTCGCGTCCTGCAACGCTGGCTCGCGTCCTGCAACGCTGGCTCGCGTCCTGCAACGCGGTCTCGCGTCCCGGCAACGCGGTCTCGCGTCCCGGCCCGGATCTGGCCGGCATCCCGCGCCGCCGCCCCGCATCCCGGCGCTGACACCGGTGCGACGCGATGCGGCACCGTCGCACATCCCGGCCAAGGTCTCGGCCGGACCGGTCGCGGCGCCGCGAGGCGGCCCCGGGAGGCGCGGGCGCGCGGCGACCGTTATGGTGGATTGGGCCGGGGGTCCGGCGCTCCGGCGCGGGACCGTCCCGCGCGAGAAGGGTGCCCATGATCGAGAACGACGCGGAGGGGGCTCCGCGCCGCGCGACGCTGAAGGATGTCGCGCTGGCGGCGGGGGTGTCGCAGTCCACGACCTCCCGTGCCCTGAGCGGTGAAGGCTACGTCGCGGCCGGCGTGCGCGAGCGCGTGGTGGCGGCCGCGGAATCCCTCGGGTACGTCCCGCACGCGATGGCCCGCAGCTTGCGCAAGCAGGACAGCCGCACGATCGGCGTGCTGATCTCGGACCTGCGGAACGCCTTCTACGCGGACCTCGCCGCCGGCATCGCCGCGCGCGCGCGGCGTGAGGGTTACACGATGATGCTGGTCGACGACCAGGGCTCGACCGAGGCCGAGATGGATGCTGCGCGCGCCTTCGTCGCGACCCGCGTCGCCGGTGTGATCGTCACGCCGCTCTCGGGTGACGTGTCCGACTACCTGATGCGGCAGCACATCCCGGTCATCGAGGCGGACCGCCAGTTCTCTGCCGGACGCTGCGACGCGGTCATCATCGACAACTCCGGCGTCGCCAAGCGGATGACGGACCACCTGATCGACCTCGGCCACCGCCGCATCGCGCTCTTCATCGACGAGACCACCTGGACCACGGGTGGGGAGCGCGCCGCCGGCTACCGCAGCTCGCTCGAGGGCTCGGGCATCGCCGCCGACCCGTCGCTCGTGATCTCGACGGGATGGGACGCCGACGGCGCCCGCAAGTCGGCCATCGACATCCTGGCCCGCCGCGACCATCCGACCGCGATCTTCGCGGCCAACAACCTGCTGGCCGAAGGCGTCTGGCGGGCCACCAACGACCTCGGCCTGCGCATCCCGGAGGACGTCAGCGTGGTTTCGTTCGACGACTCCGAGTGGATGAGCATGGTGAGCCCCGGCATCACCGCGGTCGCGCAGGACGCCGTCGCCCTCGGCGAGACGGCCCTCGACCGCCTGCTGGAGCGCCTGCGAGACCCGGCCGCCGAGCCGCAGACGATCGTCCTGGAGGCGCAGGTGCTGCCCCGCGGGTCCACAGCGGCGCCCCGGGCGCTGTAGCGCGGGGGCGCCGCCTCAAGGATCCCGCTGGCGCGATGCGTCCCGACATTCGGCACGAATGTCGGGACAGGGCCCCCGGGGACGACATTCGGCACGAATCGCGACCCACGTGGTCGTGAGGCGTTCGTCTCGCAACATTTGGCACAAATCGTGGTTATGGCGCCCGCTTTCCCACGATTCGGCACAAATCGTGCGCGGCGGGGGCGAGAGCATTCGGCACGAATGTCGCGAGTGCGGCTCGCCGAGGCGATGTTCGGCACGAATGTCGCGAGAGCGGCTCGCCGCGGCGATGTTCGGCACGAATGTCGCGAGAGCGGCTCGCCGCGGCGACGTTCGGCACGAATCGCGGGCGGCGGAACGGGAGCCGTACGTACGACCAGCGCCCCGACAGCGCCCCAGCGCAGCACTCCGCGCGAAGAGGTGGAATCGATCCCATATTTGCGGCAGGATGGGCGCGGCGAAAGGACCGACGCTGACCATGCCCACGAACCGTGCCCCTGAGCCGGCCTTGGCCGTCGCGATCGACGGCGGCAACTCGAAGACCGAGGTCGTCGTGCTGGAGCGCGTCCGCGGAGACGCGGGCGGGCTGGTCGAGCGGATGCGCGCGATCGGCGCGGGCAGCGGTTCCGGACCGCAGGCGGTCGTCGCGGCGGTCCGGCAGGTTCTGGCCGGTGAGCGCATCCGCCCGGAGGACGTCGCCTGGGTGTCCGCCGCGATCGCGGGGCTGGACTTCCCGGGCGACGAGGCGGCGCACCGCTCCGCTCTCGCCGGGCTGTTCCCGGGAGCCGTGATCGAGGTCGCGGGTGATGCGGTCGCGGTCCTGGACGTCGCCGGCGGGGCGGGCGACGCGCTCGCCATCGTGTGCGGCGCCGGGCTGAACGCGGTCGCGCGCGGGCCGCTCGGCGTCGCGACGGTGCCGGCGCTCGGCTGGGTGAGCGGCGATTGGGGCGGCGGCGACGAGCTGGGGCGCGAGGCGGTGCGCGCGGCCGCCCGCGCCGAGGACGGCCGGGGGCCGGAGACCGCGCTGCTCGCCCTCGTTCTCGCCGAGACCGGTGCGCCCGACACGGTGACCCTCGCCCGCAGCATCCGGGACGGACGCATCGGCATGAAGCACGTCGGCGCGCTGGCGACGACGGTCGCGCGGGCGGCCGCCGACGGCGATCCTGTCGCGACGGAGCTCCTGGGTCGCGCCGCACGCGAGGCCGTGCTGCTCGCCGGTGTGGTGACGCGCAATGCCTGGGGCGCGGAGGGGCGCGTCCCGCCGGGCACGCCGGCAGCGCTGGCCGGCGGTCTGTTCGCGGACGCGGGCTTCCGCACCGCCGTCTCCGCGGGGGTGCACGCGCTCGGTTTCGATCCGCAGCCGCTCCCCTTCCGCCCGGTCGACGGTCTGGTCCGTGCGCTGCGCGACCGCCTCGCCGACCTTCCCATGCACACTCCCGACCGAACCCCCGACCGAACCCCCGACCGAACCCCCGAACGAAAGGACCCCCGATGAAGGTCACGGTCATCGGCGCCGGCTCCACCTACACGCCCGAGCTGGTCTCCGGCCTGTGGAACGAGCGCGAGCGCCTCACCGTCGACGAACTCTGGCTCATGGATGTCGACGGCCCGCGACTGGAGATCGTGGGAGGCATGGTCCGCCGGATGCTGGCGCGGCAGGGCGCGGACGTCCCCGTGACGCTGACGACCGACCGCACCGCCGCCATCGCGGGGGCGGATGCGGTGCTCATCCAGCTGCGGGTGGGCGGGCAGCGGGCGCGGCTTCAGGACGAGTCGTTCCCGCTCGCGTGCGGCTGCGTCGGGCAGGAGACCACCGGCGCCGGTGGACTCGCCAAGGCGCTGCGCACCGTCCCGGTGGTGCTGGACATCGCGCGGGAGGCCCGCGAGCGGGCGAACCCGGGCGCCTGGGTCGTCGACTTCACGAACCCGGTCGGCATCAACACGCGCGCGCTGCTCGACGACGGTCACAAGGCCATCGGGCTGTGCAACTTCGCGATCGGCGTGCAGCGCTGGATCGCGCGCGAGCACGGCGTGGAGCCGCACCGGGTCGAGGTGGACCCGGTCGGCCTGAACCACCTGTCGTGGGTGCGCCACATCCGCGTGGACGGTGAGGATGTGCTTCCGCCCATGATCGCCGAGCGGTCCGACGAGCTGGGCCGCCGCGGCGGCGTGGCGGGCGAGCTGATCCGCGACCTCGGGGTGCTGCCGTCGTACTACCTGAAGTACTACTACGCGCACGACGCAACCGTGGCGGAGCTGAAGGCGGGCACGCCCCGCGCGACCGTCGTCGCCGACGTCGAGCGCGAGCTTCTGCAGCTGTACGCGGACCCGCGCGTCGACACCAAGCCGCCGCAGCTGGAGGCCCGTGGCGGCGCCTTCTACAGCGAGGCGGCGACCGCGCTGCTCGCCTCGCTCGTCGCGGGCACGGGCGACACCCACGTCGTGAACGTCCGCAACAACGGCCTGATCGCCGGGCTCGCCGACGATGACGTGGTGGAGACGCTGTGCCGGGTGGATGCGTCGGGCGCGGCGCCGCTGCCGCAGGAGCCGGTCGCGCCGGAACTGCTCGGCCTCATCCAGCATGTCAGCGCCTACGAGCGGCTGGCCGCGCGGGCCGCGGTGACCGGTGACCGACGCCTGCTCCGGATGGCGCTGCTCGCGCATCCCCTCGTCGGGCAGTGGGACCTCGTCACCGCGCTGGAGCGCGGGCTGTTCGAGACCGGCGGCGACCTGCTGCCGCAGTTCGCGGAGCGCGCGGGAGCATGACCCGCGCCGCGGACGTGGTCGTGTACGGCGCCACCTCGGCGGGCGTCGCCGCAGCGGTCGCGGCAGCGGAGGGGGGCGCGAGCGTCCTGCTGCTCGAGCCGGGCCGGCACCTGGGCGGGATGACGTCGGGCGGACTCGGCTACACGGACGTCGGCGACGTGCGGGCGCTCGGCGGCGCCGCCGCGCGGCTGCGCGCGGACATCGCGGAGCACTACGGAACCGCGCCCGGACGGTTCGCGGGTCCCGAGCCGCACGTGGCCGAGGGGATCTTCCGCCGCTGGCTGGAGCGCGCCGGGGTCGAGGTGGAGTTCGACGCCCGCCTGCTCGCAGTCGAGACGGCGGAGACGGGCGGCGGACGCGGCGGCCGCGAGCTCCGGGCGGTCACGGTCGAGGGCGCCGGCCGGGTCGAGGGCGCCGTGTTCGTCGACGCGAGCTACGAGGGCGACCTGCTGGCGGCCGCGGGCGTGCCCTACCGGGTGGGTCGCGAGGACCGGTCGCTGTACGGCGAACGGTTCGCCGGGCGGCAGGAGCTGCTGCCTGGGATGCACACCATGCCCCCGTGGGTCTCGCCGTTCGCCGGCGACCCCACGGGCCGGACGGAGGGGCGCATCGTGCCGCAGCTGCACGACCGTCCGCTCGCCGGTATCGGGGAGGGAGACGGCGGCGTGATGTCGTACGGCTACCGGGTGTGCCTGACGACGGCGGCCGACCGCATCCCGTTCGAGCGGCCGGACGACTACGACGAGGCGTACTGGGAGCTCGGTCGGCGGTTGTTCGCCCGCGACCGTCGTGAGGGCGTCGAGCGCTCGGCGGGGGCCATGCTCGGCCTCGAACCGAACCTGCCCGGCGGGATGGCCGACGGCAATTCGCTGGGCCCGGTGTCGCTGAGCGTGCTGGACGGGTCGGCGTGGGAGTACCCGGACGCCTCGCCCCAGCGGCGGGAGGAGCTGCGGTTGCACCACCTGGCGCACACGCGCGGTTTCCTCTACTTCCTGTCGCACGACCCCGCGGTGCCCGCGGGCATCCGCCGGGAGCTGTCGCGGTGGGGGCTGCCGCGCGGCGAGTTCGCCGACACCGGGCACCTGCCGCATCAGCTGTACGTGCGGGAGGCCCGGCGGATGCTCGGCGAGCGCGTCCTCACCGAGCACGACCTCCTGGCCGGAGCGATCCCGCCCGACACGGTCGCTCTCGGCTCGTATCACATCGACGTCCGGGAGGTTCAGCGGATCTGGCGCTGGGTGTACGAGCATCCCGAGCCGATCGGCGCAATCTTCACCGAGGGGTACCTCTCCGTGCCCGTGCCGCTGTACGGCATCCCGTACCCGTCGCTCCTCCCCCGCCGGGAGGATGCGGCCAACCTGCTGGTACCGGTCTGCCTGTCGGCATCGGCGGTGGCGTTCGCGTCCGTGCGGATGGAGCCGCAGTACATGATGCTGGGGCAGGCCGCGGGGTCGGCGGCCGCGCTCGCCGCAGCGGGAGGGCGCGCCGTCCAGGACGTCGCGATCGATGTGCTGCGCGACCGCCTCGTGGCGGCCGGGCAGCGCGTCGCATTGTCATAACCACGGTCTGGGACCGGTGTCAATCCCCCTGACACGAAAGGATTTCAGTGCCGTGTTAAGGCACTATGAGGTTATGGGAAAACTCGTCTACGGCGCCGGACAGGAGTACGACCTCGATGACCGCGTACTCAGCCACGTCAAGCTCGCGATCGTCGCGAAGCTCCGGCGTCACGAGAGCTTCCTGCTGAACTGGGACGTGCCGGTGGAGCAGGGCTCCGGGCGAGTGTCGCTCTGGATCAGCCGCGAGGTGCCGCTGGCGTTCCAGTTCAGCGGGAGCCGCCCTCCGGCGATCAACCCGCAGTGGCTGGAAGCGCTGATGCACACGTCGCAGCGCACCGGCGGAATGGTGATCATGTCCGAGGACGAGATCGCTCACCACATGCCCTGATCGGGCCGCACGGTTCGGCCGCTTCGTCAATCCCCTGCTTTTCGGGAGGGTCCGCTTTAGCTTTGCTTGCATGGGCGATATGACGGCGAGCGCAGTGCTGATGATGCTGCCGCGACGCGCCCGGACCCCCGTCGCGGTTCTGACCGAAGGGCCGGTCCCCTCGTCGCTCCGCCTGGATGTGTTCGGCGGGCGCGATCTGTTCGTGCGCATGCGACGAGGACCGGGCGTGCACGGCCTGAGCGAGCCGTACCGGGAGCAGCCGCGCGACGAGTACCCGGCGGAGTCCGATCCCGCCGTGGTGGTCTCCTCGGACAGTCACGCCCCGGCGCGTTTCGCCTGCTCGGCCTCGGTGTTCGGGGCGACCGACGTCATCGTCTTCGTCCCCCTGGACGCCGACGGCGATGCGCCCACGCAGGTCAGGGTGCCCATCCCGTCGCTCGACCGGCCGTCCTGGCATGTCTTCGAGCTGGTCTCGCGCACCCGGATGGAGTGCCGCTACCGCGTCGCCCGCCGGGACGACGCCGTCCCCGTTGGAGGTTTCCGTGCTGTATCAGCTCTCTGAGGTCGAGCGGCTGCTCGACGAGACGCCGGGGCTGTTCGTCCGCTACTCCGCCGGCTACGCGGCCGACCTGGAGGACGGGTCGGTCGACGCCGAGAGCGGACTCCCGCTTCCCGGCCTCAGCGCGCATCCGCTCGACGCCGAGCCGTGGTGGACGCTGCCCCGCGTCGAGTGGATCGCCCGCCAGATCAGCCGCCTGCCCGCGCCGCGCCACGCCCCGCAGGACGGCTCCCGGCCCGACCGCTTCGCCTGGCTGCTGCGCGGCAGCGTGGCCGGGCACGGCCCCGACGGCGAGGCCCTGATCGGCGAGGTCGAGGTCGTCGGCCGGCTGGCCGAGTGCCTCATCGAGCAGGCGGACCGCGTCTGGGGCGCCCGCTTCGACGCGGAGCTCGGGCGCCGGGAGGCGGAGCTCGTCTCGGTGGCGCATGCCTGAGGCGGTCGGTGTGGAGCCAGGAACCCAGACCACCGTCGCCGCGAGCGCCGTGCTGCAGCTGATCTCGGACAGCCCGTCCGGTGGGACCGCCGTCGTGCTGCGCCGGCCCGAGGCGCCCCCGTTCGTCGTGATGGGCGATGATACCGAGGAGGGCTTCGCCCGCCTGCGGCGTGGGACCATCGCGTACGGCATCCCGGAGACGTATCAGGCCCTCCCCCGCGACATGATCCGCGCCGGCCACATCCTCCATGTCCGCGATGACCACCGGCCCGGGCGGGTGGACAAGGCGGGCTCGATCTTCGGTCCGGCGCCCGACAAGCTCTGGGTGCCGCTGGACGACGACAGGCGGCCCTTCGCCCGGATGCGGGTGCCCATCCCGTCGCTGGAGCGGCCGGCCTTCGTCGAGTTCGTGCTGGTCGGCGAAGACGACGTGCTCGACTACCGCCTGGACGGCGAGGCGCGCCTCGGCGACGGGTACATCTGCCCGTACTGCGGCAAACTGTGCGCGCAGAAGGAGCCGCACACGGCCGCGCACGGGGTCGCCGGTCACACCCACGCGGGCGTCCCGGCCGGTCAGGATCAGGACGGCCCCGCGCCGGAGACCGGCCCGCTCGAGGTCCGGGGGCACCCCGGCCCCGGGTCGCAGCTGTGAGCCGCGCGCTGCGGCTGCTGGTCTGGCAGGTCCACGGCGGGTGGATGGACGCGTTCGTCCGCGGCAGGCACACCTACCTGCTGCCGCTGGATGCGGAGGGCGGCGGCGGTGTCGGCGACCGCGACTGGCCGGCCACCGTGGTCGACGTCCCCGAGGCGGAGCTCGCGTCGACGCCGTTCGACGCGGTGATCCTGCAGCGGCTGGAGGAGTTCGAGCTGGTGCAGCGTCTCACCGGCCGCACTCCCGGTGTCGACGTGCCGGTGATCTTCGTGGAGCACAACACCCCGCAGGACAGCGTTCCGAACTCGCGGCATCCGCTCGCCGATCGCGACGATGTGATGATCGCGCACGTCACCCACTTCAACGCGCTGTTCTGGGACGCCGGGTCGACGCGGACGACCGTGATCGAGCACGGTGTGGTCGACTACGGCAACCACTTCACCGGCGAGCTTCCGCGTGCGGCGGCCGTCATCAACGAGCCGGTTCGGCGGTGGCGCGTGACCGGCTCCGATCTGCTCGGCGGGTTCGCCGCGGTCGCGCCGGTGGACGTGTTCGGCATGCAGGTGGACGGGCTCGCCCGGGCGCTGGGCGTCGGGGACGACCGGGTGGTCGCCGCGGGTGACATCGAGGCTCCCCGCCTGTTCGCCGAGGTGGGCCGCCGCCGCGTCTACGTGCACCCCAACCGGTGGACCTCGCTCGGGCTGTCGCTGCTGGAGTCGATGACGGCCGGCGTCCCGGTGGTCGCCCTGGATGCGACGGATGCGCGCCGCGCCGTCGTCCCGGGCGTCGGCGTGGTCTCCACCGACCCGGCCGAACTGCATGCCGCGGTGCGGGCGTTCGTCGACGACCCCGGTCGCGGGGCCGAGGCCGGGGAGCGGGCGAGGGAGTGGGCGCTGGAGCGCTTCGGGCTCGGCCGCTACCAGGCGGACTGGGACGAGCTGCTCGCCCGCTGGGTCGGCTGAACGTCGCGAACCAGCGGTCACGGGTCAGTCGTCGCGGGCGTCGCGCAGCACCTTCTCGGCATCCCGGACCGCGTGCTGCGCCTCCGACAGCCGGCCGCGCAGCTCGCGCTCTGCTGCGCGCACCTCGTTGAGGTCGTCCAGGATGCGCTGCAGGCGCCGCTGCAGCCGCTCGCGTTCCCCTTCGAGGTCGCCGCGGCGGTCGACCGTCTCGTCGAGCTCGTCGTCGATCGCCTCCGCGTCCGCCCGGGCGCGCTCGACCGCCTTCTCGCCTGCGCGGATGCGGCGCTGCCGTTCGCGGCGCTCGCTGGCGGACTCGTCCGGCTCGGCGCGCGCCTCGTCGTCCTGCCGATCGTCGCCGGAGGCCGCGGAACGTCCGGAGCCGGACCGCTTCGACCGGGGCGACGGCGCCGGGAAGTCCTCGATCTCGATCGGGAGCGCCACCGCGTCCGAGACGTCGACCTGCTCCAGACCGGTCGATTCGAGGGCGCGGACGAGCATCCCGCTGCGCACCGCCGCTGCGGCCGCCGGGTCGATGACCGCGGCCTGCAGGGTCTCCTCCACCTCGCGCTGGACCGCCGGGCTGAGCCCCAGCCCCTCGGTCGCGCGCTGCAGCATCCGCTGGCGCTCCTGGGTGAGGGATCTGATCTCCGCACGGTCGCGCGCGGCGAAGGCGTCGCGCATCCGTGCTCCGATGTCGAGCACATCGCCGACCAGGTCGGGATGCTCGCGCATCAGGGCGTTCACCGCCGCGGCCGAGGCCGACGGCTTGCGCAGCGCCTTGATCTCCTTGGCGGTGGGCCGGTCGGCTTGCGCCGCGGCCGCGTTGCGCCGCGCGATGAAGTCGCCGGGGGCGGCGGCGTAGAGCTCGCCGGCGACCTCCCGAACGTCCATGCCGCGAGTGTACGCGCGCGGCGACGGCTCAGGCGCGGGGAGCTTTGGCGGCCTTCACCGCCGCGAACCACGCGTTCGACGAGGGCAGCCAGATGAGTACGACACCGACGACCGCGAGGGCGAACTGGAGGAACCCGGCGCCGTAGCCGTTGATGATGTTGAGCAGCGACAGCACGGTGAGGACGGTCAGCACGATCCGTGCCCAGTTCGCGCCGCGGCGCATGAAGAACGCGAACAGCACCAGGGTCACGGCCCAGAAGATCAGGGTGACGATCGCCCAGGTGGTGGCGCCGGCGATGACGGCGTCCGTGACGCTCTCGGGGTTGGCCGAGCCGTTCTTGCCGGATTGGCGCACGGCTTCCAGGAACTCGGCGCGCTGCGAGCCGATCGCCACGATGGTGATGATGCCGCTGATGACGCTCAGCACGGCGCCGGCGACGAAGAGCCAGAAGGCGATGTTGACGTTGCGCGGCGGGACGGTGGGTGCGGAGAGGGGAGCGTCGGCGGCCGCGGCGGACGCGGCTGTCTCGGGGTAGGCGGGAGGCGGCGGGGGCGCGGCCGGGAAGCCCGGCCCCACCGGTGCGGGCGCGGGGTCGGGTGCGGGGGCGGACGGCGGAGTCGCCGGCTCGCCGGGCCCGGTGGATCCGGCGGGGCGCGGCGTGCTCTCGTCGTCAGGGATCGTCATGGCGCGACCCTACTCCCGGGCCGCAGGGGCTGACTAGGCCTGGCGAGCGGCCCCACCCGCGGCGCCGTCTGCCGCGGGGGCGTCCACCGGAACGGCCGGAGCCGTCCCCAGCGGTTGCGTGGCCGGGCCCTCGAGCACTGTGCCGTCGGGCGCGAAGCGCGACCCGTGCAGCGGGCAGTCCCACGAGAGCTCGGCGTCGTTCCAGCGCACCACACCGCCGAGGTGCGTGCACACCGCCGTCAGCGCACAGGTCGTCCCCTCGACCGTGGAGACGGCGACCGGTGTCCGGCCCCGGCGGCCGACCACGCCCGTCCCCTCGGCGACCGGTTCGTCGCCGACCTCCGGTGCGGTTTGCGCGGCCGCCCATTCCGTCACGGCCGCCTTGCCCACGCCCGCGTTCATCACCACGCCGGACGCGATATCCACCGGCCGGGTGACCCGGTGGTGCATCACCCGCGCCCATTCGAGCGTCTCGCCGGTCAGGTCGGCGGTGAGGCTGAGCGCCGAGGCGATCGCATTCGTCATGCCCCACTTGTCGTACCCGGTCGCCAGGTACACCCGGCCCCGGCCGCGGGGGAGCCAGCCCACGAACGGCACGCGGTTGGCCGAGCGGTAGTCCTGCGCTGCCCACCAGTGCGTCCGCTCGGCGCCCGGGAACGTGCGCTCCGCCCACGCGGAGAGGTTGGCCAGCTTCTCCGCCGGCGAGTCGGCACGCCCGGCCGGATGCCCGTTGCCGCCGACCAGCAGCAGTTCGGACCCGTCGGCGGCGGCCGCCGTGCGCAGCGAACGGGTCGGCGCGTCGGCCGAGAGGTACATCCCCTGCGGGATGTCGCCCGGCACCCGGTACGCGGTGACGTACGACCGCGTGGGCTCGACCTTCGCGAAGTACAGGCCGCGGTCCAGGCTGGGCGTCCCCGTCGCGAGGATCACCTGGTCCGAGCGGGACGTGCCCGACGTGCTGGTGACGACGGCCGGCTTGGAGGCCGACACGTCGGTGACCCGCTCGCCCTCGACGATGCGCCCGCCGAGGCGACGGAACTCGGCGGCCAGTGCCGCGAGCACGCGAAGCGGATGCACCTGGGCCTGCCCGCCCAGCTTCAGCACGCCCTCCACCGCGAAAGGCAGCTCGGTGCTCCGCTCCTCGACCGCGTCGAGGCCGGCGACGCGTGCGGCGGCGAGCTCCGCATCCAGCTTGTCCAGTCCGTCGAGTGTGGTCGCGTAGGTGACGGCGTCGCGCAGTTCGAACGGCACCCGCTGCTCCTCGAGGAAGTCGAGCAGCCACCCCTGGCCGGCCGTGTTGCCGTCGACGTACGCGCACAGCACCGCGTCGGAGGCGTGGCGGCGGATGGCGGACAGCGTCGTGCCCTGCAGCAGGCTCACCTTGCCGGTCGTGTTGCCGGTGGTGACCGCGCCGACCGTGCGTGCCTCGAGCACGAGCACCCGCATGCCGGAGCGCGCAAGCATCAGCGCCGTGGCGAGACCGGTCAGTCCGGCGCCCGCGACGATGGTGTCGTAGTGCCCGTCCCACTCGAACGCGTCGGTGGGGATGGGCGGGGAGGTCTGGAGCCAGAGGGACGTCGTCGGCATGGGATGAGCATCCCCCTCGCGGTGCGGTGGGCGGAAGCGGTTGACTTACGCTCGGAGGGTCGGGCGACCTCGGTGCGGCCTCAGGCCAGGGAGTCGAAGTCGAACCAGAACGCGTCGTCGTCGTCCTCACCGGCGGCCGAGCCGGTGGAGACGGGGTCGCGCGGGATGGTCGCGGTCTCGATGCGCACCTTCGTCTGGCTGGTGACGAAGATCTCGCTCGGGGGACGACTGGACTGCGTGATCGAGACGAAGTCGCCGTCGTTCCTGCTCGCTTCGACGACCCTGCTCTTCAGCTCCTCGACCGGCGCGCGGTCGACGAAGGTGAACCTCAGGTCGTCGATGTAGACGTGGAACACCTGCATTACCCTCTCCCGGTCGTCGGTTACTCGCCCGATAGTACGCGGCGAATCGGGTTGCGCCAGTGCAGTGCTGTATTAGCGGACAGCCGTCGCGGTGCCGGGGTGTCAGAGCAGGTCGTAGTCCAGGTCGGGCATGTCGTCCGTTCCGTGCTCGACGTACGAGGCCTTCTGCGGACCGAGCGCTGCGATCTTGTCCTCGAACTCGGCGACGAACGGTTCATCGACCAGCTCGGGACCGGAGTACGGCTCGTCCTCGGCGAGGATCTGGGACGCCGGACCGAGCAGCATGAGGGCCTCACCGGTCGCCCCGCCCTCGACGACCACCGGGGCGCGGACCTCTGCGGCGTCGTTCCTGTGGGCCAGTGCGGCAGCGAAGCGCACGAGGACATCGGCGATGTCGTCCCCGGTGAGGAGCGAACCGCTTGCATAGTAAATGCGCTTCATCACCCATCCATACGGTCACCTGGGCATAAGGTCAAGGTCGCAGGAGCACCGGTTGCGGATTTCGCCCGGTGCGCGTTCACTCCGCGGCATGACCGATGAGAACCGCTCCCTGACCGCGCTCGCCCTCGTCTGCACGCTGAAACCGTCGCCGAGCGAGTCCAGCAGCCAGCTCCTCGCCCGTCAGTTGCTGGACGAGCTGGCCACCCACGACGTCACGGGCACGGCCGTCCGCCTCGTCGACTACGACATCAAGCCCGGAGTCGAGCTCGACGAGGGCGACGGCGACGACTGGCCGAAGATCCGCGAGCAGGTGATCGCCTCGGACATCCTGGTGATCGTCACCCCGACCTGGATGGGCCACCTCTCGTCCGTCGCGCAGCGCGCGCTGGAGCGGCTGGACGCGGAACTGTCCGAGACCGACGAGGACGGCCGTCCCCTGGTGGAGGGCAAGGTCGCCATCGTGGGCGTCGTCGGCAACGAGGACGGTGCGCACGCCATCATCGCGGACCTGTTCCAGGGCCTGAACGACGTGGGCTTCAGCATCCCGTCGCAGGGCGCCACCTATTGGAACGGCGAGGCGATGGGCTCCGTCGACTACAAGGATCTGGACGAGACGCCGGAGTCCGTCGCGGGCACGAACGCGACCGTCGCGAACAACGCGGCTCACCTGGCGCGGCTGCTGGCGGCACGGCCGTACTGATCCCGCGCGACAGCGACCGCCGCTTCCGCGCCGCTAGCATGACGGCGTGCCCGAACCGGATGCTGAGATCGTCGCGCGCCTGCGCGCGGCCGGCTGTGTCTTCGCGGAGGACGAGGCGCGGCTGCTGACGGAAGCTGCTCGTTCTCCGGACGAGCTCGAGCGGCTCGTCGCCTGCCGGGTGGCGGGCGAGCCGCTCGAGCCCCTGCTCGGCTGGGTCGCGTTCGGCGGCCTCCGGCTGCACATCGGACCTGGGGTGTTCGTGCCGCGCCGCCGCACCGAGCTGCTGGCGCGGAGGGCCGCCGGGTTCGCCCGCGACGCGGTGGAGCGCACCGGCCGCGCTGTCGTGCTCGACCTCTGCTGCGGAGCGGGCGCGATCGGCGCCGTCGTGGCGTCCTCGGTGCCCGGCGCAGAGGTCTTCGCGTCCGACGTCGACGCGGCCGCCGTGGCGTGCGCGCGCCGGAACCTCCCGGCTGACCACGTCTTCCAGGGCGACCTGTTCGCCGCGCTCCCCACGGCCCTCCGCGGCCGGATGGACGTGCTGGCCGTCAACGCCCCCTACGTGCCGACCGCGGCGATCGCGCTGATGCCGCCCGAGGCGCGCGATCACGAGCCGGGCGTCGCCCTGGACGGCGGGCCGGACGGCCTCGACCTGCATCGCCGGATCGCCCGGGAGGCGGCGCTCTGGCTGGCCCCCGCAGGCATCCTGCTGATCGAGGCGGGGGAGGAGCAGGCGCAGACGTCGGCGGCACTGTTCGCGGGCTCGGGGCTGCGGACGAGCATCGAGGCTGACGACGAGGTGGGGGCGACGGTGGTCGTGGCGACGGCCGCGCGCTGAGGAGCCCCCGAGCCGCCGCCGACGCTGCGGGCCGCGCGCACTCGACCCCGACGCGTCCGAGGGCTACCGTGCGGGGCATGAGCACGCTCGCCGCCGCGCGGCCCATGCCGGCCGATCGCGTCCGCCAGTCCCTCGTCATCGCCGGCGCGGTGGTCGCCCTGATCGGAGCGGTCGTCGGCTCGGGGTTCGTGGGCGGGACCCCCATCCCGAAGGTGGCCGGCGGAGCATTGAGCGCGGACGCCACGCTGCTCGCGCCGGCCGGGCCGGCGTTCGCCATCTGGTCGGTGATCTACGCGGGTCTCGTCGTGTACGCGATCTGGCAGGCGCTGCCGTCGCAGGCCGCGCGCGACCGGCAGCGCCGCGCCGGATTCTGGGTGCTCGGCTCACTGCTCCTCAACGCCGCCTGGATCCTGTCCGTGCAGGCCGGGCAGCTCGCGCTCTCGGTGGTGGCCATCGTCGCACTGCTGGTCGTGCTCATCGTCGCGTTCGTCATCCTCCGCCGCCACCCCGCCGAGTCGACGGCCGACGCGGTGCTCCTCGACGGGGTGGTCGGCCTGTACCTGGGCTGGGTGATGATCGCGACCGTGGCGAACATCGCGTCGTGGCTGCAGCACTCCGGCTTCGACGGTTTCGGCGGCAACCCGCACGGCTGGGCGATCGCGATGCTGGCCGTCTTCGCGGTGATCGGCTGCGCCCTCGCCGTGTGGGATCGCGGACGCTTCGCCCCGGCGGTCGCCTCCGCCTGGGGCCTTGCATGGATCGGCGTCTCGCGCCTGACCGGCACGCTGGTCTCCGCTCCGGTCGCCATCACGGCGTTCGCGGCGGCCGCCCTCCTGCTCCTGGTCGCACTCGCCGTGCGAGTGGCCCGGCCGGAACCGCGCCGGCGCTGAGCCTCCCGCGCGGTCCCGTACGCTGGTCCGATGGGCGGTGTGCTGACCGGGTTCGGGATCATCGCGTTCGTGATCCTGATCGGCTACATCGCCGGCCGGTTGCGGATCGGTGGTCCCACGGCTCCGTTCGTCCTCAACCGCGTCGCGTTCTTCGTGACGAACCCGGCGCTGCTGTTCGTGACGCTGGCCCGCGCCGACCTGCACGTGGTGTTCTCGACCCAGCTGCTCGTCGCGGCCGCCGCCGCGCTGGTGTCGGGCGGACTGTTCGTCGCCCTCTCGCGCGCCTTCTTCCGCGCTCCGGCTCCGGAGACGACGATCGGGGCGCTGGGCGCGGGGTACGTCAACGCCAACAACATCGGCCTGCCGGTCGCGGTGTACGTGCTCGGCAGCGCGTCGTTCGTCGCGCCCGTCCTCCTGCTCCAGCTGATCGTGTTCGCGCCGATCGCCCTGACCGTCCTCGACACCACCAGCCGCGGTGCGGTCTCGGTGCGGTCCATCCTCACCCAGCCCGTCCGCAACCCGATGATCATCGCCTCGCTGCTCGGCATCCTCGTCGACGTCAGCGGCCTGAAGCTGCCGGATGCGGTGCTCAAGCCCTTCGAACTGCTCGGCGGCGCCGCGGTGCCGCTCGTCCTCCTGGCGTTCGGGATGTCGCTGGTGGGCGCCCGGCCGCTCCAGGCCGGAGCGGGACGTGCATCCATCGTCACGGCCGTCGTGCTCAAGTCGGCGGTGATGCCGCTGGTCGCCTTCGCCGTCGCGCGCTTCGGCTTCGGCCTGGAGGGGCAGTCCCTCTTCGCGGCCGTCGCGCTCGCCGCCCTGCCGACGGCGCAGAACGTCTACAACTTCGCCGCGCGCTACGAGCGCGGCATGGCGGTCGCCCGCGACGTGGTGCTGCTGACGACGATCTTCGCGGTCCCGTCGCTGCTGGTCATCGCCGCGCTGCTCGCTCCCTGAGGGATGCGCCGCTCGCGTCACGGGATGCGCTCGAGCCGCGTCCTACTCGGGGAGCACGGCGGGGGGTCGTTCTCACGATCGTGACCATGCGGCGAAGGCGATCACCACCGCGATCGCGCCGACGAAGAGCGAACCGCCGAAGCCGACGGCGAGCACCCGGCGTCCGCGCATTCAGCGGCCCGCAGGGTCCGGCCCGGCGGAGCGCGCCCCGTCCAGCGATCGGAGGTACTCGGCGTTGCCGCGGATGGCGGCCTGGTAGCGGAGCAGGTCGGGGGTGCGGATGCGGTCGGCGGCGACCTCCATCAGCTCGGCGACCGCCGCGTCGCTCCGGCCGGCGGCGTGAAGCGAGAGCGCGTGCCACACCCGCACCGACTCCGAGTCGGGGAACAGGGCGACGGCGCGGTCGAGGGCCGCGAGCGACTCGTCGAACCGTCCGAGGTTGCGCAGCGTGCTGCCGTATTGCAGCAGGCAGCGGCGCAGCGTGTCGCCGTCGAGCCCGGCTTCGAGGGCGCGCTCGTAGTATCCCGCCGCCGTCTGCTCCTCGCCCGAGGTGTCGTAGGCGCCGCCGACCTCGTAGAGCACGTTCGGGTCGTCCGGATGCTCGGCGAGCACCGCAAGAAGCGCCTGCACCGTCGGGGCCATGTCGTCGCGGTCCCGGGCGGCGAACAGGTCGGCGAGACGTTCGAGCAGGGCAGGGTCGGTCTGCGGCATCCCCTCAGCCTAGGGCGGCGTCCGCGACGGCGGCGTGAACGACATCGCGGAGCGGCGCGGGCAGTTCCGGCGGCGCCAGGGCGGCGGTGAGGACCGCCCCGTAGTGCTCCTTGCGACCGGACGTCGTCCCCAAGAACCGGTGCAGCTGCGCATCCATCGTCCGGGCGCGCTGGGCGGGTTGCTGCTGGAACGTGCGGAAGAGACCCAGGTCGCCCTGTTCGTGCAAGGCCTTCTCCGCCCGCTCGTGGCCGAGGGCGCCGAGCAGCTCCCCCTCCAGGTCGGGACGGCAGACGAACACCGCCTCCGAGGGGAGCCCGGCGCGCTGGAAGAAGCGCACCTCGCCCGCGTCGCACAGGGCGCGCAGACGCATCCCGGCGCCACCCGGCCCGAGGTCCGCGACGAAGCGGCGGACCGACATGGCCCCGCCCATGGGAACGACCGAGACACCGAGAGCCTCCAGGTCCACATCGAGCACACGCGCGGCGGCCACGACGGCGGCCCGGTCGCTCGTGCCCTCCACGAGGATCGCCGCGCCGTCCGGGAGCGCATCCGAGGTCATGCGCACCAGTCTGGTACGGGAAGCGCCGGCGAGAAACCGTCACGTGATGCGACGGCGGCGGCGCAGCGCCGACAGGGCCCCTCCCGCACCGATGAGCACGACGGCCGCCACGATCGTCAGCGTCAGCGCCGGCCCGGTGCCGGATCCCGTGTCGGCGAGACCGCCGCCGTCAACGGCTGCGCCCTGCGACGGAGGTCCGGGCGCCCCCGGAGAGGCCGGCGGCGCCGTCAGAGTCGACCACTCGGCGGTCGGCGCGAAGGGGGCGGCGACGCCCTCGGGCGGTGTGCCAGAAACGGTCGCGACGACGACCGCTGCTCCCGCGACCTGATCCGCCGCCGTGACGGTCGAGGCCGCATCGCACGTCATCGACGCCCCGGGAGCGAGCTGCGTCGCCGGGCACGACGGGTCGAGCGAGCCCGCATCCACCGCCACGTCCGTGAGCGTGACATTGCCGGTGTTGGCGATCGCGAAGCTGTAGTCGATGACCTCCCCCGCTTCGGCCAGACCGTCGCCGTTCGCATCCTGGAGGACACCGTGCAGGCCCAGCGAGAGCGCAGCCTGCGGGAAGGCGGTGGGGATGCTTGCGGTGTCCGACGCCGGGAGGAGAGGTCGGGCCCCCACGGGCGCCGTCGCTGTGACGCTCGCGGTGTTGGTCACGTGGCCGCTCAGGATGTCCGCCTCGGTGACCTCATAGGGATGGTCCGCGACGCAGTCGACGGCCGAGTCGGGTGCGATCGGCCCCTGCGGACAGGTCACCGGTCCGCCCTTCGGGTCGGAGATCGCCGGGTCGGTGAGGGTGAGGGTGCCGCGGTTGACGACGGTGAACGCGTACCCGATCTGCTCACCGAGATCTGCGAGGCCGTCCCCGTTGCTGTCGGAGAGCGTCGCGCCCTTGACCAGACCGACCCCGGTGGAGGCGGCAGGCGTCGCCGTGACAAGGGTGTCCGAGGCCGGGGAGAGCGGGACGCCCGGTGGAGGCGTCGCTGTCGCCGTCGCCGTGTTGGTCGCACCGCCCGCGAGAACGTCGGCGTCGGTGACCGTGTACGGGGCGTTCGCGGTGCAGGACGCTTGTGCCCCGGGGGCGAGGTCGGCGGTGGCGCACGTGACGGCGCCGGCCGCCGGATCGTCGACCGACAGGCCGCTCAGGGTGACGTTGCCGGTGTTCACGACGGTGAACGAGTAGTGCAGCACGTCGCCCACGTCCGCCAGGCCGTTGCCGTTGGTGTCGTCCAGCGTGGCCGACTTGGCGAGGTGGAGTCCGGCTCCGGCGACGGGCGTCGGCGTATCCACCGTGTCGGTCACCGGCTCGATCGGCGGGACTCCCGGCGGTGGGGTGGCGGTGGCAGTGGCCGTGTTCCGCACACCGCCCGCGAGGATGTCGGCCTGGGAGACGGTGTGCACGTCATCGGCGGCGCACACCATGGTGGCCCCGGGCGGCAGCGTGGTCCCGGGGCACGTCACGGAACCGGCGAGCGGGTCGTCGATCGCCACTCCGCTCAGCGACACCGTTCCCGTGTTCCGGAGCCCGAACGTGTACGAGATGGTCTCTCCGACATCGGCCAAGCCATTCGCGTCCGTGTCGTCGAGGTGGGCCGCCTTGGTCAGCGCGAGTCCGGCCGCCGCGGCGGCCGTCGGAGTGGTCACGGCATCCGTGGCGGGCGCCAGAGGGACTCCCGGCGGTGGGTCGCCTGTCGCGGTGGCGGTGTTGTGAACGCCTCCCGCAAGGATGTCGGCCTCCGTGACCGTGTAGGGAGCGTCTGCCACGCAGGTCTCCGTGGCGCCCGCCGGCACAGCCGCAGGCGGGCACGTCACCGCTCCGGCGCGCGGGTCCGAGACGCTCACTCCCTGGAGGGTGGTGTTGCCGATGTTGGTGACCTCGAAGGAGTAGTCGATGTGCTCGCCGAGCTCGGCGAGTCCATCGCCGTCGAGGTCGACGAGGTCGGCCCGTTTGACGAGAGAGAGCCCGGCGTGCGCGAGCGTCAGCGCGACCGTGGCGGTTGCGGACGCGCTGAGCGTTGCGCCGTCGGCATCCCGGGCGGTAGCCGAGGCGGTGTTGGTCAGGGATGTGCTCTGAGCGTCGGAACCCGACACCACGTGGGAGCCGGTGCAGGTCATCGACCCCGTCGGCGAGCCGGCCGGGCCGAGCTGGGTCGCCGGACACGACACATCGGCGATCATCGGATCGGTGACAGCCACGCCGGTGATCGCGTCCGCGCCCGTGTTCGTGACGACGAATTGGTATGGGATGGCGTCGCCGAGAGCGTAGGAGGGCGGCTGGGGGGTGGAGCGGTCCACCTGCTTGACCAGGCTGAGAGCCCCGAGGGGGGCGATGCTGCGGATGACCACATCCCGGACGAGATGAGCGTCGGTCGCCGACCCCGTCGACGCCGAGAAGCCGAGCTTGTACGTCGCCGGCGCCGGATCGGTCATCGCATACGTGAGCACCGTCTGGTAGGCGGTCCGCGTCCCGGTGAAGTCGATCTGCACCGTGACGGTCGGGAAGCGCCCGGGGCCGACGATCACGCGGACGTTCCGGAAAGCGGACACGGAACCCGTGTGCAGCGTTCCCGGCAGGGTCGACGGGCCGCGAGGCGCCGGGGCGGTGGCCGCGAGAAGGCAGTACCCGGTGAGCCCGTCGCCCGGCCCGCGGATCGCCACGGTGTTCGGGACGGTCGCCGTGTACGGGGATCGGGCGGCGCATCCGCTCCCGAGCGACTGCGAGTCCTGCACGAAGCCGCCGTAGGCGTCCAGTCCGACGCCGATGTAGCCTCCCACGACCCCGGGGACGGCGACGCTCTGCGCGTATCCCAGACTGGACCCCGGCGCACCGATCGCCGTCAGGTTGTACGCGCCGTCGGTGAGGAAGAAGGCGATGCCGTCCGCACCGCTGCCGCCGTACTGCGCCTGGTCGAAGTCCGCTTCCACTCCTGTGGAGGACGGTATCGCCCGGTTGTACACCATGCCGCCGGTGGCCGCCGAGCGGACGTCGGTGAGCTGCAGCCACCCGGGAGCCTGACCGACAGGCGGCGAGCCGTTGGACCGGCCCGCGCACGTTCCGAGGTTCGAGGATCCGGCAGGGGGTGTGGAGCCGGCGGGTGCGGCCGTGAGGCAGGCTTGGCCGAGTCCGATCGCCCGCGGGTCGGAGACGCTCGCACCGGTGAACGATTCGTCGAGGAGGATGGACCCGACGGCCGAAGCCGGGGCCGGCGCGGCGAGGGCCGCGAGCAGTACGGCCAGAAGCCCGGCGCAGGCCGCGCCGATGCCCACGCGACCTCGCGCACCACGCAGTGACGACACGGGGCGGCCTCCCTCCGGTTCGGGCGGAGCGCAAGCGGATGCGGCGATTCTGGTTCAGTTCGTCGGCGGGCGGAAAGACAGCGGCGCCGATGTCTGCGCCGCCCGCGACACGGAACACCGCACTGAGATGCATGCAATGAATCCCGATCGCCGTCACGGCTCGATGGACTGCCGCGTCTACCTCGATAAGGCCACATCGAGCTGCCTATCAGGCGCCCGTGCTCCGGCCCTAGGTTGCTCAACGGAAGCGGCCGACTCAGAAGTTCGCCAGAGCGCGTGGCCGGGCCGCCGACCGTGC
Organism: Leifsonia sp. KNZ13-11D; assembly: GCF_056754895.1. NCBI lineage: Bacteria > Bacillati > Actinomycetota > Actinomycetes > Micrococcales > Microbacteriaceae > Leifsonia > Leifsonia sp. KNZ13-11D. The sequence continues at coordinate 179,175 of NZ_JBPGWU010000001.1, forward strand.
ATGAGGAGGTCACCCGGATGTTCCGAACGCCGCGAGCGGGAGCGCCCCTTTCCTTCGCACCCCGCGGCGGCGCCCGGGTGCGCGCCCTCGTGGCGCTGGTCGTCCTGGCGTTGACGGTGGGAACCATCGAGGTGGTCGCCCTGCCGGCCACGGCCGCGACCGGAAGCACCGTCACCGGTGTCGTCTGGGCCGACAGCAACAAGAACTCCGTCCACGAAGCCTCCGAGGTCGCGCAGCCCGGCGTCCCCGTCTCTCTGCTGACGCAACCGGGTGGTGCTGTCGCGGCGACCACGACCACGAATGCGCAGGGCGTGTACGCCTTCCCCAACGCGGCCGACGGCACGTACATCGTCCAGGTGACCGCGCCGGGCGCGTTCACGTTCCCCGCCGCCACCGGCGGCGCCGACGACTTCGCCTCTGCTGGCACGCCGGCACCCGGACAGCCCGAGCTGGGCGTCTCAGCGCCCGTGGTGATCGCTGGCGCCACGCAGATCACCGGGCTCGACGCGGGAATGCAGCCGCTCGCCACGATCCAGGTGGCGCAGCTCGCCCAGACCGGCGCATGCCAGAACCTGGTCACGACCGGTACGGCGCCGTTCGACGCGACCGACGGGGGAGGCCTCGATTCGACGGCCGCCAACTGCCTGGTCCGAACCGGCGACGCGGCGACGCAGGTCTTCGCCGTCTCGCTGACCGGTCTGCCGACCGGCGCCTCGGTCAGCAACGTCGTGGCCGACATCACGATCTCGAGTGCCGACGGCGCCAAGTTCGCGTTCTCCGGGCCCGGCAGCGGCGGTCTGCCGACCGGCTGTCTGGTGGCCGGCGTCACGCCCGCCTCCAGCATCGTGACCAACGCGGACGGCTCCGTGACGCTGCACTGCAACATGGGCACCTTCACCTCCGCCGTCGGACTGATCAGCGTGCCGGTGACCCCGAACAGCAGTTCTCCGGACGACTCCCACTTCCATGTGACGGCGACGGCGAGCGCCGCGCAGGGCGGCGCCGTCAGCGGCAACACGGTCACGGACCCCGACATCCAGGTCACCGGGTCGCCCGCCTGGGACGTCTCGAAGAGCTCCTTCGTCTCCGATTCGTCGCCGTCGACCCGCACGGTCAACGGCGTCCAGCAGACCGGGTACTTCCTGCAGTGGATCGTCGCCTACTCCCCGCTGAAGGCGCGCGGCAATGCGACGCTCGCCTCCCCGCTCACGTTCACGGACAAGATCAACGCCCCGGCCGGCACCATCGTCTACGCGTGCGGGCCCACTGCGAACCAGGACGGCTCCGGCCTCGGCACGACGCCCGGATCGATCACGTGCCCCACGCAGGGAACGCCGTACGACCCGGCGAACGGCGTCACCTACACGATCAGCGGGATGCAGGGCGATCGGACGAACGGGTACAAGATCAGCTTCTTCCTCCCGCTGACCGCCGCCTACCAGGCGCTCGCGCCCGGGTGGCAGCCCGGAGACCCGATCCCCACCGGCGCGATCCCCATCACCAACGACGTGATCGACACCGATGGATACCGGAGCCTCTCCGGAGACCTGAACAACGGAACCGGCTTCGAGCCCGGCTGGGACGGCGCAACCGCCTCCGGGAACAACGTCGCCTCCACAGCGGCACTCCAGGTGAAGCCGCCCGCGCCCGGCATCCCCGGCAGCGGCAAGACCTTCGCGAGCACGGCAGGCGGCGGCACCGTCGTCGGCAGCCGCATCGCGCTGAACACCGACGCCGTCACGACGATCACCGACCCGATCCTGGTCGACGTCTTCGACGTGTCCGTCATGGGGCTGAACTCCCTGCCGACGGCGCCTGCGGGATACGTCATCGAGTACGCGCAAGGGCCGAACACGACCGACCTGCAGACGGGGCCGGCGGTCAACGGCCTGTACCCGTACGACAGCACCAGCCTCAAGTCCGTGGCGGCGGTCGCCTACGACTACGCCGGTCCCTGGCAGACAGACCCCACGCAGTTCGGTCCGGACTGGCAGGACACCGTCAACATCGTCCGGATGCGGCCGATCGACCCGACAACGATCCTCCGGCCCTCGACGTTGCTGCAGCTCAACCTCTCGCTCCGGGTCCGGTTCGCCTACAACGGGGGACCGCGCGCTGGCCAGGCCATCCTTCCGGGCACGCAGCTGCCCAACGAGGGCGGATGGACGGATCCGACCAAGGCGGCGCCGCACTGGTCCACGACGGAAGCCGTCGCCCGCTACATCGCGCTGCAGACCGCGATCGGCAAGTCGGTACCGCAGAGCCAGTACCTGGCCGGCGATTCCGTACCGTGGACTTTGCATCCGGTCATCACGGTGGGCGCCCCAGGTGCGGTGCTGCACCAGGTCGTCGTCACCGACACGCTCCCTGCGGGTCTCCTGCTCGACCAGCAGTGCACGCAGAACTCGCTGCCGCCGGGGATCACGATGGCGTACAACCCGGTCACGAATGTCGTGACGTTCACGCTGGGCGACGTGACGATCCCGTTGACCGGCGCGCCGTACAACCTCCCCAGCTGGAATGTGTGCACGGCGGTCAGCAACCTCACCGTGCCCGGGACGGCGCTCACCAACCAGACCGCGATGACGACGCCGGACGCCGCCACCTCCTCCGCGTCCGCCTCGATCACCATCAATGGGAGCGGCAAGCTCGCGCTCCAGAAGTCTGTCGACCACCCGCTCGTCGCGCCTGGTCAGACGTTCACCTGGGCATTGGACTGGTCGAACACCACCACGGCCGTGACCTTCCAGGCCCCCGACCTGGTCGACGTCTTCCCGTGGAACGGCGACGCCGCCCCGGGCTCGCTGTCGAAACGCGACCAGTTCGCCTCCGACTTCTCCGGAACGACGGGGATCTCGGCGGCTCTCCCTCAGCCGACGTACACCACGGGCGCCACCGGTGACGTGCCGGGAACCTGGTACTACTCCGTGGAGCCGTCGAACACCGTCCCACAAGACCCGCGGGCGACGGTGAACACCACCCCGGCGCCGGGAACGGCGGGAAGCATCTGGCTCACGTCCGCCCAGGTGGCCGCAGGTCCGGGATTCGCCTCCGTCACCGCGGTGCGGTTCGTCTCCAGCGGCACGCTCCTGCCCGGCCAGACGGTGCACGCCCGCGTGCCCTCGACCGCCACCCCGGCGGTCGTGAACGGACTGCCCGAGCTGAACGGCCTCTACATCAACCGGGCGGAGATCTTCTCGGCGTCCTTCCCCGACCAGCCGCTGCCCTCCAACGAGCCGTATGTGCTCATGCCCGGCTGGTCCATCGGCGACCTGGTGTGGAACGACCGCGGCAACGACGGCCGCTTCGGGCCGGGCGACACCCCGGTGGCGGGCGTCCCGATCGACGTGCTGGACGGAGCGGGGAACGTCCTCGCCACCACGACCACGGGCGCCGACGGACGATGGATCGTCCAGAGCCTCCCGGCAGGCACGTACACGGTGCGCATCCCGCCCAGCGCCTTCCAGGCCGGCGGTCCGCTCGCCGGACTGAACACCCTCACCATCGGTTCCGGTTCTGATGCCTCCGTCGGCGAGTCCTTGGGCAACAAGAACAGCCCGCAGGGCGACCCGACCGTCGTCGGGCTCACCAGTTCGCCGGTCACCTTCGACTACGTCCGCGACGGAAGCGGCGGCATCATCGGAGGCAACCAGCCGGCGACCGCGTCGAGCGACCCGGGCAAGCTCCTCGATCCCTTCCTCCCGCCGGGCTTCATGAACACCAACATGGATCTCGCGCTCACCGCACCCGGATCGGTCCAGGTTGTCAAGGCGACGACGACCGCGAACGCGACCGCAGTCGGCCAGAAGATCCCCTACACCTTCGTCGTGACCAACACAGGCGCGACGCCACTGTCCGGCATCGCGCTCACGGACGTGCCCCACGTGCCGTCGGGGAGTCTGGACGCGCCGCCGGCCTGCCCGGGCACGACCCTGGATCCTGGCGCGAGCATGACCTGCACCGCGACGTACACCGTCACGCAGCCGGACCTCGACAACGGGACGATCGCCGACACCGCGACGGTGGCTGCGACGTCGCCCGGAGGCGCCCCGCCCATCACTTCGCAGCCGTCGACGGTCACGGTGCCGGTGTCCCAGTCGTCGGCGCTCACCGTGGTCAAAGCCTCGACCACGACGAGCGTGAACACCCTCGGCGCCCTCGTGCCGTACACCTTCACAGCGACGAACACCGGCAACACGACCCTCGTGAACCTGGTCGTCACGGACGCGCTGGCCGCCCCGTCCACCGCGGCGAACCTCTCCACCATCACCTGCCCGACGACCACGCTCGCACCCGGCGCCAGCGTCGTCTGCAGTGCGACCTACACGGTGGGTCAGGCGGACATCGATCACGGGAGCCTCGCAGACACAGCCACCGCCCAGGCCGTGGCGCCGAGCGGGGACCCGGTGACGGCGGCGCCGTCCAGCGTCACCATCCCGGTCGGTCGGACCAGTTCGCTGACGCTCACGAAAAGCTCGACGACGGCTGTTGTCGTCGCCCCGGGAGACGTTGTCCCCTACAGCTTCACGGTGACCAACACCGGAAACACGACCCTGACCGCCCTCACGATCAGCGACACGGTCGCGGCACCGTCCGACCCGGGGGCCCTGAGCGCGATCTCGTGCCCGGGCGGAACCGTCGCGCCGGGCGCCAGTGTCACCTGCACGGCGGCATACACAGCGACCCGGGCGGACATCGATCACGGAACGCTCGACGACACGGCGACGGCCACCGCCACCGGGCCCGACGGCGACACCATCACATCGTCGCCGTCGTCGGTCTCGATCCCGGTCGACCAAGCGCCCGCTCTGACCCTGAAGAAGAGCTCGACCACGACCACCATCGACGCGGTCGGCGCCACGATCCCGTACACATTCACCGTCACCAACTCCGGCGACGTGACGGTCACCGGAGTGACGGTGACCGACACGGTCGCGGCGCCCTCCGACCCGGCGGCGCTCACCGCGATCGACTGCCCGGGAACGGTGCTCGAGGCCGGAGACAGCATGGTGTGCACGGCTCGGTACACCGTCACCCAGGCCGACCTCGACAACGACACGGTCGACGACATCGCGACGGCCACGGGCACCGGACCCGCGGGCGCCCCCATCGCGTCCCCTCCGTCCGCCGTCAGCATCCCCGTCGACGAAACGCCGGCGCTCTCCGTCGTCAAGTCGACGGCGACGAACTCGGTCGCCGCCGTCGGCGACAGCATCCCGTACGTGTTCACCGTCACGAACACGGGCAACGTCACCGTGAGCGGTATCGGCGTGACGGACACCCTGGAGGCGCCCTCCGACCCGAGCGCGCTGAGCTCCGTCGCCTGTCCGGTCACCACGCTCGCGCCCGCGGCCAGTGTGCAGTGCACGGCCACCTACACCGTCGGTCAGGCGGACCTCGATCACGGACGCCTGAACGACACGGCGACGGCCTCCGGAGCCGGGCCGAGCGGAACACCGGTCTCGTCCCCGCCCTCCGTCCGGGTGACGGTTCCCGTCGTCCAGTCCCCGGCGATCACGCTCGTGAAGAGCGTCGACCCGGCGGACCCGGGCGCAGGGGCGGCGGGGCAGCTGCTGACGTACAGCTACACGGTGACGAACACCGGCAACGTCACGGTGACCGATCTCGCCATCGCGGAGTCGCAGTTCACCGGAACCGGGGCGCCCCCGTCGCCGTCGTGCCCGTCGGGGCCGCTGGCCCCGGGTGCGCAGATCGTGTGCACCGCGACGTACTCCGTGACGCCCGCTGACGTCGACGCAGGCGGGCTGACCAACGCCGCCTACGCGACAGCGGAGGAACCTTTCGGCGACCCCGTCCAGAGCGCTCCGTCGACCGTTTCGCTGACCTTCCCGGCCGCTCCGCGGCTCACCCTCGTCAAAACGGTCACGCCCGGTTCGGTCGATTCCGCGGGCGACGTGCTGACGTACCGCTACTCGATCAGCAACACGGGCAACGTCACCCTGAACGATGTCGGGATCGCCGAGTCGCTGTTCAGCGGCCGCGGGGGAGCGCCGGTCCCCTCCTGCCCGGCGGCCCTCCTCGCCGCCGGTGACAGCATGGTGTGCACCGCGACCTACTCCGTCACCCAGGCGGATATCGACGCCGGAGCGGCGGTCGTGAACACGGCGACCGCGCAGGGTACGGCCCCGACCGCCGCCGCGCCGACCGTCTCCGCTCCCTCCACGGCGACGACGGTGGTGACGCAGACGCCGGGCATCGCGCTGGTCAAGAGCGTCAGCCCTGCCACCGGCTCGCAGGCAGGCGACACGGTGGAGTACCGGTTCCGCGTGACGAACACCGGGAACACGACCTTGAGCGCGCTGGGCATCGCCGAGACACGCGTCGGGTTCTCCGGGACAGGGCCGCTCCCGGTGCCCACCTGTCCCGTCCTGGTCCTCGCGCCCGGTGAGAGCACGACCTGCACCGCGCAGTACACCATCACATCCGCCGACGTAGTCGCGGGAAGCGTGAAGAACACGGCGACGGCCACCATGCGCTCCGGCAGCGACCCTGACGCTCCGGATGCTGTGACCGAGACGACGCTGCCCTCGAGTGCCCAGGTCGACCTGAGCGCTCCCGGGGCGCCGGCGCCCGCCGGCGCCCCGGCAGCAGGCGCGGCGACCTCGACGGACGCGCTCGCGGACACCGGAGGCACGGTCGCCGGGTGGCTGCTGCTCCTCGGACTGGGTCTGCTCGCCGTCGGCTCGCTTGCGGCAGCGCGGAGGCTCCGGCGCCGGACGGACGGGTGACCGCCGGTGCCCGCACCTTCATCAGCCCCTGTCGCGCGCCGCGCCCGGCGCGTACGGTGCACGCCATGAAGATCATCATCTTTGCCGCAGGAGTCGCCGTCGGGTTCGTCATCGGGTCGCGCGCCGGGCGCGGCGCATACGAGGATATGCGCCGCAAATGGCGCGGGTTCGCGCAGTCCGACACCGTGCAGCACGTGAAAGGCGATGTGAAGGACTTCGCCGGGCGTGCCGCGTCCGACGTAGGGGGGAAGGTCAGCGAGACCGTCAGCAAGGTCACCGACAAGGCGTCGAGCAAGATCGACCAGGTCACCGGCAAGAACGGATCCGGCAACGGCCCCGCGTCCGAATCGGGCCCCGCGTCGCCGTCGCCCGCGGTCTGACTCCCGCCGGCCGGGTCACGCACCCTCGGGCGGGTGGGCCAGCAGGTCCACCCGCTCGCTCACGTAGTCCGCGAAATCACGAGCCCCGGCATCGCCCGCTGCCGGGCTCCAGCGCACGAGCGCGCGCCCATCCCGCACGAACAGCGGCCCCTCGCCCGCAGCCAGGGCCGCCGGATCGAGATCGATCACCGGTGCCCCGAAGTTGACGGTCTCGCCATCGCGGAACCGCCCGCGCTGTGCGGCCGCCCGTAGCGCTCGCCGCTCCTCGGCGGACTGCGACTGGTACTGTGGCCGCCCCGGCGGCGTCGCCCGCACCAGCAACCCGGTGGCGCGCAGGACGCCGTCCGCGTCCACGAGGAACACGCCCAGCCGCCAGACGCTCCCGATGCGGCGCAGCACCGGCTCACGACGGATGAACAGCGCGTTCCGCGCCGGAACGTACTCGGCGAGGGCCTCGCGCCGGGCCTCCACGGTGAGCAGCGTCGTCACGGCATCGTGCAGCACCGCGCGGATGCCCGCGACGACGGGGTCGTCCGTGCGGCGCTCGTCGGTCCCGTCCTCCACGGGACGAGCCTACGAGGCCGTGCGGATGGAGAACGAGTTGTCGTCGGTGGCGAGGAGCAGCTCCACGCCCTTCTCGTGGCGCAGCACGACGAGGGCGGACGAATCCGTCGCCGCCACACGCTCCACCTGGTTGAGGAAGATGCGCGCCATCTCGTCGGTCACCCGGAAGTCGCGGCCCAGCGCGTGGACGATGTACCCCGACACCGCCGGGGGACGGCGGCGGAGACCCGTCTCCTGCGCGAAATCATCAACAGCGACACGGAAGTCGGGCGTCATGGTCATCGGAGTGCCCCCTTTTCTGGCATCACCGACAGTAGGCGCGTAATTCCGCGCCGTCAGGGGGTTGACGAGGGGTTAGATGGAAGGCATGAAGACCTTCACCTTTCCCCGGACCGATATCACCGCGTCCAACATCGTCCTCGGCCTGATGCGCATCTCGTCGCTGGACGACGAGCAGATCCGCACTCTGGTCCGCACCGCCCGCGACGAGGGCATCACGATGTTCGACCATGCGGACGTCTACGGTGGCGAGCGCCACGGCTGCGAGCGCCGGTTCGGCGACGCGGGCGCCATCCCGGCCGCTGAGCGCGACCAGGTGGTCATCCAGTCCAAGGTGGGCATCCGCAACGGCTTCTTCGACTTCTCGCGCGAGCACATCCTGCGCTCGGTCGACGGGTCGCTCGAGGCCTTGAAGACCGACTACCTCGACATCCTTCTCCTCCACCGTCCCGACACCCTGGTCGAGCCCGACGAGGTCGCCCTCGCCTTCGACGAGTTGCAGAGCGCTGGCAAGGTGCGCGCGTTCGGCGTCTCCAACCAGACGCCCGCACAGATCGAGCTTCTGCAGCGCTCCCTGTCGCAGCCGCTGATCGCGAACCAGGTGCAGCTCAGCATCACGCACTCGCCGCTCATCGCCCAGGGCATCGCGGCGAACATGGCCGGCCTCGACCAGTCGATCGACCGCGACAACGGCATCCTCGACTACGCACGCCTGCACGACATCGTGCTGCAGGCGTGGTCGCCCTTCCAGAAGGGCTTCTTCGACGGCGTCTTCCTGGGCGACCGTGAGAACTACGCCGAGCTGAACGACGTGATCGACGAGCTGGCCGGGAAGTACGACGTCACACCCACGGCGATCGCGGTCGCCTGGATCACCCGGCACCCCGCCGGGATGCAGGTCGTGCTCGGCACGACCAACGAGCAGCGCGTTCGCGACTCGGCGGCGGGGTCGGAGATCCCACTCACCCGCGAGGAGTGGTACCGGCTGTTCACCACGGCGGGGCACATCCTGCCGTAGGCGGAGGGTGGGCGGCCCCCGCGTACCGGAGGGAGCCTCCGACGGTCCTAGACTGTCGTCCGACACGACGGAGGTCACGACGAACAGCTCCCCGGATCGCGAAGGGCCGCCCGCGCACCAGCGCCAGCCGGTGCGGCGCGCGCTGGTGACCGGCGGCTCTCGCGGCATCGGCCGCCGGATCGCCGAGACGTTGGCCGCCGAGGGAATGGACGTGGTGCTCACGTTCCGCCGGGAGGCGGAGGCCGCCGCCGAGGTCGTCGACGCGATCGCCGCGGCCGGAGGTGCGGCGCGCGCCCACCGCCTGGAGCTCGAGAGCGAGGAGGACATCGACCGTCTGTTCGCGGACGAGTTCCCTCCGGGCGCCCGCCTCGATGTGCTCGTCGCCAGTGCGGCAGCATCGGCGTTCCGCCCGGCGGCCGAGCTGACGTCCCGGCACCTCGAGCGATCGTGGGCGACCAACGTCCGCTCGTTCGTCCTCCTGGCCCAGAGGGCCGCCGACCGGATGCGCACCCGTGCCGACGGGAGCGCGACGGGTGGCCGCATCGTCGCCGTCACCAGCTACGGCAGCCACCGCGCCTTCCCGCTGTACGGTGCGATCGGCTCCGACAAGGCGGCCGTCGAGTCGTGGGTGCGTCACCTCGCCGCCGAGTTCGGCCGCCACGGGATCACGGTGAACGCCGTGAACGGCGGCCTGATCGACACCGATTCCCTGCACTTCTTCTACGGGAACGACGGCGTCCCGGACCTGGATGCGATGACGTCACGCATCCCGCTCGGCCGCGTCGGCACCGCGGACGACATCGCGGACGCCGTCCGCTTCCTCGCCTCCCCGTCCGCCGGCTACATCACCGGCCACACCCTCGTCGTCGACGGTGGCCTCACCGTCGTCGCGCCTCCGTTCTGGTCGGAGCTCGACCGGAACACCGCCCCCACCGATCCGAGACGGAGTCGACGCCCACCGGACGCCTGAACCCGCAGTACCCGAGGAGAACCATGACCCTCACCGACCCGGCATCTCATGCCGGCATCCAGCCGAACACCGAGTACGACCCGAGCATCCTCCGGGCCGTCTTCGAGCAGCACTTCACCTACGCCTCAGCGGTGGAGCGGAACACGCACCGGTACGCGTCGCGCGTCGCCATCACCGATCCGCCCTCCGGCCGCAGCTGGACCTACGGCGACCTCGGACGGGTCACCGGCAGCCTCGTCGCCGGACTGGCCGCTCGCGGGGTGGGGGTGGGCGACATCGTCGCGTACCAGCTGATGAACACCCCCGAGTTCGCGTTCCTGTACGTCGCCGCCCAAGGGCTGCGCGCGGTGAGCTCCCCCATGAACTTCCGCCTCGCCCCGGGGGAGACGGCGCACATCCTCGACGACTCCCGGCCGGCGGTCTTCGTCTACGACGCCGCCGCGAGCGACAGCGTGCGCACCGCGCTGGAGCTGGCCAGGCACCGGCCGGCGGTGCTCGCGGCCGTCGGCGACGGACCGCTGATCGAGGGCGCCGTCCGTTTCGAGGAGCTGCTGGTCGACGGGGCGCCGTCGTTCCGGGCCCCGGACGGCGCCAGCGTGTGGGACGAGACCTCCCGTCTGTACACCAGCGGGACCACCGGGATGCCGAAGGCCGTACCGCTGACCAGCCTGAACGAGGTGCTCACCGCGCACGACGTGATCATGCACTTCCCGCTCTCGCCCACCGACCGAACCATGAACATGTCGCCGTGGTTCCACCGCGGCGGCAATTACTGCGCGGGACCCAACACGGCCTTCTACGTAGGCGCCGAGGTCGTCACGCTGCCCCGCTTCGATCCGGAGGTCGTGCTCGACGGCATCCAGGAGCACGGACTCACCTACGTGATCGGCGCACCCACCAACCTGGAGCGGCTGGCCGATGCGCAGGAGGCGGACCCGCGCGACCTGTCGTCCTTGCACGGCATCGTCACCATGGGCGCTCCGCTCGACCGCTCGGCCGCCCTGCGCTACCAGCGCGTGCTCACGCCGCGGATCGCCAACGGGTACGGCACGACCGAAGCCTTCTGGAACACCTACCTGCGGCCGGAGGACCTCCCTGACGCCGCCGGCGCGGCGGGCCGGGCGTGCCTCGACGACGACGTCGCGGTGGTCAAGGTCTACGGCGACGACCGCGTCGCGGCGCCCGACGACCTCGCGGCGAAGAACGGCCACGAGATCGGCGAGGTGATCATGCGGAGCGTGAAGAGCGGGTACGCCTACATGCACAATCCCGAGGAGCAGGCTCGCAAGTTCCGCGACGGCTGGATGTACCCGGGCGACCTGGCCAGCTGGGACGAGAACGAGATCGTGACGATCGTGGGCCGCAAGGACGACATGATCATCTCCGGCGGCGAGAACGTGCATCCTGTGCAGGTGGAGGAGGTGCTCGCCGCGCATCCGGATGTGGCCGACAGCATCGTGGTCGGGCTGCCGGACGCCGAGTGGGGCGAGATCGTCGTGGCGTACGTGCAGCCGCGCCCCGGGAGGCTCGCCGATCCGCAGGCCGCCGCGCGCGAGCTGGATGCGCACTGCCGGGCGGCCGTCGCGCTCGCGGACTACAAGCGCCCGCGGCGCTACACGTTCGTCGCGGAGCTGCCGTACACCGCGACCGGCAAGAAGCAGCACTTCGTGCTGCGCGAGCAGTCCAGCCGCGACGCGGAGGAGGGGCGCTTCGTGACCCCGTGACGGCGGCGTCCGCGCCGGTGGCGGAGGAGTCTGTCAGCGAACGGTCCTCGCCGGGCCGGTTTGGGCGTCCGCCGGCGCCGGGCTACGGTCGGAGGGTGGACGACGACAGGGTGTCGCTCCCTCGCCGGGCGAGGATATTCGCCTGGCGCGCCCGCGTCGTCGCCGTGCGCAACCGGCTCGTCCGGCCGGTCGGGGAGCGGCAGGCGTTCGCCTCCGGTCGCCGTGCGCTGCGGGTTCTGGTCGTCGGCTCGGGACCGGTCGTGGGCTGGGGTGTCGGCAGCCACGACCTGGCGCTGCCGGGCGGCGTGGCCCGCGCTCTCGCGGCGGCCACCGACCGTGGCGCCGTCGTCGACGTGGTCCCGCACCCGTCCGCCGGGGTGCGCCGCCTCACGCGGCTGTTCGACGCAGCCGGTCCCGAGCGCTACGACGCGGTGGTGCTGAGCGCCACCATCCCCGACGCCATCCGGCTGGCGGACCCGGAACGCTGGGAGGCGCGCCTGCGCGCGCTGCTCGCGCGTGCGCATGCGGGCGAACCCCGCATCGTGATCTGGCTCGGCGCCCAGCCGATCCGCTCCATCCGTTCGTACGACTCGGCCGCGGGCGCCATCGCGCAGGAGCACGCCGAGCGGCTCAACGCGGTCGCCCGCCGGGTCTGCCGCGAGACCGGCACGCAGTTCGTCGCGCTGGGCGCGCCGCCGCGCGGCGACTCGGGACGCCATCGCACGCCCGCGGACTACCTGTTCTGGGCCCGGCAGATCGTCGACGTCCTGGCGCCGGCGCTGCACGAGCACACCGGCCGGCGCGCGGTCCCGGCCCCCGACGCCTCCGATCGGGTGGGCGCCATCGAGCGCCTCAAGCTGAGCGGGCGCGGCGGGGACGCCCGCCTGGACGACATCGTCGGCACCGCCAAGCGGACGCTCGGCACCGACATCGCCATGTTCACCGTCCTCGACGATCAGAAGGAGTGGCCGCTGGCGTCCACCGGCTCGGTCCTGCAGGAGATCCCCATCGAGCAGTCGGCGTGCATCCACACCATCCAGACCGCGGACGGGATGGTCGTGCCGAACGCCGTCGAGGACGACCGTTTCGCCGGCAGTGCACTCGTGACCGGCGCAGCCGGGTTGCGCTACTACGCGGGCTATCCGGTGGAGGCGCCGGACGGCACCCGCATCGGCGCGCTGTGCGTCTTCGGCCGCAGCCCCCGCGAGCGCGCGGAAGGCGAGGCCGACCTTGACGTGCTGCGTGAGCTGGCGCTGCTCGCGCAGCGCGAGCTGTGGCGGTGGTCGCCGGACACCTGAGCGGGGCCGGTCAGCGGTCGAGCGCCGTGAGCAGGCGGTCGAGCGACCCGCCCAGGCCCCACTTCTCCGACAGGGCCGCGAGTTCCGCGCGCTGCTCGGTGCTCGGCGGCGCGAGGCGCGCATCCACCTCGGGGAGCGGGAGGTCGCGCACGACCTCGACGACCCGCGGCGCCACGGTCAGGTAGTCGCGGGCTGCGGCGAACCGCGCGCGTGCGGCAGGCTTCATGCCGCTCGCGGCATCCTCTGCGGCTGCGACGATCCCTGCGAGGTCGCCGTAGTCCGCCAGGAGCGCCGCGGCGGTCTTCTCTCCGATCCCGGCCACGCCGGGCAGGCCGTCTGAGGTGTCGCCGCGCATCGCCGCGAAGTCCGCGTACTGGTCGCCGCGCACGCCGTACTTCCGCTCCACGACCTCACCGGTGACGAGTTCGAGGTTGCTCATGCCGCGAGCGGTATAGATGATCCGCACGTCGCGCTCGTCGTCCACAAGCTGGAAGAGGTCGCGGTCGCCGGTCACGACATCCACCGGGCCGGGCGCCCGGGTGGCGAGCGTGCCGATGACGTCGTCGGCCTCGTGCTCGGCGGCGCCCACGATCACGATTCCGAGGGCGTCGAGCACCTCGCGGATGAGGGGCACCTGGGCGACGAGCGCTTCCGGCGTCTCCTCCACATCCACGCCCCCGGGAACGAGCTCGGCGACCCGGTGGGCTTTGTAGCTCGGGATGAGGTCGACCCGCCAGCGCGGACGCCAGTCGTCGTCCCAGCAGGCGACCAGCGACTCCGGCCCGTAGTCGGTGACGAGCTTCGCGATGATGTCGAGGAAGCCCCGCACCGCGTTCACCGGCGAGCCGTCGGGAGCCTTGACGGTGTCGGGTACGCCGTAGAACGCGCGGAAGTAGAGGGAGGCGCTGTCGAGCAGCATGGTTCGGCCGGTCACGCCCCCGATCCTGCCATGAGCGCCCGCCCGCGGGAATGCGCCGTGGCCCTCGGCTGCACAGGCCGCTAGTCTCAGCGCATGACCGAGAACGTCGTCGTGGAGCGGATGGAGCGCATCGCCGCGACCCCGGAGCAGCTGCTCCCGCACATCTCACGCCTGCCCGAGTGGACGCAGTGGTCGCCGTGGGAGGACCTCGACCCCGACCTGAAGCGCGACTACTCCGGCGAACCGGGAGCCGTGGGCTCGACGTACGCCTGGTCCGGCAACCGCAAGGCCGGTTCCGGCAGCATGCGGATCACCGCGGTGGACCCGGACGGCGTCGGCATCCACCTCGACTTCACACGGCCGTTCACGTCGTCGAACGAGTTGCGCTTCGTGCTGCAACCGGAGGGCGACGGGACCCGCGTGATCTGGCGCATGGAGACGCCGCGCAAGCTGTACACGCGGTTCGTCAACCTCGACAAGCTGGTCGGCGGCGACTTCGAGAAGGGGCTGCGCAAGCTGAAGCAGGTCGCCGAGACGCCGTAGCGGCCGCATCCCGTAGCGTGGTCGGGTGACCTCCTCCGCGCCGCTCATCGTCTCCGCCGTCGCCGTCGTGCGCGACCGTCGGGTGCTCATGGTCACCGCGCGCGGTCGAGACGTCTACTACATGCCGGGCGGCAAAGTGGATGCGGGCGAGTCGGCCGTCGAGGCCGCAGCGCGGGAGGCGCTCGAGGAGGTCGCGCTCCGGCTCGACCCGTCCGCGCTCGACGAGCTCTTCGAGGTGCGCACGCAGGCGCACGGCGAGCCGGAGGGCCGCCAGGTGCACATGCGCGTGTTCCGCGCATCCACCGATCAGGAGCCGGTCCCCTCGGGCGAGGTCGGGGTGGTGCACTGGACGACGAGCGCGGACGCCGCCCGCTGCCCTCCGGCCGGCGTCGAGGTGCTGCGGCGGCTGGTCGCCCTCGGCCTGATCGACTGACGCTCGCGGACGCCGGCCGGCCTCTCGGCCGGCCGCTGGGCCACCCGCTGGGCCACCCGGTCGAGGGATGGCGCCGGGCGCGACGGACGCGGCAGGCTGTCGTCATGGCGCGCACGCACGAGTTCACGTTCTCCGGCGATCCCGACGTCGACTTCGAGATCCGCACCACGATCGGACAGGCGTTCAGCGGTGCGGCGGACATCGGCGAAGTCCTCGCGGCCGTGCACGGCATCCGCGCGAAGGACCACGACGGGTGGTTCGCGGCCTGGCGCGGACTCGGCGACCGCATCGCAGCCGAGGCGGAGGCGGCCGCCGCTGACGGGCACACGGTCAGCGCAGCGAGCGCGTTCCTGCGGGCGGCCTCGTACTACGCCTCCGCCGTCAATGCCGTCGCCTCGCTCCCCTCCGACGAGGACCTGCTGCCCACTTTCCGCTCGCACCGGGCGGCGTGGGACCGCTGGGTCGACCTCGTCGACCTCGACATCGACCGTGTCGAGATCCCGTACGAAGACACCACGATGCCTGGTTACTGGTTCCGGTCGGCGGCCGTGGACGCCGGTCCCCGTCCCGTGCTGGTGATCGTGAACGGCAGCGACGGCGCCCTCACCTCGCTGTGGTCCTCCGCGGTGTCGGGCGCTCTCCGACGCGGCTACGACGCACTCGTCTTCGACGGTCCCGGTCAGCAGTCACTGCTGTTCGAGCGGGGCATCCCCTTCCGCCCTGACTGGGAGGCGGTCCTGACGCCGGTGCTCGAATTCGTGCTCGCCCGGCCGGGGGTGGATGCGCAGCGTGTCGCCCTCTACGGCATCAGCCAGGGCGGCTACTGGGTGCCGCGGGCGCTCGCCTTCGAGCACCGCTTCGCCGCCGCCGTGGCCGATCCCGGCGTCGTGGACGTGTCGACCTCGTGGACCGAGCACCTGCCGGCGAACATGCGCGCGCTGCTGAAGGAGGGGCAGGACGAGAAGTTCGACCGCGACATGCAGTTCGGCATGAAGTTCTCGCCCGACCTCTCGCACACCTGGCGCTTCCGCGCCCGCCCCTACGGCACCACCGGTTTCGCCGAGACGATGCGCGCGGTGCTCCAGTACACGGTGGAGGACGTCGCATCCCGCATCACCACTCCGCTCCTGATCACCGACCCGGAGCACGAGCAGTTCTGGCCCGGCCAGTCGGAGCGGCTGGCCGCGCTGACGCCGGAGGTCTCCACGCTCGTGCGGTTCACCGCCGAGGAGGGCGCTGACTTCCATGTGCAGCCGCTGGCCCGCGCACTCACCGAGCAGCGGATGTTCGACTGGCTGGACGAGCGGCTGGGGCGCTGACCGGCTCTTGCCGCTGTCGGCCGTGGGGGGTTGGATGCTGCCATGCGGATCAGGCCACACATCATCGTGTTCGACACCCCTGACGTGCGGCCACCCCTTCCACCTGTGCGGGGGCTGACGCGGTGAGCGACCGGATGCCGGCGCTGGCCGTCACGGGCGTCACCGGAGCCGTCGGCCGGATGACAGCGGAGGCGCTGGCCGACGCCGGGGCGCCCTTCCGGATGCTCGCTCGCACGCCGGAGCGGGCGCCGCGGTTCCCGGGCAGCGTCGTGGTGGCCGCCGCCTCGTACGGCGACCGTGACGCCGCGCGCTCCGCCCTCGAGGGGGTCGAGACTCTGTTCATGGTGTCGGCGGCCGAGAACCGCGAACGCCTGGCCGAGCATCTGGCCTTCCTCGACGCCGCGGAGGATGCCGGGGTGCGGCACATCGTGTACACGTCGTTCTTCGGGGCGGCGCCGGACGCGACCTTCACCCTGGCGCGGGACCACGACGCCACCGAGCAGCGCATCCTCGACTCGGGGATGCGGCACACGTTCCTGCGGGACAACCTGTACCTCGACTTCGCCCTGGAGCTCGTCGGCGACGACGGTGTCATCCGTGGCCCGGCGGGAGAGGGGCGCGCCGCGATGGTCGCCCGGGCAGACGTCGCCCGGGTCGCGGCCGCAGTGCTGCTCGATCCCGACGCGCACGCCGACGTCACCTACGACCTGACCGGTCCCGAGGAGCTGACCCTCGCCGAGGTCGCCGAGAAGCTGTCGGCGCACACCGGCCGCGGCATCTCGTTCCACGACGAGACGATCCCGGAGGCGTACGAGTCGCGGGCGAAGTGGGGCGCGCCCGACTGGCAGAACGACGCCTGGGTCTCGACCTACACGGCGATCGCGGCCGGCGAGCTCGCGGGCGTGACCGACCACGTCGAGCGGGTGACCGGCCGCCGCCCCCTGTCGCTCGACGAGCTGCTCCGCGACACGCTGCGCTGAGCGACGACGTCGGTTTCCTCGCACCTCCGACGAAAGGGGCGGCCCGCATCGCGGACCGCCCCTCCCCTCATGCGTTCCGCCGTTACGGCTGCGCCGTCCAGCCGCCGCGCGGCGGGGTCGGCCAGTGCGGCCGGGTCGGCACGATCGAGCTGACCGCACCGCTTGACGGGTCGAGCAGCACCTCCCGCTGCTGCGGGTGACCCCAGTCGAACAGGCCGCCGAGCGAGCCGGCGCGGGTGTCGAACGATGCGTCGCCGATACGGCCGGTCAGCCAGTTGCTCTCGATGAAGCGGAGCACGCTGGTCTGCTCGGTCGGGGTGTGGTCGACGCGGTTCTGCGCCGCCCAGGGCGAGATCACCAGCAGCGGCAGGCGCTGGCTGGGGCCGCAGCGGTCGGCGTAGCCGCCCGCCGCCGGCTTCTTCACGGTGGTGCACACCGTCGAGTCGACCGCAGGGTCGTTGGAGCCGTTGGCGATCTTCGGCGCGACGTGGTCGTACCAGCCGTCGGAGTCGTCGTAGGTCACGACGACCGCGGTGCTCGACCAGCTGTCCGACTTCTGGAGGGCGTTGATCTCGTTGACGAGGAACTTCTGCTCGTCGATCGGGTCGGAGTAGCCGGCGTGACCGTCCTGCGCCTCCGGGGCCTTCAGGAAGGAGACGGCGGGCAGGTTGTCCGCCTTGAGGGCCGCGTCGAACGAGGTCAGGTCGTACTGGTGGTTCGCCTGGTCCGTGTGGCCGATCGCCTTCACCGAGGTGGGGGCCAGGTGGTGCGGGTTCGACGTCGACTTGTAGTACTGGAACGGGGAGTGGTGCGGCGAGTAGTCCTTCGGCGTCGCCCCCGCGATATTGGCGGTGGTCGCGTCGCACTTGGCGTACGAGCCGGCCTGCCCGTTCCACGCGGTGGTCGGTGTGAAGCCGCCCTGGAACCAGCCCCAGGTGACGCCGCGCTGATTGAGCAGGTCGCCGATGTTGCGGCCGGACATACCGACGACGGCGGACGACGCGGTGTGGTCGTTGTCGGAGCAGTCGTCGTAGGCCGGGTCGGGGTCGCCGATCACGGTGCCGACGCCCTGCGCGTTGGCCGACTGGAGGGCCGTGGAGGTGGTGAGGACCGCTCCGGTCTTCGGGTCGTAGGCGGTTCCGCCGTGCGTCTGGCCCGAGATCAGGTTGAGGGCTCCGGGGGTGGACGGGCCGAACACCGTGTCCCAGTAGTTGTCGCTCATCGCGTAGTTCTGGGCGTAGTTCCACAGGCCGGTGACGGTGTTGCCGTCGTAGTAGTCCATGACGAGGCCGGGCGCGCCGTAGGCGCCGGTGCAGGTGTCGGACTCGGTCTTCTGGACGAACTGGTCCATCCTGCCGCCGTCGACCGCCGCCTGCTCCGCCGCGTAGCTGTGGTTCTGGTCGCAGGTCACCGCCTGGGCGGGAGTGAGCCGCTGCGGCGCATACAGGTTGGGGTTGTCCGTCAGGGTGCCCGAGGTCGTGAGCGTGTTCGCCTTCGGGGTGTTCTTCGCCGCCTGGAAGGTGGTGCCGTCGGTGTTCGCCGCGTTCGGGTAGGTGCCGAAGTAGTGGTCGAACGAGATGTTCTCGTCGAAGATCACGACGAGGTGCTTGATCGGGGTGGTGGTCTGGTCGGAGTGGTCGCCGTGCTGGCCACCGGGGTTGGCGGATGCCGGAGCGCCCGCCAGGATGCCCGCGCCCGCCAGGGCGGCTGCGCCGGCGAGGGCGACGCCCGCGAGGGCGACGGGGGAGCGGCGCAGACGTGAAGGTCTGAACACGATTCCTTCTTCCTTCTCTTTCACTGTCCCCGGCACGGTCGTGGCGGGGGCCTCCGGGTGGTCAGGCGAGCATGCTGCGCCCGAGCCAGTCGGAGGAGTCGCGGGCTCCGGGGAGCGCGAAGTAGTACCCGCCGCCGAACGGCTGGATGTAGTCGGTCAGCGGCTCACCGGCCAGCCGCTTCTGCACGGTGACGAACTGCCGGTCCAGGTCCCGGTTGAAGGCGACGAAGATGAGGCCCATGTCGAGGTTGCCGTTCACGTCGAGGCCGCCGTCGTAGTTGTATGCGCGGCGCAGCATCCGCTGGCCGTCCGTGTCGTGGGTGCGGGGGTTCGCGAGGCGGATGTGCGCATCCAGCTGGATCACATCACCGGTCGGATCGTTCTCGAAGTGCGGGTCGTCGAACTCGGCGGACGCGGTCAGCGGCGCACCGGTGTCCCGGCGCCGGCCGATCATGTTCTCCTGCTCGTGCAGGTTGACGCGGTCCCAGAACTCGACGAGCATCCGGATCACACGCACGACGTGGTAGCTCCCACCCGCGATCCAGCCGGGCTCGGCGCCGCCGGCCTTCGCCCAGACCAGGCGGGCCATCTCGGCCGCATCGCCGGTGTCGGGGTTGCTGGTGCCGTCTTTGAACCCCATCAGGTTGCGCGGGGTTCCGCTCGGGCGGGGCGGAGAGACGAAGCCGTCCTGCCGCCAGCGCACCTGCATCCCGCCCCGGGTGGCGCGGGCGATCTCCCGGACCGCGTGGGTGACCGCGTCGCGGTCGGCGGCGCAGACCTGCAGCAGCAGGTCGCCGTCGCAGACCTCCCGCCGCAGGGCGTCGTCCGGGAATTCGTCCATCGTCCGGAGGCGCGCGGGCTTCGCCGTGGCCAGGCCGTAGCGGTCGTCGAAGAGGGATGCGCCCACCGAGACCGTGACCGTCAGCGCGTCCGGCACGACGGTCGGCCCGAGCACACCGGAGTCGCGTGGCGGTGCGGTCAGCCCCGGGTCCGGGGGCGTTCCGCCGGTCGTCAGGAACCGGGCGCGCTCGGTGATCGTCGTGAGCAGGTCGGCGAGCTCCGCCCGGGAGTCTGCGGTCACGTCGAGGGCGACGAACGCCGAGGCCTTCTGCGCGGGGGTCAGGATGCCCTGCTGGTGCGCACCGTGGAACGGCAGTGCGGCGGGATGCGCGGCGGCGGGATGCGCGGCGACGGGATGCGCGGCGACGGGATGCGCGGCTGTCCGGGTGGCGGCCGCCGCGGCGTCCGCGCCGGCCAGCCCGGCCCCCGTCGCGACCGCCGCGCTCGCCGCGCCGGCGAGGAAGCCGCGCCGTCCGATTCCGTTCATGAGTCCCTCCTCGGGTCGCAGATGGCCGCCACCGGCGCCAGGAGCTCCGCGGTGCGGTCGAGTGCCGCATCCAGACGCTCCCGCGCCGCACGGTCGAGCGAGCCGAGGGTGGTCCAGCCGCCGGCGGGCGACCGGTAGGTCTCCACGAGCGCTTGCGCCTGCGCCAGCGCCTGCTCGGTCTCAGTCAGCCGGTCGTATCGCGGGGCCAGCACGTCGTGGAGCGGCGCGAGGGCCGCGGAGGCGCCGGTGAGCTCGGCGTCGACCGTGGCGAGAGCGGTGCCCGAGCCGGCGTCGGTGTCGCCGGTGAGTGCATCCTGGATCGCGTCCTCCACGATCTCGTGCGCCCGCAGGGCCACCTCGCCCGGGTCGAGCTGCGCGTCGGCGAAGGTGGCTTGCAGCCGATCGACCAGCGCCGAGAGCTGGGCGGCCGAGGCCGCGACGGTCGCGGCGGGCGCGCCCGACCAGAGCTGCGACTCGACCAGGTGGAAGCCCGTCAGCCCGTGGCGGGGAAGTCCGTCGAGCTCGTCGCCGAGGTCACCGAAGGCGCCGTAGGCGGCGCCGAGCGTCTCATACGTCGTGTGTGCGGTGATCCAGTCGCGGCGTGCGGCCGCTGAGTCGCCCTCCTCGGCGTCGGCGGAGACCGCGGCGACCTGCTGCCGGAGCACCGGTATCCGCGCCGAGACCCACGCGGCGTAGGCCTTCGCGACCGGTATGAGGTCGTTCCGCGTGACCGGCACGATGCCGGGGGTGAGGCGCGATCCGGCCGGCGGCGAGCCCACCGCGACGGTGGGGCCGCGTGCCGGGTCGGCGTCGGCGGGCAGGCAGACGAAGCGGTAGCGCCCGGAGCCGAGCGTGACCCGGGCGGTGGCGTGCGCTCCTGCGCCGAGGCTCTCCAGGTCGAGGTAGACGCGCTGGCTGTCGACCGACTGCAGGTACACCTCGATGCCGCCGACCGTGGTGTTGGCGACGGTGAACGTCTGGTCGCCGCCGGGGACGTGCGCATCCGTGCCCGTACCGCCGGGCGCACCCCAGCCGCGACCGCAGTCGTCGAGGCCGGCGCTGACGTCGAACGCGGCCGGCGCCGACGGCGACGCGGCCACGGGCCGCAACACGATGGCGAGCACCGAGGCCACCACCACGAGCGCGGCGAGCGCCGCGAAGAACGCGGTCAGCCGGGCGCGGGTCGACATCGGCGGAATGCCTCCAGGGGGTGGTGGATCGCGGGCGAGAGCCCGGCGTGAGCGATCCTAGAAGCGGCCGGGAGGCGGCGGATCGGGCTTCACCGGGTGTTCATGCGACCGTCACCGGTTCGCCCTCGGACGGGGGACAGCGTCGCTCGCGCGGGGTGGATGCGGTCGCCCCGGCCTCATTCGCGCCGCGAACAGGGGGCACGGGGAAACGGGGTCATCGGGCGCATGATGGTCTGAACGGAAGGGGGACCGCGGATGCGCGAAACGCGCTGCCCGCAGTGCCGGGGCGTGGCGCGACTGGTTCGCAACCCGTACTACGGCGCCGGCCTTGCCGTGCACAGCGACCTGCTGGTCTGCCAGGCGTGCGGGTTCTCCGGGTTCGCGGACAACGCCGACGACACGGAGGCGTCGGCAGGTACCGTCGCACGCGACGGGGCGTGGCAGCGGATCCTCCGGTTCCTGTCCGGCGGCTGACCGCGCCTGCCGGACCGCGGTCCGGGTTCAGCGGATGCGCACCCGCCCCTGCTGCCACATCCGCGCGGCCGTCACACGCGGGTTCGCCTGCTCGTCCGCATCCACGCCGAGTGCTGCGTACAGGCGCGCCAGCATGGTCTCGACCGCGCGCACGCTCGTTCCGCGCTCGGCGGCGATCCGCCGCGTGGAGGCGCCGGAGGCGACCAGCCGCAACACCTCCGCCTGCGCGCGCGTGACGGTGCGGACGTCGCCGGCCGGCTCGGCGGTGCGGTGCTCGCCGCCGACGATGGCCGCGTCCACGGCCGCGACGAGCACATCCACATCCTTGACCTGCGACTTCACCAGGTACACGACCGACGGCGGGAGGGCGTCGTCGCCCACGGCGAGCTCGGGCGACAGGTGGCTGGTGAGCACGACCAGCCCCACCCAGGGCAGTTCGCGGTGGACGCGCCACAGCAGCTCGGCGCCGGTGTCGCCGCCCCCGAAGTCGAGGTCGCTGACGATGGCGTTCGGCTCGACCGCAACGATGGTCTCCCACGCCTGCTCGGCGGTGGTCGCCTGAGCGGCCTCGATGCCGGTCGAGCGGAGGGCGGACGCCACCATCGACGCGGTGAAGACATCGTCGTCGGCCACCACGGCGCGCAGGGTCCGTGTGCGTGCGGAGGTGTCGGTCATCGTTCTGGCTCCTGCCTCTTCACGTCACCGTCCCAGAGGTGGACGCCACGAGCCCCTCGACCGCCTCCAGGAGCGCGGCGAGGGTGAACGGCTTGGTCAGGTAGCCGATCCCGCTCGCGGCCAGCTCGGCGGGCCGGGCGAGGGAGCCGCTCATCACCAGTATCGGGCGGGCGCTGCCGTCCGCCCGGCGACCGAGAAGGTCGAGGCATTCGCTGAGCGAACATCCGGGGATGATGGCATCGAGCAGCACGGCGTCCGGATCCGTGCCGCCGAGGGCGGTCCGCGGGTCGGCCGAGCTCGTCACGCCGTACCCGTGCGCGCCGAGCGCAGCCTCGACCGTGAGGCGGATCAGGGGGTCGTCGTCGACGACGAGGATGCTCCGCTCGGCCCGGCCGGTGTCCATGCGGTCAGTGTAGGCCGCCCGCCCGGCCTACAATCCCCTCCATGCACCCGACACGGCGGCCGCCCGCGCGATGACCACCCCCTCCGAAGCGCTGCGCCTCCACGGCCTCGACGCGCTCTTCCACGGTCACCCCGACGGCGTCTGCGTCGTCGACACGGCGGGGACGTTCGTCGACTGCAACGGCGCGCTGGCCGAGCTGACCGGGTACCCGGCGGCCGAGCTGGCCGGGATGCCGTTCTCGCGCCTCCTGCATCCCGACTCCGTCGAGCCGGCGCTGACTCACTTCCGCCACGCGGTCGCCGGCGAGAACCGCCGCTACGTCACCCGCATCGTCACCCCCGACCGGACCGTGCGTCTCCTCGATGTCACGCTCATCCCGCTGCGCGGCGACGACGGCGAGGTCGCGGCCGTGCTGGCGATCGCCCGCGACATCGGCGATGTGGAGAGGGCCGCTGCTGCGGCGGCGGGCAACGAGACGCTGGTGCGGATGGCGGCGCGCATCGCCGGGTTCGCCGGCTGGTTCATCGACGTCGAGTCCGGGCGCATCGAGTGGAGCGACGAGCTGTTCCGGCTGCTCGGGATGCAGCAGGGCCGCGTCCCGGTCGACGCGGAGGCGCTGGAGCTGTTCGAGCCGGGGGACCACCGCGCGGTGCGGACCGCGTTCGAGCGCACGATCATCCACGGCGATCCCCTCGACCTCCACGCCACCGTCCGGCACGCGTCGGGACGTCGGATGCACGTCCACCTGGTCGGGGAGGCCGAACGGGACGAGGCCGGCCGCATCGTCCGGGTGCACGGAGCCTTCCACGATGTGACGACCTTCGTCCGCCACCGCGAGGAGCAGCGTGCGATGGCCCGGCTGCTGCGGGACTCGCTCGACCAGGTGCACGACGCCATCGTGTTCGTCGACCGGGGGTGGCGGTTCACCTTCGCCAACTCGTGGGCGCTCCAGCTCGCCGGGATCGACGAGGCGCACCTCCGCGACGGCACGCTGTGGGAGATGCTCCCGACGACACAGGGGAGTCCGTTCGAGTCCATCTACCGGGACGCGATGGATCGCGGCGTCGCGGGCAGCGCCCGTGCGTTCGCTCCGGACTGGGGCTGCTGGTTCGAGGTGGACGCGCATCCCACCGAGGAGGGGATCGCGATCATCGTCCGCGACGTGACCGAGGATCAGAGGGCGCGCGAGAAGCTGGACGAGTACACCCGGCAGGTGGAGGCGCAGGCGGCTCTTCTGGATGCGGCGCGGGACGCGATCATCGTGCGCGACCTCGAAGGCGTGGTCCGCTACTGGAACGGCGGCGCGGAGACGATCTACGGCATCCCCGCGGCGCAGGCGGTGGGGAGGTCGATCCGCGACCTGCTCTACGACGACCCGGCCGAGTTCGACGCGGCGGACGCCGCCCTTCTGCGCGACGGCTACTGGGTGGGCGAGCTGCGGCAGAACCGCGCCGACGGCTCGGTCCTCGTCGCGGACTGCCGCTGGCAGCTGTCACGCGGCGCCGACGGGCAGGTGACGGTGTTCGCGGTCAACTCCGACATCACGCAGCACCGGCGCGAGCAGGAGCAGCGCATCCGCACCCAGCGGCTGGAGAGCCTGGGGACGCTGGCGGGCGGCATCGCGCACGACCTCAACAACGTGCTGACGCCCATCCTGATGTCGGTGCAGCTGCTGCGTCAGGACGAGGAGGATCCGCGCCGGCGCGACATGCTCGACGCGCTGGACGCAGCCGCCCAGCGCGGCGCCGCCATGATCCGGCAGGTGCTGTCGTTCGCCCGCGGCTCGCAGGGCAGGCGGGCGCCGGTGGATGTGGTGGCGCTGCTCCGGGAACTCGCCCGCTTCTGCCGCGAGACGCTGCCCGCGTCGCTCGAGCTGCGGGTCGAGTCGCCGGACCGGCTCCCGAGCGTCTCGGGCGACGACACCGAGCTGTTCCAGGTGCTCGTCAACCTGGTGACCAACGCGCGCGATGCGATGCCCGACGGCGGGACGCTCGTCGTGCGGGCGACCGAGTGCGACCGTGGGGTGCGGATCGAGGTGAGCGACTCCGGGCACGGGATGGACGACGCGACCGCCGCGCGCATCCTGGAGCCGTTCTTCACCACCAAGGAGACCGGAACGGGTCTCGGCCTGCCCACGTCGGCGGCGATCGTGAAGGCGCACGGCGGCGAGCTGGAGGTGCGCACGGCGACGGGCCGGGGCACGACGATCGGCTTCACCCTCCCGGCCGACGGGCCGGCCGTCGGGACCGCCGGGGCCTGGCCGCGCCGCGAGCCCGCACCGGACCCGGCGGCCGGCCGCGGGCGACGCGTGCTCGTCGTCGACGACGAGGCCGCGATCGGCGAGCTGGTGCGGCAGACACTCGACCAGAGGGGTTTCGTCACCGAGGTGGCGCAGGGCACGGAGGCGCTGGAACTGCTCGCGGGGGGACGTCGCTTCGACGCGGTGCTCACCGACGTCATGATGCCCGGGGTGCAGGGCGACGCGATCGCCCGGCGCCTCGCGGCCGACCACCCGCACACGGCCGTCGTCCTGATGAGCGGGATGCTGCCGGGGCCCGGCGCGCGGGCCGCGGTGGAGCGCGACGGAGCGCACTTCCTGCCCAAGCCGTTCACGCCGGCCGCCCTGCTCGCGACGCTGGACGCCGCTCTCGCGGGACGAGCCTCCGCGGCGGCGACCGCCGGCGAGTGGTGAGCTCATGGCGCCGACCGACCCGGATTCCCGCACCGACTCGCCGCTCGATCGCCTGGGGCGTGTGATGGCGCAGGCGGTGGGTGCGCTGGGCGCGGACGCGGCGGAGGATGCGGGCGCGCGGGAGGGTGTCGCCTCGCGGCTCGCGGAGGCGGCCGAGGACGCGCAGCTCGCGCTCGGCATGCGGGCGCGCGACCCGCGCATCCACCGGATCGTGGGAGCGGCGGCCTCGTCGGCGATGGCCCTGACACTCGGCGGCGCCGCGGTCCGGACGGGCGACGTGGTGGCCCGGCTGCAGGAGGGGTTGCGCGAACTGGCGGCGGGATCCTGGCCACCCGAAGACCAGGATCCCGCCGATTAGTGCCGCGCCGGCGCCACCGTGGACCGGGGGGAACGGGGTGGCGCCAGGCACGCGGCGACTCGATCTTCCCGGCCTCCTCGTCGCGCGGCAAGAGCCGCCGGACGGCCGTGTGCGTTTGGCGAACAGAGAAAGTTGCTGACGGGAGCACTCTCCTGTGAGAGGCTTCAGACATGAAGGACTCTCATGAGACTGAAGCCGAGCCGGCGTCCGTCCACGGGCCCGGCCGGGCTCCGGCTGGGATGCCCCTCACGATCCGCCTGGGCGAGCGGGAGTATGCCGCCCTGGTCCGGATCGCGCGCGCGCGTGACACCACCGCGGCGTCCCTGGTCGAGCTGCTCGTGCAGCACGCCCTCGGCAAGGCGGAGGTCCCGCCGCCCGCCGAGTCGCACCCGGCGCGCCGCCACACCACCTACGAAGAGGCCACGGCGGGGTTCCGCCGCGACGACGAGCCCACCCCGACTCCTCACGCCTGACCCGGGGCCGCCGCGGGAGCGCACCGCAGCGCGCGGCCGCCGCCTGCCCTGACGGTTGCACCACCGCCACTGTCACCTCGCTCCCAGCGCGCGTACAGTCCCGGGCGTGACCCATGGACTCCCGACGGCCCGCGGCGCCGTCATCCTGCTCGCCGGCGTCGTCGCCGGAGCGACCCTGACCGGGTGCTCCGCGGACGACGCGGCACGCGGAAGCCTGTCCCAGTCCGCCGGCACCGCCGCCGCGAGCGCCCGCTCCGCCGGTCTCGTGCTCGGTCTGGAGCAGAACGACCGCATGCTCGCGACGGTGCTCGACACCGGCCTCACCGCCTCGGCGGAAACGCTCGCCCAGGAGGCGCAGACGGTCAGCACCCTGACCGCGCTCGGCGGGATCGGCCGCAGCCGCGACGAGGTCCTGTCCGACATCCGAGCCGCTCAGGATGCGGTGGCCGCCGCCCAGCGCGCGGTCGCCGCCGGCCGCGACAGCGGTGCCGCCCTCGACCGTCCCCGTCGGCAGCTCGACCGCGCAGCGGAGCAGCTGGACGCCGCCTCCAAGCGACTGGAGCGCGGATGAAGGCGCTCTTCGCCGTCGCCCTCGGCGTCCTGACCGCCATCGGCGGCTTCGTCGACATCGGAGACCTGGTGACCAGCAGCGTGGTGGGGTCACGGTTCGGCCTCACGCTGGTCTGGGTGCTCGTCGTCGGCACGATCGGCATCTGCCTGTTCGCCCAGATGTCGGGCCGCGTGGCCGCGGTCAGCGGTCGTGCCACCTTCGAGATCATCCGGGAGCGGCTCGGCGCACGCATGGCGATGGCCAACCTCTCGGCGTCGTTCCTGATCAACCTGCTCACGCTCGCCGCTGAGGTCGGCGGCATCGCCCTGTCGCTGCAGCTCGCCTCCAGCATCTCGCCGGTGCTGTGGTTCGCGGTGGCGGCGTTCGCGGTGTGGCTGGTGGTCTGGCGGGTGAAGTTCTCGGTCCTGGAGAACGTGACGGGGCTCCTGGGGCTGGCGCTCGTCGTGTTCGCGGTGGCGCTGTTCGCCCTGCATCCGGACTGGTCGTCGCTCGGGTCCCAGATCCTGCTGCAGCCGTCGCCGCATACCGACGAGTCGCCCGCCACCTATTGGTACTACGCGATCGCGCTGTTCGGCGCCGCGATGACGCCGTACGAGGTGTTCTTCTTCTCCTCCGGCGCCATCGAGGAGAAGTGGAAGCCGAAAGACCTCGCGCAGTCGCGGGTGAACGTCCTGGTGGGCTTCCCGCTCGGTGCGCTGCTGTCGCTGTCGATCGCTGCCTGCGCCGCGGTGGTGCTGCTGCCGAAGGGGATCGCGGTGCAGTCGCTGTTCGAGACCGCACTCCCCGTCGCGCAGGCGCTGGGGAAGATCGGGCTCATCGTCGCCATCCTCGGCTTCGTCGCCGCGACGTTCGGGGCGGCGCTCGAGGTGACGCTGTCGAGCGGGTACACGCTGGCGCAGTTCTTCGGCTGGCCGTGGGGCAAGTTCCGGCGCCCGGCGTCGGCGTCCCGGTTCCACGTCGTGATGATCCTGTCGCTGGTGGTGGCGCTCGCCATCCTCTTCACCGGAGTGGACCCGGTGCAGGTCACCGAGTTCTCGGTGGTCTTCTCGGCGATCGCCCTGCCGCTGACCTACCTGCCGATCCTGATCGTGGCGAACGACCCCAAGTACATGGGGAAGCGGGTCAACGGCCGGGTGACCAACTTCTTCGGCCTGGTGTATCTCGGGATCATCCTGGTGGCGTCGATCGCCGCCATCCCGTTGATGATCGTGACAGGAGCGGGCGCATGACCACGCGGAAGCAGAAGCGCGCGGGGCGGCGCGCGGCGAGGGAGCGCCGGCTGGCAACGCCTCCGAAGGTCGCCGGCCGCATCCTGGACGCCGATCTCGACCTGCTCGACCGGCAGATCCTCGACCCGCGCGCGGTGCCGGTCAGCACGGTCGACGACCTGGAGCTGACGACGCCCGACGACCTCGCCCACCTCCAGTCCGCCGCGCCCCCGGTCGTGGAGGCGCTGCTGACCGGTCCGATCCTGATGACCCGGGTCTTCGGCGGGCGCCTGCCGGACTCCCGCTTCATCCGCATCCCCTGGAGGGTGGTCGCCGATCCGGGGATCGTCGTGAGCCTCGGTGTCGCCGCGGACACGCTCGACGCGAGCTGGACCGAGCGGTGGATGCGCGACCACGTGATCGCCCGCATCCCGGGAGGCCGCCATGATCCTGAGTGACCTGCTCGGCAGCCCGGTGCTGTCCGCCGAGGGCGACTGGCTCGGCGAGGTGGTGGATGCGCGCCTGGTGCTCGACGGACCCCCGGACGGCCTGCTCGCCGCCGCGCGCCTGCACGGCCTGATCGTGAGCCCGCACGCCCACAGCTCGTTCGCCGGCTACGAGCGGACCGGGGTGGATGCGCCCGCGCTCATCGCGCGCTACCTGCGCTGGCGCGCCCGCGGCTCGTTCCTCGTGCTCTGGGACGACCTGACCTCGTTCACCGACGATGTCATCCGGTTGCGTGCCGGAGCGACGCTCTACTCGCCCCGCCTGGAGGACTCGGAGGTGTGAGGGGCGGCGTGGCCGTGAGGTCCGCTTGTCAAGGGCTCGCCCTCCCGCGCCGTCGAGGGTTGCGTGCGTTGTGGAAAGGAGTCCACCATGACAACCGCCCACCCCTCCGACCGGAGCTTCGCCGACCGCGACGACCGTCGCTACGCGGGCACCGCGGTCCAGAAGGCCGCGCTCATCTCCGGCATCGTCTTCCTCGTCGTCGGCCTCGCCGGGTTCATCCCGGGCCTGACCACGAACTACGGCGACATGTCGTTCGCCGGCCATGACTCGATGGCGATGCTGCTCGGCATCTTCCAGGTGTCCGTGCTCCACAACATCGTCCACCTGCTCTACGGGGTCGCCGGTCTCGCCTTCGCGACCTCTCGGTTCGGCTCCAGGAACTACCTGGTCGTCGGCGGGATCGTCTACGCCGTGATCTGGGTGTACGGGCTGTTCTTCAGCGGGGACCATCCGGCCAACTTCGTGCCGCTGAACTCGGCGGACAACTGGCTGCATCTCATCCTGGCCGTCGGGATGATCGCCCTGGGCGTCTTCCTGAGCCCGCGCGGCGCCGGTGCCGACCGGCCCGCCACGCGGGTCTGAGGCCGGGCCGATGGGGGACAGCACGCTCCGCTTCATCCGCGACGGGTACCTGTTCGGGACGCGTGGCTTCCGCGCGGCCGGGAGCGACCGTTTCCGCACCCGGCTGCTCGGCCGGCCCGTCCTCGTCATGCGCGGTGCGGAGGCCGCCCGTTTCTTCTACGAGGGAGGCCGCTTCCGCCGCGCAGGCGCGATGCCGCGGTCCGTGCTGACGCTGCTGCAGGATGTGGGCAGCGTCCAGTCGCTCGAGGGCGACGCGCATCGGCGGCGCAAAGAGCTCTTCCTCGGACTGCTGCGCGGCGAGTCGGGCGAAGCGCTGGCTCAGCGTTGCGGAGTGGAGCTGCGACGTGCGGCGGACGCATCCGGTGGCGACGATGTCGTGCTCCTCGACCTCTTCCACGACGTGCTCACCCGAGCGGTGACGGCGTGGGCCGGACTTCCGGCCGACGTCGCCGGGGACCTGCGGAGGACGGGGGTGCTCGCCAGGATGGTGGACGCCGCGGGCACGGTCGGGCCGGAGAACTGGATGGTCCGCACGCAGCGCTCCCGGGCCGAGCGGCTGCTGGCCGGCGCCGTCGTGCGGGAGCGGACGGAAGCGGCGGCGCCGGCGGGGTCGGCGCTCGCCGTGGTGTCCGCGTACACCGAACCCGATGGCCTCGGGGCTTCGGCGCCGCTCCCTCCCCGGGTCGCGGCGGTCGAGCTTCTCAACCTGCTGCGCCCCACCGTCGCCGTCGGGAGGTATCTCACCTTCGCCGCGCTCGCGCTGCATCGCCACCCCGGCTGGCGTGACGACCTCGCCGCCGGTGACGACGCCGCGGTGCGCTGGTTCGCGCAGGAGGTGCGCCGGTTCTACCCGTTCTTCCCGGCGATCGGCGGCCGCGCGACACGCGACCTCACCTGGGAGGGCGAGCAGGTGCGCCGTGACGACTGGGTGCTGCTCGACCTCTACGCGACGACGCACGACCCCGCGATCTGGGACCAGCCGGAGCGGTTCCTGCCCCAGCGGTTCGACGGGATGGTGGTCGAGCCGAACACGCTCATCCCGCAGGGCGGTGGAAGCTACGCCGAGGACCACCGCTGCCCGGGCGAGCCGGTCACGGTGGACCTGATCGAGCTCGGGCTCCGCCTGCTCGCCCGCGAACTGACGTACGACGTCCCCGACCAGGATCTGCGGATCAGCCTGCGTACCTTCCCGGCGCGGCCCCGGAGCGGCTTCGTCGTGCGCGGCCTGCGTGCGGCCGAGCGGGCGGCCGCATGACGCTGGACGCGGAGTACGTCCTCCCCTTGCGCTGGGAGCACGATGGCGGTCTCGGCGAACTCGTCGCCTACCTGGAGAGCCTCCGCGATCTGATCGACGTGACGGTCGTGGACGGTTCGGCCCCCGACCGCTTCGCCGCGCACGCGCGGGCTCTGCCGGCGGGCGTGCGGCACCTCCCGGCCGAGCCGCGCCCCGGCCGGAACGGAAAGGTCGCCGGGGTGATGACCGGCCTCCGCACGGCACGGCACGACCGCGTCGTGCTGGCCGACGACGATGTGCGCTACGACGCGGGCGCGCTGCGAGCGGTGGTGGGGATGCTGGATGCGGCCGACCTCGTCCGGCCGCAGAACGTGTTCGTCCCGGCGCCGTGGCACGCCCGCTGGGACACGGGGCGCAGCCTCCTCAACCGGGCGCTCGGGCACGACTACCCCGGCACCCTCGCTGTGCGGCGGCGCCTCGTCATCGCGGCGGGCGGGTACGACGGCGACGTGCTGTTCGAGAACCTGGAGCTGATCCGCACGGTCGAGGCGATGGGCGGCCGCGTGCTGGCCGCCGACGGGATCGGCGTCGCGCGTCGGCCTCCCAGTGTCCGCCACTTCGTCGGCCAGCGCGTGCGCCAGGCCTACGACGACTTCGCGCAGCCCGCGCGGCTCGCGGCAGAACTCGCCGTGCTGCCGCTCGCCCTGCTCGCCCTCCGCCGTCCGCGTCGCCTGCTGATGGGGGCGGCCGCGGTCGTGGCGCTCGCCGAGGCGGGGCGTCGGCGAGCCGGGGGCCGGACCCTGTTCCCGCCGACCGCCGCCCTGTGGGCTCCGCTCTGGCTCGCCGAGCGCGCCGTGTGCGTGTGGCTGGCGGTCGGCGCACGCGTGCGCGGCGGTGTCCGCTACTCGGACGGCCGCCTCCTCCGCGCCGCCACACCGCCGCGCGAACTGCATCGCAGGCTCGCGGACGCACCGAAGCGGCGCCCTGGCAACCACTTGACCGACCGCCGCTCCGCCGGTTCGGTCGAAGCATGACACCACGCATCACCCCGCGGGGGCCGGTGAGCGAGGCGCTGCTGGAGGCGCTGCAGTCCGACCCGTCCGCACCATCCGACCATCTCGGCCGATTCGCCGCCCTCACCGCCGAGGCGCTCGACGCCGGCCCCGACCTCCTCACCGACGAGGACCTCCAGATGACCCTGTTCGTGCTGTACGGACTCCACTACGGCGACACGGTCGACGCCGACGACGAGTGGGAGTGGAACCCCGAGCTCCTGCGCACCCGTCGCAGCATCGAGCGGGTCTTCGAGCGGCAGCTGCGCGAGCGCGTCCCCGTCGGCGAACCGCCCGAGCCGACCGCCGACGCCGTCGCGGCGTACCTGTTCGAGCTGACCTCGGAGGACGGCGGTCCGAGCCTGTCCCGGTTCCTCGCCAAGAAGGCGACCGAGGAGCAGGCCGTGGAGTTCGTCATCCACCGCTCCATCTACACCCGCAAGGAGGCGGACCCGCACTCGTGGGCGATCCCGCGGCTGTCCGGCCGGCCCAAGGCCGCCCTGGTGGAGGTGCAGGCCGACGAGTACGGCGCCGGACGGCCGGAGCGCATCCACGCCGAGATCTTCGGTCAGACGATGCGCGGTCTCGGGCTGGACGACTCCTACGGCGCGTATATCGACCGCGTCCCGGCGATCACACTGGCCTCGTTCACGATGATGTCGATGTTCGGCCTGAACCGGAGCCTGCGCGGCGCGATCACCGGGCACCTGGCGGCGTTCGAGATGACGTCGTCCATCCCGAACCGCTTCTACGGCAACGGGTTCCGCCGCCTCGGCCACGGCGAGGACGTCACCTGGTACTACGACGAGCACGTCGAGGCGGATGCGGTGCACGAGCAGATCGCCGGTCGCGACCTCGCGGGCGGTCTCGCGGAGCAGCAGCCCGACCTGCTGCCGGACATCGTCTTCGGTGCGGCGGCCTGCCTCTACGTCGACGGTCTCGCCGGCCGGCACATGCTCGAGTGCTTCGAGGCGGGCCGCAGCTCGCTGCGCGAGCCCGTGGGGGTGCCCGCATGACCGCGCACGAGGACCAGCCGGTGATCGTCGCCTGCCCCGACGGTCCCCTGCTCGTTCGTGGGCACATCGACCTGACGACCCCCGACGGCACGCCGATCGAACAGCACCGCCGTACGGTGGCGCTGTGCCGCTGCGGGGTCTCCACGATCAAGCCGTTCTGCGACGGCAGCCACAAAGCGGTGCACTTCCGCACGGACACCTGACCGCGACCATCGCACAAGGAAGAGGAGCAACAATGTCCGACCCCCAGAACACCGACGGCGACCGCCACGACGAGAACACCGCGGCCGAGCAGCAGATCGTCGACAAGCCGTCTCAGGCGGAAGGCGACGAAGGCGACAGCGACAACGGATAGGGTTCCTGCATGACGACGGAGCATACGACGCTCGGCGAGCGCATCGCCGACCTGGCCTCGTCCGACGGCGTGACCGTCGCGGTCGCCGAATCGCTCACCAGCGGCGCGATCGCGTCCGCGCTCGGTGCCTCCCCGCAGGCCGGCGACTGGTTCGCCGGCGGGGTGGTCGCCTACTCCGAGCACGTCAAATTCGACGTGCTCGGAGTCACGCCCGGTCCGGTGATCACCGCGGAGTGCGCCCACCAGATGGCGTCGGGCGTCGGCCGGCTGCTCAGCGCCGACCTGGTGGCGGCGGTCACCGGCGCCGGCGGCCCGGGCCCCGAGGAGGGCCGCGAGCCGGGCACGGTCTTCCTCGCGCACGGGCGCCCCGACGCTCCCCGCGTCGAGGAGCTGCACTTCGACGGCCGGCCGGAGGAGGTCGTGACGGCGACCGTGGGGGCCGCGCTCGATGCGGTGCGGCGCGACCTGGAGGAGCTGCGCGGATGAGCGAGGGCACGGACGCCGACCCGACCGACGGCCGCGACGAGACACCGACCCAGCGGGCGGACCGCAACTGGAACGAGCTGCTGCAGGAGTTCCGCGTCTTCCAGACCGGGACGCAGATCCTCGCCGCCTTCCTGCTGACTCTCCCCTTCCAGCAGCGCTTCACGAAGCTGCCGCCGGTGGATGTGGTGGTCTACCTGGTCCTCGTCTTCCTCGCGGTCATCGTCACGCTGTTCGCCCTCGCGCCGGTCGCACTGCACCGGCTGCTCTTCCGCCAGCGCGCCAAGGCGGAACTCGTGGGTTTCGGCAGCAAGATCCTCATCGTCTGCCTTGCGGCCGCCTCCCTGCTGTTCACCGGCATCGTGCTGTTCATCGTCGACTTCCTGCTGGCGCCCCCGGCGGGCATCATCGCGGCCAGCTGCGTCTTCGTGGTCGTGCTCGTCATCTGGGTGGTGCTGCCGCTGGTGATCCGGGCGCAGCGGAAGGGGCGCCGGCAGGCCGGTACCTCCTGAGCACCGGCACACCGCACAGACGAAACCGGCCCCGCCCCTCCGTGCGCGTTCGGGTCGCCACGGCGGGTCGGGGCCGGCGGTTCGGGGAACGCCCTACGGCGTCGGCATCCCGCCGGTGACGGCGAGGGTCTCGCCGATGACGTAGCTCGACTCGGGCGACGCGAGGAACACGTACGCGGGCGCCAACTCGGCGGGCTGGCCGGGGCGCCCGAGCGGGGTCTGCTGCCCGAACTCGGGGATCGCCTCGGCGGGCTGACCCTTGCTCACCTGCAGCGGGGTCCAGATCGGTCCCGGCGCGACCGCGTTCACGCGGATCCCCTTCGGGGCCAGCTGCTGGGCCAGCGCCTTCGTGAAGGCGTTGATCGCCGCCTTGGTCGTCGCGTAGTCCACGAGCTGCTCGCTCGGCTGGTACGCCTGGATGGACGTGGTGTTGATGATCGTCGCCCCCGCCGGCAGGTGCGGCAGCGCCGCACGCGTCAGCCAGAACATCGCGTAGACGTTCGTCTTCATGGTGTGGTCGAACTGGTCGTCGGGGATATCGGTGAGGCTCTCCATGGAGATCTGCTTGCCGGCGTTGTTGACCAGGATGTCGATCCCGCCGAGCTCGTCGAGGGCGCGCTTCACGACCTCGTCGCTGAACGCCCGCTCTTTCAGGTCGCCGGGGATGGTGACGGCTGTGCGTCCGGCGTCGCGGACGAGGCCCGCGATGCGCTGCGCGTCCTCCTCCTCCTCGGGAAGGTGGACGATCGCGACGTCGGCGCCTTCGCGCGCGAACGCGATGGCCGTGGCCGCGCCGATCCCGGAGTCTCCGCCGGTGACGACGGCCTTGCGCCCGGTGAGGCGTCCGTTGCCGACGTAGCTGTCCTCGCCCAGGTCCGCGGACGGCTGGAGGTCGCTCTCGAGGCCCGGCTCGGGCACCTGCTTCTCGTCCGGCTGGATGGCGGGGTAGCGGTCGACGGGGTTGTCGAAGGTGAACTGGTTCTCAGGCATGCCGCCACGCAACCACGCGCACGCGCGCTCGTTCAGGGGGATGCGCGCGCCCGCATCCCGGAGTACGCCTCCCGCCCCTCCCCCCTCCCTCCCCGGCCGACGCCCCTTCTCGTCGAAGTGCACGTTGTTGCGCACCTCCACGGCGTGTCGGCCACAACAACGTGCACCTCGGCGAGAAGGCCAGGGGGGAGGGGGAGGGGGGAGGGGGCGCCCCGGACGGCATCGCCCTCGCGCCCGCGGCCCGCCGCAGCGCGCCGACCTCCCGCACCTCGACATCGTCGCCAAGCGTGAGATCCCGCTGGTGCTGCTCAACCGCCTCGTGGACACGGTGGAGGCCGACGCCGTCGTCATCAACAACCGGGATGCTGTCGCTCGCCGACCCGCCGACCGCGATCTTCGCCACCGAGACGGATGCGCTCACCGGCTCCCTGCGCGCGCTGCGCCAGCGAGGCCTCCGCTGCCCGGAGGACGTCTCGCTGATCGGCTTCGACGACAGTTCGTGGGCGAGCGTCATGACACCGCCGATGTCGGTCGTCGCGCAGCCCATGCACCAGCTCGGCGAGCTGACCGCCGAGTGCCTGCTCGCCCGCGTCGCGGGCAGCGACGCGCCCGCCGCCACCCACGTCCTGGAGGCGGACTTCATCGAGCGCGACTCCGTCGCCGGGCCGCGCCAGCGTCCGTAGCCCGCACCCGCCTCCGCCCCCCCCTCCACCCTCCGTCCCTTCGCACGATTTGTGCCAAATCGCGGTTATCGCCGCCCCATAACGACGATCTGGCACAAATCGTGGCCACCCCCCGCCACGCCCCCAGCGCGGGCGCGCGATTCGTCACGAATCGTCGCTCCCGGCGGACCAGCCGGGCATCCGCTGCTCTACGCCGTGCTGTTCCTGGCGGGACCGGGTTTCGCCCCGTCCCTCGCCGCGCTGTACGCGATGGTGTCCGCGGCGCTGCCCGAGGCATCCACCCCGGAGGCGTTCGGCTGGCTGAACACCGCGGGGCTGGTGCGCGGCGCGACCGGGATGGCCGTGCCCGGTGTGCTGGGGGATGCGCTGGGCGCGCCGGGACCGTTCGTCGCGGCGACCGCCGCCTCCGTCGTCGCGGCGCTGCTGCCGCTCGCGCCGGGCCTGCGCCCGCGCCGGGTGCGCGGACGCGACTGCTGCGCCCGGTAACGTCTGCGCCCGCTCGCGCAGCCGCAGACGTGACGGGATGCCGCACTCACGCCCGGCGCGCGCAGGTCAGTGCGCGAGCGTCGCGGCGGGCGCCTCTCCGTACTGCTCGCGGTAGCGGCGCGCGAAGCGGTCGGCGTCCGGGAACCCCCACCGAGCGGCCAGGTCCGTCAGGTCCGTCGTGACGGGGTCGGAGACGAGGAGGTCGGTGCGCGCCGCCGAGAGCCGGACCGTCTGCAGGTGGGCGCGTGCGCTGGTGCCGCCGTGCGACCGGAACGACGAGTTCAGCTGGGCGATCGTCGCGCCCACCGCCCCGGCGATGTCGGTGACCGTGATCGGGAGGGAGGCGTGGTCCTCGATGAAGCGGACCGCCGCGCGATACGTCTCGCGCTGGCCGGCGGGGCTCAACGGCCGCTCGCGCGGGTCGCCGTTCAGTGGGAAGCATTGCAGAGCCGCCATCGAGAGGGTGTGGAACAGGCTGGCCCGGACCAGCGGGTGACGGAACGTGCCGGACTGCACGTACTCCGCAGCCACCGTCGCGGCTGTCATCATGTAGGCCGCCTGGCGAGGGCTGTTCGTCTCCGGGCCGTCGAACACCACGGTCAGGTCCTCGTCGCCGTACGTGGTGCGTGCCACATCCTGCAGCAGCGCAGGCGGCAGGAAGATGTCGACGATGTCCGCATCCTCGGCGAAGCACGTGAAGTCGTGCCCGGGCCGGATGAGGAACGGCGAGCCCGGCGCGACGCCCCGCTTGCCGTCGATGTCCCAGAGGTAGCTGCCGCGCGTCACGTTGACGATGACGATGTCGTCGAAGTCGCCGGATGCCTCCCACTCGCCGCCGATGCTGAACTGGCCGATCGAGAACGACGGGTCGACGGCCTGATCCACCGAGAACGAGAAGCCCCCGTCGGGCTCCGAGGCGAACGCGAACCGGCCGCCCGCGGCGGCGAGCAGTGCATCGGCCTCCGCCGGCTCCGACGTCCGGCTGTGCAGCCGGGTGAAGTCAGCCATCGTTCCACGCTACCCCGGGCGTCGTGTGATCGCGAGCGTCCCGCAGCCCCTGCCGGGCAACCCTCAGTCGGCGTGGCCCAGTACGTGCACCGGGATGCCGAACGACAGTGCGATGCACAGGATGCCCGCGAAGAACACGAGCCCCTGGAACGCAGGGAGGGTGTCCGCCAGCCCCAGCAGGAAGATCCCTACGAGGAACAGCAGGAAGCACAGGATGAACGCGATCACATCGCCCATGTCAGCTCTTCTTCCGTTTCGCCGCCGTCTCGCGACGGTTCGCCTTCTTGATCTCGTCGACCAGTTCGTCCTTGGTCATGCGGGTGCGGCCCGAGATGTCCAGACGCTTGGCCACGTCGAGCAGGTGCGACTTCGACGCGTTGGCGTCGACGCCCTCCTGCGTCTTCGCACGCGTGCCGCGTCCGCCCGCCGCCTTGCGGTCGGACGGTCCGTTCTTCGACTTGCGCTCCCAGTGGTCGCCGACCTTCTCGTACTCGTGCTTGAGCGCGGAGAACGCGGTGCGGTGGGCGCGCTCGCCCTCGCCGTACTCCTGCACGGCCGAGTCGTGCGCCTTCGACCAGAGCGCCTGCGCGTGCTTCTCCGACCGTTCGAGCGTCGAGGGGAGCTCCTGTGAAGCGGGCATGATCCTGTGGTACTCCTTCCGCTGCGAGTGGGGCTAGTACTTCTCCTCCACAGCTACGCCTCTTGCGCGTGTTTTCAACGGGGGACGGAGTCGCTGAGATCCGGCTCGACGACGTACCCGTCCCCGCGATCCAGGATCCGACGGACGCGATCGTCCGCACCACCACCGCGTCAGCGGGTCGCGGGGGGATCGAAGGCGTGAGCGGTCAGCGGCAGAACGGTGACTGTCATCCACTCTCTCAGCGGCAGGGTCTCGAGCAGAGCCCAGAGGGCGTTCTCGTCGTCGGCTTCCCAATGCCCTATCGTGACGGGTCGCCGGTCACGGGTGGTGCGCCACAACCGGTGCACGTGACCGGCGTCGCTGAGCCGGCGGATCCGGGCGCCTTCGCGGGCCGTGAGTTCCGACTTCCGCTCATCGGGCATCTCCTCGGGCAGGTGAGTGTGCTTCTCGACGAGGAATTCCACGTCAGATTCCTCTTCCAACGTTCGTCGTGGCCTCGTGCATCGGCCGACGGCTGCCGTGGTGGGGTTGGTCGTGGTGCGGGAACCGGATTCGTAGGATCGCCGATCCGGCCGCGGCGAGGAGGACGAGTGCGGCTCCGACGAGGAGGGCGATCCGGTAGCCGCCGCCGAGGGTCGGCGCGACGATCAGCGGTCCGGCGACTTGTCCGATCCCGTATCCGGCGGTGAGGATCGCGATGGCGGAGGGCACTTTCAGGTGCCGCCCGGTCGCCAGCGACAGGGTGGTGATGCCGACGAAGGTGGCCCCGAACAGGATTGCGGAGATCACGCCCGCGAACGCCGACGGTGAGAGGGCGGGCAGGGCGATGCCGATGGCTTGGAGGATGAGCGCAGCGGTGACCAGGGTCGGCCGCGACATGCGTGTGCTCAACCAGGTCCACAGAGCACAGGAGGGGACTGCGGCCGCCCCGACGATCGTCCAGACGCTGCTGGAGAGCCAGACGGGGCCTGTCGCGGTGACGGCGGCGACGAGGAAGGTTCCCGCGACGATGTAGCCGGCGCCCTCGAGGAAGTACGACACCGCCAGGGCGGCGAACCATCTCCCGTGCGGTGTCCGCTCGGCGCGAGCGGCGTCCGCGTTTCGTGTGGAGTTCTGCCGCTGCTCACGGGGTTCACCGATGAACCAGCCGGCCGCGAGCAGCAGCGCCGTCAGAGCGGCAGCCGAATACCAGGAGGCCTGCCAGTCGCTGATCGCACCGACGACGGCGATCAGGATCCCGGAGACCGCGATCCCCGCGCCGACACCCCCGTAGGCCCAGCCGACCATGTGGGGCCGGCTGCTGGCCAATTCGGCCAGGATCGTGTTGCCGGCGACCATGAAGATCACAGCACTGGCCACCCCGGCCACCCCGCGGATGCCGGTCCACGCGACCATGTTGTCCGTGAGCGGCATCAGCAGCAGGGTGAGCACGAGCACGACCCCGCCGACTCGGGCGGCGACCCGACTGCGGCTGATGACAGGGAACACGATTCCGAGGATCGCGCCGAGCAGATAGCCGAGGTAGTTGCTGGTCGCCATCACGCTGGCCTGTGCCGGCAGCAGATGCGCTTGCGCTTCCATCAGGGGCAGCACCGGGGTGAACACGAACCGGCCGACTCCCATCGCCGCCGCCAGCGCGGCACCGGACTGGGCCGCCACCAACCATCCCGTGCGCACCGGGGACCGTTCGATCGTGACTGACACCGCACCTCCAAACCTGGATGAACGAGGTCCACAATAACATGGACCTCGTGGGTCTATGATTGGGGAATGGAGTTGCCGCAGACGATCGAGTGGGGCCTGCACTGCTGCTGGCTCCTGGCCCAGAGCGATGGCACCCGCCCGCTCCCGCGGCGTCTGCTGGCGGAGTTCTTCGACCTTCCCGAGCCGTATCTGGCGAAGATGCTCAAGCAGCTCGTGACCGCTGAGATCCTCCGCTCCGTGCCGGGTATCACCGGCGGCTACCTGCTCGCCCGGCCAGCGGGGAAGATCAGCGTGCTCGACGTCGTGCGGGCCCTGCGCCGGGAGAGCAGCATGTTCCACTGCGCCGAAATCCGCCAGAACGGTCCTGTCGGCCTCACCCCGCAGCAGTGCACGACACCGTGCGGGATCGCGAAGGTCATGCACCAGGCCGAACTCGCCTGGCGAGCCGAGCTGGGTGCCACCACCATCGCCGACCTCATCGACGCCGCCGCGCCCGCCTCACAGGACCGGGCACGCAGATGGCTCGGCGACCGGGCCCGGCCCGAACTCCTGACCTCGGAAGGATGACCGCATGGACGCACCCGCTGACGTCCGGCCGGTGACGGTGACCCTGATCGGTGGGCCGACCGTCTTGATCGAGCTGGGCGGGCTGCGTTTCCTGACCGACCCCACGTTCTCCGGGCCCGGGCCGCAGGGCCGGCTGACCAAACTCACCGGCCCGGCTCTGACCGCGGGCCAGGTGGGCCGGATCGATGTGGTGCTGCTCTCGCACGACCAGCACCCGGACAACCTCGACACCGCCGGTCGTGCCTTCCTTCCCGAAGCCGGGCTCGTACTCTCCACCCCGGATGCTGCGGAACGGCTCGGAGGCAACGTGGTCGGTCTGAGGCCGTGGCATCACACCGAGGTGGATCGCGACGAGCGCGGCCCGATCACGGTGATCCCGGTTCCGGCGGCGCACGGCCCTGAGGGCACGGAGGACTCTTCCGGGCAGGTGATCGGGTTCGTCCTGACCGGCCCGGACATCCCGACCACCTACGTCAGCGGCGACAACGCCTCCCTCCGCGTGATCGAGGAGCTCGCGCACCATCTGGGGCCGGTCGAAGTCGCAATTCTCAACGCCGGTGCCGCGAAAGCCTCCCGGATCGACGGGTACGTGTCGCTGACCAGCCGGCAGCTTCGCGACGCCGCCCGGATCTTGAACGCGCGCGCCATCATCCCCGCTCACATGGAAGGGTGGGCGCACTTCACCGAAGGCCCGGACGCGATCAGCGCTGCCTTCGCCGACCTGGAGCCGACACCGCTGATCCTCCTGGCTCCGGGCGGGAGCGTCACGCTCTGACACCGTTGCGAGAGGACATCGACCGTGAGCCCTGTCCGGCTCGAGAACGGTCCGTCGGTCGCCGATCAGCCGATCTGCGGCGCGGCCACGAGCCGGTGGCCGACGGGCCCTTCTGCGTCGAATGCGTCCAGAGGTGCGACGGGGAGGCCGAGCGCGTGAGCAACAGCGACCTCGGCGGACGCACCGCGGGATCGATGCCATCCTGGGAGGACGCAGACAGCGTCTGCGGTGCGGGCGATGAAGTCCAGGTCGTCCGCGAACGCTGTCCGCAGGTCGAAGTTCCGTTCGCTGAGGGTTTCGTGCCCGCTCCACCCGGCACCGTCGAAGCCGAGGGCGCGGTCGTTATCCGCCGGGTTGAAGCACTCGTGCCCCAGCGCGCGTAAGACGGTGGCGGCGTGGTCGAAGGCGGGGAAGTTGAACTCCGGTATGCCGCGCATTCGTCCGGCGATATAGATCCGCATTCACCGGCCGCCCGAACTGGCCGACCGGCGGGCGGCGAGTCGCCGAGCCCGCATCCGCGCCCCGCATCGCGGTGAACACCAGATCCGGCGGCGATGGTCCTGGAGGAACATGCGGTCGCAGTCCTCGGCAGCGCATGTGCGCACGAGGGCGGCGTCGGTGGACGCGAGGAAACGGATGGCCTCGACCGCGATCGCTGCGATCGGAGAGGGGGCGCCCGCCGAGACCACCTGCAGGGTGCGGTTACCGGCCAGCGAGACGGTGACCGGGGTGGCGGCCGCTTCATTGACCCGGTCCAGGGCATCGGCCGGCAACGGGGATTTCGTCCCGATCGCCGAGAGGAGTTCCCGCACGGCAGCACGCAGAGCCGTGAACTCCGCCCACCACGTCGAGGGAGCCTGTCGCACAGGCCGGGAACGGAGCGCGTGGACGTGCAGCCAGGCTTCCAGCGAGGCGTCGTCGGAGACCTGATCGAACTCGCCCGAGGATCCGGTGACCAGCGTGTTGACCACACTCAGGGCCACGGAGCGTTCTTCTCCGTAGGCGGGTCGGTGTTCCGCGTTCACTGCATGCCTCCCGTATTCGATCCACCGTAGCGGGGACAGCACCTGAACGGTCCCTCATCGAAATTGCTAACGGTAACAATAGTAGTTTACCGTGAGCGCATGACTGATATCGAGCAGATGACACCGATCGCGGATGCGGTCGCCCAGCTTCCCGTGGCCGATCCGGACAACGCGTTCGGCCGTGAACGGTCCGAACTGCGCACCAGGGCGGTCACTGCGGGCGCGAAGCCGGGCAGCGTCTTCCCGGACCCGCCTTTGCTGAGCGCGCACGGCACTCCCACCACGCTGAGCGCGATCCGCAATGGGGAATCTGCAGTCGTGGTGCTCTATCGGGGAACGTGGTGCCCGTTCTGCAACATCGCCCTACGCGTGTACCGGGACGAGCTCGGGGCGGCGCTGAGCGAGCGGCTCATTCAGTTGGTGGCGGTGAGCCCCCAGCACCCGGACGGGTCCTTGACGATGCAGGAGAAGCACGACCTCGACTTCCCCGTCCTCTCCGACCCGGGCAACCAGATCGCTCGCGGCCTCGGCGTTCTGACCCGCCCCTCCGGCGATGCCCGCGAACTGCAGCTGGAGCACGGACTGGACCTGACGGCGGTCAACGCGGACGGCACGATCGACCTGCCGATGCCGACCGTCGCGATCGTCGACGCGGCGGGTCTGCTGCGGTGGATCGACGTGCACGCCGACTACTCGACGCGTACCGAACCGGCTCAGGTCCTCCACGCCATCGAGGAGCTGGGCCTGTGACCGCCGGGGGGACGGGCGTGCTGACGGGTCGGACGGCCGTCGTCACCGGCGCCGGTCGCGGCATCGGCCGGGCCACCGCGATCACGCTCGCCCGCGCCGGGGTGGGCGATGTCGTCCTCATCGCTCGCACCGGCGACCAGTTGGAGGCCACCGCCCGCCTGGTCGAGGACGCCGGCGCGCACGCACATGTGATTCCCGCGGATCTGATCCAGGTGACGCAGCTCGAGGACCTCATCCCCGAACTGCACCGGACGGTCGGCCACGTCGACATCCTGATCAACAATGCCGGCATGGTCGCCCCACTGGGACCCACCGCGACCCGGTCCGCTGCGGCCATGCTCGACGCTTTCCGGCTGAACACACTCGCCCCGACCCTTCTGGCCGGTGGCTTGCTGTCCGGCATGGTCGAGCACGGCTGGGGCCGGATCGTGAACGTGTCCAGCGGTATCGTCGCCCACCCTGCCCAGATGATCGCCGGCAGCACCTATGCC
Source organism: Leifsonia sp. KNZ13-11D (assembly GCF_056754895.1). Lineage (NCBI taxonomy): Bacteria > Bacillati > Actinomycetota > Actinomycetes > Micrococcales > Microbacteriaceae > Leifsonia > Leifsonia sp. KNZ13-11D. The sequence goes on from NZ_JBPGWU010000001.1 coordinate 222,638, forward strand.
GCAACCAAAGCCGCGTTGGAGGCCCAGACGATCAGCATGGCCGCCGAATACGCCGGCACCGGCGTCACGATCAACGTCTACCGTCCAGGCGGGGTGGACACCGCGATGCAGGAATGGATCCGCACCCGGGACCCGGACCAGATCGGCCAGGCCTTGCACGACCGGTTCGTCGGCAACCACGCCTCCGGGACCCTCCTCGCTCCCGAGGTGTCAGCTGGGGCACTCGTCGCACACCTGAACCGTGAGGAGACCGGGCAGATCTGGGATGTCACCGACCCGACCTGACCGGCGCCCAGAACTCGAGTGCCGTGGAGGAGGCACAGCCACACCGCCGGTCGGGTTTTCGGGCTCCGGGTGGCCGCGGGTGAGTACCGTGGGAGGGTGAGCGCCCACCGAGACCCCCTGCCGACCCCCGCAGCCGTGGTCACGGTGGACACCGGGGCCGCCGGCGGCACCGGGCCCGTCTTCGTCCTGGTGCACGGCATCGGGGTGAGCTCGCGGTACTTCGAGCGGCTGGTGCCGGCGCTCGCCGAGGAGGGGCGCGTGATCGCGGTCGACCTGCCGGGCTTCGGCAAGGCGCGCTCGTTGCGCCCGAAGGCCGGGTTCTCGATCGAGGAGTTCGCGGACGCGGTCGCGCTGGCGCTCGACGGTCTCAGCGTGTCCGAAGCGGTCATCGTCGGGCATTCGATGGGCACGCAGGTCGCCGTCTGCCTGGCCGATCGGCGGCCCGGCCTCGTCCGCGCCCTGGCGCTGCTCGGCCCCGTGATGGCCCCGGAGGACCGCAACCCGCTCCGCGCCGGTGCGCTCCTCGGCCTCGACACGCTGCGCGAGGACGCCCGGGGCAACCGCATCGTCATCGGCGACTACCTGCGCTGCGGCGTCCGCTGGTACCTGGCGACGCTCCCGGCCATGCTCGGCTACGAGACCGAGCGGGAGGTCGAGCGGGTGCGCGTCCCCACCATCGTGGTGAGCGGCGCCCGCGATCCGATCGCCCGCGACGACTGGGTGGATGCGCTCGCCGGGCGTTCCGGGGGCCGTGCCGCCCGTGTGCCGGGCGTCGCCCACCTCGTGATGCACGGTGCGCCGTGGCGCACCGCCGAGCTCATCGCGAGCCTGGTCGCGACGCCGGGAAGCGATACCGCGCCGGAACGAGACGCGACCCGATGAAGCGCACCCTGCTGCGGCGCGCCGGCGTGGTGGTGCTCGACTACGTCTACGCCGGTCGCTACCAGCTGCGTGCCCTGCTCGACCGCAGCACGCCCGACGCGCTCGTCGCCGGCGCGGGCTCGAAGGCCCCGGTCGTCCTGCTCCCCGGAATCTTCGAGACCTGGCGGTTCCTGCGCCCGCTGACCCGGCACATCCACGCCGCCGGGCACCCGGTGCACGTCGTCACCGCCCTGGAGGACAACCGCATGTCCGTGCCGGAGGCGGCGGCTCTCGTGAACCGTCACCTCGAGGAGCGCGACCTGACGGACGTCGTCGTGGTCGCCCACAGCAAGGGCGGCCTCGTCGCCAAGTACCTGATGGGCATGCCGGACTCCGGGCCGCGCATCCGCAGCGCCGTCACCGTCGCCACGCCGTACGCGGGCTCGTCGCTGGCGCGGTTCATCCCGCTGCCCAGCGTGCGGGCCCTGATGCCGGACACACCCGGGATCGTCCGGCTGGCGCTCAGCCGGGCGGTCAACGCGCAGATCGTGTCCGTCTGGGGCTGGTTCGACCCGCACGTGCCCGCAGGAAGCCGGCTCGACGGCGCACGCAACATCGAACTGGACGTGGGCGGCCACTTCCGCATCCTCGCCCGCCCGGAGCTCCTGGCCATCGTGGACGAGGTGCTCGGCGACCTCCCGCCCGCCGCCCTCCCGCCCGACTGACGTCTGTCGCTCCTCCGGCGCCCGGCGCTACCCTTCGCGCAACGACAGGGGATCAGCCGGGAGGCACCATGCTCCAGCACCACCGAACCACCGCGGCCCGCACCGCGGCCGTCCTCGCCGCCACCGTCCTGCTGCTCGCCGGGTGCGCGGGCACCCCGAGCGGCGCCGCCGTGGTCGGCCGCTGGGGGTCGACGTCGTCCGGGCAGCCGAACCTCGACATCCAGAACGACGGCACGTTCGCCGGGAGCGACGGCTGCAACCAGCTGAGCGGCCAGGGACAGGTCGACGGCGACGAGATCACCTTCGGCGCGATCGCCTCCACGATGAAGCACTGCGAGGGAGTCGACACCTGGCTGAGCAAGGCCGCGACCGGCAACGTCACGGGCGACACGATGACCGTCCTCGACACCGGCGGCAGCACCATCGGCACGTTGAAGCGTTCCGGGTCCTGAATCCGGGCACTGTCTTTCGCGGTCTCGACGGGCGTGATTAGCGTGTCCCGTGCCACGCCGGGCCAGGGCACGGCCGACGCGGTGGCGGACCGGGGGAACCTCGCGCCAGCCGGGAACGTGCCGCCGAGGAGTGAACGAACCCATGACCATCGCAGAGCCCGGAGAGAAGTCCGCCGCGTCGTCGTCGCCCAGCACCGCCTTCACGGGCATCAACGACCGCACCCAGCTGAACCCGATCTTCGCCCGTCCCGGTGAGGACACCGACCTGCCCGTCGACCGCATCCCGGACAGCGAGTCGCTGCCCGAGACGGCGTACCAGATCGTGCACGACGAGTCGATGCTCGACGGTAACGCGCGCCTCAACCTGGCGACGTTCGTGGGCACCTGGATGGACGACCACGCCGCCCGGCTGTACGCCGAGTCCGCCGACAAGAACATGATCGACAAGGACGAGTACCCCCAGACGGCCGCCATCGAGACCCGCTGCTGGAAGATCATCGCCGGCCTGTGGAACGCACCCGACCCCGAGAAGGCGATCGGCACCTCCACCATCGGCTCGTCCGAGGCGTGCATGCTCGGCGGCCTCGCCCTGAAGCGGCGCTGGCAGCAGGCCCGGCGCGCCGCCGGCAAGCCGACGGACCGGCCGAACCTCATCATGTCGAGCGCCGTCCAGGTGTGCTGGGAGAAGTTCTGCAACTACTGGGACGTCGAAGCCCGCTACGTGCCGATCAGCGACGAGCACAAGGTGCTCGACGGCCACGACCTCGAGAAGTACGTCGACGAGAACACCATCGGTGTGGTCGCGATCATGGGGGTCACCTACACCGGGATGTACGAACCGGTCGCGGAGATCTCGAAGGCTCTCGACCGCATCCAGGCCGACACGGGACTCGACATCAAGATCCACGTCGACGGCGCCTCCGGCGGGATGATCGCGCCGTTCCTGCAGAAGGACCTCGAGTGGGACTTCCGCGTCGACCGGGTCGTCTCGATCAGCACCTCCGCCCACAAGTACGGCCTGGTGTACCCCGGGCTCGGCTGGGTGGTCTGGCGCACGGTCGACGACCTGCCTTCCGACCTCGTGTTCGACGTGACCTACCTCGGCGGCCACATGCCGACCTTCGCGCTCAACTTCTCGCGCCCGGGCGCGCAGGTGCTGCTGCAGTACTACCTGTTCCTCCGCCTCGGGTGGGACGGCTACTACCGGGTGCAGAAGGCGTCGCAGGATGTCGCCCTCTACCTCTCCGGCGAGATCGCCAAGATGCCCGCCTTCGAGCTGTGGAACGACGGCTCCGACATCCCCGTCTTCGCCTGGCAGCTGAAGAAGGGCCACACCGACAAGTGGAACCTCTACCACCTGTCCGAGCGGCTCCGCCTCAAGGGCTGGCTCATCCCGGCCTACCCGATGCCGGACGACATCGCCGACCTGACGGTGCAGCGCATCGTCGTGCGCAACGGCCTCAGCCGCAACCTGGCCGAGTCGCTGGTGGTCGACATCCGGGAGGCCGCCGACTACCTGGACCGCCTCGAGGCGCCCATGCCCGTCGAGGGCCAGGTGCAGTCCTTCACCCACTGAGTCCCATCAACCGACCACTTTCCACCACCTTCATCGACGAGCGGGGAGCGAATCATGACGGCAACGAGCGAGCCCGGCGAGGCCGCGGCTCGGCAGACACGGGCTGACGGAACGTCGGCGCCTTCCCCCGACCACGTGAAGCCGCATCCTTTCGACGCGGTTCCGCACAAGCCGGCCATCGGTGCCCCGGGCACCACCGCGACGAAGTTCATGAGCCTGACGCAGCTGGCGATGCTGACGGTGGTCGCCGTCGCCTCGCTGAGGAGCCTCCCCGCCATGGCGGGTTTCGGCCTCGGCTCGGTGACGCTGTTCATCATCCCGGCGATCTTCTTCCTGATCCCGGTCGCACTGGTGGCGGCGGAGCTGGCGACCGGCTGGAAGGGCGGCGTCTTCACCTGGGTCCGGATGGCCTTCGGCGAGAGGTGGGGCTTCCAGGCGATCTGGCTGCAATGGGTGCAGAACGTGGTCTGGTATCCGACTCAGATCGCCTTCATCGCGGCGTCGCTGGCCTTCGTGTTCCTCGACCCGAACCTGGCGAACTCCGGCTTCTACACGGCGGTCGTCATCCTGGTCATCTACTGGTTCTCGACGTACATCACGCTGCGCGGCGGGAACCTGTTCGCGAAGGTCGGCTCGTGGTCGGGCCTGGCGGGGACGATCTTCCCGGGCGTGCTGCTCATCCTGTTCGGCGTCATCTGGCTCGGGACGGGCCATACGAGCGAGACGCCGCTGACCGCCTCGGCCATCATCCCGCCCTTCACGGGCATCGCCTCCATCGTGCTCATCGTCTCCAACGTGCTCGCCTACGCGGGCATGGAGGTGAACGCCGTGCACGCGAACGACCTGAAGAACCCCGGCAGCGGATACCCGAAGACGGTGCTCATCTCGTCCATCCTCATCCTGGGCATCTTCATCTTCCCGACCATCGCGATCTCGGTCGCGGTGCCGTCGTCGGAGCTGGGGCTGACCACAGGCATCAACCTCGCGTTCAAGACGTACTTCGACGCCTGGGGGATGGACTGGGCGGTGCCGCTGATCTCGCTGCTGATCGCCCTCGGCGCGTTCGCCTCGGTCGTGACCTGGATCGCCGGGCCCTCCCGCGGCCTCCTCGCCGCGGCCCGCTCCGGCTACCTGCCGGTGTTCCTGCAGCGACGGAACAAGGCAGGTGTGCAGGTCGGCATCCTGAACGTGCAGGGCATCGTGGTGACGCTGCTCGCGGCGCTGTTCATCTTCGTGCCGAACATCAACACCGCGTTCATCCTGCTGGTGGACATGGCTGCGGCGCTGTACCTGATCATGTACATGTTCATGTTCGCGGCCGCCATGCGCCTGCGGCGGACGCACCCGCAGGTGGTGCGCACGTACCGCACTCCGGCGATGGGCCTGATCGCAACGGTCGGCTTCCTCGCCTGCTTCGCGGCGTTCGCGCTCGGCTTCGTGCCGCCCGCGGGCTTCGCGGCGGGGGCTCCGGGGTGGGCGTACCCGCTGCTGGTGGCGGTCGTCGTCGTCATCCTGGGCGTGCCGCCGCTGATCTTCTACGCGATCCGGCACCCCTCCTGGGATCAGCGGACCCCGGCGGAGAAGGAGACCTTCGACGACGTGCTGGTGAACCCCGGCCAGACCGCCGCGCCGCCCGGGGCGTCAGCCGCGCCGCCGGCGACGCCGCCCGCGCCGCCCGCGCCCCCGCGGCCCGGGCCCGCTGCCGGCCCGGTCTGACCGGAGCCTGCGCCCGGGCGCCGCGCCCGCGACGCTGCCCGTCGGCGCCGAGCGGTGACCGTACGTCACCACTCGGCGCCGATTCGCGCATCCACTCTCGGTTCGCTGCTCGGGCGCGCCGCCGGGGCGCTGGTGCCGCGACACGTGATTCGTGCCGAATGTCGCTCGCGCTTGCGACTCCGTGAGGCAGGAGGTGTTGCGCGATGTGTGCCAGATGTCGGTTATCGGGCGGTCAGAACCGCGATGTGTGCCAGATGTCGCACGCACAGGCCCGGCACGGCCCCGCGCTCAGCGCGTCGGCGCCGCCGCTCGCTCGAAGTAGGAGGGCGTGGCGAGGTCCTCGAGGAGCGTCGGGCCGGCGGGTTCCCAGCCCAGGCGCTGCCGCGTGAGCGCGCTCGACGCCGGGATGTCGAGCCCGAAGAAGGCGCCGATCCAGCCGAAGTGCGCCTCCACGTCGGCCGGGTCGATGGAGGCGACGGGAACGCCGGCGCCCCGTCCGATCGCCTCGGCGATGGCTCGCGAGGGGACGCCCTCCTCCGCCACCGCGTGCACGATCCGCGCCGCTTCGGGGTCGGCCAGAGCGAGTGCGACCAGGCGGCCCGCGTCCCGCCGGTGGACCGCCGGCCAACGGCTGGACCCGTCGCCCACGTAGCCGGCGACGCCCGTCGCCCGCGCGACGCGAACGAGCTCCGCCGTGAAGCCGTGGTCGCCGTCGCCGTGGACCGTCGGTGCGAAGCGCAGCGCCACCGGGCGGATGCCGCGGTCCACGGATTCCAGCGCCAGGGGCTCGACGCCGCCGCGCGGCGCGTCGGGTCCGCTGAACGGGGAGCGGTCCTCCTCCGTCACCACGCGGCCGGGGGCGAGCAGCGCCACCCCCGACGCGAACAGCAGCGGCTTGCCCGTCCCATCCAGCGTGTCGAGGAACGTCTCCATGACGGCACGCTCCGTGCGCCCGGAGGCGGCGTAGTCGCTGAAGTCGTGCTTGAACGCCAGGTGGACCACGGCGTCCGAGGATGCTGCCGTCGACGCGAGGACGTCGAGCGTGTCGAGGTCCCCCCGGACGGCGTCGGCTCCGGCAGCCCGGACGGCCTCGGCCGACCGGTCGGAGCGGGCGAGGCCGACGACCTCGTGCCCGGCTGCGATGAGTTCTGGCACGACGGCGGACCCGATCCAGCCGGATGCTCCTGTGACGAATACGCGCATGATGCGCTCCCTTCGGTGCTTCGACTCAGTGATGTCAGTTAGTGACGTCACTTACTGACATCACGATAGCACTCATGTCAGGCGCTGTCATCACTACACTGGTGGCATGGGACGCTGGGAGCCGGGAGCTCGTGAACGCCTCGCGGGCGCCGCGATCGAGCTCTACGGCGACCCCGGGTACGAGCAGACGACGGTGGCCGACATCGCCGCCCGCGCAGGTGTGACCGAGCGGACCTTCTTCCGCTACTTCGCCGACAAGCGCGAGGTGCTGTTCGCGGGCTCGGACCTCTTCCAAGAGGGCGTGCTCACCGCGATCGCCGCCGCCCCGTCCGGGGCCTCCCCGCTGGATGCCGCCGCTGCCGGCTTCGAGGCGGCCGGCGGGATCCTGCAGAGCCAGCCGGACCCGCAGTTCCCACGTCGCCGCGCCGCCGTGATCGCGGCGAATCCCAGCCTCCGGGAGCGCGAACTGCTGAAGCTCGCAACGGTCGGCGCCGCCGCCGCCCGCGCCCTCCGGGACCGCGGCGTCGACCCGGTGGAGGCCTCGCTCGCCGCCCAGGTCGCACAGGCCGCCTTCCACCTGGCCTTCGAGCGCTGGGTGGCGTCCGACGAGCCGCTCGATCTGCCCGAGCTGGTGCGCGACGGCATCGCCCGCTTCCGCGCGCTGCGCTGACGCGCATCCACCCCGCCCGGGCCCGGCCCACCCGCTCCTCTCGTCGGAGAAGTGGCCCAGAATCTCCGACGCAACGCCTTGCGAATGGAGATTGCGGCCGATTTCCGCCGGATCTCCGACGAGCCTTGCGCAATCTCCGACGCACGGACCACGCCGCCCGCGGCGACCCGCTTGCCGAGCTCCTCGGGGAGATCAGGTCCGGCAAGCGACCCGCTTGCCAACCCCTCCCCGGGTGGGATCATGGCCGGCAGACGCACCGCACAGACAGCCTGAAGGGATCGCATGGCGACGGAGACCTGGACCGACACCACCCCGGCCGCCGCGCCTCACCCGCACCACCATCACGGCTGGTGGTGGAAGACCCTGCTGACCGGGTTCGCGTTGTGGGTGCTGACCATCGTGGTCACCGCGACCACCGGCAACACCAACCTGGTGCCGACGCTGATCCTCATCGGCAGCTTCCTGGTGCCGTTCTGCGTCGTGCTGTTCGCGATCGAGCGGGTGACCGGCAGCGTCAGTGCCCTCCAGCTCGTGCTGGCGTTCTTCGTCGGCGGCATCTTCGGCGTGCTGGGCGCATCCTTGCTGGAGGTGAACCTGCACCAGTCGTGGGGGATGTACCTGCTCGTCGGACTGATCGAGGAGTTCGTGAAGGCGGTGCTCCTGATCGTCATCGGGTGGCGCGTGGTGCCGAAGACCGCGACGCAGGGCGCCCTGCTGGGCGCGACCGTCGGCGCCGGATTCGCGGCGTTCGAGTCCGCGGGCTATGCGTTCAATGCGGCGATCACCGCGCAGGGCATCGACCTCGTCTCGCTGCTGCAGACGGAGGTGCTGCGCGCCATCCTCGCGCCGGTCGGGCACGTGCTGTGGACGGCGGTGCTGGGCGCCGTGCTGTTCGGAGCCGCACGCGGTCGTGACCGGTTCCGGTTCTCCATCTGGATCGTGGTGACGTACCTCGGCGTGGCGGTCCTGCACGGGCTCTGGGATTCGGCGAGCGACCTGGCCGCCGTGATCGCGCTGATCGTCAACGGCCGCGCACTGGCGGAGCTGACCACCGCGGGCGGGCTCACCGCGCAGACGGCGTCCGCCGTGACGGCGCTGGCGAGCATCCTGTACATCGTGGTGCTGATCGTGGTGGCCGCGGGCGGCATCCTCACGCTGTGGCTGGTCCTCCGGCACTATCACCGCGCCGAGCGGCACCGCGCCGAGCGGCAGGCGCTCACTCCTCGGTGAGCGCCTCCTGCGCCTCCTTCGGCAGCTTCCGCACCTTCGCGCGGCGCTTGCGGCGGTCCGGGATCATCGACCGCATCTCCTCCAGACGGCCGAAGCACAGCAGCCGGTCGCCCGACTCCAGCACCACGCCGCTGCGCGGGTTCGGGATGACGGACGTGCCGCGGTGCAGCGTGAGCACCGAGATGTCGCGGTCGCCGAGGCCGGAGTCGCGGAGCGACTTGCCGACGAGGTCCGCGTTGGAGTGCACGAGCAGCTCGGCGACGCCGTAGCCCGTCGAGACGCTGAGCCGCTGGCGCACGTCGATCTCGGGGAACGCGACCTGGTTGTCGATGAAGTCGATGATCGCGCCCGCCACGTCGAGCCCGGTCGCCCGCTCGATCCCCTCGAGACCCGGTGAGGAGTTGACCTCCATGACCAGCGGGCCGTCCTTGCCTTCGAGCATGTCGACGCCGGCGACCCGCAGCCCCATGATCTGGGCGGAGCGGACGGCGGCCTCCTCGAACTCGGGCGTCAGCGCCACCTTCTCGACCGTGCCGCCGCGGTGCACGTTGGACCGGAACTCGTCGCCGCTCGCCACGCGACGCATCGCGGCGACGACCCGGTCGCCGACGACCAGAGCGCGGATGTCGCGCCCGCGGCTCTCGGCGATGAAGCTCTGGATGAGGACGTTCTGCTTGGTCGAGTGCAGCGTCTCGATGATCGACTCGGCGATCTTCGCCTCCGGCGCCAGGATGACGCCGATGCCCTGGGTGCCCTCCAGCAGCTTGATGACGACGGGCGCCCCGCCGACCCGCTCGATCGCCATGCGCACGTCGGCGCGGCTGTTCACGAACGCGGTGCGCGGCATCCCGATGTTGTGACGGGAGAGGATCTGCGTGGCGCGCAGCTTGTCCCGCGAGTTCGTGATGCCGTTCGCCGTGTTGGGCGTGTACACGTCCATCTGCTCGAACTGCCGCACCACGGCCGTGCCGTAGTAGGTGATCGAGTTGCCGATGCGGGGCAGGATGGCGTCGTAGTCGGAGAGCAGCCGCCCGCGGTACTGCAGGTCGGGCTCCTCGCCGGACAGGTCGATCGCGAACCGCAGGGTGTTGAGCACCTTCACGGTGTGGCCCCGGTTCTCGGCCGCCGAACGCAGCCGCTGCGTCGAGTACGCGTGCGGGGCGCGCGAGAGGATGGCGAGTTTCACGGGAGGGCTCCTGCAAAGATGGGGGAATGGCCGACCTCCATCCAACCACCGACACGGTCGGCTGGCGTGAGTGGGTGAGCCTGCCGGGCATCGGGGTGTCGTGGATCAAGGTGAAGGTCGACACGGGGGCGCGCAGCTCGTCCCTCCACGCTTTCGACATCGAGGAGCTGCCGGGCGACCGGGTGCGGTTCCGGGTGCAGCCCTGGCAGGACTCCGACCGGGATGCGGTCACCGCGGAGTGCGCGGTGCACGACCGGCGCGTGGTGCGCAGCTCGTCCGGTCATACCGAGGAGCGCATCGTCGTGCTGCTCGACCTGGTGATCGCCGGACGCTCGGTGCGCGCCGAGACGACGCTCACGAACCGCGACCAGATGGGCTTCCGGATGCTCGTCGGCCGAGAGGCGCTGCGGCAGGGCTTCGTGGTGGACCCGGCGCGCTCCTTCCTCGGCGGACGCGCGCCCCGCGAGGTGCGCCGCCGCAACCGGGGGCGCGAGCTGGGCTGACCGCCTCCGGGAGTCAGACCGCAGCGTCGAGCCCCAGCTCGCGCCGCCAGTGCGCCAGGAACTCCGCACCGGCGTCGTCGTGCACCGCGTCGCCGATCGTGATCACCTCGTAGGGACGGTCGAGCACGCCGTCGGCGGGCCGCACATCCACGTGGGCGACCTCGTAGCCGGCGTCGTGCACGAAGTCGGCCATCTTGTAGTCGCTGCGGGAGTCGCCGATCGAGCGCCAGCGCCGCGGGAGCGGGCCGCGGGCGGCGAAGTAGTCGAACGCCCGCTGTGCGCCGCGGTCCTTGTCGAGCAGCACCGACTCGATGTCGGTGGAGATGATGGTCGGGTCGATGCGGAACGGCACGGCGCCGTCCGTGTCGGGCGACACGCGCTCGCCGTAGCGCAGGCCGACGCCGAGCCCGGTCAGCACGTCGAACGCCGCGTCCTCGAAGCGCTCCTGCGCCTCGCGGTAGGTGTCCGCGTCCACGTCGGTGCGCTGCTCCACGGAGATCATGGCGCGCTTCGTCTCGTCGAAGAACATCGTGTCGGCGAACCGGTCGCGCACCAGGCGCCGCACGGCATCCACCGCCTCCTCCGGGAACGCGACGCTCCGGTCCACCGTGACGTCGCCCATCCCCTCGCCGGTGATCGGGGCCCAGGCGCCGCCCTTCTCGAAGACGCCGAACATGCGCGCGCCGTGCTGGTCGAGCGCCCCGCCCAGTCCCGCATCGCAGAGCGGCGTGACCACCTGATTGCGGATGAAGTCGCCCGACCGCCCGGTGATGAACGCGATCGGCACCCCCGCCGCCGCCATCGCGACGAGGTCGGTGACGATGCTGCGGATGGCGATGGTACGGGTGACGGGGCTCGCGAGCGGACCGTCGACGTCGAAGAGCAGACCGAGATTGTGCACAGTCCATTCTCTCCGCTGCGAGAATGGACGCATGTCGCAGCCCGTCCCGTCAGCACGACCGCTGTGGCATCCGGATGCGCCGAGCACCGTCGCGCACGCCGACAACCTCGAGGTGCTGGCCGGCCTCCCCGACGCGTCGTTCGGGCTCATCTACCTCGACCCGCCCTTCAACACGGGGCGCCCGCAGGCGCGGCAGACCCTCACGTCGGTGCGGTCGGAGGGCGGCGCGGGCAGCGTCATCGGCTTCAAGGGCCGCAGCTACGAGCGGATCAAGGGCGACCTGCTCAGCTACGACGACCGGTTCGAGGACTACTGGGGGTTCCTCGAGCCGCGGCTGATCGAGGCCTGGCGGGTGCTGGCCGACGACGGCACGCTGTACCTGCACCTCGACTACCGTGAGGCGCACTACGCGAAGGTGCTGCTGGACGCGCTGTTCGGCCGCGCGTCGTTCCTCAACGAGATCATCTGGGCCTACGACTACGGCGCGAAGCCGAAGAACCGGTGGCCCGCCAAGCACGACACGATCCTGGTGTACGTGAAGGACCCTGCGGCGTACCACTTCGACTCTCAGGCGGTGGATCGCGAGCCGTACATGGCTCCGGGTCTGGTAACGCCCGAGAAGGCGCAGCTCGGCAAGCTCCCGACGGACGTCTGGTGGCACACCATCGTCTCGCCGACCGGCCGCGAGAAGACCGGGTATCCCACCCAGAAGCCGGAGGGCGTCCTGCGCCGGATCGTGCAGGCGTCGAGCCGGGAAGGGGACTGGGTGCTCGACTTCTTCGCAGGCAGCGGGACGACGGGCGCGGTCGCCTCCGCACTGGGACGCCGCTTCCTGCTCGTGGACAGCAACCCGGCCGCGATCGAGGTCATGCGCGAGCGTCTCGCCGGATGCGAGCCCGCGGTGCGCTTCGTCGACTGACGCGCCGTCCACAGGCGCGGCAGGATGTGTCAGCCGCGTTCGACGTGGGCTTTCAGCGCCCGCATGGTCCGCGCGCTCTCGGCCGAGGCCATCCGGATCAGCACCGGCTGCATCATCCGGAAGACGCCGCGCGTGCTCAGCTCGCCGACCCGGGTGACCCGTGTCGCGGGCGTACCGGCCACCGCGTCCACGTCGTAGCGGATATCGGCGTCGAGGGAACCCGAGCGGGTCGCCTGGTGGAAGTGCAGGGCGTGGTCGGGGATGTCGTCGAGCAGCTCTCCGGGCATGCGGCCGACCGTGGTGCTGTCCTCGTACGAGCGGGCCGGATCGGCGGCAGACCGGTCCGCGGTGCGCGTGCGCCGGTAGACGAGCGACGGGCGCAGCCAGCGCGGATACGCCTCGAGGGTGCGGAGGGCGAGATACACGTCGTGCGCCGGAGCGGCGATGTCGATGGTGTTCGTGATGCGTCTCATGCGTCAGGTCTACATCTCCTCACAGCCCACGGAGCAGCGGAGTTATGCCCCTGTTTCGGCGTTCGTCCGGAAATCTCAGAGTCCCGTGTGGAAGGGTGGATGCACTATGCGATCGAGCCTGCGCGCCCTCCCCTTCCTCTGGGGTGCACTCGTCTCTGCTGCCCTGTTCGCGGCCGTCTACCTGATCTTCGTGCGCAGTTACATCGGGCAGGTGATCGACGAGCGCGCGTTCGCCGGTGCGGACGCGTGGAAGGGCGGCGTGATCGAGTTCGCGCACACGTTCCTCGACGCGCTCCCGGTCGCCTCGGTCGTCATCGGCGCCGTCGTCGCGGTGGCGATCGTTCTCGTGCGCCGCAACTGGCTGGTGTTCGCTGTCGCGGTCGGGGCGGCCGTCGGTGCCAACGTCAGCACGCAGGTGCTGAAGTACACCGTCCTGTCGCGGCCCGAGAAGGGCGTGGATGCGGGGCTCGCCAACTCCCTCCCCTCCGGTCACACCGCGGTCGCCGCCTCGGCGGCGCTCGTCGTCTTCCTCCTGGCGTCCCCGCGGTTCCGTCCCCTCGCGGCGGTCGTCGGGTCTCTTTTCACGATCGCGGCGGGCGCATCCACCCTCGTCGAGCAGTGGCACCGCCCGAGCGACGTGGTCGCGGGGATGCTGGTCGTCGCGTTCTGGGGCTGCATCGCCGGAATCGTGCTCGCCTGGCTGCGCCTCCCCGGCGCCGAGCCGCCGGTGCGCAGCAAGCTCTGGCCGCTGATGTGGGTGGGCGCCGTCTGCCTGGTCGGGTCGATCGTGGCGCTGCTGGTCACCTACTTCTCGACCCAGTCCGGCACGGAGCACCTGTTCATCGCCTATGCGGGCGGGGTCGCGGCGATCGTGGCGACCGGATTCGTGCTCGCCGCGCTCGGCAACCGGCTGTACCGCCGGCTGGCGTGAACCGCCGAACGGCGTGGGTCCCCGACGGGATCGACGCCGTCACTCCTCCGCGAAGAACGCTCCGAGTGCATCCACCAGCGGGCGCGGCGCCTCCTCGGCCATATGGTGCCCGGATTCGATACCGCTCCCGCGCACGTCGGTCGCCCAGCTGCGCCAGACCCCCAGCGGGTCGCCGAAGAGCTGCTCGAGGTCGTCGTGCAGCGACCAGAGCACCAGCAGCGGGACGGTCACGCGCCGGCCGGCGGCCCGGTCCGCCTCTTCGTCGGCCCGGTCGACCGTGAGCCCGGCGCGGTAGTCCTCCAGCATGGCGCGCACGACCTCTGGGCGGTGGATGGCCTCCCGTCGCTCGTCGAAGTTCTCCCGGCCCATGGCGTCCGGGTCGCCGCGGTACCAGGCGTCCGGGTCTGCCGTGATCACCCGCTCGGGCGTCTCCGGCTGGGCGAAGAAGAACCAGTGGTACCACGCGGTGGCGAACTCCGGCGTGATCCGGTCGAGGTGCTCGACGATCGGGATGCAGTCGAGCAACGCCGCGCGGCGCACCGCCCCGGGATGGTCCATCGCCAGCCGGAACGCGACGTAGCTGCCCCTGTCGTGCCCGACCACGTCGAACCGATCGTGGCCGAGGCTCTGCATGAGCGCGAGGATGTCGCCGGCCATCGCCCGCTTCGACGCCTGCGCGTGGTCGGGCCGGGGCGGCGGCGCGGTCGAGCGTCCGTATCCGCGAAGGTCGGGCACGATCACGCGGAAGCCGCGCTCCACGAGCAGCGGAGCCACCCGATGCCAGGTCGCACCGGTGCGCGGGTGACCGTGCAGCAGCACCAGCGGGCGCCCCTCACCGCCCTGCCGGACGTGGAGGCGCATGTCGCCGACGTCGATGTCCGCGATCTCGAAGCCGTCGAACACGGCGGAGCTCAGGCCTTGGTGCGCAGGTTCTCGGCGATCTTCGCGAGGGATCCGTCGAGCGCCTGCTGCATCCCGTCGAAGTCCTGCGTGGTGTGGATCGTCAGCTCGACGCCGTCGTCGGTGAGCTTGAGGGACCCGTGGTAGTCGTGCGGACCGGGTGCCGACCATGTGATCTCCCGCGCGGCGCGGTCGACGTCGAACGCGGCCTCCGAGGTGACGGTCTCCTCCGTCCCGTCCTGGTCGGCGTCCACGTGTGCGGTCGTCTCCACCTTGCCGTCGGGCAGCTCGTGGGCCTCCGTCACGCGCGGGAAGTAGGCGGGCAGGTTCTCCGGATCGGCGATGTAGTCGAAGTATTCGTCGGCGTCGCCCTCGAGCGGGCGCGTTGCGGTGTAGGTGGGCATGTCGCGACGGTACGCCCGGCTCCTCGGTGCGCAAGCTTCTCGGCGGTCCCGATGCTCGAGTGGTGACCCCCGCCTCCCTCCATCGAGTCCTCACTGAGTACACGCGACACGCCGCAACAGCGTGCACAAAGTGAGGACTCGATGGCGGGGCGGGAGCGCTCAGGAGCTCTGGCGCACCACGAGCTCGGTGGGGAGCAGGGTGACGCGGTCGACCGGCTCGCTGGCGAGGAGGCGCACCATCACGCGGGCCATCGCCTCGCCGAGGCCGATCGACGGCTGATGCACGGTGGTCAGCGGCGGCGTCGACATGAGGCCGAAGTTGTCGTCGTCGTACCCGACCACAGCGATGTCGCCCGGGATGCTCAAGCCCGCCTCGTGGATCGCCGAGAACGCCCCGGCCGCCATCTGGTCGTTCGCCGCGAACAGTCCGTCGATGCGGCGGCCGTCGGCGAGCAGCCGGCGCATCGCCTCCGAGCCGGACGCCGGGGAGAAGTCGCCGTAGGCGACCAGCGACGTGTCGAGTCCCGCCTGCGCCATCGCCTGCTTCCACCCGGTGTACCGGTCGAGGCCGGCGGGCATGTCCTGCGGGCCGGTGATCAGCGCGATGTCGCGGCGTCCCCGGTCGATCAAGTGCTGGGTGGCGACCCGGGCGCCGGCCACGTTGTCCACATCCACGTAGTACGACGAGTGCTCGCTCTCGCTGACCGGTCGTCCGCCGAAGACCAGGGGGAGGGATGCGCCGAGCTGCGCGTACGAGTGGTCGCCCGAGTGGTGCGAGACGACGAGCGCGCCGTCCACGTTGCCGCCCATCAGGTAGCGCCGGGTCTTGTCGGGGTTCGTCTCCGACGAGATGACCATGTTGAGCGTGTACTCGGTGTCGGCGAGGGTCAGTGCGACGCCCTGCACGATGGATGCGAAGAACGGGTCGGCGAAGACCTTCGCCGTCGACTCCGGGAGCACCAGCGCGATCACCTGGGTGCGCCGCGAGGCCAGCGAGCGGGCCGCGCGGTTGGGCACGTAGTTGAGGTCGGCGATCGCGCGTTCGACCGCGGCCACCACCTCGGCGGTGACCTTGGGCGAGCCGTTGACCACGCGCGAGACCGTGGCGCGGGAGACGCCGGCACGCGCGGCGACGGCCTCCAGGGTGGGAACCACCCGGCCGGGCATCTGCTCCGTGCTCATCCGGTCTCCTCGTCGCTTTGGTCCATGCTAGACGGCTAGACGCGCGACCCGGCGGCCTCCTCCACCTCCGCCACGGCGTCATCGGCCCGGGCTCCCGCGATGATCCGCGCGAACGCGAGGCCCGAGTCCTTCACCGTCCGCTCCTGCGTCTCGTAGTCGACCCGGATGATGCCGAACCGCTTCGCGTACCCCCACGCCCACTCGAAGTTGTCGAGCAGCGACCACACGAAGTAGCCGCGCACGTCCGCGCCGTCGTCGATGGCCCGGCCGACCGCGTCGATGTGGGCGAGGATGTACGCCTCGCGTTCGCGGTCGTGTACGCGGCCGTCGTCCGAGACGACATCGTCGTAGGCGGCGCCGTTCTCGGTGATGTACAGCGGGGGCAGCGCCGGGTAGTCCCGGGTGAGCCGCACGAGCAGGGCATGGAGGCCCTTCGGGTTGACCTCCCAGCCCATCGCCGTGGCGGGCAGGCGACGCGACGGGAACCTGACGAACTCGCTGCCCACGAACGGCGACGAGGTGGCCCGGCCGGTCGGCACGACGGGTGCGGGCTCGTCCGGGCCCAGTGGATGTCCGCTCACGTTGTCGTCGTGGTAGTGGTTCACGCCGAGGAAGTCGAGCGGCGCCGCGATCACGTCCAGGTCGCCGGCGTGCACCAGCTCGTCGAAGCGGTGCTCCCGCACATCCTCCAGTACGTCCGACGGGTAGGCGCCGAGCAGCAGCGGCTCGAGGTACATGCGGTTCCAGAGCCCGTCGATCCGGCGCGCGGCGTCGAGGTCGAGCTCATCGGCCGGGTCGTTCGGCACCGCGGTGGTCAGGTTCAGCGTGATGCCGAGCCGGAGATCGTCCGCGCGGCCGTTCCCGGACGCGAGCGAGCGGATCGCCGCCGCGGCGAGCCCGTGGGCGAGGTGCTGGTGGTGCAGGGCCGCCAGCGCCGCACGCGGCTCTTGCCGCCCCGGCGCGTGCTCGCCGCCCGCGTACCCGATCAGCGACGAGCACAGCGGCTCGTTGAAGGTGGTCCAGTGGTCCACCCGGTCGCCGAGCGCCTCGTACACGGCGACCGCGTAGTCGCGGAAACGGTACGCGGTGTCGCGGTGCGCCCATCCACCCCTCTCCTCGAGCGCCTGCGGCAGATCCCAGTGGTAGAGCGTCAGCCACGGCAGGATGCCGGCGGTGAGCAGTTCGTCGACCAGCCGGTCGTAGAACGCCAGACCCGCCGGGTTCACGACCCGGTCGCCCGGCTTCACCCGTGCCCACGACGTGGAGAAGCGGTACGACTGGAGGCCGAGGGACGCCATGAGCGCCACATCCTGCGGCATCCGGTGATAGTGGTCGATCGCCGTCTCCGGAGTGTCTCCGCCAGCGATCGCGCCGGGGACGCGGGCGAACGCATCCCAGATCGAGTCCTCCTTGCCGTCCTCGTGGGCGGCGCCTTCGATCTGCGCGGCGGCCGTGGCCGATCCCCAGAGGAAGCCGTCGGGCCAGGTGCGGTTCATTCTCAACCTTTCACTGCGCCGGCCATGATGCCGGAGACCAGCTGCCGGCCGGCGAGCACGAAGAGGATCAGCAGGGGGATGGTGGCGAGCACGGCTCCGGCGAGCACGATCGAGTAGTCGACGTACTTCGCCGACTGCAGCTGGCTGAGCGCCACCTGCAGTGTCGGGTTCTGGGGCGCGACGAGCAGCGGCCAGAGGTAGTCCGTCCACGCGGTCATGAACGTGAACAGGCCGAGGATCGCCATGGCCGGTCGCGCGGCGGGGACGCCGACGTGCCAGAAGGTGCGGATCATGCTCGCGCCGTCGACGCGCGCCGCTTCGATCAGCTCCTCGGGGATGACGTCCACGAGGTACTGCCGCATGAAGAAGACGCCGAACGCGGTGACCAGGGTCGGGACGATGACCGCGCCGAGCGTCCCCGTCCACCCGAACTGCTTCATCACCATGAACAGGGGGATGATGCCGAGCTGGGTCGGGACGGCGAGCGTCGCGACGACGAAGACCATCAGCCCCTCGCGTCCGCGGAACCGCAGCTTCGCGAAGGCATAGCCGGCGAGCGTCGAGAACGCGACGACGGATGCGGTGATCACGCTGGCGACGATGATCGAGTTGGCGAGCGCCTGCCAGAACGGCACGGTGTCGAGCACCTGGCCGATGTTGGTCCAGAACTGTCCGCCCGGCAGCAGCGGCGGCCAGGTCGAGGTGAGCACCGTGCTGTTGCTGGATCCGGCGACGAACGACCACCAGAGGGGGTACGCGCCGCCGAGGAAGATGGCGAGCAGGATGCCGTAGGTCAGGAAGCCGGGGCGCCGGTCGATGCCGAGGGCGCGGCGTTTCGGCGGGCGGGTGTCGCGTGCCGTGGCGGTCACAGGTTCTTCTCCTCGCTCGCTGCGGCCAGGATGCGCGAGGCCTGCAGTCGTCTGGCTGTCCGTCTGTGATGCAGCCGGGTCTCGGTGGAGGCGATCCGCCGCGAGATCAGGAAGTTGATCACCCCGAAGATCACGATCAAAAGGAAGAGCAGCCACGCGATCGCGGACGCCTTCCCGAAGTTCTGGCGGTTGAACGCCATGTCCCAGAGGTAGAGCACAGTCGTCTGGTACTGCCGCTGCGGGCCGCCCGGGACCGCGCTCGACGGGTTGAACAGCTTGGGCTCGGTGAAGATCTGGAGGCCGCCGATCGTCGCCGTGATGATGACGAAGATCATGGTCGGCCGGATGCTGGGCAGCGTGATCGAGAAGAAGCGGCGGAACGAGCCGGCTCCGTCGAGCGCGGCGGACTCGTGGATGTCACGCGGAACCGCCTGCATCGCGGCGAGCAGGATGAGGGCGTTGTAGCCCGTCCAGCGCCAGTTGACCATGGTGGCGATGGCGACGTGCGACGGGAAGGTCTCGGTCTTCCACATCACAGGGTCGAGCCCGAGCGCCTGGATGATGTTGTTGATCAGCCCGTACTTCTCGTCGAACGCGCTGGAGAAGATCAGCGTCACCGCGACGGGGGTGACGACGTAGGGCAGCAGCACGCTCATCCGCCAGAAGGTCTTGGCCCGCAGGTTCTGGTCGAGGATCGCGGCGATGAACACGGCGGCGACCAGCTGCGGGATGGCGGAGAGCAGGAAGATGCTGATCGTGTTGAAGAGCGAGTTCCAGAAGAACGGATCGGTCAGCTCGGCCGCGTAGTTCTTGAAGCCGACCCACTCGCCCGGGCCGGTGAGCAGGTTCCAGTTGTTCAGCGAGACGACGAACGTGTAGATGAGCGGGAAGAGGCCGACGAGCCCGAAGAGGATGAAGAACGGCGCCACGTAGAAGTACGGCGACGCCTTCACGTCGAAGCGGCTGAGCCGCTGCTTGGCGGTCAGGTCGCCGCGTCCGGCGCGCCGGGGCGGCGACGCGGACGCGGTGGTCGCGGCGTCGTCGCGCGCGGTGGTTGCGGTGGTGGTCATGGCGGTTCTCCCCGTGGTGCGGGCCCCCGCCGCCAGTAGCGGCGGGGGCCCGGGTGCGGATTCGTTACTTGTTGACGACCAGCTGGTCGAGCAGCTTCATGGCGTTGTCCCACGCCTGGTCGCCGTTCGCCTTGCCGGAGTCGAGCTGCTGCACGGACGGGCCGAACACCTGCGACTGGATGACCGAGTCGTCCGGTCCCTTGTACTGGGCGACGACTCCCTTCGCGCGCTCGCCGAGGATCTGGCCGACGGGGGCGTTGTTGAAGAACTTCGTCAGGTCGCTCTCACCGGTCACACCGGGGTCGGTCTGCGCCGCCGTCACCGACGGGAACGTGCCCGCGGCCTGGAAGGTCTGGACCTGCGACTTGGCGGTGGTCAGCCAGGCGGCGAGGGCCGCGGCCTCCTTCGGGTGCTTCGACTGGGTCGGAACCGTCAGGAACGATCCGCCCCAGTTGGCCGCGCCGCCCGGGAAGACGTTGGCGAAGTCCCAGCCGGTGGCGGCGTCGCCGCCGCCCGCCTTGACCTGCCCCTGCACGACGCCGAGCATCCAGCCCGGGCAGACGAACGTGGCGAAGGATCCGTCGGTGAACGCCTTGCCCTTGCCCCAGTCCCACTGGGTCTGGTTGGAGGAGAGACCGGCGGCCGCGCCGTCGGCGAGCTTGGACCACAGGGCCTTGAGGTCGCTGTTGTCCGTGATGTTGAGCTTGCCGTCCTTGGTGTAGTAGCCCTCCTCCTGCTGGTTCACCATGGCGTTCCAGATGAAGCCGGACTGGTCGTACCAGGGCTTGCCCGTGGCGGCGTGGTACTGCTCGCCGACCGTGAAGAAGTCGTCCCAGGTGGCGTTGTCGCCGCCGAACAGCTTGGCGACGGACTCGCGGTCGCTCGGCAGGCCGGCCGCGGCGAAGAGCTTGCCGTTGTAGCAGAGGCCCTCCGGTCCGATGTCGGTGCCGTAGCCGATGATGCGGCCGTTCTTGTCGGTGGCCTGGTTCAGCTTCCAGCCGACCCAGCGATCCTTGATGTCGTTCGCGCCGTAGGACTTCAGGTCGGTGAACTGGTCGGAGACCTGCATGACCTTGCTGAGCCAGCCCTCCTCGACCGCCTGGACGTCGGGGAGGCCGCTTCCGGCCGCCTGCTTCGTCTGCCAGTCGGTGAGCGCGTTGTCGCCCGTGTCGATGTTGGTGGCCTTGATGGTGATGTTCGGGTGCTCTTTCTCGTACTGCGCGTAGAGCTTGTCGAAGCCCATCGTGCCGAACGTCGTGACGGTCAGCGTGATCGGGTCCGAGCTGGATCCGCTGCCGCTGCCGCTCGACGAGCATCCGGCTGCGATGAGGGCGAAGGATGCTGCGCCGGCGACGGCCGCAGTGATCCTGGTGCGTCGTGAAAGCTTCACGGGTCACTCCTTTGTGCGTGGTGTCTGTGTGCGTCTGTGCGCTGAGAGCGCTCTCATCGCAGAGGCGTGAGAGCGCTCTCACGCGTTTGAGGAGAATGTAGAGCGTATCGGCACTCGGTGTCAAGGCTTTTGTGGTCGCGCTCTCATCGCCGTGATTCCGCGGAAACGCGGAACGGCCGCCACTCCCGGGGGAGTGACGGCCGTCGTGAGCGCTCTGCGCGTCAGTCGGTCGCAGGCTGCGGGCGCTGGGCCCGCGTGGATGCGGTGTCCGCACCCGGCTCGACGAGCGCTCCGAACTCGCTCGCGGCGCGGTTCGCGAGCAGCCCCACGTCGTACTCCTCGTCGTCGTCCTCCGACAGCGAAGCGTACGCGCCGACGGGCTCGCGCTCGGCCGTGGCCTTCGCATCCGCCTCGGCCTTGTCGTCCGCCGCCTCCTGTAGCGCCGACTTGGCACGCAACGGCGGGGTCTTGAAGAACAGCGACAGGATGAACGCGATCAGCACCACGATCATGGCCACCCAGTAGACCGTCACCGCCGACGCGTTGAAAGCCACCAGGAACGGCTTCGACAGGCGCTTGTCCGCGTCGTTCAGGAACGAGGTGTCGTTGACGTCCGCGCTGCTGGAGCCGCTGTCCGTCGTCTTGAGCTTGTCGGCGACCGTCGGCACGACGGCGTCGACGACCTGCTTGCGCTGATCGGCGTTCGAGAAGTCGATCGGCTCAGCCGGCACCTTCTGCTCGGCGACGGCCTGCGGGACGCCCTGGGCGACCGCCTGCTGGACGCCGGCCTCGTGCGCCTGGGCCTGCGCCTGCTTCTCGATCGGGTCGACGATCTTGTTGTAGATCTGGTCCATGATCTGCTTGTTCTCGGGCGCGCTGGCGACCGAGGGGGTCAGCGCGGCATCCAGAGCGCTGGTGAGCGTCGGTGTGTCGGTCAGGGCGGTCTTGATGTTCGCCGGGAACACGGTGAACAGCAGCGACAGCAGAACGGCCGTGCCGAGCGTTCCACCGATCTGGCGGAAGAAGGTGGACGCGCTGGTCGCGACACCCATGTCCTTCAGGCCGACCGAGTTCTGGCTGGCGATGGTCAGCGTCTGCATCAGCTGGCCGAGTCCGAGGCCGATCAGCAGCATGGCGCCGGCGATGAACCAGTACGAGTCGTCGTACTTGATGAACGTCAGGTAGAAGAACCCGCCCGCGAGCATCGCGGTTCCGATGATCGGGAACTGCCGGTAGCGGCCGGTGCGGGCGATGATCTGTCCCGAGACGATCGACGAGACCATGAGACCGAGGATCATCGGCAGCAGCTGCAGGCCGGACTCGGTCGGGGTCGAGCCGAGCACCAGCTGCAGGTACAGCGGGAGGGTCAGCATGGCGCCGAACATCCCGAAACCGACGAAGACGCCGATGATGGTCGCCATCGAGAACGTGCTCGAACGGAACAGCTTGATCGGGATGAGCGCGTCGTCCTTCATCGCGATCTCGATCAGGATGAACGCGATGACGCCGAGGCCGCCGATCACGTAGCAGGCGATGGAGGCCGGGCTGTCCCAGCCCCAGGTGCGGCCCTGCTCGGCGACGAGCAGCAGCGGGACGAGAGCGACGATGACGCCGGCGGCGCCCCACCAGTCGATGCGGGCGGACCCGCGTTCGCGCTTCGGCAGGTGCAGGAACCGCAGCACCATCGCCAGGGCGATCAGGCCGATCGGCACGTTGATCAGGAACACCCAGCGCCAGCCCGTGATCCACAGGATCTGGTCCGCTCCGGCGAACAGGCCGCCGATCAGCGGGCCGATGAGGCTCGAGATGCCGAAAACGGCCAGGAAGTAGCCCTGGTACTTGGCGCGCTCGCGCGGGGCCAGCATGTCGCCCATGATCGCGAGCGGCATCGACATCAGACCACCGGCGCCGAGGCCCTGGATGGCGCGGAACGCGGCGAGCTCGACCATCGACGTCGAGAACGACGCGAGGATCGAACCGGCGATGAAGATGAGGATGGCGATGACGAACAGCGGGCGGCGACCGAAGATGTCGGAGAGCTTGCCGTAGATCGGCGTCGAGATCGTCGAGACGATCAGGTACCCGGTGGTGACCCAGGCCTGCTCGCTCAGACCGTGCAGGTCGTCGCCGATGGTGCGGATGGCCGTACCGACGATGGTCTGGTCGAGGGCGGAAAGGAACATGCCGGCCATGAGGCCGAAGATCACGAGAAGGATCTCGCGATGCGACATGATCGGTTTGGGGGCGGCTGTCGCCGCGCTGGTCTGACTGGACATCTGTCTCCGTGTCGAGAGGCGGGTGGGGACGCCCGGCACGCGGAGCGTCACACCGGTGTGGGGCAAAGAGAATTTTTGCGGAGACTGCAAAGTTACACCCGCTGCCACCCTGCCCACAACGCGCGAGGCACGGTTGCGGCCATCCCGTTCGCCAGCGGCGAACGCCCCCGTGACAGCCGCGGACCTGTGGGCCATCGTGAACTCGGACAGCGTGGAAAACGAACGACACCGCCCCCTCTTCAGGTGACGCAAAACTTGCGAGCGTACCGTTGAAGCGCACCGCTCCGACATCCTCCGAATCCGCTCGTAAGGTCGTATGAGTTCTCTCAGCCCCCGCCGCATCCTCGCCCTCACCGCCGTGGTCGCGACTGCAGCGCTCGCGTTCACCGCGTGCGCCGGAGAGCCGTCCCCGGTGACGAAAGCCGTCGCCCAGGCCGCCGCACCCTCGCCGTCGCCGACCTCGTCCGTCGTGTCATCCATCCAGCCGGCCGCTGGCAGTGTCTCCGGAGGCACGGTCACCCTGACCGGCACCAACCTCGAGAAGGTGGCCGCGGTGCAGATCGGCGGTCAGCCGGCCACCGTGACGCAGGCCACCGACGACAAGGTCGTCGTGAGCGTTCCCGCGGCCGCGAACTTCCAGGCGGGCAGCGTCCCGGTGACGGTCACCGACAAGAGCGGCAAGCCGGTGACGACCTCGGCGCCGACGTACGACTACCAGGTGCAGACCCCGGTGGACAAGCAGCTCGCCTACGCGCTCACCTACTGGAAGAACTACAACACCGCCCAGTACGGCGACCTGAACCCGGTCGGCGGAGACTGCGCCAACTTCGTCAGCCAGACGCTGATCGCCCGCGGCTGGCAGATGAACAGCGAGTGGTACAACCGGAACGCCGCCGCGCAGTGGAGCCCGGCGTGGGGCTACGTGCCGGCGATGGACAACTACTTCCGCGAGAACGCGGCGCAGCTCGGGCTCACCGAGTACTCGTTCGATCAGCGCGACAAGATCAAGGTCGGCGACATCGTGATGTTCGACTGGAACAACAACGACTCGCTCGATCACGTGCAGGTCGTCTCCGCCGTGCAGAACGTCAACGGCCAGATCAAGATCAAGATGGTGGGCCACAACGAGGACAGCGACTACCGCGACCTCGACGAGGCGATCACGGTCGACCACCCGGGCGGAACCGGGCACTTCTGGAGCCTCTCCAAGTAAGCGTGACCGCTGCCGCGTGGGCGGCATCCTGGTGGGCTAGGCTCGTCGCGTGGATCTGGGGGGCGCCCGCGCATGGCGGGCTCGCTCGACGCGCGCAGTCGTCGTCGGAGGGGCGCTTCTCGCCGCCCTGGTGCTGACGGGATGCGTGAGCGGCCCGGTCGCCGCAGCGCCGGCGAGCCACCGGCCCACGCCGCATCGTCCCGCCACCCCCCGTCCGGCGCGGCCCACGCCGACCGTCACCCCGACGCCCACGGCCACGCCCGCGGTCACTCCGGCGCCGGCGGTCACCGCGGCGCCCACGGTCACCCCGGCGCCGCCCGTCGTCGCCTTCGACAGGGCCGCCCAGTCGGTCGACGATCCCGCCAGCCCGTGGGTCGTCGTGAACAAGCCGCGCGCGCTCGCCCCGATCGCCTTCGTTCCCCTCGACCTGACGTACCCGCAGGTCGCCAACATCAACCACCAGCCGATGCGGCAGCAGACCGCTGCCGCCCTCGTCGCGATGTTCCAGGCAGGGAAGGCCGAGGCCGGCCTGGACTTCTCGGTGCAGAGCGCGTACCGGTCGTTCGAGTCGCAGACCCGCGTCTACGACGACGACGTCGCGCACAACGGGCAGGCCTACGCCGACACCGACACGGCGCGGCCGGGCCACAGCGAGCACCAGACGGGACTCGCCGTCGACATCAGCGCGCTCCCGGCGAAGTGCTCGCTCGACGCCTGCTTCGGGGAGACGCCGCAGGGCCGCTGGCTGGCGGCCAACGCGTGGCGCTTCGGCTTCATCCTGCGCTACCCGGCCGACAAGGTGGCCGTCACCGGCTTCACCTACGAGCCGTGGCATTTCCGCTACGTCGGGACGCCACTCGCGGCCCAGCTGCACACGACGGGCGTGACCACGCTGGAGGAGTTCTTCGGCCTGCCCGGAGGCACCGCCTACTCCGGCTGACCGCGACGTGCCGTCTGCCGATCGTCGGAGATCTGTCGCCGTATGTCGGAGATTCGGGGCGAATGAGGCCGGAAGTCCTGCTGCAGCGCTCTGTGTCGGAGATTTGGGACTGTTTCTCCGACGATGGACGCGCCGCCCGGGCGTTCAGCGCCGAGCACACCGATCGTCGGAGATCTGTCGCCGTATCTCGGGGATTCGGGGCGAACGCGGCCGGAAGTCCTGCTGCAGCGCTCTGTGTCGGAGATTTGGGACCGTTTCTCCGACGATGGACCTGCGCCCGGCCGGCCGAACCGGCCGAACCGGCCGAACCGGCCGAACCGGCCCCGCCGCTCAGCCCCCCAGCGCGTCCCCGACGATCCGCTTGGCCTCCTCCTGCACCTCGCGCAGGTCGTCCTCGCCGACGAACGACTCGGCGTAGATCTTGTAGACGTTCTCCGTGCCCGACGGCCGGGCGGCGAACCACGCCGTCCCGGTCTGCACCTTCACGCCGCCGAGCGGTGCGTCGTTGCCCGGCGCGCGGCTCAGCTTCGCCGTGATCGGCTCGCCGGCCAGCTCGGTCGCCGAGATCGCGTCGCCGTCGAGCTTCGACAGCGCCGCCTTCTGCTCGGGCGAGGCGGGCGCATCCACCCGCTGGTAGACCGGGTCGCCGAAGCGCTCGGTCAGCTCGCGGTACAGCTCCGACGGGGACTTGCCGGTCACTGCCCGGATCTCGCTGGCGAGCAGGGCGAGCAGGATGCCGTCCTTGTCGGTCGTCCACGCCGTCCCGTCGAAGCGGAGGAACGACGCGCCTGCGCTCTCCTCGCCGCCGAAGCCGACGGTGCCGTCGATCAGCCCCGGGACGAACCACTTGAAGCCGACCGGGACCTCCCAGAGGCGTCGGCCCAGCGACTCGGCCACCCGGTCGATGATCGACGACGAGACCAGCGTCTTGCCGACCGCCGCATCCTTCCGCCACTCCGTGCGCGTGCGGAACAGGTACTCGATCGCGACGGCGAGGTAGTGGTTCGGGTTCATCAGACCGCCGTCGGGCGTCACGATGCCGTGACGGTCCGCGTCCGCGTCGTTTCCGGTGAGGATGTCGAAGTCCGCCCGGCGCGCCACCACCGACGCCATCGCGGACGGGCTGGACGGATCCATGCGGATCTTGCCGTCCCAGTCGAGCGTCATGAAGCTCCAGGTGGGGTCGACGTCCGGGTTCACGACGGTCAGGTCGAGGCCGTAGCGCTCGGCGATCGCCTCCCAGTAGTGGACGCTCGCGCCGCCCAGCGGGTCCGCCCCGATGCGGATGCCGCTGTCCTTGATCGCCTTCACGTCGATGATGTTCTCGAGGTCGTCGACGTAGTGCCCGCGGAAGTCGTACGTCTCGACACCGGACGGCTCCGCCATCCGCACCTCGGTCATCCCGTTCGCGATGATCTCGTTGGCCCGCTTCGCGATCCAGCTGGTCGCGTCGGTGTCGGCCGGTCCGCCGTGCGGCGGGTTGTACTTGAAGCCGCCGTCGGACGGCGGGTTGTGGCTCGGGGTGACGACGATGCCGTCCGCCTCGTCGCCGTGGCCCGCGCGGTTGTAGCGGATGATCGCATGCGAGACCGCAGGCGTGGGTACCCAGTCGTCGAACTCGTCGACGAGCACGCGCACCTCGTTGCCGACGAGCACGGCGAGGGCGGTGGTCGTCGCGAACTCGCTGAGCAGGTGCGTGTCGGCGCCGATGAAGAGCGGACCGGTGATGCCCTGGCTGTTGCGGTACTCGACGATCGCCTGCGTGGTGGCGGCGATGTGGTCCTCGTTGAACGCCGTGTTCAGCGACGACCCGCGGTGGCCGGAGGTGCCGAACACCACGCGCTGCTCCGGGATGCTCACATCCGGCTTCAGCTCGTAGTACGCGCGGCGCAGGGCGTCGACGTCGATCAGGTCGGAAGGCTGGGCGGGGGTGCCGGCTCGTTCGTCCATGTCCCTACTCTTCCACGGCGGAGGGGCTGGGCCAACGGCTCGGTAAGCTGAGCGGCATGTCCACCGCCCCCGACGGCAGCATCGCAGGCAGCACCGACGCCGGCGCCGACGGCAGCCCCGGTACCAGCCCCGACGGCGCCCCGGCCGAGCTGCCCGCCTCCCTCGACGACGTGTACAGCTTCCTCGGCCCGTCGGGCACCTTCACGGAGGCCGCGCTCAAGCAGGTCCCGGAGGCGCGCGGCAAGAACTGGCGGGCGGTGAACAACCTCGGCGAGGCGCTCGCCGACGTGGTGGAGGGCCGCAGCGTGGCCGCCATGATCGCGATCGAGAACTCGATCGAGGGCGGGGTGTCGGTCGCCCAGGATGCGCTGGCCACCATCCCGGGTCTGCGCATCATCGGCGAGTATCTCGTCCCGGTGAACTTCGTGCTCGTGGCGCGGCCCGGCACGACGCTCGCCGACGTGCGGACGGTGAATGCGCATCCCGTCGCCTACGCCCAGTGCCATCAGTGGCTGGACCGCCACCTGCCCGACCACGGTCACCTGCCCGCCTCGAGCAACGTGGCGGCCGCCGCATCGCTCTTCGAGGGCAGTGCTGCGGATGCGGCCGTCGCACCGCCCGGGATCGTCGACCACCACGACGTGGTCGTGCTCGCCGAGAACATCGGCGACAACGCCAACGCGGTGACCCGGTTCGTCCTGGTCAGCACCACCCGCAGCGTCCCCGAGCCCACCGGCGCCGACAAGACCAGCCTGATCGCGGAGCTGCCCGACGACCGGCCGGGAAGCCTCCTCGACCTCCTCGAGCAGTTCTCGACGCGCGGCGTCAACCTCAGTCTCATCGAGTCGCGGCCCGTCGGGGATGCGCTCGGCCGCTACCGATTCGTCATCGACGCCGACGGTCACATCCGGGACGAGCGGGTGGCCGACGCCCTCCTGGGCCTGCGCCGGTTCAGCCCGTCGGTGATGTTCCTGGGGTCGTACCCGCGGGCAGACGGCGCGCCGGTCGAGTTCGACCAGCGCTACCGCGACGAGGTGTTCACGGAGGCGCGCGAGTGGCTGGCGTCCCTGACTGACGAGACGGCCGACGGGACGGCCGACGAGACGGCAGACGGGACCGCCGACGAGACCGGCGAGCGGCCCACGGGCCAGAACCCCGGCGCCCCGGCGTAGGCTGCGGAAGCAGGACGTCGGGAGGTCATCATGGTCGCCGAGGAGCGTGACGGCAGCGGTCGCGACAGCGGATTCGATCCGCGCTACGACCCGTCTTTCCAGCGCGGATACCAGCCGCAGCCGGGCGAGCGGCCGCGGGTGCGCGTGCGCGCCGAAGCGCCGGACACCGCATCCCGCCGGCCGTCGCCGGTGCTCGGGTCCGAGCGTGCGCCGGCCGAGCCGGCGTGGCCGGAACGCGAGGCCGAGCCGGCGTACCTGCCGGACAGCACTCCCGGCGTGCTCGCTCCGGCACCCCTTTCCGTCGCAGCGCAGGCGGGGGCCATGGAGCCTGCGATCGTGGTCGCGTCCCCGGGTGCACTCGCGGGCCTCGAACTGAACCCGCGCCGCAACCCGTACATGCTGGCGCTGTGGATCGTCGGCGCCGGCCTGGTCGTGCTCGGGATCGTGCTCTACGCGATCTCGGTGACGTCCTCGTACAACGGACCGACCCCGACCAGCGACGTCGGTTCGCTCGTCTTCGCGCAGATCGGGTGGATGCTCGCCGGGCCGCTCATCACGGTAGGACTGCTGACGCTGGTGGCGCTCCTGTTCCTGACGGCGCTCGGCGCGCGGCGCACCCGCGAGCGCGAGCGCGAACCGCTGGGGGACGACGAACTGTAGGCGGTCCGGGCCGCCCCGCAGCACACTCCCCGCGCGGCATCGGTCGATAAGCTGGTCGGGTGATCGATCCCGTGCTCCTCCGCGAGAACCCCGATGTCGTCCGCCGCTCGCAGGAGGCGCGCGGCGACTCCGTGCAGCTGGTCGACGAGGCCATCCAGGCGGACATCGAGCGGCGCGCCGCCATCACGGCGTTCGAGGAGCTGCGGGCCGAGCAGAACGCGTTCGGCAAGACGGTCGCGAAGGCGCCGAAGGAGGAGAAGAAGGAGCTGGTCGCGCAGGCCCAGCAGCTGGCGGGCCGCGTCAAGGAGGCGCAGCAGGCGGCCAACGACGCCGACGCCCGCTTCGACCGGCTGATCCGGAGCATCGGCAACCCGATCGTCGACGGCGTCCCGGCCGGCGGCGAGGACGACTTCGTGGTGCTGAAGACGGTGGGCGAGATCCCGGCGTTCGACTTCGAGGCGCGGGACCACCTCGAGCTCGGCGAGCTGCTCGGTGCGATCGACATGGCCCGCGGCGCGAAGGTCGCGGGCGCACGCTTCTCGTACCTCCGCGGCATCGGCGCCCGCCTCGAGCTCGCGCTGATGAACATGGCGCTCGACAAGGCGCTGCGCAACGACTTCATCCCGATGATCACGCCGACGCTGGTGAAGCCGGAGATCATGCAGGGCACCGGCTTCCTCGGCGCGCACGCCGACGAGGTCTACCACCTCGAGAACGACGACCTCTACCTGACCGGCACGAGCGAGGTCGCCCTGGCCGGGTATCACGCCGACGAGATCATCGAGGTGGATGCGCCGCTCCGATACGCCGGATGGTCGACCTGCTACCGGCGCGAGGCCGGCTCCGCCGGCAAGGACACGCGCGGCATCATCCGCGTGCACCAGTTCGACAAGCTCGAGATGTTCGTTTACACGCGGCCCGAGGAGGCCGAGGCCGAGCACGAGCGGCTGCTGGGCTGGCAGGAGGAGATGATGCAGGCGCTGGGCCTCAGCTACCGCGTCATCGACACGGCCGCGGGCGACCTGGGGTCGAGCGCCGCCCGCAAGTACGACGTCGAGGCGTGGATCCCCACGCAGGGCCGCTACCGCGAGCTCACCTCGACCTCGAACTGCACCACCTTCCAGGCCCGCCGGCTCGACATCCGCTACCGCACCGAGAGCGGCAAGACGGCCCCGGTGGCGACGCTGAACGGCACGCTCGCGACGACGCGCTGGCTGGTCGCGATCCTGGAGACGCACCAGCAGGAGGACGGATCGGTGCGCGTGCCCGAGGCGCTGCGCCCCTACCTCGGCGGTCTGGAACTGCTGGAGCCGATCGCGCGGTGAGCGACGCATCCCGGCTGCTGGTCGCGCTCGACGTCGACGGCACCCTGATCCACGAGGACGAGACCGTCGGCGAGGCCGTGCGGGATGCGGTCGCCCGGGTGCGCGAGGCCGGCAACGAGGTCATGCTCGCCACCGGGCGCAGCTGGGAGACGGCGCGCCCGATCCACGAGGAGTTCGGCCTGACCAGCCAGTTCGTGGTCTGCGCGAACGGTGCGCTGACGATGAAGCGCGACGGCGGCTCGCCGGGCGGATACCGCCGCGAGTTCATCGAGATGTTCGACCCCACCGACGTGCTCGAGACGATCCGCCCGCACCTGCCGGGCGGCAGCTTCATGGTGGAGGACCCGAGCGGCTTCCGGCGGTACACCGAGGGCATGACCGACTGGGAGCTCGTCAACGCCGAGCAGGTGCCCTTCGAGGAGCTGCTCCAGCATCCCGCCACCCGCGTGGTCGTCGTCTCGCCCGAGCACGACACCGAGGAGTTCCTGGCGATCGTCGACCGGATGGGACTCCAGCGCGTCAGCTACTCGATCGGCTGGACGGCCTGGCTCGACATCTCCCCGGACGGCGTCAGCAAGGCGACCGCGATGGAGCGGGTACGACACGCTCTCGACATCCCGCGGTCGAACGTCGTCGCCGTGGGCGACGGGCGGAACGACCTCGAGCTGCTGCAGTGGGCGGGCGCGGAAGGTCTGAGCGTCGCGATGGGACAGGCGCCGGACGAGGTGAAGGCGGCGGCCACGCGCACAACGGGGCCGGTCGTCGAGGACGGCCTCGCCGAGGTCCTCGCCGCGCTCTGAACACCCCCCTTTGAGAGCATTGCCAGCCTCCCGTGGCATGCTCTACGGTGGCGTGCGCCCGTTTTCGGTGCGCGCCTGTGAACGTGAACACGTCCCATCCGGAAGGAAGTGAATGAGCGAGATGCCCACCCGCGCGCAAGCGCGTGCGCAGGAGAAGACGGCAGGACCAGCGGTCCGCCACGGTCGACTGAAGCAGCACCATCCGCTCAGGGCACTCCTCAAGATCGTCGTCGCAGTCATCGCCGTCGTCGGTGTCACCGGCGTCTCGCTCGCGGCGTACGCGGCGGTGGATGTGGTCTCCAGCGTCAAGAAGTCGGTCAAGCTGGTCGACGCCAAGGGCAACGAGGTGACGCCCGGTGTCGGCGCCATGAACGGCGCGTTCAACGTGCTGCTGGCCGGAAGCGACTCGGGCGGCGGCAACAGCGCCTACGGCGACCGGGAAGAGAACCTCAACGACGTCACGATGCTGCTGCACGTGTCCGCCGACCACAAGAACGCGACCGTCGTCAGCTTCCCCCGCGACATGTACGTGTCCATCCCGTCGTGCCCGGACCCGAAGGGCGGAAGCTTCGACGCGATGAGCCGCCAGAAGATCAACAACTCGCTGAGCTACGGCGGCCTCGCGTGCACCGTCCTGACGGTCGAGAAGCTGACGGGCCTCGACATCCCGTACGCCGGTGTCATCCAGTTCGACGGCGTGATCGAGATGTCGAACGCGGTCGGCGGGGTGCCCGTCTGCGTCGCTGGCGACATCGAGGACCCGTACACGGGCCTGAACGTGAAGGCCGGCCAGAACACGCTGCAGGGCTCGCAGGCGCTCGCGTTCCTCCGCACACGTCACGGCGTCGGGGACGGCTCGGACCTCGGCCGCATCAGCAACCAGCAGGTGTTCCTCTCCTCGCTGGTCCGCACGATCAAGAGCGCCGACGTGCTGAGCAACCCGGTCAAGCTGTACGGCATCGCGAAGGCTGCCACCAGCAACATCACGCTCTCCGACAGCCTCAACAACCCGACCACGATCGTGTCGATGGCCATGGCTCTGAAGAACATCGACATCAGCAAGGTCGTGTTCGTGCAGTACCCCAACCACTACGACGGCGACGGGGTCTCCCCGACGAAGGATGCCGCCGACCAGCTGATGGGCGCCCTGCAGAACGACCAGCCGGTCTCCCTCACCGGTGACACGGGCGTCGGCTCCGAGGCGGACCCGAACGCGCCCGCGACGCAGGCGCCGGCCGCGCCCCCGGCTCCGGCGACGCAGGCTCCCGCGACGCAGGCTCCCGCGACGCAGGCGCCCGCGACGCAGGCCCCCGCGCCGGGAACCGGTGCATCCACCCCGCCTGCGGACGGCTCGGTGCAGCTGCCCTCGGACGTCCACGGCCAGACGGCCGCCCAGTACACCTGCTCGAAGCCTTTCCAGGACTGACGTTAGAATCGGGCGACGCCGGTTCGCCCCGGCGCCGGGAGGGCTGTCCGAGCGGCCGATGGAGCCAGTCTTGAAAACTGGTGGGCAGAAATGTCTCGTGGGTTCGAATCCCACGCCCTCCGCTTATTTTTCGTCAGACCTGCGATTCTATTTCCTGCCGCCACCAATGTCGCTGAGAGCCGTGCCCCACCCGTGCACCTTTTTTGCCCGAGTGCGGCTCAATCGGCCTTCCCACGCGTATAGAAGGTCATGGGCAGACAAGTGACCGTCCCATACAACGCGCTGTACTACAACTACGCTGCTAGCGGCGGGTGCGGAGCAAACACATCAGCAGGCGCAGACAGCGACAGGACCAGCTTCACGGACGTCACCACGGCACCTGGAGCGAGCGCGCCAAACCCCGCTGTCAACATGACCTCCTGCTACGACAACGCCGACCGACTTACCTCGAACACGGTCTCCGGCGCTCCCGCTAATCCGGACATCGTGATGGGTGCCAACCTCAGCACCGCCAGCTCGCCCGCGAACCTCGCTTACGACGCGCACGGCAACATCACCCAGCTCGGCACCGAAACCCTCGGGTACGACGAGACCAACCGACACATGTCTACCACCCTGGCTGACGGCACCAAGGTCAACTACCAGCGCGACGCGGAAGACCGCATCATAGAGATGGATCAAACCCCGGCCGGAGGAACCAAGACCACCGTCTACTACGCCTCCACGGGGATTGGGCAAGTCACCCTGGACGCCAGCAAAGCCACTCAGGAGCAGAACATTAGCGTCCCAGGCGGCGCATCGGTCTCGATTCGTGCGAGCGGCCAGGTGTGGTCCTACCCCGGGATAAGCGGTCACGTCCTCGTGACGACAGACGACGCGGGGACGCGTACCGGGAAACTGGCCCTGTACGACCCCTTCGGTGACTCGATCGACCCCAATACCGGGTGCATCGGAACCACGACTGCAGACACCAGTGGTCCGGCGAACACCCCCACACCGAATGTCTCAAACGGCTATGAAGGCTCTCACGGGAAGGGTCTATTAACTCTTGGGGGGATCGACACCATCGAAATGGGTGCTCGCCAGTACGTCCCCCTCCTGGGCATATTCCTCTCGGTTGACCCGGTCCCAGGCGGGAACGCCAACGACTACACGTACCCAAACGACCCCATTAACGGAAACGACCTATCGGGCCAATACGGCAACGGTTTCCGGTTCAACGACGGGCCCAGTTCTGGTGGTAGCAACCCTGTTGTTGGGCACTACACCTTGCCCTCAACTGCGAGCGGCGGGGGGTCAACGAGGGGCAGCGGGTCCAAGGGCGGGTCGCCTGCATCAACTGCTGGTTCTTCTCCCCGGGCCGTTCCACCACGCCCGCGGCCGAGCGTCGGTGCAGCGCCAGCATTCGGGCCGAATGTCAGCGCAGATAAGCAGGCCTTCCTGCCGACGCCGACGGCCGCTCAATACGGAGGTGCATGTCTAGCGGGAGGCGGCTCGGGAGCGTTGGTATCCCTCGCTGGTGCTGCGGAGGCCACCTTCGGTGTGGGGGCGCTGATCGGGTTTGCGGTTGGTTGCGTGACAGGGATGGTAATCGCATATGCCGGTTCACAAGATCCAAAATTTGGTCAGGTTCTTGAAGGAGCGGACCAGATTAAGTCTGGCTACGACATCAACGAGATATGGATAGATTCTTGGTCCGAGTAAACAACTCAAATAGAAAGCGTGTCAGCAGTTGCCACTCTGGTTGATCGGTCTTGTCGTCATCGCGATAATTCTGTCGTTCTTTTTGCCCTGGGCGAGAAGGTTCGATCAGCGCGTGGGGGATAGGCGAGTGGCCGCTGGGAAGCATCGATCGATCGTGCCCGTCTGGCTCGGCATAGGTATTTGTCTCGCGTTGATTGTTGCCGGGGTGATGATCTACTACCTATCTTGACTGGCGCGTGCGTGGATTGGGGACACGGAGTCGCAGGTCATGGCCGGATAAGGAATGCATGCTATGGCGCGTAGGTCGAAAACACGTCGCCCCCCGGTGACGATGCGGCTGGCAGTGTGGCTCATTGTGGCGTTCGCCGTTACGGGAGCGTTGATTGCGATCGGCTCGTTGCTCGCGCATGGTGTCACCGGGGCAAGCATCTTCACAGGTACACCCAGAGACGAAGTGCCCACGGCTTCGGCAATGAGAACACTGTTGGTGGTTTACATCGTCATAGAGCTCGCATATCTGGTTGCGCCCGTCGCACTCTCCGTCGCATCATCGCGTGGCTCGCGTGCTAGCAGAGTAGCAATCAGTATCATCGCCGCCCTCGGAATTATGGTGTCGTTCAGATCGATTACCACCCCGTTGGATCTACTGCCGCACGTGCTCCTCATTGCAGCCGCTGTGCTGCTTTGGGTGCCACCGTCCAGTCGGCACATCAAGGCTGAAGGCCAGCGGAGGCGGCGAGAAAAAGACAAGACTGATGCGCTCACTTGGCGCCCAAACTAGCCAGCGGGGATGCGCTCGGCCTCACCCTTGCCGCTACAAACGCGAGTCAGGAACAGACGATTGGTCTCCCCGGCGGAGCGACCCTCTCTATTCGCTCGAGCTCACAAGTCTGGTCCTATCCGGGCTTGACCGGACACAACCTGGTCACCGCAGACGGCACTGGAACGCGAGCCGGTGCGATTGCGCTCTACGACCCATTCGGCGACCCAATCAGTCCGATCACCGGCTGCGTCGGCACAATCAGCGCGGATGCGTCGGGACCCAACAACACCACCACACCGAACATCTCCAACGGGTTCGAAGGCGCGCATGGCAAAGGTTTGCTTGATTTGAATGGGCTAGACACCATTGAAATGGGCGCGCGCCAATACGCACCTCTGCTTGGAATCTTTCTCTCGGTCGACCCGCTCATGGGTGGAAATGCTAACGACTACACCTATCCCAGCGACCCCATCGATAACAACGATACGAACGGGAAGTGGGGTCTGCGCCTCAACGATTACGGCACCACCACTCCCATTCACGGTTCCACACTGCAGGCCGGTGTTGCACCGGTCATCCACTCAGTTAGCTCGGACGCGTACGGAAAGAGCAGCGGTGGAGGTGGTGGGCCATCAAAGCCGCGATCTGTGCCGGGCTGGATCACGGTGACGGTCAACACTTATCTTCCCATCCGATCGTTTGCGCAATCGAAGCTCGGTAGGACAGTCGCCGTTGCGGCCGCTTGGACCGCCGTCGGGTTGAATGCGCTCGGCGCTTTGTCGGCAGGCGCTTGCCTGGCGGGCCCGGAAGCTTGTGTTGCAGCCGCCGGTGTGAGCAAGGTTCTAGGGTACGGCTCCCTGGTGTTGGGCGGCTACGCCCTAGCATCCTCGTGCGTTGCCGACGACTGGGGCAACAGATGCGGAGCGGGTGCCATTTACTATGGGGGAACGGCAGCAGCTACTATTTCGCCCTTCATACCGCCCTTCTTATCCAACGGCATCAGCGCGGTCACTGGCACGATAGGCAACCTCGCATTCTGATTGAGGCGCACATGACAGTTCTTGAGATGGTTGTTGCGGCGATCCTGCTAGCGGCTGGCGGGCTATTCACGTGGAAGGGGAGGGCGATTTCATCGGCGCTTGCGGCATCGAGCCAACCTTCGCCGTTCGTGCGGCCTTGGGCGTTTAGGGTAGTAGGGGTCGCGATGATCGCCACTGGAGTGTTCTTGGGTGTAATGGCCACTCGGGGTGGCAGATGATCGTGGTACTCGCCTTCGTGTTCCTCATCGTGGGTGTCGCGCTTGTCGGGATCACCGCCTACCTTTTGTCTCGAGTCTGGCCAATGTACATGGCTCGTCTGCGATCATCGCGAGTGCCCGTTCCACCGGCAGCTGTCGTAATGTCGAGCCTGCTCGGAGGCGTTGGAGCGCTTCTCGTGGTTGCCGGGCTCGTCCTCGTCGCACAAACCTTCTAGCGAGCGCCGTTTCCGGCTGCGCCAATGTTCAGTTATCGGCGGTTCCTTGTCCTGTTCGTGCCGCTTCGGTACCACCCAGCAGTCGCCTGCGGTTTGTGTTGAGCGTGCCCCGAGCGTGCCCTTTCGGCACTACAGTAAACATCGGCGACTACGGCAGGTAAAAGAAGTTATGAGCCGGTCAGGCGCGAAAACAAGGGGTTAGGAATGGGCTATCTGCCAGTCTTGAAAACTGGTGGGCAGAAATGTCTCGTGGGTTCGAATCCCACGCCCTCCGCATGCTTAGATTGCAGGGGTTCGACCTCGCGATTGATCGTGCAGGAGTCGTCTCCGCCGCTCGCTCCGGGGTTCCAGCACCGACCGCACCGATTGATTCCGCCGAAGTTGATGCGGGGACCATCCTCGAGTCGCGCGATCTCGTGTTCGGGGGGAGTTCGAACGGCCATCCGGCTGGAAGAGGCACGACGGCAGGTTCAGGTGCGATCTCTGCCAGCACGGCAAAGATGTGGGCGAAGGGTGCCAACGGCTGCAGCCCCGGTGCGGAGGTCATGCATGACAGCCCCGCCGAACACGAGACCGCTGTGCGAAGGCTGAGTTGGGGCAATGAAGTCCTGGAGGTGTTCTCATAACTGCCTTGTCTGCTCAGGGCGATAGCAAATCAAACGCTTTTAGTGTGAAAGCCGGGTGAGGAGAAAGGAATGCCGTGGGCTTTGGATTCGTCGGTCGACGGCTTCTCCGCGTTCCGGGCTCAAGGGTCCGATCCGCGCTTACGGTGCCGATCCGTGCTCGAGAGTTCCGGACAGCTCGTCTGCTGCTACGGCCCTACCGTATGGATGATGGTGAGGACTGGCTTGCGATCGAGAGTGATGCGTTCGTCCGGTGCATGCTCCGCTGGCCGGACCGCACGCGACGGGAGGCTCTGCGGCATCTTCGCGATCGCACTCGTCACAGATCGCTGCGGCAGCAGGGGGATTTTCTCGTGCTGGCATTCGAGAAGGAAGGGCACGTCATCGGGGACGTTTCACTCCACTTGAGAACGCTGGCCCCGGAGACCCGCTCGTTGGAAATCGGCTGGCTTCAGCGCTCGGATTGTAGTGGTCACGGGTATGCGACAGAGGCCGCCCACGCGATGCTGGACGCTGCTTTCGGTGAGATGGGCGGGTGCATTGTGACGGCGGTAGTGCGCAACGATAACGAACGCTCGCGTGCGATGGCGGGTCGGTTGGGCTTCAGGCTGGCGGTCAGCGGAGCCGAGCTGACCACGTATGTTCTCTCCCGCGAGGACTACCGCGAACAGGCGGGACTTCCCGACGCGATCGCGCCGGAGGCGCCCGGCGCAGGGGATTCCCGACCGAGAGCGGCCGCGTAGCGCATCCCGGGTATTCAACTTCGCGCCGACGCGCTCATGCGGCGACGCCCAGAATCATTCAAATGGTTCATGAATGCTATAAGACGCTCCTGTTGGACGGATCAATCCGTGGTCACTTATCCTTTCACCAGGACGTCGGCGCAGTTGTCTCGCGCGATGGTTTCGGCGCGAGAGGACTCGCGGAATCCGCTCTGTCAGATCCCCTACGGACGGCTTCCCGAGCCGCCGCATCTCCCGAGGAACCATGTCCGACCTGAAGGTCGAGCTCGTCGCACGAGACGAACTCGGAACCATCGTTGCTCTCATAACACCCCACGGCGTGGTGGACGCCCAATCTGCTTCGGCCCAGATCAGTCGGGGCGAGGCGTGCTACGTCACTGGTCCTGACTCATACGTTCGCGTGCCCGTGCGTGCCATCTCCGCGGCGGGAGGCCCGTATCTGTATGCGAACTGGGATGGGACCCGGCGTAACAATCTCCACGATCTGGCCGCGGTGCGCATGCGCAGAATCCCAGCCCACTCAGCCGCTCGCCTAGCCGCGGTTGATCGGATCACTCGACCAGGGAGGTTCGCTGCCTTCTGGAGCCGGCTCTTCCCACGGCGCTGAGCAGCGATTTTCAGAGGCTTCAACGTGCGACCTGTTCGCACTCGTGGGGGAAGGAGGCCGACGTCGCGTGGCGTGCGCGGTCCGGTCTCGGCTCGATCGCCACGGCGACGATGATCACGGCGTCACTCGTCTTCGGCTTCGCTCGCTGCCTTCTGCCTCCTGGCTGCGACCCCCTTCCCGTCACCGGGAGCCCGCTATCGCCCCGAAGACTCAACACATGTGCCTACGTTGCCGCAGGCCCATGGGGTAGGCGGCGCTCCAAGATCTGGCCCGGCCAATCGCGAACCGTGAACGTCTCCGTACGGTGATATCCGCAGGACTCGTAGAACTCGGGGAGTCGCCCGTTGCCCCCGTTGTAGCAGTCCACCCGCAGGCGATGTATCCCCGCCGAGGTTGCTTGCCGGTCGGCGAAGGCCAGCAGCGCCCTGCCGGTGCCCTTCGCCTCAGGAACCCGCGCGCTCAGGAGGAGCCGGACGTAGAGTTCATCGCCGTCCGCCTCCGGGACGTAGTCGTGCCTGTCACCGAGGACGATCACGCCGGCCACGGGGACTCCCGGGACCTCGGCGATCCAGCCGCCGGGCGATCCCAGCCATGAAGTGACCCTCTCCACCTGCCGCGGTTGGCTCGAGAACGGCGCGGTCCCCCACTGTCTATCGTTGCCGAACGTCGCGAACCATTCGATCGCCTGGTCGAACAGGTCGAGCACGGCCGCCACATCGTCGATCGTTGCCGGCCGGATCCGGGGAAGACATCGTTGCTCATCATGGGGCCGGGGTTCCTTGATGGTAGAGGGCGGTCCAGCCGGAGGCGCCGTGCTGCCAGATCGTCGACCGGCGAGAAGGAGCACCTCGGTGGTGGAGCAGATAGGTTGCCAGGTAGACCGACTCTGCCAGCTGATGGATCTGGAAGTCGTCGACCGTCCAGAGGTCGTCGTCGGGTTCGAGCCCCTCTTCGTATCGGACGGCCACGACATCGATCACGTACTGACGGGTGTAGAGGTTTCCCGAGGCGCCGACTTCGAAGAACGTCGGCGCGGCGATCGCGTCCGCTGCCGTGCGACCCGAGTCAGCGGGCAGCCGGTGGAAAAGGGGTTCCCGGTCGCGGAGATCCACGACACGAGCGTCGCCATCGTCCAGCAGCTCCATCGTCAATACACCGTGCCCATGGCCTCGCGGACCTCTGCGAGCGTCCTATCGGCGATGGCGTTCGCTCGCACACTCCCGCGGCTCAGGACTTCGTGCACCAGACCCGGATCCCGGGCCAGCTCGTGCCGGCGCTCGCGGTGGGGGGCCAGATACGCATTCACCGCAGACGCGGTCGCCTCCTTCAGCGCCTTGCTGCCTCCCATCCCGATCTCGGCGGCCAGGGCTTCCGGCTCCACGCCCAGGCACAGCGCCGCGGTCGACAGGAGCGCGGAGACCCCTGGTCGCAGTGCGGGATCGAAGGTGATCCGTCGGTCGTCGTCGGTCGGACTGCGCCGGATGGCGGCACTGGTCTCTTCGGGGGTCATCGAGAGCGTGATGGCGTTTCCGTAGCTCTTGGACATCTTCCGCCCGTCCAGCCCGGGCACTTCCGGAGCGGAGGTCAGCAGTGCGTCGGGAACAGGGAAGACCGAGCCGTAGCGATCGTTGAAGCGCCTGGCGATGGAGCGCGTGATCTCCACGTGCGGCAGATTGTCTTTGCCCACAGGCACCAGGTTGCCTTTGCAGAAGAGGATGTCCGCGGCCTGGTGCACCGGGTACGTCAAGAGAAGGGCGCTCAGGGCCCGGCGGGATGCCGCCAGTTCTGACTTCACCGTCGGATTCCTGTGGAGCTCCGACTCGGTGACCAGGCTGAGAAACGGCAGCAACAACTGGTTCAAAGCCGGCACCGACGAATGGGCGAAGATGACGGTTCGTTCGGGGTGCAAGCCTGCGGCGAGATAATCCAGTACCGCCTCGTGCACATGATCGCGCACGTGCTCGGTGGTGTCCCGATCGGTGATGACCTGGTAGTCCGCGAGGACCAGGAAGGTCTCGACTCCCGACTGCTGCAGTCGCACCCGCTCGAGGATCGTGCCGAAGTAGTGCCCCAGATGAAGGCGTCCTGTCGGTCTCTCGCCGGTCAGAACCCGGTAGTTCTCGGGGTGATCGGCGACATCGACGGCGAGCGTGGTCGAGCGGTCGCGCATTGCGGCGAAAGAATCCATCACTCAGTCCTTGTGCCCTTCTGCAGTGAAAGCGCCTTTGCCGGCAGCGCGAACGATACGCGACGCCAAGTCCGTCGCCGCGGCAGCCGTCGGTGGCTGCGCCCTCACCAGCAGGCGGAAGAACAGCGGTGCCACCAGCGCTTCGATGAACATGTCGATGTCGATGTCTTCAGGCAGATCGCCTCGCGCGATGCCTCGTCGCACGACGTCCGCCACCAGCGAGAATCGCCGTTCCCAGAAGACGCTCGCCGCCTCGACAAGACCCGGTGCCCGCGCAGCGTCGGACACCAGCGCGCGGAGGAGCCCCTCGCCGGCGGAAGAACCGATGTTCCCCGCAACACTCACCACCAGCTGCTCGAGGTCGCCCATCGTCGACCCCGTGTCCGGCATCGGAATGGCGACCGCCGCCTGCGCCAGGAGCGCGTCCCCGGCGAGCTCTTCCTTGCTCGACCAGCGGCGATAGACGGTCGATCGGTGAACCCCGGCGCGGGCGGCCACGCCGTCGAAAGTCAGCCCTCCATAGCCACGCTCGGCCAGCTCCGCGAGAGCGGCCTCCAACACCGCCCGATGAAC
Organism: Leifsonia sp. KNZ13-11D; assembly: GCF_056754895.1. Taxonomy (NCBI): domain Bacteria; kingdom Bacillati; phylum Actinomycetota; class Actinomycetes; order Micrococcales; family Microbacteriaceae; genus Leifsonia; species Leifsonia sp. KNZ13-11D. The sequence continues at coordinate 264,016 of NZ_JBPGWU010000001.1, forward strand.
GGCCGCGCTGCGCCCGCCCGGTCGGGTCTTCCGCGAACCGTGCGGGGATGACGAATCCGGCATCGGAGCCCTTCCTTAAAGCGACAGAGTGTTGCGATTAGTATCCGATTCTGTCATAGTCTCCAAAAGCGACCAAGTGTCGCTATAAGGCACTTCGACGAAAGGCGCGAGATTGAGCACGCGAACACTGGAACGTCGCATCCCCCGACCCTTCGTCGCCCTTCGCCTCAGTTCCGTGCTCGCGGCAGCGGCCGCGCTCCTGGCCGCGGCAGCCGGAGTGGGCGGCCTCGCAGGATTGCCGGCCACCGGCTCCGCCACCCTCTTCGTGGAGGTCTGGCGGGTGGTCGGCTTCTTCACCTTCGCGGCTGTATTCGCCCTGCTCGCGATCCGACCGTTGATCTCGCCGGGCCTCTGGCTGATCGTCATCGCAAACAAGCTGACCCTGAGCATTGCCGGAGTCGCTCTCGCGGGGAGAGCCTCCGGCTCCCTTCAAGCTGTGCCGTGGGACAGTGCGCTCGTCGTCCTCCTGGGAGCCGGTTTCGCCGCGGCGCTCGTCGCCCGTGCTCGGGGGCGCTCGAAGTGATACTCGTCACGGGCGGGACCGGCACATTGGGCAGGCCGACAGTGGATGCGCTTCGAGCCCGGGGTGAGAGCGTGACCGTCCTGAGCCGGCGCCCTGGGCCCGGCCGCGTCGTCGGAAACCTGGCGACGGGAAGGGGCGTTCGCGAGGCTCTCGCGGGCGTTTCGACCGTCGTCCATCTCGCCACAGCGAGCGGCCCCGGGGACGCGGAGGCGACGCGCATCCTCCTCGATGCCGCCGAGGAGGCGCGCGTCTCCCATTTCGTGTTCGTCTCCATCGTCGGCATCGACGAGATCCCGCTCGCCTACTACCGCGAGAAGGTCGAGTGCGAAGCGCTCATCGTCCGCTCCAGCGTGCCCCACACCATCCTGAGGGCGACACAATTCCATGAGCTCGTGGAGTCCGTCTTCGCGGGCCAGCGGTGGTCGCCGGTGATCCTCGCCCCCTCAGTGGTCCTCCAACCGATCGCCGCTCGTGAGGTCGCGGCACATGTAGCCCAGATCGCCGTCGGCGCGCCATCCGGGCGCGTTGCCGACATCGGGGGCCCGAACGTGCTCACCGGGCGTGACGTCGCTGCGGCCTGGAAGCGATCACGGCGCTCGAGACGCCCCGTGATCCCGTTGCGGCTACCTGGAGGGACCTTCCGCGCATTCGCCGCCGGGGCCGCATTGGCCACAGGCGTGCCGTACGGCGCGGTGACCTTCGACGAGCATCTCGGCGGGGGCACCCGCTCACCTCGCAATCGCACAACCCAGAAAAGGAAGCAATGAAGAAGCGCACAGCTCCACTCCTCGCACTCGTCACGGTGGCGATCGGCCTCAGCCTCGCCGCTTGCAGCGGGGGACCGGGCCAGGGTCCAGCCGAGACGGGCTCGCACCCGACCGCCCGCATCCCCGGGTCGTTTCCGCAGCGGGAGGTTCCGCTCCTGGCCGGCCGCGTCCTCGTCGCCTCCGGTGATCCGGCCGACGGCTGGAGCGTCACAGTAGCGCCGACACGCGGAGATCTCGCAGCGGCGGAGGCGTCACTGAAGAACGCCGGTTTCGTCGCCACGCGCACGACCACCTCGTCGGCCACGCTCGCGGACGCGGGCTACACCGTCACCGTTCAGACACCGGGCAAGACGGTGACCTACATCGTCACGAAACGCTGATGCGAACACGCGCGAGTTCTGGCGGTGGCTCACAGCGGTTCGTCGCGCTCGGGGGATGGTGGCGGCTCGTCCGGTCGGTGCCAGTCATCGGCTCCGTGGCGATGGTCGTGCCGGTCGCGCTCCCGAGCGGGGCCTCGGGCGCTCGCTTCGACGGTATCCGCTCGTGACCCTCCGATCCCAGTCCGGCGGGGCCGACATCCTCGTGCTCGGGCACATCACAGACACGCACCTCGACGGCAGCGAGGCGTCGCACAAGCGCCTCATCCGCGTCATCGACGAGCTGGCGTCCCAGGCGACCCGGATCGATGCGCTGATCGTGACCGGCGACATCGTCGAGACGAGCGACGCGGACGAACCCGAGCAGGAGTACGCCTTCGCTCGCTCGCAGGCCGGACGGCTAGCCGTGCCTGTGCTGTGGTGCCCGGGCAACAGCGACAACGACGTCGCCGGGTCCGGCGGGGTGATGCGTCTTCCCGGGCTCACGGTGCTCGCGCTCGATTCACGCATTCCAGGCTCGTTCGCGGGGTCCCTCTCCGGTGCGGACATCCAAGGAGCGCGGGAACTCCTCAGTGGCCGCGGGGGCGACGGTCAACCGGTCTTGCTGGCCCTCCATCACCCGCCTGTCGCGCTCGGCCATGAGGCCGTCGACACGATGGGCCTGGACGATTCCGGTCCCCTTGCCTCGTGGATCGCCGACGAGCCCCGGATCATCGGCGTGGTGGCAGGCCACACCCACGCCGCGACGGCCACCGGTTTCGCCGGACGTCCGCTCGTGCTTGCCCGCGGTGTCCACTCCGAAGGCCGGCTGCCGCATGATGTTCGGGACCCTCGGCGCGAACTCATCGACGAGTCGGCGGACCCCGGGTACGCAATGCACCTGGTCATCGACGGGCGCCTGGTCAGCTACTTCCGATCGGTTCCGCCAGCAGAGGTGGCCGATCATGGTTGACCCTTCACCCGGTGCGGACGATCCGCACGCCGCCCTCTGGCGGGGATACAACGAGAAACAGCTCGGCAGAGCGCCGCGACCGCTCCTCCTGCAGGCGTTGGAGGAGACGGGGCCCGGCCGGGATCGAGTGGCACTCGACCTCGGCTGTGGCGCGGGCGTCGAAGTCGCCGCCCTCGCCGAGGCCGGGTGGCGTGTGACCGGGATCGACGGATCGGCGGGAACGGCTCGACTGGTCGAGAACTCCGCGAACGCGGTCTCATCCACGCTCCTCAGCCGCATCCAGGTCCGTGAGGAGAGCCTCGTGGATGCCGCGAGATCGCTACCCGATGCAGACCTCGTCTACTCGGGCTACACCCTCCCCTACGTCAAGCCCTCCGACTTCCCCCGCCTGTGGGATGCGATCCGCAACGCCGTCCGCCCCGGCGGTTATCTCGCGGTGCAGTTGTTCGGCGACCATGACTCCTACGCCGCCCACGAGGAGTGGAATTTCCACACCGAGTCGCACGCGCGCCGTCTGGTGGCGGGCATGCGCGTCGTCCGGTTCGACGTCGAGGATGCCGACGGCATGGCCGCCGGCGGCCCCAAGCACTGGCATGTGTTTCACATCATCGTGCAGCGCCCGCGCACCATCGAGGAAGGGAATCGTCCACGACAGGTAAGCGCATCGACGCGATCACCGGAACAGGAGAAGAAGGCATGAGCTCATCCGAAGCACCGCAATGGACCGGCATGGTCCGGGTGGACGATACCGCCCTCGCCGCCACCGACACCGGCGGCGCTGGAACTCCGATCATCTACCTCAACGGCCAGTTCGCGACCCAGGGATACTGGCGGCACGTGATCAGGGACCTCGGGGCCTTGTGGCGTCACATCACCTACGATGAGCGCGCTCGCGGCCGCAAGTCGCACACATCGACGGACTACTCGTTCGAGGCCGCGGTGCGCGACGTCGATGTCGTGCTCGCGGCACGACGAGTGGACCGCGCCGTTGTCGTCGGCTGGTCTTACGGCGCATTCGTCGCCGCTCACTGGGCACGTCGCAACCCGTCTCGCGCGATCGGCGCGGTGCTGGTCGACGGCGCTCAGCCGTACGACTGGCTGGACGATGCGATGGAGGAACGCATCCGCACTCTCTTCCGGCGATTGAGCTGGTTCACGCCATTGCTCCGCCCCACCGGTCTGACGCCGCGCATGTCCGCCGCCCAGCAGGCGGAATGCAACATCGAGTTGGGACGTGTCAGCAGGACCAGCGAGCTGGGGCCGGTGCTCGACAACATCAGGGTGCCGACTCGGCACGTCGTGGCCTCCGGAACCTCTTTCGGTAGCCGCAGAGACGAACAGGAGACGATACGCCGGGCCTTGGAGGATGTCGTTGCGCGCAACCCGCACATCGAAATCAGCGCGAAGGTTCCCAGCAACCACGGAGCGATCCTCAAGAAGGATCATCAAGCCGTCGCGGACGCTGTTCGGGAGGTAGCGGCGCTCGACCGCGTCTGATCGACTGTCCAATGATCACCAGGTTCCGGGCTGGGCCACTGTCGGAAAGGAATAGTCGGAATGTCGACCAACGTGTGCGCCCCGGGTTTCGGGCGGGTTGCGGTGATCTCCGACGTGCACGGCAATCTGCCGGCGCTGGAGGCGTGCCTCACGGATGTCTGCGCGGCCGCCGTGGAGGCGGTCGTGGTCATCGGCGACGTCACCTGGGGTCCACAGCCGGCCGACGTTCTGGACCGCCTCCTGGCTGTCGACGTGCCGACGTTCTTCACGCGCGGGAACGCCGAACGTCTCCTGCTGGACGGGGCACGGGGCCGGCGCACCCCCGCCAGCGAGGTGGAACGGTGGCTGCAGAGCACGCACACGCCGGAGATGCTGGATGTCCTGGACAGCTTCACCCGGTCGGTCACCGTTCAGGTCGGTGGGCTCGGAGCCGTATTCGCCAGCCACGCCAGCCCGCGGAGCGACAACGAGCTCTGGACCCCCGCGACCCCCGCCGAGCAGATCGAGGAAGCCTGCGCCGGCGAGGAGGCGCCGACGATCGTCCACGGCCATACTCATCTGCAGTACCGCCGCGAAGTTGCCGGCCGCACGATCGTCGGTGCGGGGAGCGTCGGCCTCCCCTACGGCGTCACCGAACCCGGTGGCCGCTGGACCCTGCTCGGCGACGACATCGTGGCCCGGGTCAGCCCCTACGACATCGAGGACGCGATCTCGGCCGCCCGCAGCGTCGGCTATCCGGGAGTCGCGGGTTACGAGCGCACGCTCCGCACCCCCCTCACCCTCGAGTGGCTCGCCGCAGACGCTGCGATGAAGGTCTACTCGGACTGATGGCCGGCTCCAGGCGACGAGGTCATCGGCAAGAAGACACGGATGCCGCACTGTGCGGTGGATTGGTTGGGTCGTGTATGCGAAGGGTTCTGGTGCTCGGTGGAACCGGGTGGCTCGGAAGAGAGATCGTTCGGGAGTTGCTGGCGAGGGGTGATGACGTCACCTGCCTGGCCCGGGGCGACTCCGGCACCGTGCCGGAAGGAGCGCGCCTCCTGCGAGCCGACAGACGGGCACCTGACGCGTACGACCGGGTGCGCGGAGACTGGGACGAGGTGATCGAGCTCGCGTACGCTCCCGATCTCGTCGGGCCGGCCGTGGACGCCCTCGCGGACAGCGCCGCCCATTGGACGTTGATCTCCACGGTCTCGGTCTACGCCGCGAACCATCGACCGGGCGCCGATGAGTCAGGGACGCTCGTCGAACCGCAGGACCTGACTGAGTACCCTGACGCGAAGGTTGCCGCCGAGCGCGTCACCGGAGATCGTCTGGGCGAGCGCTTGCTGATCGTTCGTCCGGGGCTGATCGTCGGACCAGGCGATCCGAGCGACCGGTTCGGCTACTGGCCGGCGCGCCTCAGCCGACGTGGGCCGGTGATCGTGCCCACACCCGCCGGCCGGTTCGTGCAGGTCATCGATGTGCGTGATCTCGCAGCCTGGATTGTGAGAGCCGGCCACGTCGGCCACGTCGGCACGGTGGACGCTGTCGGCGAAGTCGTGCCGATGGCGGAGTTCCTTCGGGCGGTCGCCGACGTCACGTCGTACAGCGACGACATGATCGCTGTCGCGGACGACGTTCTGATCGCCCACGGCGTCCGCTACTGGGCGGGCCCCCGTTCGCTGCCCTTATGGCTCCCCATGTCGGAATCGGCGTTCGCGCAGCGCTCAGGCGCAGCGTACCGAGCCGCGGGCGGAGAGGTGCGTCCCCTCCGAACGACGCTGGCGGCCGTCCTCGCCGACGAACGCGCCCGCGGCACGGAACGCGTACGTCGCTCCGGTCTCACCATCGGCGAGCAGGGCGCGCTTCTCGCCGAGATCCACGAGTGAGAGAAGCTCTGCACTTGCCGGACCCAGAGGTCTCGACCGTCGAGTTGCCGCGTTCAGTTCGGGAGTGCCCGCCGGCTGTTCGCGGGGTGCCCTCGGGGAACGCTGTTGACGGCTCGCAAGCGCGCGGTGTAATCTCGCCGTCAGCTTGACGCTACGCGCGTAGACAATGCGCGTAGATCATCCCGTGACGGAGAGGAACCCCGTGGAACGCTCTGACGCCGAGCGCTCGGCCGCTGCCGCCCGCGTTGTGGTCCTTGGGTCCGCGAACATCGACTCCTATGTCTACCTCGAACGCTTTCCGCAGCCCGGCCAGACGGTGTTCGGCACGGCGGGGCGCCGTGGCCTCGGCGGCAAGGGCGCGAACCAGGCCGTCGCGGCGGCCCTCATGGGCGCTGCGACCAGCTTCCTCGGCCAGGTCGGCGCCGACGACGGCGGCGCATTCGTGCGCCACACTCTTGCCGGCTACGGCGTGGACACCTCCGCCCTCGGCGTGGCGCCCGACGCGGTGACGGGCAGTGCGCAGATCACCGTCGACGCATCCGGCGAGAACACGATCGTGGTCCTCCCGGGGGCGAACCGCGAATTGGGGCCCGACATCGCCGCCTCGCGGGCGACTCTCGCCCTGCTCGACGCGCCCGCCGGCGCGATCGCGCTCGCTCAGGGAGAGCTGCGGCCCGAGACGGTGGAGGCGTTCGCCCGTGCGGCCGCAGCGCACGGCGTCCGGTTCGTCCTCAACCTCGCGCCGGTGATCGACCTCGCGCCCGACGTCCTCCGGCTCGCCGACCCGCTGATCGTCAACGAGACGGAAGCGCTCGCCCTCCTGGGGCAGCCCGACGAGGCCGAGTCGTTCGGGCGCCAGGATGCGCTCGGCGCCGCGCGGCGCCTGGCCGGGACCGTCGCCGAGTCCGTCGTCATCACCCTCGGCGCGGACGGCGCCGTCGCGGCGACGGAGGACCGGCAGTGGCACCAGCCGGCCCCGGCTCCAGCCGACGTGGTCGACACGACCGGAGCCGGAGACGCCTTCGCGGGTGCGCTCGCAGCGACCCTGGCCGGCGGAGCATCCCTGGAGACCGCCGTGCGCCGCGGCACCGCGGCCGGTTCGGCCGCCGTTGCCGCGCTCGGGACTGTCGACTCGTACGACGCGCTCCGCACGCTCGCCCAGGAGCGGTGGTAGCCCCGTGACCCCGCCCCGCACCGCCCGGGTCACCCGCGACGACGTCGCCCGCGAGGCCGGGACGTCGACCGCGGTCGTGAGCTACGTGATCAACAACGGCCCGCGACCGGTCGCCGAGGCGACCCGGCGTCGAGTGCTCGATGCGATCGAGAAAGTCGGATACGAGCCCGACACGATCGCTCAGGCTCTCGCCTCCGGGGTCACCGGCACCTACGGCCTCATCGTCCCCGACATCTCCAACCCGTTCTTCGCGGCGCTCGCCCACGAGCTGGAGGACGCCACGTCCGAGGCCGGCCGTGTGGTCCTGCTCGGCGACGCAGCGGAGAGCAAGGCGCGCGAGAGCGAGCTCCTGAAGACCTTCGCCGCCCGCCGCGTCGACGGGCTCCTGTTCGTCGGCGTCGACAACGCCCCCGACCTCGCCCCGTTCGCGGGTAACCGGGTCCCGGTCGTGGTGCTCGACCGCGTCGGCCCCCACCAGAGCGTGTCGTCGGTCGCCGTCGACAACATCGGCGCCGCACGCGACGTCACCGAGCACCTCCTGGAGCACGGCTACACCACCGTCGGCATCATCACGGGGCCGCGCCAGCTGTACACCGGACAGGACAGATACGAAGGCTGGCGGCAGGCGCTCGCCGCCGCCGACATCGAGCCGGACGAGCGCTGGGTGGTCGAGGCGCCGTTCACGCGCCGGGGCGGCCTGGAGGCCGGCCGCGCCCTGCTCGCCCGCACCGACCGGCCGCGCGCCGTCTTCGCCTCCAACGAGCAGCAGGCGATCGGCTTGCTGGCCGCGGTGGCGGAGTTCGGCATCCGCGTGCCCGACGACCTCGCCGTGATCTCGTTCGACGGCACGGAGGACTCGGAATACACCATCCCGAAGCTCTCCGGCGCCGTCCAGCCGCTCGCCACGATCGCCCGCACCGCAGTGGCGATGCTCGCGGCGGCGCCGGACGGAGCACCGCCCTCACCTCGGGTCGTGGCGCACGAACTGCGCATCCGACCGTCCTGCGGCCCCCACACGGACTGACGCCGCACAGCGGCCTCAGCCGCACCGCACTGCAGATCGACGCGACAGCCGCTCATCCCGTGAGCCCCAGAATGGAGAACCCGTCATGGCCGTACCTCTCTACTTCGACTGCGACACCGGCGTGGACGACGCCCTCGCCCTCACGTATCTGCTGAGCTCCCCCGAGGTCGCGCTCGTCGGCATCGGCACGGTCAGCGGCAACGTGGACGCGACGCAGGCGGCCGACAACACGCTGCGCCTTCTGGCGCTGGCGGAGCGGGACGTGCCGGTGGCGGTGGGCGAGCACCATCCGATCGCCGGTACGTTCCACGGCGGCGCGCCGCACGTGCACGGCGTCAACGGCCTCGGCGGCCTCGACCTCCCGCCGGCCGCCGCAGTGCCCGTCGCCGAGGACGCGGCCGACATGCTGCTGCGCCTGTCGCACAAGCATGACGGCGTGCTCGAGATCCTCGCCGTCGGGCCGCTGACGAATCTCGCTCGCGCGCTGGAGCGCGACCCCGCGCTGCCCGGCCGGATCGCGAAGGTCACGATCATGGGCGGCGCCGCGCTGGTGCCCGGCAACATCACGCCCGTCGCCGAGGCGAACATCGGGAACGATGCGGAGGCGGCGCGGGCGGTGATCGCCGCGGAGTGGCCGATCGTCCTGGTGCCGCTGGATTCGACGATGGACAACGTGCTCGAGGAGGCCGATCGTGTCCGTCTGGTGGAGGAGGGCGGCTCGCTGGCGAGCGCCGTGGGGCGGATCCTCGATCACTACTTCGACTTCTACGTCACCGAGTACGGCCGTCGCAGCAGCGCCCTGCACGACCCGCTGGCGGCAGCGCTCGTCGTCGGCGGCGTCCGCGCCGTGCTCGCACCGGCGGTCCCGGTCGAGGTCGACGCGACCGCCGGACCGGGTCGCGGTCAGACGATCTGCGACCTCCGCGGACAGCGGCCCGGACCGGTCGATCGGCCGGGCGCGCACGTGCGCGTCGTGCTGCGGACGGAACCGGACCTCGCCCCGCACCTCCTGGAGCGCGTGCTCGGCTGATCGCGGTCAGCGATTCGGCGATGAGCGGGAGCGGGATCGGGATCGGCTCCGCCTTCGGTCACACGATCTGCCGAGCCTTCTCCACGCTCTCGAGCAGCGACGACCGCATCAGCATGGCCCGCTGCCGCACCGGGTCGGCCGACGTCTCGGCGAGCTCCGCGGCCCGGGCCCGGCGCTGTTCCGGGTCCTTCTCTTCCAGTCGCTTTTTGTTGGCGACGGTCTGCTGCTGCACGAACTCGATGTTCAGCTGCCGCCGCCTGCGCTCGTACAGGTCGAGACGCGTCTCATCGGCGCCCTGGTCGACCTCGGCCATCGCGTCGACGAACTCGATGGCGTCGTGGATGCCGCAGTTCAGCCCGAGCCCACCGATCGGGTTGTTGACGTGGGCGGCGTCGCCGGCGAGGAAGACGCGCCCGGAGCGGAAGGAGGCGGCGACCCGCTGGTGCACCCGGTACGTCTTGCGGTGCACCAGCTCCGCGGCCGGATCCCCGTGCTCGGACAGCCGGGACAGCCGGCGGCTCACCGCCGCATCCGACAGCGCCTCGTCGTCGGTCTCGTCCACCGGGGCGGGGAACACCGCCCGCCAGCGGCCACGGCCGTCGTCGCCGGCGACCTTGAACAGGTTCACCCACTCCTCGGGGTCCGCGAAGTAGTTGCGGTAGGAGCAGTCCCACTCCGCCTGCATGTCGAACGTCGTCGTGAGCACCAGGAAGCGTTCCGGCCAGGTGTAGCCGTCGAAGGCGATGCCCTGCGACTTCCGCACGGTGCTGCGCCCGCCGTCGGTACCGATGGCGTAGTCGCCGGAGAACCGCTCCGTCTCGCCGTCGCGCTCGGCGGTGACGACCACACCGGCACCGTCCTGCTCGACCCCGGTCACGGTCGCGCCGTGGTGCACCTGCACCGTGCCGTACGCGACGAGACGCGCGAGGGCCATGCGCACCAGCTTGTGCTGCTCCAGCTGCACGACGTAGGGGTACGGCGTGACATCGGCGAGGAGGGCGTGGTCGAGCCGCGCGATCAACTGGCGCGACGGGCGGTCCCAGTGGTCGAAGTAGCGGGCCACGAGCCCGCGCTCGACCACCTCGTCCATGAGGTCCAGCGCGCCGAGCATCTCCAGAGTGGAGGGGTGGAGCGTCGCCGCGCGCGGCGACTCGTCCACCGCGGTCTCCGCCTCGAGCAGGGTGACCTCGAGGCCTCGGCGGGCGGCGGCGAGCGCCAGCACGGCGCCCACCGGCCCCGCGCCGACGACGACGATCCGCGTGGCCATCAGACGCGACTCTCCTGCCCGGTCCGCCCGGCCTGCCCGGCCTGCTCGGGCCGGCCCGGGGCCGCGAGCACCGAGAGCTGCTCGTAGAGCCAGCGCCCGGAGCGGCCGAACCAGTCCAGCCCGGCGAGCGCCTCCCGCAGCGGGCCCTTGCGGGCTCTCGCACGCTCGGGCGAGTCCATCACCTCGGTGCTGGCCAGCTCGTGCAGGGCGATGTGCGTCCACGGGCCGCCCTCGCCGTCGAGCACCCGGTAGCGCCGCACGCGCAGCCAGTCGTCGGCCTCGAGCAGCATCGGGACGTGCTCGCTGCCGTACCAGCGGTCGAACTCCGCCTCCGACTCCTCCGGCACGCTGAACGCCACGACCGACAAGTAGGCGCCGTGGACGGGCTCGCCGACATCCGAGACCTGCTCGCAGGTGAATCGGGTGAAGCCGTTCACCGCGCCGAGCATCCGCCCGGTGAGGGCCGACGGCGACGACTTCACCTGCCGGTACCCGTCGGTCTCCAGCGCGTCGAGGGAGTCGAGCTCGTAGACGGCGAGGTACTCGGGTTCGCCCTCCAGCGCCCGGAACCGGCGCGCGCCGCGGAACCCGGGCAGCGCCATCCGCGCGGGGATGTGGTCGGTGTCGTACCAGTCGTGGAACTCCGCGACCAGGTCGGCCGGCGGCTCCATCTGGGAGAACAGGATCGCGGGGGTCATCGAACGCTCCGACATGTCACGCCTTTGCTCGGGGGTGGGGTGTTCCTGCTTCGGGTCACGCGGACGACGCCGTCGGTGACGACGCAGGCGACCGCGGGGATGTCGCCGATGGCGAGCGCTGCGAACGCGTCCGGCGCGGAGGAGCCGATCGGCGCATCCAGCACGACCAGGTCGGCCGGGGCGCCGACGCGCAGCCGGCCGGCGTCGAGCCCGTAGACGTCGGCGACGTTGCCGGTGGAGGCGGTGACGACCTGCCGCGGCGTCATCGGCCCGAGGGATGCCAGCTCGGCCATGCTGCGCAGCATGCCGAGGGGGATGACCCCGGTGCCGGTCGGCGTGTCGGTGGCGATCAGGATGCGGTGCAGGGCACCGATGGCGAGCGCCCGTTCGGCGATGTCGATGGCCGAGCGGAGGTTCCCCGCCTGCACGAGCTGGAGCGCGATCCCGTCGCCCTCCTCGACGATGGCACGGTTCTCCTCCGCGGTGAGGGAGGTCGGTCCGCCGTTGATGTGGCCGGCGACCTGTGGGCGCATCTCCAGCAGCAGCTCGGCGTCGATCTTGGCCTTGCTGCCCGGGATGGACCCACCGCCGGAGTGGCACATCACGACGATCCCTGCCGCCTTGGCGTCGGCGACCATGGGCACGTAGTCGTGCGCGTCGGGGAAGCCGCCGAAGCCGCCCTTCGCGAAGCGCACGCCGGTCTCCCGGAGTTCGCGGAAGTCCGCGGCCGTCAGGCCCGGTTCGAGGATCACCGAACCGCCGTGCACGGCCATCCCGCCCGGACGGTAGTGCTGGAACGCGCGCTGGGCGGCGATCGCGAGCGCCTTCACGCCCACCGGATCGGTGGGCCGGCCGGGCACGTGCACCTCGCTGGCCGAGATCACCCGGGTCGTACCGCCGTGGACATAGCTCTCGAGGAAGCCGACCGTGTTCTGCCGCGGCGTGTAGTCGCCGAAGGTGGTGTGCACGTGGCTGTCGATCAGCCCCGGCACCACCGTGGCGCCCGCGGCGTCGATGATCGTCTCGTGATCGGCGGCCGACACCTGGGCCGAGTCGCCGATCCACCCGATCGTGCCGCCGTCGGTGACGATCGCATCGCCCGGCAGCTCCGCGCCGCCGAGCGAGCCGTCGTGCGAGGGACCGATGTTGATGACCGCGATGCTCAATGCAGGCCGTCCCCGACCGCGTCCGCCGCGCTCAGCCCGCCCACTCTGTGGTGCGGACGACCGCCCGTGGCGACCGCGACCGCGAGCACGAGCTCGTCGGGCTTGGGCGCGTCCGGCAGGCTGATCGTGACCGCGTCGTAGTGGGACCGCACGTAGAGGGCGTCCTTGTGGGCGAGCGGCAGATCGAGCGAGGTGCCCGGGACGCCGAGCTTGCTGGCAGAGGAGATCCATGCCGCCCCGCCTCCGACGGCGTCACGGAACGCGTCGCCGAAGACGGTGGTGATGCAGGCCACCACGTGGTCCTGCTCGCCCGCGGTGCCCGCGATCCCGCCCTTGCCGTAGCTCTCCACAGGACGGCCGCCGAGCAGGGCGACCGCGCGCCGGCCGATCTCGGTGCCCAGCGCAGCGCTCGGCGCGGTGAGCGGCGAGAGGTCCTCGACCCAGCGGCCGGCGAACGGGTTGGCGATCACGACCGCGACCGCCGCCTTGAGCAGCGGCTGGTCGAGCACCGGTCCACCGGCGTGACGGACCTCCTCCACCTGGGCGTGCCACGAGCGCACGGCGTACGCGCCGTACACCTCCTGCAGGGCGTCGGTCGGTGCGGTTGCGATGGTCATCGGTAGTCCTCCTCGAGTGTCAGTAGCCAGGGCACGGCCAGCTCGACCAGGGCGTCGCCCGAGGTCTCGAAGGCGTGCCCGTTCGAGCCGGGCTGCGAGGGCAGCAGGACGGAGCGCACCGACGGCGCGATCCCCGCAGCGGCTGCCGCTTCCAGCTGGCCCGGTTCGAAGTAGTTGATGACGGGGTCGTGCTCGTCTCTCACCATCAGCAGCGGGTACGGGATGCGCGCGATCCAGTCCACGCTGCGCGCCCCGGCCGTGCCCGTCTGCCGGTAGGTGAGGAAGTGCGCCGCCGTGACGGGCATCTCCCGTCCGCCCAGCCAGCGCATCGGCTCGGGGAGGGTGCACGCGAAGTCGCCCTCCCTCGCCGCGGCGACGGCTGCCTCGCCGAGCCGCCGGTACGCAGCCTCGTCGTCGATCAGCAGGTGCCGCGACTTCCACGGCAGATCGGCGAACATCCCGGTCAGCAGCACGCCGACGATCTCGCGGTGGAAGTGCGTTGCCGCGAAGAAGCCGACCTGGCTGGTGCCGAGGCTGTGCCCGTGCAGCACGATGCGGTCGTACCCGAGGTCGCGGGCCGCCCAGAACGCCGCCTCGATGTCGCGCACCGTCGCATAGAAGCTGTCGGTGTTGACCGCGTCGCCGGCCTGCCGTGTGTCGATGGCCAGCACGGGCACACCCGCCGCCGACACGCCCTGCGAGAGCAGGTGCACCGGCTGGCTCGCGATGCTGCCGCCGCTGCCGTGGATGCTGATCACCAGTGGTGCGCCTGCCGCCACCGTCTCCGGCGTGAGCAGCACACCCGGGCCGATGCGGCCGTCGAGCGAGGTGAGTTCGAGGAAGGCGGCCGTCACGCCGTCCGGTGCGGTGTAGTCGCTGTGCCCGTCGGGGGCGCCGTCGAGAATCCGGTAGGAGACCGCGGCGGCCGTGCGCGTGGAGGTGTCGGTCATCGTCCCGCTCACTTGCCCGTGTAGACGAGGGCCGAGTAGTCGACCGTCCCGGTGAAGCCCGCGTACTTCTTCATCGCGTCGCCCCAGATCTTCAGATCGTCGGGCGTGACCGTCGTGGTGTACGCCACGATCGGCGACGCCTTCGCCTGGGCGATCGGCACCTTCGTGTAGTCGGCGACCACCTGGTACGCCTTGGCCTTGTTCTTGGCGATCCACTCGTCGGCCGACTTCAGCGCGGCCCGGAAGCCGGCGACCGCTGCCGGGTTGGCCTTGGCCCAGGTCTCGGATGCGGCCCAGTAGGTGCCGCCGAGGTAGTGCGAGGTGAGGGCGCGCTCGGGGTCGCCGAGCGAGGAGAGCCCGTCGGCCTTGGCCGTGCTGATGAACGGGTAGATCATCTCGGCCGCGTCGATCTGACCGGCCTTCAGCTGGTCGGCCATGTTCGGGGTCGGCACCTGCACGAACTGGACCGTCGTGGGGTCGACGCCGTTCTTGGCGAGCCACGCCTTGGTGGCCGTGTTGATGTTGCCGGTGAGCGTGGGCGAGCCGATCCGCTTGCCCTTGAGGTCCGAGATCTTGGAGATGCCGTTGCGCACGTAGACCTGCACGCCCTCGTATTGGGATGAGTCGCCGTCGTTGCCGGAGATCATGACCGCCTTCACCCCGGCGGAGGCCGCACGGATGAGGATGGGCGCGACCGTGAACCCGACGTCGTACTGGTTGCCGAGCAGCGAGGGCACGACGGTGATGTCGGCGAGGGTCGTCGTCGTCACGCTGAGGTGGTTGTCGGCGAAGTATCCCTCCTTCTGCGCGACCGCGATGGGCAACGAGTCGCTGGTGTTGTTGAGGGCCATCCGGATGGTGGTGGTCGCGGTGGTGGATGCTGCGGTGGAGGCCGGGGCGGCGGAGCCGGGACCGGCGCTGCACCCCGCGAGGGTGACCGCGGCGACGGTCGCCGCGGCGAGGGCGCTGAGGGTGCGGATGTGACGCATGTGACGCATGTCGTCTCCCATGGGATCAGGTGGAGTGCAGAGGGGTCTGCGCCGGCCGGTGCGGCCGATGCAGTTAATTCAAGACACTGACTTGAGTCAAATAACTGGCTCGGAATCATCCTGCACCATCGTTTGTTTCGTGCGGGTAAATTGTTCACCTAGGTCATTGACTTGCAGCAGGCAGTATCCAACGATGACTCCCATGACCACTGCCTCATCCGCGGTGTCGGCGACGTCGTCGCCAGCCGGCATCCACGCGTTCTCCTGCACCGACCTCTTCGTCGAGTACCGGACGCAGAACGGCCCGCTGCGCGTGCTGGAGGACGTCTCGTTCTCATGCGCGCCCGGGGAGTTCCTGAGCATCCTCGGTCCCTCCGGCACCGGGAAGACCACGCTGCTGCGGATCCTCGCCGGGCTGCTCGCCCCCGGCGCCGGCTCGTCCGTCCGCTTCGAGGGGTCCCCGCTGACCGGCCCCAACGACGGAGTCGCCATCGTGTTCCAGAACTACGCGGCGTCGCTGCTGCAGTGGCGCACCGTCGAGCGCAATGTGGCGCTCGGCCTGGAAGGACGTGTCGACAAGACGGAGCTGCGCGATCGCGTCACCACCGCACTCGAGCTCGTCGGCCTCACCGACCGGCGCGACGACTACCCCTGGCAGCTGTCCGGAGGCATGCAGCAGCGCGTGCAGATCGCCCGGGCCCTTGTGATGCGGCCGAAGGTGCTGCTGATGGACGAGCCCTTCGGAGCGCTCGACGCCATGACCAAGAACCAGCTGCAGGACGAGCTTCTGCGGGTGCGCCAGCTCACCGGCACCACCGTCGTGTTCGTGACCCACGACATCGACGAGGCCGTGTACCTGAGCGACCGGGTGCTGGTGCTCTCCAGCAAGCCGGCCCGCGTCACCGCGGAGCTGGCGGTGGACCTGCCGAGCCCGCGGAACCAGGTGACGACCAAGGAGGACCCGGCCTACCTGGCCGCCCGCCACGCGGTGTACGCGGCGCTGAAGGACGCGCACTGATGGCCGGCGCATCGGCCGCCGCCTCCGGGCGCGGGCGCGGCATCCTAGTCGGGCTGATCGTCCCCGCGGCCGTTGTCGTGATCTGGCAGCTGGCGAAGTCGCTCGGCGCGCTTCCGTACCAGAACGTCCCCTCTCCAATCGATATCGCCGCCGCCGCCGGGCAGCTCGCAGCCGGCGGAGAGCTCGGGGGCACCTTCCTCCACACGCTGCTGGCCTGCCTCGCGGGCTGGGCGCTCGGCTCGGCCTTGGGGGTGGTCCTCGGCACCGCACTCGGCATGTCGCGGTGGACCTGGACGTACTCGATGGCATCCGTGGAGGTGCTGCGTGCCATCCCGGCGATCGCCTTCATCCCGATCGCCGTGATCGTGCTGGCGCAGACGCTGCAGATGGAGATCGCGATCACCACCTGGGTGTCGATCTGGCCCGTCGCCGTGAGCACGATGAACGGCGTCGCGGGCGTCTCGCCTGCGCACACCGAGCTGGCGCGGAGCCTCCGCATGTCGCGGGCGACCCGCATCCGCAAGCTGGCGCTGCCCACCGCGGCGCCGAAGATCCTGGTGGCGCTGCGCCTGAGCCTCTCCGGTGCGTTCGCCCTCGCGATCGTCGCGGAGATCGTCGGCGACCCGGCCGGCGTCGGGTACGCGCTGGTGAATGCGCAGCAGCAACTGCGTCCGGACATCATGTTCGCGTACATCCTGCTGATCGGCGCCGCCGGTCTCCTCCTCAACGCGCTCATCACCCTGCCGTTCCGCCGTCTCGCACCCGGCTTCCACCTCGCCCAGACCGCTGGAGGCTCCGATGGCCGTTGAGCTGACGTCGACGACCGGCCGCATCCACGCCGTCCGTCCGGCCCGCCCGACGCGGACCCGCCGCACCGCACCGCTGCGCGGTCTGCTGCCTCTCGCCGTCCTCCTCGGCGGGTGGGAGCTGGTCGGCGCGTTCCAGCAGAGCACCTTCTTCCCCCGCCCTCGCAGTGGGTGGCTCAGACCGTGACCCTCGCCACCGGCGGCGCCCTGTTCGCCTCGGTCGGGCAGACCCTGGTTACCTTCACGCTGTCGCTGGTGATCGCGACCGTGATCGGGACGGCCCTCGGCATCCTGGTGGGCAGGGTCGCTCTCCTCGACCGCCTGCTGGGCCCGACCCTCGACTACCTGCGTTTCCTTCCGGGCGTGGCGCTGGTCCCGCTGGCCGTGCTGTTCATGGGCTACACGCAGTCGATGGAACTCGGCGTGGTCGTCTTCGGCGCTGTCTGGCCCGTGTTGCTGCAGGTGCGGCTGTCCGCCCGCGAGATCGACCCCATCCTGATGGATGTGCGCCGCACACTGCGGATGGGCCCGGTCGCCACGTTCGCGAAGATCATCCTGCCCGCGGTGACGCCCGGCATCATGCTGGGCGTGGTCATCACCGCGCCGCTGACCCTGGTGCTCGCGCTCGTGGTGGAGATCAGCACGCAGGTCTCCGGCATCGGAAAGCTGCTGGAGGACGCGCAGCAGACCTTCCTGTCGGCGCAGGTCTTCGGGCTGATCGTGATCGTGGGCGTCATCGCCCTGGTCGTCAACGGGATCCTCGCGCTGATCGAGGCCCGGCTGCTGCGGTACCGGCCGCCGGCGGAGTGATCCGCGTCAGCGCGGGTGCGGGTGTGCGTGCGCGTCCGGGTCGATGTCGGCGTCGGCGAGCAGTTCGCGCAGCCGCGGGTCGGAGTCGAGCCCCAGGTAGGACGCGAAGGTGGCCAGCGCCCCCAGTTTGCTCTCGTCGGTGAGCGTGCGGTGGAACTGGAACACTTTCTCGTGCACCTCCAGGTCGATCGCCCGCAGAAGCTCGATCCCCTCCGGCGTCGCGCGCACCAGGATGACACGCTTGTCGGCGTTCGTGCCGTACCGCTCGAGCAGCCCGTCCCCCTCCAGCTCGCGCACCAGCCGTGAGGTGAGCGCCGGCGCGATCGCCAGCCGCTCCGCCAGCGTGGACACCGACAGCGGCTCATCCGCCCCGAACACCTGCAGCAGCGCCTGGTGCCGCAACGGCTGCAGCCCCGCCGCCACCGCCTCCCCGTCGAGCAGGTGCAGGATGCGCCGCATCACGTACCGCCCGTGGGCGATCGCGCGCACGTGCGTTGCGAAGTCGGCCTCGCGAGCCTCACCCGCACCGCGGGACCACACCCGTCCCGGCGGGAGGTGCGCCTCCTCCTCGTGCGGAATCGCCGCCTTCGCGGTGCGACCGGCGGCCGCAGCGTTCGTCCCCGAGGTGCTCGCCATCTCATCCCATCGATTAGTGACCGTAGTCAATGACCTAGAGACACTGTATTCGACGCGGGCGAACGCAGGCACCAGGCCACGACGTGGGGCCACGGTCCGTAGCCGTCGTCCGGGGTGATGTGCCCGGCCCCCTCCACGACGGTCGGCCGGATGCCGAGGGGCTCGCCGTACATCCCGGCCGCACCGGAGGGGTTGTAGGGGTCCGCGTCCGAGCAGAAGACCGCGAGCTCCTCCGTCGCGCTGGCGCGGACGGCCTGGACGTCCAGGCGGTCGATCACGAAGGAGGCGGCCTCCGACGGCAGCCTCTCCGAGGCCGGTGGTGAGACGAGCAGGACGCGGCGGACGGGAGGGACTGCGCCGCGTGCGGCCGCGTGGAACCAGAGCAGGCAGGACAGCGAATGGCAGACGACGGTCGTCTGATCCGGGTCGAGCGCGGCCAGCTCGCGGCGGAGAACCGTCGACCACTCGTCGAGCTCTGGAGCATCGGGGGAGGGGAGTGCCGGATATCGGACCTCGTGGCCGCGCTCGACGAGCGCGGCGGCAAGGAGGAACTGCCAGTGCTGCGGCGGTCGCCGGTTGCCGAGTCCGTGCAGGATCAGAAAGCCCTCCGTCACACCGCACACACTAGTACGCAGGTGTCAGGCGCAAGACCGGCCGGGGTCCGATCCGCACCCGTTCGCGGCCTGCCCTAGTGGTGGAACAGCCGGAGGCCTGTTTGCACGTGTGTGATGCCGTGCGCGCGTGCTGCGGCCTCGACGTCCGGGGTCCGGGCCGAGCCGCCCGGTTCGACGATGGTGCTGACGCCGTACTCGGCAGCGTGCTCGACGTTGTCCGTGAACGGCAGGTAGCCGTCGGAGACGAGCGTCACGCCGGTGAGTTCCTCGGCCCACTGCTCCCGCCAGCCCGGATCCCCGTACAGCGCGCGGGCGTCGCCACCGAACAGGCGGCCGAACTCCTCGAGCTGGGTGCGGGTCATCTCGTTTCCCGCGAACCGGATCTGCCAGTTCAGCCGGTCCTGACGCTTCATCCCCGGCACGACGGGCAGCTCCCGCACGGCCGGGTGCCGGCGCAGCCACCACACGCGAGCCTTCCCCCTGCCAGACGGACGCAGTCGACCCGGTTCTGCTGACCGGCGCCGACTCCGACGGCGGCGCCCTCGCGGATGAGGGCGACGGAGTTCGATTGCGTGTACCGGGCGGCCGCCATCCCGACCAGCGCGTCGAGGCGCCCACCAGGATCGGGCAGCGCCCGCGCCGGTAGCGCTGCCGCGAGGTCCGCGGTGTCCCGGTCCTGCTCGATCGTCGCTCCGAGCACGTCCCGCCGTTCCCGCGCCGGCACGTCACGGGCCGGGGACGCCTCGAAGACGAGGAAGCGTCCCGCCCGCTTCTCCCGCAGCACCTCCACCGTTCCCGGTTCGAAACCGGGGGCGATCAGCGCGTCGGCGATCACCGTGCGAAGAAGGTTGGCGGTCTCGACGTCGACGGGTCGCGACAGCGCGATCACGTCGCCGAACGACGACTTCGGGTCGGCGTCCCGGGCTCGCACGTACGCGGACGCGAGCGGCCCCGGATCCGACACCCTCCACGTCTCCGCCGCCGTGTCGTCGACCCGACCGGCGACGGCCACGCCCGCCGGCGACACGTGTTTGAACGACGCGGCGGCAGGCGATCCCGTCAGCCGGTCGACGTCGCTCGCGAGCGCGAAGGCATTGAGCGCGTCGAGGTAGTTGATCAGCGATGGGTCGCCGTTCACTGTTCTCGGGCCGCCCGAGAGCAGGTCGGCGGACTGGTGCGGATTCATGCCATAGCGCACGGGGGTTCCCATCTCGTCGGATCGATGGGCACCCAGGCGGACGATGCCGGTCACGTGCTCCCCGCCGGTCAACCCGGCCACGCCAGTCGCACACCCAGACTAACCGCCGGCTCAGTGCAGCGCTGCGGAGTAGCCGCCGACGAACTCACGCCGCCCGGAGGTGAGGGTGAAGCGGAGCAGATGCCACGCGCCGCCCGGGCCCCCGAGGCCCCGCGCGACGGATTCCGCATCCAGTCGCCGGAGGTCGAGGAGCCGGGCGAACGCCTCCGGGAGCGCCTTCTCCAGCGGTGTCTCGGTCTGAACGCCGGCCTCGCCGATGCGGTCGGGGCCCAGCTTCTCGATCAGCTGACGCGCCCCGCCGGGTCTGGCGAGCGTCCCGGCCAGTTCGCCGCTCCGGTCGCCCAGACGCTGCAGCAGCGCACGCGACCCGACGATCGTGGTCCGGCCGTCCTCACGGAAGGCGGTCAGGAGGTGGGTCTGATCGCCGAGGTCGACTCCGACCCGGATCTCCTTCGTGGCCGGCGCCTCCATCCCGGCGACGGCATCCGGGGGGAGGAATCCCTGCAGGAGCGGCATCACGGCTGTTCCGCCGTGCGTGACTTCCAGCGTCGCGCCATCCGGCACCAGACCGCCCAAGCCCATCAGGAGGGGCTGCAGATCCGCGTCCGGGGCGAGGATCTCGAGGTTTCGCTGCCCGACATGGCGGTTCTCGTTGACCAGGAGCGGCCCGTGGTAGTCGTCGGCGGGGCAGGTCGCGCTCGCGATCATGCACCAGTGCCCGAAAGCGCCCTCGGCCACCGTCCACGGCGCGTCCAGTTCGACGACGGCCACCGACCCGGGGCGGGTGCGGTCGTCCAGACGGTCGACCATCCGGCCGCCGACGAGGTGCTGCTCGTAGTAGGGGTCCGAAGCATTGCCCGCGCCGATGAATCCCGGCTCCACCACCCACACCCGCACGTGGACGCCGACAGCGGGCAGCAGTCCCAGATTCCACACGCGGACGAAGACGCGGTAGCTGCGCCCGGCCTGAGCCGTCGCCTCCAGGCGTGCCGGATCGAACGGACCGGTGTACGCGGCGTCGAGCAGGAGAATGTCCGGCGACTCCCAGCAGACGGTGGGCGGCCAGAGCGGCCGCTGCCCGCGATCGCCCGGCGACATCGCCCGGATCAGCAGGTAGGGGTAGACGTCCTCGCGGCGCGGCCGGTGCTCGCGGGAGATCGAACGGGCCTGTTCCTCCCACTGCCGAGCACGGTCGGGGTCGGGCTTCCACCCTGCGTCCGGGTCCGGGAAGTCCGGCTTCCGCGGCGGCGCGCCGACCGGATCCGCGACGGTGCCGCCCTGCTCCGCCAGCTCTTCCGGTGTCAGTTCGGGATGCTCCGGGCGCGGCGGAAGCCGATCGTCGTCCACGTCATCCCTCCCTCAGCCAGCGTCGCCACTCGCTGTCGGTGAACGGCTCGTGGCCCTTCGACGGCAGGCATGCGTCCGGCGTCTGCGGCCCGGGCGGCGGAACCACGGCCCGGGTCAGATAGTGCACGGCCAGATCGCGGGTGGGGTCGTAGAGGCGCGTGCCGGCCGGCGGGTCGCCCGCGACGAACGGGGGAGCGTCGGTGTCGGGGTGAAGGAACTGGGGCGGCGTGCAGGGCTGGGTGTAGGCGAACCCGGTCGTGTCGGTGATGTACTCCCACTCCCCGCGTGCCGGATGGGCTGCGTCCCGACCGAGTCCGTGCCTGTCGAAATCCCAGCAGTGCCAGGCGTACCCGCGATCGCTGTCCAGGTTGAAGTCGCTCTGCGGGAATTCGTCACCGCTCTCGCCCGCCATGATCGTGACCAGGTACGTGCTGTAGTCGATCGGACCACCGAGGTGCTTGTCCTGAGGCAGCAGATCCTCAAGCTCGGAGAAGGTCTTGGCCGGAGACCCTGCGTCCGAGAGGCGTTCCCGCGCCTCGTCGCTGCCCGGCAGCCCGGACAGCAGCAGCCGGCTGTCCTGCATGACCAGGTAGGGCCCGACATGGGTCCGCGAATCCTCCCGCGGGACCCCGTCGCCCTTCTGGTTCACCAGGGGGTAGCGCCACGGCGCGACCCACTCGCTGGGCTTGAACTCGGTGGCGTCGCCGGCATACGGCAGGCGATGGGTCAGCCCGAGGGCGGACGTGATGTCGATGTCCGAGACGTCGTCCGGGTCGTCGCGCACGATGTTGCGCGGGTAGCCGCGGTCGATCCCGAACGAGGCGCCCGAATGCAGGCGGCCGGACGGTTCGGTGATCACCATGGCCTGCACGCCCGTGCCGGTAGGGTCATCCAATGCGGAGGCGATGCTGAACGACCCGCTCGCCGCACCGAGGGTGACCAGGCCGCCGTCGATCTCCTCCGGCTTCGGCATGAGGAAGCCGGACATCACGAGCGCGCGCCGTGCCAGCAGGTACAGGTTCCAGAGCGGCACGACCAGGCCGTAGTAGAGCGCTTCCCGCGCGGGGAAGGTGAGCGGGTCCAGGATCAGCCCGGGCAGGATCGTCGCCAGCCAGAGGGCGACCTGCGCGAGGTACACGGCCCACGCGAACAACGCGAGCAGCAGGTCGAGCAGAGTGAACGAGTCGTCGTCGTCCACATCCGCGCCGTTCGAGTCGCTCACTCCGCTGCCGCCGCCGCCGGGCGGGGTGGGGAAGGAGTGGTCGGTGAACACGTCCGGCGGTTCCGGCGCCTGCGGGCTGAGCGCGTCCTTGCAGGTGATCTTGAGGTACCCGTAGACGATCGTCCACATCTGCGCCATGGCGTCGGCGTTCGGACGGCCGTCCGGCAGGCCCTGCGCATCCGTCTCCGAGTACGGCGGATCCTGGCTCAGGATGCGCGGGCCGTCCGGGTGCACGAGCGCCATCGCATCCGTCAGCGCCTGGACGAGGTGATCGGGGAGCCCCTCGGTGTCCTGGTCGAAATGGGCCCGGCGATGGGCGGCGCCGTTCGGCCCCTGCGACGTGTCGTATGCGGGGAATCCGGTGAAGTAGTCGAACCGCGGACCGTCGGCCCGGCCGGCGTACGGGGCGTCTCCCCGGTGGACGAAGGCGACGCGGAAATGCAGCGCGCTCAGGCCGAACTCCCCGTAATACGGGCCGCCGTTGACGGCGTCGTAGTTCTGGCTGTCGATGTGGCTCTCCACCAGGTGGTGCCGCTGCCAGTGGTCGCGGTACGGTCCGCCGGTCTTCGCGTTCGTGAACGCGTGGCCGGTGACGTCCGTGCCGCAGTGCGTCATCCACCCCACCGCGAAGGCCAAGCGCGCCTCCGCATCGTGGCGCTCGTCGTCGGTGGTCGCCGCCGCCAGCGCGTCGGAGGCCTGACGGTAGAGCACGTGGGCGAACTGGTAGGTGCGCCGGTAGTGGAAGGTGTCCGCCCAATAGAAGTCGGCGTTCCCGTAGCCCTGAGGCGCTCCCGAGGTGAGGACGCCGAACCAGTCGCCCATCGTCGCCAGGAGGCCCTTGAAGGCGGTCATCACAGCGGAGGTCAGCTCGTCGACGATCTGCCCGAGCTGGGCGGACAATCCGCCGGTGAGCTGCGACGCGAGCTGGGAGTTGTTGGTGGAGATCGGATCGATCCACTTCTCCCACTTCGCGACGAACTCCTCGTCGACCACGTCCCAGACATCGATCACCCACTGGATGACCTGCCGGATGACGACACCTTTGGTTCCCGCGAAGTCGGGGAGCATGTAGAAGAGGTCGGGGCCGAGCGCTCCGAGGGCGAGGTAGTTCCGCCAGGTGTGGCAGAGTTCGCCGACGCGCTGGGCCTCGGCGGCGTCGACCCCCCACCCGGGCGGGACGTTGCCCGCACGTAGCCGTTCGGCGGCCTGGTGGGCCACCTCCATGTGCACATACCAGCCGGGCATGGCCGCCCCCTCAGCAAGCGCGCGCCGGCCGGCGCGTGCTGGATCGTGGCCAGGCTAGCCCCGGGACCGCAGGCGTGGCTAGGCGGCTGTCGTTAGAGAGAAAGTCCGGCCGGATCACAAAACTTTTCCTGCAATATCGCGCAATTTGCTTCGCAGGCGATTACAGTGTTGGCATGGCGTTAGAAGCAGTCACCTCCGAGAAGGGCCGGACCACCCTGGCCACCATCGCGCAGGAGGCTCACGTCTCGATTTCGACCGTGTCGAAGGTGCTGAACGGCAAGAGCGGTGTCTCCGAGTCCGTGCGGGCGCAGATCGAGGGTCTGCTGCACGACTACGGCTACAACCAGCGGACGGCCAAGCAGGCCATGCGCCCCCTCATCGAGCTGGTGTTCTATGAGATGGAGTCGCCGGGGGTCTACGAGGTGATCAAGGGCGCCGAGCACGTCGCGCGCGCGAACGGCCTCGGTCTCATCGTGACGCAGAGCGGCAATCGGCTGCATCCCGCCGATGACTGGATCGATGACGTCGTGCGGCGCAAGCCCCTCGGGGTCGTGCTGAACTGCTCGGATCTCACCGCCTCCCAGAAGCGCCAGCTGCGCACACGGAACATCCCGTTCGTCATCCTCGACCCCTCGGGCAGCCCCGCCCCGGATGTGCCGTCGATCGGGTCGGCCAACTGGTCGGGCGGCCTGCTGGCCACCCGGCACCTGATCGAGCTCGGCCATCGCGACATCGGCATCATCACGGGGCCGGCCGACATGCTGTGCTCCCAGGCGCGGCTCTCGGGATACCGCTCCGCCCTCGATTCCGCCGGCATCCCCTTCCGTCCCGAACTGCTCGTGCCGGGCGAGTTCCTGCAGAGCGACGGGATCACGGGAGGGAACAGGCTGCTCTCGCTGCCGAATCCGCCGACCGCGATCTTCGCCGCCAGCGACCTCCAGGCGCTCGGCGTCTACGAGGCCGCGCGTGCGAAGGGGCTGTCCATCCCGAACGACCTCTCCGTGGTCGGATACGACGATCTCCCGGTGGCGCAGTGGGCGGGACCCCCGATGACGACCATCCGCCAGCCCATCGTCGAGATGGCCGAACAGGCCACGAATCTCGTGCTGCGTCTCAGCTCGGGCGACGCGCCCGAGAAGGTGCGCGTGGAGCTCGCCACGGATCTCGTGGTGCGGGCGAGCACCATGCCGCTCGCCCGCTGAGGGTCGAACAAAGGCTCCCGCGCAGTGCGCGGGAGCCTTTTCCGTGCGCACACCAGTTTACGAAATTTTCCTATTTAGTTGAGATAGTTGACAACGGATTTATCGCGCGAGTACCGTCACAATCAGTTGCAGATCCGCGGCACCAACCGATGGTCGAGGAAGACCTTCTCTCGGATTCTCTCTCCTCGTCCGCCGGCTCCTGCCGTCCCCCAGATGCACCCGAGATTCCTGCACATCCCGGTGCGCCGCTTCCCCCGATCGGGCGAAGCCGTTGTCGCCGGGTCCCGGTCACACAGCCGTGACCGTCGACTCACGAGGAGTAGAAATGTTCCGCACTTCATCAGCGAAGCGGTTGCTTCGTGCGAGCGTCGTCGCCGCAGTCACCGGCGTGGCCGCTCTGTCCCTCGCCGCCTGCAGCGGCTCCGCAGCTCCGTCGGCCGGTTCGGCCACATCGGGCGATGTCACCTGGTGGGGCTGGACCCCGCAGCCCAACAATGCGGCGGCATACATCGCCGAGTTCAACAAGAAGTACCCGAAGATCCACGTCACCTACAAGCAGGTGACGATCGATGGCTGGAACGCGGCGCTGCGTCCTGCTCTCGCGTCATCCAATGGGCCCGATGTCTACAACATCTCGCCCGGACAGTACATGACGGCGTTCGCCGGGTCGGCGATCGACCTGAAGCCCGCCGTGGAGAAGGCGCTCGGCAGCGATTGGAAGTCCAAGCTCGCGCCCAACGACGTCGCCGGGCTCACCACGAAGGCCGGCAAGCTCGCAGCGGTCTCGGTCGGATCCACGTCCGCCGGTTCGCTGTGGATCAACGCCGACCTCTTCAAGAAGTACGGGCTGAAGCCTCCGACCACCCTTTCCGAGTGGAAGGACGTGTGCTCCACCTTCAAGCAGCACAACGTCGGCTGCTTCGTCCAGGGCGTCGGCCAGGTGGCGTTCGACCAGGACACCCTGCAAGCCATCGCCGACAGCGTCTCCCCGGGCGTCTGGACCAAGGCCACCAAGGGCGAGGTCAAGTGGACCGACCCGGTCTTCGTGAAGACCCTCGACATCTGGAAGTCGATGTTCGACGACGGCATCTTCGAGGACGGCGCCCTCGGCGTGCAGCAGTACCCCGACGCCAGCAACGACTTCATGGCGCAGAAGTACGCGATGGTCATGATGGGCACCTGGTACATGCAGTACGCCACGCAGGACGGCATGTCGGCTGCGATCTCGGCGGCAGGTGTCGGAAACCCCGTGAACTTCCCGATCCTGCCGGTCAGCTTCCCCGACGTCGCGGGCAAGGGGCACCCCGCCACCCTGTTCGGCGACTCCGACTACGGGCTGGCCGTCAACGCCAAGTCCAAGCACTCCGCGGCCGCCACCACCTTCGCGGTGTGGCTCGGCACCTCCCAGCAGGGACAGCAGGCGATCGCGAACGGCCTGAACGACATCCCGTCGCTGAAGGGCGTCAACCCGGAGTGGGATGCGATCAAGCTCGTCGACCCCGCCACCCAGAAGCCGGCGCTTGTCGAACTGGCCAAGCAGGCGACCTCGTCCTCCGAGCCCCGGCTCGAGACGGTCAGCGCCAATCTGCAGACGGCCATCGGCGTCGCCGCCACGACCGTCGCAGCAGGCAAGGCGACTCCGGCTCAGGCGGCCCAGACGCTGCAGCAGACGGCGGCCTCCCTTCCCCACAACTAGAGCCCCGGACAAGGACACTCACGTGGCTCTCACCAACCTCCGAACAGCCCCCCGAGTACGAGGAAATCCCCCGCTTCCTCGTGCCGGGGGGCGCCCCCGCCGGTCGCAGCACATGCGGCCCTCGGGACTCCCGTGGATCCTGCCGGCGCTGGCGCTCGTGATCGGGGTGCTGTACTACTCCGTCGGCTACACCGGTTACATCTCCACCCTGACGTGGAACGGCACGGATCTCGAGAAGCTGAACGTCGGACTGAGCAACTACGCCACCGCGCTCAGCGACCCGGTGTTCTGGAAGGCCCTGACCAACACGGCTGTCTACTTCATCGCGACCTTCGTCGTGCAGACGGCCCTCGGGGTGTTCTTCGCCCTGGTGCTGCACTCCCGGGTCCGCCTCGGGACGCTGTACAAGATCATCCTGTTCGTCCCGGTGGTCCTGGCGCCGGCGGTGATGGCGCCGGTGTTCCGTCAGATCTTCGCGGCGGACGGCCAGCTCAACTTCGTGCTCGACCACATCGGCTTGTCCGGACTCGCCCAGCCGTGGCTCGCGCAGTCCGAGACCGCCCTTCCCGTGATCATGGCGATCACCGTCTGGGAGTGGACCGGACTGACGTTCATCCTCTATTACGCGGCCATGGGCCAGATCGAGCCGGAGATGATCGAGGCGGCGCGCCTCGACGGCGCGGGCAACGTCCGGATCGTCTGGGACATCGTGTGGCCGAGCCTGCGGGGGACCACGACCGCGCTGCTGATGCTCAGCGCGATCAGCGCGTTGAAGACCTTCGACATCCCGTACCTCGTCACCGGCGGCGGCCCGAACTACGCCACCGAGTTCCTCGGAACCCTCATCTACCGCCAGTCCATCCCGCAGAGCAACGTCGGCTACGGCGCGGCGCTGTCGGTCCTCCTGCTCATACTCGCCCTCGGCCTCGCGATCGTGCTCCAGGTCGCCGGCCGGGAGAGGAAGCGCTGATGTTCATCGAGACGCGCCGACGCCGGTCGCGCATCATCCTGCAAGTGCTGATCACGATCGCGGTCGTGCCGTACCTGTTCCCGCTGGTCGCCATGGTCCAGGGTTCACTGAGCGGAGAGGGCTGGACGAACTACGCGAAGGTGCTGGCCGTCCCCGGCTTCATCCTCTTCTTCCGCAACAGCGCGATCATCGCCTTCATCACGATCGTGCTCGTTCTCGCCGTGACGATGCTGGCGGCGTTCGGGTTCTCGAAGCTGCACATCCGTGGGCGCGAGATCTACTTCTGGGCGCTCCTGGCCTGTCTCACGCTTCCGGAGGTCGTGCTGCTGACGCCGCTCTTCGTCACGGCGAGCACGTTCGGCCTCTACAACACGTACTGGTCGGTCATCATCCCGCTGGCCGCCCTGCAGGTGCCGTTCGCCGTCCTGCTGGCGCGCAACTTCGTCAACGGCATCCCCGACGAGCTGTTCGAGGCGTCGCGGGTGGACGGCGCCAACGTCTACCAGGCGTTCTGGCACGTGATCCTCCCGCTGACCCGGCCGATCCTCGCGTCCATCGTCATCATCACGCTGATCGCCGCGTGGAACGACTACCTGTTCCCGCTCGTCTTCCTGCAGGACACGAGCACCCAGACCGTCACCCTGATCCCGCAGTTCTTCGTCGGCCAGTTCACCAACGACCAGACGAAGGTGCTGGCCTCGGCCGTGATCACCGCCATCCCCGAGGTGGTCGCCTACCTGTGCCTGCAACGGCTATTCGAGCGCGGCCTCGCCGCCGGGGCGCTCAAGTAGACCGCACCCACCCGTCCACCCGTCCCTTCGACCGTCCACCCACCTTTCCTTAGGAGAACCATGCCTCTCATCAGAGTCGACCTCGACCGCGCGCTGTTCGACAGCAAGCACGAAGAGCTCAGCCGCGAGATCCACCAGGCGCAGATCGACGCCCTGGAGATCCCCGCCGACGACAAGTTCCAGACATTCCACCCGCACGACGCGAACGAGATCAAGTTCGACCCGACCTACGGAGGCGTCGACCGGCGCAGCCTCGTGATCATCCAGATCCTCATGGTCCGGCGCTACACCGTGGAGATCAAGCGGGCCCTGTACCGCGCTCTCATTACGCGCCTCGAAGCGATCGGCGTCCGCCGGGAGGACATCCAGATCGGGATCGTCGAGAACTACTACGAGGACTGGTTCGCCGGCACTCTCGCCGACTGACCGATCCCGGAATCCGCCGGCGCGCCCGGCACCGACAAGAAGGAGTCCCCCTCATGAGTTTCCCCTCTCCCGTGTCCGTCCTGTTCGTCGGAGGCACCGGCACCATCAGCGCCTCCAGCGTGCGCCGAGCGGTCGTCGACGGAATGGACGTGACCGTCCTCAATCGCGGCAACAGCGGAGCCGGGCTCCCCGATGCCGTGACCCGGCTCACCGCGGACATCCACGACCGCGCCTCCGTGGAGGAGGCTCTCCGGGGCCGCACGTTCGATGCGGTCGTCAACTTCCTCTGCTTCACCGCGGACGACGCGGCCACGTCGATCGAGCTCTTCCGGGAGCGGACGAAGCACTACGTGCACATCAGCACGGCCTCGCTCTACGGGAAGCCGGTGCTCCAGGTCCCGATCACCGAGTCCACTCCCGTGCACAACCGCTTCGTGGCGTATTCGCGGGCGAAGATCGCGGCCGAGAAGACCTTCCAGCGCGCCCACGAGGAGTCCGGCTTCCCGGTGACGATCGTGCGCCCCTCGCACACGTACGACGACTCGAATCCTCCCCTCCCCGGCGGCTGGAACGTCGTGGACCGCCTGGCCCGCGGTGCTGCCATCCCGGTGCACGGCGACGGGACCTCGCTGTGGACGCTCACCCACGCCGACGATTTCGCTCAGGGACTGGTCGGGTTGCTGGCCAACCCGCGCGCGATCGGCGAGATCTTCCACATCACCAGCGACGATGTGTACACCTGGGACCAGATCTACACGATCGTGGCCGAGGCGCTGGGCACGACGCCGAACCTCGTCCACATCCCCTCGGAGATGTTCACGCTGGCGGCGCCCGAGTGGGGCTGGTCGGAGCTCTACCTCGGCGACCTCGGCCACAGCGCGATCTTCGACAACACGAAGATCCGGCGCTTCGTGCCCGGTTTCGCCCCGCGCCTCACCTTCCACCGATCGGTGCTCCGGATGCTCGCCTGGCGGGAGCAGCATCCCGAAGCCGCGGTCTCCGACGCCGAGACCGAGGACATCCTCGACCGGATGACGGAGGGTTACGACCGCTCCCGCGCGGTCTTCGCATCGCTGGCACCGGCCGCCGCCCGGCTGTCCGCCTGAACGCCTGAACGGCAAGGAAGGACATCATGACCGCCTCCACCATGCGCGCCAGCGTGCTGCACTCCGCCCACGACGTCCGGTTCGAGACCGTCCCCGCCCCCGAACTCGGCCCGGACCAGGTCCTCGTCGAGATCGCGGCGGTCGGGGTGTGCGGCTCCGACGTGCACTACTTCCACGAGGGGCGTATCGGCGACTTCGTCGTGGAGGCGCCGATGATCCTCGGACACGAGGCCAGCGGGACCATCGTCGCCACCGGCTCGGCCGTCCCCCGCGACCGCATCGGCGAGCGCGTCTCGATCGAGCCGCAGCGCGCCTGCCGGGTCTGCGACCAGTGCAAGCACGGCCGCTACAACCTCTGCCGCTTCATCGAGTTCTACGCGACTCCGCCGATCGACGGAGCGTTCGCCGAGTTCGCCGTCATCCAGGCCGACTACGCCTTCCCCATCCCCGACTCGATGAGCTTCGAGGCGGCGGCGCTCTGCGAGCCCCTGTCGGTGGGGATCTGGGCCAACCAGAAGGCGGGCACCGGCCCGGGGTCCCGCATCCTCATCGCCGGCGCGGGTCCCATCGGCATCGTCGCCGCCCAGGTCGCCCGGAGTTTCGGCGCCACGGAGGTGATCGTGAGCGACCCGGTCCAGGAGCGTCTCGACGTCGTGCTCGAGTTCGGGGCCACCCGCGTGCTGAATCCTCTGACGGACGACGTGGCCGCCCTCGACCTCGACGTCGACGCCTTCATCGACGCCTCCGGCGCGGGTCCGGCCGTGAGCGCCGGCATCCTGAACGTGCGGCCGGCGGGACGGATCGTGCTGGTCGGGATGGGGAAGCCGGAGGTGACGCTGCCGGTCTCCCGCATCCAGAACCGTGAGCTCGTGCTGACGGGGGTGTTCCGCTACGCGAACACCTGGCCCCTCGCCATCGAACTCGCCTCCACCGGCCGGGTCGATCTGGATGCGCTCGTCACCGGCCGCTACGGACTCGAACACGTCGAGGCGGCGCTCGAGTCCGCCACTCAGGCGACGACGCTGAAGAATGTGGTCCTGCCGCAGCTCGGGCATCCCGGGAGGTGAGAGGCGGCCGGGGCTGCTCGCCGACGAACGGGCCCGCGGTCCTGTCCGGCGTCCGGTGCGGGCGCGTCCGGGCGTACTCCATCCGCGAAGTATCGCAAGAATAGGGACATGACCGCCGCTGATGCCCTCCTGAGCCGTTTCGTCCGTGCCGTCGACCGGGAGGGGCTGGGCGCCTACGGCGTCCATGCGCTCGTCGGCGACGAGGAGGCGCAGCACCGCTGGCGCAGCGACGACCGGGTCAACCTGTACTCGGTGTCGAAGGGGGTCAGCGCCCTGGCTGCCGGGATCGCGGTGGACGAAGGCATCCTGACCCTCGACACGACCGTCGCCGAGGCCCTCCCGCAGCTCCAGCTCGGCGAAGGGGTGGAGCGGGTGACGCTGCGCCAGCTGCTCACCATGTCGAGCGGCATCCCGTTCCAGTGGTTCGGCGACCAGCCGGTGCCCGGACCGGACCTCGCGCAGGAGATGCTGCGGCACCCCACCCGCGGTCCCGGCGAGCACTTCCTCTACACCGACTCCAGCACCTACGTGGCGATGCGGATGCTCGGCGCGGCCGTCGGCGACGTGCGCGACTGGCTGCTCCCGCGGCTCTTCGGCCCGCTGGGCATCGACAACCCGCAGTGGATGCGCTGCCCGCTCGGCTGGATCGTCGCCGGCACCGGCCTCGAGCTCCGCACCGAGGAGCTCGCCCGGATCGGCCGGGTGCTGCGCGACCGGGGCGAGTGGAAGGGCGCCCGGATCGTCAGCGCCGCGTGGATCGACGGGATGCACAGCCACTGGACGGAGACCGGCGAGACCGGCTCATCCGAGCACTACGGGATCGGGACGTGGGAAGGCCCCTCGGGCCTGTGGCGCTTCGACGGACGCTACGGCCAGTACGTCGTGGTGGATGACGCCCACGACGCCGTCCTCACGGTCACGGCTCACGAGGAGTTCCGCACCGGCCGCCTGCTGGAGGTGGCGCACGAGGCGCTGCTCGGCTAGGCGACCCGGGGGAGCCCGCTACCGCAGGTCGCGCCCGGCGAGCTCCTCCAGCAGCCGCACGCCCAGCAGCTCGCCGAGCGCCGGGCCGAATCGGGCGAGGGCCTCGCGGTGGAGGTCCGCCGACGCGTCGAGCACCGGTGACGGAGTCGCGGTGGAGCGCGCCAGCGCCGCGACCGCATCCAGCTCTTCGACGACCCGGTCGACGCCGAACGTCGCCAGGTAGTCGCCCTGGAACACCTGCGGCACCTGACGGCTGAGGGCCGTGCTGCTGCCCGCGCTCTCGGCGAGAAGCGCGTGCAGGTGCTGCGGCGCCAGCCCGTTGGCCTCGCCGATGAGCAGCGCTTCGCCCGCCGCGGCCGCGTTGGCGAACCACAGCGCGTTCGCCAGCAGTTTCACGATGTGAGCGTCACGCGGGTGCGGACCGCAGACGCGCATCCCGTCGCCCGTGGCGAGCCTGCTCAGGATGGGCCTGGCACGGTCGACGGCGTCTGGCGCGCCGCCGAGGTAGAGCGTGAGGGTCCCGGCGGCCGCGGCGTCCGGACCGCCGCCCATCGGAGCCGCGACCGCATCGATCCCTCGCTCACTCGCGTCGGCGGCCAGGGCGGATGCCCGCGACGGGTCCCCGGAGGTGAGGTCCAGCCAGAGCGCTCCCTCGGGCAGGGCGGGGAGCGCCTGGCGCATGGCCGCATCCAGTTCGTCCGGTCCGGGGAGCACGGTCACGAGCACGTCGCTCGACGCGGCGAGGGCCGTCACCGAGTCGATCCAGGTCGCACCGCTGCGCTCCACGGTCTCGCGGCGCGTCGGATCGAGGTCGAAGGCGGCGGCGCCCAGGGATGCGAGCCGGGCGAGCACCCCGGAGCCCATCCGGCCGACGCCGACGACGCCGATGTAGGGGCTGGGCGCGGACGACGAGGGAGGCACCCGTTCACACTGGCACAGGCGCACGTTGCGCTCCAGGCGCGCCATGTGGCGGGTCCGAAAGGCCGGTGCTCGCGGACGCGTGAATCAGCGGCGGCCCGGGCCGACGTCCATCCCGAGCGCCGCGCGGTTCTGGCGCGCGAACGCGGGGTTCACGGGCCGGGCCGCCACGGCGAGAGTGCGGAGGATGGGGCGTGGCACGTGGCGGAGCGAGCCGGACCAGTGCCGCTCCTGCTGCACCGATCGAGCGAGCTCGTTCATCGTGATCGGCTCGCCGGCGATCTCGATCGTCCGACCGCGGGAGGCGGGATCCCGTGTGGCACGGACCACGGTGTCCGCGACCTCGGCCGCAGAGACGAACGGTATCGGATTGTCGCCCCGGCCGAAGACGAGAGGGCGGCCGGAGGTTCCGGCGGTGTCCGTGAGAATCGCCCGCCAGGTCTCGAGGTAGGCGGGTGCTCGCACGATCGTCCCGGGGACGGTGCTCGACCGCAGGTACTGCTCGGCGGCGTACTTGGCGCGGAAGAGGTCGAGCGGGTGGTCCGGCGCGGCGCCGCTCACCGACATCAGCACGTACTCCGCTCCGGTCGCCGCTGCGGCGTCGATGAGGTTCTCGTTCCCCCGCTCGTCGATCTCGTGCGGGCCGGCGCCGCGGCCGCCCAGGAAACCGTGCACGGCCGAGACGACCACGTCGGCTCCCGCCACGGCCGCATCCAGCTCCTCTCGGCGCCGTACATCGGCTCCGGCCACCTCGACGGCCGGGCCGAGCAGCGCCGTGGCGCGGTCGACATCCCGCACGAGCACGACGACGCGCTCGCCGAGGGAGAGGAGGCGGGTGACGATGAGGCGTCCCAGCAGTCCGCTCCCCCCGGCCACGACGATCATGGCGCGCTCTCGTGCACCTGCGTCGCGACCGCCTGGTCGACCGTCGAGGACGACTCGTCGACGGGTTCCAGGTAGAAGCGCGCGGAGACCGCGCGATCCCCTTCGAGGGTGAACACGATCACTCCGCGCATGAGATGGGCCGTGCCGTCGAGGCGCGTGCCCGTCATCTCCCACTCGGACCAGACGTCGTCCCCGTCGGCCGCCTGGCGCAGGATCGCGGCCTGGATGTCGGGGACGAAGGCGAAGATCCGGCCCCAATTGCTGCGCACCTGCGCGGTGCCGTCGAAGTCGCGGCCGGGATGCGCGGGCGTCTCGTTCCGGTAGCCCGGCGCGAAGCAGTCGACGAGCGCGTCGAGGTCGTGGCGGTTCGTCGCCTCCCGGAGGCGGTCGAGGAACCCGGTTGTGTCTCTGGACATTGCTGCCTCGATTTCGTTACAGTCATCTGTAACTATTTCGAGTATGGGGCGTGGGATGGCGGGCGTCAAGCGGCAATACGACAGCGGGGCGCGGCGTGCGCGGGCGGAACAGGTGCGGACGCGCATCCTGGAGCACGCGCGGGACATCCTTCTCGCGGACGGGTACGCCGGGCTCTCGATCCCGGCGGTGGCCCGTGCCTGCGAGATCTCGGCCGAATCGGTCTACAAGCGGTTCCCCGGGCGCGCCGCGCTGACCCGCGCGGTCGTCGAGGAGGCGCTGCGCGGGCTCGGGCCCGTAGCCGCGGAGAGCCGATCGGACACTCTCCCCGCCGACGACCTGCCCGCACTCCTCGACGGATGGGGGCGGCTCACCGCCGAAGTCGCTCCCCGCGTCGCGCCCGTCCTGCTGCTGGTCGACGCCGCCGCGGTCCACGACCCCGAGCTGGCGGAGCTCGCCCGCAGCCTCGCCGACGAGCGGCGAGCCCGCATGGGCCGGAACGCACTCCGCCTCTCCCAGGCGGGGCGCCTGCCCGCGGACGTCTCCCTCGACCGCGCGACCGACGTCCTGCTCGTCTACAGCTCGCCCCAGCTCTACGACATGCTCGTCGTCCGTGGCGGGTGGGGACTCGACGACTACGCCCGATTCGTCAGCGCGGGGATCGCTGCCCACCTGTCGGCGGGGCCCGGACGACCAGGGGTAGACCGCTCACTACGATAGGCGCATGGCAGTCGATACCGAGTCGAGACAGCAGACCGAGGTGCGGCGCCAGCGGGCGCTCACGGGCCTGGGGATCCTGGACACCGCACCCGAGGCCCGGTTCGACCGGGTGACGCGTCTGGCTCAGCAGCTGTTCGGCGTGCCGATGGTGAGCATCACCCTGCTCGACGGGGACCGGCAGTGGCGCAAGTCGCAGCTCGGCCTCACGGAGGAGGCCGCCCGCGAGGGGGCTTTCTGCGACGCCACGGTGCAGCAGGATGCGGCCCTCATCGTGCGGGACGCGTCGGAGGATGCGCGGTTCCGGGAGAACCCGTTCGTCCTCGGCGACCCGCACCTCCGCTTCTACGCCGGGGAGCCGCTCCACGTCGCCGGAGGGGAGGCGGTGGGGACGCTGTGCGTGCTCGACACGGTTCCCCGCGAGCTGACGCCGGAGCTGCAGCTGGTGCTGCGTGACCTCGCCGACTGGGTGCAGGCCGAGCTGGAGCGCGATGACGAGCTGGATCGCGCGGCGATCGCCCAGAAGGGTCTGCTGCCGCGGCGGAAGCCCGCGGCGCCCGGGTACGAGGTCGCGGCGGCGTGCGAGCCGTCGCGCGGCGTCTCGGGCGACTTCTACGACTGGTACGACGTCGGCGACGACTTCTGCGTGACCGTCGCCGACGTGATGGGCAAGGGGATGGCCGCAGCCATCGTCGCCGCGTCCGTGCGCACCGCGCTGCGGAGCGCCATGGACCTCGCCGACCTCGAGGCGTCCGTCGAGACGGCCTCGCGCGTGGTCGAGGAGGACCTCGACCAGCTGTCGACGTTCGTCACGCTGTTCCACGCGCGCGTGCATCCCGGCGGCGGCATCGACTATGTGGATGCGGGCCACGGACTGGCGCTCATCGTCCGCGACTCCGGTGGTTTCGAGCGGCTCGACGGCGGTGCGCTGCCGCTGGGCATCCCCTCCTTCGGGCCGCGCGCACCGCAACGCGCGCAGCTGGGCCCGCGCGACGCGCTCCTGTGCGTCAGCGACGGCATCCTGGACGCCTTGGGCGGGGACCACTCGCTCACCCGGCTGGAGGCGATCGTCCGCGGCTCCGCGACGGCTGCGGGCGCGGTCTCGCGGATCGTCGGCGCCGCGCGGAACGGGGTCCCCATCGACGACATGACGGCCGTACTGGTGCGGAGGAGCGCCTGATGCGGCCGGTGCTGCTGCGCGTGATCGGCCTGCTCGCCGTGCTCGCGGGCCTCGACTACGTCGTCTGGCGCTGGCTCGCCTCCGTCAACTGGGAGGCGTGGTGGATCGCCGTGCCCCTGGTGATCGCCGAGACGTACAGCCTGGTCGACACCTTCTTCTTCGCGCTCACGATGTGGCGGGTCCGGATCCGCAAGGGGCCCGACGCGCCGGCGGCCGGGACCGCGGACGTCTTCATCACGACCTACGACGAACCCGTCGACCTGGTGATGACCACGGCGTCCGCCGCTCAGCGCATCCGCTACCCGCACACCACCTGGGTGCTCGACGACGGCGCGCGCCCGGAGATGCAGGCGGCCGCAGAGCGGCAGGGTGTCGGCTACATCACCCGGACCGACGACTGGACGGACAAGCCGCGGCACGCGAAGGCCGGCAACCTCAACAACGCGCTGTTCCAGACCGAGGGCGAGTTCCTGCTCATCCTCGACGCCGATCAGATCCCGCAGCCCGAGATCCTCGACCGGACGCTGGGCTACTTCGCCGACCCCGAGGTCGCGCTCGTGCAGACCCCGCAGTACTTCTCGAACGTCGACGAGGCCGACGTGCTCGGCAACCAGGCGCCCCTGTTCTACGGGCCGATCCAGCAGGGCAAGGACGGCTGGAACGCGGCGTTCTTCTGCGGCTCGAACGCCGTGCTGCGGAGGGATGCGCTGATGCAGCTGGGCATCTCCGGCTACGTCCGGGATGTCGAGAACACCGTCCGCACGTCGCTGCGGGCGGCCGAGCGGATGCTGGCGAAGGCCGCGCGCTCGGCGCGGACCGACCCCGAGGCGGCGGGCCTGGTGGCGCAGCTGCGCGAGCACGTGCGCGCGGCCTCCGAGAGCCTGCGCGCCGGAGTCAGCGTCGGCGAGGTCACGTTCCGGCTCCGGGAGGACGTGGATGCGGTGTCCCGCGCCGCCGTTCGCAGCCACCTGACCTCGGTGGAGGAGGACCTGGCGGCCATCGCGGAGCTGCCCCTGCAGGCGGACTCGGAGCTGCCCGCGTTCGTCGTCGACGAGGCCGCCTTCGAGCGGCTGGCCGAGCGTGACTGGTCGCCGCTCGGCGCGATCGAGTCGGTCCAGAGCATCACCGAGGCGCTCGCGGTCGACCGCCCCGATGAGGCTCAGCCGGTGATGCCGATGGCCACGATCTCCGTGACCGAGGACATGGCGACCGCCATGCAGCTGCACGCGAACGGGTGGCGCAGCGTCTACCACCACGAGCTCCTCGCCACGGGACTCGCGCCGGAGGACCTCGGCACGATGCTGAAGCAGCGGCTGCGCTGGGCCCAGGGCACCATGCAGGTGATGCTCAAGGACAACCCCCTCCTGAAGCGCGGACTCGACGCCGGCCAGCGGCTGATGTACTTCGCCACGATGTGGAGCTATCTGGCGGGCTTCGCGGCGGTCGTCTACCTGGCCGCACCGGCGATCTACCTGCTCGCGGGAGTGATGCCGGTGACGGCGTGGAGCGTCGACTTCTTCGCCCGGTTCATCCCCTACTTCGTGCTCAGCCAGTTGATGTTCCTGGTCGGGGCCCACGGCATCCGGACCTGGCGGGGTCAGCAGTACGCGCTCGCGTTGTTCCCGCTGTGGATCAAGGCCTGCTGGACCTCCGCCGCCAACGTGTGGTTCAAGCGGCCGCTCGGCTTCGTCGTCACCCCGAAGGAGCGGAGGGGACGCGCGCCCATCCCGTGGCGGGAGATCTGGCCGCAGCTGACGGCGATGGTCGTCCTGGTCGTCGCCGCGATCGTCGGTGTGCTGCGGGTCATCGCCGGGACCGCCGACGGCGTCGGTACGCTCGTGAACACGGTGTGGGTGGTCTACGACCTCGTGGTGCTCAGCATCATCCCGCGCG
Organism: Leifsonia sp. KNZ13-11D; assembly: GCF_056754895.1. Classification (NCBI taxonomy): domain Bacteria; kingdom Bacillati; phylum Actinomycetota; class Actinomycetes; order Micrococcales; family Microbacteriaceae; genus Leifsonia; species Leifsonia sp. KNZ13-11D. Next base: position 302,183 of record NZ_JBPGWU010000001.1, read on the forward strand.
CGGCCCTGTACCGAGGGCCGGCCGCCCCAGCCCTCGAGAAGGAGAGCCCGCTGTCATGAAGATCACGTCGAGCGTCCGCCCGGACGGCGTGGCCGTGCTGGTCGCGGAGGGCCGCATCAACATGGTCACCGCGCCGGAGCTCCGGCGCGAGGTCCAGGAGCTGGTGAACGGCGGCAACGCCCGCGTGGCGGTGGACCTGTCCGGCGTCGAGTTCATCGATTCCTCGGGTCTCGGCGCGCTGGTCAGCGGCCTGAAGACCGCGCGCACCGCGGGCGGCGACCTCCGCCTCGCCTCCGCCTCGGAGCAGGTGTCGAGCGTGCTGCGCCTCACCAACCTGGACCGCATCCTGCGCATCCACCCCTCCGTCGACGACGCCTACCGTGACTGAGCCGTTCCGCGACTCCTTCCGGGCCCCGGCCGACCCGGAGACGATCGACCGGGTGCACGAGATGTTCGAACGGCTCGCCGAGCGCCTCCCGGACCTCCCGGAGCAGGTGCGCGGCGGCTTCGAGCTCGCCGTGGTCGAGGTGGTCACCAACGTGGTGATGCACAGCAGCGACGACCGGCCGGTCCGGGTCGAGCTCGCGGTCCGCAGCACGGAGCACGGTTTGGAGGCGGTCGTCACCGACGACGCGCCGCCCGCTCCGGTCGATCTGGACGGCGCCGCCATGCCCGACCCGGAGGAGCTGGGGGAGTCGGGCCGCGGGCTCGCCCTGGTGACCCTGCTCGTCGACCGCTTCGAGCACGCCGCCCTGCCGGACGGCAATCGCTGGCTGCTCGCCGTCGGCTGACGCGTGGCCGACCGCATCGCTGGCCCGCGCCAGGTCGGTCGTCGGCTCGCGCGCGCTCGGGCGATAGGATCGCGCCAGCGCGAGTGCCCGGACGGCGCCCACCCGGCGCCTCCGCCCCGCCCGGCCGAGAGGACCCGCATGACCGACACCCCCGTAGCCTCGTTCGAGTTGCTGGCCGCCCAGCTGCTGGAGGACCCGGACCTCGACGTCTCGGTCACCGCGACCGGCCTGCACGTGCACGGCCGCCTGTTCGCCTACCTCGACGGAACCGACCTGGCGCTCGACCTGCCCGAGGACCGCGCCGCCGACCTGGTCGAGCGCGGGGTCGCGTCTCCGGTGCCCGCCGGCCGCAGCGAGGCGAAGGGCGCCTGGGTGCGCATCGCCGACGCAGAGGACTGGCCGGAGCTCGCCTCCGAGTCGCACCAGTTCGTCGGCGAGCCCGCCGTCGGCCGGGAGTCGTGACCCCATGACGAACGCGCCCGCGCCCGCGCCCGGCTGGTACCCCGACCCGCAGCGGCCGGGAGGTCTGCGCTGGTGGGACGGCGTGCGCTGGACCGACCACGTCTCCGCGGCGCCGTCCGGCTACGCATCGACGCCCTACGCGCCCGCGCGACGCCGGCCGCTCCCCGCCGGGACCCCGGTGTACACGGTGTGGATCTGGCTGGTCGCCTTCCTGCCGCTCGTCAGCACTTTGCTGCTCTTCCTGCTCCACCCGCACGCGGCGTTCCGGATCGACGAGAGCGGCTCCCGCGTCCAGCTGGGCGACCCGATGGCGCTGTTCGGCGGCCCGCTGTACTTCGTCGTCGTCGTCATCGGCTGGCTCGTGACCGCGGCGACGATCGTGTTCGCGTGGCTGGACTACCGCGAGCTCGTCGGGCGAGGCGTCGAGCGCCCGTTCCACTGGGCCTGGGCGTTCCTCGGGATCGTCTACCCGATCGGCCGCAGCGTGATCGTCCGCGGCGTCGCCGGCGGGCGCGGAGCGGCGCCCCTGTGGGTGTCGATCGCGGTCTACGTGGTCAGCTTCGCGACCGCACTGATCTGGTCCGTGCTGTTGTTCGCCCAGATCCTCGGGACCGCTGCGAACAACGTCCCGCTCGGCACCTGAAAGACCCGTGTCGGACCGGCGCCGCCGCGTCCGTTATGATGGTCGTCGTGCGTCCGCTCGCGGTCGCGCTGGAGACGTCGCATAGTCAGGCCTAGTGCACCACCCTGCTAAGGTGGAGTCCCCGTAAGGGGACCGAGGGTTCAAATCCCTCCGTCTCCGCCGATCGAGACCCCCGGAATCCCAGTGATTTCGGGGGTTTTTCAGTTGGCGGAGAACGGGCTTGCCCACATTTTGCCCACACTTGCCGCGGAGACGGCGGCGTCGAGACGCATCGCGACGTCGTCGAGGTCGTCGTCGAAGAGGTCAGCGTACAGATCGAGGGTCATTGCAGCGGACGCGTGCCCGAGCATCCGCTGGACAGCTTGACGTTGGCGCCCGAGCTAATAGCCAGCGAAGCCGCCGTGTGGCGTAGGTCGTGAAGGGTCATCGGCTCGAGCTCGGCCTCTCGAAGCGCCGTCTTGAACCAGCTGCGTGAGCCGGTGCTGACTCGAGTCCGTCGAAGGTGTTGCCCGTGGGCGTCGCTGAACACCAGGTCGTCTCGCCCCTTTCCGGCGATCTGATCGGCCATTAGCTCAGACAGGAAGGGTGGATAGGGAACGTCGCGTCGCTTATGACTCTTGGGCGTTCCGATCTCGATGACCCCGGCGACCTCGACAGCATTCACTGTCACCGTGATTCGTCGGCGGCGTAGGTCGACGTCGCGGGTTCGCAGTCCTATCGCTTCACCCCAGCGCAGCCCGGTGTAGGCCAGGAGGAACACGAGAAGCGCGTGCTGGCGGGACGCTGCGGCGAGCCGGTGAACTTGCTCGTGGGTGAGGTAGACATGCGCTTTCGATACCTTCCGCGGCAGGTTGACGCCGCGGGCCGGGTTGGAGGTGATGCGCCTATCGCGCACTGCGACATCGAGGATGCCGGCCAAGATCCCATACGCGCGAAGGACGACGGTCGCTGACCGGTCCTGCCCGATGTGCGTGACCCAGTTCTGCACTTCGGAGAACCGGACGTCGCGCACCTTGAGCCGACCCCACTCGGGTTCGACGTACCTGTGCCAGGACACCTCGAGCGGCTTCTTGGAGGACGGCTTCAGGTGCGACTGGTTGCTGAGCCACACCGTACCGAGTGCACCGATCGTGATCGCGGACTCGGATGCGTCGACAAACTCGCCGCGAGCCTTCGAGATCTCAACCGAGGCGAGGAAGAGTTCCGCATCGCGCTTAGTCTTGAAGCCGCGCTTGTCCGTCTGGCGGTGATCCGGCGTTCGATAACGAACGCGGTAACGCTTACCGTGTGCGGTGTCGTAGGGCGAGATGGTTCCCATCAGCAAGGGCCTTCCATCCAGGGCGTTTCGCGACGTCGCACACGCTTCCACGGCGCCGGTTGAGGACACTCTACGAGCCCGCGCCGACACCGGGTGAGATAGGTAGGCGGTCCTCCCGGTCCCGGCGGCTCGCTTACCCGGTTTCCTCATCCGCTCCGACACAGGAGGATCGCGCTTTCAGAGGCCGTGTCAAGGGCGCCCGCGTCGCTGCGCGATGCAGCGGAGCTGCACCCTTGACTCGGTCTCTTAAAGCGCCAGGCTGCCTTCTGCGGTGCGGCGAGGGTGGAGTCGTGGGCGACCTGCGATTGCGGAGTGTTGGAAGCTCACTGCACGGTGCACGGTCTCCGGCGTGAGTGAACCTCTTGGACGCGATTCCAGAGCCGCGCAGACATCGGGCTCTTCGTTGATTATGCAGAGGCTTCACCTCGAGGGAGCGCGCAATTTCGGTACATTCTTGATGGTCCTCGCATGCATTCTGCTCGTAATTTCCCTCGCGGTGATCGTCGCCGACGGTAGCCTCTGGAGTTGGCTTGCCGTTCTCGTGTTCGTTGTTCTCCTTGTCGAGGCAATTAGGCGGGTAGTTGCAGCCCAGGCCCGCATCCGCGAATTCGAGAAGGCGAATGGGCCCGACGCGGGTAAGCAACAGCCCGTCACTTAGACGGGTCGCCACCTGCAAACCAGTCCGGGACCCGAACAAGCACTCTCCCGGCACGCACAAGCCGCGCGTCTTCAGACGAGATGGCCCAAGTCACCTTTGATCACCCGCCAGTGAAGTTCGCGGCCGGTGTGACGCGTGGGGGACGCGCCACACGCCTGAAGGGGTGCCAACATCTAGCGGATTGAACCGCCACGACGGCAGAGCTCCTCATGAGCCGACTCTACGGCAGGCGCAGCGTCCCAATCCGGATACATCAGCGGACGGGAGTCCCTCTGGCTCGTTGAATGCGCCAGAATCTCCGCATGACCGATGTGACGATCAGCACTGGCGACGCCCTCGCGATCCGTCGATTGCTATGGGACTTGGGCGCCGACCCCGAGACGCCGCACCACGCCAAGGTGGAAGCGTTTCATTGGGCGGCCGTACTCGACAGTCTGGCTGGCATGCCGCCCTGGCCTACCGGCGGAGAACCAACGCAGGAGGTGATCGCCTTCTACGAAAACGTGGTGGCTCGACTGGAAACCCAGATTCAGGCCCTTCAGGCTTCCAGCACTGGGACCGGCCTCTAGCCCTCCGCCATGGCACCTGATCCCCGACGTATCCTCTCGCCGTGAGCAAAATCTACGACGACGGCACCTTCAAAATTGAGGCGGTCTGGAAGGAGCTGGTTGAGCACTGGGAGGGCGACCGCGGCTACGTCTTTGACGCGGCCTGGGGGGTCGAGCCGGGGGATCTATACGTGCCATCGCCTCAGGATTGGGGCGCCGTGACTCCTGAATGGATGAATGGCCGTCGTGATGAGATCGTGGCGCGTTTGAGTATTCGCTCGCACCACAATGTCGTTCAACTTCCACCGGGTGGCAGCGAGCTTGTTGATTGGCGGATCCTGACTACTTGAGCCACCCCGCTCGTGACCGCAGTCGCCTCTCCTTGCTCCGCATCCCTCGAGTGTGGCTGCATCGGATTAGCTAGCACGGGCGCACGAAGGACCCGGAACGAAGACTTAGCTGCAACACTCAACGCACGATCGTCCGTCCTTCCGCGACTTGCCCACACTTTGCCCACACTTCGACGAGATGACAGTGCTATCCGTGTGATCTCCTAAGATGCGTTTATTGCGTCTGGTCGGGGTATTGTCTTGTTCTACCGGACTTGCAGAACCTCACAAATAGAGTTCAAATCCCTACGTCTCCGCCGATGGAGCTCTCCGTTCTTCCGCCTCTTACTTCTCAGGCTCGGCTGAAACAGCAGTGGCTCCGCTTTCTGCGGAGCCGTTTTGCGTTGTGGAGCTGCTGAGAACGCCCGTGGACGTCAACACGCTGGGATGGGTTACAGGCTGTGGCTTCCGCACCCTCTACCGCAGTTCGGTCATGTGGCCGATCAACCTGGCGATCGCTCGCTTCAACCTGTTCACCGCCACCATCCAAGCCGTCTACATCGCTCACGCTCTGAAAAGCGGAAGCATGACCGCCGCCGAAATCGGCGCTGCCGGAGTGATCGGCGGCGTCCTAGGGCTGGCGTTCACATTCATCGCCCCTCGGGCTTGGCGATGGGCGCGGCCGCTCGCAGTCTTGAGCTTGACCTTCGCACTACCCGCGGTCGCAGGACTGGGGATGCTTTTGTTGCGACCTGGCCGGCCGATTCTTAACGTTGTGCTCCTCGCACTGTCGCTGGGGCTGTGGGCATCGAGCGTCATGGTCAACATCACCGGCACGGAGTCGCTCAAGCAGGTGATCATCCCGTCGGGATCCTTGGGGTCGTTCTCGGCGGCGAGCCGAATCATGACATGGGGTGTTGATCCGGTCGGCGCGACCTTTGCGGCCGCGCTCGCAGTCTTCCTGCCGACAAGTGCTGTGCTTGCAGTCTCAGTCGCCGGCGTCGTGGTATCGCCTGTCTGGGTGCTCGCGAACAGAACAATCCGCGGGCTTCCGCTGCTCGCGCGGGCGGGGACCGTCGGCAGCGACTGACTCCGCGGTGAGGCCACCCGCGCGTCCACTCTGGACCACCGCTCTAGCGCCGTCCGGCCGGCGTACCTCCCCATGTCTGACATGGCAGAGGTGATGCTCGCGGTCATGCCGTTCTCTGGCCACGTTGCGCCCATGCGGGCGGTCGCGCGCGCCTTCGCTGCGGCAGGGCACCGGGTGCGCATGTACACGGGTCAGCCCACGCCGACGCCTTCCGCGCAGACGGAGCGGAGCCTGTGCTGTGGGAGGGGGCCGGGCTTCGATGAGAACGATCTGCCTGCGACATCCCTCCGCTGACCACCCTCAGGCAGGACATCGGCTGGATCGCCGAAAAGACGGCCGAGATCCTCACGACGCAGATCGAGAGCGGCGCTGTCTTCCCGGCTGCGGGGATTCTCGAAAACGGCGACCCGCGTCCGTGCCTCGGCGGCCGAAGGCTTTAGCACAACCACATGGCCAAAGAAACGGTCTTGAGCGAGCCAGTGCCCCGCGTACCGTCCTCGCCGGATCGCGCAGAACGCGCGTGATGACCCAACAGGCGCCTGCGGCGCCGGAGACGGAGCGTGCAATGAACGAGGAGAACACCGAAGATCTTCAGCCGCTTTCCGCGGAGGAGCTGGCCGCGGAGGGCGTCACGCCTCTTCCCGACAAGGAGGTCGCCTCGATTCTCGATCTGAATGCCGACCTGAACCTCGGGCTGGGGCTCGTCGCCCCCGTCGACCTCGGGGTCGCGGCGAACGCGAACGTGGCGGCGCCGATCGAGGCGTCGGCCGGCGCGAACGTGCTCTCCGCCGGGTCCACGGCCGTCGCGGGGGCAGACCAGAGCGCGGCCATCCAGCAGGGCATCGCCGCCGACGCGGTGGCCAACTCGCATCAGGTGAGCGACATGGCGCCGGCCGCCGACACCACCTCCGCGCCTGCGCCGTCCGCAACGACGGCTGTCCCCGGCTCCATCACGGACGGCAACCTGTTGAACGTGGACATCAACGCCGCGGCAGATGCCCACATCGCCGCCCCGATCAATGGCGCGGTCGCGGCCAACGCGAACGTCGCTGCCCCGATCGACGCGAGCGTCGCCGCCAACATCGGCTCGATCGACAGCCAGGCGGCCGCGGTCTCCCACCAGGACGCCGCGATCGACCAGAACATCACCGGTTCCGCAGACGCCACCGCCGGCCAGCAGTCCACCATCCAGCAGCCGTCGACCCAGCCGTAGGACGACGGTGACCGTCCCACCGGACTCGCCCCCCACGCAGGGCGACCAGTCACTGCTCGACGCGACGGGAGCCACGGACCGGGCCGCTGAGGTCCCGGTCCGTGCGCAGGGCGTGGAACTGATCGGCTCCATGCGCGGTTCGGGCTATCGGGAGCCGCCGTCGCTGGCACGTCGAGCTGACGGGCAGACCCTTCAGCTCACCCCGCTGCTCTATGCGGTCCTCGACGAGATCGACGGGAACCGGGACGTGAACGGGATCGCCGAACGCGTGAGTTCGCGCGTGGGCCGGCTGGTCCGTCCCGAGGATGTCCTGAGCCTCGTGGACTCGTCGTTGCGCCCCCTGGGACTCCTGGCGCGGGCGGACGGTTCCGAGCCGGAGGTCAAACGGTCCAGCCCGCTTCTCGGTCTCCGGCTGCGCAAGGAGGTCACGAATCCTGACGTGACGCGTCGGGTCACTGCGCCCTTCGCTCGGCTGTTCCACCCGATGGTCGTCATCCCGGTGCTGTGTCTCTTCGTGGCCGCGTGCTGGTGGCTCCTGATGGTGCACGGTCTTGCTGCTGCCACCTATCACGCGTTCCAGGACCCCGGGGTCCTGCTCCTCATCGTCGCCGTGACGATCCTGTCGGCCGGATTCCACGAATTCGGGCATGCCGCTGCGGCCCGGTACGGAGGTGCGACTCCGGGACGGATGGGGACGGGGCTCTACTTGTTCTGGCCCGCGTTCTTCACCGATGTGACGGACTCGTACCGGCTCGGAAGAGCGGGGCGCGTCCGCACCGACCTCGGCGGCCTCTACTTCAACGCTATCGTCGCGGTCGTCATCGTGGGTGTCTGGTGGGTCACGCGGTGGGATGCGCTCCTCCTGGTCGCCCTGACCCAGCTGCTGCAGATGGTTCACCAGCTCCTGCCCACGGTGCGCTTCGACGGCTATCACGTGCTCGCCGACCTCACCGGCGTTCCGGACCTCTTCCAGCGCATCAAGCCGACGCTGCTGGGCCTGCTTCCGTGGCGGTGGGGGCGGCCGGAGTCGCGCACCCTCCAGCCGTGGGCGCGCGCGATCGTGTGCGTGTGGGTCCTCGTCGTCGTCCCGATGCTGCTGTTCTCGCTGGTGATGATGGTCCTCACCCTGCCCCGGGTGATCGGCACCGCTGCGACGGCGCTCGCGGAGCGCGGTCAGGCCCTCGCCGCCGAGTTCGGCCGGGGGGATGCGGCGGCCGGCGCTGCGCAGATCGCCTTGATCGCCGCGACCGCGCTTCCGATCCTCGGCACGTTGTACATCCTCGCCCGTCTGTCGAAATCAGGGCTCACCGCACTGTGGGTCGGAACCCGCGGTCGCCCGGTGCGCCGTGGTGTCGCCGCCGCGCTCGTCGTCGCGATGCTGGGGGGTCTGGCGTTCGCGTGGTGGCCCGGTGCCCAGACGTATCGCCCGATCGAGCCGTACGAACGCGGCACGCTCTCCGACATCATCGCTCCGGCTTCCTACGAGCCCGGGCACCTTTCGCCCGGGTCGTCCGGCGCGGTGAACACCGTCTGGCCTGCAGGTGTGGCCCGTCCCACCGCTGACCACCCGCAGCTTGCCACGGTGCTGATCCCCCACGACGGTCGCTCCCCGTCCTGGGTGTTCCCCTTCGACAAACCTCCGGCGCCCAGCCCCGGAGACAACCAGGCGCTCGCCGTCAACACGACGGACGGCTCGACACTGTACGACGTGGCGTTCGCACTGGTCTGGGTGACGGGAGGCCAGTCCGCGCTGAACACCAACTCCGCCTACGCATTCGCGCACTGCTCCGGCTGCACCACCGTCGCCGTCGCCTTCCAAGTGGTTCTGATCGTCGGCCAGTCCGATGTCGTCGTGCCGCAGAACCTCGCCGCGGCCGCGAACTACGGTTGTGTCGACTGCGTGACCGCTGCGCTGGCAGAGCAACTGGTCCTCACGGTCAGCTCCGTCCCGGACGCTTCCACCCTGAAGAAGCTCACCGAGCTGTGGGCGCAGATCCAGGCCTTCTCGAAGAACCTCGAAGGGCTGGCGCTGGCCGATGTCCAGGCGAGACTCCTCGACTTCGAACAGCAGCTCAAGTCCATCATCCAGCAGGACCCCTCAGCCATCCCTGCGCCCGGCGCCTCTCCGGCACACGGGACGGGGACGGGAACGCCGGCGCCGACGACAGCGCCCGCGACCACGCCGACGTCCACCCCGGGGCCCGTGACGGGGCCGGGGTCTACCGCAGAGCCCGCACCGGGACCGAGCGCTGCCCCGAGCCCTGGTGCCTCACCGTCCGGCGAGCCGGTTCCGACGCCTTCCGCGACGGCGGCACCGATCCCCGTCCCGACCCCGTAGGGTTCCACGACCTCCTTGCTCGTGGCTTCTTCTTGGTGAACGGATGACCTGCGCTCTGTTTTGGGGGCACGTGGCCGGTCCGTCGCCAGCACTAGGATTATGAAATCGTGCGATTTCCGCACGAGAGTGTTCGCGGACCAGGACGATCCCGGTGTGCTGGCGTTGAGGAAGGTCACGTAATGAGCGCATCGCACACTACCGGTGGGATTGTCCACACTGGGCCGGTCGGCCGACGGCGTACCCGCGGGTCCGTCCACCGGGTGTGGCGGATGCGGTTGGCGGCGCTGGCAGGCGCGGTCGCTCTGGCTGCGCCGTTGAGTCTGCTCGGCGTGGCAGCGTCGGCCTCTGCGGCCACCGGCCACGTGGTGAGCGCCACCGTACCCGTCGGTGGGAACCCGGCGTCGGTCGCGGTGAATGCGAGCACGGACATCGCCTACGTCGCCAACTCGAGTGATAGCAGCGTGTCGGTGATCGATGGGGTCACCAACACGGTGACCGCCACGGTTCCTGTCAACTCCCCGCAGGGGGTGGCGGTGAATGCGACCACGAACACCGTGTACGTGACCGATCAGTTCGACGACACTGTGTCGGTGATCGATGGGGCCACCAATACCGTGACCTCGACCGTGCCCTTGCCCAGCGGGAGCGCCCCGACCGGGGTGGCGGTGAACGCGACCACGAACACCGTGTACGTGGCCAATCAGGCCGATGACACGATGTCGGTGATCGATGGGGTCACCAACACGGTGACCGCGACCGTGAGTCTCGGCGGCAACCCATTCGACGTGGCGGTGAATGAGACCACGAACACCGTTTACGTAACCACCTTCAGCGGCGAACTGTGGGTGATCGACGGAGCCACCAACGCGGTGAGCACCACGGTGCCCGTCCTCGGCCTCTCCTATGCGGTGGCGGTGAACGAGACCACGAACACGGTGTACGTGACGGAGTTCGCTGCCGGCACGCTGTCGGTGATCGATGGAGCCAGCAACACGGAGACCGCGACCGTGCCCATCGGCGGCGGCGCCGGCAGTCCGTATGGGGTGGCGGTGAACGAGACCACGAACACCGTCTACGTGGCCGACCAGAGCTTCAATACAGTGTCGGTGATCGACGCGGCTACTGACACGGTGACCGCGACAATCCCCGTCGGCAGCGCCGCGTCCGGGCTCGGGACGAATACGACCACGGACACGACGTACGTGGCCGATTTCGGCAGCAATACGGTGTCGGTGATCACCCCGGCCACGACACCGGGCGCACCGACGGGAGTCTCGGCTACAGCCGGCAACGGGCAAGCCTCCGTGGTGTTCTCGCCTCCGGCCAGTGATGGCGGCTCGGCGATCACCGGGTACACGGTGACCGCCACGGACACGACCACGCCGGGCAATGGTGGACAGACCGCGTCCGGCGCAGGTTCTCCCGTCACCGTGACCGGCCTCACCAACGGGGACACCTACACGTTCACCGTGACCGCCACCAACGCCATCGGTGCTGGTCCCGCCTCCACGGCCTCCAGCTCCGTCACGCCCGCCACGACACCGGGCGCGCCGACGGGGGTTTCGGCTACGGCCGGAAACGGGAAGGCGTCGGTTGCATTCTCCGCTCCGGCCGGTGATGGCGGCTCGGCGATCACCGGGTACACGGTCACGGCCACGGACACGACCACGCCGGGCAACGGCGGACAGACCGCGTCCGGTGCGGGTTCCCCGCTCACGGTGACCGGCCTCACCGACGGGGACACGTACACCTTCACGGTGACCGCGACGAACGCCGTCGGCGCCGGTCCCGCCTCCACGGCGTCCAACGCCGTCACCCCGACACCAGCCCCGGCGAGCCCGATACCGACGCCGGCGAGCCCGGCACCGACCCCGGCGAGCCCGGCGGCGACGTCGTTGGCCGCGACCGGTTCGGACCAGGCGCAGGCGCTGCCGGCGGCACTGGCAGGGCTTCTGCTGATCGCTGGGCTGGGCGTTCTGGGTGCCGCACGAGTGCGCAGCCGTTCCAAGAAGCCACGCATCGACTGAGCCTGGACGGCGCTCACCGCACAGCCACACCGGCACTCGCGGTTTGGTCGTGGCGCATCATCGGGACCGGCGCAGTGATCCAGTAACGCAGTCACGGGACAGACCTCCTCAATTCGTCTGATCGGATTGAGGGTCCAGCCGGCAGCTTGGCTGTCAGGCGATTCGGAGTGCGGCTGCGGCGGCCGCGAGTAGTGGCACAGGGACGTGCAGGCGGTCGGCGCGGCGCACCAGATCGCCCAGCACCGCTTCCACCTCCACCGGACGGCCCGCGCGATGATCGCGGTACATCGAGGTCGTGAATCCCGAACCCGCCTCCGTGAGGACGCGCCTCGCGAACCCTACGGCATCCGCCCGCGGTGCATGACCGGCATGCGTCATCACGTCCACGACCTCGTCGATGACGGCTTCCGCCGTCCGGGCCCCGCCCTCGGCCGCCACGATCCGGCCGACGTCTGCGCCCAGAAGGGTGTTCGTCGCGCCCCCGGAAGCGAGCAGCAGCCACTTCTCCCACATCTCGGCGACGATGGTGGATGAGGCGGAGCTCTGGATGGGCGCATCGCTCAGATCCTCCGCGATCCTGCGGACGCGGTCGGTGATCCGTCCGTCGAGCTCGCCGAAGACGAGCGTCGCCCCGGGCCGGAGGACCCCGATCGAACCGTCCTCGCGCAGTTCGGTCGCGACGAGGCAGACCCCGCCGAGGACGCGTCCGGGGAACTTCTCCTCGAGCGGCTCGATGTGGCCGATGCCATTGAGCGATGGGATGACGACCGCATCCGGTCCGACCGCGTTCTGCAGGTCTGCGATCGCCGGCTGCAGGGCGTACGCCTTCACCGACAGCAACACGACGTCGTACTCGGGCAGGACGGCGTCGGCTGTCACCGTGTCCATCGGGATGGCCCTGGATGAGCCGCCCGCCTCGGTCAGCAGCAGGCCGTCCCGAGCGAGGATGCGCGCCCGCTCGGGCCGGACGAGCAGCGTCACCCGGTGACCGGAGTCCTGGAGGAGCGCGGCGAGATAGCCGCCGACAGCCCCCGCTCCCACGATCAGGTACCTCATCGACGGTCCTCCGTCTCCACGTCCTCGGCGAGGACGGCCGCGTCCGCGGCGAGGTCGTCGGGAACCGTCGACCTATCGCGGATCGCCCACGCCGCCACGATGGCGAGGAGTCCCGCGGCGGTCACGACAGCCCAGACGCCGGCGTAGCCGGCGAGCGAGGTCGTGGCACCCAGGGTGAGTGCCACGAAGACCGCGACTCCGATAGCCGAACCGATCTGGCGAGCGGTGTTGAGCACGCCCGTCCCGGCCGAGTACTCGTGCGGGGGAAGGCTGGCGGTCCCGCCGGCGATGAACGCGGTCTGCGCGAGACCGGCTCCGAGCCCGGTGAGCACGATCCCGGGGAGGTAGCCCCACCAGAACGAGCCGCCGGCGGTGAGCGCGATCGTCCACCACAGGCCACCCAGCGCGAACAGGGCACCGCCGAGGAGGCCGAGGCCACGCGGGGTCGACGGGAGGCGCCCCGCGACGAGGGTCGAGACCACGGCGGCGGCGGGACCGGCGCCGAAGGCGAGGCCGGCGACGGCCGGGGGCAGCCCGAGCGGACCGGTGAGGAGCAGCGGCGCACCGACGAGCATGATGCCGAATCCCGCGTAGAAGAAGAACATCCCGGCGGAGGCGGCGCGGAATCCGCGATTGCCGAACACCCGCAGGTTCACGGCGGGGACCGCCGCCCGCCGGCTCCTCCACACGAACAGCGCCGAGAAGAGCACCGCCAGCACAGCGCCGATGCCGAGCTGCCACAGGCTCACGTCGGCGTCGGAGCTGTACGAGACGGTCCAGACGACCAGGGCGGCCGCGCCGGCGAGAGCGAGCGATCCGAGCAGATCGGGTCGGCGACCGCCCGAGCCGGGCACGGAGGGCACGCGAGGGAGGACGATGAGGGCGGGCAGCGCGAGGATGACGTTGATGAGGAAGATGAAGCGCCAATCCACCTGCACGAGCAGCCCGCCGACGGTCGGACCGAGGGCGGCGGCGATGGAGCCGGTGGCCGCCCACACGCTGACGAGCCGGGTGTGCCGGTTCCGCGGAGCTGTGGCGAGGAGCAGTCCGAGGCTGGTGGGGATGACAGCGGCCGCCGCCGCCCCCTGCACGGCGCGCGCCGCGATGAGCACGCCGATCCCCGGGGCGATCGAGCAGACCGCGCTGGCCAGGACGAAAACGACCAGACCGGCCACGAAGGTCCGCTTCCTCCCGACCACGTCGGCCAGCCGGCCGAACGGGATCAGGAGCGCCGCGAAGGCGATGCCGTAGGCGTTGAGCACCCAGGCCAGCTGCTGAGGTTGCACGCCGGGGAAGCTGGCACTGATCGAACCGAACGCGATATTCACGATGAAGAGGTCGAGCGAGGCGAGCACGCTCCCGGTCGCGACCACGAAGAAGGTCACTCCGAGGCGGGAACTCCGTACCTCGTTCTTACTAGCTTCAAGCAAGTCAGCCACCGCATCAGTAGGCCACAGAATGCCGCACCACCGCAAGCGATCACTCTGAACAACTTTTCACGGAAGCTAGCGCTAAGCTAGCTTCGGGAGGACGATATGCCGCTGAGATCCGATTGGTCCACCCGGGAGTGCACCATCGCCCGGGGCATCGACATCGTCGGCGACCCCTGGGTGCTGCTCATCCTGCGCGAGGCGTTCGCGGGTGCCCGCCGGTTCGAGGAGTTCGCCACCCGCACCGGCATCACAGACAAGGCGCTGAGCGCGCGGCTGCGCACGATGGTCGAGAGCGGCCTCCTCGAGCGGTCGGCCTCCGGCGATGGGACCCGTCCCCGGGCGGACTACCGGCTGACCGAGGCCGGGGCCGCGACCTTGCCGATCCTCCACGCGTTCGCCCTCTGGGCCGACGAGTACGGGCCGGAACCACGCCCGGGCCGGCTGGGCATCAACTGCGTCGCCTGCGGAGCACGGGTGGAGTCGGCTGATGTCTGCGTCTCGTGCGGCAGAAGGCTGACGTCGGAGAACGTGCGCTGGACGCGGCCCGGCGAATGGAACGGCGCCCAGGTGCAACTCGTCAGTGCGGCAACGTCGTCGGCCGACTGAGGCGGGCCCTGACAGCAAGCCCCGCGCGGCGTGGCGCGCTGAGAGTCGGCTGGTGAAAGCCCTCGTCAACGCGTGAGTGCTCGAACGAACACTTCGAGCGTGTCCTCGGCCGCGCGGCCGCCGGCCGCGACATCGAGGTGACCATGCTCGGTCCCTGGCTCGTACGACGAGGACACAGTGACACCGCTGGAGGCGAGCAGGGCGGCGTACGCTTCCCCGGACGCACGCAAGGTGTCCGCGTCTGAGTTGACGATGATGTGCGGGGGAAGGCCCGTCGTGTCGCCGTTGGCCGGGAAAGCGTACGGGTCCGCGAGAGCTTCCGCGCTCCCGGCATAATTGCGCGTCAGCCGATCGCCGGACTCGTGATCGAACGCATGGTGTTCGAGCGGAAGGGCGGCCACGGCGGCAGCCAGATTCTCACGGATCTCGGGAATATGCGGGTGCAGCATGGGGTATGCGAGCACCACGAGCGACGGCTGAGGCGAACCGTCATCGCGGAGGCGGAGCGCAGCGCCCGCGGCGAGGTTCCCGCCGGCCGAGGCACCGCCCAGCGCGAGCCTGGAGGGATCGACGCCCAGCGTGTGTGCGTTGGTCAGCGTCCAGAGGAACGCGGCGATGACGTCGTCCAGCGGTACGGGGAAATGCACGCCGTCCACGGCGAGGCGGTAGTCGACGGAGATCACCACCACTCCTCGCGCCGCAATCCATCGAGCGACCCCATCCGCCTCGGGCATATCCAGGTCACCGGCGGTCCAGCCTCCGCCGTGGAGCCACACCAAACCCGGGGCGGCCCGCGTGTCCGAACGAGCGTAGATCCGGACAGGGATGGGCCCATGTGGGCCGTCGACGCGACGATCGTCGATCACGAGACCTTCGCTCTGCGGGTGAACCTCGGGCACCCGCAGACAGTACCACCGCCTTCGCGCCAGGTAATCGACTTTTGCTCCCGCCCACGTCGTCGACCCCCGCCCGCTCGGAGCGACGACGATCGGCGGCCCTCGGAGCGCCGGCTCCGCCAGGGGGATGAGCCGGAGGCCGCCGCGCTACCTCCCGGCGGGGGATCTGCTGGTCAGCACGATCCCGGATGTGGGGCGCTGGCGCAGACCTTCGTCCGCGGGCGAGCGACAGTCGCTCACTCCCGCTTCACGAGCGCTGCGGCGACCACGCCTTCGGCGAGGGTCCGTGCCTGCTGGAACGGACCCCGGGAGCTGATGGCGGCACTGCGTGCCGCCGCGCCGTCGTAGAGGAGCGCGAGCGTGGCGCCGACGCTCTCGGGGTTCGCGCATCCGGCCTGCTCGGCCAGGTCCCGTAGCCGGTCCGCGAACTCATCAACGCCAATCCGTACGCCAACGGGGCGGTCATCTTTACGACTGACGGGAGGGCGGCCCGGCGATTCCAGCGGAAAGTCGATGCCGGCATGGTCGGAGTCAACGTGTCCATCCCCGTGCCCGTGGCTGCCTATTCCTTCGGAGGCGCGAAGAGCTCCATTTTCGGGGACACGAAAGCGTACGGCGCCGAAGGGTTCCGGTTCTTCAGCTTCGGATTCCCGGTGTCGTCATAGCGAGCGATGACCACACCGGCCAGAACTCGCCGGCGAGCGCAACGCATCCAGTTTCGAGCGCATCACGCGTGATCGGGAGCACCCCGAAACGGATGGAGATCCTGGGCGCACCGGGTGCCTCGGGTGAGTTGTCGACCCACGAAGCGCGGCAGAAGTGTCTGTTTCCCGCGGGGTGGTGATGAAGCACTTGCAACTCCTGAGGCGCGAGCAGTTGGCCCATCGCCCAGAAGGACCCCACAATCGATTCCGCCCCAGTGTCATCGAGGCAGTCGCGAACGAGGGCCGCCCCCGGCGCCGGCGTGACACGATGAGCAGTGCGTACCTCGACCACTGATAATGCGCAACCGGCAGTGGGCACTCAGCGATTACGATAAGCTTTACAAGCAAATCTGTATAGCAAAACTATCTTCTCGATTCGAGGTGGGCCGTGTCGTTGCTCAAGTTGTCATCCTTGACGGATTCGCTGAGCGAGGCTTTGCGTGAACAGATCATCGGGGGCCAGCTTGCGCCGGGGGAGCGCTTGACGGAGAGCTGGGTCGCGACCCAGTTCGATGTCGCCCGACCGACGGCGAAGGCCGGCCTCGATCGGCTGACGAACGAAGGGCTGCTGCGCCGGGGTCCCCGCAAGAGCGCGATGGTGCCTCGGCTCTCGGCGGCGGACGTGCGGGACCTCTATTTCAGCCGCGAACCGATCGAGTCGCAGGCGGTCGCCCGGCTCGCAGAGGAGGGGACCACGCCCGCGGACGCGGAGCGGGCCCTGGCGATGATGACCATCGCGGCTCAGCGCGACCTGCACACGGAGCACACGGAGGCGGATATCGCCTTCCATCGTGCACTGGTCGACGCGATCGAGAGTCCGCGCTTGAGCAGGATGCACGAGACGGTGATGGGGGAGTCTCAGCTGTGCATCGCCCAGGTGCGGCAGACCGCCGGTGTGAACCTGGTGTCGCTGACGGCCGAGCACGAGGCCATCCTCGAAGCGATCCGCGCTGGCGACCCGGAGGGCGCGGTCAGTGCGCTCCGCCACGACTTGCACGGCTGCCGTGACGCCCTGCTCGCCGACATCCCCCTGCTCGAGGCGAAAGACGCGAAGGAAGCGACGGCGTCGCTCTAGCGCTCGCCTACGGCGCCGGCGGTCGTCCCCGACACCCGCGGCCGGATCCCCCACGATCCGCTCCAGCTCTCGCCGGGCTGAAGCGGGATCAGGTCGGCCTTGGTGTTGAGGGCGTCGGGGCCGCAGGTCATCGGTTCGATCGCGATTGCTGTGCGCGGCCCGGCGGCGCTCGGAAAGTCGGGCGGAGCGAACAGCTGCACCCAGCGGAAGCTCGTGTCGGCCCACAACTCGACGGAATCCCCCGTGAGCGGATCGACGATCCGATGGCGGATCCTGCCGCTGTGAGCCCGGAGACCCGTCAGCACGACGTCCCTCGTCGCGGGAGAGGGCAGGACGCCCTCTGCCGTGCCGAAGCCGCGGGAGGCTGCGGGAGCGAGTGCCTGCGGGATCATGCGGTCGTCGACTTCGACGATGCTCTGCGCCTCGATCCGGATGCGCAGTCCGTCGCTCGGCCGATCGCCGATCCGAAGATAGGGGTGCGCCCCGACTCCGACGAGCGCCCGGCCCCGCCCGATGTTCGTGAATGTGTGAGTCACGATCAGCTCCGAGCCGGTGACCCGGTACTCGACGACGACGTCGAGCGAGAACGGGTACCCCCGCTGCGGATAGATCTGCGTCTGCATCCGCACACACGATTCGGAGACCACGTGGGGGATGAACACTGCCGCCCGGAGCAGGCCGTGGATGGCGTTGCCGTTCCGTGGCTCCGTGAGGTCGAGCTGGTAGTCGACGCCTCCGTCGGACCATCTGCCGCCGTCGACCCTGCCCGGCCACGGCGCGAGCACCGTCCCCGCGCCCATGGGCGCGAGCACCTCGTCGGGCCAGGTCTCGGTGTAGGCGACGTCATCGATCGAGAACGCGCGGAGCACGGCTGCCACTTGTCCGATGATCGCCTTCGCACCGCCCGCGCGGATCACCGTCTGCATGCCGCTCGCCGGCTCGGAGGTCCCGAATCGTGCCGTCACGATCGCTCGTCCCCTCGAAACCGTCTGATGGCGTCGGCCGCCGCGCTCAGATCATCGTCGGAGGCGATTCCGAAGTGGTAGAAGCGGAAATCTGTCGCCCCCGCGTTGCGGAGAGCCGACAGCGCGCGCCCATCCGGCCGGCCCTCCGGGGTCATGGTGCGGAGGACGCAGAGGCTGACAGCGATGGGGATGTCGGCGTCAGCCGCCGCGAAGGCGCGGACGCGGTCGAGGGACCGGTCGAGGTCGCCCCAGCCGTTGACCACCACTCCATCGCGGTCGCCCAGCGTCGACGGGTCGAGTCCGGCGAACGCCCCGACCGCCGCCGGCTCGTCGCTGGCGGCGAAGCGGATGTCGAGCTCGCCCGGCGCGGCGCCCCGAGCCGCCCGTACGACCGCTGCGCGGAACTCCTCCGCCACCCGCATTCTCATCGCGAGTACAGGGAGGAGGTGGTCGCCGAGCGCGGCCTCGAGTTCATCGGTCAGCGACGACGACGCGTGCGCCGGCGGATCCCGGAAGCACGAGTCCAGGGCCTCGCGGGTGCGCCGTCGCAGCGCGGCCGGGTCGATGCCGCTCTGCTGGTATTCCCGCTCGCACGAGGGGCAGAAGCACAACGACAGCAGCGTGCTCGCAGCGGGGCCGATGGGAACGCCGAGCTTGTCGTGCGCGCTGAGGTGGTCGAAGCCGTACCAGCCGCACGCTTCGAGCTCGAGCCCGCTGATGCCATCCCGCTGGGAGACATCCGCGACGAGGGTGCAGGCGTACCGGCGGACGCCGTCGTTCGCGATGCAGAGCGCCCAATCGTAGGCGTCGCCGAACGCGTTGACGACCGATGCCTCCGGATGGTTGCCCGCGATCTCTTCATTGTGCGCGACCACAAGCCAGGCGGTGACGCCGAGGCCTGCGGCGGTGAGGCTCGCGGTCGCCGTCGCCAGCGGGTCGTCGGCGCCCGGCAGGACCGCAGCCCGCGGCGTCAGCGCGCTGTCGCTCCAGAGCTCCGGAGTCGGGCGGAAGTAGACGGCGGCGCGACCGGCGCTCACGATCCGGCGCGAAGGATGCCGGACGCTCGTCGCCCGCACCGAATGGTACGCGGCGGCGATCGAGACGGAATCGGCCCCCAGCCCGTGCAAGCGCTCCGCCGCGTACGGATCGCCGACGATGTCCCAGGTGTAGGCGTAGAAGCCGACCCGGTTGCTCATGCTTCTCGGTTGCTGAGCACGGGGGCCTTGAGGCGGACCCCGATCGGTATCGCGGTGAATTTGCCCCCCAGGTACAGCAGCTCGGGATCGTCGTCGGCGAGGTCGGGCGTCGTGGCCTCGACCTCGGCGGCGAAGACTTCGGCGTCGTCGATGGGCGAGTACCCCAGGGCGTAGGCGGAGCTGAGGTCGCAGGTGTTGCGGGTGTTCGGAGACATGCCGAAGGCGATCACGTAGCCCGGCGACGGCGCGGTCAGCGCCGCGTCGAAGAGGTCAACGACATCGTGCGGGCTCAACCAGGTCGCGAGCTGGCGGCGGGTCCGCGGCCGGTCGACGACGGTGCCGATGCGGATGTTGACCACGTCGGTGCCCCAGCGGTCGTGCGTCATGCGCCCGAGCGCCTCCCCGAACACTTTGGAGACTCCGTAGTACGTGTCCGGGAGGTAGGGGCCGGGCGATTCGATGGGCCGGTCCCGGCGGGCGAACCCGACAGCGTGGTGGCTGCTCGCGTACACGACCCGGGGGATGCCGAGGCGGCGGGCCGCGTCGAACACGTTGTAGGTGCCGCGGATGTTGCTTTCGACGATGTCGTCGAACGAGGCTTCGTCCGAGATGGCGGCGAGATGGATCACCGCATCCACCCCTGTCATGGCCGTATCGAGCGTCGACAGGTCGAGCAGGCTCCCGATGATCGCATCCGGGTCGCCCGGGGTCGGAACCAGGTCGAACGAACGTACCGCGTGGCCTCTTTCGATGAGCCCCTGTCGCAGGGACTGACCGACCCCGCCAGCTGATCCGGTGAGTAGAACCGTTGCCATGGAGCCTCCTCTTCGAGTGTGAGGCAAGCTTGCCGAGTTCGGTTCAGTATGTCAATTCTCAAAAAACTACTTGCTATACAGATGATCATCCGCGTACGCTCCCCGAACATGACCATCCATCAGATTCCCCCGCGGAGAGTTGCGTGAACGGGGGCCGTCGCTATTCGGCGAACATCTCGATCATGTTCAAGGAGACGCCGCTCCTGCAGAGGCCGGCGCGAGCGAAATCCGCAGGTTTCGACTACATCGAATCCTGGTGGCCGTTCGACGTGGCCCAGCCGCAGCGGGCGCAGATCGACGACTGGATCGTCGCCATCGGCCAGGCAGGTGTCGAGTTGAGCGGAATGAACTTCTACGCCGGAGACATGCCCGGCGGCGAGCGCGGTGTCGTGTGCCTGCCGGATCGGAGGCCGGAGTTCGAAGCGAGCCTCCCCATCCTGCGCGAGATCGCCGAACGCACCGGATGCCGGGCCTTCAACTGTCTGTACGGTCAGTACAGCCCGCTGTTCGACCGTGCGGAGCAGGATGCCGCGGCGCTGTCGGGCCTGATCAGCGCGAGCCGCTGCGTGGCCGACCTGGGGGGCGTGGTCCTCATCGAGCCGCTCGCGCGCGGCCTGAACGGCGACTACCCGCTCGAGACCGACGGCGATGTCATCGCGGTGCTGGATCGGTTGCGGGCGAACGGCGTGGAGAACGCGGCCTTCCTGTTCGATACGTTCCACCTCGGGTCCAATGGCGTCGACATCGTCGAAAGCGCCCGTCACTGGGTCGATCGCATCGGCCACGTGCAGCTCGCCGACGCCCCCGGCCGGCACGAGCCCGGCACCGGGACGCTGCCGATCGAGGCCGCCGTCGAGGAGCTCTTCGCGGCCGGGTACACAGGCTTCGTCGCAGCCGAATATCAGCCGCTCGGCGTCACCGAGGACGGTCTGTCCTGGCTGGGGCTCCGTACAGCGGGCTGACCGCTTCCGCACTCACCTCCACCGGCCACGAAATCGAAGGAGATGCTATGGCCACGATCGGATTCATCGGCACGGGGATCATGGGGGGTCCCATGGCGGCCAACCTCGTTCGCGCCGGTCACCTCGTGCGGGCCCATGCCCGGAGCGCTGCATCGGCCGAGCGTGCTCGCCAGGCCGGCGCCGAGGTGGTGTCATCGGCGAAGGATGCGCTCCGCGATGCCGAGGTCGCCATCACCATGCTTCCTGACAGCCCAGACGTCGTCGAGGTCATGCTCGACGGCGGCGCGCTCGACGTGCTCCGGCCGGGCTCCCTGTACATCGACATGAGCACGATCCGTCCCGAGGTCGCACGGCGGTTGGCGGCCGAGGCTGCGGAGCGCGGCATCGGCGCGCTCGACGCGCCGGTCAGCGGAGGGGAGTCGGCGGCGATCGACGGCACTCTCAGCGTCATGGTCGGCGGGGACGCGGCGGACGTCCAGCGCGCCGAGCCGTACCTCGCGAGCATGAGCGCGAGCGTCCGGCACGTCGGTCCGGCGGGAGCGGGCCAGACCACGAAGGCGGCGAACCAGCTCATCGTCGCGTGCAACATCCAGGCGGTCGCCGAGGCCATCGTCTTTCTCGAGCAGTCGGGGGTGGAACTCGATCCCGCACTCGACGCGATCGCCGGCGGTCTCGCCGGCTCGGCTGTCCTCGACCGGAAGCGCGTCGCGTTCACGTCGGGACAGTATCCGCCCGGGTTCAGGGTCGCCCTCCACGTCAAGGATCTCGGAATCGTCCGGTCGCACGCCGCCGCCCTCGGCCTCTCCCTGCCGTTGAGCGGCGTGGCGGACGCCCTCATGACCTCTCTCGCCGCGCGCGACGGCAGCGGGCTGGATCATTCGGCTCTGCTGCGCCTGACGCGCGAACTGAACCCGATGCCACATTGACAGACAAGATTATCTGAATGACAATCAGTTCATTGCGATGACGCGATGTCGGCAGCAATGACGCTACGAATGAGGAGAACGCCCGATGGCGCTGAATGAAATTGCCGCAAGCCTGTACGCCTGGGACCTCGCCGACGAGGGGGTCGACCGGCCGCTGGACAACCTCCAAGGGTTCGCGGGCGTCAACTCCGCTTACCTGGTCGGTCTGATGCACAAGGAGAAGCGTCCGCTGCACGCTCGCTTCTACCCGCACAACCCCGTCCGCAAGTTCTACACACCCGAGGACAGCCGGGCCTATTGGACACCTGACCCGCGCTTCTACACCGGGCGCATCAAGCCACAGACCTCGAGCAGGCCCTTCTTGCAGGGTGTGGACTGGCTGGACAGGCTCACCGAGGCGGCGCGCTCGCGCGGGATGAAGACCGGTTGCGAAATCTCCCACACGATCCTCGACGCGGACCTCGCGCGCGAGCAGTTCTCCGACGCCCTCCAGCTCGATGTCTTCGGCAACAATGTCGGGCCGTTCGGTTCTTCCCAGGCCGCGGACGCGCTGCCGTGTCTGAACAACCCGGACATTCAGGAGTACCTGGTCGCCCTGGTCAGCGATCTTGCGGCGAATCACGATGTCGACTACATCCAGACCTGTCTGGTGATGTTCGCATCCGGATATTCGGGCAACAACACGATCAGTTCCTCCGCGGTCTCGGGGGGATGGCTGTCGCTCATGACGGCGGCAACCGGCGGCTGCTTCTGCGCCTCCTGCGAGTCGAAAGCGCGGGGCCTCGGCCTCGACTGGGACGCGATGGTCGCAGAGACCAGGCACATCGCGCGGATGACGAGGGGCACCTACCTCGAAGAGGCGCACGAAGGCGCCATGCTCCGCGAGAGCAACTACAGCGAAGCCGAGATGCTCCTCGAGAACGAGGCGTTCACCGCATGGCTCATGTTCCGGCGCAAGTCGGTCGACGATCTGTTCGAGCTCGTCTCGTCGGCCATCCACAGCGCCCGCGGAGAAGTCGACTTCCGGTACAACACCTACATGTCCCAGCCGGAGCTGGCCGGGCTCAACTTCCGCTCGGCGTTCCAGTTCGTCGACTCGGTCCGCGAGTCGGACTACTCCGACCAGCTCGGGACGGCGGAAGGCGTGGCGGTCAAGCGGGCCAAGCTCATGAAGGCCCGGCGCGCCCTGGGGTACGAGAAGCCCTTGCTCGCGGCGCTCGGCGTGCGCCCGAACGCCACCCCGGAAACGCTCCGTGCGAGCGTCAAGGCCGCGGTCGACTCCGGTTGCGACGGCCTCTCGCTCGGTCACTACGACGGAGCCACCATGGAGCGGCTCAAGGCCGTCACGGACGGCATGCGGGAGTGGGAGGGCGCAGAGAGCGACTGGATCTATTCCGCACCGGTGTTGAACTAAATCCCTTCAATGAAGAAAGGCGTTCCCCCATGCACCTGAACAGACTGGGCCGAGCAGCGACACTCGTGGTCGCAGCAGCTCTGGCCCTCGCCCTCACCTCGTGCTCGTCCACGTCGTCTTCGCCGTCATCGGCGAAGGCCGGGGCGGCCACGGGGCCGATCTCGATCGGAGTGCCGCCTTCCGCGCCCGTGTACCCGGCTCTTGCCAAGGCGTGGAACGCGCTGCACCCGGACCAGAAGGTGACCCTCGTCACCTACAACTCGTCGTTGACCAGCGGCATCCACGATCAGCTGGCTCAGAACTTCCAGGCGAAGACCGACCTGTTCGACGGTCTCATCATCAACCACTCGTTCACCGCGGAGTTCGCGGCACGAGGATGGGTCTCCCCATTGAACGCGTCGGACTTCCCGCTGTCGAAGCTTCTGAAGCCCGCAGTGCAGACGGCGGAATGGAAAGGCAAGCTGTACGCCGTCCCCCTCTACACGGACACCTCGATGCTGTACTACCGCACCGATCTGGTGAAGACTCCGCCGACCACGATGAAGCAGGTGCAGGCCGACTGCGCCAAGCTGGATCTGGCAGCGAAGGGGATGAGCTGCTTCTCGAGCCAGTACGCACAATACGAGGGTCTCTCCTGCTGCACGTTCCAGGAGGCGATCACCGACGCCGGCGGCAGTGTGCTCGACGCGAAGGGTGCACCGACAGTGGACTCGAAGGCGGGCAAGACGGCGCTGACCAACCTCGTCGGCGAGATCAAGTCGGGGCTCGTCCCTCACGCCGCGCTGACCTACACCGAGCAGCAGACGCTGCAGGCGTTCGACACGGGAAAGCTCGTCTTCATGCGCAACTGGTCGTACGCGTACGCGCTGACCAAGGCGCCAGGGCAGGACTCAGTGGTTCAGAACAAATTCTCTGTCGCCCCTCTCCCGGGCTATTCGGGATCGGGTGCTTCGGTGGTCGGCGGCTGGCAACTCATGGACAACAAATACGGCAAGAACGCCGGTACGGTGGCCGCGTTCGGCGCCTTCGCCGTGCAGGCCGCCCAGCAGCGGCAGTTCGTCGCCATCGCAGGACAGCCGCCGGTGCTCGCGAGCCTGTACGACGACAAGCAGCTGATCGCCACGCATCCCTTCATCCCGACCTTCAAGGCCGCGATGGACAAAGCGGTGCCCCAGCCGGAGTCGCCCAACTGGCCTTCGATGTCGATCGCACTCCAGCAGGCGCTCTATCCGGCCCTCGAAGGGCAGACGAGTGTCGATGCCGCGCTCAAACAGGCGCAGCAGAACATGGACGCAGCCAACAAGTAATCGGCCTCGGGTGCCGACGGTCCACGTCGGCACCCGGCTGAAGAGAGGCTTCTCGTGACCAGCACGTCAACCCGCGTCCCGTTGCCAGCGTCGGCGCCACCCACCGTGAAACGGAAGAAAGGTGCGCGCGACCGGAGGGAGGCTCGCAGGGCGTATCTGCTGCTGCTGCCGACGGCGGTCCTCCTCGTCCTCATCATCGGGTACCCCACCGTCTGGGCACTCTTCCAATCGCTGTTCTCGGACAACCTCAACGGGAGCACCGCCTTCATCGGCCTGGAGAACTACGCATCGGCCTTGTGGGGGCAGCAGTCGCCTCAGTTCTGGCAGGCCGTCGGCGACAACCTGTTCTTCGCCGTCGTGTGCGGGGCGATCGAGCTCGTGCTCGGCATCGGCATGGCACTGCTCCTGAACGGCCTCGTCCGGTTCCGTGGGATCGTCCGCAGTTTCGTGCTGCTTCCGTGGGCGATCCCCACGGCGGTCGCCGCGGTGCTGTGGCAGTACATGTTCCAGCCAACGGGCATCGTGAACGCGATCCTGGGCCACGAGATCCTGTGGACGGCGGGGGAGTGGACGCCGCGGATCGCGATCGTGATGATCGATGTCTGGAAGACGACTCCGTTCATCGGGCTGCTCGTGCTCGCGGGCCTCCAGGTCATCCCGGGCGAGATCTACGAGGCCGCCAAGGTCGACGGCGCCGGCGCGTGGCAGCGGTTCCGGCTGATCACGCTCCCGCTGGCGAAACCGGCCATCCTGGTCGCGCTGCTGTTCCGCATCCTCGACCTGCTCAGGATGTACGACGTCCCCTCCATCCTCACCAATGGGGCGAACAACACCCAGACACTGTCGCTGTTCACCTACCAGAACGCCATCTCGGAAGTGAAGACCGGCTATGGGTCGGCGCTGTCGACATTGACCTTCATCATCATCTTCCTGGTCGCGTTCCTCTTCATCAGGATCACGGGGGCGCGAGCCATGAACGCTGGAGGGCCGAGAAAGTGACAGCTGCGTTGTCTGCTGCGCGCATTGCGGAGCGCAGCCGTCCCGTCGTCCGGACAGGACGAGCGAACCGGATGCTGAAGGGTCTCGGTCTCCTGCTCGGGCTGATCCTGATCGGCATCTGGTGCTTGTTCCCGGCGTACTGGATGCTCGTGTCCTCCCTCAAGGGTCCGCACGACATCTTCAACAACTCCCTCCTCCCGCTCCACCCGACGCTGGAGAATTTCGCGACGATCTTCGGACCGAGCAACTCGTTCGGTCTGGCCATGAGGAACAGCGCGATCATCGCGGGGAGCACGACGGCCATCGCACTGGCCGTGGGCACGACGGCCGCGTACGCGCTGGCGCGCTACCGGTTCCGGCTGCGGCCAGGAGTGATGATCGCCATCCTGTGCGCGTCGATGTATCCCGGGATCGCACTGCTGACGCCGCTGTTCCAGCTCTTCACGCAATACGGATGGATCAACCAGTTCCAGGCGCTCATCATCCCGGACATCAGCTTCAGCCTGCCGTTGTGCATCTGGATCCTGACGACGTTCTTCCAGCAGATGCCGTGGGAGCTCGAGGAGGCCGCTCTGATCGACGGGTGCACCGACGGGCAGGCGTTCAGGAAGATCGTCCTCCCCCTGGCCGCGCCCGGTGTGTTCACCGCTGCGATCCTGGTGTTCGTCGCGGCCTGGAACGAGTATCTGATCGCAAGCGCGATGTCGATCAGCATCCAGACCCAGCCGGTGACGGTGGCGATCGCCAAGTTCGCGGGAGTGTCGCAGTACGACCAGCCGTTCGGCCCGCAGATGGCGGCGGGCGTCGTCTCCACGTTGCCGCTGGTGATCCTGGTGCTCCTCTTCCAGCGGCGGATCGTCAGCGGTCTGACCGCGGGCGGCGTGAAGTAGGCGCGCGTGCGCGTCGTGGTCGCCCCCGACTCGTTCAAAGGATCGGCGTCGGCGAGCGCGGTCGCTGCGGCCATCGGGGAGGGGTGGCGCAGCGTGCGGCCGCAGGACACGGTCCGGCTCCTGCCGATGGCCGACGGGGGTGAGGGCACACTCGACGCCCTCGAGGCCGCGGTGCCGGCAAGCGAACGGGTCCGTGTCCGGGTGAGCGGCCCGGACGGCCGGGACGTCGTCAGCTCGTGGCTTCGTCTGCCCGACGGCGCCGCGGCAGTGGAGCTCGCTGCGACGAGCGGCATCACGCTTCTCGAGCGGCTCGACCCGCTGGGCGCCCACTCGATCGGATTCGGGCAGGCGATCGCCGCTGCACTCGATGGGGGTGCGACCCGCCTGCTGCTCGCGATCGGCGGCAGTGCCTCCACCGACGGTGGCACGGGTGCGCTCGGTGCACTCGGGGGGAGATTCCTCGATGCTCGCGGGCGGCCCATCCCGCCTGGCGGTGGCGGCCTCGCCGTCCTGCGGCAGGTGGAGTTGAGCCGGTTGCGAGCTCTGCCCCGGGGGGAGCCGTGGTGCTGGGCGATGTCACGAACCCCTTGCTCGGTCCCGAAGGAGCCGCGGCGGTGTTCGGTCCGCAGAAAGGTGCGACCGGTGACGACATCGCCGTCTTGGAGGCGGGGCTCGCGCGGCTCGCTGCTCTGCTCGGCGTCGACCCCGCGAGTCCCGGCGCCGGAGCGGCCGGCGGCGCGGGGTACGGGCTGCTGGCGTGGGGGGCGAGGTTCACCGCGGGGGCGGAAGAGGTCGCGGCCGCCATCGGACTGCCCGCCGCGCTTCGCGATGCCGACGTCGCGGTCACGGGCGAGGGCCGGTTCGACGGGCAGACAGGGGCGGGGAAAGCGCCCGGCTACGTCGCTGAGGGCGCGCGCTCGGCGGGCGTTCCCGCGCTGCTGATCGCGGGACAGGTCGCGGCTCCCCCCCACCCGTGGTTCGCGGACGTCGAGTCGCTGGAGAATCGCGCGGGGAGCGCCGCTGCGGCGATCCGCGATCCCGCTCGCTACCTCCACGAAGCGGGGGCTGCTCTGGCGCGGCGAGCGTAGGCTTCGCGAATCGCCTCCCTCGCCCTGTGCCGGGCGACGTTGGTGGTCGACGCATTCTGCGCCATCGATTTGTGAGTTTGTTAGGACAAAGTTTACACTCAGATCGACACCGCCCTCGCGACGAAGGAGTCACCCCGCATGACCGAGCACGCGCCGTACGACCTGATCACGGTCGGCCGCATCGGCGTCGACCTCTATCCGCTGCAGGACGGGGTCGGCCTGGAGGACGTGCAGACGTTCGGCAAGTACCTCGGCGGCAGCGCGACCAACGTCGCCATCGCCGCGGCCCGGCACGGGCTGCGCTCGGCCGTCATCACGGCGACCGGGGACGACCCGTTCGGGCGGTTCGCCCGACGCGAGCTGCGACGCCTCGGAGTCGACGACCGCTTCGTCGGCACCGACCCCACGCTGAAGACGCCGATCACCTTCTGCGAGATCTTCCCTCCCGACCACTTCCCGCTCTACTTCTACCGGGATCCCATCGCCCCCGACCTCGCGATCACGGACGAGCAGCTCGACCTCGACGCCATCGCACGGGCACGCATCTTCTGGGCCACCGTCACCGGCCTTTCGCGCGAGCCGAGCCGCACGACCCACCACGCCGCGTGGGAGGCACGCGGCCGGGTCCCCCTCACCGTCCTCGACCTGGACTACCGGCCGATGTTCTGGGACTCGCCCGGGGCGGCGACGACGGAGGTGGGGCGCGCACTCGAGCACGTCACGGTCGCCGTGGGCAACCGCGAAGAGTGCGAGGTCGCGGTCGGTGAGACCGACCCCGTCCGTGCGGCCGACGCGCTCCTGGAGCGCGGCGTCGAGCTCGCGGTCGTGAAGCAAGGCCCCCGCGGGGTGCTCGCCAAGACGCGCACCGAGACGGTCGAGGTCCCGCCCTACGCCGTCCAGGTGGTCAACGGCCTCGGCGCCGGCGACGGCTTCGGCGGCGCGCTCTGCTATGGGCTGCTGCAGGACTGGTCGCTGGAGCGCGTCGTCCGCTTCGCCAACATCGCAGGCGCCATCGTCGCGACCCGGCGTGAGTGCTCGACCGCGATGCCCACGACCACCGAGGTCGAGAATGTTCTGAAGGGACTCGAACGTGTCGACGGCTGAAGCCTTCGCCCGCCTCCGCGAGCTCCGGCTCAGCGACCCGGACGCCATCCGGGTCGCGCTGGACGCGCGCGCACGGCGGCCGCTGGTCCAGGGAGACGGGAGGCTGTTCATCGTCGCGGCCGACCATCCCGCCCGCGGGGCGCTGGGCGTCCGCAACGACGGCATGGCGATGGCCGACCGGTACGACCTGTTGCAGCGCCTCATGCTCGCGTTGTCCCGTCCGGGAGTGGACGGCGTGCTCGGCACCCCCGACATCGTCGACGACCTGGCGCTGCTCGGCGCGCTCGACGGCAAGGTCGTGGTCGGATCGATGAACCGCGGGGGCCTGCGCGGCTCCGTCTTCGAGATGGACGACCGCTACACCGGCTACGACGTCCCCTCCGTTCTACGCGACGGACTCGACGCGGCCAAGCTGCTGCTGCGGGTGAATCTGGAGGACCAGGCGACCGTCCGGACCCTGGAGAGCACGGCGGACGCCGTGACAGCCGCGGCAGGCGCTCGGCTCCCCATCATGCTCGAGCCCTTTCTCAGCCGCTGGCGCGACGGCCGGATCGTCAACGACCTGACCCCGGACGCCGTGATCACCTCGATCGCGATAGCCTCCGGGCTCGGATCGTCGTCGGCGTACACCTGGCTCAAGCTGCCGGTCGTCCCCGAGATGGAGCGCGTCATGAACTCCACGACACTGCCCACGCTGCTGCTCGGAGGCGACACCGACGCCGCGCCGGAGGAGACCTACGCCGCCTGGGCCGCAGCCCTCGAGCTCCCCGGAGTGCACGGGCTCGTCGTCGGTCGCACCCTCCTCTATCCCCAGGACGGAAATGTCGCCGCAGCGGTCGACACCGCCGCCTCGCTCGTCCACGGACGCTGACAGCCGCAACGACCACCGAAGGAACGCCATGACCACCACCACCCTGCCCGTCGTGCCCCACTGGATCGGCGGCGCCGCCCACCCGTCCACGAGCGGTCGCACCGCCCCGGTGTTCGATCCCGCCCTGGGCGTGGAGACCAAGCGCGTCGCCCTGGCCGACGCCGCCGAGATCGACGCGGCCGTCGGTTCGGCCAAGGCCGCCTTCCCGGCATGGTCGGGCCTGTCGCTCGCCAAACGGCAGGCGATCCTGTTCCGCTTCCGCGAACTGCTGGATGCGCGCAAGGGCGAGCTGGCCGAGATCATCACCAGCGAGCACGGCAAGGTCCTCTCCGACGCGCTGGGCGAGATCAGCCGCGGACAGGAGGTGGTCGAGTTCGCGACCGGCCTCGCCCACCACCTCAAGGGAGAGTTCTCGGAGGAGGTGTCGACCGGCGTCGACGTGTACTCCACGCGCCAGCCGCTCGGCGTCGTCGGGATCATCTCACCGTTCAACTTCCCGGCGATGGTCCCGGCGTGGTTCTTCCCCATCGCGATCGCCGCGGGCAACACCGTCGTGCTGAAGCCGTCGGAGAAGGACCCGTCGGCCGCGATCTGGCTGGCGGAGCTGTGGAAGGAGGCGGGCCTCCCGGACGGCGTCTTCACCGTCCTCAACGGGGACAAGGAGGCGGTGGACGGTCTCCTCACCCACCCCGATGTCGCCGCGATCTCCTTCGTCGGCTCCACCCCGATCGCCCGCTACGTCTACGAGACCGGCACCAGACACGGCAAGCGCGTGCAGGCGCTCGGCGGGGCGAAGAACCACATGCTGGTGCTCCCGGACGCCGACCTCGACCTGACGGCCGACTCGGCGATCAATGCGGGATTCGGTTCGGCGGGCGAGCGCTGCATGGCGATCTCGGTCGTGGTCGCCGTCGAGCCGGTCGCGGATGCGCTCATCGCGAAGATCGCCGAGCGGATGGCCGCCCTGCGCATCGGCGACGGCCGCCGCGGCTGCGACATGGGCCCGCTGGTCACGAAGCAGCACCGCGACAAGGTCGCCGGCTACATCGACATCGCGGAGGCGGACGGCGCCACGGTCGTCGTCGACGGCCGTACGGTGGACCCAGACGGCGATCCGAACGGCTTCTGGCTCGGCCCGACCCTCCTGGACCGCGTGCCGACCACCTCCCGGGCGTACACCGAGGAGATCTTCGGCCCGGTGCTCGCAGTCGTGCGCGTCCCCTCCTACGAGGCCGGTGTCGAGCTGATCAACGCCGGCGCGTTCGGCAACGGCACCGCGATCTTCACGAACGACGGCGGCGCCGCCCGGCGGTTCCAGAAGGACATCCGGGTCGGGATGATCGGCATCAACGTGCCGATCCCGGTCCCCGTTGCGACGTTCTCCTTCGGCGGCTGGAAGGACTCGCTGTTCGGCGACACGAAGGCGCACGGCAGTGAGGGCGTGAAGTTCTTCACGCAGCTGAAGGCGATCACCAGCCGGTGGCTCGACCCCTCGCACGGCGGGATCAACCTCGGCTTCCCGGAGAACGACTGAGACGGGAGGGCACGAGGACGATGGCCGAGCGCAACGAGTGGTTCTTCCCCGGGGGAGCCTGGGCGATGGCCCGTGGGAGTCGGTGGTCGACTCCTCTCTCTCCGGTTGGATGCACACGGGCCTGCGCGTGGTGGAGCTCGCCGGCGAGTCCGTCGAGCTCGCCGCGGGCGGCATCGAACGCATCGTCGTGCCCCTCGCCGGGTCGTTCTCGGTGGACCATGAGGGAGGCAGCACGCTCCTCGCCGGCCGGTCGAGCGTCTTCGACGGTCCGACAGACGTGCTCTACGTCGGCGCGGGGGAGGGCCTCAGCATCCGCGGCACCGGTCGGGTCGCGGTCGCGGAGGCGCCGACGGAGATCCGCAAGCCGTCGGTCCACATCCCGCGCGAGGCGGTGCCCATCGAGCTGCGTGGCGCCGGGGCGGACACCCGGCAGGTCCACAACTTCGGCACGCCTGCGGCTCTCGACGCCGCGTCGCTCATCGTCTGCGAGGTGATCACCCCTGCGGGCAATTGGTCGTCGCATCCCGCTCACAAGCACGACGAGCACGTGGACGGCCACGAGTCGCAGCTCGAGGAGATCTACTACTTCGAGTCCGCGCCCGCCCGTGGCCTGAGCGCTCCGGCCGGTCACGACGCCTTCGGCAGCTTCGCGACCTACGGTTCCCCCGCGGGCGCCATCGAGACGAACGCGCTCGTGCGCACCGGCGACATCGCCCTCGTGCCGTTCGGATACCACGGGCCGGCCGTCGCACCGCCCGAGTACGACCTCTACTATCTCAACGTCATGGCGGGTCCGGGCGAGGAGCGCGTCTGGCTCGTCAGCGACGACCCGCGCCAGGCATGGCTGCGCGACACCTGGGCGGCGAAGCCGCAGGACGGACGCCTGCCGTACCTGCCCGCACCCACCGCCACGAACCACGGAGGAGACACGCGATGACCACCCTCAGGATGACCGTCGGCCAGGCGCTCGTCGAGTTCCTGGCGAACCAGTGGACGGTCGACGGCGACGTGCGGGAGCGGACGGTGCCCGGGATGCTGGGGATCTTCGGGCACGGCAACGTCGCAGGCCTCGGCCAGGCGCTGGCCCAGGCGAACGCCCTCGACCCGCGGCTCATGCCCTACTACCAGGCGCGCAACGAGCAGGCCATGGTGCACCAGGCCGTCGGCTTCGCGCGCATCCACCGTCGCCGGGCGACGCTGGCGTCGACAGCGTCGGTCGGCCCCGGCGCGGCGAACATGCTCACCGGTGCTGCGCTCGCGACGGCGAATCGCCTGCCGGCCCTGCTGCTGCCCTCCGACACCTTCGCCACCCGCGTCGCCGACCCCGTGCTGCAGCAGCTGGAGCATCCGCATGACCCCGGAATGCAGGTGACCGACGCCTTCCGCCCGGTGTCCCGGTTCTTCGACCGGGTGCAGCGGCCGGAGCAGCTGTTCTCCATCGCGCTCGCCGCGATGCGCGTGCTCACCGACCCCGCCGAGACCGGCGCCGTCACCATCGCGCTGCCGGAGGATGTGCAGGCCGAGGCGCTGGATGTGCCGGTCGAGTTCCTGCAGCCGCGCGAATGGCGCATCCGGCGTCCGCTGCCGGAGGGGTGGGCGCTCGAGGCCGCGGCCAACGCGATCCGCGGAGCGAAGCGTCCCTTCATCGTCGGCGGCGGCGGTGTGCTCTACTCCGGCGCGGAGGATGCCCTGCGCGCGTTCGTCGAGCAGACCGGTATCCCGGTCGGGACCACCCAGGCCGGCGGAGGATCCCTCGACTGGGACCACCCCCAGTACCTCGGCGGTGTGGG
This sequence comes from Leifsonia sp. KNZ13-11D, assembly GCF_056754895.1. Classification (NCBI taxonomy): domain Bacteria; kingdom Bacillati; phylum Actinomycetota; class Actinomycetes; order Micrococcales; family Microbacteriaceae; genus Leifsonia; species Leifsonia sp. KNZ13-11D. The sequence goes on from NZ_JBPGWU010000001.1 coordinate 335,231, forward strand.
AGCGACCGGCACGACGGCCGCCAACCGCCTCGCCGCCGAGGCGGACGTCGTCATCGGCATCGGCACCCGCTACAGCGACTTCACCACGGCGAGCCGGACGCTGTTCCAGCACGCGGACGTCGCCTTCGTGAACATCAACGTCGCCCCCGTCGACGCGTACAAGCACGGCACGGACCTCCCCGTGATCGCCGACGCACGGGAGGCGCTCGACGCCCTCGGCGGAGCGCTCGCCGGGACCGCTGTGGAGCCCGGATACCGCTCCCGCATCGCCCGGGAGAAGCAGGAATGGGATGCGATCGTCGACAGGGCGCTCGCCCCGACCGGCGCCGCTGTCCCCGGCCAGCCCGAGATCATCGGCGCCGTCCAGCTCGCCACCGGGCCGCGCGACGTGGTCGTGCAGGCGGCGGGTTCCCTTCCCGGTGACCTCCACAAGCTGTGGCGCGTGCGCGACCCGCTCGGCTACCACGTCGAGTACGCCTTCTCGACGATGGGCTACGAGATCGCGGGCGGGCTCGGCGTGAAGCGCGGGCTGGAGGCGGTCGGCGACGACCGCGATGTGATCGTGATGGTCGGGGACGGCTCCTACCTCATGCTGCACTCCGAGCTGGCCACCGCGGTCGCCGAGGGCATCAAGATCGTGGTGGTCCTCGTCCAGAATCAGGGTTTCGCGTCGATCGGGCACCTCTCCGAGACGGTCGGGTCGCAACGCTACGGCACGCGCTACCGCTATCGCGACGCCGCCGCCGCGAACTTCGAGACCGGAGGCTTCGTGCCGGTCGACCTGGCCGCCAACGCCCGCAGCTACGGCGTCGACGTCATCGAGATCGCGCCGGGCGAGGACGCGATCCCGCGACTGTCGGAGGCTGTCGCGGCGGCCAAGGCGTCCGACCGCTCCACCCTGATCCACATCGAGTCCGATCCCTTCGTGTACGCGCCCGACGGCGAGGGGTGGTGGGACGTGCCAGTCGCCGAAGTCTCGAAGCTGGAGAGCACGCAGGCGGCCCGTGCCGACTACGAGCGTCAGGCGCAGGCGAGGCGGCCGTTGCTCGGACGGGAGGAGAACCGATGAACGTGACCGTTGCGGGAGCCCCGGTCAGCTTCGGCGTCTTCGAGATGACGCCGGAGGGCGCAACGACGCTCTCGGCCGACGACATCCTGGACATCCTCGCCGAGACCGGATACGCGGGCGTCGACCTCGGTCCGACCGGTTTCCTCGGTCGTGGTGGCGTGCTCCGCGACCGCCTGGCGACCAGAGGTCTCGAACTGGCGGGCGGCTGGGTCGAGCTGCCGTTCACGGACGACGAGGCGTTCGCTGCGTCGCTCCCCGACCTCGACGCGGCACTCGCCGTCTTCTCCGAGGCGGCGGATGCGGCACCGCGGAGGCTGCCGAAGCCCACCCTCGCGGACAGCGGGTCGCCGGAGCGCCGGCGCGCTCCCGGCTCGGGCGTCGGCGGTCTCGACCCTGCCGGGTGGGACCGGCTCGCGGCCAACGCCGCGGTCGCGGCCGACCGCGTCCGCTCGGCCGGGTTCGAGCCGACCTTCCACCACCACGCGGGCACCTTCGTGGAATCGCCGGAGGAGATCGAGGTCTTCCTCGACCGGGTGGATGTGGGGCTCACGCTCGACACCGGTCACCTTCTCATCGGCGGAGGCGACCCCGTCGCCGCGTTGACGGCCTGGGCCGGACGGATCAACCACCTCCACCTGAAGGACGTCGACCAGGCCGAGCTGCAGGCCGTCCTGGCCGCGGGCGGCGGGATGCGCGAGGTGTGGTCGTCCGGGGCGTTCGTCGCGTTCGGGAGCGGGAGCATCGACCTGGCCGGGGTGCTCGACGCCGTCGAGGCGATCGGGTTCGACGGCTGGATCGTCGTCGAGCAGGATGTGCTGCCGGCGCCGGACGCGTCCCTGCCCGACTTCCGGCGTTCGCGCGCAGCCGACCAGAAGACCAATCGCGACGCGCTGCGGCCGTGGTGCTGAGAGAAGGAGTTCCCGTGAACGATTCGCCGGTCCGGTTCGGACTGATCGGCAGCGGCCGCATCGGCCAGGTGCATGCCCGCAGCATCGCGGAGAACCCGCGCACCACACTGGCCCGGGTCGCCGATCCCTTCGTCGAGGGCGCTCGCTCGGTCGCTGCCCGGTTCGGGGGTACGGCGACCGACAGCGCCGACGAGCTGCTGGCGTCGGGCGACATCGACGCGGTGCTGGTGGCCTCGCCAACGCCGACGCACGTCCCGCTGATCTCCGCGGCTCTCGACGCGGGCCTTCCGGTGCTCTGCGAGAAGCCCATCGCCCTCGACCTGGATGCGGTCGACGCGCTGAGAGGAAAGGTCGCCGCGTCACCGGTGCCGGTCGTGATCGGCTTCAACCGGAGGTTCGATCCCGCGTTCGCCGAGGTCCGTGCGCGCGTCCGAGCCGGCGAGATCGGGCAGCTGGAGCAGCTCACGATCATCAGCCGCGACCCGTCCGCACCCCCGGCCGACTACGTGGGCATCTCCGGCGGCATCTTCCGGGACATGACCATCCACGACTTCGACATGGCGCGGTTCTTCCTGCCCGACATCGTCGACGTGCAGGCGTCCGGGTCGACGCTCTTCGACGACGGGGCCCGGCAGCACGGCGACTTCGACACCGCCGTGGTGGTGCTCCGCTCCCGGAACGGCGCCCTGGTCACGATCGTCAACTCCCGGCACAGTGCCGTGGGGTACGACCAGCGCATGGAGGCGTTCGGTTCGGAGGGGATGCTCCATGTGGCCAATGCGCCGACCTCGCTCGTCAGCGTGTCCACGGCGACCGCCGTCGAGGCCCGGTCCCCGTATCAGGACTTCTTCCTCGATCGCTACCGGGAGGCGTACGCCGCCGAGCTCGAGGCGTTCGTCTCGAGCGTGCGCGGCGAGTCGGCGGACAGCCCGACCTTCGAGGACGGCCGGGCCGCGCTCGTCCTCGCCGAGGCGGCGCAGCTGTCCGCTGAGACCGGCCGGGCGGTGCCGGTCGACCTCGGCTGAGGAGCCGGGTTCAGCGGTCGACGAGGGTGATCTCGAAGGAGTACAGATCGGGCCGGTAGCAGTGCCGGCCGAACTCGACGACACGGCCGGTGGTGTCGAGGGCGGTGCGCGTCATGGTCAGCACCGCGGCGTCCTTGCCGATGCCGAGGAGCTCGCTCTCGTACGGGGTCGCCTCCCGGGCGCTGATCCGCTGCCGCGCGATGCGCATGTTCACGCCGCGGCGGCGCAGGAGATCGTAGAGCCCGTGCTCTTCGAGATCCGCCGGGCCGATGTCCGTGGAGGAAGTGGGGAGGGTGTTGTCGAGGATGGCCAGCGGCACGTGACGCGCCAGGCGGAGCCGCACCAGATGGAGGACCGGCGCGCCGGGCTCCAGAGTGAGCTGCTCCGCCTCCTCCGCCGTCGCGGGACGCACCTCGTGACGGAGGACCCGGGTCTCGGGCGACTGGCCCAACCGTGACAGGTCCTCGTACAGGCTCGTGAGACCGAGGTCCCGGGTCACGCCGCTCTGCACCACCTGGGTCCCGACGCCGCGGCGCCGGATGAGCAGGCCCTTGTCGACCAGCTCCTGGATGGCGCGCCGCACGGTCGGCCGCGACAGGGCCAGACGCTGGCCCAGCGCGATCTCGTTCTCCAGACGTGCTCCCGGCGGCACCGACTCGTCGCGGATCGCCTGCTCGAGCGCCGTGGCCAGCTGGTGGTAGAGCGGGACCGGACTGTTCTTGTTCAGTGCCGCGAGGAGGTCGGGTGGGAGAGCGACCTCGTCTCGGCTCCCCGCCATGCCCGCACCTCCGAGTTTGTACGGACAATCTTACACCGCTCGGATCCTGTGAGCCGCGACCCGGCGGCCTCGTCGGCGATCAGCACGACGTTCGGATGGGTCTGGAGCACCGAGGCGGGGCAGTCCACCGAGAGCGGTCCCTCGACCGCCGCCCTGACCGCGTCCGCCTTGCGCTCGCCCAGGGCGACCAGGACGATGCGGCGGGCCCGCATGATCGTCGCCAGCCCCTGCGTGAGTGCGCGGGTCGGCACGTCCGCGAGGGACGGGAAGAACCGCGCGTTGTCGAGCCGGGTGCGCTCGCTGAGCTCGACGACGCGGGTGCGCGTGCCGAACCGGGAGCCGGGTTCGTTGAACCCGATGTGCCCGTTGGAGCCGATGCCGAGCACCTGGATGTCGACGCCGGACTCCGCGAGGGCCCGCTCGTACTCGTCGGCGGCCGCTGCGAGGTCTGCGGCCGTGCCTTCGGGGACGTGCACAGCGTCCCGGCGCATCCGCAGCGGGGTCGTCACCGTGCGGTCGATGACGGCTCGGTAGCTCTGGGGGTCGGCGGGGTCGAGGCCGACGTACTCGTCGAGGGCGAAGCCTCGAGCGCGTGACAGATCCAGCTCTCCGCGCTCCACCCGGTGGGCGAGCGCTGTGTAGGCGCCGAGCGGTGAGTCGCCGGTGGCGAGTCCGAGCACGGCGTCCGGCCGCTCGGCCACGACGGCGGCGATCTCGTCCGCGGCGACCTCGCCGACCTCTTCCGGAGTCGGCAGGACGAGCGTCCGCATCACCCGGCCGCCGCGGCGAGCCCGGACGTCGCGGGAGTCCGGCCGAAGAGCTCTGCGAGCTGCGGGTGCGCCTCCGTGTAGCCCTGGAGCAACCGGCGGGCCGTCGGGACGCTCTCCACCAGCGGGTGCAGGGCGAACGCGAGGAGCGCCTCCGACTCGGAACCGGTGAGCGCCGCAGCGATGGCGTGGCGCTCGACCTCCTTCACCTGGGCCATCAGGCCGAGCTGGTGGAGGCTCGGCGCCGGCACCGACAGCGGGTGCGCGCCGTTCGCGTCGACGAGAGTCGGCACCTCGATGACGGCGTCGTCGGGGAGGCCGGCGACCGTGCCGCGGTTGCGGACGTTGAGGATCATCGTCGCCTGCTCGTTGCGCGTGATGGCGTTCATCACGCCGAGCGCGACACCCGCGTAGCCCTGGTCCGCCGGGTCGGAGTCCGACTCGTGGTGGTGCGCCGGCTCGTCCTGGGTGCCGCCGGTGGCCTCGGCCATGTACGACGCGCTGCGGCGGTCGACGGTGCTCCGCCAGAGCGCGGCCTTGTCGTCGGCGTCGCGGGAGAGCGTCCAGAACTCGGACTGCGTGCGGGCGAGGAAGTCGCCGCGCGTCGTGCCCGCGTCGATCATGGCCCGCACGGCGTCCCGGTTGAAGTAGTAGTAGTACAGGTACTCGTTGGGGATGACTCCGAGTTCCCGGATCCACTCGGTTCCGAAGACCTGGCCCTCCTCGAGTTCGCCGAGCAGCCGGTCGTCCGCGATGAACTCGGGGAGGATGTCGCGGCCGTCGTAGTAGACCCCGCGCATCCAGCCGAGGTGGTTGAGCCCGACATAGTCCATGTGGATGCGGCTCTGGTCGACCCCGAGCGCCGCCGCCACCCGCCGTCCGAGCCCGGACGGGGTGTCGCAGATGCCGACGACGCGGTCGCCGAGCACGCCCTGCATGGCCTCGGTGATGATGCCGGCCGGGTTCGTGAAGTTCATGACGAAGGCGTTCGGCGCCAGCCGCGCGATGGTCTCCGCGACGGAGACCATGACCGGCACTGTCCGGAGCGCGTAGGCGATGCCGCCCGGTCCGGTCGTCTCCTGGCCCAGGACGCCCAGGTCGAGCGCGACATGCTCGTCGCAGCGCCGTCCCTCCAGGCCGCCGACGCGGATGGCGGAGAAGACGAAATCGCTGCCGGCGATGGACTCCTCGAGCGAGGTGGTCGTGGTCAGCCGCGGCGCCGTGGGACTGCCGGCGGCCAGCTGCCGCAGGAGCGCCGCCATCGTCGTGAGCTTCTCGGCGTCGACGTCGTAGAGGCTCACCTCGTCGACGCGGGGGCTGCCCGTGTCCCGGAGGATGGCCTGCCAGACGTAAGGCGTGCGGAACCCACCGCCGCCGAGGATGCTCAACTTCATGCGATCACGACCTCTCCGCCGCTCGCGCGGCACATTTCGATTGCTTCCTCCGGGGCGCCGTCGGTCGTGACGAGCACGTCGACGTCGGAGAGCTCGCACACGCGGAGCGCGCCCGTGCCGGGGAATTTGGCTTCGCTGGCGAGCAGGACGACCTTGTCGCTCGAGGCGATCATCGCCTGCTTGAGCGGTGTCTCCACGGCCATGTCGTCGACGATCGCGCCACCCGCCCGCACTCCCGTGCAGCTGAGGAACATCACATCCGCGCTGATCTGCTGAAGCGACAGCGCCGTGATGGAGCCGACGAGGGTGCGCATGTTGCGACGGAGCACTCCGCCGAGCAGCACGACGCGCACGCTGGTGTCGTTGCGGAGTTCGTCGAAGACCGCGAGGTTCGAGGTGACCACCGTGACGTCGCGGCCGCGCAGCATCCGCGCGAGGAACGGGGTCGTCGTGCCGATGTCGAGCAGGACCACGCTGCCGTCCTGCACGTAGGGGAGGGCCGCCTTCGCCACGCGGACCTTCAGGTCGATGTCGGCGCTGTCGTCGTACGGCGTCTCGGGTGACTCGGCGCCGTCCTGCACCGTCATGCCCGACCGCAGCACTGCGCCGCCGTAGCTGCGCGTGAGCTCGCCGTTGCGATCGAGGATCTCGAGATCCCTCCGGATCGTCGACGGGCTGACGCCGAGCGTCTCGGCCAGCTCGGGGACGCTGGCGGCCCCGCTGGCGCGCAACTCGTTGAGGATGCGCTGGCGCCGTTCATTCACGATCATGCTGGACACGATAGCGAAATCTGCTCGAAATACGCAAAGATGCGCAAACTTGGTCAAACCTGTGCAGGAGTGTTACGGTGTCCCGCATCCCGTCCGGAGTAGTACGAAGGAGTGAACCGTTGCATCACCGTTTGTCCCGACCCGGGGTCCTGCTCTTCACCGGGGATGTCTTCTGCGACCTGATCTTCGCGGGCGCCGATGTCCCGGTCCTCGGGCAGGAGAAGTACGCGGACCGCTTCGGCATCGCCGCCGGCGGCGCTGCGATCCGGGCGGTGGCTGCAGCGCGTCTCGGCGCGGACTCCCGGCTGGTCGCCACCATGGGCGACGACGTCATCGGATCGCACATCCACGCGGCACTCCGCTCGGAGGCGAACCTCGATCTCGACGAGCTTGTGACCGTCGCGGGGTACCAGACCCCGATCAGCGTGGCGATCTCCGGGCCCCACGACCGCGGCTTCATCTCGTACGTGGAGGAGCACCCGGCCGCGATCCCCCAGCGGCTCGACGACGTGGCCGCGGTGCACCTCGGCCTCGCGGACGCCGCCCAGCCGTGGGCGCTCCAGCTGCGCTCGAGGGGAGCCGTGATCGTCGGCGGTGTCGGGTGGGACGCGAGCGGCGAATGGTCCACCGACCTGCTGGCCGAACTGGACAAAGTCGACGTCTTCATCCCGAACCACGAAGAGGCGATGGCGTACACCCGCACATCCGACCCGGTGGCAGCGGCCCGCGCCCTTGCCGATCACGTGGGCCTGGCGGTCGTCACCCGTGGGGCGGGCGGCGTGCTGGCCGTCGACTCCGCGAACGGCGAGGAGGCCGAGGTGCCGGGCATCCAGGTCGCGGCGGTCGACCCGACGGGCGCCGGCGACGTGTTCACCGCCGCCCTCATGACCTCCTTCGGCGAGGAATGGACCCTCGCCGAACGGCTCCGGTTCGCCACGGCCGCCGCCGCCTACTCGGTGACGGGACTCGGTGGCAGCGCGAGCGCCGCGACCGCTCAGGAGCTCATCGGCTTCGTCGAACGACGGGCCGGGGACTTCGACTGGGACTTCCTCCACGACTGGATTCGGCGAGCGCCACTCCAGCAGACCACGGCAACAGAAAGGTAAACCATGAAGAAGCAGTTCACCGCCCTAGCGGTCGGCGCGCTCGCCGCGGCGACCGCGGTACTCCTGGCCGGGTGTGCACCGGGGTCGTCGGGGGGCGGCTCCGACGCATCCAAGACCACGGCGTCCAAGACGGTGGAGTCCGGGAAGTACACCCTGACCGTCTGGGATCAGAACAACACCGGCGACATCGACACCGCACAGAAGAAGCTCAACGCCGCGTTCGAGAAGAAGTACCCGAACATCACGATCAAGCGGAACAGCCAGTCGTTCTCCGACCTGAAGACGACTCTCAAGCTCGCGCTCTCGGGCAACAACCCGCCGGACGTGGTGCAGGCCAACCAGGGCTACCCCGACATGGGCGCATTCGTCTCCGGTGGCATGCTCGCCCCGCTGAACGACTACTCGTCGCTGTACGGCTGGCGGGACTACTTCCCGTCGAATCTCCTCGCCCTCAACACGTTCAGCTCCGACGGAAAGCACTGGCAGACCGGCAACCTGTACGGGGTCTCCAACACCGGTGAGTTCGTCGGGGTCTACTACAACAAGAAGATCCTGAGCACGCTGGGCGTCGATGCGCCCAAGACGCTCGACGACCTGACGGCCGACATGGCCAAGGCGAAGGCCGCAGGCATCGAGCCGATGGCGTACGGCGACCTGGAGAAGGTGCGCGGCATCCAGCTCTACGGTGTGGTGCAGGCCGCCACGGCCGGCGCGACGGCCGTGCAGAACCTCGTCTCCGCCAAGTCGGGCGCGTGGACGGACAAGGCCAACGTCGACGCCGCCGCGACCATCCAGGACTGGTCGCAGAAGGGCTACCTGCCCGCGGACGCCAACGGCATCTCGCAGGATGCGGCTGTCGCCGACTTCGGCAAGGGCAAGGCCGCCTTCATCATCGACGGGACCTGGGACATGTCGACGATCGGGCAGGCCCTCGGCCAGACGAACGCGGGGATGGCGGCCCTCACCCCGGCGGGCGCCTCCGCGCCGGCGACCCAGGGCGGCGAGGGCCTCGCGTGGGCGATCACGTCGAAGTCCGCCCACCCCAACGCCGCAGCGGCCTACATCGACTTCATCTCGGGCCGTTCCAGCGCTCAGACGATGATCGACGCGAACAGCCTGCCGACCGTCCTGCCCGCCGACCACAAGGCGGAGGCCGGATCTTTGCAGGCGAGCGTCTACGATCAGTACACCTCGCTGAGCGCGGGCAAGAGCATCGTGCCGTACCTCGACTACACCACTCCGACGTTCTACAACACGCTGACGGCGGCGATGCAGGACCTCACGGCCCAGAAGTCCACTCCGCAGCAGTTCACCCAGACGCTGCAGACCGACTACTCGGGCTTCGTCTCCGGAAACAAGTAATGGCGCAAACCCTCACCGCGACTGCCACCGACGCCCCGCGCACCCGCGCGCGGCGCCGGTGGCAGCCCGCCGCGTACCTGTACATCGCGCCGGCCGTGCTGGTGCTGGCCGCCTTCATCGTCGTGCCGCTCCTGCAGACCTTCCAGTATTCCTTCTACGACTGGAACGGCATCGGAGCCTCGGCCTGGGCGGGGCTGAAGAATTATGCGGCCGTGTTCACCGACGTCCCGCTGCGCGACTCGTTCCTGCACGTGTGCGTGCTCCTCCTCTTCTATGCGGCGCTGCCGGTGATCCTCGGCCTCGCGCTGACGATCGTGCTCTCGCACGCCAACCGGCTTCGCGGGATGGGCTTCTTCCGGACCGTGCTTTTCCTCCCGCAGGTGATCGCGTCGGTGGTCGTCGGCACGATCTGGGTGTCGATCTACGCACCTCACGGCCTGCTGAACCAGGTGCTCGGGATGGTCGGCCTCGGCGATCTGGCGCGGGCGTGGCTCGGCGACTACGCCTTCGCCCTGGTGGCGATCGGCTTCATCGGCACGTGGGTGAACACCGGGCTGTGCCTCGTCCTCTTCCTCGGTGGTGTGCAGAACATCGAGGCGTCCGTCTTCGAGGCCGCGCGCATCGACGGCGCGGGGCCGCTGCGCGAGTTCTTCGGCGTCACGCTTCCGGCGTTGCGGGGGCAGATCGCCATCGCGCTCACCCTGACTGTCACCGCCACGCTGAAGACGTTCGACATCGTCTACATCACCACCCAGGGCGGCCCGGGGACCAGCACGAGCGTGCCGGCCTTCGAGGCCTTCAACCGCGCTTTCAATACCGGGCAGGTCGGCTCCGCCGCGGCCGTCGCGATCGTCCTGACCGTCCTCATCATGGTGATCTCCTGGTTGATCACCCGACTGCAGCCGAAGGAGACCGCATGAGAATCGGCAGGGTCGAGAAGACCGTCGACTACGTGATTCTCAGTGTCTTCGCGCTGTTCGCGCTGCTGCCTCTGGTCGGCGTGCTGTTCTCGTCGGTGATTCCCCCGGCCGACAACACCGGCGGATTCCAGCTGCCGCGCACGCTGCGCCTGCAGAACTACACCGACGCGTGGACTGAGGGCCACTTCTCGTCGTACATGGTCTCCAGCGTCCTGGTCGCGGTGGCCGTCGTCGCCGTCACCTTCGTCCTGGCGACCCTCGCGGGCTATGCGTTCGCGCGCATGACCTTCCCGGGCTCGGGGATCCTCTTCTTCGTGCTGCTCGTGGGACTCATGCTCCCGGAGGAAGCGTTCATCATCCCGCTGTACTTCAACCTCCGCACGGCGGGCCTCACGGACACGTACTGGGCGCTGATCCTGCCGCAGACCGCCCAGTCTCTGGGCTTCGCGGCGTTCTGGATGCGCAACCACTTCCGGTCGTTCCCCGGCGAGATCATCGAGGCGGCCCGGCTCGACGGCGCCACCGACCGGCGGCTGCTGTGGCGGGTGCTCGTGCCGGCGTCGTGGCCGTCGATCGGCACGATGGCCGTCCTGGTCGGCATGTGGACCTGGAACGAGTTCCTGATCCCGCTCGTGATGATCACGCAGGACCAGCTCCGCACCGCTCCGCTGGGCCTCGCCTTCTTCCAGGGGCAGCACATGACGAACTACTCGCTGCTCTCGGCGGCCGGCATCCTGATCGCTCTGCCGATCGTCATCCTCTACCTCGTCCTGCAGCGACGGCTCATCAGCGGTATCGCGGGCGGCGTCGGCACGCGCTGAGCCGCGGAACGGTCACTGCGTTGCGCTGGCCGGCGCGGTCACGAGCTTCGGTGAGAATGGGGTCGGCCGGTAGCCGATGAGTAGGGGCAACGAATGAATTTGCGCACGTCTGCGGGATGGCGCCGCCTCGGCTTGAGCGCGCTCATCGTGTCGGCGCCCTTGACGGTGAGCATGACCATCCTCCTGATCGTCGATGTTCGGGGTTTCATGTCCTCCGGGTGGGCGATCTGGCTGCTGATCGCTTCTCTCGTGATTCCTTACTCGATCGCTTACACGGCCGACGTGCTTCGTCGACACGAGGCTCGGGCAGGCGACGATCCTTCGGGCGATTCGTCTCCGCTCGTCATCGCCGAAGCCTCGAGGGGTGCGGAGTCGATCGCGAAGAGTTCCGCTCCGGATTCGTCGTCGCGTTCCAGGACCGTCTGGATGTGGGTCGGCGTGGCGTCCTTCACCGCCTATGCAGTGTTCCGCATCGTTTGGGCCGGGCTGAACGGTGCCGCCATCGACTGGACAGTGGCGGTCTCCGTGGTGGTCGTCGTGGGTTTGGCGACAGTCCTGCCGAGCGCAATCGGATGGCAGCGGTTCAGAAGGTCTGCAGGCAGGATCGAGGGCTCGGTCGCAGCCTGGCCGGCTCTGCGCACGGATCGATTCGCGAACGAGCTCCACCGCAGCAGGCCGGGCGCGATCATCCCGCAGGACCTCATACTCGCGGCGACCGCATCCGCGGTCACGGTGTGGACCACCGAGCGTGAACCGAAACTTCTCTTGTCTGTTCCCCGCGATGCAGCGACGACGATTCGTGCGGTCACCGTGACGGATCGCCTCGGGTCGACGGGAGTACGCATCGAGCGCCATGACGGCGGAGATCCCTCGACCTTCGACCTCGTCGTGAGACGCACCGGCGTCTTCACGTACTTTCGCGCGAGCGAAACCACGGTCGAGCGCTGCGTAGAGGACATGGCCCTCCCGAACTGAGCACTGCGAATCTTCGCGGCGCCAGAATGCGGGCGGAGTCGTCGCGACTCCGCCCGCATCCCGGTGTGACTACTTGGTGACCGTGACGGTCATCGTCTTGCTGCTGGTCGTGCCGGCCGCGTTGGTGAAGTCGACCTGGTACACGTAGGTGCCCTTGTCCTTCCCCGCCACCGCGAGGGTCGCGGTCTGCGCGTTCGGCGTCGCCGCGGTCAGGTCGCCCTGCCCGACCACCACCCCGTTCTCGTAGAACGTGTAGGAGGTGGCGTTCGTGCCCCACCACATGTTCGCCGTGACGGTGTAGGTGCCGCCGCCGCTCCAATTGTCGTTGCTCAGCACCGGGGTGCCCGGGTTCGCCTGCGTCACCGCGACCGTGGTCGAGGTGGTCGCGGTCGTCCCGTTGGCGTTGACGAGCTGGCCGGTGTAGACGTACGTGCCGTTCGTCTTGCCCTGGACCGGGATGCTGACGCTCTGCGCACCGACGCCGCCGAAGGTCAGCTGCTTGGTCGCGATCAGAGTGCCGTTCTCGTAGAGCCGGAAGATCGATCCCTCCTCGCCCCGCCACAGGTTCATGACGACGTTGTAGTCGCCGTCCTTGAGCCCGGTGTCCCATCCGTTGTCGTTCGACAGCACGGCCTGGCCCGGCTTGGTGGTCGATCCGTCCGGGACGGTGACCGGTGCGCTCCAGCCGGAGACGGCGCTCTCGCCGACCGCGTTGACCGCCGAGACGGCGAACGTCGCGGTGTCGCCCGGCCAGACTCCAGTGACGGAGGCCGATGTGGCGTCGCCGCCGACGGTCGCGACCGGGTCGGTCGTGCCCTGCCGGTAGATGCGGTAGCCGGTGATGGGGGTCCCACCGTCGTCCGCCGGCGCCGTCCAGCCGACCGTCACCGCGGACGAGGTGGCCGTTGCCGCGACACCGCTGGGGGCGGTGGGCGCGCTCACGGCGTGCAGCGTCCAGAAGTGGTCGGCGGTCGCAGCATCCGTGGCCGACGTGTTGTTCGTCGAGGAGCTGCCGGGAACGACCGTTCCGTTGCGGCCGCTGCCCGACGAGTCGACGAGCGTCGCGCCGCCGGTCTCATCGAACGCGTAGTGGACGACGTCGCCGTTGCCCGCCTGACCGGACGCCAGGGTGGCGACCTCGGCGGCACTCAGCGCCCGGCTGTAGATGTTGAAGTCGTCGACTGTCGCATTCAGGGCCGGGTCACCGCCGTACTGCGATTTGCCGATGTAGTTCTTCGTGCTCTGGCCGAACGCCGACGGGTGGATGGTCATGGCCGAGTTGGTGGCGACCACCTGACCGTTCACGTACAGCGTGCCTGTCGTTCCCGCGACCGTGACGGTCACCAGGGACCACTGGTTGAGGGGCAGGGTCTTCGTACTGCTGTTGAGGCGCTGCTCGCCCCCGGCGCCGCTCGTGGTGATGGCGTAGCGCAGTTCGGTCCCGTCGTTCAGCGTCAGGAACATGCTGGCGTTGCTGCTGGAACCGATGTCGAACACACGCTGCCACGATGCGTTGCTGGCCGGGTTCACCCAGGCGGACACGGTGTAGTCGCCGGTGAGGCCGCTGACCGATCCGGTCGGGAGGGTCGCGTAGGCCGTCGTGTTGCAGAACGACAGGGCGGAGCCGATCTTCCCCGGCTGGCGCGCACCGGTGGCCGTGCAGCCGGAGGTCGACGACCCGTCCGTCCATTCGACGACACCTGCGCCGGACGCCGTGCTCATGCCGGCGACGGCCAGGACCAGTCCGGTGCCGTAGTTCGCGAGCCGGATGTTCCCCTTCCCGTCAGGCACCGCCTGCCAGAGATGGTCGTCGGTGCCGCTGTCGCCCCAGACCACGGCGGGCGTGCCCGTCGCGCTCGTGCCGCCTTGGATCCCGAGGACGAGACCCGTCGCCGGGTTGACGATCTTGTAGAGGCCCGAGCCCGCAGCGACGAACTTCCACGTCTGGGTGCTGCTGCCGCCGGCGACCGGGGTGGCCTGGACGGCCGCGGTTCCCGCGGTCGTGCCGGACGCCTGTGTGTCGAGGGCGAGTCCGCTGTTCACGTTGGTGATCGTGTAGGTGCCCGACAGGTCCGTGGTGTCCGACGCCGGGGTGACCACGATGTGGTACCCGTAGGCCGGGTTCATCACGACGGGGACGGTGATGGAGCCGTCAGCGCCGACCGGGTAGTTGGTGCTGGAGATGGTGATCGGTCCCGCCACCGCCGTCGTACGGCCGTAGGACGGCGTGTACTCGAGCTTGACGTTGACCTGCGAGCCCAGCGAGAGCTTGTCGAGTCCGGCGACCGTGATGCCGGCCGTTCCCGAGGTCCCGCCGGTGATCACGTCCACCTCCTTCTTGTCGGAGGTGACGCTGGCTGCCGCGTCGAAGTTGGTGTTGCCCGGCGGGGTGGTGGTCACCATGTCGCCGCTCATGTCCGCGTACCACTTGTAGAGCCAGTACGCGCCGTTCGGGCTGCCGCCCTGACCGGTCAGGAGGTCGCCGAGGGCGCCGGACTGGTTCCAGAAGGCGAGCTCCGCGTCGCGGATCCCGAGACGCTCGAACTTCGAGATGTAGCCGACGAGCGAGCCGGGGATGCCCACCTCGGCGGGAGCGGCGTACTCCTCGATGTCGATCGGCCGGCGCTGGATGCCCAGCGCGTCCTCCATCGCCTGTACCTTGGCGACATCGCCGGCGATCTTCGACGAGGTCTCCAGCTCGTGCCAGGCGAGCACGTCCGGGACGGTGTTCGTCGCGACGGCGTTGTTCAGGAAGTTCTGCATGTCGCTGATGTTGTCCGACAGGCTCGGTCCCTGGATCGGCGTGGTCGCGTCCAGGCTGCGGATCAGGCGGTAGGTGTGCGTCCAGAAGTCCTCGAACGTGCCGTTGGAGGCGAGCCAGGTGTTGTCGGCCTCGTTCCAGGGGGCGTAGGCGGCGAGGTTGGTCATGCCGGACGCCTTGACCTGCTGGATCTGGTCGGTGACGACCTGATCCCAGTTGCTCCAGCTGAACTGGTACGGCCATCCCGCGTAGTAGTCGGAGAGGCGGTCGACGACCTTGGCGCCGGCGTTCGCCGCCTTCTGCCAGGTCTTGCCGATGTCGCCAGAGCCCTGCTGGTGCCCGCCGATGGGCATCATCACGAAGGTGTTCGGCTTGATCGCCTGGACCAGGCTGTCGGAGGGGGTGGTGGCGTTGGCGAGCCCGTAGAGCGAGCCGGTCGCGACGTGGCTGACCGGCCGGAACGGCTGGTCGGCGTGCACGACGATGGTGGACGCGGCCGTGGGGGCCGCCTGGGCGGGGAGCGCGGTCAGTGCGCCGCCGGTGGCGAGGATCGCCGTTCCGGCGAGACCGGCGGTGAACCGAAGCGTCCTGCTTCGCCGCCGTGAGGTGCGGAAGGATTCCGCGGCACGGTTCGGCTCTCTGCGCCGTTCCGCTGATGGGATGGACATGCGTGGTCTCCGTTTTTTCGAGGATGGGACAGGCGTCGCGTCACACGCCGGAGGCGCGGACGAGGGCTGCCGGCTTTCGTCGGGCGGACGCAGGCGGAGCGGAGTCCCTCTGTCGTCGGAGAGGTTCTTCATGGTGGGATGCTCCCTTGCATCGCGTCGGCGACTGTCGGAGTCTGCCGGGGAGTGCGAACTATCGAACCGGTTCGACACTTCGCGTTTGAAAACTAGTCCCGTCACGTGCGGTCCGTCAAGGTTTTTTCGCCGGAGGGCGATTTTCGCGGCCGCCGTACCCTGTGGAAGGCGGGTTGCGGCCCATCCGGGGCGTCGTTTCGAGCGTTCGAGCCAGCGACGTCGAACCGCTTCGATTTGCGCGCCAGCCGTAGCCGAACACCCTCCGGCGGGTCCATCATGCAGTGGTGACCAGTCGGAATGGACCGAGGGGTCGCGGGTCATGAATCCGGCGGCTCGCCGCGTGCAGCGCGTGTATCTGACGTTGATGCTCGGCAATACGCTGGCCGCGTCGTTCATCTGGGGGATCAACACGCTCTTCCTGCTCGACGCCGGTCTCTCCAACTTCGAGGCGTTCGCCGCGAACGCATTCTTCACCGCCGGCATGGTGATCTTCGAGATCCCGACGGGCGTCGTCGCCGACACGGTCGGACGGAAGGCGTCGTACCTGCTGGGCACGATCACGCTGTCGGTGACGACCGGCCTGTACTGGATGCTGTGGCTGTGGCACGCCCCGTTCGTCTGGTGGGCGATCGTGTCGGTACTGCTCGGCCTCGGGTTCACGTTCTTCTCCGGCGCAGTCGACGCCTGGCTCGTCGACGCGCTGGCGTTCGCCAAGTACACCGGGAGTCTCGAGGCCGTGTTCGGCCGCGGCCTGGTCGTGACCGGCATCTCGATGTTCGTCGGATCGGTTCTCGGCGGGATCATCGCTCAGGCGACCAACCTCGGGGTGCCGTTCCTGCTGAGAGCCGGCGTGCTGGTCGTCATGCTGGTGTTCGCGGCCATCGTGATGAAAGACCTGGGCTTCACGCCCGACCACTCGATGCGCCCGCTCGCGGCGACCAGGAACGTGCTGAAGCAGTCGATCGATCACGGGCTGCGCAAACGGTCGGTGCGCTGGGTGATCCTGTCGGCGCCGTTCGCCTCCGGCGTCGGCATCTACGCCTTCTATGCGCTGCAGCCCTATCTGCTGGAACTCTACGGGGACAAGACCGCGTACTCGATCGCCGGGCTCGCGGCCGCCATCCTGTCGCTGGCGCAGGTCGCGGGCGGTGTGCTCGCCTCGCGCATCCGGACGCTGTTCGCGAAGCGCACGACGACCGTGATCGGGGCATCGCTGACGAGCATCGTGATACTCGTGGCGCTCGGGGTGACCAGCCTCTTCTGGCTCGCGGTCGCCCTGCTGGTGATCTGGGGTTTCGTGTTCGCGGTGGCCGGGCCGGTCCGTCAGGCCTACCTCAACGACATGATCCCCTCGAAGCAGCGCGCGACCGTGCTGTCGTTCGATTCGCTGTTCGGCAGCCTCGGCGGGGTGTTCATCCAGCCGGCGCTCGGACGCGCGGCCGACCTCTGGGGCTACGGCACGTCGCTGGTCATCGGCGGAGCGGTCGAGCTGATCGGCATCCCGTTCCTGTTCGCCAGCCGGCGCCAGAACGACCCGGCCGACACCAAGACGGTGCAGACCGACCCAGAGCCGGCCGAGCCGGGGGCTGGGGCGACCGCGGCCGACCCGGATGCGGGCGGGCCGCGACCATCGTGAGCTCCGGCCTTGTCATCCACCGCCCTGCCCGATGCTGGTGACGAGGTTGATGGACACGGCGATCACGACCGTGCCGAAGAAGTACGACAACAGGGCGTGCGCCAGGGCTTTGCGGCGGATGCCGGTCGCCGTCGGCTGGATGACGGAGGCCGAGTACGACATCCCGATGGTGAAGGCGAAGTAGGCGAAGTCGCTGTAGGTGGGCTGCGCCTCCTGTTTGAGGTCGAAGCCGCTCCGGTGGTGGTCGATGAAGTACATGCGCGCATACTTCAGGGCGTAGACGGTGTTGACCAGCGCCCAGGCCACGATCGTGCCGACGCAGCCGAGGATGACCAGTGCGACCGAGACGGCGTCTCCGCCGCGGTCCCTCGATTGCACGACGGCCAGGATGACGGCCGCGACGCTGGCGATGCAGGCTGTGACGATCGCGTCGTCGGTCAGCTGCGAGACGGATTCCTCGCGGGCGACGCGCTCCGTGCCTTCCGCATCCTGCGGCCAGCAGATCAGCCACACCCACACGAGCGCCGTGATCCCGGCGATGCACCACCCCACCAGCGGGCCGAGGGGCGGTGTGAGCAGCACGGCCGCGAGGACGCCGGCCACCCCGCCCGCCGCGACGCAGATGAGCGCGCGGCGGGCGGAGAGCACCCGGCCGGTCGTCGACGTGCGACGGCTGCTGGGTCGAGTGGCCATGTCAGGCGGTCGCGGGGGTCTTCGCGAACTCCTGCATGATGCGCTCGGTGAACGCCGGGATGTCATCGGGCGAGCGGCTCGTGGTGACGTTGCCGTCCGTGACGACCTGCTCGTCGACGACCTCGGCTCCCGCGTTCCGCAGGTCGGTGCGCAGACTCGGCCAGGAGGTCAGTCTGCGGCCGCGCACCCGGTCGGCCTCGATCAGGCTCCACGGGCCGTGACAGATCGCGGCGACGGGTTTGCCGGAGTCGACGAAGGCCCGCACGAAGTCGACCGCGCCGCTGTCCATCCTCAGCTTGTCCGGGTTGACGGTCCCGCCGGGGAGCAGGAGCGCGTCGAACTCGTCCGGGCCGGCGCTGTGCACGTCCCCATCCACCTGGAACGTCCCCGCGTCCTCCAGGTCGTGGTCGCGTGCCGCGATCTCTCCCGTCGTGAGCGACAGGAGGGTCGTGACGGCTCCGGCCTGGTCGAGGGCCTGCCGGGGCTTCTCGAGTTCGACGCGCTCGACACCGTCCGCCGCCAGGATCGCGACCCGGCGGCCGTTCAGTTCGCCTGCCATCGTCCTCACCCCGCCAGCGCGCCCGCGGGGTGCAGGACGACCTTGGTCCAGCCGTCGTCGCGGTTGTCGAAGTGCTCGTAGGCGTCAGGCGCCTCGTCGAGGGACAGCTCGTGGCTGACGATCCATGACGGGGTCGCCTTGCCCGCGGCGATGAGGTCGCGCAGGCGGCGGTTGTACTTCTTCACCGGGGCCTGCCCGCTGCCCATCTTCTGACCGCGGAACCAGAACTCGCCGAAGTCGAACGCGACCTCGCCCTGCTTGGCGAGCTCGTCGGACGCGCCCGGGTCCTGCGGGATGTAGACACCGACCACCCCGATGTCGCCCGTGAAGCGCACCGACTGGACCAGCCGGTTCAGGGTGATGTTCGGGTGTTCGTGGCCCTCCACGTCGTGCGCCTGGTAGCCGACGCACTCGCATCCGTTGTCCGCGCCCAGCCCCATCGTCATCTCATTGACGGCCTCGACCGGGTCCACTGTGGAGTCGTCGATCGCGATGGCTCCGATCTCCTCGGCCTTCCTCAGGCGATCGGGGTGACGGTCGACGACCATGACCTTGCTCGCCCCCTTGAGAATGGCGGAGTAGGCGGCCATGCATCCCACCGGGCCGGCGCCGTAGATGACCGTCTGGTCGCCGGGCTTGACGTTCGCCATCTCGGTCGCGTGGTAGCCGGTCGGGAAGATGTCGGCCAGCATCACATAGTCGGTCTGCTTCTCCTCGGCGTCCTCGCCCAGCCGCAGACAGTTGAAGTCCGCCCACGGCACCCGGAGGAGCTCCGCCTGGCCCCCGGGCCACGGGCCCATGTCGGCGAAGCCGTAGGCGGCGCCGGCCCACTCGCTCTTGGGCTGCGCCGTCAGACAGTAATTCGTGAGCCCGCGCTCGCAGTTCTTACAGTGCCCGCAGGCGACGTTGAAGGGCAGGACGACGTAGTCGCCCACCTTCACTTTGTCGACGCCGTCGCCGACTTCGAGGACCACGCCCATGTTCTCGTGGCCGAACCAACGTCCGGTCTCGAAGTCGGTCCTCCCCTCGTACATGTGCAGGTCGGACCCGCAGATGTTCGTCGTGGTGATCTGGACCAGTGCATCCGTCGGCCGCTCGATGCGAGCATCCGGGACGTCGTTGACACTGACCGATCGCGCACCCTCGTACACGACTGCTTTCATGATCTCGTCTTCCATGGATGATGATGTTCCCCGTACTGCAGGACGCCGGCGGGCACGGCTCGATGGCGAGCGGGGCAGGCTGCCCGGAATCATCAGAGGCTGCTCAGGCCGTCGTGGTCGCCGGCGTCGGGCTCGGGTCTCCCCGATCGCTCTGCACAGCGGGACTCATCCCGTTTCCCCCCGCACACGCGAGTGCTTCAACAGAGGGGGATGTTCCCCCCGGGTCGCCGTCGATGCAAGGGGTCTGCGGTCCGGAATTCCCAAAAACCCGGATGCGCGATGATCCGTCCGAACGTTCTCAGCCGTCGCCACGCACGTACGAGGAGATCCCCGGCCCGGCGTGGAGGACGCCGTTCACGAACGCCTCGATCGCGAACTCGCTCGCGCCCCCGAGGTCGACGCGCGCGCTTCGAGGTGCGCTGAGGCGTCGTGCGCTAGGACCGCAGCGTCTTCGACGGGTGCTCGCCGAAGGCGCTGCGGTACGCCGCCGCGAATCGGCCGAGGTGGGTGAAGCCCCACCGGGTGGCGGCTGCGGTCACGCTGTCGGTCCCCGGCTCGGCGCGGGCGAGCTCCTGCCTGACGTGCTCCAGGCGCACCTTCCGGAGGTAGGCCATGGGCGTGGTGTCCAGCGATCGCCGGAAGCCCTGCTGCAGACTGCGCGCACTCACCGAGACCTCCGCCGCGAGCTCGACGACCGTCCAGGGGTGCGCAGGGTCGGCGCGGAGGAGCTCCACAGCGCGTGAGACGGGCCGCGCCCCCGGGTCGGGCGCCGGAGCGCGGAGCGCGGCCGAGTGGTTGTGCGGCTGCGCGAACAGCAGCGATTGGATGAGCGCCTGCTCCAGCCGCAGCCGGGCCAGCGGGTGCGCGAGCGGGCCGTCCTCCATTCTGGAGGCGCCGTCGATCGTCAGGAGGGCCTGCAGCATCATGCGGCCTCCCGGCCCCGTCACGTCG
Source organism: Leifsonia sp. KNZ13-11D (assembly GCF_056754895.1). NCBI lineage: Bacteria > Bacillati > Actinomycetota > Actinomycetes > Micrococcales > Microbacteriaceae > Leifsonia > Leifsonia sp. KNZ13-11D. Next base: position 355,689 of record NZ_JBPGWU010000001.1, read on the forward strand.
AGTTCCCGCGTGTACTCGAGGGGGCGGACCGACTCCCGGCCGAGGAGACGTTCGAGCTCCAGTTGCAGTTCGTCGCGGGGGATCATGACGGACAGCTGGGAGAACCACGCGCTGCAGTCGAGCCGCACGGGCTTGCCGGGCGTGAAGACCCCGGCCGTCTGCGGCGTGGCGTGGATCTCGGGTCCGACCCCGGCTCTCATCACCGCCCTGCCGTTGATCGGGATGTCGAGATGGTAGTTCTCGGCTTCGGCCGTCTCGATGCAGATCTCCTCGCGGAACTGCATGAAGCCGCAGGTGACCCGGCCGACATCGAGCGCGTTGAGCGTCATCGCGAGACGACTCGACGGCCGTGCCGACGGGAAGTCCACAGGCAGGAAGACCTCGGAGAGCGCCTGTCGAGCCTCCTCGACGCTGCCACCGGCCGCCACGCGGTGCGCCGCGAACAGCTCGCCGGGATCCGGAATCATGCCGCGATTGTAAGCACGTCCCGCGGAGCGTTCAGTCCCGCCCGAGGATGGGTTGTTCGGGAAGTGGACACCCGCGTTCGCCGGACGGATAGCCCGGCTTCCGGGGCCGACCTACCGTTGAGGCACGGGCGACGTGTCCGACCCATCGGCACGGTGGCCCTCCCCTTCGGGTGGGGAGGGTCACCGTGCCGGCCCGTCCTTTCCGCCCGCCCGAAGCCGTTGGACCACGATGATCGAGCCGAATCAGGTGACGCGCCCGCGCTGGTGCCCGCGGTGCCTCAGCCGCATGCGGGTGAGCCGCAACCCGTACTACGGGGTCGGTCTCGCCGTCCACCAGCACCTGTCCAGTTGCCCACGATGCGGATTCGTCGAATTCCTGCCCGGGACCCCGCGCCAGGCGGAGGCGCCGGCCGTCCCGGCGGCCCCTGCTCCGACGTCGTTCCGGCACCGGGTGCGTGCCCTCGCAGCGTGGCTGTTCGCCGCAGCCAGATAGCGGCCGAGGCGAGAACGTGGTGCCGAGACCCAGATGAGGGACCGACGATTCTCCGGCCGCGACGCGTGGCTGGCGGCGGTGGAGACAGCACTCGCGCGCCCCGCGTCCTGCCCGATCCTGGCGACGACCGGGCTCGACCTCGACACCGTTCGAGCCGTCGCACTCGCTGAAGCGTCCCAGGCGTCGGCCCGCGGGACGTCGTGCCTGACCGCCGAACAGCTCGCCGAGGCAACGGGGCTGCCCCGCACGTCGATCCTCCGCGCGCGGCTCGCGCTGGTCGAGCTCGGGCTGGAGGATGTCGTGCCGCTGCCGGGTGCGGCCGGCACGATCCAGCGCGAACTGCACAACCACTGATCGAGTTGTGAGTGCGCTCACTCATGACAATATGAGGCCAAATTCCCGCAACCACAGCGTTCAAACTTTCGTTTGACAGCGTCTGATAGTGCGCTAACATGGCCACACGAACCCAAACAACGAAGGAGTTGGACGTGACTGAGCCGTACACAGTCGTAGCGCTGTCGCCGCTGCAGATCCCCATCGTCGAGCCGGAGGACGCGCTGAAGAACACCAAGCGCATCATCCAGTTCATGAAGACGGCGGTCGGCGTGGCAGCGACCGAGGGCTACCCGGTCAAGCTGGTGGTCATCCCCGAGATGGCGATCCAGGGGATGCACATGGCCTTCCACGCCGGTGACCGCGAGTGGGAGAAGAAGTTCGCCCGCACCATCCCCGGGCCCGAGACCGACGAGCTCGCCAAGGCGGCGCGAGAGCTCGACACCTACATCGCCGGCGAGCTGTACCTGGTGGCCGACGACGACTTCCCGGACCGCTACTTCAACTGCGCGTTCATGATCGACCCGCAGGGCGAGGTCATCTACCGCCGCGCCAAGGCCACCTCGGACGGCTTCGAAGGCGGCACCCTCGGCACCACCAACCCGCACGACCTGTGGGACGAGTGGATCGTCAAGAAGGGCAACGGCAACGTGATGGACGCGATCTATCCCGTGGCCAAGACCCCGGACATCGGCAACATCGGCTACGTCATCTGCCACGAGGGTGCCTACCCCGAGATCGCGCGCGGCCTCGCCATGAACGGCGCCGAGATCATCATCCGCGCCACGCTCATCGAGCCGCAGACCTCGCAGGGCATGTGGGAGGTGCAGAACAAGGCGCACGCGCTCTTCAACAACGCGATCGTGGTCGCACCGAACCTCGGCCCCGAGCTCGGCCCGGACGGCGTCATCAACGATCTCTTCGGCGGCCGCTCGATGATCGTCAACCAGCGCGGCAAGATCATCACCGAGACGCCGGGTGTGACGGCGGGCGACACGTTCGTCAGCACGACGATCGACATCGACGCCCTGCGTCGCGACCGTCAGGCGAACGGCGTCTTCAACGGCTTCAAGGATCTCCGCACCGAGCAGTACGCGGCCATCTACGAGAAGCCGATCTACCCGAAGAACCAGTATCTGGACGCCCCTCCCGGGGAGGACTGGCTCGCCCGCGAGCGCGCCACCCGTGCCCGCAACATCAAGCTGCTCGAGGAGCGAGGGGTCTTCACCCCGCTCGACTGAGCACCCGGCGGCGGCGTCCCGCGGACATCCTGTCCTCCCCATCGGGGCGCCGCCGCCACCACCCCCTGAAGCTGTACCCGCACCGATCACCTCACAAGGAAGTGGAAACATGATCAGCACCCGTACCCGATCCATGCTCAAGATCGCGGGCATCGCCGCGGTCACCGCCGTCCTGCTCACAGGATGCGCCCGCGGCGGAACCGACGGCGCCGCCGCCTCCGACGCGGACAAGAAGACGGGCAAGGGCCTCGTCATCGGCTGGAGCCAGCGCGGCATCAGCGGAAGCGACTGGTGGAAGACCCTCGTCGAGGGCGGCCAGGCCGAGGCGAAGAAGCTCGGCGCCACGATCCAGCTCCTCGACGCGAACGGCGACACGGTGCGCCAGAACGCCGACGTGCAGACCCTCATCACGAAGAACGTCGACGTCGTGATCATGAATCCCAACGACCCCATCGGTGTGGGGGCCTCGGTCGCCGCGCTCCAGAACGCGAACGTGCCACTCGTCACCGTCAACTCCAACCTCGACCCTTCGCTGGTCAAGGACATGTACTGCTACGTCGCGGAGGACCAGGGTTACACCGGCTCCCTCGCCGGCGAGGTCGCCGCGAAGAAGGCGCTCGCGAAGTTCGGTGAGACCGGAGAGATCAAGGTCGTCGGCATCGGCGGCTTCCCCGGCGACGTCCTCAGCGACCTGCGCTTCAACGGGTTCATGAAGGGCTACGAGAGCGTGATGAAGGACCACCCCGGCATCACGACCAAGAAGCTCGAGACGAAGTACGGCGAGTGGAAGCCCGACAAGGCGCTCGCGCCGATCCGCGACGTCGCGACCGCCAACCCGGACCTGAAGATCGTCTACAGCATGAGCGACGTGATGGAGGGCGGCATCGAGCAGGGCCTCCAGCAGGCGGGCATCTGGGGTGACGGCGTCATCGTCGCCGGTTACGACGGCGGGATGAACGTCGTCAAGGAGATGGTCGACAACCCGACCGGTCCGCTCCAGGCGACCGCATCCAACCAGCCGTGGGACCAGGGCGTGGCCGCGGTGAAGATGGCCGTCGCCGCCTACAACAACGACAAGAAGGCGTGCCCGAAGAAGGAGGTCTTCATCAAGACCACCGTCGTCACGCCGGAGAACGCGAAGCAGTACTACAAGCCCGCCGACACCTACGTGCGGGCGAACGACTAGGCGCTCAGGCGCCGCCAGGAGTCGCTGCGCCCGGTGTCATCGGTCCGGGCGCAGCGACCGGCTCCACCACACACACGTCACGAGGAAGTGCAGAGGAAACATGGACGAGCTTCAGCTCGAGGGCATCACCAAGGGCTACCTGGGTGTCCAGGCGCTCAAGGGGGTCAGCTTCTCGGTCAAGCGGGGGAGCATCCACGCTCTCGCCGGTCAGAACGGCGCCGGCAAGTCGACGCTCGTCAAGATCCTCTCCGGCGCCGAGATCCCGGATGGCGGGACGATCCGGCTGGGCGGTGAAGTGATGCGCTTCAAGGAGCCGACGGATGCGCAAGCCGCCGGCATCCACACCATCTACCAGGAGCTGAGCCTGGTGCCGTCGCTGTCCGTGGCCGAGAACATCTTCCTCGGCACGCTGCCGACGAAGGGCGCTGTCGTCGACTGGAATGCGATGCAGACCCAGGCGCGGGAGGCCCTGGCGCGTGTCGGCTTCGACCTCGACGTGCGACAGCCGGTCTCGAGCTTCTCCGTGGCCGAGCAGCAGGCGGTCGAGCTGGCGAAGGCGCTCCACAAGGATGCGCGGGTGCTGCTGCTGGACGAGCCCACCTCCACGCTCCCCCTGCCCGATGTCGAGCGGCTCTTCACCGTGCTGCGCCGGCTCGCCGCCGAGGGCGTCACGCTCCTCTACATCTCCCACCGCATGGACGAGCTCTACAGCCTCTGCGACGCTGTCACCGTCCTGCGCGACGGCGTCACCGCCGCCAACCTCCGTACGGCCGAGACGAAGCCGGCCGACGTCGTCACGGCGATGGTCGGCAAGAGCCTCGAAGGATCCATCGCGGATGCGGCCCTGCGCGGCGAGCGCAGCCCCCGGCTCGGAGCGGGCAGGACGGAGAACATCCTCCTCTCGGCTCGCGGCCTCGGCGAGGACGACCGCGTCGCCGACATCGACTTCGATCTGTACCAGGGCGAGGTGCTCGGCATCGCCGGGCTCATCGGCTCCGGCCAGTCGGAGCTCGCCAGCCTGCTCGCCGGCGCCCGCCGGAAGACCGATGGCCGGCTGCTCATGGACGACAAGCCGGTCGACTTCGCCTCGCCGCGCGACGCCATCCGCCGGGGCATCGGACTCCTCCCTCAGGACCGGAAGGCGCAGGGCTTCATCCCGGAGATGGGCGTCGCGGGCAACATCACCCTCGCGAGCATGCCGATGTTCAGCCGGCTCTCCGTCATCGACGGGAAGCGTGAGAAGCGAGCGGCCCAGGACATGGTGACGCGACTCGGGATGAAGGTCTCCAGCGTCAACCAGCCGATGAAGACCCTCAGCGGCGGAACGCAGCAGAAGGGCATCCTCGCCCGCTGGCTGGTGCGCTCCTCGCGGCTCCTCATCTGCGACGAGCCGACGCGCGGCGTCGACGTCGGAGCCAAGGAGGACATGTACGAGCTGATCCGCGACTTCGCCCGGTCGGGCGGGACCGTGGTCATCGCGAGCTCCGAGATCTCCGAGGCGATGATGTGCGACCGCGTCCTGGTGATGGCTCGCGGCCGCGTGGTCGCCGAGTTCGATCACGACGAGATCGACCCTCAGGGGCAGCGCATCCTCCAGCTCCTTGGCTGAGCCGATCGCCCCCGAACACCACTGACAAGAACCCAACGACGGGAAAGACAATGTCGAACAAGACCCTCCAAGAGCCGGCGACGTCCGCCGGAACGTCCGCGGCCACGCCCACACGGTCGACGTGGGGCGGCGTGCTCAAGCGCATGCTCCCGAAGACCTACCTCCTGCTCGTCCTCGTCGTGATCATCGTGATCGGCTACTACGTCTCCGGCGACTTCCTCACGCTGAGGAACGCGGAGAACGTGATCGCGGCGGCGTCCATCGTGGCGGTGCTGGCGGTCGGCCAGTTCTTCGTGATCCTCACCGGAGGGATCGACCTGTCCGTCGGCTCCATCCTGGCGATGTCGACCGTCATCGTCGCCCTCACCCTGCAGGCCGGCATGGCCACGGGGCTCTCGGTGGCGTTCACCCTGTTCTGCTGCGGAGTCGCCGGGCTGATCAACGGTCTCCTCGTCGTGTGGCTGCGCATCCCGCCGTTCATCGCCACCCTCGCGATGATGAGCGCCGTCAAAGGCTTCAGCTACATCATCCAGTCGACCAGCCTGATCCAGATCACGGACCAGACCTTCATCGACCTCTTCGCGCGGGGCACCACCCTCGGGCTGCAGAACCCCGTGATGATCTTCCTCGTCGTGATGATCCTCGCGGCGCTGGTCGCGAAGTTCACCACGTTCGGCCGGTCGCTGTACGCGATCGGCGGCAACCCGGAGGCCGCGCGTCTCTCCGGTCTCCCGGTCGCCCGCAACCTGATCATCACCTACACGATGTCGGGGCTTCTCGCCGGGCTCGCCGGCCTGATCGCCGCGGCCCAGCTGCGCCAGGGCAGTTCGCTCATCGGCGTCGGCTACGAGCTGGACGCCATCGCGGCCGTCGTCGTCGGCGGCGCCTCGCTCATGGGCGGCAAGGGGGATCCCATCAGCGCCGTGATCGGTGTGTTCGTGCTGGCCACGATCATCAACGTCATGAACCTGGTCGGCATCTCGTCGGAGCCGCAGCTGGTCATCAAGGGCGCCGTCATCGTCATCGCCGTCTTCCTCTCCTCGGCGGGGGGTGTCCAGAGGATCTCCGGGTTCTTCCGGTCGCACTTCGGCCGGCGGACCGCACGGGCAGCGAGCTGAGCCGATGTCGGCACCTTCGAGCAACGAGAAGCAGTCGACGACTCGCGGTGCCAGGATGATCGACGTCGCACGGCTCGCCGGGGTCTCCCAGCAGACCGTCTCCCGGGTCGTCAACGGGAGCCCCAACGTGGCCCCCGAGGTCCGGGACCGGGTGGAGACCGCCATCCGGCAGCTGCGCTACCGCCGCAACCCGGCCGCTCGCGCCCTGGCCAACGGGCGGACGATGAACATCGGCATCGTGAGCTTCGGACTCGCCCAGTACGGCCCGTCCGTCGCTCTCAGCGGGATCGCGGACGAGGCAAGGGCGGCCGGCTACGCGACCAACCTCGTCACCCTCGGCGACGTGGACCGGGCCGCCATGAAAGCCGCACTGGAGCACCTGGTGGAGGACTCGGTCGACGGGATCGTCGTCCTGGCCCCGGTGAATGCGGCCCTCGAAGCCATCTCGGGCCTCGATGCCGGCGTTCCCCTGGTGGTCTTCGAACCGGGCGCAGCGGAGGGCACGCTGAGCGTCGCCACCGACGAGATCGCAGGAGCCGAGCTCGCCACCCAGCACCTGCTGGAACTGGGACACGAGACCGTCTGGCAGGTCGCAGGGCCCACCGGCTGGTTGGGCAGCGACGCACGGCTCCGCGGCTGGGCACGGACCCTCGCGGCGGCGGGACGCGTCACGAACCGGGTGATCTCGGGCGACTGGTCGACCCGCTCGGGGTACGCGGCCGGACGCGAGATCGCGTGCAATCCGACGATCACCGCGGTGTTCGTCGCCAACGACCAGATGGCCCTCGGCGTGATCAAAGCGCTGGCGGACGCCGGTCTCCGTGTGCCCGAGGACGTCAGCGTCGTCGGCTTCGACGACGTCCCCGAGTCGCAGTACTACCGGCCGGCGCTCACCACCGTCCGCCTCGACTTCGAAGAGGTCGGCCGCCTGGCGGTCGACCGCATCCTGCATCTGATGCGCGGCGGCGAGGCGGACCCCCTGCCACGGGTGAGCCCGACACTCGTCGTGCGCCACAGCACCGCGCCCCCGTCACGAACCCCCTGAACCACCGAATCCACAACAGAAAGAGAAGCGCATGACCACCAAACAACTCGGGCGCACCGGACTCACGGTCTCCGACGTCTGCGTCGGGACCAGCGCCCTCGGCAGCTTCCCCGCCCAGTACGGCTACGAAGTGGACACCGAGACCGCCGTCGCGACGATCCGCCGGGTCTTCGAGGGGCCGTTCACCTTCATCGACACCTCCAACGAGTACGGCGGAGGCGACAGCGAGAAGCGCATCGGCCAGGCCATCCGTGAGAACGGGGGAGTGCCGGACGGCTTCCTGGTCGCCACGAAGGTGGACCCCATCCCGGGGACCACGGACTTCTCCGGCGACCGGGTGCGCCGCTCGGTCGATGAGTCCCTCGAACGCCTCGGCCTCGACACGCTGCCGCTCGTCTACCTGCACGACCCCGAGAAGATCAGCTTCGAGGAGGGCGTGGGTGCCGGCGGTCCGCTCGAGGCGCTGATCGCGCTGCGGGACGAGGGCGTGATCGGTCACCTCGGCGTCGCCGGAGGCCCGATCGACCTCGAACTGCAGTACCTCGCCACCGGGGCCTTCGATGCGGTGATCAGCCACAACCGGTTCACCCTGGTCGACCAGTCGGCGGAGCCGCTCCTCGACGACGCGCAGGAGCGCGGGGTCGCGTTCGTGAACGCGGCGCCGTTCGGCGGCGGGATGCTCGTGAAGGGGCCCGACGCGGTCCCCACCTACTGCTACGCCCCCGTCGCCGACGAGGTGCTCGAACGGGTGCGCCGAATGGAGGCGCTGTGCGCCGAGTTCGACGTCCCGCTCGCAGCCGCGGCCCTGCAGTTCTCGCTGCGCGACCCGCGCGTCACCTCCACGATCGTGGGCATGTCGGAGCCCGGGCGGGTCGCCCAGACGGTGGAACTGGCCGAGTTCGACATCCCGGAGGCGCTGTGGGATGCGCTGCTCCCGATCGCGCGGCTGGGCCGCGCCGGGGTGCTCGCCTAGGCGGCGCATCCCCCCGACAGAACGTCACAAGGAAGGACAGACAATGACCACTCTCAAGAACCCCGAGCCGGTCGACGTCGTGATCGTCGGCGCCGGCGCCGGCGGGGCGACCGCCGCGAAGGTGCTGACGGAAGCGGGCCTCCGCGTCGTCGGCCTCGAGCGCGGGCCCTGGCTCAAGCCGGAGCACGCGTCCGGTGACGAGCTCAAGTTCCTCAACCGCAACTTCATCTGGCAGGACCCGAAGCTCAAGCCGCGCACGTACCGTCAGAACGACAGCGAGGAAGCGGTCATCACCAACTTCTCGGCGACCCCGCAGGTCGTCGGCGGCGGGACCACCCACTGGGGCGGCATGGTGCCGCGGATGACGGAGAACGACTTCCGCCTCCGCTCGATCCACGGCGACGTCGAGGGCGCGAGCCTCGTCGACTGGCCCATCACCTACGACGACCTCGAGCCGTACTACACCCGCGTGGAGTGGGAGTTCGGCACCTCCGGTCTCGGTGGCGCCAACCGGTGGGAGGGTCGCCGCAGCCGCGACTACCCGACCAAGCCCGCGCCGCTCAGCCAGATCGGCCGCAAGTTCGCCACCGCGATGAACAAGATGGGGCACAGCACGTTCCCGATGCCGCAGGGCATGGTGACCGAGCCGTACCGGGGCCGCAAGCCGTTCAGCGAGAACGGGTTCTGGCAGCAGTACCCCGACCCGGGCAACGGCAAGTCGTCGACGCTCATCAGCTTCATCCCGGATGCCGTCAACACCGGACTGTACGACCTCCGCTCCGATTGCTACGTCAGCGAAATCCTCGTCGACAAGACCGGCAAGGCGACGGGCGTGCGCTACCAGGACGAGAACGGCAACGAGTTCGTGCAGAACGCCAAAGCGGTCATCGTCTGCGGTGGCGGCATCGAAACGCCGCGGCTGCTGCTCATGTCGAAGTCGGCGCTGTTCCCCGACGGTCTCGGCAACGGGAGCGGGCAGGTCGGCAAGAACGCGACGTTCCACCAGTACTCGTTCTCCGTCGGCCTGTTCGACAAGGAGCTGCACGACCCGCTGTACGGCTGGTCCGGTCACTACATGAACCTGTGCTCGTTCGACTTCTACGAGACCGACGAGTCGCGTGGCCACATCCTCGGCTCGCTCATCTTCCCGTCGATGCTCGGGCACCCCGTGAACTGGAGCTTCCCCGGACGCCCCACCTGGGGCCAGGCCGCCAAGGACGCCGACCGCGACCTGTTCAACTACAGCATGAAGATCGGCATCCTTCTGCACGACCTCCCCGTCGAGTCGAACCGCGTGGACCTCGACCCGACCGTGAAGGACGCCTGGGGCCTCCCCGTCGCCCGGATCACCCACACTCCGCACGCGAACGACTTCGCGCAGGAGAAGTGGCAGGTGAAGAAGAACGGGGAGATCCTCGAGGCCGCGGGAGCATCCAAGATCGTCCCGGTCAACATGGAGCGCATCACCGGGAACACCTCGCACGAGCTCGGGACCGCCCGCATGGGCGACGACCCGGCGACTTCGGTCGTCGACAAGTGGTGCCGTTCGCACGAGGTGCCCAACCTCTACGTGTTCGACGCGAGCTTCTTCCCGACGGCGACGGGCATCAACCCCGCGCTCACGATCATGGCGAACGCGTGGCGTTGCGCCGACCGGATCATCGCCGTGGACCGCCACGGCTGGACCGACTGACATCCACGCCGACCTCAGAGGAGACGACGAAGACAATGGGACAGGCAGAATGGGTCACCGTACCGATCTCGACGCGAGACACGGATGGGCCGCTGTTCTTCACGGAGCACGAGTGGGCGACTGTCGAGGCCGCCACTGCGCGGATCATTCCGACGGACCACCACCCGGGAGCGAAAGAGGCGGGGGTGGTGCGATTCATCGACCGGATGCTGGCGGGGACGCAGTTCGTCTTCCCCGCGGCTGACGGCAAGGGGTTCCTCCGCATGGAGGGGCTCGAGGAGAAGGCCTGGCGGGAGCGCATCGAGAGCAGGCAGAAGTTCTATCGCGAGGGGATCGTCGAACTCGACGGGATCGCCGCCGAGAAGTTCGGCGCCGACTTCGTCGACCTCGACGAGGATCAGCAGGACAGTGTCCTGGAGATCATCTCGAAGAAGGAGAAGCCGGCGAAGTTCGTCTTCGCCGAGTCGGACGGCCAGGGCAGCGGGGGAGCCCCGGCGGGCAACCAGCCGGTCAACGAGGACTTCCTCGAGTTCTTCCCGCTCCTGGTGCTGAACACGCGGCAGGGGTTCTACGGCGATCCGGTCTACGGCGGCAACGACAACCGCGTCGGCTGGCGGGTGATCGGCTTCCCCGGGCCGCCGTCGCTGGCCGCCACGATGGACGGCAGCTACACGACACTGGAGTACATGATCCCCGAGGCGGAGTGGCCGTACGAGCAGCACCCGGCCGTGCTGCGCTACGGCAACCGCTGAGCCGGCGGCCCACCACCGCACCGGCCGGGCGCTCGCAAGCGTCCGGCCGGTGACGGCCATAATTGGGGGATGACGGAGACGAGAACCGGTGGGCCGCGTGCGGCGCGCATGGTCGATGTGGCCCGCCTCGCCGGAGTGTCCCAGCAGACGGTCTCGCGGGTGGTCAACGGCCACAGCAATGTCTCCCCCGACATCAAGGACCGGGTCGAGGCGGCGATGGCGCAGTTGCGCTACCGCCGGAACTCCGCGGCGCGGGCGCTGGCGACCAGCCGGTCGATGAACCTCGGGGTGCTCAGCTATGCGCTTTCCGTCCACGGCCCGGCGCTGGCGCTGTTCGGCATCGCGGAGGAGGCACGACGCAACGGCTACTCCACGAGCCTCGTGAGCATCGCGGAGATCGACCAGGCCGGCATCCGCGCGGGCCTCGACTCGCTGGTCGACAGCGGCGTCGACGCGATCGTCGTGCTCGCGCCGATGATCGCGGCGACGGAGGTCCTGCAGCGACTCGACACCGACGTGCCGGTCGTGCGGTTCGAGCAGGGGTCGCCGGCCGGCCCGGCGACGATCTCCATCGACGAGACGCTGGGCGCGCAGCTCGCGACGCGCCATCTGCTCGGCCTCGGGCACCGGACGGTCCACTTCGTGGGCGGCCCGGCAGGATGGATGGCCTCCGAGGCGCGCCGGCACGGGTGGCAGACGGAACTCGCCCTCGCGGGCCGACCCGTCCCCGCCGTGTTCGAGTCGGACGACTGGTCTGCCGAATCCGGCTACCGGGCAGGGCTCGAGATCGCCGACGACCGGTCGATCACGGCGGTGCTGGCGATCAACGACGTGATGGCGCTCGGCGTCATGAAGGCGCTCACCGACCGCGGGATCAGCGTGCCCGGAGACGTGAGCGTGGTCGGTTTCGACGACCGGGACGAGTCCGCCTACTTCCAGCCCGCGCTGACCACCGTCCGGCTGGACTTCACCGAGGTCGGGCGCCGCGCGGTCGAGAGCGTCCTCGGCGCTCTCCGGGGCGAGACCCCCGCAACCATCCCGCTGATCCAGCCCGAACTGAAGGTCAGGGACAGCACGGGACCGGTGCGCTGAATCACCCCAGGCCCACTGGTCGGGAGCGGATCAGCCCACCGCCGTCATCCGGTCGCCGTCGAGCCGCACCAGGTACCCCCCCGCGAAGAAGAATGCGCCCGGGTAGGGGACGGGCGAGGTCCACAGCTTCGTGCCCGACTGCCGGTCGTACGCTGTGACGTCGCCGCCCGGCGGGAGCGGGTAGACGTAAATGTTCCCGGGCCCGAAGAGGAGCCCGGACCCGCCCGGCACATCCGGCACCGGCTGGGGTGCCCCCGTCGCCACCGCGAAGGTGCAGGTCCCGGTGCCGTCGTGCTGGACGATGACGGCGTCGTGCTCGACGTCCAGGAAGACGGTGACCAGGGGCGACGATTGCCCGGTGCCGACCGTCAGACCGCATCGGGCTGCGGGCACGGACCAGCGGGCGGCTCCCGAGCCCGAGTCGATGATGGTCAGCTCGACCGTGGACACGGCGGCGATGAGATCGGTCGCGCCGCCACCGGTCGCATCCGCACCCGGGGTGCCGGTCAACGAGTGGACGACGAACACGTCGGAGGCCGGCGCGAGCCGCCTGGCCCAGGTCGTCCCTCCCGACGGGTCGAGCCCGGTGAGCTCGACGGGCCGTCCCGAAGCGTCGTACCCGGTCACCACCGCGGGGTGGGACTCGGTGTCCAGGGGGGCGTTCGGACTCCATCCGGGGTCCAGCCACGCGGTCAGCGGGGACACGCTGGTCGGCGGGATCACCTACGCGCGGCACGGCGAGGTCGTCACCGTGATCGCCACCTCGGTGTTCCCGGAGTTCCGCGGGCAGGGGGTCGCGTCCGCGCTCATCCAGCGCGTTCTTGACCAGATCCGCGACGAGGGGAGGCGCGTCCGCGTCCAGTGCCCCATCGTCGCGACCTTCATCGAGCAGCACGCCGAATACCAGGACCTGGTCGCCGACGACTGACTCCGGCAACACGCCGCCACGTCCGGGGACTACCGTGGGACGGTGACCACGCCAGAATCCGCCACCGACGAAGCCCACGTCGACGCAGAAGCCGCCGACGACGCGCCGACCTTCTCCTCGCTGGGGCTGGAGGGCGCCGTCCTCAAAGCACTGAAGGACGTCGGCTACGAGACCCCGTCCGCCATCCAGGCGGCCACCATCCCCCCGCTGCTGCAGGGACGCGACGTCGTCGGTCTCGCCCAGACCGGCACCGGCAAGACGGCCGCATTCGCGCTGCCCATCCTGTCCCGCCTCGACCTGTCGCAGAAGAGCCCCCAGGCGCTCGTGCTGGCGCCCACCCGTGAACTGGCGCTGCAGGTGGCCGAGGCGTTCGAGAGCTACGCCACGCACATGAAGGGCGTGCACCTGCTCCCGGTCTACGGCGGGCAGGGATACGGCGTGCAGCTGTCGGCGCTGCGCCGCGGCGTCCACATCGTCGTCGGCACCCCGGGTCGCATCATGGACCACCTGGAGAAGGGGACGCTGGACCTCTCCCAGCTGAAGTACCTCGTGCTCGACGAGGCCGACGAGATGCTGAAGATGGGGTTCGCGGAGGATGTGGAGACCATCCTCGCGGACACCCCGGACGACAAGCAGGTCGCCCTCTTCTCGGCGACGATGCCCGCGCAGATCCGGCGCATCTCGAAGAAGTACCTGCACGACCCCGAAGAGATCACGGTCAAGTCCAAGACGACCACGTCGGCGAACACCACGCAGCGCTACCTCGTCGTCTCGTACTCGCAGAAGGTGGATGCGCTCACGCGCATCCTCGAGGTCGAGAACTTCGAGGGGATGATCATCTTCGTCCGCACCAAGAACGAGACCGAGACCCTCGCCGAGCGGCTGCGCGCCCGCGGGTACTCCGCGGCGGCCATCAACGGCGACGTCGCGCAGGCCCAGCGGGAACGCACGGTCGACCAGCTCAAGTCGGGCAGGCTCGACATCCTGGTGGCGACGGATGTGGCGGCTCGCGGCCTCGACGTGGAGCGGATCAGCCACGTGGTCAACTTCGACATCCCGGTCGACACCGAGTCGTACGTCCACCGCATCGGGCGCACCGGCCGGGCCGGCCGCAGCGGTGCGGCGATCAGCTTCGTGACGCCCCGCGAGCGCCGGCTCCTGACCGCCATCGAGAAGGCCACGCGGCAGCCGCTCACGCAGATGCAGCTGCCCAGTGTGGACGACGTGAACGTCACCCGCCTCGCCCGCTTCGACGACGCCATCACGCAGGCGCTCGCGGCGGAGGAGCGGATCTCGCGTTTCCGCGACATCATCGCCCACTACGTCGAGCACCACGACGTGCCGGAGGCGGACGTGGCGGCGGCGCTCGCCGTGGTCGCCCAGGGCGACGAGCCGCTGCTGCTCAGCGAACGCGACGAGCTGGCGCCGCCGGCGGAGCGCGAGGGCACGGGCGACCGGCCCGGCGGAGCCGACCGCGCCGGCGGCCGGGGAGCCCGGGGCGACCGGGCCGACCGGGGCGACCGCGGAGACCGTCCGGGGCGGCGGGAGCGGAACGACACCCCGATGGCGCCCTACCGCCTGGAAGTCGGCAAGCGCCAGAAGGTGGAGCCGCGGCAGATCGTCGGCGCGCTCGCCAACGAGGGCGGCCTGAGCCGTGAGGACTTCGGGCACATCCGGATCATGCCCGACTTCAGCATCGTCGAACTGCCGGCCGACCTCCCCGGCGAGACGTTGTCCCGTCTCTCCGGCACGCGGATCGGCGGGAAACTCATCCAGCTGCGCCCCGACCGCCCGCCGCGCAAGCCGCGCCGCAGCTGACGCTGCCCGCCCTCGCGCACCATCGAGGGGTCGCAACACGCCGTTATCGCACGACCATAACGGCATGTTGCGACCCCTGGATGCCCGGCGCGGGGTACACGCAGGTCACCCGCCGAGGGCGGCCAGCAGTCCCGCGAAGTCCTGCCCGCACGCCTCGCAGCGGCGCAGGTGATGGGCGACCCCCGGGTGGCGGGCGGCCGCATCCTCGCCGGCGAGGACGAGCTCCGCATAGACGTGCATCAGCGACATGGTCTGCGAGCATCCGGCGTCGTCGCGGTCGGTGTGCAGGAAGTCGCTCAGGCGTGATCTCGCGCTCATCTCACCTCCCGCCCGTCGTCGTCCAGATAATGATGAGTGACAAGGTAGACCCGCAACTTCCTTCTCGCGTCGAAGAGCGTTTTGTAGAGGGCCCCGCGCGTCGTCCTCCGCGACACGGCCAGAGCCTCCAGCGGCACGCCGCGGACGACCGCGTCGAGGAGCACCTCCCGCTGCCGCCGGGTCAGCACGGTCTCGATGGCGTGCTGCAGCGCCGCCAGCAGGTCGCCCGCCTCCTGCTGCTCCTCGGGGCCGATGCCGAGGCGGTCGGGCAGCCGCTCCCAGCCGACGGCGTCGAGCGAGACCGTCGGGCGGTTCCAGAAGTGCCGCCCGACCTTCGTCGACACCTCGAAGATGGCGAAGGTGTACGCCCAGGTCGTGAAGCGGCTCTCGCCGCGGAACTCGTGCAGCCGCCTCAGGATGCCGACCACGGCGTCCGCGGCGGCCTGGTGCGCGATGTCGTCGAGTTCCGGCCCGGAGAACGGCAGCGAGGGTGCGCGGCGCCGCACCTCGGCGCGTGCGACGCCGAGAAGCATCCGGTAGAGGTGCTCCTCCGCGGAGCGCTTCTCGGCGCCGCCGGCGGTGAGGGCCCGACGCCACTCGTCGGTGTCGGCCGGAGGGTCCGTCGACGGTCGCCGCAGCGCGGGCGTCCCTTCTCCGGCATCCATGGGCTGATGCTATCGGGGCCGGCAACGCCGGCATGCCGATCGGGGCGAATGGCAAGGCATCGGTAAGGATCGCCCGTCGCCCGTCACTAACCGGTCGAGCGCGCACGATGCGCTCGACGGGCGGCGCCGTTCCGGGGCTGCTCGCGATCGATCGAAGGAGAATCATGAGAACCGCACTTCGTCTCGCCATCGCCTCGGCGGCCGCTCTCACCACGGCGGCCCTCTTCGCCTCGCCGGCACTCGCCTCGCCGCCGCCCGGAGGAGGGAAACCGTCCGGTCCGCAGTCGTCGTCCGTCGTCTTCGCCCAGACCGACGGCGTCGGCGGCAACGCCGTCGTCGCCTTCGACCGGGCGCCCGACGGGACCCTGCACCAGGCCGGGACGTACCCGACCGGCGGCGTCGGGGGAGTGCTGACCGGATCGGTCGTCGACCATCTCGCCTCCCAGGGATCGCTGGTCTACGACCGCGGCCTGCTGTACGCGGTGAACGCCGGCAGCAACACGGTCACGGTGTTCGCGGTGCACGGCGACCAGCTCGTGCGCCGGGAGGTCATCTCCTCCGGAGGGACGTTCCCGGTGAGCGTGGCGACGCACGGGAGCCTCGTCTACGTGCTCAACGCGCGTGACGGAGGCGCGGTGCAGGGCTACGCCCGCGTGGCCGACGTCCTCGTCCGGATCCCCGTGTGGAACCGCGCTCTCGGCCTGGATCCGACGGCGACCCCCGAGTTCACCCACACTCCCGGGCAGGTCGCCTTCACCCCGGACGGCTCCAAGCTCGTCGTCACCACCAAGGGCAACGGGAGCGCCATCGACGTGTTCCCGGTCGACCGGCTCGGCGGCCTGTCGCAGCATCCGGTGACCAACGTCGAGCCCGGTGCCGTTCCGTTCGCGGTCGCCTTCGACGCGGGAGGCCACCTGCTGGTGGCCGAGGCCGGCACGAACGCGGTCGCGAGCTTCACGGTCGCCGCAGACGGGACCGTCGCACCCATCGCTACGGTGGCGACCGGCCAGGCCGCGACCTGCTGGATCGCCCGTGACGGTTCGTTCTTCTACGCCTCCAATGCGGGCAGCGGGACGCTCTCCGGCTACGCCGACGCCGGGTCGGGCGCGCTCGCCGCGACAGGCGTCACCGCCACTCTCGCGGGTACCGTGGATGCGTCCGCGACGCCCGACGGCCGCTACCTGTACGTGCAGGGCGGCGCCGCGGGGTCCGTGGAGGGCTTCCGGGTCAACCCGGACGGCTCGCTGACGAGCGTCGGCTCGGTGGTCGTGCCCGACGGGGTCGGCGGCGAGGGCATCGTCGCGCTCTGAGGACGCGGACGTCCGCGGGCCGGTGCTAACGTGTCCGGCCCGCGGACGCCCCTGGTGCTGCCGCGCCGCGGGCCAGGCCCGGGTAGTTCGTCACCACCCCCAGGTCATCCGCATCGAGGTCGGCCGTGAAGTCGCCCGACCCGGTTCGGAAGGTGATGACGCCTCCCCGCGCAGAGTAGACCTGTTCGCTCCGCACGACGCGGAGCGACGGCACCTCGACCCACGCCGTCGCGATCCGGGTGGGAGCGACGTCGCCGTGCTGCAGCCCGAGCCGCCGGATCGGCATCGTGTTGGTCACCGGGCACAGCCCCAGATCGCAGTCGACGGCGTCGGCGAGGGATGCAGCCGGGGCGAGACCCGGCGGTTCGGAGGGGCCGCCGCCGGACCCGGTGGTGCGCCCGCTCCACGCGCCGCGCGCGTCGCGGGTCAGTTCGAGGGAACGGTCCCATCCGTCGGCGGCCACCGCGACGGTGAGCCGGCGGGTGATCCATCCCGGCGCCACGTGCAGGGTCCACGCCGCCGCGTAGGCGCTGGTGAGCGATGTGCCCCGCGCCGTCAGCGAGCTCTCGCCGAAATCGAAGTCGGCGACGTCGATCCGGGATGCGTCATCCAGCCCGATCCAGCAGTACCGTCGAGACTGCGCCGGGCTCATCGTGTGTCGCCCTGCCCCGGGTCCGCGGAGCGGAAGCCGATCAGCCCGACCGTGTTGCCCTCGCTGTCGGTGAGGAACGCCTGCACCTCCTCCTGCCCGGCCGGCCCCAGCGTCGCGTCGTCGTGCCGGAAGATCACGTGCGGCCCGCTGGTGATCGTGGCGTGCGGCCGCATCCGTTCGACGGTCCGGTCGACGTCCTCCACCTCGAAGTAGACCAGGCTGCTGGGCGCGGCTCGATCGATCAGCAGCCGCATCCCTCCGCCGGTGAAGAACACGAGGCCGGGAGGGTCGAACACCGCGGTGGCCGGCTGCTCGAGGAGCAGCGAGTAGAAACGAGCGGCCCTGTCCAGGTCGACGGCCCGCTGGGCGATCTGTCGGATGCGCATGATCCGATGGAACCGCCGCCGCCGGGTGCGCGGCAAGAGGGCGGCAGGAGGCAACCGGGAGGCGGATCAGACCGGCGCCAGCGCCTCCCGCTCGCCGTCCGGCAGCTCGACCTCGACCCCATCGCCCGGCCGCACCACCCCTCCGGTGACGACGACCCCCATCACCCCGGCGCGCCGGACCGTCGCGCCCTCGGCGTCCGTTCCGACCACCTGCTTGAGCAGTCCCGGCCGGAAGCGGTCGATCTGCACACACGGGTTGCGCAGGCCCGTCACTTCGACGACGGCCTCGTCGCCGAGCCGGAGGCGAGCGCCACGGGGGAGGCCCAGCAGGTCGATGCCCTCGGTGGTGACGTTCTCGCCGAGCTGACCCGGCACGACGTCGGCGGTGACCTCGTCGAAGAGCTCGGCCTGGATGAGGTGCACCTGCCGGAGGTTCGGCTGCGTCGGGTCGCGGCGCACGCGGGACAGGTGCTGCACGGTCGCGCCGAAGTGCGCATCCCCTTCGACGCCGAGACCGGCGATCAGGGTGATGGATGGGCGCGGCTGCTTCGAGAAGCGGTGCTCGTCATCGCGGTTCACCGAGCTCACGCGTGCTGTCGTCATCCCACCATCGTGTCGCACGGCGGGCTGTTCGCGGTCGTCTATGCAATCCCACACGGCCACCGCTAGTGTCCTGACCTATGGCAGTGTGGCGTCTTCTCGTGGCTTCCCTGCTCGGGAGCGTCCTCCTGGGTTCCGTGCTCGTGGCTGGCGCCGCGCCGGCGAGCGCGGCGAGCGCGGCGAGCGCGGCGAGCCCCGCCCGAACTGCCGCCACCATGCGCTTCGCGGCACCCGGCCTCGGGGAGACCTTCTGGTCGCCCTACGACGACTGGTCGCAGACGGACATCGACGCCGCCTTCGCGCAGGACGCGGCGCTCGGCATCGGCACCGTCGTCGTGGCGTGGTCGGTCCACCTCGACGCCCGCGACTCCGCGTACCCGGCGGATCCGTCGCTCGGCCTCGGCACGTTCAACACGGTCATCCCGCGGCTCGTCGCAGCTGCCCGGTCGCACGGGGTGAAGCTCTGGATGGGGCTGGTCGTCGCGCCCGACGGGTACCCCGCTCACGCGCTCGATCCCGCCTACCTCTCCGACTTCGCGACGCTGTCCGAGCGGGTGGCCGACGACCTCTACGCGAAGTACGGCGACGTGATCAGCGGCTGGTACCTCCCCACCGAGCCGAGCATCGACGATGTCGCGGACCCGAGCCGTCTCCTTCTCTACGGCGACTGGGTCTCCACCGTCACCGCCTACCTGCATTCGCACGACGGCGACCATCCGGTGATGATCTCCCCGACGATGCCGACGGCGATCTGGCGCGGCTGGTCGCCGGTGCAGTTCGTGGATGCGCTGGCGCCGATGATCGCGCGCGCCCACGTCGACGTCTGGGCGCTGCAGGACGGATTCATGATGACCGCCTGGAGCCCGTCGCAGGAGGCGGCGGCCTTCCAGGCCGCCCGCACTCTGACCAATGCCGCCGGCGCCCGGTTGGAGGCCGTTTTCTCTACCCCGGTGCGCAATGGGGACGGGGTGCCCGTCACGGTGGCGCAGCTCGCTCCGTACCTTCAGGCCATCGCGCCCGCCGTGAGCCGGCTCGACGCCTGGACGGCCAACGACTTCCTGGTGACCGGGCCGCCCCGCCCGGATGACGCGCTCCGCACGACGAATGCCGCAGCCTATCGGGCGTGGCTGGCCGGCTGGGGCGCGTGGCCGGCGCTGACGCCGTCGCCCGTGCCGATGCCCGCGCTCTGAGCGCCCGCGGCGCAGGGGAGCGCCGCCGATAGGCGTTCGGCTTCGCCTGACCGCATCCCACGCCCGCAGCACGGAGGGCCGCGCACCCACACCCCCGTGTTCGTGCGTGTCCCTCACGCGGCCCGGCGGGCTCTTTCGCCGTGCTGATGCGTGCTCCTGGAGGGGAATGTCCGCTACCCGCGGAATGGTTCCACCTGTGGTCATACGTCGGAGATCCGACTCCAAATGGCCCAGGTTGTCCGTCCCAGAGCGCTGTGACGGAGATGTGAGCCCTGTTCTCCGACGCACGCACCTGCTCCGGCGATCCGTTCGTGCAGCGGTCGGACATCCGGCAACCGGCACCCGGCAGTCCCTCTGCCGTCATGCGTCGACGATTCGCGTGCCAACCTCCGACGAATCCTGCGTCGGAGATCTGTGACCGTAGGTCGGAGATGCGGCCCGCAGAGCCCCGATTCGTCCGCCCCAAAGCGTTGTGACGGAGATTTGGGCCCAGTTCTCCGACGCAAGTGGGAGCCCGGCCACAGGGCGCCGCCACCCCCGCCCACCGGGCGCCGCCGCAGCCACCGTGATCGCGACGCTCGCCCTCGCGGCCGCCATCCGGCCGGAGAACGCTCAGCCGCGTCCCGCCCACGGGTCGTAGTCGGCCAGGAGCGCACCCTGCTCCGGCCGCTCCGCCACGGGGATGTGCTGGAGGTTGATCCGCACGCGGTACCAGAGCGAACTCGAGCCGCGCATCCCGTCGACCAGCTCGTCCGCGGGATGCAGCTGCGCGGCGGCGTCCGGATGCTCCGCCTTCCAGCGGTCGAGCGCCTCCATCGCCTCGGGCTTCGTCCTGGTGCGGGCGACCTCGATGAGCGGCATCTGCGAGACGCGGCGGCCGGCGCCGTCGCCGCCCCGCGGCGGCTTCTCGGCGGGGCCGAGCCGCCGTGCCAGGTCGAGCAGCGCATCCAGCGACCCGGCGGCGTCGTCCAGGCCGGCGTGCGGGTCGCCGCGCTCGGCGAACCGCTGCAGCACGGTCGGCACGGTGAACTCCTCCGGGCGACGCGAGCGCACCTCGTCCCAGTCGAGCGGAGTGGAGACCCGCGCGTCCGGCAGCGCCCGGATGGAGTAGGCGGAGGCGACCGTGCGGTCCTTCGCGTTCTGGTTGAAGTCGACGAAGACGCTCTCGCCGCGCTCCTCCTTCCACCAGCGCGCGGTCGCCAGCCCCGGCGCCCGGTCCTCGACCTCGCGCGCGAGCGTCTCGGCGGCGAGACGCACGTCGGCGAAGCTCCAGCGCGGCTGGATGCGGACCAGGATGTGCAGCCCGCGCGACCCGCTCGTCTTCGGCCAGCCGACCAGTCCGGTGTCCTCGAGCACATCGCGTGCGATGAAGGCGACGTCGACGATCTGCGACCAGTCGACGCCGGGCATCGGGTCGAGGTCGACGCGCAACTCGTCGGGATGGTCCAGATCCTCCGCGCGCACAGGGTGCGGGTTGAGGTCGAGGCAGCCGAGGTTCGACACCCAGGCCAGCCCGGCCGCGTTGCGCACGACCGCCTCCTCGGCCGACGTGCCGCGCGCGTAGTGCAGGGTCGCGGTGTCGATGAAGGCGGGATGCCCCTCCGGCACGCGCTTCTGGAAGAACGGCTCCTGTGTCAGCCCTTTGACGTAGCGCTTGAGCACCATGGGACGGCCGCCCGCGCCGCGCAGCGCGCCGTCGGCCACGGACACGTAGTACCGCGCGAGGTCGAGCTTGGTCAGCCCGGGCTCCGGGAACACGACCTTGTCGGGGCTGGAGATGCGCACCTGTTCGCCGTCCACCTCCAGGAAGGTCTCCGACTTCGACGACGGGCTCATGCCGCCACGCTAACCGGGAAGCGGGCCGCGGAACAGGCCCCGATCGGGATGCGGTGGCGCGCCGGCGCCCGTCAGCCGCGCTCCTCGAGGCGGCGCTCCCAGTCGCGCGGCACGCGGTCGGCCGGTCCGGGCACGGACTGGGCCGCCGGGTGGCTGTCCGGGGGAGCGAGCCGGGGGCCGTCGACGAACGCCTGGGAGCGGTAGTCGTAGAACCAGTCCTCGCCGGGCTCGAAGCTCTGGATGACCGGATGCCCGGTGCTCCGCGCGTGCTTGGTCGCGTGCGTGTTCAACGAGTCGTCGCAGCATCCGATGTGCCCGCATTCGGCGCAGCGGCGGAGGTGCAGCCACCAGCTGCCGGTCTCGCCGCACTCCTCGCAGCCGGTGCCGGACGGGGTCGCCGCCGGGTCGATCCCGTCGATTCGCACCGTGCTCATGGCATCCCGCCTTCCTCATCCTGCGTGGGTCTGTTCGTGTGTCGGTCTCGTGCGGCCGTCGCCCGCAGACGCACGAAACGGTAGCCGATCCCTGCGGCGACGACCAGGACCCCGGCCAGGATGGCCGTCACCGGCAGGGTCGCGACCAGCACGACACAGCCGATCGCCCCCGCCACGGCGAGCAGGCGCGGGTACCGCCGGTGAGCGCGGTCCTGGGTCCAGGCGGAGGCGTTCGCGACCAGGTAGTACAGCAGCACACCGAAGGAGGAGAACCCGATCGCGCCGCGCAGGTCGGTGACCAGGACGAGCACGCAGACGACGAGGCCGAGCAGGAGCTCCGCCCGGTACGGAACCTGGAAGCGGGGGTGCACGGCCGCCAGCCACCCGGGGAGGTCGCGGTTGCGGGCCATCGCGAGCGTCGTCCGCCCGATGCCCGCGATCATCGCCAGCAGCGCTCCCAGTGCGGCGGTGGCCGCGCCGACCCGGACGACGGGTCCGGGCCACGCCGCACCGCTGGTGGCCGCGACCGCGTCGAGCGGCGCCGGCGAGGCGGCGAGCCCCGCCGGACCGAGCGCGTGCAGCGCCGACACCGCGACCAGGGCGTAGACCACCAGCACGGCTGCGAGCGCGGTCGTGATCGCGCGCGGGATGGTGCGCACCGGATCCACCACCTCCTCACCCATCGTCGCCACCCGGGCGTACCCGGCGAAGGCGAAGAAGAGGAATCCCGCCGACTGCAGGACCCCGTACAGCGTGACCTCCGGGCCCGGGAGTGCGGCGCTCGCAGCGCTGTGCCCGAAGCCGATGGCGATGGCGACGGCCAGGGCGACGAGCGAGACGACGACGAGGACGCGCGTCAGCAGCGCGGTGCGGGTCACCCCGAGCGTGTTCACGACCGTGAGCGCCGCGACGGCCAGCACGGCGACCGGCTTCACCCAGGCACCGGGCACTGCGTAGCTCGCGAACGTCAGCGCCATCGCCGCGGAGCTCGCGGTCTTGCCGACCACGAACGACCAGCCCGCGACGAACCCTGTCCACTCGCCGAGGCGCTCGCGGCCGTAGACGTAGGTGCCCCCGGAAGTCGGGTACTGCGCGGCCAGCTGCGCCGACGAGGTCGCGTTGCAGAACGCCACGAAGCCCGCGATCACCAGCCCGACCAGCAGCGCGGCGCCGGCAGCGGCAGCAGCGGGAGCGAAGGCGGCGAACACCCCGGCGCCGATCATCGAGCCGAGACCGATCGCGATCGCGTCGCCGAGCCCCAGCCGGCGCGCGAGCGACCCGGGCGGTGGGGTGGATGCGCTGCTCACCGGATCCCGACCGTCCTCTCCCTCTGCGGATGCGGCGTCAGTCTAGGGCTCGCAGGTGACGGGCAGGGGACCGGGGCGTCGTGGAGCGTCGGCGCGCATCCTGTCAAGCCCTCCCGCGCGCTGGGCCGTTGACCGAGACTCGTATCACGCCCGCGCGGTCGCGGGCGGGACGACATCGCGGGAGCCAGCATGAGCAGTATCCGCCGCATCGCCCTCCCGGGCGCCACCGGCACCACCCCGACCAACCAGCTCGACCTGTGGGGCCGCCGCGTCGCCGTCGCGATCGCGGTCCTCGTGGGGCTCCCGACCCTCATCGCGGGGATGGTGGCACTGCTCTCCTGACCCGGCTCGGGCCCGGGCGCATGGACCTCGCGGCCGCACAGGGGTACCGTCGCGCGGTCAGCACCGAACGGAAGGACGACGCATGAGCGACGAGAACAAGCGACCGGACGCGGACGAGCTGCCCGACGGCTCCGGCTCCGACGGCAGCGCCCCCGAGCCCGGTGAGGACACCGTCTCTGGCGGCGGCCCGGACGAGCACAAGGACACCGACGGCAAGTAGCCGCACCCCCCGCCGCACCCGCCCCTCCCCCTCCGCCCGCCCCCGCCCCCTCCCCCGCCCTTTCGCCGAAGTGCACGTCGTTGCGCCCGACACGCCGCGCGGGCGCGCAACAACGTGCACTTCGGCGATCCGTCCATCCCGGGTTCGGCGATCCGCCCCATCCCGCGTTCGGTGAGGTGCACGTCGTTGCGGGCGACGCGCCGCGCGGGTGCGCAACAAGGTGCACTTCGGCGATCCGTCCGTCCCGCGTTCGGTGACGTGCACCTCGGCGAAGCCGGCGCGCGGCGCGTCAGCGCCGCTGGAGGGGGCGCACGCTCAGCGACTCGACCGTGCCCGACGGCGGCATGTCGACCGCGAGACGCACGGTCGCGGCGACCATCTCGGGCGTGATCGTGTAGGCGGTGTCGTAGTCGTGGCCCTCTCGGGCGACGAGCGCGCGCTGCATGTCGGTGTCGACGCGTCCGGGGTGGATGCTCGTCACCCGCACGCCGTTGGCGCGCTCCTCCTCGCGCAGGGCGTCGGTGAGGGCGCGCAGCGCGAACTTCGAGCCCGCGTAGACGCCGCCGCCCGGCCCGCTGGTGAGCCCCGAGCCGCTGTTGATCGCGACCACGAGACCTTCCGCCGCACGCAGCGCGGGAAGCGCGGCACGCGTCAGCGCCGCGACCGCGAAGACGTTCACCTCGAACACGCGGCGCCACGTGTCGGCGTCCGTGTCGGCCACCGTCCCGCCGTCCTCGACGCCCGCCGAGTGCACCAGCACGTCGAGGCGGCCGGGCAGGGGCGGCAGGGATGCGCCGCCCGGGTCCGCGGTCAGGTCGGCGACGTAGGGATCGGCCGACGACAGCTCCGCCACGACCGCGTCGACCGCGGCCGCGTCCCGCCCGCCGACGAGGATGTGGTGGGTGCGCCCGAGGTCGAGCGCGATCGCGCGGCCGATGCCGCGCGACGCTCCGGTGACGAGGGCGATGGGTCGGTCAGAGGGTGCAGCGGCCATACAGCGACCCTATGCGCAGCGCGGACGCGCGGGACTCACGGACGCCTCACGCCCGCCGCATCATCCGCAGCCCTGCCGGAACCGACAGCGCCGCGATGGCCGCCACGAACACGACCAGCACCGGCACCAGCGGCCACAGGATGAGCGCCACGCCGACCAGCAGCACCGGGAGTGCGAGGCCGATGTACGCGACCAGGAAGATCGCAGCCAGCACCTCACCCCGGCGCTCCGGCGCGGCTAGCGACGCCGCGACCGCGATCGACGACCGGAACTGCAGCCCGACGCCGGCGCCGGCGAGCACCCCGCTGACGACGAACACCGCGAGGGATGCGGCGAGCACGCCCGCAGCGAGCCCGCCCAGGCCGACCAGCATGAGAACGAGCGCCAGCACCAGCTGTGTCCGTGTGGTGACCCGCGCGAACACGATCTGCGACACGGCGGAGGCGGCGAACACGGCGAACGGCACCGCGCCGGCCAGGAGATGCGACGTCTGGTGCAGGGTTCCGGCGAGGACGCTCGGCGCGAGCGAGGTGAACAGCCCGAACACCGCGAAGCCGGCGAACGCCGCGACCGCCGCCGCGGAGAAGGCGCCGCGCGCCTCGGCCGGCAGCGAGATGCGCTGCGGCCGGTACGCCGGGCGCTCCTCCGCCCGCTCGACGGTCTCGGGCACGAGTGCCACGGCGACCGCCGCGACGGCGAGCAGCACGAGGAACACCGCGTAGGGGAGCAGCAGCGGCGCCGGAAGGAACTGGGCGAACGCCCCGCCGATCAGCGGACCGAGCGCCAGGCCGCCCGTGTTGACCACCGTGGACACCGTCCCCGCGAGCCGTGGTCCCTCCTCCGGCCGGGCGACCGCGCGCAACTCGGACAGGTGCGCGGTCGCGCTCGCGGTGAGTGCGCCGACCCCGATCCCGGACAGCGTCCGGGCGACGATCAGGCCGGCCACGTCGTTCCAGACCAGGAACACCGCCGCGGCGACGATCTCGATCAGCACGGCGATCAGCACCATCCGGCGGCGCCCCGCGATGTCGCTCAGGTGGCCGATCAGGAAGAGGCTGGCGATCACACCGACCGCGTAGGCGGCGAAGATGACAGTCACGACCCACGTCGGGAAGCCGTCGCGCGCCTGGTAGAGCGCGTACAGCGGGGTCGGGATGGTCGAGAACGCCATCACCGCGAGGAAGGCGGCGGCGATCACCCAGAAGCCGGCTCCGTGGCGGAGGCGGAACGGCCGGCGGCCGGTGGCGAGTGAGTCGAGCGTGGTGGTCATGAGTCGAATATGCTCCCGATCGAGCATCGAGTCCAACGGAAATAGACGATCCTGAGGATCGATGGATACGATGCACGAGTGGACACGCGCCAGCTGGAGTACGTCGTCGCCATTGCGGACGAGCGCAGCTTCACCCGCGCCGCCGAGCGGGTGTTCGCCGCCCAGTCGACCGTCTCCGCGGGCATCCGCAGCCTGGAGCGCGAGCTCGGCGCTCCGCTGTTCGAGCGCGACGCCCACGGAGTCCGGCTCACCGACGTCGGCGAGGCCGTGGTCGCGGAGGCCCGGGTGACGCTGCAGTCGGTCGATAGGATGCGCGAGCTGGCCGACCGGGAGGGCCCGCTGCGGGGCACCGTCCGCGTGGGCATCTTCACGAACCTGACGACGATCGACCTCCCCGACATCATGGGCGAGTTCCATCGCCGCCACCCCCAGGTCGACCTGCGGCTCGGCCCCTCCCCGAGCGGCTCGACCGGTCTCGTCGAGGATGTCCGTCAGGGCCGCCTCGACATCGCCTTCCATGGCCTCCCGGATCCCGTCCCCGACCTCCTGACGCATCCGCTCGCGGACTCGCCGTACGTCGCGGTGCTGCCGGAGGCCCACCCCCTCGCCGGGAGGCGGTCGGTGTCGCTCGCCGACCTCGCCGACGAGGCGTGGGTGGATGCGCGGAGCGGCTTCGGCAATCGCGTCACCCTCGACCGCGCCTTCGCGGCACTCGGCCTCACGCGCCGGGTTCCGACCGAGCTGTCCGACCTGGGCGAGATCCCCCGGTTCGTCGCCGCGGGCCTCGGCGTGGCGGCTCTTCCCGAGCTGACTGTCATCCCCGCACCCGGAGCGGTGGTGCGTCCCTTGCGCGAGCCGGTCGCCTGGCGGCTCAGCGCGATCGCGCGCCGGCGCCCCGGCCGGGCGGCGGAGGCCCTGCTCGCCCTGCTGGAGGAGCGGATCTCGGGCCGCTGACGAGCCGCAGCCCCGCACCGCTTCCACCCGGCGCCCGGATGAGCCAGACTCGTCGCCGAAGGGCAGGTGGACGATGACCGACTTCGCGAATGAACTGCGCCACGAGCTGCGGCACAGGATCCGGCCCATGCCGGGCCGCAACCCGCGCGAGCGCGGCCGGAACACGACACCGCTGGAGCTGCTCTACGACCTGACATACGTCGTCGCGTTCGCCGCCGCCTCCGATCAGCTGGCCGAACAGCTCGGACACGGGGACATCTGGCGCGCGATCGGCGCCTACGCCTTCGCGGTGTGGGCGGTCAGCTGGGCCTGGCTCAACTTCACCTGGTTCATGTCGGCCTACGGCAACGACGACGCGCTGCTCCGGCTGGCGACCATCGTGCAGATGATCGGCGTCCTGGTGCTCACCTACGGCCTGCCGGTGAGCTTCGATCGGGCCGCGCACGGCGAGAGCCCCAACAACCTGCTCATGGTGATCGGCTACATCATCATGCGCGTGCCGCAGATCGCGCTCTGGCTGCGGGCCGCCCGGGAGGATCCGGAGCACCGGCGCAACGCCTTCTCGTACGTCGTCATCATCTCCGTCGCGCAGGTGGGCTGGCTGGCGACCGCGATCGTGCCGATGCCCACGGCGATCACCGTCTGGCTGCTGGTGGCATTGGCTCTCGCCGAGATGATCGCCCCGGCCGTCGCCACCCGCCGGTTCGGCTACTCGCCGTGGAACGGCGGGCACCTCGCCGAGCGCTTCGCCCTCCTCACGATCATCACCATCGGCGAGGTCATCGCCGGCACGACGGCCGCGGTCGGAGCGCTCACCCAGGAGAGCGGCTGGTCGGCGGAGGCGGTGCTGATCGCGGCCTCCGGGCTGGTGACGGCGGCGTGCGTCTGGTGGACCTACTTCCTCGTCCCCTCGAGGCTGGTGCTCGAACGCCTGCCGGAGCGCGCCTACGGCTGGCGGTACGCCCATCTGCCGCTGTTCGGGTCCATCGCCGCCATCGGCGCCGGCCTTCACCTGACGACGATCGCGGTGGAGAGCGGCGGCGTGTCCCTGCTCGGGATCGCCCTGGCTCTCGCCGTCCCGCTGGCGCTGACGATCGTCCTCATCTTCGGCACCTGGAGCGTGCTGCTCCGCTCGCTCGACCTCACCCACGTCCCGCTGCTGCTGGTGACCCTGACCCCGCTCGCCGCCGCCGTCGTCTTCGGCGCGGTGACGCATCCCGGTGAGCCGGTCGATCTGGACCGGCCGGGCGAACTGACCTCGCTCAGCATCGTCGTCAGCCTGGTCGCGCTGGGCGCCGTCGTCGAGGTCGTCGGCCACGAGCTGGTCGGATACGGGCACACTCTCCGCGCCTGGAAGCGCGACCCGGACGCAGCGCGCCTCAGCGCTGCGCAGCCTCGCCCGTCGTGACCGCCGTCGGTGTCGCATTCCGCGTCTTCCGGAGGCTCGCGACGGCCGCGACGGCGATGGTCGCGCCGATGAAGACCAGCGAGAACCAGACCGGGATCTCCGGGATCCACTCCACCGGCCGTCCGCCGTTGATGAACGGCAGCTCGTTGACGTGCAGCGCGTGGAAGACCAGTTTCACGCCGATGAACCCGAGGATGACGGCCAGTCCCTGCGAGAGGTAGACCAGCCGCTCGAGCAGCCCGCCGATGAGGAAGAAGAGCTGCCGCAGCCCCATCAGGGCGAACGCGTTCGCGGTGAAGACGATGTACGCCTCGCTGGTCAGGCCGTAGATCGCCGGGATGGAGTCCACGGCGAAGACCACGTCGATCAGGCTGATGGCGATGACGGTGAGCAGCATCGGCGTGACGAAGCGCCGGCCGCCCTTCTTCACCGTCAACCGGTCGCGGTGGTACTCCTCGGTGACCGGGAGGTGGCGGCGGATGAAGCGCATCGCCCGGTTGTCGGACGGGTCGGAGCCGTGCGAGCCGAACGCCTGCCGCCACGCCAGCACCAGCAGCAGAGCGCCGAACAGGTAGAACACCCACGAGTAGCTCTCGATCAGGGTCGCGCCGACCGCGATGAAGGCGCCGCGCAGCACCAGCGCGATGATGATGCCGATCATCAGCACCTTCTGCTGGTACGCCTTCGGCACGGCGAAGGCGGTCATCAGCAGCAGGAAGACGAACAGGTTGTCGACCGACAGCACCTTCTCGGTCAGGTAGCCGGCGAAGTACTGGCCGCCGAAGTCCCACCCGGAGACCAGGCCGATCCCCACGCCGAACAGCAGCGCCAGTCCGATGTAGAACGCGGACCAGCGGGCGGACTCGCCGATCGTGGGCTCGTGCGGCTTGCGCACGTGCGCGAAGAACTCGTAGACGAAGAAGGCGATCGTCACCGCGATGGTGATGATCCAGCTGAGCGGGGTGACCTGCACCGGGACTCCAAGGGGTAGGCGTAGCGATTCGCCAAGGTCTCCTCCGTCCCGACGCCTTGTCGGCGGCGGGACCAGCGGCCCGGGATGCGGTGGCGCATCCGTACTGACGGGCTCGCTGCCTGCGGGAGTACTCCCCTTGTTGCGTCGATCCTATCGGGAGACTGCCTGGGGAAGCGCCGGCACGTCGGCGCTGTCAGCCCAGGCGTAGCCCCGTGTGCGCCGCCAGCGCCTCCACGAGGCGGTCCTGGAACGCCTGGTCGAGCGCTGCGGGATGCGGACGCTGCTGCCGCTGGTGGTGCCAGTAGGCGGAGGTGCGAGTGGCCGGGTCCTCGCCTTCGGCGAGCCAGACCTGGGTGCGGTGGCCGAGCTCCAGGTCGTCCGGGGCGTGCGCGCCGCCCATCCGGGTCGGCACCCAGCCGGGGTCGACCGCGTTGCTGAAGACGCCGGCGCGGTAGCGGGGCAGCGCCGCCGCCAGCGCGGTGATCAGCAGCTTGGTGTCGGAGTAGGTGGCCGTCGTCCGTCCGCCCGACCAGTCGAGGCCGTCGAGTCGGGGGTGACCGCCGCGGTGCATCCCGCTGCTGAGGAAGACGACGCGCTCCGCCGGCACCAGCGCCGTGAGCACGTACGGCGCCCTCACGTTGACCGGGAGCAGGGCGCGCCCGTCGATGACGCCCGCGTTGTGGATCACCGCATCCACTCCGCCGGCGGCGCTCACCGCGTCGGCGAGGCCACGCACCTGCGCGTCGTCGGCAAGCTCGGCGGCGAGGATGCTGCCGCGGTCCCCGAGCACGGTCCGCAGCTCGTCCGCCCGGTCGAGACTCCGGACGTGGCCCACCACCGTGTGGCCGTCCCCGACCAGCTCGCGTGCGGCCCCGAACCCGAGTCCGCTGCCCGCACCCGTCACCAGCACCCGTGCCATGCCGCCTCCTCCGTGTCGAGCACACGATACGCCGGGCCAGCGGAGAAGAGGGGCGCCCGGCCACCTGTTAGCATCCCGGTTGGGGGGAACCATGGTTCACAGGAGGGCACCGTTCCGGCGGGTCGTGCTCGGGACGGTCGCGGCCGCGGCACTCGTCGCGGCGACCGCGGGGCTGAGCGGATGCGCGCTGTTCGGCGGCGACGCGAAGGCGGCGTCCGCGCCGCTCCGGACGCAGCAGCGGACTCCGCATCCATCCGGCACCCCGACCCCGCTGCCACGCACGGTCGCACCCACGGTCCCGCCGACCCCGACGGCCACCCCGACGCCGCCCGCACCTCCGCCGCCCGCGCCCACACTGACGCACGTCCCGGCCGGCACGGTCGTCGCGCAGGGGAGCGTCGCCTCGCCGAAGGGCAGCATCCACTACCGCTACCGTGTCGTGTCCACGGGCGATGGGATGTACACCGTCGAGTACTCGGGCTTCACCTCGACGGTGCCGGTGCCGGTCTCGGTCACGTTCCTGGAGACGCCGCCGCGCGTCGGCGACGGGCTCACCTATCACGGCATCGGGGACCACTCGCTCGGCGGTCCGACCACCGCGGCGGCGGCACCATCGTCGGCCGTGCTGGGCACGAAGCCCTCGTACCTCACGACGCTCGTCACCTACTCCTCCGTCGCGTCGGAGGACGGGGTCCCGGTCGAGCTCGGGCCGAACAAGGTGCTCGCGGTCGACACGGTGACGTGGTCGATCCCCCCGCGCCAGTCCAACGTCCACCCGGTGGATGCCGGACCACTCGTCGGCGCGCGCGGCGCGGTGACGGCGACCACCCCGAGCGGCGCGCCCGCCCGCTACGTCGTCGCGCCCGGCGACACGACCGACGGGATCGCGCAGCGGTTCGGCATCCCCGCCTCGTACCTGCTGTGGCTCAACGCCGACCGGGGGGTCTTCGACGCGCAGCAGCAGGTGTACTCGTCGGTGACCCTCAACCTGAACCCGGACGACCTCTGAGCCCCGCACCGACCTCGTTCCGTGCGATCGCCTCATCCGTTCGTGCTCCAGCGACGACCTCGTCGCGGCTCATCGGGTCCGCCGGCTCCAGCCTGTCTTCGAAGAACATCCGGGCGAGCGCCGCCCGGAACCGTTGCGAAGGCCGCCGCCGTCCGTCCTCGTCGGGCGTGGCCTGGGCCGGGCGTGCAGGCACCGGGCCGGCGAGCCGGTACCGCTCGGCCGCATCCACCGAGCCGTGCACCTCGGCGTACTCGCCGCCGGGCAGCCGGACGATCCGCCCCGTCTCGTAACCGTGCAGCAGGATGTCGCGGTCGCGCTTCTGCAGGGCGAGGCAGACCCGGCGGGTGAGCACGAACGCGACGATGGGCCCCAGGACGACGAGCGCACGGTAGCCGGCGACCACCGACTCCACCGTGAGCTGGAAGTGCGTGGCCACCAGGTCGGCGCTTCCGGCGCCCCAGAGCGCGGCGTAGAAGACGATCGCCGAGACGCCCAGAGCGGTGCGGGTCGGCTCGTTGCGCGGCCGGTCCAGCAGGTGGTGGTCGCGGTGGTCCCCGGTGATCCATTCCTCGACGAACGGGTAGACCGCGATCGCGAGGAGGTACAGCCCCACCACCGCCAGAGGGATGAGGATGGCGAGTGTCCAGGTGCGGCCGAGCCATTCGAACTCCCAGCCGGGCGGGACGAGCCTGAGCGCGCCGTCGAGGAAGCCCGTGTACCAGTCCGGCTGCGAGCCCGCGGAGGCGTCGCCCGGGGAGGAGGGGCCGTAGAGCCAGATCGGGCTGATGGTCACCGTCGCCGCGACCAGGACGATGCCACCCGTCGCGATGGCGAGCAGCCCGCCTGCGCGCGCCGCGAGCTGCGGCAGCACCGGGACTCCGACGATCCGCTCCTCCGTGCGCCCGGGGCCGGCGAACTGCGGCGGCTTCTGCACGGAGGCGCGCCGCGCCCTGGCCGCGAGCAGCAGCACGAGCAGGGCCGGCACGACCGCGACGTGGATGGGGTACAGGTTCTCGATGATCCGCCCGGGGAACTCGCCGCCGAACAGCAGCGCGGACAGCCAGGTGCCGACGACCGGGATGCCCAGGACGATTCCCTCCACGATCCGCAGTCCGGTGCCCGACAGCATGTCGTCGGGCAGCGCGTACCCGCTCCAGCCTCCGACCAGGGCGGTGATCAGCAGGCCGAACAGCAGCACCCACGACAGCCGGCGCGGCCGGCGGAACGCCCCGGTGAAGAACGACACCGCCAGCTGCAGCATGATCGCGGCGGGCAGCAGCAGGGCCGCCCAGTGGTGCGCCTGGCGGACCAGCAGGCCGCCGGGCACCTCGAACGTGATCGCGAGCGTCGACTCGAGCGCCTTCGACATCTCGGCGCCCGCGAGCGGTGCGTACGTGCCGTCGTAGATCACGCGCGTCCCCGACGGCGTGTAGAGGAACATGAGGAGGAAGCCGGTGACGAACAGCGCCAGCACGCACGCGACGGCCACGACGCCGAACAGGTTCGTCCAGTGCAGAGGCACGCGGCGCATCCGGAGTTCGTCCCGCAGGGCGGCGATGCGGCGCCCGGCCGCGCTCCCGGAGGCCGCCCTGGCGAGCCGTGCTGTGACCGATGGTCTCCGTCGTCGGTCGTCGAGGATCCGGCGCATGAGTGCCTCCTGTCCGGGCGGTGAATGGCCTTCACCTCTATGACCGGACGGCCCCCGTGTTTGTGACAATGCGGCACGAACTCACGCTCGGACGGGAAGACCGGACCAACGGGGTTGGATGCGGCGGGTTCCGCCGGCCCGCGCTCTGCGACGATGTCGTCCTCGCGACGGAGGCGCCCGCTACCTCCGGCCGATCCGCCGCGCCGCAGGGCTCCCTAGCGTCGAAGGATGACCGCATCCGTCTCCGTCCGCCGCCCGCGCGCCGCGCGGGGGCCGCTCCCGGTCGTGCTGTTCGCCGTGTACCTCGTGCTGCTGGTGTGGGCGGTGCTGTGGAAGTTCCACACGCCCGACTTCGGCGGGCAGGGCGTGCGGGCCGTGAAGCTCGTCCCTTTCGTCGCCAGCGAGGGCTTCGGGGACAACCGGCCGT
The DNA here is from genome assembly GCF_056754895.1 of Leifsonia sp. KNZ13-11D. NCBI lineage: Bacteria > Bacillati > Actinomycetota > Actinomycetes > Micrococcales > Microbacteriaceae > Leifsonia > Leifsonia sp. KNZ13-11D. Next base: position 389,299 of record NZ_JBPGWU010000001.1, read on the forward strand.
CCGAGATGCTGGCGAACGTCGCGCTGTTCGTGCCGTTCGGCGTCTACCTCGGCGTGCTGGCGCCGCGGTGGCGGGCGCTCCGGGTGGCCGCCGTCGCGGCGCTGGCGAGCTGCGCACTCGAGGCCGCCCAGTACGTGCTCGCGGTGGGCAGCTCCGACGTGACGGACGTGATCCTCAACACCGTCGGCGCCGTGGGCGGCCTGGTCGTACTGGCGGTCGCGCGGCGAGCGTCCGGCGGATGGGCGGTGCCCGTCCTGCTCTGGACCTGCTCGATCGCGACCGTTGTCGCGGCACTGTGGGGCGCATCCCTGCTCGGCGGCCCGCTGCATCCGCTGCATCCACTGCCCGTGGTCGGGCGGTAGGCAGCCGCCGCCCGCTCGGGAGCTTTCGGCGCGGGAAGCGTCCGGACGTGTGCCTAGCGGCGGCGCCCCGAGCGCGCGGCGAAGGCCTCGAGGGCATCGAGCACTTCCTGGTTGATCCAGACCCGCTTGCGTCTCTTGGAGTTGCCGGGACTGAGGATGCCGCGCTCGACCAGCTGGTCCAGCCCGTTCCCGACCGCCGGCTTGCTGAGGCCGGTGAAAGAGGCGGCGGTGGCGGCGGTGAGGACGGGATACTCGATGCTCAGGCGGGCGATCGCGCGAGCCGCCGCGTCGGAACGGATGCCGCGCATCCGACCCTCCCACTCGTCCTGCGCGTCGCTGAGATCCCTGGCGAGCTCGTCCGCGTTGCTCAGAGCCGCGAACGACGCGGCGGCGAAGATCCGCACGATCGGGTCCGGCTGACCGTCGCGGTACGCGGTGAGAGCGTCGAAGTACGTCCCCACGTCTTACGGGTCTCCATCATTAAGGTTCCCGTCTCCCCAGCCGACTTGTGCCGGCGCCACTCGAGGTCACGCCGGCGTGGCCGCCCGGACGATCGGCGGCGGGAACCACTCGCCCGCGAGGGCCGGCTTCCGGGCGACGTAGAGCCGGAGGTTGAGCGAGAACCCGCCGCCCTTCGGGGACGGGAGCCACTGCGACTCCGCCACGTCCGCCGGACGTTCCGGCGCGATCCAGATGCTCACGCTGCCGTCGTCGTCGGGAGGGAGCACGGCCTCCGAGTTGATGCCGTAGCGGTCGATCGGGTTCGGGACCACGCGATAGTCCGGCACCGAGTAGAGCGTCAGCGACCAGAACGCGTCGACCAGGCCCGCGGGCTCACCCTTCGGGAAGCGGATCTCGTAGGCGGCCGAGCCGTCGAGGAGGGCGCCGTCGCTTCCGAGCTGGCCGACGTAGTAGATGGCCTCATCGACCGTATTGGCCCAGAGGCCGCCGTAGTCGACGATGTCGCGGGCGAGCACGTCGTTGCCGAAGCGGCCCGCCGAGAACGCGACCGACCAGCCATTGCGCTGGGTTCCGAAGCCCTTGGTGCCGGCGAGGAAGGCCGGCCACGCCTTCGTGCGGACGACCTCGTCGACCGCCGCTCTGGCCTCGTCGTCGCCCGCGATCCTCTCGGCGATGGCGCGGACGAGCCCAGCGTAGCGGGGTGCGTCCGGCATCCCATCCGGCGCCGTCTCCAGAAGGTCCGGCCCGGCGGTGAACGCTTCCGCTCCCGGGAGCTCCGCGTTGCTGAAGTCGGGGATCGCCGGAGGAGGGGCGATGTCGATACCGGACGGTGCGTCGATCGTGAACCGTCTCTGCAGCGCGACGGCCTCCTCCGGTGTCGCCTTGAGCTCCACCCGCGCGAGGATCTTCGCCTTGGGGCCGGGCAGGTCGATCGCGAGCGCACCGTCCGGGAGCGGCGGGGTCGTCCCGGCGAGGCGGAACGACACCGGCCCGGACGGATGCTCGGGGAAGTTGCGCTCGTTGATGTTCGCGATCACCTCGCCCCAGGCGTCAACGACCTGCACCGTGTAGTAGCGGTCCACGATCTCGGGGACGTGCAGCGTGACCGCGTGCGCGGGGTCGACGGCGATCCACGCCTCGAGGTAGGCAACGTCGAGGTTCGGGTTGACGAACTCGGCCGAACCGAGCGGGTTGTACTTGATCGTGTTCCAGCCGACGCGTTCGACGTCGATGTCGTACTTCTCCTGCCGTGCGACCAGGAGCCGGCCGAACAGGTACAGGTAGGCGTCGACGATCTCGTCGTCGGTCGGAAGGGCGGTGGCGTCCGTTGCGGGCATATCGTTCTCCGATCTCGGTGTTCTGGGGCGGTTCAGAACCGCCCGAGCCCCTTGCCGATCAGCACGACGCCGATGACCAGGAGCAGAACCGCCATGATGGTGGCGTTGTTGTGCACCAGCCAGGTGCGCAGGGCTTCGAGCGGCCGGGCCATCCGCGCGGAGGCGGCCAGGTACGCGATCACGGGCACGGCGACGGTGGAGGCGGCGATCACGGTGTAGACGATCACCGCGACGACGGCCTCCCCTGCGTTCTGCGCGTCGGAGCCGATCGCGACGCCGGCCGCGACGCCCATCAGGAGGTTCTTCGGGTTGAGGGCGGAGAGGAGGAACCCGAGCACGAGCGCCCGGACCGCGGTCATCGTGTCGATGGCGGCCATCCACTTCGGCAGGGCCGGCTCGGCGCCCGCAGCGGGACGCGACCGCCACTGCCGCACCGCGAGCACGAGCAGCAGCAGGCCCAGGATGATCGTGATCGTCCCCACGACAGGCTTCGACTGCTCGGCGTCGTCGCCGTGCGGGATGACCGTGGAGAGCAGGGTGAAGAGGACCACCGCCACGACGATCCCGAGCACCCAGCCGAGGAGGAAGCCGAGGCTGGTGCCGCGGGCCTTCGGCGACAGCAGCATCAGGATGGCCGCGATGATCGGGATGGGGCTGATCGCGACACCGAGCGCGAGGGGGAGGATGTCTCCGATGACGGGTCCCATGCTGATCCTGCTCTCTCGTGGCCGTCAGCCGACGGATGGTGTGCCGAGGTCCGCGAGCGCGGCCCGGTTGGTGGGGTAGAGCCGCTCGTCGCCGAGCACGTCGAGGTGCCGCATCCGCTCGACCAGGTCGCTCCGCGGGCGGCTGAACGACAGGTCGACGTCGTGGTCGGTCAGCCACTCCTTCAGGTCGGCGAAGTCCTCGGCGCCGGTGACGTCCACGTCGGTGACGGCCTCCAGGTCGAGGACCACGTGCCGCACGCCCTCCGCGCCCACCACCGCGCGCTTGACGGCGTCGGCGAAGACCGAGCCGTTGGCGAAGAACAGGGGAGCGGCCAGGCGGATGACGACGATGCCGGGCGCGGTCGTGGCTCCCTTCGGCGCAGGGTCGAGCAGCGACGAGTCCGGGTCCCCATCGGCGGCCAGCACGTCGATCGCCGGGGTGGATGCGCGCTTGGCCAGGTTGATCAGGGCAAGGACGAACGCCACGACGATGCCGGGGATCGCCCCGATGAGCAGGGTGACGACGAAGCACACCGCGCCGATGCCGAACTCGAACCGGTCCTGCCGCCACAGCCGCACGAACTCCGGGATGCCCAGCAGCGGGACGATCGCCACCGCCACGATCGCGCCGATCGCAGGCGACGGGACATGCTCGAGGAGCCCGGTCCCGAACAGCAGGAGCAGCAGCGTACCGACCGCGGCGACCAGCGACGGGAGCTGCGTGCGTGAACCCGCCTGGTCCATCGCCGCGGTGCGCGAGGTGGACGAGCCGACCGCGAACCCGCCGGTCGCACCGGCCGCGACGTTCGCCGCGCCGAACGCGAGCAGGTCGCGGTTCGGGCTGGTGCCGTAGCGGTGCTTCTCGCCGTAGTTGCGGGCGACGAGCAGGCCCTCCGCCATCGTGACCATCGTCAGGGCGATCGCCGAGGGGATGAGCGCGAGCCAGCTGCCCCAGTCGAGCACCGGCCAGGTGATCGCCGGCGGACCCGCATCCACCGGGCCCAGCACCGCGACCCCCTGGGCCTCGAGCCCGGTCAGGACGACGACCACAGTGGCGACCACGAGCACGATCAGCGCCCACGGCACCGACCGGGCGATGCGCGGCCCGACCACCAGCACGATCACCGACAGCACCGCGATCAGCAGGGACCAGCCGTTCAGGTTCGGCAGTCCGGTGATGACCGCAAACAGCTTGTCGGTGAACTCCGCACCCGAGTCGATCTTCTCGCCGAACATCTTCGCGAACTGGCTGATGAGGATGTCGAGAGCCAGTCCGCCGACGAAGCCGATCAGGATGGGCTTGGAGAGGAAATTCGCCAGGAACCCGAGCCGGAACACGGCGGCCAGCGCGAACAGCGCGCCGCAGATGATGGCCTGCGCGAACGCGAGGCTGAGGTAGTCGGCGCTTCCGGCGACCGCCAGTCCGCCGATGGAGGAGGCGACCAGCGCGGCCGCCGCCGCATCCGGCGACGCGACCAGCTGGCGGGACGACACGATCAGCGCGTAGACGATCGCCGGGAGCACGAGCGCGTACAGCCCAGCGGTCGGCGGAAGGCCGGCGATCTGCGCGTAGCCGATGTTCAGGGGCACCGCGATGGCGAGCAGCGTGACACCCGCGACCGCTTCCGAGCCGGCGTTGCGCCAGCTGAGACCTGCGAGCGGTCGCTGCATGCGCTCAGTCTGGGGGACGAGGGCGTCGTGTGCCTAGGCCCGATTTCCGAAGCGGTTCCCGGGTCCGACGGGGGTCGGAATCGGCGGGCGAAAGGCTTCTGCCGGCCCTCACGCCAGGGCGAAATCGATCGCCGCGGCCGCGTGCAGCGCGGTGGTCGGGAGGGCCGGGACAGGCGAGTCCTCGGGTCGTACGAGCAACTCGATTTCGGTGCAGCCGAGGATGACGCCCTCGGCGCCGCGGCCGACGAGGTCCTCGATAGCGCTGCGGTACACCGCGCGGGACTCCTCGCGGATGACCCCGCGCACGAGCTCTCCGTAGATGATCTCGTCGAGCGCCACTCGGGCGTCGGGGCCGGGCACGAGGACCCGGAGTCCGGCGGCTTCGAGCCGGTCGCGGTAGAACGGCTCCTGCATGGTGAAGCGGGTGCCGAGCAGCGCGACCGTGCGCATCCCGGCGCCGAGTGCGGCTGCGGCGGTGACATCCCCCAGGTGCAGCAGCGGGATGTGCAGCTCGCGGGAGACCCGGTCGGCGACCTTGTGCATGGTGTTGGTGCACAGAACGACGCACTCCGCGCCTGCGCTCTCGAGCCGCTGCGCCTCCGCGGCCAGGATCGCCCCGGCGCGGTCCCACTCGCCCGCGGCCTGGAACCGCTCGATCTCGGCGAAGTCCACCGACACCAGCACGAGGTCGGCGGAGTGCAGCCCGCCGAGTCGCTCGCGAACCCCTTCGTTGAGCAGCGAGTAGTAGAGGGCGGTGCTCTCCCAGCTCATTCCCCCGAGCAGGCCGATGCGTTTCATGGCGTCTCCTCCCGACCCCCAGTGTGGCGCACGGAACGAGGAATGCGGGCGAGAGCCACCAGGCCCGCGAGCCCGTCGGGCGTCCCCGGCCAATTGCGTTCGAGGGCGTCGTAGCCCGCGTGCTTGGCGGCGAAGCGCAGCGCGAGGATGGTGATGATCGCGTCGTCGGCGTAACCGATGCCGGGGAGGAAGTCGGGGATGAGGTCGATCGGGAGGATGAGGTAGGCGAGCAGTCCGTAGAGCCACCAGCGGGTGCCGCGCGGCACCGACGGGTCGGTCGCGAGCCGCCGGATCAACCGGATCACGTCGGGCACCAGGCGCAGGACCGCGCGCCAATCGACGTCTCGCCCGGCACGGCGCTGCTGGACGAGCAGGACGACGACGAGGGCGACCCAGACGACGGCCAGGCCGAGGAGCACGCCGACGGCGGTCCACATCCACTCGGGCACGGTCACTCCCCGAAGATGTGCACGGCCTCGCGCACGGCGTAGGCGACGATCACGAGACCGGCCACGGGGTCCGCCCACCACCAGCCGAGGAGCCCGTCGAGGCCGATGCCGAGCAGGACGGCGGTCGCGAGGATGCCGTCCACCAGCGTCACGCGGCCCTCGGTGGTCAGCACCGGGTTGCCGAGCCGACGGCCGGTGCGGGCTTTGCCGTAGGCGACGGTGAACATCACCAGCGCGGTCGCGGCCGTCCATCCCGCGCCGCCGGGGGCGGGCGTTGCATGATGGCCGGCGATCAGTGCGACCACCGCCTGGACGAGGAGATACCCGGCCAGCAGCAGGAACGCCACGCCGATGAGCCGCAGCGCGAGCCGCTGCCGACGCTCGCCGGCACCCGTCAACTCCCAGATCACGACGATGCTGGCGAAGATCTCGATCAGGCTGTCCAGGCCGAAGCCGAGCAGCGCGACCGACGCGCTCCGAGAAGCGAGGACGGCGAGCACGACCACTCCGACCACGTTCCAGCCGAGGGTGACCGCCTCCAGGCCGATTCCGAAGCGGATCAGGCGGAGCCGGGCGTCGCCGTCGAGCCGGGTGTCCGTCATCGTGCGGGGTCGACGCCGGCGGGGACCAGTTCGAGCTGGAGGTCGTCGAGGTTGCGGAGGTGGGTCGTCGCGTGCTCGCGCGCGGCCTCTCCGATGATCTGAGCCTCCGCCAGGGTCGAGGCGTCGACGGCCAGCCGCGCGCTCCCGTGCAGCCGGTGGCCGATCCAGCGCAGCTGCACGCGCGGCACCGCGACGACGCCGCTCGTCCCGGTCAGCGCGTGCTCCAGCTGGTCGACCAGGTGAGGTTCGATTCCGTCGAGCAGCCGGCGACCGATGCTGCGGACGGTTCCCCAGAGCAGGACGATGATCGCGGCCGAGATGAGCAGGCCCACGATCGGGTCGGCGAGGGGGAAGCCGAGCATCACGCCGATCGCCCCGAGGACGACCGCCAGCGAGGTGAAGCCGTCGATCCGGGCGTGGACGCCGTCCGCGACCAGGGCGGCGGAGCCGATGCGCTGGCCGACGCGGATGCGGTAGATCGCGACCGCCTCGTTGCCGGCGAATCCGATCAGGCCGGCGACGATCACCCAGCCCAGGTTCTCCAGCGGCTGCGGGCGGAAGAGGCGCTCGATCGACTGCCAGGCCGCCACGACGGCGGACAGTGCGACGACCGCGATGATGAACAGCCCGGAGAGATCCTCCGCGCGACCGTACCCGTAGGTGTAGCGGCGGGAGGCGGCGCGGCGCCCGAGCACGAACGCGATCCACAGCGGCACCGCGGTCAGCGCGTCGGAGAAGTTGTGAACCGTGTCGGCAAGCAGCGCGACGGAGCCGCTGAACGCGACGATCACCGCCTGCAGCAGGGTGGTCCCGAGCAGCACGAAGAGGCTGATCTTCAGGGCGCGGACGCCCTCGGTGCTCGCCTCCATCGCATCATCGATCGCGTCGGCGGCGTCGTGCGAGTGCGGGATGAAGAGGCCGTAGAGGAAGCCCTTGAAGCCGGTGGGGTGGTGGTGGCCGTGGTCGTGAGCGTGCTGGTGGTCGTCGTGGTCGTGGGGCTGCCCGTGATCGTGCCCGTGGTGGGTGTGCGTCTCGTGGGTCATGCGGTCGCCTCGTCGTCCGTGGCCGCCGCCGCGTGGTGGTGCCGGGGTGTGCCGCCCAGGGAGTGCTCGGCCTGGAAGATCGCGTCGCTCACCAGCCGGCTCGCGTGCTCGTTCTCGAGCCGGTAGAAGACCCGCTGGCCGTCCTGCCGGGTGGCGACGATCCGCGCCAGCCGCAGCTTCGCCAGATGCTGAGACACGGCCGCCGGCTGCTTGTCCAGGATGTCCGCCAGGTGATTCACCGACAGCTCGCCGGCATCCCGGAGCGCCAGCACGATCCGCACCCGGGTCGGGTCCGCGAGCATGGCGAACACCTCCACGGCGAGCTCGACGTACTGGCTGTCGGGCAGGCGTCCGCATATCGGCTTATCTGCGTGCATATGCAGATTAAAGGCGTTGTCGCCGCACGATGCAACTCTGCGCCGTGGATGCCGCGTGTGCGGTCTCCCGTCGGAGCGTCGTCGTGCTCGGCCCCGGCCGATCATCCGCTCGCGGGCGAGCGAGCGGCGGCCTACACGTCCGCGAGCGCCAGCAGCGTCTGCAGGAGGACGTTCGCGCCGTTCTCGATGTCCTCCCAGGTCGTGTCCTCTTCTGGAGTGTGGCTCTTGCCTCCGATGCTGGGCACGAAGATCATCCCGGTCGGTGCGAGCCACGCCATGTTCTGCGCGTCGTGGCCGGCGCCGGAGGGAATGTCGGTGCGTGTCAGGCCCAGGGCGTCGACCCGGCCGGCGATGACGCTGCGGACATCCTCGTCGAGGGCGACCGGCTCGATCAGCGCGTCCTGTCGCCAGCCGGCTTCGAGACCGCGCTCGGCGGCCACGGTGCGGGCGCGGGTCTCCAGCGCCGCGGCGAGCGCACGCAGCCGTTCCGCATCCGGGGAGCGGAAGTCGAGGGTGACCCGTACTGTGCCCGGCACGATGTTGGAGCCGCCCGGTTCGAGATCGAGGATGCCGCAGGTGACGACGGCGGCCGGGTCGATCGCGGCCGCAAGCCCCGGCAGGCCGAGCAGGTAGTCCGCAGCGGCGAGGAGCGCGTCCTTGCGCCGGTCCATCGGGGTGGTGCCGGCATGGTCGGCGGCGCCGATGAACTCGGCCTCCGCTCCCCCGATGCCGACGATGGAGGTGACGACGCCGATGTCGATGCCCTGGGCCTCCAGCTTCGGGCCCTGCTCGATGTGCAGCTCCACGAAGGCGTGCACGCTCCCGGGGTCGATCGCGGTGCGCGTGGCGGTGTCGACGTCCCAGCCGATCGCGATGAGCCGGTCGACGAGCGGGTCGCCGTCGCGGCCGCGCAGTTCGTGCAGTTGGGCGCGCGTGTAGCCGAGTCGCAGGCCGACCGAGCCCAGGAGGTGATCGTAGCTGCCCTCTTCGTCGGTGAAGACGACCGCGCGCACGGGGTGCCGCAGCGTGACGCCGGCCTCCGACAGCGTGCGGAGGCATTCGAGCGCGGCGAGCGAGCCCAGCGCGCCGTCGAGGCGGCCGCCGTTCGGCACCGTATCGATGTGCGAACCCGACCACACGGCCGGTCCGGAGCCGTCGTCCCCGGGACCGCGGACGAGCAGATTGCCCAGGCCGTCGGCGTCGACGGCGAGGCCGGCCTCGGCGCAACGGTCGTGGTACCAGGCCCGGGCTTCCAGGTCGGCGGGTGAGAAGCTCGTGCGGCTGATCCCCCCGGCGGCGACGCGGCCGATGCGGCCGAGCTGTTCGATGTCGGAGCGCAGGCGCGCGGCGTCGACGCGGAGCGAGGTCGCGGCGGTGCCGGTCGGGGCGGGGCGAGCGGTCACGGGTGTTCCTCCCTGCGTGGGGATGGGCGGACGGTGCGGGCGGCCCGGCGGTGCGGGCCGCAGGGGTACGGGTCAGAGATCGCGGAGTGCGCCCGCGCCCCGGTAGTTTCCGAGCCCGAGGAAGGTCTCGACCCGCTGCACGCCCGGGATCTGCCAGATGCGCACCAGCAGCACCTCCTGCAGGTGGGCGTGGTCGCGCAGGCGGAACTTCGCGATGAGGTCCCACTGCCCGGTGACGATGTCGAGGTCTTCCAGCTCGGGCATCTCGACGAGGCTCTCGATGATCGCGCCGAGGTCGGCTCCGGCGGCGGCCGTCATCGGGATGTGCACCGACATCGAGTAGCCGAGCGCGGCCCAGTCGAGGTCGACGGTGTAGCCGCGGATGACGCCGAGCCGCTCCAGGCGGGCCAGCCGCTCCCCGATCGCCGGGGCCGACAGCGCGACCTCCCGCGACAGCGCGCGCTGCGAGAGCCGCGAATCCTCGTGCAGCGCCTTCAGCAACGCGATGTCGACGTCGTCGAGCGGCGCCTTGGGCGCCGGGCGCTGGATGATCTGGGCGAGCCGCGAGCCCGGCGCCGGTTCGACCCCGTCCCCCGCTCGACGTCGTGGTCGGCCGGCATGCTCATTCGACCCCTCCTTCTGATGCTCTCTGGCAGCTTACTGGCGGCATCGGCGGCGGATGCGGGCATCATCGGGCCGCGATCGCGGGAGTTCCGAGAGCCGCCGCGATCCGCACGACGCCCTCCCGGATGCTGTCGACGCCGTTCGCGATGGAGAGCCGGACGTGCCCCTCGCCTCCCGGCCCGAACGCCGTCCCCGGCGCGACCGCGACCCCGGATTCCGCGACCAGGCGGCGGGCGAAGTCGTCGCTGCGCTGTCCTGACGCCGAGATGTCGATCCAGAGGTAGAAGGCCCCGTCCGGCCGGTAGGCGGGGATGCCGGCCGCGGCCAGCTCGGCCAGTGCCGCATCCCGGCGCCGGCGATACTCGGCGCGCATCGCCGCCACCGGCTCCTGCGGGCCGGTGACCGCCTCGAGCGCGGCGTACTGGGTCGGCATCGCGACGCACGACATCGTCGCCTCGTGGGCATTCGACAGGGTGGTCACCGATTCCCGCGGGAGTGCGGCGTAGCCGATCCGCCAGCCGGTCATCGCGTAGGTCTTCGAGAAGCTGAACACCGAGACGACCGAGTCGCGCTCGTCGAACACGGCCGCAGAGACGTGCGGGCGGTCGTAGGTAAGCTCGTCGTAGCACTCGTCGGAGACGATCCAGAGCCCGCGATCGTTCGCCCACGCCACGATCTCGGCCAGACGGGAGGCGTCGACGACCGAGCCGAGCGGGTTCGACGGCGAGTTGAGCACGATGGCGCGCGTCCGGGGGGTGATCGCCGCCTCCAGCTCGGCGATGTCGGGCGCGTAGCCGTTCTCGGGGCGCAGCCGGTAGCCGACCGGGTCGGCGCGCAGCAGCCGGCACATCATGAGGTAGTTGGGCCAGCTCGGCGACGGCACCAGGATGCCCTGGCCAGGATCGATCAGTCCGGCCAGCGCGGTGTAGATGCCCTGCACGGCGCCGGTCGAGACCAGCACCCGGCCGGGGTCGACGGTGAACCCGTTGCGCGCCCGGATCTTCTCGGCCAGCGCCTCGCGCAGCTGCGGGATGCCCGCGGTGGGCGTGTACTTCGTCAGCCCGGCCGCTGCCGCGCGCGCCGCCGCCTCCACCACGTTCGGGGGCGTCGGGAAGTCCGGCTCGCCGAGCTCGAGCCGGATGGTGCCGGGCCGGGCGAGGGCGAGGTCCATGATCTCGCGGATTCCGGAGCGCGGCATCGTGCTGGTGCTGTGGGGTAGCTGCATTCGGGGGGTTTCGTTCCTTCGTGGTTGGGGTGTCTGCGCGGTCACGACGCGCCCAGCCGCTCCCGGCGACGGCTCTGCGCGCGTGCCAGTGCGGAGTCGGTGGTGGGCGCCGCGGCGAGCAGCGACCGGGTGTACTCGTGCTGCGGTGCGCGGTAGATGGTGTGCTTGTCGGCGACCTCCACGATCTCGCCGCGGTGCATGACCACGACCGTGTCGCTCATGTGGCGCACGACGTGGAGGTCGTGGCTGATGAAGAGGTAGGCCAGCCCGCGTTCCGCCTGCAGGCGCTTCATCAGCTCGAGCACCTGCGCCCGGATGGAGACGTCGAGCGCGCTGGTCGGCTCGTCGGCGATGATCAGCTGCGGCTCGCTCGCCAGGGCTCGCGCGATGTTGACGCGCTGTCGCTGGCCTCCCGAGAGCTGCATCGGGCGGCGCTGCGCGAACCCGGCGGGCAGGCCGACATCGTCGAGCAGCTCGGCGATGCGGCTGCGCAGCTGGTGACGCGGGACGACCTTGTGCACGATCAGCGGTTCGGCGAGGATCGCGGCCACGGTCCGCCGGGGATTCAGCGAGCTCAGCGAGTCCTGGAACACCATCTGCACGCTGCGGCGCAGTGCGGCCAGCGACGACGCGGTCTGGTCCATCGGCGTCCCGGCGAGCGCGATCGTGCCCGAGGTGGGCTTCTCGAGTCCGACGATGGTGCGTGCGACGGTCGACTTGCCGCTACCGGACTGGCCGACGATCCCGACGGTCGAGCCGGCCTCCACGGTCAGCGAGACGCCTCTGACGGCGGGCACGGGGGCGCCGCGGCGGAGCAGCCCTCGGCGCGAGAAGCTGACGGTGAGGTCGCTCACCTGAAGCAGCGGGGCGGTCACTGTGCGTCCTCGCTCTCCAGGGCCCGCACGCTGGCGAGCAGAGCGCGCGTGTACGGATGCTGCGGCTCGGTGAACACCGACACCGCGTCGCCCTGCTCCACGATCTCGCCGAATCGCATGACGGCCGTCGTGTCGGAGAGACCCGCGACGACGCCGAGGTCGTGGCTGACCAGCAGGAGGGCGAGGCCGAGCTCGTCGCTCAGGCTCTGCAGGAGGTCGAGCACCTGCGCCTGCACGTTCACGTCGAGGGCGGTGGTCGGTTCGTCTGCGACCAGCAACGACGGGTTGCACGAGATCGCCATCGCGATGACGACGCGCTGGCGCATGCCGCCGGAGAACTCGTGGGGGTATGCGCCCAGGGTGGCGCGGGCGGAGGAGATGCCGACCCGTTCGAGCAGTTCGACGGCACGGTCGTCGGCCGCTGCGCGCGAGAGCCCGAGGTGCAGCCGCAGCGACTCGCGCAGCTGCGCGCCGATCGTGCGCACCGGATTCAGGGCGCCGAGCGGGTCCTGGTACACCAGCCCGATCTCCTTGCCGCGGATCGGCCGCAGTGCGGAGTCCTTCAGCTTCACCAGGTCGCGGCCGCGGAACAGGATCTGCCCGGTCACCTGCGTGCCGCGCGGCAGCAGGCCCAGCAGGGCGAGGCACACGGTGCTCTTGCCCGAGCCGGACTCGCCGACCAGGCCGAGCGTCCGCCCGGTCTCCATATCGAAGCTCACGCCGCCGACCGCCGCCTCGGACTGGCCGGGGAAGACGACCCGCAGGTCGCGGACCGACAGCAACGAGTCGCCCCTCACGCCGCGACCTCGTCCCTGGCCTGAGTCGCTTCGCCGACGAGCTCGTCGCGGAATATCTCGCCGCCCTTGGTCACCAGCAGCACGTTCCTGATCGCGGACACGTCGACGGTCGGGTCGCCCTCGACGAGCAGCAGGTCGGCGAGCAGGCCGGCCTCGACCGCGCCGAGCGTGTCGAGCACGTCGAAGTTCTCGGCAGCGGTGAGGGTCGCGGCGACCAGCGCCTGACTCGGCGTCATGCCGTACTCGACCATCAGCTCCAGCTCGACAGGGACCTCGGTGTGCGGATTGTGCGGGGTGCCCGCGTCGGTGCCGAGCGCGACGCGTACGCCCGCTGCGACCATCGCGCGGAAGCCGGAGACCGACGCCTCGGACTCCATGAGCGCCTTCTTGTACACCCACTCCGGGATGCTGTCGCCGTTGGTCACGATGCGGTTCACCGCCACCAGGGTCGGGACGATGATCGTCCCCCGCTCCAGCGCCAGCTCGATGGCCTCGTCGTCGAAGAAGCAGGCGTGCTCGATCGAGTCGAGCCCTGCGCGGATCGCGTTCTTCACCCCGGCGCCGCCGATCGCGTGGCTTGTGATGCGCTTTCCGGCGTTGTGCGCCTCGTCGACCGCCGCCCGGAGCTCGTCCACGTGGAGCGCGGTCTGCAGCGGCGTCACGCCCTCCGTGAGCACCCCGCCGGTGGCCATGATCTTGATGAAGTCCGCCCCGGCGTGCAGCTCCGCGCGCGTGGCCTGCGCGACGCCCCACGGCCCGTCCGCCTGACGCCCGATCGAGTGCCCGTGGCCGCCCGTCATCGTGATCACGCGTCCGGCCGCCTTCACGCGCGGCCCGCGCAGGTAGCCGGAGGCCACGATGTCGCGCAGCTCGATGGCGATGCCGCCGATCGACCCGCAGTCGCGGACGCTGGTGACGCCGGTCATGATCGTCTGCTCGAGGTTGCGCACCGCCTGGACGGCGCCGTAGGTGGTCGAGTCGGTGAGCGTGCCCCCGTCGTTCACGCCGTCGCCCATCAGGTGCACGTGGCCGTTGAAGAGGCCTGGCAGCAGCGTGCGGCCGCGCCCGTCGCGGACGGTCCACCCGTCGCCCGGGGCGGGCTCCTGCGCGGCCGGCCCGACCCAGTCGATCGTGTCGCCGGCGACGACGACCGACTGGTGCTCGACGCGTGTTCCGGTGCGCGAGTCGAAGACGGCGACGTCGGAGATGAGGATGTTGGATTCGGTCACGGGTGCGGCTCCTTGGGGATCGGTGCGGTCGGTGGTCAGCAGTAACGGTGGGGCGCGCGCGGGAAGGCGGCGGCCTGTGCGGGGTCGTGCCCGAAGAGCAGGCGGGCGCCGCCGGCCTCCAGGTCGCGGAGGCGCTGGGCGCTGGCCCGGGCCTGGGCCGGATCGGCCATCGCCTCCCAGTTGTCGAGGTCGATGTTGTCCTGCAGGTAGATCGCGTCGCCGCAGATCACCAGGTCGCCGTCCCGGCGCAGGTGCAGCAGCACGGACTGGTGGCCGGGCGCGTGCCCGGGGGTCGGGATGATCTCGACGCCCGGCAGCACCTCGCCGCCGCCGTCGAGGAGCTCGTAGTCGAGGCCGGCGACGTTCCAGTATTCGTTGGGGAACCTCGGGTTCTCCAGGGCGTGCTCGTAGTGCGCGCGCTGGGCGAAGAAGGTGGCGTTGATGAACTGGAAGTTGTTGCCGGCGTGGTCGAAGTGCAGGTGCGTGTTGATCACGTAGTCGATCTGCGGCGGCTCGATGCCGAGTGCGGCCAGCTGGAAGGCGATGTCGTCCTCGGGGGCCATGACCGGGGTCAGCATCCGGGCGAAGTCGGTGCCGGCCCAGGTGAGGTCGGGGTTGCCGATGTGGTCGCGGCTCATCCCGGTGTCGATCAGCAGCAGGCGCCCCCGGTCGAGCTCGACGAGGTAGGAGGAGACCGGGATGCTGAACTTCTCGTCGTGGCGGTGACCGGGGGTCACCACGCCGTGCGCGCACCAGCAGGTGCCGAGCGGGAGGATGGTGAGCTTCATCGGTTCCTCACTTCCCCGGGACCAGTTCGGCACGCGGCGCCGAGAGCACCTTGGCGAGGTAGTCGCCGAGGAAGTTGGCGATCAGGATGGTGACCGTTATGGCGAGGCCGGGAGCGGCCGAGATCCACCAGGCCTGGTCGAGGTACTCGGTGCCCGCGCCGAGATCGGCTCCCCACTCCGGGGTGGGCGGCGCGACGCCGAAGCCCAGGAAGTTGAGTGCGGCTGTCAGCAGCATGGTCCAGCCGATCGCGCTCGACACCATCACGACGACCTCGGTCAGCACGACCGGGAGCACGTTCCTGGTCATCACCCGGAACGGGGACGCGCCGACGACGATCGACGCGGCGATGTACTCCTCGGCCCTCGCCCGCTGGGTGGAGCCGTAGACCACGCGGGCGAACACGGGCACGAACGAGACGCCGACCGCGAGCACGGTGCTCGCGACACCGGCTCCCCCGATGGTGATGATCACGAGGGCCAGGAGCAGCCCGGGGAAGGCGAGCAGCACATCCATGACCCGCATCGAGATCCCGCCGCGCACGCCGCCGACGTAGCCGGCGAACAGCCCGATCGGGACTCCGACGATCGCCGCCAGCGCGGTGCTGAGTCCCGCCATCATGAGGGTCTCCCTGCCGCCCCACAGCACCCGGGAGAGCACGTCGCGGCCGAGGTGGTCGATCCCGAACGGGTGCTCGATGCTGGGGGCGCTGCGCGCGAGTCCCACCGCGACCGTCGGCGGGTCGGGGGCGATCACGGGCGCCAGAACCACGGCGAGCACCAGCAGCACGGCGGCGGTGCACACGACCGCTCCTCCGACATCCACCCGGCGACGGCGGTGCTTGCCCGCTCGAGGGCTCGGCTTCTCGATCACGTGCTCGACTGCGGAGGTCATGCGGCCCAGGCCTTCCGTACGCGCGGGTCGAGCAGCCCGTGCCCGACGTCGACCAGGATGTTGATCACGATGTAGCTCAGGGCGATGAACAGGACGATTCCCTGGATGCTCGGGATGTCCTTCAGCTGGATCTGCGACACCAGGTAGTTGCCGATCCCCGGCCTGCCGAAGATCACCTCGGTCGCGACCGCCCCGGCCAGCAGGTTGCCGATCTGCAGGCCGATGATCGTGGTCACCGACGAGATCGCGTTCCGCATGGCGTGCCGGGTGAGCACCTGCCAGTTCGAGAGCCCTTTGCTGCGCGCGACGAGGATGTACGGCTGCTGGTAGACGTCGATCAGGGCGCTCCGCAGGATGCGCGTGATGATCGCCGCGAAGCCCAGACCGAGCGAGAGCGCCGGCAGGATGAGCGAGGTCGGGCCGCCGACCCCGAGCGCCGGCAGCCAGCGCAGGTTGACGGCGAACACCAGGATGAGCAGCTGGGCCAGCCAGAAGTAGGGAACCGCCAGTCCGAGGACCGAGAAGCCGGTCGCGATCTTGTCTGCGATCGAGCCGGGCCAGAACCCGCCGACGACGCCGGTGGGCACGCCCACGATCAGGGCGACGCCGAGGGCGGCCGCCGCGAGGTCGAGCGTCGACGGGAGCCTGCTGCCGATCTGCGCGGCGACCGTTCCGTGCGAGACGTACGAGTAGCCGAGGTCGCCGTGCAGGAGGCCGCCGACGTACATCGCGAACTGGGTGATCCACGGCTGGTCGAGTCCCATCTGGTGACGCACCTCCGCGACGCGCTCCGGTGACGCGTTCGTCCCCATCAGGACGATCTGCGCCGGGTCGCCCGGGATGAGGCGCAGGATCAGGAAGACCAGCACCACCACCCCGAGCAGCACCGGGATCGCGACCAGCAGCCGCCGGCTGAGGAATCGGATCACTTGCCGACCCCGGCGTAGTAGGCGTCTCCGTCGGGGGTGGAGGCCAGGCCGGTGACGCCGTTGCTGACGTAGATCGCCTTGAGGTCGTAGACCGGGATGAACGCGACCTGCTTGTTGATGGCGGTGAAGACGTCGGCGAAGGCGGCGGCGCGGGCCTTCGGGTCGGCGGTGGCGTCGGCGGCGGCGATCTGCTTGTCGAGCTGGGGGTCGCAGTAGTGCGCCCAGTTGAAGCCGCTCGCGACCTGTGCGCAGGTGAACACCGATTTGATCATGTTCGGGTCCAGCGACCAGAAGAACCAGCTCGCGGTATTGGAGGCTCCCTGGTTGTAGGTCTGTCCGACGGTCGGGAACGCCTGGTCGCTGAGCGTGGCCGTGATGCCGACAGCAGCCAGCTGGGATTGCACGAGCGTGGACATGTCGTCGAAGCCGAAGTTGGCGATGTTGATCATGTTCACCGTGAGCGGCGTCCCGTTCTTCTCGCGCTTGCCGTTCACCAGCTTCCAGCCGGCCTTGTCGAGCAGGGCGCCCGCCTTCTTGACGTCGTAGCTGAAGTCGTCGCCCGCCGAGACGTAGCCCGGCGTGGCTTTGGTCACGACGCTGGTGGCGAGGTCGAACTCGCCGGCGAACAGGGTCGAGATGATCGACTTGCGGTCGATGGCGTGGGCGATCGCCTGGCGCACCAGCGGGTCGTTCGTCGGCGCCTTGTCGACGTTGATCAGCCAACCGTAGGGCATCCCGGCCGCGGCGACCGTCGTGATGCTCTTGCCCGCCTTCTTGGCGTCGGCGACGTCCTGCGGGTTGAGCCCGTCGGCGATCTGCACCTCGCCCGTCTTCAGGGCGTTGTTCTGCGACGTGGGGCTGGTGAGGATGCGGAAGGTGAGAGTCGAGAGCTTCGCGGCCCCCGAGCCGAAGCGCTTCGGACCCCAGGCGTAGTCGGGGTTGCGCTTGAGCTTGACCTCGGAGCCGTTGGTGAAGCTCACGAACGAGAACGGCCCGGTGCCCACCGGGTGCTGACCGAATTCGGAGCCGTACTTCTTCAGCGCGGTGGGGGAGGCGATGCCGAACTGCTCGCTGGCGACCAGCGTGTTGAACGCGGGGTAGGGGCTTGAGAAGACGACCTTGACCGTGTGCGGGTCGATGACGTCGGTCTCCTTGTACGGACCGAGCGACGTGACGGCGCTGGCCGACTTCGTCGCCGGGTCGGCGATGTGGTCGAAGGTGGCTTTGACGGCGTCGGCCGTGAACGGGGTGCCGTCCTGGAACGTCACTCCGTCGCGGAGCTTGAACGTGTACTCGGTGGAGTCGCTGTTCACCGAGTAGGAGGTGGCCAGTCCCGGCTCGTAGTCGGTGGAGCCGGAGAAGCGCCAGATCAGCGGGTCGAAGATCTGCGCATCCACCTTGATGGAGCCCACCAGGCCGCTCTGGCCCGGGTCGAGGCTGTCGGGGTTCTGGCTCAGGGCGACGACGAGGTCGGACGGTGCGCTCGCGCCGGCGCTGCCGCCGGGGGTTCCCGTCGCGCCCTCGGCACAGCCGGCGAGGAGGGAGCCGGCCGCGGCGAGGGCGACGACGGAGGTGAGGACGCGCAGTGCTCTGCGGGGGGAGGGCTGGGATGTCATGACGCTCCTTGGGGGTGGGGGTGCATGAGGGATGCGGGGTTGAAGTGAAAGCTAGTTCGCCCTCGTTTCAAACGGCAAGCAATTTCGTGTTTCGCTTATCGAACGTTTTGTTTCAAGGGCATTACGGGCGGCGGATGGCCAGCTCATCCAGTGAGATGCGATACACCCGCGAGGCGGTGCCACAGAACAGCTCGAACTGCTCCGACGCCGGCAGGTGGCTGGTGGCGCGCCGGTAGTGGTCGAACGCCTCGGCGTACGAGATGCCGCGGATGCCGCCCACCGGGAAGTCGCTGGCGATCATGCAGCGCCCGGCGCCGAAGCTGTCCACCACGTGACGGATGAGCGGGGCGGCGTGCTCGAACGTCGGCTCGGGCAGGTAACCGTGCACCGACGACACCTTCATCACGATGTTGGGCGCGGTGGCCAGCAGCACGACATCCGTCCGCCAGTCGGCGAGGCCGTGTTCGCTCTGGTCGATCGGGCTGGCGATGTGATTGACCACGATGGTCAGGTCAGGGAACGCTGCCGCCAGCTCGACGACCTCGGCGGCCTGCCACGGGTAGATCAGCAGATCGAGCCGCAGGCCCAGCTCCGCCAGCAGGGGGAGCGACTGCCGCCAGGCGGGACGCCGGCTGATCTCCGGCTCCGGCATCATCGTCTTGTCGGGGTCCGGATTCCAGGCGATCGTCTGGCGGATGGAGACGACGCGCTCGAACGACGCCTGCTCCCGGATCAACCGCTCCGTCTCCGGCGTCTCGAACGGCACCGCGGCGACGTAGCGGATGGCGAGGTTGTCGGACTTGTCGAGCGTCTCCAGCCAGCGGGTCTCGTTCACGGGACTGTCAGCGGCATCCCACAACGCCTCGATGTGCACCGACGCGACGATGTTCTGTCCGGCGATGTCGGCGCGGTAGTCGTCGAGCACATAGTCGTGCTTCAACGAGTCGAACAGGCCTTTGGGGCCGAAGCTGCCGCCGGGCAGCAGCCACGGGTAGTGATCTCCGGCGAGGTCCCAGAGGTGGAAGTGGGCGTCGATGACGGGGCCGTCGTACGGTTCGTCGCGTGCGGGCTCAGTGTCGTGATGAGGATGCATGGCGCAAGTATTTACGACAGCACGTTCTCAACTGGAAGTTGTTACACGGCAGTAACATGACATCTGAAAACCTCGACGTATGACCATCGCATCCTTGTCCGCCGCTTCGCCCCACTGGGGCATCTGGTCGAACCTCGCGAACCCGCACGTCGTCGGCGCGCTCGCCTCCTCCGGCGCCCCGTGGATCGGCATCGATGAGCAGCATGGTTTCGCGCCTCTGGACCTCGCTGCCACCGTGGCGGCCGGCGCCGCCCACGGTGCGGAGGTGCTGGTGCGGGTCGCGTGGAACCGCCCCGAGCTGATCGGGCGCGCGCTCGACTGCGGGGCCGCCGGTGTGATCGTGCCGATGGTGCAGAATGCCGCGGAGGCGGCGGAGGCGGCGCGTGCCACCCACTACCCGCCGCGCGGCGCGCGCAGCTTCGGCCCGGCACGGCGCGTCTTCGGCATCGATGCCGGCTACGGAGTGCCGCCGGCCGAGTCGGAGCCGCTCTGCCTGGTGATGGTCGAATCGGCGGAGGCGTTGGCCGACGTCGACGGCATCGCGGCGGCCGCCGGCGTCGACGGGATCTTCGTGGGCCCCTTCGACCTGGCGCTCGCGCTGGGTGTCGGCATCGACGAGCTGCTCGCCGACCGCTCGGCGTCCGGACCGCTCGGCCGGATCGTCGGTGCGTGCGAACGAGCCGGTGTCGTCGCCGCCGGCTACGCGGGCAGCCCGGCACGCGCGCACCTCCTCGCCGGCCACGGGCTGACCGCGATCGCTGCCACCACCGACGACGGCATCTTGCGCGAGGGTTTTCGGAAGCTGGAGGGGGTGCCGACGGGGCCCGGGATGTGATCATCGCGGTAGCCGACTCCGGGAGCACCGCACGCCGCAGGGCCGGAGCCGTCGCCCGCCGGTGAGGTGCCGCGCAACTCCAGCGCGGCGAGCGGTCGCGCGTCCAACCCGATCAGCAGCCGGGGATGTTCTCTCGTGGGTAGGTCGCTGCCCGGCGGCCCCAGACGGTCACGTCTCGCCCTGGTCGCGCATTCTCAGGCTAGGTGGGCGCACTTGGCGCCTCAGGAACGACTGCCCGCGCACAGCTGCAGGAAGCGTGCGATCGCGTGCGCTGTCGCCTCGATCTCGCGAGGGTCGACGCTCTCGTTCGGCGCGTGAATCAGCGCCATGGGCTCTTCCACGCCGATCATGGCCAGCTCGGCCTCTGGGTACGTCTCGGCGAGCACGTTGCAAAGCGGGATCGAACCGCCCTGACCGAGGGTGGTCATAGGGGTGCCAAACGCTTCGAGCATCGACGCCTGCAATGCTGTGAACGCCGGGCCGCTGGTCGCCGCCGCGAATGGCGGTCCGATCGCCTCCGTCTCGATCGAGACGTGGACCCCCCAGGGCGCCGCCGCGCGCAGGTGTTCGAGGAGCGCGGAGTGCGCTTCCTCTGCATCCGTCCCAGGCGGCACCCGCAGATTGAGCCGTGCCGCGGCGCGGGGCACTATTGCGGCGGTCGACCCGGTCACCGGCGGGCAGTCGATCCCCAGGACCGTGAGAGCCGGACGGGCCCACAGCATGTCGGAGACGCTCCCGCTGCCGAGAAGCCGGACGCCGTCGAGGACGCCCGCATCGCTCCGGAACTGGTCGGGCGGGTAGATCTCGCCCGTCCAGGTCTGCGACCGGTCGAGGCCCGCGACAGTCGTGTCCCCCTCGCTGTTCCGCAGGGAGGCGAGCGTGGCGATCAGTGCCGCGAGCGCGTCGGGTGCGGCGCCGCCGAACATCCCGGAGTGGACCTCCGACGCCAGCGCTTCGACCGTCACGACAACGTTCACCATGCCGCGCAGCGTGATCGTCGCGGCCGGGCGCCCGACAGCGGCATTGCCGGTGTCGCACACGAGGATCGCATCCGCCCGCAACAGCTCCGGGTTCGCCGCGACGAACTGCTCGAGGCCGCCGGTGCCCTGCTCCTCTGATCCCTCGACCACCACTTTCACGGTGACCGGCACATCGTCTCCTAGTGCGCGCAGGGCGAGGAGGTGCGTCAGGATGTTGCCCTTGCAGTCTGCGGCCCCCCGCCCGTACCAGCGCCCGTCGACCTCCGTGAGCTCGAACGGCGGGGTCCTCCACGCCGAATCGTCGAGCGGGGGCTGGACGTCGTAGTGCGCGTACAAGAGGACGGTAGGCGCGCCACTGTCGCGGGACGGTCGGGATCCGACGACAGCATCGCTGCCGTCGGGCGTCCGTTCCAGGTGGGCGTCCGCGAACCCGACGTCCTGGAATCTGTCGCGCACCCAGCGGGCCGCCCTCTCGCACTCCTCGGGCGGGAACTGACGCGCATCCGCGACCGACGGGATGGCGACAAGTTCGGCGAGCTCCGCCTGCGCGGCCCCCATCTGCTCGTGGATGCGGGAGCGCAGCGCGTCGCTCATCACGACCCTTCCGCGGTGGTGAGCCCGTCGAGGAACTTCTGGAAGTCGGGCACTTCGTCCGGGCAGTAGACCTTCATGGTGAGAATGGTTCCGGTGAGGACCTCCCGTTCGCCGATGATGGGGCGCATCCCCACGCCTCCGGTGTCGGTCGTGAGATGGTCGAGCACGAGAGCACGCGACAGCGCGTCGTTCGGACGGGCGCAGACCTGCCCCCCTTCGGTGCCGAGCACCCCGACCAGCTGTTGGGTGGAGGGAGCAGGTAGGCCGGCCTTGTGCAGGGAGCTCACCAGCTGCTCGGCCTTGTCCTGCGCCTCGAGCGACTGGCGCCCCGCCCGGAACGTCAGCAGGGCGACCAGTGCAAGGACGACCAGGACGACGATGGCGACGATATACAAAGCTGTCCGGCTGCGCCGAGTGCTGTGTTCGAGGTTGGTGCTCATGATTCGTTCACCTCCGTCTCGACCGGTGGCAGCTTCCACGAGGGCTTGCGCAGTCGGTAGAAGAGGAACGGCACCAGCAGCCCCAGTCCCAGGGCGCCTCCGGCCACAATGAGGATGTAGACCCCGGCGTTGCCGTCCGAGAACTGCGACGGCGGGATGAAGCCGACGAGCAGAGCCGCGAGCGACGCGAGGAAGCCGACGACGCAGAGCGTCACCAGGATCGGCGCCCGGAAGCCGCGTGGGTGGTCGGCGTGAGTTCGGCGCAGCCGCACAGCCGCGATGAACATCAGCAGGTACATGATCAGATACACCTGGGTGGTGATGACCGAGAAGATCCAGTACGCGCTCGACACGCTCGGGATGAGGGCGTAGCCGAGGGCGATCACTGTGGTGACGAGCCCCTGGGTGACGAGCAGGTTCTGCTGGATGCCGTTCTTGTTGAGCTTCTGCAGGAACGGCGGAAGGTAGCCCTCTTGGCGGGAGATCAGCAGGAGGCCCTTCGACGGTCCAGCCAGCCAGGTGAGCATCCCGCCGAGCGAGGCCGCCACCAGCATCACCCCGATGATCGGCGTGAGCCACTGGACGCTGAACTGGGCGAAGATCGCGTCGAACGCCTGCATCACGCCGGCGGTCAGCGAGAGCTGGTCAGCTGGGACGATCCAGCTGATCGCGAGCGCGGGCAGGATGAAGATCAGCAGCACCAGGCCCATCGCCAGGAACATCGCCCGCGGGAACTCGGTGGCGGGCTTGCGCAGCGACGACACGTGCACCGCGTTCATCTCCATGCCGCTGTACGACAGGAAGTTGTTGACGATGAGGACGAGGCTGGCGATTCCCGCCCATTGCGGCAGCAGGTTGTCGGCGGTCATCGGCGCCGCGGAGGGGTTGCCCTGGCCCAGGAACACCGCACCCAGGAACACCAGCAGAGCTCCCGGGATGAGAGTGCCGATGATGAGTCCGCCGCTGGCGAGCCCGGCAACACCCTTGGTCCCCCTGCTCGAGATGAACACTCCCGACCAGTAGCAGACCATGATCACGAGAGCCGTCCAGACGCCATTACTCGCGAGGTCCGGGTTGATCACGTAGGCGAGCGTGCTGGCGACGAAACCGAGCAGGCTCGGGTAGTAGAAGATCGTCATGGCGAACTGGCACCAGACGGCGAGGAAGCCCATCGGCTTGGAGATCCCCGTCGAGACCCAGTTGTAGACGCCGCCCTTCCAGCCCGACGCCAGTTCGGCGGAGACCAGGGACGTCGGCAGCAGGAAGAGCACCGCCGGCACCAGGTACAGGAACACCGACGCCAACCCGTAGACCGCCATCGTCGGTGCTGGGCGGAGGCTGGCGACAGAGCTCGTCGTCATCAAGGCGAGGGCGACCCATGTGATCCAGACGCGCGACTGCGTCTTGGAGAGCGATTCGGCGAACGGCTTGTCCGCCGCAGCGTCGGCGGCGCTCATAGCGACCGCCTCATGCTGGTCCCCCCGGGGCACGAACATCTGAGCATGTCCACCACTCCCTCTCACTCGGCGATGATTCACTGTGGCCGCATGATGCACCTGCGATCCGCCCGCTGGCTACACACCTTTTTCAGATGAACCGCAGCCCCCAGCGTGTGGGCGCGACACGGTAGATCTGGCGGTACACGGCCGTCCCCGTGACTACTCCCAGAGCGATCGCGACAATGGACCCGAGGATGCTGAACACGCTCACCGAGTCGAGCGTCAGACCCAGCACCCGCTGCGTGAAACCGATCAAGCCGGCCGCCCCCGGAACCAGGAGCCAGAAGGCGGGAAGGAAGCAGACCACCGCCGGAGGCGCCCCCGGAAGCGTCTGCAGAAGGTAGGCCACCACCGTCAGCACGAACGCGCCGACGAAGCCGCTGAACACCGCAGGCACGATCTGTGCCGAGAGGACCTGTGCGGCGTAGGCCGTGAGCAGCGTGATCGCCAGGTACACGATCGAGCGGCTGGGACCGCAGTAGTAGAGGAAGAACCCCGCTGCGAGCAGCAGCACCCCCACCCATGGCTCGAACGCCCCGAATCCGGGCGAGGGCGAGAACAACGCGAGCGACGCCGACAGGCCGGAGACCGACAGCGCGGCGACGATTCCAAACGCCAGCAGCGCGATCTGCGTGAAGCCGTAGACCAGACGGCTCGAGCCGGAGACCATGTCGCCCGAGGCGAGCTCCTGGATGCCCGTCGTCAGAGCGGCGCCGGGCAGGAGGGTGACCAGTGCGGGGATGAGCACCTGGAGCGGTATCGAGATGAGTTCCGCCTCCGCGGCAACGAAGACGGCCAGTGCCGCGACGAACGAGGCGAACACCGGAAGCAGGGTCGCGCCGAAGGATCCGGGACGCACGGCGAGCTTCGCCACGCCGACCAGTGTTCCGAGGATCAGCGCGGCCACCATGCTGGTCAGCTGCGCCCCGAGAAGCACCAGCGCGACGCCCGCGGCCGCGACGCCGTGCCCGACGACCCGGACGAGAGCCGGGAACCGGGGCGGCCGGGCGAGTGCCTCATCCACCGCGGCGAGTCCCTCGGCTGCGGTCAGCTCTCCCTGCTGCGCGGCCAGCACGATGCGGTAGAACTCCGTCGCGCGATCGAAACGCACCTCGCCTCCAAGCGAGGTGACCGCCTGGACGCCCCGGTTCTCGACCTCCGGCATCTCGACGATCAGCACCGTCGGGAGCACGATGATGGCGGTGCCGGGGTGCCCGAGCGCGACCGCGACCAGGCGCAGGGTCCGCTGGATGTCGGTGGTGGCGATGCCGACCGACAGCAGCGCGCCGCCGAGCCGGAGGAGGAAGGTCTGGGAGACGGACGGGTCCGGGTCTGCCGGAGGCGGTACCGTCTCGCCGCCCTGCCAGCGCCGGACGACTTTGTGCCACATCCCGGGCAGATCCACCGCATCTCCTCCGCTATCCCGGGTTGCCGACCCGCTGCCGACGAGAGGCCGCCTTCCAGCTGATGTCGATGATCACGGCGAGCGCCACGATCGCCACAAGCGCCAACGCCGTCGCCGGTTCGGCGACGAGGGTGGTGGTGCAGAAGATGATGAACGTGCCGAGGGTGGCGACGAGCCCGATGATGATGAGGACGAGGTTCGCTCCCGTCTCCCGTCGGACTCTGAGGTGCGCGATGCTCACGGAGGAGAAGACGAGCAGCGCGACGGCGCTGCCGATCGAGGCGATCGCATTCAGGTTGAAGAACGCGACCAGGATGATGGCGAGGACGGCCATGACGATCAGACCCGCCGCGAACCGGCCGAACGACCGGCCGAAGAAGGGCGGGAACTGGCCGACCGAGGCCAGGTGCTGCGTCATCCCGATCGAGGGGTAGAGGCCGGCGTTCACTGCTCCCGTCGTCGAGAACAGCGCCGTGATCACCATCAACACATAACCGGCCTGCCCGAGGGTCGGCTTCGCCGCTTCCGCGAGCGCCGTGGTCCCGTACTTCACCACGTCGTCGGCGGTCAGTGTTCCGAACACGCCGAGCGAGACGGCGACGTACACCGTGGTGGCGATCAGCAGAGCGAAGTAGATCGCTTTGGGCAGCTGCTTCGCGGGATTCGGCAGATCCTTCGCCGTGAAGGTGATGACGCCGAAGCCGAGGAAGGCGAAGAA
This sequence comes from Leifsonia sp. KNZ13-11D, assembly GCF_056754895.1. Classification (NCBI taxonomy): domain Bacteria; kingdom Bacillati; phylum Actinomycetota; class Actinomycetes; order Micrococcales; family Microbacteriaceae; genus Leifsonia; species Leifsonia sp. KNZ13-11D. The sequence continues at coordinate 415,049 of NZ_JBPGWU010000001.1, forward strand.
GGTCAGGGCGACGCTCGAGATGATGTCGCGCCAGCCCGGATACGTCGACGGGTCGAGGAGCGAGGGGTTCCAGTTCGCGATCGTGACGATCGCGAAGATCACCAGGATGATGAGCACCACGGTGACGATCACGGATTGCACCCGGGCCACGGCGCGGGACCCGATGGCGTTCAGCCCCGACATGACGACGATCAGCAGCACCGCCAGCGCCTTCGCCCAGAAGGGATCACCGTGGGCGACGACGGAACTGGCGTACCCGCCGAACGACGACGCGATCATCGCGACCACGATCGAGCCGGCGGTGAAGAACAGCCAGGCTCCGATCCCGGCGAGATGGCCTTCGCCGAAGCCCTTGGACAAGAAGGTCAGGATGCCGCCCCCCGAGGGGTAGCGGGATCCGAGTTTCGCGAACGAGTACCCCTGCAGGCCGGCGATGATCCCGGCGATGAGGAACGACAGCCAGACGGCGGCGCCGGCGACCGCCCCGGCCGCGCCGAGGAGCGCGAAGATTCCGGCGCCGACCATCGAGCCGACGCCGATATAGGTCGCCTGTAGGACGGTCATCCGGCGCGGAGTGGCTTCGGCACTCATCGTGCGTTCGTCTTCCGCCGGGCGACGCCTCCCGGCATTCCATCCGCTGACATGAGAGCCGCCTTTCACCGCCGCGGGATGTGCGTAGTCGGATGATGCATCCCCGTGGCGCCGCTCGGGAAGACAGCCGCTCGGTGCCGTATATCGCGGCGGCGCCCGGGGAAGCTACCGTGTGGCTGCCACCGCGATCGACGCTGAGAGCGCGACGCGGCAGACGACGATGGGAGAAGCGGCCGATGAAGGAGCGCACGCGGCACGTCAGCCGCCCGACCGAGTGGACGCGCATTGTCGCGGGTACCGCGATCGTCGCCGTCGCGACTTTCGCGCTCTCGGCGTGCTCCGGGGACGTCAGCGCCGTCGACCGGGCGCAGGCGCAGGTCACCGCGAAGGAGAAGGCGGTGAAGGAGGCGCAGTCCTCGGCCGCGGCCGCGGCCGAGAAGTTCTGCACGTCCAGCAAGACGTACATCCAGGCCCTCGACCGGTACGGCGACATCCTCACCCAGACCGCCCCGACTGTCGGCGACGTCACGGAGGCAGGAAAGGACCTCGGAAAGCCGAGGTCAGCGGCCTTCGACGGGGCGGAAACGGCGGTGGAGGCCCACCAGGAGCTCGCGAAGGCTGAGAAGGAGCTCGCTGAGGCCCAGGCTGCGCTCGAGCAGGCCAAAGCCGGTCCATCGGGTACTCCGACTGCTGCCCCGACCCCGCAGGGGACGGCGACACCCCTTGTGCCGAGCGCCACGGTCGACCGCGTCAAGCAAGCTGACTCGGAGTTCTCGTCCGCCCAGGCGGCGATCACCGACCAGACAACCCTCGCTGCCGCCTCGCAACAGTTCAACAGCGCGGCGGTCGCACTCGAGTTCGCCTGGTTGCAGCTGTTCGCACAGGCCGGCTGCGTCCCCGATGAGAAAGCCGCACAGGCCGAGGCGGCTGTGAGTGCTTATGTGACCGAGCTCCAGCAGAGTCTTGCCGCAGCCGGCTACTACAAGGGGCCGGTCGACGGTGTCTACGGGCCCCAGACGGTCGCAGCCGTCGAGCAGCTGCAGTCGGCAAGCGGTCTGCCGGTGACCGGCACGGTCGACAAGGCGACCGCCGCGGCCCTGGACGCCAGACTCCTCGCCCTCGGCGGGGCCGCAGCTCAGACGAGTACGGCCTCGACGGCGGCCCTCCAGCAGACACTCAAGCTCGCCGGCTTCTGGAGCGGTCCCGTCGACGGAGTGTGGACGCCGGAGCTGACGGAAGCCTTGCAGAAGTGCCAAGTACAGCTCGCCGTCGAGCCAACGGGGACCGTCGACGCCGCCACCATCAGCGCCTTGGAGAAGGCGCTCGCCCAGTCCAAGCAGCCGCAGCCCATGCCCAGTGCTACGCCGACGCCCGCGACGTGAACAGTCCCCCGACGACGTGTGGCGACCGCGTCGGCAGCAGTGACGTGTGCGGTTGCCGCTCTATGTAACCCGTTTGGGGGGTGGTCGCGTCCGTTGTCCTCGTCGGAACATGTTCGGCACAGCAGGCAAGGAGGGTTGCCATGCCAGAAGACGAGTTCATTCGACCGCCTCATTCACCACGGCCTCGAGAGCACGTTGGAATGGTGCGATGGCGCCGGTCCCGCGACGGCAGCTGGCAGGCCGAAACGGCTCGCGGTCAATTCGTGGCCTGTGATGGTCGCGTCTGGCGGGTTCGCTTGTAGTGGGCGCCCTTCCAGTAGTTCGGGGCGCTCGCAGCAGGGGCCGCCTCACTCCGCCGAGAGACGCGACCGACCAGGGAGGCGAACAGCGCAGAGCCGAGGGTCCCAACGGCCAAGAAGCCGAATTTGCTCAAGACGTGACACGTGGTGTCACGTCTCGCGCTAAGTGGGCTTTCTCAAGCTAGTTGGGCGCGGTGGTGGTGGGATCGTCACTCGTGGTGAGGCCGAGCGACTTCAGGGTCCAACGTTCAGTCACTGATTTGAGGCTGGCTCGGACCTCATCGGCGGTGCACTGCTCGTTCGCCACAGCCTGCACAGCTTCGAACAAATCGCGTGTGTCGATAATCGCGCCGTCGACCGCGGTCAGACCTGCTAGGTCGGTGCTGTTGGGCACGGCAAGAGGCCGGGTGGACGGGTCAAGTCCCCTCCAGACGTTCACGATATGCCACACGCGGCTTGGGAAGCGGCCGTTGTCCCGGGCGAAAGTCGCGACGGGGCGACCGACTATCTGACTCACGTCATTCGAATTGGCGCCCTTCGAGTAACCCTTCACCTCGACAAGGGCGACCCAGTGCTCATCACCGGAAGGGTCGTAGACGCGTAAATCCTCGAGCTTCGCTCCAGTAATGGAGTCGTGGTGCTCGTCCATATCCTCTACGCGGAATCCGATGCTCTGCAGCGCGTCGACTACAGCAGCCACAAGTTCGTCGCCGTCGGCCGTCAGCAGTCGGCCGACAGCTCCACGGCTCTCCTCCACCGCTCGGTCGAGCTGATCTTCCAACTGCTGCCGCAAGTGACGGTGGCGTCGGCAACGGCAATTGCGCGGCTTCGGCGTACGGCTTCACCGACATCGGATCGCTGGGCTGGTACAACCGTGTGTCGTCCTACAAGAGCTACGCGGGGTGCAAGACAGCGGTGTTCTCGAGCACGAACTACGGCGGCTCCAGCACTGGCTATGCGTCGTCGCTTGCGAACCTCGGTCTGATGAACGACCTCGCGAAGTCTTGGCGAGTCTCGGGCTGATATAGCCCGAGACGTTCATACAAGGCGCGTAAGCATGCGCCCCGCCGAGCGCGATGGGGTCGGCCGCTATCTCAAAGCGTCCGGCCCTATCCGCCATTTGCAAGATTGCTACGGTCGCCGACGCCTGTGCGCCGTGAACCCACTAGACGGCGTCCTTCCCGCCATCGTCGGCGCCCTGCTTCAGGAGGCCGACGACCTCGCGACGATCCTCTCCGCACTCCGCGCTTCCCGGGCGCCGACAGCTTCTGTTATGACGCCCATGCCCAAGTAGAACGAGAAAGGCCCACTTTGCTCAAGAAGTGACACGTGGTGTCACGTCTCGCGCTAGTTGGGCATTCTCAAGCTATGTGGGCGTCCTCAGTCGTTTCCATAATCCGGTTCATAGGCACCACTGAGAAATCGATCGGCGAGGCTCTCCACTTCTCTCTCCACGAACTGCTGGCTTAGACCGCTGGCAACGCATTCTGCGGTAGTTGTGAGATCGAGGCCGCAGACGGGACACTCGCAACCGGTGAGCACGTACACCACCTCCTGGACAATGCTGTCGCCGTCGAGTGTCTCACCGGTTACTCGAACCTTCGTCGCTGAGATGGATGCGTCTGATCCGCAAGCCGGACAAGTCTCCGATCTACCAAACACCATGCCGTTCAGACGACGGGATTCTCGCTCCTCCGCAGTAAGGCGGTCGTAGAATGCCTTCGCTTGAGCGATCCGACCACTTATCTCGCGGGCGAGTTTCTTGTCTTCGGCGTCTACAAGCGCCCTGCCTTCCTGAACAACGTCATGCCCCAGAAGGTCCGACAGTTCGAAGTCAAGATGAGCTGCGACCACCTCGCCCACACGAATGAGTTTGGGAAGCCACGTTTGACGGGTGGCATTTTCGAGCGCCATCGAACCTGTGTGAAGTTCCTCGTTGCGCAGCGCGACCAGGAATGCCGCGTCGTCTCTTCTCTCTGTTGTGAAATCCTGGACGATAGCGGGCAGTCTTAGTAGGACGGTCTTCATCTGAATGGACTGGATACTTGACCCTGACGGAACCGAAATTCCGTTGGCCTGGAGGATCGCATGGCCGTCAGGGGCCGCCAGGAGCGATGGGTGAATATACGCGAGCGGGAGGCGGAGGAGAAACTCCAGCCCAAGCAGACTCCAGATGGCGTCTTCCCAGTCATCAGCCCCGAGATGACGACGGGCTCGCTGGAAGTACTCAAGGGCCTTTGCGTAAAGGCTGTCATAGTCCCACATTTGCGCCCCCGATGTAGCTGCGCCGCAGTACGCGCGTCCCTGGGCCCGTGGCGGGCCTTCGGTGCAGGACGGCGTGATTATCGATCACTGCGACGTTGCCTTTGGCCCATCGAATCGCCTCAGTTGGTTCGGCAGCCTCGACTGCCAGGACGGTTTCATTCTTAGACGCAGCACCGATACGTGGGTCCCATCTGAGCAGCTGTCCATCAGGTGAGGGTGTGGCGCAGGCATACATCAGTCGTCTCCCTGACCGATCCGAGATTTTGAGTATCGTGCCTCGTAGGAGGGCAAGCAGCTCGACAGAGGGTCGCAGCAACTCGGTAGGCGTCTCGTCTTCCGCTTCTATGCACTCGAGGACCAGATAACGGGGCGGCCGCCGAGAGACCGCACCGTCGGTGTGCCACGGGAAGACCGACTTCCCGTAGACACCGGAAAGACTCCACTTGTCGGCATCGTCGGCTGCTTTCGGCACCAGGTCTTCGACTCCCCAAGGGCGCCCCAAAGAGTGAAGTACTTCAGAAGCTGCTGCGGCAGAAGTAAAAACGACCCAGCCGTGTTTGACCAGGTGTTCATGAGATAGGGCCGATTCGTGCACCACAGCCGAAGCGTAGCGCTCAACGTCGATGACACGTCGCTGATTGCTCGCGGCTTGTCAGACCATCGTGCGACTATGAGGCGTGACTCACATCGCGGTGTCGGCGGGGAAAACTCTGCTTGAGGGCCTGCCCGACTCCTTCACCAGACGGCCAGCCGTGCAAAGACGTCATCGTCGTAGTCGGGACGACACCGTTGTGGCTGCCGTTCGTCATCCTCGCAGTGATCGCCGTGGTGGTGGTCGTTGTCCTGGCCGTAGTGCGCCCGCGCCGCCGTGGCGAAACGGAACGCCGATGAACGGTGGTGGAGGGAAGTTAGCGGTCGCGGACATCCTGTGGCTGGTCGGAGGCCGGCTGCTGGTCATCGGCGACGCTGTGCCATTGCGCATCTTCGGCGCGGTGGTCTTCGCTGAAGGACTCGGGTTTGGAATGTGGGCCGGCTTGGGAGGCAGGCGTCGCGGGTGGTGCGCGAGCGGCAGAGCACCCTCGCGAGTACAGTCCGACCCGTGACCAGTGCGCCGTCGAAGAAGCCGTGGTGGGTGCGAGCCCGCGGGCAGCACAGTCGCGGTTTCACGCTGGCCTGGGCGCTGTTCCTCACGGTCTCAGCCGGTGGTGGACTCGTCACTGCGCTGCGTAACGGCCACTGGTGGCTTACCGCCATCAGTGTGGTCGGGGTGATCCTGGCGCTCTGGATGTGGGCGGTGGCGATCTGGGAGCAACGGCATAGGTCCGAGCGTGAGGAGGCAGAGTGACCGGTGCGCCGTCGAAGAAGCCGTGGTTCGTTCTCACCACCAACCGTGGCGGGTCGTGGTTCTTCGCCGTCTTCTACACGGTCTTCGCTGGCTTCGAACTCTACGAGGGAGTGGCCCAGGGCCTCTGGTGGCAGTGGCTTCTCGCCGTGGGTTTCGTGCTCTTGAGCGCGCTCGGGTGGACGTCGCTGGTCTGGGTGCTTAGGCATCCGACGTCGGCGCCCGACCGACCGCCGCCAGCTCGAGCCGAGGACCGCGACGATGGCTGACCGGTAACGGCCGTGGTGGCTGGCGTGGACGAGGCCACAGATGGCGTGGTTCTACGCGGTCGGGTTCAGTGCCTATACGGTGCTCTTCACGGTGCTGTGGCTGCCGGGGAAGAACTGGTTCGTCGCCTGCGTGTACGTCGTCGGGATCGTCGGTGCCGCCTATTCGTGGTGGGCGGTCTGGTACCTCGCGAACCGGTGGACCGGCGATGACCGGGCACGATGACTGGCCGCCGCCGCTCACCCGCGCCGGCCTCATCCGCAGACTCACCATCCGGTGGCTCGTCCTGGCGCTGCTCATCACCATGTGTGCGCTTTCTGTCGGCCCGATAACGCGCGGGACCTTCGAGGGGCGGGACTGGTTCGCGTTCGGTGGACTCGCCGTACTCATGCTGGTCAACGTCGGATTGACCGTCTGGATCACCCGCCAGCTGCTCCGCCGCTACCGCCGGCAGCGGGAACACACTCGGGCAGACAACGATGGCGAATAGCAGCGAACCGCAACCGGCATGGATCCGCCCGACCATGTGGGCGTCCGCTGGTGCCATCGTCGTTGGGTTGATCGGGCTCGCTGTGAGTGCGGCGTTGCACGCGGGATTCTGGCTTGCGCTTCTGCCGGTCGGGGTCATGCTTGCGGGTTTCGTCCTGCTCGGCGTCAGTGGCCGTGCGAACCTCCGCACGGGCGGTCGCCGAGCTGGCGCCCGACCCGACGGCAAACCGTCCGCTGTGAACAGGTGGATTCCCTACGTGGTCTCCGCCGGGTTCCTGATCAGCGGCCTCGTTCTTCTCATCATCGCGATCGTCGGTGCCTCGGCACGCGGCGTGCTCACTGCACTGTTCGTCATCGTTCTTGGCGTCGGCGGGTACTTCCTCCTCCGCAAGGTGTCCGACAACAGGCGGCAATGACGGTGCCGACTGATCCTCACCGGCGAGCGACATTGCGGATAAGAGCGGGACGGTTCCCGTCGAGCGCTTCGCCTCGGCGGCGAGGCCGATCTGAATCTGCATCCGGCGTCACTCGCGCTCGCGGTCGGCTGCGGAACCGGACGACCCTGCTTCCGCCTGCCGCCGGAGCTCGTCGCGGAGCGTGGCGCGGCCTTCGCGGATCATGCGGAAACCCTGGCTTGTGAATACGCCGCCGAACACGAACGCTGCCGTCACGAGTGTGTGCCAACCGGTGAGACCCGGTATGAGCTTCATGATGTCGGCCACGAGACCGAACGCCAGTGCGGCCGCCGACACCAGGACCACCAGCACGCCGTTCCGCTGCTCCCGGCGGCCCTCCCGCAGCTCCGGCGTCTCCCGCACATCAGTGACTGCGGATGCATTGAAAGCGTGCCGTCCCGCGCGGCGGTCACTCACCGATGTCACCGCGTCGCGTCAGCGGCCGTTCCATCTCCGGGTGCAGCCGGTAGAAGACGTAACCGGCCCATCCGCTTACGGCGAGGAGTGCAGCTATTCCCGCCGGGAAGAGCCACAGCGCCCCGATCCTCGGCGTGTGGGTGAGGTAGAGGTTCAGGGCAGTGAGAAGAGTCCACAGTATGGCGGTCCGCAGCGACCTCGACCGGCGCAACGACCGTACCCACCACGGGCGTTTCCGAGCAATGCTCACCCGGCGAACATACTCTCCAGTCCCGCGCTCCGGGAGACGCTTACATGCGCCGCCTGCGCCGCTCCGCCAACGACTCGACCACGAACCCGAATACGGCGCCCGCGACGAACGACGCCCACAACGCCCAGACCACCGCCGAACCAGACACGACAGCCCACCGCAGAAGCAGACCCTGCACGGCGAGGAACGCGAGCACGAAGCCGAACAGCAGCAGGCCACGCCGGGTCCGGCGACGACCTTCCGGGGTGGACGGGTCAACGGTCATGGTCTCGCTCCGCGGTTCCGGAGCGCCGCCGGAGGAGGCGGGCGCCGTATCCGCCGACGGTACATCCGGGCCTACCTGCCCTACAACCGGCTCGCCGACGGCACCGTCCACGACTGGTGACCCCCGCTTTCGGCAGCCCACGATAGAAGGTCTCAGGGTCGCTGTTCCCAGAACCGATTGGGCTCGCCGGGGGTGTGCAGGGGAAGGCTGGCGCCGCCCATGCCCAAGTAGAACGAGAAAAGCCCAGATAGCTCAAGAAGTGACACGTGGAGCGAGTGACGGGAATCGAACCCGCGCTATCAGCTTGGGAAGCTGAGGTTCTACCATTGAACTACACTCGCGCGACCCGGAATCCCAGTAAAACACTGGGAAGTAAGGCTGCGGCCCAGACTACCCGGTCAATGGTTTTTGGCCAAACCCACCGTCCACTAACCGCTTTGAGACTGAAGACCTGAATCGGCCGATTGGCGATCCTTCTCTGGTTGGTCGCCCTCGGCGTCGTCGCAATTTTCGTCGCGTTCTCCATGCCTTGGGCATGCCTTGGGCGCCAAGGTTCGACAAGCGCGTCGGCGACCAGCGCGTTGCTGAGGGGAATCTCGCTCGGTCATCCCGACTTGGCTCGGCGCATCCATCTGCGTGGGCGCAATTGTCGTCGGGTTCATTACGGTCACCCGGTCAGCGGTCGTGACCGAACCCGGCGCCCGAGAGTTCGCCGTCGATCGCGACGTCATCCACGTCGGGCGCCCGAGCGCAGCGTCGTGGTCGCCGCGCTCACCGCAGCGCGCTGGACCGGAGGCGCCGTGACTCCGCCGCCGGCGCCCACCCGTCCGACCAGGGCCGGATGAGGCCGAGCAGCGTTGCACGTTCGATGGCGCCGCTGCGCGTTGAGACCTCGAGCTTGCGGTAGAGGTGCGCCATGTGGCTCTTGATCGTGTTGACCGAGACGAAGTAGCGTTCCGCGAGCTGCGTGTTCGTGAAACCGGTCGGGAGGAGGACGAGGAGTTCGCGCTCGCGGTCGGTGAGCGGCTCCGCCAGGCCGGCGCCACCCGCGGCCTGCGCGACCACCGACGCGCAGCGGATCACCTGCGTCGCGACGGACGGCAGCGAAGGGAGCCCGAGCCCCAGGATGCGGGTCGTGATGTCCGGGCCGGCATCGAGGAAGACCGAGACCAGACCGTATTCGTCGGCTATGCGCAGCGCCTGGACGAGCAGGTCGTCCGTGCGTGGGGTGCGCCCGCGCGCGGCCGAGAGCGAGGTGGCGAGCAGCAGGCTCCGGATGCGGTGCAGCGGCTCCCCAGAGTCGCGCAGGTTCGAGTGCAGGCGGTGCGCTTCCTTCGCCTCCGCCGATCGTCCGAGGGCGACGCACGCCAGGCCACGCTCGAAGAGGACCGCGCTCGACGCCGACGACCGGTCCGCGAGCACCGCGAGAGCGGCGCCCGGGTCGCCGGTCAGCCTCGACCTCCGGGCCCGCCACGCGACGACCGCCTCCGCGACGGTCGGCGGAGGGGAGCCAGAGGGCACAGGAGCGGTGTGCTCGGCATCCGTCACGCTGCCGAGGTCGCGCCCGATCGCGTACGCGATCCACGCGGTCTGCGAGCGGTCATCGATCGGGGTCCGGAGGACGGCCGCCCGCAGCTCGCGCTCCGCGACGTTCGGGTCGCCGCGGGAGGCGGCGACGAGCGCGTCGGCCAGGTGTGCGTCTGCCGTCGCCGGGTGGGAGAGGGCGCCGGTGACCTGGGCGCCGGCGAGCGCCCGCCCGGCAAGCTCGGAGGCCCGGGCCGTCTCGCCGACCCAGGCTTCGACGAGCGCCAGGGCGCCGAGCGCGCGAACGCGCGACAGGGAGTCGCGAGCGCCCTCGCGGGCAAGTCCGCGATGCAGTCGGTCGCGGGCCTCGGCGATGTTCCCGGCGAGGAAGTGCGCCCGGCCGCCGGAGACCAGCGCCACCCACGCCAGGCGCTCGGCATCCGTCAGGTGCCCGGCATCCGTCCGGTGCCCGGCACCCGTCCGGGGCGCGGACTCGCCCGCCGGCTCGGTCGCCGGCGCCGGGATCGTACGGCTGACGCCCATGAGATCACCCCCTCCGCGGGATGCTCAGTGTCGCACCTCCCGGCGCCCCTCGGCGAGACAGTTGCTCACCCGAATCGGGTGACGACCGTGCCGAGGGCGGCGGGTTAGTTTCCGAGGAGCGAGGACTCGCAGAACCGCTGCCTGTCGACGCCGAGGCGAAGGAGGGTCAGCGTGACCGATGAGACGACAGAGAATGCTGCACCGGTGGACTTCATCATCATCGAGTTCCCGGAGGGCCAGCAGAACTTCTCGGGGGAGGTCCTCGACGAGCTCGCGAACCTGGTGGAGGCCGGGACGATACGGCTCGTCGACGCGATGATCCTCATCAAGGACGCGGACGGGTCCGTGGACGGGGTGGAGCTGTCCGAGGTCGACGACGTCGGCCCGCTGCGGGAGCTGACGGCCGACCTCGCCGACTTCCTCGCCGAACAGGATGTCGCCGACCTCGCGGCCGCCATGGAGCCCGGGAGCGTCGCAGGCGTGATCGTGTACGAGAACGTCTGGGCGGCCCCGTTCGCAGCAGCGGCACGGCGCGCCGGTGGGCGACTCATCGCCGACGGCCGCATCCACAGCCAGTCCATCGCGGACGCTCTCGAAGCCGAAGCGGAGTGGGAAGAGAACGAAGAACTCGAACGTGAAGGAGAAGTGTGACATGCGAGCAGCACGAGTAGGACGATTGGGGGTCGTCGGTCACCCCGTCGCCAAAGCCGCAGTGGTGACGAAGGCCGTCGCGAGCCCCGGCCCCGCCCCGGTCGCGAAGACCGCCGTCGTCGCGGCCGCTGTGACGCCCGGCCGCCGCCGTCGGATCTGAGCGCGGAGGACGTCGTGAATCCCGATCGCCACGCCCGTACCATGCTGCCGATCCCGGATCGGCCGTTGCCGGGTCTGACGACGTATGACGCGAAGGACGCGGAGACGTCGTTTCCGCCGATCGAGCCATTGCGGCCGCCCGCAGGGGCGCCGAATGTGTTGGTGGTTCTGGTGGATGATGCGGGGTTCGGGTCTTCGAGTGTGTTCGGGGGGCCGTGTAATACGCCGAATGCGGAGCGGCTCGCGGCGGGCGGGTTGATGTTCAACCGGTTCCATACGACGGCGTTGTGTGCTCCGACGCGGGCTGCGTTGCTCAGTGGCCGGAATCATCATTCCGTGGGGATGGGCAGTATCACCGAGACGGCGACGTCGGCGCCGGGGAACAGTTCGTTGCGGCCGAATACGAAGGCGCCGTTGGCGATGACGTTGAAGTTGAACGGGTATTCGACGGCGCAGTTCGGGAAGTGTCATGAGGTGCCGGTGTGGCAGTCCTCGCCGATGGGCCCGTTCGACGCGTGGCCGTCGGTGGGGGGTGGGTTCGAGACGTTCTACGGGTTCATCGGTGGGGAGAACAATCAGTGGGATCCGTCGTTGTATGACGGGACGACGCCGGTGGAGCCGCCGGCGACCCCGGAGCAGGGGTATCACCTGACGGAGGACCTGGCCGATCATGCGGTGACCTGGATCCGGACGCAGAAGGCGTTGATGCCGGATAAGCCGTTCTTCGTCTACTTCGCCCCCGGCGCGACCCATGCCCCGCATCATGTGCCCACGGAGTGGGCGGATAAGTACGCGGGGGTGTTCGCGGACGGATGGGATGTGCAGCGGGAGAGGACTTTCGAGCGGCAGAAGGAGCTGGGGGTTATCCCGGCCGATGCGCAGCTGACCCCGCGGCACGCGGAGATCCCGGCGTGGGAGGACATGCCGGAGGAGCTGAAGCCGGTGCTGGAGCGGGAGATGGAGGTTTACGCCGGGTTCATGGAGCACACCGACCATCACGTCGGCCGCATCATCGACACCATCCAGGAGCTCGGCATCTTGGATGACACGATCATCTACTACATCATCGGCGATAACGGCGCGTCGGCTGAGGGCACCCTGAACGGGGCGTTCAACGAGATGGCGAACTTCAACGGGATGGCGGCGCTGGAGACCCCCGAGTTCCTCACCTCCAAGATCGGCGAGCTGGGTAGCCCCAGCTCCTACAACCACTACGCGGTCGGCTGGGCGTGGGCGATGGATGCGCCCTTCCAGTGGACCAAGCAGGTCGCCTCCCACTGGGGCGGCACCCGCAACGGCACCATCATCCACTGGCCCAACGGCATCACCGACAAAGGCGGGCTGCGCTCGCAGTTCACCCACGTCATCGACGTCGCCCCGACCATCCTGGAAGCCGCCGGTCTTCCCGAACCCACCATGGTCAACGGGGTGCAGCAGTCCCCGATCGAGGGAACCAGCATGCTGTACTCGTTCAACGAGCCGACCGCGCCGGAACGCCACACCCTGCAGTACTTCGAAATGTTCGGCAACCGCGGCATCTACCACAACGGCTGGAGCGCGGTCACCAAACACCGCACCCCCTGGGTCATGGTCGGCGGGGCCCTGCCCGCGTTCGACGACGACGTCTGGGAACTCTACGACGGCAGCAGCGATTACAGCCAAGCCCACGACCTCTCCGCCGAACACCCGCACCGCCTCCACGAACTCCAACGCCTCTGGCTGATCGAAGCCGTCAAATACAACGTCCTCCCCATCGACGACCGCGGCGCCGAACGACTCAACCCCGAGCTGGCGGGCCGGCCCACGCTGATCCGCGGGAACACCCAGCTCCTCTTCCCGGGATGGGGAGGCTGTCGGAGAACAGCGTCCTGAGCATCAAGAACAAGTCGTTCTCCGTCACCGCAGAGCTCGATGTGCCGGACGACGGCGCGGACGGGGTCATCATCGCGCAGGGCGGCCGCTTCGGCGGGTGGAGCCTCTACGTCAAGGACGGACTCGCGACGTTCGTCTACAACGTCCTCGGCATCCACGAGTTCCGGATCGCCGCGTCGAGGCCGCTCGAGCAGGGGCGGCACCAGGTCCGGATGGAGTTCGCCTACGACGGCGGCGGCCTGGCCAGGGGCGGGGGCGTCACGCTGTACTACGACGGTGACGAGGTCGGGACGGGCAGGGTGGCCGCCACCCAGCCCATGGTCTTCTCGGCCGACGAGACCACCGACGTCGGCTACGAATCGGGCACGGCTGTGACCCCCGACTACGAGCCGGCGACCAGCCGATTCACCGGGCGGATCCACTGGGTGCAGCTGGATATCGGCGCCGAGGACTCCGACCACTTCATCGACCCGGAGGAGCGGTTCCGGATCGCCATGGCGCGACAGTGACGGACGCGCGCGCCGCCGGTCATCCCTGACCGCGGGCCGGGCCGGGCGACGGCAGGAACGCCGCGCGGCCGGGCGCGCAGCAGTCATGGACGTCCGACATCGCCTCCGCCGCCGAAAGGTCGATGGTCGGCGTCGCGGTGGAGACCACGGTCCGGAACCCGGCGTTGGCCATCGCGGAGTCGGGGGTGTTCTGCGACCGGGCCGAGTTGCGGTAGCGGTTGCAGTAGGAGTCGTGGCAGAGGAACGAGCCGCCGCGCAGGACGCGTTGCGTACCGCCGTCCGGACCGGTCGGCCCGACGCCGTCGGAGTGCCCGTAGTACTCCGCCGAATACCAGTCCTCGCACCACTCCCAGACGTTGCCGACGGTCTGGTAGAGACCGTACGCGTTGGGGGTGAAGTGGACCGCGGGGGCAGTGGTGAGGAATCCGTCCGCGAGGTCGTTGCTGACGGGGAACACGCCCTGCCAGACGTTGCAGTTCCACTCGCCGTCGCTCAGCAGCTCGTCGCCCCACGGGTAGCGCGCGCCCTCGAGCCCACCGCGGGACGCGTACTCCCACTCGGCTTCGGTCGGGAGCCGGCGCCCGGCCCAGCGGCAGTACGCCTGCGCGTCGTTCCAGCTGACGTGGACGACCGGATGGCCGCCGAGTCCGTCGAGATCCGAGTTGCGGCCGCCGGGGTGACGCCAGTCGGCCCCGGCGACGCCGAGCCACCAGGGGGTCTGCGGCGGCCGGCCGAGCACGTCGGCGTCGTCGCCGGCGAAGGCGAGGTGGAAGACCGCCGAGTAGCCGAACACCTCCGATTCGGTCCTGTGCCCGGTCGCGTCCACGAACGCGGCGAAGTCGTCGTTGGTCACCGAGTGGACGTCGATCGAGAACCCGGCCAGCTCGACGGTGTGGAGCGGCGTCTCGCCGTCCGCGTACCGGCCGTCACCCGTGCCGTCGCCCATCACGAAGCTCCCGGCGGGGATGTCCGCCTGCGGGATGCGGTGCAAGGTGCTCATGGGGACTCCTGCCGACGGGGCCCAGTGTAGGTCGTCCGCCCACGATCTGGCGCGTCCGCGTTCGGCGCGATTCTCGCCCTGGCGGCGGTGGACCCGGCCGGGAACCGCCGACGGATCAGCTGCCGGTGGCCGCTTCCGGCACGGCCGCCTCGTCCGTGATCACTTGACGGGGGATTGCGGGAGAAGAACAGCGCACCGGCCGAGAGATGGAGACGTTCATGACCGTGCTGTCCAGCACCATGACGAACTGCGCCGCCCCGAGCACCGTGACCGCACCCCGGCGTCCCGCCATGGCCGCACCTCCCGCGCGCTCGTGGCCGCATGCTCACCGGTCCGGCCACGATCGCGACAGCACGCGACGACAGCCGCGCAAGCCCCACCCGGTAGGCTGGCCCCGTGCTTCTCTCCGATCGCGACATCAAGGCCGAGCTGGGCGCCGGGCGCATCGCCCTGGAGCCCTACGAGCCGGAGATGGTGCAGCCGTCGAGCATCGACGTGCGCCTCGACCGGTTCTTCCGGCTGTTCGACAACCACAAGTACCCGTTCATCGACCCGGCGGTCGACCAGCCCGAGCTGACGCGGTTCGTCGAGGTGGATGCGGACCAGCCGTTCATCCTGCACCCCGGCGAGTTCGTGCTCGGTTCGACGTTCGAGCTGGTCAGCCTTCCCGACGATGTGGCGGCGCGGCTCGAGGGCAAGAGCTCGCTCGGCCGGCTGGGGCTCCTCACCCACTCCACCGCCGGGTTCATCGACCCGGGCTTCTCGGGCCACGTGACCCTCGAGCTGAGCAATGTCGCGACGCTTCCGATCAAGCTGTGGCCGGGCATGAAGATCGGCCAGATGTGCTTCTTCCGGCTGTCGTCCGCCGCCGAGCGTCCCTACGGCTCGGCCGAGTACGCCTCGCGGTACCAGGGGCAGCGGGGCCCGACGGCGTCGCGCTCGTACCTGAACTTCCACCGCACCGACGTCTCCACCACCGAGGCGGGCCGTCCCGCCTGATCCGTCCCGCCTGATCCGAGCCGCCTGGCCCGACCGCGGGCCGAAGGGAGTTGCGCACCATGAGCGAGACCACCGACGCCGCGTTCGCACGGGCCCTGATCAGCGCGGGTCCGATGGAGCACAACCCGCAGCGGATGCAGCTGTTCGGACGACTGGTCGGCAGCTGGCGCGCGGAGGTCCGGCAGCTCGACGAGGCGACCGGAGCGTGGCGCGAGTACAGCAACGAGTGGATCTTCGCCTACACGCTCGGCGGTCGCGCGGTGCAGGATGTGCTCGTCATCCGCGACGAGGCCGACCCCGAGGGCGTCCAGGGCCGCGGCTCGACCGTGCGCGTGTACGACTCCACGCTCGGGGCGTGGCGGGTGAGCTGGTTCGGCGCCGCCGCCGGCGATTTCTGCACCCTGGTCGCGACGCCCTACCGCCGCGACGGGATCCGGCAGGACGGCACGCAGACCGACGGGCGCCCCATCCGCTGGAACTTCTCCAACATCACCGACGACTCGTTCGAGTGGGACGGCTGGGTCTCCGACGACGAGGGCCGCACCTGGTGGCTGGAGCAGCACATCGACGCCGTCCGCACCGGATGAGGGGACTGCGGTGTTCGACGATTTCGACGACCCCCGGCTCGACCGCAGCGTCTGGCTGCCGCACTACCTGCCGGCGTGGAGCTCGCTCGCCGAGACGCGGGCGACCTACCTCATCCACGACTCCCACCTCGAGCTGAGCATCCCGCCCGACCAGGGCCTGTGGTGTCCGGGCGAGCACACCCCGGCGCTGCGGGTGTCGGGGCTGCAGACCGGCAACTTCTCGGGCCCCGCCGGCTCGACTGCCGGGCAGCAGCCGTTCCGCCCGGGGCTCACCGTGCGGGAGCAGCAGGACGAGTTCCACGGCTGCCTGGTCGACCACGGGACGGTGGGGATGCGCGCATCCCTCTACCTCAGCGCGCGGTCCATGGCGTCGCTCTGGCTGGTGGGCTTCGAGAACGAACCCGAGCGCAGCGGCGAGCTCTGCGTGATGGAGGTGTTCGGCCGCGACGTCGAGCCGGAGCAGGCGCTTGTGGGGATGGGCTTCCACGCGTTCCGCGACCCGCGGCTGGCGGAGGACTTCGAGCGCATCCCCCTTCCGATCGACGTCACCGAGCCGCACGCCTACGAGGCGCACTGGGACGGCGACGAGGCGACTTTCCGGGTCGACGGCCGGGTGGTGCGGATGCTGGATGCGCCCCCGCGCTACCCGCTCCAGCTGATGCTCGCGGTGTTCGATTTCCCCGAGTGGCCGGACGAGCGGGACCCGGGGCACGCCTTCGTCCCGACGCTCTCGGTGGACCGCGTCTGGGCGACCTGACGCCGCGCGACGCATTCACCTCCGGGCATACGCCCGGAAGAGTTATCCACAGTCAATTACACAGGTGGAAAATAGTGAGCCAGACTCACAGCTGACCCGAAGCTTCGAGACTGTCGTCGGCGTAGAGGGCCGGCAGCTGCAGCGTGAGCCACGGGCTGAACGCCCAGGGGGTCGCCTCCACGGCGCCGAGCAGCGAGCGCGGGTCGACCCACTCCCACTCGGCCACCTCTGTGGCGGACGGGCGGAGGTCGCCGACGACGGTCGCGGTGTAGACCGGGCAGACCTCGTACTCGACGATCCCGGCCGCATCCACGGCTCGGTAGCGGAAGTCCGGCAGCACCGGCTCGAGGTTGTCGATCGACGCCCCGAGCTCGTCGGCCGCGCGACGGCGCACCGCGTCCTCCATCGATTCGCCGGGGCCGGGGTGACCGCAGAACGAATTGGTCCACACCCCGGGCCACGTCGCCTTGCCCAGTGCGCGGCGGGTGACCAGGATGCGGCCCTCCCCGTCGAAGAGGTGGCACGAGAAGGCGAGGTGCAACGGCGTCTCCGTCGTGTGCACCGTCGCCTTGTCCGCGGCGCCGATGGGGGTGCCATCCTCGGCGAGCAGAACGACCTCTTCGCGGGGCGGCGTCATGCGTCCATACTAGGCGGCGCCCTCCGGGGCCGAGCCGGGAGCATCGTGGGTGGAGCCGCCGTCGGCGGCGCCGGGCCCCTCGCCGCGCGCCGGGCGCCAGCCGAGGTTGCGCGCCATCCGCTCGAGCGTCGCCATGGTGGTCGCGTAGTCGGCCTCGGAGATGCCGTTGGCGAGCTCAGCCCGCACGGTCCCCACGCGCTCGAACGCGCGGTCGTGGGCGGCGCGTCCCTCGTCGGTGAGTGTCGCGCGGTCGCCGTCGAACCAGACCCAGCCGCGCTCGACGAAGTCGGAGAGCACGTGCTGGACGCGGTGCCCGCGGCGGCGGTCGCGATCGAACCCGCCGAAGCGACGGTCGAACGGACGGCCGGGGCGTCCTGGACGGCCGGGTCCGAAGGGGCCGTACGCGTAGACGTAGGCGTACCCGTGGCCGCCGGGAACCCCCGGGCCGCCCGGGCCGCCCGGGCCGCCCGGGCCGCCGAACGCTCCGGGGACGCCGCCGCGCGCCCCGACGGGGAGACCGCCGTACGGGTGCGGGCCGAACGGGCCGGCCGGCTGGCCGGCGCGCAGCGTCCCGAGGGTGAAGCCGCGGTCGAAGCCGCGCAGGTAGCCGCGCTCGACGGCCTCCTCGAAGCCGTGCGGGTGCTGGCCATGGTGGTGGTGATGGTCGCTGCCGTGGGGGTGGCCGGCGTCGAGGTGGCCCTCATAGTGGTCCGCTTCGGGCCGGTCGGCCTCATAGTGGTCCGCTTCGGGCCGGTCGGCGCCGTGCCGGTGCCCGTCGCCCTCGCCGCGGTAGCCGTCCCCGCGGGCGTCGCCCGCGGCGACGTCGCGCTCGTCGCGCGGCTCTTGGCCGCGCCAGCCCGGGCGGAATCCGTATCCCCGGCGCTCGTGGTGATGCGGCCGCGGGTCGTGGCCGTCGTGGCCGTCGTGTCCGTCGCGGCCGTTGTGTCCGTCGTGTCCGTCGCGGCCGTCGCGCTCGCCGCGCGGCCCTCCGTGCGGCATCCGCTCGGCGAGCTGCTCGGCGGTCGCCGGTCCCTCGGCGAGGGTGTGCAGGATGCGCCAGCTTCCGCGGCGCAGTCCCAGGTCGGCCAGCGCGTCGCGCATCCGCTCGTGCAGCAGGCTCTCGATCTCGCCGAACCAGTATCCGGGCGGCGTCTGTGTGGAGTCGTCGATGTTCGTCATCGGGGCTCTCCTCTCGGTTACATGTACTCTTACAAGTAAATGTATAGTTACATGCATGAGCGGTGAAGGTCAAGACGATTCCGGGATTCCGCCGCAAGCGGACATCGTGGCGATGATCGAGCACGCGCTGCTCGCGGTCCGCCGCGACCAGTCGCGGCGCCGCCCGCCGTGGGCCGAGGGGATGCCGCACGGACACGGGCACGCCCACCACGGCGGACACTGGGGACCGGCACACGGCGGCGGACCTTTCCCCGCTCAGGCCGGCGGCGCACCGTTCGGCGGCATGCCGTTCGGCGACTCGGCGCGTCCCGGTCCCGGCCGGCGCGGCGGGCGTGACGGCTCGCTCGGCCGGATCGCCCGCGTGCGTATGCTCGAAGCGCTCGAAGCGGCGGATGCGGACGGCCGCAGCCTCTCGGTCTCCGGCATCGCCGCCGCGATCGGGGTGGACCAGCCGCGCGCGAGCCGGCTCGTGCAGGAAGGCGTCGAGCGCGGCCTGGTGCGCCGGGTCCCGGACCCGTCGGACGCGCGCCGCGCGCTCATCCAGCTCACCACCTCCGGCCGGGCGCTGCTCGAGGAGCTGCGCAGCCACCGCCGCTCCTCGGTGGAGACAGCTCTCGCCGCCTTCACACCCGAGGAGGCGCGCACCTTCGCGGAGCTCTTCGACCGGTTCGTGCGCGCCTGGCCGCGCCCAACCCCGCCCGAGGAGCCGCCGAGCGGGAACTAGACGCTCGAATCCGTCCGGGATTCGCGCATCCACTCACCGTTCGCTGCCGCGCCGGCACAAGACGCGGCGCGCGAGGGTCAAGCGCGGCGCGGAGCACGCACGGGGATGAGGAGCGCCAGGCCGATCGCGAGCACCAGCACGATCGCGAGGATGCCCCAGTACTGGGCCCCGCCGACTGCGACGAAGATCGCGAACAGTGTCGGCGCGAGGAACGACACCGCGCGACCGGTCGTGGCGTAGAGGCCGAACACCTCGCCCTCGCGGCCGGCCGGCGTCACCCGGGCGAGGAACGTGCGGCTCGCCGACTGCGCCGGCCCGACGAACAGGCACAGCACGAGCCCGCCCACCCAGAAGGCCGCGGCGCCGAGGTCGTGGGTGAAGAAGACCGCGAGCCCGGCGACGATCAGGCCGACGAGCGACGTGACGATGACCGCCTTCGGCCCGAAGCGGTCGTCCAGCCGGCCGGAGAGCAGCGTGCTGACGCCCGCGACGACGTTGGCCGCGATGGCGAAGATGATGACCTGGCCGCTGGTGAAGCCGAACGTGCCCTGGGCCAGGATGCCGCCGAACGTGAACACGCCGACCAGGCCGTCACGGAACAGCGCCGACGCGATGAGGAAGAGGACGGTGTTCCGGCTCTCCTTCCACAGCCGGCCGATGTCGCGCACCAGCACCGCGTACGACGCGAAGAAGCCGACGCGCGGTGTGCGGGCGTTCGGGGCGATCTCCGGCACCGTGAAGAGCACCGGGAGCGAGAACACGAGCGTCCACGCCGCCGCGATCAGCGCGATGATGCGGATGTTCAAGCCGTTCTCGGTCGGAACGTGCAGCAGCCCGCCGTCGCCGGCGACCATACCGAAGTACACGATGAGCAGCAGCACGATGCCGCCCAGGTAGCCCGCGCCCCAGCCGAAGCCGCTGACGCGTCCCACCGTCTTCGGCGTGGAGACCTGCACGAGCATCGCGTTGTAGTTGACGGTGGCGATCTCGTAGAAGATCGTCCCGATGGCGACGAGGGCGACGCCGAGCAGGAAGTACGACGGCTCGCCCACGACGAAGAACATCAGCGCCGTCACGAGCACGACGACGCCCGTGTTGACGCCGAGCCAGAGCTTGCGGCGGCCCGAGCCGTCGGTGCGCTGGCCCAGCACCGGGGCGATGAGCGCGACCACGATGCCCGCGATCCCGACGCCCCAGGCGAGTCCGCTGGACAGCACGGCGACGGCGGCGTCGTAGGCGGTGTGCGCCGGGCCGGAGGTGCCGGACTCGGCGTTCTTCGCGCTGACGACCGCAGGGTCGACGAACAGGCTGCTGGTCAGATAGACGGTGAACACGAACGTCGTGATGACCGCGTTGAAGGCTGCGCCGCCCCAGTCCCAGAGCGCCCACGACACCACCCAGCGGCGGGGGATGCGGCGGTCGGTCGCACTATCGGCGAAGAGCGGGCTCGTGGTCGTCACCAGGGCATCGTCGCCCGTACCGCCCCCCGGAAGTTCCGTGGTCATGCACACAGCGTAGGGCCCATCCCGCACATCCCCCGCCCCATCTCGCCGAGGTGCACCTTGTTGTTCACTTCCGCGGCGTGTCGGGCACAACGACGTGCACCTCACGGGCCGCGCAGCGGGGAGGGTGGGGGGAGGGGCGCGCGGCTAGAGGGAGGCGGGGAGGCTGTAGACGGTGCCGCGGCCGTCGCCACGCACCTGCCGGTGCAGGTTCTCCATGGTCAGATCGAGCTGGTTCGCGGTGCCCGCGGCCTGCGTCAGGTCGCGCAGCAGACCTTCGGGGACCTCGCCGTCGTACTTGTAGTAGATCTTGTGCTCGAGGCTGGCCCAGAAATCCATCGCCACCGTCCGCAGCTGGATCTCGACCGGCACGAGGACCGGTCCCTCGCTGAGGAAGACGGGAACCTCGACGATGACGTGCAGGCTCTTGTAACCGTTGGGCTTGGGATGCGCGATGTAGTCCTTCACGCGCAGCGTCCGGACATCCTCCTGCGCGGTCAGGAGGTCGAACACGCGGTAGACGTCGGAGACGAAGCTGCAGACGATGCGGATGCCGGCGATGTCGGTGATCGACTCCCGGATCGCGTCGAAGCTCGGCTCGCAGTTCTTGCGGATGACCTTCTGCTCGATGCTCTCCGGCGACTTCAGCCGGCTCGAGATGTGCTCGATCGGGTTGTAGTCGTGCAGTTCGGCGAACTCCTCCCGCAGGATGCCCACCTTGGTCGAGATCTCGTCGATGCCGAACTTGTACGGCATGATGAACCGCGCGAAATCGTCCCGGAACGCCTGGACCTCGCTGAGCGTCGCGGGGTCGATGCTCTGCAGCGCCTCGATGGCCCGGCTGGAGAGGAGCGGGGCGGCGGCGGGGTCCGTTTCCATGCTCTCGACGCTAGCGACGGTGCTTGTGCGGCCGGTGTGAATCGGGGGGTCCCAAACGCCGCGCGATGTGCTTCCCTGAGCGTGCCACGGGACGCAGGGAGGTACGCCATGAGTGCGGAGAGCACGGCTCCGGTGCGGTTCAACGCGAGGCTGGCGATCCTGCTGGCGATGGCGATGTTCGTGCTGGTGGTGGACACCTCGCTCATGAACGTCTCCATCTCGGCGGTCGTCCACGACCTGCACACCACGGTCAGCGGTGTGCAGAGCGCGATCGCGCTGGAGGCGCTGGTGTCGGCCGCGTTCATCCTGATCGGCGGCAAGACCGGCGACCTGATCGGCCGCAAGCTGGCCTATGTGCTCGGGCTGCTCGGGTACGCGGTCGGCGCCATCGCGATGACGCTGGCGCAGAACCTCGCGGCGATCATCGTGTTCTGGGCGATCATCGGCGGGATCGGCGCCTCGCTGCTGCTGCCGGCGATGCAGTCGCTCATCCACGGCAACTTCGAGGGCGCGCAGCAGAAGCGCGTCTACGCCCTCGTCGGCGCGTCCGCGGCGATCGCGGCGGCGGTGGGCCCGCTGCTGGGTGGTTTCATCACCACGTTCCTGTCGTGGCGTGTCGGCTTCCTGCTGGAGGCGGTCATCATCGCGGTCGTGCTCTCCGGCATCGGCCTGGTGAAGGATGTGAAGTACACCGGGGAGCGCTCCGTCGACCTGGTCGGCGCGCTGCTCTCGGTGATCGGGATGGGCGGCATCGTCACCGGCATCCTGGTCTGGCAGGAGGGCGGCGAGCGGGTGCTGCTGATCATCCTGGTCGGCGTGGCGGGCCTGGTCTCGCTGGCGATCTGGCTGCGCTCGCGGTCGCGGCGGTCGAAGCCCACGCTGCTCGACCCCAGGCTGTTCCGGTCGAAGCTGTTCCAGTCCGGCGTCTCGGGTCAGCTGCTGCAGCAGATCGCGCTCGGCGGCACGATGATCGCGCTGCCCATCTACCTGCAGATGGTGCTCGAGTACAACGCGCTGCTCTCGGGGCTGTCGATCGCTCCGCTCTCGCTGAGCATGTTCGCCGTCGCACTGCTCGCGGGCCGCCGGCTGAAACGGCGGCCCGCCAACCTCATCCTCTGGGGCTTCTCCCTCGCCGTCGTCGGCGTCGCCGCGATCATCCCGCTCGTGCCGATCGCGACCTCGGGCTGGTACCTCACCCTGCCGCTGATCATCGCGGGGTCGGGGCTCGGGCTGCTGGTGTCGCAGCTCAACAACTACACGCTGTCCCCGGTCTCCGACGAGCGGGTGAGCGAGGCCGCGGGCGTGAACTCCGCGGCCGGGTCGTTCGGGCTCTCCTTCGGTCTGGCGTTCGCCGGCGCCATCATGCTGGCGACGCTCGCCGCGACGTTCACCGCGAAGACGGACGCGAGCACGGTGCTGCCGCCCGACGACAAGGCGCAGATCTCGCAGGTGCTGGAGACCGACGCCGAGGTGATGTCGAACACCAAGCTCATCGAGCTGCTCAAGACCGAGCCGCCCGAGGTGCAGGCCGAGGTCGTGCGCATCAACACGGAGTCGCGGCCGATCTCGCTGCAGGTCGCCCTGCTGGTTCCGGTGCTCGCCGGTCTACTCGGCGTGGCGAACGCGTTCCGGATGCGCCGCCTCCCCGACCCGGCGCCGAGCGAGGCCGCGGAGGGCACCCTCGCCGGGTGAGCCCGTCGAGCCTAGGGTGGCGCTATGGCCAACACGCTCACCGGGGATGCCGACCTGTACCTGCCCGAGTTCGACGATCCGCCCGCCGAACCCGGCGGCCTGCTCGCGGCGTGGCTCGAGCGGGCGAAGGAGCGCGGCGTGAGCGAGCCGCTCGCCGCGACCCTTGCGACGGCCGGCGCCGACGGCGTCCCGGATGCGCGCACGGTGGCCCTGGCCGCGCTCGAATCGGACGGCGTGACGTTCGGGACGGCGGAGCGCAGCCGCAAGGGGCGCGAGCTCGCCGACAATCCGCGGGCGGCGGTCGTGCTCTACTGGCGCGAACTGCTGCAGCAGCTCCGTATCTCGGGTCCGGTCGAGCGCCTCGACGGCGACGACTCGGACGCCATCTTCGCCCGCCGCCGTCGCGAGGCGCAGGCGGCCTCGGCCGTGAGC
The DNA here is from genome assembly GCF_056754895.1 of Leifsonia sp. KNZ13-11D. Lineage (NCBI taxonomy): Bacteria > Bacillati > Actinomycetota > Actinomycetes > Micrococcales > Microbacteriaceae > Leifsonia > Leifsonia sp. KNZ13-11D. The sequence continues at coordinate 438,717 of NZ_JBPGWU010000001.1, forward strand.
GAGCAGGATGCGCCCCTCGACGATCTCGACCTCTTGCGCGCCGCGGCGCGCGACCTCCAGGGTGCCGAAGGACCGATCGAGCGGCCCGAGAACTGGCTCGGCTACCGCGTGGTCCCGGAGACGATCGAGTTCTGGCACGGCAGCCCCGACCGCCTCCACCGACGGCTCGAGTACCGCCGCGGCGACGCCGGCTGGACCGTGCGGCGATTGCAGCCGTAGGGGAATAGCCGCACTCTCTCCAAAGTTGAGTCAGGTGAACTCAAGTTTTGGGCTTGCGCTCTTGACAGCATCCCACTCGGATGACAGTCTTGAGTCGTCGAGGCTCAACTCTTGACCACAGACTTTCACGGCACACGCCAGCAACAAAGGAGAGAAGCACACATGTCACGTGCAGTAGGTATCGACCTCGGAACCACGAACTCCGTCGTCTCGGTGCTCGAGGGCGGCGAGCCCACGGTCATCGCCAACGCCGAGGGTTTCCGCACCACCCCGTCGGTGGTCGCCTTCACCAAGGACGGCGAGGTCCTCGTCGGCGAGACCGCCAAGCGCCAGGCGGTGACCAACGTCGACCGCACGATCTCGTCCGTGAAGCGCCACATGGGCACCACGTGGACCACCGAGATCGACGGCAAGAAGTACACCGCGCAGGAGATCTCCGCGCGCATCCTGCAGAAGCTGAAGCGCGACGCCGAGCAGTACCTCGGCGACACGGTGACCGACGCTGTCATCACCGTCCCGGCGTACTTCAACGACGCCGAGCGCCAGGCCACCAAGGAGGCCGGTGAGATCGCGGGCCTCAACGTGCTGCGCATCATCAACGAGCCGACTGCGGCCGCGCTCGCCTACGGCCTCGACAAGGGCAAGGAGGACGAGCTCATCCTCGTCTTCGACCTCGGTGGCGGCACCTTCGACGTCTCCCTGCTCGAGGTGGGCAAGGACGACGACTTCTCGACCATCCAGGTGCGTGCGACCGCCGGCGACAACCGCCTCGGCGGCGACGACTGGGACCAGCGCATCGTCGACTGGCTGATCAAGAAGTTCAAGGAGACCACGGGCGTCGACGTCTCGAAGGACAAGATCGCCCTCCAGCGCCTGAAGGAGGCGGCGGAGCAGGCCAAGAAGGAACTGTCGTCGAGCATGTCGACCAGCATCCAGCTGCCCTACCTCTCGCTCACCGAGAACGGCCCGGCCAACCTCGACGAGACGCTCACCCGCGCCCAGTTCGAGCAGATGACCAGCGACCTCCTCGACCGCACCAAGAAGCCCTTCCAGGACGTCATCCGCGAGGCCGGCATCAAGGTCGGCGACATCGCGCACGTCGTGCTCGTGGGTGGTTCCACCCGCATGCCGGCCGTCTCCGAGCTCGTGAAGCAGGAGACCGGTGGCAAGGAGCCCAACAAGGGCGTCAACCCGGACGAGGTCGTCGCCGTCGGCGCCGCCCTGCAGGCCGGTGTCCTGAAGGGCGAGCGCAAGGACGTCCTCCTCATCGACGTCACCCCGCTGTCCCTCGGCATCGAGACCAAGGGCGGGATCATGACCAAGCTCATCGAGCGCAACACGGCCATCCCCACCAAGCGCAGCGAGACCTTCACCACGGCCGACGACAACCAGCCGTCCGTCGCGATCCAGGTCTTCCAGGGCGAGCGCGAGTTCACCCGCGACAACAAGCCGCTCGGCACGTTCGAGCTGACCGGCATCGCCCCGGCCCCGCGCGGCATCCCGCAGATCGAGGTCACCTTCGACATCGACGCCAACGGCATCGTGCACGTGTCCGCCAAGGACAAGGGCACCGGCAAGGAGCAGTCGATGACCATCACCGGCGGGTCGAGCCTGCCGAAGGAGGACATCGACCGCATGGTGCGCGAGGCCGAGGAGCATGCGGCGGAGGACAAGAAGCGCCGCGAGTCCGCCGAGACCCGCAACCAGGCCGAGCAGCTCGTCTACTCGATCGAGAAGCTGATCAAGGACAACGAGGACAAGCTCCCCGAGGACGTCAAGAACGAGGTCCAGGGCGACGTCGACGCGCTGAAGACCGCGCTCGCCGGAGACGACGACGAGGCCGTGAAGACGGCGTACGACGCGCTCAGCTCCAGCCAGCAGAAGCTCGGCGAGGCGATCTACTCCTCGGCCCAGTCCTCCGAGGCCCCCGCCGGTGACGCGGGCGACAGCCAGCAGGCCACGTCGTCCGACGACGACGAGGACGTGATCGACGCCGAGGTCGTCGACGACGAGGAGAAGAAGTAATCATGTCGGACCAGAACGGCGGCTCTCCGGAGCCGGAACGCGAGGAGCCGATCATCCGCGACAAGCGCAAGATCGACCCCGAGACCGGGAAGGTCCGGCAGCCGGAGGGCGACCAGACGGCCGGCAACGGCGGGGACGACGCCGGTGAGCACGACCTCTCCCACGAGGAGCTCATCGACGTCGGCCCGGCCGAGGGCCAGGAGCAGGAGGACGAGACCATCCTCAGCGATGACGACCTCGACATCCTCTCCGGCCAGACCACCGCGGAGGAGCTCGCGGCCGAGCGCCTCGCCGACCTGCAGCGGGTGACCGCCGAGTACGCGAACTATCGCAAGCGCACGGAGGCCAACCGCGAGATCGAGCGCGAGCGAGCGGTCGGCGACGCGGTCAAGGGCCTGATCCCGGTGCTCGACGACCTCGAGCGCGCGGAGAAGCACGGCGACCTGGGCGAGGGCAGCGTGTTCTCGACCATCGCGGCCAAGCTCCGCACCGCGGTCGAGCGCCTCGGCCTGACCCCGTACGGCGAGAAGGGCGAGCCCTTCGACCCGCAGATCCACGAGGCGATCTTCCAGCAGCCGACCCCGGGCGTGACGGCGGACACCGTCGCCGAGGTCGTGGAGACCGGCTACCGCCTGGGCTCCACCACCGTGCGGGTGGCCAAGGTCGTCGTCTCGGTGCCGGCCTGACCGGCATCCAGCGCACCACGGAGCGGCGGGACTCGGTTCCCGCCGCTCCGCTCAGCAGGTGCGCCCTCACGTTTTCGTGCAGACTTCATCCATCACCGACAACGACTTGAGAGGAGGCGCCCGTGGCTAGCCAGGACTGGTTCGACAAGGACTTCTACAAGGTGCTTGGCGTCTCCAAGGACGTCAGCGAAGCCGACCTCAAGAAGACGTACCGCAAGCTGGCCCGCAAGTACCACCCCGACTCGAACCCCGGCGACGCCGCCGCGGAAGCGAAGTTCAAGGAGATCAGCGAGGCCTACTCGGTGCTGAGCGATCCCGAGGAGCGCAAGGAGTACGACCAGATCCGCGCGATGGGGACCGGCGCCCGGTTCACCGCGCCCGGCTCGGGCGCGCAGGGCGGCTTCGATGACGTCTTCGGCGGGATGTTCGGCCAGGGCGGCAACCAGCGGTACACCTTCCAGCAGGGCGGCGAATTCGACGACGTCTTCGGCGGACTGTTCGGGAACGGCCGATTCGGCTCGTCGTCCGGCGGGTTCCGCGGCTACGGCGGACCGACCCGCGGCCGGGACGTGACCGCGCACACCACCATCGACTTCCTCACCGCCACCCGCGGTGAGACGATCACCCTCCAGGCGTCCGACGGCAAGCCGATCAAGGTCAAGATCCCGGCAGGCGTCGCGGACGGCCAGAAGATCAAGCTGCGCGGCAAGGGCCAGCCCAGCCCGGACGGCGGAGAGCCCGGCGACATCGTCCTGACGGTCACCGTGCGCAAGCACCCGGTCTTCGAGCGCGACGGCCTCAACCTCCGCGTCAGCGTCCCGGTGACCTTCACGGAGGCCGCGCTCGGCGCGACCATCGAGGTCCCGACGCTCGGCGGAGACCCGGTGAAGCTGCGCGTTGCTCCCGGCACCCCGAGCGGTCGCGTGCTGCGGGTGAAGGGCCGCGGCGTCGAGACGCCGAAGGGCACGGGCGACCTGCTCGCCGTCGTCCAGGTGGCCGTACCGTCGCACCTGTCCGGCGAGGCCAAGGAGGCGCTGGAGGCGTTCGCCGCGAAGCTGCCCGACGAGAACCCGCGCGACGACATCCTGGCCAAGGCCCGGAGCTGACGATGGACGAGAACAGCCAGGTCTTCGTGATCTCGATCGCGGCGGAGCTCGCGGGCATGCACCCGCAGACCCTCCGCCAATACGACCGGCTGGGACTCGTCAGCCCCAGCCGCACCGCCGGCAAGTCGCGCCGCTACTCGATGCGCGACGTCGCAAAGCTGCAGGAGATCGCCCGGCTCGGCTCCGAGGGCGTCAGCCTGGAGGGCATCCGCCGCATCCTGGAGCTCGAGGACCAGGTCGGCGAACTCCGCGGCCGCGTCCGCGAGCTGGAGTCGGCGCTCGCCGACGAGCTCCTCAACCGCCCCGGCCGCCGCGTCTTCGCGGCCGGCTCCGAGGGCGAGGTCGTCTCGATGCGGGCGGGCACCCGCGTCCGCCGCAGCAATCAGCTCGTGGTCTGGCGGCCGCTGGAGCGTTAGGCGGGCCGCAGGAAGATCCACTGCACGCCGAAGCGGTCGTACAGCTGCCCGTACCGGCCGAACGGGAGGTCGTGCAGGTCCTGCAAGTGTTCGGGCTGCGCGCCCTCCTTCATCCGCTCGACGATGCGCTCCAGCCGCTGCAGGTCGTCGTCGGTGACGAAGACGGCCGACATGTTGCCCCGAACGGGATCGAAGTCCGGCGAGGCCATCCAGTCGGAGGCCGACAGCGCGAAGCCGTCACTGGTCAGCACGGAGTTGATGATGCGGTCGTGCTTCTCCTCGGGGAACTGTTCCCGCATCGGGGTGTCGCCCAGTCGCGACAGGCTCAGCTCGCCGCCGAACGCCGAGTGGTAGAACCCCATGGCTTCCGCGCAGTCGCCGTCGAACAGCAGGAAGGGTGTGCTCTGCAACATCCCCACATGATGCGCCCCGGCGCGGCCGTGCGGCCAGCCCGCGAGTCTGCTGCGGTCCGGAACGTCTGCGCCCGCGCGCGCCGCCGCAGTCGTTCCCAACGACCGCAGTCGCCGCCGCGGCGCGAAGGGTCGCGCGCCCGTCACGATCGGGGCGGGAGCTCCGTCTTAACCGGTGAGCCGATGGTCAGGGGAGGCGGATGCGGGCAGAACGGGATGGGACGGCGGTCAGAGCGGTCGGGCGCGGAGTCGTGGGGGAGCGGCTGGCGATCGTCCTCGCCGTAGGAGCGGCGCCCGCGGCGACTCTTGTCGGGTGGATGCCGCTGGTCGGCGTGGTCGCGGGGATCCTGCCGCTGGTGGCCCTGATGCTCGCGTTCTGGCTGTGCGGCCGGGGCTGCCGATGGCACCGCTGGGCCGCCGTCTGCGTCGGCGTGACCTCGGTCTGTCTGGTGCTCTGGTCGGTGGAGGTCGTGACTGCGATCCTCACGGACACCTGGACGGTGCGCGAGGTGGGCGCATGAGTGGGCTCTGGGCCCGCGCCACCGCGGGAGAGCCGTGGAAGACCTGGCCGAACGCGATCACGGCGGTGCGCCTTCTCCTGCTGCCCGTGCTGCTCGTCCTGCTGTCGTCCTGCTTTTTCCTGCCGGCGGCCGCCGTCGCGGCGGTCGTGTTCGTGTCCGACTTCGCCGACGGATGGGTGGCCCGGCGCTTCGGCCAGACGAGTGCGCTGGGCCGCTGGCTCGATCCGCTGGCGGACCGGGCCACCGTTCTCGTGATCGTCGTCGGGGCGGCCGCCGCCGGCGTCGTCCCTCCGGCCTTGGCGCTTCTTGCCGTCGTCCCGGACGCCTTGCTGGTCGTCGTCGCCACCGTCTTCTTCCGCGGAGTCCCGACCATCCCGGTCGTCGGCCTGGGGAAGGTGAGGACCGGGCTGCAGTTCACCGGGTTCGGAGTCGTCATCCTGGCCGCCGCCCTCGACGCGCAGGGCGCGGCGGTGCCTCTTCTGGCCGACGCCGGTCTGCTCCTGGTCTCGGTGGGCGTCGTGTGCAGCTTCGTCGCCGGTGCGGCCTACAGCGTCGCTGCGGGGCGCGTGCTCCGGGGCGCGCCGGACCGGGTTCGCTAGAGGGAGGAGACGCCCTGGCCGACGTACAGGGTGTTCTGGATGTTGTGGGCCTCGCCCGCCGCGATGTCGCCGTCGATCCCGGCCCGCACCTCCCGCATGAGCTTGTGCAGCTCGGCGTGCTTCTCGGGCAGCCGCGCATGGCCGGTGCTGTCCCAGAGGTTCGACACGGGGAGCGTGTCGCCGGCTTCGACCGCCAGCGTCCACTCCTCCGTCGTCGCCACCGCGGCGAACTCGGACTGCATGGTCACGAGCACGCTGCGGTGGAGGGCGTCCGCCGAGATCGCGCCGGCCTCGTTGACGAGGTCGAGCGTGCCGGTGGCGTCGGACAGGAACTCGACGGTGAAGCCGAGCTCCGCCGCATCCCGGGCCGTGCCCGCGCAGCAGTGCTGCGTCATGTAGCCGGCGATCGTGATGGTGTCGATGCCCTCGGAGCGGAGCCACTGCTCCAGGTCCGTGCCGGGGAAGGCGGAGACGCTCGTCTTCTCGATCACGTGGGCCGGCGTCCGGTCGGCGATCGAAGAGTGCAGGGCGGCGCCCTCCGACCCGCGGGCGAAGACCGGGGCGCCCTCGTCTTCGATGTGCTGCACGACGACCACCGGCACGCCGTGGTCGTCGGCCGCATCCCACGCCACCTCGATGTTCGGGATGGACGTCATGAGATCCGGGAAGCAGATCTTGAGGTTGCCGGTGACGTACTCGTTCTGCAGGTCGATCACGATCAGCGCGCGCTTCATGGCTGAACTCTAGACCCGCGGACTCGCCCTCCGAGGGTCGGCTCCGCCCGGCGCGCGCAGCCCTATGCTGTGGACCGATGACGACACCGCCGCAGGACCCGTACGCTCCACCGCCCTCGTACGGTTACCAGCCGTACCCGCCCGCGTCGGGCCCCGGATACGCGCCCGTCCCGCCGCCGAGCGTGCCTGGCCGCGTCCTCGGCATCGTCGGCTTCGCGCTCTCGTTCGTCTTCCCCCTGGACATCGTCGGGCTCGTGCTGTGCATCGTCGCGCTGGTGCAGTCGCGGCGGGCCGGACACAACAACGGCTTCGCGATCGCCGGCATCATCATCGCGGCGCTCGGCATCCTCTTCTGCGCGGTGATCCTGGCGCTCCTGATCCCGGCGATGGTGGACCTGTTCCAGACCTGCGGCCGTCTCGGCAACGGTGTCCACCAGGTCGGCGGGGCCGTCTACACCTGCGAGCCCGGGTCGGCGCACAAGAGCTGGAGCTACTGAGCCGTCACCTCTTGCGCACGGGCGGCCTGGTCTAGGCTTTTGCTCGGCCGGAACCGCCCACAAGGCGGGGCCGCGCGACGAAGCACACCGACTCCCACGAGGAAGCGACGATGAAAGCCCTGTTCAAGAGCGAGGCCGCACCGGGTCTCGAACTGGTCGATGTCCCCGAGCCCGAGGTGGGCCCCGAGGATGTCCGGATCCGCGTTCTGCGCACCGGCATCTGCGGCACCGACCTGCACATCCAGCGCTGGGACGACTGGGCGGCGTCGGCCGTGAAGGCCCCGCTCGTCCCCGGCCACGAGTTCTTCGGCGAGGTCGTCGAGGTCGGCCCGCTGGTCCGCGACGTCGAGGTGGGCGACCTTGTCTCGGGCGAGGGCCACATCGTCTGCGGCACCTGCCGCAACTGCCGTGCCGGGCGCCGTCAGATGTGCATCCGCACCCAGGGCGTCGGCGTGCAGCGCGACGGCGCGTTCGCCGAGCAGCTGGTGCTGCCGGCCACCAACGTCTGGGTGCACCACAGCGCCATCGAGCCGGAGGTCGGCGCGCTGTTCGATCCGCTCGGGAACGCCGTGCACACCGCGCTCGCCTTCCCGGTGGTCGGTGAGGACGTACTGGTTACGGGATGCGGGCCCATCGGCCTCATGGCGATCGCCGTCGCCCGCCATGTCGGTGCGCGCTTCATCGTCGGCACCGACATCAGTGCGCAGCGCCTTGAGCTCGCCCGCGGGATGGGTGCAGACTTCACCGTCGACGTCTCGCAGCACGACATCCACGAGGCGCAGAGGGCGCTCGGGATGCGCGAGGGCTTCGACGTCGGCTTCGAGATGAGCGGAGCGCCGACCGCGCTGCCGTCGATGATCGAGAACATGAACCACGGCGGCCGGATCGCGATGCTCGGTCTGCCGTCGGAGCAGATCGCGGTCGACTGGGGGATCGTCGTCACCCACATGCTCACCCTCAAGGGCATCTACGGCCGCGAGATGTTCGAGACCTGGAACGCCATGGGCGCGATGCTGCAGACCTCCACCGAGCTGCACGACGCGATCGCGTCGATCGTCTCCGACCGGTTCGCAGCCCGGGACTGGGAGAAGGGGTTCGCCGCGGCAGCGGCGGCCGGCGGCGGCAAGGTCATCCTCGACTGGACGGAGGTCTGAACATGTACGGGAGCTTCCGGGAGCACATCGCGGCGCAGCTGGAGGAGATCGAGGAGGCCGGGCTCACCAAACGCGAGCGCAGCATCCACGGTCCCCAGTCGGCGCTGATCACGGCCGACGGCCAGGAGGTGCTGAACTTCTGCGCCAACAACTACCTCGGCCTCGCCGACCACCCGGCCCTGCGCGACGCCGCGAAGTCCGCCCTCGACGACTGGGGCTATGGGATGGCCAGCGTCCGGTTCATCTGCGGCACGCAGGAGCAGCACCTCGAGCTGGAGCGCCGGGTGTCGCGCTTCCTCGGCACCGAGGCGACCATCCTGTTCTCGTCCTGCTTCGACGCCAACGGCGGTGTCTTCGAGACCCTGTTCACCGCCGAGGACGCGATCGTCTCCGACGAGCTGAACCACGCATCCATCATCGACGGCATCCGCTTGTCGAAGGCGCAGCGGTACCGCTACAAGAACCGCGACATGGACGATCTGCGAGCCCAGCTGCAGGCGGCACGGGATGCGGGTGCCCGGTTCACGGTCGTCGTCACCGACGGCGTCTTCTCGATGGACGGCTATATCGCCCCGCTCGCGGAGATCTGCGACCTCGCCGACGAGTTCGGCGCCCTGGTGTTCGTCGACGACTCGCACGCCGTGGGCTTCGTCGGCGAGCACGGCCGCGGCACCCCGGAGTTCTGCGGCGTGGCCGACCGGGTCGACATCTACACCGGCACCTTCGGCAAGGCGCTCGGCGGCGCGTCCGGCGGCTACGTCTCCAGCCGCCGCGAGATCGTCGACCTGCTGCGCCAGCGCGCGCGCCCGTACCTGTTCTCGAACACGCTCGCGCCGTCGATCGTGGCCGGAACCCTCGCGGCACTCGACCTGTTGGAGCAGTCGGACCACCTCCGGGCGCAGCTCGTCGCGAACGCGGAACTGTTCCGGCGCTTGATGGACGAGGCCGGCTTCGACCTGTTGCCGGGCGCGCACCCCATCGTCCCGGTCATGTTCGGGGATGCGGCGCTCACCGCCCGCATCGCCGACGAGATGCAGCGCCAGGGCGTCTACGTCACCGCGTTCTCGTACCCGGTCGTCCCGAAGGGTCGCGCGCGCATCCGCGTGCAGCTGTCGGCGGCCCACACCGAGGAGGAGATCCGGCGGTGTGTGGACGCGTTCGTCGCGTCGCGGGAGGCGGTCGCGGCGTAGCGGTCAGCCGGATGACCGCTATCGGACGGCTCGCTCGGGTAGACGCTAACGTCTAGTCGGGTTCGGGGCGATCCGGTGCTTCAACCCGACGGGGAGGTTGTCAGGTGGAAGTACGTATCGATCTGGATGCCGTGCTGCAGGGCGCGTCGCCGCTCGCGGGCGTCCGAGGGTCGGTGCCGAGCGGAGTCTTGCCGGCGGCGGGCGACGTCGGAGACCAGGCGGTCGACGCCGCGCGTCTCGCACTGGAGGACTGGTGGCGGACGATGAGTGCCGGGACGGCGGATGACGTCGACGCCCTGCACCAGCTGGTGACGGCCGCGGCCAACGCGCAAGCTGTCCGCGATCGTCAGGCGGCTGCGGACATCGAGAAGGCCGGGGATCCGATGGCTCCCTTCCGGGTGGGGTAGGCCGTCGTGCAGGACTTCACCGACGAGGATCCGGGTCGCGGCAACCCGGAGGGGATCGATGGGCTGATGGGTCGGCTCAGGCAGGATCAGGGAAAGCTGGAAAAAGCCCACAGTGTCGTGCAGACGTCGGCGTGGGCCGTCAAGCAGCATTGGAAGGGCAAGGCTGGAAAAGCGGCGGCAGCAACGCATGAGGCGTTGCTGACCAGCATCGCCACCAAGCATTCCCTGGTCGACCGTGCGTTCCTGGCATGCCGGGAGTACCGGGATGCCCACGAGACGGTCAAGGATCAGGCGCGGGTCTGGGTGAACCAGCTGGAGGCGGCCCGACGGACCATCGCTGCGGCAGCCGGGATGGTCAAAGGTCCAACCTCGGCCCCGGGGATGGCGGACCTGAAAGCCCTTCGCGAGCTGATCGCGGAAGCGAATCATTCGGTGTGGGAAATGGTGGCGGCGTGGGTCAGCGGTGAAGGGCAGCGCACTTTCACCTTCAACGACAACGATGCTTTCACAAAGGTTTTCAAGAGAAGTGATAGCGCGGCCGCAGCCACGGAGTACGTCCAGGGAAAGGTCCTGGAGGGTGAATATCAAGGGATCGGCAACTACGAAGCGCAAGGAAGGGACCTCCCCCGTGACCTCAAGACGATCGCGAGTCTGGGAACAGAGGGCAATCTCCCGGAGGCATTCGTCGGATCGTACAGCTATACGTATCGGGTGACCGCCGTCCATCCTGACGGCACTGGTGAAGTCACCATTACAGCGACGAACTGGACGACGCCCGAGTCCGCCACGCGGGTCCCGGGTAGCGGGCAGTGGCCCATGGGCCCTTGGTACGTCCCCCCGTACGGCGGGATGAAGTTCCGCCAGGACGTAACAGGCGGGTACAAGCCAATCCAGCAGGTGATCACCTGGACAGTGACCGTCAGCATTCCATGATATCGGCATCGTTGGCGCCGCACCGATGGGCCCGTCGGCGGGCGCTGTGGCTGATTCCGGCCGTCATCATCGCGACCGTCGCGGGACTGCTCGCCGCTAGCGCATGGGCCCAACGTCCTGTCCGCTTCCGGGAAGCGGATGTGTATGGCACCTGGACGAGCGATGGAGCGCATCCTACGACGCTTGATTTCCACGAAGGCGGCGCCGTAACAGTCTCGGACACCCCGCTCCGCGACAAGATCTCCTATCAATTTGGCGAGGCCAGGGATGAAGCCACCTGGACCTTCTCTCGGATCGGCGATTCGCAGACGGTCAATATCGGCCTGACGCCCCTGTACCCAGAGGAGGGATGGTTCTCGACAGTGCTGGTTCTCTACACGGGTGATCCGGACTCGGCCGGCACACGAGTCGTTTTCACGAAGACGACCACCCCTTCCAAACCTCGGCTACTGCGAAGTTCTGCGAGTCCAGGAGACGGAAAGTTGCGCAGTTATCAGACGATTCGGCAGGACATCACCTGGACGGAAACGGTCAGGCTACCGTGACGCCGGTGTTCAGGGGATCGAACCGGGGCAACCCACTGTGGTTGCTGTGGTTGATTCTGGGTCTCACGTTTGCGTATCTCGCGTGGGAGGTTGGTTCGTGGTTCTGGCTGCAGCGTCCGGTCGAGTTCTCCGAGCGGGACGTGTACGGGACGTGGGTGAGTGACGGCGCGCATCCGACGACCCTGGAGTTCAAGAAGGGCGGCGTCGTGATGGTCTCGGGCGCGCCGCTCCCTCAATCGCCCAATTTTCACCTTCCTACGTTGAGCGGTGAGACGGGATGGACGTTCTCCCCGGATGCGAGCGATCCGAGCGTCGCTGTGGGTCGGGCCTCTGGCCAGATCATTTACGTGGAGAACTCGGTGTTCTCGACCGTGCTGGCCCTTTACATTGGTGACCCGGATTCGGCCGGAACGCGAGTGGTCTTCAGGCATGCAGACTCGCCGGGCGGGCAACCGTGAGCGAGTGCCCTGCCCGCTCCTACTCCTCCACCGACGCCCGCCCCCCGCGCAGCGTCTCCCCGCGCCGCGCGAAGAACAGCGCGAGCGCCAGGATCAGGAACACCGCCAGCGCCGACAGGTCGACCATCGCGACGGTCCCCCCGACGGCCGCCGCCTGCGACAGCCCGCACGCCCGCGCCGTCTCGTCGCCCGCGCAGAGGAAACGGTCGCCGGAGCTCGTCGCGCCCGTCTTCAGCCAGGAGCCGATCAGCTGGTTGTACGCCGTCTCGAGACCCTTCGTGAGGGTCGGACCGGAGTGCCCCTCGCCGGGGACCGCCCAGTAGGTGACCTTCCAGCCGGCGTCCTCCGCGGTGGTGGCTGTCGCCTCCACCTGCGGGCGGAACTTCGCGTCCTCCTGTCCGGCCACGAAGATTCCGACGACCGGTTCGGGGTAATGGTGCCCCGCGAGCACGTTCGCCGGCCACGTCTTCTCGTACGCCACCTGGTCGCCCTCGAAGTACCGGTCGCGGGTCACCGTCGGGCGGTGCTCGCCCGGCTTGTCGGGCCCGGATACGTCGATGACGGCGCCCCACCGCTGCGGGAACAGGGCGCCCAGGTAGGCGGCGCACTCGCCGCCGTGCGAGAAGCCTGCGATGACGCGCTGTGTGCGATCGTGCGACGCCGGGAGGTTGGCGTCGATCCAGGCCGGGACGTCCTGCGACAGGTAGGTGACCAGCTTGCCGCCGGACGTGTCCGCGCACGGCGGGTTCTTGTCGACCGCCCCCAGCTGGTCCACGACCAGCACGAAGGGCGCCTGGTCGAGCCGGTCGTCGCCGAGGCCGTGCAGGGCATCCAGCGTCGCCCCGAGGGTGGGGTTGCCGGGCTGCCCCATCATCATCTCGACCACGGGCCGCGTCGCGGACGGGTCGCGCAGCCAGCCGGGCGGCACGAACAGGTGGGCGTCGCGCGCCTCGAAGCCGGACGCCGTCGGGGGGATGCGGACGGCGAGCTGGTATCCCTCGGCCAGCGTCTTCGCGGTGACCGGCACGGCGTGGCCGGCGACCACGGGCTGGGCGGTCGCCGGGACGGCGGCCAGGCCGATCGCACCGAGCGTCAGCACGGCCGCGAGCCCGGCGATCACCGCCCGGATCGCCGTCCGGTCCGCCGACTGCAGCAGGTCGCCGATCGCGAGCGGGAGCACGGTCGCCGCGAGGAGCGGCACGAACCATCCGGCGCCGGTCAGGTCCGGCCGGGGGAGCAGCAGCACCCCGAGCAGCACCAGGACCAGCCCGGCGATCTGGCCGGCCACGACGGCGACGACGGTGGCGGTCGCCCGGAAGCGCCACGACCTGCGCACGAACCGGTAGGCCGGGTACGCGCCGACCACGACGAGGGCGGCGGCGAGCCACGGCAGGGCGGACATCGCGGCCAGTCTACGGCCACGGATGATCGGAGCCCGCCTCGCGGAGCGTACGGTTGCCTGAGAGAAGGAGGCGGGATGATCGTCGACAACGCCGTGTACGTGGACGGCCTCCGCACCGAGCCGCCGTCGCTCGAGGAGACCTGCGAGACGGTCCGCGACCGTGGCGGGTTCGCCTGGATCGGCCTGTACCGGCCGACCGAGGAAGAGCTCGGCGCGGTGGCGAAGGAGTTCGACCTGCCGCCGCTCGCCGTCGAGGACGCGCTCGCCGGGCATCAGCGCGCGAAGATCGAGAAGTACGGCGACATGCTCTTCGTCGTCCTGCGTCCCGCCCACTACATCGACGAGACCGAGAAGGTCGAGTTCGGCGAGGTGCACATCTTCCTCGGCGCGGACTTCGTGATCACGGTCCGCCACTTCGAGACGCCCGACCTGGCGCGCGTCCGGCGCCGGCTCGAAGGCGACACCGCCCTCCTCGCGCACGGTCCGATCGCCGCGCTGTACGGCATCCTCGACGAGATCGTGGACGAGTACGCCCCGGTGGTCGCCGGTCTGGAAGACGACATCGACCAGATCGAGGACCAGCTGTTCTCCGGCGACCGCGGTGTCTCGCGGCGCATCTACGAGCTGTCGACCGAGGTGATGCACTTCCAGCGTGCCGTCGACCCGCTGCGCGACGTGCTGAGCAACCTGCGGCAGGGGCTGCTCGCCCGCGAGGAGGACGAAGACCTGCGGGATGCGTTCCGCGACATCGAGGACCACGTCATCCGCGTCACCGAGCGGGCCGACGGCTTCCGGCAGATCCTGCAGAACGCCCTGAGCGTCCACACGACCCTGGTCGGCCAGGAGCAGAACGACGAGGTGAAGAAGATCTCAGGATGGGCGGCCATCCTGTTCGCGCCGACCCTCGTCGCCTCGATCTACGGCATGAACTTCCGCCTCATGCCCGAACTGCACTGGGCGCTGGGCTACCCGTTCGCGCTGCTGCTCATGCTGGCCATGGGCGTCGGGCTCTACTTCGTGTTCAAGCGGAAGGGCTGGATCTAGCCAGCAGAGCGTGCCGCGCCCGCAGCCCCTCCATCAGCGCGGTCAGGCCGACCTCGAACGCGGCGTCGGCCGGCGGCGTGGAGCCGAGAGCAGCTTCTCGCGCGCGGTAGGCGGCAGCGAACGCGGGCACCTCCTCCTCGGCCCCGCTCGGGTCGAACATGTCGCCCGGCGCGATGGCGTCGAGGGCCGAGCCGAGGATGAACGACTCGACCGCGACGATCGCCGGCAGTACCTCCGGCTCGGGCCACCCGGCCGCAACCATCGCGGACACGACCGTGTCGTACATGTGCATCGTCCGCAGTGCGCCGGTGAGCGGGAGGGTCGCGAGCAGCGCGATCGTCGGGGGATGCGCGGCGAACGCCACGCGGTACGAGTGCGCCCAGGCGAGCATCGCCGCATCCCAGGGCTCGGACGCGAACGCGGTGACGTCGATCCGGTCGGAGACCAGTTCGCGGACCGCGGCGATGACGTCCTCCTTGCCCTCCACATGGTTGTAGAGGGCGCTGGGCCGCACGCGGAGCGCCTGGGCGAGCCGGGCCATCGTGAAGCCCTCGGCGCCCGACTCGTCGAGCAGTCGCAGGGCCGCGTGGGCGATCAGGTCGCGCGTGAGCACCGCCGTCCGGGGACGCCCCACCCGGCGCGCCGGGCGATCCATCTCGGCCATGCTCTTCCCCTCCGGCTCGATCACACCCTAGTATCTGACGAAATAAAAGAACGACGTTCATTTATCGAGACACGGAGGGTGCATGGGCACGACCGTCTTCACCAGCGGGACGATCCTCGCGAGCTATCGCCCCGACGCCGCAGAGCACGACGCCGTCGCCGTCGAGGACGGCCGCATCGTCGCGGTCGGCGACGACGCGCTGGCCCGGCTGTCTACGGCCGACGAGACGGTGGATCTCGAGGGCGGCGTCCTCGCGCCGGCCTTCGCCGACGGGCACGCGCATCCCCTCCAGGGCGGCCTCGAGCAGCTCGGTCCGCAGGTCCGTGCCTGCACGTCGGTCGACGGGATCGTCGCCTGCGTGCGGGAGTGGGCGGATGCGCATCCCGGGCAGGAGTGGATCTACGGCGGCAGCTACGACGCCACACTCGCCCCAGACGGGATGTTCGACGCGCGCTGGCTCGACGCCGCCGTGCCCGACCGCCCGGTCGTGCTCCGGGCCTGGGACTATCACACGGTCTGGGTCAACTCGGAGGCCCTGCGTCGGGCGGGGATCGACGCGGCGACGCCCGAGCCCGCTCTGGGCCGCATCCCGCGCCGCGCAGACGGGTCGCCGCTCGGCATCCTGCAGGAGCCCGGCGCGGTCGACCTGCTGCTCGCGGCGGAGCCCGGCCGGACGCACGAGGAGCGCGTCGAGGCCCTGCGGCTGGCGACCGCCCACTATGCAGCACTCGGCATCGCGTGGGTGCAGGACGCGTGGGTCGAGCCGGCGGAGGTGGAGGCGTACCTGGATGCGTCAGCGCGCGGGTTCCTCTCCACCCGCGTGAATCTGGCCCTCCGCGCCGACCCGCTCAGCTGGCGCGATCAGGCGCCCGGCTTCGTGGAGGCGCGGCGCCGCGTCGAAGAACTCCGCGACCCGCTGCTCACCGCGCAGACGGTGAAGGTCTTCGTCGACGGCGTCATCGAGAACCACACCGCGGCGATGCTCGACGACTACGTGGACACTCCCGGCGACCGCGGCCTCCCGAACTGGGATGCGCGCGAGCTCGCCGATGCGGCGGTCGCCTTCGACACGCTCGGCTTCCAGTTGCACCTGCACGCGATCGGCGACGCCGCGGCGCGCACCGCGCTGGACGTCTTCGAGGAGGTCGAGCGCGTGAACGGACCGCGCGACCGCCGACCGGTGATCGCGCACGTACAGGTCGTCGACCCGGCCGACCTCCCCCGGTTCGAGCGGCTCGGCGTCATCGCCAACTTCGAGCCGCTCTGGGCGCAGCTCGACCCGATGATGCTCGACCTGACCCTGCCCCGCCTCGGCCCCGAGCGCGAGCGGCTGCAGTACCCCATCCGCACGCTGCTGGAATCGGCCGACGTCTCCTTCGGGAGCGACTGGCCGGTCAGCAGCGCCGACTGGCGGCCCGGTGTCGCGACGGCGGTCACCCGCCAGACCGACGACCGCATTCCCGCCGCGGGGTGGATCCCCGCCGAGCGCATCCCGCTCACCGATGCCCTGGAGGCGTACTCCTCCGGCGTCGCCCACCAGGCCTTCGCCCGGACACAGCGTGGCGAACTCCGGCCGGGGAGCGCCCCCGACCTGGTCTGGCTCGACACCGACCCGCGCCAGATGGAACCGCACGACCTGCGATCCGTCCGCGTGCTCGGAACCTGGGTCGACGGCGTCCGCCGCTCGGCCCCCGACCTGCACCACTCGATCGAGAGAGGCCGCACCACCACATGACCACGACCGACCTTCCCGTCCAGCCGCGCCTGAAACGCGCGCTCGGCCCGACCGCCCTCGTGCTGTTCGGGCTCACCTACCTGGCGCCGGTGACCGTGTACACGACGTACGGAATCGTCACCGAGTCGACCGACAACCACCTGCCGTCCGCCTATGTCGTCGCCCTCGTGGCGATGCTGTTCACGGCGCTGAGCTACGGCGCGATGGCGCGCGCGTATCCGGTGTCCGGCTCGGCGTACACGTATACGCAGCAGACCTTCGGCGGCCACATCGGCTTCCTCACCGGGTGGACGCTGATGCTCGACTACCTGTTCCTGCCGATGATCAACTTCCTGCTCATCGGGCTGTACCTCAACACGCAGTTCCCGGATGTGCCCGGCTGGGTGTTCGCGCTGGCATCGCTGCTGCTCGTGCTGCTGTTCAACATCCTGGGCATCACGCTGGTGAACCGCCTCAACATCGCGATCGTCGCGCTGTCGGTGCTGCTCGTCGTGGTGTTCGCGGTGCTCGCGATCAAGGAGCTCGTGACCAACCCGTCCTCGCAGACGCCGAGCCTGATCGAGCCGTTCCTGCCGGGCTCCGGCGGTCTCGGGCCGATCTTCGCGGGCGCAGCCGTGCTCGCGCTCTCGTTCCTCGGCTTCGACGCGGTGTCGACGCTCTCCGAGGAGGCGAAGAACCCGAGGCGCGACATCCCGCGCGCCATCCTGCTCACGACGCTCATCGGCGGCGCGATCTTCATCCTCGTGTCGTGGCTGGGCGCGCTGGTGTACCCGGACTGGCGCGACTTCGCCAACGTGGACTCGGCCGGCGTCGACCTGATGGCGAAGGTCGGCGGCACCTTCCTGACGTCGTTCTTCGTCGCGGTGTACGTCGTCGGCGCCTTCGGCTCCGGGATGACGACCCAGGTCAGCGTCTCGCGGATCATCTACTCGATGGGCCGCGACGGCGTGCTGCCGCGGATGTTCGGGCGGCTGCACGCGCGCTTCCGGACGCCGTGGGTCGCGGCGGTGGCGGTGTCCATCGTGTCGCTGCTGGCGCTGGTGCTCACGCTCGACCAGGCGGCGACGATGATCTCGTTCGGCGCGCTCGCGGCCTTCTCGATGGTGAACCTCTCCGTCATCCGGCACCACCTGTTCCCGAAGGGCGGACGCGCAGCGCCGTCCGCGGGGGAGTGGGTGCGCTACGGCGTGATCCCGGGGATCGGGTTCGTGCTGACCGTGTGGCTCTGGACCTCGCTCACCGTCACCACATTCATCGTGGGTCTCTCGTGGATGCTCGTCGGGGTCATCTACCTCGCGGTGCTCACGCGCGGCTTCCGCCGGAAGCCGCCGATGATGGACTTCTCCGAGAAGGAGGAGCTGGTGGAGGAGGGCGCTGCCACGGGCGCGTGAGCGCGGACTCCTGAGCACCGGCCGCGGATGCTGAGGGGCGCGCCCTCTGGTTGACTGGAGGGCGTGTCCTCCGCAGCGCCCGGCTTCCCCTACGAGCGGCTGCGCCGTCGGCCCGACGTCGAGGCGCCGAACCTGTTCGCGTCGGACGCCGCCGACCGGCTGCTCGCCGACGTCGCCGGCGACGCCGTGCTCGCCGCCGGCCTCGTGGTCATCGGCGATGCGTACGGGGCGCTCACCCTCGCGGCCGCCGCCCGGGGCGCCCGGGACATCCGCGTGCACCAGGATGCGCTGACCGGGGAACGCGCTCTCGACGCGAACGCCGCCGAGCTGGGCCTGGACGGTGCGTACGAGCACCGGCCGCTCGACGAATCCCTGCTGCGGGGTGCCCGCACTGTCCTGCTACGCCTGCCGCGCAGCCTGGACGCCCTGGCCGAGATCGCGACGCTGATCGCGGAGCACGCCCGGACCGATGTGGTGGTCTACGCGGGCGGGATGCTGAAGCACATGACCACCGCGATGAACGCCGTGCTCGCGGAGGTGTTCGGCGACGTGACGGCCTCGCTGGCCCGGCAGAAGGCGCGCGTCCTCACGGCGCGGGAGCCGCATCCCGCCGCCGCCACGGTGCTCGATCGTTGGCCGGAGCGCTCGCTCGACGCCGGCACCGGCCTCTGGGTATGCGCCCACGGTGCGGCCTTCGCCGGGACGACGGTCGACATCGGCACGCGCTTCCTCCTCTCGGTGCTCGACGATGCCGTCCCGGATGCGCGCACCGCGATCGACCTCGGCTGCGGCACCGGCCTGCTCGCGGCGGCGCTAGCCGCATCCCGGCCGGGCCTCCAGGTCGTCGCCACCGACCAGTCGGCCGCGGCCGTCGCCTCGGCAGCGGCGACCGCAGCGGCGAACGGGGTGGGAGACCGCGTCACGGTGGTGCGGGACGACGGCCTCGCCGGACAGCCGGACGCCTCCGCGGACCTCATCGTGCTCAACCCGCCGTTCCACATCGGCGGAGCCGTGCACACCGGCATCGCCCACCGGTTGTTCGCGGACGCCGGACGCGTGCTCGCGCCCGGCGGCGAGCTCTGGACGGTGTGGAACTCGCACCTCGGCTACCGTCCGGCCCTGGAACGGGTCGTCGGGCCCACCCGCCAGATCGCCCGCAACCCGAAGTTCACCGTGACCGCCTCCCGCCGCCGCGGCTGACGCGGCCGCGATCGAGCCGAGCCCGTCGGCGCGCGCCGACCGCGGCGGTTCGTAACGTCTGCGGCTCGTCGCGCAGGCGCACTCGCCCCGAACGGGCGCACTCGCCCCGAACGGGCGCACTCGCCGCGAACGGGCACTGCCGCGAACGGGCACACTCGCCGCGAACGGGCACTGCCGCGAACGGGCACTGCCGCGCAGGAGGCGTCAGCGCAGCGGGCCGCCCGACAGCACCTCGCGCACGCCGGAGACGACCAGACCCGCGGCCCCGCGCTGCAGCGACAGCTCGGCCTCGGACCGGGACGGCACGATGTGGGCCAGCACCGGCTTGTCGCCGGCGGTCATCGAGCGCCACGAGTCCGCGTCCGCCTGGTAGTCGAGACCCAGCCAGGTCCAGCGGTCTGCGGTCCGGGTGAGGAGGGACGGGTCGGCGGTGAGCTCCGTGCCGTAGTAGTAGCCCCACGTGCGATATCCGCGGCTGTACGCATCCAGCGGCCAGGCCTGCGTGGTGCAGTAGCCCTTGGCGACGAACGTCCTGGTGGGATGCGGTGCCTTCGCCATCAGCGCGAACAGTTCGCCCAGGTGCTCGGTCGGCACCACCTTGGGGTCCACGAAGATCGTGTGGGTGGCGGCGTAGGCGGCCACCAGATCGTCGAATCGCAGGTACGGCTGCTCCGGCTGGGACGGGCGCTTGGTCCCGGCAGCAGTGATGCGGTAGCGCTGGACTTCGGCCCAGGTGTGGTCTGCGGCGACGAATCCGGCGGTCCCCGAGGTGCGGTCGAGGGTCGCATCGTGCAGTCCGAACCAGACACCGTCGGAGGTCCGCGCGAGCGAGATCTCCAGCGCGTTCACGCCCAGCGCCACGGAGTTGCGGTACGCCTCCATCGACATCTCCGGCCAGTCGAGCGACCCGCCCCGGTGCGCGACGGTGAAACCGGGACGCGCGAGCAGGCGGTCGGCGAGCAGCCCATCCGCCGTTCTCCGCGGGGTGGGTGTGGGGCCCGTCCCCTTCTGGCCGCCGAGCAGTCCGGGGAGCACGACGGCTCCACCGCCCACCACGGCCGCCGCGCCGACGAGGCCGCCCGCGATGCCGCCGATCAGAGCGCGGCGCGAGACGCGGCGCGGCTCCGGGGCGGGGGCGTTCTCGTCCGGATCGGGCATGCGCAACCCTAGGCATCCCCGCCGCGGCGGATCAAGCGACCCGCTCGGGGGTGGAGCGCATGGGCCACCGCGCGACGACCCGTTCAGTCGCCAATATGGATATTCACAACGTTTTCAGAATGCGATCAGCCTTTCGACAACCGAATCCGTCGTAACACGCTTGTCCTGAACGCCGGAAGTTGCTAACGTCCCTCTATCGCACACCGGCGTTGCGCCCCAGCTACGCCGTACCCTCGACCCTCGCAGCCAGGGAGAGCAATGACGCAGACCAGTTCCCGGCCGGACGCCCCGCACGACGGTGCCGCGCACACCACGCGACGGTCGCAGCGTGCACTTTTCGTGTACTCGACGGAGAGGAGCGGGGAGCGGGGAGTGGGGAGCGGGGAGCGGCGCGCGGGCGAGGTCAGGCGGGGGTGAGGTGGATGCGCGCGCGGGGGCGGAGCGCGACGACGAGCGCGGCTGCGACGAGGCCTGCGATCGCGATCGCCCAGCCGGCCGCGAGGTACGGCCCGGCCGGGCGCACGATCGACTGGCCGGCCAGCGCCTGGGCGGTCACCAGCGCGACCGTCGCGGCGTAGACCGCCGTCGCGACGACGACCAGGCGGGTGCGCACGCGGTCGTCGGCGAGCATGGACCAGCGCCGGCCCAGCCAGCCGAGCAGCACCGCGAAGAGCGGAAGGAGCTGCAGCGCGTGCATCCCCACGAAGTGCGGGATGCGCAGATCGCCGCCCACGGTACTCCAGCCGAGCACAGGCAGCCCGGGACCTCCGTCCGGGAGCCCGACGGTGTGCGCCCCGGCGATGCCGCGGAAGTCGGCCAGCTGGGATGCCGTTGGCCCGGTCATGAGGTACGCGAGGCCCATGCCCGCGAGGGCGATGACCGCGCCCGCCCGGACGGCGAGTGTGGTCGACGGGGTGGGGAGCCGCAGGAAGAACACGGCGATCGTGGTGAGGAACGTGCAGACGTAGAGCGTCGTGATGGAGACCGCCATGATGCCCCAGATCGCGGTCGCGAGCGGGGTCGAGACGTTGAAATGGCTCGTCGTCCCCGCAGCCGCGGCCGCGACGATGAGCGCCTGCTCGACGATCAGCGCGACGGCGATCACGGTGCCGGCGGCGTGCGCGATCCGCCGCCAGCGGGGGAGGTGCGCGATCAGCCAGGCCCAGGTCACGCTGTACAGCAGGATCGACAGCGAGAACTTGAGCGGCTTGGCCCAGGTGTCCATCCCGGTGACCTGACGCGGGTCGACGAGCAGGCCGATGAGGCAGACGACGGTGCTCAGCACCATCAGGGCGGCCACCGTCATCAGCGGGCGGTGCCAGGCGAACACGGTCTTCACGGTTGTCTTCTTTCGTTGGTTACGACGGCTTGTGCGATCCGGCGCAGGCCGAGCGAGAGGGTGTCGCCGAGCACCGTGCCGACGACCATGAGCTCGGTCATCCTCGACGGATCGGGGAGGGCGCCGACGGCTCCGAGGTCGGCTTCGGCGTGGATGCGCGCGGCAGCCGCGTAGCGGTCGAGGTAGTCGTCGGGGAGGGGGAAGCCGGCCCTGTCGAACGCGTCGATCACCTGCGCGGCGATGCCGCGGCCGACGTTGTCGTCGCAGTCCGTCCATCCCGCGCGGGCGGTGAGGGCGTCGACGCGGGCGTAGGCGTCGTCCGACGGTTCGGAGACGTCCGGGACGGCGGAACGCGAGAGCGCCTGCTGCGCCACGTCGAACGTGTGGGCGATCGGTGCGTCCGGTTCGTCGAGCGCGGCCAGCACCGACTTCACGGAGGCGATGGACAGCTTGCCCACCTCGAGCATCGCGCGGATCAGCCGCAGCCGGCGCTCGTGCTGCTCGCCGTACACCGTGCGGTTGCCGCCCTGTCGCTCACCCGCGGGCAGGAGTCCTTCGCGGACGTAGTACTTGATGGTGGCGGCCGGTGTGCCGGCGCGTTCGGCGAGTTCGGAGATGAGCACGCGCTGATAGTAGCACTACCGGTAGTGTCACTACCAGTGCTGGCGCGCTTCGCCTCAGCCCGCTACGGTGAGGTATCCGAAGGGGGGATGTCGTGGGAGATGTCGTCATGTACAGCTCGGTGTCGGTGGACGGATTCATCGCGGATGAAGACGACCAGCCCGGGCCGTTGTTCGACTGGCTGCTCGACGGTGAGGTGCCGCTGGACGACGGCGGCGTGCTGAAGGTGTCGCAGACGTCGCACGACTACATCCGCGCCTATTGGGACCGGATCGGGGTCACGGTCGTCGGCCGCCACGTCTTCGACATGACGGACGGCTGGGACGGCACGCCTCCGGCGGGAGTCGACCATGTCGTCGTGGTCTCGCACCGGGGCGTACCCGAGGGCTGGGACCCCCGGGCGCCGTTCTCCTTCGTCGACGGGATCGAGCCGGCGCTGCGACGGGCCCAGGAGCTCGCGGGGGACCGCGCGGTCGAAGTCGCAGCCGGCGACGTCGGCGGCCAGGCGTTCGCCGCGGGCCTCGTCGACGAGGTGCGGATGGACGTCGTGCCCGTCGTGTTCGGCTCCGGCAAGAGGTACTTCGGGGCGGTCGACGCCCAGCAACGCCTCGATGGCCCGGTCGAGATCGTCCAGGGGGACGGCGTGCTCCACCTGCGCTACCGGGTGCGCCGCTGAGCGGGTCCGGAACCGGGCGGAGCCGTCACGCCTCGTCGCGCTTGCGGCGGGACGGCGAGTCGAGCAGGGAGAGGAAGAACAGCAGCGCGAGGAGCGCGAAGATGCTCAGCGCCGCGAGCAGGTCACTCCACGTGAAGGGGATGAACGAGCCGTCGATCGACAGCACGAAGACGGTCTCCACCGCCCCGAACACGATGAAGAAGAGACCGAGCAGCACGCGGGTCATCCGGATGTTGCGCCCGCGGCGATGCACCTCCACCCGCCGCAGCTCGACCATCAGGGTCAGGAGCAGCAGGGGCAGCACCTGGGCGAGCGTGGCGGCGGTCGCGCTGTCGATCAGCACCACACGGAGGTCGGCGGGATCCACCATGCCGACAGAGTAGCGCTCGCCCGTGCGTCTCGCTCACTCTCACGATTTGTGCCAAATCGTCGTTATGAGCGCGCCATAACCGAGATTTGGCACAAATCTCGGCCCCAAGGGCAGCGCGAACGGGAATTACCCCTCGCCATCGAAAGTTGAGCTTAGTAGACTCAAGTTTGCCCAGAACGATATGGGAAGGAACCAGATGGCGAACATGCAGGGTGCGCCCTCCACGCAGGAGGAGGCGAAGAGCGCACTCGAACAGTACGGCGTGAACCTCACGGAGATCGCCAAGAGCGGCAAGCTCGACCCGGTGATCGGGCGGGATGCCGAGATCCGTCGGGTCAGCCAGGTGCTGACCCGTCGCACCAAGAACAACCCCGTGCTCATCGGCGAGCCCGGCGTCGGCAAGACGGCGGTCGTCGAAGGCCTCGCCCAGCGCATCGTCGCGGGGGACGTGGCCGACTCGCTGAAGGGGAAGCAGCTGGTCGCGCTCGACCTGTCGGCCCTGGTCGCCGGCGCCATGTACCGCGGCCAGTTCGAGGAGCGGCTGAAGGCCGTCCTCAAGGAGATCAACGACGCCGAGGGGCAGATCATCACGTTCGTGGACGAGCTCCACATCCTGATGGGCGCCGGCGGCGGCGAGGGGTCCGTGGCGGCCTCCAACATGCTGAAGCCGATGCTCGCCCGCGGTGAACTGCGGCTCATCGGCGCCACGACGCTCAACGAGTACCGCGAGTTCATCGAGAAGGACGCGGCCCTCGAGCGCCGCTTCCAGCAGGTCTACGTCGGCGAGCCATCGGTCGAGGACACCGTCGCGATCCTGCGCGGCCTCAAGGGCCGGTACGAGGCGCACCACGGCGTGACCATCGAGGACTCCGCGCTCGTCGCGGCCGCATCCCTCTCGAACCGCTACATCACGGCCCGGCAGCTGCCCGACAAGGCGATCGACCTGATCGACGAGGCCGCCTCGCGCCTCAAGATGGAGATCGACTCGGCGCCGGTCGAGATCGACTCGCTGCAGCGGCAGGTCGAACGGATGAAGCTGGAGGAGTTCGCCCTCAAGAAGGAGAAGGACGAGGCCAGCAAGGAGCGCCTGGAGCAGCTGCGCGAACGGCTGCGCGAGCAGGAGGCCGAACTCGAGGAGCTGCAGGCGCGCTGGCGCGCTGAGAAGGCGTCCCTCAACCGGGTCGGCGAGCTGCGCTCGCAGCTGGAGGAGGCCAAGACGAAGCGCGACCTCGCGCTCCGCGACGGCCGGTACCAGGAGGCGTCCCGCATCGAGTACGAGACCATCCCGTCGATCGAGCGGGAGCTGGCGGAGGCCGAGCAGGCCGAGCACGAGCACCCGCGCATGGTGAACGAGCAGGTCACCGCCGACGACATCGCCGCGGTGGTGGCGGCGTGGACGGGCATCCCCGTCGACCGCCTCACCCAGGGCGAGACCGAGAAGCTGCTGCACCTGGAGCACGAGCTCGGGCGTCGCATCATCGGCCAGAAGAGGGCCGTGCAGGCGGTGGCGGATGCCGTCCGCCGCACCCGGGCAGGCATCTCGGACCCGGGACGCCCGACCGGCTCCTTCCTGTTCCTCGGCCCGACCGGTGTCGGCAAGACGGAGCTGGCGAAGGCGCTCGCGGCCTTCCTCTTCGACGACGAGAAGGCCATGGTCCGCATCGACATGAGCGAGTACGGCGAGAAGTTCTCCGTGTCCCGCCTCGTCGGCGCGCCTCCCGGGTATGTCGGTTACGAGCAGGGCGGCCAGCTGACGGAGGCCGTCCGGCGTCGTCCGTACTCGGTGATCCTCCTCGACGAGGTCGAGAAGGCCCACCCCGAGGTCTTCGACGTGCTGCTGCAGGTGCTCGACGACGGTCGCCTGACCGACGGACAGGGCCGCACGGTCGACTTCCGGAACACGATCCTCATCCTCACGTCGAACCTCGGCAGCCAGTACCTGGTCGACCCGACGCTGAACCCGACGGAGCGCGAGGAGGCGGTGCTGCAGATGGTGCGGCAGGCGTTCAAGCCGGAGTTCGTCAACCGTCTCGACGACATCGTCGTGTTCTCCGCGCTCACGCAGGAGGAGCTGGGCGAGATCGTCGAACTGGGCATCGACCACCTGATGCAGCGGCTCACCGAGCGCCGGCTCGAGCTGGCGGTCACCCCGGACGCCCGGGCGTGGCTCGCGGAGCGCGGCTACGACCCGATCTACGGCGCCCGCCCGCTCCGGCGGCTCATGCAGCGCGAGATCGAGGACCGTCTCGCCACCGCGCTGCTCGCCGGTGAGATCCGCGACGGCGACCTGGTCCGGGTCGATCTGGACCGCGACGCCGACCACCTCACCGTCGGCGCGGTGCGCGAATAGCGTCCCCCCGAAGAGCATCACCCACGAGGCGCCGCCCGGTCACCGGGCGGCGCCTCGAGTGCGCGTAGGCTCGGACCATGCGTGCTGCTGTCATCCACGGGGAGCGCGATGTGCGCCTCGAAGACGTCCCCACCCCCACCCTGTTCACCGGCTCCGGATCCGACGGCCTCGACGCCGTCGTCCGGGTGGTCGCCGCCTGCGTCTGCGGCAGCGACCTGTGGCCCTACCGCGGCGTCACCCCGACGCACGAGCCCCACCGCATCGGCCACGAGTTCGTCGGCGTGGTCGAGGAGGTCGGCGCCAACGTTCGCACCATCACGCCCGGCGACTTCGTCATCGCACCGTTCTACGACTGCGACATGACCTGCGTGAACTGCCGCAACGGCGTCAGCACGTCGTGTCTGCACGGCGGCTGGTGGGGCGCGAAGGACCGCATCGGCGGCTTCGCCGACGGCGGCCAGGGCGAGTTCGTCCGCGTCCCGCACGCCGACGGCTCCCTCGTGGCGACGCCCGAGTACCCGCGCGCCGAGCTCATCCCGAGCCTGCTGACCCTGTCGGATGTGATGGGCACCGGCCACCACGCCGCCGTCTCGGCCGGCGTCACCGAGGGCAGCACGGTCGTCGTCGTCGGTGACGGCGCGGTCGGCCTGTGCGCGGTGCTCGCCTCGAAGCGGCTCGGCGCCTCCCGCATCGTCGCCATGTCGCGGCACGAGTCCCGGCAGGCGCTCGCCCGGGAGTTCGGCGCGACGGACATCGTCGCGGAGCGCGGCGACGCCGGTGTGGCCGCCGTGAAGGAGCTGTTCGACGGGATCGGCGCGGACTGCGTGCTGGAGGCGGTCGGCACGAAGGAGTCGATGGATCAGGCGATCCGCTCGGCGCGCCCCGGCGGCATGGTCGGCTACGTCGGCGTGCCGAACGGTGGCCCCGAGCTGCCCGTCCGCCCGCTGTTCCAGAGCAACATCGGCGTGAACGGCGGGGTCGCTCCCGTGCGCAACTACGTCGAGGATCTGCTGCAGGATGTCTGGTCCGGCGCCATCGAGCCGGGCAGGGTATTCGACCTGGAGGTGCCGCTCGACGAGATCGCCGAGGCCTACGCCGCCATGGACGAGCGCCGCGCGATCAAGACGCTCGTGCGTCCCTGACCCGGGCGGTCCCCGGGCGTCGAGGGCGCCCGGGGACCGCACCGGGTGGCCGGGAATACCAGCGGGGTCGATGTGTTTACATGGGTATAGCCAGGCAATGGAGCCGCATCCCCTGTACCTCAGCATCCCTGGAGCATCCATGTCCCTCGCATCCACCCCCGTCCGCACCGCCGAGACCTCTGTCCCGCTTCTGCCCGTGCTCGCCGAGCGCTGGAGCCCCCGGGCGTTCGACCCGGTCGCCCCCGTCGATGAGGACAAGCTCACCGCCGCCCTCGAGGCCGCGCGCTGGTCGCCGTCCGCCGCGAACACGCAGCCGTGGCGCTTCATCGTCGCGCGTCGCGGCTCCGAGGCGTTCGACGCCATCGTCGCGAACCTGATGGGCTTCAACCAGGTGTGGGCCGGCAGCGCCGGCGTCCTCATCGTGGCCGTCGCCGAGCTGGTCGACGCCGAGGGCAAGGAGCGCCGCTGGGCCACGTACGACCTCGGTCAGGCGGTCGCGCACCTGAGCATCCAGGCCCACCACGACGGCCTGCACGTGCACCAGATGGGCGGGTTCGACGTGGACGGCCTGCGCCGCGCGTTCGAGATCGACGCGAGCTTCGAGCCCGTCTCGGTCACCGCTCTCGGAACGGTGGGGGACGCGGAGTCGCTGCCCGAGCCGCTCCGCCAGCGCGAGCAGGCCCCGCGCACCCGTCTGCCGCTCGCGGACATCGTCGTCGTCAACGACTGACACCAGACGATCTCGCTCGAAGGGGCGGTCGCCGATCCGGCGGCCGCCCCTTCGTCGTGTGAACGGCATGTGTCACAGGTGTAAAAGTTCGTCACATTAACCGAGCGCCCGAGGAACCCTCGACCGGGGGACAAGATCGGGGCGGTCCGGGCGTGTCACCGACCGGCTCCTTGGAGCGTTCGGCGAGGCCGCAAAGGGCCTCTGATCGGCTCTTTCTCATCGGCCGCGCCGCTTCGGAGCGTTCGCTCACCGCTTCCACCAGGCTGTCCGCCGGACGACGGACCCGCGGTTCGCGAACGCTCCGCGACACGCCGGAACGGCCGCGTCGACCCCCTCTTGCGGGTCACTCGACGCCTCCCGTAGAACTGACCTCACCCGAACCCGACCAGATCCCCAGCGCCGCGGATTCCACCCCCACGACTGTGAGAGGTCCCGTCCGTGTTCATCTTCCTGTTGCAGCTCCGCCACATGCTCGGCGGTCATCCGGAGTTCTATCTCTTCGCCATCTACTCGGCCCTGATCTGGGTCATCTGGATCGTCAAGGTGCTCATGTCGCGCCGCTACCGGGCCTACACCGGGGAGTTCCACGGCACCACCAGCGTCGTGGTCCCCGTGGTCGACGAGCCGCTCGACCTGTTCCGCGATGTGCTCGGCCGGATGGTGGAGCAGCGGCCGGGCGAGATCATCGTCGTGATCAACGGCGCCCCCAACCCCGAGCTGGCGGAGGTGTGCGAAGAGTTCGCCCCGCTCGTACGGTGGGTCCACACGCCCATCCCGGGCAAGCGCAACGCGGTCATGATCGGGACGAAGATGTCGACCGGTGAGATCACGGTGCTGGTCGACTCGGACACCATCTGGACCGAAGGCACCCTCGCCGAACTCGTCAAGCCGTTCGCCGACCAGCGGGTCGGCGGTGTGACCACCAAGCAGCGCATCCTGGAGCCGACCCGCAGCTGGATCACCCGGTGGGCCGACTGGCTGGAGAACTCCCGCGCGCTCTACTCGATGCCCGCGCAGAGCGTCGTCGGCCAGATCGGCTGCCTTCCCGGCCGGACCATCGCGTTCCGCCGCTCGATCCTGATGCGCGTCATGGACAAGTTCATGACCGAGAAGTTCCTCGGCGTGTTCCTCGAAGTCTCCGACGATCGGACACTGACCAACCTCACGCTGAAGGAGGGCTACCGCACCGTCTACCAGCACACCAGCCTGGTCTACACGGACGCCCCGCTGAAGGTGAAGAAGCTCTTCAAGCAGCAGCTCCGCTGGGCCCGCGGCAGCCAGTACAACACGCTGCGGATGCTGCCGTGGATGCTCGGGCACGCGCCGGTGCTGGCGTTCTTCTTCGTGATGGACATCATCCTGCCGTTCATGCTGGCGGGCGTCATCGGCGGCTGGATCTACCGGTCGATCACCGGCGGCGGCTACAACTTCTACCAGGGCTTCCTGAAGTCCTACGGGATCGAGGGCGGCATCCTCACCGTCGTGGCACTGATGGTCGCGTCGTCGGTGATCAGCATGTCCATCCGGCAGATCCGCCACCTCTCCGAGAAGCCGAGCGACTTCTTCCGCCTGCCGGTGTTCATCATCGTCTCGACGTTCTTCCTCATGCCGATCCGCCTGATCGGGTTCTTCCGGATGGCGCACGCCAGTGGATGGGGAACCCGCGCCGGCGCCTATGCCGGCGGCCCGGGCGAGATCAGCTCCGAGGAGGAGATCGCGGCGCACACCACCGCGGCCGCTCCGTCGGGTCACATGTCCCCGGCGCTCCCGGACTCCGTCGGCGGAATGACCACCGCGACCGCACTGGCCACCCGCACGCAGCTCGCCACCCGGGCCGAGGTCAAGGCCGCAGCGACCGCTCCCGCTCCCAAGCCCGCGAAGAACCGACGCCGCAGGCTCAACCCGCTCGCCGTCATCCCGTACCTGATCGGTATCGCGATCCTGACCCTGGAGGCTCTCTTCCTTGTCTGACCAGACCGCTCCCTCGCGGACCGCCGCCTGGTGGTCCGAGTCCAAGTCCCGCTCGCAGGCCACGGCGGCCGCGGCCATCGTGCTCACGGCCGTGCTCGTCGGCATCTCGGCCTACGTCTGGGTGTCGCCGACGGGAGCGCCGCTCCGCAAGGTCGTCGGGCAGGCCGCCGAGGTGATCAACCCGATGGCGGCCCAGAACGCCGAGCTGAAGCGCAACCTCGACCGCGCCACGGAGACCATCGCGTCCCAGAAGGGGAAGCTGACCGCTCTGCAGAAGGCGTCCCTCGCGGCTCAGGCGGCCGCGGCCAAGCAGCTCGCCACCGCCCAGCAGAGGGCGGCAGCGGCCGAAGGGCAGCTCTCCAGCGTGCAGGCCCAGCTCTCCGCCGCCCAGGCGAAGGGCAGTGCCGACTCGTCGAGCGCTGCGGGCTCCAACGCCTCGACGGGATCCGGCACGGGTGGCGGCTCCTCCGCCACCCCGATCACCGCCCCGTCGCGCGCCGCCCTGCTGAACCCGGCCAAGCGCTACTTCGGCATGTACACCGAGCAGGCGCCCTTCAACTGGGCGACGTTCGACGCGACCAGCGCGAAGGTCGGCGTCGCGCCCAACATGGTCGGCTACTTCAGCGGCTGGGACGAGAACTTCCGGGCCAATGCGGTCACCCGCGCCTGGCAGCAGGGCCGGATGCCGATGATGACGTGGGAGTCGCGTCCCATCGACGCGGGCAACGACGTCGTGGATGCGCCGGCATACTCGCTGCCCAACATCATCCGCGGCGACTTCGACTCGTACCTGCGCCAGTACGCCAAGGACATCGTGGCCACCGGCCTGCCGCTGGCGATCCGCCTCGACCACGAGATGAACGGCATCTGGTACCCGTGGTCCGAGACCGACGGCCAGGGCAACTCGATCAACGGCAACAGCCCGGGCGACTATGTGACGATGTGGCGCCACGTCCACGACATCTTCCAGCAGGAGGGCGCCAACAACCTGGTCATCTGGGTCTGGGCGCCGAACATCGTCAACAACCTGCCCGCCACGCACAAGGCACCCGGCTACCTCGAGTCGCTCTACCCGGGTGACGCGTACGTCGACTGGGTGGGACTCTCGGGCTACCTGCGGCCGCCGTACAAGCCCGACAACGACTTCAGCTTCGACTACACGTTCAAAGCGAGCCTGGACGAGCTGCGCTCCATCACGAGCAAGCCGATCATCCTCGCCGAGGTCGGGGCGTCGGAGACGGACGGCCACAAGGCCGCCTGGGTCACGTCCTTCTTCCAGGCGCTCGGGAAACCCGAGAACTCCGACATCATCGGCTTCTCCTGGTTCAACCTCGCGGTGACCAGTTACGTCGAAGGCGTCCGCGCCACCAACGACTGGCGCATCGATTCCCGGGCGGATTCGCTCTCCGCCTTCATCACCGGCCTGACCAGACCTGAGGACGACTTCGCCCTCACTCCCGCTCCCTGACCACCAGAAAGGACGATCCCATGACCGCTCCGAAGAAGTCCGCAGACCAGCCCGCCCCGCGCATCAGCGTGATCGGCACCGGCTATCTCGGCGCCACCCACGCGGCCGCCATGGCGGAGCTCGGCTTCGACGTCGTCGGCGTCGACACCGACCCGCGCAAGGTCGAAGAGCTGAAGGAGGGACGCGCTCCGTTCTTCGAGCCCGGCCTGCCGGAGCTCATCCGCCGGAACGTCTCCGCCGGCCGCCTCACGTTCACCACGGATCTGGCCGAGGCGGTGGCCGTGTCGGATGTTCACTTCATCTGCGTCGGCACGCCCCAGCAGTCGGGTTCCTTCGCCGCCAACCTCTCGTATGTGGAGGCTGCTGCGCGCGGGATCGCCGAGAACCTCACCCACGACGGCCTGATCGTCGGCAAGTCGACCGTGCCGGTCGGCACCGGCGCGCGCCTCCGGGCGATCGTCGCGGACGCGGTGCCCGCGGGCATCGGCGTCGAGCTGGTGTGGAACCCCGAGTTCCTGCGCGAGGGCAAGGCGGTGGAGGACACGCTGTCGCCCGACCGCCTCGTGTTCGGCGGCACCTCGGCTCGCTCGGAGGCGACCCTCCGCCGCATCTACCAGAAGCCGATCGCCGAGGGCTCTCCGGTGCTCGTCGCCGACCTGCCGACCGCCGAGCTGGTGAAGGTCAGCGCCAACGCGTTCCTCGCCACCAAGATCTCGTTCATCAACGCGATCGCGGAGGTCTGCGACGCGGCGGGAGCGGACGTCTCCCTCCTGGCGGACGCGCTGGGCCACGACAAGCGGATCGGGCGGCAGTTCCTCAACGCCGGGCTGGGCTTCGGCGGCGGCTGCCTCCCGAAGGACATCCGCGCCCTCATGTACCGCTCGAACGAGCTCGGCGCCCACGCGGCGGTCGGGCTGCTGCAGCAGGTCGACGAGATCAACATGGGCCGCCGCCAGCGGGTCATGGATCTGGCCCTGAAGGCGCTCGGCGGCTCCGTTCTCAACCGCCGGATCGGCGTGCTCGGCGCCGCGTTCAAGCCGCACACGGACGACGTGCGCGACTCGCCGGCGCTCAACGTCGCGGCCGCCCTGCACCTCCGCGGCGCCCAGGTGGTCGTGTACGACCCGCAGGCCCGGGAGACCGCGCAGCGGCTCTTCCCGACGCTCGGTTACGCCGACTCGATGGAGGAGGCGCTGACCGGCGCCGACCTGACGGTCGTGCTGACCGAGTGGGACGAGTTCACGTCCGCCGACCCGGCGGCGCTCGCATCCATCGTCCGCAACCGCGCCGTCATCGACGGCCGCAACTGCCTCGATGCCCGAGCGTGGAGCCGTGCCGGCTGGTCGCTCTACGCCATGGGCACCGTCCCCGAG
Source organism: Leifsonia sp. KNZ13-11D (assembly GCF_056754895.1). Lineage (NCBI taxonomy): Bacteria > Bacillati > Actinomycetota > Actinomycetes > Micrococcales > Microbacteriaceae > Leifsonia > Leifsonia sp. KNZ13-11D. The sequence goes on from NZ_JBPGWU010000001.1 coordinate 471,251, forward strand.
GTCGCGCCCCTGGCCGACGACCTCGCCGCCCTGGCCCCCGTCCGCTGACCCGACCTCGCCACCACCTTTCGTCGAGGTGCACGTTGTTGCGCAGTCGCACGGCGTGTCGACCACAACAACGTGCACCTCGGCGAGGAAGACAAGGAGAACGACCATGACCAGTTATGTGACGAAGGCCGTCATTCCGGCGGCGGGGCTCGGCACCCGCTTCCTTCCGGCGACCAAGGCGATGCCCAAGGAAATGCTCCCGGTGGTCGACAAGCCGGCGATCCAGTACGTCGTCGAGGAGGCCGTCACCTCCGGCCTCCACGACGTGCTGCTGGTGACCGGCCGCAACAAGAACGCGCTCGAGAACCACTTCGACCGCAACGCGGAACTCGAGGACGCCCTGGCGAAGAAGGGCGACCACGACAGGCTGCTGCAGGTCAGCTACTCCACGTCGCTCGCCGACATGCACTATGTGCGACAGGGCGACCCGAAGGGACTCGGCCACGCCGTGCTCCGCGCCAAGATGCACATCGGGCACGAGCCGTTCGCGGTACTGCTCGGCGATGACATCATCGACGCCCGCGACCCGCTGCTCGCGCGGATGCTGGAGGTGCAGCACGCGCTCAACACGACCGTCGTCGCGCTGATGGAGGTGCCGCCCGAGTCCATCCACCTGTACGGCGCCGCCGCGGTGGTGGAGACGGACGACGACGACGTGGTGCGGATCACCGGTCTGGTCGAGAAGCCGAGCCGCGATAACGCACCGTCGAACTACGCGGTCATCGGTCGTTACGTGCTGCGCCCGGAGATCTTCGACATCCTGGAGAAGACCGAGCCGGGCAAGGGCGGCGAGATCCAGCTGACCGACGCGCTACAGGGCCTCGCGACCGCTCCCGCCTGGACCGGCGGTGTGCACGGGGTCATCTTCCGCGGGCGGCGCTACGACACCGGCGACCGGCTGGACTACCTCAAGGCGATCGTGCAGCTGGCGGTCGCCCGCGAGGATCTGGGCCCGGAGCTGCTGCCCTGGCTGAAGGAGTTCGCCACGACGGCGGGGCCCGCGGAGACCGCGCCCATCCCGACGCTGCCGGTGCTGCCGTCGCTGGTCCCGGCCGCGCTCGCCCCGGCCGGCGCTCCCGAGGCGCGCGTGACCCCCGCCAAACCGGCGGCGAAGCGGGTGGCGCCCGTCAAGGCGCCCGCACCGGCCGCCGGCGAGCCGGAGCTGGAGCTGGAGGCCGCGGTCGGCGCCTGAGACCCGGTCCGCGCGGGAGGCGCACCCCCGACCACACGCCTCCCGCGCGGATCGACCGCCGCGCTGGGCGGGCGGTCAGTCGAGGCCGAGCCGCTTCAGAGTGTGCTTCTCGCCGTGGCCCGGATCGGTCTCGATCTCGTCGATCGCGATCGGGATGCTGGGCCCGACGGCCAGCCAGACGAATCCGTCGCGGTGCACGAGCGGTACGAGGTCGGTGGTCCCGTCGCGCAGCAGTGTCCGCACCCGCTTCAGCAGCGCGTAGCCTTCGGAGGGCTTCGTCACGTAGGTCTTGCGGCGGTAGTGGATGACGTGGGCGACGGTCTTGGCGCTCAGCCCGGCGACCTCGGCGTCGGGCAGCACCTCGGCATCCACGGTTCGAAGTCTCGGTTCGGGTGTCGGTCATGCGATGCACGGTACGCCGCGTGCGCTAGCGTCGACAGGTGCACCCGCCTGACGCCGCCGCCGTCGACCATCTCGCCGACCGCGGCTGGCCGGCACTCGAGCGCGAAGAGCTGGACGGATGGACGCTGCGCGCCTCCTCCGGCGTCACCAACCGCGCCAACTCGGTGCTGAGCTCCGGTCCCGTCGCCGACCTGGACGGCGCGGTGGATGCAGCAGAGCGGTGGTATGCGGCGCGCTCCCTGCCTCCGGTGTTCCAGGTGAGCCCGGCGTCGCCTTCCGGTGTGGCGGAACTGCTCACGCGGCGCGGCTATCGTGACCACTCGCCCACCGACATCCTCGTCGCCGACCGCGTCGCAGCCGCGGCGGGTGCCCCCGATCCGACGGTGCGGATCACCGACCGTCCCGACGACGCGTGGCTCGACACCTGGTGGTCGGTCGACGGCCGGGGCGGATCCGCCGAGCGCGAGGTCGCCGCGCGCATCCTGCGCGGCGGACCCGCCCTGTACGCCGCCCACGGCGACCCGGCCGCGCCTGACGCCGTTGCGCGGCTCGCGCTCGTGGGCGAGTGGGGCGGGCTGTACGCCGTCGCGACGCGCCCGGACTCCCGGCGCCGCGGTCTCGCCCGCGCCCTCGTCCGGGCGCTCGCCACCGCGTCCGCCGACCACGGCGTCACCGCTCTGTGGCTGCAGGTGCTCGCGGACAACGCCGCGGCGCACGCCCTGTACGCGTCGCTCGGCTTCCGCCCGGTGTCCCGCTACTCCTACTGGTCCTGACCCGGACATTCGGCACGACAGGGACCGGCGGAAGTGCATTGGCGCCTGATACAAGCGCCGCTAATCACGACAGGGCGGAATCCCCTTGTTGACGAGACCCGGCCGCGCACAGCTGAGACCCATGGCCCAAAACCCACGCTTTCCGTCGCAGGCGTGGATGCGCACCTCCGCCCAGTCTCCGCTGCCGAATTTCTCTGGTCGAGCGGAGAGCTGTTAATGATGACCGGGGAACTGTATTTCGAACTGGAAGTTCGATGTGCGCTTTGATTGCTCTACTCGAAACGAGTCTCCCTGTTGACGTTTGTCCCCTCGTCACTGCACCGGGCACGGCTAAGACGGGCGTGCCCATCGACCCGAAAACATACCAGCCGCAGGAACACATGCTCGCGAGACGACGTGATTGCGGCCACTACCCGCACGGACGAGATGCTGAGCGCATGACGCTCTCTTGACGCGCTCTCAGGGCGCGGCTGAGGGTACCTTCGGCACGAATGTCCCGGGGTAGGAGACCGCGCTACACCTCCGCAGCCTTCTCCAACCGATAGGAGGCCAGGAACGTCCCGGCATACAGCGCCGCAGCGACGAGGAAGCCCACGGCCATCACGTACGAGGCCCAGTCGCTGCCGATCGCCATGGTGAGGACGCCGGCGAGGAACGTGATCGCGATCACGATCAGGCCCCAGAGGGCGAGACGTTCGCCGGCGCCGGCCGCCCGGGCGGCGAGCAGCACGCGGATGCTGACGACGACGAGTCCGATCGCGATCAGGATGTGCAGGATGACGATGATCGTGTCGACAACGCGGACGAAGGTGCTGTCCGGCTCGCCGATCAGGTTGGCCGCCATGCCGAGCAGGTACTGAACGGCGAGGGCCGTCAGTGCCTCGCGGGAGCGACGGCGGAGGTGCGCGGTGGGAGTCACCGCGGCGGCGGATGCAGACATGAGCGCTCCTCGAGAAGAGACGGTTACGGCGTCGGCGTCATTCTGCTCTTCCACAGCCCCGCGGCACCAGGGGCGGTCACGCGCCGAAGATGGCCCGCAGCTCCTCGAGCGGCGCCTTCGGCCGGCGGTCCTCGAAGACCAGACCGTTCGTCTCCTGACCGGTGTCGGCCAGCTGCGTGTAGCAGTAGCCCGCGAGGGGAGCGGACGACCGCACGGCACCGACGAGGGCGCGCAGCCGCTCCACGAGATCGGCCGCGCTGGTCGCCGTCGAGTAGCCCCAGGCGTCCTCCGGTCCGTTCTCGGTGTACGAGATGCCGCCGAACTCCGTCAGCATGATGGGGGCGTCGACCCGCTGACCGGCGTCCACGATGAGGCGCCGGCCGGGCAGCGTGAACGGGGCGGACAGGATGCCCTCCCGGGTCGCGTACCGCTCGGCGACGCGATCGGCGTCGTGGTCGTAGTCGTGGATGGAGAGGATGTCCGAGTCCGCATGCTCCCAGCCGTCGTTCGAGATGACCGGGCGGCTCGGGTCGAGGGTCTTGGTCAGCTGCACGAGCGTCTTCGCGTAGGACACCATCCGCTCATCGTGGGCGATGTGCTGCACCCCCCAGCTCTCGTTGAGCGGCACCCAGGTGACGATCGAGGGATGCGAGCGGTCGCGGTCGAGGATCGCCGACCACTCGGCGACGCTGCGGCGCACCGCCTCCGGGGTGAACGCGTAGGCCGCGGGGGCTTCGGACCAGACCAGCAGCCCGAGCCGGTCGGCCCAGTAGAGGAACCGCGGGTCCTCGTACTTCTGGTGCAGCCGGGTGGCGTTGAAGCCCAGGTCGAGGATGAGCTGGGCCTCCGTGCGGAGGGCGTCGGCGTTCGGGGCGGCGGAGTGCGACGCCGGCCAGTAGCCCTGGTTCAGCACCGACCGCACGTAGAGGGGCCGGTCGTTGAGCAGGAAACGCCCGCCCTCGACGCCCACCGAGCGCAGCCCGAAGTACGAGCGCACCACGTCCTCCCGCGCCTCGGGCACCCTGAGCCGCACGCTGGCGTCGAGCAGGGTCGGGCGCGACGGGGACCACAACAGCTCCTCGTACGCCTGCCCGTTGCTCTGCCGCTGGATGCGGAACGGCACCTCGATCTCGCGGCCGGTGACCGAGGTCTCCAGCGCCGCCAGCTCGTCGGACCCCACGGCGACCTCGATGCGGACGATCGTCCCGGCCGGTGCGGGCCGGCTGAGCCGCAGCTGTGCGGTCACCTCACCGCGCGGGACGTCGGCCACCCAGTGCAGCTGCTCGACGCGAACGGCCGGGGCGGCCTCCACCCAGACCGGCTGCCAGATGCCGGTCGTGCGGTGGTACCAGATCGAGTGCGGGTGGTGCCGCCAGTCCTGCTTGCCGCGGGGCTGGGCCACGTCGGCGGGGTCGTCCTGGGCACGGACCGCGATGGACACGTCGCCGTCGCCGACCAGCTCGGTGATGTCGAGCGTGAACGGCGTCGACCCGCCCTCGTGGCGGCCGGCCGAGCGGCCGTCCACCCAGACTTCGCAGTCGTGGTCGACGGCGCCGAGGTGGAGGAGGATGCGCTCGCCCTCCGGAAGTTCGTCGCGCAGGACGGTGCGCTGGTACCAGACGACGCGGTGGAAGCCGGTGTCGCCGACGCCGGACGCCTCCGATTCGAACGGGAACGGCACCTGGATGACGCCGGGCAGCGCGCCGCGCGACTCCCAGTGCTCGCTGCGGCCGCGGTCGTCGTCGTCGAACGCGAACGTCCAGGCGCCGGACAGGTCGAGCCAGCCGGCCCGGACGAGCTGCGGGCGCGGGTAGCGCCCGTCCTGTGCGGTGGCCGCCCCTGCGCGGCGTTCCTCGGTGAGCATCCATTCAGCATGCCCGATTCGTGCAGCGCTGTAAAGTCGGTCGGGCGCGTGAGCGGTCCGTCAGGGGATGGCCGGCGCGCTCTCCCGCGGGACCAGCGAGAACGGCGCCAGCTCGTGGCGGCCCATGCCGTCGTACCCGGAGATCCGCTCCAGCAGCATGTCGACGGCGCGCGAGGCGAGCCCGCGCATGTCCGGCGCGACCGAGGTGATGGAGGGATACGTGACAGCGGTCATCGGCGTGTTGTCCCAGCCGGTCACCGCGACGTCCTCCGGCACCCGGAGGCCCCGCTCCTGCAGAGCGCGCAGAGCGCCGATCGCGGCCAGGTCGTCGCGGCACACGAGGCCGTCGAAGCGGAGGCCGCCGTCGAGCGCCGCGCCCACGGCGCGCACTGCGTTGCCCGCGGTCACGGCCTGGCTGGAGATCAGGAGGGCCGGGTCCGGCGTGATCCCGGCATCTTCCAGCGCCTGCTGGTATCCCGCGATGCGCAGCTCCGAGGTGCGCGTGGGCCGGGGGCTCTCGTGGCCCGCGAAGGCGATCCGGCGCCGGCCGTGCGCGAGCAGGTGCTGCGTGGCGGTGCGGGCCGCCTCCACGTTGTCGATCATGATGCGGTCCACGGTGAGCGGCGCCGCGTTCTCGCCGAGCACGACCAGGGGGATGTCGGAGCGCGACTGCGCCAGCTCGGCCGAGTTCATGACGCTCGGCTGGAAGATCATGCCGTCGACGAGTCCGGATTCGCTCGCCGTGACGACCGCGCGCTCGCCGTCGATCGTGCCCTCCGTCTGCTCCAGCAGCACCCGATAGCCGCGTCGCTCGGCCTCGTCGGCGACCACGCGGGCGAGCTCTGCGAAGTAGGGCAGCGTCACGTCCGCGAAGGCGAGCGCGAGCAGTCCGGTGCGGCCCGTCGCGAGCCGCCGGCCCATGATGTTGGGGCGGTACCCCAGCTCGTCGATCGCCCGCTGCACGCGCTCCCGCATCTGCGGACTGACGTGCGCATAATTGCGGACGACGTTCGACACGGTCTTCATGGAGACGCCGGCGTGCTCCGCAACATCCTGAAGCCTGACCGCCATCGCGCATCCTCTCGCATCGTGATGCGGTTCCCCCGCGGGGTCACTCTACAGCGCGGCGTGCGCAGGGTCACCCCGGGTTGACACCGCTTGTCCAGCGCTGTAAATTCGCGGAACATGCCGGGTGTCTCGGCTCCAGCACCAACCGATCACGTTCCCGCCCCGGCGGGGCGCCCGCGTGAGCGGTTCACTCAAGGGAGAGATCACATGAAGAAGCGATTCGCCGCACGCGCGATCGCCGTCGCGGTCACTGCGGGCCTGGGGCTCGCGCTGACGGCCTGCGGAAGCAGCTCCGGGTCAGGGGGAGCCGAAGTCTCCTCCGGCGACTACACCGGACCGAAGGTCACCATCAGCTTCTGGAACGGATGGACCGGTGGAGCAGCCCCCGTGCTCGTTCCGAAGCTGGTCGACAAGTTCAACTCCGAGCACAAGAACATCGTGGTGAAGGACGTCCCGATGGAGTGGGCGGACATCGCCCGCAAGATGCCGCTCGCGGTCAAGGCCGGCAAGGGACCGGACGTCGCAGTCGGCCACGGCGACGACATCGCCACGTACGCGGCTCAGGGTCTCGTGCTCAAGGCCGACAGCATCGTGAAGTCCCTCGGCTACAAGGCCAGCGACTTCCCGGAGGGCCTCCTCGACGCCGGCAAGTACAACGGCGGCCAGTACGCCGTGCCGTGGAGCGTCACGCCGCTCGGCCTCTACGTCAACAAGGACGTGCTCAAGTCGGCCGGGGTCGACCCGGACTCCATCCCGAAGGACAAGGAGTCGTACCTCGCCGCGCTCGACAAGCTGAAGGCCGCGGGCGTCCAGGGCGAGTGGGTCGACGGCTACGTCTTCACCGGCACGTTCGAGTTCGAGAGCCTGCTCTGGCAGTACGGCGGCGACCTGTTCGACAAGGGCGCGACCAAGGCGACGTTCAACTCCGACGCCGGCGTCAAGGCGCTGACCTGGATGACCGACCTGATCAAGAAGGGCTACAGCCCCGCCGACGTCGCCCAGGACGGCAACATCAACGCCCTCATCGCCGGCAAGACCGGCTTCAACTGGAACGGCGTCTGGCAGACGACGAACACCGCGTTCGACAAGCTGAACTGGGAGGCGGTCGCCGTGCCGCAGATCGGCGACGAGAAGGCCGTCTGGTCGTCGTCCACCCACTGGATGTTCATGAACAACAAGGGCCAGGACAAGAACAAGACCGCCGCCGCCGCGACCTTCGTCAAGTGGATGAACGACAACTCGGCGGACTGGCCGAAGACCGGTGAGCTGCCCGCCAAGAACTCGGTGCGCAACGACCCGAAGCTGGTGCAGACCTATCCGAACCTGAAGCCGTTCCTGGACGAGCTGCCCTACGCCCACTACGAGCCGATCGCGCCGGGGATCACCACGGTGGAGGCCACGATCACCACCGCGGTGAACGAGGCGGTCACCGGCAAGAAGGACCCGAAGCAGGCGCTCGACGACGCGGCGGCCAAGGCCGACGCGCTGCTCAAGCAGAACAAAGAGAAGTACGGTGACTGAGACCGCTTCGATCGTGGTGCCCCGGGAAGCCGGGGCACCACGCCCGCTCCGCCAGGGGCGTGGCGCCGGCCACCGGCCCGGCGCTCCGCGACGCACGGGCGTCGCGTACCTGTTCCTGGCGCCGTTCCTGGTGCTGTTCGTCGTGTTCGTCCTGGCACCGTCGGTCTTCGGGCTCTGGATCAGCCTCACCAACTGGAGCCCGTTCCGCGCGACCCAGAAGTTCATCGGGTTGCAGAACTACATCGACCTGTTCACCCCCGGCTCGGCCACCTCGGGCGACTTCTGGCAGTCGATGCTCGCGACCCTGATCTTCACTCTGGCCAGCGTCCCGTTCCTGCTGGTCATCCCCCTCCTCGTCGCCGTGCTGCTCAATCAGAGGATCCGCGCCGGATCGTTCTTCCGCGGCGTCTTCTTCGCGCCGTACGTGCTGGGCGTCGCCGTCATCGGCGTGATCTGGAAGTACCTCCTCGACACCCAGTCCGGCATCGTGAACCACCTGCTCGGCATGATCGGCCTCTCCGACAGCATCCCGTGGACCGTCGACGTGCCCTGGGTCTGGGTCACGCTGGCGGGCGTCACCGTCTGGTGGACCATGGGGTTCAACACCGTCATCATCCTCGCCGGGCTCAAGGGCATCAGCCCCGACCTGTACGAGGCGGCGGCGCTCGACGGGGCCGGAGCGGTCCGTCAGTTCTTCAGCGTCACCCTCCCGGGTCTGCGCCAGGTGATGACCTTCGTCGTCACGATCACCATCCTCGCGAGCGCGAACATGTTCGGCCAGTCGTTCCTCATCACCAAGGGCGGCCCCGGCAACACCACCCGCACGGCGATCATGTACATCGCCGACCAGGGCCTGTCGCAGAACAACATGGCCGCCGCCTCGGCGATGAGCTACGTGCTCTTCGCCTTCCTCGCGATCATCAGCATCGTCAACTTCCGGCTCCAGCGGGAGCGGGCGGAGAAGAGCGCCTCATGACCACCACCACCGCCCCGGAGGCGACCCCGACACGGCGGCCGGCCGCCCGCCGCGCGCAGAGCCCGCAGCGCGCCCTGCGGAAGAGCATGCTGTACGCCGTGCTGATCGTGCTGGCGCTGATCGTCATCCTGCCGCTGCTGTGGATCCTGATCACCTCGTTCAAGACCGACGGCGACGCCATCCGCAACCCGTACTCGGCCATCCCGAACCCGTTCTCGACCGAGGCGTACACGACGCTGGCGAGCGGGCAGCAGCCGGTGTTCCGCTGGTTCCTGAACAGCCTCGCCGCGGCGACGTTGCAGACGGTCATCATCCTGGTCACGGCCTCGATGGCGGCCTACGCCCTCGCCCGCCTGGAGTTCTGGGGCAAGCGGATCGTGTTCGGCCTGATCGTCGCGACCCTGCTCGTTCCGCCGGTGATCTTCCTCATCCCGAACTATCTGATCGTGCAGAACCTCGGCTGGCTCGACACCATCTGGGCCATCACCATCCCCGGTGCCGCCAGCGCGTTCGGCGTGTTCTTCCTCCGCCAGTTCTTCGTCGGGCTCCCGGCGGAGATCGAGGAGGCGGCGCGCATCGACGGAGCAGGCGACTTCCGCATCTTCCTGCAGATCGTCCTCCCGCTGGCGCGCCCGGCGCTCGCCACGCTCGCCGTGCTGAGCTTCCTGGCGAACTGGAACGACTTCCTGTGGCCGGTCTACGTGCTCCTCAGCCCGGAGAACCTCACGCTGCAGCCGGGCCTGTCGCAGCTCCAGGGGGCGTACTCCACCCACTACGCCATCGTGATGGCCGGCGCGGTGATCGCCTCCGTACCGGTGCTCATCCTGTTCTTCTTCGCGCAGAAGCAGATCGTGGAGAGCGTCGCCACCAGCGGGGTCAAGGGATGACGGGTCGCCGGCGCATGCTCGGGGCGGCGACGGCGACGGCGGGCCTGCTCGCCCTGGCCGCGGCGCTCGCGGGCTGCTCGTCCGGCTCGGCGCCGAGCGCTGAACCGTCCCCGTCGATAGCCCCGTTCCAGATCGACAGCGACTTCCCCGACCCCGGCGCGCTGGTCGTCGGCGACCGCGTGTACGCCTACGCGACGAACACCCCTGCCGTGAACGTGCAGGTGGCGTCCAGCACCGACATGAAGCACTGGACGGTCTCCGACCGGGATGCACTGCCCGAGCTCCCGTCGTGGGCGCTGCCCGGCAAGACCTGGGCGCCCGGCCCCGCCGAGCTCGCGGACGGCCGCTTCGCCCTGTACTTCACGGCGTCGGACGCGGCCAGCAGGTTCCAGTGCATCGGCGTCGCGTTCTCCGACAAGCCGGAGGGACCGTTCACGTCGACCGCCGGGAAGCCGCTCGTATGCCCCGTCGACGAGGGTGGCGCCATCGATGCGAGCGTGACGGCGGATGCGGACGGCCAGCGGTACCTCGTCTGGAAGAACGACGGCAACTGCTGCGGCTATGACACGTGGATCTCGGCGCAGCCCCTCTCCGTCGACGGTGCCTCCCTCGCCGGCGAGCCCACCCGGCTGATCAAGCAGACGGAGTCGTGGGAGGGCAAGCTGGTCGAGGCCCCGGTGATCGTGCGGCACGGCGACGAGTACGTGCTGCTCTACTCCGCCAACGACTACGCCAACTCCTCGTACGTGACCGGTGCCGCCACTGCCGAGAGCCTGCTCGGTCCGTACACGAAGTCGAAGCAACCGCTCCTGTCGACCCCGGGGAGCAAGGGCCGCTATCTGGGACCGGGCGGCGAGGACCTGGTGACCTTCCAGGGCAAGGACTGGATGCTGTTCCACTCGTGGGACGAGGCGTTCGCCTACCGCGGGATGCATGCCGTCCCGGTCGCGTGGAAGAACGGCCTCCCGGAGCTCGCGCAGTGAGCGGACCGTCGCTCCGCGTGGCCCGGCACTGGGGTCCGGTGTGGGACGGCTACTTCGCCGATCCGTTCGTCCTGCGCCTCGCGGACGGCGGCTACGTCGCCTACGGCACCCATCCGGAGAGCGACGGCGACCGGGTCTTCGAGGCGCTCGTCTCGCCCGACCTGGAGCATTGGGAGAGCGCCGGGCCGGTGCTCGAGCGTCTCCCCGACCGCTTCGGCGACGACTACTGGGCGCCGGAAGTGGCGGAGGCGGACGGCGCGTTCTGGATGTACTACTCCGTCGGGCGCGGCATCGAGGGCCACCACCTCCGGGTCGCGCGGGCGGACTCCGCGACCGGGCCGTTCCACGACCTCGGCGTCGACCTGACCCCGGACGAGGTCTTCGCGATCGACGCGCACCCGTTCCGGGACCACGACGGCCGTTGGTACCTGTTCTTCGCCCGGGACGTGCTCGACCACGAGCGCCCGGGAACCCACCTGGCGGTCGCACCGCTCGACGCGGGCATGGCATCCCTCGCGACTGCCCCCACCGCGGTCCTCGCCCCGGATGCCGACTGGCAGCTCTACGAACGCGACCGGCTCATCCACGGCCGCCGGTTCGACTGGCACACCCTCGAAGGGCCGGCGGTGCTGCACCGGGACGGCCGGTACTGGCTGACGTATTCCGGGGGTGCGTGGACCGGCCCCGGCTACGCCGTCGGGGTCGCGGTCGCCGCGCATCCCCTCGGCCCGTGGAGCCATGCCGATCAGCCACCGCTGCTGAAGAGCGGCGGCGACCTTCGCGGACCGGGCCACAACTCGCTCACGATCGGGCCCGACGGCGACGACGTGATCGCCTTCCACTCGTGGAACGCGGATTCGACGGCCCGGCAGCTCCACCTCGGCACGCTCCGCAGCGAGCACGAGCCGAGCGTTCGCCGTTAAACCCACGATGCCGGGCTGTGGGAAGACTAGGGTTTCTTCCTACGGCCCGGCATACGTTCGGGGTTACGCCGGATGGATATTCGGGTTCCTCCGCCGCTCTTTGAGACTACACGAAAAGTCCCCGTTGTGTAGGTCGAATGGAGGACATTTTTGTACCCCGGTGCCTCCCCAGTGTGAGGGGCACGCGCCGACGGACGCGTCAGTCGGCTCGCAGCTCCTGCGCCAGGGCGGCCACGAACGCGTCGATGTCGTCCTCCGTGGTGTCGAAGGCGCACATCCAGCGCACCTCGTTGTTGGCCGCATCCCAGTCGTAGAACCGGAAGTGCTCGCGCAGCCGGTCGGCGACGCCGGCCGGCAGGGTCGCGAAGACGCCGTTCGCCTGCGTCTTCTGGCTGAACCCGACGCCCTGGATGCTGCCGTCGGCGATACCCGCCTCGAGCGCCGTGCGGAGGCGGGTCGCCATTGCGTTCGCGTGCGAGGCCGAGCGCAGGTAGAGGTCGTCCGTGAGCAGGGCGATCAGCTGCGCCGAGATGAAGCGCATCTTGGAGGCGAGCTGCATGTTCAGCTTGCGGAGGTAGATCAGCCCCTCCGAGGCCTCCGGGTCGAGCACGACGACGGCCTCGCCGTAGAGCATGCCGTTCTTGGTGCCGCCGAAGCTCAGCACATCCACACCGGCGTCGGTCGTGAAGGCGCGCAGCGGCAGTCCGAGTGTCGCCGCGGCGTTGGAGATGCGCGAACCGTCCATGTGCAGCTTCATGCCGCGGGCGTGGACGTGGTCCGCGATGGCCCGGATCTCGTCCACCGTGTAGGCGGTGCCGAGTTCGGTGGTCTGCGTGATCGAGACGACCAGCGGCTGAGCGCGGTGCTCGTCGCCCCAGCCCCAGGCCTCCCGGTCGATCAGCTCGGGCGTGAGCTTGCCGTCGGGGGTCTCGACGGGCAGCAGCTTGATGCCGGCCACCTTCTCGGGCGCTCCCGCCTCGTCCGTGTTGATGTGCGCGGTCTTGGCGCAGATCACAGCGCCCCAGCGGGGGAGCATGGACTGCAGGCCGACCACGTTCGCGCCCGTGCCGTTGAACACCGGGTACACCTCGACGCCGGTGCCGAAGTGGTCGGCGAAGACTTCGTGCAGGCGTGCCGTGTAGACGTCCTCGCCGTAGGCGATCTGGTGGCCGTTGTTGGCGGCGGCGATCGCGTCGAGGATCTCGGGATGCACGCCCGCGTAGTTGTCGGAGGCGAAGCCGCGCAGGGTCAGGTCGTGGAGTTGAAGCGTCACGCGTCCATCCTCTCAGGCCCGGCGGTGTGCTCGGGCTCGAGGGGGACGCGCCGGCCGTTGACCGCCGCGGCGTCCTGTTCCCACAGGCGCACGACCTCGTCTGCGAGCCGTGGCTCGAGGCCTTCCAGAGTCTTCACGACGAAGACCGTCGCCGCCGATCGTGGTGCCTGCATGGCGAAGCCCTGCGCGATGGCGCGCACCCAGGCGTCGGCCGCCGCCTTCGCCGCGGCGTAGTTCGCGCCGCCCGGGTACGGCTTCTCGACCGCGGTCGACGAGACGACCGCCAGCCGGCCCGCGGGGGAGGCGGCGAGGTCGTCGAAGAAGGTGCGCGTGGTGTTCCGCAGGGTGCGGAAGCCCCGCTCCAGGAACTCCCAGTCCTCGTCGCTCTGGCCGGCGATCCCGCCGCCGCCGCGCCAGCCGCCGACGAGGTGGATGAGGCCGTCGATGTGCCCGAACTTCAGGTGGATGCGCATGGCCAGCTCGGCCACCGCATCCCGGTCGGACAGATCGCACGGTCGCGTCTCGACGCCGGGAACCGCCGCGGCCAGCGCATCCAGTGCTTCCTGCCGGGTTCCGACCGCCAGGACGGTCGCGCCGGCCGCAACCAGCGCACGGGCGACCGCTTCGCCCGACGCGCTGGTTGCGCCTGCGATCAGGACGAGACGGCCGCGGACGGTGTCCGCGCCGAGCGGCCCGGCCTCCGAAGAGGGCCGGGCCGCTCCGTCCGCCAGGGGCGCGTCCGTCATGCCGCGTCGGTCGTTCCGGTGATGCCGGCGGTGGACTCGATGACTCCCGTCATCTTCTTGTTCAGTGCCTCGTAGAACATGGAGAGCGGGAACTCGTCGTCCAGCACCTGGTCGGTGTAGCCCTTCGGCAGGCCGGCCAGCACCTCGTCCGACAGCCCGCGCGCCCAGTTGGAGGCGGGGTGCGGGGTGAGGGTCTCGGTGAGCATCTCGTACGCGGCCAGCCAGTGCGCCACCTTCGGGCGGTCGATGGAACGCCAATAGAGGTCGTTGATCCGGTCACTCAGGGCGACGACGACGTCGGGTACGTTCTCCCAGTCGATGGTGAGCTGGGTGTCCGTCCAGTGCAGCACGTCGTGCTGGTGCATCCACGCGAACAGCAGCTGGCCGCCGAGCCCGTCGTAGTTGCGCACGCGGCTGCCGGTGATCGCGAACCGGAAGATCCGGTCGAAGATCACCGCGTACTGCACCAGGTGGGCGTGGTCGCGGATCTCCCGCTGCGCGTCCGAGAGCTCCGGCTCCGGCAGGGCGCCGAGCTCGCGCTCCAGCCTCACCGACTCGCGGAACGCCGTCAGGTCGCAGCGCAGCTCCTCCAGCGAGTAGAGGAAGAACGGCATCCGCTGCTTGATCATGAACGGGTCGAACGGCAGGTCGCCGCGCATGTGGCTGCGGTCGTGGATGATGTCCCACATCACGAAGGTGTCCTCCGTGAGGTGCTGGTCGTCCAGCATCGCGGCCGCGTCCGCGGGCAGCTCGAGCTTGGTGATCTCCGCGGCCGCCCGGACGACGCGGCGGTAGCGGGCCGCCTCGCGGTCCTGGAAGATCGCGCCCCAGGTGAAGGTCGGGATCTCGCGCATGGCGACGGTCTCGGGGAACAGCACAGCGGAGTTGGTGTCGTAGCCGGGCGTGAAGTCGACGAAGCGCAGCGCGACGAACAGCTTGTTGCCGTAGTCCCCGGCCTCCAGCTCCGCGACGAACTCCGGCCAGATCACCTCGACCAGCAGCGCCTCGACGAGCCGGTTCGGGCTGCCGTTCTGCGTGTACATCGGGAAGACGACCAGGTGGCCGAGCCCGTCGACGCGGTGCTGCTGCGGCTGGAACTCGTTGAGCGCGTCGAGGAAGTCGGGCACACCGAATCCCTCGTCGGCCCAGCGGCCGAAGTCGCGCTGCAGCGCGGCGAGGTAGGACGCGTCGTGCGGGAACGCCGGTGCGAGTACGGCGATCGAGTCGACGATGGTGCGGACGTGTTCCGCGGCGGCGGGCCGATCGGCCTCGTTCTCGACGGAGCCGTCCTTGACCTGCAGCGCCTGCAGGGCGATGGCCGCATCCTTCAGGCGCAGCCACGCGGGATCGTTCGCGACCTCGCGGACCGGGCGGCCGTCCTCGACGACCTCGGGCTCCCCGACAATCGCGTCTGCGGTGAAGTGCTGGACGAATTGAGACATGACGAACCTCCCGTCGCTGGTCGGCCGCTCGCACGCGGCAGTGGTGTGAATGGAACGAGCCTATCCGGGGATCGCAAGCGTTTTGTTGCCCATTCCGGCGGAAAAGTGCGCGATCTGCGCCGTAAGCGCAGCTAATCGCTAGCCTCGAAGTGCATCCGTCCCTGCTCGGCGTCGGCCGACTCCCATGCTCCCGGCTCGGACACCTCGCCGGGGGACCCGAGCGCGCGGACGGAGGCAGGGTCGAACGGGCCGCGGTAGTTCACGCCGAGATCCCAGTCGCTGTCCGGGCGCTCCTCGCCGGTGGCGCGGGAGCCGCCGAGAGCCACCGCCTCCACACCGTCGAGGGCGGCCAGCCGCCCCGCGAGTCGCTCGATCGCCTCATCCATCCCGTGATGCCAACGGCCCGCCGCCTGTCGGCAGGAGGACAAGCGTGCCTGCGATGATGGACGCATGGGCAGGACGGTTCGCGGGGCGCGGGTGCTGGTGACGGGTGCGGCCTCCGGCATGGGGCGGCTCTATGCGGAGCGCGCCGTGCTTGAAGGCGCCCGCGCCGTCGTGCTGTGGGACCGCGACGAGGCTGCGCTGATGGACCTCACGCACCGGCTGCGCCGAGAGGTGCTCGCCGGGCGCACCTCCGCGGCGTGGGGCGCGCCGCCGCGCTCGCCGAGCTCGGTGGGCGGCACGACGTCCACCAGCGTGCTGCCGTACGTCGTCGACCTGACCGAGCTCGGGGCGATCGCCCAGAGCGCGCAGGCCGTGCGCAAGGAGCTGGGCGGCATCGACGTGCTCATCAACAACGCCGGGATCGTGCGCGGCAAGTACTTCTGGGAGCACGACAACGGCGAGGACACGCGGCCCACGATGCAGGTGAACGCCCTCGCGCCGATGTACGTGACCCGCGAATTCCTGCCGGGGATGCAGCAGAGCCCCCGGGAGGCGCGGATCGTCAACATCGCCTCCGCCGCCGGCACCCTGTCCAACCCCCGCATGAGCGTCTACGCGGCCAGCAAGTGGGCGGTCATCGGCTGGAGCGACAGCCTCCGCCTCGAACTCGTGCAGCAGGGCTACGAGCACGTCAAGGTGACGACTGTCGCACCCGGCTACGTCGACACGGGCATGTTCGCGGGCGCGCGCGGGCCGCTGCTCACGCCGCTGATGACCCCGGAGTACGTGGTCGACCGTGTGTGGCGCGCGATGCTGGCCGGGCGTCCCATGCTGATGCTGCCGTGGACGGTCGGGCTGGCGAAGACGCTGCGCGGCATCCTGCCGACACGGGCGTGGGATGTGGTGGCCGGCCGGGTCTTCGGCGTCTACGACTCGATGGAGGACTTCACCGGGCGGCAATAGCGCGCCGGTACTCCCGTTTCTGAGAGAACTCACATAAAGTGCTCCCAACGAGCGATCGAAGGAGCACAACGTGAGCGATCCGTCGTGGACCCAGGTGGTCAAGACCGTCGAACCGGAGCAGCCGGAGCTGAAACGGGCCCTCGGGCCCGGGCTGCTCCTGCTCTTCATCGTCGGCGACATCCTCGGCACGGGCGTCTACGCGCTCACCGGTCAGGTCGCGGCCGAGGTGGGAGGCGCGGCCTGGCTGCCGTTCCTGCTCGCGTTCGGTGTCGCCACGGTGACCGCGTTCTCGTACCTGGAGCTGGTGACCAAGTACCCGCAGGCGGCGGGCGCCGCGCTCTACACGCACAAGGCGTTCGGCATCCACTTCCTCACGTTCATCGTCTGCTTCGTCGTCATGACGTCGGGCATCACGTCGGCCTCGACGGCGTCCCGCGCCTTCGCCGTCAACCTCACGGTCGCGTTCGGTCTCCCGGACGACAACCTGACCACCCTGCTCATCGCCCTGGGGTTCATCGTGCTGATCATGCTGGTGAACCTGCGCGGTGTGAGCGAGAGCGTCTGGCTGAACGTCGTGCTGACGCTCGTCGAGCTGTCCGGCCTGCTGCTGGTGATCTTCATCGGGCTGTGGGCGATCGCCGGAGGCAACGCCGACTGGTCGCGCGTCGTCGCGTTCGAGACGCCCCAGGACAAGGGCGTGCTCCTCGCCGTCAGCACCGCGACCTCGCTGGCGTTCTTCGCGATGGTCGGATTCGAGGACTCCGTCAACATGGCGGAGGAGACGAAGGATCCGAGCCGGATCTTCCCGAAGATGATGCTCAGCGGACTCGGCATCGCCGCGGTCATCTACGTGCTGGTGTCCATCACCGTCGTGGCGCTCGTGCCCATCGGGGAGCTGGCCGGCAGCGAGACCCCGCTCGTCGCGGCGGTGGAGGCGGCCGCTCCCGGGTTCCCGATCAACGACCTGCTGCCGTTCATCTCGATGTTCGCCGTGGCCAACACCGCGCTGATCAACATGATGATGGCGAGCCGCCTGCTGTACGGCATGAGCAGGCAGAACGTCCTCCCGCCGTTCCTCGCCAAGGTGTCACCGAAGCGGCGCACGCCGTGGACCGCCGTTCTGTTCACCTCGGCGCTCGCCGTGGCCCTCATCGGCTACGTGTCGCTCGACCCCAAGGGCTCGATCGTGGCGCTGCTCGGAGGGACTACGTCGCTGCTGCTGCTGGCGGTGTTCGCGATCGTGAACGTCACCGTGCTGGTGCTGCGGAAGCAGCCGGTCGATCACAAGCACTTCCGCTCGCCGAGCGTCCTCCCGGTGATCGGGGCCATCACCTGCCTCTACCTGGTGCTGCCGTGGACCTCCGGCCGTCCGGCCGGTCAGTACACGATCGCCCTCGGGCTCCTGGCGATCGGGGTGCTGCTCTGGGTCGTCGAGCGGATCTACGCCGCGGTCGCGCGCAGGCGCACGCCGAACTCCCGGACGTAGGTCAGCGGCCGGGGCCGGGGTCGCCGCGCTCGACGATGGCGGCAGGGTCGAGGTCGTCCTCGGGAGGCACGGGCACGTCGCCGACGTCGTCCGGACCGCCCGTGCCCGGACGGACGCTCGCTCCGTTCGATTCCGCCTGCTTGACCTCGGTCTCGCGTTCGCTGGCCGGACTGTGGGAGCGGTCCTTCGCGGTCTGGTCGGTGTCGCTCTGGTGCTCGTCGAGCCTCTGGTGCTCGTCGAGCCTCTGGTGATCGTCGAGCCTCTGGTGCTCGTCGGGCGCATCCGGTGTGGCGTTCATTGCGCGGACGGTACGCGCAGATGGCTCGCGGCTTAAGCCCCTGACCGGCGACGGCGACGGGTGTTGCGTGGAGGACACACGAACGGAGGTCATGGATGTCTTTCCCTGAGCAACAGCAGCAGCCGCCCGGCGAGACCGAGGCGATGGAGCCGCGCCCCGACCACGGCGAGGAGAGCTACCGCGGCAGCGGCAAGCTGACCGGCAAGATCGCGCTCATCACCGGCGCGGACAGCGGCATCGGCAAGGCCGTCGCGATCGCCTACGCCCGCGAGGGCGCCGATGTTGCGATCTCCTATCTGGAGGAGGATGAGGACGCCGAGGACACGGCGAAGTGGGTGCGGGAGGCAGGCCGGAAGGCGCTGCTCCTGCGCGGCGACGTGTCTGATCCCCAGCACTGCCGCGACATCGTCCGGAGGACCGTGGAGGAGCTCGGCGGCATCGACGTTCTCGTCAGCAACGCCGCCTACCAGATGACCCACGAGTCGCTGGAGGAGATCCCCGATGAGGAGTGGGACCACACGATCGCGACGAACCTCTCCGCGTTCTTCCACCTCGCCAAGGCGTCGGTGCCCCACATGAAGCCAGGAGCGAGCATCATCGGGTCGTCGTCCGTGAACTCGGACATGCCGTCGCCCACTCTGCTCCCGTACGCGGCCACCAAGGCGGCCATCGCCAACATGACGGCGTCGCTCGCGCAGTTGCTCGGCGGGAAGGGCATCCGCGCCAACAGCGTGGCCCCGGGCCCGATCTGGACGCCGCTCATCCCGTCGACCATGCCGGAGGAGAAGGTGAGCCGGTTCGGGAGCGACACTCCGCTGGGACGCGCCGGGCAGCCGGCCGAGCTGGCGCCGGTCTACGTGCTGCTGGCCAGCGACGACGGTTCGTACATCTCGGGCGCACGTATCGCGGTCACCGGCGGCCGGCCCATCCTCTAGCCGGTCCCATCCGCGGTTCCACACACGGAGCGGCGCCCGGTGCGTGATGCACCGGGCGCCGCCCTCTGTCGTGGGGGAGCGGTCAGACCGTCTCGCCGCGGTCCACCTCGCCCCGCCAGGCGCCGGTCTCGGTGCCCTGCGACTCGATGAACTTCTTGAAGTTCTCGAGGTCCTTCTTGACGGCATGGTCGTCGAGGCCGAAAACCGAACCGATCTTCTCCAGGGCGTCCGAGGGCGCCCACTCGAGCTGGACCGTCACCTTGGTCTCGGTGTCCGAGAGGCGGTGGAACGTGACGACGCCGGCGTGCTCGGTGTCGCCGGCCACGGACTTCCACGCGACGCGCTCGTCCGGGAGCTGCTCGGTGATGACGGTGTCGAACTGGCGCTCGGCCCCGCCGATCTTGACCCGCCAGTGGTTGGTCGTGTCGTCGACCTGAGTGATCTCCTCCACCTCGTCGAGGAAGTGGGGGAAGGACTCGAACTGCGTCCACTGGTTGTAGGCGGTGGTCACGGGCACGTTCACGTCGATGGACTGGGTCACTGCAGCCATATCGGCTCCTTTCGTCGTCTTTTCGTCTCTTCCTCCGCGACGGTAGGCCCGGACCTGGATGGATCCAGGGCCTGGATTTCACAGGGAGTTCGTGCGACGGGAAGCGCCTACACCGACTGCGGCGGACCGACCGGCCAGCGCAGCAGGGCGGCAGCCGGAGCGTCGCCCGGGAGCTCGCCCGGCGACACGACGATCACCCGCGCGTCGGTGAGCAGGGCGGCCCGCGCAACCGCGACCGAGGCCGGGACGATGCCGAGCTCTCCTGCTCCGTAGTCCTCCTCGGGCGCCGTGGCGATCCACGGCTGCGCGTCCAGTGCGATCGCCCGCCGGTCGGCATCGTGGGTGCGCTCCGCCTCGCGAGGCACCGTCACCAGCACGGTGTCGGCCTGGCCCTGCTCGAGTGCGGCGACGACCTCGCCGATCCCGAGCGCTTCGTTGCGTCCCTCGCCCTCCGAGCGGGTGAAGATCCGCTGCAGAGCCGCCTTCTCCTCTTCGGCCGCCACCTGTGCCACCGCCTCCTCGAAGAGACGGAACAGCTCGTCCTGCGCGTCCCCGGCGGTCGCCTCCAGCTGCTCGGTGAAGAGCACGGCCTTCGCCGCCTCGGGGAGCTCCTGGGTCAGCAGTTCGATCGCGCGCGGGTCGCCCGCGACCATGATCAGCCGCGGGTGGAACCGCTCCACGAGCTCGCCGACCCGCTCGGCGACCTTCGCCTCGTTGTGCTTCCACGTGTCCTCGACGTAGTGCTGGTACTTCAGCTGCGCCCAGCCGCCCGAGGGCGTCTTGTGCACGATGCCGTCCGGGTCGCCCTCGACGCGGTCGCCGGGGTCCATCCGCTGCGCGAGCTCTCCGGCGTCGGGTGGCTCGTCGGGGTTGTGTTCGAGATCCGGATGCCGGTGCCAGATCGTCGCCCCGTCGCGGGCGGCCTCCACCAGCAGCGCATGGAAGTCGAAGGCGTCCCGTGCGACCAGCGGCAGCGGGTCGATGACCGGGGCGTGCCACGCCCAGCCATCGCGCGGTACGGCGCCCAGGACCACCTCGTCGACCTCCACCCGGCCCTCGCGCACCGCGAGGAACCGGGCACTCGGGCTGGGGGTGTCATGCGGGGCGGTGAGAGCGGCCTCCACCGCGTCCCGGTCGTCCTGCGGGGCGCCCTGCTGCTCCAGTGACTCCAACAGCGAGCGGTGACGCAGGTCGACCGTGCGCTTGGGGTCGGGGAGGTCGCGGGAGATGTCCGCGAGGACCGTCGTCCACGGTCCCGGCTGCGCCAGCAGACCGCCCAGGATGTCGCGCGCGCTCATCGGTCGTCCCCCTCGTTGCGGTCGTCCCCCTCGGCTGCCGGCGTCTCCGTACTGTACGCGAGGGTGTCCGGTCCCGTGTCTCCGCTGTCCCCCGCACCATCGGTGCCGACCACGCCGGCGCCGGCCGGACGTTCGCCGCCGTCGATCCCCGAGGCCGTCACCACCTCGGCGTCGTCGGTGTCGTCGGGCATCGGCTCGGTCTGCCGCCACTCCTCGACGTGACTGGGGCCGTGCCCCTGCACGAACGGCTGCGCCTCATGCGCCAGCTGCTCGTCCTGGATGGGCCCGTGCTTGGTGTTCCCGCGTTCGGCCATGAACTTCTCCTTCCGCGTCGCGGTCGTTTTCGGCCGCGGACGGCACCGAAACAACCACCCGCCTTCGGGCGCCGCAAGGTCTTGCCAGCGCCGGAGATGAGGGTAGGCGTGGAGGCACAGACCGCAGACGGAAGGAGCGGACCATGGCCGACAGGCCCATCCAGATCGACGTGCAGAAGTACCTGAGCGGCGTGGACTACCCCGCGGGCAAGGCCGACCTGGTCGGCAAAGCCCAGGCGCAGGGAGCCCCGAAGGAGGTCATCGACGCCCTCGAGGGCCTGCCCGACCGCCGGTTCGAGAGCCCGATGCAGGTGACGGAGGGGATCAGCGGGAGCTGAGAGGTCAGCGCGGTGCCGACCGCCACGGATGGATCGTTCTTCCGCGTCGTTCTGCGACTAGTGTCGGGTCGATGTCTCCACGCCGATTCGTGCGCTTCCGCTCGCCCACCCCGAACGCCCGCGGCGTTCATGTCGGGGTATTCGCGCTTGCGAACGGCCTCGCTCGCGCCGGGGTGCTGACCGACGCGGAGTACGTGCGGTGGAGGCGCAGCAACGACTGGTTCGAGGCGGCGTATTCCGAACCGTCCCTGGCGGATCATCGCGTCTACGATCGGGAGGTCCACCCGGGAGCGGTCGCATGGTTCAAGCCCTCCGCCACGGAGCTGATCGCGCGGACGACGATGTACACGCAGCTGCTGGACGCGCACGACGTGGCGTGGGAGCGCGTCGAGAGCGCTCGACCCGGTCGGGTGGTCTACGAGGACGCGGTCCAGGTGATTGTCGTACCGCGATAGGTCAGAACGTCGCGCCGGGCACGCCGGAGATGACGAGGGCGGCGCCGCCGATCCAGACGCCGACCGCGAGCAGGATGCCGACGATCGGCACCCAGAAGCTGATCCGGCGCAGTACGAGCAGGACGACCGCGGCGATGACCGCCACGACGGTCACCGCCCCCGGTCCGATCAGGGCCACGAAGAATCCGATGCCCATCCGGCCGGTGTCGCACTCGGTCGACCCGCCGCAGGGGTCGCTCGCGAACACCAGGAAGAACGCCGCGAACGTCAGGATGCCGGCCAGGACCACGCCGACGACCATCAGGACGATCGACGTGACGAGGTCCCAGACGATCACCGGGCGCCGCACCGCGGGCGCGGGCGTGGGCGGAAGGGTGCTCACGAGCGCGCTGCTCCGTCAGCCGAAGATCATGGGGCGGTCGTCGTCGTCCTCGGCCGCGGGAGGCGTCGCGAGCTCGACCAGCACGGGCACGTGGTCGCTCGGCGCGGTGCCCTTGCGCTCGTTGCGGTGGATGCTCGCACCGACCACGCGGTCGGCGAACGCGCGCGACGCGAGGATGAAGTCGATACGGAGGCCCTCGTTGCGTGGGAAGCGCAGTTGCTTGTAATCCCAGTAGGTGTAGCCGTCCGGGACGATCGGGCGCACCACATCCGTCAGCCCGGCCTTCTCGAACGCCGCGAAGGCGGTGCGCTCGGGCGGCGAGATGTGGGTGGACAGGCCGGGCACCAGGCTCGGATCGCCCACGTCCGAGTCGAGGGGGGCGACGTTCCAGTCGCCCATGAGGGCCAGCTGGAGATCAGGGTCGTCGGCGAGCCAGCGCTGCGTGTCGGCCGCGAGGGCGGCCAGCCAGTCGAGCTTGTAGACGTAGTGCGGGTCGGCGAGGGAGCGGCCGTTGGGGACGTACAGGCTCCACAGCCGCAGGCCGTCGACGGTCGCGCCGATCGCGCGCGCCTCCTTGGGAAGGTCGGGGCCGTCGTGGTCCTTGAGGAACCCCGGCATGTCGGGGAAGCCGATCGTCACGTCCTCGATCGGGAGGCGGCTCGCGATGGCGACGCCGTTCCATTGGTTGAGACCGTGCAGCACGACCTCGTAGCCCGCCGCCTCGAATTCGGCGTAGGGGAACTGCTCCGGCTTGCACTTGATCTCCTGCATGGCGAGCACATCCACGTCTTCGCGGACCATCCAGTCGACGACCCGGACGACGCGGGTGCGGATCGAGTTCACATTCCAGGTGGCGACGCGCATGCCCCGATCGTATCGGCCCCCGCCGACGTCGCCGGAGCCGCGAGGAGCGACTGTGGACGGCGGCGGCCCTGTGCACAACTCCCGGTCGCACGCCACTTCCCCTCTAGAATCGGGGATGTGACCGACGCACGACAGCAGCTCATCGACTACATCGCCGCCGAGGCCGTCTTCCACGGCGACTTCACCCTCACCAGCGGCAAGAAGGCGAGCTACTACGTCGACCTCCGCAAGGTGAGCCTCGACCACCGCGTCGCGCCGCTGATCGGGCAGGTCATGATCGACCTCATCCGCGATGTCCCCGACGTGATCGCCGTCGGTGGGATGACGATGGGCGCCGACCCGGTCGCCGCCGCCATCCTGCACCAGGGCGCCGCCCAGGGCCTGGCGTACGACGCCTTCGTCGTGCGCAAGGAGCCGAAGGACCACGGCCGCGGCAAGCAGGTGGAGGGCCCCGATCTGCAGGGCAAGCGCGTCATCGTGCTCGAGGACACCTCGACAACCGGGGGCTCGCCGCTCAAAGCGATCGAGGCACTCACCAAGGTCGGCGCCGAGATCGCGGCGGTCGCCGTCGTCGTGGACCGCGACACGGGCGCCCGCGAGGTCATCGAGGGCGCCGGCTACCCGTACTTCGCCGCCATCGGCCTGAAGGACCTGGGGCTGGCGTAGTGTCCGACGAACGCGGGAGGGGCGCGGGGGACGACGCCCACCTCGACGACGAGCGCCCGGATCGACACGACGAGGCCGCCGCGGAGCCCGAGTTCGGGAGTTCCGAGTGGCTGCTCCAGCAGCTGACCGGCGCTCGGCACATCGACAGGCCCGCGGATGCGGACCCGGCAGAGTCCGGCGAGGACGAGCCCGAGGTCGTGCGGGAACGACACTCCGTCGACTCGGCGGCAAGGCCGGAGTCCACCGATGACGGTGCCTCGCCTGCTGCACCGGGACGCTTCGACGACCTCCTGGGATCGAAGGACCGGTCCCCTGCCGCTGCCGCCGACGAGGAGCCCGTCTCCGAGTTCCCGGTCGCCTTCTCGTGGAACCTGAAGCCCGGCGAGGGACACGACCCGCTCGTGGGAGAGCCGGTAACGGAGTCCGCCCCGGCCGCCGAGCCCGTGCCCGCCCCGTCCACGTCCGCCCCGTCCACGCCCGCCCCGTCCACGCCCGCCCCGTCGACCAGCTGGGCGCCGGGCATCCCCGCCGACGACGAGGACGACGTCGAGGACGCCGACCGGGAGGATGTGGACGGCGAGCCCGCGGACCAGGGGTCCGACGCATCCACCCTGACCGCGGAGACGCCCGTCGCCGCCGGATCCTGGATCATCGAGACGCCCGCACCCCCGGTGGCCGCGATGCCCGAGCCCACGCGCACCATCTTCGACCCGCCCGCCCCGGCTCCGGACTCGGATGGCACGTCCGAGAGCCACGGGCTGGCCGCCCTGCTCGGGTTCGGCGCGCCGGAGGCGGACGCCCCCTCAGGCCGGTCGATCATCGGGGACACCACCAGCGTCATCCCGATCCTTCCCGCGGACCTGAGCCGGCCGCCGGCGAGCGACCCCGTGCAAGAATCGCCGGTCGAGCCGGACGGCTCCGCCGCCGACGCGCCCACCCAGCAGCTCGACGCCGCAGCGATGGCCGCCCTGCTGCGCCACGACGAGCGGGACGCCGTCCTCCCGTCGGAGCCCGCGATCCCCGCCGCGGAGGCCGAGCTCGCGATGGGCGGCGTGCCGTCCCCCGCCACGAGCCCGATCGACGCCGCGAGCATCGCCGCCGCGTCCGAGCCCGAGCCGTTCGCACCCCGCACCGATGCGGTCGAGATCGCCGAGCGGGCGGATGCCGTCGACGACGAGCCGACGCCGACGGACGGCATCGCAGCGCTGTTCGGCGACGTCGCCGCCCCGGTGGAGGACGTCCCCACCCCGGTGGAGGACGTCCCCACTCCCGGCGAGATCGACGAGCCCGCCGCAGAGCGGGAGCGGGAGCGGGAGCCCGGGCCGGACGCGGAACCGGAGCCCGAACCCGCCGCCGACCTCGAAGGCCCGCAGCTCACCGCGACCATGCCCTTCTCGCGCATCCCCGACGATGCCGACGAGCGGCCGGACGACCGGGCGGACATTGTGTCCCCGCCGACCTTCACCCCCCTGGCGACGCAGCCGATCGCCGCCGCGAGCGCGACACCGCTTGCGGCCGGGGCGCCGGTGGCCCCCGTCACCGAACCGCACGAGCCGGCCGAACCCGGTGCGCCGGCCGGCCCCTCGTCGACGTCGGGCCCGGCTGCGCCGTCAGGCCCGGCCACGCCGTCGGGCCCGACCGCACCGTCCGGCCCCGGCGGCCCCGGCGGCCCCGGAATCTGGGGCTCGCGCAGCAACCGCATCCTGCTTCTCGCGCTCGCCGGTCTCGCCGTCGTGCTGGTGCTGGTCGGGCTCTTCGCGCTGGGCACCCGCATCCCGTCACTCGTCGGGGCGCCCGCGCCCGCCGCGCAGCCCAGCGGCTCGGCCACGCCGTCCGCCCCCTCGCCGACGCCGACCCCGACTCCGACGCCGGTCCCCACCGTCACGCCGAAGCCCGCTGCCGCGGTCGGCCCCGGCACGCACCCGTGGGATGCGCTGGGCGGCGGGGAATGCATCCAGCCGTTCACCTCCGTGT
Organism: Leifsonia sp. KNZ13-11D; assembly: GCF_056754895.1. NCBI lineage: Bacteria > Bacillati > Actinomycetota > Actinomycetes > Micrococcales > Microbacteriaceae > Leifsonia > Leifsonia sp. KNZ13-11D. Next base: position 497,196 of record NZ_JBPGWU010000001.1, read on the forward strand.
GGGCCGAAGAGTTCACCGTCGTCGACTGCACGACCCCGCACAGCGCGCAGCTCCTCTATACCAACGTGCTCTCCGCCGACCCGGCAGCGCCGTACCCGGGCGCGGATGCGCTGGCCCAGCAGATCCCCGGCCTGTGCACCGCCTCCGGAGTCGTCGACCTCGGTGCGGCCGGCGCCTACCCGGACCTCCAGGTCACCGGCTCCTTCCCGGCCACCGAGGCGCAGTGGAAGAGCGGCCAGCGTTCCTACTACTGCTTCGCCAACCGGTCGAGCGGCCAGCCGCTCACGTCGTCCGTCGCCGGTCCCGGCCCGTCCGCCTGACCGGCCCCGAGACCTCGACCCCGATGCCCGGGAGCGAGCGTCAGAGCTCGGTCTCGACCGGCTCCCGGACGACCAGCTCGTCGACGCCGCTGAGAACCTCGTCCGGGCGGAACGGGTAGCGCTCGATCTCGCTGCGGTCGCTGATCCCCGTGAGCACCAGGATGGTGTGCAGGCCCGCCTCGATGCCCGCGACGACGTCGGTGTCCATCCGGTCGCCGATCATCGCGGTGTTCTCGGAGTGCGCGCCGATGCGGTTCATCGCCGACCGGAACATCATCGGGTTCGGCTTGCCGACCACATACGGGTCGCGGCCGGTGGCCTTCGTGATCATCGCGGTCACCGCGCCGGTCGCCGGCAGCGGTCCCTCGGCGCTCGGGCCGGTGGCGTCCGGGTTGGTGGAGATGAACCGGGCGCCCTTGCCGATCAACCGGATCGCCTTGGTGATGGCGTCGAAGGAGTAGCTGCGGGTCTCGCCGACGACCACGTAGTCGGGGTTGGTGTCGGTCATGATGAACCCGGCCTCGTGCAGTGCCGTGGTGAGGCCGGCCTCGCCGATCACGTACGCGGTGCCGCCGGGCATCTGCGACTTGAGGAAGTCCGCGGTCGCCAGTGCGGAGGTCCAGATCGAGTCCTCGGGCACGTCGAGTCCCGAGGTCCGCAGCCGCGCCGCGAGGTCGCGCGGCGTGAAGATGGAGTTGTTGGTCAGCACCAGGAACGGCGTGCCCTGATCGCGCCACTGCTGGATGAGGTCAGACGCGCCGGGCAGGGCCTGGTTCTCGTGGACGAGCACACCGTCCATGTCGGTGAGCCAGCACTCGATCTCGTCGCGACGCGTCACGCGGACTCCTTCCACGGGGATTCGATGCGTCCAGCTTACGGGCCGGGACCGCGCAGCGGTGAGGCACGGAGCCCGGCTGTGGATACGCTTGTGCGGTGGACGACACGCCCAACCCGACGCACGAGCTGACGACCTACGGCGTCGGGCCGTGGCCGGGCGAGTGGCCCGACGACCCGCGGTACGACCCGGAGCTGCTGCGGCACGGGGACACGCGCAACGTGATCGACCGCTACCGCTACTGGACCATGGAGGCGATCGTCGCCGACCTCGACGAGCGCCGCCACCCCTTCCACGTGGCGATCGAGAACTGGCAGCACGACATGAACATCGGCTCGATCGTCCGCAGCGCCAACGCGTTCGCCGCCGACACCGTCCACATCATCGGCCGTCGCCGCTGGAACAAGCGCGGCGCGATGGTCACCGACCGCTACCAGCACGTCGTGCACCACGAGGATGTCGCGTCCTTCGTCGTGTGGGCCCGCGGTTCGGGACTGCCCGTGATCGCGATCGACAACGTCCCGGGCTCGGTCGGCATCGAGACGTTCGCGCTGCCGCGGGAGTGCGTCCTGCTCTTCGGTCAGGAGGGCCCGGGGCTCTCCGAGGCGGCGCTGGACGCGGCGGACGCTGTGGTCGAGATCGCCCAGTTCGGCTCCACCCGCTCGATCAACGCCTCCGCGGCGGCGGCGATCGCGATGCACACCTGGATCACGCAGCACGTGCCCTTCGCCTGAGGCCAGGGGTCAGCGGTTGATGCGCCGCCAGACGAGCTTCAGCCCCGACCAGTCGGTGTCGATCGCGGCGACCTTCACATCCACCAGCCCGCGCTCCAGCGCCGCATCCCGGATCACGTTCTCGTTCAGGTCGCTGACGTGCCCGGCGGCCTTGCGCGGCCAGGCCGCCCAGATCATCCCGTCGGGCCGGATGCGCTCGCCGAGCGCGTCGAGCTCGGACAGGAACTCCGCCGCCGTGCGGTAGAACGCCAGCACGAGTCCCGCCGGACCGTCGTCGGCCCACTCGACCGACGCCGGGTCGTCGAGAGGGATGCGCCACCCCGCGCCCGCGTGGAGCACGGACACCCGCATGCCGGGTTTCACTCCGAGCTTCTTCCACAGCGGAGTCCCGGAGTACCCGGCGGGTGTGCTCACCGGCGCCAGCCGGCGTCGTCGGCGATACGCCGGACGGCCTCCGCGTCGAGGTCGTAGACGGTCTCGCCGTCGTCCTTCGCCGGGGCGGCGATGAGGTGCGCCCGCATCGGGCCGTCGACCGGCAGCTGGATCCAGGCGAAGCCGGCGCCGCGCACGGCCCGTTCCCGGGGCGGCGGCCAGAGCACGTCCGTCGTGTTGGCGACCGCCGGCGCCACGACCACGGGGATGCCCGTGCCGCCCGCTTCGGTGACGAGCCCGTGGTGGAAGTGCCCGGCGAGGATGAGCCGCACGTCGCCTCCCGCGCACATCTCCAGCAGCGGCTCGGGTTCGACCAGCCGGAGCGGCTCGAACAGCACGGTGGTCGGCGGGACGGGGGGATGGTGCAGCACGACGACCGTGCCGTTCTCGGCGTGCGTCGACAGCGTCTCGCGGAGCCGGTCGAGCTGCGCTTCGGTCACCTTCCCGTACCCGGCCCCCGGCACGGAGGTGTCGACGGTGACGATGCGGAACCCGCGCACCGAGACGTCGGTCTCGCGGTCGCCGAGCACCTCCTCGAACCCGTCGCGCAGGTCGTGGTTGCCCATCGCGTAGACGACGACCGCACCGCGTTCGCCGGCCCACGGGTCCAGTGTCGCCTTCAGCCGCCGGTACGACGCGGCGCTGCCGTCCTCGGACAGGTCGCCCGAGACGACCACCGCATCCACCTCGGTCAGCGACGCGGCGCGTGCCAGCACCCGGTCGAGGGCGCCCAGCGTGTCGACGATGCCGTACTGCAGCCGCCCGTCGCCGTACAGGTGCGTGTCGGAGAGGTGGAGGATGCGCAGCGTATCGGTCACGCCGCCACCCTAGCGCCGGCCACCGTCGTCGCCCGGGCGCCGCCCGTCACTCGGTGTCGACCGCCTGGATCAGCGCGTCCACCGCCGTCACGAGGTTGTGCAGCGCCTGCCGTTCGATGGAGTCCTCGGGCAGCTTCTGGATGTCGTAGCTCGCGGCGCTGGCCGCCTGTCGCGCCTGGGAAAGAGCCGCCTGGGCTTCGAGATCGGCCATGGTCGTCCTCCTGAAGGTCGAGTGCTGGTGGGCGCCACACTAGCGCCAGGCGACGGGCGCCCACCAGGGTCTCGCGGCCCGAGCCCGGCCCCGGCCGGTGCGCGGCGCGGGCCGTGCGGGTCGTCAGCCGATCAGCGACGGCCGCAGGTCGCGCAGGGTGCGGAAGTGCGTCATCCGCGTCACCCCGATGGCCGCGATCAGCAGGGCGAGCAGCATCCACAGGGCCAGCACGCCGGCGTCCGCCCAGGCGGTCGCCGGGTTGCCGCCGTACATGAGCTGACGGATGCCGTCCACCGCGTACGACATCGGCAGTGCGTGATGCAGGGCCGCGAGCGGGCCGGGCAGCGTCTGCCAGGGGAAGGTGCCGCCCGCGGTCACCAGTTGCAGCACCATCAGGACCAGGCCCAGGAACTGCCCGACGCTGCCCAGCCAGACGTTGAGCGCCAGGATGATGGCCGCGAACGTGATCGAGGCGAGCGCCATCAGCCCGTACATCCCCGCGGGGTCGTCGATCCGGAACCCGAGGGCGCCCGCGACGATCGCGAACAGCCCGATCATCTGGACGGCGCCCAGCAGGCCGGGGGTGAGCCAGCCGGCGAGGGTGATCGTGAGCGGCGAGTGCAGCGCCGTGATGGCACGGCGCGAGACGGGTTTCACGATCAGGAACAGCGCGTAGATGCCGATCCAGGCCGCCAGCGCCACGAAGAACGGGGCCAGTCCCGCGCCGTACGTGCCGGCGGAGGTGATCGAGTCGTTCTTGAGGTCCACCGGGTCGGAGATGGTCGACGCCTGCTTCTTCTGCAGGGCGGGGGAGTTGTCCGGGATGCGGTCCACGCCCGACTTCAGCCCGTCGCGCAGCTGCGCCGTGCCGTCGTGCAGCGTGGTCAGTCCGTCGCGGAGCTGTGCCGCTCCGGAGGCCGCGCTGGAGGCGCCCGAGGCCAGCTGCGACGCACCGGCGGCGGCCTGCTGCGACCCGGAGGCGACCTGCGACGCCCCGCCCGCGACCTGATCCGCGCCCGCCGAGAGCTGGTCGATTTGCCCGACGGCGCTCTGGATCCGCTCGTTGCCGGACGTCACCGTCGTGTCGAGGTCGCCGAGCACCGCCTTCACCTGGTCGAGCTGCTCCGGCGTGGCGCCGGCGGCGGTGAGGCGGTTCAGCAGGTCCTGCTGCGCGGCCGGCGCTGCGGCGGCGATCTGCGTCGCGGCCGCGGCGGCGTCGTTCGCCTTCGCGGCGAGCTCGCGGTTGCCCGCCGCGACCCGGGCCGCGCCGTCGCTCACCTGCTGAGCGCCGGAGGTCAGCTCGCCGAGCTTCCCCGCCAGCTCCTGCGAGCCCGATGCGAGCTGCGCGGTGCCGTCGGCCAGCTGCGACGCGCCCGACTGCGCGGTCGCACTGCCGTCGACCAGCTTGTCGGCGCCATCGGCGGCGGTCACGAGGTTCGAGCGGATGTCGGCGAGGCCAACGAGGAACTGCTTCGCGGCCTGCTCGTTCACCTGCTTGACGATGGAGGTGCGGATCTTCTCGGCGGCCTGCGTGCCGATGGTCGACGCCAGGTAGCTGTTGGTGTCGTTCGTGGTCAGCGTCACGACCGCGCGGTGCGGGTCGGTGCCCGACGCGGACGCCAGCGCCGAGGAGAAGTCCTTCGGGAACGTGATGCTGAAGTCGTACTTCGAGTCGTCCACGCCGCTGGCCGCGGATCCTTCGGCCACGCGGTGCCACTGGAACGAACCGTCCTCGATGAGCTGGTCGGCGACCCGATCGCCGTAGTTCACGGGGGCGCCGTCGACCGTGGTGCCGGCGTCGTCGACGACGATCGCGGCGGGGATGCGGTCGAGGTTGGCGTACGGGTTCTGGTTCGCCCACAGGTACAGCCCGCCGTACAGAACCGGCACGCACATCAGGGCGATGAGCGCCACGATGGACATGGGGCTTGCGGTCAGGCGGCGGAACTCCGCCGCGATCATCTGCGGGATCTTCATGCGCCTTCTTCACTCGGCTGGGTCATGATCAGGTCCGGGAGCTCGTCGGTGTCGTCCCGGCCGGGGTCTTCGTCGAAGGTCTGCTGGTCGGTCTCGTCGATGCGCGAGACCAGGGACGCCGCGGCGATCGCGGCGGCGGAGGCGTCGCCCGCCACCACGAGCACGGCGATCCCCCGTCCGGCGACCTCGCGCGCGAAGCGCCACCACTCGACGGGATCGCCGCCGTGCCGGTCGGGCGAGACGAGCACGAGGCCGTCCACGCCCGCGCGGAGCAGCGCCAGCTCGGCGAGCAGGCGGATGCGCACCGTCGGCGGGACCGTGCCGATCGACTGCCGCGCCCATTGCGCGGCCTCGAGTTCGCGCAGGCAGCGGTTGACGGCGACGGGATGCGACGCACGGCCAGCGAACATCAGCTCCTCGGCGACGATGCCCGCGACCGTCACATCGGCGGCCGGCTCCGAGACATCCGGTGCGTCGATCAGGGCGATCCGCCGCCGCATGGTTCGGAAGTCGGTGGCTCCGTCGATCGTGACAGCGCCCGCGTCGGGGCGCATCCGCCCGGAGGCGATCAGACCGAGCACGGTCGGCCGCTGCTCCGTCTCTGCGCGCGCGAGCGAGGCGCGCCCGGTCTCGAACGAAGCGGAGGTGGGCGGCAGGGCGGCGCCCTTGGCGACGCGGTCGAGCACGACCTTCATCGGCGGGCCCCTTCCGCTGTGGCGGCAGGTGCCGTGGTTCCGGATGCGGGGGTCGCGGATGCCGTGGTTCCGGATGCGGTGCTTCCGGCGGCGCGTCCGGCGGCGCCGAAGGCCAGCGCCGGCGTCGCGGCGATGAGCGCTCCGGCGTCCGTCCATCCCATCCCCGCGGCGCCCAGCCCGGCCAGCATGACGAGGCGGTGACCCGCCTCGGGGCTGAGCCGTGCGCGGGTCGCCTCGTCGAGGACGGACACCGCCGCGTTCTCGATCAGGCGGGTGACCGTCTCGCGGTCGAGGTCGGTGCGGATGCTTCCCGACTCCATCCCGCGCCGCACCGTCTCGCGCAGCCGCTCGCGGGCGGGGTCGAGTGCGGTGCCGACCAGCTCGCGATGCGGCCCGCGGACCGCCAGAGCCGCGCTCACGCGCACGTGCTCGACTTCGGCCCACAGTGTGGCGCCGAAAAGGGCGATCTCGACCAGCGGGTCGGGATGCGACACCGGGTCGAGCAGGGCGGCGAGACGACGGGCTCCCCGGGTGAACACCTCGACGAGGAGCTCGTCGCGGGTCGCGAAGTGTCCGTACACCGCGCGGCGGCTGAGGCCGGCGCGCGCTGCGATGTTCTCGAGGGAGGCGTCGATGTCCTCGTTCAGCGCGACCGCGGCGGCGGCGAGGATCGCCTCGCGGTTGGCCGTCGCGTCGCGTCGCGGTGCGCGGGTGGAGGGGGTGGGCATGCCACCAGTGTACTCCCTTCTTGCACACGGGTGTGCAACTTAGTGTCTCGCGATAGGATCGAGTGCGACGGTCGTCCGGGTGGCGCCGACGCGTTCCATCCACCGAGAGGACATCCACGTGCCCGCGATCGTGATCATCGGCGCCCAGTGGGGCGACGAAGGCAAAGGCAAGGCGACCGACGTCCTGGGGAGCCGCATCGACTACGTGGTCAAGTTCAACGGCGGCAACAATGCCGGCCACACGGTCGTCGTCGGCGACGAGAAGTACGCCCTGCACCTGCTGCCGTCCGGCATCCTCACCGAGGGCGTCACCCCGGTCATCGCCAACGGCGTCGTCGTAGACATCGAGGTGCTGTTCGAGGAGCTGGATGCGCTGATCGCCCGCGGCGTCGACGTCTCCCGCCTCAAGGTCAGCTCGAACGCGCACGTCATCACGTCGTACCACCGCACGATCGACAAGGTCACGGAGCGCTTCCTCGGCAAGCGCCAGATCGGCACCACCGGTCGCGGCATCGGCCCGACGTACGCCGACAAGATCAACCGGGTGGGCATCCGCATCCAGGACCTCTTCGACGAGAACATCCTGCGGCAGAAGGTCGAGGGCGCCCTCGACCAGAAGAACCACCTGCTGGTGAAGGTGTACAACCGCCGTGCGATCACGGTCGACGAGGTCGTCGAGCAGCTGCTCGAGTACGCCGAACGCCTGCGCCCGATGGTGGTGGACAGCTCGCTGCTGCTCAACCAGGCGCTGGAGGACGGCAAGTACGTGCTCTTCGAGGGCGGCCAAGCGACGATGCTGGACGTCGACCACGGCACCTACCCGTTCGTCACCTCCTCCAACTCCACGGCGGGTGGCGCCGCCACCGGTTCGGGCATCGGGCCCAACCGCATCGACCGCGTGATCGGCATCGTCAAGGCGTACACCACGCGCGTCGGCGCCGGTCCGTTCCCGACCGAGCTCTTCGACGAGTGGGGCGAGTTCCTGCGCGAGCGCGGCTTCGAGTTCGGAACCACCACCGGCCGCCCGCGCCGCACCGGCTGGTACGACGCCCCGGTCGCCCGCTACACCGCGCGCGTCAACGGCGTCACCGACTTCGTGCTCACCAAGCTCGACACGCTGACCGGCATCCAGCGCATCCCCGTGGCGGTCGCCTACGACGTCGACGGCGTGCGCCACGACGAGGTCCCGGCCTCGCAGAGCGACTTCCACCACGCGACGCCGATCTACGAGGAGTTCCCCGGCTGGACCGAGGACATCAGCGGCGCGCGCACCTTCGAGGACCTGCCGAAGAACGCGCAGGACTACGTGCTCGCGCTCGAGCGCATGTCCGGCGCCCGCATCTCCGCGATCGGCGTGGGCCCGGCCCGCGATCAGATCGTGGTGCGCCACGACCTGATCGACTGAGGCCGACGCTCTCGGGTCGCTCCGATCGGCGTGGGCCCGGCCCGCGACCAGATCGTGGTGCGCCACGACCTGATCGACTGAGGCCGACGCTCTCGGGTCGCTCCGGCCTCAGAACCAGGTGCTGAGGCGCGGGGGCACCGCCGTGCGGAACAGCCGATCGAGCGCCTCGGCGTCGCCCTGGATGCGGCCGGCCAGCGCGAGCGCGCGGGCCGTGTCGTGGCCGAGGTACACGCTGCCCAGCGAGGCCACGGGCAGGGTCACGTCCGCGCCGCCCTCGGTGGTGGCGACCTCGGCGCGGCCGTCCGTCACCGTCAGGCGGTAGCGGCCGCCGGCCATGCCGAGGTCGTCGGTCACTTCGAGCACGATCGAGCCGTCGCGCTCGTATGTCCGCGCCTGCAGCGCCGCCGGGACGTCGAGGATGCGCACCCACAGGTGGTCCTCGACCGCAGTGACCTGGGCACCGCGGATGTCGGAGACCAGCGCGGGCAGCGGCTCGTCGACGCCGCGCGTCCAGACCTTCACGCTGGCCACCAGGTCGAGCTCCAGCAGGTAGCGCCACAGGGCGGTGAGCGCCTCGTCGGTGGCCGCCGCCAGGTAGCTGACGTCCACGGTGTGGCGCGTGAAGTCGTCGTCGCCCTTGACCGTGTACGAGACGAAGCCCTCGGGCTCGCCAGACGGCGAGTCGTAGCGCACCAGGCGGTAGCGGTCCGCTTCGGAGTCGCCCTTCAACGGACCGGTCAAGCGGTGCGCCAGGTATGTCTCCAGCCCGATCTCACCGGGCCGGCCCGCCATTACGAGGTCGAGCACGCGCTCCGCGGTGCCGCGGTACTCCTCGGGGTCGGTGAACGACAGTCGGCCGGTGGTCTCGGCGCCCGCCCAGCGGACGCGCTTGGTGTCGACCGTCCAGGCCGTCGCGTAGGTCGCGGGACCGAACCCCCAGCGTCCGTAGATCACCGACTCGGAGACGGTCAGGATGGCGAGGGGCACCCCGAGGGCGTGCGCGGTGCGCAGCTCGCCGCCGAGCAGAGCCCGGGCGATGCCGCGACGGCGGTGCGTCGGCGCCACGGTGACGGAGCTGATCGCCCAGGCGTCGACGCGGGTGCCGCCCGGGACGGTGAGCGGCGCGACCCAGGAGTTGACCGTGCCGACCGGCTCCCGCGCGGGGATCGCGTCGTCGTACACGCCGGTGGTGCGGCGGCCGCCGAGGTAGCCGCGCGCCTCCTCCAGCACCTCCTCCTTCGGGCGCCCACTGTGGAAGCCCCGGAAATCGGCCCGGATCCAACCGTCGAAGGCGGCCGCGTCGGTCGTGTCGACCAGCTCAAGGCGCAGGCCGCCCGCGGAGAGGTCTCGTTCGGAGGTGGGATCGATGGGCTGGGTGCGGTAGTCCATCCCTTCACCGTATCGGCCGCGGGGCGGCGGCGGCAGGTGCGGCCGTCCGATACCGTTGGAGCATGAAGGTGCGTGGACTCATCCAGACCAGTCTGACGAAGGAGCTCACCGCCGAGGCCGACGACGCGGAGTCGGCCCGCGCGCTCATCGAGGCGCAGGTGCCCGACGGATTCGACCTCCTTCAGGTGCACAACGCCATGCCGCGCGGCGGCCGCGTGATCGCGACCGCCGTCATCCGCGAGTCGGCCGTCGAAGAGCTCGAGGCGGAGGGCGTCGACTACGCGTCCGCGCGCGACGCGCTGCGCGCGAAGGTGCCCGCCGACCACCGGTTGCTCTCCATCGTCGTCGCGGCGTGAACCACGCCGCGCTCGCGCAGCGCTAGAGCAGGGCTCGGGCGGCGCTACAGCGGCGGGAACGGCTGACCCGACGCGTCCTCGAGCAGCGGCCACAGCCGGGCCCCGAGTCGGGGCGACCGCGACGCCCGGGTGGCAGGTGCGTGCACGGGGGCGCCCTTCGTCCACAGCGCAGGACCCAGGTAGTCGCCGCCCTGGATGGTGGGGTCGAGCACGGCGCGGACCGGCGCCTGCGCGCCGTCGTCCTTGCCCTGCGTCCACGCGGCCTGCAGGTTGTCGGCGAAGCGCTTCAGCCGCGTCGGCTGGTTGACGCCTCGGATGCCCGGCGTGCGGCCTGACGTCGAATAGCCGGGATGCACCACGATGCTGCGCACCGGCGTGCCGGAGGCGCGCAAGCGCCGGTCGAGCTCGAACCCGAACGCCTGCGCTGCGATCTTCGACCCCGAGTACGCCCGCCATGACGTGTACGAGCGCTGCAGCTCCAGGTCGTCGAGGCGGAGGCGGCCGAGACGGGTGGCGAGCGAGCCGAGTGTCACCACGCGCCCATCCGCTGCGGAGGTGAGCGCCGGCAGCGCACGCGCCACCAGCCGGAAATGGCCGAGCACGTTCGTGGAGAGCACGAGCTCGTTGCCCTCGCCGTCGGTCCGCCGCGAGCGCGGAGGATGCACGATCCCAGCGTTCAGCACCAGGGCATCCACCGTGCCGCGCTCGAGGAGCGCATCCGCCGCCGCGTCGATCGAACGGCGATCGGTCACGTCGAGCGGCATCGCCTCAACGTTCGCGCGGGACACCCGGCGGCGGATCGCCGAGACGGCGGCCTCCGCGCGCTCCGGGTCGCGGCAGGCCAGCACCACGTGCGCGTCGGCACGCGCCAGCTGCTCCGCGGTGAAGTAGCCGACCCCCGCGTTCCCGCCGGTGATCACGACCGTGCGGCCGCTCGCGTCCGGCAGGGACGCCGCATCCCAGCCCACCGGGTCAGCGGCCGTTCTCGCCGGCGATGCGCTCGTGGTGGTGGATGACCTCGGCGACGATGAAGGTCAGGAACTTCTCCGCGAACGCCGGGTCGAGGTGGCTCTCCTCCGCGAGCGCCCGCAGCCGCTGGATCTGCTCCTTCTCGCGCTCCGGGTCGGCCGGGGGCAGGCCGTGCTCGGCCTTCAGCGCGCCCACCTGCTGCGTGAACTTGAACCGCTCGGCGAGCATGTGGATGACCGCCGCGTCGATGTTGTCGATACTCTGCCGGATGCTGTGCAGCCGAGCCAGCGCATCCTCCATCTCCCGGTTCTCGCCCATGCATCGACCCTACTGGACCGGCGCCCCGGTCACAGGCTCGGTGACGGCTCCGCGAGCACCCGGGCGAGGACCGGTCGCGTCGCGCGCAGGGCCGCCCAGACCAGGCCGATGCCCGCTGCGAGGCATCCGGCGACGACCAGCAGGGTCAGCGGCGACAGGAGCAGGCTCATCCCGGTGAGGGGCAGCATCACAGCGGCGGCGGTGACCGCGGACCCGACGGCGACGATGCGCAGCGGCCACAGAATCGCGCGGCTGCGCGACGCGTTCATCTCCGCGATCGGCATCCCGAGGCGGTCCAGGCTGACGTAGAGGTCGCGCCGGTCCAGGATCGAGGCCGCCTGGTTCACCCCGGCCGAGCAGGCGACCGTGAGGAACGAAGCGACGACAGTGATCACGACGCCGGTGCGGATGTCGCCGACCAGCATCCGCGACGACGGGTCGGCGCTGTCTCCGGCGACGTCCATCAGCGAGACGCCCACGCCCGCGAACACGGCGACGAAGCTCGTCATCGCCACGCCGGAGACCTGCCGCCACGCGGCTTTCGGCGACTCCAGGATGCTGCGCGCGGCGAGCAGCCGCCGAACCGTCCGCGCGCGTCTCGCCTGGCGTGCCGCCAGACGCCGGAGCACCCACGGCCCGACCAGGTTGAGCACGGCCACGGTGCCGCCGAAGGCGGCCGCGAGCACGCCGAAGACGATGGTCATGTCCGGCATCGCCCGCAGCGCGGTGAGCGCCGCTGCCGCGATGCCGACGACCAGCACGGCCAGCACGGCCCGCACCCAGTGGATGCGCGGAGCGCGCTCGCGGGTCCGTACGCCGAGCGGCGAGACGATCACCCCGCGCAACCCGACCGCCGCGCTGATCGCGGCGAGGGCGCCCGTGCCGGCGACGACGAGGGCGACCCAGCCGGGGCCGAGCAGCACCGACATCCCAAGGGGTTCCCCGCGGAACGGGATGAGCCCGACGAGCGGCGCGGTCGCCAGGTACAGCACGACCCCGGCGATCGCGCCGGCGGCGGCGAGCACCGTCGACTCGATGACCGTCAGCGCGGTGACGAGGCCCGGCGTCGCGCCGAGCAGCCGGAGACTCGACAGGCGCTCGTCCCTCCGTCGCGCGGACAGCCGCGCCGCGGAGCCGCCGAGCGCGACCAGCGGCACCACGAGCAGGGAGAGCGCGATCACGGCGAGTGCCTGGTACACGCCGGCGGTGCCGTCGGTCCAGCCGAAGAAGGCGTGCGCGCCGCCCGCGACGATGAGGAGCAGCGTCGTGACGACCGCGAACGCGGTGACCGGCAGCACGACGGTGGAGCGGGCGGATGCGCTGCGGCGGCCGAACAGCCACGCGAGGCGGAGCGTCGTCATCGCGTGACCGCCCGATCCACGATCCGGCCGTCGGCGAGCCGGAGCACGCGCGAGCAGCGGGCGGCGACCGACTCGTCGTGCGTGACCACCACGAGGGAGCGACCGCGCTCCGTGGTCGAGCGGATGAGCGCATCCATCACCTCGGCCGAGGTCGCCGAGTCGAGGGCGCCTGTCGGCTCGTCCGCGAAGATCACGGAGGCTCCCGTGGCCTGCGCCCGGGCGATCGCCACGCGCTGCGCCTGACCGCCCGAGAGCTGGCCGATCCGCCGCGACTCGAAACCCGCGAGCCCGAGGGCCGCGAGCCACATCGCGGCCGTCTGCTCCGCTGCGCGCCGGTCGGTCCCCGTCAGCATCAGCGGCAGGGCGACGTTCTCGACCGCGGTCAGCTCCGGGAGCAGCAGCCCCTGCTGGAAGACGAAGCCGAAGGCCTCCCGGCGGAGCCGCGAACGGCCCGCCTCGTCGAGGGCCGTGACCTCGAGCGGGCCCCGCGCGGTCGCGAGCACGACCGAGCCGCTGTCCGGGCGGACGATGCCCGCCAGGCAGTGCAGCAGTGTGGTCTTACCGGAGCCGGAGGCACCCATGATCGCGACCGATTCGCCGGGATCCACCCGGAAGTCGACGCCGGCGAGGGCCGTGGAGGGACCGTAGGTCTTGGTCAGCCCGGCGGCCGACAGGGCCGGTGCGGGTGAAGGGCTCATTGGTGAGGTCATGCCCCCAGCCTCGCGGCGGAGCGGAGGCGCGGGCATCGCCCGGGAGGCGCATCCTCATCGGGCGGCCTCATCCTCGGGATGTGGTCCCGCGGTACGAGACCTCAGCCGGTGGCGACGCGGCCCACCTTCTCGGTCTTGTCCCACTGCGCCTCGGCGCCCGCGAGCTCCTTCAGGTAGGAGTCGAAGGTGATCGCGCACAGCAGCGAGCCGTAACCCGCCAGGTAGATCAGGGCGGGGGAGAGCCAGCGGCCCGCGCGCGTCTTCTCGGCCGTGCGGGCCAGCCAGGCGACCACCATCGAGAACGGGATCCAGATGTAGATCGCCAGGGTGATCGCGAACAGTGCCGGTCCGCTGAGCGTGACGCCGAACAGCCCGGGCAGCCAGACCAGCATCACGGGCGGGAACAGCGCGGTGACCATCACCAGCATGTTGACGATCCCGGGGAACAGCAGCACGTGACCCAGCTCCCGTTTGGTCGTCGCACCGTCGGTCTGCGATCCCAGGATGAGCACGAAGAGGTACGCCAGCGCCGCCGAGATCCAGAGGACGCGGAACACCCCGGTCGCCACCTCGTTCGAGAGGAACAACAGCCCGGCCAGTCCGATCGACGACAGGATCATGATCAGCGGCAGCAGCCAGAGCGAGAACCAGACGATCCCGAAGCTGATGCCGCCGAGGTGGTGCCGGCGGCTCGGGCGGAACCAGACCTTCGCGTAGCGGGCGGTCACGGAGACGTTGCCGCGCGCCCAGCGCAGCCGCTGCTTCCACAGCCCGTCGATCGCGCGAGGCTCCTCGGCCAGCACGTGCGCGTGCGGCTCGAAGACCACCTTCCGCCCCTGCAGCTGCGTCTCGAAGGTGGTGATGGTGTCCTCTGCGAGGGTGGAGGTGTCGATCCGGCCGCCGATCGCGAGCAGGTTCTCGCGGGTGTGCAGCTGCGCACCGCCCGCGAGGCAGGCCTGCGCGCCGAGGACGTTCTGCGCCCGGCGCGCGGCCGGCTGCGAGAGCACGTATTCGGTGCTGATGAACTTGGTCAGCCAGTTGCGGTCCCCGCTGCCCTCGTGGATGTACGCGGAGACCGCGCCGACCTCCGGGTCCGCGAGGTGGCGCGTCATGCGTCGCAGCGACGTGGGCGTGTAGATGACGTCGGCGTCCATGATGAGGAGCGCCTCCATCCAGTCGTCCTCGAGCACCGTGGCGATGCCGTGGTTGAGGGTGTGCGCCTTGCCCTGGCCGCCCTGCTCACGGCGCAGCAGGCGGACGTTGCCCGGGTAGCGGGCGGCCCGGTCGCGCACGACGTCCGAGGTGTCATCGGTGCTCGCGTCGTCGACGACGTAGATGCGGAGCGCCTCGAGCGGGTAGTCCAGCTTCATCAGCCGGTCGATGGAGGCGCCGATCACCGCGCCCTCGTTCCAGGCCGGGACGACGATGGCGACCCGCGGCAGGTACGGTGCGGCCTTCTTGTAGTGGTTGATCCACGCGTGGAACGGGATGACCACGAACGTCGCGGCGGCGGCCAGCACCGGGATGAGCCCCGAGAGCGCGAGGATCAGGCAGACGACGACGCCGATCCACTGGAGCACGCTGAGAACGTCCAACCCCGAGACCTCCCTGTTCTACCCTGCACCCTACCGCGGCCGCCCCGGTCCCGAGACGCGAACAGGCCCCGGCGATGCCGGGGCCTGTTCGCGGACGGAAGGCTGTCCGCGGTCATCGCCGGGCGCCGGGAAGGGTCCCGCCGGCGGCGAGGCGCATCAGGTCGGAGCCGAGGTCGATGCCGAGCTCGTTGCCTCCGGCCGAGCCGAACTCGTGCTGGTAGCTGTCCCACGAGGTGTCGGTGATCTTGGACTCGACCTCCGACTCCATCAGCACGACGAGCTCCCGGGCCGCGCGGTCGATCCGCGTGCCGAGCGACTTGTCCTGCCAGTCTTCCGTCGACGCGAACACCGAGGTCGGCGCGGTCATCGTGCGGAGGAAGGCGAACAGGGAGCGCATCTCGCCGTCGACGACGAGCGCGTGCCGGGCGGTGCCGGCGGTCGCGCCGAGCACGACGGGCTTCGCGATCAGCAGGTCGTTGTCGAGCACCTGGAAGAACGAGGTGAACAGCCCGCTCGGGCCGGCCTTGTAGACCGGCGCGGTCGCGATGATGCCGTCCGCCGACTTCAGAGCCTCGATCGCCTTGGTGAACTTCGGCCCCAGGTGCCCGGAGGCCAGGGCCGCCCCGAGCTCGGGCAGCACCTCCCGCAGGTCGAGGTTCAGCGTCTCCACGGTGCGGCCGTCGCGCTGGGCGGCGGCCTCGACCCGCAGGGCGAGCCGGTCGGCGAGCATCTTGGTGGACGACGGGTCGCTGACGCCCGCGTTCACCACGACGACGCGGAACGGTCGCGGGGATTCGGTCATGATCTTCCTTCTCTCAGGTGTGCGGTTCTCAGGCGGCCGTCAGAGCGACGGGTAGCTGGCCTGGAACTGCTCCTCGGTGTCCTGGTAGGGGGAGGCGCCGGTGACGTTGTCGCCGCGGTTGGCGTTAGGGCGCGGCTGGCGCGGGTCGGCGTCGCCGTACTTGGCCTTCACGAGCGACTCGTGCGTGGGGGCGTCGGGCGTCTCCGGGTCCTTGCGCGCCTCGGTCTCCTTGCGGAGCACGGGGATGACGTGCTCGCCGAGCAGGTCGAGCTGCTCGAGCACCGTCTTCAGCGGCAGTCCGGCGTGGTCCATCAGGAACAGCTGGCGCTGGTAGTCGCCGGCCCACTCGCGGAAGGTCAGCGTCTTGTCGATGACCTCCTGCGGGCTGCCGACGGTGAGCGGGGTGGCGTCCGTGAACTCTTCCATCGTCGGGCCGTTGCCGTACACCGGCGCCTCGTTGAAGTAGGGGCGGAACTGGTCCTTCGCGTCCTGCGAGTTCTTCGCGATGAACGCCTGGCCGCCGAGTCCGACGATCGCCTGCTTGGCGGTGCCGTGGCCATAGTGCTCGAAGCGCTCGCGGTAGAAGGCGATCAGGCGCTGGAAGTGCTCCTTGGGCCAGAAGATGTTGTTGGCGAAGAAGCCGTTGCCGTAGAAGGCGGCCTGCTCGGCGATCTCCGGCGTGCGGATGCTGGCGTGCCAGACGAAGGGCGGCACGTCGTCGAGGGGCCGCGGTGTGGAGGTGAAACCCTGCAGCGGAGTGCGGAAGCGTCCCTCCCAGTCCACGACGTCCTCGCGCCACAGGCGGTGCAGGAGGTTGTAGTTCTCGAGCGCGAGCGGCAGGCTCTGGCGGATGTCCTGGCCGAACCACGGGTACACCGGGCCGGTGTTGCCGCGCCCGACCATCAGGTCCATGCGGCCCTTGGAGAGGTGCTGCAGCATCGCGTACTCCTCGGCGATGCGCACCGGGTCGTTCGTGGTGATCAGCGTCGTGGATGTGGTGACCGTGAGGCGCTCGGTGAGCGCGGCGATGTGGGCCAGCAGCGTCGTGGGCGACGACGAGAAGAACGGGGGGTTGTGGTGCTCCCCGATGGCGAAGACATCCAGCCCGACCTCCTCCGCGTGCTTCGCGATCTTCACGATCGCGTCGATGCGCTCCGCCTCGCTCGGCGTCTGCCCGGACACGGGGTCGCGGGTGATGTCGCTGACGGAGAAGATTCCGTACTGCATGGCTGGCTCCTCTTTTCGGTCGTGCCGTTCTATGCAAATGCATACAACGCAGAGGGTCGGGAAGTATTCCCGCCTCCATGATGGTCGCTGAGGCGCGGCTCGGCGAGGGTGGGCGGATGGCCGGATCTCGTGCATCCCTGTCCGATTCCCGCGTGCCGGAGGTCGGCGGCACCCGATAGCGTCGAGGGGTGAAAGTCGCTCTGCAGTTCGCCGCGATGGGGCTCGTCTGGGGCGCCAGCTTCCTGTTCATGAAGGTCGCCCTCACCGGAGTGGGCTTCGGCCAGGTCGCCTGGGCGCGCCTGGTCTTCGGAGCGATCACCCTCGGCATCATCGCGCTCGCGATGCGCGCCCGTCTCCCGCGTGAGCCGATCGTCTGGCTGCACTTCACGGTCGTCGCCGTCACGTACTGCGTCATCCCCTTCCTCCTGTTCGCGTGGGCGGAGCAGTACGTGTCGTCGAGCCTGGCGAGCATCTACAACGCGGTGACGCCCATCACCACCGCGATCCTGGTGACGGCCGCGTTCCGGGTCGAGAAACTGAACCGCGACCAGGTGCTGGGCGTGCTCATCGGCATCCTGGGCGTGGTCATCGTCGTCGGACCGTGGGCCGTGGATGCGCTCGCCGGCAGCCTCTGGGGTCAGCTCGCCTGCCTCGGGGCCGTCACCTGCTATGGGTTCAGCTTCGGCTACATCCGCCGGTTCATCAGCCCGCGGGCGGTCTCGGCGACCACGAGCGCCCTCCTCAACATCGGGCTGGCGGCCGTGATCATGATCCTGCTGACGCCCGTGATCGCCTGGCATCCCATCACGTTCAGCTGGCCGGTGCTCCTGTCGCTCCTGGCGCTCGGCGCGCTCGGAACGGGCGTCGTCTACATCTGGAACATGAACGTGCTCCGCGCGTGGGGGCCGACCACCACCTCCGGCGTCACGTACGTCACGCCTGTCGTCGGGGTCGCCCTCGGCATCCTCGTCCTCGGTGAGCACCTGACCTGGAACGAGCCGGTCGGCGCGGTCGTCGTGCTCGCGGGCATCCTGCTCACGCAGCAGCGCGTGCGGCTGTTCACCCGGCGGCAGGCAGAGCTGGCGGCGCAGGAGGCGGCAGCCCGTTAGGTAAGCCTGCGGAGGAAGTCGACGAGGGCGGTCAGCGCCTCCTGCGCCTCGTCGAATCGCAGGTGGAACTGGTACTCGTGGGGCAGGGACGGCTCGTGGTCGGCCGGCCAGAACAGCTCGGTCACGTCCACGCCGGCCGCGCGGAGGGCGGCCGCCATCGGCAGCGACTGCGACGCAGTGAGCCCGTCGCCGTTTCCTCCGGAGATGAAGGTGGGCGGAAAGTCGCCGGTGACCGCGCGGATCGTCGACATCGTCCGGCCGGCTGCCGAGTCCGACCAGTCCTTCGTTCCGCTGTACCCCCACATCGCGGTCTTGAATCCCCAGCCGAGGAGTCCGGTCACGTCGGCGAGCGACTGCAGATCGTAGACGCCGCAGAACAGGACGACCCCGGCCAGGTGCGACGGTTCGAGGGCCGGCCGGACGCCCACCTGCCGCGCGTACGCGGGGTCGCACGTGATCGCGGCGAGCTGGCTGGCGAGCTGGGCTCCCGCGGAATCTCCGGCCAGGATGATGCGGGCGGAGTCGACGCCGAGTTCCGCCGCGTTGTCGACGAGGTGGGCGAGCGCCGAGTTGAGCTGCCGGAGCGCAGTGGGGTAGGCCGCCTCGGGCGCGATCGTGTAGTCGGGCGCGACCGCCGTGAACCCCTCGGCGGCGAGGATGCGGAGGTACGGCGTCACGTCCGCGGCCACGCCAGACAGCCACGCGCCACCGTGGATCCAGACCACAGTGGGCGACGGTCCATCGGCCGCCGCCGGGCGGAAGATGTCGAACGTGGTGTCGCGCGATCCGGGTGCGTATGCCACGCGGGTTCGAGCGGTCACCCCGGCCGGCGCGAACGGCTCCATCTCGGCCACCGTCTCGGCGGCGCCCTTCGTGAACACGCGGCGGATGATGAGTGCCGCGGGCCACGGCGTGGCTCGCAGCGCCGCGAATACTGCGGATCCGAGGAGCACGACGCCGGCGACCCAAGCCACCACGCGCCGCGCTCTCGTCATGCCCTCACCGTAGCGGTATGCGGCGGCCACGCCTCGTCAGCGTCGGCGCTCGACACGCCGACGCGACGTCGCTGTCGAGGTCGAGGACGCCGGTCAGGCGACGGTCGGGCCGAAGTGCTCCGGAAGCGTCGAACGGTGCACGCCGCGCAGCTCCTCGAGGCCGATGGTGAAGACGTCCTGTACCTCGAGCACGGGCTGGGCGCCGACCTCGGCGTCCGTGACGCCGATGCGGAGGGCGGGGATGCCGCGCCCCTCGCACAGGCCGCGGAACTTCACGTCGTCCTCACGCGGGACGGTGACGATCACCCGGGCGGTCGACTCCGAGAACAGGGCGGTCGCCGCATCCACACCGTCGCGCTCCTGGATCTCGGTGAGCCAGACCCGCGCGCCCACGCCGAAGCGCATGACGCTCTCGGAGAGAGCCTGGGCGAGACCGCCGTCGGCGAGGTCGTGAGCGGACGAGACGAGACCCTCGAGCGAGGCCGCGTGAAGCGCCTCGGCGAGCGAGCGCTCCGCGTCCAGGTCGACCGCCGGCGGGCGTCCGCCGAGGTGGCCGTGGATGGTGCCCGCCCACGCCGAGCCGTCGAGCTCCTCGCGGGTGGTGCCGAGCAGGTAGATGTTCTCGCCCTCGTCCTGCCAGCCGGCGGGGATGCGGCGGGCGACGTCGTCGATGACGCCGAGCACGCCGACGACCGGGGTCGGGAAGATCGGGGTGTCGCCGGTCTGGTTGTAGAACGAGACGTTCCCGCCCGTGACCGGGATCCCGAGCTCGAGGCACGCGTCCGACAGGCCCTCGACGGCCTGCGAGAACTGCCACATGACCTCGGGGTTCTCCGGGCTGCCGAAGTTGAGGCAGTCGGTGACCGCGACCGGCACGGCGCCGGACGCGGCGACGTTGCGGTACGCCTCGGCCAGCGCCAGCTTGGCGCCCTGCTTCGGGTCGAGCTGGCAGTAGCGTCCGTTGGCGTCGGTCGCGATGGCGAAGCCGAGCCCGGACTCCTCGTCGACGCGGATCATGCCCGCATCGTCGGGGAACGCCAGCGCGGTGTTGCCGCCGACGAAGTAGTCGTACTGGTCGGTGATCCAGCCCTTGTCGGCCAGGTTGGCGCTGCCGAGGAGCGCCAGGGTCTGCTCGCGCAACTCGTCGCCGGTGATCGGGCGGGGGAGCACCGAGGCGGTGTCGTCCTGCAGGGCGTCGATCCAGGTCGGGTAGGCGACGGGACGCTCGTACACCGGGCCGTCGACCGCGACGGTTCGCGGGTCGACGTTGACGATCTCCTCGCCCTTCCAGTTGATGACCAGGCGGCCGGTCTCGGTGACCTCGCCCAGCACGCTGGTCTCCACATCCCACTTGGCGGTCACCGCGAGGAAGGCGTCGAGCAGCTCCGGCTTCACGACCGCCATCATGCGCTCCTGGCTCTCCGACATGAGGATCTCCTCGGCCGTGAGGCTCGGGTCGCGCAGCAGCACCTTGTCGAGCTCGATGAACATCCCGCCGTCGCCGTTGGAGGCGAGCTCGCTGGTCGCGCACGAGATGCCGGCTGCACCCAGATCCTGGATGCCCTCCACCAGCTTGTCGCGGAACAGCTCCAGGCAGCACTCGATGAGCACCTTCTCGGCGAACGGGTCGCCGACCTGCACGGCCGGGCGCTTGGTCGGGCCGCCCGCGGAGAACGTGTCGGAGGCGAGGATGCTCGCTCCGCCGATCCCGTCGCCGCCGGTCCGGGCGCCGAACAGCACGACCTTGTTGCCCGCGCCGGATGCGTTCGCCAGGTGCAGGTCCTCGTGGCGGAGCACGCCGACGGAGAGCGCGTTGACGAGCGGGTTGCCCTGGTACACCGGGTCGAAGTAGGTCTCGCCGCCGATGTTGGGAAGGCCCAGGCAGTTGCCGTAGAACGAGATGCCCGAGACGACGCCGTGGACGACGCGTGCGGTGTCCGCGCTGTCGATGGCGCCGAAACGCAGCTGGTCCATGACGGCGACCGGGCGTGCGCCCATCGAGATGATGTCGCGCACGATGCCGCCGACGCCGGTCGCGGCGCCCTGGAACGGCTCGATGTAGGAGGGGTGGTTGTGCGACTCCACCTTGAAGGTGACCGCCCAGCCCTCGCCCACATCCACCACGCCGGCGTTCTCGCCCATGCCGACCATGAGGTTCTTCTTCATCGCCGGGCTGACCTTCTGCCCGAACTGCCGCAGGTAGATCTTCGACGACTTGTAGGAGCAGTGCTCCGACCACATCACGGAGTACATCGCCAGTTCGCCGCTGGTGGGGCGGCGGCCCAGGATCTCACGGATGCGCGCGTACTCGTCCTCCTTGAGCCCGAGCGCCGCGAACGGCTGCTCCCGCTCCGGGGTCTCGATCGCGTTCGCGACGGTGTCGACGACGTGGGCGGTGGCGGTGTCGGTCACGCGGGCACTCCTGGCTGGGCGGGGCAGGCGGGGGATGGGGTCCAGTCTACCGGGCTGGACGGAGGCGCAGACCGGCTCGCGGCCCGAGGCGTCCGTGGTGCTCCTACGACCCCGCCGCTCAGTCGCAGAGGTCGACGACGCCGTCCATGGTGGGCGACTGCCGTCGATCTTCAGCGGTTGGCGCAAGGACGAGCGGCAGTAGGGTGACGGCGAGGAGGCCGCCATGCAGATTCCGCGCCCGTCAGCGGAGACCCAGGAGTTGTTCCGTTCGGTGGTGCCCGACGCCCCGGACGTGAGCATCCGGCCGATGTTCGCCAACCTCGCCGCGTTCGTGAACGGCAACATGTTCGCTGGGCTGTTCGGGGATCAGGTCGGGGTGCGGCTCCCCGACTCCGCCGTGCGCGACGAGTTGCTCGCGATCGACGGCACCGGGCCGTACGGGCCGCCGGAGAGGCCGATGGGCGGCTACGTCGCCCTGCCCGAGGCGTGGAAGTCCGACCCCGAGCTGCTGCGCGAGTGGATCGGCGTGGCTCTGGAGCAGGTCAGGCCGATGCCGCCCAAGAAGCCGCGAGGCGGCGCCGCAGGCTGAGACGTCAGGCCTCGACCAATGCCGAGCGGATGACGGAGGTGAAGAAGGTGAGGCCGTCGGTGCCGGAGCGCATGGCGTCGCGGGTGTCGGGGCCGAAGCCCGGCTCGACCGCGTGCTCGGGGTGCGGCATGAGGCCGACCACGTTGCCGCGTTCGTTGCGCACGCCCGCGATGTCATCGAGCGAGCCGTTCGGGTTCACGCCCGCGTAGCGGAACACGACGAGGCCCTCGCCCTCCAGGCGTGCCAGCTCCTCGGCCGAGGCGATGAAGCCGCCCTCGCCGTTCTTCAGCGGGATGACGATCTCCTGGCCCTGCTCGAAGCCGGTCGTCCACGGCGTCTGCGTGTTCTCGACGGTGAGGTGCTGGTCGCGGCGGATGAAGGTGCCGTGGTCGTTGCGGATCAGGCCCCCGGCGACGAGGTGCGCCTCGGCCAGCATCTGGAAGCCGTTGCAGATGCCGAGCACGGGCATGCCCTTCTGCGCCGCGTCCACGACCTCGGTCATGATCGGCGAGAGGGAGGCGATGGCGCCGCAGCGCAGGTAGTCGCCGTAGCTGAAGCCGCCGGGGAGCACGAGGGCGTCGACGCCCTGGAGGTCGTGCTCGCCGTGCCACAGCGCGACCGGCTCGGCGCCGGCGAGGCGGACGGCGCGGAGGGCGTCGCGGTCGTCGAGCGAGCCCGGGAAGGTGATGACGCCGATGCGCATCAGACGTCGACCTCGGCCGGGTAGTGGATGCCCACGACGTCTTCGATCACGGAGTTGGAGAGGATCTCGCCAGCGATCTCCTCGACCGTGGCACGGACCGCGTCGTCGATCGGGCCGTCGACGGTCAGCTCGAAGCGCTTGCCGACGCGGACTCCACTGACGACGCCGCGACCGGTGCGGGCCAGGGCGCCGGCGACCGCCTTGCCCTGCGGGTCGAGCAGCTCGGCCTTGGGCATCACTTCTACAACGATGGTCGGCACGGGGATACTCCGCTCACTCGGGCGACAAGGGTGGGGGTTCGCCGACGATTCTACCGTGCGCGGCCGACAGCCGGTTCCGGGGCGGCGACCGCGGCGGCGTAGGCGATCGCGCGCTCCTCGAGGTCGTCGCGGAGCCGGTGGAACAGCGCCGCCGAGGCGTCACCGGGCCAGTCCGGCGCCAGCGCATCGCCAGGGAGGCCGGGGTCGCGATACGGGATGACGCGCCACTCGTCGAGTGCGCGCATCCACAGGGCGAACGCCTGGGCGTCGTCGGCGGGCGGGCGGGCGTCGCCGAAGCGCGAGAGGAACGACTCGTGCGCACGACGGATGGACGGCAGGTCGTACCAGCGGGCGAGACCCGCGGCCAGGTCGCCGCGCGGGGACGCATCGGCGAACAGAACGACCTCCGCCTCTGCGGCGATCTCCCGGGCGGCCGCGTCCAGTTCGTCCTCGAGGGCCGCGGGTGCGATCCACAGGCCGTCGGCGACCGTTCCGCAGCCGAGGGCGGCGAGCCGGCGGCGGAGGCGATCGCGGCTGCCGCGGCTGCGCTCGGGGAACGAGAAGGAGAGCAGGCACCACGCGGTCGCCTCCGCGCGGTCGCCGAAGATGCGGGCGTCCCCGCGCTCGAGCATCGGGATCGCGGCGGCGTCGAGCGCGTAGCCCGCGACCCCCTGCCGCGGCTCGCGGCCCAGGACGCCCCGCGTGCAGAGCCGCGCGAGACTGGAGCGAGCTGTTGCGGGAGGCACATCCAGCGCATCCATCAGCCGCACCGCGCCCGCGGCGCTCATCCACCCGCCGGCCGGTCGCAGGACGTTGCCGACCATCGTCCGGAGCAGCGCGGTGGAGCTGCCGCTGCTCGCCTCGAGGTCGTCCCGCGCGGCCCCGACCTCAGTCATGCGTCAGTTCGCCGAGCGCGTCCCGCACCGCGGCCATCCCGACGCAGAGCTCCTCGAAGCCGGTGCTCAGCGGCGAGAGCCCGATGCGCAGCCCGTCGGGGTCGCGGTAGTCGGGGATGACGTCCCGCTGCCAGAGCAGTGCCGTGACCTCCCGCATGGCGGGGTGGCTGAGGGTGATGTGGCCGCCGCGCCGCTCCGCCTCCCTCGGGCTGGCGAGCGCGACCCCGAGCGGCTCGAGCCACTCCTCGGCGAGCGCGATCGCGAACTCGGTCAATGCGACGGACTTCGCCCGCACTGCGTCGATGCCGGCCTCGCCGATCATCGCGATGGTGTCGCGCATGGCCAGCATGCCGACGATCGGCGGCGTGCCGCTGAGGAAGCGGCGGACGCCCTCGGCCGGCTGGTACTCCGGGCCCATCAGGAAGACGTCGCGCACGCCCATCCACCCCTGGATGGGTTGGGTCAGGCGAGGGATCAGGCGCGCGTTCACGTAGCCGAAGGCGGGCGAGCCGGGGCCGCCGTTCAGGTACTTGTAGGTGCAGCCGACGGCGATGTCGACGTCCGCGGCGTCGAGCTCGACCGGGACCGAGCCGGCGGAATGGCACAGGTCCCAGAGCACGAGCGCGCCCGCGTCGTGCGCGACCCGGGTGATCGCGGGGAGGTCGGCGAGGAAGCCGGACCGGTAGGCGACGTGACTCAGCACGACGAGTGCCGTGCGGGGACCGACCGCCGCGGCCACCTGCTCCGGGGTGACGCCGGCCTCGGTGTCGGCCTCGATCCACACCAGGGTCAGACCGCGTTCGCGGGCGATGCCGTCGAGGACGTAGCGGTCGGTCGGGAAGTTGTCGGTGTCGAGCACGATCTCGGTGCGCTCGGGGAGCGCATCCACTGCGGCCCGGGCGAGCTTGTAGAGCAGCACGGTGGTCGAGTCGCCGATGAACGTCTGGCCGGGCGCGGCGCCGAGGGCGACGCGGCCGAGGTCGTCCCCGATGGCGAACGGGAGGTCCATCCACTCCTCGTCCCAGCCTCGGATCAGGCGATCGCCCCACCCGTCGAGCAGGAAGCGGTGGATGCGCTCCACGCTCGCGCGCGTCGGGCGGCCCAGCGAGTTGCCGTCGAAGTAGGCGGTGACCTGCGCGATGCCATCGTCGATGCCGACGAAGCGGTCGCGGAAGGCGGCCAGCGGGTCGGCCGCGTCGAGGGTCCGCGCGGCGGTCAGCGGGTCGGGCGACAGGGTGGACGGAGGGGCGGTGTCGAAGTCGGTCATGCGGTGTCCTCGGGGGAATTCGTGACGTTGGAGTTCGTGACGTTGTAGTTCGTGACGTTGGAATTCGTGGCGTTGGAGTTCGTGACGAGGGCGGATGCTGCGAGCCGCGCGACCGCGAGCCCGCGGGCGGAGGCGAGCCAGTCGGGGAGGGCGGCGCCGAGATCCTCGGGAGGCGGAGACGGCACGATGGCGACGCGCGGCCCGATCGACGGCGGCTGGCCCCCGGCCGTGGGCCGCCCGCCGGCGATGGAGCGCAGCACGGCCTCGGCGGGGACGCCGGCGGCCAGCATTCCGCGCAGCTCGCGGGCGTTCACGCCGACCGGGAGCGGGCCGTTGCCGAGGTCGGTCCCATAGAGCACGGCGCCGCCCGCGCGGGCGAAGCGGCCCAGGTTGTCGGAGGCGATGCGGTGGTGCTCGGTGGGGTCGCCCCAGCCGTGGATGTCGAGCGTGCTCACCCAGCTCATCCCGCGGCGGACGCACTCGTCGATCAGGGCGTCGTCGAGGCGTTCGGTGAACGGCGCATGGGCCAGCTGGTCGGCGCCGGCGGCCAACGCTCGCGCGGTCTGTCCGGCCCCTTCGACGTGGACGGTCACCGGGGCGCCCTGCGCGTGGGATTCGCTCACAATTCCGCGCAGGACGCGATCGTCCACAGTTTCGCCCGCGACCGTGTTGAGGGTGACCTTGATGCGGGAGGCTCCGAGCATGACATTCGCACGAACCGCCAGCCGGGCCTCCCGTTCGCCGCCGACCTCGGTCGAGGAGCCCGGCGGTCCCCACCCGGCGTTGACCGGGTAACCGCCCACGCAGGTGAGGAGG
Source organism: Leifsonia sp. KNZ13-11D (assembly GCF_056754895.1). Lineage (NCBI taxonomy): Bacteria > Bacillati > Actinomycetota > Actinomycetes > Micrococcales > Microbacteriaceae > Leifsonia > Leifsonia sp. KNZ13-11D. Next base: position 523,125 of record NZ_JBPGWU010000001.1, read on the forward strand.
GAGCCGACGATCGCGACGGCCGGTCGCGTGAGGTCGTCGGTGAGCCATCCGGCGGCCACGGAGGGGATCCAGCCCAGGTCGACCGCGTGCGTGATGCCGCCCGAGAGCAGGGCGTGCTGGTCGGTGAGCCCGAGGTGCGTGTGGTGATCGGTGAGCCGGGCGAACAGCGTCCCGGTGCTGCGGTGGTGGCGGGTGCGCGCGTGCGCAGGCACCTCCGTCACCGGGTGGAGGCGCTCGCCGTCGCTGCGGAAGGTGGTCTCGCCGAGGAATCGGCGGCCGTTCCAGACGGCGTCGACGGTGAGGTACAGGTCGGTGTCGGGCACGTCGGGCACGTCGGGCACGTCGGTCACGCGGGTGCGCCGATCTCGGTGCGGACGGCGTAGAGCTCGGGGAAGAAGGTGAGGTCGAGCGCCTTCTGCAGGAACCCGGCGCCGCTGGAGCCGCCCGTGCCGGACTTCATGCCGATCGTGCGCTGCACCGTCTTCAGGTGGCGGAAGCGCCAGAGCTGGAAGTTGTCCTCCAGGTCGACGAACTCCTCGCATGCCTCGTACTCGCGCCAGTGGTCGGTGGCGTGCTCGTAGATGTCGCGGAACACCGGCACCAGCTCGGGAGTGAACACGTGCGCCTGCGTCACATCGCGGTTGAGCAGCGCCTCCGGCACGGCGAAGCCGGCGCGAGCGAGATAGCGCAGAAACTCGTCGTAGATGCTCGGCGCCTCCAGAAGTTCGGACAGGAGCGCGTGCGCCGCGGGGTCGCTCTCGAAGACGCTCAGCATGCGGCGGTTCTTATTGCCGAGCACGAACTCCACGGCGCGGTACTGGTACGACTGGAAGCCGGACGAGTTGCCGAGGAAGCCGCGGAATTCGGCGTACTCGGTGGGCGTCAGCGTCGCCAGCACCGACCACTGCTCGGTCAGCGTGCGCTGGATGTGCTTCACCCGGGCGATGCGCTTGAGCGCGGGCGAGAGGTCGTCGGCGCGCAGCAGGTCGCGGGCGGACTCGAGCTCGTGGAGCACGAGCTTGAGCCACAGCTCGGTGGTCTGGTGCTGGATGATGAACAGCAGCTCGTCGTGGTGCGGCGGCCGGCTCACCGGGCGCTGGGCGCTCAGGAGGGTGCCGAGATCCAGGTACGACCCGTACGACATTCGCTCCCGGAAATCGGTGACGATGTCGGGATCGAACTCTCGGGTGTTGTCGCCGTCGGCCATGCTGCAATTCTGCGCCGGTCGTCGGATAAGTGCAACGCGTTATTGGCGCGGACGCGCCGTGGCTGCGCCGCGGAGCCGTCCGTCCGTCCGCCGTTCACCCTGCCGTTACCCGGCGTTGCGTGCCCCGTCGCACCTCGCTCCTAACCTGGCGGGACGCCGACGTCGACCGACGCGCGTGCGGCGGCGTGGCCACCGTGTCCGCCGCGTCGTCCACCCAGAGGGAGGCACCGGATGGGCAGGCACTACGATCTCGCGGTGGTCGGCGCCGGCATCGTCGGGCTCGGCCACGCCGTCGCGGCCCTCCGTCGCGGCCTCACGGTCGCCGTCGTGGAGCGGGCCTCCACGGTCAACGGAGCGTCGCTCCGGAATTCGGGTCACCTCTGCCTCACCGGGCAGGACGGCGAGGCACGCGCCTACGCTGAGCTCGCCCGCGAACTCTGGTTGACTCTCGCCCCCGAGGCCGGTTTCTGGCTGCGCGAGTCGGGCGCGGTCGTCGTCGCCCGGGATGCGGACGAACTGTCGGTGCTCGAGGAGTTCCGCGAACGTCGCGGCGGCCACGACGTGCGACTCCTCGGACCGGCGCAGGTGCGCGAGAGCGCGCCGCTCGCGGACGGCGTGGCGGTCGGCGGGGCCTTCCTGCCGTCCGACCTGCAGGTCGACCCGCGCGAGGCCGCCCCGGCGATCGCCCGCTGGCTCGACGCGCACGGGGTCGACGTGTTCTGGCGTACCACGGCGCTCGCCGTCGAAGCGGGCGCGGTGCACACCAGCCGTGGCCGGGTCGCCGCCGAGGCGGTCGTCGTGGCCGTGGACGCGGATGTCGACCACCTGTTCCCCGGCATGGCGGATGCGCACGGCATCCAGCGCCGCGGGCTCGACATGCTGCTCATCGATGCGGCGCTGGACGCTCCGCTCTCCGCGCCCCTCCTGACCGGATGGTCGCTGCTCGAGCAGACGGCCTTCTCCCGGACCCCGAGCGCGCGCGCCCTGCGCGACCGGCTGGTGGCCGAGCGACCCGCGCTGGCGGCGCTGGCCGCAGACGTGTCGCTCGTACAGCGCCCGGACGGCTCGCTCGTCATCGGGTCGACGGCTCACCAGGGCGACGACGCCTCGCCCTTCCAGTCGGAGGCCGCCTTCGAGGCGCTGCTCGACCAGGCGCGCGACCTGTTCGGCGCGGTGCCGCTGCGCGTCCGCGAACGCTGGCAGGGCGTCCATGCGGCCGCGCCCGACGACTTCCTCGTCGCGGCGCCGGCCCCGGATGTGCGGGTCGTCTCCGTGACGGCCGGTATCGGGATGACCACGGGGCTCGGTCTCGCCGACCGCGTCGTCGACGAGCTGTTCTCGGACGCGCCCGGCTCCCTCCTCCCCGCAGGCGCGACGCGCGCCCGTTAGTCCCGACCGCGACGAAAGGCACCACCGTGACCCCCGACGGACGCATCACCAGCGAGTTCGACGACGTGACGATCGACGGCGCCCTCGCCGCGGGCGGCGAGCCGGCCGCGGGCCTCGACGACGAGGAGTGGGACGCGTTCGACGACGGGCCCGACGAGTTCCCCGGGGGCGACGACCGTGATGACGACGACCTCGCCGACCTCGAACTCGTGGTGCTCGGCCTGACGGGGACCACCGTGCTCGACGACGGCGCCGGTGCGCCGCGCGCCGTCCCCGGGGCGGAGGATCTCATCCACCGGCTGCGGGCCACGGGCGTGAAGGTCGCTCTCGTGAGCGGCTCGCCGCGTCCGGCGGTGGACCTCCTCCTCGACGCCGTCGGCTGGACCGGGATCGCCGACGCCGCGCTCTCCCCGGAGGACGCCGGCCGGGCGCATCCCCTCCCCGACCTCCCGCTGACCGCGCTTCTGCGCACCGGTGCCTCCAGCGTCGAGGGGATGGTCGTGGTCGCCGACACGGCGGACGGCATCTCTGCGGGGATCGCCGCCGGCGCGGGACTCGTCGTCGGCGTGCTGACGGGCGCCGATGGTGAGCAGGAACTCGTCGAGGCCGGCGCGGACGCGGTCGTGCCGAGCGTCGCCGACCTGGCGGAACTGCTCGGCTACGAGCACACGGCTGCCGATCGAGCCTCCGGCCGCGCCGACGGCCGCGCCGCCGGCAGCGGGGACGTCGCAGCCGACCGCCGCGCCGACCGCCATGCCGAGGGGGCCGGCGACCGGTGACGATCAAAGCGGTCACCCCACGCGTCGTCGCACCGCCGGCGCGCCTGGGGATGGGGGTGAGCGCGTACCCGTCGGCCACCGCGATGGTGTGGCCGGGGGAGGGGCACACCCACGAGGCGGTCGCCGTACCCGGCGTCCGGCTCGCCCCCGGCGATGTGCTCGCCCAGGTGGAGCTCGCCACAGTGTGCGGCTCCGACATCCACACGGTCCTCGGTCACCGGCAGGCGCCCGCGCCGCTCGTGCTCGGGCACGAGCAGGTGGGTCGTGTCGTCGCGCTCGGCCGGGGCGGCGCCAAGACGACCGACGGTCATCGGGTCGAGCTGGGGGAGCGCGTGGTGTGGTCGGTGGCGGTTCCGTGCGGGCGCTGCGCCCGCTGCCGCCGCGGGCTGCCGCAGAAGTGCTCCAACCTGCAGAAGTACGGCCATGAGCGGATGCGGCGGGGTTGGGAGCTGTCGGGCGGCTTCGCGACGCACACGCACATCCTCGACGGCACGCCGTTGGTGCGGGTGCCGGAGGACATCCCTGCCGCCGTGCTCGCACCGGCCTCCTGTGCGACGGCGACCGTCGCCGCCGCGGTGGAGGCGGCCGCGGCGATCGTGCCGCTCCCCGGCGCGCTCGTCCTGATCGCCGGGGCCGGGATGATGGGACTCACCGCCGCGGCGATGGCCACGGATGCGGGCGCCCGGGTCGTGGTGAGCGACCCCGTCCCGCACCGACGGGAGGCCGCTCTCGCGTTCGGTGCGGTCGCCGTCGCGGACCCGAGCCCGGACGCGGACCACATCCTGTCCCTCCCTGCCGTGCTGCCCAAGGCCGGAGGTCGCGGTGCGGCTCCGGTCGCCGCCCTGGAACTCTCCGGGAGCCCGGCGGCCGTGCGGACGCTGCTCGACGGTCTCGACGTCGGCGGAGTGCTGGTCCTGGTCGGCTCCGTCTCGCCCGGGCCGGACCTCGCAGTCTCCCCCGAACAGCTCGTGCGCCGCCTCCTCACCATCCGCGGCGTCCACAACTATGCGCCCCGGCATCTGGAACAGGCCGTGCGGTTCCTCGCCGGCGCCTGGCAGCGATACCCCTTCGCGGAGCAGATCGGCGAGACGTTCCCACTGGCCGAGGTGGATCGGGCGCTCGCGTCGGCCGCGTACCCCCGGGCCGGGGTGCGGCCGTAGCCTGGGTGGATGCTCGACCGCTTCTTCGACCTGATCCGGGAGGTCCCGGCTGCGGACGACGCCGAGCTGCTGTTCGGCTTCGACGAGCTCGGCCGACTGCGCGAACGCAATCTGCGGCGCTACCTCGAGGCGCCGCACGCGCCCATCCTGCTGCTCGGCGAGGCGCCCGGCTGGCGCGGGATGACCGTCACCGGCGTGCCCTTCACCTCGGTGCGCGAGGTGGAAGCTGGGGTGCTGCCGGGGCTGGAGCTGCCGCTGGAGCCGCAGGCTCCGTGGGAGGCGTCGAGCCGCGTCTTCTGGCAGACGATGAGCGCCTGGCGCGGTCCGCTGCCGCTCTCCTGGCCGGTCTACCCGCACCATCCGTTCGTGGCAGGACGGCCGCTGAGCAACCGGACGCCGCGCTCGTCCGAGGTGCGCGCCGGCGGCCCGGTGGCGGAGGAGCTGATCCGCGTGCTCGGCATCGAGACCATCGTGGCCGTTGGGCGCAAGGCGCAGGGCGCGCTCGCCGAGGCGGGGATCGAAGCACCAGCGGTGCGGCACCCAGCGCAGGGCGGCGCCCGCACGTTCACGGAGCAGCTGCTCGCCCTCAACCGGGCGATGCTCGACGGCTGAGCGCCGGTCTCGGCGCAGGTCGCCGCGCCCGGCTAGATCGCCTGGGCGCCCCGGTGCTCCGCCGTCTTGTCGAGGTAGACCGCGGCGTTCCGGCGGATGCCGTCCAGCTCGTCGTCGGTGAGCTCCCGCCGCACCTTCGCGGGAACGCCGGCCACGAGCGACCGCGGCGGGATCACCGCACCCTGCGTGACGACGGCGCCCGCCGCGATGAGCGAGCCGCTGCCGACCGTCGCCCCGTTCATCACGGTCGCGCTCATCCCGACCAGGACGTCGTCCTCGATCGTGCACCCGTGCAGTACGGCGTTGTGCCCGACCGAGACCCGGTCGCCGACGGTCAGCGGGAAGTCGGGGTCGGCGTGCGCGGACACGTTGTCCTGCAGGTTGGAGTCGCGGCCGATGCGGATCGGCGCGTTGTCCGCCCGCACCACCGCGCCGTACCAGACGCTCGCCCCGGCCTCCAGGGTGACCGCTCCGACCAGTGTCGCGCCGGGTGCCACCCAGGCGTCGGCGTCGACGTGCGGAGCCCGGTCGCCGGGCAGTGCATAGAGCATCCGGTCAGTCCTGCTCTTCGTCGGCTTCGAGCGCCTCGTCTGCGTCGACCGAGGAGTCGTCGGTCTCGGTCGCGCGGATCGCCGCCTCGGCCTCCTCGGACTCCAGTGCCTCCGCGTCGCGTTCGCGTCGGTGTTTCGTCATCGCGCACCTCCACGAGGCAGCGTAGCCGCCGGGCGCGGGGAGCGGTTGACCCGCATTGATCGACGCGGTATATTCCTCGCGGAATAATCAAACCGGAATACACATGGCTGAATCACGCATCCTCACCCCTCTCGCGGTCGCCGCCCTCGCGCTGCTGGCCGAAGGTCCGTCGCATCCGTACGAGATGTACCAGACCCTCATGCTCCGCTCGGAGGATCGCCTGGTGAAGGTCCGGCCGGGCTCGCTCTACCACACGGTCGACCGCCTCGCGCGGCACGGCCTGGTGCGGGCGACCGGCACCGAGCGCGAAGGCAACCGGCCGGAACGCACCAACTATGCGATCACCGAGGAGGGCACGCTCGCCCTCGGTGAGCGCATCGCCGAGATCATCGGCACCCCCGTGAACGAGTACCCGGAGTTCCCGCTCGCGCTCGGGGAGGCCCACAACCTGCCGGTCGAGACCGCCGTCGCGCTGCTCCGCAAGCGCATCGGCCTCATCCGGGCCGACATCGCCGCCTACGACGAGGGGATCCGCACGCTGCGGGCCAAGTCCGTCCCGGCGAAGTACTGGGTGGATGTGCGCTACCAGCGCGCGATGGCGGAGGCCGACGCGGCCACGCTCGAAGCCCTCATCGACGACCTCGAGTCGGGAGCGATCTCCTGGGTCGAGGAGAAGCACTGAGCGACACCGCTCTCAACAGGAAGAACGTGACATGGAACGCGCACTGAAGCCGTGGCCCGCCCTCTGGGCGCTGGTCATCGGGTTCTTCATGATCCTGATCGACACCACCATCGTGTCGGTCGCCAACCCGTCGATCATGAAGGGTCTCGACCTCGGGACCGACTACAACGCCGTCATCTGGGTGACGAGCGCCTACCTGCTCGCCTATGCGGTGCCGCTGCTGATCACCGGCCGTCTCGGTGACCGCTTCGGCCCGAAGAACATCTACCTGATCGGGCTCGTGATCTTCACCGGCGCCTCCGCCTGGTGCGGATTCGCCGGGCACATCGGCATCCTGATCGCGGCCCGCGTGGTGCAGGGCCTCGGCGCGGCTCTGATGACCCCGCAGACGATGGCCGTCATCACGCGGATCTTCCCGCCCGACCGTCGCGGTGCGGCCATGGGCCTCTGGGGCGCGGTCGCCGGCGTGGCGACGCTCGTCGGCCCGCTGCTCGGCGGCATCCTCGTCGACACCCTCGGCTGGGAGTGGATCTTCTTCATCAACGTGCCGGTCGGCATCGTCGCGTTCATCCTCGCGGTGCGGCTCGTGCCCAAGCTGCCGACGCACACCCACAGCTTCGACATCCTCGGGGTGATCCTGTCGGCGGTCGGCATGTTCCTGCTGGTGTTCGGCATCCAGGAGGGCGGCACGTACGACTGGGGCGTCATCTGGGGTCCGATCTCGGTGTGGGGCCTGATCATCTCGGGCATCGTCGTGCTCGCGGCGTTCATCGTCTGGCAGGCCGTCAACAAGAAGGAGCCGCTGCTCCCGCTGCCGCTGTTCCGCGACCGCAACTTCTCGCTCGCGAACGGCGCCATCACGACCGTCGGCTTCGCGGTGACCTGCATGGCCCTGCCACTGGTGTTCTATTTCCAGACCGTCCGCGGGCTCACCCCGACCCAGTCCGCGCTGATGCTCGCCCCCACCGCGGTGCTGTCCGGCATCCTCGCGCCGCTCGTCGGCCGCCTGATCGACCGCGTCAACCCGCGCAACATCACCACGCCCGCGCTGGTGCTGTTCTCCTTCTCGCTGTTCCTGTACTCCCGGATGCTGTCGCCGGACGTCAACATCTGGCTACTGCTCATCCCGAGCTCGCTGCTGGGCATCGCGATGTCGGGCGTGTGGGGACCGATCTCCACCACGGCGACCCGCAACCTCCCGATGAACCAGGCGGGCGCCGGGTCGGGCGTCTTCAACACCACGCGCCAGATCGGCGCCGTGCTCGGCAGCGCCTCGATCGCCGCCCTGATCGAGAGCCGCCTGGCCGTCGACCTGCCCAAGGCCCCGGGCGGGGCGGCCAACGCGAGCGGGGCCGCCTCGGGCACCGAACTGCCGCAGTTCCTGCACGCGGGCTTCACGCAGGCGATGTCGGAGGCCCTGCTGCTCCCCGCAGCGGTCGCCTTCCTCGGCGCGCTGATCGTGATCTGGTGGGAGCGGCCGAAGCCGCGTGCGTGGGGCGCGGGTGCGTCGGCGGGTGCCGGTGCGGCGGCGGGCTCGGGTGCGCCGGCGGGCGGGGGTGCGTCGGCGGGTGTGGGTGCGTCGGCGGGCGGGGGTGCGTCGGTGGGTGCGGGTGCGTCGGTGGGTGCGGGTGCGTCGGTGGGTGCGGGTGCGTCGGCGGGTGCGGGTGCGCCGGCGGGTGCGTCGGCAGGCGCGGGTGCCGCACGTGCGGCTGTCGGCGCTGGCGCTGCCGAGGCTGCCGCGACCGGCGCGCCGCAGTCCGGTGCCGCGAGCACTGCCGCCGAGGCGACCGAGCCGACGCACGGTGCGCACGCCGCGCCCGCTCCGGTGGATGCGACGCCGCACGGCTCGCACGCCGCCCCCGTCCCGCCCGCGACGGACGTCGCCCCGGGCGACGAGCCGCCCCACGGCATCCACGCCGCGCCGGTCACCGACTGACGCGGACTCACGCACGACGGAGCGCCGCACCCTTCGGGGTGCGGCGCTCTGCGCATCCCACCCCCCCCGGATGTCGCCCTCCGGCCCCACGATTTGTGCCAAATCTAGGGAAACGCGCCGCATAACCACGATTTGCGCCAAATCTTGGCCAAGTCCCGCGCGCCCATTCGTGCCGAATGCGGCGCAAGCGCGTCCCGCAGCGACGGTTCGTGCCAAATGTTGCGAGAGGCCGCTGCGCGGCGACGATTCGTGCCGAATGTCGCGAAGCCCGCTAGCCGCGAAGTGACGATTCGTGCCGAATGTTGCGAGAGGCCGCTGCGCGGCGACGATTCGTGCCGAATGTCGCGAAGCCCGCTAGCCGCGAAGTGACGATTCGTGCCGAATGTTGCGAAAGGCCGCTGCGCGGCGACGATTCGTGCCGAATGTCGCCGAGCCCACCAGCCGCGAAGTGACGATTCGTGCCGAATGTTGCGAAAGGCCGCTGCGCGGCGACGATTCGTGCCGAATGTCGCCAAGCCCGCTAGCCGCGAAGTGACGATTCGTGCCGAATGTCTCGGCAGCGGCAGCGGCAGCGGCAGCGGCAGCGCCGCGCGCCCTACGCCTTCAGGCCCACCGCGGGCAGCACCACCCCGTCGATCAGCGACAGCAGGAACTCCCGGTCGACCGGCTTCTGCAGGATGAGCACGCGGTACGCCGTCATCGACGGCATGATCATCGCGAGCGTGTCCACGTCCGTGTCTGCCGGGATCTCGCCTCGCTCGATCGCCCGGCGCATGAAGACCCTGTTCACGGATGCGCGCGGCTCGACGATCGCGGCGGTGACGGCGTCGACCAGTTGAGGGTCCCGCGCGAGCATCGACGTGATGCCGGCCATGACCTGGAGCTTCTTCGCGCCGTCCTGGATGGCGTGTGGGCGGATCATCGCGACGAGGTCCCCGCGCAGGCTGCCGGTGTCGGGCAGGTTCTCGAGGTCGATGTCGTTCTTCTTCATGCACGCGATCGCGTCGACGACGAGGTCGCCTTTTGAGGCCCAGCGCCGGTAGACCGTCGCCTTTCCGGCCTTCGCGCGGGCCGCGACCATGTCGATCGTCATCCCGTCGTAGCCGGTCTCGGCGAGCACATCGAGGGCGGCTTCGAGGATGTCGGCGTCGCGCGTGTGGTCGCGTCGGCGGCCCAGGCGCGGGGCCGAGCCGTCGGTGTCGAGCTGCGTCATTGCGGCTCCTTCAGGTCTGGTCGATGCATCCAGACCATTGTAAGGTTAATTTTAGAACTCGGGAGATCCGAAACTGATGAGTTTCGTATATGCTGACGCTCATGTCGCAGACTTCCTCCGTCACCGCGGTCTCACCCGAACCGCCCGGAACCGCCGTTCCGCACTCCCAGCGCTGGTGGACGCTCGTCACCGTCGCCCTCGCGCAACTCATGGTGGTGCTCGACTCCACCGTCGTGAACATCGCCCTCCCTTCCGCTCAGCAGGACCTCGGCTTCTCGAACGCCGACCGCCAGTGGATCGTCACCGCCTACTCGCTCGCCTTCGGCAGCCTCCTGCTGTTCGGGGGCCGCATCTCGGATCTCATCGGCCGCAAGCGCGCCTTCATCATCGGCCTCATCGGGTTCGCCGGCGCCTCCGCGCTGGGCGGTGCGGCGGGGACGTTCGGGATGCTCGTCGGCGCCCGCGCGCTGCAGGGCGCGTTCGGCGCGCTGCTGGCTCCCACTGCGCTGGCCGTGCTCACGACGACCTTCACCATCCCGAGGGAGCGGGCCCGCGCCTTCGGCATCTTCGGCGCGATCGCCGGGGCCGGCGGCGCGGTCGGCCTGCTGCTCGGCGGCGTCCTCACGCAGCAGTTCAACTGGCGCTGGAACCTCTACATCAACGTCCCGATCGCCATCATCGCGATCATCGGCGCCGCCCTCTTCGTCACCTCGGTGAAGCGCTCCGGGCCGCGTCCCAAGCTCGACGTCCCGGGGACGCTGCTCGTCTCCGCCGCGCTCTTCTCGCTCGTCTACGGCTTCTCGAACGCCGAGACCGACGGTTGGGACTCGCCGCTCACCTGGGGGTTCCTCGGCGCCGCCGCCCTGCTCCTGGTGGTCTTCGTGCTGTGGCAGCGGCGCGCCGCGCATCCTCTGCTCCCCCTGCACATCGTGCTCGACCGCAACCGCGGCGCGTCGTACAGCTCCATCCTGATCGCGGGTTCCGGGATGTTCGGCATCTTCCTCTTCGTGACCTACTACCTGCAGACAACGCTGAAGTTCACGCCCATCCAGACCGGCCTCGCGTTCCTGCCCATGATCGTGATGCTGGTGACCGCCGCCCAGTTCTCCACGAACCTCTTCGTTCCGCGGTTCGGGCCGAAGGTCATGGTGCCTATCGGCATGGTCATCGCCGGCTCGGGGATGGTGTACCTCACGCACCTCGGAGTCACCGCGAACTATGCCACCGACATCCTGCCGCCGCTGATGATCCTCGGCGCCGGGATGGGCTCGATCATGCCCGCCGCCATCCAGACCGCCACCCTCGGCGTCGACCGTCACTTCGCGGGCGTCGCCTCCGCACTCGTGAACACCAGCCAGCAGGTCGGCGGCTCGATCGGCACCGCGCTGCTGAACACGCTGGCGGCGACCGCGGCGACCGACTACCTGGCCTCGCACCTGCCGCCGACGCCGGCGGTGATCCAGGATGCGGCGGTGCACAGCTACGCGACCGCGTACTGGTGGGGCGCCGCGTTCTTCGCCTTCGGCGCCGTGCTGTCAGCCCTCCTCTATCGGCGCCGTTCGCAGGGTCTCTCCCTGGCCACCGGCCGGGCGCCGGCCCTCGGCGAGGCGCCGGTCGACGAGACGCCGCTGCCTGCGGCGCACTGACTCAGGCCGGGAGCGTCTCCGCCGCGGCCTCGGTCGCCTGCGCTGGCGCTCCCGGCTCCGCGACGACGCGCACGGCATTCGCCCACGGGTCCTCGAACGTGACCGAGCGCCCGTCGTCGCGGGCGGGGACGCTGTAGTGCCGCATCCGCTCGGTCAACTCCCCGAGGTCGTCGGCCGAGGGCACGCGGATCTCGACCTCGCCGAGGCCGAGCGCCAGCCGGCGGCGGCCGGCGCCGCGACTGTTCCACGTGTTCATCGCCATGTGGTGGTGGTAGCCGCCCGCGCTCACGAACAGGGCGCTGCCGCCGAGGCTCGCCGTGGTCTCGAAGCCCAGCCGGTCCACGTAGAACGCGCGAGCCGACTCCACGTCGCCGACCGAGAGGTGGACGTGCCCGACGGTGGCGTCGCCGAACGGGTCGATCCCGTCGGCGTCGGCCAGCGCGACGCCCCGGTCGGTGAGGTGCTCGGTCAGGAACCGGCTCGGGTCGAGGTACAGCGTCGCCATCTCCACCTGGCCGTGGGTCCAGCTCCACAGGCTGCGGTCGCGGTCCCAGTACAGCTCGACGCCGTTCCCTTCGGGGTCGGTGAAGTAGAACGCGGTGCTCACGAGATGGTCGGCGCTGCCGGTGAAGGTGCCGGGGGCGCGGCGGCCGACCGAGTAGACCGCCGCGGCCAGTGCCTCCTGGGTGTCGAAGACGATCGCGGTGTGGAACAGCCCCGCCTCGCCGGGCGACGCCTGACGCAGCTCGGGCGCGTGCTCCAGGATGACCGCCGGGGTGGCGCCGCGGCCCAGGATGACGCGGTCGCCCTCCGCCGCGAGCACGGTCAGCGTGACGGCATCGCGGTAGTAGCGGGTCATGGCGTCCAGGTCGGCGACGCGGAGGGTCACGGCTCCCATGGCGGAGTCGGCGGGCAGGAGTTCGGGCATGGACGCATCAACGCCTGAGGGATGCGAGAAATTTCACGTCTCGATCGCTCCGCCGTTCTCGGCAAGGTAGCGGCGCAGGGTCAGCGCCGGGTCGGCGGCCTGCTCGCGGCGGTAGCGGGCGAAGTCGAGCTGGTCGCGCAGGGACGAGCCGCCGCGCATCCGCCCGGCCTGGGCGCCCTCCACCGACTGGATGCGCGCGGCCTCCGCGAACAGCGCGTCGCGGTCGGCCGCCGCCAGCATGAGGACGCCGTCGTCGTCCGCGACGACCCAGTGCTCGGGTGTGACCGTCACCCCATCCAGGAAGGCCGACCGCATCGCGGTGCCGGCCGGGGGCACCCGGCGGGGACCGAAGGGATGCGCGCCGCGGCTGAACACCGGCAGCCCGATCTCGCGCAGCTGGGCGGTGTCGCGGTGCCGGCCCCAGATGACCGCGCCGACGAGGCCGGCGGTCGCCGCCTCCAGCAGCATCAGGTCGCCGACGCAGGCTTCGTCGTCGCGGCCGCCGTTGTCCACGACCAGCACGGCTCCGGGAGGCGCGTCGTCGATGGTCTCGAGCAGCACATCCACGCTGCCGAGGTGGGTGACCGGGGCGGCGGGTCCGGCGAAGGGGCGCCCGGGGAGCAGGGGAACCAGGCCGACGGGTGCTGTTCCGATGGGGATGCCGAGGCGGACGGCGGCGTCGGCGACGGCCGCCGTCGCGGGGAGGGTGATCGGGTCCATGACGGGACGCTATACCGCCCGGCATGCTCGCGGAGGAATAGCAGCGGAGGAAGCTCCCGCGCCGCGCACCGCCGCTCGGCGCTACTCCCCGGTCAGCCGCTCCAGCAGCTCGCGGTAGCGCGCCGCGGTGCGCTCGACGACATCCTGCGGCAGCGCCGGCGGCTCACCGGTCTTGTCCCAGTTCGCGGCGAGCCAGTCGCGCACGATCTGCTTGTCGAAGCTCGCCATCCGCTCCTCCGGCGTGGTCCCGGCCGCGTAGGCGGCGGCATCCCAGTACCGGCTGGAGTCGCTGGTCAGCACCTCGTCCGCGAGCGTGATCTCGCCGGTCGCACGGTCGGCGCCGAACTCGAACTTGGTGTCCGCGATGATGACGCCGCGCGCCTCCGCGATCGCGGCTCCCCGCCGGTAGACATGCAGGGACAGGCGCCGCAGCTCCTCGGCGACCTCGGCGCCGACGAGCTCGACCGTGCGCTCGAAGCTGATGTTCTCGTCGTGCTCGCCGAGCGGGGCCTTCCACGCGGGGGTGTAGATCGGCTCGGGCAGGCGGTCGCCGTTGCGCAAACCCTCGGGCAGGGGGATGCCGCACACGCTCCGGCTCTCCTGGTACTCTGCCCATCCGCTCCCCGCGAGGTAGCCGCGCACGACGCACTCGACCGGGAACATGTCGAGCGGCTTCACGAGCATGGAGCGGCCGGACACCGCCGCGGGGATCCGCTCGACCACGCGCTCGCCGACGAGGGTGTGGTCGGGCACGAGGTGGTTCGGGACGTCGTCCAGCCGGTCGAACCACCACAGGCTCAGGGTGGTGAGCAGTTCGCCCTTGTCCGGGATGCCCGGCTGCAGCACGTGGTCGAACGCGCTCACCCGGTCGCTCGCGACGACGAGCACACTGTCGGCGTCGACCAGTCCCTCGGCGCCCTCGGGCACGTAGAGGTCGCGCACCTTGCCCGAGTAGACGTGGACCCATCCCGGAATCTCGCTCACCCGTCCATCGTAGGGCGGCCAGCGAGGCCGGGATGCGTCAGGCCAGCAGCTTCGCCTTCGCCGACGCGAACTCCTCGTCGGTCAGCACGCCCTGCGTGTGCAGGGTCGCCAGCTGCTGCAGCTTCGTCATCATGTCGTCCTCGGCGGGAGGCGCCGCGACGGCGGGCTGCTGGGGCGCCTGCTGCGCTGCCGCCTGCTGCGCCATCTGCTGCATCTGCATCTGCTGTTGCTGCTGCTCGTACTGCTCCTGTTCGTACTGGTTCTGCGCCTTCTCCTGCTGGTGGCGCTGCACGCTTCCGGAGACCGCGGTCGCCGTGCCGGCGACCACCGCCGTGCGCGCCGCCATCCCGATCAGTCCCGGGCGTCCCATCCGTCGCAGTGGCATGGTGTCCTCCTCAGCTCTCCGTGCTCTCGAGTTCTTCGTACGCCTCGGCCGCCACCGCGTTCAGCACGGGTGCGGGGATGCGCTCGCTGTGCAGCACGACACCGCCGGATTCGAAGAAGCGGCTCGCCAGCTCCTTCGCCCACAGGTGCTCGATCACGAGGATCGCGCCGGTCGTCCCAGGCTCGAGCAGCTCGGCGATCTGCTGTACGTCCTCGTCGCCGGCGAGACCGCTGCCCTCGAGCGTGATGTCGGTCATCCCGATCTCGTCGCCGATCTCCTCCAGCTCGATGATGTCGATGCTCCCGTCCTCGTGACGTTCGACGAACACGAGGTCGAGCAGGCGGACCGTGCCGCTCGCGACCAGGTCGAGGATCGCCTGAACGACGCCCGCCGACGGGCGGTCCGTATCGAACGCGGCGACCATGAATTCCGCCGGACCGTACTCGAAGTCGGCCATGTCTGCCCCTTTCCCAAGCGGCCCTCGTCGCTTTTCACGGGCACCATACTGCGCGGCCGACCGGGCTGGCTACGCACCATTTGACTGCTGACGGCGGAGGTTGATGTGTCCGGTCACATCCGTAGGATGTAGGGGTGCGAACGGCCGGCCGGCCGGCGACGATGACCCGAGGAAGGGCCGCGATGGGCGAGAAGAACTGGGCAGGGAACTACGAATACCGCGCGGCGAGGATCGCGCGCCCGACCACGCTGGAGGAGCTGAGCGACCTCGTCCTCGGCTCCGCGGCGGTGCGCGCGCTCGGCAGCCGGCACTCGTTCAACGACCTCGCCGACACCGAGGGCGTGCTCATCAGCACGGCGGATCTCCCGGGCGACGTGCGTATCGACGAGGCGGCACGGACCGTGACCGTCGGCGGCGGCGTCCGCTACGGCGACCTGGCGCGGGAGCTTCAGGACGCGGGATGGGCGCTGCACAACCTCGCGTCTCTCCCGCACATCTCGGTGGCCGGCGCGATCGCCACGGCGACCCACGGCTCCGGCGACCGAAACGGCAACCTCGCGACCGCGGTCGCCGGGCTCCGCATCCTGAACGGGTCGGGCGAGCTCGTGGAGCTGCGCCGGGGCGACGAGGGCTTCGACGGCGCCGTCGTGAGCCTCGGCGCGCTCGGCGTCGTCACGGACGTTACCCTCGACATCCGCCCGACCTTCGACGCCCGCCAGCGGCTCTTCGGCGGTGTGCCCTGGGACGCGGTGCTCGGCCGGTTCGACGAGATCACCTCGGCGGCGTACAGCGTCAGTCTCTTCACGACCTGGGACGAGGAGGCGGTCTCACTCGCCTGGCTCAAGGAGCTGGCCGGGGTCGAGACGCTGATCGAGGACGACTTCTTCGGCGCCCCGGCGCTGACCGAGCCACGGCACATGATCGCCACGATGGATGTGCGCAACACCACCGAGCAGCTGGGCGTGGTCGGCCCGTGGAGCGAGCGGCTCGCTCACTTCCGGTTCGAGTTCACGCCGTCGAACGGCGAGGAGATCCAGTCCGAGTACCTGGTGCCGCGGGCACGTGCCGTGGATGCGATCGAGGCGGTGCGGGCTCTCGCGCCGCTGATCGCGCCGCTGCTGCAGATCAGTGAGATCCGGACGGCCGCGGCCGACGACCTCTGGCTGTCGAGTGCGTACGAAACCGACGTCGTCGGCCTGCACTTCACCTGGTTCCGCGACCAGGCCGGGGTGGAGGCGGTGCTCCCCGACCTGGAGGCGGCTCTGCTGCCGCTGGGCGCGCGTCCGCACTGGGGCAAGCTCTACGTCGACCGCGACGGGATCGTCCCGACCCTCTACCCGCGCCTCTCCGACTTCGCGGCTCTCGCGTCCCGCTTCGACCCCGCCGCCCGCTTCCGCAACCCCTTCCTCACCCGCCTCCTGCCCTGACCCCGCTCCGCCCCCCGTCGAGTACACGATTTGTGCACGCGACGCGCCGCGAAGGCGTGCACAAATCGTGTACTCGACGGAGGGGCGGGGGAGCAGACGACGCGGGTCAGGAGACGCTGGCGGCGATGTCGGTGCGGTAGTGGGAGCCGGCGAGGTGGATGCGGGAGAGGGCCATGTAGGCGCGCTCGCGCGCCTCGGCGAAGTCGGTGCCGCGGGCCACGACGGACAGCACGCGGCCGCCCGTCGCGAGCAGCTCCCCGGTCGCCTCGTGGAGCACGGTCGCGGCGTGCGCGATGGTCACCTCGGGCACCGCGGCCGCCTCGGCGAGGCCGGTGATCGGACGGCCGGTCTGCGGCGCCTCCGGGTAGCCCTCGCTGGCGAGGACGACGGTGACGGCGGTGTCGAGCGCGAACTCGGGACGCGGCATCCCGCCGAGCCCGCCGGTGGCTGCGGCGTAGAGCAGGGTGGACAGCGGGGTCACCAGCCGCGGCAGCACCACCTGGGTCTCCGGGTCGCCGAAGCGCGCGTTGAACTCGATCACGCGGATGCCGCGATCGGTCACGATCAGGCCGCAGTAGAGCAGGCCGATGAACGGGGTCTGCTCGGCGGCGAGGGTGCGGACGGTCGGCAGCGCGATCGTGTCGATGACCTCGTCGACGAAGCCCTCCGGCAGCCAGGGGAGCGGGGAGTAGGCACCCATCCCGCCGGTGTTGGGCCCCGCATCGCCGTCGAGCAGGCGCTTGTAGTCCTGGGCCGGGGAGAGCGGCAGCACGTCGTGGCCGTCGCTGACCAGGAACAGCGACACCTCCTGGCCGTCCAGGAACTCCTCGACCAGCACGCCGCCGTGACGCAGCCAGTGGGTCGCATGCTCGACGGCTGCGGCGCGGTCCTCCGTGACGAGCACGCCCTTGCCGGCGGCGAGACCGTCCGCCTTGACGACGTACGGCGCGCCCAGCTGGTCGAGCGCGCGCTCGGCCTCGGCCAGCGTCTCGGCTCGAACTGCACGGCCGGTCGGAACGCCGGCGGCATCCATGATGCGCTTCGCGAACGCCTTCGACCCTTCGAGTTGCGCGGCGGCCTTCCCCGGACCGAACACGGGGATGCCGCGGGTGCGCAGCGGATCGGCCACGCCGGCGACCAGCGGGGCCTCCGGGCCGATGACGACCAGGTCGACGCCGTGCTCGATCGCGTACTCGGTGACCGCCTCGCCGTCGAGCGGGTCGAGGTCGGTCTCGACGCGCACATCCTGTGCGATGCCCGCATTGCCGGGCGCGGCGACGATGTCGTGCCGCTCCTCCTCGCTGAGCAGCGCTGCGATGATGGCGTGCTCGCGGGCACCGGAACCGAGGACGAGAATCTTCACGCCACCATGCTAGAGGGAGCGGATGCCGCGGCTCGGCCGGTGGAAGGATGGGACGCATGGCGAGAGCGAAGATCGCGGACGACGTCGGCGGCGCGGCCGTCCGGGCCGCCGTCGCGGGCGGGGCGTCCCGCGAGACGACGGCGACGGCTGTGCGGTACCTGCTGCAGCTTCTGGCGGAGCGCGCGCCCGGCAACACGGTCGAGGTGCGGGTGCCGCCGTTCGGAGCGGTGCAGTGCATCCCCGGTCCGCGTCACACCCGGGGGACGCCGCCGAACGTCGTCGAGACGGATGCGGCCACCTGGCTCGCCCTCGCGTCGGGGTCGCTCAGCTGGGAGGAAGGCATCGCCTCCGGCGCCGTCCACGCCTCGGGTCAGCGCGCCTCACTGGAGGGACTCGTCCCCCTGCGGTACTGACGCGGCTGTGCGGGTGAAGCCGTCACCGGTGGACGCCGATCGTCACGGCGACCACAGCGGCGCCGACCATCAGCACCGCGAACGCGCTCAGGCCGACGGCCGTCGCGACCTCTCCGACGGTGGTGCGCGCCCGCCCGGAGGACCGCATGGATGTGCTCATACCTCTTCAGACGGGGCATGGCCGCGACCTGTGACGCCCGACGGCCGCCCAGTTTCGATCTGGGAGAATGGAGCCTATGAGCGACACCCCCCAGGACGAGCCGGTCGATGACGTCGAGGAGACCGTCACCCCGGCCGAGGTGCGGGTGCGGCGCTCGCCGCGGTACTTCCGGTTCATGATCACGGGCGCGGTGCTCTTCGCCGTCGTGGCGCTCGTCCTCACCTTCGCGTTCCCGGAGAACCCGACCTACGACCGCGGCAGCGTCTTCGGTTTCCTGCTGACGATCTGCGTCACCATCGGCGTCGCCCTGGGCGCGGTCGTGGCGCTCATCCTCGACCGCACCACCGCCCGTCGAGCGCGCAGCGTCAAGGCGGATAGAATCGATGTGCGCGTCACCGAGCCCGGGTCGTCGCCTGCACGGCGCGAGGGCTCGCAGCCGGAGCCCGGCACCTCGAGCAGCACGCAGAGCACCACCAGCGACACCGAGAGCTGAACATCCCGACTTCCTGAAAGGGGTCCGCTGTGGCCGGAGGCGACGGTCTTCTCAGTCACGATCTGCTACCCGGCGAGAAGGGACCGCAGGACGCCTGCGGTGTCTTCGGCGTCTGGGCCCCCGGTGAGGAGGTCGCCAAGCTCAGCTACTTCGGGCTCTACGCGCTCCAGCACCGCGGCCAGGAGTCGGCGGGCATCGCGACGAGCGACGGCGACAAGATCCTGATCTACAAAGACATGGGTCTCGTCTCGCAGGTGTTCAACGAGAACGCACTCAACTCGCTGCCCGGCCACATCGCCGTCGGCCACACGCGCTACTCCACCACCGGCGCATCCAGCTGGCAGAACGCGCAGCCCACGCTCGGGTCCACCGCCAGCGGCACCGTCGCCCTCGGCCACAACGGCAACCTGACCAATACGGCCGAGCTGATGCAGCTCGTGCACGAGCGCTACCCGCAGCACGACGGAGAGCTCTCCCGCGGCAACACGACCGACACGGCCGTGGTGACGGCGCTCCTCACCGGCGACCTCGACCACACCCTCGAGTCGACCGCCCTCGAGGTGCTCCCGCGCCTGCGCGGCGCCTACTGCCTGGTCTTCATGGACGAGCACACGCTGTACGCCGCGCGCGACCCGCAGGGCGTCCGTCCGCTGGTGCTCGGCCGGCTGGAGCGCGGCTGGGTGGTCGCCTCCGAGACCGCGGCCCTCGACATCGTCGGCGCCAGTTTCGTGCGCGAAGTGGAGCCGGGCGAACTGATCGCCATCGACGAGAACGGCCTGCGCAGCCAGCGGTTCGCGACCGAGAAGCGCGCCGGCTGCGTCTTCGAGTACGTCTACCTGGCGCGTCCCGACACGACGATCGCCGGCCGCGGCGTCTACGAGGCCCGCGTCGAGATGGGCCGCCGGCTGGCCGGCGAGCACGCCGTCGAGGCCGACCTCGTCATCCCGACCCCCGAGTCGGGCACGCCCGCCGCCATCGGCTACGCGCAAGCGTCCGGCATCCCGTTCGGCCAGGGCCTGGTCAAGAACTCCTACGTCGGCCGCACGTTCATCCAGCCGTCGCAGACCATCCGCCAGCGCGGCATCAAGCTCAAGCTGAACCCGCTCAAGGAGGTCATCAAGGGCAAGCGTCTGGTGGTCGTCGACGACTCGATCGTCCGCGGCAACACGCAGCGCGCCCTGGTCTCCATGCTGCGCGAGGCCGGGGCTGCCGAGGTGCACGTCCGCATCTCCAGCCCGCCCATCACCTGGCCGTGCTTCTACGGCATCGACTTCGCCTCGCGCGCCGAGCTCATCGCGACCGGTCTGGGAGTCGAGGAGGTGCGCCAGTCCATCGGCGCGGACAGCCTCGGCTACCTGTCGGAGGACGGCATGATCGACGCGACGGAGCAGCCGCGCGAGCGCCTGTGCACGGCGTGCTTCACGGGCAAGTACCCGATCGAGCTGCCGGATGCGCACCACCTCGGCAAGAACCTGCTGGAGCGTCCGGCCGTCGCCGCGACCGACGACGGTTCCGACGCCACGTCCGACGGCTGCGAGCCGGGCCCCGACTCCGAGCTGGAGCCGCTGCTCTCCTTCGGCGACCCCGCCCGCCAGGAGTGAGGCGGGCGGTGCCCGCCTCCGCGGATACGATGGAGCAGTGACCGACTCCACCGCCTCCTCGTCCGCCTCCTACGCCGCCGCCGGCGTCGACACCGCGGCCGGAGACCGGGCCGTCGAGCTCATGAAGGCAGCCGTCGGCCGCACCCACGGCCCCGAGGTGCTGGGTGGCGTCGGCGGGTTCGCCGGGCTGTTCGACGTGTCGTTCCTGCGCGACTTCCGCCGGCCGCTGCTCGCCACCTCCACCGACGGCGTCGGCACCAAGGTCGCCATCGCCCAGGCGCTCGACAAGCACGACACGATCGGCCAGGATCTCGTGGGCATGGTCGTCGACGACATCGTGGTGGTGGGCGCGCGTCCGCTCTTCATGACCGACTACATCGCCTGCGGCAAGGTCGTCCCCGAGCGGATCGCCGCGATCGTCGCCGGGATCGCCGGGGCCTGCGCCGAGACAGGCACGGCCCTCGTCGGCGGCGAGACGGCCGAGCACCCCGGCCTGCTGGGAGCAGACGACTACGACGTCGCGGGCGCCGCGGTGGGAGCCGTGGAGGCCGACGACGTGCTCGGCGCCGAGCGCGTGCGCGACGGGGATGCGGTGCTGGCGATGGCGTCGTCGGGGCTGCACTCGAACGGCTTCTCACTGGTGCGCCACATCCTGGCCGCGCGCGGCATCGGCTTCACCGATCGCTCCGAGGAGTTCGGCGGCGTCGCGGGTGAGGCGCTGCTCGAGCCGACCCGGCTCTACACCGGCCCGCTGCTGCGGGTGCTGCAGGATGCGTCCTTCGGTGGCGCGATCCACTCGCTCAGCCACGTCACCGGCGGCGGCATCGCCGCGAACCTCGCGCGGGTGCTCCCCGTCGGTTCGTGGGTGGAGGTCGACCGCTCGACCTGGTCGCCCACGCCGGTTTTCCGCATCCTGAGCGACCTGGCGGGCAGCAGTCTGGAGTCGAGCGAGGGCACGTGGAATCTCGGCATCGGCATGTTCGCGGTCGTCGCCCCCGAGACGGCGGACGCTGTGGCGGCAGCACTGACCGCCGACGGCATCCCCACCTGGCGTGCGGGGACGGTCTCGACGGCCGCCCGCGACCTCACCGGCTTCGAGCAGGGCGCCAAGGGCGTCGACGGCGGCGCGGTGCGCCTCGTCGGCAGCTACGCGGACTGAGCGCACGTCACCCTTTTTGGTCGGAGCGCCGCGCTCCCGCCTGCCATTAGAGTGACGCGTGTGAGCCGACCGCACGCCCGACTTCGCCTGGCGGGTGCGGTGGCCCTCGCGGCGATCGGTGCGCTGCTGGGGGCGGCACCGGCTGCCGCGGCCGTGTTCCCCGCATCGTGGACGGGCACCGGCCCAGCGTCCGCCACCGGCCCAGCGTCCACCCCCGGCCCAGCATCCGCCACCGGCCCAGCATCCGCCACCGGCCCAGCGTCCACCCCCGCGCAGACCGATGCGCTCGCCCCGCTGGTCGACTGCGTTCAGGATGCGCCGCTCGGCGCGGTCTCATCCCGCACCGTGGTGCTCGGCTACCGCTCGACCGCCGCCGCCGCCGTGACCGTGCCCGCCGCATCCGGTGCGAACGACCTCACCGCGGGAGCCGCGGACCGCGGCCAGCCCTCGACGTTCGCGCCGGGCGAGCACCACGGCGTGTGGCTGCTCACCCTCGACTCGGCCGCCGAGCCCGACCTGACGTGGCGCCTCGGCTCCGCGGAGGTGCGCTTCGGCGGCGCTCCCGCCTGCACGGCGGCGACCGCGGTCGCGGTCGGCGCGCCGGACCGGGTCGGCGCGGGCGATACGGTCTCCGTGTCCGCCGCCGTGACCCGCATGCTGCTCGCGCCGCCCTCCACCGGCACGGTCGCCTTCGCGCTGGACGGCGGCCCAGCGGTGACGGCTCCCGTCTCCGCCTCAGGGGTCGCGCGGGCCGATCTCACCGTGACTGCCCCGGGTGCGCACACGGTCACCGCGACCTACCTGCCCGCCGACGGCTCGGGGCTCCTCCCCTCCGGCGGCAGTGCGACCGTCACCGCCACCGCGCCGAGCGCACCGCTCGAGGTCGCGGTCGGCTCGGTCGTGACCGGGAGCAGCAGCGTGCTGGTCACCGTCGCACGGGCCTCCGCCGAGGGTGCAGCGTCGGCCGACGTCATGACCGCCGACGGCACCGCCACCGCCGGCGCCGACTATTCGCCGCTGGCGACGGCCGTCTCGCTGGCCGACGGGCAGACCACCGCGACGGTCCGCATCGAGCTGCCGCCGCGACCCGCGGGCTCGCCCGCCGCGACCTTCTTCGTGCTGCTGCAGCGCGCATCCACCGCCGTCACGACCGGGTCGGCCACCGTCCGGCTGCCCGCCGTCCCCGCCGCAGCGCCCGCGACGGCGGGAAACGGGCCGAGCCGAGCCGGCGCGCTGCCCGGCCCGTCGTCGGCCCTTCCGCCGGACGACCCGACCGCCAGCGCACCGGCGACGGCGAACGCCGCACAGGATCTCGCCCTGCTGGCCGGCGGCATCCTGCTCACCGCCGGCGGCATCCTGGGCGTGCTCGGTCTGGTGCGCGCGGCGGGGATGCGCGAGGCGCGGGTATGACGAACGTCACGGTCGGATCCTGACACCGGCTCTGCGCACGCCGGGGTGCGCGCAGCCAGTCTGGAGGGGTGAATGAGACACCCGCCATCCGCCTGACCGGTCTGCGCAAGACCTTCGGGGCGCTGACCGCCGTCGACGGCGTCGACCTGACCATCCGTGCCGGCGAGGTCGTCGCCCTGCTCGGCCCCAACGGGGCCGGCAAGTCCACGACGATCGACCTCGCCCTGGGGCTCGCCCGCCCGACGGCCGGCGAGGCGCTGCTGTTCGGCCGCGCACCCCGCGAGGCCATCCGCGACGGCCGTGTCGGCGCCATGCTCCAAGGTGGCGCCCTGCTGCCGACGCTGACCGTCGCCGAGTCCGTGGCGCTCGTCGCCGCGGCGCACCGCAGCCCGCTGAGCGTCGCCGAAGCCCTGGAGCGCGCCCGCTGCACCGAGATCGCCCGGCAGCGCGTCGCCAAGCTGTCCGGCGGTCAGCTGCAGCGCGCGCGGTTCGCGGTGGCCGTGGTCTCCGACCCCGACCTGCTCTTCCTCGACGAGCCGACCGCGGCGATGGACGTCGAAGCGCGGCGCACCTTCTGGCAGTCGATGCGCGAGTTCACGGCGGCCGGACGCACAGTCGTCTTCGCCACCCACTACCTCGACGAGGCCGACGAGTACGCCGACCGCATCGTCATGATGGCGCGCGGCCGCGTGGTCGCCGACGGCACCCCCAGCGAGGTGAAGGCCGTCGTCTCCGGCCGCCGTATCCGCGCGACCGCCGGATTCGCGGCGACGACGGAGACGCAGCGGTCCCTCGCCGCCCTCCCCGGCGTGCGCACGGCCGACCGCCGCGGCGACCGGCTCACCCTGGTCAGCGACGACTCGGACACCACCCTCCGGGCGCTGCTCGCGGCGCACCCGGACATCCACGACATCGAAGTGACCGCGCACACGATGGACGAGGCCTTCCTCGCCCTGACCGAGGCGCACGACCCGCAGGGAGCCCGCTCATGAGCATCGCCTACCTGGGACGCGAGTCCCTCCGCCAGCTGAAGAACATGCGGTCGATGATCTTCACCCTCGCCGTTCCGCTCGTCATGCTGATCGCGTTCGGCGGCGCGTTCGGCGGGGCCGGTCAGGTGGATGCGACGACGCACCTGCCGTGGATCGTGGTCACCACCGTGCAGGTCGCCGCGTACGGCGGGATGATGGCTGCTCTCTCGCAAGCGTTCCAGATCGTCACCGAGCGGTCCATCGGCTGGAACCGGCAGCTCCGGATCACGCCGCTCAGCGGCACCGGGTACCTCGTCTCCAAGCTGGTGGCCGCCATCGCGCTGGCGCTGCTCAGCATCCTGGTCATCGTCGGTGTCTCGATCGCCCTCTACCATCCTGACCTCTCGGCCGGCAGCTGGATGCTCGCCGGTCTCGCCATCTGGTGCGGTGTGATCCCGTTCGCGCTGCTCGGCATCCTGGTCGGCCAGCTCGCGAAGCCGGAGTTCGCCCAGCCGCTGTTCATGGCGGTGTTCATGGGGATGGCCGTGCTCGGCGGGCTGTGGATCCCGCTCCAGGTCTTCCCGGCCTGGGTCGCCGACGTGGCGAAGGCCGTCCCCTCGTACTGGCTGAACCGCGTCGGGCAGCTCGGCGCCCTGCAGAGCGGCGACGCGCTCACTCCCGCGATCGTCCTGGCCGCCTGGACGCTGGCTCTGGGAGCGCTCGTGGTCTGGCGCTACCGGCGCGACGCCGCGCGCGGCTGAGCCCCTCCTCCCGCTCCTCTAAGGTGGCAACGTGTTCTCGCGCGACGTGATGGAGGTGCGCCCGATCGGCTGGCGGGCCCGGCTCGTCCACCCGGCGGCGTTCCGCTGGTACCCGGGAGCGGCCGTCGGACTGCTCTACCAGGCGTCTGTGCTGGTGGGCCTCTGGACGTCGAACGAGTCCCTGTCCGCGAAGACCGTCACCACCGCTCTGCTCGCCGTGGTCTACCTGGGTTTCCTCGTGCTGCCGCCGCTGCTGTGGTGGGAGAGCGAGCGCGTGCGGCTGATCGGGGTCGGCGCCTACTTCGTCCTCACCCTCACCCTGTTCCCCCTGATCGGGACCGTGGCGTGCTGGACGTGGGTCTACGTGGCCTGCGTGGCGGGGATGGCCGTGGGGCGCACCGTGGTCTCCCTGACGATCATCGGTGCGCTCGGCGCCTTGCAGTTGCTCGTGCTGGGGCTGGGCGGCACGCTGGAGGACGACTGGTACATCGCGCTGGTGACGGTCTCCATCGGCGTCATGATGAGCGCGTTCGCGCGGCAGATCGACGCGCTGCGGCGGCTGCGGAACGCGCAGGGCGAGATCGCGCGGCTGGCGGTGATCGAGGAGCGCGCCCGCTTCTCGCGGGACATGCACGACGTTCTGGGGCACTCGCTGACGGTGGTGACGGTCAAATCGGAGCTCGCCCGCCGCCTCCTGCCGGTGGACCCAGGCCGCGCCGCCGAGGAGATCGCCGACATCGAGCGCCTGAGCCGGTCCGCGCTGGCCGACCTGCGTGCCGCCGTCGCCGGGTACCGCGAGATGACCCTCTCGACCGAGCTCGCGGCGGCGCAGGCGGGTCTGGCGGCCGCGGACATCCAGGCGCACCTGCCGCGCAACGGCGAAGACGTGGACGCGGACCTGCGGGAGCTGTTCGGCTGGGTGCTGCGGGAGGGCGTGACGAACGTCATCCGGCACTCCGGCTCGCGCAACTGCTGGGTGACGGTGGGGCCGGACTGGCTCGACATCGAGGACGACGGACGGGGAGCGACCGAGACCTCGGCGGTGCCGGCGCCCGTCGGCGCCCCGGGAAGCACGGCTTCACGCCGCGAAGGGTCCGGGTTGGACGGCCTGAGCGCCCGTGCGGCCTCCGTCGGCGCTCGGGTCATCCTGGGGGTGAGCCCGCGAGGCGGGACTCTGCTGAGTGTGAGGAGGACGGCGTGACCGAGCCCATCCGGGTGCTGCTCGCGGACGATCAGGCGCTGGTGCGCGGCGCCCTGGCCGCGCTGCTCGACCTGGAGCCGGACCTGCGGGTGGTGGCGCAGGTAAGCCGCGGCGATGAGGTCGTCGGCGCCGCGCGATCGTCGGGCGCGCAGGTCGCCCTGCTGGACGTCGAGATGCCCGGAGCCGACGGCATCCAGGCCGCCGCCTCGTTGCGCCGGGAGCTGCCGGAGTGCCGCAGCCTGATCGTCACGACCTTCGGCCGCCCGGGGTACCTGCGCCGGGCGATGGAGGCGGGAGCGTCCGGGTTCGTGGTGAAGGACACGCCCTCGGGGCAGCTCGCCGACGCGGTGCGGCGGGTGGCCGCCGGGCTGCGGGTGGTGGACCCGGCGCTCGCCGCGGAGTCGCTGGCTTCGGGAGCGTCGCCGCTGACGTCACGCGAGACGGAGGTGCTGGAGGTCGCGGGCGGCGGGGGGACCATCGTCGACATCGCCCGTCGACTGCACCTCAGCGAGGGGACGGTGCGTAACCATCTGTCCAGCGCCATCGGCAAGACAGGCGCCCGGAACCGGTCGGAGGCGGTGTCGATCGCGACGCGGCAGGGCTGGCTCTAGGGGTGCTGGCCCTGTGGCGCTGGCTCTAGGGGCGGTGGCCCTGGGGGCAAGGGGCGGCGCTACGCGCGCTTCGGGGTGCCCGTCTCCTCGTCTTCGTCGTCGTACTCGTACTCGTCCTCCGACTCGGTCTCCTCGTCGGTTTCGTACTCCGCCCACTTGGCGTACTGGTCGTCTTCGCTGTGGGAATGACCGGTCAGCTCACGCTCCAGGGCGTCGTAGTTCACGGAAGGACTGAACGACTTCAACTGGCGAGCGATCTTGGTGTGCTTCGCCTTCTGACGGCCGCGCCCCATGCGTGACCCCCTTTTGGTCCCAGCCCGCGCGAGAGAATCGCCGGGGATCGAATAAGAACAGTGAAAACTAGCATCGAGTTTAGCATGCGGGCCTCGTGGCACCCCGAGCCGCCGCACAGCGAGAAGTGGTGGGATGAGCGCGTGAGCACGACCAGGACCGACACCCAGGTGGTGGTGATCGGCGCAGGCCAGGCCGGCCTCGCGGTGGCGTATTACCTGAGGCGGTTCGAGCTGACTCCGGGGGTCGATTTCATCCTCTACGACCGGGGTCCGCGCACCGGCGGGGCGTGGCAGCACCGGTGGGATGCCCTCAAACTCGGCAGTGCCCATCACGTGAACGACCTCCCGGGAATGTCGGAGGTCGGCCTCAGCTTCGACACCGCCGACCGGTCGCTCCCGGCCCGCGACATCGTGGCCGGCTACTACCGTCGTTACGAGGAGCATTTCGGGCTGGATGTGCAGCGCCCGGTGACGGTGACCAGCGTCTTCGACCGCGGCGCCGACCTCGTCGTCCAGCACACGGCGGGCGAGACGGCGACGCGCATCGTGGTCAACGCGACGGGCACCTGGGGTGCGCCGTTCGTTCCGTACTACCCGGGCATGAACGACTTCCGCGGCCGGCACGTGCACACGTCGAGCTATCTGTCGGCGGACGAGTTCGCCGGCCAGTCCGTCGTGGTGGTCGGCGGCGGCACCAGTGCGATCGGCTTCCTGCTCGAACTCGAGGGAGTCGCATCCGCGCTGACCTGGGCGACCCGGCGGCCCGTCGACTTCCGCGACGAGTCCGAGCTCACCATCGAAGGCGGCGTCGCAGCGGTCGCGATGCAGGATGCGGCGGCTCGTGCCGGTCAGGCGCTGCCGTCGATCGTGAGCGGGACGGGCGTGCCCCGGACGCGGCGCATCGCCGCCGGCATCGAGCGCGGGGTGCTGATCGAGCGGGGGATGTTCTCCCGCATCGAGGCGAACGGCGTCCGCTGGCCGGACGGCTCGTTCACGCAGGCGGACGCGATCATCTGGGCGACCGGCTTCCGTCCCGAGCTGCGTCATCTGGCACCGCTGCGCCTGCGCGAGAAGTCGGGCGGACTGACCGTCGCCTCCGGCGCCTCGTGGCAGGACCCGCGCATATTCCTCGCCGGGTATGGGCCGCAGGCGTCGACGATCGGAGCCAACCGCGCCGGGCGCATCATCGCGCGCCAGATCATGGCGCAGCTGTAGGAGCGGACGCCTCAGACCGTGACGTCGCGGGATCCGCCGGCGAATCGGAGCCCGGTCACCCGCATCCCGCCCGCTGCGGGGTCGGCATCCACCTCGAGCACGCCGGACGCCGCGTCCGGGCGGAGACCCAGCCGTGCGCCGAGCACGGCCACCGCCGCCGCGGCCGACCATGCCTGCGGACGGCACGCCGCCGGATAGGGGATGGGCGCGGTCGTGTCGTCCGCCCCGTCTCCGGCGTGCAGCTCGGGCATCCGGTAGCCGAAGCCGGCGGCCGCCGCGAGCAGCCCCTCGGACAGCACGGCGGCCTCCGTGCGGAACCCGTCGTGCGCGAGCGCGCGCACGACGATCGCCGTGTCGTGCGCCCACACGCTGCCGCCGTGATAGCTGAGCGGCCAGTAACCTGCGGAGTCGGTGGACATCGTCCGCAGTCCGTACCCGGAGGAGAGCTGGGGAGAGATCAGGCGGCGCACGACGAGGGCGGCCTGCTCTGCATCCAGGATGCCCGTCCCCAGCAGGTGACCGATGTTGCTCGTGACCGTGTCCACGCGTCGCTTCGCCGCGTCCAGGGCGACGGCGGGGTAGGCGCCTGCCGGGTCGTCGATCCAGAAGGCGTCCGCGAACCGCTGCTTGAGCCCTGCCGCCCACTCGCGCCACTGGTCGCCCCCCGGCCGGTCGAACGCGTCGAGCAGTTCCGCGCCGCCGGTGGCCGCCTCGTACGCGTAGCCCTGCACTTCGCAGAGGGCGATCGGGCCCTCGGCGAGGGTGCCGTCGCGCCACTGGATCGAGTCGCCGGAGTCCTTCCAGCCCTGGTTGGCCAGCCCGTGGCCGGTCGTGTCGACGTACTCCAGGAAGCCGTCGCCGTCGCTGTCGCCGTAGTCCCGCATCCACGCCAGCGCCGCCTCCAGGTGGGGGAGGAGAGGCTCGACCTCGTCCCGCGGCATGCCCCACCGCCACGCGTCGTGCAGCAGGCACACCCACAGCGCGGTCGCGTCGACCGTGCCGTAGTACAGAGGAGGGAGGACGACTCCCGCACCCTGGATGGTGAGTGCCGAGGGCCGCAGCTCGTGCATGATCTTGCCCGGCTGCTCGGCGGAGTCGGGCACGACGCGGGTGCCCTGGTAGTGCGCGAGAACGCGCAGCGTCGAGGCGGCGAGCTCGTGCCCGAGGGGAAGGAGCAGACGCGCGGCCCAGATCGAATCCCGCCCGAAGAGGGTGAAGAACCACGGAGCGCCGGCTGCCAGGAAGACGTCGTCCGGACGTTCGCGCGTCGACATGCGCAGCGCCTGCAGATCGGTCACCGCCTGCCGGAGCCAGGAACCCAGGCGGGAGTCGTCGGTGCGGGCACCGAACGCCGCCCACTCCTCGGAGGCGCGCGCGCCGGTGACCACCGCGGTCGGATCGTCGACCTCGATGCGCCACTCGACGACGACCTCGCCGTGAGCGGGGGCCTCCACCTCCCAGCGCAGCGCGCACGCGTCACCGTCGAGCGTCACGTCGGCCAGGGGTGCGCTGACTGTCGCGGTGACGGGCCCGCTGCGGAGCACGACTCCGTCGGTGGCGGCGTCGGCGCTGACGGGATGCTCGCTGCCGGTCAGCCCGGCCTTGATCTGCTGCATCGGCGAGAAGTCTGCGTGAAGCCCCACCTCGATGGTGGTGCGGACCGCTGAGTCGAGCGCGTTGCGCAGGACGAGCCGTTCCCCGAGCGTTCCGGCCCCCACTTCGCGAGTGCGGTCGACCCGGACGCGCGGATCGGCCGTGCGGTCGTCGATGCCGCGGACGAGCCCCGTGAAGACGGCGGTGGCCGCATCGGGGCCGGTGGTCGCGATGTGCTCGGGCTCGGCGCCGCCGACGGTCAGGAGCACGCGATCGAGCACGCGCAGGTCCGAGTGGTAGAAGCCGTGGATGCCCTGCGCGTCGATCCTCCCATCGGGCGCGGACCAGGCTTGCGAGGGTGCGGTGAGCACCACGACGCTGTCGTGCAGGAGCGGCTGGAGGGGCTGGGTCATCGTGGCGGTGGTGCTTTCGTGCTCGGTGGTGGTGTCCGTCATAGTGGTGTCCGTCGTGGTGGAGGATGCCGTCATTCCTTCACGGCCCCTTCGCTCGAATTCATGATCCGTCTCTGGAAGATGAAGAACAGGACAGCCACGGGGATGGTCATGATCGCCGCGGCGGCGAGTTTCAGCGGATACTGCGTGCCCTGACTGAGCTGCCCGCTCGCGAGGCCGGCGACGCCCTTCGTCAGGGTCGTCAGGGCCGGACTCTGCGTGGAGACGATGAAGTGCGCCAGCTCGTTCCACGACCCCTGGAACGACAGGATGATGATCGTGATCAGCGCGGGCCGCGCCATCGGGAGCACGACGGACCAGAACACCCGGAACGTCCCGGCGCCGTCGATCCGCGCCTGCTCCTCGACGCTCGCCGGCGTCGACTCGAAGAAGCCCTTCATGATGAAGACGCCCGCGGCGTCGGTCAGCAGGGGCACGATCATGCCCGTGTAGGAGTCGTAGATGCCGAGCTGGTTGATCACCAGGAACTTCGGGATGAGCAGCACCACGGTCGGGACCGCCATGATGGCGACGAGCGCGGCGAACACGACCGAGCGGCCACGGAAGTGCAGGCGCGCCAGCGCGTACCCGGCCAGTGAGTCGAAGAAGACCCTGCCGAGGGTCACCACGATCGTGACGACCGCCGAGTTGGCGAACCAGACGGGGAAGTCGGAGTTGAGGAAGAGCTTCGCGTAGGCCGCCGTGGTGAAGGTCTGCGGGATGAGGGCGACCGGGTTCGAGGCGCCCTCCGCGTCCGTCTTGAACGACGTCGCCAGCTGGATGAGGAACGGCATGATGTAGACGATCGCCAGCACGACCAGCACCGCGTAGGTGACGGAGGTCGCGACCACGCTGCTCGTCGTGCGTCGGCGGCCGACCGGTCGCTGCGATGACGGCGGTGGCGAGACGGCGCCGCCGCGCTCGGTCTGCAGGGCGGTCGTGCTCATCGCACCGCCTCCTTCCGGTCGGAATCGTCGGTCTCGCGGGAGGCCGGCAGGCTGCTCGGAGCGCCGCCCGCGGCCGTCCCCGCCGCCAGCGCCGGCTGGTAGAGCCGCATCCGGCGCTTCGAGACCTTCCGATCCCGGAGCACCCAGCGCTGGAAGATCGTGAAGACGACGATGATGACGAACAGGATGAACGCGATGGCCGCGCCCTGGCCCCACTCCTGGTTGACGAACGACGTCTGATAAGAGAGGTACGCGGGGGTCAGGGTGGTCTTGCCGGGTGCCCCGCGGGTTCCCGTGTAGATCTGGTCGAACACCTGCCAGCACCCGATCAGCCCCAGGGTCAGGACGGTGAACAGCGTCGGCCGGAGCTGCGGGAGGGTGATGCGCCAGAAGCGCTGCCAGCCGTTCGCGCCGTCCATCATCGCCGCCTCCGTCACGTCGCCGCCGAGGTTCTGCAGGGCTGCCAGGAAGAGCAGCATGAAGGTGCCGCTCGTGGTGAACACCGCCATGATGATGAACGCCGTCATCGCCACCGACGGGCCGCCGAGCCAGTCCCACCAGGAGACGCCGAGCGCGGTGTTCTGAGTCAGCGCGGCCGGTCCTTGGGTGACGCCGAAGAGCCGTAGGAAGTTGTGGATGATCCCGCTGGGATCGTTGAACCAGTTCGGGCCGTTGATCCCGAACCAGGAGAGCACCTTGTTGACGGCACCGCTGGTGCTGAACAGGAACAGCCAGAGCACCGTGATGGCGACCGAGCTCGTCACGGAAGGGAAGTAGAACGCCGTGCGGAAGAACCCTCGCCCGCGGAGGATCGCGCGGCTGACCAACACGGCGAGACCGAGCGACACCGCGGTCTGGATGGGGACGACGAGCACCACGTACCAGGCGTTGTTCTTGAGGGCCGTGCCGAAGTCCTGCTCGGCCAGCCCTCCTCCACCGAGAAGGGTGGCGTAGTTGTCGAAGCCGACGAACTTCACGTCCGGCGAAAAGGGACTGCCGCGGCCGCCCCAGTCGGAGAAGCTGACCCAGAGGGCCATCAGCACCGGGACGACGAGGAAGACGCCGAGCAGCAGGATGACCGGGGCGGTGAACAACCACCCCGAGGCGGCCTCGCCGCGCCGGATTCCGGTGCGACGAGACCGACTCGCGGTTGCAGACATGACGGGCCTTCCTCCGGTGGGCGCGTGCTACTTCAGCAGCGCTTCGAGGTTCTTCTGCGTTGTGTCGAGGATGGACTTAGGGTCGCCGGTGGCCAGCGACTCGAGCTTGCTGTTGAGGTCGGTGACCACGTCGGCGGCGCCCTTCGCGGTCGGGACGCCCTTGGCGTAGTCGGCCGCGTTGAGGAACGGCACCAGGTCGGGGTTGTCGGACTTCCACTCGGCGGCCGCCGACTTGATGGACGGCATCGGGCCGAAGGCCTTCGAGAAGGCGAGCTGGTCCGACTTGCTGGTCAGCTTCTCCACCAGCTTCAGAGCGGCGGCCTGGTTGGGGCTGTCGGCGGCGATGCCCCAGCAGTTGGTGAACTGCAGCGTGCCCTGGCCGGCCGGGCCCTTCGGCAGCTCTGCGATCTTGTACTTGATGTTCGGGAAGTCGGACTTGAGGGCTCCGGTGATCCAGTTGCCTTCGATCGTCATCGCCGCGAGGCCCTTGCCGAACGCCTCGCCGCCCCAGCCCGCGCCGAGGTCCTTCGCGTACTTCAGCTCTCCGCCGTTCAGCATCTGCTTGACGAAGTCGAGCGCCTTCACGTTGGCGTCGCTGTCCGCGGTGGCCTTGGTGCTGTCCTCATTCATGAGGTTTCCGCCGGCCTGCACCATGAAGGAGCCGATCCGGGCGTACTCGCCCGAGATGGCTAGGCCGACCTGGCTGCCGGTCGTGAGCTTCTTGGCGACGGCCTCGAGGTCGTCCCAGGTCTTCGGGATGTCGGCGTCGGTCAGCCCCGCGGCCGACCAGGCATCGGTGTTGATCACGAGCTGGAGCGTGGAGAAGTCCTTCGGCGCGCAGTAGAACTTGCCGTCGTAGGTGAACGACTTCACCAGGCTCGGGTAGAAGTCGCTCTTGTTGCTCAGCTGGTCGCCGTAGGCGAGCAGGGAGCCGTTGGAGGCGTACCCGGCCAGCGCATCGGTCGACAGGTAGAAGACGTCGGCCGGCTTCTTCGCGGCGAAGCCCTGCGACAGCTGCTGGTTGAGGTCGCTCGCGGCCACCACGCTCGCCTTGGTGCCCGAACTCTTGGACCAGTCGGAGACCGCGGACTTCACCGCCGTGGTCTCGGCGTCGCCGGACGAGCCGATCATGACGGTCAGCGGCTTGTCGGACGAGGAGAGCTTGCCGGTGTCGGAACTGCTGCTCCCGCCGAAGCCGGAGCCGCACCCCGTGAGGGCGAGGGCGGTCGCCGCGGCGACGGCGCCGCCCGCGAGCCAGCGGTGTGTGATCTTGCGCATTCGTGTCTCCTTGGTATGAGTGTGCCCGCGAGGAGGGGCGCACACGGGAAGGGTCGGGTAGGTGGTGGACAACCCGTCGGATGGTGCGGCCTGTGAGCGAATTCCGGGGACACCGGAAGCGGCGCCGGTGCTCCGCTGCGGTGCGCGCATCCGACCTCCTCCGCTCCGTCGCCTGATTCGTCACTCCGGTTTGATCGATCCAATCATCAGCCGCTACGCTGGGTTTGAACGATCAAACCGGGATGCCAGTCACAGTAACCGCGTGCTTCCACAGGTGTCAAGCAGCCCACTAGGGTCGTATCCAGCCACGAGACGAGCCGGAGGGAGGCCACGCGATGGGCGCGCAGCCGACCGTGACGGACGTCGCCGGCGTCGCCGGGGTGTCCCGCCAGACCGTGTCGAACGTGCTCAACGCGCCGGAACTCGTGCGCCCGGAGACGCGGGAGCGGGTGCAGGCGGCCATCCACTCGCTGGGGTACCGGCCGCACGCCTCGGCGCGCCGGCTCCGCACGCAGAAGAGCTCGACGATCGGCATCCGCCTCGACCCGATCACGCAGGACGGCATCTCGGGCAGCATCCTCGACCGGTTCCTGCACGCGCTCACCGAGCAGGCGGACCGCCAGGGCCTTCGCGTGCTGCTGTTCACCGCGACAGGGCCGGACGACGAGATCGAGCAGTTCCGCAGGCTGTCGGACGCCGCCGACGTCGACGCCTTCGTGCTCACGTCGACCTTCCACGGCGACCCGCGCACGGAGTGGCTGATCGAGAACGGCCGGTCGTTCGTCACCTTCGGCCGCCCGTGGGGCATCGACGACATGACCGACCCCGAGCACCTGTGGGTGGATGTCGACGGTCGGGCCGGCGTGCGCGAGGCGACGGCGCATCTGCTCTCCCGCGGTGGTCCGCGTATCGGCTTCATCGGCTGGCCCAGCGGGTCCGGGACGGGCGACGACCGGCGCACCGGCTGGCTGGAGGCGATGCGCGCGGGCAGCGGTCTCGATGACGACGAGCTTCGGCTGCTCGACGCCGCGGTGGAAGACGTCGTCCCGAACGGCGCGGAGGCGGTGCGCCTCCTCGAGCAGCGCGCCGGCCGCCTCCACGGCGTCGTCTGCGTCTCCGACTCCCTCGCGCTCGGCGCCCTCACGGCGACCGCCGGCCGCATCCCCGTGGTCGGCTACGACGACACGCCGGTCGCCGAGGCGCTCGGCTTCTCGAGCGTCGCCCAGCAGCTCGACGAGGTGGCGGCTGGAGTACTGGAGCTCCTCACCGGCACGCACGGCGGCCGGGTCCAGCGCGGGGACCCGGTGTCCGATCCCCGTCACCGCCTCGTGACGCCGCGCCTGGTCGTGCGCGACGGTCCGCCGCTGATCGGGGGGACCGCTCCGAAATCCGCGCGTAACGCGCTGCGGAGACAATGGAGTCATGTCTCCACAAGAGCCTCTCCTGGATGCGCCACGAGCGCGTCGCCTCCCGATCACCGTGTCCATCACCCGCCGCGTCGACAGCACCCGCCTGGCCGAGGTCACCCACTGGGTGCAGGCCGGCGTGAACCTGGCCAACACGTACGACGGCTTCCTCGGCTCCGGCTGGGTGCGCGCCCACGCCGACTCCGACGAGTGGCACATGCTCTACCGCTTCGCGGACGCCGACACCCTGGAGGCCTGGGAGGCGTCGGACGACCGCGCCGACTGGCTCTATGAGGGGCGCGAGCTGGTCGAGGTGTCCCGCGTCGAGCGGAGGACCGGCATCGAGGGCTGGTTCGACCAGCCGCAGCCGGGTGTGCCGGCGGCGCCGCCGCGGTGGAAGCAGGCGGTGACGATCTGGCTCGGTTTCTTCCCGCTGTCGCTCGCCTTCACGTACCTCACCGTGACCTTCGTGCCCGGCTGGCACAGCCTGTGGCCGCTGGCGACGGTGCTGCTCAGCACGCTCTGCCTGACGCCGACCATGACGTACGTGCTGCTGCCGTTCGTCACCCGGCTGCTGCAGCCCTGGCTGCGCCGGTAGCCGTCTGCGCTGGTAGCTCGGGGTTCCCCCTGACTCGACCCTGAACTCCCGCGGATCGTGTCCGCGCACCCTTGCATCCCCCCTGAACGCGATATATCGTGAATCCGTCAACAATCGCGATATAACGCGAGTCACCGACGGTCCCGGCACGGACCGGAGAGCAAGGAGAACGAACCATGGCACAGGAGAAGTGGCTGATCCAGCCCGGCGAGAGCCGAACCATCGACGTGGAGCTCGTCCGCGCGCTGAAGGTCGGATTCATCGGCGGTCAGATCGACATCGTCGGGCACGACGAGCCCGGTGCGCGCATCGAGGTCCACTCCGTCGCAGGGCGCGACCTGAAGATCGTGATCGACGGCGACCGCCTCGAGATCGACCACCCTCAGCTGCGCTGGGACAACTTCATCGAGGTCTTCAAGTCGATGCGGTCCAGTGCCCGGGCCGACGTCAGCGTGCTCGTCCCTCGTGATGTCGAGCTGAAGTTCGGCGTCGTCTCGGCGGCGGCGCTCATCTCCGGACTGCACACGGATGCGCGGCTCAGCACCGTCTCCGGAGACGTGGTCGCCGACGGCCTCACCGGCGACGTCGAGCTCAACTCCGTCAGCGGCGAGCTGTCCGTGCGCGACCACACCGGCCGCATCTCGGCGCATACCGTGTCGGGCGACGTCACTGCGACCGGCGCCATCCGCCGCTTCTCCGCCGACGGCGTCTCCGGCGACGTCATGATCGACGTGACCGGCACCCCCGACGACATCGCCGTCAACACGGTCTCAGGCGACACGACCATCCGCATCCCGGAGGCCGTCGGCGCCCGCTACCGCGTGAACACGGTGTCCGGCAAGGTGCAGCTCGACAACATGACCGTGGTGGGCGGGATGGGCCGGGGCTACACCGGCACCTCCGGCTCGCTCAACGGCACCTGGGTCGAGATCAACGTCAACTCCGTCTCCGGCGACGCGGCCGTGCTCCGCAGCGCAGCGACGTCGCAGGGTGCGGGTGCGCAGGAGGCGTCGGCGTGAGCCCCGTCTTCTCGCACGGCAGCCTCCGGCTGTACCTGCTGAGCCTCCTCGACGAGTCGCCGCGGCACGGCTACGAGCTCATCCAGGCGCTCAGCGACCGCTTCGGCGGCACGTACAGCCCCAGCGCCGGGACCATCTACCCCCGGCTCGCCAAGCTGGAGGAGGAGGGGCTGGTCACCAAGACCACCGAGGGCCGGAAGACCGTCTACGCGATCACGGACGCCGGCCGCGCGGAGCTCGACGCCCGCCGGCCGGAGCTCGACGCGATCGAGGAGGAGGTCACCGACTCGGTCCGGCGTCTCGCCGACGAGGTGCGCGCGGGCGTCAACGACGCCATGCGCACACTGCGCGCCGAACTGGCGTCGGCCGCCCGCGAGGCCAAGCGCAACGCCTCGCGCGTCGACCCGCGTCAGGAGGCCCGGGATGCCGGCCGGGATGCGCGGGCCGCGGGGATGACGGCGGTCAGGGATGCGGAGGCGGCGCTCAACGAGTTCCGCCAGCAGCTGCGCACCGACCTCCGTTCCGAGGCGGCGCGCGGCGCCCTTCCGGTCGACGTCGTGCCGCTCCTCAAAGGCGAACTGGACCGCGTGCGGCGCACTGTCGCCGAGGCGCTCAGCCGCCGCTGAGCCGGTGCGCCCGGCTTGGGAAAGAGTCAGCGAATGCTCATCCGGCTCCCAGTGAGGCCGCTCCTCACGGCTGTGCCGCGCCAATCCGCCATACCCACCCCGTCTGCGGGGCAACGCCCAGTGTTTGCAGATCGGGAGGGTGCTGGAGGCGCGACGCGCCGACTTGACAGTGCATTGCCAGCGAGTATGCTCGCACCTCGTGACAAATGAGGGGAGATCCCCGAAGCGCTGGTTGATCGGCGACCCGCTTCCGAGTGAGAAGCTCGAAGGACAACTGCTCCCGAAGCACCTCGCCCTACCCATCTTCGCCTCGGACGCGCTCTCCAGCGTCGCCTACGCTCCGCAGGAGCTCCTGATGATCCTGCTGCTCGGCGGCCTGGCGTTCCTGACGTTCGCGCCGTGGGTGGCCGCGGCGGTCGTCGTGCTCCTCGTCACGGTCGTCCTGAGCTACCGGCAGCTCGTGAAGGCGTACCCCTCCGGCGGCGGCGACTACGAGGTCGCCCACAAGAACCTCGGCGAGAAGGCCGGCCTGGTCGTCGCCTCCGCGCTGCTGGTGGACTACGTGCTCACCGTGGCCGTGTCGGTCGCGTCGGGCGTCGACAACGTGATCTCGGCCCTGCCGTTCCTCGCCCCCTGGCGGGTGGAGCTCGCCATCCTCTGCGTCATCGTCATCGCCGCCGTCAACCTGCGCGGCGTGCGCGAATCGTCGAAGGCGTTCGCACTGCCGACCTACATCTTCATCGGCAGCATCGGGCTCATGGTCGTCACGGCGCTCGTCCGCACCGCCTTCGGCGACGCCCCGGTCGCCGAGTCCGCCGGATACCAGGTGCACGCCGACTCCCTCACCCAGGCGGCCGTCGTGCTGCTTCTGCTGCGCGCCTTCTCGAGTGGATGTTCGGCTCTGACGGGTGTCGAAGCGGTCGCCAACGGCGTCCCCGCCTTCCGCACGCCGAAGATCCGCAACGCCCGCATCACCCT
The DNA here is from genome assembly GCF_056754895.1 of Leifsonia sp. KNZ13-11D. Lineage (NCBI taxonomy): Bacteria > Bacillati > Actinomycetota > Actinomycetes > Micrococcales > Microbacteriaceae > Leifsonia > Leifsonia sp. KNZ13-11D. The sequence goes on from NZ_JBPGWU010000001.1 coordinate 561,051, forward strand.
CGGCCTGATGGGCGGCATCGCGATCACCCTGTTCGCCGGCCTCACGGCGACGGCGCTGATCAGCGGCGTCCACTACGCCGAGAACCCGTGCGACCTCCAGGGCTGGGCGCAGTGCGCCACGCAGCCGCAGCGCAGTCTGATCGCCCAGATCGCCGCAGCGACCTTCGGCAACAACACCGTCTTCTTCTTCCTGGTGCAGGCAGCGACCGCCGTCGTACTGCTTCTCGCCGCCAACACGGCTTTCAACGGCTTCCCGCTGCTCGGCTCGGTGCTCGCGCGCGACTCCTATGCGCCGAAGGCGCTGAACACCCGCGGCGACCGCCTCGTGTACTCGAACGGCATGATCATCCTGGCGCTGGCCGCGACCGTACTGCTGGTCGTCTACCAGGCGAACCTGACCCAGCTCATCCAGCTCTACATCATCGGCGTGTTCGTGTCGTTCACCCTCGGCCAGTCGGGCATGGTGAAGCACTGGATCACGCTCCTGCGCGAAGGCGGTCAGTCCGGCCGGGAACGCACCGGCATCATCCGCTCGCTCTGCATCAACGCCTTCGGCGCGTGTCTCACCGCGATCGTGCTCATCGTCGTGACGATCACCAAGTTCACGCACGGCGCGTACCTGGTCTTCATCTTCATGCCGATCCTCTGGTTCCTCATGCTCGGCGTGAACCGGTACTACCGCGACGTCGAGAAGGAGGTCGAGGTCGACCCGGTCACGACGTTCGGAAGCGTCGGCGACCACGCGATCGTCCTGATCGGCAAGATGCAGAAGCCGGCCCTCAAGGCGCTCGACTACGCCATCGCCGCCCGGCACGACTCGATCGAGGCCGTCCACGTCTCGATCGACGAGGAGGCGACGCAGAAGCTGCAGCGGCAGTGGATCGAGCAGAACATCCATGTGCCGCTCACCATCATCGAGTCGCCGTACCGTGAGTTCGGCATCCCTCTGGTGAAGTACCTCAAGCACCGGCGCGAGGAGCACGGCTCGGAGGTGGTGACGGTCTACCTGCCGCAGTACATCGTCGGCCACTGGTGGGAGTCGCTGCTGCACAACCACCGTGCCCGCCGCATCAGCAAGCAGCTGATGCTGTGCCACGGCGTCACCGTCGCCCTCGTTCCGTGGCTGCTCGACTCGTCGTCGCTCATCTACGGCCGCCGCTCCCGCCCGCTGCCCGGCCAGGACCGCCGCGGCGAGCCGGTGCGCCCGGTCGCTCGCCGGCCCCTCGTGCCCGCGTCGCACGCGCACACGCGCATCCACATCCACCCGGTGCCGCTCACCATCGGCGAACCGGCCGAGAGCGCGGAGCAGGTGGCGGGCACCATTCCGGAGCCGCAGCCGCCGGGCGACGGCCCGACGGTGGAGCAGGCGGAGACGCGCGAGCCGGCGGCGGCCGGAGGCGGGCAGAAGCGGGTTCCGGCGCGGGCGAAGCGGTAGGTTCGCTAGCCTGCGGGATCCGCTAGACGGCGGGATCCGCTAGCCGGCGGCGCCCGCTGACCGGCGGGTCCGCTAGCCCGCGGCGTCCGGAACCAGTTCGACGATCGGTCCGTGCCCCGGCAGGATGCGCGCCGCGTCGCACAGGACGAGCCTCCGGGCGCTCCGGGCCGCCTCGTCCGCGTCGTGCTGGAAGAATCCGGGCAGCTGCTGCAGCTCGCCCGACTCCCGGAGCAGCGGATGGCCGCTCACGACGGCATCGCCCGACAGCAGCGACTGCGACTCCGGCTCGAAGAAGCAGACACTGCCCGAGGTGTGCCCGGGCGCCGGCACCAGCTGGAGCGCGTGTCCGGTGCTGAGCAGGACTCCCTCGCCCTCCAGCGCCACGGCGTCCCGCACCCCGACGTCGCCCAGGCCGCCGGCGCGCACCGCGGCGACCGTCCAGCGCACGGTTCCCCGCCGGAAGATCGAGGGGAGCAGGTCGCCGATCGTGACCTGCTCGGTGATGTCGCGGCGCACGTTGGGGAGCTCGGCGGGCGACGCGGCCACCACGACGCCCCGCTCGGCCGCGAGCCGGGCGCTCGCGCCCAGGTGGTCGGAGTGCCCGTGGGTGATCAGGATGCGGCGCAGGTCGGCCGGGTCGGCCCCCGCGAGCCGGATGGACTCCTCGACCAGCGGCAGGTCCGCGGGGTAGCCGCAGTCGACCAGTTCGACGGCTCCGGCGCCGTGGAAGACGGTCCAGTTGGAGAGCGGCCCTTCGACGAACAGGATGCCGGGTGCCACGCGGACGGTCGATCGGATGCCACTCACACGGTCACTCTAGCGACGCACTTGACCTTGACGTAGCGTCAACTCCTAGCGTGGGTGCTGCATCGCACGAGAGGAGGGGAGACATGGACTGGTCCATCCAGGACATCGCCCGCATCGCCGGGACGACCAGCCGGACACTGCGGCACTACGACGCGGTCGGGCTGCTGAAGCCCAGCCGGGTCGGAGGCAACGGCTACCGGTACTACGACCGCGACTCCCTCGTGCGGCTGCAACGCATCCTGCTGCTCCGCGACCTCGGCCTGGGCCTCGACGCCATCGGCCGGGTGCTCGACGACCGGACGGATGCGGCGCCCGCCCTGCGCGACCACCTCGCGTGGCTTCGGGCGGAGCGGGAACGGCTGGCGCGGCAGATCGCGTCGGTCGAGTCGACGATCCACGCCGTGGAGGAAGGAGAGGAGATCATGGCCGAGCAGATGTTCGACGGCTTCGATCACACGCAGTACAAGGACGAGGTCGAGGAGCGCTGGGGGAAGGAGGCGTACGCGTCCTCCGACCGCTGGTGGCGCAGCAAGACCCCGGAGGAGCGCCGCGACTGGCAGGAGCGCCAGCAGCGTCTCGCCGCCGACTGGCAGGCGGCTGCCGCGGACGGAGTCGCGCCCGACTCCGGCCGCGCGCAGGCGCTGGCGCGGCGTCACGCCGACTGGCTGGCCGACATTCCGGGCACGCCCGGCTACGGCACCGGCGCACCGCCGGCCGCGTACCTGACGGGTCTCGGCGACATGTACGTCGCCGACCCCCGCTTCGCGGCCAACTACGGCGGCGAGGCCGGCGCGACGTTCGTCCGCGACGCCCTCCGCCACTACGCCCAGCACCTCGCCTGACCCGCTCCCGGGTCGCTCCGGTCTCGCGCGCTGAGCCCCCGCGCCCCACCGCCCCCGTCGAGTACACGAAAAGTGCACGGTTTCGAGCTGAAACCGTGCACTTTTCGTGTACTCGACGGGGGCGGTGGGGCACGAGGGGCGGAGGGCGCAGGCGCGAGGTCAGGGGTGGCGGGGGCGGCCCGTGAGGCGGTCGTCGAGCCAGTGGGCGGCGACGATGCGGGAGGGACGCGAGCGACGCTCCGACGGGAGGTCCGCGGGAGCCCGGTCGGGCTGGGGACCGCGGACGAAGGGGGAGTCCGGGCGGATGGCGCGGGCGTGCGCCGCGCGGTCGGATTCGAGCAGGATGCCGTCGCGCACGTCGAAGCGGACGGCATCCCGCTCCTCCTCGAGGCCGGCCGACTGCTCGGCCGTTCCCTCGAGCTCGCTCTCCAGTGCCGCCGCAGCCGTTGCAGCGTCCTGCGGCAGGCGGATCGCGAAGAAGGGGAGGGTGATGCTGCAGAGCGGGCCGACCAGCAGCGCGAACGCGAGCGTCCCGACGCCGACGTTCCCGCCGAGCGCCCACCCGATGATCAGGACGGTCACTTCGATGGCGGTCCGCACCATCCAGATCGGCCGACCGGTGCGGGCGTGCAGGCCCGTCATGAGCCCGTCGCGCGGACCGGGGCCCAGCCGCGGGCCGATGTACAGGCCGGTCGCGACCGCGAGCAGCAGCAGGCCGCCGGCGAAGAACAGCACCTGCGCCCACAGCTCCGTCTGCTGAGGGAGGAGGTCGAGCCCGAGCTGGGCGCTCGGTCCGACCAGCAGGACGTTGAGGATGGTGCCGAGTCCGGGGCGCTGGCGGAGCGGGATCCAGAAGGCGAGCACGACCAGCCCGACGAGATTCGTGACGAACCCGAACGGGATGCCCGTCTTGATCGACAACCCCTGCGCCAGCACGTCCCACGGCGACAACCCGATGCCCGCGCGGACCATGAGCGCGATGGCGATGCCGTAGAGGAACAGGCCGATCAGCAGCTGCACGAGGCGCCGGGTGAGGAGCAGTCGGGTGGTCATGGAAACAATCCAATCGCGACGATTGGACTGGCGGCAAGATGCCAATTCGCCTAAAGTGGCCTGCATGTCGGATGCGCAGCTCACTGCCCGCTCGCTCGAAGTCCTGCTCGGGAGCTGGCGCACCTCGGCCGCCTCCTACGCTGCGCTGGCCGACCGCATCCGGCTGCTCGTGCTCGACGGGCGCATCCCCATCGGCACCCGCCTGCCCGCGGAACGCGACCTCGCCGGCCGGCTGCAGCTGAGCCGCACCACCGTCGCGGCCGCCTACCGGCAGCTGCGCGAGGGCGGCTTCGTCGACAGCGTGCGCGGCTCAGGCAGCGTCACCCGCCTGCCCGGGCGCACGCTTCCGCTGCCCGCGACCGGCGGCGAGGGGATGCTCGACTTCACCAAGGCGTCGCTCCCCGCGGCCTCCCCACTCGCCGCCGCGGCCCGGGCGGCCGCCGAGGAGCTGCCGCGCTTCCTGCCCGACCCGGGCTACGACCCGGTCGGCCTGCCGCACCTGCGCGCCGAGATCGCCCAGCGCTACACGCGCCGGGGGCTGCCGACAGACCCCGGCCAGATCCTCGTCACCGTCGGCGCCCAGCAGGCCATCGCGCTGATCGCACGCACCTTCCTGCAGCGCGGCGACCGGGTCGTGATCGAGGTGCCGACGTATCCGCACGCCATCGAGGCGATGCGGCTGGCCGGCGCGCGGCTCGTGCCCATCACGGTCACGGCGCCCGAGGAGGGTCCGCACCGGCTGGGGGAGGAGACGGACGGCTGGGATGCGGAGGGCATCGAGCAGACGTTCCGCCGGGCGAATCCCGCGTTGGCGTACCTGATCCCTGACTTCCACAACCCGACCGGCGCCTCGATGAGCCCGGAGACGCGTCGCCGGGTGCTCGCCGCGGCGGCCGGCCACGGCACGATCGTGGTCGCGGACGAGACGACCGCCGAGCTCGACATCGACCGGGTCGGCGAGTACCTGCCGCTGCCGCGCTACGCGGACCCCGCGACGCCGGCGGCGCCCATCGTGATGATCGGCTCGGCGAGCAAGACGCTGTGGGGCGGTCTCCGGATCGGCTGGATCCGCGCCGAGCGCTCGCACATCCAGCGGCTGATCGCGGCCAAGCCCGCGACGGACCTCGGGACGCCCGTCATCGAGCAGCTGGTCGTGGCGCAGCTCCTCCCGCAACTCGCAGAGATCGCCGAAGAGCGCCGGGAGCAGCTCCGGCTCGGCCGGGCGGAGGTCCACCGGCTGGTCGCGGAGACCTTCCCGGAGTGGACGGTGCCGCCGCAGCACGGCGGCCTCACCGCCTGGGTGGGCATCGGGGCGCCGGTGAGCTCTGCGCTCGCGCTCGCGGCCCGCAGCCACGGCCTCCTAATCGCAGCCGGCCCCCGGTTCGGGCTCGACGGAGCGTTCGAGCGCTTCCTGCGCATCCCGATCACCTACACGCCGGACGAGTACGACCGGGCGTTCACGGCGCTGTCGCGGGCGTGGGCGGTCGCGGCCAGCGAGCCGGCGCCGTACTTCGACCAGGGGGCGCTGCCGAGCGTGGTCTGACGGTGGCGGTGAACATCACGGGGACGCCCGCGGGAGTACGGGGATGTCGTACCAGGGCATGAAGCGCTCGCTCAAGGGCGACTGACATACTTTCCGAGCGCCATCGTCGCCGCGCGTCCCGTCCGCCGTTCCTTAAGGGGAATTCCGTGCACTTCCTCGCCGTCCTCAGCATGAAGAACCGTGCCCTGATCGCGCTCGTCACGATCGTCGCCGCGGTCTTCGGCGGCCTCGCGCTCACCAACCTCAAACAGGAGCTCATCCCCTCGATCTCCTTCCCGCAGCTCGTGGTGCTCTCCAGCTACCCGGGCGCGTCGCCGGAGGTCGTCAACAACGACGTGAGCAGCCCGGTGGAGGCGGCGATCCAGGGGGTCCCGGACCTCGACAGCACCTCGGCGGTCAGCAGCACGAACCAGTCGATCATCACGGCGAAGTTCACCTACGGCACCGATCTGGCGACCGCCGAGCAGAAGATCGACCAGGCGATCAACCGCATCAAGTCCACGCTGCCCTCGGGCGTCGAGCCGCAGGTCCTCTCGGGCAGCATCGACGACCTCCCCGTCATCCAGCTCGCCGTGACCGGCGGGACGGACCAGCGGGCGCTCGGCGACGACATCACCAAGCTCGTCCTGCCGGACATCAAGGATCTGACGGGCGTGAACGACGCGCAGCTCGTCGGCGAGGTCGGCCGGCGCATCACCATCACTCCGGACGCCGCGAAGCTCGCGGCCGCGGGCGTCTCCTCGTCGGCGATCAAGGATGCGCTGCAGCAGAGCGGCGTGCTCATCCCGGGCGGCGACATCACCGAGGACGACACAACGCTGTCGATCCAGTCGGGCAGCCAGCTGGGGTCGGTGGATGACATCGCCGGCCTGCCGCTGATCCGCTCGGCGGGTGGAGCGGGGGCGACGGGAGCGGGCGATGCGTCGGGCGGCGCGAGTCGTGCGCCGGGAGCGGGCGGCGCGACGGGCGCCGCACCCGCAGCCGCGGCCGCCGCCACGGCAGCGACGCCGCCCCCGACCATCGGCGCGGTCGCGACGGTCGAGGAGACCGACGACCCGATCACGTCCCTCTCGCGCGTCGACGGCAAGCCGGCCCTCACGGTCGCCGTCACCAAGCTCCCGTCCGCCAACACGGTCGAGGTGTCGCACGAGGTGAGCGACCTCATCCCGGACCTCGAGAAGAAGCTCGGCGCCGGCGTCACGATCACCGTCGTCTTCGACCAGGCGCCGTTCATCACGCAGTCCATCAACTCGCTCACCGAGGAGGGGCTGCTGGGCCTCGCGATGGCGGTCATCGTCATCCTGGTGTTCCTGCTGTCGGTGCGGTCGACCCTCGTCACCGTCATCTCCATCCCGACGAGCGTGCTCATCACGTTCATCGTGATGTGGGCCTCCGGCTACACGCTCAACATCATCACCCTGGGCGCGCTCACCATCGCGATCGGCCGCGTCGTCGACGACTCCATCGTCGTCATCGAGAACATCAAACGGCAGCTCGTGGCGGGGTCCGACCGGGCCGTCGTGATCGTGCGCGCCGTGCGCGAGGTCGCCGGGGCGATCACCGCATCCACCATCACGACAGTCGCGGTGTTCCTGCCGCTCGCCTTCGTCGGGGATGTGACCGGTGAGCTGTTCCGGCCTTTCGCCGTCACAGTGACGATCGCCCTGCTGTCGTCGCTGCTCGTGGCCCTGACCATCGTCCCGGTGCTGGCCTACTGGTTCCTGCGCGCGCCGAAGGTGCACAAGCACGAGGGCGGCGACGACGTGGAGGCCGCCCACCTGGCCGTCGAGGATGCCGCGGCCTCGGGCGTCGACGAGCTCGAGCATCCGTCGCGGCTGCAGGCGGGCTACCTGCCGATCATCCGCTGGACTCTGAGGCACTCGGTGTGGACCATCGTCGCCGCCGCGCTGGTGCTCATCCTGACGATCCTCTCGTTCCCGCTGGTGAAGACCAACTTCCTCGGCTCGAGCGGACAGAACTCGCTCACGGTCACCCAGACCCTCGACCCGGGCGCGAGCCTCCAGGCGAAGGACGACGCCGCGAAGGTCGTCGAACAGAAGCTGCTCGACACATCGGGCGTCAAGACCGTGCAGGTCTCGATCGGCTCCAGCGGGTCATCGCTGCGTGACGCCTTCACCGGCGGCAGCGGCGGCACCACGTTCTCGATCACGACCGACCCGGACGCCGACCAGACGAAGCTGCAGGACACCATCTCGGACGAGCTCGCGGCGATCAAGGGCCAGGGCGAGATCACGCTCTCGGCCTCCAGCGGGTTCGGCGGCTCGAGCGACATCGAGGTCGACATCTCGGCCTCCAGCAACACAGACCTGCAGAAGGCGACGGACTCGGTGGTCGCCGAGCTCCAGAAGAAGTCGTCGCTCAAGCAGGTGACCAGCAACCTGAGCGCGTCCCTGCCATACGTGGCCGTGGAGGTGGACCGCTCGAAGGCAGCCGCCGCCGGGCTCAGCGAGGTGGCGGTCGGCACGATCGTGTCGCAGGCCATGCAGCCCACCCAGGCCGGGTCCGTCGCCATCGACAATACGACGCTCAAGATCTACCTGCAGAGCGCCAACCCGCCGACGACCGTCGCGGGGCTCGCGCAGCTGCCGATCCCGACCGCGGCCGGTGTCGTCCCGCTCGACACGCTCGCCTCCGTGAAGGAGGTCAAGGGACCGGCGACGGTCACCACCGAGCGCGGCCTGCGCACGGCCAGCGTGACCGCGACGCCGGCGACGGACAACCTGACGACCGCGAATGCGGACGTCACGGCGAGTCTCAAGGCGGCCGACCTGCCCGAGGGTGCGACGGCGAAGATCGGCGGCGTCTCGGCCAGCCAGTCCGACGCGTTCCAGCAGCTCGGGATCGCGCTGCTCGCGGCCATCCTGATCGTCTACATCGTGATGGTGGCGACGTTCCGCTCGCTGCGCCAGCCGCTGCTGCTCCTGGTCTCGGTGCCGTTCGCGGCGACCGGCGCCATCCTGCTGCAGATCATCTCCGGCATCCCGCTGGGCGTGGCGTCGCTGATCGGTCTCCTGATGCTGATCGGCATCGTCGTGACCAACGCGATCGTGCTCATCGACCTCGTCAACCAGTACCGACGGCGGGGGCTCAGCGTGTCGGATGCGGTCGCCCACGGCGCCTCCCGACGTCTGCGCCCCATCCTGATGACGGCGCTCGCGACGATCGCCGCCCTCACGCCACTGGCCATCGGCTTGACCGGCCACGGAGGGTTCATCTCGCAGCCGCTCGCCATCGTGGTGATCGGCGGCCTGATCTCGTCGACCGTCCTGACGCTGGTCGTGCTGCCCACGCTGTACAACCTCGTCGAGGGGCGGCGCGAGCGGAAGGCGGCCCGGCGCGCGGCCAGGCTCGGCGGCGACGGCGACGGGACGTCCGGGGGCGGGGGCACCGACGTGCCGCCGACCGGCCCCTCGGGTGCGGACGACTCGTCCGGCCGGACCCCGGAGCCGCCGGTGTTCACCCGGCCGGCGGGCGGCTCGCAGATCTGAGGGGACGTCGTGCGCCGTCTGAGATCCCGGACGGACGACGCGCGACGGCCCGGGCCCTGGCGCCAGGGTCTGGATAGGGTCGCGGTATGAGCGAGCAGCCGCTGTCCGTCGATCCGCTGTGGCCCCGTGCGGGCGGGTGGGCGCCCCTGGGACCGGACGGCGCGGACCTGGCGCTGCTCGGCATCCCGACGCACGAGACGTCGCTCTCGCCGACGGGAGCGCACGCGACGCCGGGTGCGGTGCGGGAGGCGCTGCGCCGGTACTCGGCGTTCGTGCCGGGACTCGACGTCGAGGCGCTGCGCTTCGCGGACGCCGGCGACGTGGAATCGCCCGACGCGCCCGGCGGCCGGGAGCGCGCGACCGACGCGGTGGCGGCTGCGGTCGGTCTCTCGCGGCTGACGGTCGCGGTGGGCGGGGACAACGCGCTCACCGTCCCTGCGGCGCTCGGCGCGTTCGGGTCCGATCTGGGCATCGCCGGGCTGATCACGCTCGACGCGCACCACGATCTGCGCGACGGACGGTCGAACGGTTCACCCGTCCGGGAGCTGCTGGATGCGGGGCTCGACGGGCGACGGATCGTCCAGATCGGCATCGCGGACTTCGCCAACTCGGCCGCCTACACGCGGCGCGCCGCAGAGCACGGCATCACCGTCATCCCGCGCGAGGCCCTGCACACGCGCCCGCTCGACGACATCATGGCGGAAGCCCTCGAGATCGCCGGCGCCGCCGGCGGCCCCGTGCACGTGGACCTCGATGTGGACGTCTGCGACCGCTCCGTCGCGCCCGGATGCCCGGCGTCCGTCCCCGGCGGCCTGGCGGCATGGGAGCTGCGCCGCGCGGCCCGGCTCGTCGCAGCCTCCCCCCTGGTCCGCTCGATCGACATCGCGGAGGTCGACGCGACCTCCGACGCCCCCGACCAGCGCACGGTGCGCCTCGCCGCCCTCCTCGTGCTCGAGGCCGCCGCCGGTCTCGCCTCCCGCTGACCGCGCCTCCTGAGCGTCCCCCACCGTCGAGTACACGAATAGTGCACGCGACACGCGGCGCGAGCGTGCACTATTCGTGTACTCGACGGTGGGGGAGCCTCAGGCGGCGCGGACGGTGCGGGACACGAGGGGGACGCCGGGGCGGTAGGCCAGGTGCACGTGGCTCGGGGCGGCCAGGACCGCGAAGTCGGCGCGCGCGCCCGGTCGCAGGTGGCCGACGTCGTCGCGGCGCAGCGCGGCGGCACCGCCCAGCGTGGCGGCCTCCAGCGCCTCTGCGGGAGTGAGACCGAGCTCGCGCACGGCCAGCGCGATGCAGAACGGCATCGACGATGTGAACGACGACCCAGGGTTGCAGTCGCTCGCGATCGCCACCGTGGCGCCCGCATCCCGCAGCCGCCGTGCGGACGGGTACGGCTGCCGGGTCGAGAACTCGACTCCGGGCAGAAGCGTCGCGAGCGTGGCGGAGGCCGCCAAGCGCTCGACGTCGTCGTCGCTCAGGTAGGTGCAGTGGTCGACGCTCGCCGCATCCAGGTCGACCGCCAGCTGCACGCCGTCGCCAGGGCCGAGCTGCGACGCGTGGAGGCGCACGCCCAGACCGCGCGACGCTCCCGCGGTGAGGATGCGGCGGCTCTGCTCCACGGTGAACGCCCCGGCCTCGCAGAAGACGTCGATCCACCGTGCCTGCGGCGCGCACGCGTCGAGCATCGGGCCGACCACCAGGTCCACATAGGCCTCGGGATCCTCGGCGAACTCCGGCGGGACGACGTGCGCGCCCAAAAAAGTCGTCTCGTCCGTGACCTCGCGGGCGAGGCGCAGCGACCGCTCCTCGTCGGCGACGGTGAGCCCGTACCCGCTCTTCACCTCGAACGTCGTGGTCCCCTGGGCGTGGAGCTCCGCCACGAACCCGGCCAGCCGGCGGCGAAGCGCGTGGTCCGTGGCCGCCCGCGTCGCGGCGACGGTCGACCGTATGCCGCCCGCGGTATACGGCCGCCCGGCCATCCGCGCCTCGAACTCCGCCGAGCGGTCACCCGCGAAGACGAGGTGCGTGTGCGCGTCCACGAAGCCGGGGACGACCGCCGCTCCGTCCAGCTCCTCGACCGCGTCGGCGTCCTCCCGCGGCGCGGCGGACGCCGGCCCGGTCCACGCGACCCGGCCGTCCACCTCCAGCAGGGCACCGTCGGTCACGAGCCCGAGATCGCCCTCGTGGGCCGGGTCGAACGTGACCAGCTCGCCGATGCCGGTGAAGAGGGTGGCGGTCATGGCCGCTCGGCGCCCTGCTCGCGCATCGGGATGCGCAGCCCGCGCTCCTCGGCGACCTCGACCGCCCGCTCGTAGCCCGCATCCACGTGGCGCATCACGCCCGTGCCGGGGTCGTTGACGAGCACGCGCTCGATCTTCTCGGCGGCGAGGGGCGTCCCGTCCGCGACCACCACCTGCCCGGCGTGGATGCTGCGCCCGATGCCGACGCCGCCGCCGTGGTGCAGCGACACCCAGGTCGCGCCGGACGCGGTGTTGAGCAGGGCGTTGAGCAGCGGCCAGTCCGCGATCGCGTCCGAGCCGTCGGCCATGGCCTCCGTCTCCCGGTACGGCGAGGCGACGGAGCCCGAGTCGAGGTGGTCCCGTCCGATGACGACGGGCGCGGACAGCTCGCCGGAGGCGACCATCTCGTTGAACCGCAGCCCGGCGAGGTGCCGCTCCTTGTATCCCAGCCAGCAGATGCGTGCGGGCAGACCCTCGAAGTGCACCTTCTCGCCCGCCTGGGTGATCCAGCGACGCAGGTGCTCGTCGTGGGGGAACAGCTCCAGCACGGCGCGGTCCGTCGCTGCGATGTCGGCCGGGTCTCCGGAGAGCGCCGCCCAGCGGAACGGGCCTTTGCCCTCTGCGAAGAGGGGGCGGATGTACGCGGGCACGAAGCCGGGGAAGTCGAAAGCGCGCTCGAAGCCGCCGAGCTGCGCCTCGGTGCGGATGGAGTTGCCGTAGTCGAACACCTCGGCGCCCGCGTCGAGGAAGCCGACCATCGCCTCCACCTGGGCCGCCATCGACCGGCGCGCATCGTCGGTGAACCGCTCCGGGTCGGACGCCGCCCGGTCGCGCCACTCGTCGACGCTGTAGCCCACGGGCAAGTACGAGAGGGGATCGTGGGCGCTGGTCTGGTCGGTCACGATGTCGATCGGGACGCCGCGACGGAGCAGCTCCGGGAAGACCTCCGCGGCGTTGCCGACCATGCCGACCGAGAGCGCCCGGCGCTCGTCCTTGGCGGCGAGTGCCTGCGCGACGGCGTCGTCCAGGTCGTCGGCGAGCACGTCCAGGTAGCCGTGGTCGACGCGGCGTTGGAGCCGCGCGCGGTCCACATCCACGATCAGCACGGCTCCGCCGTTCATGGTCACGGCGAGAGGCTGCGCGCCGCCCATCCCGCCGCAGCCTCCCGTCACAGTGAGGGTGCCGGCGAGCGTGGCGTCGTCGTCCTCCCCGGAGTCGCCGCGCCGGGCGGCGAGCTTGCGGGCGACCGCGCCGAACGTCTCGTAGGTGCCCTGCAGGATGCCCTGCGAGCCGATGTAGATCCAGGATCCGGCGGTCATCTGGCCGTACATGGTGAGGCCGAGCGCCTCGAGCCGGCGGAACTCCGGCCACGTCGCCCAGTCGCCCACCAGGTTGGAGTTGGCGATCAGCACCCGAGGCGCCCACTCGTGGGTGCGGAAGACGCCGACCGGCTTGCCGGACTGAACCAGGAGCGTCTCGTCCGCCTCCAGATCGCGCAGGGTCGCGACGATCGCGTCGAACGCCTCCCAGCTGCGGGCTGCGCGGCCGGTGCCGCCGTAGACCACCAGGTCGTCGGGCCGCTCGGCGACCTCCGAGTCGAGGTTGTTCATGAGCATGCGCAGCGGCGCCTCGGTCTGCCAGCTCTTCGCGCTGAGCTCCGTCCCGCGCGCCGCGCGCACCCTTCGTGCTCCATCCATCGTGTTACGTCCTTTCGGCGTTCGTGCTGTGCCCCCTCCGTCGAGTACACGAAAACTGCACGCTTTTCGCGGTGAAACCGTGCACAAATCGTGTACTCGACGGTGGGGAGGGTGGGTCAGGGGAGGGGGGTCGGGAGGGCGGCGCGGAGGGCGCCGGTGCGGACGAGGTCGGTGGCGGCCTCGATCTCGGGGGAGAGGTGGCGGTCGGGCCCGGGGCCCGGGACGACGGTGCGCAGGGTCGCGATGACGGCGCCGGTCGCGGGGCCGGGGCGGAGCGGCGCGCGCAGGTCGGCGCCGCGCGCGGCGGTCATCGCCTCGATCGCGATCACGCGGGTGACGCCGTCGATCGCGCGGCGCAGCTTGCGGGCGGCCGCCCATCCCATCGACACGTGGTCCTCCTGCATGGCCGACGAGGGGATGCTGTCGACGGATGCCGGCGCGGCGAGCCGCTTCAGCTCGGAGACGATGCCCGCCGCGGTGTACTGGGCGATCATCAGACCGGAGTCGACGCCGACCTCGTGCGCGAGGAACGGCGGCAGCCCCTGGTTGCGCGCCGGGTCGAGGAAGCGGTCCGTGCGGCGCTCGGACATGCTGGCGACATCGGCGACCGCGATCGCGAGGAAGTCGAGCACGTAGGCGACCGGCGCGCCGTGGAAGTTGCCGTTCGACTCGACCCTTCCGTCCAGCGTCAGCACCGGGTTGTCGACGGCCGACGCGAGCTCGCGCTCGGCGACGAGCTCGGCGTGGGCGAGCGTGTCGCGGGCCGCGCCGTGCACCTGCGGAGCGCAGCGGAGCGAGTACGCGTCCTGCACGCGGGTGCACTCCGGTCCCTTGTGACTCGCCACGATCGGGGAGCCGGCGACCATGGTCCGGATGTTCGCCGCCGAGACCGCCTGGCCCGCTTGGGGCCGTAGCCGCTGCAGGTCGTCCGCGAAGACGGCGTCGGTGCCGAGCAGCGCCTCCACGCTGAGCGCCGCGGCGATGTCGGCGTCGGTCAGCAGCCCGTGCAGGTCGTGGATCGCGAGCGCGAGCATCCCGAGCATGCCGTCGGTGCCGTTGATGAGGGCGAGGCCCTCCTTCTCGGCGAGGACGACCGGGGGGATGCCCGCGGCAGCGAGCGCGTCCGCGGCGTCCTGCAGTTCCCCGTCGACCCGGACACGCCCCTCGCCCATGGCGGCCAGTGCGCAGTGCGCGAGCGGTGCGAGGTCTCCCGAGCAGCCGAGCGAGCCGTACTCGTGGACGACCGGCGTGATGCCGGCGTTGAGCAGGGCGGCGTAGGTCTCGACGGTGTGCGGACGCGCGCCGGTCCGTCCGGTCATCAGCGTGGAGAGGCGCAGCAGCATGAGGGCGCGCACCACCTCCCGCTCGACCTCGGGGCCGGAGCCGGCGGCGTGCGATCGGACGAGGCTCGCCTGCAGCTGGGCGCGGCGGTCGGCCGGGATGAACGTGGTGGCGAGGGCGCCGAATCCGGTCGAGATGCCGTAGTGCGGCTCGGTGTCGTCGGCGAGGGCCTCGACGATGGCGCGGGATGCGGCGACGCCCGCGAGAGCGTCAGCATCGAGGGCGACCGGCGCGTCGTGGCGCGCGACGGCGACGACGTCGGCGATGGTCAGCGGACCGGCGCCGACGGTGACGGAGGTCTGGGTCTGGAGCATGTTCCGATCATCGCGCCAGGGCGTCCTGCTGCACCTCGGCTGTAGGCTGCTCGGTGTCCGGGATCCCAGACGCAGGGCCGAGGAGGATGCGATGAGCAAAGTTCCGGCGGCGGAGAACACGCTGCGCATCCTCGGCTACCTCGGCGCCCAGCGCGGGCCCGCCCCGGCCGCGGCGATCGCCACGGCCCTCGGCCTTCCGCGCTCGACCGTGTACCACCTGCTCGCCGTGCTGACCGAGCACGGTTTCGTGCTGCACTTCCCCGAAGCGCGGCGGTACGGTCTGGGTGTCGCGGCATACGAGCTGTCGAGCGGGTTCTCGCGGCAGCAGCCGCTGAGCCGCCTCGGGCGTCCCATCGTCGCGGCGCTCGTCGACGCGATCGGCGAGTCGGGTCACGTCGCGGTGCTCCACGGCCGCGACGTCGTCTACATCGTCGAGGAGCGCGCGCCGAGGCGCCCCCGGCTGGTGACCGATGTCGGTGTGCGCCTCCCAGCCCACCTGACGGCGAGTGGACGCGCGCTGCTCGCCACCCTTCCCCGCGAGCAGCTGCGGGCGCTCTACCCGGACTCCGGAGCATTCGAGGACCGCACCGGCGCGGGGCCGCACTCCTACGCCGAGCTGCGTCGCGTCGTCACCGAGGCCCGCGAGCGCGGCTATGCGACGGAGGACGGCGAGGTCACCCCCGGCCTCGCCTCGGTCGCGGTCTCGGTACGCGACCATGCCGGCTGGCCTGCGGCGGGGATCGCCGTCACCTTCCCGCGCGAGAACGTGGCGCCCGAGGGGTGGGATGCGCTCGCCGCGCGAGTGCGCGACGCCGCGGCCGAGCTCTCGCGCCGCATCCGGGGCAGCTGAGGGGCGGGCGGCGATCGCGGGCGGCAGCCCGGAGCGGCGGCCGCGCGCGGCGGTTCAGGACGCCGGGACCGGGAGCGGCTTGGCGTAGCAGACGGAGTACGGATCGCCCACGTAGGGGCCGAAGTTCGGGATGCGCGTGTACCCCGATCGCTCGTACAGGGCGATCGCGGCGTGCTGCAGCGGGCCCGTCTCCAGTCGCAGCTCCGCGACACCTGCGTCGGCCGCCGCCCGCTCGATCGCCGACAGGAGCAGTCGGGCGAGACCGCGCCCGCGCGCATCCTCGTGCACGAACATCCGCTTCAACTCGGCCCGGGGAGCCGAGCCGTCCGCGGGATCGCCGACGACCAGTGCCGCGATGCCGAGCGCGCGACCGTCCACCCGGGCCACGAACACGGTGACCCCGTCGCGCTCCAGTTGGGACACGTCGAGCAGGTAGCAGCTCTCGGCCGGATAGAGCGAGAAGGCGAACTCGTCGCTGAGGCGGAGCAGCTCCTCCACCTCGGGCTGGCGCGGCTGCTCCGCGCGGACGTCGATCGGCATGCGTCGATGCTAGCCGCGCGGTGTGACGGTGGGGTTACGCGGGGCGGTGGATGCGGTGGGCGCGACCCGCCGCATCCACCGCCCGCAACCCTCAGGCCCGGCTGGGCGTGCGGTTCTCGGCGCTGACCATCCAGGCGAACTGCTCGAGGCGCTCGATGATGGCGTGCAGGAGGTCCGCCGAGGTGGGGTCCTCCTCGTCGACGTCGTCGTGCACATCGCGCATGGTGCGGACGACCGCCTCCAACCGCTCGGTGATGAGGTCGACGGTCTCGGTCGTGTCGACTTCGCCGTTCGGGAACTCCGGCAGGCTGGTCTGCTCCGCGACGGTCGCGCTGCGGCCGTCGGGCGTCGCATGCAGCGCACGCAGACGCTCCGCCACGTCGTCGCTGAACTCGCGGGCGGCCTCGACGATCTCGTCGAGCTGCAGGTGGAGGTCGCGGAAGTTGTGTCCGACGACGTTCCAGTGCGCCTGCTTGCCCTGCAGGTGCAGCTCGATGAGATCGACGTGCACGCGCTGGAGGTTCTGGGCGAGCTCGGCCGAGGCGACGAAGCCGTGCTCCGCGTGCTCGCGACGCGTCGGCGCGACGCCGACGGCGGCGGTGCGGCGAACGGCCGGCGCCTTCGGAGTGCTCTTCTTGGTGCTCGTCTTGGTCTGGCTTGCGGCCACGGTGGGGTCCCTTCCGGTCGATGGACTCCACGCACGGTAGGCCGCCCGAGCGACTCACGGAACCGGGTTGACGACCGCCGAAACCCTTGGCACTCTCCAGCACAGAGTGCTAAAATCTGTGGTCGAAAGCGGGAGGCATTCCGCCTCTCACCAGCTCAATTGAAGAAAGGGGTACATCCAATGGCCATGTCGTTCGATCCTTTCTCCCAGTTGGACCGGATCGCGCAGAGCATCTTCGACACCAGCCACCAGCCGCGCATCATGCCGGTGGACCTCTTCCGCGAGGGTGACCGCTACATCCTCAACGCCGACCTGCCCGGCGCAGACCCGGCATCGGTCGACGTGGACGTCGACGGCCACCTGCTGACCATCCGCGCCGTGCGCAGCGCCGCCGACCGCGACGGCGCCCGGTGGCTCGCGCAGGAGCGCCCGTACGGCGCCTACATGCGACAGTTCACGATCGGCGACGACGTCGATCCCGACGGCATCACCGCGTCGTACGACAACGGTGTGCTGAGCGTGATGATCCCGATCGCGGAGCGCGCGAAGCCGCGCAAGATCGCGGTGGAGTCGTCGCGCGAGAGCGGCGCACGGGCGGTGTCGGCCGGCTGACGGGCGGGCCGGCTGACCGGCCGCGCACAGAGTCGGGGGCGCTCCGTCAGGCGGCGGCGCGCCCCCGCGCCACCCACTCGAGACGCCTCAGCGTCTCGGCATTGCGGAGGTGCAGCAGCGCGTCCGCGACAACCCCGGGGATCCGCGTGACGATCCCCGTGTGCGGATACTCGACCATCCGCACGACGCTCCCGCCGTTGCCGCGCGGCTTCACCTCGATGATGACCCGCTCGGAGCCGAACGGACGCGTCTTCGCCTCGAGCACCATCCGGTGGGGCGGGTCCCACTCGTCGATACGCGTCTCGTCGTTCAGCACCAGCGGCCAGACGCCGATCGAATGGTGCAGGCGCGACCCGACAGCCGGGTAGCGGTCGTCGGCGGCGCGCAGCCGCGAGGCGCCGACGACCCAGGTCGGGTACACCCAGGCGTCGGCGAGGACGGAGAACACCTGCTCGGGCGAGCAGGCCATACGGCGGACGTTGACGGACATGATCACGGCTCCCGGGGGGTCGGCGGAAGGATGGCATCGGGGATGAGCGACGGGCCGGACGGCGTGAACGTCTGACCGGGCTCAGGGGCGAGACTCGGCATCCTCGTCATCCCGAACTCGTGGCGCAGCGCGCTGCGGGCGGCGTAGTAGCCGCCGAGACCGTGGACGCCGGGTCCGGGAGCCGCGGAGGCCGACGCGAGGTACAGTCCCCGGCCGGGCATCCGCCACGGATCGGAGCTCAGCACCGGGCGCGCGACGAGCTGGCCGAAGTCCGGCGAACCCGCGGAGATGTCTCCCCCGATGTAGTTCGGGTTGTGCTGCTCCATCTGGACCGCCGTCAGGGTGGAGGTCCCGATGATCAGATCCCGGAAGCCGGGAGCGAAGTGCTCGATCCGCCGGATGATCGCCTCCGTGCGGTCCTCCGTGGAACCGCGCGGGACGTGCGTGTACGCCCAGATCACGTGCTTGCCGGCCGGTGCGCGGGTGGGATCGAACAGGGAGGGCTGGGAGAGCAGCACGTACGGCGGGTCGCTCTGCCGTCCGGCCGCGACCTGGTTCTCGGCACGCGCCACCTCGCGCCGGGAACCGCCGAGGTGGACGGTCGCGGTCTCGGCGAGTTCGGGGTTCGTCCACGGCACGGGGCCGGAGAGGGCGAAGTCGGCCTTGAACACACCGTTGCCGGTGCGGAACCGGTCGATGTGCCGCAGGTAGCCGGCCGGCAGCCGGTCCTCACCCAGCCGGGCGGCGACCTTGACGTGGGTGTCGAAGACGACCACGCGCGCGTCCGGGAGGTCGGCGAGCGACTCCACGGGCGTTCCGGTCACGATTTCGCCGCCGTGCGCCTCCAGGTCGGCGACCATCGCGTCCGCGATCGCCTGGCTCCCGCCGACCGGGATGGGCCAGCCGCGGGCGTGCGCATACGTCGCGAGGGTCAGCCCCGCTGCGGCGCCCGCGACGCTCGGCAGGGGAAGGGTGGTGTGCGCGAAGACGCCGGCGAGCAGCGCGCCCGGCGCTCCCGTGCGGAACGGCAGGTCCCACCAGCGGCCGCCCTGCGCCAGAGCCGTCAGCCCGAAGCGAGCGGCGACGAGTGGATGGGGTGGCACCTGCAGCAGTGCGGAGCCGGTGAACTGCGCCACAGCGTCCGCCTGCCGAACCATTGGGCCGAGGAGGGCGCGCCACGCGGGGCCGTCGACGCCCAGCGCATCCGCCGTCCGCTCCAGGTCGAGGTAGGCCATCGCGACGCGACCGCCGTCGAGCGGGTTGCCGTAGGACGCGGTGGGGACGATGAACGGCACGCGCCGGTCGAGGCCGAACTTCCGGAAGAAGGCGGAGGCGAAGGCGAGGGGATGCACGGCCGAGCAGACGTCGTGCCGGAAGCCGGGGAGCGTCAGCTCCTCGGTCCTCAGCCCCCCGCCGATGGAGGCGTTGCGCTCGTAGACGCGCACCGACAGACCGGCGCGGGCGAGCGTCACGGCCGCCGAGAGGCCGTTCGGGCCGGAGCCGATGACGATCGCATCCAGCCGGTCCGCGGAGGGGGAGGAGCTCATACCTCCCTGTATACCCCGGTGCCGCCGGTCCGCAGAGGGCGATCGGCAGTGCACTCCCAGCATCCATCCGCTATCGTTGACGAGTCGGCTCTTGACACTGCGCGATCTGCGCGGATGGGTTTGTCAGTCAAGTGGGCCGGTTCCGCACCCGATCAGCGGTGCGGATCACACAATCGTGAACGGCCCCGGACACAGTTCGCCCGGGAAACACCCGGTGCGCTTCGGCGCGCCGCCGCGCACTCGACCTGAACCCAGGAAGCACATCCATGCCCGGATACAACAACGACCGACGATCGCAGCCCTCCCGCGGCGGCGCCCCGAAGAGCGGTAGCCGCAGCCCCAAGCACCGCGGCTACCGCGCCGAGGAGCCCGCGGCGGGCAAGAAGGCCCGCTGGAGCGCGGACGACCGCGCCGCCCGCGGCCGCGCCACCTACGGCACCCGCGACGACAACGCCGGCGCCGGCCGCGGCCGCGCCGAGCGTCCCAACTGGGAGCCCCGCGGCAAGGACGCACGCCGCACCGACCGCGAGTGGGATGAGCGCGCTCAGCGCCAGGACCGCCCGCGTCGTGACGGGGACGACCGTCCGCGCCGGTCGTTCGACGACCGGGCCGAGCGTCCGCGTCGTGAGTACGACGACCGTCCGCGTCGTTCGTTCGACGACCGGGCCGAGCGTCCGCGTCGTGGCGGGGATGACCGTCCGCGTCGCTCGTTCGATGATCGTGCCGAGCGTCCGCGTCGTGACGGGGATGACCGTCCGCGTCGCTCCTTCGATGACCGGGCCGACCGTCCGCGCCGGTCGTTCGACGACCGTGCCGACCGGCCGCGTCGTGAGTACGACGACCGTCCGCGTCGCTCCTTCGATGACCGGGCTGACCGGCCGCGTCGCTCCTTCGATGATCGCGCCGACCGCCCGCGTCGTTCGTTCGACGACCGTGCCGAGCGTCCGCGCCGCGAGTACGACGATCGCCCGCGCCGTTCGTTCGACGACCGCGCCGACCGTCCCCGTCGCGAGTCCTCCTTCTACCCGTCGCGCGACGAGAAGCCGGCCTTCGTGCCGACCGACGACGTCGTGCTCGAGCGTCTCGAGGCTGAGGCCATCCAGGCCGAGGACGTCGACGGCGTGACCTTCGCCGACCTGGGACTGGGCGGCAACATCGTCCGAGCGCTCGCTGACCTCGGAGCCGACAAGCCGTTCCCGATCCAGGCGGCGACCCTCCCGGACGTGCTCGCCGGCAAGGATGTGCTCGGCCGCGGCCGTACCGGCTCCGGCAAGACGATCGCCTTCGGCGCCCCGCTCGCCGAGCGGCTCATGCAGCTGTGGGCGGAGTCGGGCAAGGCCGGCGGCAAGCGCCAGCTCGGCCGTGCGCCGCGCGCGCTCATCCTGGCCCCGACCCGCGAGCTCGCGCTGCAGATCGACCGCACCGTGCAGCCGATCGCCCGCAGCGTGGGCCTCTTCACCACGCAGATCTACGGCGGCGTGCCGCAGGGCCGTCAGGTGGGCGCGCTGCAGCGCGGCGTCGACATCGTGATCGGCACCCCGGGCCGTATCGAGGACCTCGTGGAGCAGGGCCGTCTCGACCTCAGCGAGGTGCAGATCACCGTGCTCGACGAGGCCGACCACATGTGCGACCTCGGCTTCCTCGAGCCGGTGCAGCGCATCCTGCGCCACACGGCTGAGGGCGGCCAGAAGCTGCTCTTCTCGGCTACCCTCGACTCGGGCGTCGCCCAGCTGGTGGACGAGTTCCTCGTCGACCCGGCCGTGCACGAGGTCGCCGGTGAGGACCAGGCGTCCTCCACGATCGACCACCGCGTGCTCGTCATCGAGCACCGCGACAAGGGCGCTATCATCGAGCAGCTCGCCGACCGTGACGGCAAGACCCTGGTCTTCGCCCGCACCCGCGCGTTCGCCGAGATGCTCGCGGAGCAGCTCGAGGACGCGGGCATCCCCGCCGTCAGCCTCCACGGCGACCTCAACCAGTCGCGCCGCACACGCAACCTGGAGAAGCTGACCAGCGGACGCGTCAACGTGCTGGTGGCGACGGATGTCGCGGCCCGCGGCATCCACGTCGACGACATCGACCTGGTCATCCAGGCCGACGCCCCCGACGAGTACAAGACATACCTGCACCGCTCCGGCCGCACCGGCCGCGCCGGCAAGCAGGGAACCGTCGTCACGCTGATCCCCAAGCAGCGCCAGCGCCGGATGAACGACCTGCTCGGCCGCGCAGAGATCGAGGCCGAGTTCGTGCCGGCCGCTCCCGGCGACGACCTGCTGCTGACCCTCGCGCAGTAGCTCGTCCGCACGTCAGAGCTCCCGGGTTCTTCGTTCACAGCGAAGAACCCGGGAGCTTTTTGCGTTTCCGGGCCACCATTGCGGCCACTCGCCGATCACCGGTCCATCTTTCTCATATTCTGAATCAGAACATGAGTTCAACATGAAAGGTAATCACACCATGGCAATGATCAGTGTCACCCCGGAGCAGCTCAAGAGCCAGGCGCGCGTCTACCTCGACGCCAAGGACGAGATCGAGTCCGCGCTGCAGAAGGTCAACAGCATGAACAGCACGATCGCGGAGGAGTGGAAGGGTGCGGCGTTCGAGGCGTACCTGAACCAGTACGATCAGCTCTCCCAGAACGTGCGGCAGTTCGAGCAGCTGCTCGAGAGCATCAACCAGCAGCTGAACTCCTACGCGGACACCGTCGCCGAGCGTGACGCGCAGGATGCGCAGAGCTTCGGCTTCTGAGCGGGCCGCCGGCCGAGCGTGGTCGGCGGCCGTCGCCCTCAGCCTCGCTGTGGGCGTGAATGTGCTCGCCGGCCCCGCCGCCGGTGCCGGGGCCGACCCCGGCGCCGGCTCCGGCGGCTCCGGCGGCTCCGGCGGTGACGGGAGCTTGCAACTGCTTCCCGAGATCATCACCAACGAGAGCGTCAGCGCGGGAGGGGCGAGCGACTTCCCCATCACGGCGCGGTTGTTCCTCCCCGCCGTGACAGAACGCGCCGGGCAGGTGCAGGAGTCGAGGGCTGCCATCGCCCGCGCGGCCGAGCGGCTCGACTTCGCGGACACGAAAGTCGCGGTGCGCGACCTCCCCACGGAGACCCGAGGGCGGTTGTTCGCGGATTACTCGCACGCGGCCATCGTCGGTGCGGGTGATGAGCGCGCGGGGCGGGCTGTGGACGTCTGGGTGTTCGCCCTCGTCGCGGCCGCGATTCCCCTGGCGGGAGCGGCCGCTCTGCTCGGTTGGAAGAGGGCGTCACGGGGAGGGAGAAGCAATGCCTGAACGACACGTCGACATCAGCCTCGAGCTCAACGGACAGCAGCTGGACCTGCGGGTCCCCACGGCCGTGACCCTCGAGCGACTCACACGGCTCGTCGATGCCGTGCTCGCTGAGCACAGCATCCGCATGCCCGCGTCGTGGCGCCTGCGGCTGAAGGACAAGCCGATCGCCCTCGGCGACTACGACGTCGTCGCCGACTTCCCGGTCGGCGACGGCGACGTGTTCGAGGTCGTCTCGCTGGAGGGCGTGGCTGCGGGCTGAGCTGGGCGCTGCGGGCTGAGCCGGGCGCTGCTGATGTGGCGTCGTCCGGCTCAGCTGCGGTCATGTCCGCCGTGCCGGCCGGCGCCTCCCGCGCGCCACGAGCGCGGCCACCAGCGCACCGACGAGAGAGCCTCCGACGAACATGGCGATCCACCGGTAGTCGAAGCCCTCGGTGCGCTTCGCGGCCGAGGGAGTGCTGTCCTTGGCGGTGACCGGATTGGCGAACGCGTCGTAGACCACGGCGGGGTCGACGCCGCTTGCCCTGGTGTTCGACAGGACGGTCGAGAACCGGCTCTGGAAGGCGCTGCTCTCCGCGGCCCCCGCGCTTTCGCTGGTGATCGTGCCCTTCATGGCGGCGAGCAGCGAGTCCGTCTCGGCCTGGGTGCGCTGCACGCCCGCGATCAGCTCGTCGAACTGGGCGGAGTTGTCGTCGATGAGCTGGGCGCTCGCGGCGATGCTCGCACTGTCGTGGCTCGTCGTCTCCGCAAGGTGCGACAGCGCGTCGTAGAGCGCAGGGCCGGTCCGCTCGTCGAGGTACAGTTCCGCCCGTCCCGCCTCCTGATCGTTCCAGGGTGTGGTGGCGAGCTGGATGACAGCGTTGGACTTCTGCGCCCACAGCTGCGGAGCCGCATTGATGCTGGTGAGGGCTGCGGCGTACCACGACTCGAGTCGCCGGAGTGCGTTCGAGAAGTAGGAGGGGCTGAGGTCGAGCCGCGAGAGGGCGTCGATGTCCTGCGCGAGCGCTGCGCGCTGTTTCGTGAGGGCGTCGATCTGGGTGACGATCGTCCGGATGTTGTCCCGCCCGAGTGTCTGGTAGGCCCTCACATCCGTGGCGCTCAGGCGACCCTCGATCGTGGCCGCGTCGATGGCCCCATACCGGTTGTACATCGAATCGCCGCTGTGCTCGCTGAAGTCCCCCGCCGCCTCTGCGGCGGTGATGAAGTCGTCCTCAGTCTCGCCGGGGGCGGCGTAGAGGAAGCGGAGGAGGTTGGCCGCCGTCCGGATGTCGCCCAGGTACGACGTGATGTCGGCGAAGCTGTCGCCGACCCCGCTCGCCGCAGCCGTCGCGGGGACGAGCAGGTAGCGGTCGGTTCCGAGGCTCTGCTGCGGGGACGGCGTGGCCGGATCGGTGGTGTTCTGCGTCGTGAAGCCGACCGTCAGCTCGCCGGCGACATCGTGCAGGTCGATGCTGTACGTCAGCGTCACCGTGAGCGGCTCGGTGCCCTGCGTGTTGTCGATGGTGGCGGCATCCGATGCCGGGTCGACGGTGGTCCGGTCGCCGCCGGCCTGGGGATCGACGGTCACCCTCACATCCGCCGGCGAAAGGGCGCTCGACGGATGCACGTCCACCCGCACGCTCTCGCCCGCGGCGACTGTGACAGGGATCGTCTTGGTGACCGTTTGGTCCGACTCCGCGTGAGAACTCACGACGTTCAGAGCGGGGCCCACGATCTGATGCGCAGTCGCGTAGGAGGCGATCAGGTCCAGCTGCCGCTCATACGGCGCCGGGTTGAAATCGGTGGTCGATTGCAGGTCGGCGAAAAGCGCCGTGTACTGCACTGGGTCGGTGGCGATTCCGCCCACCAGGGCGGCGAGCTGCTCCTCGTACCCGGCGAGAATGTTCGACGTCGTCCCATCGGCGGCGAAGCTGTTGGCGACCTTGCGGGCAAGCGCCTGCTTCGCGGAATCCGGCGTGAGCAGGGATGGGTCGAGCGTGTCGGCGTTCGTGCCGTCAATGGCGGTGGTTCCGGCAGGAAGCCCGACGGATGCGCTGTCGGCAGGGAGCGTCACGCCGAAGTATTCGCCCAGCAGAGTCGTGGCCAGTGCGCCGAGTTCGTTCGCGGACGCGGCGAGGGCGTCATCCTGCTCGGTCAGCGATGCGGTGATGTCGTGGACCGTCGCGTTGTAGCGGGTCGCGAGCTGGTCGTACTCCGATACCGTCTTCCGGAGCTCGGCGAGCGCTCCGGTCGGGCTCCCGTCCTGGGTCTCGGAGAGGAGACCATCGAACCCGGACCACGTGCCGTCACCGGAATGCAGCGCGCCGATGTGATCGGCGAACGCCGAGCCGAAGTAGTCCGAGTCCGACGTCGCCTGATCGGAGATGGCGGCGTTTGCGTTGAGAAGGTTGGTCGCGGTGATCTGCTGCTGGAGCGAGAAGTAGTCCGACAGTTTCGGCTGCTGGTCGGCGAGCGAACCGCTGATCGAGGTGAGGGTGTCCGTGGCGGTGCTGGTGAAACCATTCTGTGCTGCGATCCATGCGGTGTTCATGGCGCGCAGGATCTGCGCCAGGCCCCCGGTCCGCTTGTTGTCCTCGCTGGAGGAGGCCACCGTGGGCTGCACGTCTTCCGACAGTCTGCCGACCAGCGCGGAATAGCGTCCCACCACGGAACCCATCCCGAGCTGGGCGCCGGAGATGTTCCCCGCAATGCTGGCGAAGTACATCTCGACAACACGGGTGTTGATGTCGCGGAGGACCGTGAACACATCGTTCCGGAGTCGCTGCTCGGACAGCTCATCGCCCGGCGAGACGCGATAGTCGATGACCGCTTTCACCGGGTCGAGATCCTGGAACGTCAGGATGTCGTGGCTGAACGACTGCGGCAGCACGATCACCGCGCTGACCGCTTCGTCGGAGTAGGCCCGCTCGGCGACGCTGCGTGACACCACCTGCCAGTTGTAGCGGTCGTCGTTCGACGCCCGGCTCACGAACTCCTTGCCGAACAGGTAGTCCGTGCCGTTGAAAGAAGCGGGCTCGTCTTCGTTGACCAGCGCGATCGTCGGGGCGCCCGGGCGCGGTGAAACGCTCTCGCCGCCGTACACGCCGGCCGACGCCACGAGCAGGCCGGCGAGGCCCAGGGTCGCCAGCCCGGTGAGGATCTTCTTGAGCACAGTACCTCCGGAGTCACGCCTCGAAGCGGCGTGACGCCATCATAATGCAGAGCACAATATGTCAGTCATGTACTAGGATCGAGAATCACATCCTTGGGGGTACACGTATGAGACTTTTCGATGGCCGCAACGCTTTGGAGTTCGAGCGTGCGGGCGACTCTGTCACGGTCTTCCTCGCCGGCGCTCAGGTCCGGATGGCCTCAATGGACGTCGTCCGACGGCACGTGACGGTGCACGCGGAATGCCCCGAGGAGTTCCAGGCCGCCCTCGCGTACACGGTCCCACCGGGCTCGAAGACGCTGCGCGCGGCCGTGCAGGAGGCCAAGACCCGGCTGGCGAGACTGCAGGCGGCTCAGCGGTTGTCCGCCCTCCGCGGCGCCTCCGGGCGCTTCGCGGTCCCTTTCCTGCATCCGGAGAACATCGTGCTCACCGGGACGGGCGCCGCGCCGATCCACTCCGGCCTCGCCGGAATCCTCGCTCCGATGGAGTTCGATCCCCAGGTCTTCCTCGACGGGTACAAGGCGCTGGTCCTGAGTGTCTTCCACCCCCGGATGCCGTTCGAGAAGCTCGTCGACGGTGCCTCCGCCCTGCGTGACCCGTTCAGCGAGCGCGTCGTCGCCTGCGCGACGGTGGACGACGTGGTCGCACTCGTCGACGCCGAGACAGAGGGCGAAGCGCACGCTGCGGCGCGCCGCACCGTGACCCTGCCGCGCCGGCGGCACCGGTTGACGGCGGCGATCGGGGCGATCGCCGCCGGCGCCGCCCTCGTCCTCGGGTGGTTCACCTGGTCGGCCTACGCCGACTCGCTTCCGAAGCAGGAGGCGGTCATCTCAGCCCAGTCGAGTTTCGTGATCGGTGACTACGGACAGACCCTGAGCGCGTTGAAGGACTACGACGCAGCGGACCTCCCGAAGCCGGCGCGGTATGTCCTCGCCGTGAGCTCCGTCAAGCTCGCCGAGCTGACGGCGGCCCAGAAGGAGGCGGTCCTCGACAACCTCTCCACCAAGACCGACGACAACACCCTCGAGTACTGGATCTCGCTGGAACGGGGAGACTTCGAGCGAGCGCTGAATCTGGCACAGAATCTCGGCGACGACCAGTTGGTCCTCCTCGCCTACACCGATCTCTATCAGGCGACGAAGCTGAACACGACGATGGACGGCGCCCAGAAGCAGAAGCTGCTGGAGGAATACACCAAGAACATCCAGGACCTGTCGGCGCGACTGGATGGCGGGAAGTGACGGCCGCGACGGCGGCGCCGTTCGGTCAGGAACCGGCGGCCGAGGACGCGCGACGCCTCGTCGACGACCGGGTCGATCCGGCGACCGTGCTCTTCACGGTCTACTTTCTGGGCGACGAGCTGACGAAGATGACACTCACCGAGGTTCGGCCCTTCGCCACGTGCGACGACGTGACGCTCAGCGTGGTCGGCGAACGGCTCTTCATCAACGGGAGCACCGTCGCAGAGGGCGTGGCTCTCGCCGAGGGGCGACGACTCCTGGTGGTGGATGCGCGCAGCGCCACGACGCGACACCTGGTGCTCGACCGTGGTGCCGCGTTCATCATCGGCGACGTCCTGACGGCGGGGGTGCGGACGACGAGATCGGGAACGGTCGCGATCCGGGGCGACGAGCTCACAGTCGCTCCCGGCGGCGACCTCGTGTATCTGTGCGGCCGGAGCGTCGGAGAAGGCGGCGTCGTGCATGAGGCGACAGTCGGCGACGCCGTGCTGACACCGGAGTACCTGCTCGAGAAGCGGCCCGGCCAATGGCGTCTCACGACCTTCACCGACGGTGTGATCTTCGATGAGAGGACGTTCCTCGACCAGGAGCGAGTGGCGGAGTTTCCGCCGGACTTCCCCGATTACCGGCGGAGCCCCCGCATCACGGTCGATCCGCCGTCGGAGACCATCCGCATCCAGAAGATCGAGCCGGCCGAGAAGCCGGACAAGAACAGCATCCTGAAAGCACTCCTGCCGCCGCTCGGCATGGTCGCCGTGGGTGTCGCGACGACCGTGCTCTCCGGGCGGAACCCGCTGCTGATGGTCGGCATGGCCGCGCTGAGTCTGCTGACGACCTCCTTCACGGTCTCGCAGTTCCTCGGAGAACGTCGAGCGCGCCGCAGCCGCGATGCGGCGCGACGCGAGGACTATGAGCGCTACCTGCTGAACATCGTCGCCTCGCTCTCCCGGAACTCGTCGCGCGAGAAAACGGTGCGCGACTTCGCCGTGCCCAGCCCCGCGGCCCTGGTGGACCTGGTCGATCGCTACGACCCGCGCATCTACGAGAGGCTGCGGCACAACAAGGACTTCCTCCACGTGTCCCTCGGGGTCGGCGATGCGCCTTCGACGATGACCGTGATGTCCGATGTGGACGAGCGCGACGACGACGCCGACGCCCGGCGGGTCGCCGAGTTGGTCGAGCGATTCGCGACCCAGCGGAGCGTCCCGGTGCCCGTGAACCTGGCCAGACAGACCATCGGGCTCGTCGGGTCCGGCGACACCGTCACTCTCGCAGCGCAGA
The DNA here is from genome assembly GCF_056754895.1 of Leifsonia sp. KNZ13-11D. NCBI lineage: Bacteria > Bacillati > Actinomycetota > Actinomycetes > Micrococcales > Microbacteriaceae > Leifsonia > Leifsonia sp. KNZ13-11D. Next base: position 589,488 of record NZ_JBPGWU010000001.1, read on the forward strand.
ATCTGCTCTTCCAGGTCGCCGTCTTCCACTCGTACCGCGACGTCAACGTCATCGTCCTGGTGTCCGACGAGTCGTACCGCACCGACTGGCGCCGTTGGCGGTTCCTCCCGCACCTCAGTATCCAGGGCCTGAACCTCCGCGGGCTCGTGCACGACGCACGAACCCGCGACATGGCGCTGAACAGCTTCACGCAGATCCTGGCCCAGCGACGGCAGGCGCTCCGACAGGCCGGCCGGGAGAAGCCGGCGTTCGCGCCGCACTACGTGTTCACGGTGCTCGACGGCTCGCACCTGGCCGGTCACGGGATCAACGAATACCTGGCCGAAGACCTGACCCGACTCGGCGTGACGGTGATCTGGGGCACGGAGGACCGGAAGCTCCTCCCCGAGACGGTCACCGCACTGGTCGACTACGCGAACAGAAGCGCCGGGACGCTGGTCAACGATGAGGGCGCGTACGTCGCCCGGGACTTCGCGCCGTACCCAGCCCCCGGAGGTCTCGAGCGGTCGCTGAGGAGACTCGCGAACCTTCGCCACGTCGAAGTGCAGAAGAACGCCGTGCCGACGGCCGTGACGTTCCTGGAGCTGTACCAGGTGGCGGAGGTCACCGACCTCGGCGTCGCAGATCGGTGGGCGTCGGCGGACACGTCGAAGACGCTGGCCGTGCCGCTCGGTCTCCGCGGCACGGACGACGTCGTCGAGCTGAACCTCCACGAGCGCGCTCACGGCCCACACGGTCTCGTCGCCGGAACGACGGGCTCGGGCAAGTCCGAGATCGTCCAGTCGTTCCTGCTCTCGCTCGCCGTCAACTTCGCGCCGGAGGATGTGGGCTTCCTGCCCATCGACTTCAAGGGCGGCGGGATGGCGAACATGTTCGCCGGCCTGCCCCACCTTCTCGGGTCGATCACCAACCTGGACGGCGCGGCGTCGGCCCGGGCCCTGGCATCCATCCGGGCCGAGCTCCAGAAGCGCCAGCGCCTGTTCGCGCAGTTCGACGTGAACCACATCAACGGCTACACCCGGCTCTACAAGCAGGGCAGGTCGGCCGCAGCCCGCGCCGATGGGAGGGAGTACCCGGCGAAGCCGCTTCCGCACCTCTTCCTCGTCTCGGACGAGTTCGCCGAGCTGAAGGCGAACCAGCCCGAGTTCATGGAGGAGCTGGTGTCGACGGCGCGCATCGGGCGCTCCCTCGGGGTGCACCTCATCCTGGCCACGCAGAAGCCGAGCGGTGTCGTGAACGATCAGATCTGGTCGAACAGCCGTTTCAAGCTGGCTCTGAAGGTCGCCGACGTCTCCGACTCCAACGAGATCATCAAGACGCCGGATGCGGCGAGCATCGTCGAGCCGGGGCGGGCCTACCTCCAGGTCGGCAACAACGAGATCTACGAGCTGTTCCAGTCGGCGTGGTCCGGCGCCGCCTACGAACCGGACAAGACGGACACCGAAACGGTCGACGAGCGCATCTATCTGATCAACGAATTCGGTCAGTACGACCTGTGGACGCAGGACCTCTCGGGCGACGAATCCGCTCAGGAGTCTCGGACGGAGACGGTCAGCGAGCTGAGTGCCGTGGTCGACCACCTCGCCGAGGTCGCCCGTGCCGCCGGCTCCGTGCTGCCCGACAAGCCGTGGCTGCCGCCGCTGGAGACGAGGATCGCGACGCCGCCGGTGGGCGACGGGGACGGCATCCCGCTCGGCCTGCTCGACATCCCGAGCAGGCAGGCGCAGGAGGTCTACCGGTTCAGCCTCGCCGACGCGGGGCACACCGCCGTGTTCGGCAGCCCGGGCTACGGCGCTTCCACGCTGTTGCAGACGATGGTGATGAACCTGGCCCGGCAGAACACGCCCGAGCGGATGCAGTTCCTGCTGCTCGATCTCGGAAACAACGGTCTGCTCCCCGTGGCACCCCTCCCGCACGTCGCGGACATCGTCACGCTGGAGGAGGAGGAGAAGTTCCAGAAGGCGATGGAGCGGATCGCCGGAGTGCTGGCCGACCGCAAGCAGCGCCTCCGCAGCGTGGGCGTGGCGACCGTCGCCCAGTACACGGCGAAGACCGGTGAGTCGCTGCCCACCCTCCTCAACGTCCTCGACGGCTACGACGCCCTGGCGCAGGACAAGCGGAAGGAGGCGATCGACGCGCAGCTGATCCAGGTGCTGAGGGAGGGCGCCGCGCTCGGCGTCTACCTGGTCCTCACGGCGAACCGGGCGAACTCGCTGCGCATGAACATGAGCAGCAACATCCCCACGTCGATCGCTCTCTACCTGAACGACGAGGGCGAGGCCGCGACCCTCTTCGGTCGCGACCGGGTCATGCAGAGCGAGATCCTCGGCCGCGGCCAGCTACACCTCGACGCTCCGACCGCGATCCAGTTCTTCCTGCCCTGCGCCGGCGAGGACGACGCAACGGTGCTCGACACCCTGGAGAAGGAGGTCGCGGCACTGGGCGAGGCCTGGACGGGCGTCCGTCCGGATCCCATCCCGATGGTGCCGCAGGAACTCACGGCGGAGGCGTTGCGGGCGTTCGAGATCGAAGAGGTCTCCAGCAACTCGCTGTTCCTGGGCCTCAATCAGCGCACCGCCGTGCCGGAGGCTTTCGAGCTGTTCCAGGGCAAGACCTTGGCGATCTTCCCCGAGAGCGGGAAGCAGGCGGCTGCAATGTATCCATCCTTGTTCGCCAACCTCCGGAACGTCGTCCCCGGTGAGCACCTTGTGGTGATCGACCCTCACAGCGCACTTCAGCCGTTCCTCGAACCTGCGTCCTCTCTCTTCATCGGGAAGAGCGAGCTGAAAAGCTATTCCGATGCGGTGAAGAAGGCGCTGGTCGACCTCATGGAACTGGGCACCGAGAGCCCTCGTTGCGTAGTGATCAACGGCATGATGGACGTCTTCGAGAAGCTCATGCTCCCAACCGATCTCGTCTCCGAGATCCTCGGTCATGGTGGCACCACCTCCCAGGTGATCTTTCTCGACCACCTCTCGAAGGTGAATGGCAATTTCGGGCTGGTCGGAACGCTGAAGGACAACGTCGACCAGATCCTGTTCGGCGGCGACTTGGCGAACCAGAGGCTTGTCGACCACCTGCCCTTCGAAGTGCGGAAGCAGACGTATGGCAAGAATGTGCTTCATTCCCTCATAGATGGCGAACTTTCTCAGATCGCTATTCCCATCGAGCGCGAAAGCGAGAGCTGACGATGGCGCTTGAACTCACGCAGCCCCTGCTGGGTTTGGGATCGGTGATCCGCCTAGCCGGAGACGCGTCAGGGCTGTTCGTCATCCTGGCGCGAGGAGCGTACCGGCCCGACGACAGCCTGACCCAGGCGGTGCCCCGCTATCTGGTCGGACCACATCCTTACGGTGAGGCCCCTGACCGGGAGACGTTCCCGGTTCTCGCGAGCGACGTCCAGGAGGTCGTTCATACGGGATACAGCGACGCCGCGGACGAGGCCTTCATCGAGGACCTTCTCGACCAGATGGAGAACGGGCGACGGCCGATCGCGCGTGCGCCGCACTTCAAAGAAGCACTGACGGCCATTCCGGAAGCCCAGGCTACGACGGAAGACGAGGACATCGCGCGCGGCGATCCCTTCGCTGCGCTCCGGTCGTTGGTTGATCAGCAAACAGAGAGAGGATGAGAAGTGAAGGTTTCGTCGAATAGTGGCGCCGCTAAGGATGCCGTGTCGGGGTTCGCGAGTATTTCGCTCCCGGCATCCGGCGCGCGTGCCAGCGTCGGCTCGAGCAACGTCTCGAGCATGACGGAGGGCGCCAGCGTTGCGAACGGGATTCTGTCGCCCATCTCGAAGTTGCTCTCCGGTGTGAGGGGTCAGGCGGACAACGTGTCCGCTTTGGCGTCGGAGATCGAGCACCGGGACACGCAGGATGCGGCGGGCTGGTGCGAAGCGAAATGAGCGGTACGAGCACGGGTGACCGCGGCGGCGCGGATCAGAGGATCCGCGCGCACGAGAGCAGAGTCGACTCGGAACTGGGAACGATCCGTGTCCTCCAGCGGAATTGGGAAGAGTACCGGCAGGTGATGCGGGACAACACTGCCCGCTACGAGGAGGCCGGCGTGGCGATGGGGGCGACGAACTACTTCGTGCAGAAGGGGCTGGCAGCGCGGCGCGAGCTCGACGGCTATGTGAGGCAGCTCTCGGATGAGCAAGCGGAGTTTCTGGTCGACGCCGAGCGGCAGGTGAAGGCTTCCGCGGAGGCGGAGTCGGAACGACTGCACGCTGAGAGGGGTAGCACGGGGTGGGCTTGACCTATGAAGCGGGGGATTCCGCGAGCGTTATGACGGCGCTGTCAGCCAACCTCACGGCGGCTGGCTCAGTGCTGGACCAACTGACGAGCGCGTCCGCTCGCCTCGCGGCCGGACTGGGTAGCGGGAAGCTGTCCGGGAAGGGCTACGCGGCGGTCGAGGCGTTGTTCTCGCAGGTGATCGCGCCCTGTGTCACGAACGCCAAGGGCGACATCGAATCGATCAAGGGCGAGCTCGAGAAGTACACGGCGGCTGACTCGCAGGTGAGCCGCTATGGCGTGCTCAAGGAAGATGAGCTGAAGACACAACTCGAAGCGACCAGGAGGCAGCTCCACGCGACGGAGCATCAGATCGAGGTGAACCGTTCAGCCGCCAATGCGTCCACAACGGTGCCCGGCCTGAGCGACGCCCTGCACGCGAAGAACGACCAGCTGGAGCTGGTGCTCGCTCAGTTGCAGAGGGACATCCAAGAGCTCGAGGACCGGATCACAGCGCTCCAGAGATTCGCCGCATCCACCGCCGGCCTGTTCGTTGACAGCATGAAGAAGCTCGTCGCCACTACCGCTGACACGATCGCTCTGCTGAACGACCTGGCCAAGCCGGTGGGGGGCACCTCCAACGTTCTCTCCGGGGGTGCGCTAGTTCTTGCAGGGATCGCGAAGAGGCGTGAGATTCTCGATTACTTGGCCGGCGGGAAGCTCCGAGAGGACGCCAAGGGTCGGATAAAGCTCGGCGACAAGTTCATCTACAAGCCTGCAAGCAAGAACCTCTATGACGGGGGAAGGCTCTTCAACGAGGGTACGGACACCCGGATCGACTTCTACAAGCGGCCGATAAAGGCGGGGGCCACTGCTGCGCGGACAGCGATCATTGACGACTTCAGAGGATGGAAGGGCGTTTCCAGTTTTGCGAAAGCCGGCAAGTTCGCCGGAATCGCGGGCAATGTCTTGACCCTCGGTGTCAATGTCGAAAACCATTTCGGTGAAGGCGGGGATGGCAATTGGGGGAAGTTCGCGGTCGACGAAGGCGTGGACTTGGGAAGCACCGTCGCCGCTACAGCTGCCGGTGCCGCAGTCGGTTCGCTCATTCTTCCCCCTCTAGGCACGGTCGTTGGAGCTGGTGTCGGATTGTTCCTCGCCGTCGCTCCGAATTTTCCAGTTTTCTCGGGTAGATCGCTGCTCGATCTCGCGAAAGACGGGCTCAAGGGCCTGTTCGGGTTGTGAGGAATGGTGGTCGAGAAGAACTCTTTGGTGAGCGTGAAGGAGCAGCGGGGGGTCGCTGAGGCGAACCGGCGTTATTTCGTCGCCCTGGCGAACACCCGGGGGTCAATGAGCACGCTCGCGCTTCTGGCAGTGCTGGTGATCTACAGCCTAGGTATGGGCACGATCGGGCCTTGTGCGCTGATCTTCTCGGAAGGTTTCCGTTTGTACCTATTTCTGCTTTATGCACATGTGGTCGTTGGTGGGCTGTGTGCGGTGATTCTTGTTCTCTCGCCGTTCAAGAAGATGGTGAATCGGCATCAGGTGTTCTTCTCGAGCGTGATGGCGGTCCTCGCCGCGTTGCTTGTCTACAGTCTTTGTTTCGTTGCGCTGATTCCGCTGGCGTTCGAGACGATACGAGGCAAGGGCGGTCTCTCGCCCGTCGTGTTCGGTGTGGGAGCGGTGGCTGCGGTGGTCTTGATGGCCGGCGCGACGGTGGTGAATGTGTGGTTGCTGCGTCGCCGGTTGCGGGTGGGGCATTCCGAGAAGAGGCGGATGGGGAACTTCGAGGCTGTCTCGGGCATCTCTCGGTCGAAGACGGCGTGGATCATCGTCCCGCTGGCGTTGATCGCGCCGAATGTTGCGACGCAAGGGCATTACCTCGTCAACACGCTCGGCGTCGTCGGGCTGCTGCTGTTCGCTTTCCTGACGCCGAGTCTTCCGGTCGAGTTCGCCTATCTGGCGTATTTGAAGTCGAAGGACAAGGGGTATTGGGAGAGGCTTCCCCAACTGACGGCGAAGCAGCGTAAGCGCGTGCAGGCCGAGCGTCGGGCGGGTTTGAGGAAGGCTGCCATCGGGGTGCTCGTGTTCCTGGGCATCATCGGGGTGGTGTGGCTGCTTCAGATCGTCACGCACCTGAATTAGTGGCCCCGGATGCTCGGCGGGTTGCACTCTTGGTCAAGGAGAAGAAGAACCCATGTTGGTGAGCGAGAAGGAGCAGCGGGCCGTCGCTGAGGCGAACCGGCGCTACTTTGTGGCCCTGGCTAATACCCGGGGATCGATGAGCATGCTCAGCCAGTTGGCTCTGCTGGTGCTCTTCATACTGGGGCTGGGCACGCTGGGGCCGTACGCGTTGATCTTGCAGGGCGCCGGTTCGTACCGGTTCCTGCTTTATGCGCATGCGGTTGTCGGGGGGCTCTGCGCTCTCGTTCTCGTTCTCTCGCCGTTCAAAAGGATGCTGCATCGGCATCAAACGTTCTTCTCGAGCGTGCTGATGATGTTGGCCGCGCTATTTGTCTACAGTCTCTGCTCCGTAGCGCTGGTTCTACTGTCGTTCGAGACGACACGAGGCAAAGGCGGACTCTCGCCGGTTTTGTTCGGTGTCGGAGCGGTGGTTGCGGTGGTGTTGGTGGCCGGGGCGACTGTGGTGAATGTGTGGTTGTTGCGGCGGCGGTTGCGGGTGGGGCATTCCGAGACGCGGAGGTTGGGCAACTTCGAGGCTGTGTCGGGCGTCTCTCGGTCGAAGACGGTGTGGATCATCGTCCCGTTGGTGCTGATTGCGCCGAATGTCGCAACCCAGGGGCATTACGTCGTCAACACATCCGGTGTCGTTGTCTTGCTGGTCTTCGCATTCTTAACCCCGAGTCTTCCGGTCGAGTTGGCGTATTTGGCGTATTTGAAGTCGAAGGACAAGGGGTATTGGGAGAAGCTTCCCCAGTTGACGGCGAAGCAGCGCAAGCGGTTGCAGGCCGAGCGTTGTGCAGGTTTGAGGAAGGCGGTCATCGGTGTGCTCGTGTTCCTGGGCGTGATCGGGGTCGTGTGGCTGCTTCAGATCGTCACGCACCTGAGCAAGTAATGAATGAGAGGAATGTTGGTATGGATGTGAAAAGGCGCGCGTTGAGTTTGAACAACGTGGTCAGTCTGACGATGGGGCTTCGCGAGGGTGACGAGCTTCTTGAGATCATCGATGGGACGGTCGACTACTTCGGGCGCGCACTGGTGCAGAACGGTTTTTGGACGACAGGGCCGATGGTGTTCCGGGGCCTTCCTGATTCGCGCGAGTTCACGATCCTGACGACGCTCGGTAATCGCGTGCAGCTCGTGGGCGACAGTGACTCGGGGTTCGATTTTTCCGAGCATCTCAAGCTCGAGACGGACTTCTTCTACCGGCACTGGGACATCGAGCAGCCTGTCCCGTACGAAGCGATCGCACAGACGGTCGCTGACGCCGGGTTACGGCTGGTGAACATCTATCATGTGATCCTCGACTTCTACGGCGAGACGGTGCTGGATCTGTATGCCGAGGCGGAGGAGCGGTGACCGAGGCGGTGTTCCACGATGTCGCGTTCGGGGAACGGTTGGCTTTCCAGAATGTGCTGCGTTCTCGGGCGAAGTTCCATTACAGCGAGATGGGGTCGCGCCTCGAGGCGTTCGCGGGGGAGGTGGTGTCTTCGGGCGCCTCTCCGAGGGGGTCGCTCTTTTACAGCCTGAACAACGTCCCGATGGATGAGATGGTCGACATCGAGATGTTCCTGCCGATCCGGGAGGGCATCTTCGACGCAGCCGGAGCGTTCCGCTTCGATTCCTACTTCGAGGTTTCTCCGCTGGTCAGAGGCGTGGTGAAGAGTGACTTCGAGAATCAGACGGAGCGGGTTTACGCGGAACTCCTGGCGACCCTCGAAGCGAACGATCTGGAGCTCAATTCGCCGTTCTACCACGTGGTGCAACGAGGCGTGGCCCCGCATGCGCTGGTGTATGTCGGTTACGCCGACCGGAACGGCTGAGGTTCCCCAAGAGCAGCACACCTGCACCGGTTGGCTGAGGCATGACCGGGCGGTGTCGCATTCAGCTTCTTGCCGTCCCTTCGGAACGCTGGTCAGGGCGCGCGTCGGAATTCTCGTGAATCTGTCGCGCGACTCGGGGCGGTTCGGCGCCTCCATCAAACTGGCGAGACCGACCGTGACGCATTTTTCGCTGAGCCGCTCACGTCTATCCCGAAGCCGCTCTCATCAGCGATGAGAACAAGAACGGGCTCTCTGCCCGAACCGCGAGAACGAGATGACGTGAAGAGACAACAGCCGCCTTCGGGGATGGAAGCGTCGACGAATACGACGTTCCGGACTTCGCGGTCGATACCGGGGTCGACTTTGCGAACGCCGCTGTGTCAACCGGTATCGGCGCTGCCGTCGGGTCGGCGATCCTGCCCCCTGCTGGCACTATTGTCGGTGCACTGGTGGGACTCGGCATCGGTCTCGCGCTGGATAACCATCTATTTGGGCCGTCCCCGACAGACGTTGTCAAAGAACAAATCAAGAATTCCTACAGGTGACCCGTGGCGAAGAGATTTAGCCATCCGGTTACGGCCGTGGATATGAACCGCAGCTACTTCAAGACCTTGTCCAGGACGTGAGCCTCGCTCGACCGCCTGGCGATGATGATGGTGGTGCTCCTCGTCTGCCTCGGTATATCGAACCTGGGGCCTCTCGGCTGGTTCGCAGGCGTCCCCGGTGGAGAAGTCTTCTCAATTCTCTCCAATATCAACTGGCTAGTCATGTCTTTGAGCGTCGCGGGGCTCTTAGCCACTGCGTGGCGAAGGGCCATCTACAGGCATCAGGTTCTGTTTTCGGCGATCATGGCAGGCGCGGCGCTCGGTTGGGTCTATTCCATGTGTCTGCTCGCATTGCCGTTAGCTAGCTTCAATAAATCCTTGGGTAAGGGCGCGTCTGTCGTCTTGTTTATCGTTGGCGGCATTGTTGCAATTGTCTTGGTTGCTGCCTCGCTGGCCGTGCATGTGTTGTTGTTGCGGCGTCGCTTGCGGATGGGGCATTCGGAGAAACGGACGGTGGGCAACTTCGCTGCGGTATCGCGGTCGAACCACTCGAAAATCATGTGGATTACCGTCGCGGTAGTGGCGGTGGTTCCCAATGTGTTGACTTCGGGTCAGTACCTCGTCAACTTTCTCGGCGTGGCGATGTTGATTGTCTTTGCGTGCGTGATGTCGAGCCTTCCAGTGGAGTTCGCGTATCTCGCCTACCTGAAGACGAAGGATGGTGCCTATTGGGAGGAGCGCCCAAAAGGAATGCCGAAGGCCCAGCGGGTGAGACTGATGCGCACGGTCATCCTTTGGGTCGCGGGGAGCAGCGTGGCGTTCTGTTTGTTTTGGGTGTTGGCCACTTACTTGCATAAGTAGGCGCGCGCCCGCAGCTCATTTAGTGAGGCGCGTGCGTCGCGGCGATGGGAGTGTGGTCGGAGCCGATGCAGCGAACGGGCATCTCAAGAGTGCCTGCACGGCCCTTGCCCAGCGCGTGCTGCAAATCCAACCTGCTGACGGCGAGAGAGGGCATGGCGGCGCACGGCGGCCGTCTGCCGGCCTCGGTAGCGCTGCCTTCCGAGCCGCTTTCGCTCGCCCCGGCTCTTCATGCCGCAACCCGATAGTTACTGACGGAAACAAGAGGACGAGTCCGTGAAATTGAAACCGCGCACTCTGAGCATGCACAACGTTGCGAGCTACACGCTCGAGCCTCAGAACGGCGACGAGCTCCTGGCGATCATCGAAGGGACCGCTGACTACTTCCGGCAGGCGCTGGCGGACAACGCACGACTACTACACGACGGGGCCAGTGGTCCTTCTGGGGCTTCCCGGGACTGGCTCGGTCAGCCTTCGGTCACCGATTCGGCTAAGGATGCCATCAGAACGTCGGACCTACACCGACGATTGCCCCGCCGGCTGCACCAGCGTGAACCGGCCGTCCTCGAACGGCGCCGCCCCGGCCGCCGTGGCGAACGCCGCGAATGCGCGGGAGGCGGCCTGGCGCTCGTCGTCCGGCATCGCGGCGAGCACCTCGGCGACGGCGTTGCGGCGGTGGGCGATCACGCGTTGCACCAGCCGCTCGCCCTCGGGCGTCAGGCTCAGGCGCACGTAGCGACGGTCTGCCGGGTCCTCGCGTCGCTGGATGAGGCCCAGGCGCACCAGCTTCTCGCTGGTGCGGGTCGCGTTCGACGGGTGCACGCCGAGTTCGACGGCCACGTCGCCGGGGCTCTGCGGGCCGCGGGTCGCGATGAAGACGAGCACCCGCAGCTGCGGTGACGTCACGATGTGGTCGACCTGCATCACCGACTGCGCCGCGACGTGCATCAGCACGTCGGCCGCCCGCAGCGCGGACTCGATCGATTCCTGGTCGCTCACGACACATTTCTACCGTGAACGCGGCGCGGGCGGGCCGCGAGGATGCGCGACGCTCCGGCGCACTCCGCCAGAAAGGCGAGGACGCGCACCGGCAGGTCATCCACCTCTCCCGTCGTCATCGAGGTCACGGCGGAACGCATCCACCCGGTAGGGAAGGGCGTCCGCCTCCTTCAGCGTCAGGCCGTGGCCCGGCGCCGACCGGTCGGGCACCAGGTCGCCGTCGCGCAGCGCCGGCACGCCGTCGAAGAACGCCCCGGCGATGCGGGCGTGGTCGTGGAAGTACTCGACGTTGATGACGCCGTCGAAGGCAGCGCCGAGCGAGGCGTGCAAGGCGGGCGCCGTGTGAGCGCTCAGCGGCACGCCGAACGCCTGCGCCAAGGCGGCGGCGGCCCGGAAACCGGTGACGCCGCAGCGGGTCGCGTCCGCCTGCAGAACGTCCACGCAGTCGTCCGCGAGCAGGTCGCGGAAGTCCGCCGGGACGTAGCCGTACTCGCCGGCCGCGACACGCAGCGGCGCCGGCAGCCGGTCGCGGAGCAGCCGGAGGCCGGTGCGGTCGTCGCTGGAGACCGGCTCCTCGAACCAGTCGACGCCCAGCTCGGCGAACCGCTCGCCGAGACCGAGGGCCTGCTTGCGCTCGTAGGCGCCGTTCGCGTCGACGAACAGCTCCGTGTGCGGGCCGATCGCCTCCCGCGCGAGCGTGACGCGGCGCACGTCGTCGTCGGGATGCGTCCCCACCTTCATCTTCACTGCACGGAGTCCGTGTTCCGCCCAGGCGCCCAGCTGATCGGTCAGCTCCTCGTCCGTGTAGTCGGTGAAGCCGCCGCTGCCGTAGGCCGCGACGGAATCGCGCGCACCGCCCAAGTACTGGGTCAGGGACACGTCCGCCAGCCGGGCCGCCAGATCGTGCACGGCGATGTCCACCACGGCGACGGCGCTCGCGCACAGGCCCGGCCATCCGGCGTTGCGGACGGCGCGGGCCATCGCCCAGAAGATGCGCTCGGTGTCCCGCGCATCCATCCCGGCGATCGCCGGGCACAGCAGCTCACGGACCACGCCCAGCGCGGCGGGGGAGGTGTGCGAGAAGCCGAGCCCGGTCTCCCCTCCCGCCGTCAGCCGGACGACCACGACGCCCGTGCTGTCCCAGCTGATCGTCCCGTCGCTCTCCGGTCGCTCACGTCCTCCCGTCGCCGTCGGCACGACGTACGACTCCGCGGCGATGCCGCGAAGCCGCGTGTCACGGTCAGCTTTCATCGTCACTCTCGCCACGGTCGTCCCGCCGCAGGGCGCCCTTGACCCGCTCCACCCCCTCCGTGACCAGGGAGGCGGCCGAGTCCTTGATGGCGCCGAGGCCCTCGGGGTCGCCGGTGAGGAGCGCCTTCGCCGTGTTCTTGGCGAACTCGAACGTGATGTGCGGTGGCAGCGGCGGCACGTTCTTGCTGGTGTGGGCGTCGATCAGGGTGACGCCGCGATGCGCGAACGCAGCATCCCACGCCGCGGCCACGTCGTCGTCCTCGGTCACCGTGATGCCGTTGAACCCCAGCAGCCTCGCCCAGCCCGCGTAGTCAACCGACTCCACGTCCTGCGAGGTGGACCACACCGGGTTGCCGTCCTCCGTCCGCATCTCCCAGGAGACCTGGGTGAGGTCGTCGTTGTGGAGCACGAGCACGATGAAGGTCGGGTCCGACCACCGCGACAGGTACTTCTTGATGGTGATCAGCTCGTTCATCCCGAGCATCTGGAAGGCGCCGTCCCCGATCGTGCACACCACGGCCCGGTCCGGGAACGCGAACTTGGCGGCCTCGGCGTACGGCATGGCCGCCAGCATGCTCGCGAGCCGTCCCGAGAGGTCCCCGAGCATCCCGTCGTGCAACCGGACGTAGTGGCCGTACCAGTCGGCGGTCGTGCCCGCATCAGCCGTGACGATCGCACCGGCGGGGAGGCGCTTGTTCAGCTCCTGGTAGACGCGGCGCGGGTTGACGCCGTCGTCGTAGGTCCGCTCCGCCTGGGCCGTCAGCTCGTGGTCCCAGTCCGCCATGTCGGCGGTGACCTTCTCCTGCCAGGACCGGTCCTCCTTGCGGGTGAGCAGGGGCAGCAGGCCGTCCAGTGCGGCCTTCACATCGGCCCAGATGCTGACCTCGGTGGGGTAGCGCATCCCGAGCTGCTCCGGGCGGAGGTCGATCTGGACGGCGCGCGCCTGCCCGGTCGCGGGAAGGAACTGCCCGTACGGGTAGTTCGTGCCGAGCAGAACGAGGGTGTCGCAGTCCTTCATCTGCTGGTAGCTCGCCCGCGAGCCCAGCAGACCCAGCTGCTGCGTGTGGAACGGCACATCCGACGGCACCACGTGCTTGCCCCGCAGGCTGGTGACGATGCCGGCGCCGGCGAGTTCCGCCGCCTGCAGCACCTCCGCCGTCGCGCCGTTCGCGCCGGCGCCGACCAGGAAGGTGACGCGCTCGCCCGCGTTGATGACGTCCGCGGCCGCCTGCAGCTGCTCCAGCGGCGGAGCGATGCGGATGGACGGGGCGACGGCGCTGGACCGCGACTGCCATATCTCCGGACCCGGCTCCACCATCTTCTGTCCCTGCACGTCGTGCGGCAGGATGATGACGCACGGCTGCAGCCGGGTGATCGCGGTCCGGAACGCCGTGTCGACCACGGCCTGCGCCTGCGCGGGCGACACGATGGTCTGCACGTAGGCCGCCACGTCGGAGAAGGTCCGCTCCAGGTGGCTCTCCTGCTGGTTGAACGTCCCCAGCGAGTCGAGCCCCTGCTGGCCGACGATCGCGACCACCGGCTGGTTGTCCATCTTGGCGTCGTACAGACCGTTGATCATGTGGAAGCCGCCCGGGCTCGACGTGGCGATGCAGACGCCCACCTCGCCCGTGAACTTCGCGTGCGCCGTCGCCATGAAGGCGGCGATCTCCTCGTGCGTCGGCCGGATGTACTCCAGCCCCTTCCCGGCCCGCTCCGCCTTGCCGAGCGCCCCGTCGAACTCCCCGATGCCGTCGCCGGGGTACCCGAAGACGCGCTGGACGCCCCACTCCCGGATCCGCTCGATCACGAACTCGCTCACCGTCGCCATGCTGTCTCCTCCTTGTGTCTCGTGCTCTCCGCTGCTGGCCATCCAACGCTTCCGCGCCGTGCCGTCAACGCCCTCACCGGCCCGACGCCCCTCGCCGGCCCGACGCCCCTCACCGCCCGAGCAGCCGATCCGCGGCCCGCGCCGCGACGGCCATGATCGTGAGCGCCGGGTTCGCGCTGCCCTGCGTCGGCAGAACGCTGCCGTCGGTGATCAGGAGGTTCGGCACGGCGAAGGTGCGGCAGTCCGCGTCGACGACCGCCGCCCGTTCGTCCGCGCCCATCCGCGCGCCGCCGACGAGGTGCGCGTACCGCTGCACCGTCATCGTCTCCTGCGCGCCGGCGGCCTCCAGGATGCGCTCCATCGTCGCCTGTGCCGCCTTCGCGAGCGCGCGGTCGTTGTCGCACTGCGTGTACGAGACGTGGGCGACCGGGAGGCCGTAGCGGTCGGTCTCGTCGGCCAGAGTGACCCGGTTGCCGGCCTGGGGGAGGAACTCGCACAGCGCGCCGAGGCACGCCCAGTGCACGTAGTCGGACATGTAGCGGCGCAGATCCGCGCCCCAGTGGCCCTGCGCCATCACGTGCTCGGCCCAGGTGATCGGCAGCGGGGAGACGGTCTGGATGGAGTAGCCGCGCTTGTAGGGCTCGCCCGGGTCGGTCTCGTAGAACTGCTCCGTGCTCACCTCGGGCGGCGGGGCCTTCCACATCCGGACCTCGTCCGGGAAGCGGCCCGCGGTCTGCGGCGCCCCCTGCACCATGAGGTAGCGGCCCACCTGGTCGAAGTCGTTGCAGAGGCCGTCGGGGAAGCGCGGCGACCGCGAGTTGAGCAGCAGCCGCGGCGTCTCGATCGAGTATCCGGCCACCGCGACCATCCGGGCGCGCTGGAAGCGGGGAACGCCGTCGCGCAGGTAGTGCACACCGGTCGCGTGACCGGTGCGCTGGTCCACCTCGATCGAGGTCACCATGCTGTCCGCCCGGATCTCCGCCCCGTGGTCGAGGGCGTCGGGAAGGTGGGTGATCAGCGGCGACGCCTTCGCGTTCACCTTGCAGCCCTGCAGGCAGAACCCGCGGTAGATGCAGTGCGGCCGGTGGCCGAAGCGGCCGTTCGTGATCGCGACGGGCCCGACTTTCGCCGTGATACCGGCGGCGTCGGCGCCGCGCAGGAACGTCTCTCCGTTCCCGGACACGGGATGCGGACGGTGCGGGTAGCGGTGCGGATCGCCCCACGGCCAGTCCTCGCCGGCGACGGGCAGCTCGTTCTCGATGTCGGAGTAGTAGGGGGCCAGGTCGTCGTAGGCGATCGGCCAGTCGGCGCCGACGCCGTCCGTGCTGCGGATGCGGAAGTCGCTGGGGTGGAACCGCGGCACGTAACCGGCGTAGTGCACCATCGATCCGCCGACCCCGCGGCCGGAGTTGTTCGAGCCGAGCGGCACCGGGTCGCCGCCGCCGATCTGCCGCGGCTCCGTCCAGTACAGGTGGTGGGATCCGGCCTCGTCGCTCACCCAGTCGCGTTCGGGCTCCCAGAACGGCCCGGCGTCGAACGCCACCGCGTTCCAGCCCGCTCGCGCCAGCCGTTGCAGCAGCACGGAGCCGCCCGCGCCGCACCCGACGATCGCGATGTCGACCTCGTCGGTGTCGGCGAACCGGCGCATCCGCTCGCGGAGGCGCGGCTCGGTGCGCGACCCGTCGGGGGTGAGCAGCCAGGCCGAGGCGTTGCGGTCCCGCACCCTCGCGCTCACGAGCGGCCCCCGGCGCGGCGCTCCGCTCCGGTGGCGGGGATCTCGGCGGGATGGGCGTCCGCGACCTCGAACGGCTCACGCCGGCCGACCCCGAGATTCTTGTAGCCGCGCGGGTAGGCGGGGCCGTCGAACCCGATCTCGTCCCACGCCGCCGGGTGGCTGTAGAACGCCGTGCAGGCGTAACGCGTCCAGAGGCTCCAGACCTGTCCGCGGTGGAAGTCGTGCCAGTCCCCGTCGCCGCTCCGGATCGCTTCCAGCAGGGCCGGGCGCTCGCCGCGGTCGCACTCCGCGAAGCCGCAGCCGTGCGCCGCACGTGCGTCGTCGTCGAGGGCGGCGAGCGTCAGGCGCCACGCGTCGGCGTCGCTCGGCATGCTGTCGTAGTGCCAGCCGTCGGTCTGGCTCTCGGCCAGGCGCGCATCCACGAGGGCGGTGACGGGGATGCGGTCCTCGCCCCCCTGGTCGAGCAGCTCGTCGAAGAGCGCGGTCGCCGTCGCCTGTTCGGCCACGTCGAAGAAGCGGATGTCGGCGGCCCGTCCTGCGCGCGACAGGACGACGGCCCGCGTGGCCTCGTCCCAGTGCGCGGCCTGGTCGAGGGTGCGGAACCCCGGGAACCGGACGGGCACGCTGGTGCCGCGCTCCACCGGAGGCGTGCTCATCGTTCGCGCCTCAGGATCGCGGCGAGCAGCCCCATCCCGCCGACCATCGTGACCAGCAGCGGCGCGAGCAGCGGCGGCCCCATCTCGATGTTGTAGCGGAGGTTGTGCCAGCCTCCCGGCTTCTGCGCCACCCCGCGCGCGTGCAGGTAGGTGCCCTGCAGGCCGTTCGCGATGATGGTCGCGGAGGCGATCGGCAGAAGCGTCTTCGCCGCCCGGCGGTTGACGGCCCCGGCCACTCCGGCGATCGCGCCGACCGGCCCCAGGACGATCGGGGCCCACATCCACGGGTTCCCGAAGCTCGCCTTGTCGTGCTCGAAGAAGATCTCGCCCGCCGTAATGAGCGAGCCGACGGCGGTGAGCCCGGAGAGCGACCGCTCGAAGCGGCCGGTCTCGACGTTCCGCACCAGGCGGTCGATCCCGTCGACAGCCCGGTGTCCCGTTCGTCGTACCGGGCGCCGGCCGCGTGTCCTGTGTCGCACTGCCACCTCCATGAGTTGCGTCATCTCTTCGACTGCTCTTCCGCCGCCTCCCGGAACCGCTGCCGGGGGTCGGGGAACGCGCTGACCGGTGCGTCGTCGCGCGGCGTCAACCCGTTCCCGATCCACCCGAGCACCAGGCGGAAGCGTCGGCTCAGGCTCGGCAGCGCGATCGCGTGGTACACCTTGTCGACCGCCCAGGCCGGGAGTCCGCGCAGCGGCAGGCCGCGCAGCACGGCGGCCCCGCGCATCCCGCCGTAGCTGGCCAGCGTGCCGAGCGAGCGGTGCCGGTACTCGACAGGAGCGCGCCCGTCGAGCGCCCGGCGGAGGTTGTCCGCCAGCACGCGCGCCTGCCGTATCGCGTTCTGCGCGTTCGGCGGGTAGTACGCGGGCTGGTGCTCCGCGGTCAGGTCGGGCACCTGCGCGTCGTCGCCCAGCGCCCACACACCGTCCACGACCGTGCCGTCGTCGCGGACCGCCTGCATGGTCGCTGCGCACTGCACGTGCCCCTTCTTCCCCCGGGGCACGCCCGCCCGCTCCAGCACCGGGTTCGGCGTGACCCCGGCGACCCAGACGATGGTGTCCGACGGATGCGTCTCCCCGTTGCTGAGCAGCACCTCGCCGTTCTCGCACGTCTCCATCTCGGTGCGGAGGAGGACGCGGATTCCGCGACGGCGCAGCAGCCGCAGCGTCCAGGCGGAGAGCGACTCGGTGAGCTCAGCGGTGATGCGGCCGGCGGCCTCCACCAGCAGCCAGTTCATCCGCTCGCCGTCGAGCTCGCGGTACCGCTCGAGTTCCGCCGCCGCGAGGCGCTGCAGTTCGGCGATCGCCTCGACACCGGTGTACCCGCCCCCGACGAAGACGAACGTGAGGGCACGCTGCCGCTCCGCCCGATCGTGCGTGGCGGCGGCGAGACGGATGCGCTCCAGCACGTGGTCGCGCAGGAAGGACGCTTCCTCGACGCTCGAGAACCCGATGGCGTTCTCGGCGAGACCCGGGATGGGCAGCGTCTTCGTCACCGCGCCGAGGGCGAACACGATGTGGTCGTAGGAGAGGGACCGCTGCGTGCCGTCGAGCGCGCGCACGACGGCCAGCTTGGCGTCCGGGTCGACGGACTCGACCGTGCCCGAGACGACGTCCGCGTGCCGGAGCGGCCGGCGGAGCGGCACGACGCTGTCGCGCGCCTGCGTCTCGCCGCCCGCGACCTCGGGCAGCAGCGGCTTGTAGGTCAGGTACGGCTGCGGCTCGACGACGGTCAGCCGGAGCCGATGGGCGGCGGCATCGCGGCGCAGGTCCCTGGCCAGTGCGAAGCCGGCGAAACCGGCCCCGAGGATGAGGATGTGCGGCTCGGTCATCGGTCACTCCTTCGCGGTCACAGACCCACGCTTCCGTGCATGATGCCGCCGTCGACGAAGACGGTCGTCGCCGTCATGTAGGCCGCGGCGTCCGAGATGACGAACGCGACGACGTCGCCGATCTGCGACGGCTCGGCCACCTCCCGCAGCGGGATGCTGTTCTCGAGCTTCTGCCGCAACGAGTCGTCCTTCATGGTGGCGGCATTGATCGGGGTGTTCACGGCGCCGGGCGCGACGCTCACGACGCGGACCCCCTGCGGGCCGAGCTCCACCCCGGCCGTGCGGGTGAGCATCCGCATCCCGCCCTTCGAGACGCAGTAGCTGAGGTTGCCGGGCATCGGCCAGTCCTCGTGCACCGACGACACGTTGACCACGACGCCTCCGCCGCCCTGGGCGATGAACCGCTGGGCGGCGCGCTGCGTGCCGAAGACGGCGCTCTTCAGGTTGATGGCGATGACCTCGTCGAAGGTCTTCTCGTCCACCTCGAGCAGGCTGTGCCGCTTCTCGATGCCGGCGTTGTTGACGAAGGCGTCGAGCCGGCTGAACTCGTCGACGGCGGTCTGGATCAGTTTGTCGATGCCGGCCGTGGTCGAGGCGTCCGCTTCGACGCCGATCGCGCGTCCCCCGCCGGCGGTCACCTCCTTGACGAGGTCGGCGGCGTCCTCGGGATGGGAGACGTAGTCGATCACCACGGCGGCGCCGGCTGCCGCCAGGGAGCGGACGATCGCCGCCCCGATCCCACTGTTGCCGCCCGTGACGACGACGCTCCTGCCGCTGAGCTCCACCGGCCCCTCCTTCGCTCGACGTCCGTTGATGCAGCCCATTGAACGCTGGGCTTGCGCAAAGGCAATCGTTCGTGCGAAGGCTCGCAGGGGATGGCGGGCGAACGTCCGGGAAGCTGTACGCGCTGTCGAGGATGCGTTGCCCGGCTGGACGGGGTGGCGGGTCACAGTCGCCCCGGAAGCCGTATTGTCATCTTGGGCCAGACCCGTTTCAGCGAAGAAGAGGAGCGCCATGAGCTACGCCGTGACCAATCCCGCCACCGGCGAGATGGTCAAGACCTTCGACACCATCAGCGACGACGACCTGCAGGCCGCGATCGCGGCCGCCGACAACGCGTTCCGGACGTGGTCGCGATCGACCACCGTGCAGGAGCGCGCGGCGCTCGTCCGCCGGGTCGGCGAACTGCACGTCGAGCGCCGCCAGCAGCTCGCCGACATCATCGTGCTCGAGATGGGCAAGCCCGTCGAGCAGGCCCTGGCGGAAGTCGACTTCGCCGGAGCCATCTACGAGTACTACGCCGACCATGCGGACGATTTCCTGAAGGACGAGCCGATCCAGCTGCTCGACGGCGACGGCTCGGCCGTGGTCCGCCGCTCGGCCCTCGGCGTGCTGCTCGGGATCATGCCGTGGAACTTCCCCTACTATCAGGTGGCCCGCTTCGCCGGCCCGAACCTGGTGATCGGCAACACCATCCTGCTCAAGCATGCGGAGCAGTGCCCGGAGTCGGCCGCCGCCATCCAGCAGATCTTCCTCGACGCAGGCTTCCCCGAGGGCGCCTACGTCAACATCTACGCCAGCCACCCGCAGATCGAGACGGTGATCGCCGACCCGCGCGTGCAGGGCGTCTCGCTCACCGGCTCCGAGCGCGCCGGCGCCAAGGTCGCGGAGATCGCCGGCCGCAACCTCAAGAAGGTCGTGCTCGAACTCGGCGGCTCGGACCCGTTCATCCTGCTCTCCACCGACGACCTGGATGCGGCGGTGCAGAACGCGGTGGACGCGCGCCTCGACAACAGCGGTCAGTCCTGCAACGCCGCGAAGCGCTTCGTGGTCATCGACGAGCTGTACCAGCCGTTCCTCGACAAGTTCACCGCGAAACTGTCGGAGGTGGAGGCGAGCGACCCGACCAGCGAGGACTCGGCACTCGGCCCGCTCTCGTCGCTCAAGGCGGCGGAGAACCTGGACGAGCAGGTGAAGCGTGCGGTCGAGAACGGTGCGACCCTCGTCCGCGGAGGCGGCCGCAACGGCGCCTTCTTCGAGACCACGGTGCTCACGGATGTGACCCCGGACAACCCCGCCTCGAAGGAGGAGTTCTTCGGTCCCGTCGCGCAGGTCTTCCGCGCGAAGGACGAGGAGGACGCCGTCCGCATCGCGAACGACACCCCGTTCGGCCTCGGGTCGTACCTCTACACGACCGACAAGGAGCAGGCGGAGCGCGTCGCGAACCGCATCGAGGCGGGCATGGTGTTCGTCAACGTGGTGCTCGCCGACGGCGCCGAACTGCCCTTCGGCGGCGTGAAGCGCTCCGGCTCGGGCAGGGAGCTGGGCCGCTTCGGCGCCGACGAGTTCGTCAACAAGAAGCTCATCCGCTCCTCCTGGTAACCCCCCCACCCCCCACCCCCCACCGTCGACTACACGAAAACTGCACGGATTCATCGCGAATCCGTGCAGTTTTCGTGTACTCGGGGGTCGGGGCCGGCGCGCGGACAGATCGGGACGGGCGCGAGGCGCGGGCGAGGTTGTACGGTGTCCGTGGAGGTGCCGGATGGGATACATGATGTACGACAGCAGCACGCAGATCTCGTTCGACGACCGCGTGCTCGCGCACCTCGAGGTCGTGATCGTCTCCAAGCTGCGCCGCAAGGAGTCCTTCGCCCTCAGCTGGCGCGAGTCGGCGGAGAACGGCGACGGCCGAACCACCATCTGGATCGACCCGTCCATCCCCCTCCGCTTCCGCTACAGCGGGTCGCGACCCCCTGTGATCGACCGGGAATGGATCGAGCACCTTGCGGCCTCGGCCGCGAGCTCCTCCGGCCTGATCGCCCTCGACGAGGACGGCCAGCACGTCACCGGAACCACGCACGAGCGGGGCATCTAGGGGCCGTTCACTCCTCGAGCTGGTCGAGGGTGTGCCGGGCGAGCGCCGCCATGCGGGGGTTGTCGTCGGACGACATGGCGAGCGCGGACGCCATCGCGACCGCCCAGCCGCGAGCGCGCCTCCAGGTCGCACGGTCGGGGGATGCGGGCAGCGCCGCGCGGAACGCCTCCCGGGCGTCCCCGTCGAACGTCAGCCACGCGGTCGCCAGGTCGGTGGCGGGGTCGCCGCTGGTCACATCCCCGAAATCCAGCACGGCGGCCAGCGTGCCCCCGCCCAGCAGCAGGTTTCCGGGATGGAGGTCGCCGTGCAGCAGCAGGGGCGGCCCGTCCCACACCGCGGCCTTCAGAGCGTCGCGCCAGGCCTGCTCCAGGTGGGCGACCTGCCGTCGTCCGGACAGCGACCGCAGCCGCAGGCGCACCACCTCGTCGCGCGTGGCGAGCGGCACGCCGCGCACCGGGTTCCTGGGCGCGCCCGGCGCCGGGACGGCCAGCTCTCCGACGAAGCGCGCAAGCGGCTCCGCCAGCCCTGCGCGTTCGGACGCGTCGACGGAGGCGCCGTCCGTCCCCTCGAACCACTCGATCACGCTCCACGGCCAGGGGAACGCCTCCGAGGGCGCGCCGACGCGCACGGGAGCGGGAACGCGGACGCTGACGCGGGCGGCGATCGCGGGCAGCATCCGCTGCTCGTGCTCGATCAGGTGCGCGGCGACCTCGCGGCGGGGAACGCGCACCGCCAAGCGGTCGCCGAGGCGGTACACCTGGTTGTCCCAGCCGTCCGAGACCAGTCGCAGCTCTCCTGTGAGATCGGGATGCTGCTCCGCGAGCAGTCGGCGGACGAGTCGTTCGTCGGTCGCGATGTCGGCTGCAGGCGTGTCGCTCACCGGTCGAACCTAGCAGGATGCGTGGCGCGCCCGGGACGGCTTCGACGCAGCGGATCGGCCGTCGGGCGTCCGTCATCTGCAATGAAAATGCGTACGGGGCGTAATCACGCGGATTGCGTGCATACCGCGCCAAACGCGTGCGGGATCTGTGTGAAAGCATGTCCGTCGGAGGTTCCATGACCAACACGCCCGCCCCGTCCGCCGACCGCATGCATGCGGTCACCCCCGAGACCCGCGAACTCGTCGACCTGGTGCTCGACTACTCGCGGCGCCGCATCCTGAGCGAGGACACCCCGCTCGACAAGCCGCTGCCCGAGTTCGAACTGCGCCGGCTCGCCGGGCAGACCGTGTCGGAGAGCGGGATCGGCGCCGAGCGCGCGCTCGCCCTCTTCGAGCACGTGCTCGCCCCCGCCTGCATCACCACCGACCACCCGCGGTACCTCTCGTTCATCCCGACCGCCCCGACCAAGGCGGCGACCGCGTTCGACCTGGTGGTGTCGGCCAGCGCCGTCTACGGCGGTTCGTGGCTCGAGGGATCCGGAGCCGTCTACGCCGAGAACCAGGTGCTCGCCTGGCTGGCGAGCGAGTTCGGGCTGCCGGCGACGGCGGGCGGCGTCTTCGTGCAGGGCGGGACGCTCGGCAACCTCTCCGCGCTCGTCGCCGCCCGCGACGCCGCACGCACCGAGCGGGGCAACCCGTCGGGCCGCTGGGTGATCGTCTGCAGCTCCGAGGCGCACTCCTCGGTGTCGTCGGCCGCCCGGGTGATGGATGTGGACGTCGTCGCGGTCTCGCCCGGCGAGTCCGGCGTCCTCACCGGTGACGCGGTGCGTCCGGCGCTGGAGGAGTACGGCGACGCCGTCTTCGCGGTCGTCGCGACCGGCGGATCGACCAACTTCGGCATCGTCGACGACATCGCCTCCGTCGCGGCCCTCAAGTCGGAGTTCTCGTTCTGGCTGCACGTCGACGGCGCCTATGGGCTGGCCGGAATGCTGTCCCCGCTCGCGCGCCATCGCTTCGCGGGCGTCGAGCACGCGGACTCCGTGATCGTCGACCCGCACAAGTGGCTGTTCGCGCCGTTCGACGCCTGCGCGCTGATCTACCGCGACCCGGAGGCGGGTCGCCGCGCGCACACGCAGCATGCCGAATACCTCGACACGCTCACCGAGAACACCGAGTGGAGCCCGTCCGACTACGCGGCGCACCTGACGCGCCGGGCGCGCGGGCTGCCGTTCTGGTTCTCGCTCGCGTCGCACGGGGCCGCCGCGTACCGCGACGCCGTCACGGCGTCCATCAGGCTGGCCGGGCAGATCGCCGACGAGATCGAGCGGCGCGACGGGTTCCGCCTGGTGCGGCGCCCGCAGCTCTCCGTCGTCGTGTTCGAGCGGGAGGGCTGGACGAAGGAGGACTACGCCGTCTGGTCGGCTCGCCAGCTCGACGAGCAGCGCGCCTTCGTCACACCGAGCTCGCACGCCGGCCGGCCGAACACGCGGTTCGCCGTGCTGAACCCGTTGACGACCTACGACGACCTGGTCGGCATCCTCGACACGATGGTCTGAACGGCCGACGCCGAAGCCCCCGTACCCTGCGGCACGGGGGCTTCGGCGTTCGAGAGGGAAGGTGTCAGACGATGTCGTCCGACTCGCCCGTCCGGCGCGTCACGCGCTCGCCCGTCGCAGGATCGACGGCCGTGCGGGTGGTGGCGACGGAGGAGCGACGCCGGGTGAGCAGCACGATCCCGATGATGATGCCGATGACTCCGGCGACCATCAGGATGTAGCCCACCAGGTGCAGGTCGATCCAGCCGACCTGGACGTTGAGAGCGAACGCGAGGATCGCGCCCACAACGACGAGGAAGATCCCTGCGCCGAGGCTCATGGCGTCTCCCGGCCTAGACCCGGCGGCTTCCGGTGAGCAGCCGCACCAGCCAGACGATCACGGCCAGGACGAGCAGGATGATTCCGACCCAGAGCAGGAAGTTCAGGGACTGCACGAAGCCGCCGGTGAGCAGCAGGATGATCGCGATGATGGCAACGATGATGAGCAGGATGTTCATGGAGAAGTGTCCTTTCCTTGACGCGCTCCACACAACAACTGCTTCAATTGCCTAGCAATCCCCTTGACTTCACGTCCGTTTGGGCCTAGCCGTGCGCTCGGACGCGATCCGGTCCACCGTCTGGCGCATCTTCGTGAGGAAACGCGTCACCGTCTCGGCCTCGTCGGCGCTCAATTCGGCGGTCGCGGCGGCGATCTGCTCCTGAGCGGCGGCGAGCAGGGGACCGGTGTCGCCGAGCGCGTCGCGGGTCGGGACCAGCTCCACCGAGCGCTTGTCCATGCGGCTCGGACGCCGCTCCACGAATCCCGCCTTCGTCAGCCGATCGATGAGCAGGGTGGTGGACGCGCTGGAGACCCCCAGATAGGCGCTGACGTCCTTGGCGAAGGTCGGACGTCCCGCGGCCGTGTTGTCGAGGATCAGACGCAGGGCGAGCAGGTCGTTCTCGCCGATCCCCATCGCCGCCCCGGTGCGCCGCCGCATCGCGGCCTCCGCCGCGCGGTAGACCTGCAGCGCCTCGAGCACACCCGTCTCGGGCCGAGGCTCCTCCGGTTCGTGCGTCACTCTTATCAGTCATGCCCAGGATGCGCCCGTATGCAACGGGGGCGGACGCGACTGTCGGCGGATTCACGGACACGGGTTGGGCGCGTATGCTCGCGCGGTGGACGAACAAGTGCTCCTCGAGCGGTATGAGCTGCACGACCGGTTGGGTCGGGGCGGGATGGCGACGGTGTTCCGCGCGCTCGACCGGCGGTTGGACCGCGAGGTCGCCGTGAAGGTGTTCGCCAGCGGAACAGCGGTGGACGATGCGCGACGGCGCACGGAGGCGACCATGCTCGGGCGGCTGAGCCACCCGAACCTCGTCGCGCTCCACGATGCGCACCTCGCGGCGGACGGCGACTCCACGCCCAGTTTCCTCGTGATGGAGCTCCTCGACGGAGAGGACCTGCGCACCCGCCTGGAGCACGGTCCGCTCCCTCCGCAGGAGGCCGTCGACGTGGTGGTGGGAATCGCCGAGGCGCTCGTGGTCGTGCACGAAGCCGGCATGGTGCACCGCGACCTGAAGCCGGGCAACATCCTGCTCGCCGAGGCGAGCGTCCCCGGCGGCAAGACCGTCGTGAAACTGGCCGACTTCGGGATCGCTCACCTCGTCGGCTCCGAGCGCATCACCACGATCGGCACCGTGATGGGTACCGCCGGCTACCTCAGCCCCGAGCAGATCTTCAGCGGGGAGCCCGGGCCGTCCTCCGACATCTACTCACTCGGTCTCGTGATGCTCGAGGCGCTGACCGGGGTGCGCGAGTACCCCGGGACTCCGCTGGAAGCCGTGGCCGCGCGGGCGGCGCGCGACCCGCGCATCCCCTCGTCGCTGCCCGAGGACTGGCGCGGGATGCTGGGCGCCATGACGGCGCGCGATCCTCAGCTGCGTCCCACGGCGCTCGAGGTCGCGGTCATGGCCCGCGAGCTCGCGCCTCAGCTGGCGGGGTGGACGCCCGAAGCGCCGGAGGACGTGGCCACGGTCGCGATGCCCGCGGTCGGGGCGGAGGCGGCGGCGGCGGAGGCCGAGCCGTCCGGCGGCACCGCCGATGCCGGGGCCGGGCGCGAAGCGACCGACCCGACGCGCATCCTGCCCACTGCGCGTGCCCGCCGCTCGCCCGCGTCGACGCGTCGCCGGCGTGGCATCGTCGCGACAGGGGCGGTCGCGGGCAGCATCCTGGTCGTCCTGGCGACGCTCGGGCTCGGCAGCATGATGGCGCCGGCGTCGGAGAAGCCCCAGAGCGTCCCGGACACCCCCCGGCCGACGCCCAGCGTCGTCGCGCCGCCCGCGACCGTCGCGCCGGTCGACACGCCCGCCACGCAGGAGCCGGTGCAACCGGCTCCCGTTCAGCAGCCCGCTCCGCAGCAGGACCCCGCCAAGCAGCAACCCGCCAAGCCCGGTCCGGGCAAGGGCGGCCCAGGCAAGGGCGGCCCGGGCGGGGGCAAGGGCTGACCAGCCTGCCGCCGGCTTGCAGACGCGCCCGTCCGTGAGCCTGCGCCGGCCGTGAGCCGCGCCCGGGATCCCCGCGAGCTTCCGCAGCCGCCCGTTCGCCGGTACTGTCCGGGGTATGCCCGAGCATCCGAGGACCGCCGCCATCGTCGTGAACCCGGTGAAGGTGGATGAGCCCGCGCTCCGGGAAGCGCTCGCAGCCGCCGAGCGGCGCTGGGGCTGGAACGAGACGATCTGGCTCGAGACCACGGAGGACGACCCCGGCGGGGGCCAGACGAATGAGGCCCTCGAGCGCGGGGCCCACGTCGTGATCGCCGCCGGCGGCGACGGAACGGTGCGCACCGTCGCCGAGGCGTTACGCGGGAGCGACGTCCCCATCGCCCTGCTGCCCTCCGGGACCGGCAACCTCCTCGCCCGCAACCTGGACCTCACCCTGGATGACGTGGAGAACGCGCTCGACTCCGCCTTCGACGGCGGCGACCGGTCCATCGACATGGGCGTGGCCGAGCTGCGCGACGGGGACGGTCCCATCCGCCGCCACGCCTATCTCGTCATGGCGGGCGTCGGGATCGACGCGCGCATGATCGCGGCGACCGACGACGACCTGAAGGCGCGCCACGGGTGGCTCGCCTACGTGAAGGCGATCGGAACGGTGCTGCGCGACAAGAACCAGCTGCGCGTCCGCTACCAGCTCGACAAGAGGGGGGTGCACTCGGCGCGCGCCCACACCGTCCTGATCGGGAACTGCGGGTCGCTCCCCGCCAACATCCTGCTGCTGCCGGATGCGGCGGTGGACGACGGCGAGTTCGACATCGTCGTCCTGCGGCCGGAGGGGTTCATCGGATGGCTGCAGATCGTCGTCAAGATCTTCTGGGAGAACGGCGTGCTGCGCCGCACCACCGTCGGCCGGCGCTTCATGGGCGCCGACCGGGAGGTGCGGGCGATGAACTACCTCAAGGGCCGCGAGTTCGTCATGCGGCTGAGCCGGGCGGAGGAGGTGGAGCTGGACGGCGACCTGTTCGGGCGCGCCTCCGCGCTCCGGACCTGGGTCGATCCGTCCAGCCTCACCGTCAAGGTTCCTCGCGAGGAGTGAGCCTCGGGCAGTGAAACTCAGGCGCGGGCCAGCAGCTCCAGCGTGTCCACGACGCGGTTCGAGAAGCCCCACTCGTTGTCGTACCAGGCGACGACCTTGACGTGACGCCCATCCACCCGGGTCAGCGCCGAGTCGAAGATCGACGAGGCGGGCTGCCCGGTGATGTCGCTCGACACCAGCGGGTCCTCCGAGTAGTCCAGGATGCCGCGCAGCGGGCCGTCGGCCGCCGCACGGTATGCGGCGAGCACCTCGTCGCGGGTGACGTCCCGAGCGACGGTGGTGTTGAGCTCCACGATGGAGCCGACGGGCACCGGCACGCGGATCGAGTCGCCCGACAGCTTGCCGTCGAGCTGAGGCAGCACCAGGCCGATGGCCTTCGCGGCGCCGGTCGTCGTCGGCACGATGTTGACCCCGGCCGCACGCGCACGGCGCAGGTCGCGGTGCGGGCCGTCCTGCAGGTTCTGCTCCTGCGTGTACGCGTGGACGGTCGTCATGAAGCCGTGCTCGATGCCCGCGAGGTCGTCGAGCACCGCGGCGAGCGGGGCGAGCGCGTTCGTCGTGCAGGAGGCGTTGGAGACGATGACGTGACGCTCCGGGTCGTAGGCGTCGGTGTTGACGCCGTACGCCAGGGTCACGTCCGCGCCGTCGGACGGGGCGCTGACCAGCACGCGGCGCGCGCCGGCGTCGAGGTGGGCGCGTGCGGCCTCCGCGGAGGTGAAGCGCCCGGTGGACTCGAGCACGACCTCCACCCCGAGCTCGCCCCACGGCAGGTCGGCGGGCTCGCGCTCGGCGAGCACGCGGATGCGGCGACCGTCGACCACGAGGGTGTCCCCGTCGACCTCGACGGAGCGTCCGAGCCGGCCGAGCGAGCTGTCGAAGGCGAGGAGGTGCGCGAGGGTCGCAGGGGCGGTGAGGTCGTTCACGGCGACGACCTCGAGGTCGGTGTCGCGCCCCAGGAGGGCGCGGAGGGTGTTGCGGCCGATACGGCCGAATCCGTTGATGGCGATGCGGGTCATGGGCGTTCCTTTCGTGTTGCCGCATCCATGCTCGTCATCGGCTGACGCGTCAGCTAGTGGCGTGGATGCCATGCTGCGAAAGTATCGCGCCAGACATTTCGCCAGGTGGCGCAAGGATCACGCCAGCAGCCCGTCGACAGGTGGCCAGGCGGATCGTCAGGCCGAGAACGTGTTCCGGTACTCCGTGGGCGATGTCCCGAGGATGCGCTGGAAGTGCAGCCGCAGGTTGGCGCCCGTGCCGAGTCCCACGCGAGCGGCGACCTGCTCGACGCCCAGATCGGTGCGCTCCAGCAGCTCGCGCGCCAGGTCGACCCGCGCGCGGAGCACCCACTGCATGGGGGTGTAGCCGGTGTCCTCGACGAACCGCCGGGAGAACGTTCGGGCGGACACGTTCGCGTTCCGGGCCAGCTGGTCCAGGGTCAGCGGCTCGGCCAGGTGCGCGAGCGCCCACTCCCGCGTGCTGGCGAACAGGTCGCCGAGCGGCTCCGGCACACTCCGCGGCACGTACTGCGCCTGGCCGCCGCTGCGGTACGGCGCGGACACCAGCCGCCGGGCGACGCGGTTCGAGAGGCCGACACCGTGGTCGCGGCGCACCAGGTGCAGGCAGAGGTCGATGCCGGACGCGGCGCCCGCCGAGGTGAGGATGTCGCCCTCGTCGACGAACAGCACGTTCTCGTCGACCCGGACCAGGGGATGCCGCTCCGCCAGCGCCCGCGTGTAGTGCCAGTGGGTGGTCGCGCGCCTGCCGTCGAGCAGCCCGGTCGCAGCCAGCGCGAAGGCCCCGGTGGAGATGGCGGCGAGCCGTGCGCCGCGCTCGTGCGCGGCCAGCAGCGCTCCGACGACGGAGGCGGGCGGCTCGGTGGTGGCGGGCGAGCGGTAGCCC
This sequence comes from Leifsonia sp. KNZ13-11D, assembly GCF_056754895.1. Lineage (NCBI taxonomy): Bacteria > Bacillati > Actinomycetota > Actinomycetes > Micrococcales > Microbacteriaceae > Leifsonia > Leifsonia sp. KNZ13-11D. The sequence continues at coordinate 618,214 of NZ_JBPGWU010000001.1, forward strand.
GGGACGAACACGGTGTCGGCCTGCTCCAGCGCCGACAGACCCTCGGCCACGTGGTACGAGAGGCCGTCCCCGCCGGTCACCAGCCCGGGGGCCGCGCCGCACACCCGCACCTCGTACGGCATGCTCGGCCGGTGCGAGAAGACCTGCGCCGGGATGCCCACGTCGAGCGGCTTCGCGCCCTCCAGCACCAGCACGGCGACGCGGTGCGGCGCGCTCATGACCGGGCGGAGACGATCTGCAGCAGTGCCGCGCGCAGGGCGTCGGGGTCGGCGACCTCGGGGAACACGTCGTCCTCCAGCCCGCGCACCCCCGCGAACGCCGACCGGCCCGCGTCGGTGATCGCGAGCACGTGCCGGCGACGGTCGACCGGGTCGGGAGTGCGGGTGACGAGGCCCTCACGGACCAGGCGGTCGACGGTGCGCGACATGGTCTGCGGTTCGACCTGCGCCATCCGCGCCAGATCGGACTGCGAGTCGAACCCCAGCTCGAGCAAGTGCAGCACGATCAGTCCGGCGTGCGTCAGCCCGCGCTGCTCCAGCGCCTCGGCCCACGCACGCTCGACGGCCCGCGAGGCGGCGCCGAGCAGCCGGCCGAGCGGCCAGTTCTCGGGGCGGTGCTCCTCCGCCTCGGCCTCGCGCGTGTCCATACCCTCATCGTACGGATGCGCGGGCCGCAACGGTGCGCGCTGTGCGCATCCTGTGCGGTCTCCCGCTCGCGCTCAGTCGGTGCCGGAGTCGAACGCGGCGCCCTCGGAGCTGAGGTCGATCTCGCGGGAAAGCTCCTCATCCACCGACTCGACGCCCTCGAGGATCGCGCGGGCGCGTCCCTCCTCCAGTTCGCCGACCAGCGCGCCGGTCGGGCCGCCGATCAGGCCGGCGGCGGCGTACTGCTCCAGCCGCGACCGGGAGTCGGCGATGTCGAGGTTGCGCATGGTCAGCTGGCCGATGCGGTCGGCGGGGCCGAAGGCGGAGTTGCCGACGCGCTCCATCGACAGCTTCTCGGGGTGGTAGCTGAGCGCCGGGCCCGCCGTGTCGAGGATGGTGTAGTCGTCGCCGCGGCGCAGTCGCAGCGTGACCTCGCCGCTGATGGCCGAGCCGACCCAGCGCTGCAGGGACTCGCGGAGCATGAGCGACTGCGGGTCGAGCCAGCGGCCCTCGTACATGAGGCGGCCGAGGCGGCGGCCTTCGTTGTGGTAGTTCGCGACCGTGTCCTCGTTGTGGATGGCGTTGAGCAGGCGCTCGTAGACGATGTGCAGCAGGGCCATGCCCGGCGCCTCGTAGATTCCGCGGCTCTTCGCCTCGATGATGCGGTTCTCGATCTGGTCGGACGCGCCCAGGCCGTGACGGCCGCCGATCGCGTTGGCCTCCAGCACGAGCGCAACCGGGTCGTCGAACTCGGCGCCGTTGATGGCGACCGGACGACCGGCCTCGAACCGGACGGTCACGGTCTCCGGCGTCACCTCGACGTCGTCGCGCCAGGCGGCGACGCCCATGATCGGGTCGACGATGTCGAGACCGGCGTCCAGCTCCTCCAGGCGCTTCGCCTCGTGGGTGGCGCCCCAGATGTTGGCGTCGGTGGAGTACGCCTTCTCGCTCGGGTCGCGGTAGGGGAAGCCGCGGGCGACGAGCCACTCGCTCATCTCGGTGCGGCCGCCCAGCTCCTCCACGAACGCGGTGTCCAGCCACGGCTTGTAGACGCGCAGCCGCGGGTTGGCGATCAGGCCGTAACGGTAGAACCGCTCGATGTCGTTGCCCTTGTAGGTGGAGCCGTCGCCCCAGATCTCGACGCCGTCCTCCATCATCGCGCGCACCAGCATGACGCCGGTGACCGCGCGGCCGAGCGGGGTCGTGTTGAAATAGGTCTTGCCCGCCGAGCGGATGTGGAAGGCGCCGCACTGCAGCGCGATCAGTCCCTCCTCGACCAGGGCGCGCTTGGCGTCGACGAGCCGGGCGATCTCGGCGCCGTACTCCTTCGCGCGGCCGGGGACCGCGTCGATGTCGGGCTCGTCGTATTGCCCGATGTCGGCGGTGTACGTGCAGGGCACGGCGCCCTTCTCACGCATCCACGCGACCGCGCAGGAGGTGTCGAGCCCTCCCGAGAACGCGATGCCGACTCGCTCACCGACGGGCAGACTGCTCAGAACCTTGGACACGGCGACCAGCTTACCGGGCGGGGTGCGCGGTCTCGGTGCCGCGGTGGCGCTGCAGTGCCGCCGCCGCGCGAGCGGTCGCGGGCGCACATTCGTGCCGAATGCGCGGCATCGCGCGCGGTGGAGCGACATTCGTGCCGAATGTGCAGCGCGCATCAGCGCGGCGGGCGCGGAGATTTGTGCCGAATCGCGGTTTTGCGACGCCCATAACCGCGATTTGGCACGAATCGTGAGGCGAGGGGAGGGGAAAGGCGCGGGTCAGCCCCGGCCGTCGGGGGATGGGGCGGGGCACGCGGCGCCGGGCTGCGTCAGCAGCTCGAAGTGCCAGGCCTCGTTGGCGTACGCCTGGCACAGTCCCCAGGCGTCGCCGAAGCGGTTGAGGAAGTCCATCGCTCCGGCGTCGGCGATGTCGACTGCCTCGCCGCGCACGTGAGCGGAGTCGCGGCCGCGCCGCACCCACTTCTCCGCCTCCTCCTCGCTGCCGTACCGGGCGACGGCCTGCGCGAACAGGGACTCCTGGTAGCGTTCCGACCTCCAGCCGTCGGCGATGGTGATGCGCGACCCGTCGCCGTCCTGGACCATCGCCTGCTGCGCCTGCCGCAGCGCGTCGAGCAGCCGAGGGTCCAGCCGGGTGACCGCCGGAAGCTCGCTGTCGAGCTGCAGCGAACTCCCCTCGGGGATGTACCCGTCGTCGTCGGTCAGGCCCCGGACGCTGTCCGGGCCGGCGCCCTGGGCGGTGCCGGGCGCGGTCCCCGGCTCACCGAAGGGCCGGACGAGCGCACCGGCCGAGGCGCTGCATCCCACCAGGGTCGCGGCGAGCAGGAGGGACAACGCTGCCCCGAGGAGGCGCGGACTCTGTGGGTGCATGCCTCCACGCTCGCAGCCCGCGGCCGGGGCCGCGTCCGCCGGCAGGCGCATCCGGGTCCGTCGCGCGGCGTACGACCGAGACACCGTGGCGCCCTGCCTGCTCCCGTCCCGCGCCGCGATTCGTGCCAAATCGCGGTTATGAACGCCGCATAACCACGATTCGGCACGAATCGTGACGGGGCCGAGCGGCGAGACCGGGTCAGGCGAGCCGCGGCGTGCGCGGCGGCTCCGTGCGGCGGCGGCCCGTCGCCTCGAAGGCGGCGGCCAGCCGCAGGAGGGCCGCGTCGTCGTACGCGCGGCCGGCGAACGTGAGGCCGACCGGCATCCGCGTGTCCGTCATCGTCCCCATCGGCACGGTGACCGTCGGGATGCCGAGGTGCCGCGGCACCAGGTTGCCGTTCGCGACCCACACCCCGTTGCGCCAGCCGAGGTCCGCGGCGGCGGGGTTCACGTCCATGTCGGCGGCGGCGACGTCCGCGACGGCGGGGAAGACCACGGCGTCGAGGCCCAGCCCGTCCATCCACTCCTCCAGATCGACGCGACGCGTCTCCTCCAGCCCGCGCAGGCCGCCCTCCAGCTCCGGGATGCTCTCGAGCGTCGTCCCGGGATGCGCACGCACCCAGGCGGGGTAGTCGGCGATGTCGTCCTCGAAGCCGTCGTAGCGGTCGGGAAGTGCGCCTTCCGGGTGCGGGAAGATCCGCGAGCCGTCCACGTCGGCGAGCGTCCGCAGTGCGGGATCGCCGTTCGCCGCGAGGAAGTCGTCCCACGCCCACGCGGACAGGTCCACGATCTCGCGCCGCAGGTAGGCGGGGCTCACCAGCCCCCGCGTCGCGATGGTCGGCGCGCCGGGACGGTCGCCCTCGTAGTTCGACACCGCCGGGAAGTCGACCTCCACGACGGTCGCGCCCGCAGCCTCCAGGTCGCGGCGGGCCGCCTCCCAGAGCGCCATCACGGATTCGCGCGTCTCGATGCGGCGGCCGGTCGGGCCGCCGATGCCCGGGCGCTCGGCCGTGCCGGCGTCCGGGTCGGCGTTGATGTACATGCGTGGGACGCCGATGCGACGCCCGTCGAGGGAGGCGCCGTTCGCGAGAGACGGATACGACGACGGCCGCAGCTCGGACGCCCGCGGGATCGGCACCCACGGCTGGGCGCGCCAGAAGTCGCCGCGCGTCTCGGCGTCGTCGGCGACGATCACGTCGAGCACCTCGAGGAGGTCGGACATGGTGCGCGTGTGGGGCACCACCACATCCATCGTCGGCACGAGCGGCCAGTTCCCGCGCACCGAGATGACGCCACGCGACGGCGTGTAGGCGCACAGCGCGTTGTTGGAGGCGGGCGCCCGGCCGGAGGACCACGTCTCCTCGCCGAGACCGAACGCGGCGAAGCTGGCGGCGGTCGCCGTGCCGGACCCGTTGGAGGACCCGGACCCGAACGCCGCCGTGAGGTAGTCGCCGTTGTAGGGGGACTCGGCGCGGCCGTAGACGCCGCGCTGCATCCCCCCGTTCGCCATCGGGGGCATATTCGTCAGCCCGAGCAGGATGGCGCCCGCGGCACGTAGGCGCTCGATGGTGAACGCGTCCCGCTGCGCGACGAGGTGCTCGAACGCGGGCGACCCGGCCGCTGCGGTGAGCCCGCGGGCGAGGTAGCTGTCCTTCGCCGTGTACGGGATGCCGTCCAGCGGCCCGAGCGTCGCTCCGCCGGCACGGCGGGCGTCGGATGCGCGGGCCTCACCGAGCGCGTCGGGGTTGCGCACCACGACCGCGTTGAGGCGCGGGCCGGAGGCGTCGTACGTGTCGATCCGCGCCAGGTACGCCCTCACCAGCTCCTCGCTCGTCGTCTCCCCGGCCTCCAGCGCGCGTCTCAGGTCGGCGATCGAGGCCTCCACCACGTCGAACGTCATCGGACCCCCTCCACCGCCGGCTGCTGCTGGGTGATGCAGTGGATGCCGCCGCCGCGCGCGAAGATCGGCCGCGAGTCGACCATCGTGACGCGACGCCCGGGGTAGGCGGCCTGGAGGATCTCGGTCGCCTCGGCGTCCGCGCGTTCCTCGCCGAAGCCGCACGCGACCACGCCGTCGTTCACGACCAGATGGTTGACGTAGCTCCAGTCGACGAACCCCTGCGCGTCGCGCAGCGTCGCCGGTGCGGGCAGGTCGATGATCTCCCACGCGCGTCCGGCCGCGTCGGTGGTCGCGGCGAGCAGTGCGCGCAGCTCGCGCGAGACCGCGTGGTCGGGGTGCTCCGGGTCGCGCTGGGTGTGCAGCAGGAGGGTTCCGGGGGACGGGATGGTCGCCACGATGTCGACGTGACCGTTGGTGCCGAAGTCGTCGTAGTCGCGGGTGAGCCCGCGCGGCAGCCAGATCGCCTGCGTGGCGCCGATGGTGCGCGCGAGTTCCGCCTCCACCCGCTCCTTGTCGGCGTAGCGGTTGCGGCGCGGGTCGAGCTGCACCGTCTCGGTGAGCAGCACCGTCCCCTCGCCGTCGACGTGGATGCCGCCGCCCTCGTTGACGAGCAGGGAGCTGACGAGCTCGGCGCCGGTGCGCTCCGCGACGAACCGGGCGATCTCGGCGGACTTCCGCCACTCCGCCCACTCCGGGTCGCCCCAGCCGTTGAACGTCCAGTCGACGGCGCCGAGAACGCCGGGGCGCTCGTCGTCGATGACGAAGGTCGGGCCGAAGTCGCGCATCCAGAACTCGTCGAGCGGTGCCTCGACCTGGTCGACGTGCGAGCCGAGCATGCGCCGGGCGCGCTCGCGCTCACTCGGGTCGACGACCATCGTCACCGGTTCGTACTCGGCGACGGCGTGGGCGACGGCCATCCAGGATGCGTAGGCCTCCTCGGCGGAGGCGGCGTCGTCGCCGAGCGTCAGCCCGGCGCGCGGGAACGCCATCCACGTGCGCTCGTGCGGGGCGGTCTCGGAAGGCATGCGCCAGGTCATCGGGGCCTCCATCGGTCGGGGACGACGTTTGTTGATCAAATGATCAATAAGTTACCCAGAAGGTACCTATACTGGGCGGACCATGTCAAGAGCACCCCGCCGACCGCCCGCCGAGCGCCGCGCCGAACTGGCGACCGCGGCGCGCGACCTGGCGCTCGCCGACGGGCTCGCGGCCGTCACCCTGCGCGGCGTCGCCGGGCGCGCGGGCGTCACCCCCGCCCTCGTCGCGCACTACCACCCGGCGATGGATCAGCTGGTCGCCTCGGCGTTCACCGCGGTGGTCGGCGCCGAGCTCGCGGAGGTGGAGGCGCTGCTCGCTCCCGGTGACGGGGCGGTCGGCCGGCTGGCGCTGCTGCTGCGCACCCTGCTCGACGGCACGCGCGACGACGTCACGCTGGTCTGGGTGGAGGCGTGGGCGCTCGGGCGCCGCAACGACGCGCTCGCGGCGGCGGTCCGTGCCCAGATGGACGCCTGGCAGGCGCTCATCCTCGGCATCGTGACGGAGGGCGTCGACGCGGGAGACTTCTCCGCGGACGACCCGGCCCGGGCCGCCTGGCAGCTGCTCGGGATGATCGACGGACTGAACGCGCAGGCCCTCGTCCGCTGGGGTGCCGGCGGCGACCGTGGCCCCGTGCTCGCCCGCGCAGTCGAGGGGATGCTCGGCCTGCGCCGCGGGTCGCTGGACAGCGCGTCGACGACGTAGGCCGCGTTCGAGACCTGCGTGGATGCCCGTACCTCCCGCGAGTGGTGACGATACGTCGCCATTCGATCGGCGGCTGCGACGCCTCACCTGATCCAGGCGAGCAACTCCGCACGGAACTCGTCGGGCTTCTCGATGTGGGCGGAGTGGCCGCAGTCGTCGAGGACGACCTCGCGCGTTGTGCCGCCGGCGTCCGCGTAACGGTCGAGGACCGCGCGCGTCTGCGCCAGCATGGGTTGCGGCGGGGCGACCTCCTCGCCCGGCCAGCCGGGGATGACCCCGGCGGCGCCGAGCTGGTTGAGGTCGAAGAACGACGCGTCGCCGACGATGGCGTCGAGCGCTCCGTGGATCCACAGGATGGGCGGCTTCGCGGGTGCGTCCACGATCCCGGAGGTGTCGAAGTGCGTCGGTGCGATGGTGTTGAGGATGCCGCGTGCGCCGGGCGCGAATCCGGGCCAGTGCTCCGACGCGCCGGCGTCGCCCGGGTAGTTGTCGGGACCGGTCGCCGTGGAGAGCATCGACTCCACCCACAGGTCCTCGTACTCGGACTCGAAGCCGGGGGCGACGTAAGAGGAGCGGTAGACCGCACGCGGTGAGGTGGGAGCATCCTCCGACGTGTCGCCGGCGGCGAGTCTTGCGACGAAGTCGGGGTTCGCGCCGCCCCCGCCGGTGCCGGAGGCGTCCGCGTTGAGGAGGGAGCCGTCGGCCGCGGTCCCGCCGAAGCCGTACGGCGAGACCGGGGAGACCAGGGTCAGGGTGGACACCAGGTCCGGCCGGTCGAGCAGGAGCTGCATGACCACCCCGCCGCCCAGGCTCCAGCCGACGAGATGGGTCGCGCCAACGCCGAGCGCATCCGCCACGGCGGCCACGTCGTCGGAGAAGTCCCGCACGCCCCGGGTCGCATCCACCGGGAGGGTCTCGCTGTCGCCGAAACCGCGCAGGTCGACGGCCAGCGCTCGCACGCCCGGCGGCAGCGCGAGCATGAGCGGCTGCCAGAACAGCGAGGACGACACGTTCCCGTGCACGAACAGCACCGTCTGCAGTGGGTCGCCGTCGGCGGGCCGCTCCAGCACGTTGGCCGCGTAGCGGCCGGTGGCGACACGGTGGGCGGTGATGCCCGGCAGCAGGGTTCCGGTCATGCGTGGGTCTCCTTCGGGTCGAGGACGGGCATGACCTGCCGTAGGCCGCTCTCCGTCATCAGGATGGTGTAGTGGTTCACGTCGTGGGCCTCGTGCGCGCTCAGATTCGGGAGGCGGCCGCACCACTCCTCGACGACCGACGTCTCGTAGAGAGGCGGCCCGTCGAGCAGGCCCCGCGGCGCCCGGACGAAGTCGATCGGCAGCCGCAACCCGGCGAGGGCGTCGGCGTAACCCGCCGAGCCGTCCAGTTCGAGCGCGTTCACCGAGACGGCCGCCGGGTCGACGCTCGAGCGCAGCTCGGGCGCCTCGCCCACGAGGTCGTACGCCACGTAGTCGGCGATCGCCGTGTTCCACCACGGCCCGATGGCGGGATGCGCGCGCCAGAAATCCTCGTAGGCCTGCGCCGACGGGAACCGCATGCGCAGGCGCTCCAGCGCGGGGCCGAGCACGACGGCCGGCAGGTCCTCCGGCGGCACGCCCTCCGGAAGCGGAACGGGAAGCCCGCCGTCGATCAGCACGAGCCGTTCGACACGGTCGGGATGCCGCTGCGCGAGCCGTACCGCGACGAACGCGCCCATCGAGTGGCCCGCCACGGTGGTCCGCTCGATCTCCAGGGCGTCGAGCACCCGGGTCAGATCGTCGGCGTGGTCGTTGAGCGTGAATGGTCCCGGCAGGCCTGCGCTGCGCCCGCGTCCGCGGAGGTCCGGTGCGATGATGCGCCGGTCCGGCAGGGCCGCCGCGGCGAGCATCCAGGCCACGTGGTTCGCGGTGATCCCGTGCACGGCCAGCAGCGACCCTCGGGTGGCGTGCGGGTTGTAGTCGCCGCCGGCGAGGGTTCCCCCGCGCACCGGGACGGCGAGTGGATGCTCGGCTCCGGTCGTCATCGCGCGCTCCACCCGCCGTCCATCGTGTAGCTCGCCCCGGTGACCATGCCGGCCGTGTCGCCGGTGAGCCAGAGCGCCAGGCTGGCGACCTCGGACGGCTCGACCAGCCGCTTGATCGCCTCCTCCGCGAGCAGCACCTTCTCGAGCACCTCGCCCTCCGGGATGCCGTGCACCCGCGCCTGATCGGCGACCTGCTTCTCGACCAGGGGCGTCCGCACATACCCGGGGTTGATGCAGTTCGAGGTGACGCCGTGCGGTGCCCCCTCCAGTGCCGTCGTCTTCGACAGACCTTCGAGCGCGTGCTTCGCCGTGACGTACGCCGACTTGAACGGCGATGCGCGCAGGCCGTGCACGCTCGAGATGTTGACGATCCGGCCGAAGCCCCGGTCGTACATCCCCGGCAGCGCGGCGCGGATGAGGAGGAACGGCGCCTCCACCATGATCCGCAGCATGAGGGCGAACGTCTGCGGCTCGAACTCGGGGATCGGGCGGACGGTCTGGATGCCCGCGTTGTTCACCAGGATGTCGGTGTCGAGCGTCAGCTCGGCGAGCTCCTCCGTCGTGGAGAGGTCGACCTCCCAGGCGTCCCCCCGGAGCCGGGCGGCGACGCGGCGCGCCTCGTCGCCGTTCACGTCGGCGATGGTCACCCGCGCCCCGGCCTCGGCGAACGCCTCGGCGCAGGCCAGCCCGATGCCGCTGGCGCCCCCGGTGACGAGCGCTCTGCGCCCGGTGAGATCCGTCATCGCGACCCTCCTCCCGGCCGCCATCGGCCTCGGCCGCACTCTAATGCGCGCGCCGGGGGAACGGAAGGGACCGGGGGAACGGAGGGGATTCGCGGTGCCGCGTCACGCGGGCCGGGGGCGCACCGTCTCTTCTCATGAGACCCGAGACCAGGCCGGCGCCCCCTCGATCGAGCGCGGTGTGCGGCCGACGTGAGGAGACCCGCTGTGAAGTACGCCCGATCCGCCCTGCTGGGACTGACCGCGCTCTGCGGCGTCGTGGCCTCTCTGCTGCCGGCAGCGGCGTCCGAGGCCGCGCCGGCCGCCGCGTCCCGCGCGGAGGCGCACTGCTCCGTTCCGGTGCTGCCCGAGACGATGCCCGTCTCGGCGGCGACGGCGGATCACCCGGAGGCGCTCGATGCGATCGCCGCGCTGAGCGGCACCACGGTCGCCGAGTTGCGCGAGCAGGTCGCGGACGATCCGACGGCCTGGGTCGGCGAATGCGGCGTGCTGCAGTACCGCGACATCCCGCACCCCGGCGTCGACGAGGACGCGCTCTCGCCGGCGACCCTGTCCGCGCCGGAGGACCCGGTCGTGGCGCTCGCCGACACGTTCGCCCTGGAATCCCTGCCCGGCGCCAAGCGGACGCTGTTCCTCAACGTCCACGGCGAGACGATCACCGGCACCTGGTGGAACGACGCGGACGACACGCCCATCGTCATCCCGCCCTACTCCATGGACGACGACCCTGCGTTCTCCGACGAGGAACTGCTGGAGATCCAGCGCATCTGGTCCCGGGTGTCCGAGCTGTTCGCTCCGTTCGAGCTGAACGTCGTCACCGGGGACCCCGGACGTGACGCGATCGACCGCACCGACGGTGCGGACGACCGCTTCGGCGCATCCATCGACATCACCAGCGGACGCAACGCGATCCAGGATCGGTGCGGCTGCGGCGGTCTGGCGTGGAGCCCGGCCTTCGATATCACCGGCGACCTCCACATGCAGCTCCAGCCCGCGTTCGCCTTCACGGAGGGCGTCGGGACGGGCGCCAAGATCGTGGCGGGCACCGTCGCCCACGAGATCGGCCACCAGCTGGGACTCCAGCACCACGGGCAGGGCGCCGACGAGTACTACACCGGATCGGATCCGTGGGTTCCCGTGATGGGCGAGATCTTCGCGCAGCCGGTCATGCAGTGGGCGAAGGGCGAGTACGCGGACGCGACCAACAGCGCACAGGACGACCTTGCGATCATCGAACGGTCCATCCCGCTCCGGGCCGACGACCACGGCGACGACCCGGAATCCGCGAGCCTTCTGGGTGAGGGACTGACGGTGGGCGGTCTGATCTCCACCCGCGACGATGTGGACGCCTTCCGCATCACGGCAGCGGGCGAGACCACGGTCAGCGCGCTCGTCCCCACCGGATCAGCGCTCGATGTCGAGCTGACCGTTCTCGACGCGTCGGGTCGCGACGTCGCCCGCGTGAACCCGGAGGTGGTCCGGGTCGACTGGGAGCGGGCGGACGGCCTCAGCGCCACCTGGACGGCGAGCCTCCCCGCCGAGGGTGGCACGTACACCGTCCTGGTCGACGGCGTCGGCACCGGCGACCCGATGCTGCCGGGAAAGTACACGGACTACGGCTCGCTCGGCACCTACACGGTGTCGCTGAGCACGCAGCCGGCTGTACCGGCCGGACCGACGGACCCGGCGCCCCCGGTCGACGCGACCGACCCGACCGATCCGACCGACCCGACCGATCCGACCGATCCGACCGATCCGACCGGTCCCACCGATCCCACCGGTCCCACCGATCCCACCGATCCCGCCGACCCGGCGGTCACCACTCCGGCGGAGGGCCTCGAGCCCGGGTCGGGGGCGGACGGGGACCGGGTGCTCAGCGAGACGACCCCGGCGATCGTGCCCGTCGCCGCCGGCACGGCCGCGCTGGCGACGACCGGAACCGTCGTCGCCTGGTGGGCGGGCGGCGCGGCGGCTGCGACCCTGACGATCGGGCTGGCGCTCCTCCTGATCCGGCGCCGACGCGAGGACGGAGCGGCTCGGGCTCAGCCGTAGACGAGCCCGATGCGCTCCCGGACGCTGTCCAGCGTGCCCATGATCTCGACCGATTGGGAGAGCGGCAGCCGCACGTCCTCACCGCCGCCCGCCGCGATGAGGCGCTCGATCGCGCGGGCCTGGTACTGCATCCCGCGCCCGGTGATGCGCGACTCGTAGGTCTCGATGACGTGACCGTCCGGCGCGACGACACGGAACGAGGTCGGTGCGTAGAACGTGGCATCCAGTTCGACACGCGCGTCGGTCCCGACGACCATGGCGCTGTTGTCGCCCACGCCGTCCAGCCCGCTCGTCAGTGCTGCCTGTGCGCCGCTGCCGTAGCCGAGCAGGAGCGACGTCTGGCGGTCGACGCCGGTGGCGGTCGGGGTGGAGAGGGCCAGCACCTCGGACGGAGCGCCCAGCATGTCCCAGGCGAACGAGACGGGGTAGATGCCGAGGTCGAGCAGCGCTCCGCCGCCGAGGGCCGGGTTCAGCATGCGGCCGAGCGGGTCCGGGTTGGTGCGCTGCTGGTGGTGGGCCACCACCGACCGGAGCTCGCCCAGGGTGCCGTCGCTGATGATCTCCTGCAGCCGCTCCATGTGGGGCAGCCACCGCGTCCACATCGCCTCCAGGGCGACCAGGCCCCGCGCGCGGGCGGCGTCGGCGATCTGCTCGGCCTCGGCGCGGTTCATCGTGAACGGCTTCTCCACCAGCACGTGCTTGCCCGCAGCGAGCGCGAGCAGCGCGTTGGGGGCGTGCTGGGGATGCGGCGTCGCCACGTACACGACATCGACGTCGGGGTCGGCGACCAGCTGCTCGTAGCTGCCGTGCGAGCGCGGGATGGCGTGCGCGGCCGCGAACCGCGCCGCGGACTCCGGCGTGCGCGATCCGACCGCCGCGACGGTGTGGCCGTCGAGTTGCAGGTCCCGTGTCATGGCCGCTGCGATGCCGCCGGTGCCGAGGATGCCCCACGCGGGGGAGGAGGTCGTCATGCGGTCATCGTACCGACGCGGCTCACTCCCTCAGCAAACCTCGCAGCGTGCCGATGGTGTCCGCGTCGCCCGGGTCCTTGTCGTCGCGGTAGCGCTTCACGCGCGCGAAGCGCAGCGCGATGCCGCCCGGGTAGCGGCTGGAGCGCTGCACCCCGTCGATGGCGATCTCGACGACCGTCGTCGGGGCCACCCAGACGGTGCCCGCCGTGCGCCGCACCTCGATCTCCTGGAAGTGCTCCGTCTGCCAGGCGAGCAGCTTGTCGGTGAGGCCCTTGAACGTCTTGCCCACCATGACGAAGCCGCCCGGGTCGCCGTACGCGCCCCCGGGGTCGCGAGCGCCGAGGTGGATGTTCGACAGCAGCCCCTGCCGGCGCCCCGAACCCCACTCGACGGCCAGCACGACCAGGTCGTAGGTGTGCACGGGCTTGACCTTCACCCAGCTCGACCCGCGGCGGCCCGCGGCGTAGAGCGAGTCGACCGCCTTCACGACGACGCCCTCCTGGCCCGCGGCCAGCGCTTCGCGCGAGACCCGCTCGGCGACCTCCGGGTCGTCGGTGATCTCGCCCGGGATGCGGTGCTCGCCCGCCACCCGCTCCAGTTCCGCGAGCCGGGTGGACAGCGGTTCGTCGAGGAGGTCGCGGCCGTCGACGTGCAGCACGTCGAAGAACCACGGGCGCAGCGCCGTCTCGCGCACGGCATCCGCGGGGACCTCGGCCGCAGGCTCCCTCGACTCTGGGCTCGCGGCATCGCTCCGCGCCGCCCCTGAGCTCCACCGTGCGAAACGCGACATGGTCTCCTGGAACGGACGCGGCGCCCCCTCCTCGTCGAGCGAGAGCGTCTCGCCGTCGAGGATGACGTCGCGCACCGGCAGCCGGCGCACCACCTCGACCACCTCGGGCAGGCGGTGCGTGATGTCGGCCAGGTTGCGGGTGAAGACGCGCACCTCGTCCCCGTGACGGTGCACCTGGATGCGCGCGCCGTCGAGCTTGTACTCCACGGAGGCCCGGCCCGTCGTCGCGAGCGCATCGGTCGGCGTCGGGGCGGATGCGGCCAGCATGGGGAGCACCGGGCGGCCGACCTCGAGGCCCACCGCATCCAGCTCCCCGGCCGTGCCGGTGAGGGCGAGACGGGCCGTCTCGCCGAGGTCGCCGGACAGCATCGCGGCCCGCCGCACGGCCTCGCCGGTGCGGTCCGACGCGCGGGCGATCGCATCCGTCAGGACGCCCTCCAGGGCGCCGGTGCGCATCTCCCCGAGCAGCACGCGGGCGACGAAGTCCTGCTCGCGGGCGGTCGCCCGCGACGAGAACCCCTGGAGGACGCGGGTGCGCTCGGCGGCCGATCCCGTGCCGGAGAGCGCGGCGAGCCGGTCGAGCAGCGCATCCAGATCGTCGACGGTGAGCGACGGCTCCGCGGCGGGCTCCGCCATCACGCCGTTGAGCCCGCGCCAGCCGACGCCGACCCGGCCCTGCCGCGCTTTGCCCACGAGGAATCCGACCGCCGGGGCGATCTCCTCGGGCGCGAGGCCGCCGAGCAGCGCGGCCAGCGCATCCACCTTGGCCAGCCGGGACCGTGTGGAGGCGACGGCCTCGGCCGTGGTCACGAGCGCATCGAGGAGCACGAGCCCATCCAACCACCGGCCTCCGACGTTCGGGGTCCGGGATGCGGGCGGCCGGTGTCGGGGGACCGCCCTAGGCTGCATCCATGAACCCCGTTCACAACCTCGACGCCGCGTTCGCGCTCATCCCCGAGCCGTGGCAGCCGCACCGGCTCACGAGCGTCAACGACTACGACGTGAAGGTCGCCCGGCTCCGCGGCGAGTTCGTCTGGCACGCGCATCCCGACACCGACGAGCTCTTCCTCGTGCTGTCCGGGCGCCTCACGATCCAGCTGCGGGATGGTGACGTGGAGCTCGGTCCGCACGACGTGTTCGTCGTTCCGCGCGGGGTGGAGCACCGTCCGCGCGTGGACGACGGCGACGCCCTGGTGATGATGGTCGAGCCGGTGGGCACCGTCAACACCGGGGACAACCCGGGGGAGCGCACGGCCGGACTGCGCGAGCTCCCGGCGACCTGACTCCGCCCTCACACGGTGGCGAGGAACCCGGAGATCACATCGAGTGAGCCCGGGACGATGCGGTAGTAGGCCCAGGTGCCGCGCTTGCTGCGGGAGAGGAATCCCGCTTCCGTGAGCACCTTGAGGTGGTGCGAGACGGTCGGCTGGGAGAGGGCGAGCGGCTCGGTGAGGTCGCAGACGCACGCCTCGCCGTCGGCGTGCGCGGCGACCATCGAGAGGAGCCGGAGGCGGGCGGGATCGGCGAGCGCCTTCATTGCCCGGGCGACCGAGCCGGCGTTCTCCTCGCTGATGACCTCCCGGGTGATGGGCGCGCAGCACGCCTGCAGGTCGCGGAGGGGGAGCAGCTCGGTGATGGCCATGAGGAGATTCTCGTCGCTATATTGACAGCCGTCAATGTATTCGTTCATCCTGTGTTCATCGACAAACGTCGATGAAGGAGGTAGAAACGATATGGATTGCTGTGAGACCGGCGTGTGCCAGCCGCTTCCCGACGGGTCCTGCCCGCCCGACTGCTGCTGACCCACGGGGCCGCCGCTCACCGCGGGCGGCGGCCCCACCCGCCACCCCGACCGCCGACAGGAAGACCCGATGACCGCATCCACCCGACCCACCGTCCTGTTCGTCTGCGTGCACAACGCGGGCCGGAGCCAGATGGCCGCCGGCTACCTGCGCGAGCTCGGCGGCGACCGCGTCGAGGTGCTCTCCGCAGGCTCCGAGCCGGGCGACGCGATCAACCCGGTCGCCGTGCAGGCGATGGCCGAGGAGGGCATCGACATCGCCGGGTACACACCCGCCATCCTCACCACGGACGCGGTGCGCGAATCCGACGTCGTCATCACGATGGGCTGTGGGGACGCCTGCCCGATCTTCCCCGGCAAGCGCTACGAAGACTGGGAGCTCACCGACCCGGCCGGGCGCCCGATCGACGAGGTGCGCCCGATCCGCGACGAGATCAAGGCGCGGGTGTCGGCGTTGCTGGAGGAGCTCCTCCCGGCGTGAGCCGGGCGCATGTTCGCGATTCCCTCTCATCGCTGTCCGCTTTCCATCGGACCACCGGATCGCCGCGCTATCGTCGTCTCGTCCACATCCCTTCTGCAGACGGGCGACGCGTAATGCCGAGACAGGAACGCGCCGAGCGCACGCGGGTCGCCATCCTCGACGCCGCAGCCGCCGAGTTCGACGAGCACGGCTACCAGGGTGCGCGACTGGAGCGGATCGTGGTGCGCACCGGTTCCACCAAGGGCGCCGTCTACTTCCACTTCAAATCGAAGCTCGACATCGCCCGTGCGCTGGTCGACGACAAGTACGGGAACTGGCCCGTCATCATCGGAGAGGTCGCCGAGTCGGGGCTCCGCGGGCTCGCGGCCGCCGAGGAGCTGACGCAGCGCGTGGCGGCGGTGTTCGTGCAGGAAGTGCGGGTGCGGGCGGCGATGAAGCTCTCGCAGACGATGTTCCCTCCGACGCTCGAGCGGAACCCGTACGAGCGCTGGATCGTGGTCATCGGCGGGCTGCTGCAGCAGGAGGTCGACGACCGTGGCCTCCGCGGAGTGGATGTGCGCGAGCTCGCCACCGTGGCGGTCCACGCCTTCTTCGGCGCCTACATGATCGCCGACGAGCTCGGCACCCTGGATGCGTTGCCCCAGGACGTCACGCGCATGTGGGATGCACTCCGGCCGACCCTCGCGGCTCGCTGAACCGTCGGGAAAACGCTTGTTGCGATCAAACCGGTGAGTCCGTATGTTTAAGCCGGGGAAACGGACGGCGTCCGCGCCGTCATCCGGGGGAGTGCGCCCCGTCTCGTTCTGGAGTCGGGGCGTGCCCCGGCGCCCGGCCTACTCGGCCTGCCTGCGGCCGGCGCGCGAGCGGCGGACGCGCCGGACGACCAGCCAGGCGAGCGTCAGGCCCGCTCCCGCGTAGATCACGACGTCGAGGTACTCGGTGTAGCGCTCCACCAGGTGGTACTGCGTGCCGAGGGCGAAGCCCGCTCCCACCAGCAGGGTGTTCCACAGCAGCGTCCCGGCCAGGGTGAAGAGCGCGAACCGGGCGAACGGCATCCCGGTGGCCCCGGCCGGCAGCGAGATGAGGCTGCGGACGAGCGGCACCAGGCGGCCGAAGAACACGGCGCCACGGCCGTGGCGCCGCAGCCAGTCGGCCGACGTGCGGAAGTCGCTCTCGTCCACGAGCGGCAGCCGGGCCAGGAGCCGCACCGCGCGATCCTCTCCGAGCCTGCGCCCGAGCAGGTAGAGCACGACGGCGCCGGTGAAGCTGCCGAGCGTCGCAGCGACCAGCACCAGCACGACGTTCAGTGAGCCCTGGAACGCGAGGAACCCGGCGAACGGCAGGACGACCTCGCTCGGAATGGGTGGGAACACCACCTCCGCCAGCGCGCAGATGCCGACCCCCGCCTCGCCGAGAGCGGTCATGACGCGGGCGGCGGCGCCCGCGATGCCGCCGAGCTCGCCGGGGTCGGTGGAGGCGGTCGGCAGGGCGAGGGCGAGGGTCGTTCCCGTCATGCCGACGACGCTACCGACGGAGCTTGGGAGCCCGGTGGATGCCGTGCTCGCCAGGCGGCGTCAGCTCACGCGCACGAAGGTCTGCTGCCATCCGGTCGAACCGTTCGGTGCGATCGGCTCGCGCTTCTGCTGCTGCACCCGGCCGGCGCGATCCGTCGCGCGGACCGAGAGCGTGTGACTGCCGCTCGTCGCCTGCCAGTCGAGCGACCACTGCACCCACGTGTCGGCGTTGATCGCCGTCGAGAGGTTCGCCTGCTGCCAGGCGCCGCCGTCGATCTTCACTTCGACGCTCCGGATGCCGACGGTCTGCGCCCAGGCGACACCGGCGATCTTCGTCGGGCCTGCGGCCACCGGCTTGTCGACGCGCGGGGTGTCGATGCGGCTCGACAGCTTGATCGGCGCCTTCGCGCTGTAGCCGCGCGGCGTCCAGTACGCCTGGTCGGCGGCGAACGTCGTCACCTTCAGCTCGGTGAGCCACTTGGTCGCCGAGACGTACCCGTAGAGACCGGGCACCACCATCCGCACCGGGAAGCCGTGCTCCAGCGGCAGCGGCTTGCCGTTCATCGCGACCGCCAGGATCGCGTCGCGGTTGGCATCCATCAGCGCCTGCAGCGGCGTGCCCGCGGTGAACCCGTCCACGCTGCGGGAGAGGACCATGTCGGCGCCCGAGCGGGGACGCGCCATGGCCAGCACGTCGCGCACCCGGACGCCGAGCCACTTGGCCGTGCCGACCAGGTTGCCGCCCACCTCGTTCGAGACGCAGGTCAAGGTCACCGAGTACTCGTCGAGTCCCATGTCCAGCAGGTCCTGGAAGCCGAGCTCGACGCGCTTCTCGACCATCCCGTCGACCGTCAGCTTCCACGTCGCGGGGTCGACGGAGGGCACGGTGAGGGCGGTGTCCACCCGGTAGAAGTCGGCGTTCGGGGTGAAGAGCGGGGAGATGCCCGGCACGTCGAGCTCCGCCCCGGCGGGCACCGTCACGCGCGACCGTGGGGAGGGCAGGCGGACGGCCGCGCGAATGGCGGCGATGGACGAGGTCGCGGCGGAGCCCAGCCGCGAGCCGACCCCGGCGACGACGGCTCCGACCGCAGCGACGCCCGTGAACACGAGGAAGCGGCGGCGGTCGACGCCCGCCTCGGCGGCATCCGCCGCGCGTCCGTCGCGCCAGCGGTGGAGGCGCCGGATGAGGAACGTGAGCAGAAGGGCGCCGGCGACGGCTCCCACGGCCGACGGCAGGGCGGAGATCAGTGTCGCGCCCGTGCGGGTCAGGGTCGCCACCACGGCGGCGATCCCCGCGACCGCGAACAGGGCGGCGCCGAGCCGTCGCCGCCACAGCTCGAGCACACCCGCGACGGCGGCCGCGACGAACACCGCGAGCCCCAGCGAGGCGAGCAGGAACAGCTTGTCGTTCGAGCCGAACAGCTCGATGGCGAACTCCTTCGCCCAGCGCGGCACGATGTCGATCACGAACGAGCCGACGGCCAGGATCGGGCCGGCATCCCGCGCGGTGACCAGGGCGACCAGCTCGGCGACGGCCAGGAACACCCCTCCGCTGACAGCGCCCGCGAGGGCCGCCCAGAGGTTGGTGCCGGCCCTGCTCTTCGTTCGCTGCGTCATCACGACGGTGGTTCGTGACCGGGGGCTGCCGCGGATTGGTCCAATCCGATTCCGCCGCCATCCCGAACCCCTCATGACCGCCGCAGCGGTGGCCTCTCGATCAGCAGCATCCCTTGAAGGAGAACAATCATGCGAACCACTGCCCGTCTCGCAGCGGCCGGCCTGCTCGCCGCCGCCGCTCTGGCCCTGACCGCCTGCTCGTCCGGAGCAGGCTCGGCCACGAACGACAAGAGCAGCGCTCCGATGGAGTCGTCCAGCCCGTCGGCGTCCACCATGGACCCGGCCGCCGACCTCGTCGGCCCCGGCTGCGCCGCGTACGCCGAGCAGGTTCCGTCGGGCTCCGGCTCGGTGGCCGGCATGGCCGAGGACCCGGTGGCCACCGCCGCGAGCAACAACCCGCTGCTGACCACCCTGGTCGCGGCCGTGTCCGGCAAGCTCAACGCGAACGTCAACCTGGTCGACACCCTGAACGGCGGACAGTTCACCGTCTTCGCCCCGGTCGACGACGCGTTCAAGAAGATCGACCCCGCGACCATCGACACGCTCAAGACGGACGCCGGCGCTGCGACGCTGACGTCCATCCTGACCTACCACGTCGTGCCCGGTCAGCTCTCGCCGAACGAGATCGTCGGCACGCACAAGACCGTCGAGGGCGGCGACGTCACCGTGAGCGGCTCGGGCGACTCGCTCAAGGTCGACGACGCGAACGTGATCTGCGGCGGTGTGCACACCGCCAACGCGACCGTCTACCTCATCGACTCGGTGCTGATGCCCCCTGCGAAGTGACCCTCTCGCCCCACCCCGGAGCGGCCGTGCTCACGCACGGCCGCTCCGCTGCGTCCGCCGGCCGTGCCGACGCCCCGCGCTTACCGCCCCCGCCGCCTCCGTCGAGGGCGGGGGTGGGCGAGGCGGGTGGGAGGCCGACGGTCGCTCAGTCGCGCGCCTCCTGCACGTCGTGTGCCTTGAGCGTGCGGTAGGTGGTGACGGGATGCGTCCCGAGCACGATCTTGCCCCGCGAGTGCAGGTTCTGGAGGTCGTCGTAGTCGTACGCGATCTCGTCGAGCGGGTAGAAGCCGGAGATGAGGAGGGTGAACGCGCGCTCATCCGCCAGCTGGGCCAGCCGCGCCAGCTGGGCGCTGCCGTGCGCGACCGTCTCCGGGTCGTCCTGCAGCAGGCGCAGCTCGATGTCGCGGCGGTCGCCGCAGGTGCCGATCACCCGCGCGCCGCGGTGCTTGGCGAGCTGGGTCTTGACCATCGTCGGTCGCTCCTTCTCGTGCGGATCTAGTCGTCCGGCAACCACAGTTCTCCCGGCCGGTACGATCCGAAGCTCCACTCGCGGCCGCCCGGGTCGAGGACGCGCGCCCGCCGGCCTCCCCACCCGGTGTCCCCCGGCGGGAACACCTCGGTGGCGCCCGCCGCGATCGCGCGCGCGTACGCGGCATCCACGTCGGGCGTGACGAGGTAGACGCCCACGCCGGTCGACACTCCGACGAGCGGGGGAGGAGGCTGCGTCGTGTCGGTGCCGAGCATCACGACCGTGTCCTGCCACCGCAGCTCGCAGTGGGCGACCGTGCCATCCGGTGACTGCTGCCGCTGCAGTACGTCGAACCCGACCGCCTCCAGCCATTCGATCGCCGCGCGGGCGTCTCGGTAGCTCAGGTAGACGGCCGACGAGATCATCGGTCGAGCTCTGGCCTCTGCACCTGGGGCGGCCGCGCCCGCAGATCGGTGCGGATGCCGTCGAGCACCGCATGGACGGAGACCCGCTTCGCCTCCGTGTCGACGACGTTCGCGGGGACGGTGACGATCAGCCCGGACTGGTAGAAGGCGCGGATGCGGAAGCCGCCCGCCCAGGAGCTGTCGGACTCGTTGTCCGACTCCGATCCGCCCGACAGCTCGAAGCGCAGCAGGCCGGATCGGCTCTCGACGCGGGTGACGACCTGGGCGCCGGGCGTGCCGTCGTCGATGACCTCGCTCGCCACCACGATGCTGTCGGTGAAGACGCCCACGCGCAACGTGACGGTGGAGAGCCCGGACGCCGCCGCGGCTCCCAGGTAGATGATCCGCTCGTCGCCCACGGCGAGTTCCAGCTGGCGGAGCAGCACCGGGTACCAGTCGGGGCTCGAGCCCAGCAGGTCCACCAGGCCGCGCTCCGCGTGAAGCAGTGCTCGGAGCTGCTCCTGAATCGTCGCGGTGTCCGTCATCGCGTGCCCTCCCTGTGAGCGTGGGCGCGATCGACGCCCTGCTCACAGCGTATCGCTAGCCAGGCTAGAAAAGCGATGCTCTCGTGTTCGGGATGCTGAGAAGAGCGGAAGGGGAGGGGCCGTCTGGCCCATCCCCTTCGGTGCGAACCGCGACGAGATCCGGGTCAGCTGGAGTCGATCGTGGAGGCCGATGACGTCGCCGGGTTCGTGACGGCCTTGCCGCCGAGGCGGTGAGGCGCGGGTTCGATCGCGTCGCGGTGTTGTGGCAGCGTGGTGAGGGCGGCCCCGGCGCCCGCCGAGGAGTGAGCGTGCGGGCCGCTGGGGAGCGGCGATCGCCCGCTTCGCTCACGCATGGCACGCCGCTCCGGCAGCTCGCTCGACCGGGAGTGGGAAGGCGCCGTCGATCCGAGCGACGAGCAGTGTCAGAGCGAACGCGTCAACAAAGACGAACGCTACGAGAGGCGCTCCCGGTGGGCGCGGACGCGCGCCGCGTTCCCACAGCGCGTGGAGGAGTGCCAACGGGCGGTGCCGTTCCGCGACGTGTCGAAGAAGGCGACCTGGCAGCGCGGGTTCGCGCACAGCTTGAGCCGGGACAGCTCTCCTCGCGCCTGCGCCTGGAGCAGTGCGGCCGCTACCCGGGTCTCGACCGCATCCACCGCATCGAGGTCAACAGTCGCCGGCCCAACGGTTCGGCGAGCATGTCGCGCCATCCATTCCGCTTCCAGGTGCGAAATGGAGGGAGTCGACCATCCACACTCCGTGGATTCTCTTCAGCTCGGCGACTTGGGGGGTTGCGTATCCGTACTCCGGCAGCGGTTTCGGGCGCAGCATCTACGTCGTCTCCGAGAATTGAGCCCTCATCACCTGCCCCTTCAGGTTCAGGGAGGTCACGGAGATCGTCGTCCTGAAGCCGGTGAATGTGTCGGAGGACGCGGCCTTGGATGGAAGATTCATGAGTGCGGCCTTCTGCGCTGCGGTCACCATCGTCGGAAAAGGAGTTCCAGGCCGCGAAGCGCCGGGTATGGGCGTGACCACTTGGGCATTCCGATAACCGATGTCCGCAGCGATCACCTCGTGGATTTGCTGTTGCTCCACTGATGGCACAGCACCAGTTGCCACTTCAACGACCCACACGCTACCCGCGAGAAGGAAGGCGACCGTGCACCCAACAGCAAGGATCCATCGTCTGCTGCGCCGTCGAGGTCCCTTTAGCCGAACCTCCTGCTCCACGCTCACAAGCTTGCACGCTAGCGGTGGCGACACCTGGTGCTGGCCCGTCACGGCGACGTTGGGCGAAAGCCGGTCGTCTATTGGACACCGATTCAGATCGCGCAGCCCGTCCCGGATCGGGGATCGACTTCCGAACGCGGTCTAGAAATTCGATGCCCGCCTGCCGGCCAACGCTTCGGTGACATCCGCCAGAGATTCGAGTCGAAGGTCTGCCAAGCCCACCTCGGGGCGTTGGGCGTGGATGAATCCCCAGGGGCCGCGTTTGATGAAGGCAGTGCGCATGCCCGCTTCGCGTGCAGGCAGGACGTCATTGTCGAGGCGATCGCCAACGTAGAGGATCTCCTCAGGGGCGAGGCGAGCCTCCCTCACCAGCCGCGCGAAGAACTCGGCCGAGGGCTTTTCGACACCCCACGCCGCGGACGACGCAAGGAAGTCCGGCGAGAAGCCCACCGTCCGCAGTTGCGCCTCTACTCCCGCGGGCTGGTTTCCCGCGATACCGACGACTAGACCGTGGTCGGCGGCCGCTCGGAGGCATGCGAGCGCATCAGGGTAAAGGTCTGCTTGCTCGATCATTGCGGGCACTGCCGGCTTCTCAACACCGAGGAGCGACCAGAGCTGACGGTGGTCCTCCCCGCGCTCGATCAGCGCACCGAGCAGCCCCATGAGGGTGAACGCGGTCACGCCCGCAGCCGCTGCCTGGGCGGACCAGGAGCGCGTTTCGTCGACGAGCGTCTCGCCAACGTCGAAGACGATGCCGTGGACACCTGCGGGCAGTTTGATGGGCACGAGTGAATCCTTCCGCGCAGAAAAGCGCTGTTCCGTAAGCCGGTCGATCAACGGGACACCCGCGCCGGCCTCACCCTAACGCGCCGGATCGCGTACTTCGAAGAGCAGGGCGATTCCCGTAAGATCCGCCCGCAAATATGCCCGGTGGTGGTACCTCAAACGCTCCAGTTCGGACCATGCTCTGCCTCTCCACCGATGCTCAAGATCTCAGTTCGCAGGTCAATGTCTCTGCAGTCGCTCGGCGTCGATGACGAGAATGTCAACCGACGCGGAAATCTCCATGGGACGGGTTGAGTGCCAACTTAAGTTGGTGCTGTCCTAACTAATTCGCGAACTGTCATCAGCTCGCAGACGGGAATGCCGGCGCCCCCCGACGGTTATATAGTTAGCGCATATAAACAATCGACTCCACGTACTGGCACGCACACCGACAAGGACTCCCGTGGCTCGCACCGGCATCTTCACCAAGGACCACCCGCACTACCGCTGGGTGGCGCTCTCGAACACCACCCTCGGCATGCTCATGGCGACGATCAACTCGTCGATCGTCATCATCTCGCTGCCCGCCATCTTCACCGGCGTCAAGCTGAACCCGCTCGAGCCCGGCAACGTCTCCTACCTGCTCTGGATGCTGATGGGCTACATGCTCGTCACCGCCGTGCTCGTCGTGATGTTCGGCCGGATGGGCGACCAGTTCGGCCGCGTGCGCATCTACAACCTCGGCTTCGTCATCTTCACGCTCGCCGCGATCGCGCTCTGCCTCGACCC
The DNA here is from genome assembly GCF_056754895.1 of Leifsonia sp. KNZ13-11D. NCBI lineage: Bacteria > Bacillati > Actinomycetota > Actinomycetes > Micrococcales > Microbacteriaceae > Leifsonia > Leifsonia sp. KNZ13-11D. Next base: position 641,844 of record NZ_JBPGWU010000001.1, read on the forward strand.
GTTCACGGGTGGACCGGGGGCGCTCTGGCTGATCGCCTGGCGGTTCGTGCAGGGCATCGGCGGCGCCATGCTGTTCGCCAACTCGACCGCCATCCTCACCGACGCGTTCCCGGCGAACAAGCGCGGTTTCGCGCTGGGCCTCAACCAGGTCGCCGCGATCGCCGGAAGCTTCATCGGCCTCATCCTCGGCGGCGTGCTCGCCGAGATCGATTGGCGGGCCGTGTTCTTCGTCTCCGTGCCGTTCGGCGTCATCGGCACCATCTGGTCCATCAAGTCGCTGCACGAGGTCGGCCAGAAGAACCCGGGCCGCATCGACTGGCTGGGCAACGCGACGTTCGGCATCGGGCTCATCGCCCTGCTCACCGGGATCACCTACGGCATCCAGCCCTACGGCGGGTCCAGCCAGGGCTGGGGCAACCCGTGGGTGCTCGGCGCGATCATCGGCGGACTCGTGCTGCTCGCCCTCTTCGTCGTGGTCGAGCTGAAGGTGCCCGCGCCGATGTTCGACATGCGGCTGTTCCGCATCCGGGCGTTCTCGTCCGGCATCTTCGCCGGCTTCCTCGCCGCGATCGGCCGCGGCGGTCTGCAGTTCATGCTGATCATCTGGCTGCAGGGCATCTGGCTGCCGCTGCACGGCTACAGCTACGAGTCGACGCCGCTGTGGGCGGGCATCTACATGCTCCCGATCACGATCGGCTTCCTCATCGCCGGACCGATCTCCGGCGCGCTCTCCGACCGGTTCGGCTCGCGCGCCTTCGCGACGGTGGGCCTGTTGCTCGTGGCGGCGACCTTCGTGGGCCTGCTGCTCATCCCCGTGAACTTCGAGTACTGGCAGTTCGCCGTGCTGACCGGCCTGAACGGCATCGGCTCCGGTCTGTTCTCGTCGCCCAACCGCACGGCGATCATGAACAGCGTGCCCGCGAACGAACGCGGCGCGGCGTCCGGGATGGCCGGCGTCGCCCTGAACGCGGGAAGCTCGCTCTCCATCGGTATCTTCTTCTCGCTGATGATCGCGGGGCTCTCGGTGGCGCTCCCGTCCGCCCTGACGAACGGCCTGACCTCGCACGGCGTCCCGTCGAACATCGCCGCGCAGGTCGGCAACACCCCGCCGGTGGGCTCGCTGTTCGCCGCGTTCCTGGGCTACAACCCCATCCAGAGCCTGCTGGGCCCGACCGGCATCCTCACCGCTCCGCACGTCGACGGCGCCACGCTGACCGGCAAGGAGTTCTTCCCGCAGCTGATCTCGGGACCGTTCCACGACGGACTCGTGGTCGTCTTCCTCGCCGCCGCCGTCATGAGCGTCATCGGCGCCGTCGCTTCCTTCCTGGGCGGGGGCAAGTATGTTCATGAGGAGGCCGCCGCGGTTCCGACGCGGCAGGCCACTGAGGAAGGCGAGGAAGTCGGTGCCCAGCGCGCATGAAGCTGACGAGCGGCCGGCGGCCGGACGCGACGACGATGTCCCCGGCCGCCTGGCCCTGGCCGTGGGGCGGCTGAACCGCCGCATCCGGTCGTCCACGGGAGGGCTCAGCCACGGGCAGCTCTCCGCCCTGTCCACCGTCGTGCGCAGCGGTCCGCTCAGGCCCAGCGAACTCGCCGCCATCGAGGTGGCGGCAGCGCCGACGATCACCAGGATCGTCGCGGAACTGGAGGCGCGCGGCCTCGTCGAGCGGACGCCCGACCCCGAGGACCGCCGCTCCCTTTTCGTCTCCGGCACGGAAGCGGGACGCGCCCTGCTCCTGGAGGCGCGCTCGGACCGGGCCCGCGCGGTCGCGGACGTGCTCGGCGAGCTCAGCCCGGACCAGGTGGACGCGATCCGCGCGGCACTCCCCGCGCTTGAGCAGGCCGCGCAGGTGGCGCCGCCCGCCGCATCCACCCTCTGAGGTCGAGCTCGCCTCAGGGGCGCCCGCGAGGAGGCCGCGCGGGCACGACAGGGTGCGCACCCGTCTGGCCTGCCGCTCGGCGGCGATCGCCAGGATGCGCGAGCGCTGCGCGTACCAGCCGATCACGAGCAGCGGGATGATCACGACGAGCGATGCGACCGCCCACGTGCCCATCGGGTAGTCGAACGCCATCAGCACCAGCACCGCGACGAGGAACGCGAGCGTGAGCCACGCCGTGAACGGGGAGCTGAACGGGCGGAACGACGGCCGCCGCGCCCTTCACCGCGACGACCAGCGCGCCGCAGCACCCGGGCCCTGGCGCGTCGACTCGGCGCTCAGGCGACGGAGAGCAGCGCGGCAGCGACGACGGCCAGCACGAGCCCCGCCCACTGCAGCGGCGCCACGCGCTCCCGCAGCACCACGGCGGCGAGCAGGATGGTGCCCGCCGGATACAGCGCGACCAGGACCGACATCGTGGTCAGGTCGCCCAGCCGCAGTCCGAGCAGGATGAGCAGGTTGGCAGACGCGTCGAGGGCTCCGCCGGCGACCGCGATGGCCGTGCCGCGCGCGTCGAGCCGCGCGCCGGCCGCCGCTCGACGCCGGCTCCGCAGCACGAGCAGGGCCACGACCGACCACATCACGGCTCCGTTCACCGCACGGTTCGCGATCAGCGGCACGACCCCCGAATCCGCGGGCGTCTGGTCGAGCAGGATGAGGAACACGCCGATCATCGCGCCGGCTCCCACCGCCATGAGCAGTGCGCGGAGGCTCGGGCGGACGGCGCCCCTCTCGGGGACGAAGCCCACGAGCACCACCGCGACCAGCGCCATCCCGAGCGCGACGTATCCGAGCACACCGAAGCGGTCGCCGCCCAGGAGGCCCCAGGCCATCGGCACGAGGGCCGACACCAGGGCGGTCAGCGGCGACAGGATGCTCATCGGGCCGAGCGCGAGGCAGGCGTACAGCAGACCGACCGCGACCGAGCCGACCACGCCCGACAGTGCGCCCCAGCCGAGCGCGGCCGGAGACCAGACGCCGCCGGCCAGCGGCAGCGCGAGCAGCAGCAGGAGGAGCCCGCTGATCGCGCCGACGGCTGTGGTGCGCACCGGGCCGATGCGCCGGGCGGCCACGCCGCCGAGGAAGTCGGCGGAACCGTAGACGATGGCGCTGAGCAGCCCGAGGACTGCGGCCGGCATCAGCTCCCGGCCAGACGATACGTGTGCAGCACGGCCCCGCCGGCGAACCGGTCGAGGGCGGCGAGTTCGAACGTCCACTTCTCGTGGTCGTCGGGGAAGATGCGCAGGCCGCCTCCGACCATCACCGGGTAGGTGAGAAGGCGCAGCTCGTCGACGAGCCCCCACACCAGCAGAGACCGCACAAGGGATGCGCTGCCCGCCACGAGGATCGGGTCGCCCTCGCCCTCCTTCAGAGCCGAGACGGCGGCGCGGACGGGCGGCTCCAGAGCGGTCGCGTTCCAGGTGAGTTCGCTCGGCCGGGAGGTGACGACGGACTTCGGCATGGCGTTCATCTTGTCGGCGAACTCGCCGTCGCGCGGCGGCCAGGCGTCGGCGAACTGCTCGTAGGTGCGGCGTCCCAGCAGCAGGGACTCGGCCTCGAGCACCTCCCGCAGCTTGAACGCGCGGAGGTCCTCGGTGCTGAACGGGATGGTCCAGCCGGAGTGCGGGTGCGTGGGCTCTCCGCCCGGAGCCTCGACGACGCCGTCGAGGGTCATGAACTCGGTCACGATGAGCCGCCGCATGTGGGCGATGGTACCGGAGCCGGGGTGTGGACGGGCGGGTTCTCCACAGATCCGCCGGCGCCGGGGGAGCCGTCAGGGGCCGCCGTTACGATCGATGCATGAGCGACACTTCCGGCTGGGTCCCCGACGACAGGGATGCGCCTCCTCTCGACGAGGAGCCGCCCTTCCCCGAGTACGACGACCCGTATGCGGGTGCTTCGCCGGTGGCTGCCGGGGTTGCTCCGGGTGTTGCTCCGGGTGTTGCTCCGGCAGCGCCGGCCGTTCGGGCCACTCCGCCGCGCTTCGGCACGGCGCACGACGCGTTGCGCACGGTGTTCGGCTACGACACCTTCCGCGGTCAGCAGCAGGAGATCATCGAGCGCGTGGCCGGTGGCGGCGACGCGGTCGTGCTCATGCCGACCGGCGGCGGCAAGAGCCTCTGCTACCAGATCCCGTCGCTGCTGCGCGAGGGAACGGGCGTGGTCGTCTCCCCGCTCATCGCCCTCATGCAAGACCAGGTGGATGCGCTCATCGCCGTCGGCGTGCGCGCCGCGTTCCTGAACTCCACGCAAGACGGCGCAGCCCGTGCGGCGGTCGAGCGGGCGTACCTCGGCGGCGAGCTCGACATCCTCTACGTCGCCCCGGAGCGCCTGTCGTCGGAGTCCACCAAGCGCTTCCTCGAGCGCGGCCGCATCGCGCTGTTCGCCATCGACGAGGCGCACTGCGTCTCGCAGTGGGGGCACGACTTCCGTCCCGACTACCTGGCGCTCTCCGAACTCGCCGACCGCTGGCCGGACGTCCCGCGCATCGCCCTGACGGCCACCGCGACGGAGGCCACCCACCGCGAGCTGACCTCGCGCCTGCGGCTCGAGGGCGCGGAGCACTACGTCTCCGACTTCGACCGTCCGAACATCCAGTACCGCATCGTGCCCAAGGCCGAGCCGCGCAAGCAGCTGCTCGACTTCATCACTCGCGAGCACCCGGGCGACGCCGGGATCGTCTACGCGCTGTCGCGCAACTCGGTGGAGAAGACGGCCGAGTTCCTCTCGTCGCGCGGCCTGACCGCGCTGCCGTATCACGCCGGTCTCGACGCGTCGGTGCGCGCGGCCACCCAGTCGCGCTTCCTGCGCGAGGAGGGCGTGATCGTCGTGGCGACCATCGCCTTCGGCATGGGGATCGACAAGCCCGACGTGCGCTTCGTCGCCCACATCGACCTGCCCAAGTCGGTCGAGGGCTACTACCAGGAGACCGGCCGTGCCGGGCGCGACGGCCTGCCGTCCACGGCGTGGCTGGCGTACGGCCTGCAAGACGTGGTGCAGCAGCGCCGCATGATCGACGACTCCCCGGGTGACCTCGCGCACCGCCGCCGGATGACGCAGCACCTGGATGCGATGCTCGCCCTCTGCGAGACGGTCCAGTGCCGCCGCGTCAACCTGCTCGGCTACTTCGGCCAGAACTCCTCCCCGTGCGGCAACTGCGACACCTGCCTGACCCCGCCGGAGAGCTGGGACGGCACCATCCCCGCCCAGAAGCTGCTGTCGACGGTGGTCCGCCTGAAGCGCGAGCGCAACCAGCGGTTCGGGGCGAGCCATCTGATCGACATCCTGCGCGGCAAGCGCACCGCCCGGGTCGAGCAGTACGGCCACGACGCCCTCGCCACCTGGTCGATCGGCGACGACCTGTCCGAGAGCCAGTGGCGCGGGGTGGCCCGGCAGCTGATCGCCCAGGAGCTCCTCAAGCCTGAGGGCGAGTACGGCGTGCTCACGATCACTCCGGCGAGCGCCGAGGTGCTCTCCGGCGCCCGTCCCGTGATCCTGCGCACCGAGCCCGAGCGACCGGAACGCGCCGCCCGCTCCTCGCGCAGCGCCGCATCCTCGGCCGACGCCGCTCTGTCGCCCGCAGACGCGGACCTGTTCGAGGCGCTCCGCACCTGGCGCGCCGCCCAGGCTCGCGAGCAGTCGGTCCCCGCCTACATCGTCTTCTCCGACGCGACCCTCCGCGCGGTGGCGGCCGCCCGCCCCGCCACGCCTTCGGACCTCGACGGCATCCCCGGCATCGGAGCGAAGAAGCGCGAGGCGTACGGCGAGGCGTTGCTCGCGGTGGTCGCGGCGGCAGGCGCCGCCGCTCCGGTCGCGGGGTAGGGGCCGCAGCCCGGCGCAGCTCGGCGCAGCCCGGCGCAGCCCGGCGTCGGAGAGTCGTCCACCTTATGAATCGAGGGCTTGCGTCGGAGATAAGGACGACTCCCGCCCCATCTCTCCTGCTGGCGCGTTGCGTCGGAGAATCGGCCGCCCCCTCCCGCGGAGGCCCTTATGTCGGAGATCTGCGGCGGTGTGTCGGAGATCCGGTCGAATGCGCCTCGAATCTCCTTCCCCAGAGCGTTCTGTCGGAGATTTTGGCCCTGTTCTCCGACGCAAGCTGCAGCCGCGACGTGCCTCATCGGTCGGAGACTCCGCCGCCCGCCACGCCGGCCTCCCTCTGGCGTTTTGCCTCGGAGAGTCGGCCCCTGAACCGCGAAAAGCTCGGCGCCGGAGATCTGCGGCCGCGTGTCGGAGATCCGGTCGAGTGCACGTCGGTTTCTCCGTCCGGCGCCGTGTGTCGAAGAGTCGAGAACTGTTCTGCGACGCAAGCGGGATGACGGGTGCGGGTGAGGGACGCTGCGGCACGCGGTGCCGGTCGGCGACGACGAGAGGGCGCGCAGCCGCAGCCTCCGGGGCACGGTCGAACAGGCGGTAGACGGCAGCCGACGATCCGGTGGGCGGGCGCGCATCCCCCTCGGTCCGGGGTGTACCCCAACACGCATCCGGCCGTACCCCTTTGCGAACCGCGCAGCGCAGGGTACGTTGCGTGTTTCATGCGGGCGACCAGGGAATTCCTTGCGGCCGTCCGACGTTATGACATCGAACGATTACTGCGGCGATCTCGAAGGAGGAAGCAGGAGATGGCACGAATGATCGAGGAACTCGAGGACGAGACCGGCGCCGTCATCAAGTACAAGCGTCACGCGAACGGTCGGGGACTCGTGTCCCCGACGGCGCGGGTGGCCGACTCGGCCTACATCGAGCCCACGGCCTACGTGGAGGCGGATGCGCGTGTCGGGACCGACGCCTACGTCGGCGCGGGCAGCTGGATCGACAAGGGGGCGACGGTGGGCGACCGCACCTTCGTCGGTGCGAACGTGCACATCGGCGCGGGATGCGTGGTCGGCTCCGGCGTGAAGATCGGCAGCGGTGCGAAGCTCGGGGAGAACGCGATGGTCGGCAACGGCGCGCGCATCGAGCGCGACGCGCAGCTCGCCGCCGGTTCCGTCGTGGAGCTGAAGGGCGCGGCTGCGGCTCGCGCCGCACTCGCCACCCCGCTGCGGGCGCCCCGCCCGCAGCAGGGGCGCGACCTGCGGACCCCGCGGGCGCCCCGCCAGGCCGCCTAGCCGCTCGGCGCCGGGCCCCGGCGCCGGGACAGCGGATCGAAGCGCCGCTCCCCTCCCCGGGGGCGGCGCTTCTGCGTTCCCGGAGTGGGGCGGGGGTTGTCCCATCGCTACGAGGCCGAACACCCGCGTTTGGAGGTTCCCACAACGTGGGGGTTGGACGTCGCCCCGGCCCTTTGTAGGCGGCGCACCGACGTTTTCGTCTGTCACGGCGGTCGTCGTAGCGTGTCGTCATCCCGCGATTTTCTTGAGGAGAGGTCATGGTCGACACTGCCGAACGCGTCCCGAGCGCAACCTCCACCACCCCGGCCCCCGCCGTCCCCGAGCCCGCGCCTGTCGGCGTCGGCGCCGCCCCCCGTGTGGACGTGGAGGCGCTGGGCCGCCAGCTCCTCGGAGACTGGGCGGAGGCGCGGCTGGCGTCACGCCGGCTCGCGGGGCGTCCCGAGATGCAGAAGCAGGAGGGACTGTCCGTCGCCGAGCACCGGAAGCGGGTGTTCGAGCAGCTCAAGCTGCTGGTCGAGAACGGCCAGGTGCACCGCGCCTTCCCGAAGTCGGTCGGCGGCGAGGAGGACAACGGCGGCAACATCGCCGCGTTCGAGGAGCTCGTGGCGGCCGACCCGTCCCTCCAGATCAAGTCGGGCGTCCAGTGGGGCCTCTTCGGCGCCGCCGTGCTGCACCTCGGCACCGAGCGCCACCACAGCGCCTACCTGCCCGCGATCATGTCGCTGGAGGTGCCTGGCGCGTTCGCGATGACCGAGACCGGGCACGGCTCCGATGTCGCGAGCATCGGAACCACCGCCACCTACGACCCTGACACGCAGGAGTTCGTCATCGACACCCCGTTCCGCGGGGCGTGGAAGGACTACCTCGGCAACGCCGCGGTCGACGCGACCGCAGCGGTCGTGTTCGCTCAGCTCATCACGCAGAACGTGAACCATGGCGTGCACGCCTTCTACGTGCCGATCCGCGACGCCAACGGCGACTTCCTGCCCGGCGTGGGCGGTGAGGACGACGGCCAGAAGGGCGGGCTGAACGGCATCGACAACGGCCGGCTGCACTTCACCGGCGTCTGCATCCCGCGCACCGACCTCCTCAACCGCTACGGCGACGTGGCCGAGGACGGCACCTATACCTCGCCGATCGCGAGCCCCGGCCGCCGCTTCTTCACGATGCTCGGCACACTCGTGCAGGGTCGCGTCTCGCTCGACGGGTCGGCGACCATCGCATCCAAGATCGCCCTGAAGATCGCGATCACCTACGCGGACCAGCGCCGCCAGTTCACCGCCGGGAGCGACACGGACGAGGAGGTGCTGCTCGACTACCAGCGGCACCAGCGTCGCCTGCTGCCGCGCCTCGCGACGACGTACGCGGCGAGCTTCGCCCACGAGGTCTTCCTGCGCAAGTTCGACGACGTGTTCAGCGGTGTGGCCGATACGGACACCGACCGGCAGGACCTGGAGACGATCGCGGCCGCGCTCAAGCCGCTGAGCACGTGGCACGCGCTCGACACGCTGCAGGAGGCGCGCGAGGCGTGCGGCGGGTCCGGCTTCCTGACCGAGAACCGGCTCACGTCGCTCCGCCAGGACCTCGACATCTGGGTCACCTTCGAGGGCGACAACAACGTCCTGCTGCAGCTGGTCGCGAAGCGCCTGCTGACCGACTACAGCCGGAAGTTCGCGAAGGCCGACGTCGGTGCGCTCGCCCGGTACGTCGTCACCCAGGCGGCGGGCAAGGCCTACCACGGCAGCGGTCTGCGGAGCGTCGCGCAGACGGTCCGCGACTTCGGCTCGACCGCCCGCGCGGTCAACTGGCTTCAGGAGCCGTCCACTCAGCGCGAGCTGCTGACGGCGCGGGTCGAGACGATGATCGCGACGATCGCCGGACGCCTGCGCCCCGCATCCAAGCTGGGCAAGAAGGCGGCGGCCGACCTGTTCAACGCGCAGCAGAACGACCTGATCGAGGCCGCGCGCGCCCACGGCGAGCTGCTGCAGTGGGAGGCGTTCACGGACGCGCTCGAGGATGCGCCGGACGAGGGCACCAAGCAGGTGCTGACCTGGCTGCGCGACCTGTTCGGCTTCGGGCTGATCGAGAAGCACCTCGCCTGGTACCTGATCAACGGCCGGCTCTCGCCGCAGCGGGCGCAGGCCGTGTCGGCCTACATCGACCGGCTGCTCACGCGCATCCGTCCGCACGCCGTGGACCTGGTGGATGCGTTCGGCTACGGCCCCGAGCTGGTGCGCGCGAAGATCGCGTCCGGCGCCGAGGCGGAGCGCCAGGCCGAGGCCCGCGCGTACTACGCCGAGCGCCGCGCCGACGGCACCCTCCCGCCGCACGAGAAGTCGCAGAAGAAGCGCTGACCCCGCCGCCGGCGCCAAATCGCGCGCGTTCCCGCCCCGCGCGCGATTCGTGCCGAATGGTCGTTGTGGCCGCGCGAGAGCCTCGATTCGTGACGAATGTCGCTCGCCGCCGCGTGCGATGTGCACAAATCGTGAGCTCGCGAACGCGCGTCAGAGCAGGCCGAGGGCGCGCACCGCGTCGCGCTCGGCGACGAGTTCCGCCACCGACGCGTCGATGCGCTCGCGCGAGAAGGCGTCGATCGGGAGGCCGGGGACGATCCGCCACTCACCGCCCACCGAGCGCACCGGGAACGACGAGACCAGTCCCTCCGGCACCCCGTACGACCCGTCGGACACAACGCCGGCGCTCGTCCAGCGCTCGCCGGTTCCGTGCACCCAGTCGTGCACGTGGTCGATCGCGGCGCTCGCCGCCGACGCTGCGGACGACGACCCCCGCACCTCGATGATCTCGGCGCCGCGCTTCGCGACCCGCGGGATGTACTCGTCGACGAGCCAGCGCTCGTCCACCAGCTCCGTGGCGGGACGTCCATCCACGGTCGCGTGACTGAGGTCGGGGTACTGGCTGGCCGAGTGGTTCCCCCACACGATGACGCCCTCGACCGACCGGACGGGCACGCGCAGGTGCCGGGCGAGCTGCGCGACCGCGCGGTTGTGGTCCAGCCGGGTCATCGCGGTGAACCGCTCGCGCGGGACGTCCGGCGCGTGGGCGCTCGCGATGAGCGCGTTCGTGTTGGCCGGGTTTCCGACGACCAGTACCCGGACGTCGGAGGCCGCACCGGCATTGATCGCCTCCCCTTGCGGCCCGAAGATGCCGCCGTTGGCACGCAGCAGGTCGCTGCGCTCCATCCCGGGCCCGCGCGGGCGCGCACCCACCAGCAGGGCGACGCTGGTGCCGTCGAACGCCGCGCGGGCGTCGTCCGTCACGTCGACGGAGTGCAGCAGCGGGTACGCGCCGTCCTCCAGCTCGAGGGCGGTCCCTTCCGCCGAGCGCACCCCGGCCGGGATCTCCAGCAGCCGGAGGCGCACCGGCGTCTCGCGGCCGAGCAACTGGCCGGACGCGATCCGGAACAGCAGCGCATAGCCGATCTGGCCGCCCGCCCCTGTCACGGTCACGGTGACGGGCGTGGGGGACGCGGACGGGGTGGATGCGCTCACGCCGCGAGCCTAAACCGCAGCCGGGTCGACCGCGCAAGCCCCGAGTCCCGCCGTCGCCCGCGGCGTACGGTGTGGCCATGACGTTCGATCCGAATGCCGACATCAGCGGCGGCAAGGTCCGCCGCCGTGGCCGCACCACCGGGATCGCCGCGGGAGGCGTCGGCCTCGGCGCGATCGCGGTCTTCCTCATCGCCCAGCTGCTCGGGGTGGACGTGAGCGGGCTGGTCGGGGGCGGCTCGGGCGGCGGGACGCAGCAGATCGGCACGGGCGACCAGGAGGTGGCCTGCAGCACGGGCGCCGAGGCGAACGCGAGCGTCGACTGCCGGATGAAGGGCGCGGCCGCCTCGCTCGACACGTACTGGTCGGACGAGCTGCCGCGCCTCGGCGGAGCCTACGAGTCGCCGCAGTTCATCCTGTTCACCGACCAGACGAGCACCGGATGCGGCGGGGCGACGAGCGCGGTGGGCCCGTTCTACTGTCCGCCCGACCGGACGCTGTACGTGGACACCGGCTTCTTCGACGAACTACGGTCGCGGTTCGGCGCGAGCGGCGGTCCGCTGGCCGAGATGTACGTCGTCGCGCACGAGTGGGGGCACCACATCCAGAACATCTCCGGGATCATGGACCAGCACACCAGCCGGCAGACCGGTCCGGCGTCGGACAGCGTGCGCACCGAGCTGCAGGCGGACTGTTTCGCGGGGAGCTGGGCGGGCGCGGCGTCGACGACGAAGGACGAGAACGGACGCACCTTCCTGGAGCCGATCACGGATGCGCAGATCGCCGACGCCCTGAGCGCCGCCGCCGCGGTCGGCGACGACCGCATCCAGAAGGCCGCCACGGGCCGGGTCGACCCGGAGGGGTGGACGCACGGCTCGGCGGACCAGCGTCAGCGCTGGTTCACCACCGGCTTCCGCCAGGGCGCCGCCGCCTGCGACACGTTCTCGGTTCCGGCGTCGCGCCTCTGATCGCCGGCAACGCGCGCGGGCGTCACGAACCGGTCGTCACTGCGTCTTAAGGGGTATGGCGCCTTTCACGTCGACGGTCCCCGAGGGGCTCGCGCTGCTCCTGCTGCGCGACTCGGACGGCCGGCGCGCCGTCGAGGCGGCCACGTTCGACGCGGTGCTCGCCGCGGGTGTGCTCGCCGAGCTGGCGGTACGGGGCGCAGTCCGGCTCGACGGGAGCGGCCGCCTGGTCGCCGACGTCGCGGGAGGCGGGGCGGCCGCAAGCCCCGGGGCCGTCCTCGCCGCACCCGGCCCGATCGATCCGCTGCTGTCGCGAGCCCTGGACGCTCTCGCCGCATCCGCTGCGCCGCAGACCGACGAGTGGTGGGTCGCCCGCCTCGCCCGGCCGTCCCTGTCCGCGGAGGTCCTCGACGCGCTCGTCGGTCGCGGCATTCTGGCCGAGCGCGCCCGGACCATCCTGGGGTTCCCGGTGGCGCCCGCCTATCCCGCGCTCGAGTGCGCCGAGGAGGAGGCGCTCCGCGAAGCGGTGCGGTTCGCGCTGGCCGTCGATCACCACCCGGGCCCGCGGGTGGCCGCGACGATAGCGCTGCTGGATGTGGTGGGGCGTCTGCGCGACGTCGCCGGCTTCATCCCCGACGGCGGTCTGGACCTCCGCTCCGGCCAATGGCCCGCTGCCGCACTCCAGGCGTGGCTGCTCGGCGGCGACCCGGTGGCCGGTGGCGCGCTGCGAACATCCATCGAGCGCGGCGACGCCGGCTGAACCGTGCCGGGCACTAGCCTGGCGGAATGCGCACCCTCTACCCGGAGCTCGAGCCGTACGACAGCGGGATGCTGGAGGTCGGCGACGACCAGCAGCTCTACTGGGAGGTGAGCGGCAACCCGGAGGGCAAGCCGGTCGTCTTCCTGCACGGCGGCCCCGGCGGTGCGACGACGCCCGCGCACCGACGGCTGTTCGATCCGGAGCTGTACCGGATCGTCCTGTTCGACCAGCGGATGTGCGGGCGCAGCCTCCCGCACGCCAGCGCCCCGGACGCGGATCTCGCGGTGAACACCACCTGGCACCTCGTGGAGGACATCGAGCGGCTGCGCGAGCACCTGGGCGTGGACCGCTGGCAGGTCTTCGGCGGCTCGTGGGGGAGCACACTGGCCCTCGCGTACGCCGAGACGCACCCCGACCGCGTGACGGAGCTCGTACTGCGCGGCATCTTCACCCTGCGTGCCCAGGAGCTGGACTGGTTCTACGAGGGCGGTGCGGCAGCCCTGTTCCCGGATCTGTGGGAGGGTTTCGTCGAGCCCGTCCCTCCGGCCGAGCGGTCGCACCTGATGCGCGCCTACCAGCGCCTGCTCTCCGACCCGGACCCGGCGGTGCACCGGCCCGCCGCGGTGGCATGGTCGCGCTGGGAGTCGTCGACGATCACCCTGCTGCCGCGTCCGGAACTCGTGGAGTCTTTCACAGAGCCCGCCTACGCCGTCGCCTTCGCGCGCATCGAGAACCACTTCTTCGTGAACGGCGGGTGGTTCGAGGAGGGCCAGCTGATCCGGGATGCGCCGAAGCTCGCGGGCATCCCCACCGTGATCGTGCAGGGCCGCTACGACGTCTGCACGCCCCCGATGACCGCATGGGACCTCCACCGGGCGCTGCCGGAGGCGGACCTGCACATGATCCCGGATGCCGGGCACGCGTTCGATGAGCCGGGCATCCTCGATGCGCTGATCGAGGCGACCGATCGTTTCGCGGGGACGCGCGAGCGCGACCCGGAGAGCGAAGCGGCGGCGGAAGAGGAGCCGGCCGGCTCAGCCGGCTAGCGCCGCCAGCGCCTGCCGCAGCTGCGTCGACGACGTGGTCATCGTGTACGGGAAGTAGACGACTTCGACGCCGACCGCGGCGAACTCGCGCTCGAGCCGCAGGCCCTTCTCGGTGCCGCGCCAGTCGTCGCCCTTGAAGAACACGTCGAACCGCAGCTCGCGCCAGGTGTCGAGTTTGTCGGGGACGGTCTCGGCGACCGCCTCGTCGACGTACTCGATGCTGCGCACGATCTCGAGCCGCTCCGCCAGGGGGATCACGGGGCTGACGCCCTTGGTGAGCTCGAGCATCTCGTCGGAGACGACGCCCGCGATCAGGTGGTCGCACTGGCTCTTGGCGTGCTTCAGGATGTTCAGATGTCCGATGTGGAACAGGTCGAACGCCCCTGCGGCGTAGCCGATGCGTCGGGTCACGGGCTTCCCCCTCGGTTAGTTTGAGATTTCCTCACCTATGTTGGCATGAATAGTGAAGATTTGTCAGCATCTTGTTCTGGGGGTGGACTGGACGGGTGCTTGTCACCCGAATGGGGATGGCGGTTTGTGAGACTTTCTCAATTAGACTGCAGGCACGGCCCGACCGCCGTGAAGACGTCCCACTGACCCGGGTGGGGTGCGCTCGTCGTCGGGTCGTGGAGGGGTGGTCCCATGACGACGCAGGAAGGCGCAGCGCAGTCGTATCGCGCGGTCGTGCGCAGCCTCGCTGGCGCACAGAAGCAGTCGCTGCCGGGTTCGCCTCCCTACTCCGTCTACGTGAACCGCCGTGCCGGCCGCCTCATCGCGGCATGGGCCTACCGGGCGGGACTCACCCCGAATGCCGTGACGGCGATCTCCGCCGCACTCACCTTCTCCGGCATCCTCGTGGTCGCGCTCGTGCCGACCGCCCCCTGGACCGGCCTGCTCGTCTGGGTGCTCCTCGCGCTCGGGTACGCGTTCGACTCCGCCGACGGTCAGGTCGCCCGTCTGCGGGGTGGCGGGTCCGCCGCGGGGGAGTGGCTCGACCATGTGGTCGACAGCGGCAAGATCTCGGCTCTGCACCTCGCGGTGGCGGTCGCCATGTTCCGCTTCTTCGATCTGCCGTCGGCCGCCTGGTTGCTGCTCCCCCTTCTTTACGCGATCGTCGCGAACGTGACGTTCTTCGGGATGATCCTCAACGACCTCCTGCGCGCGGCGCGCGGCGGCTCGACCGAACGGGCCGGAGGCTCGCGGTCGGCGCTCAAGACCCTCCTGCTGGTGCCGACGGACTACGGCGTGCTCTGCCTGGTCTTCCTCGTCCTGGGGTGGCCCCTGCTCTTCACCATCGTCTATGGCCTGTTCTTCGTGGCCAACCTCGGCGCACTGACCATCGCACTGCCTCGCTGGTTCGGTCAGATGCGCGCACTCGGAAGGAAGTCCTGATGTCCGCTGAGAACACGCCCGAGCCGAACGGACGACGTCGTCCGTGGTGGCTCTGGATCGCCGGCGCCGCTGCGCTCGTCCTCCTCGTCGGCGGCGTCTGGTGGGGGGTCGCGGCCGGTTCCGCGTCGCAGACCTCGGCCGACGGCCCGGCCACGGCTCAGCCGTCCACGTCCGCATCGGCAGGTCCGAAGACGGCGGCTCCGGATGCATCCACCCCGGCGCCATCCGCTCCCGGCGAGAAGCCGACGCCGACGACGGTGCCCGGCGCGGCCGGTGCGGACCTCCCCCAGCGGGAACCGGTGGCTTTGAACTCGAAGACCACCGTCGACAAGGGCGTCACGGTGACGATGTCGGATCTCGAGTCCGTGAAGGGCGAGGCGCAGGGCGTCGGCGAGGTGGCCGGTCCGGCCATACGCTTCACGCTCGACTTCGCCAACGCCGGCGACGCCGCATACCCGACCCCGCAGATCGTCGTGAACACCTACTACGGACAGGACAACACCCCGTCGTCGCCGCTGAGCGGCCCGGGGGTGACCGCGCTGCCCGCCAGCATCCCGGCGCACTCGAACGCGTCGGCGACCTATGTCTTCACCGTGCCGGAGGACCAGCGTGGGTCCGTCGTCATCACGGTGGACTATCAGGCGGGCTCGCCCGCCATCGCCTTCCAAGGCGCCGCCCCGAAGTGAGTCCCACGTCCCCCCAGTACGGGGGACCGGCCCTCGTTTCACCCAATAACTGAGCTAAGCTCAGCGTCAAATTAACTGAGAATTAGTCGACAAAGCCCCGTCAGTACCCCGAACCGACGATTCTCCTCAACCCGAACACAGGATGAAACCGTGACTGCATCGCACGAACCTCCCGCCGACGGCGGGACACCCCAGGAGATGGCGGGTCAGCAACGTCGGAGCCACAGGCGCCGACGTGCCGCGATCGGCATCGTCGCTGCAGCCGCAGCGATCCTCGCGTCTCTCGTCGTCGTCCAGCCCGCCGTGGCCGACACGGCCCCGCCTCCCGGTGATCCCGCCACCGTGAGCGCCGACCCGCTGCCCACCGTGCAGATGGACGGCGTCGCATGGGCGGAGCAGGTCGTCGGCAACACCGTCTACGTCGGCGGTCAGTTCTCGAACGCCAGGCCTGCCGGCGCCGCCGCCGGCACCAACCAGACGCCGCGCGCGAACATGCTCGCGTTCGACCTCACCACCGGCGCACTGAACACCACGTTCAACCCGAGCCCGAACGGGCAGGTCAAGGCGCTGGCGGTCTCGCCGGACGGAACCCGGCTGTACGTCGGAGGCAGTTTCACCACGATCGGGGGCGCGACCCGCTACCGCCTCGCGGCGTTCAACACCGCGACCGGCGCGCTCATCACGAGTTTCGTGCCCGTTCTGAACGCGAGCGTGGCCGGCATCGTCGCGACCAACACGACGGTCTACGCTGTCGGTGGATTCAGCTCGGCCGGCAACCAGGCGCGAACGTACGCCGCCGCCTTCTCGGCGAGCAACGGGGCACTGCTGCCCTGGGCGCCGACGATCGCGGGCGGCACTGCGCAGCACCTCGCCATCTCGCCGGACGGTTCCAAGATCGTCCTCGGCGGCAACTTCACGTCCGTCAACGGGTCGTCGAACCCCGGCTACGGCCTCGCCGCCGTCACCCCCGACACCGCGACCCTGTTGCCCTGGAACGTGAACAGCCTCATCCGGAACGGCGGGACGCAGGCGGCGATCGAAGCTCTGCACGCCGACGCGTCGGGCCTGTACGGTTCCGGCTACGTGTTCGGCTCCGGCGGAAACCTCGAGGGCTCGTTCCGGGCCGACTGGACGAACGGCGACCTCGTCTGGGTCGAGGACTGCCACGGCGACACCTATGACATCACGGTGCTCCAGGGCGTCGAGTACGCGGTCGGCCACCCGCACTACTGCGGTAACATCGGCGGCTTCCCGCAGACCAGCCCCGACTGGACCTTCCACCGGGCGCTGGCGTTCACCACGGACGTGCGCGGCACGATCACGAACGACCCGTACGGCTACTACAACTTCGCGGGCAACCCGCGTCCGGACCTCCTGAACTGGTACCCCGACGTCAACACCGGCACCTTCACCGGCCAGAGTCAGGGGCCCTGGAGCAACGAGTCCTCGGGCAACTACCTCATCCTCGGCGGCGAGTTCACGCGCGTGCAGGGCAAGGCCCAACAGGGCCTCGTCCGGTTCGCCATGCCATCCGTGGCGCCTCTGAAGATCGGCCCCCAGATCCCCGCATCCTCGTACAGCCCCAACGTCATCTCCCTCACCGAAGGAACGGCGCGGATCAGCTGGAAGACGAACTGGGATCCGGACAACGAGACCCTGACCTACGATGTGATCCGCGGCCAGGCGACCGGCCACCCGATCTACACGACCCAGGTCACGACGCCGTTCTGGCAACCCAAATCCCTCACGTTCACCGATACCGGGCAGGTGCCGGGCTCGACGCAGACATACCGGATCAGAGCCACGGACCCCAACGGCAACTCCGTCCTCGGCCCGTCGGTCTCCGTGACCATCGCCAGCTCCGGATCGATGACTCCGTATGCATCCAGCGTGCTGAACGCGAGCCCCGAGTACTACTGGCCGCTGAACGAGAGCTCCGGCAGCAACGCCTACGACTGGGCGAACGGGAACGACGCAACGCTCAACCCGGGTGTCACGCGTTCGGGAACGGGACCGCTGAACCCCGACAGCACGACGGCAGCCAGCTTCGATGGCGCAAGTGACGGGTTCTTCCCGTCGCCCACCAACGAAGACGGTCCGAACACGTTCACGGCACAGGCGTGGATCAAGACGACCACGACCCGCGGCGGCAAGATCCTCGGCTTCGGCAACCAGGCGACCGGCGACTCCGGCAGCTACGACCGTCACGTCTACATGGCCAACAACGGCCAGGTCTACTTCGGTGTCTACCCGGGCGGCGTGCAGACGCTGAACACCCCGATGGCGCTGAACGACGGTCAGTGGCACCAGATCACGGCCACGCTCGGCAGCGGAGGCATGGTGCTCTATGTCGACGGCAAGCGCGTCGCATCCCGCACCGATGTCACAACCGGACAGGGCTACAACGGCTACTGGCGTGTCGGTGGCGACAACCTGAACGGCTGGCCGAGCCAGCCGGCGAGCAACTACTTCGGTGGTTCGATCGCCCAGGTGGCCATCTACCCGACGGTGCTGAGCCGCACCCAGGTGTCCTCCATGTACCAGGCGGCCGGATACAGCCTCAACACCCCGTCGGCGCCCGCGGACGCCTACGGTGCAGCCGTGTACCAGAGCGACCCCGACCTGTACTGGCGTCTGGCTGACACCGGTACGACGGCGGCCGACTCCTCCCCGTACGGCCAGACCGGCAACTACCAGGGTGGCTACACCCACGGTCAGACCGGAGCGCTCAGTGGTGTCGCGAACGCCGCAACGGCGTTCAACGGCAGTTCGGGCGTGGTGGTGAGCAGCCAGCAGGTGTCCAACCCGACGACGTACTCGCTGGAGGGATGGTTCAAGACCACCACGACCTCCGGCGGCAAGCTGATCGGGTTCGGCGACCAGCCGAGCGGACTGTCCAACAACTACGACCGGCACGTCTACATGCAGAACGACGGACGCCTCGTGTTCGGAGTGTGGACCGGCCAGACCAACACGATCACGTCGCCGACGCCGCTGAACGACGGCAACTGGCACTACGTGGCCGCGACGCAGGCCTCGGACGGCATGGCGCTGTACGTGGACGGTGTGAAGGTCGGCACCAACCCCCAGACGCAGGCCCAGGGCTACAACGGCTACTGGCGCATCGGCGGGGACAACACCTGGGGATCGAGCAGCCCGTACTTCAACGGAACGCTCGACGAGGTCGCCGTCTACTCGACGGAGCTCTCGGCCTCCACGGTCGCGAACCACTACGCGCTCGGCTCCACCGGAACTCCGGCGAACCAGCCGCCGACGGCGTCGTTCACGGCGTCGACCTCCGGCCTCGCCGTGTCGACGGACGCCTCGGCGTCGGCCGACCCGGACGGCACGATCACCGGATACTCCTGGAACTGGGGCGACGGCTCGACGGGGACCGGCGCCACCGCGACGCACACCTACGGCACGGCGGGTACCTACACGGTCACGTTGACGGTCACCGACAACGCGTCCGCCACGGGGACCACGAGCCAGCAGGTGACGGTGGCACCCGTGCCGAACCAGCCCCCGACGTCGTCCTTCACGGCGACGACGAGCGGTCTGACGGTGAACACCGACGCGTCGGCGTCCGCGGATCCGGACGGCACCATCATCGGCTACGCGTGGAACTGGGGTGACGGCTCCACGGGAGCCGGCGTCACGGCCAACCACACCTACGCCGCCGGCGGCACCTACACGGTGACGCTGACGACGACCGACAACAGCAATGCGACGACCAGCTCGACCAAGCAGGTCACGGTCGCCGCGCCCAACCAGCCTCCGACGGCGGCGTTCACGTCGTCCTCGACCGGGCTGGCGCTGAGTGTGGACGGCTCGACCTCGAGCGACCCGGACGGCACGATCGGCTCGTACGCGTGGAACTTCGGTGACGGAGGGACCGCGAGCGGGGCGACCGCATCGCACACCTACGCGAGCGCCGGCACCTACACGGTCACGTTGACCGTCACCGACAACCAGTCGGCGACGGGCACCACGACCAAGCAGGTGACGGTCGCGGCGGCGAACCAGCCTCCGACGGCGGCGTTCACGTCGTCCTCGACCGGGCTGGCGCTGAGTGTGGACGGCTCGACCTCGAGCGACCCGGACGGCACGATCGGCTCGTACGCGTGGAACTTCGGTGACGGAGGGACCGCGAGCGGGGCGACCGCATCGCACACCTACGCGAGCGCCGGCACCTACACGGTCACGTTGACCGTCACCGACAACCAGTCGGCGACGGGCACCACGACCAAGCAGGTGACGGTCACCTCGGGCACCGCGACCGTGCTGGGAGCCGACGCGTT
Organism: Leifsonia sp. KNZ13-11D; assembly: GCF_056754895.1. Taxonomy (NCBI): domain Bacteria; kingdom Bacillati; phylum Actinomycetota; class Actinomycetes; order Micrococcales; family Microbacteriaceae; genus Leifsonia; species Leifsonia sp. KNZ13-11D. Next base: position 661,542 of record NZ_JBPGWU010000001.1, read on the forward strand.
CGGCAGGACGGTGGCGAACGGCTGGGGGACCGCCGACACCGGCGGCGCCTGGACCCTCACCGGGACGGCGGCGAACTTCTCCGTCGGCAACGGGGCCGGATCCATCGCGGTACCGGTCGGCATGACGCGCACCACCCGCCTGGGTTCCGTCTCGTCCGCGGCGAGCGACGTGCAGGCGTCGTTCACCGTCGACAAGGCGGCGACCGGCGGCGGCCAGTACGTCGGGCTCATCGGCCGGCAGGTCGGGAGCACCGCGTTCTACGGCCGGGCCTGGATCAAGGCCGGAGGCGCCGTGCAGCTCCAGATCCTGGAGGGCGGTACGACGCTGAAGGCGCTGAACATCGCCGGACTCACCTGGACGCCGGGCATGGTGCTCAACGTCCGGATGACGACGGTGGGTGACGGCACGACCACGACGCTGAATGCCAAGGTGTGGAACGCCGCACAGGCCGAGCCGGCCGCCTGGCAGGCGACGGCGACGAGCACCACGGCCGCCATGCAGGCCGCGGGCAGCGTCGGCACCGTCGCGTACGTCTCCGCCTCGGCGACGGATGCGACGACCACGGTGGGCGTCGACAACTTCAGCGCGAAGACCGCTCAGTAGTCGGGGTCATCGGGATGGCGGGGAGTCCGGGACAGGCGAAGGCCGTCTCGAACCCCCCGCCATCCCGCACGTATGGCCGCGGTCGAGGTGAGGAACTGCCGCCTGCCGCCCTGCAGCAGGATCTCCCACGCGACGGGGAGTGTGGCACGGCGCCAGGCGCGCACGGTGTCCGCCGGCAGGTTCCTCGTCGCGAACAGCAGCCGGTTGCGGATGTTGTAGTAGTAGTAGGTGCCGGATTTGGCGGTGCCGGAACGCGAGCCGTCGGTTCCCTGGGTCCCACCCTCGTCGTGGACGGCGGTCGCATCCTCGACCAGCGCGAGCGCGCCGCCGGCCCGGGTGACGCGCACCGAGAGGTCGACGTCCTCCCAGTAGAGGAAGTACTCGTCGGCGAACCCGCCGACCGCATCCCACAGCCGTTCCGTCATGAGCAGGCAGGCGCCGCTCAGCCACGGGACCCGCTCGCCGGGCACGGTGCCGCGGCGTGCGGCGGAGCGGATGCGCCCGTCGCGCAGGTAGACGTCGGCTCCGAGAGACCACGGCGATCCGTCGGGGCGGCGGACGACGGGGGAGAGCAGCGTCATGGGCTCGGCGACCGAGCGTGCGACCAGCGTCTCCACGCTGGGCCGCTGGATGGTCGCGTCCGGGTTCAGCAACAGGAACCGCTGGGCGCCGAGCTCGCGGGCGCGCGCGACGCCGGCGTTCATGCCGCCGCCGAAGCCCAGATTCTCCTGCTCCACCACGTCCCAGCCGAGCGGTCCGGCAAGCGCACGCAGCGCCGTCCGCTCGCTCTCGGTGGAGAAGTTGTCGACGACGACGATCGTCGCCTCGGGCACGTCGGCCGCCACCCCCGCGAGGGTGTGCGACAGCAGCGCCGAGGACCCGTAGTTCACCACCACGACCGCCAGGTCGTCCAACTCGCCCGGGAGCCCTGATCCTGTCATGATGACAATCGTGCACCACGTCGTGATCGCTGTGCTCACTTTCCGCAGGCCCGCCGACATCCGGGCTGTCCTCCCGTCGCTCGCGCGCGAGATCGAAAGCGTGAAGGCGCTGCCGTTCGAGGTGCGCATCCAGGTCGTCGACAACGACAAGGAGGCGAGCGCGCGGGAGGCGGTCGCCCAGCTCGCGGACGGCCTCCCGGTGCCGATCGGCTACGCCGTCGAGAGCGTTCCCGGCATCTCCGCGGCGCGGAACCGGGCGCTCGCCGAGTCCCCGGCCGACGACCTCCTCGTCTTCATCGACGACGACGAGCGCCCCGAACCGGGCTGGCTGGGCGCCCTGCTCGGCGTGTGGCGCACGGGCGAGGCGGAGGCGGTGGTCGGGCCGGTCCGGTCGACGTTCGAGCGGCAGCCGGACGCCTGGATCGAGGCCGGCGGGTTCTTCCAGCGCCGCCGCCTGGCGACCGGCGAACGGGTGGACGTGGCGGCCACGAACAACCTGCTGCTCGACCTCGCGTTCGTGCGGCGCCACGGCATCCGCTTCGACCTCGACTTCGGCATCACCGGCGGCGACGACACCATGTTCACCCGCGAGCTCGTCCGTGCCGGCGGCCGCATCGTGTGGTGCGCCGAGGCGATGGTGGTGGATGTCGTGCCCGCGAAGCGCGTCACCCGCCGCTGGGTGATGCTGCGCGCGTTCTCCAGCGGCAACAGCTGGGCGCTCACGTCGCTCAAGCTGGCCCAGTCGCCGGCCGAGCGCCTCCGTACCGTCGCCGGGCTGGTGGTGCGCGGCGCCCTCCGCGCGGCGGGCGGCTGCCTGCGGATCGTCGAGGGCATCCTGCGGGGGTCGCTGGACCGCCGCGCTCGCGGCGCCCGCACCCTGGCCCGCGGGCTCGGGATGCTGACGGGCGCGTTCGGCTACCGGTACCAGGAGTACCGGCGCGGCTGAGCCGGCCGGACGGCGTCAGGCGGGCAGTCCGCGGAGCCGGCGGGCGTGCCGGTACGCCTCCACGTGCTCCTCGCCGACCGTCGTCCATTCCCGGGCGGAGAGGTCCGGGCGGCCGCACGGCGGGTCGGTCCGGAGCTCCTCGAGCGTCCGCTCCAGCGTCTCGGTGGTCAGCGGGCCGCTGTAGCGGCGCACCCACTTCTCGCCCACCTCCTCGCCCAGGGCGCGGTTCACCTCGTTGTCGGGGATGAGCACAGGGCGGTCGAGGGAGAGTGCGGCCAGCGTCCCGCCCGAGTTGTGCATCTCGCGGTAGGGGAGCACCACGAGTTCTGCGGCGGTGGCGATGCCGACGAGCTGCTCGTCGCTGAGGAATTCGAGCTTCAGTTCGATGCGGTCGTCGTCGTGCGACAGCTCCTCGACCTCCGCGGCGAGCTCGGGCGTCGACGGGCGCCCGCCGACCTCGAGCGAGAGGTCGCCGGGGAGCCCGCGGAAGGCCCGGATGAGCGCCTGCACGTTCTTGTAGCGCCGGATGAGCCCGAAGTAGGCGACGCGACCATCCACCCGCTCCTGCCGCGGCTGCTCGCGGAACCAGTCGCGGTAGTGGCCGTGCACGATCGTGATCGAGTCGGCGTCGTCGGGGACGGACGTCTGCGGGTTGAGGGTGATGCGCAAGGTCGTCAGGCGGTCGAAGCAGTGCAGCAGCGCTCGCTCCCGGCGGCTGATCCCGTCGGGCAGCTCCAGGTTGTGCATGGTGCGGACGAGCGGGATGCCGAACAGGTAAAGCCGGACCAGCAGCAGCCAGGAGAGACCCTGCCGCACCAGGGCGCGCAACGGGGTGCGCCCGGTGACCAGGATCTCCGGCCAGTGCACGTGGAACACGTCGTAGCGTCGCAGCAGGGCGTTCCGCCAGCTGAAGTACCGCAGCTCCACTCCCGGCTGAGCGCGGATCGCGTCGGCGAGCATGATGACGTACGGGTTCGTGGTGGGGCGGGGCTGCGGGAAGGACTGCTGGACCACGAACGGCCGGCGGCTCGCGGTGAGTCGTTCGGTCACGAGGGCACCGCCTTCGTATCGTCTCGGCCGCGTTCCAGCAGGGTCATTCCGATGAGGAGCGTCAGCAGGGTCACCGACGAATACCAGGGACCGAAGAACATCGACCAGAGCGTCCTGACCGCCAGATAGATCAGAAGCGCGCTCGCGGTCCTCCGGGCGACGCTGTGGCCCAGCCCGCGCAGCACGTACCAGAGCAGGGCCGCGGCCAGCGCGACCCCCGCCACGCCGTACTTCGCCCACAGGTCGCCGATCATCGAGTGCAGCTCGAAGCCCGTGCCGAACATGAAGTTGTCGACGTAGCCGTTGTTCGGGTCGTAGTTGATGGCGAGCATCCCCTGCTTGGCGACGAGCACTTGGCTGGGCGAGGCGTAGGTGCCGGAGCCGAAGCCGAAGGGGTAGTGCTGCATGAGCGAGGCCGTGGCTGCGAGCTCCGGCCTGCCGCCGAGGATGAGCGAACCGGAGGTGTCGATCTGCGCGATCGTCCGCTGCTGCGTCGCCTCGCCGAGCGCGCCGTCGACGATGAGCGACTGCCCCACGTTGTACGCGATCCCGGAGACCAGCAGCAGACCGAGCAGCACACGCGTCGTCGAGGCGCGTCTCGTGCGGGATGTCGGCCGCAGTTGCCAGAGGACCAGCACGCCCGTCAGCAGGAGGATGGCGAAGCCGCTCCGGGCGTCGCTCACCATCGACAGCGCCGCGAGCGCCACCACGATGACGAGCTCGAGCACCCGGCTCCTGCGGATCATGGCGATGCTCAGGGCGATCACGGTGACCGGCACGGCGAACACGAACTTCCAGGGGTTGCCTCCGGCGAGGATGCCGTGCGGGTCGATGCCGACCAGCAGGCCGATCCCGAAGAACAGTCCGACGCTCCACAGCGGGAGCAGGGTGCGCGCCCAGAGCACGACCCCGATCGCCATCATGGTCCCCACCAGCACGAGGGTGTTCTGCAGGGCGAGGCCGTTGCCGGTCTGCGCGGTCCCGCGGGCGAGCCCGGTGAGAAGGTAGCCGTTCACGGCGGCGGCTCCGCCGAGCACCATCAGGAGGATGCCGCCGCGGTAGCGGGGCAGAACGGAGATCCAGACGGGGAGCAGCAGCAGGGCGACGACGTACCCGACCGTGAGTCCCTGGGGGAGTTGGATGCGGGCGCCGATGACGACGAGGGAGAGCGCGGCGACGATGCGGGCGACCGTCTGCATCGCCGTGGGACGCACGTCCGCCACGCTGCCCGGCAGCGGGGAGCGGTCACTCCTGGACGCTGCCGTGAAGCGGAGCGGCGAGGGGTCGGCCACGGCCATCTGCGCATCCTTTCGGCTGATTATGAGATTGTCTCATGAACCGCGAGGCCGGCCCTAGTCCCCCATAGGGGTCAGAGTCGGCTCCTGCGCGGCCGCCTCGCGCGCGGCTGCGCGGCGCCGGGCGAGATCCCGCCGCACGTACCAGAGGTTCGGGATGACCTGGCACAGCAGCACCGCGACCGTCGAGCCGATGATCGGCCCGCCCGCGCCCAGCGTCAGGGTGAGCCACCACGACAGCCCGAGGTTGATCGGCACCATGATGACGATCGGCAGCACCTGGAAGGTGAGCCCGCGCTGATCGGTCATGTACATACCGATCGGGTACTTCGCCGCCTGCACGGCCACGAAGGCGATGTAACCGCCCACCAGCCAGCCGTCCAGCTGCAGCTTGCCGTCCGACACGAAGGCCGCCACCCACGGGAGCAGCGCCGCCAGAACGAGCGCCGTCGCGAGCCCGCCGCCGGCGAACGCCAGCGTCGCTCGCCACGGCGTCTCCACCCGGTCGGCCGAGCGTGCCCGGGCGAAGACCGGCCACAGCGCCACACCCGCCGCCGCGATCGTCTGCAGGATCAGGCCGAACAGCTGCGTCGCCAGGTTGTACTGGGCGAGTTCGGTCCCCGTCGTCAGGTGGCTGAGCAGCAGGCGGTCGGTCTGCATGGCGATCGGCAGCGCGAGCATCTGCGCCAGCATCGGCCAGGCCAGGCCGAAAGCCGCGACGTTGCGCACACGACGTACGCGGGGGACATCCCGGATCGCCTTGCCGACCTGCGGCTTCATCAGCCGCGCGGCGAAGAGCAGGCACAGCACCGAGACGAGCCCGGCCGCCACGTACGAGAAGACCGCCAGGTAACTGCCGGCGGGAACGGAGAGGAGCGCCACCAGGCCGACCGAGAGGAACATGAAGGGAGCGACGACGAACTGGGTGGTGACCTGCAGCGTCGTCTTCTCGAGCCCGACGAGGATGCGCTGACCGACCGTCAGCGGCAGCGCGAGGCCGAAGACGGCCAGACAGAGGAACGCGGCCAGGTCGCCGGACCCGGGCGTCAGACCCGCGCCAAGGAGCGTCGGCCACGCGCCGAGCAGTGTGATGCCGAGGGCGATCAGCAGGATGACGGTCCCCGCCCCCATGAGGATGCGGAGCGCGGTCGTGATCGCGCGGCGCACGTACGGGTCCGTCCGCGGGTCGCCCGAGCCGGCGATGGCGTTGATGACGACGGCGGCCATCCCGAGATCGGCGAAGGGCAGCAGCGTCGACAGCGTCGAGAGCAGCCCGTACTGCGCGTAGGCGTCGGTGCCGAAGTGGGAGATGATCAGGCGGCTCGTGAAGATGCCCAGGATGCCGGAGGCGCCCATGACGAGCACCTTGATCAGAGCGGTGGAGGAGACGGCGCGGAGTGCGCCCCTGCGCCCGGTCACCGGGCTGCGACGCTCTCGTCGGGCGCCGGGACGCGGCCGGACAACCAGTCGTCGGCCGCCCGGCGTCCGTCCGTCGACGGCAGCGCCGCCAGGAGTTCGGACGGGGAGCGCCGGTCGTCCAGCGCGTTCGTCAGGGCGTAGGCGAGCTCGTCGGCGTCCGCGTCCGCCGGCAGGACGAAGTGCCCCGTGCGGCTGAGCCAGTCGGCGAGCCCGGTCTCGGCGGTCGTGACGATGACGCAGCCTGCGGCCAGCCCCTCGACGATGGGCAGGCCGACCTGCTCGCGCCACCGCGGCCGGCGTTGCGACGGCAGGACGAGGACCTTCGCGTCCGCCAGGCGGCGGGCGATCTCGTCCCGAGGCGGGTCCACCCGGAGGGTGATGGACGGGTCCGCTCCGGCGGCGTCGCGCGCGGCGTTCTCGAGCGGCCCCTTCCCGAGCAGCAGCAGTCGCGCCTGCGGACGGCGCAGCCCGACCAGCGGCCAGGATGCGAGGACCAGCGGCAGTCCCTTGCGTTCGTCGAAGGCTCCGAGGAAGACGACCTGCTGCGCACGGTCGTGCAGCGGGACGTCCGAGGCCGGTGAGGGGAGTGCCGGGATGGTGATCGTGGCCGCTCGGGGTCGCCCGAGCATCCCTTCGTAGAGGGCCCGCGAGCTCTCCGTGCCGAACGCCAGTCGATCGAGCCGCGCGTGGACGTAGCGCGCGAGCCTCATCCTCGCCCACCATCCCGCTCGGCCCTTCAGCGATGCGGGCGCCGGCGGCCGGAGGTTCTCGATCGCGTAGCTGACCACCTGGGTGCGGCGCCTGCGCAGCATCCCGGATATGCGGACCGCGGCGATGGCCAGCGCGGAACGCGCGGCGGCGGAGAGCATGAGCGGCTCGTTGACTTCGAGGACGTCGACGTCCGACCGTGCCAGCAGGAGGGCGGCGCGGGCGTCGCCCGCGCGCACGATGTCCAGCCCGGCCTCGAGGCGGGGGTCGTAGTCGTACCGTCGGTCGCGGTAGAGGATGCTCGCGGGCGCGTACTCGTGCGCCCGCTCCAGGTGGGCGGTGCGGACGATGTCGTAGAGGCGGACCGACCGGTGCTGCAGCCTGCGTGCGCCCATGTCACTCGCGTCCGGAGCTGACCGCGTCCTGTCGGTCCTCGCTGCGCCGGCGCTCGAACAGCGAGGTGATGGAACCGCCGGCCGCGGCTTCCGGCGCCGTGGACTCGGCCAGGTCGTCGGTGGGAACGGGGTCCGGCAGGGTCTTCTTCACGCCGGTCGCCGGAGAGTTCGTGATTCGGCGGTAGGGCAGTGCGGGCCGTCGCGCCGGCGCGGCGGACGCCACATAGCCGCGGTACGGGTTGCGCGGCGCCGGCGGCATGAAGTTGAGCACAGCGCCCTGGATCGGCGCGTTGACCCCCTGAAGCGCCTCGAGCGCGAGCCGCAGGTCGTGCCGGCTGGTGGAGTTGTGGTGCACGGTGACGAGGGCGCCGTCCGTCAGGCGGGCGAGAGGAAGCGTGTCGGTCACGGCGAGCAGCGGGACGGAGTCGAAGACGACGAAGTCGTATTTCTCGGACATCGTCTGCACGAGGTCCGCGAAGGATGCGGAGCTCAGCAGCTGGCCCGGGTTCGGCGGGATGGCGCCGGAGGCGAGGACGTCCAGGTTGGGCACACCCCACTGCTGGACGGCGTCTTCGAGGCTCGAGCGGCCGACCAGCACGGTCGTCAGCCCCACCGAGCCCTCGATCTGGCAGTAGCCGGCGATCGACGGGCGGCGCAGATCCGCGTCGACGAGGAGCACCCGCTGCTCGCGTTCGGCCATGGCCAGGGCGAGGTTGATGGCGACGGTGCTCTTGCCGTCGTCGACGGACGGCGACGTGACGACCACCACGTGGAGGGGTTTGTCGAGGTCGGCGAACTCGAGGTTCGAGACCAGCCCGCGGTACGCCTCGGCCTCCGCGGATCCCGGAGCCGCCAGGACGGCGAGCGGGTCGGCCCGCCGGCGCCCGCGCGGGATGCGGCCGAGGATCGGGATCTCCGCGATGCGCTGCACGTCGTCCCCGGTGCGGATGCGGGTGTCGAGCAGTTCGCGGAGGATGGCGTAGATCAGTCCGATGACGGCACCGGCGGCGAGGCCGATCACCAGGTCGAGCGTCCGGTTGGGCGAGACGGGCGTCTTCGGCAGGGTCGCCGCGGCGATCACCGAGGCGGAGACCGAGGCCTTCCCGTCCTTGTCCTTCGGAGCGATCTGGGCGATCGCGTTCCCGAGCGACCCGGTCACCGCGGAGGCGATCTTCTGCGCCTGGGCCGGGTCCGTGTCCTCCGCCGAGATGTCGATGATGACCGTGTTCACCGGCGATTCCGCCGTGATCTTGGAGGCGAAGCTCGCGAGCGTTCCCGAGTACTTCAGGTCCTCCATCGCCGGCTGCAGCACGCTCGCCGTGGTGACCAGCGCGGTGTACGACTGCACGACGTTCTGGGCGAACGTTCCGCCCTGGAGCAGCTCGGTGGTGCTGTCGCCTTGGCGGGTGGATATGAAGACGCTGGAGCTGGAACGGTACACGGGCGTCGTCTGCGAGGCGACGAGGAGGCCCAGGGCGCCGCCGACGAGAATGAGGGCGGTGATGGTGATCCAGCGCTTGCGAATGGCGCTGAGATACTGGTGTAGGTCCACGGTCGGTGGTCCCTTCGGTCGGGTAGGTTAAACGCTAAGCCACCGCCATCGATGAGTAAAGCTCAGGTTACACCCCCGAGAGGGGGTCAATCCTCGGCGAGGGTTCGTTCAGCGACCGTCGACGACTGCGGTGACGGCGGCGTCGTAGCCGGCGCGGGAGTGCCGTTCCGCCGCCTCCCGGCTCGCCTCGACCGCCGACTGCCGCGCCGCGGGCCAGTCCGCCGCGATGCGCTCGACCGCATCCGCGATCGCGGTCGCCTCACCCGGAGCGACGAACCAGGCAGAGGCGTACCCGGCGGCGGCCTCACGGAGCCCCGAGGTGTCGGACACGATCAGCGGACGGCGGCTCAGCACCGCCTCGACCGCGGTGTTGCCGAACGGCTCGTCCGCCCGCGAGGGCACGATCGCGATGTCGGCCGCCGCGAGCGCATCCCACACCGCCGGCACGAAGCCGGCGAAGTGCACCCGCCCCGCTACGTCCTCGTGCTGCACCTGCCGATCGAGCTGGTCGCGGAACCACTCGTATCCGGGGAACACGTCCCCGACGACCGCGAGCTCGGACGCGACCCCGCGCCGGGTGAGCTCCGCGACCGCCTCGATGGCCACGTCCACCCCCTTCCGCTCGGACAGCCGTCCGACATAGATCAGCCGGATCGGGCCGTCGAGGCTCGGGCGCGGGTCCGTGGGAGCGGGAGGCGCATCCACCGCGTTCAAGACGACCCGCGTGCGGTCCCGCAGCCTCGGGTACGGCTCGGCGAGCACCTCCGCGCTGAACCGGCTGTTCGCGGCGATCGACTGGGCGAGCAGCAGCGGCGTCGAGAGGGCGCGCTTGGTCAGCGCTCCGGCGGATCCCTCCGCCTCGTGCACGTGGGCCACGGCGCGGCGGCCGGTGAGACGGGCGGCGAGCAGCCACACCGGGATCGTGACCGTGCTGACGTAGACGGTGTCGACGCGGTTGCGCAGGATGGTGCGCATGGCCCGCACCAGAGCGACCGGCAGCTCGAAAGCCAGACGGATCAGGCCGCGGGGCGACAGCATACTCTTGCGCAGCACCGGCGCCGGCACGATCTCGGCGCGCGCACCGCGACTTCGGCACTCCGTGAGCAGCGGTCCGTCCTGGGGCAGCACCACGAGCACGTCGTGATCGTCGCTCAATGCGGAGACTGTCTCCAGCATCACGCGGTCGGAGCCGTACAACTCGGCGCTCGGGTGGGCGATCAGCACGGATCCGCGGCGCGCGCTCATCCGGTCTCCTCACTGAGCCGGGTCCGGGCTCGTCGGGCGCTGCGGTGGTCGGTTCCCTGCAGCGGTCACCGCTAGCATAATGAGAATTCGTCGACGCGAGCGGATCGGAGACCCATGCCCGTCATCCTCCTGGTGTGCACGGCCAACATCTGCCGGTCGCCGCTTGCTGCCGGACTCCTGGACGCCGCCCTCCGTCCTCAGACCGGCTCATCGCTCGCCGTCCTCAGCGCGGGGACCGCGGCCGTGGACGATGCGCCGATCTGTCCCACCTCGATGCGCCAGCTGGAGGCGCGGAACGGCGACCCGTTCGTGGCCGACGCCTCACGGCGCGGCCGGCTCACCGCCGACCTGCTCGGCGACGCCGATCTCGTCCTGACCGCCGATCGCAACCAGCGCTCGGTCATCGCCCAGCTGGCGCCTGCGGCGCGCGCCCGCACGTTCACGCTGCGGGAGGCGGTCCACCTGGCGCGCGCCTGGCCGGCGGCCCGCGAGACGGCAGACCTCGCCGAGCTCGTCCAGGGGCTCAACGGACTGCGCGGGCGCGTGCCGCTGCCCGGAAGCGGCCGGAGCGCGCTGTTCTCATCGCGGCACAGCGGCATCGACATCCACGACGGCCACGGGGCGTCGCCCCGCCACCACGCCGAGACCCTGCAGGAGGTCAGCGCGTTCACCGAGGGGCTCGCCGCCTTCCTGCGGCAGGCCGTCGCGGTCGCGTGACGCGCGGCCGCCGGCGCCGGCTGAACGAGAAGGCCCCTCCCCGCGACGCGGGAAGGGGCCTTCTCGTTCAGCTCGAGGGTCTCACCAGGAGCCGAGGTGCCGCGTGCCCGTGGGCTGGCCGATGAGGGCCGCCACGGCGGCGGGCAGGGGCAAGGCTGTCGAGGCGACCTCGGCCTGACCCGCGCTCGTCAGCGTGAGGGCGGACGAGAGCACTCCGGTGCCGGTCACGGACGTGGAGTTCCTGTCCTGACCGGTGGCTGCGGCGAACGCCTCGGCGGTCGCGTAGCCCTTGGTCGACGTCGCGGTCTGCATCCAGACGATGTCCACCGACGGCTTGCCGGCGACCGTGCGCTGGTAGAGGTTGCCGTTGATCGTCAGATTCATGGCAGCCCCGGACAGCTGGTGCGCCTGGTCCTCGACGGTCAGCTGGGCGATGCCCTTGGCGTCAGCCAGCACGTTGTTCGAGACCGTCACGTTCTGCACGATCCACGAGAACGTGGGGTCCGGCTGCGGACGCTTCGGGTCGTGACCCGGAACGGACAGATCTGTCTCGCGCCGCGAGTCCTGCATGAGGGCGATGTTGCGGCTGTTGCGGACGGAGGTGTTGTTCCAGATCGCGCTGTCCGAGGTGTCGAAGAGCCGGATGCCGTTTCCGCTGTTGTCTCGGGCGACGTTGTCGGCGACGGTCACGTGCGCGGAGAGCTCGGCCTCGAAGCCGTCGCCGCCGTTCGACACGAAGTCGTTGCCGGTGATGGACGCGTCGTAGACCGACTCATCGAGCCAGAGGCCGGTGGTCGCGTTCCGCAGGAACGCGCTGTCGGTGACCGAGATCCCCCGGCTACGGGTGATCTTGAAGCCTCCGGAGACCGGCTCCTGCTTGAAGTGCTCGCTGTTGTTGTCGGCGACCAGCAGGCCGGACGCCTTCAGGCCGTAGGCGCCGTTGGCGCCGGCGCCCAGCATGCCGTTGCGTGCGACCGTCAGGTTGCGCAGCACGTCGTTCGTGCCCCAGGCGTAGACACCGATGGTCGCGTTGTCTACGACCGTCAGGTTCTCGAGGGTCACGTTTTCGACCTGCGCGGTGACGGCGCCCATGTCCTTGGCGGACGGCGCGTACCGCTGGAAGCCGATGCCGCGCACGACGGAGCCGGCGCCCTGCACCCGCAGGGCCTGCTGCAGCGTGCTCACGCGCACCGAGTGGCCGGCCGGGTTCGTGCCCAGCACCAGCTGGTTCGAGCCGTTGTCCACGAAGAACGTGCCGGCCGTGACCTGACTGCGCGAGGCGACCTGCTTCTGCTGCACGCCGTCGACGAAGACCTGGTCCGGGTGAGCGGCCATCGGATACGCCGGGTCGAGGTAACGCGAGGCGTCACTCATACCGCCGCCGAAGGATGGGCTGGCCAGGAAGTCGTACGTGTAACCGCCGGAGACCCACGCGGAGCCGGAGGCGCTCCAGCCGCCCCAGCTCTGGCTGCCGTCGAACCACACGGCTTCGCCGGGGTAGTTCTGGATGGTCAGCTTCTTACCGCTGGGAACGGTGACGGTCTCGTGGTACGAACCGCCGCGGATCACCACGGTCGACCCGCTGGGGGCGCCGTTGACGGCGGCCTGGACGGTCGAGTACGGGTGGGCCGAGGTGCCGTTGCCGCCCGCAGGAGCGGACGACGAGGCGAAGACGGCGTTGGCCGGGACCGGGTAGTTCGCCGTGCCGACGGCCGCCGAACCGACGCTGCCGCGCGAGCCTGCCGACGAGACGCCGTCCTTGGGCGGCTGCACCGGGGAGGTGGGCTGGGTCGGAGCCGGCGCAGTGGGCGCCGGCGGAGCGGGCGCCGGAGCGGCGGGCTGCGTCGGGGCCGGGGTCGGCGTCGGAGTGGTGGGCGACGGAGTCGGCGTGGGGGCCGGCTGCGTGCTTCCCGCATCGGGCGTGGCCGTCAGGTTGTCGACGCGCACGGTTGCAGCGGTCGACGACTGGGACAGATACGACCACACGCCGATTCCGCCGGCGGTCTGGATGCGACGACTGCTCGTGTCGGTGCCGCTCGCCTGCCAGGTGCCCGCCCCGGTGCCTGCGGCGGTGACGCGGGCGCTCAGGGAGACGGAGGACGTGCCCTTGACCGCGAAGTCGAGGGTGTACGGCTTTCCGGCCTCGACGCCTGTCGCGACGACCTTCTCGGCCACGACGTTCGTCGTGTTCGAGGTGGAGCCGTCCACGCGCCGGATGAGCAGCGTGGCGTCATGCGCGGCGTTGAACCGGAGTACCGCTTCGTAACGCGTCCCGCCGGAGCTTCGGGCCTGGAGGGCCGTGGAGACTCCGGAGCCGCGTGACGGCAGCGCAGGGAGCGTGAACGTCGCTGACGTCTGCACGTCGAGTGCGGAGAAGGAACGCAGCGACGAGCTGGCGCTCGTCCCCGGCTTGCTCAGGGTGAAGACGCCCGTTCCGGACGAGACCGTGAGCGCCGGAGCGTTCTGCGAGGTGTAGGCACCGCCGCTTTCTGCGGTGCCCCAGCCGCCGCTGAGGGTGCGGCTGAAGTCGTCCGAGACGACGGTGGGGCCGACGGCCAGAGCCGACGAGAGCCCAGCTGCGACGGGAGCGGCCAGCACTGCGGTCACCGCAATGGCGATCGCGGAGTTCCGCACCGTGCGGTGCTTGTTCGTCTCGGGGGTCGGGGTGGAGGAGGGGATACGGGTAGTGGCGGCGTGCCGCCCATGAGATTTCTGGGTTTTGCGCGTCATATGCGGGGGATTTCCCGCCGTCTCGGGTGGGGGTGGCAGCCGGAGATGGCACGTTACGGGTCCGAGTACGGCGTGTTCGAAGGATTATTGCTCATGACGCAGCCGTTGTCGAATCGTTAACTTGCCCAGACCACAAGTCCCCCTTTCGTGGTACACGCCGTCTACCCGCAGACCGACCGGACTGTTCGCCCCGAGACTTCCGCATCACGACGCGGGTCTCGAGGTGGACGGCCAGTTCGGTGTACCCCTCGGCCACCCGATCCCAGTCGTAGCGCTGCAGCGCCCGGTCGCGAAGGGTCGTCCCGACCTCTCTCCAGTGTGCCGTATCCCCCTCGATCTGCTCGATCCGGTGCGCGACGTCATCCGCGCCGGCGAAGTAGAGCGCGTCCGGCCCGGCGACCTCGCGGTTGAAATTGACGTCGTATGCGAGCACCGGTGCCGCCGCGCCCATCGCCCGCAGCAGCGACGGATTCGTGCCGCCGACCGAGTGGCCGTGCACATAGCTCGCAGCGTTGGCGTAGAGCTGGTCCAGCAGGTCCTGGTCCCAGACCCCTCCCAGCAGGCGGATGCGGTCGTCGTCCGCCGCAGCGTCCGCGATGCGCTTCGAGTACTCGGCGGCGTACGGCGCCGACCCGACCACCACGAGCGGCAGCTTCGCCGAGCTCCTGCGGTACCCGTCGACGATGACGTCGACATGGTTCTCCGGCTCGAAGCGCGCCACCACCAGGTGGTACCCGCCCGGGGTGAGGCCCAGCGCATCCAGACCCGGGTCGTCGAGGGCGGGGATCGCCTTGGCGCCGTAGGTGAGAAGGCGGGTGTCGACGCCGAATTCGTCGGTGTAGTAGTCCGCGATCCCCTGGGCGTCGGCGATGAGCGCATCCGCCCAGCGCACCGACAGCGATTCGGCGATCCGGTAGTAGCGGCGGCCGACGCGTCCCCACTTGCCGCGCTTCCACTCCAGACCGTCGACGTGGACGGCCACCGGCACGCGCCCCAGCCGCAGGATGGGGAGGAACGGCGAGTTGGCGGCATTGAACACGAACGCAGCGTCGAAGCGCCGACGCAGCACCGCGTGCAGCACGGAGAGCCCGGTGTGGCTCAAGGTCTCGAGCGTCTTGGAGCGCAGGGCGGGCAGGTGCACGAGTTTCATGCCCTCGTACACCGCCGGCCGCTCCGCACCCTTCCGGGTGCGGCAGTACACGGTGACGTCCGCTCCGGCCGCCGCCATGCGCCGCCCGATCTCGTCCACCGCAGTCTCGAACCCGCCGTACGCCGCCGGCACGCCGCGCGTGCCGATCATCGCCACGCGCATCGGGCGACTCTCCGGACGCGGCATCAGTACGCCCCCACGGGATGCGTCAGCACCTTGACGGTGCGCCACATGATGACGAGGTCGCCGGTCAGCGACCAGTTCTCGACGTAGTAGAGGTCGAGGCGGACGCTCTCCTCCCAGGAGAGATCGGAGCGACCGTTCACCTGCCACATCCCCGTGAGTCCCGGCTTGATGTAGAGCCGGCGGTGCACGTGGTTCTCGTAGACCTCGACTTCGGAGGGCAGCGGCGGGCGCGGGCCCACCAGGCTCATGTCTCCGAGGAAGACGTTGACCAGCTGCGGCAGCTCGTCCAGCGAGAACTTGCGCAGCGTGCGGCCGACACGGGTCACGCGGGGATCGTGCTTCATCTTGAACAAGAGGCCGTTGCCGTCGCTGCTCTCGCGGAGCGCGGCGAGCCGCGCCTCCGCGTCGACGACCATCGACCGGAACTTGTACATCTTGAAGCGCTCGCCATTACGGCCGACGCGCTCCTGCGAGAAGATCACCGGTCCGTTGTCGTCGAGCTTGACGGCGACCGCGACCGCCAGGAAGAGCGGCGAGAGCAGCAGCAGGGCGAGGCCGGATGCGAAGAAGTCGAACGCCCGCTTGAGCACGTGCTTGCCGCCCTCGAACTGCGGGATCTCCACGTGGATGAGCGGCAGGCCCTCCACGGGACGGAAGTGGATGCGCGGGCCCGCGACGTCGGTCAGCGGCGCGGCGAGCACCAGCTCGGTCGCCGTCCCCTCCAGGTTCCAGGCGAGCTTGCGCACGAAGTCCCCCGAGCTGAGGGCGCGACCGGCCACGATCACCGTGTCCGCGTCCAGCCGCGCCGCAGCGTCGGCGACCCCCGACAGGTCGGAGACGATCGGTACCTCGCGCTCGGGGCTCGCGATGCGGCGCCGCATCTCGGCGTCCTTCTTCGCGCCCTTGCGCTTTCCGGTGTCGAGGGCGGCACCCACGACGTTGTAGGCCGCCCCCGAGTTCTGGTGGATCTGCCGCACCACGTAGTCGACGTCGTCGAAACGCCCGACCACGAGGGCACGCGACAGGTAGTGGTCGAAGCTGCGCTGCCTGATGAGCCAGTGGCGCCACATCCAGCGAGAGAACAGCACGCCGGCCATGCCGGCCGGAAGCGCGACGATGAAGTAGCCGCGGGCGATGTCGATCTTCGCCACGAGGAAGAGGATGGCCAGGACGCCGAACGTCGTCGCCGTCGCCGAGACGACGCGGCGGTACTCCGAGACGCCGATCCCGATGACGCGGGGATCGCGCGTGCGGTACACCGACAGGGTGAAAAGCCAGGTCGCGGCGATGATCAACGACAGGTAGACGTAGTCGAGGTGCATCCCGGCGGTCGGGGCGGCCGCGTCGTCGAATCCGAAGCGCACGAACACCGCGCCGATGGTGGCGGCGAGGATGATTGCCGTGTCCGTGGCGAGCAGTCGATAGCGGTAGCGCTTCGCCCAGGTGAGTTCCGAGCTGCGCCCGCGCAGTGCCGTGGGCGCGACGATGCCGGGGAGCCGGGGGCGGATGACGGTCATGCCGTCACCTCCGCAGCGCCGGCGCCGGCATCGTGTCCCATCGGGGAGCCGGCGGCGGCTGGGGGGAAACCGTGGTCTCGAACGGCTTCACCGCCGCCGGCTCCGCTCGTGGGGCGACTCCCGTGGTTCCGCGCGCGCCGAGTGCTCCCCGTTCGGATGGGGTTGAGTGCGGGGAGCGCTCGGCGCGGCGAATTCGGGTACACGTGTAGTCACCTGCGGGTCGGGTTGGTATTGCTTTTTTCGGGTGGTGTGAACGATCGGAGTTCCAGTACCGTAAAGTGACTGTTCCTCACCAATTCACAAAACTGAGAATACATCGTTTTCTCAGGTTGGCGTCACCCGCTTTTGGGGGGTGAGTTATTCTCACCTTTCGTTCCGGTGTCGGTGGAGCGGCATAAGCTGGCGGCATGTGCGGCAGGTTCGCGATGGACGACAAGGTCAACGCCGAGATCACGGAGTTCGTGGAGCGGACGGGACGGCGGCCCGAGGAGTGGCGCGCCGACTGGGAGGCGGACTACAACATCGCGCCGACCGACGACATCCCCGTGCTGATCGACTCGGCGAAGACGCGGGAGCTGCGCTTCGAGCGCGCGCACTGGTCGCTCGTGCCGTCCTGGTCCGACACGCTCAAGACGAAGTTCCCCACCTTCAATGCCCGGGCGGAGGACATCGCCGAGAAGTCGACCTGGCGCAAGCCCGTCCAATCGCACCGGGCGATCGTGCTTGCGCGCGGCTACTACGAGTGGCAGGGGCCGAAGGGCAGCAAGACGCCGTACTTCATCCGCTACCCGGAAGGTCGCCTCATGGGCTTCGCCGGTCTGTACTCGTGGTGGCGCGACAAGAGCAAGGCGGAGGACGACCCGGATCGGTGGGTGCTCACGGCCACGATCCTCACGTCGGATGCCGTGCAGACGCTGGCCGACATCCACGACCGCAACCCCGTGATCCTGCCCGAGGAGCTGTGGCAGCACTGGATCGACCCGTCCATCGTCGGCGACCAGGCCCTGGTCGACGAAGCGGTGCGTGCGGGTGTCGCCGAGGCCGAGACCCTGCGCTTCGACCAGGTGGCCCCGTTCAAGACCAGCGACGACGGGCCGCAGCTGATCCAGCCGGTCGACGCCGCCTGAGTGTTCGGCGCCGCCTGAGTGTTCAGCGCCGCCTGAGTGTTCAGCGCCGCCTGAGGGGTCGACCAAGCCCGCACGGTCGGCGCAGCCCGGACGGTCGGCCAAGCCCGCACGGTCAGCGCAGCCCGGACGGTCAGCGCGTCAGCTCGATGATCACGCTCCGGTGGGTCGTGATCGTCCGGCCGGTCTCGAAGAAGCCGAGCGCCTGCAGATCGGCGAGGCCCCACGTGTCCTGCACGCCCTCGTCGTCGAGCTCGATCATCCAGACCCGCTCCACCCCGTCGAAGCGGCCGCGCTGCGCCGCCTGCGGCACCGAGTAGGCGCTGTCCGCCCACCAGTCGTTCCGGTAGTAGGGGACACGCAGTGTGACATCCCGCACGCCGCGGAACCCGTCGGGGTAGGTGCGCATCGCGAGCCGGGGGCGCTGCGAGGGTCGCGCCGACTCATCGAAGACGACCGCATCGCCCGGCCCGGCGTTCGCGGCCATCGCCGCGCTGATCTCCGCCCAGTCGCTGTCGTTCTTGGCGTAGGGACCGCGCTGCAGCACGTAGACCGGTGCGCACAGGGCGACGAAGACGATGGTCGTGCCGGCGGTCGCGGCCACCGTTCTCCGCGGGTCGCCCCCGAGCAGCCTCCCGAGCAGCAGGATGCCCTCCGCGACGAGCAGAGCGGCCGCCGGGGCGGCGAACGTCGAGTAGCGGCCCGTGTACATCGGGTAGACCAGATTGACCAGGAGCATGACCCCGGTGGGCAGGAACAGCCAGGTCGCCGCGACGAGGCTGGTCGACACGCCGCGGGGTGCCGTGCTGGAGGGGCGCATCCCGCGTGAGCGCCACGCCCGCCACGCGGGCCACAGCGCCAGAGCGATCAGCGCCCATGCCGGGATCGCGACCCACGGCATCCCGAACCACAGGAAGTAGTACCAGATCGACGGGTCGTCCGGGGTGGCGCTCAGGTACGCAATCTGGCTGCGTTCGAGGTAGGCCAGCGCCGCGAGCGGCACGAGTGCGACCACGCAGGCGGCGGCGCACAGCGCCCATGCCCGGAGGATCGAGCGCGAGGCCCTGCTGCCGAGCAGCACGGCGCCGTGCGCGATCAGCAGGGTGCAGAAGTACAGGAAGAGGTACGAGGACACGGCCATGCCGGCCGCGTACAGCAGCCACGCGATCCGCCGCGCTCCCGGTGGGAGCCGTCGCCCGCCTCCGTCGACGAGCCAGAGCAGGAGCAGCGTGAGCCAGGCGGCCGCCGCGGCGGTGAACGCGTACGACCGCGCCTCCTCACCGGCGTACGTGAGCCGGGGCAGGACGGTCGCGACGATTCCGGCGACCACCGCCGCCCGGGCGCCACCGCGCCGCCCCGCGAGCAGGGTCACCGCCGCGACCGCCGCGCCCACCGCCAGGGCGCTGGGCAGCCGCAGGGCGAACGCACTTTCTCCCGCCAGCCGGATCCAGCCGTGCATGAAGAGGTAGTAGAGCCCGTGCACCGCGTCGACGTGGAGCAGCATCCCGAGCAGGCTGCCGATCGGGCGCTTCGCCGAGAGCAGCGTCGCCGCCTCGTCGCCCCACAGTGACGGGATCCAGCTCGCCGCGGCGCACAACACGGCTGCGAGGAGGCCGAAAGCGCCCGCGATGCTCCACGGACGCACCGCGCGGGGCGGCGCTCCGACCCGGAGCTCCGGTTCGACGAGGACGGCCATACCACCCGGTTCTAGACGGCGGACGGGAACACCTCAGAGACAACCAGATAACCCTGGGGGACGCGTGGGGGAGCACTACGGAAACTCACAGCCCGTACCTGCTCCGGCGGCCACTGCGCCGGTTGCTTCCCTCGCGTTCCCGCGGTTTTTCAGACCTCGCCGCGCCGCGCGCCCGCCCAGAGGTCGACGCCGGCGTCGACCGCATGGCGGTCGATTGCGGCCAGTTCCTCGTCGGTGAACGACAGGTTGCCGAGCGCCGCCACGTTCTGCTCGAGCTGGCCCACGCTGCTCGCGCCGATCACCAGCGACGTGACGCGCGGGTCGCGCAGCGCCCACGCCAGGGCCAGCTGGGCGAGCGACTGGCCGCGCCCGGCGGCGATCTCGTCGAGCGCGCGCAGGTGCCCGATCGCCTCGTCGGTGAGCCACGACGCGTCGAACGAGTCGCCGCGGCTCGCTCGGGAGCCCTCGGGCACCCCGTCGAGGTACTTGTCGCTCAGCATCCCCTGAGCCAGCGGCGTGAAGCCGATCACGCCGGTCCCGAGCTCGTCGACCGTGTCGAGGAGGCCCTCGGTCTCGATCCAGCGGTTCAGCATCGAGTACGACGGCTGGTGGATGAGCAGCGGCGTCCCGAGGTCGGCCAGGATCTCAGCGGCCCGCCGGGTCTCCTCGGCGCTGTACGACGAGATGCCGACGTAGAGCGCGCGCCCGGACCGGACGGCCGTGTCGAGCGCCTGCATCGTCTCCTCCAGCGGAGTCGAGGGGTCCGGACGGTGCGAGTAGAAGATGTCGACGTAGTCGAGCCCCAGCCGGTTCAGCGACTGGTCGAGGCTGGCGAGCATGTACTTGCGGCCCCCGCCGCCCTGCCCGTACGGCCCTGGCCACATGTCCCAGCCGGCCTTGCTCGAGATGACGAGCTCGTCCCGATGGTCTCGGAGGTCGTCGCGCAGGATGCGGCCGAAGTTCTTCTCGGCCGAGCCGTAGGGCGGCCCGTAGTTGTTCGCCAGGTCGAAGTGGGTGACGCCGAGATCGAAGGCGCGGCGGATGATCGCGCGCTGGGTGTCGAGCGGCCGGTCGTCGCCGAAGTTGTGCCAGAGACCGAGCGAGAGGGCGGGCAGGTCGAGTCCACTGCGCCCGGTGCGCCGGTAGAGCATGTCGTCGTAGCGTGCGGGATCCGGAGTGTAGGCCATGCCTCCACAGTGCTACGGCGCGGGTGCGATGTCCAACCGGCGCCGGCTTCCGGTGCGCTGTACGAATCCACCGCCGGCTACCGCAGATCGATGGCCGATCAACCCCTTGCCGCCGCGGTGGTTCAGCGGTCGCATGGCACCATGACCGACGAAATCACTCCCTCCACCGACGCCACCGCTCCCGGACAGCCCCAGGGCGCTCCAGCACCCTCCGACACACCGGTGCACGATCAGCCGACCGCGGCCGGGCAGGCGCCGGCCGGCACCGCGCTCGACGACGACGCCGACCTCCCCGCCGACGACGAGACGGCCGACACCCTCCAGAACGACGCGCTGCTGGACGAGGAGCAGCCCTGACGCCAGATGCGTAGAAACGGGTGAGGCCGGGGCCATCCGTGCGGATGGTCCCGGCCTCAGTGGTGGTGCGGGGTGTTACGGGGTGGCCTTGGCCTTCTTGCGGCGGTTGATCAGGATGCCGCCGCCGGCGCCGGCGGCGCCGAGGAGGGCGATTCCGGCGACGATCGGGGAGACGATCGGGCCGACGACACCGGCGGGGGTGTCGATGGTGGCCAGGGTGGCCGGCTGCACCGTGGTGGTGCCGCCGGTGGTGGTGACGCTGCCGGAGCCGATGAAGGGCAGGTCGGTGGCGGCCTGTGCGCCGTCGGCTGGGGCGGTGACCTGGACCTGGGCGCGGATCAGGATGGTGTCGCCGCTGTTGAGCGGGACGGTGGTGTCGGTGACGGTGCCGTCACCGATCACGAACGGGCCGGAGCAGTGGAGCACGGTCGGGGACTCGATGGTGCACTTCACGTACGTGGGGTAGGCCGTGTACTGCTGGGTGACGCGCAGGAAGCCGCCGTCGGAGGAGAGCCCGGTGCCCTGGGCGAAGGTGGTGCCTTCGGGCGCGGTGACGCGGAAGTCGACGCCGCCGGAGCTGATGGTGTCGGTGTCACCGGTGTACTGGAAGGCCATGTCCACGGTCTTGTTCTGCCCGACGGTGTAGTCGCTGGCGGTGTAGTGCGGCGCGGGCTGGTACGCGGCCCACGAACCCGACGGAGCAGCCGGAGCGTCAGGCCACACGCCCTTCAGGTACAGGTTGGCGGAGCGGGGTTCCGTTTGGATCGCCATCTGCTGGTTTGACGCGTTGAAGGCCTCCTGCAGGTAGATCGTGTCCTCGAAACTTCCGCCGGGACCCGTCGGCTCCCAGTCGAGGTCGGACGTCGTGATGACCGTGGACGGCTTCGCGAGCGTCACGTCGACCGTCACGGTCCCGACAGTGCCGTTGTAAGGAGCGATCCACTTGAGCGGCGTGATCTTGATCGTGTCGCCCTTGGCGTTGGTATACGTGTACGGCTGCACGCTGACCTGGGTGCCCGTGGGGGGCGGGAAAGTGAAGCTGTGGCCCTCGTGGACGTACGGGCTGTCCGACAGCTTCGTGTTGGCCGGCCAGTAGTGGTTCCATGTGCTGTAGCTGTAGCGGGCGACAGGCACGTCGCTGGTCCACGTGGCGGTCGGGCTCCAGTGCTGGCCTGCGGGAACGTTGACGATGTGCGCCTCCCCGGGAACGCCGGGCGTCGGGGTGGTCAGCGTGACGGTGCCGGGCGTTGCCGCGCTGGCGGGGGCGGCCGCGAGGGCCAGAGCGCCCGCGGCGATCGTGGCGCCGAGGACGCTGGCAGCGACCGTGCGCTTCCAGAACTTGCTCATAGATGGTTTCCTTTTGATGTCGGCAGCTTCGTCTCATCCACGGTCGGATTCCGTTGGCGCGAAGCGTTGTCATCAAAAGAGACGTTGTAATGCCTGCATTCATGACGCGGGCTGACTGCAGCATTTGGCCGCATTCCGCCCGCAAACGAAAACGGCGGCCGTGCTCGGTGAGCACGGCCGCCGCGGGACGGAACAGGGGACGGGTCAGGTGCGGCTCGCACCGCGGCGCATCCAGCCGACGATCGCCGTGATGATGAAGAAGACGATGCCGAGGATCGCCAGCCAGAGCAGGCCCTTGATGGCGAAGCCGAGGATGGCCAGGATCAGCCAGATGACGAGCAGGATGATGATGAGAGCGATCATGTGAACATCTGACCCCTCCGCGTGCGGCTCGTCAATGTTCAGCGGCGGCCCTTGCGTGCCGCCCGGTTTCGTGCGAAGACCCAGCCGACCACGCCGCCGATCGCGAACACGATGAGGACCAGCGCCCAGGTCGGGATGACGAGCTGCCCCCAGAGCAGGTAGATGGTGGCCTGGTCGCCGCCGACCCCGTTCTGGATGGCGACCACGATGAGCAGCACGACCAGCACGATGGCCAGCCACTTGCGCTTGAGGAAGCGCACGAACGCGTTCTCCTGGGTGCCCGGGGTGCTGGTCATGGCGTCAGTATGGCGCGACGGCCCCGCCCTCCGACAGGGCCGTCGCACCGCGGGCCGGCGGGATCGGTGTCAGCCCACAGGGAGCTTCGTGTCGTCCTGGTGGTACAGGAAGTCCTCGAGCGGGAACGGCTTGTGCTCGATGGCCGCGGCGATCGCCAGCTGGCCGATCACCGTCTCCACCACCGAGCGCTCGAACGGGCCGAGCCCCGCATCCACCGGCACGATGGTCAGGCCCGCGTGACCGGCGCCCGGCACGGTCGCCGGGTCGGCGGCGGTCACGAGCACGACGCGCACGCCGGCGTCGAGCACGGATGAGGGGATGGCGAGCTCGCGTCCATCGCCGAACACCACGAGCGCATCGCCCGCCGACAGCACCTCCATCGGGCCGTGGAGGTACTGGTACGTCTCGAAGGCGGCGCTCGGGGTCCGCAGCCCCTCGCGGACCATCAGCGAGAGCTCGGACGCGGACGACAGCGAAGCGCCACGCCCGACGACGTCGATCGCGTCGGCCTCGGCGAGCACACGGCCGATCGTCTCGGCCGCGTCCGCGTAGTCGCGCAGGGCGTCGGCGGCCCTCGAGGGGATGCGCTTCGCCTCGGCGGCGGCGTCGAGCGCGCCGACGTGGTCGAGCAGCAGCGCGTAGGCGAGGATCGTCGCGGTGTAGCCGCTGGTGTACACGGGGGAGTCGGGGAAGCCGCCCAGGCCGAGCACCGCATCCACCGTGTCCCGGATGGGCGCCTCGGGGTGGTTCGAGATGCCGATCCGCGTGCCCTCGGGGAGCGTGCGGGCGGCGTTCAGCGGCTCGGGGCTGCGTCCGGACTCGGACACCACGATGTGGTGGTCCGCCCGCACGGCGACGAGGCCGTCGGCGAGGTCGGACGCGACGACCGATGAGGCCGGCCGGCCCGTGGCCGCCAGGGCGGCGACGAGCGCGTGCGCGGAGTTGAGCGAGGCGCCCATCGCCACGACGGACACCGACTCGTCGGCACCCCACCGGCCGAGCCCGGAGGCGGCCAGGTCGAGCAGCACGGTCTCCCGGGCGAGGGCGAGGTTCTCCGGCTGGGCGCGCATCGCGTCGACGAACGGGGCTTTGGGTTCCATGTGTGTGGTCCTTACGTGTGGGTGAGGGAGGTGGGTCGGGGGATGGTCAGCCCTTGACGGCGCCGGCGGCCATACCGCTGACGACGTACCGCTGGAAGATCAGCGCGACGATGATCGGGGGCAGAGCCGCGAGGATGCCGCCCGCGGCCACCAGCCCGAAGTCGGTCGTGTAGCGTCCGGCGAACTCGCTGATCGCGACGGGCAGCGTCTTGGCCGCGTTCGACGAGGTGAAGATCAGCGCGTACATGAACTCGTCCCACGCCAGCAGGAACGCGAACATGATCGCCGCGAAGATGCCCGGACGTGCGGCGGGCAGCACGACGCGGAACAGTGCGCCGAGCCGCGACGCTCCGTCGATGCGGGCCGCCTCCTCCAGCTCCTCCGGGATGGTGAGGAAGTAGTTGCTCAGGATCCAGAGCACGAACGGCACCACGAGCGAGCAGTCCACGATGATCAGGCCGACCACCGAGTCCAGCAGGCCCAGCGAGTTGAGGATCAGATAGAGAGGTATGAGCAGCGCGATCTGCGGCAGCATGTACGTCGCCAGGAAGAGGATGAGCACCGCCTGCCGGAAACGGAACCGCAGCCGCGCGAACGCGTAGGCGCCGAGGATGCCGACGACCATCGAGACCGCCACCGTCCCGACCGCGACGATGGTCGTGTTGGCGAGCGCCGCGCGGAAGGTCGCGCCCACGCTCTCCGCCCCGCCGCGGAAGATCAGCTCGTAGCGGCTCCAGTCGAGCGTGCCCGGGATCCACTCCAGCGGTGTCGAGATCAGGATGCGCTGCGGCGTGACGCTCGCGATCACCATCCACCCGAAGGGCAGCAGGATGACCACCGCGACCACCAGAGCCGCCAGGTGGATCAGGATCGAGTTGCGGGTGGTGCGCTTCACAGCAGGCTCATCTCGGATCGGCGCAGCATGCGCAGGTAGACGAAGGTCAGCGCGAGGATGACCAGCACGATGATGTACGACAGCGCGGCGCCGACGCCGAAGTTCTGGTCGGAGAACGCCGTCGTGTAGGCGTAGTACGCGATGGTCTGGGTGCCGTTCACCGGCCCGCCGCGCGTCATCGCGTAGACGATGTCGAACACCTTGAACGCCTCGACCGTGCGCAGCACCAGCACGATCGAGATCGACGGCACGAGCATCGGCAGCACGATGCTGCGGAAGATCCGCGGCCAGCTCGCCCGGTCGACCTTCGCCGCCTCGTACAGCTCGCTCGGGATGGACGTCAGCCCGGCCAGCAGGAAGAACGCCACCAGCGGGGTCGTCTTCCAGACGTCGGCGACGATCACCATGTTGAGCGCGAGGGTCGGGTCGCCGAGCCACGCCTGGTACTGGTCGATGATGCCGAGCTGGGTCAGCGCCGCGTTCAGCGCGCCGTACTGGGCGTTGAAGATGCCCTTCCACATCGCCGCGTTCACGATCGTGGGGATGGCCCACGGAATGATGACGACGGCACGGAACAGCCACCGCGCCCGCAGCTTCGCGTTGAGGAGACCGGCCACGATCAGGCCGAGCACCAGCTCCAGCGCGGTCGAGACGAGAGTGAAGTACAGCGTCCGTCCCATCGCCGCCCAGAATCCCGGCGCGGTGAGCGTGTCGATGTAGTTCTGCAGCCCGACGAACGGGGTGTCGGTCGCCAGCGCCGAGTTCACCTCGAAGAACGAGATGAGGAGAGTGCGCAGGATGGGGTACACGATGACCCCGAACACCGCGATCGCCGCGGGCAGCAGCAGCCAGAAGGCGAGCCTCCCCTGGTTGTCGCGCTTGCGCCGGTTGCGGCGCTGCCCTGTGGCGGGGGCGCGTCGCTCCGTCTCGACTCCGGCGACCGACACGCCGCTCATCCCTGGTTCTCGTTCGCGGCCTTGACCGCGTCGTCGAGGGCCTGCTGCGGGCTCTTCTTGCCGAGCAACGCGTTCTGCAGCTCGACCTGGATCGCCTGCGACACGGTGTTGTAGTTCGGCACCGGCGGGCGCAGGATCATCGAGTCGTAGGCCTTGCCCGCGGCGGCGAACACCTCGGGGTTCGTCTTCGTGATCTCGGGCTTGGTGTAGCTGGCCTTCCAGTTCGTCATCGAGCTCTTGACGTACTTGTCCTGAACGGCCTCGCTGGTCATGTACTCGATGAACTTCCACGCAGCCGCCTGGTGCTTCGACTTGGCGCCGATCGCCAGAGCCATCGAGCCGTTCACGCCGGGGTTGTCGCCGTTCGGGCCGGCCGGGGGAGCGGTGACCGCGATCTGCCCGACCACCTTCGAGATCGACGGGTCGTTCTGGTCGCGGAAGGTCGACTCCCAGTTCAGCTCCATCGCCGTCTTCCCGGCCGCCATCGACTTGTCGGTGTCGTCCTCGAGGAACGTCGTCGACGCCGGGTCGCTGAGCCCCTCATCCAGCGACTTCTTCATGAACTCGAGCGCCTGCACGCCCGCGCCCTTGTTGATGTCGAGCTTTCCGCTGGAGTCGGTGAACTGGCCGCCGTACGCCCCGAGCAGCTCGGCGTAGTCGCACACGAGCGCCTCCGCCTGCGACCAGCTCCACGCGATCGGGTACTGCACCACCCCGGCGTCCTTGAGCTTCTTGGCGACGGCGAGCACGCCGTCCCAGGTCTTCACGTCGTCGGCAGTCGCCCCGACCTTGGCGAGCATGTCCTTGTTGTAGAAGAACAGCTTGGTGGACGGACCCCACGGGACGCCGTAGAACTTGCCCTTGTACTCGGCGCTGGTGAGCGCGCCGCCGAGCATGTCGCTCTTCCACGACGACGGGAACCGCTTGGTCACGTCGGTGATGATGTTCTTGGAGGCGAACTCCGCCGGCCAGATCACGTCCAGATGCACGACGTCGTACGTGCCGGCCGGAGCCGAGGTGACGATCTTGTCGTGCAGCGCCTCGTAGGCGACGAACGTCGGCTTGACGGTGATCTTCGGGTTCTTCGCCTCGAAGTCCTTGATCATGGCGTTGACGTCGGACTCCGAGTAGCCGGCCTGCTTCATGAACAGGGCGTTGATCGTGCCGGTGCCGTCGCCCTCCCCGCCCGACGCGGTGCCCGCGCCGGTGACACTGCAGGCGCTGAGGGCGAGAGCGGCGGTCGCGGCGAGCCCGAGAGCCCCGAGTGTGCGACGGCGCCCGGTGGATGTGATTCTCATGACTTCCTCCGTGTGTTCGATGGTGCGAAGGGGACGACAGTGGCCGCCTCCGTGAGCCGCCGGGCGAGCGCGAGGGCGCCGCGCACCGGGGCGACATCCAGCAGGTGGATGGAGTGGGTGAGCCCGCGGGCGCGGAGGCGCTCGCCGAGGGCGTCGAACAGGCGAGGCTGGTGGCTGACCACGCCGCCAGCGCAGACCACGTCGTCTCCGGCCGCGCCGCGGCGGTGGACCAGCTCGACGCTCCGGGCCAGCTCGTCGGCGGCGGCGTCGATGACGCGCGCGGCCCGCGCGCTGCCCGCATCGGCCGCCGCGAAGACGAGGGGTGCGGCGGCGCCCCAGGCGGTCACGCGGGGGCGGACGGTGAGGGCGTTGGAGAGCCCGACGATCTCGTCGACGCCGAAGTGGGCGAAGAGCGCGTCGGCCAGCGCGTCGCGCGGCTCGTCCTCGTCGACCGCGTCGAAGAGCGAGCGCACGGCGTCCCGCACCAGCGCGGGGGCGCTGCCGGGGTCGTTCAGGATGTAGCCGTAACCTCCGGCGCTCACCAGGCCGCCGTCGGCGCGGCGGCCGACGACCTTGCTGCCGGTGCCCGCGATGACGGCGATCGCCTCGTCGAAGCCGGCGGCCGGCCCCACGAGCTCGACATCGTTGACGGCCAGCGCCGGCCCGTCGTGCAGCTCGGAGAGCATGTCATCGAAGGCGAGTGTCTGGGCTTCGCTGTCGAGGCCGTGGGCGCCGACGACGAGGGGCGCCTCCGCGGCGCCGGGAACCGCATCCAGCAGGGCGAGGAGGCCGCGGACGTTGTCCTCCGAGTGGAGGTTGCCGCCGTGCTGCCAGTCGGCGGTCTTGACCGACCGGTCGAGGAGGGCGGCGCCGGCGTCGTCCTCGACGCACACGTGCGTCTTGGTGCCGCCGATGTCGATTCCGACGATCACGTCTGCTCCTCTGCGTCGTTGAAGGGCCTCCTTCTTTCCTATCGGAGTGAGAAGAAGGTGACGCCCAACCTAGGCGACGCTGCGCGCTTCCGTCAACCCCCGCCCTTCCCCCGCCCCGTCCTCGGCAGTGCGACATTCGTCACGAATGAACCCCTTCGCCCGTCCCGAAGCGACATTCGGCACGAATGGGCCCCGGGCGCCCGGCGCGACATTCGTCACGAATGTGTGCTTCGGGGCCGCCGAAGGCGACATTCGGCACGAATGTGCGCGTCAGAAGGCGAGGTACGCGACATTCGGCACGAATGTGCGCGTCAGAAGGCGAGGTAGGCGACATTCGGCACGAATGTGCGCGTCAGAAGGCGAGGTAGGCGAAGCCGTTGACCTCGGCGGCGGCCAGTTCCGCGGCGCCCAGCAGCACCGCATCCTCTCGGTGGGTCGCCGGCTCGATCCGCGGCACGCGGATGATGCGGCCGCGCAGCCGCTCCTGGATGCCGGGGATGACCATGTCCGAGCTGCCCACGAAGCTGCTCCCCACCACGACGAGCTCCGGGTCGAGCACGATCACCAGCGCCGCGACCGCGATCGCCACCATGTCGAGGATCTCGTCGGCCAGCTCCTGCGCGTCCGCATTGCCGGTGCGGGCGAGTTCGAAGACGTCCTCGGCGGTCAGCGAGCCGGAGGCGGGGATGGGCATGCCGCGTTCCCGCGCGCGCTGCGTCAGGGCGAGCGAGCCGATGCGGTCCTCCAGGTCGCCGCGCGCGTCGTAGGAGCGCTCCAGTGAGGACCGCTCCATGAGCAGGTAGCCGATCTCTCCCGCCTCCGCCCTCGCCCCGCGGTGCAGTTCCCCGTTCGCGACGATTCCCGCGCCGAGGCCGTTCTCGAGGAACAGTGCGACCAGGCTGGACAGCCCCCGGCCGGCGCCGGCGTGCAGTTCGCCGTAGGCCAGTGCGTTCGCATCGTTCTCGACGACGACGGGCAGGTCAGTCCGTTCGCGCAGCAGTGCGCCGAAGGGGACGCCGGTCCAGCCGAACTCCGGCATCGTGCCGACGACGCCCTCCGGCTGCTGCACGACACCGGGCACGGCGATCCCGACCGCGAGGCACGGGGTGCCCATCGAGTCCGCGGTCGCGATGAGGTCGTCGAAGAGCCGGAACACCTTGCGCAGCTGCCGGTCCTGGTCGGCCGTGCCGCGCTCCCCGCCGCCGTCGGCCCCGCCCCCGGCCGCCCCCGCCTGCCGAGCCGCGAGCGCCACCGACCGCCGGAACACCACCTTCCCGTCGAAATCGACAAGGATGCCCGTCACCGTCTCGGCGCGCAGCTGGATGGCCGCGACGAGGCGCGAGCTGCCGGCGTACCGGAGCAGGACGGAAGGCCGCCCGCCGGTCGACGGCTCCTGCCCCGCGGGCACGATGAGGCCGTCGTCGATCAGGGATGCGGTGAGCCGGTTGATGGTGGCCGGGCTGAGCCCCGTCCTGACGCCGAGCTGCTGCCGCGAAAGCGCGCCGGATTCACGCAGCGCCTCGATGATGGCCGTCTGGTTGACGCGCGCGAGGGTGCTCGTGGTCGCCGTCGCCCGCGTCCGCTTCGCCACCGGCGCCTCCTCGTCCCGTCACCGCTCCCGCGGCCTGCGCACACTTTACTATCGCAGTGAGGGGATGTCGCCGCCGCCGCCCCCGCCGCCGCCCCGACACCGGCCCTGCGCCGCGCTCAGCCTAGCGACGCTGCGATCGCTTCCGGGATGCAGTGCGCTCGCCGCCCCCGTGACCCGCTGCGGGGGCACTCGAAGTGGGGCGAGCATCCGCTCGGACGGTAGGGGTACCGTCGGCGGCATGTTCCGGTTCCCTCATGCAACGGGCCGGCGGCGGACTGACCCCGCCGTCGGCTCGTTGCTGGCCGGAGCCATGGCGGGCGGCATCCGCGACATCTACGGGCACACGGTCACCTACGTGCCGGAGGACCTCGTGTACGTCGAGCGGCTGTTCACCGACCTCCGCACCGACGACGGGTTCGTCGGCGACGAGTTCACCGTGCAGAGCCTCGGCTGCCTGATCGGCGAGATCCTGGTGCGCACCGACGGGGGCCACTGGAGCGCTCCGCATCGTCGGCGGGGAGCCCCGGACGACGCGGGGCTTGAAGTCGTGCTGCCGAACGGCCGGGCGGTGAACCCCATCCGTGCCGCCTACGATCGCGCGGACCGCGGCGCCGACTCGTCGGTGATCCGGTTCCGCCAGGTGGCGCTGGCGTCCTGACCCGCGTCGCCGGACCTGTGCGCACGCGCCGGCGTGCGGCATGATCGTCGCCGGGAGCACATCCTCCCGCCAGGAGGGACGGCGATGTCGAAGACACGGCTCGAGGCCTTCAGCGACGGCGTGCTCGCCGTCGCCATCACGCTCCTGGTGCTCGACCTGCACCTCGGGCCCGGCGAGCCGGGCGGCCTGCTCGCGCAGCTGGCGGCGGCGTGGCCGTCGTTCGCCGCGTACGTCGTGAGCTTCCTGGTCATCGGGGTCATCTGGGTGAACCATCACGCGGTGGTGCGGCTGGTCGAAGTCGTCGACCGCACCCTGCTGTTCTGGAACCTGGTCCTGCTCATGTTCGTCACCGCGCTGCCGTTCACGACGTCCACGCTGGCTGCGGCCCTCGCCGGCGGCGACCCGAGGGATCTCCGCGTCGAGGCGGTGCTGTACGGCGGCGCCATGACCGGCGTCGCGATCGCGTTCACCGTCCTCCACGCGCGCATCACCGGCCAGCTGGTGGCGTCGGGCGAGATGGATGCGGCCACACGCCGCCGCTCGCTGCTGCGGTTCGGCGCCGGCACCGTGCTCTACCCCCTGGTCACCGTCGTCGGACTGTTCAGCGTCGTCGCGATGCTCGTGGCGCTGGCCGCCCTGAGTCTCTACTACCTGTTCAACCAGACGGGCACGCCGGAGAGCGGCCCCCTCCATGACCGTCAGCCGTCCTGAATAGGACGCTTTCACTACGCTTTTTGACGCTCCGGGTCGCGGCGCCGCCGCGGCTGCGGCACAGTGTCGGAATGAGCTTCGGACCGGCACGATCCC
The DNA here is from genome assembly GCF_056754895.1 of Leifsonia sp. KNZ13-11D. Lineage (NCBI taxonomy): Bacteria > Bacillati > Actinomycetota > Actinomycetes > Micrococcales > Microbacteriaceae > Leifsonia > Leifsonia sp. KNZ13-11D. The sequence goes on from NZ_JBPGWU010000001.1 coordinate 692,605, forward strand.
TGGAGCAGCTCTTCGCGACCAGGTCGAGCATCAAGTGGCGCCGCTACCCCGCCGACGTCCTTCCGGTGTTCGTCGCCGAGATGGACTTCGATGTCGAGCCGGCCATCCTGGACCGCGTCGCCGAGACGCTGCGGCACTCGGACACCGGCTACCTGGACTCCGCCGGTCCGCTGGCGCCCGCGTTCGCCGCCTTCGCGGCGCGCGAGTGGGGCTGGGAGGTCGATCCCGGCACCGTGCACCTGGCGACGGATGTGACGGTCGGCGTGGTCGAGGCGCTGCGGCTGGACCTGCCCGACGTCGCTGGACGCGTGGTGCTCACCCCTCCCGTGTACCCGCCGTTCTTCGAGATGGTGGACGAGGCGGATGCGGTGGCCGTCACCGTTCCGCTTCTCGAGGACGCGGAGTGGTCGCTCGACCTCGCAGGGATCGAGCGCGCCTTCGCGGAGGGGGCGGACGCGTTGCTGCTCTGCAACCCCCAGAACCCGACCGGCCGATGTCACAGCCGCAGCGTCCTGGAGGCGCTCGCCGCGCTGGCCGCCCGCTACGACGTGTTCGTGGTCAGCGACGAGGTGCACGCGCCGCTCGCGCATCCCGGAGCCGTCTTCACCCCCTTCGCGCCGATCGCCCGGGCCGCCGGCGCCCGCTCGGTCACCGTCACCTCGGCGAGCAAGGCCTGGAACCTCGCCGGCCTCAAATGCGCCGTCGTCGTCCCGGCCGACGATGCGTCGGCACGGCTGCTGACCGATCTGCCGGAGGAGCTGGCCGCGCGCACCAGCATCCTCGGCCTCCACGCCAACGTGGCCGCCCTCTCCTGCGTCGGCTGGCGGGACGACCTCCTCGACCTGCTGGTGTCGAACGTCCGGCTGCTCGAAGCCGAGCTGGCCGGGCACGCGCCTGCGGTCCGCGTCGTCCGGCCCGACGCCGGGTATCTGGTCTGGCTCGACTTCCGCGACGCCGGCCTCGGCGACGACCCCGCCCGCGTTCTGATCGAGCAGGGGAGGGTCGCGCTCAACTCGGGGCTCGCGTTCGGCGAGCCGGGGCGTGGCTTCGCCCGCATCAACCTCGCGTGCAACCCGTCCACCGTGGTGGAGGCGGTGCGCCGCATCGCCGCGACCGTCGCCGCTGCCCGCGAGCGGGCGGTGCTCGCCGGCTGAGGGTGCGCAGCGGCCGACGGTGCTCGCCGGCTGACGGTGCTCGCCGCCGACGCCGACCCCGCCGACGCCGCCGTCGATCGTCGGAGAATCGGTCCCGAATCTCCGACGCAGAGCTCTGGCGCAGGAGTTCCGGGCGGAGGTCAGCCGATCATCCGACGGCAGGCGCCGGATTTCCGACGATGGCGCCGACCGGGCACTTCACGGCGTACCGCCCGTGCCGCCCGCAGCCCCGTCCCCCGCGGCGACCAGCCCGCGGTCGAGGTCGTCCAGGATGTCGCGCACGCTCTCCAGCCCGATCGACAGGCGGATCAAGCCCGGGCCGATCCCCGCCTCCGCCTGCTCCTCGGGCGTCAGCTTGGCGTGGATGGTGCTGCCCAGGTGGATCGCGAGCGTCCGCACGTCTCCGATGTGCGTCATCGGCGAGATCAGCTCCAGCGCGTCGATGAAGCGGCGGGCGGCCGCCCGGCCGCCGGCCAGCTCGATGGACACGATCGATCCCGCTCCCGCGGGCAGGTAGCGCTGGGCGCGGGCGTGGAACGGGTTCGACGGGAGCCCGGGGTAATGCACCGTGGCGACCTCGGGCCGTGCCTCCAGCCACTCCGCCACCGTCTGCGCGCTGGCGACGTGCCGGTCCATCCGCACCGACAGCGTCTCGATGCCGTGGAGCAGCAGGAAGCTGCTGGTCGGCGGGACGGTCGGCCCGTACTCGAGCACGATCACGCTGCGCACGTACGCGAGGTAGGCGCCCTCGCCGTAACGCTCGACGAAGGACGGCGCGCCGGGTCGCGGCGCCGCGGCGAGCTGCGGGAACCGCTCCGCCTGCGCCGCCCAGTCGAAGCGGCCCGCGTCGACGATCGCGCCACCGATGACGGAGGCGTGCCCGGACAGCCACTTCGACGTCGAGTGGATGACGATGTCGGCGCCGTCCTCGATCGGGCGCCACAGGTACGGGGTCGGCACGGTGTTGTCGACGACCAGCGGGACCCCCGCCTGGTGGGCCAGCCGGCCGATCCGCTCGATGTCCACGACCTGACCGAGGGGATTGGGGAGCGTCTCGGTGTACACGGCCTTGGTGTTCGGTCGGATGCGCGACGCCCATTCGGCGTCGTCGGCGTCGTCGGGCACGTACTCGAACTCGATCCCCTGGCGGGCGAGCACACCGCGGAACATCTCGCGCGTGCCCTCGTAGAGCGAGCGTGTGGCCAGGATGTGGTCACCGTGGGCCGCGAGGGCGCTCAGGGCGGACGCGATGGCCGCCTGTCCGCTGGCGACGACGATCCCGTCGACGCCGCCCTCGAGGTCGGCGATCCGCCGCCCGGCGACGGCGTTGGTGGGGTTCTCGTTGCGCGAGTACGCGCGGTAGGCGCTGCGGCCGGCGAACCGCTCCTCGCCGTCGTCGAAGCTGTCGAAGACGTACGCGGCCGTCTGGTAGATCGGGGTCACGCGCGACCGGGTCTCGGAGTCGACCACGGCTCCGGCGTGGATCTGGCGGGTCTCGAAGTCGAGAGGTCGGGTGCTGCGGCCTGGCATGGGGTCACTGTAGTGAGAGCCGCGACGGCGTGCCACGTTGTTGCGCCATGCGACGGCCGCAATTCGTGCATCCTCGTCACGCAGGCGAGGGGACCTCGTCTGTCAAAGTATGAGTATCGAACTCGAACGCTTCATCGACAATCTTCCCGAGCGCCGCCGGCAGGAGACGCGCGAACTGATCGCGCTGTACGAGCGGGTGACCGGTCAGCAGCCGACGCTGACGCATCCGTCGATCGTGGCCTTCGGGCGCTACGAGTACCGCTATGCCAGCGGTCGCAGCGGGGAGGCGGCCGCCGCGGGATTCGCACCCCGCTCGCGCGAGCTCAGCATCTACCTCTCGGACGGCGTCGATGCTCATGCGCACCTGCTGAGCGCTCTCGGCCCGCACCGAGCGGGCGTCGGCTGCCTCTACGTCACACGGCTGGCAGACGTGGATCGGGTCGTGCTCGAACGCATCGTTCGTCGTTCGTACGAGCGGCTGACATCGGGCACCTACGGTCTCCGGGCCCGAGACGGCGGCTCGACACGATGACGGGACATGATCCCGACTTGTGCTTGCCCTTTGTAAACAATGTGTGACGTTTTCGGCTCGAACGGCTCCTCGGGATGGCGCGCTGCGCCGGATTTCGTATGCTCGCTCGCATGACGAGAACCCCGACGATCGGCACCGAGACCGCTTCCGCCCCGCGCCGTACGGCCACGAGCATCGAGGGCGGCGGTATCGAGGCGATCCCGCCGGAGCGACGGCACGGTTCTCCGTGGCAGTTGTTCGCGACCTGGACCGCGCCCAACCTCGAGTTCGCCACGATCTTCGTGGGCGTCATCGCGGTGGCGTTCTTCGGGCTCGGCTTCTGGCAGGCGATGACGGCGCTCGTCTTCGGCACGGCGCTCGGCGCGCTGAGCCAGGGCATCCTCTCCACCTGGGGCCCGCGCGAAGGGCTCGCCCAGATGGTCATCGGCCGTACCGCGTTCGGCAGCCGGGGCAACATCCTGCCCTCGGCCCTCAACACGGTCATGGCCGGACTGGGCTGGTTCGCGGTCAACTCGGTGAGCGGAGCCTTCGCGCTCACGACGCTGACGGGTATCCCGGCGGTGCTCTCGTTGCTGATCGTGGTCGTCATCGAGGTCGTCGTCGCCTTCGTCGGGCATGACCTCGTCCAGCTGTTCGAGCGTTATGCGACCTACGTCCTGGGCGCGATCTTCCTCGTCGCGACCGTCACGATCTTCCTGCACGCGAACCTCGGCGCCCCGGTCAAGGGCGGCGGTTTCAGCTTCGCGGGCTGGACCCTGACGGCTGCCGCCGCTTTCGGATACGCCGCCGGCTGGAACCCGTACGCCTCGGACTACAGCCGGTACCTCCCGGCGAGCGCCAGCCGCCGGGCGATCGGCTGGGCCGCGGGCCTCGGCAATTTCGTCAGCTGCGTCGTCCTGATGGCCGCCGGTGCGGCCGCGGCGACGATCGCCGGCTTCAACCCCGACGACCCGACGGCGTCGTTCACCGCCAGCATGCCCGTCGTCATCCGCGACCTGACGCTGCTCGCCATCGCGGTCGGCGCCATCGCCGCCAACGCGCTCAACATCTACTCCGGGGCGATGTCGTTCCTCGCCGCCGGCATCCGGATCCCCTTCGCTCTGCGCCGTGCGATCGTCGCGCTCGGCTTCGGCGTCGTCGGCTTCTTCCTCGCGTGGAGCGCCCTGCCGGACGCGGGCGCGAAGTACGAGAACTTCCTCCTCGTGATCGCGTACTGGATCGCACCGTGGCTCGGAATCGTCCTGACCGACCGCCTGCTGCGTCGCGGGACCGAGATCGCGAGCCTGGTGCCCAGCCACGCCAGGTACCGCAACCCCGCCGGCTGGCTCGCGCTGGTCATCGCGGGCGTGATCTCGGTCTGGCTGTTCTCCAATCAGACCTTCTACACCGGTCTTCTGGCCAAGGCCGCGCCGATCGGCGACCTGACGCCCCTCGTGGGCTTCCTGCTCGCTGCGATCCTCTACTGGGTGCTGTTCCGGGCTTTCAAGGTCCGGCTCGGTGCTCCCCTGGAATCCGAACCGACCGTGATCGTCGGCGTGGACGCCGCGGACGATGTCGCGTGAGCTCCGATACGGAGCGCCTGTACGCCTCGGATGCTGAGAAGCTGGCTGTCGCCGCGGAGGAGGCCCGTCGCGGGGCGGCCGAGGGCGGGATCCCGATCGGCGCCGCCCTCTTCGACGGCGACGGGCGATTGCTCGGCAGGGGCCACAACCGGCGCGTGCAGGACGGCGACGCCTCCATGCATGCCGAGACGAACGCGTTCCGCGATGCCGGCCGCCAGCGCAGCTACCGGGACACCGTCATGGTCACCACGCTGTCGCCGTGCTGGTACTGCTCGGGACTGGTGAAGCAGTTCCGCATCGGGCGGGTGGTCGTCGGAGACGACCAGAGCTTCCACGGGGGACAGGACTGGCTGCGCGAGCACGGCGTCGAGGTGACGGTGATGAACGACCCCGAGCTGATAGAGATAATGGGCGCGTTCATCGCCGCGAACCCCGAACTCTGGAATGAGGACATCGGAGAGGAGTGACGCTTCGCGTCGCTCGGACGTCTGCGGACGATGGCGATACCAGCCAGGACGAAGACCCGCGGAGACAGGACTGCGGCGTCACCGCGCAGCGCCCACGAGGCTTTCCGTCCGGTCGATGATCACCTCCACGAGGTGCCGCGGGGTCGACGCAGCCGTGAGGAGCGGAGCCGCGACGACGTCCGCGCCGGCCTGCCCGGCGAGGGTGGAGAAGTGGCCGGGAGCGAGCAGGTACGTCGAGATCAGCACGCGGGAGCCGGGCGACCGCCGGCGTGCGGCGGCGACGGCGTCCGGCAGGCTCGGGGCGGCGGCGGAGATGAAGCCGGCAGTCACCGGCGCGCCGAGGCGGCCGGCAAGCAGGGCGGCCGTTCGGTGGCAGTCCGCGACGGCGCGGTAGTCCGTGGAGCCGGCCGCGCCGAGCACCACCTGGTCGCCTGACCGGTAGCCGGCCTCGACGAGCCGGTCGGCCAGCACCTCGACGAGCCGGAGGTCGGGTCCCAGTGCCGGGGTGACGGTCGCGGGCACGGGGGACGCGGCGGCACTAGCGGCGAGGTCCACGAAGACATGGAATCCGGCGGAGAGCAGCAGCGGCACGACGATCGCCCTGTCGGCGTGCGCCGCCGCCGCGGCGAGTGCGGTCACGACATCCGGCTGCTGCACATCCACGTGGCATGCGGCCACCGGGATGGGGAGGGAGGCGGCTACGGCGTCGACGAGGCGGCGCACAGCGCGCTGCCCCTCGGGTGAGGCGGTGCCGTGGGAGGCGAGCACGGCCGCAGTGACGCCCGGCTCAGTCATCGCCCAGCTCGATCTCGATGAAGCCGCCGACGATGCGCGTGCGGAACGTCCGCAGGGCGAGGGCGGGGTCGCCGAAGCACTCGCCCGTTCCGAGGTCGTAGACCTCCTTGTGCAAGGGGGAGGCGACCGTCGGGCGGTCGCCGCGCGAGCCGACGATGCCGCGGGCCATCACCGGCGCGCCTCCCGCCGCGGGATCCTCGTGCGAGACCGCGTAGACCTCGCGCGGGCCGAGCAGGAAGACGGCGATCTGGCGCATCCTGAGCAGGACGGCTTCGCCCCACGACGGCTCCAGGTCGTCGACCCGGCAGGCGCGCACCCAGGCGGTAGACGCCGAGGCGGAGGACGCAGAGGCGGAGGAGACGTCGGCGGCTCGTACGCCGGCGGTCTGAGCGGCGTTCCCGGTGATCGTCATGGTCCGACGCTAGACGGCGGATGTTTCGGGAGGACGCGCGCCCGGTAACGTCGGCGTGACGCCCGTCTCACACGGTCCCCGATCGGCTGTGCGGCTCATGTTAACGCGCGGTTACACCGCCGAAACGGTCGGGAAACCGGCCCGCCGTACGCTCGGATCGCACCAGGGCGACGACGTTCCCCTGGTGCGGCGGCAGCCGCCGACGGGGAAGGGACCCGCATGACGACCGAACGCACGCTGATCGTGGGAGGCGGCCCGGCCGCCCACCGCCTGGTCGACGCCCTGGTCTCCCGGGGAGCGCAGGTGGGCACCGACCGCTCCATCGTCGTCCTCGCGGAGGAGGCGTACCTGCCCTATGACCGCGTGCAGTTGAGCAAGCGGCTCGCCGACGGGCGCGTCGATCTGACGCTGCAGCCGGCGACGCACTGGGAGGATGCGGGAGTCGAGCTGCGCGTCGGCGAAGCCGTGACGGCGATCGACCGCAGGGCCCGCACCGTCACGACGTCCTCGGGGGCGGTGCTCGGCTACGACCACCTCGTTCTCGCGACGGGCTCGTCGGCGCCCGTGCCGGACATCCCCGGAGCCGCTGCCGGCCGTGTCTACCGCACGATCGACGACGTGGATGCGCTGGTCGCCGAGGTCGCCGAGCTGCGGAGACGCCTCGGACGGGCGCCGCGCGTCGCCGTCGCCGGCGGGGGCCTGCTGGGTCTCGAAGCGGCCGGCGGCGTCGCGGAGCTGGGGGCGGAGGCGGTCATCATCCACTCGGGCGGCTGGCTGATGTCGGCACAGCTCGACGAGGGTGCCGGACAGGCGCTCGGCCGGCTGATCGCGGCGCGTGGCATCGACCTGCACCTGGGCACCCGGCCTCGCGAGATCCTCCTGGGTGAGGACGGGCTGCCGACCGGGGTGCGCTGCGCCGACGGCCGCACCGTGCCCGCGGATATCGTGGTCTTCGCCATCGGCATCCGCGCCAGGGACGAGCTGGCCAGGGAGGCGGGCATCGCCACGGAGGAACGCGGGGGCGTCGTCGTCGATGAGGCGTGCCGCACGTCCGACCCGGCAGTGTGGGCTATCGGCGAAGTCGCCGCGATCGGCGGCCGGACCGTCGGCCTGGTAGCGCCCGCGAACGCTATGGCCGAGACGGTCGCCGATCGCCTTCTCGGCGGCGGCGCCACTTTCACCACCGTGGACGACGCCACGAAACTGAAGCTCTCGGGGGTCGACGTCGCCAGCTTCGGCGACGCGTTCGCCCGTGAACCCGGCGCGCTGGAGATCGTCTACGCCGACCCGGCCCGCGGGCTCTACCAGAAGCTGGTGGTCAGCGACGACGCCCGCACCCTGCTCGGCGGCGTCTTCGTCGGCGACGCCTCTCCGTACACGAGCCTCCGGCCGCTGCTCGGCCGGGAGCTGGACGCCGAACCGGCCGCCTACCTCTCCGCGGCGGGGGCCGAGCCGCCCGCGGGTGGCGCGCTCCCGGACGACGCCCTGGTCTGCTCGTGCAACAACGTCACCTCCGGGACTGTGCGGTCCGCCGTGGAGGACGGCTGCCACGACCTCGGCGAGCTGAAGGCCTGCACGCGGGCGGGCACGCAGTGCGGGTCGTGCGTCCCCCTGGTGAAGAAGATCCTGGAGGCCGAGCTCACCCGCACCGGCGCCACCGTCTCCCGTGCACTGTGCGAGCACTTCGACCTGTCGCGGCAGGAGCTGTTCGAGTCGATCCGGGTTCTCGAACTGACCAGCTGGGAGGAGACGATCGCGCGTCTCGGTCGCGGCCGGGGCTGCGACATCTGCAAGCCGGCGGTGGGCTCCATCCTCGCCAGCCAGCACAGCCAGTACCCGCTGGACGGCGGCCGCGGCCAGCTGCAGGACACCAACGACCGCGCGCTCGCCAACATGCAGAAGGACGGCACCTACTCGGTCGTGCCGCGCATCCCGGGCGGGGAGATCACCCCGCAGAAGCTGGCCGTGATCGCCCAGGTGGCCACCGACTTCGGGCTCTACACGAAGATCACCGGCGGCCAGCGCATCGACATGTTCGGTGCACGTCTGGAGCAGCTCCCCGAGATCTGGAAGCGGCTGGTGGACGCGGGCTTCGAGTCCGGTCAGGCCTACGGCAAGGCGCTGCGCAACGTGAAGAGCTGCGTCGGATCCACCTGGTGCCGCTACGGCGTCCAGGACTCGGTCGGGATGGCGGTCGACCTCGAACTGCGCTACCGGGGTCTGCGCGCGCCGCACAAGTTCAAGTTCGGCGTCTCCGGGTGCGCGCGCGAGTGCGCGGAGGCCCGCGGGAAGGACGTCGGCGTCATCGCCACCGACAAGGGATGGAACCTCTACGTCGGCGGGAACGGCGGCTTCCAGCCCGCGCACGCGCAGCTGCTGGCCTCCGACCTCGACGATGAGACGCTGATCCGCTACATCGACCGCTACCTCATGTACTACATCCGCACGGCCGACCGGCTGCAGCGCACGGCCCGGTGGATGGAGGACCTCGACGGCGGCGTCGAGCACGTCCGCGCCGTGGTCGTCGACGACTCGCTCGGCCTCGCCGGCGAGCTGGAGGCGGCGATGGCGAAGCACATCGACACGTACGAGGACGAATGGGCGGCGACGCTGCGCGACCCGGAGCGGTTGCGGCGGTTCCGGTCGTTCGTGAACGCGCCGGACACCCCCGACCCCTCGATCGCCCGGGTCGAGGAGCGCGGCCAGCTGCGCCCGGCCACCGCGGAGGAGCGCGCCGCGGGTCCCGTCCTCGTCGCGGGCTCCACCATCCCGGTCCGGCCGGGCGCTGCCGACGGAGGAGAGACACGATGACACGCACAGGAACGGTCACGCTCGTCGGCGGCGGGCCCGGCGACCCGGACCTCCTCACGGTCGCGGCGGTGCGGGCGCTCGCCGCGGCGGACGTGGTGCTGTTCGACCGCCTCGCCCCGCACGAGACGCTCGCGGAGCTCGCGCCGCACGCGCGACTGATCGACGTGGGCAAGCGGCCGGGCCACCATCCCATCCCGCAGGATGAGATCGAGCGCATCCTGGTCCGGCACGCGCAGGAGGGCTCGGACGTCGTGCGGCTGAAGGGCGGCGACCCGTTCGTGTTCGGCCGCGGCGGCGAGGAGGTGGAGGCCTGCCGGCGGGCGGGCGTCCCGGTTCGCGTCATCCCGGGCGTGACGAGCGCGATCTCGGTGCCGGCCGCGGCGGGCATCCCGGTGACCCACCGGAACATCAGCAGGATGTTCACCGTCGTCTCCGGGCACGCCCCGCTCTCGCCGGCCGAGCTGGAGCACCTGGCCGGCCTCGGCGGCACCATCGTCATCCTGATGGGGATCACGAACCTCCCCTCGATCACCGCGGGGCTGGCACGGTTCGGGATGGACCCGGGCATGCCGGTCGCAGTCGTCGAGCACGGCTACTCCGCGCGGCAGCGCACGACGTTCGGGAAGCTGTCGACCATCCTCACCAAGTCGGTGCGGGCGGGCGTCGGCTCGCCCGCGGTGGTGGTCATCGGCGAGGTCGTCCGGCTGGCGAACGACGGGGATGCGGCAGCGGCGGCCGCCCTCGCGAGCGCGGCCGCGGTGACGGGACCGTGAGATGAGCGACGAGCGCCCCGGTGTCGCGGCGTTCCGCCCCGACCAGCTGGCCGGATTCCGCATCGGCGTCACGAGCGACCGCCGCTCCGCAGACCTGATCGACGCGTTCGAGCGCCGCGGTGCCACGGTGCTGCACGCGCCGACGGTGCACATGCGTCACGCCGACGACGACGCACCTGTGATCGCCGACACCGAGCGCATCCTCGACGCGGCGCCCGACGTGCTCCTGGCCACCACCAGCTACGGGATGCGCCGCTGGTTCGAGGTCGCCGACTCGGCCGGGCTCGGGGAGGCGCTGCAGCACACGCTCGCGAAGTCGACCATCCTGGTCCGCGGCCCCAAGGCGCGCGGCGCGGTGCGTGCCGCCGGTCTCGACGACGCCGGGATGAGCGACGAGGAGACGACCGCATCCCTGGTCGGCAAGCTGATCGCCGAGTTCCCATCCGGAATCACCGTCGCCGTGCAGCTGCACGGCCAGCCGGACGAGGCCCAGCTCCAGCGGTTGCGCGATGCCGGCGACACGGTGATCACCGTCGCCCCGTACTCGTGGTCGGTCGCTGCGGACACCGACGAGCGCGTCACCCGGCTCGTCGACGCCATCGCGGGCCGGCAGCTGGACTGCGTGACGTTCACCAGCGCACCGGCCGTCGACGGCCTGTTCGCCGCGGCGCTCGCGCGCGGCCGCCACACGGAGGTGGTGGATGCGCTGAGCAGCGACGTCGTCGCGGCCGGGGTCGGCCCGGTCACCGTCGCCCCTCTCATCGCCGCGGGGATCGATCCGCTCCAGCCGGACCGCTTCCGGATGGGTGCGCTCATTCGGCTGGTCTGCGAGCACCTGGAAGCGCGGTCCACCCGCCGGGTCAGCACGCGGCACGGCGATGTCGAGCTGCGCGGGAGCCTGGCGATCGTCCGCGGGACGCCGATCCGGCTGACCCCGACTTCGCTGTCGCTCTTCCGGGCGCTCGTGGCCGCCAACGGGGCCGTCGTATCGCGCAAGCAGCTGTCGGTCGCGCTGGCCGACACGTGCGACCAGTACGACGAGCACGCCATGGAGGTCTCCCTCAGCCGGCTGCGGCAGAGCCTCGGAACACCCGGCCTCGTGGCGACCGTCGTGAAGCGGGGGTACCGGCTCGACGTGTGAGCCCCGTGACACCTGTCGTCATCCCGGCACCGCCTGTGCGGCCGCGAGGAGGCTCGCGATGCGGCCCTTGCATCCGCCGCAGCCGGTTCCCGCGCGGGTCTCGCGGCCGACCTGCTCCACCGTGCCGCAGCCTCCCGCCGCGGCCTCGGAGATGCGCCCGGCCGTCACCCCGTTGCACCAGCACACCGTGGCCTCCGGGCCTTGCGGGTCGTCCGCGGGAACCTGCCCGTCGTCGGCGGCATCCAGCCGGAGCAGCGCGGACGGCTCAGCGGGGAGCGCGCCGCCGCGCTCGAACAGCAGCGTCAGTTCGGCGCCGGCGTGGGGGAGCCCGACGGAGACGAATCCGGTGAGAGCGTCGTCGCGGACGACGGTCTTGAGGTAAGCACCCCGGGCCGGGTCGAGCCAGACGGCGACCTGGGCCGTCTCGTCCCAGGCGTCTGCCGCGTGGTCGCCTCCCGCGACCACGTCGAGGCCGGTCGCCTTCATCATGACGACGGCCGGGCGTTCGCGCAGCGCCACGGCGGCATCCGCTCCTCCCGATCCGCCGGCCGCCTCCGCGCGCAGGCGTCGAGCGAGGGCGGCGGCCTGGCGCCAGCCGGGGCCGATCAGTCCCGACGGCGTTCCGGGGACCCGGCCGTCGGTTCCCGCGTCCTCCGGCGACGCGACCTGCGCGCAGTCGCCGAGGGCGAAGACGTCCGGGTCGCTCCAGCTACGCAGCTCCTCGTCGACCAGGATGCCGGACGAGCACGCCAGACCGGCGGCCAGCGCCAGCTCCATCCGTGCGCCGACGCCGCAGGACAGCACCAGCAGGTCGCCGGCGATGTAGGTGCCGTCGGCGCAGCCGATGCCGTCGAAGACCGGGCCGGTCGGCTCGTCGCGGAAGCCGACGCTCTCGGCGCGTGCATGCGCGGCCATGCCGACGCCGAGGGTGCGGGCGGCGCGGCTCAGCATCCGTCCGCCCGCCTCGTCGAGGTTGCGCGCCATCGGCGTCGGACCGTGATGGACGACGACCACCTGCGCGCCGTGCTCGGCGGCGAGCAGCGCGAACTCCATCCCGAGCACGCCGGCTCCGAGCACGACGATGGTGCCGCCGCCCGCGACCACGGGTGCGACGGCCTCGGCGTCGGCCAGGTCGCGCAGGGCGACGACGCCGGTGGGCAGGGGACGCGCACCCTGGTCGAGCGCGGCTCCGGGCGCCGCCGAGCGGTCGCGCCTGGCGTACTGGAGGCCGTCGAGCGTCGGGATGTTGGCGCGCGCACCCGTGGCGAGCACGAGCCGGTCGTAGGGAAGCTCCTCGCCGGTGTCGAGCAGCACACGCTGGCGCTCCCGGTCGAGCGCGACCGCCACCTCCCCGAGCCGGATGTCGGCACCGGCAGCGCGCGCCGCAGCGGTGTCCGTGAGGTCGAGGCGCTCGCGTGCGGCCGCCCCGACGGCGTATTCGGCGACGAGGACGCGGTTGTAGGCGTCCTCGCGCTCGGCGCCCACCACGGTGAGCGTCGCCTCTCCGTCGGCGACGGAGGGCAGCAGCTCCTCGACGAAACGGGCACCGACCGGGCCGTAGCCGACCAGCACCACGCGCAGGGGACGTCCGCTCATGCCGCCTCCTCTTCCACAGCGGGGCGGACCGTCACGGCGGTCCGCTTGAACTCGGGCATCGCCGAGATCGGGTCGACGGCCGCCTCGGTGAGCAGGTTGGCGCACTGCCGGCCGGCGAAGTGGAACGGCAGGAACACCGTGTCGAGGCGCATCCCGGTCGACAGCAGGGCGCGTGCGCTCACGTCACCGCGCTCGTTGCCGACGATGACCCGGTCGCCGTCGGCGATGCCCAGCCGGGCGGCCGTCGCCGGGTGCAGCTCGGCGCGCACCTCGGGCTGTGCGGCGACCAGCTCGGGCACCCGGCGGGTCTGGGCACCCGACTGGTAGTGCTCAAGGAGGCGCCCGGTGATCAGGGTGAGTTCGCCCGGCCGTCGCCCTGTCGTCAGTTCGCGGGCCTGCACGGCGACGAGACGCGCTCGTCCGTCATCGTGGCCGAAGCGGTCGAGGAAGAGGCGGGGCGTACCCGTCGATCCGGCGGGGTACGGCCAGTGGGCCGCCTCCCCGGTCTCCGCCTGTGCGTCGAGGAAGGCGTGGCTGAGACCCGAGTAGTCCGCGACACCGCCCGCGGAGGCCCGAGCGAGTTCGTCGAAGACCTCGGCCGGGTCGGTCGGCCACACCGACGGCGCATTCAGCCGGTGGGCGAGGTCGGCCAGGATGTCGAGCTCGCTGCGCACCCCGGGCGGCGGATCGAGGGCGCGTCGCCGTCGCAGGACGCGACCCTCCAGGTTCGTCATCGTGCCTTCCTCCTCCGCCCACTGCGTCACCGGCAGCACCACATCGGCCAGCTCAGCGGTCTCCGACAGCACGAAGTCGCACACGACGAGGAGGTCGAGCGCCTCGAGGCCGGAGCGGATGGCGCCGGCGTCCGGGCCGGAGACGACCACGTTGGAGCCGTGGACGAGCAGCACCCGCACGCCGTCGGGCCGCTGCCCGAGCATCCCGAGCAGTTCCACAGCGGGTACGCCCGGGCCGGGGATGACGTCGGGCTCCACACCCCAGACGGTGGCGACCGCGGCGCGGGCCGCCGGGTCGGTGATCCTGCGATAGCCCGGCAGCTGGTCGCACTTTTGCCCGTGCTCCCGGCCGCCCTGCCCGTTGCCCTGCCCGGTGAGGGTGCCGTAGCCGGATCCGGCCCGGCCGACCAGGCCGAGGGCCAGCGCCAGGTTGATGGCGGCTGTCGCGGTGTCCGTGCCGTCCACGTGCTGCTCCACGCCGCGCCCGGTGAGGATGAAGGTCCCGCGCCCGCGCGCGAGCCGGCGGGCGACATCACGCAGCTGCCCGACCAGGACGCCCGTGTGCTCCTGCACCCGCTCGGGCCACCATCCCGCGACGCTCCGGCGCACCGCGTCGAAGCCGGTCGTGCGTGCTTCGAGGTACGCGGTGTCTGCGAGGCCTTCGGCCAGCACCACGTGCAGCAGTCCGAGCAGAAATACGAGGTCGGTCCCGGGTGCCGGCTGCACGTGCACCCCGGCGCCGTCCGCCGTGAGCTGCGCCGTCTGCGACCGCCGCGGGTCGACCACGATCAGCCCGCCGGCCGCGCGGGCGCCCGCCAGGTGACCGAGGAACGGCGGCATGGTCGCCGCGACGTTCGAGCCGAGAAGCAGGATGGTGTCCGCGTCGTCGAGGTCGGTCACCGGGAACGGCATCCCGCGGTCGACGCCGAACGCCCGGTTGCCCGCGGCCGCCGCCGACGACATGCAGAAACGCCCGTTGTAGTCGATGCGCGAGGTGCCGAGCGCCAGCCGGGCGAACTTGCCGAGCAGGTAGGCCTTCTCGTTGGTGAGGCCGCCGCCGCCGAAGACGCCGACCGCGTCAGCCCCGTGATCGCGCCGGATGTCCGCCAGGCGCTCTGCGATCATCCCGAGGGCGTCGTCCCAGGTCGCCGCCCGCAGCTCGCCGTCGCGGCGGACCAGCGGGACGGTGAGCCGGTCGGGCGTGCGCAGGAGCTCCGCCGAGGTCCAGCCTTTCTTGCAGAGACCGCCGCGGTTCGTCGGGAAGGCGCGCCCGCTGACCGTGACCGGGGTCGCCGCGAGCGGATCCGGAGTCAGCGTCATCGCGCACTGCAGAGCGCAGTACGGGCAGTGGCTGTCGGCGGCCATGGGGCGCGTCCCGGCCTAGATCCGGACACCGCGGCGGCGCCCGTGCAAGGCGACGCCGGCGGTGACCGCGAGCAGCACGGCGTACGCGGCGACGAACCACAGAAGGCCGGACTCGTAGCCGCCGGTCGAGGTCTTCGACAGGCCGAGCACCTGCGGGATGACGAACCCGCCGTACGCGCCGAACGCCGAGACGATCCCGAGGGCGGCCGCCGCGGTGCGCTGGGCGGAGACGTCGCCCGCCGTGCTGTGGCCGTCGGCGGCGCCGGCACGCAGGGCGAACAGGGTGGGGATCATCCGGTACGTCGCCCCGTTGCCCGCGCCGCTCGCGACGAACAGCACGAGGAAGAACGCGAGGAACAGCCAGAAGTTGTCCAACGGAAGAGTGAGCACCACCGCCAGCGCGCCCGCGCCCATGACGACGAAGGCCGCGATCGTGATGACGCTGCCGCCGAACCGGTCGGCCAGCCGTCCGCCGATCGGGCGGGCCAGCGAGCCGACGAGGGCGCCGAGGAAGGCGAGCGAGAGCGTCGCGCCGGCCACAGGGAACGCGCTGAACGACGGGAACTGGTCGGCGATCAGCTTCGGGAAGACGCCGGAGAAGCCGATGAACGACCCGAACGTCCCGATGTAGAGCAGCGCCATCAGCCACAGCTCCGGGGCCTTCAGCGCGGCGAGGGAGGCGGTCAGGTCGGCCCGGGCGTTGGTCAGGTTGTCCATGCGCCGCCACGCGCCGACGATCGCCACGATGATGAGCGGCACCCAGATCAGGCCCGCGAGCGGCAGCTGCAGGGTCGCGCCCGCTCCGATGGTGATGACGATCGGCACGACGAACTGCGCGACGGCCGCGCCGAGGTTGCCGCCGGCCGCGTTGAGGCCGAGCGCCCATCCCTTCTTCCGCTGCGGGTAGAAGAACGTGATGTTCGCCATCGAGCTGGCGAAGTTGCCGCCGCCGAACCCGGCCAGCGCCGCGACCAGCAGCATCACGCCGAACGGCGTCTCCGGGTTGGCGACGCAGACGGCAAGGCCGATCGCCGGGATGAGCAGCAGGGCTGCCGAGATCATCGTCCAGTTGCGGCCGCCGAATCGCGGGACCATGAACGTGTACGGGAAGCGGAGCGTCGCCCCGACCAGGCTCGGCATCGAGATCAGCCAGAACGTCTGCGCGGTGTCGAAGGTGAAGCCGGCGGCGGGAAGCGACACCACCACGATCGACCAGAGCTGCCAGACGACGAAGCCGAGGAACTCGGCGAAGATCGACCAGCGCAGGTTGCGCTGGGCGATGGCGGCGCCCTGGTCGCGCCACTGCACCGGGTCTTCGGCGTTCCATCCCTCGATCCACCGGCCGGGACGGACGATGAGCGCCGGCGCATCCGGTGCAGGCCGGGCGGCTTCGCCGGTGGGAGCGATCGAGGTCGATTCGGGGACGGTGCTGGTCATGGCGGACCTCCAGACTCGGTGGGTGGCACCACGCTAGGGACGCCGTGTTTCGACTGTGGACGCGCGGCGTGAAGCCGGCGTAACGAAGACCTCTCGGCGCCCGTGACGCGGTGTGAGGGGAACGTAACCGGGCGTGATCGCAGGGCAACGGCGCGGACATAGCCTTCTCGTACCGTGGTCGCATGAGACGAGTCGAGAGCACCCGGAACGAGATCGCGGGCGCGGAACCGCACACCGTCGAGAGCTACCGTCACGCCGTATTGGCCCTCGTCCGGACGCTTGCGTCCGAACGGATCCCCGTCGTCGAAGGGCTGGGCGCGTGACCGCGGAGACGATCACCGCATCCACCCCGGTGCCGCTGTTCGACAATGCAGCGATGGACGGCTTCGCCGTACGAGCGCGCGACGTGGCCCGCGCTGCGCCGGATCGTCCGGTCCGCCTCAACGTCGTCGGACGCCGTACGGCCGGACCGGGGACGGCAGCCTCGATCGGCCCCGGCGACGCGGTGCGCATCATGACCGGTGCGCCGATTCCCGTCGGCGCCGACCTCGTCGTGCCGGTCGAGTGCTCGCTCCCCGGCCGGTTCGTCGATGGCGTGACCGTCGACCTGTGGGCTCCGGCAAAGACGAACATCCGCCGTCGAGGGGAGGACATCGCCGCGGGTTCGCCGATCCTGGCGGCCGGGGTGTCGCTCACACCGCGAGCGCTCAGTCTGCTGGCGGCTGTCGGCCACCACGACGTTGTGGTAGTGCGTCGACCGCGCGTCGCGGTGGTGTCGTCGGGCGACGAGCTCGACGAGCACGCGGGCGGGGTCGCTGGCACCATCCCGGACTCGAATTCGGTCTACCTGCGCGCAGCGGTGGCATCACTCGGCGGCGAGGTCGTCGGCTGCCACCGCGCGCTCGACGACACGGCCTCGGTCGCGTCGGCCATGGATGAGGCGTCAGCCGGCGCCGACCTGATCCTGTCCACGGGCGGCCTTGGCTCCGGCTCGCACGACCTGATGGGGCGAGCCGCCGCGGAGTCGCCGGGCGGGATGCTCGCCCGCGTGGCGATGCGACCGGGGCGCCCGCAAGCGCACGGAACCTGGAACGGGGTGCCGTGGATCGCTCTGCCGGGCAACCCGACGGCAGCGTTCGTCTCGTTCGAAGTATTCGCCCGGCCGGCGCTCGACGTCCTCTCCGGCCGGCCGGCGGGAGCCCACTTCAGTGCCGAGACCGTGTCCGAGGGGTGGGCCGGGTCGGCGGGAGCCGTCCGGTACCTGCCATTAGCCGTCACCGACCGCGCGGACGGTGGTCTCGCGGTCACCCCGTTGGGCCACCCGTCGGGTGCCGCACACGCTCTCTCGTCGATGTTCTCCGCCCCGCTGATCGCCGTGGTCGGGCCGGATGTCGGCGACGTCCATCCCGGCCAGCTCGTGACCGTCATCCAGCCCGCATGACTGGAGGAGAGATCGTCGCGCCGCTTGCTGCGGTCGTGCTGGCAGGCGGTCGGGCGCGACGGCTGGGCACCCCGAAGCCTGCGGTACGCGTGGGCGAGGAGACCCTCCTGGAGCGATCACTCCGTGCCACCGACGGGATGACCGTCGTCGTGGTCGGTCCCTGCGATCTCACGGGGTCCGTCGGGCTGCGGCCTCACGTCACGGTGACGTGCGAGGAGCCGCGTTTCGGCGGTCCCGCGGCCGCGGTCGCCGCGGGACTCGACGAGCTCGCGCGTCGCCACTCGACGGCCGATCACGTGGTGGTGCTCGCCTGCGACATCGTCCGCGCGCCGGACGCCGTTGCTCTCCTGCTGCGCGAACTCGCTGCTGCCGGCGACGGTGACGGCGTCGTCCTGACCGACGCGGCGGGTCGCCCGCAGTGGCTGTGCGGGGTGTATCGCGCCACCGTCCTGCGTGCGAACGTCGAGCGTCTGCGCCGGCAAGATGCCGTCGACTCCGCCCCAGCCCGCGCGCTCTTCGACCTGACGCGGCTGACTCACGTCGCGGATGAGGCGGGCCTCAGCGACGACATCGACACGCCCGACGACTTGGCTGCTGCGCACGAGAGGGTCCGGACATGACCGAGTTGGCTGCATGGGTGTGCGCGCTGAACGATGAACTCGGCACCGACGTCACCGCCGAGGTGGTGTCGTTGGTGTTGGAACTCGCTCGGGACGCGGCTCACAACATCGCACGGCCCGCTGCGCCGGTCTCAGCGTACCTGGCCGGGTACGCAGCCGGCCGTGCATCCGGTACGGTGTTCGACCTGGAAGCGGCATCGAACCTGTTGGAGCGAGCGCGAGCGCTTGCCGTCGCGTCCCAAGGGGTTGATCGCACGACTGGATGAACCCCATGGAGCGGCGCTGGTCGGCAGTCGCCTCCGGTGCCGACGGTAACAACCACGAACGCGGAAAGTGATGCTCCGAGATCAGGTTGCATCTCGAGAGTCTCCTCGTTGGGTCCTCGCTGCATCCCGGCAGCATCCACGCCGGCACCGACAAGGGCGAGATCGGTGGTCTCGCCTCGGACGCCGCACGCGGTCGACGCGTCTCCGAGATGAGGGCGCCCTGCAGTCCCGGACCCTTTTTTCTCGATGGCGAAGTAAAGGAGCACTTCCGGTGGCGGTGGGTCCGCGAGTTGAATGCTGTCATGGACGATCGCGAGGCGTTTCTCGACTGGTTCAACACGCGGTGGCGGGCGGCCGAAGTCGCGCTCCATGGCGGAGATGCAGCGCCTCGATTCCAGACGTGGTCCGACCGCGAACCTGTCACGCTGTTCGGTGCGTGGGTCAGCGCGGAGAACGCGGTCGCCGTGCGCGAGGTGTTCGTCAGGCTAGCTGAAGCGTTCTCCCATGCGTCCAGCAGCGAGATCGAACTCGTTGCTTCCGAGGTGAGCGGCGACCTCGCGTATACCGCGCATCGCGAAATCACCTCGACGATCGTCGACGGCGAACCACGAAGCTACACGCTCCGGGTGACGCAGGCCTACCGCCGCGAGGGCGGGGAATGGAAGGTCGTCCACCGCCATGCGGACGAAGTGGGCCCCGCAGCTGAGCGACCCTGAGCACTGCCTTCCCGCACCCCTCGCGATGTTGAAATGGGCGCGCCTGGGAGGCCGTTCTTCTTTCTC
Organism: Leifsonia sp. KNZ13-11D; assembly: GCF_056754895.1. Taxonomy (NCBI): domain Bacteria; kingdom Bacillati; phylum Actinomycetota; class Actinomycetes; order Micrococcales; family Microbacteriaceae; genus Leifsonia; species Leifsonia sp. KNZ13-11D. The sequence continues at coordinate 712,023 of NZ_JBPGWU010000001.1, forward strand.
GGTGCCGAGGACGAACCGCATTCGGGGCCATGCCGCCCGCGTAGTTGGGCGCCTATCATGAGCGTGCAAGCGCCGGGGGTGCCCTCAGGCGCCCGAGACGGAGGACCCGATGGCTTACCTCGAACGACAGACTCCGCTGCCCGATTTCTCGACCGACGCCGTCCATTCGGACGAAGTGCCCGTGCAGGAGAATGTGGTCTCCACGGGCACCCTTCCCGACGTCGAACGAGTCCACGCACTCATCGAAACCGCCCACGAACGCTACCGCAGCCTGGATGACGGGAAGGTCGCCGACTACATCCCCTCGCTCGGTGAAGCAGACCCGGCCCTCTTCGGCATCAGCGTGTGCGGTGTCGGAGGCCAAACGACGAGTGTCGGTGACTCTATCCACCCCTTCTCGATACAGTCGATCTCCAAGGTGTTTGTGTTCGCCCTGGTTTGTCATGAACTGGGGCACTCGGAGGTGTCGCGCCGCGTCGGCGTGAACAACACGGGCCTCCCGTTCAACTCGGTCATGGCTCTTGAACTCAGCGACGGCGACCCCAGGAATCCCCTCGTGAACGCGGGCGCGATCACGACGACGAGCCTGGCGCCCGGCTCGACGGCGGCGGAGAAGTGGGACTTTGTACAACAGGGACTATCCCGCTTCGCCGGGCGGCGGCTCGAGATCGACGATGAGGTCTACGCATCGGAGTCGGCCACCAACCAGCGCAATATGGCGATTGCCCGGCTCCTCCAAAGTTATGGGCGGATGCAATTCGACCCGATTCAGGCGACCGACGTCTACACGAGACAGTGCTCACTCCTAGTCACCGCCGAGGACTTGGCGGTCATGGCCGCCACTCTCGCTGATGGAGGTGTCAATCCGATCACCCGGGAGAAGGTCATCGATGCATCCGTCTGCCGTGACACGCTCGCCGTGATGGCGACGAGTGGACTCTACGAGTTCTCCGGGGACTGGCTGTTCGAAGTGGGCATTCCAGCAAAGAGCGGTGTCTCGGGCGGCATCGTCACGGTCGCACCGGGCAAGGGCGGCCTCGGAACCTTCTCACCGCGCCTCGACCCTGCCGGTAACAGCGTGCGGGGGCAGCGGGCGGCCCGGTTCCTCTCTCATTCGCTCGGACTCGATATTTTCGCTTCGACCCCGGGCGGGGCTTGATCCGTTTGATCGCAGCCTGAGACGCCGGCTTGGAGGAATCGAGCTGGGCCCGCGAGCCACTTCCTGCGCTCGACGGATCGAGGAGGGTCGCCTTGGGGCTACCCGAGTCTGTCGACGCACTCTTTTCGCAAGACAGTGGCCACCCTGCTCGACCAGGCGGGCCTGTCGGCTACGGAGATCGCTGATCCCTTCGGTCACAAGAGCCCGTCGATGACGCAGGGCGTCTACATGAACACGATCAAGTGCGCGACGCGCGCAGCCGAAGTGCTGGACAAACGGCTGGAAGGCCTGATCTGAAAGTGCGGGGTTTGCGCGGGGTGAACGATTCAGCGAAATGAAAAACCCCCGGCTGACCCGGGGGTTTTGTGGCTCCGACCGGCATCGATCCGGTGACCTTTCGATTTTCAGTCGAAATCCTAGCGTGACAGAGGCTCTCGTACAGTGACAGATCGTTGATTTTCCGCGGAAGGAGATGCTCTGAGATCGCGTTAGATCACGTTGGATCTCGGAGGATTGTAGTCACAATGTAGTCACGCGTAGCTGCCAAGACCCTCACTTTGAATTTTAGTGTGTGATGCTGGCGGGCGTGCGGCTCTGACTTTCGTGTCCGGGAGAAGTACTACTTGGGCGTCAAGCCTGAGCTTAATCTGCACCTGTCTGCGCGCGGAATGGTGTTCGATTTTTTCGATTTGACGTCTAGGATGGATGTCATGAACACCTCGACCGACACGCCGCGCGTCGCCCGTCGGGCTCAGACGTACCTCCCCGAGGCTGGTGCTCGCGAGGAGCTACTCGACTTCGCCCAGTTGATGCACGAGCTCGAGGCCTATCTCACGCGGCATTCGTCCAAGGCGGCGCTCGTGGACCCGCACGGTGAGGCTCGTCCGATCCCGGATGAGATCTTCCGCATCCTCGAGCAGGTCGCGAATGCTCTCGCGGCGGGGGAGGGCATCACGGTCGTTCCGCAGGGCATGACAATGACGACGCAGCAGGCTGCGGACTTCCTCGGTATCAGTCGCCCTACGCTGGTTCGTCTGCTCGAGGCTGGCGATATCGCGTTCGACAAGCCGGGCCGTCATCGTCGTGTCCGATTGGAGGATCTGGTCGCATATCAGGCGAACTTCCGTAGCGAGCGGCGTGCCGCCCTGCGTGAGCTTCGGCGTGCCAATCTCGACGCGAAGGTCCAGGTCGGAAACCCGGCGGAGGTCAAGCGTCTCGCGGAACTCGACGCTGAGTGAGCTTTCCTGCCTTCTTCGATACGAACGTCCTATACGGGGCGCTCTTGAGCGACTTCATTCTGGAGCTCGCTGACAGAGGCCTCTTCCGGCCGCTGTGGTCGAAAGACGTCCTGTTCGAGCTTGCGAAGAACCTTGTGAAGAACGGCGAGGACCCCACGCTCGTCGAGAAGCGGGTCGGCACTATGGAGCGCTACTTCGCCGACGCGATGGTCACCGGCTACGACGACCTCGTGCCGACGATGACGAACGACGAGAAGGACCGGCACGTGCTCGCGGCCGCAGTCCGCGGCGGTGCCGAGGTGCTGGTGTCCTTCAACACCAGAGACTTCCCGGAGAGCTCGGTCGAGCCGTTCGACCTCGAAGTCGTGCACCCCGACGACTTCCTTCTGGACCAGCTCGACCTCTATTACGCACCCACGCTCCGCGCCCTTGTCGAACTCGTCGAGGGCTACGACTCCCCGGCGATGACCGTGGATCACTTCTTGCTCGCGCTTACCCGTGCCGGCGTGCCAAGATTCGCGGAGTCCGCGCGGGCCAAGCTCTACTGAAGCCGCCCTCGCGATGGTGACGCAGAACTCGAGCGTCGTGGAGTCTGAGTCTCGCTGACGGAGAAGATGCCTCGCCTGGTGGGCTTGTTGTGAGCGATGCCTTTACGCGTGTCAACGACCGACACGCTTGCTCAGCGCTTGCCGGCTCAGCCCGGTGCGCGCAGCGAGAGCATTCCAACTCTCGCCGACGTCCTGGAGTCCGGCGATCAACTCGTCACGTTCTCGAAGGGCGGCGTTCTGCTCGAGCCGAATGCGGTCGAGGGTCTGCGATAGCCAGAGTCGCTTGAGGGCGTCGGCGTGCGTGCTCCACTTTGCCTCCAGCTCCGACAACGCGTCGGCGGCGTGCCGCTTCGCGGCCTCACACTCCCGCTCGAGAGTGCGACGGGATCGGATTGCTTCGTGATCTCGACGCTGCCGTTCATACGACGCCGCGCGTCGCTCGGTGCGCGCGGATGAGCCCCGGTTTGCCATGCAACCAGGTTTACACGGAACCCCTGTCATACCGCGGCCGCGGCGCGAGCTCGCTTAAAGTGCCTGCGTGCATTGGCTCTTTCGTTTCGTCTTTCTCGGCTGGGGCTTCTTCGACCCGTCGTCCCTTTCAATTCATTGGTACTTGGCCCCCCTCTCTCGTTCATGGCCTTCTTCATCTCCTCATCGCACTGCGCTGTCTGTCTTGTCGCCCGGTGCTTCCAACCAAATTGGCGTTTCATAGGCCGCGACTCTCGTAGTCCAGCGGCGGCCGTCCCAGTGCGGGCTGACCTTCTTGGCTGGAGACAACACACAGGGTTTCGAGCGTGCGGAGAAGTATAAGATGATCCTGAACGGCGTTCAGGTGAACGTTGTTCAGGTGGGAGGTCCCGTGTCGTCGGTCATCGCCGTGTTGGACGATGATTGCGCGTTGGTTGAGCACCTCGAGGCGATCCAGGCGAACGGGGATGTGCCCATGGTGCTCGATCATCGCGCGCCCGCTGCGGCGCGATCGGCCGCCGTCGATGCCGCCTCTGCCGCTGATCTGAGTGGGATCGCCTGGGCTACCTCAACCTCGGGAAGTTCGGGCGCGCCACGCGTCGTCCTGCGTAGCGAGTCCTCTTGGGCGGAGAGTTTCGCCGCTGTCGCCGAGCTCATGACGCACTCGTCGCCGCCCCTGTGCTCCGACGTGGCCCGCGAGGTCTTCCTGCCGGGGCCGGCTTCGTCGTCGATGACGCTGTTCTCGCTAGCTCATCAGCTCAGCGGCGGCCCCGCTGCGCGACTCCTCCGAGCGGCCGGCAGTGACGGAATGCACGGCACACCTGAGTCGCTGCGACGTGTGCTCGAATCCGGTACCGCCCCCGGGCTTCGGGTGGCGCTCGTCGGCGGGTCGAGGCTCGATCCCGGCCTTCGCCGTCTCGCCGAGGCATCGGATGTCCGGGTCGCGGCATACTACGGGGCGGCCGAATTGTCGTTCGTCGCGGTGGATGAGGGCGACGGTCTTGCCCCCTTCCCCGGTGTCGAGATCGAGATCCGCCAGGGGGAGGTCTGGGTGCGGTCCCCCTTCGTGGCCGCCGGCTATGCGGGAGCCGCAGGCCCTTTGCGACGTCATGGCGCGTGGGTGACTGTGGGGGATCGCGGGGAATGGGTGCGCAACAGCGAGGGAGCTCCGCGGCTGCGGTTGCTCGGACGCGCCGACGAGGCGATCCTGAGTGCGTCGGCGACTGTCGTTCCCGAAGAGGTGGAGTCGGTCCTTCGTGAGGTCGCGGGAGTCCGCGACGTGCTGGTGTTCGGCCTTCCGATCCAGGGGATCGGCGCGTTGGTGGTGGCGATGATCGAGCCCGGAGACGCCCGGTTCTCACTGCCGCAACTCCGAGCCGCGGTCACGGCTCGTCTCGCTCCCGCTCACCGTCCCCGCCGTTGGTTCGCTGGCCCGATACCGCGAACTCTCTCGGGCAAGCCAGCGCGGGCGGAGGCTCGTCGTCGTGTGATGGAAGGGCAGGCGAAGCGTCTCGATGCGTGACCTCGGAGCCGGATCCCGGAACGAAGCGGTGATCATCGCCGCGCGTCGAACCCCGATCGGGATTCGCGGGCGCGGTCTCGCCCGATTTCGTGTGGAGGAACTCGCGGCGCCGGTGCTGCGCGCGGTCGTTCGCGATGCCGAGACGGCACTGGGACATGAGATCGAGGTTGCGGACGTCATCCTCGGCAACTGCATGGGACCCGGCGGCAATCCTGCCCGCGTCTCCGCATTGGCCGCGGGCCTCGGCGTGCACACACCGGGAGGCACCGTCGACCGGCAGTGCGGGAGTGGCCTGGCTGCGATCGTGGATGCGGCAGCCGGGATCGACGCGGGGGACCGGCGGATACGAATAGCGGGAGGTGTGGAGAGCGCCTCGACCGCACCCGTGCGAATGCAGGGGGATGTCGCGTATGAGCGCGCTCCGTTCGCGCCAGAGGGCTTTCCCGATCCGGACATGGTGCGTGCCGCCGAAGACCTGGCTCGACACGACGGCATGACGCGGGCGCAGGTCGACGCCTACGCCGCGCGCAGCCGCCGGCGTGCGGCGATCGCATCAGCAGCCGGCGCGTTCACGTCCGAGTTGGTCCCACTCGGCCGCCTCGACCGTGACGAGGGAGTCCGGGGAAGTGAGCGGGTCCTCGCGCGCCTCCCCTCCCTGTACGCCGGCGGGATACTCACCGCGGCCTCCTCGACACGGCTCAATGACGGCGCGGCCGCGGTCGTCCTGGCTCCTGCCGGAACGGCGCGGGGTCTCGCCGTCCGAGCGAGTGCGGTCGTCGGGTGCGACCCGGCGCTCCCGGGGATCGGCGCCGCACCGGCGATCATGCAGGCGCTTGCGAGAGCGGGGCTCGCAGTGAGCGACGTGTCGGCGTTCGAGGTCGTGGAGGCTTTCGGCTCTCAGAGCATCGCCGTGCTGGAGCGGATCGGAGTGGCTGAGGACGACCCGCGGGTCTGCGCCGACGGCGGAGCGCTGGCCCTCGGTCACCCGTGGGGGGCGAGCGGAGCCATCTCCGTGGTCCGTCTCTTCAGCCGCCTCGTCCGAGCGGGAGCCCCGCACGGCAGCTACGGCGTCGCCGCGGCTTCCGTCGGGGGCGGGCTGGGCATCGCCGTCGTGCTCGAAGTCGTGGACTGAGTCGGTCGGTTTCGCCGAGAACGACCGACCGTCCTACTGGTCCGAAGTGCGTGGCTTGCGCTGGAAGAGCACCGCCACGCCTGCCGCGAGCAGCAGCACCACCGAGAGCCAGAGACCGCCGACGATCCCCAGTCTCGTGTCGGACACGACGCCCGAGGCGACCGGCCCGACGGCCTGACCGACGGAGAACGCGGCGGTGAGAGCCGCGATACCCGCGGTCAGCGCCGCGGGCGGAAGGAACCGCTTGGCAGTCACGGTGGCGGCGGTCGGTCCGGCCATGAAACCCGCGCCGAAGATCACCGCGGAGATGAACGCCCCGACGACGCCTGGCCAGATCAGCACAGGGATGATGCCGATCAGAACGACGAGAGTGACGAGCGCCGGTCCGAGGGCCGAATTGAGCCGGGCGACGACAGGTCCCCAGATCAGCAGTGTGCCGAGCGCCGAGGCCACTCCGATCGAGATGAAGAACGCGGCGATCGCCCAGGCGCTCAGCCCCTGCTGGCCGACCAGCGCGACGACGAACGTGAGATACGAGACGTAGCCGGCTCCATACAGGACGTACCAGATGAAGGTGGGGGTGAGGAAGGCGAACGAGGTGCGCGGACCTCCCGCGGCGGCTGGGGGGTCGACACGCTTCGACGCGACGACCGTCGGCCAGACCGCGAGCACCGACAACAGGCCCATCAGGATCCAGCCGGCCGGCCAGCCCTGGATTCCAAGCCAGCCGAGGACGATGGGGACCGCGATGCCCGAGATCGCGATTCCCGCGCCGACCCCGGCGATGTAGATGCTGACCATGATGGACGACTGGCGTGGCCGGGGCACGCGGATGCGGGACGCCATGGCGGATCCGATCACGAAAACGACCGAGGTCGACAGGCCGCCGACGAAGCGCACGATCGTCAGGTAGATGTAGTCGCCGGATGAAGCTGTGGCCAGTAAAGCCAGCGCGCTGATGATCATGCCGACGACGAAGACGCCGCGCTCGGTGAACCGCCGGGCCAGCACAGCCGCCGTGGCGCATCCGATGACATACCCGACGGCGTTCGCCGTCGTGATCCCGCCGGCGGTCGCAAACGACCAGCCCAGGTCCGTGCGCATTGCGGGGAGCAGGAGGGCGTACGCGAAACGGGTGAACCCGAGGGCAACCACCGGTGCCGCGGCCAGGCCGATCGCGATCAGGGCGGCGGCCCGGAACTCCCGGCGTTCTGCTGTGCTGAGCGGTGCGGTCGTCGGTTGTGCTCGGCTTGTCGACATGGTCTGGTGCCTCGGGTTCCATAGGGATCGTGACGCGATCGCGCCCGACTGTAATGTACCTGCAACTACACAATTCCGCACCCGTGCCGTTGTCGCCGGGCGCCAGAATTGACCCGTTAGTACAGAACCGCTATCGTTCGCGGCATGGGAAGGCCGAGGAAATTCGAGGCGGACGCCGCCGTGGAGCGCGCGATGGAGGTATTTTGGCGCAACGGCTATGCCGGCACAACACCTCAGTTGCTGCTGGACGAGCTGGGTATCGGCAAAGGCAGCTTCTACAACACGTTCGAGAGCAAGCATCAGCTCTTCATATCCGCCTTGGAGCGATACAAGCAGCGGCGGATCGATTACCTGGCCGCGGCCTTCGACGCGAAGGGTCCCGTCCGGCCGCGGATCGAGGCGGCGGTCTACGAGCTGACCGGGCTCGGAACCCATGCGCAGGGCTGCTTAATGGTCAACTCGATCGCCGAGGTCGCCAGCGTCGACGCGAGCGCGCGTGGGATTGCCGACGATCTTTTCGCCGGTATCGAGACCGCTTTCCGCGACGTGGTGGAAGCGGGGCGCCGGTCCGGCGAGTTCCGCGCCGAGTCGGACGCGGCCCGGTCTGCCTCGATGCTACTGACCACCGTCATCGCGACGAGCATCCTCTTGAAGATGCGAACGGATCCGGCTCGCGCGGTCGTGGCTGTGCGGGAGGCCGTCGCGTCGCTCTGAGTGCCGGCGCCCGCCGACGCATGGGGGAACTGCGGCGGGCACCGGCGCGAGTGCATCGTCATCGATGGGCAGTCGACCGCCGCCGTTCCGGCGCGCTCGCACCAGCAGCGTATGCTTTATGGACCCGTAGGTCAAATACCGCCCCGGCGGTGTAACCAGGAAGGTCTGCTCGTGTCCCGAATCGCTGTGATCGGTGCCCACCATTACCTCGCACATCCTCTGCTTGCGGAACTCTACGATCGCGACCACGACTTTCTCGGTGTGGTCCATGACGTTGTCGCGGCCGACGATGTCTACCGCTTGGGCGGCGAGGGTGTGGTCGTGCCTCGTGAGACGACGGTGGGCGACCTGGCCGAGGTTCTCGGCGATTGCGACGCGGTCGTCCTGCTCGAGTTCGATGGCGAAGCAGACGCTTCATTTGCTGGCACGGTCGCACGGGCGGCAACTGCGGCGGACGCTCGGTTGGTTCGGAGATCCGGATCGTTGCTCGATGCGGCCTCGTTCGTGTCGGAGCTCGAGAGCTGGCTCCAGTGATTCTCGAACGGCTGCGATCGCCCCGGGATCTCGACGATCTGACTGACCCGGAACTCGACGCTCTAGCCGCTGAGATCCGTGCTTTCCTCGTGGACGCCGTCTCGAGAACGGGAGGCCACCTTGGGCCGAATCTCGGTGTGGTCGAACTGACGATTGCCATCCACCGCGTATTCGACTCCCCGTCCGAGCCGATCATTTGGGACGTCGGCCACCAAACCTACGTCCACAAGTTGCTCACCGGGCGCCGTGACTTCGGGGCGTTGCGCGGCCAGGGTGGCGTGGGAGCCTATCCGCTAAGGCGGGAGTCCGTCCACGACGTGGTCGAGAGCTCCCACGGTTCAGCGGCCTTGTCGTGGGCGGCCGGGATAGCGTCCGCGTTCGACGCCGACGAACCATCGGTCCGGTCTCGGAAGGTCGTCGCCGTGGTCGGCGACGGGGCACTCACCGGTGGCCTGGCGTGGGAGGCGCTTGCCGACATCGTCCGCACCCGGCGTCGAAACCTCGTCATGGTCATCAACGACAACGGCAGATCATATGCGCCAACGGTCGGAGGCATCGCGCACGCCCTCCGTGCGCATCGGAGCGGTGATGCGGATCTCTTCCCCGGATTGGGGATTGTCGTCGTCGGCCCGGTCGATGGTCATGACCGCGCAGCCGTCGAACGTGCGCTTCGCGCCGCACGCGACGCCGCCGAGCCCGTCATCGTCCATGTAGTGACGGAGAAAGGGAGGGGATTCGCTCCAGCCTTGGAGGACGCGGCCGACCGCTTCCACGCGGTCGGCAGGATCGACCCTGTCTCGGGCAGGGCGGTGGCACCGAAGGGGGTTAGTTGGACGGAGGTATTCGGGCACGCCATCCTCGAGGAAGCGCGCAGGAACGACAGGGTCGTGGCGGTCACGGCGGCGATGCTCCTTCCCACTGGCCTGGGGCCGCTGGCAGAGGCCTTTCCGGAGCGCGTGATCGACGTCGGCATGGCCGAACAGCACGCGGTCGCGTGCGCCGGCGGACTGGCCCACGCCGGACTGCACCCGGTGGTGGCGCTCTACTCCACATTCCTGGGTCGCGCCTTCGACCCGCTGCTGCACGAGGTCGCCGCCCGCCGGGCCGGGGTGACGTTCGTGCTCGATCGAGCCGGTGTCACGGGCCCAGACGGCGCCAGCCATCATGGCATGTGGGACACGGTGCTGCTCGCTGCGGCGCCGGGGGTACGCATCGCAGCCCCGCGCGATGCGGCAAGCCTGCGGAAGCTGCTCTCCGAGGCCGTTGCGGTCGATGACGGCCCGACTGCACTGCGGTTCCCGCGCGGCGTGGCGCCGAAGGCGATCACGGCCCTTTATCGCTCCTCCGATGGCATCGATGTGCTGCACGAGTCGCGGGCGCGGGATGTTCTGCTCGTTGCGATCGGCGCAATGGCCGAGCGGGCGCTGGAGGTCGCGCGGAGGTTGGCTGAAGACGGGATCGGGGTCACCGTCGTGGACCCGCGCTGGGTGGCGCCGTCGCCGACCGGGCTCGACACCCTCGCGCGCGAACACGACCTCGTCGCGATCCTCGAGGACGGTGTCCGCTACGGCGGTGCCGCCAGCCGGCTGCAGAAGCATCTGTCGGCCTCAACCACCGTTGATCCCCTGGTGTTCGCGCTCGATGACGCTTTCCTCGGACAAGGAACTCGCGAGCAGATACTGGATGCCTCGGGTCTGGCCGTCGAGAAGATCGCCGCGAGGGTCGCATCTGCGCTGCCCCGCGTCGATTCCCGCGATCAGCAGAAGGAGGTCTGGCGCCGATGAGGTTTGCGCGAGGCGATCTGGCCCATTTCACCGGAAGGACGCTTCCTGACCTCCTGCCGCGGCCGACACGGTTGCTGTTCGTCGGAATCAATCCAGGACTCCTGAGCGTCGCCGTCCAAGCCCACTTCGCGCCGCGCGGCAATCGGTTCTACAAAGCGCTCTACCGTGCGGGAATCACGGACCATGTGGTGGACGCGTCAGACGGATTCATCCCCGAAGATGTCGCGCAACTCAGCAGACAGGGCGTGGGAATCACATCAATCGTCCCCGGGGCGACCTCGCGGGCAGCGGAGCTGACGCGCGAGCAACTCCAGCAGGGCGGGAACGCCCTTCAGGAGCGCCTCGCGAACATTCGGCCGACTGTCGTGGCGATCCTGGGCATCAGCGCATACCGGGTCGCGTTCGACCGACCGGACGCGGTTATCGGCCGCCAACCGGAGGTGTGGGGAGGATCGCAGGTCTGGGTCGTGCCGAACCCGAGTGGCTTGAACGCTCACGCATCGGTCGACGACCTCGCGGCTGCCTACCGGCAAGTCGCCCTCGCTGCCGGACTCCGCCTGCTCGGGCCCCGGGTCAACCCTCGCTGAGAAGCTTCTGGCCTCCATCGATGTCGAAGGTGGCGCCGGTGATCGACTCGTTCTCCATCAAGTGAAGGGCAAGTGAGGCGACATCGTCCGCCGTGACCACCCGCCGTATCGGCAGCGTCTCGCGGAGTGTCTTTCGCCGTGTATCCAGGTCGTTCCCGAGCAGGCGTGCAGAGAGGGGTGTGTCGACGAAACCCGCGGCGATGAGGTTGACCCGGACCGGTGCGGTCTCCAACGCGAGGTTCGCGACGACCTCGGGCATGCCGGTTGCGAAGAGGCCCGCCACGGACAGTCCCGGAGCCGGATGACGCGCGGCAGTGCCGGTCATGAAGATGAGGGTGCCGCCCGGTCGTACCTGCGCCGGCGCGTACTTGGCCACGGCCAATGGGAGAAGAACGTGCTCGGCGATCGCGCCGGCGACGCGTCCGAGGTCGAGGTCGGGAACGCGCGCATAGTAGGAGCCCCCGGCGGAGACCATCACCTGGTCGACGGGGTGGGTCAGGCCGGAGAAGAAGCGCTCCAGTGCTTCAGTATCGGTCGCGTCGAAGGCCGCGGTATCTACTCCGCCGAGCGCAGCGCCAGCCTCTTCGAGACGCTGCGCATTTCGTCCGGTGAGGACCACCTGCGCACCGCGGCTCAGGGCGTGCTCGGCGGTCGCCCTGCCGATTCCCTGGCTCCCGCCGATGATGACGACCGTCTGACCCCGGAGGGTCTGACCGGATCCGCGGTGGCTGTCGGTCTCTTGTTCGTCGGTCATGTCACCGTCTCCTCGGCTCTGTCAGGTCCGGGCATGGGGAATGCGCAGGTGTTGACCCGTGGTCCCGGCATGAGGTGTGGCGGTCCCACCCGGGCGTTGGACACGAACACAGCTGCAATGATGGCGGCGGCAAGGCAGAAGACGGCCATGATGACCATCGCCGTCGCGTAGCCGTTTTCGATTGCGGAAGTGAGGCCGCCACCGGACCCCCCGATCAGGACGGGCACTAGCGCGGTGATGAGCAGGGCGCCCACCCGCGAAGCGCCGTCGTTGATGGCAGAAGCCTCACCCAGGTCTGTGTCAGGAACGGCTGCGAGCACCGAGCTGGTCAGGGGCGTGACGAGCAAGCCGGCGCCGAAACCCCAGAGGAGAGCCCCGGGGAGCACCGCCTGAACGTAGCTTTCGCCGGGCCTGGCTCCGGCAAGAAGCAGGAAGGCGATGCCGACGATGATGATGCCTGCCGCCATGAGCCACCGCGGTCCCCAGCGGGCGACGAGCGCTCCGGTGAATGGGGAGAGCAGCAGAAAGACGATCGATTCGGGGATCAGGACTGCGCCGGCCTGCGAAGCGGAGTATCCCAACCGCAGCTCGCACTGGAGCACGAGCAGATAGTTCGCCGCGGCAAAGGCGCCGTAGAGCAGTACCGTCGTCACGTTGATGGCGCTGAACTGACGCGAACGGAAGAGCTGGAGCTTGAGCATCGGGTTCGGACGCCGCCGCTCCACGAGCACGAGGGCGACCAGGGAGAGGACGCCGATGACGCCGGCGGCGATCACGATTGGGTTGGTCCATCCGGATGCCGGTCCCGCGGTGAACGCATACGTCACCCCGCCGAGTCCCAGGATCGCGAGCACAGCGCCCGGGATATCCGCCGAAGCGGATCGGTCGCGGACGAGCACCTCCGGGACGAAGCGGAGGATGACGAGCGCGACCACGATGATGGGGACGTTGAGGATGAAGACCCAGCGCCAGTTCGCGTGGTCGACCAGCCAGCCGCCCAGGAACGGCCCGACGGTGGTCCCCAGTGTGGAGATCCCGGCCCAGATCCCGATCCCTCGTGCGCGATCGGCGACCCGCAGGGTGCCGTTGAGCATGGCGAGACTGCTCGGGACGACCAGCGCGCCCCCCGCGCCCTGAAGGATGCGGGCGCCGATCAGCCAATCGATGTTCGGCACCAGCGAGCAGAGCACCGAGGCGATCAGCATGACGAGTAAGCCCGCTTCGAGCACGCGTCGCCGCCCGAACCGGTCGGCGAGCGATCCCGAGAGGAGTAAGAGCGACGCAACGGTGAGAAGGTACCCGGTCACCACGAACTGGATCTCGGTGGCGGTCCCTCCGAGGTCGGCCTTGATGGCAGGAACCGCGACGATGACGACGTAGGCGTCGAGGAAGCCGACGAGTGACGCCAGCACTGTCGCGGCGATGAGGAGCACTCCGGTCCGGCTCCGCAGAGGACTTAGTGCGTCCGATTCGTGTGGTGTGTTGTTGTCGGCGGCCATTTCATTCGCGCCCACCTGTCCTGGGGTGATCCCAGGGTGATTCTCTTCCGATGGGGAGGGGTCGGCAAGAGCCCATCTGCGCGAAGTAGGTCTCGTCGGGCGGGCTTGGGAGTTCTACACTCTGGTCCCATGCCGGGGATAGAGGACTACGCGATGGTCGGCGATCTCAAAACCGCGGCCCTGATCAGCACCGAAGGCTCGGTTGACTGGCTTTGTCTGCCGCACTTCGATTCGCCCGCGTGCTTCGCAGCCCTCCTCGGCACAGGTGAGAGCGGGTACTGGAGCGTCCGGCCCCGCAGCTCGGGCGCTGTGGCCCGGCAGGCGTACTGGCCGGGCACGCTGGTGCTGGAGACGGATTGGACCGACGGCGACGATCGCGTCCGCATCCTGGACTTCATGCCGGTGCGAGCCGATCGCGACGACGAGGTCACGCTGGTCCGGATCGTGAGCGGTGAAACCGGACGTGTGGCCGTGCGGAGTGAGGTGGCCTTCCGCTTCGACTACGGCCGTGTCGTGCCTTGGGTCACCCGCGGCGAGTCGGGCATTCGTGCGATCGCAGGACCGGACGGCGCCTATCTGTGGTCGGATGCGCCGGTCTCCGGCGAGGGACTCACCAGTGTCAGCGAGTTCGAGCTCGGTCCCGGAGAGCAGAGGACGTTCGTGCTCACCTGGAAAGCAAGCCACCTGACGCCTCCGGAGCGTGTCGACGGGAACGGCGCCCTCGAAGAGACCGTGGCCTTCTGGAGGGAGTGGTCGTCACGCGCCGTCGGCGTAAACGGGCCGTACTCCGATGCGATCGAACGCTCGCTGATCACGCTGAAGGCGCTCACGTTCCGGCCGACCGGGGGAATCGTCGCCGCCGCGACCACGTCCCTGCCGGAAAAGCTGGGCGGCCCGCGCAACTGGGATTATCGGTTCTGCTGGCTGCGCGACGCGGCGATGTCGGCCCGCTCGCTCTCCAGCGCCGGGTACACCGAAGAGCCGGAGGCATGGCGGTCGTGGCTGTTGCGCGCCATCGCCGGCGAGCCCGCCGAGCTGCAGATCATGTACGGGCTGGACGGTCGTCGACGGCTGCCCGAGACGATCCTCCCCTGGCTCGACGGATACGAAGGCTCCCTCCCCGTACGCGTGGGGAACGAGGCCGCGGACCAGCTGCAACTCGACGCGTGGGGAGAGATTATGCGGGGTCTCTCAGTACGGCCGGCGACGGGTACGGAGGTGACCGGCGACGCGTGGAGCCTCCAGTGCGCGCTGCTGCGGCGTCTGGAGGCGGTGTGGCGGCAGCCGGACAACGGCCTGTGGGAGGTGCGCGGGCCTCGCCGGCACTTCACGTACTCGAAGGTCATGGCGTGGGTGGCGGTCGACGGAATGATCGAGGAGGCGACGGAATTCGGGCTCCAGGCACCGCTGGATCGGTGGCGGCGGCTGCGAGCCGACATCAAGGCGGATGTGCTCGCCAACGGCTTCGACCACGACCGCAACACTTTCACACAGAGCTACGGCGAGTCCGCACTGGATGCGAGCCTCCTCCAGATCGGCGTCCTCGGCTTCGTCGCAGAGGACGACCCCCGGCTGGTCGGGACGGTCGAAGCGATCGAGCGGGAACTGCTTTACGACGGTTTCGTGCTGCGTTACCGGCCTGAGGAGAGCGATGACGGCCTCCCGGGCGACGAAGGCGTCTTCCTGGCGTGCTCGTTCTGGCTCGTCGACGCACTTCTCGGAATCGGGCGGCGGGGCGATGCGATGCGGTTGTTCGAGAGGCTGCTGGCAGTGCGCAATCACGCCGGGTTGCTGAGCGAGGAGTGGGACCCCCAGTCACATCGACAGCTCGGCAATACGCCTCAGGCGTTCAGCCACTTCGCGCTGATCAACACCGCGATGCGACTTCAGAAATCCGTTGCGCTCGCAGCGGGGCGGTGATCGGGCGAGGAGATGAGTGTGGACCAGCAGCAGTATGACGTCGTCATCATCGGAGGGGGAGCCGTCGCGGAGAACGTCGCGGAGCGATCGGTGCAAGGCGGCCTTTCAGCAGTTCTCGTCGAGCACGAACTCGTCGGCGGAGAGTGCTCCTTCTGGGCGTGCATCCCGTCGAAGGCGCTGCTGCGACCGGCGCAATCGCTTCGGGAAGCGCGCGCGGTCGACGGCGCGGCTGCGGCCGTGACCGGTGAACTCGACGTGGAGGCGGTGCTGCGCCGCAGGGACCGCCAGGTGCACGACTGGTCCGACCAGAGCCAGGTCGACTGGGTCGATGGAGCCGGCATCGCGCTCATCCGGGGTCACGGACGGCTCGACGGGGAGAAGCGCGTCATCGTCACCGCCTCGGACGGGTCGGAGACCATACTGGGCGCCCGCGTGGCCGTCGTCGTCTCGACTGGATCGGATGCCGTGATCCCCGACACCCCGGGGCTGCGAGCCAGCGAACCGTGGACGAGCCGCGATGCGACGAGCGTGAAGACGGTTCCGAAGAGCCTCGTGATCATCGGGGGCGGTGTCGTCGCCTGCGAAATGGCGACCGCGTACGCGGGGTTCGGCTGCACCGTCACCCTCGTCTCGCGTCACGGACTGCTGAGAGGCATGGAACCGTTCGCCAGTGAGCTGCTCGCGACATCGCTGCGCGCGATGGGCGTGACGTTGTTGACGGATACGACCGTCAGCGGGGTGGGACGCGATGAGGATGGTGTGCGGGTCGAGACCGACGGCGGGACCGTCGTCGCCGACGAGATCCTCGTCGCCACGGGACGTCGGCCGCGCACGGAGGCGATCGGATTGGAGACGATCGGGCTGACGCCAGGGTCATGGCTCCCGACCGACGACACGATGCGGCTGCCCGGCTTCGAGTGGCTTTACGCGGTCGGCGACGTGACCCACCGCGCCCTCCTCACGCACCAGGGCAAGTACCAGGCGCGCATCGCGGGAGACGTCATCGCCGCGCGGGCAGCGGGGGAAGAGATCTTCGACGAGCCGTGGGGCGCGCATGTCGCGACGGCCGACCATGAAGCGGTGCCGCAGGTGACGTTCACCGAACCGGAGATCGCGTCCGTGGGACTCACGGAGGCGGCCGCCCGGGATGCCGGCTATCGCGTCAGCGTCGCCGACTACGACATGGGCTGGGTCGCGGGCGCCTCGGTGCGGGCCGACGGCTATGCGGGTCGGGCGCGGATGGTCGTCGACGACGACCGCCGCGTCGTGCTCGGGGTGACCCTCGTCGGCCCGGACGTCGGCGACATGCTGCACGCGGCGACGACGGCCGTGGTCGGCCAGGTGCCGATCGACCGGCTCTGGCATGCCGTTCCCTCGTATCCCACCGTGAGCGAGATCTGGCTCCGGCTGCTCGAGACATACCGCCTCAACCAGCGCACCGCAGCGCGACAGAAAGGATGATCAGCATGTACATGAAACTGGAGGTCGTGCTCCTCCCCGTATCGGACGTCGACAGAGCGAAGGCGTTCTATCAGTCGCTCGGCTGGCGCGAGGACGCCGATTTCTCCGTGCAGGACGGGTACCGCATCGTGCAGTTCACTCCACCGGAGTCGGAGGCCTCGATCATCTTCGGCACGGGGCTCACGGACGCCCCTCCCGGCTCGACGCAGGGGCTGCAGTTGACGGTGTACGACATCGACGAAGCGCGCGACGCCCTCATGAAAGCCGGCGTCTCCGTCTCTGAGCTCTGGCACGACTCGACGGGCATCTTCCACCACGCCGGTGAGCGCGAGCGCGTCAGCGGTCCGCACCCCGAACGCGCCGACTACTCCACGTTCGCCTCCTTCGAGGACCCAGATGGCAACGGCTGGATCCTGCAGGAGATCAAGAAGCGGCTGCCGGGACGATGAGCGAGAACGCGGTCGAGTCCGACCAGGAGCAGACCCACATCATCCTCGATCACCTCCGGCAGGCGGCCGAGGCGCACGGGGTGCACGAGGCGGTCGACCTGGGCGGCGTCTACGACCAGCAGTGGCCGGAGTGGTACGCCCAGCATATGTCCGAGACCCTGCGGGCGGCCGGTTACCGGCTCGTCCGGTCGACGTGAACGATGCCCGTTCCGGCACAGGTCGGAACGGGCATCGGATTCGCTCGGTCGTCCGAGACGCCTCAGAACATCCCGCCGCCGGCGCCGATGGTCTGCCCTGTGACCCAACGGCCGTCGTCGGAGACGAGGAACGCGACGATGTCGGCGATGTCCTCAGGATGACCGACCCGGCCGAGGGGAGTGGCGGCCACTTCGCCTTCGATCACCGCCGGTCCGGCGTCGAGCAGGGCCTGGGTGAGGACCGCGCCGGGCATGACACTGTTCACCGTGATACCGCGGTGCCCCACTTCGCGCGCATGAACGCGCACGAGGTGATCGACGGCGGCCTTACTGGCGGCGTAGACGCCCGTCCCGGCGCGCGGCATCACGGTCAGCCCGGCGGAGATGACGACGATCCTGCCGCCGTCCTGCAGCCGCAGCCCGCCCTCTCGGAGCGCGACGAAACCGGCGCGCGCGTTCGTCGCGAAGACAGCGTCGAACGCCTCGACGGTCGTCTCCGCGATCGTGCCGTGGGTGGTGTTCGCGGCATTGTTGACCAGGATGTCGATCCGCCCGAAGTGCGCTTCAGCCAGGTCGAACAGTCCGCGGAGTTGCGTCTCGTCGGAAATGTCGGCCTGCGCGGCGATGGCGTCCGCGCCGTTCTGCCGGATCGTGCGTACGACGTCTTCCGCGGCGGCGAGCTCACCCGGGTAGTAGTTGACCACGACGTTCACGCCTGCGCGGCCGAGGCGCTCGGCGATCGCGCGACCGATTCCGCGGGATGCTCCCGTGACGATCGCGACCTTCTTCTGCTGTTCCATTTTCGTTTTCCTTAGTTGCTCAGAGTGTGGAGAGGCGCGAGGACTGCCGACCAGCGCTCCAGCTGGACGAACAGGTTCTCGAGTGCGGCGTCGTGCGCAGGCAGCGGACGGAAGACGGTGAAGTCCTCGAAGTCGGCGAAGACGGAGAGCGCGACCTGCGAGCGCACGGTCGCCATCTGGAGCTCCGCCGCGATGAGCCGGAGGTGCTCCACCGCTCTCGTTCCCCCGACGCTGCCGTAGCTGACGAACCCGGCGGCCTTGTTGTTCCATTCGCCGTAGAGGTAGTCGATGGCGTTCTTCAGCACGCCGGAGGTGGAGTGGTTGTACTCCGGGGTCACGAAGATGTATCCGTCGTACTGGGCGATGGTTGCCGCCCACTCCTTCGTGTGGTCGTTCTCGTACTGTCCCATCGCCGGCGGGAGCGCCTCGTCGAAGTGGGGTAGGGGGTATTCGGCCAGGTCTACGAGTTCGTAGCTCGCGCCGCTGCGGGCACGTGCGTTCTGCAGTACCCAGTCGGCGACATCGGCGGCCCGGCGTCCGGGACGCGTGCTGCCGACGATGATGGCGATCTTCGTCATGGTGTTTCTCAATCGGTAATTTCGTGTGGGAATCCAGCGAGCGTTCGCTGTCATCGAGCCGAACAGCACGTCCTGGTGCTCGCATTCCGGCCCTCTCATCAGCACTTTCAGGTGCGTATGCACGCACTTTGAGGTGCCGTGGAAGCCCGTCTGTCTGTTCCGTGGAACACCGCCCGCCCGTCGTGCGTTGTCATGCCCGGAAGGGATGGATGATGTCCGAGGAGAATCTCACCGCCGACCTGGACCGCACGTGCATCATGACCGCCGCCTCGCACCACGTGATGCGCGACCTGCTGCAACGGATCGGCGACAAGTGGTCGATGCATGCGATCGTCGCGCTGGCTGGAGGCGTGCGCCGGTTCACCGAGCTGCAGCAGATCATCGATGGCATCTCCCATCGGATGCTCGCCGTGACGCTCCGATCGCTGGAGGCGGACGGTCTCGTGTCTCGGGAGGATCTCGGGGGGATGCCGCGACACGTCGAATACCGCCTCACGCCGCTCGGGATCAGCTTCATCGAGCCGATGCTGGGACTGATGTCGTGGGCCGACGAGCACCGGCACGAGATTGAGGCCAACCGGTCGACGCTTCGGGAAGCGGCCGCCGCGGCTTGACCTGTGCGGCGGACGTGCCATAGCCTCCTCTATGCAAACTAGTTTGTTCAGGCTGGTGCAGAGGGGATGACCGTGGCGGAGGCGGGAGACGAGCGCGCTCGTGTGCGGCGCAATTCAGGCGCTGGGGTGACGATCGACGATGTCGCGGCGGCGGCCGGCGTGAGCAAGACGACGGTCTCGCATGTCCTCTCCAGCAAGCGTCCGGTGTCGCCGAGCACCCGTCGGCACGTCGAGAAGGTCATGGAGGAGATGGGCTTCCGCCCCAATTTCTTCGCCCGGGCGCTGAACCGCAATCGGAGCAACACGATCGCGCTCGTCGCCCAGGACATCACCAACCCGTTCTATCCCGCGCTCGCCCGGGGGGTTCAGAAGGCGGTCAGCGACAGCGGGCATGTCGTGATGCTGTTCGACGGAGATTCAGGACCGGCCGCGGTCGAGACCTTCATCAAGGAGGCGATCCAGCGCCGCGTCGATGGCATCGTCGTGGCGGTGGCCGACATCGACGAGCAGATCGAGTCCGTTCTCGACGAGCGCATCCCGGTGGTCGCCGTCGGCTCCTCCATCTCGAATCTCGCCATCGACTGGGTGACCTCGGACGATGTCCGGCTCGCGGAGGACGCCGTGGATCGGTTCGTCGCCACGGGCCACCATCGGATAGCCACGATCACCGGGCCTCAGGACAAGGCCCCCGGCCGGCCGAGGCTTCAGGGCTTCCGTTCCGCCTACGCGCGGCACGGTCTTCCGTCGGCACCGGAGCTCATCGTGGAGGGGGACTGGACGCGGGCGAGCGGTTTCGCCTGCATGGGGACGCTGCTGAGTCTGGAGGAGCCGCCGACCGCCGTCTTCTGCGCGAACGACATGATGGCGATCGGAGCGATCGACGCGGTTCGGCGGTCGGGCCGTGCCGCCGGGGAGATCGCGATCATCGGAGTCGATGACATCGACGCGGCCAGCCTCGTCGACCCCGCACTGACGACGGTCCGCATCCCCGCTGAGGAGATCGGGCGAGCTGCCGGCGAGCTCCTGCTCTACCGGATCGAGAGCACGAACGCCGCCGCCACTCCGCGCCATCTCCTCATTCAACACACACTCGTGATCCGCGAGTCGGCCTAAGGAGCCGCGATGAACGGACGACCAGCGTCGCCCTCCAAGACCTCCGTCGCGGTCGTCGGGTCGGCGAATCTCGACATCGTCGTCGGCGCCGATCGCATCCCGCGGCCCGGCGAGACCGTCCTCGGGGGCACGATCGCCCAATTTCCAGGCGGTAAGGGTCTGAATCAGGCGGTGGCCGCGGCGCGCGTTGCCCCGACCGCTTTCGTCGGCGCCGTGGGGAGGGACGCCGCCGCCGGAACGATGACCGATGCGCTTGAGCGAGCCCGAATCGACCTCCGTCATCTGGAACGGGTGGAGACGGCGTCGGGAACGGCTTTCATCGTCGTGTCCCGGGACGGCGAGAACAGCATCGTCGTCGTACCGGGCGCGAACGCGCGCGTCGTTCCTCGGGATGTCGCACGGGCGCTCGATCGGCTGCGTCCCGACATCGTCGTGTGCCAGCTCGAGACGCCAGTGGACGCGGTCGTCGCGGCGGCGGAGTGGGCGGAGTCGCAGGGTCGGCGCTGGGTGTTCAACCCGAGCCCGCTGGACCAGTGGCTCGCACTCCCCGTCGATCATCCTCTGCGCGGGTTGCTCACGACCGCCGACCCGGTGATCGTCAACGCGGGTGAAGCGCGCGGCCTCCTCGCCGCTACGTCGATGCCCGTCACGGCGCTGGCGCTGCAGCTCGGTGCCATCGCCCGGTCCGTGATCGTCACGGACGGCTCCCGGGGCGCGCACGTCGTCGAGGCGCGGCGTCATCACATCGTCCCCGCAGACGCCGTGTCGGCGCCGGTGGATACGACCGGCGCCGGCGACAGTTTCGCCGGGACGGTGGCCGCAGCCCTTTCTCAGGGCGCAGATCTGGTCTCGGCCGCACGGCGCGCCTCGACTGCAGCGGCCGAGGTTGTGGCCACGCGCCGACAAGACCGTTGAGGCCGTAGCGCGGAATAGTCCACGTGTGTTAGCGTCGATCTACGCAAATCGGTTTGCATCAAATGCGCCGCTTCCGAGGCGGCTCGCCCCGCTCGCAAGATAGTTCGGGGGCCGGCAGCTTAGCATTCCTGAGCAAACCGGTTTAGTTTTATAGCCCAAGGGAGAAGACATGCACGACGTTCTGGACGCCAGAGACCTCGTTCCCGACGAAGCGCAGCAGCGCGCTCACTCGGGCTACGACATCGGCTCCCTCGAGGCCGACGCGCGGCGCGCAGCGTCGTCGAACGACTTCGCCGAGCTCGAGCGAATCGACCGTGATCTCGCGGAGTTGCCCCTCAGCCGCGAGTGGGCGTACGACGAGCCCGACGACGAAGCGGTCCTCGAAGCGATCGCAGTCCGAGCGCCGCAACTCCCGCTCGACGGCATCGAGCTCGGTGACCGTCTCGTCGGCGCCTGGCAAGGGCGCACGGTCGGCAACACGATGGGCAAGCCGGTTGAGGGACTGAGCCGTTCGGAGATCGAGACCTACCTGCGGGCGACCGGGGACTGGCCGCAGACAGGTTACGTCCGGCTGCTCGACCGCCGGCCGGCCGGTGTCGGCCCGCTCCATCCCGATGCCGCCGTGTCATCACTCGGGAACTTCACCGACGTTCCGCGGGACGACGACATCGACTGGACCATCCTCGGGCTCTTCATGATGGAGAAGTACGGCGACGCCATCACGACCGCGGACATCGCCCGTGAGTGGCTCGACCGCCTGCCGTTCACGCAGACTTTCACTGCAGAGCGCGCGGCATACCGGAACCTGATCCTCGGCAAGCGTGGGCGCGACGTCGCCACGTACCGCAACCCGTACCGGGAGTGGATCGGTGCTCTCATTCGGGCCGACATCTTCGGCTACCTCAATCCCGGCGACCCGGCGGCCGCCGCATCGGCGGCTCTCATCGATGCGCGCCTCAGCCATGTGAAGAACGGCGTCTACGGAGAGATGTGGGCAGCGGCTCTGGTGGCAGCGGCGCTCGCCACGGAGGACGCCCGCTTCGCGATCGAGACAGCGCTTGCAGTCGTGCCCGACCGGTCACGTCTCCGTCATGCGGTGCAGGGGATCCTCGACGTTCACTCGGCAGGCGGGGACCACATCGAGGCGTTGGACTGGATCGAGGCGGCGCTGGGTCACTACAACTGGGTCCACACCGTGAACAACGCGGCGATCATTGCTGCGGGCCTGCTCTGGGGAGGATCGTTCACCGAGGCCCTCGCAATCACGGTGGCCGCGGGCAATGACACCGACTCGAATGGGGCGACCGTCGGAAGCGTCTTCGGCGCCCTGCACGGAGCGGCGGCCATTCCTACCGAGCTCATCGGCACCACCCACATCCACGTGCGCAGCGCGGTGCGCGGCTTTGACCGCATCACCGTGACCGAACTCGCCGACCGGACCGACGCCCTCCTCACCCGGCTGGGACGACGCCAATGAGTCGGTTGCCTGTGATCATCGACACCGACCCGGGTATCGGCGCTCCCGGGAGCGTGCTCGACGACGGTCTCGCGATCGCCCTGGCCCTGGCGTCGCCGGAGCTCGAGGTGCTCGGCTGCACGATCGTGAACGGCAACGTCCCGACCGCGACGGGCGTCGAGTCTGCTCGCGGTCTGCTGCGTCGGCTGGGCCGGGAGGACGTGCCCGTCCTCGAAGGGGCCGCCGCACCTCTGCGTCGCCGCATGAGCGATGTCTGGCAGCGGTTCGGCATGCCGACGCCTGCCGCGACGCAGCCCTCTCCGAAGCCGGATGAGGATGAGGCGGAGGCTGTCGCCTGGATGCGCCGGCAGGTCGCCGCCCGTCCGGGCGAGGTCACGATCCTCGCGATCGGCCCGCTGACCAACCTCGCGCAGGCGATCCAGTCGGACCAGTCGTTCGCGCGCGATGTGCGCGAGATCATCCTCATGGCGGGCAACGCCACCGGGGATACCGGCGACGTCGACATCCGCGGCGACTTCAACGTGTTCGTCGACCCGGAGGCGGCGAGCGTCGTCCTCGGCTCCGCCGCCGGCATCCGCATCGTGGGCATCGATCAGACGCTGAGGACGACGCTCGATCTCGGGGATGTCTCTTGGCTGCGCGAGCAGAGCCGGGATGCGGCCGTCGACTGGATCGCCGACTGCGTCGAGGCGTGGATCACCGGGCAGTCCCGCGAGCATAGCGCCGTCGGCTCATCGGCGGTCTGCCACCTCCATGACCCGCTCGTCATCGCCGCAGCGATTGCGGACGGCATCTGCCGCTTCATCCCCGCGAGGGTCGAGACCGACATCGATGACGGTTCGCTCCGGATCATCCCATGGGCAGCGGACCAGCCTAGCTCGCGAATCCGCGTAGCCATCGATACCGACGTCGCCGCGTTCCGCGACCTTTTTCTGAACCGCCTGGCCGCCGTGCGCCGGGCCCCCACCTCTTCACTCACACCAAAGGAGGCATTGTGAAGAAATCCATCTGGCGCGCCCTCTCGGCCGCCATCGCCGCGACCGCCATCGCCGTCGCGCTTGCCGCGTGCAGTGGGAGCGGCGGCGGCGGCGGAAAAGTGCAACTGGAGATCTTCCAGAACAAGCCCGAGGCGATCGCGACGGTGAACGAGCTCATCAAGGACTTCGAGAAGTCCCACCCGAACATCACGGTGAAGCAGACCGCGGTTCAGGATGCCGTCACGGTCCTGAAGTCCCGGCTGGCGAAGGGCAACGTCCCGGACCTGATCGCGCTCAACGTCAGCGCCTACTACGACCTGGCCCAGAGTGGCATCCTCAAGGATCTGAGCACCACCACGGGCTACAAGGCCGTCGACGATAAGGCCGCGCTCGCGTACCTTCGCGAAGCGGGTCAGACGGACAAGGACCTCGCCGTGCCGTGGGCGACCAACGCGCAGATCGTCTTTTACAACGTCGATCAGTACGACAAGTACGGCCTCAAACCGCCGACGACCTGGGACCAGTTCCTCGCCAACGCGAAGACGATCAAGGACGCGGGCGGTGAGCCGTTCAACTTCGGCTGGAAGGACTCCTGGAACTCGATGATGCTCGTCAACTCCGTCGTCGCCTCGTCGAAGCCGACGGATCTGCTGCAGCAGCTGCAGAAGGGCACGACCACCTTCGAGACGCAGCCACAGTGGAAGCAAGCCACCAAGGCGATGCTGGAGCTCAAGGATTACGCTCAGCCGGACGCCTGGGGCACCGACTATGACAACGCGGTCGCCGGTTTCGCGGACGGCAACGGCACGATGCTCGTCAACGGCACGTGGGCGCTTCCAGCCATCACCAAGGCAAACCCGGACCTGAAGCTCGGCGCGTTCGTCATGCCGAATCCGGTCGCCGGGGATGCGACGAAGGTCCCCGCCGGTCCCGACTCCTACCTGTCCCTCTACAAGGATTCCGCACATCCGAAAGAGGCGGAGCAGTTCTTCGACTTCCTCATGAGCAAGCCGGCACAGCAGAAGTACGCCGACGAGCAGTACCTGTTCTCCGTTCGGAACGACGTGACGTCGAATGACGCGATCATGGCCGAGCTGAAGACGGCGTGGATCGACCCTGCCAAGACCACGACGTACTCCGACGGATACTTCGCCGGCGGCACGCAGTACCAGGCGCTCTGCCAGGAGTACCTCAAGTCGGGCGATCAGACGGCGTGGTTGAAGGCGATCGACAAGGACTTCGCGCAGTACGGGCTGAAGCCGGGCAAATGACCTCCCTGCGCTCTCACACGTCGGCTCCGGACGGACAGTCATCGGCCCGTCCGGAGCCGGCACGCCCGGCACCCCCCCGGACGGCGCGCAGACGCGTCGCGTTCGCGCCGCTCCTCATGGCGGGGCCGGCCGTGATCCTGTTCTTCGTGTTCCACACCCTGCCGGCTCTGCAGGGCGTGTTCTACAGCTTCACCGACAGCCGAGGCTACGGCAGCTCGAATTTTGTCGGGTTCGCCAACTACATCCGCCTCTTCACCGATGAAGACGTCCTGCACAGCTACCTGTTCACGCTGCAGTTCGCCGTCGTCGCCACCATCCTCGCGAACGTCATCAGCCTCCTGCTTGCGCTAGGGCTCAGCGCGGGAATCCGCTTCCGCTCGTTCATGCGGAGCGTCTACTTCCTACCCGGAGTGCTGTCCGTGATCGTGGTCAGTTACATCTTCAGCACGATCTTCTCGACCGGCGTACCGCAGATCGGGCAGGCGCTCGAGATCCCCTGGCTGTCCAGCAACATCCTCGGCGATGAGTCGACCGCGTGGATCGGCATCGTCATCGTCACCGTGTGGCAGGCCTGCGCGACGACCACGGTGATCTACATCGCGGGGCTCCAGACGGTCGACGCGGACGTCGTGGAGGCATCGGTTATGGACGGCGCGTCGGCCTGGCGCCGCTTCTGGTCGATCACGTTCCCGCTCATCGCTCCGTTCTTCACGATCAACATCGTCTTGAGCTTCAAGAACTTCATGCAGGTCTTCGACGAGATCGTGGCGTTGACCCAGGGCGGACCGGGATCGGCGACGCAGTCCATCTCCTACCTGATCTACAAGGCGGGGTTCTCCGGCGGTGAGTTCGGCTATCAGTCGGCCAACGCCGTCCTGTACTTCGTCGTCCTCGGCACGCTCGCCATCATCCAGTTGCGCGTGCTTCGTAGGAGAGAGGCGCTCGCATGAACCCGACTACGACCGGCAACCGCATCTCCCGCTGGCTGCTCACCGGACTTCTGGCGGTGGGCGCTCTGACGATCGCCGTGCCGATGTACTTCACCGTCGTCACCGCCCTGAAGACTCCGAGCGAGATGCGCGGGAACCTCTGGGCGCTTCCGCAGCACTGGCAGTGGAGCAATTTCGCGGATGCCATCCAGCTGACAGACTTCTTCCGCGCTCTCGGAAACAGCCTCCTCGTCACCGGCTTCTCTGTCGCCTTCGTCATCGTGACCAACTCGCTGGTGGGTTACGCGATCGCGAGGAACTTGCATAAGCGCCTGTATAAGGGGATATTCGTCTACTTCCTGACCGCCCTGTTCATTCCTTTCCCGATCGTCATGCTGCCGCTCGTGAAAGAGATGGCGGCGATCCACCTGGACAACCTCGTCGGCTTGATCATCCTGTATGTCGTCTACAACCTCTCTTTCAACGTACTTCTGTACGTCGGGTATCTCAGCACGATTCCCACCACGTTCGAGGAGGCGGCGATGCTGGACGGCGCAGGCCCGTGGACCACGTTCTGGCGGGTGATCTTCCCTCTGCTGGCCCCAGTCAACGCGACGGTCGCCATCCTCACCGGGCTGTGGGTCTGGAACGACTTCCTGCTTCCACTCGTGCTGCTCAGCGACCAGAACCAGTTCACTCTGCCGCTCGTGCAGAACGTCTTCCAGAGCCAGTTCACGACGCAATACAACCTGGCCTTCGCGTCGTATATCTTGGCGCTCACTCCGATGGTGCTGATCTATCTCGTGTTCCAGCGCTGGATCATAGGGGGTGTTATGCGCGGCGCCATCAAGTAGGACGCACCCGCCTCATCGCATCCTCAGGCGTCGATGACCAGGTCGTCGACGGGACGGGAGCAGCACAGCAGGATCTGCTGCGCGTCCGGGCGCTCGAGCGGTTCCGGCGAATACATTACCTCTCCGCTGAGGACGCCGGTGATGCACGTGTGGCAGACACCTGTCCGGCACGACCACCGCGTCGGCACATCGCAGGCCTCTGCGAAGTCCAGTAGAGAGGCGAACCGGTCCGACCAGTTCACGGTAAGTCCGCTGCGCGTGAAGGAGACGGACGGGCCGGTTCCCGGTTCGCCGAGCGGCGGGTGGACGGGTACGGCCGGCTTGGCTGCGATTCCCGGGGTCGACGCCGCCAGGGCGCTGAACAGTTCGGAGTGGATTCGGGCGGGCTCGACCCCGACCGAGCGGAGTTCGTCCGTCATGGCATCGATGAAGCCCGTCGGACCGCAGACGTACGCGCTGGCGTCGCCTGGCAGGCCGAGGAGTCGGAGCTGCGCGGCGTCCAGGTGGCCTCGAACCGTGCCAGGGGCATCGGCAGCGTCGCCTGCCGCGGCGCGCGTCACGTAGATGGTCGAGTGCGCCTCCGGCAGCGCGTCGAGGAGTGTCTGCACCTCTGAGGCGAGACCGTAGTCGGCGGCGGTCCGGGCGACATGCAGCCACCAGACCCGTCGCGAGCTGGCGCTCTTCGCCAGAGAGCCGAGCATCGCGAGAACGGGTGTGATTCCGATGCCTGCAGAGACGAGGATGATCGGTTCCGCCCCGTCGCCGAGCACAAACTCCCCGCGTGGGGCCGCGACGTCGAGCGTGGCACCCTGCGTCACATGATCGTGGAGGTACCTGCTCACCGTGCCGAATTCCTCGCGTTTCACGCTGATCCGGTAGCTGCGATCGTCGGGCCGGCCGGAGATCGAGTAGCTGCGCACCGTCGGAATGCCGTCCACCCGCACCCGGACGGTCAGGTACTGTCCGGGACGAGGATCCGGCAGCGTAGAGCCTGAGGCGTCCGACAGATACAGCGAGAGCACCGACGGAGTGACACGCTCGGTCCGGGTGACGGTGAACGGGTGGAACCCGCTCCACGCCGGCTCCACGCCTGCGTCGGGTCGGGGCGCTTCTGCTCCGGCGTCGGAGGCCGCGACGAGCTCGCGGAAGGACTGCTGCCACCCCGGGCTCATGGCGGGGACGTCGACGGCGAGCTTCAACATCGTCCGCGACCGGTCGGGAAGGTAGAGCAGGGCGTCGATGGCTGCGACCGTGAGCCGGTGCCGCCCGGTCTTCAGTTTGTAGATCGGCTCGCCCGCTTCGACCATCCCCTCCTCGATGACCCGGAAGTGGAACCCGGGACGGTGGTGAGAGACGAGGAGGGCCGCCATCTCGGGAACGCCCAGTCGCAGGCCCACGCGATAGCACGTGACGCGGGGTTGGGTGACTTCGAAGACGGCGCTGCCGATGCGATAGCGGTCGCCGATGCACACGCTGTCGTCGGGGAGGCCGTCCACCGTGAAGTTCTCGCCGAAGTTGCCGGGCACCAGATCGTCGCGACCGAGTTCCGTCGCCCAGTGACCATACGAGGCCTGCTGGTAGACCATGACCGCTCGCATCTCGCCACCGTGGCCGGCGAGGTCGCCCTGTCCGTCACCGTCGACGTCGAGCCGGCGGACGAGCCGGGGGCCGCTCACGGGCTGCTTGTAGATGCCGGTATGGACGGTCGTCCCGTTCCACGCGACGTCCTTGGGCAGTCCGACGTTGACGGAGAGCAGAGTGCCGACGGGCTGAAGGGGCGTCTGCATCATGGCTGGGCCCGCCGTATCTCCCGCCCCGGCATGGGTTCCGCCAACGCGAGCCGAGAATCCGGTGCGCCGAACGGGTCCGCGAAGTACTGGGTCTCGTGTGCGACCCGTCCCTCGGCGAACTCCATGATGGACACCGAGAAACTCGGTACTCCGTCGTAGCTGATGATGCATTCGCTCACCCACAACGATCCCTCGCCCTGGATGCGCAGGACCGTGAAGTGGCGCTGGGCCGGATGTCCACCGCGCTGGGCGGCGATCGTCGTGCGCCCCCGGAAGCGTTCGCCGGACTGGGGATAGTCGAGCACCGCATCATCGGCGTAGATCGCGTGCTCCGTGGTGATGTCGCCGAGCTCCGATGCTCTCCAGTGCTCTTCGATCGCTGCCGTGATCGAGTCCATCACGTCGTCCCTTCCCGGTGAAAGCCGTCGTGTCAAGCGTCAGGCTATGCCCGTCGGGCGGCGCATGTCACTGGCATGCTGACGGGGCGGTCGCATGCGCGGCCGCCCTCGTCAGCTGCTAGGCCCTCCCCAGGCCTGGGTCGCTCGGGTGTGGGCTGAGCGGTGTCACCGAGTCTTGTCGCCACGCGCGCAGCGGCATGGTGGCGAGCATTCGTTCGAGGGCGTCCGCGTCGGGCGCCGAGAAGATGCCCCAGCTGCGCCACTCGCCGGGTGTGAGCGGCGGACGCCACAGGCGCCGGAGGCTTCCGTTCTCGGCCAGCTGCGCAGAGCGGGCCGCTTCTCGCTCGCGCATGGCGGCGACCTCTTCGGGCGATGTACCGCCCGGGACGGTCGTGACCATCTCTACGAAGAACTCCATTGCGTCCTCCCTGCCGATCGGTCGCAGCCTACGCGCCGATCTTCGACACGTGGTACTGGCGGATGCGCCACGCGTCGCCGACCCGGGTGAGGGCCAGTGTCAGGTGCGTGGGGATGACCTCGCCCAACGGCAGAACGAAGTCGACGTCGACGAAGGCCAGCAGCGCGTCCTCACCGAACGAGCGGACCTCCTGCACGCGGTACTGCGGGTTCAGACCGACGGGCTGCTTGTCGTAGTAGGCGGCGACGCCGGGGCGGCCCACCGTGTGGCGCGGATCGAAGCCCTGGAAGACGGCGTCCTCGGTGAACAGTGAGGCGACCAGCTCCGGCTGGTGGTCCCGGATGCGCTCGGCCCAGGCGGTCAGTAGGCCCTCGAGGGCGGCGGTGTTTTCGGTCATCGTCAGTTCCCCGCGCTCTGTCCGCCGTCGATGTGCAGCCACTCGCCGGTCACGAACGGCGACTGCTCCAGGTAGAGCACGCCGCGCACGATGTCGTCGACGGTGCCCATCTGCTGCATCGGGTGCAGGGCGGCCATGAACTCGTGCGTCTCCTCGGCGTGCATCGGGGTCTTGATGATGCCGGGGGAGACGGCGTTCACCCGGATCCCGCGGCCCGCATACTCGACCGCGAGGGACTTCACCGCGGTGGCCAGGCCGCCCTTGGTCAGCGACGCGAGCGCAGACGGAACGTTGGAGTTCGCGTTCTCGAGCAGCGTCGTCGTGATGTTGACGACGTGGCCGGCGCCGCGCGGCAGCATGTCGGCGATGGCCTTCTGGGTGATGTGGAAGAAGCCGCCGAGATTGATCGCAAGGGCGGTGTCGTAGTCCTCCTGGGTGTACTCCGTGAACGGCTTCGCGATGAAGATGCCGGCGTTGTTCACCAGCGAGTCGACGCGACCGAACCGGCTGACCGCCGTCTCGATGATGCGAGCGGCGACCTCGGAGTCGGCGATGTCTCCGGCGACGGTGACGAGGTTCTCCTCATCACGCGGCTCGATCGAGCGAGAGTTTGCGACGACCGCGTAACCGAGGCCGAGGTAGCCCTCGACCAGACCAGCGCCGATGCCCTGCGATGCGCCGGTGATGACGGCGACCTTGCGTGTGTTCATGGGGTGTGGATCCTTACTAGATGGTCGGTCAACTATTGACCGATAACAGTTATAGACGACTGGTCGTATAATTGCAAGCATGGGACGCACATCAGACGCACGCGAGCGCATCCTCGCCGCAGGGGCCGAGCTGTTCGGACGCCGCTCGTACTCGAGCATCGGCGTCGCGGAGATCTGCGCCGCGGCCGGGGTGCCGAAGGGGAGCTTCTACTACTTCTTCCCCTCCAAGCAGGCTCTCGCGCTCGAAGTCGTCAATCGGCACTGGGACTGGCAGCGGGGGGTGTGGACCGGCATCCTGACGGCCGGAGATCCGATCGTCGAGCGGCTGCGGGCGCTGTTCGTCGCGACGGCCGCGATGCAGAGCGAGGCGCTCGCCGGGAGCGGGGCGGTGGTCGGCTGCCTGTTCGGCAACCTGGCGTTGGAGTTGAGCGCCGCCGACGACCCCGTACGGGACCGGCTGCAGGAGATCTTCGAGGAGCAGATCGACATCGTCGAGGCCGCCCTCATGGACGCCCGCGAGGAGGGGGAGCTGAGCGTCCCCGACCTCCGCGAGGCGGCCAAGGCGATCGTCGCGCAGATCGAGGGCCTGGTCCTCCTGGCCAAGCTGTACAACGACCCCGGGCAGCTCGACAGCCTCTGGCGCAACAGCATGCGCCTCCTCGGGCTGCCGGAGGAGCAGGCTTCGGCCGCCTGATCGCGCGTGGCGGCTCGGGGCCCGCTCGGAGGTCAGCCTCCGATGCCGGTCAAGGCGGTGGAGAGCTCCCAAAGACGCCTGGCGTTCTCGGGATCGAGCGCGTAGTCGGCGACGCCGCGCCGGACACCCGGGGTGAACGGCTCCGCTTGTTGCGCATCCTCGAAGTAGAGGCCGCTCACGCCCTCCACGAGGGGTGATGCCGCCAGCAGCACCGAGGTCGCCGCCCCTTGCTCCACCGTCTTCTCCGACACGCCGGTCTTTCCGGACGGGTCGAACGAGGCAGGCGGAGCCTCGATGTGCCGCCCGAGCCCGGTGCCCCAGATGCGGCCAGGGTTCAATGCGTTCACGGCGATCCCGTCCGCCGCCCACCGTCTGCTCGCCTCCACCGCGAAGAGGATGTTCGCCGTCTTCGACTGCGCGTAGGCCAGCCAGGGGTCGTACGGCTCGGCCGTGAAGTCCGGGTCGTCGAAGCGCACGGGGCCGTTGACGTGCCCGACCGAGCTGACGACGACGACGCGCGCGTCGCCTGCGGCTGCCAATGCGTCATGCAGGCCGACGGTCAGCGCGAAGTGGCCGAGGTGGTTGGTGGCGAACTGCAGTTCGCGGCCCTCCGGAGTCCGCTGCTCGGGTGTCGCCATGACGCCCGCGTTGTCGACCAGGATGTGGAGCGGTCCCTGCCACTCCGCCACGAACCGTCGAACGGATTCGAGGTCCGCGAGGTCCAGAACGGCAGCATGGACGGCCGGGTTCCCGGTGGATCGCGCGATCTCCTGCGCGGCCTTCTCCGCGGCGTCGCGTCGCCGTGCAGCGATGGTGACGTCGGCTCCCGCTGTGGCGAGTGCGCGGGCCGTCTCGTATCCCAGCCCTGCGGCGCCCCCGGTGACGATGGCTCGGCGGCCGCTCAGGTCGACGCCGGCGATGACGTCGTCCGCGGTGGACTGCGCATCGAACGGTGTGGTCACTCGTTCCGTCATGATGGTTCTCCTGTTCCGAGCCCTCAAACTTGACTCAGTGATATAAACGGAGTTGGGTCCGCTTAAATTCCACTGTAACCGGAGTCGGATCCGTTTGGCAAGGAGGGGTAGATGCCCGAAAAGATGCGCGCGGACGCGCGAGCGAATCAGAACCGACTCCTGGAAGTCGCGGCTGCCGCGTTCGCCACCGACGGGCCGGAGACGTCTCTCAAGGCGATCGCCGCCGAAGCCGGCGTGGGGATCGGCACGCTGTATCGCCGGTTCCCCTCGCGAGAGGACCTGATCGAAGCCGTCTACCGGAGTGAGACCGACCGGTTGGCGGACTCCGCCGAGCGCCTGGCCCAGGAGCGGTCACCGGTCGACGCCCTCCGAGCCTGGATGGAGGCCTTCGTCGACTACATGCTGACCAAGCGCGGGATGTCGGAGGCGCTCCCGGCCATCCTGGCGTCTCGCGAAGGACTCCGGGCTCACAGCCGCGACGCCCTGACGGCAGCGGTCAGGCGTCTGGTCGACGCGGGCCTCTCGTCAGGCGAACTCCGCTATGAGATCGACCCGGTCGACGTGCTGATGGCGCTCGGCGGCATAACCCTCATCACCGGACACGAGAACCAGCGGGAACTGGCCACACGGCTCATCGACCTTCTGCTCAGAGGACTGTTGGCCCACGGATGACCCGGAAGGCCACGGCAGCGCGGGCTCAGAGCGGCGCGGGTGTCAGATCCCGGTCGGTGTCGGATGCGCGGATGAGTGCGCGCAACTCGTCGGCCGGCACGTCCGCGCCGAAGGTTGGACGGCCCGGCTGCAGAAGGGCGCCGGCGGCGAGGGGCCCGGCGACGACCGGGTCGAAGCCCAGGTCGTCGATGAAGGTCGCGACCCGGTCGAGGTCGGCCGCCCGGTCGCCGGCGACCGCGATGGCCTTGCGTCCCGGCGCGCCGGCCGGGCGGCTCTCCTCCTCGAGGTCGTGGTATCCCATGTGGTTCAGGGCTTTCACGACGCGGGAGCCGGAGAGGAACTCCTGGACGATCTCGCTCGTGGAGGTCAGCGGGTCGTTCAGGTCGTCGCGGATGCCGTCGGTCTCCCACCAGTAGTTCATCGCGTCGATCACGAGCCGGCCGCGCAACTGCTCGACCGGGAGCTGGCGGTATTTCCCCAGCGGCAGGGCGAGGATCACGACGTCGGCGCCTTCGGCCGCCTCCTCGGGGCGTGTCGCCGTGGCGCCCGGGGCGAGGACGTCGATGGTGAGCGCGATGCGGTCGGGGTCGCCGGAACCGGCGATCAGCACACGATAGCCCGCCGCGAGGGCGAGTCTGGCGAGGACGGTGCCGACCTTGCCAGCCCCCAGGATTCCGACTGTGCGGATGCCGACAGTGCTGATGCCGGTTGTGTGGATGATGTCGTCCATGTCCGTCCCTCCTTCAGCGCCGGAACGCGGCGCCGGTCGCGGGCTTTGAAACCTCAGCCAGCAGGTCGCGTACCATCGGGATGACCTTCGTCCCGTAAAGCTCGACGGCCCGCATCCGGTCGCTGGCCCGCATGGCGCCGCCGGCGGTGTAGATGAGGTCGAAGCGGCCGACGTCGAGGGTGCGGATCGCGTCGGCCATTTTGCGGGCGACAGTCTCGGGCGAGCCGATGTAGAGGGAGCCGTGTGCGACATCCGCCTCGAACTCGTGCCGCTGCAGTGGCGGCCAGCCGCGCAGGGCGCCGATCCGGTCGCGGATCACCTTGTATCCGGGGTAGAACAGCTCCTTCGCCTCCTCGTCGGTCTCGGCGATGAACCCCGGGGAGTGCATCCCCACCGGGAGGGCCTCTGTGCCGAACTGCTCGGCCGCCCGGCGGTACAGGTCGATGTACGGCGTGAAGCGGGAGGGTGCGCCGCCGATGATCGCGAGCATGAGCCGGAACCCGTAGTGCGCGGTGCGCAGCACCGACTGCGGCGTGCCGCCGACGCCGACCCAGGTGCGGAGGCGCCCGGAGTCGGTCTTCGGGAACACGTCGGCCTCGTGCAGGGCCGCCCGGGTGGTTCCCTCCCAGCTGACCGGCTTCTCGTCGAGGAGTTTGTGGAAGAGGTCGATCTTCTCCTCGAAGAGGAGGTCGTAGTCCTTCAGGTCGTATCCGAACAGCGGGAACGACTCGGTGAAGGATCCGCGACCGAGGATGACCTCGGCCCGCCCGTTCGAGAGGGCGTCGACCGTCGCGAAGCGCTGGAAGACGCGCACGGGGTCGTCCGAGGACAGCACGGTCACCCCGGAGCCGAGCCGGATTTTCTCGGTCGCGGTGGCGATGCCGGCGAGCACCGTCTCCGGTGTCGAGATCGCGAACTCGGGGCGGTGGTGCTCGCCCACGGCGAAGGCGTCGACACCGATGTCGTCGGCGAGGATCGCCTCGTCCCGGGTGACGCGGATCGCCTCGGCGTGACTGGTGATCTCGCCCCGGTCGTCCCTGGGCAGGTCGCCGAAGGTGTCGAGGCCGAATTCGAGGCCGGTGATGTCGGTCATGGTGTTTCTCCTGTCGGAATGGATGATGAAGGGATGGTGGGGGAGGTCACTGCGCGGCGTTCGCCCGGGCGGTGACGATCTGGGCCGTGTGGCGGCCGGTGAGGCGCCAGTCGCCCGGGTCTTCGGCGATGAGCTCGCGGACGCGGGGGACGACCTGTTCGCCGAAGAGGCGGATGCTGCGCTCGCGGGCCTGCACCGGCAAGTGTCGGATGTCGTACTTCAGGTCGAACCGGGAGAGGTGGTTGATGCGCACGATCGCGGCCAGCTTCTGAGCCACGGTCTCGGGGGAGCCGACGTACAGCGCGCCCGTCGCGACCTCCTGTGCGTACCGCTCCGCGGTGGGCGGGTAGAACCCGCGCTCCTGGCTCAGCGCGGTGACGACCGGGCGCCAGTACTGCCAGTGCTCGTTCTTCGCCTCGTCGTCGGTCTCCGCGATGAGCCCGAGCGAGTGCTGTCCGATCGGCAGCTCCGGCTGCCCGAACTGGGCGAGGGCTCGCAGGTAGAGTTCGGCGTGGCCGGCGAACCGTTCGGGTCTGCCGCCGATGATCGCCATCATTAGGGGGAGGCCGTGCCGGGCGGCGCGGACGACGGAGTCGGGGCTGCCGCCGATGCCGATCCAGGTGGGGATGCCACCCTCTGGCATCCGCGGTCGCAGCCGCACCGACTCGAGAGGGGTGCGGTACCGGCCGGACCAGGTCACCCGGTCCTCGCGCATGAGGCGGAGGAAGAGGTCGAGCTTCTCGTCGAAGATGTTCTTGTACTCCGCGATGTCGTAGCCGAACAGCGGGAACGACTCGATCGCCGAGGCGCGGCCGAGCACGAGCTGCGCGCGTCCGCCGGAGATCCCGTCGACCGTGGCGAACTGCTGGTACAGCCGCACAGGGTCCTGTGTCGACAGCACCGTGACGGACGTGCCGAGCCGGATCGTGGACGTCGCCTGAGCGGCCGCCGCGAGCACCACGGGAGTGGCGGAGTCGACCATGTCCTCGCGGTAATGCTCGCCGACGCTGTAGACATCCAGGCCCACGGATTCGGCGAGCTGTGCCTCCTCGACCATCAGCCGCAACGTCTCGGCGTCCGACAGAACCCGTCCGCCGTCGGTCGCGACCTCCCCGAAGGAGTCCAATCCGAACTCGAGCTCTTCCATGTCGATCACGACCTCTCTCGCCGCCGGACCCTCCGGATTGACGTGTCAATGCTGTAACAATGGACTTGACGCGTCAATTCCCGGAGGAGACCAGATGAGCGAGGACAATCCGCGCCATGCGCCGACGCGGGAGCAACTCCGCAGCTGGCGCGACTACATCGAGACGGCCGAGGCGCTCCGCAACCGCCTGGGCAGCAGGCTGCAGAGCGAGTCGGAGCTGACCCCCGGCGACTACCAGGTGCTGCTCGCGCTGGCGGAGGCCGAGGACCGCACGCTCCGCTCCTCCGAGCTGGCGGACCTGATCGGCTGGGAGCGCAGCAGGCTCTCCCACCACCTTGGCCGCATGGAGAAACGTGGACTGATCAGCCGCCAGGCGTGCGCGGATGACGTCCACGGAATCGACGTGATCGCAACATACGCGGGCTTGGCGGCGTTCCGAGCCGGCTCCGTGCCCCATCTTCGCGCGGTGCGAGAACTGTTCCTCGACGCTCTCACGCCTGCCCAGCTGGCGGAGGTCGACGACGTGACCCGCGCGCTGCGCCGGCACTTGGGGTTGGAATCTCCTTTGGAACACTGAGCGCAAAGACCGAGTTCTAGAGATCCCGCCTTTATTTCGGTGTCCCGGCTACGTAAAGGGCAGTCGATCTCGCACGGGATAAGCCGCACGCAGGCGTCGGAGATCGACTGAACGGCGGACCGTGCACAAATGCCAGGTTGGACCTTGAGGAGCCGCCTACGGCGGCGCTCGACCTGCTGACTTGTTTGTCTTTCCGCCCGCCGATCGTAACTCGTTCCCGGTTCTCCGTTCCGGGCTTTCGCGGCATATCCTCTCTCCGCTTCGCTTCGCTTCGTTGCGGTATTCCACGGTCCCGGCACTGCGCCCCTCCCACTCGCTCTAGATCTCTCCGGCGGAAGGCAAACAAGAACGGGGGACAGGGGAGTGATTGTGATGCGGATATTCATCATCGACACCGGAAACATGGGTCCGGAACTGCAGGGTGGGCTGATCGGGGTGGTCGGGTCGGTCTTCCCGACCGCAGCGGAGAAGAAGGAGTGTGTGGAGACGGTGAGCCGGTGCGCGGGGGATGGGTGGGCGATAGCTGCTGACCCGCGCACGCTGATCGGCCGGCTGGCGGCATTGATCGCGGAGACGGCATGCGTGCCATTCGTGAATCTCGGCAAGCTGCGGGAGGCACAGGACCCTCTCGTCAGTGGTCCGGCGGACAATTGCCTCATCGGCTCAGGGGGGTGTCGGACATGGGATCGATTGAGTCCTACGAGACGGCAGCAGGCAGGCGATATCGAGTTCAGTACCGGACGCCTGATCATCGCAACACGATGAAGCGCGGCTTCGCGACGAAGCGCGCGGCGGAGCTCTTCCTCTCGTCGGTCAACGTCTCGCAAGCAAAGGGAGAGTGGGTTGACCCGACGAAAGCGAGAACGCCAGTTTCGCACGTCGCCGAAGAGTGGTTTCGTGCCCAGGTGCAGGTGAAACCGACGACTCGCTCGGGCTACCGATTTCACCTCGATAAGTACGTACTCCCGCGCTGGGGCAACACCCGATTGGTCGACGTGCGGCACAGCGACGTCCAGGCGTGGGTCGGGGAACTCTCGACCCACCTCGGCCCCTCAATGGTGCGGCAGATACATCTCGTCCTGGCGGGTGTCCTGAAGTACGCGATCCGTGATGGGCGCATCAGCCTCAACCCGTCCGACGGGATTCAGCTGCCAAGGCTGTCATCGCGCGGGCACGGTTATCTGACGCACGCGCAAGTGCGTGCACTGGCCACCGAGTGCGGTGATCAGGGTGATGTCGTCCTACTCCTCGCATACACGGGTCTCCGGTGGGGCGAGATGGCCGGACTCTTGATCAATCGCGTCGACTTCACTAAGCGGCGGCTAGACGTGGCCCGAGCGGTCTCCGAGCCACGGGGAGTGATCGTGTGGGGCACACCCAAGAGTCATGAACGGCGCTCCGTTCCCTTTCCCGACCTCCTCACAGTTCCGCTTGAAGCGCGGTGCGCCGGTCGGGACCCGGAGGAGCCAGTGTTCACGGGCGCCGACGGAGGTGTCCTCCGGGCAGGCAACTTCCGCAACCGCGTCTTCAATGCGGCCGTCGCCCGGTGCATGGAGAAGGACGATACGTTCCCGCGACTGACTCCCCACGACCTCAGACACACGGCCGCATCGCTCGCCGTCTCGGCCGGCGCGAACGTCAAATCCGTGCAACGGATGCTCGGACACGCGTCCGCCGCGATGACGCTCGACGTCTACGCGGACCTCTTCGACGATGACCTTGATGACGTTGCGAACGCACTCGATGCCCAAGCCGCGAAATCAGTTGTAGTCAAAATGTAGTCAAACGGCGACTTGACTGCCTCTACGGGCCCGACAAAAAACCCCCGGATTCCGCCTGGACCGGGGGTTTTTCTTGGTGGCTCCGACCGGCATCGATCCGGTGACCTTTCGATTTTCAGTCGAACGCTCTACCAACTGAGCTACAGAGCCAGAGGATGCTGAGGCATCCACCTAGACGGAAGCCCTTCCGTTCGGAAGGGCTTGTCGCCGTGGCGACCCTGACGGGACTTGAACCCGCGACCTCCGCCGTGACAGGGCGGCACGCTAACCAACTGCGCTACAGGGCCTTACTGTGTTGCTTTTTGAATTGTTCTGTATCGATATCTGCTGCTCATCGATACTAGTGGACGCCGTTGGACGTGACCCCAACGGGATTCGAACCCGTGCTACCGCCGTGAAAGGGCGGCGTCCTAGGCCGCTAAACGATGGGGCCGGATCGTCCCGAATCGCTTTCGCGCTCCGATGACCACCGACGAACAAGCATACGGAAAGCTCGCCGAGAATGCGAATCGCCTCCGGATCCCGGGCGGGTCGGGGGTTCGCGGCCGCCGCCGGGTTCGCGCAACGCCCCACGGAAATCCCGGCGCCGCCGTATGCGGACGCATAGTCTGCGGGCCAGGCGGTCCCCCCGGCCCGCTCGTGCGAACGCACGCCCCGAACCGGCATTGAGGCCACCGACCTGGGCTCACGGGCATCGCGTTGATAAAGTTGCGCGTGTTGGCCGTGTTACCGAAGTGACGGATGTGACTCCTGCCGACGCGAGAAGTGAGCGGGTCGAAAACACACATGAAACGCCAGACGACGAGCCGAACGGTTCCCCCGACCATCCCCGGCGGCCCCCGCCGGGCGGTTCGTGCTGCGCTGGCGGCCCTCGCTGTCGCCGCCGTCACGGCGGTGGGAGCCGTCGCCGCCCCGGCCTACGCCGACAACTACCCGTCATGGCAGGACGTGCAGAACGCCAAGGCGAACGAGTCGGCGGCCACTGCCCAGGTCGACCGCATCAACGGTCTGATCTCGTCGCTCAAGCAGGAGGTCGCGGACACGCAGGCCCTCGCGGTCAAGCGTGGGGCGGAGCTCGAGGTCGCCCAGACGAACTACGACACGGCGACGATGAAGGCGCTCGATCTGGAGTCGCAGGCGGTCGCGAGCCAGAAGAAGGCCGACGAAGCGAGCGAGCAGGCAGGCAAGCTGGCCGCCCAGCTCTACCGCACGGGTGGCCGCAACCTGACCGCCAACCTCTTCCTCAGCGGAAACAACGCGAGCACCACGAGCCCCGACAAGCTCCTCGCCGGCCTGGGCAGCATGTCGAAGCTCGTCGAGCAGTCCAACAAGGTCTATACCGACGCCAAGGCCGCTCAGAACACGGCGAAGTCCCTGTCGGCCCAGGCGGATGTGGCCAAGGCCGAGCGCGAGCGCCTGCGCGTCGTCGCCGAAGCGGCGATGCAGGCCGCGATCGAGGCGGCCAAGGCGGCGCAGGACAAGCTGGCCGAGCAGCAGAAGCAGATCGTCGTCATGCAGGCGCAGCTCGCCGCCCTCAAGGACACCACCGCGAAGACCGTCGCCGGCTACCAGGCCGGCGTGGCGGCCGCCGCAGCGGCCGCGGCCGCGCGCGGATCGGCCGGCCTCCCCGGCGGCTACGTCGGACCGCAGGGCTGGGCGGTGCCCGCCGCAGGCCCGATCACCGACGGCTTCGGCGCACGTCCGTCGCCGGGCGGCATCGGGAGCACCTACCACATGGGCATCGACATCGGCGCCTCGTGCAACTCGCCCATCTATGCTGCGCACGACGGTACGGTCATCTACGCCGGACCGAACGGCTCGTACGGCAACTTCGTGCTGGTCGACAACGGCGGCGGCGTCGACACCGGCTATGCGCACATCCGCGACGGCGGCATCCTCGTCGGCATCGGCCAGCATGTCGGCGCCGGTCAGCCCATCGCCCGCGTCGGCACCACCGGCGCATCCACCGGCTGCCACCTCCACTTCGAGGTGCGCATCAACGGGACGAAGATCGACGGCATCCCGTTCATGAGAGACAGGCAGGCACCCCTTGGCTAACGAGAACGAGAAGATCAGCCGGGTACGCCCGGGCCTCGCGATCGGCGCGGGCGTGATGGGCGCGGTCACCGCATCCATCGGCATCGTGACCCCGGCGCAGGCGGTCGACTACCCGTCGTGGAACGACGTGCAGCAGGCCAAGAACAACGTCGCGAACCAGCAGGCGATGATCGACAACATCACGAACCTCATCAGCGGTCTGCAGTCGAGCGTGGATGCGGCACGCATCGCCTCCGAGAAGGCGGCGGAAGCGTATTTCCAGGCGAAGGATGCGCTGACGGCTGCGACGGCGAAGGCCGACGATCTGCAGAAGCAGGCGACGGCCGCGGCCGAGAAGGCCAAGACCTCCAAGATGCGCGCAGGCCTCCTCGCCTCCCACCTGGCGAAGTCCGGCGGCGGCGACGTGACCACCGACCTCATGCTGAAAGGGGGCGGCTCCGGCTCCGCTGCCGACAAGCTGCTGTTCCAGCTCGGCACGATGAGCAAGCTGACGGAGCAGTCGAAGGCGGTCTACGACCAGGCCACCACGGACAAGAACACGGCCGACGCCCTCACCGCGCAGGCCAAGGCGGCCAAGACGGAGCGCGAGTCGCTCGCCGCCGAGGCCGACAAGGCGCTCGCCGCCGCGCAGTCGGCTCAGGCGCAGGCGCAGGCCGCACTGGCGACGCAGCAGCAGAAGTCGACGGAGCTCGTCGCGCAGCTCGCGACCCTCAAGAACACGTCTGCGCAGACCGAGGCCGCCTACCTCCAGGGCGAGCAGGTCAAGGCGCAGCAGGAGGCGGCCCGCAAGGCGCAGGAGGAGGCCCTCCGTCAGCAGCAGTTGCAGCAACAGCAGCAACAGCAGCAGCAGGCGTCCGCACCGAGACCGCCGGCGTCCTCCGGGGGCGGAGGCGGCGCGGCGCCCTCGGCTCCGGCGGCCCCGAACGGGAACGTCGTACAGACGGCCATCGCCTACGCCCGGGCGCAGCTCGGCAAGCCGTACATCTTCGGCGGCGAGGGCCCGGTCGGCTACGACTGCTCCGGTCTGACGATGAAGGCCTATGCGTACGCCGGCGTCTACATCGGCTCGCACTCGGTCAACAACCAGTACTACACCGCCGCGGGTCGCGGGCAGCTGGTGTCGTACAGCGCCAAGCAGGCGGGCGACCTGATCTTCTGGGGATCCGGTCCCGGCGACTTCTACCACGTGGGCATCTACATCGGCGGCGGCATGATGATCGCCGCTCCCACCGAGGGCGACGTCGTCAAGATCCAGTCCGTCTGGGGCTCCCCCTACCGCCTGGTCGCGCGCCCCAGCGCCTGAGTCCCGCCCTGTCGCGCCCCACCCGCGCCCGCCGTCGAGTACACGAAAACTGCACGCCATCCGACCGGTTGGCGTGCAGTTTTCGTGTACTCGACGGTGGGGGTGAGCCCGAGAGGGTCAGTGGGCCTCGGCGGCGAGCTTGGCGATCGCCTTCTGGACGAGAGCGTCGGCCTCGGCGGCGTCGCCCCAGCCCTCGATGTTGACGAACTTGCCCGGCTCCAGGTCCTTGTAGCGGGCGAAGAAGTGCTCGATCTCCTTGCGCGTCTGCTCCGGGATGTCGTTCACATCCTGGATGTGCTGCCAGCGCGGGTCCTTGTACGGCACGGCGATGATCTTCGCGTCGCCGCCGGCCTCGTCGCTCATGTTCAGGACGGCGACCGGGCGCACCTTCACGCCGACACCCGGGAAGACCGGGTACTCGAGCAGCACGAGCGCGTCCAGCGGGTCACCGTCGTCGCCCAGCGTGTTCTCGAAGAAGCCGTAATCGGTCGGGTACACGAAGCTGGTGAAGAGCACGCGGTCGAGGAAGACGCGACCGGTCTCGTGGTCTACCTCGTACTTGTTGCGGCTCCCCTTGGGGATCTCGATGACGACGTCGTATTCGGCCATGCCGTGCTCCTTTGTGGTCGTGATTCGGCACTAACGTTACTAGGTGCCCCTCCACGGTTCCGCGGCCCCGGACCGCCGCCCGCGGCTCACGCCCGCCATCGCCGACGCCCGCCGCGCCGTCCGCTCGGCGCTCGCCGCAGCGGCCGCGCTGCCGCCGGTCGACCCGCACGACGACCACGGTCCCGCCCGCCCCTCTCCGCTGACACCGGGCGCTCTCGTCCTCGTGGGTCTGAGTGGGGGAGCGGACTCCCTGGCTCTCGCCGCGGCGACGGCATTCGAGGCGCCGCGGGCAGGGTTCCGGGCCGGCGCCGTGGTGGTCGACCACGGCCTCCAGCCCGGGTCGGATGCGATCGCCGCGCGCGCCGCCGGGCAGGCGTCGGCGCTCGGGCTCGGCCCCGTGGTGGTCCGCCGGGTCGAGGTGGATGCGGTGGGCGGCCCGGAGGGGGCGGCGCGCGCCGCCCGGCACGCGGCGTTCGATGCCGCGCTCGCGGAGACGGGAGCAGAGCGCATCCTGCTCGCCCACACCCTCGACGACCAGGCCGAGACGGTGCTGCTCGGCCTCGCCCGCGGCTCCGGCCCGTCGAGCCTGCAGGGGATGCTGCCGGACACCGGCCGGCTGCTGCGTCCCTTCCTCGGGCTCCGCCGTGCACAGACCCGCGCGTTCTGCGCCGACAGTCGCCTGGAGCCGTGGGACGACCCCCACAACGACGACCCCTCTTACACGCGCGTGCGCGTGAGGAACGCGGTGCTGCCGGTGCTGGAGCGCGAGCTCGGCCCCGGCGTCGCCGAAGCGCTCGCGCGGACGGCCGAACAGCTGCGCGAGGACGACCAGGCCCTCGACGGCCTCGCCCTCGAGTGGGCGCAGGAGCTCGTGACCCAGGCCGACGACGGATCGGTCGCGCTGGACGTCCGCGGGCTCGCGTCGGATCCGGCCGCACTCCGCCAGCGGATCATCCGCCTCGTGGTCTCCGCGGAGTTCGGCGTCTCCCTCACACGGACCCACACGCTCGCCGTCGCCGCCCTCATCACCGACTGGCACGGGCAGGGACCGGTCGACCTGCCAGGCGTTAGAGTGGTCAGGCAGAACGGGCTGCTCACGTTTCACTCCACCACGTAAGGACAGCACCTCCCCCATGGAACTCACGGACGTTCAGGACGACCTCACCGAGATTCTGATCACCGAGGAGCAGATCCGCTCCCGCGTCGCCGAGCTCGCCCGCGAGGTCGAACGCGACTACGCGGGCAAGGACGTGCTGCTGATCGGCGTCCTGAAGGGCGCCGTGATGGTGATGGCCGACCTGTCCCGCGAGCTGCGCATCCCCGTCACCATGGACTGGATGGCCGTCAGCTCCTACGGCAGCGGAACGCAGTCGAGCGGCGTCGTCCGCATCCTGAAAGACCTGGACACCGACCTCAGCGGCAAGACCGTCCTCATCGTCGAGGACATCATCGACTCGGGCCTCACCCTGTCGTGGCTGCTGTCGAACCTGCGCAGCCGCGGGCCGGAGTCGATCGAGATCTTCGCGCTGCTGCGCAAGCCCGAGGCGGCGCGCGTCGAGATCGACGTGAAGTACGTTGGCTTCGACATCCCGAACCAGTTCGTGGTGGGCTACGGCCTCGACTACGACGAGCGCTACCGCACCCTGCGCGGGGTGGGCATCCTGGCGCCCGCCGTCTACAGCTGACGCGGCCCGCCGCACGCAGACCGCCCAGAGCGAACACGCAGGCGACCCACAGCGCCCAGGCGGTACTGTGGTCGCACCATGAACGTCAAGAAGATCTTCCGCGGCCCGATCCTGTACGTCGTGCTCGCGATCATCGCGGTGTGGATCGGCTCGAGCCTGATCACGATGTCGGGATTCAAGAGCGTCTCCACCCAGAAGGGCCTGGAATACCTCTCCGAGGACAAGGTGGCCAGCGCGAAGATCGTCGACGGTGAGAACCGCGTCGACCTGACGCTGAAGGAGCCGGACGGCAACCTCGGCGACCAGGTGCAGTTCTACTACGTGACGCCGCGCGGCGAGGATGTCGTGAAGGCGGTCGACGCCGCCGACCTCCCCAAGGGCTACGACGATGAGGTCCCGCAGCCGAACTGGTTCGTCAACATCCTCGGGTTCCTCATCCCGGCGCTGCTGATCGGCGTGTTCTTCTGGATCATGATCTCCGGCATGCAGGGCGGCGGCAACAAGGTCATGCAGTTCGGAAAGTCGCGGGCCAAGCTCGTGACCAAGGAGACGCCGAAGGTCACCTTCGACGACGTCGCCGGGTCCGATGAGGCGATCGAGGAGCTGCAGGAGATCAAGGACTTCCTGAAGGAGCCCGCCAAGTTCCAGGCGGTCGGCGCCCGCATCCCGAAGGGCGTGCTGCTGTACGGCCCTCCCGGAACGGGCAAGACCCTGCTCGCCCGGGCCGTCGCGGGTGAGGCCGGCGTTCCGTTCTACTCGATCTCCGGGTCGGACTTCGTCGAGATGTTCGTCGGTGTCGGCGCCAGCCGCGTGCGCGATCTGTTCCAGCAGGCGAAAGAGAACTCGCCCGCCATCATCTTCATCGACGAGATCGATGCGGTCGGCCGTCACCGCGGGGCCGGGCTCGGCGGCGGTCACGACGAGCGCGAGCAGACGCTGAACCAGCTCCTCGTG
Source organism: Leifsonia sp. KNZ13-11D (assembly GCF_056754895.1). Lineage (NCBI taxonomy): Bacteria > Bacillati > Actinomycetota > Actinomycetes > Micrococcales > Microbacteriaceae > Leifsonia > Leifsonia sp. KNZ13-11D. The sequence goes on from NZ_JBPGWU010000001.1 coordinate 756,767, forward strand.
GAGATGGACGGCTTCGACCCGAAGACCAACGTCATCCTGATCGCGGCGACGAACCGCCCCGACATCCTCGACCCCGCGCTGCTGCGCCCGGGCCGCTTCGACCGCCAGATCGGCGTGGATGCGCCCGACATGCTCGGCCGCAAGAAGATCCTCGAGGTGCACGGCCGCGGCAAGCCCCTGGCCGCCTCCGTCGACCTCGAAGTGCTGGCCCGCAAGACGCCGGGCTTCACCGGAGCCGACCTGGCGAACGTCCTGAACGAGGCCGCTCTGCTGACCGCCCGCTCCAACGCGCAGCTGATCGACAACCGCGCACTGGACGAGGCCGTCGACCGCGTCATCGCCGGTCCGCAGAAGCGCACCCGGGTCATGAAGGACCAGGAGAAGCTGATCACCGCGTACCACGAAGGCGGCCACGCGCTCGCCGCCGCGGCGATGCGCCACACCGACCCCGTGACGAAGATCACCATCCTGCCGCGCGGTCGCGCCCTCGGGTACACCATGGTGTTGCCGCTGGAGGACAAGTACTCCGTCACACGCAACGAGCTGCTCGACCAGCTGGCCTACGCCATGGGCGGTCGCGTCGCCGAGGAGATCGTGTTCCACGACCCGACCACCGGCGCGTCGAACGACATCGAGAAGGCCACCTCCATCGCCCGCAAGATGGTCACCGAGTACGGCATGAGCGCCGACATCGGCTCGGTCAAGCTGGGCCAGGCGAACGGCGAGATGTTCCTCGGCCGCGACATGGGTCACCAGCGCGACTACTCCGAGCGGATCGCCGAGCGCGTCGACGCCGAGGTGCGTGCCCTCATCGAGAAGGCGCACGACGAGGCGTGGGAGGTGCTCAACGACAACCGCGCGACGCTCGACCGTCTGGCCGCCGCGCTTCTCGAGCACGAGACCCTCGACCACAACCAGATCGCCGAGATCTTCGCCGAGGTGAAGAAGCTGCCGGAGCGCCCGCAGTGGCTCTCCAGCGACAAGCGCCCCATCTCGGACGTGCCGCCCATCCCGTTCCCGAAGGCGCCGATCGACGCCGGGGCGGTGGACGGCGGAGTGGACTCCGAGCCTCCGGCGGCCAAGCCGAAGCGCTCGCCCGCCATCAAGCCGCGGCCGGCCACCGCCTAGGGCCGCCGCGCGCATGACCGGCATCGACCGTCCGCGCATCGAAGCGGCCGTCGCCGAGATCCTCGCCGCCATCGGCGAGGATCCGGCGCGTCCGGGGCTCGAGAGCACCCCGTCCCGGGTCGCCGACGCGTATGCGGAGTTCTTCGCCGGCATCGGACGTGATGCTGCCGCCGACCTCGGAGAGCCGGTCCCACTCGAAGAAGGGCGCACGGCCGAGACTGTGCTGCTGCGCGACATCGAGTTCCGCTCGATCTGCGAGCACCACCTGCTCCCGTTCCTCGGCGTCGCGCACGTCGCGTACCTGCCGGGCGACACGGTGGTCGGTCTGGGGCGCATCCCGCGCGTCATCGAGACGCTCGCTGCGCGCCCGACGCTGCAGGAGCGGCTGACCGAGCAGATCGCCGACACGATCGAGGAGGGCGCCGCCGCGCGCGGCGTGCTCGTGGTGCTCGACGCGGCGCACTCCTGCGTGACCGCTCGCGGGCCGCGCCAGACACGCAGCACGACGGTGACCGTCGCGGCACGCGGTGCGTTCGCCGAACCGACGGCGCGTGCGGAGCTGATGGCACTAATCGGGCGTGGCGTCGCGTGACCCTCATCATGGGCGTCCTCAACGTGACGCCGGACTCCTTCAGCGACGGCGGCCTCTGGCTCGAGCCGGACGCCGCCATCGAGCACGGCCTCGACCTGGTCGCACAGGGTGCGGACGTGGTGGATGTGGGGGGCGAGTCGACGCGTCCCGGCGCCGTGCGCGTGGACCCGGTCGAGGAGCAGAACCGAGTCGTCCCGGTCATCAAGGAGCTCGCGTCACGCGGGGTGCTCGTGAGCGTGGACACGCTCAACGCGTCGACGGCGCGGGCGGCCGTCGCGGCCGGCGCCGCGATCATCAACGACGTGTCCGGGGGACTGGCCGACGCCGGGATGCCGGACGTGGTGCTCGAGACGGGTGCGCAGTACGTCGTCATGCACTGGCGCGGCCGTCTCGACGCCGCCGATTCACGGGCCGTGTACCAGCACACCGTCGCCGAGGTGCGCAGTGAGCTGTCGGCCCGTGTCACCGACCTGATCGGACGCGGTGTCGACCCGGCCAAGCTCATCCTCGACCCGGGTATCGGCTTCTCGAAGAACGCCACCCACAACTGGCAGGTGCTCGCCGGGCTGCACGAGATCGAGACGCTCGGCTACCCGGTGCTGATCGGCGCATCGCGCAAGCGGTTCCTCGCCGCGCTGGTGCCGGAGGGTGCGCCACCCCAGCATCGGGACGTCCCGACAGCCGTCATCTCGGCGCTGGCCGCCCAGGCGGGCGCGTGGGCGGTGCGCGTGCACGACGTGCCGTCGACACGGATCGCCCTCGACGTGGTGCGGGCGTGGCAAGCTGGACGCGATGACTGACATCCACTCCCGGAGGGCCGATTCGATCGTCCTCACCGGCTTGCGCATCCGCGCGAACCACGGCGTCTTCGACTTCGAGCGCGCCGACGGGCAGGACTTCGTCGTCGACGTCACCGCGTGGCTCGACCTCTCGCCGGCCGCCGCCGGTGACGACCTGGCCGCGACCGTCCACTACGGCGAGCTGGCCGAGGAGGTCGTCGCGGCGGTGGAGCGCGACCCCGTCGATCTCATCGAGACCCTGGCCGAGCGGGTCGCCGCGACCGTGCTCGCGCACGAGCCGGTCGACGCCGTCGAGGTGACGGTGCACAAGCCGCAGGCGCCGATCAGCGTGCCCTTCGGGGATGTCGCGGTCCGCATCACGCGGAGTCGGCCGTGAACGCGGCGCCGATCGGCAAGCCGGTGCGGATGCGCGTCGGCGTGCCCGCCGTGCTCGCACTCGGGAGCAATCTCGGCGACCGCGCCGCGACCATCCAGGCCGCCGTCGATCTGCTGCGCGTGGAGCCGGGCGTCGACGTGCGCGCGGTCTCACGGCTGTACGAGACGCCGGCGCTCAGGCCCGACGGGATCGACGAGGAGGCGCCCGCGTACCTGAACGCGGTCGCCCTCGTGCACAGCCTGCTCGAACCCATCGGCCTGCTCGGCGTGGTCAACCGCGTCGAGGATGCGCTGGGCCGTGTCCGCGAGGAGCGCTGGGGCGACCGCACGATCGACATCGACATCGTCGACTATGACGGGATCGTGTCCGACGACGACCCGCGGATCGTCCTCCCGCACCCCCGGGCGCACGAGCGCGCCTTCGTGCTGGTGCCGTGGCTCGACGTCGACCCGGGGGCGCGTCTGGCGGGTCACGGGCCCGTCGCGGAGCTGGCCCGGCAGGCCGGCGATCCGGTCGAGCTGTGGGAGGACCGCTCGTGAACCGCACGCGCCCCGCCTCACTCATCGGACTCGCGGTTGTCGGTCTGGCGATCGGCTTCCTCGCGGAGCTCGCCGCCGCGTCGATGGGCGCCGCGATATTCATCCCGCCGCTGACGCTGCCGATCACACTGCTCGCGGTCGCAGTGATCGTCGTCGCCTTCGCGGTGCCCATCCGGCGCGCGGTGCGCGGACGCACCGTGCGGCGCATCGACCCGTTCCAGGCGACGCGCATCGTGGTTCTCGCGAAGGCGTGCAGCCTGAGCGGCGCCCTGCTCGTGGGCGCAGGCGTGGGCGTCGGCGCCTATCTGCTCACGCGGGATGTGCTGCCCGGCGGCAACGCCATCCTGCTGACCGCCCTCGCCACGGCCGGCGCGGTGGTCTTGCTCGTGGCCGGGCTGGTGGCCGAACTGTTCTGCACCCTCCCTCCCGGCGACGACGACGAGCGCACGGAGAACGTCCATGTCCGATCGGATTGATCTCGACGTCGGCGAATGGCGTCGCGTCTCGCCCAAATACGTACTCGTCGTCGTCGCCAGCACCGTGCTGACGGGCCTGGTGCTCTCCGCAGCGAGCCTGTTCCTGTGGCTGATCGGGGGGTGGAGCTTCGGCTGGCTGCTCCTCGCCGTCGTCGTGGTGGTGAGCGCCGTCGCGCTCGTGATCGCGCCCCGTCGCGCTCGCTCGATCGGGTACATCCTGCGCGGGGACGATCTGCTGTTCCGCCGCGGGATCATGTTCCAGCGGTTCGTCTCGGTGCCGTACGGACGGATGCAGCTGATCGACATCAACCGCGGGCCCGTGAGCAGGCTCCTCGGCCTGGCCGACCTCAAGTTCGTCACAGCCGCCGCCTCCACCGGCGTGATGGTGCCCGGGCTTCCGGAGGCGGACGCCGCCGAGCTGCGCGACCGGCTGGTCGAGCTGGCGGAGAGCAGACGGGCCGGACTGTGACCGCGCCCCAGCTCCCGGGGAACGGCTCCGCGCCGGCGCTGTCGCCGGCGGAGCGCGCAGCCGAGCGGTACACCGACGGCGAGTGGCACCGCCTCCACCCGGCGACGCCTGTGCTGCGCGGCGGGATCGTGTTTATCGCGGTGTTCGGCTTTGTGCTCTCCAACCTGCGCGAGCGGTTGATCAGCTTCTTCGTGGGCGCGCCGCAGTACGGAGGCGACCCGCTCGACGCGATCTACGATCACGGCTGGGAGGGCTGGGCGCTGCTCGGAGTGGCCGTTGTGCTGCTCGCCTGCCTCGGCGTGTTCTACCTGTCGTGGCGCATGCACAGTTTCCGCATCACCGGGGATGCGGTCGAGGTGCGCAGCGGCATGCTGTTCCGCACCCAGCGCAAGGCGCGGCTCGACCGCATCCAGGGAATCAACGTGGTGCGGCCGCTCCTCGCCCGGCTGGTCGGCGCGGCGAAGCTGGACATCTCCGTCGCCGGCCACGATGCGAACGTGCAGCTCGCCTACCTCGGGTCGTCCTTGGCGGACGGTCTGCGCGGCGACGTGCTGCGGCTCGCGTCGGGGGTGCGCGCGGCGGAGGCGGCGGAGGCCGCCGCCGAAACGGCGGAGCAGGCCGGCGAGGCGGCGCAGGCCGGCGAGGCGGCGCAGGCCGGCGACGCGGCGCAGGGCGGCGTAGCAGCAGTGCGGAACCCGGATGGGGTGCTTCGGCCGTCTCGCGCCGGCGCGGTGAGCGACCTGGTGGGTAGGCGCGTGAACGAGTTCCTCGCACCTGAGCTCGATCCGAACGCCGCTCCGCCCGAGTCCGTCGTGAAGATCCCGCCGTTGCGACTGTTCGGTTCGCTGCTGCTGAGCGGCTTCACGATCTTCGTGCTGGTCGTGGTCGCCTTCCTCGTCTGGGGTGCGGTGAGCGGCGCGCTGTGGCTGCTCATCGTGGTGCTGCCCGGACTGCTCGGCTCGGCGAGCTTCTACATCAACCGCTTCACCAAGTCGCTCCGCTACTCCATCGCCGGGACGCCGGACGGCGTGCGCGTCGGCTTCGGCCTCCTGAGCACCAGCAACGAGACGCTCCCGCCCGGGCGCATCCATGCCGTCGAGGTGCTGCAGCCGCTGCTGTGGCGGCCGTTCGGGTGGTGGCAGATCCGGATCGACACCGCCGGGCACTCGCGCGAGAAGGGCGCTGCCGGCCAGCCCAATACGACCATGCTCCCGGTGGGCGACGCCGCCGACGTGTCCCGCGTGCTGTCTCTCGTCCTGCCCGGTTTCGCGACTGAGGAGCACCGTGCGCTGGTCGAGGCGGGGATGGTGTCGTCCGGTCATGACGACTTCACCGGGAGTCCCCGCCGGGCCGCCTGGATCCGCCCGATCTCCTGGCAGCGCACCGGCTTCCGGCTGGTCGGCGATGCGATCGTCCTGCGCCGGGGGTTCGTCTGGCGGAGCCTGGCCATCGTCCCGCTCGCCCGGCTGCAGAGCCTCGAACTGCAGCAGGGTCCGTTGGATGCGGCACTCCGGCTGGCGGAGGCGCGGTTCCACACGGTCTCCGGTCCGGTCCGCCCGCGCCTGGCTGCGATCGACGGCCAAGCGGCCGTCACACTGTTCGAGGAGGTCGCCGCGCACGCCGTCGCCGCCGCGACGGTCGACCGCAGCCACCGTTGGCGGCACGACCCGATCCGTCCTGAGGAGGACCACTGATGCTCCCGTCCGCTCGTCCACCGTCGCAGCGTTCCGGGCGGTTGGGGCTCGGGATCGTGGGCGCCGGCCGCGTCGGACCGGTGCTCGGCCTCGCGCTCGCCGGTGCGGGTCACGCCATCGTCGGGATCTCCGCGGTGTCGGAGCGCAGCCGCGAGCGCGCGGAGAGCATGCTGCCGCACGTTCCCATCCTCGACGTGCCGACGGTCGTGGAGCGCAGCGAGCTCGTCGTTCTGGCCGTCCCGGACGCCGAGCTCCCCGGGCTCGTCGCCGGCCTCGCCTCGACGGGCACCTGGCAGCCGGGCCAGATCGTGCTGCACACCGCGCCCGGATACGGGATCGACGTCCTCCAGCCCGCTGCCGCCGCGGGCGCCATCCCGCTCGCGGTTCATCCCGCCCTCGAGTTCACCGGGACGAGCCTGGACCTCACCCGGCTCGCGGAGAGCTACTTCGCGGTGACCGCGCCGGCGGCCGTGCTGCCCATCGCCCAGGCGCTCGTCGTCGAGATGGGCGGAGAGCCGGTCGTGGTCGCCGAAGCGGACCGGCCCGCCTACGCCGAGGCCATCGCGACGGCGACGTCGTTCTCCCGTTCGATCGTGGAGCAGTCCACCGGGCTGCTGCGCGATATCGGCGTCGACAACCCCGGCTCGTACCTCAGTTCGCTGATCCGCTCGGCCGTGGACAACGCCCTCACCCGCGCCGGAGCGCCCTCGCGGTTGGCGGTCGAGGACGTGATCGACGCGCTCGGCCCGGAGCCGGGGGACGGGGACCCCGGCGACGACGGACGCGGCTGGTACCTCCGCGGCGAGTAGCCTTGTTCCGGCTGGTGAGGACCGGCCGGAGGGACGCGAATGCCAGAGATCATCACCACCATCGCCGAGCTGCGGGCACGGGTCGCCGAGGCCCGTCGTGCCGCGCGTCTGGACGGACCCGCCGACGCGCCCGTCGGCCGCGTCGTCCTGGTGCCGACGATGGGGGCCCTGCACGACGGTCACCTGCGGCTCGTGTCGAGCGCGCGGGATCTCGGCGGCTTCGTGGTCGTGTCGATCTTCGTCAACCCGCTCCAGTTCGGCCCGGGTGAGGACCTCGACCGTTACCCGCGCACGCTGGACGCCGACGTGGCGGCCCTCGAAGGGCTCGCCGACATCGTCTTCGCGCCGACGGCGTCCGAGATGTACCCGCACGGACCGTCGGAGACGCGTGTGACTGCGGGTGCCTCGGGTGCGCTCTTCGAGGGTTCGTCGCGTCCCGGGCACTTCGACGGTGTCCTGACGGTCGTCAGCAAGCTCTTCAACATCGTGCAGCCCGACGTGGCGGTGTTCGGCCAGAAGGACGCACAGCAGGTGCACGTCATCGGGCGCATGGTCGACGACCTGAACCTGCCGGTATCGATCGCCGTGGTCGACACCGTCCGCGAGCCCGACGGGCTGGCGCTGTCGAGCCGCAACCGCTACCTGGAGGAAGGCGACCGGCTCGCCGCGCTGACGCTCTCGCGCGCGCTGGCCGAGGCGGCGGCCGCGGCGGTGGCCGGTGTGGGCGAGGCGCTCGCCGCGGCGCACGCGCGAGTGGCCGCCGAGCCAGCGGTTAAGCTTGACTATCTGGCGGTCGTCGACCCGGAGACCTTCCGGGAGGCGTCGCCCGACCACCACGGTCCCGCCCTGATGCTGATCGCCGCCCGGGTCGGAACCACCCGGCTGATCGACAACGCACGCCTCACGACGTGACCTGAGCGACCACCCACCGCCCCTTCGAACGGAAAGACACCGATGACCGACGCGCAGACCACCGCGGCCGACCTGGGCGACGACCAGCTCGGCGAGGACGAGATCAGCGAGCAGAAGGCGGTCCGGCTCAGTAAGCGGGACCGCCTGCTGGCCGAGTCGACGGACGCGGGCGCTGGAGCGTATCCGGTGCAGGTCCCGGTGACCACGACCATCCCGGCGGTCCGCGAGAAGTGGGGTCACCTTGTGGCCGACCAGGCCTCCGGCGAGATCGTCGGAATCGCCGGCCGTGTCGTGCACCTGCGCAACACCGGCAAGCTCTGCTTCGCGGTGCTGCAGGCCGGTGACGGCTCGCGCATCCAGGTCATGGTCTCGCTCGCGGCGGTCGGCGAGGAGTCGCTCGTGGCGTGGAAGGAGCTCGTCGACCTGGGCGACCACGTGTTCGTCTCGGGAGAGGTCCTGTCGAGCCGTCGCGGGGAGCTCTCGGTGATGGCGCAGGAGTGGCGCATCGCCGCCAAGGCCCTGCTGCCGCTGCCCAACCTGCACAACGAGCTGAGCGAGGAGACGCGGGTCCGCGCGCGCTACCTGGACCTCATCGCCCGGGAGCAGGCGCGCAAGACCGTCATCGACCGCGCGACGGCGGTCGCCAGCCTGCGTCGCACCTTCGCGGAGCGCGACTTCGTCGAGGTCGAGACGCCGATGCTGCAGGTCATGCACGGCGGCGCCTCCGCCCGTCCGTTCGTCACGCACTCGAACGCTTTCGACACGGACCTCTACCTGCGCATCGCGCCGGAGCTGTACCTGAAGCGCGCGGTCGTCGGCGGCATCGACCGGGTGTTCGAGATCAACCGCAACTTCCGCAACGAGGGCGCGGACTCCACGCACTCTCCCGAGTTCGCCATGCTCGAGGCGTATCAGGCCTACGGCGACTACAACTCCATCGCCGACCTCACCCAGACTCTGATCCAGGACGCGGCCGTCGCGATCTCCGGATCGCACGTCGTCACGTGGGCGGATGGCACCGAATACGACCTGGGCGGCGAGTGGGACCGCATCCGTATGTACGACAGCCTGTCCGAGGCGATCGGTGAGGAGATCGTGCCGGAGACTCCGATCGAGCGCCTGCGCGAGCTCGCCGCGGAGGGCGGTATCGAGATCGAGCACCCGCTGGCCGGCAAGTACGTCGAGGAACTGTGGGAGCACCACGTGAAGACGGACCTCGTGCGCCCGACCTTCGTCATGGACTTCCCTGTCGACACGAGCCCGCTCGTGCGCGCCCACCGTTCGCGCGAGGGCGTCGTGGAGAAGTGGGATCTGTATACGCGCGGTTTCGAGCTGGCCACCGGGTACTCCGAGCTCGTCGACCCCGTCGTGCAGCGCGAGCGTTTCATCGAGCAGGCGAAGCTCGCGGCCGCCGGCGACAACGAGGCGATGCGCCTCGACGAGGAGTTCCTGCGGGCGCTGGAGTTCGGCATGCCGCCCACGGGAGGCATGGGCATGGGCATCGACCGCCTGCTCATGGCTCTCACGGGGTTGGGCATCCGCGAGACGATCCTCTTCCCGCTCGTCAAGTAACACCGGCGTGGCGCGGAGGACGCGCCTCCCAGCCTCCCGGGTTAGCATGGAGCCGTTATGAACGACGTCATCAGCGGTATCGTCTGGGCTCTCGCACCGACCGTGCTGGTCGGTCTGCTGTTCTGGGCGATCATGCGCGCGATCGTCCGTGCCGACCGCAATGAGCGCAAGGCGTACGCCCGCCTCGAGGCGGAAGAGCGCGCCCGTCGCGGTCTCGCACCGAAGGCCTGAACCGGCCGACCTCCACCGGTCCGCTACGGTAGCTCTGGGGACGCCGCCGCGTCCTTCTGCGCTCGTAGGAGGGACGTCGGGATGGAGACGGGTTTCTGGGTCTCGGTCTCGATCTGGCTGGCCCTGCTCCTCGACTTCGTGATCCGCGTCCTGGCGATCATCATCGTGCCGCGCAACCGGAAGCCCACGTCTGCCACGGCGTGGTTGCTGGCGATCTTCCTCATCCCGTACATCGGCATCCTCTTCTTCCTGCTGATCGGCAGCTACAAGCTGCCGAAGCGGCGCCGGCGGAAGCAGGAGGAGATCAACCGCTTCATCATCGACAGCACGGAGGGCATCGAGCGCGTGCGTCGCGATCACCCGTGGCCGCCGTGGCTGGAGGGCGTCGTCGAGCTCAACCGCAAGCTGGGCGCCATGCCCTTGGTCGGCGGCAACAGGGCGACGCTGAACGGCGACTATCAGGGGTCGCTCGACTCGATGGCGGATGAGATCCGCACCGCACGCCGGTACGTGCACGTCGAGTTCTACATCCTGACGCTCGACAAGACGACGGGCCCGTTCTTCGACGCCCTCGAGGATGCGGTCAAGCGCGGTGTGACCGTCCGCGTCCTCCTCGACCACATCGCCTCGCTCCGCACTCCGGATTACAAGCGCACGCTGAGGCGGCTGACCGCCATCGGCGCCAAGTGGCAGCTCATGCTCCCCGTCCAGCCACTCCGGGGCCGGTATCAGCGTCCGGACCTGCGCAACCACCGCAAGCTCCTGATCGTGGACGGCCGGGTCGCGTTCATGGGCTCGCAGAACGTGATCGATCGCAGCTACAACAAGAAGTCGAACATCCGGCGCGGGCTCAAGTGGAAAGAGCTCATCGTCCGCCTCGAAGGGCCCATCGTCGCGGGTCTCAACGCGATCTTCATCACCGACTGGTACAGCGAGACGGACGAGCTGTTGCGCCGGGAGACAGAGCCGATCACAGACGAGATCGAGGAAAACGAGCTCGACGCCCAGGTCGTGCCCTCCGGTCCCGGGTTCGCCGGCGAGAACAACCTGCGGCTGTTCCTCGCGCTCCTGTACTACGCGCAGGAGCGGATCGTGATCACCTCGCCGTACTTCGTCCCGGACGAGTCGATGCTGATGGCGATCACCTCCGCCGTGCAGCGGGGCATCCACGTCGAGCTCTTCGTCTCGGAGATCGGCGACCAGGCTCTCGTCTATCACGCGCAGCGGTCGTACTACGAGGCACTGCTGCGCGCCGGGGTGAAGATCTGGATGTACAAGGCTCCGTACATCCTTCATGCGAAGCACTTCACGATCGACGACGATGTCGCCGTCATCGGGTCGAGCAACATGGATATGCGCTCCTTCCAGCTGAACATGGAGGTCTCGCTCATGGTGCGAGGCCGTTCCTTCGTCGAGGAGATGCGTCGGGTCGAAGCCGGCTACCGTCGAGACAGCCGCCAGCTCACGTTGGACGAGTGGATGAGGCAGCCGCTGCGCAGCACCGTGCTCGACAATCTCGCACGGTTGACGTCCGCCCTGCAGTGAGGTCAGGGGGCTCGCAGCTCGCTGAGCCGACGTACCTCGCACCATTCGTCGGCCGCCGCCGCCAGACGGTCGTCGGCCGTGACGAGCGGGAGCTCGAGCAGCCGAGCAAGAGCGACGTACATGGCATCGTAAGAGCTCAGGTTGTCGCGCCAACGCCATGCCCCGGACCACAACGGCTCGTGTTCGACGCGCATGATGTGGAGCCGGTAGAAGTCGAGCACGACGCGCTCGAAACCGGGGGCATGTTCGGGATGCCGCAGCGCGAGCCGCCGGACGGCACTCAGGAATTCGGGGTCGACCAGATGCGGTGCCACGAACAGGCAGTCTTCGAACTCGGGTTCCTGCTGCAGCGCCTCCGGCCCTCCGTCGAGGAGGAGTCTGACCAGAGCGCTGCAGTCCATCACGGCGGCGATCACCGGTCGTTCCGCTCGTCGCGGATGACCTGGAGGATCTCCTCCGTACCGATCGAAGGCCGAGGGGCGACCGACAGTGCCGGTGCCCGCGTCTCCGCCTGTTCCCGCTGCTCGGCGGTCAGCTCGCGCCAGCGCTCCTCCAGCCGCAGCTTCTCGGCGATCCGGGTGAGCTCTCGACGCAGGTACTCCGAGTACGACAGCCCCTTGGCGGCGGCTGCGTTCTTCAGGCGGTCGTTGACGACCGGATCAAGGTCTCTGACTTGCACGGTGACTCCCATAGGTCGAGGGTAATGAATTGTGCATGCAGAAGCAACGGATTCGCATGCATGTGCCCTAGTGTGAGGCCCGGACGACCTGGAGCGTGCGAGACGGTCGAAATCTGTGGAGAGGTCGGCAGGGGTCGACGCTGTGGAGGAAAGACGGTCAGCCGCGCGGACGCAAGCGGACGGTGGGAAGTTCGGGCGCGGGAAGCGCCGACCCGTCGTAGCCCGCCACCGTGCCGAAGCGGCCATCGCCGTCGTCGCCGGCGATGACGTCCGCCTGCCAGTCCGCGCGGAAGGCGACGATCTCGTCGTGCGACCGGCCGATGAAGTTCCACCACATGACGATCTGCTCGCCGAGCGGCTCGCCGCCCAGGAGGACAAGGCGAGCATCCGTCTCCGCCTCCACAGAGATGGTCGACCGGCCGGGACGCAGGTAGGCGAGATGCGAGATCGGCACCTCGACGCCCTCGACCGTGACGGCGCCCGCGTCGACGAGCAGACCGTGCTCGAAGCCCGCGTCGACCGGGATCTCGACCGCTGTCCCGCCGGGCACGGTGAGCTCGGCGCCCACCAACGGAGAGAACACCGTCGCTGTGGTGCCGCTGCCTGCGAGGGAGCCGACGAAGGTTCTCACGCTCGTCGCGCCGATGCGCCCCTCGACGGGGGTGTGGTGCTCGAAGAACGGCGCGACGTCACGGGACGCCGTCGGGAGCGCGACCCAGAGCTGCACACCGTGCAGCCGCGAGGTGCGCTCCGTCGAGACCTCTGAGTGGCTGATGCCGTGCCCTGCCGTCATCAGGTTCAGCTCGCCCGGGCGCACGAGCGCATGACTTCCCACGCTGTCGCGGTGGTCGATCTCGCCCTCGAACAGCCAGCTGACCGTCTGCAGGCCGGTGTGAGGATGCGGCGGCACGCGCATCCCACCGCTGACCGAGACGTCGTCCGGGCCGTAATGGTCGATGAAGCACCAGCCGCCGATCAGCGATCGCCGACGCTGCGGCAGCGTGCGGCGCACCGTCATCGCCCGCGGGCCCCCGAGCGGAACATCGCGGGGCTCGAGGACCTCGACTGCGTCGTCGGTGAGCACGGAGCCGCCGACCGATTCCGCCGGATCGCGCTCCAGATTGCTCATAGCGACATTTTAGGCGCGGATCGTCGTGGAGCAGGAGGTGGGGCTTCTTATGATGATGGGGTGCCGCAGTCCAGGAGCCGCTTTCTCGCCGTCGTATCTGCCGCCGTCCTCGTCCTCACGGTGCTGGTCGCGTGCTCGCGAGTGTCGGGAGGACCCGTCGAGGACTATGCGGGCGAGCCGAGAGGAGTGCGGCCGCCGGAGAGCAGTGCGGGCGGAGCGGCCTGGGCCACCTGGCTCGACGGCGGCGCGCAGGTCGCCATCGTCCTGTACGGAAGTTCGAGCTGCCCTCCGAAGATCGCGACGATCGCACGGGTCTCGCCCCACGAGCTCGAAGCCACGCCGGCGCCGGCGCCGGGCGGAGTGTGCACGAGGGACTTCGTGCCTCATACGACAGTCATGGCCACTCCGAGTGGCGTCGTGCGCGGGGCGGAAGCAACCGTTCGGCTGCCGGACGCCCGGGTGCCTCTCGCCGCTGTCAGGTAAATAACCTCTTTTCCGAGAAACCCGCGTCATGGTCGGCGCGCGCCTGCGTCTTCACTTATGCAGGCATCGAACGAGGTGCGCTGCATCATCCAGCTCACATCGTTTAGAGGTTCTCCGTGTCACAAGGCCGCTTTCTCGGCTCACAGCGCGCGCGTCATCGGCTGTCGCGTTGGAATGTCGTCCGCAGTGCGGTCGCGACGACGTCCCTGGCTCTCGCTGCCGCGCTCGTTGCGTTCCAGTTCACCCCGCCGAGCGCATCGGCAGCCGGCGCAGCGGATCAAGCACAGGACGGCGGCGTCTCGGCGACCTCCGACCCCACGGGCCTCGATCCGCTCGGGATCACCCCTCTTTCGGCGACGAGCGGCTTCACTCCACAGCTCGGAACCTGGTCGAACGCGAATGCCTTCACCGGAACCGCCCCCATGCCGGGCACGTTCGCTCAGTTCGGCTCGATCGCGACGACATCCCAGACCGCCGGGTTCGAGACTCAGACAGCCAACTACCCGGCCGCGCCCACGTATTCCCGGGTCCAAGAGGTCAATAACTGTCTGTACGGAAAGACGGTCGCCAAGACGATCGCGGACTGCGCCACGTCGACGTACACGGTGACCTTCCCCCATCCGGTGGCCAACCCGCAGCTGCTGCTCAGCTCCGGATCAAGTCGATGGGTGTGGTGGCAGGGAGCGTCCTTCCTCTCCTGCTCGATCTTCTGGAACGACTTCACGATCACCCAGGTGAACGGAATCGCCACGGGGGCCAGCCAGATCACCCCTGTTTCGATCGGCTCTGCCACGACGCTCTCCGGGAACACGCTGAAGGCCGACACCAACTACCTGTATACGAACGCACAGGCAGGTTGCACGTCGACGACCTCCTCACCGGCGACGCCGGTTCCCGGCAGCAACACCGTTCAGGTCGGTGGCCTGGTCAGCAGCGTCACCTTCACATCCACCTACAAGGGCATGCTGCGCGACTATGTGTCGGGCAACGTCCTACCGCCGGGCACTCAGCGCGGTCCCGCATTCTCCGTCAGCACGCTGATCCCGGTCGCCGACCTCGCCATCGCCAAAACCGGTCCTGCCACAGTGCCCGCGGGCGCGGATATCACCTGGACCCTGAACGTCACCAACCGCGGAGACGCGGACTCCCACGGATTCGTGATCGAGGATGCCCTCCCGGCCGGGATGACCAACGCCCGCCTGGTCAGCGCGCCCCCGGGCTGCAGCCTCGGCGGCACCACGTTGACGTGCGCGAAGGCACCGCCGGGGTTCTCGATCGCCCGGAACGGCACGACGTGGGTGGCCGATCCGGCCGGGGGCGGCACTCAAGTCCTCCTTCCATCGGTCCTGGACGCCGGATCGACGTTCGGTCCCATCGTCCTGGCGGCGACGGCACCGACTCAGCACGGGGTCAACGTCACGAATAAGGCCAGCGTCTACGGCGCCGACACCGACCCCAGCACCGCCAACAACCAATCCCAAGCGACGACGGACCTCACCGCCGCCCCGTCGTTCACCTATTCCAAGGCTGCGGACGCTGCCGCCGCGGTCCCCGGACAGCGCGTCACTTACACGCTCACGGTGCAGAACACCGGCCAGGTCGACTTCCCTCCCGGGCAGGCGATCGTCCGCGACGATCTCACGGACGTGCTCGACGATGCCGTGTACGGCAACGACGCAACGGGAGGGGCGTTCCTCGAGAACCCGACCACGCTTCGATGGGATGGCGCCCTTCCAGCAGGGCAGACCGTGACGATCCGCTACTCCGTGACGGTCAAGAGCCCGCCGACGGGAAACCTCCGGCTGGTGAACACAGTCGCCTCGACGTCCGCGGGTGGTTCGTGCGCGGACGCCTGCACCACGACGACGCCCATCACAGTCGTCGAACTGGTGGTTCGCAAGCTGGGGTGGCGCGACGGTGAGAGCCTGCCCCTCGATGGTGCGGCCTTCAGGCTCCTCACGGACGCCGGAGGCAGCGCCGGCGCACCCCTCGCAAACGGTGCCTTGACCCCGGTCGCGGGTGACATCGGAGCCAGTTCCATCGGCGGTCTCTCCGCAGGAACGTACTGGTTGGAGGAAACGAAGGCGCCCGCCGCGCATACCCTCCTCGCCGCGCCCATTCGGTTCACCGTGGCAGTGGACGGCACGCTCACCCTCGATCCGCAGACGCTCCGGCCACAGGTGTCGGCGGCCGGCACGACGATCACGATCCAGGACGGGCAGCCGCTGACCCTGCCCTTCGCCGGGTCGCGTTCGATCTCTCCGCTGTCGTTGGCCGCGATCCTCACCCTCCTGGCCGTCGCAGCCGCCTGCGTGCTGCTGCGACGCCCCCTCAGACGCCCCGGCATCAGCCGGGCCGACCTTGCACACCAGAACAGAAAGTAGGAAAACGGTGCGATTCATCCCCCATCGCAGGGCGACGCAGGCCGCGTCCGCGCTGCTCGTCGGCGCGGTTCTCGCGCTCGGCTTCGCAGGAGCGGCCTCGGCCGCCGGCTCACCGTCGACGGTCGACCCTTCGGCGACCGGGTCGATCACGATCCACAAGTACGAGCAGCCGGCGACACCGACCAACCTCCCGAACAACGGCACGCAGCAGACGGTGACCGGGCTCACCCCGCTCGCCGGCGTCGGATTCTCGCTCAAGCAGATCGACCCTGCGACGTACGACCTCACCACCAATGCCGGCTGGTCCGCACTCAAGTCGCTCACCCCCGCCGCAGCGGCCACCGCCGCCGGCGGATACACCACCACTGTGACGACCGCGGCGGACGGTTCCGCCACCGCCTCGACCCTTCCGCTCGGCGTGTACCTCGTCACGGAGACGGTCTACCCTGCGGGCGCGACGCCGGCTGCGCCGTTCCTCATCACGGTTCCGCTGACCGATCCGACCGCGCTGGACAAGTGGCTCTACAACGTTCACGTCTATCCGAAGAACGCGATCACGCGTGGTGACAAGACGGTCGAGGACACGGCGGCCATCAAGCTCGGCGACACCGTCACCTGGACGATCCTGGCGGATATCCCCGACCTGCCCGCCATCGACGGCTACCGCATCGTCGACCCTCTCGACGCGAAGCTCTCGCACAAGGCCACGAAGGTGTCCTTCGATGACGGGACCGCGCTCGTCGCCGGCACCGACTACACCCTCACCGTCACGGGATCGCCCGAGACCGTGACGGTGGACTTCCTCCCCGCCGGCCTCACCAAGCTCGCTGCCAACAGCGGCAAGAAGGTCAAGGTCGACATCGACACGGCGGTCAACGCTGTCGGCGTCATCGACAACAAGGCCTACATCTACCCCAATCAGGCCAGCTTCTCGCTCACTCCCGGCCAGCCCGGCGGCCCGACCGTCACGACCGACCCGGAGACCAAGTGGGGCAACGTGACCCTGAAGAAGGTCTCGTCGGCGAACGCCTCGACGACGCTCGCGGGCGCGACGTTCCAGGTCTTCGCGACCCAGGCCGACGCCAAGGCCGGCACCAACCCGATCTCGATCGCCGGGGTCTCCAGCTGGACGACCGACAGCAACGGACTGCTGACCATCTCCGGTCTGCGTCAGTCCGACTGGATGGACGGCGCGGCCGTTGCTCCGACCGACCCGGCGTTCCAGTACTACTGGATCGCCGAGACCAAGGCGCCCACCGGGTACAGCCTGCTGGCTGAGCCGGTCCGCGTCTCCGTCGGCGCCGCCGACACCGTCCTCGACCTGACGGTGGAGAACTCCCCGCACAACGGCGGCTTCACCCTGCCCTTCACGGGATCGGTCTGGAGCGCCGGCCTCTTCTACGGCGGCGGAGCACTGATCCTGCTCGGCGTGGTGTTCTTCGTCTTCCGCGCACGCCGGACGGCGGACGCCGCAGCGTAATCCGCTCGAGCACCGCTCCCGAACGGGGCGAGCCGGCATCCCGGCTCGCCCCGTTCTTCCAACCTTCAGAACAGATCGCGAGCGACAGGAGACTCGTGGCCACAACGACCTCCCTTCGGACGGGCGCCCGCCATGCTGCGCCGCCGAGGCCGAAGGCCGGCTCCGGCCGAGGCAGCCGGGGCGCCCGCGCGTCCGCGCGACGAGTGACCGAGCGTGCACCGCGACGGCCGCGACGGGCTCTGCTCCTGGCGATCGCCGCCGCTGCTGTCGTGGTCATGCTCTATCCCGCCGCGGCCACATGGTTGAGCGACCGCGCCCAGTCGGCGGCGCTCGACGCCCACATCGACGAGGTCGCGCGAACGCCGACGAACGTCAAAGCAGAGCTGCTCCGTCGGGCCGAGGCCTACAACGCTGCGCTCCCGCCGGGCGCACTCTGGGATCCGTACTCCATCGCCCCGAGCACCGCGGACTCCCGGATCACCGCCGACTATGAAAGCCAGTTGCGCCTCGACGACGACGTGATCGGGCGCCTGCACATTCCCGCGATGAACTCCGATCTTCCGATCTACCACGGAACGGGGCCGAGCGCCCTGGACAACGGTGTCGGGCACCTCATGGGTTCGTCGCTCCCCGTCGGGGGCGCCGGGACGCACGCGGTACTGTCCGCGCATTCCGGATTGCCCACCGCCGGCCTCTTCACCGATCTCAGCCGGCTTCGGCGCGGAGACACGTTCACCATCACCGTCCTCGACCGGGTACTGACGTACCGGGTCGCCACGATCTCGACAGTGCTCCCCGAAGACATGAGTTCGATCCGGATCGAGCCGGGGCGCGATCAGGTGACTCTGGTGACGTGTACGCCGATCAACGTCAACACCCACCGTCTGCTGGTCCAGGCGGAGCGGGTCGACGGTCCCGCTGCGGACGCCGATCAGCGCATAGCTCGCGCCTCGACCCCTTTCCCGTGGTGGCTCCCCGCCGGTCTGGGGGCGGTCGCGGTCGTCGCGCTGCTCCTCTACGGTCCCTCGCCGTTCCGGCGTCGTTCCGGGAAGAGGTCGGCCCGGGTCGTCCCGGGCAGGCGGTCTGGCCGCCGCCGGCCTCGCAGGCGAGCGGAGACCCTGCGCGCCCGTCAAGGCTGATCGGCTGCGATCCGCCCGGTCCCGCGAACGCCGTCACGCCCACGGCGAACAGGGCCACGCAGGCGGGGGAGCGGTGGTTACTCTCTTTGTATCGACGCCGAACCTGCAACGGTGTCGCCGAGGAGTAGACATGTTCGAGAGATTCACCGACCGCGCCCGCCGTGTCGTCGTCCTGGCCCAGGAAGAGGCCAAGATGCTCAACCACAACTACATCGGGACGGAGCACATCCTGCTCGGCCTGATCCACGAGGGCGAGGGCGTCGCAGCCAAGGCCCTCGAGTCGCTCGGCATCTCGCTCGACGCCGTGCGCGAGCAGGTCCAGGACATCATCGGCCAGGGCCAGCAGCAGCCGACCGGCCACATCCCGTTCACGCCGCGCGCCAAGAAGGTTCTCGAGCTCAGCCTCCGTGAGGCCCTCCAGCTCGGCCACAACTACATCGGCACGGAGCACATCCTGCTCGGCCTCATCCGCGAGGGCGAGGGCGTCGCCGCCCAGGTTCTCGTGAAGCTGGGCGCCGACCTCAACCGGGTGCGCCAGCAGGTCATCCAGCTGCTCTCGGGCTACCAGGGCAAGGAGCAGGTCCAGGTCGGGGGCAACGATCAGAACACCGCGCAGGCCGGTAGCCAGATCCTCGACCAGTTCGGCCGCAACCTCACCCAGGCCGCGCGCGACAACAAGCTCGACCCGGTCATCGGGCGCGAGAAGGAGATCGAGCGCGTCATGCAGATCCTGTCGCGCCGCTCCAAGAACAACCCGGTGCTGATCGGCGAGCCCGGCGTCGGCAAGACCGCCGTCGTCGAGGGACTCGCCCAGGCGATCGTCCGCGGCGACGTGCCGGAGACGCTGAAGGACAAGCAGCTCTACACGCTCGACCTCGGTTCGCTGATCGCCGGCTCCCGCTACCGCGGTGACTTCGAGGAGCGCCTCAAGAAGGTGACCAAGGAGATCCGCACGCGCGGCGACATCATCACGTTCATCGACGAGATCCACACCCTCGTCGGTGCGGGCGCTGCCGAGGGCGCGATCGACGCGGCCAGCATCCTGAAGCCGCTCCTCGCCCGTGGCGAGCTGCAGACCATCGGTGCGACCACGCTCGACGAGTACCGCAAGCACTTCGAGAAGGATGCCGCGCTCGAGCGCCGCTTCCAGCCCATCCAGGTGGCCGAGCCGTCGCTGCCCCACGCGATCAACATCCTCAAGGGGCTGCGCGACCGGTACGAGGCGCACCACAAGGTGTCCATCACCGACGGCGCGATCGTCGCGGCGGCCAACCTGGCCGACCGCTACATCCAGGACCGCTTCCTCCCGGACAAGGCCATCGACCTGATCGACGAGGCCGGCGCCCGCCTGCGCCTGTCGATCCTGTCGGCCCCGCCGGAGCTGCGCGAGTTCGACGACAAGATCGCCGCCGTGCGCTCCCAGAAGGAGGCCGCGATCGAGGACCAGGACTTCGAGAAGGCCGCGAGCCTCCGCGACGAGGAGAAGAACCTCCTCGGCGAGCGGTTGCGCCTCGAGAAGCAGTGGCGCTCGGGCGAGGTCAAGACCACGGCGGAGGTCGACGAGGGCCTCATCGCCGAGGTGCTGGCCCAGGCGACCGGCATCCCGGTGTTCAAGCTCACCGAGGAGGAGTCGGCACGACTGGTCTACATGGAGCAGGCGCTGCACCAGCGGGTCATCGGTCAGGAGGAGGCCATCGCGGCGCTCTCCAAGACCATCCGCCGCACTCGCGCCGGCCTGAAGGACCCGAAGCGTCCCTCCGGTTCGTTCATCTTCGCCGGCCCCACCGGTGTCGGTAAGACCGAGCTGGCGAAGGCGCTCGCCGAGTTCCTGTTCGACGACGAGTCGGCGATGATCTCCCTCGACATGTCGGAGTACGGCGAGAAGCACACCGTCTCCCGACTGTTCGGCGCCCCTCCCGGGTTCGTCGGCTTCGAGGAGGGCGGCCAGCTGACCGAGAAGGTCCGCCGCAAGCCGTTCAGCGTGGTGCTGTTCGACGAGATCGAGAAGGCGCACCCGGACATCTTCAACTCGCTGCTCCAGATCCTGGAGGAGGGACGTCTGACTGATGGCCAGGGACGCGTGGTCGACTTCAAGAACACCGTCATCATCATGACCACCAACCTCGGTACGAAGGACATCTCCGGCGGTCCCGTCGGGTTCCAGATCGAGGGCGACCCGCAGACCGGCTACGACCGGATGCGCGGCAAGGTCTACGAGGAGCTGAAGAAGAACTTCAAGCCCGAGTTCCTGAACCGGGTCGACGAGATCATCGTCTTCCCGCAGCTGGACAAGAGCGAGCTCCTGCAGATCGTCGACCTGTTCATCAAGCGCCTGTCGACCCGTCTGCTCGACCGTGACATGACCATCGAGCTGACCGTCCCGGCGAAGGAGCGGCTGATCGACGTCGGGTTCGACCCGACGCTCGGCGCCCGCCCGCTCCGCCGCGCGGTTCAGCACGAGATCGAGGACCGGCTGAGCGAGAAGATCCTGCACGGCGAGCTGAACGCGGGCGACCACGTCCACGTCGACTTCGCGGACGGCGACTTCGTCTTCACGACGACCGCCCGCAAGGAGCCGATCGGCGCCGGCATCAACTCGGCGGCCGCGATCGGCACCGGCCCGGCGACGCCGGACCTGGCGGCGAACGACTGATCCGTCACGATCCACGACCTGAGAGGGCCGGTCTTCTTCGGAAGGCCGGCCCTCTCGGCGTTCGCGCGGCGGACGCCCGGGGGTGCCGACGGCGACCGCCGTCCGGTCGATGTTCGCGCACTCGGTAGGGTGGTTGCGTGGGCGAGAGCGAACCAGAGTTCAGGATCCGACGGGCGCGCACGGGAGACGTGCAGCGCATCCAGGAGCTGGTGGAGCCGCTGGTGCAACGACGCATCCTGCTCGGCAAGGAGACGGTCACGTTCTACGAGGCGGTCCAGGAGTTCCGGGTGGCGGAGGATGCGGAGGGGCGGCTGATCGGCTGCGGAGCCCTGCACGTCATGTGGAGCGACCTGGCCGAGGTGCGCACGCTCGCGGTGTCGGACGAGTGGCTCGGCAAGGGCGTGGGCCGCGCACTCCTGGCGAGGCTGGAGGCGGACGCCCGCGAGCTGGGGCTCAGCCGGCTGTTCTGCCTCACGTTCGAGGTCGGTTTCTTCGCCCGGAACGGGTTCGAGGACATGGGTGAGGAGACCGTCGATCCTCAGCTGTACGCCGAGCTCGTGCGGTCGCACGACGAGGGGGTCGCAGAGTTCCTCGACCTCGCCCGCGTGAAGCCCAACACGCTGGGCAATACGCGGATGCTGAAGCGTCTCTGAGCGCTGCTCGGGGGCCGGGCGCGCCTGCCGGTCCGCCCCGCAGCGGCTGGCTATAGTGCGGGCATGTCGACGTTCAAGAACCCGGTCGGCCCCCAGCCGAGCAACGTGTACTGGCGTCGTCGGCTCATCGTCCTTCTCGGCGTGATCGCTGTCGTGGTGGTCATCGTGCTCATCGTCGCTCGTCCCGGCGCCTCGAACGGCGAGCTCGCGAAGAAGGCTCCCGCGACGACCGGCACCACGGCGCCGACGCCCGCGGCGACCACCATCCCGACCAGCAGCGCATCCGCATCCGGTCAGCCCTGCAAGCCGACCGATGTGACGGTGGAGGCGGTCACCGACAAGGACGTCTACGCGGCGGGGGAGCTGCCGCAGCTCTCGGTGGCCTTGACGAACACGGGGTCGTCGGCGTGCACCATCGACGCGGGGACGGCGCAGCAGGTGTTCACGATCACCAGCGGCACGGAGGTCTATTGGAAGTCCACCGACTGTCAAAGCGACAAGGTGGATGCGGAGGTGCTGCTGCAACCGGGCAAGACGATCTCCTCGCAGGCGCCGATCACCTGGGACCGGACGCGGTCGGACCCGTCCACGTGTGCGGCGAAGCGGGAGCAGGTGCCTGCCGCGGGCGCGTCGTACCACCTGGAGACGAGCGTCTCGGGCATCAAGAGTTCCGAGACGAAGCAGTTCATCCTGCAGTGAACGCGCTGTCGCTCCGATCGTAGCTGGCGACGACTTCGCGGACTTCGACGCCGGAGCCGTGCCGGGTCGCCGGGTTCTGCCGCGCCCAGGCGAGTGCGGCATCCAGGTCGGGCGCCTCGATGATGCCGATTCCGGCGATGAGCTCTTTGCTCTCCGTGTACGGGCCGTCGGTGACCCCGTCGCCGCGGACGGACTTGGCGGTGTCGGGTGTCGAGAGTGCGTACGCGGCGGTGAGTGCCCCGCCCGCGATCAGGTCGGCGGAGTGCCGGTCGTGCTCGGCGAGTTCGGCGGCGTCGTGCTCGGCGGTGGTGTCGGAGTAGATGAGGATGGCGTAGTGCGGCATGGTGGGTCCCTCCTGTCGACGGATGTCGTCACCAGTGCGTCGAACGGCGCGGTGCCGGTTCGACGTTCCGGTCAGAATGCGGCATCGAGTTCTCGCTCGCGGTCGGTGGATGCGGCGGTGAAGGCGAGTCGCAGCGCTTCGCGGATCGAGGCGCTCCGGTCGTCCACCCGGGTGGCGAAGCCGAGCCGTGCCGCTTCCGCCGTGCGCTGTTTGCCGCTCACCACCGGGCGGATCTCGCCCGCCAGGCTGATCTCGCCGAAGGCGGCGAGGGTGTGCGGGATGGCACGGTCGGTCGCCGCCGACGCGATGGCGAGCGCGATCGCGAGGTCGGCGCCCGGTTCCGTGAGCCGCACGCCGCCGACCGTGGAGACGTAGACGTCTTTGTCGCCGAGCTTGATGCCGGCTCGGCGTTCGAGCACCGCGAGCAGCATGGCGACCCGGGACGAGTCGACCCCGTTGGTCACCCGGCGCGGGTTCGGCGCCGTCGTGCCCACGACGAGGGCCTGGACCTCGACCGGCAACGGCCGCCGTCCCTCCATCGCCACCGTGACGCAGGTGCCGGACACCGGGGTGGTGTTGCGGCTGAGGAACAGTCCGCTCGGGTCGGGCACTTCTGCGATGCCATCGCCCGCCATCTCGAAGCAGCCCACCTCGTCGGTCGGCCCGAATCGGTTCTTGAGCGCCCGGATGAAGCGGAGTGCGGTCTGGCGGTCGCCCTCGAACTGGCACACCACATCCACCAGGTGCTCGAGCAGCCGGGGGCCGGCGATCGAGCCGTCTTTGGTGACGTGACCGACGATCAGCACCGGCAGGTCGCGCTCCTTGGCGATGCGGATCAGCGTGCTGGCGACCTCCCGCACCTGGCTCGGGCCGCCGGCCATGCCCTCGCCGGCCGAGCTGGACACCGTCTGCACGGAGTCGACGATCACGAGCGAGGGGTCGACCGCGTCGATCTGCGCGATGATCGTGCTGAGGTCGGTCTCGGAGGCCAGGAACAGGTCGTCGTGGACGGCGCCGGTGCGCTCGGCGCGCATCCTGACCTGGCTCACGGACTCTTCGGCGCTCACATAGAGCACGCGGTTGCGGGCTCGCGCGGCCCGGGATGCGACCTCGAGCAGCAGGGTCGACTTGCCGACCCCGGGCTCGCCGCTGAGCAGGATGGCCGCCCCGGGCACGATGCCTCCGCCCAGCACCCGGTCGAACTCTCCGATGCCGCTGGGGCGCCGCGGCGTGCCCTCTGCGCGGATGTCCGTGATGGCGCGCGCCTCACGGCCGGCGGCGATGGTCACGGGTTTCAGCGCCCGCAGCACGCCGGTCGGCTGCGCCGTCTCGGCGAGCGTTCCCCACGCGTCGCACTCCGGGCAGCGGCCCACCCACTTGGCAGTGGACCAGCCACAGTCGGAGCAGCGGTAGTTGACTGACGCCTTCGGCACGGCACCTCCTCGATCGGGCTCAACACTACGGGGAGCCACCGTCATCGCAGGAAGGATCGCGGCGACCTGTGGACATCTCATGATGCGCTGTGGATGTGAGCACTTCTGCGAGGCACTGGCCGCGTGCACAATGGGCCGCATGGCTGACCGCACGTTCGCACTCCGCTCCGGCCGCACCGTCGGCGTCTCCACCTTCGGGGATCCCGACGCCGAACGTCTGGTGGTGTTCTGCCACCCCGCCCCGGGCGCCTCCGTGTTCGACCCGGACCCGGACGCCTCGGCGGAACGGAATGCGCACATCGTCGCGATCGACCGTCCCGGGTACGGCGCCAGCGACCCGTGGCCGTTCGGGAGCTGGCCCAGCATCGCGCAGGCCGCCGACGACATCGCCGAGTACCTGCGGTCTGTCGTCGTGGCCGAGGCGGTCATCGGGGTGACGCGTCCGCGCACGGTCGGCGTCGTCGGCTGGTCCGCCGGCGGCCGGGTCGCGCTCGCGGTCGCCGCACGGCATCCACACCTCGTCGACCGGGTCGCGATCGTCGGGACCCCAGCGCCCAACGAAGCGGTGCCGTGGATCGACCCGAAGCTCCAGGCGCTGTCCGATGAGCTCGGCGCGATGGCGCCCGGCGAGGCGATGAGCCGGCTGAGCGGGATGCTGCAGCCGCAGGCGGATGCCGTGGCGTCGGCGGCCGAACCGGGCGAGGTTCCGCTGGACATGCTCGGGGTCGGACCGCTGGACCAGCAGGCGCTGTCAGGCCGGGGCGTCCACGACCGCCTGGGGCGGATGCTGAAGGAGGCGTTCCGCCAGGGGACCGGCGGAGTCGCGGGCGACATCCTGAGCTACACGGCGCGGCCGTGGGGTTTCGAGCTGGGCGATGTCGCGGCGAAGACGTTGATCGTCGCCGGGCAGGCGGATGCGATCGCCGGCCATGCGCACGCCGCCTGGTACCAGAAGGCGCTACCGGACTCGCGGATGGAGACAATGCCCGGCGTGGGTCACCTGGCGATCGTGCCGGCCTGGGGGCGCGTCCTGTCGCACGTCGCGCCGGCGCAGCTCACGCGCTGAGCGACTCCGGAGACGCGGCCACCTGCTCGCCGTGGCGCGGGTACAGTTCGCGCGCCCGCGCGGTCACCGCCGGGAGGAACGCGGACGCCCAGGTGCGGTAGCCGTGGTCGTTGGGGTGGAAGAGGTCCTCCGCGAACTGCGTGAAGGCGCCGCGGAGGCCCTGGCGGCGCATGGTGGAGTGCAACGGAGCCACCGGTAGTCCGCGTGACGCTGCCTCCTCGCGCAGGATCTGGTTCGCCTCGGCGACGATCCGCTCGTTCCAGGGCAGGTAGAAGTAGGGGAGGTCGGCGACGATCGCGTGATCGGGCACGGCCGCGAACACGGCCCGCAACCCTTCGCGGAAGCGGACCGGGTCGAACGCCGCGATGTCGTTGGCGCCGATCGAGACGGTCACGATGTCGGGCTCCGGCTCGAGCGCGAGGAACCGCGGGAGCTGGTCGGCCACCGCGAGCGAGACGGTCGCGCCCGACACCGACAGGTTGACGACCCGCACGGAGCGGCCGGTGACCGCGCGCAGGTGGTCGGCGATGATCCCGACGTAGCTGTTCTTGGGCGCGGACGCGCCGATGCCCTGGGCGGCGCTGTCCCCGATGGCCACGTACAGCAGCTCGCCCGGGTCGTGCGCCACATCCCGCCACCACTTGGAGTGCACCGGCAGCAACTCGTTGAGCCGGACCCGACCCTCCGCGACGGCGGCCCGCTTCGCCCGGACGCGCTCCCACCCCACGAGAGCCAGGATGCCGGTGACGACGAGGCCTGCTGCGGCGGCGAGGATGCGACGGACTGCACTCATGGACCGAAGAGTACCCCGAGCCACCGACCCCGGCACTGCCCCGCTCGATTGGAGACGGCCGCCCGAATCGCGTACGATGGTCCGCGGTACCGTGTCCGAGCGGCCGAAGGTGCAACTCTCGAAAAGTTGTGTGGGTGAAAGCCCACCGTGGGTTCAAATCCCACCGGTACCGCCATGAAAATGCCCCGGAATTCCTTGAAAATACAGGGATCCGGGGCGTTTTGCATGTAGGCCAAGAGCCGGTTGACTACATTTTGACTACATCTCGTTCGGGGCCGGCCGGACGGCGGACCCCCGAACAGCCGATTCACTTCAATCTCGGTTCGGGAATGACATATCAGCAGCCCCGCTCGTGCCGGTTCAGACGGGCAGGATCTTGTTCGACTTGGTCCGGTTGCATCGCCAGCACAGTGTCTGCAGATTGTCCTCGGTCGTCATTCCGCCCTTCGACACGGGAATGACATGGTCGACTTCGAGCAATAGGTGAGGTTCAGTCGCGAGCGAGACCGAACAGTTTCGACAAGTGTGCTGATCCCTCGTCTTTATGAAGGTTCGGAGCCGCGCCGTCATCAACGCTCGCTGGCCGGCCGCGGACTTGTTGAACTTTATCTTCTGCGACATCGTCTCAACGAGGCGTCGATGGTCTGGGTATTCAGCGTGACCGTGCTTCGCTGGGAGCTGTTGCCGCCGGCGCTGACGTACTCGAAGGCGTAGACCGTGTACGGAACGGTGATTGGAGAAAGTTCCACTCCAACGTGTCCCATGAACTCGTCGGAGTAGTGCTTGAGAATGAACGCGGGTGGCTCGATTGATGCGGTGATGCCAGCCTCACGCTGATGAAGGTTGGCAACGGCGTCTTCGAGTCGTGCAATAGCGTCGCCGAGGTTCTCGACTTCCGTGAGGTTGGTCTCGTCGGCCTTGATGTCGAAGTACTTCATCAGGTACTTGATGGGGTCGGCGCTGGCGTTCCGGACTACTTGCAGTGAACAGTTGTGGACGTTCGGAGCTTGGTAGCTCGCCACGTTGCGGTCGCGGCGGTACTTGTGCGCGCTCGTGTTCTCGAATGAAGCGAGGTGCGAATTCGTTCCGGTCGAAGAGGTTCCGAGCTGAAACTTCGCTCCTTCGCGGATCTCGGAAGTGTACGCGGCAACCTCATTGTGTTCGGCGACGACTGAGGCAATCTCGGCCTTCTTCGCTAGAAACTCTTCGCTTGCGAAGTATCGGTTCTTTCGGATGGTTCGGATTATCCGAGGCAACACGAACACCAAGACGACAATCAACGCAACTGGCACCGCTATGTACCAGAACGTAATCAGGAGAGCGACTACGACGATCACGGCCCCGATTGCCAAGAGGTATGGCACAGTGTTTCCCCATTTCAAGAATCTTCAAATGGGGAGCAGCGATTGTCTGTTTCATCTCACCGACTGCGGCTGACGTGTCCGCCTACCGGGGCCTGTCTCACTATCGCAACCGGTTAGACCTCGCCCAGTGGCTGTCCATCGGGCCAAGGCTGCTCCCAGTTCCACTCTGGCGGGAGTATTGCTTCGGCTTGTAGCCCTCAATCGGGTGGCGCGGAGCGCGAGCCTGCGATCCCGCCGTGCGCCCTCGTACGAGCCGCGTCAAGAGCAACAGCAACGGCATCCAGGTCGTCATCGAAAAGGTCGGCGTACGTGTCAAGAGTCATAGCGGCAGACGAGTGGCCAAGCATGCGCTGCACAGCTTTCACGTTCGCGCCAGCGCTGATCGCGAGGCTCGCTGCAGTGTGTCGAAGGTCATGGATAGTGACACGGGGAAAGGTGCCGTCAGCGGCCTGAGATCGCGCAATCGCCGAGACGTACCAGCCCCGGCGTCGATCTGGTTGGTGCAGGTAGCTGTCACCATCGCCAAAGAGCAACTGTGACGAGACCTTGTTCGCGCTCATGCTCGCCAGGAGCGGTGCGAGGAACGGCGGAAAGGGAACGCTACGAGCTTCGCCTGTTTTCGCAACGGATCAAAGTTCACAGCGTCTCTCGGGCACCTCAGCCGATGTGGAGTGGCTTCTCAGCAATTGGAAGTCTGAGGTGTTGTCTGCGCGCCTAGAGTGCGAGGGCACGACCTCGGAGTCTTTTGCAACGCTGGGGTTGCGGACGCATTGTTGTGGACAATGGGTTGAGCTAGTTCGAAGGCAAAGTGTTCGGCTAGTCAGGCAGACGGCGGCATCCGCCGCCCCACGCCGCCGACGTACGCCAGAGCCGTCGCCACCAAGACGATGGCCGCTCCTGCCGCGAGGCTGATCACGCTGCCGTCCGCTCCCGGGGTACCTGGCACTCGGCCTCCCAGGCCGGCAAGGGCGATCGCGCTGGCGGTTCCGGTGGCGGCGGCGAGCTGCTGCGTGATCCCGAGGAGAGCGCTGGCGTGTGCGTGCTGCGGCTCGGGAACGTGGGCGAGCGCCCGGGAGTAGAGCGGCGTCATCAGCAGTCCGAATGCGAATCCGATCAGAAGATGGACGCCGAACCAGACCGGCCATTCTGCGCTCTCGTTCGCGGCGACCGCGCACCCGGTCAGCCCGCACGCCAGCAGTATGAGGGCCGACACGATGACCACCCGCCCCAGGCCGCGATCGGCCGCGCGACCGGCCGATGGTGCGACCGCTCCCATCAGCAGGCCGCCGGGCAGCATCAGGAGACCGGCTTGCAGCGGCGTGAGATGCGCAGTGCCCAGGAGAAGCAACGGGAAGAGCGCGAACGCACCGAACAGTGCGACGAGGACGAGGGCGAGGGTGAGCGCTGAGGGCGCGAACCCGCGGCGTCGGAATGTGCCGAGGTCGAGCGTCGCCCGTGAGGGGCCGAGCGCCCGCTGACGCCACGCGAAGGCGGAGATCCCGAGCAGGCCGCAGGCGAGCGCGGGGAGTCCAACCGGAGCGCCGACGGAGGCCGCGGCGACGACGACTCCGCCGAATCCGGGAACGGATAAAGCGATCGACGGCAGATCGAAGCCGCCGTCGGGCTGGCCCGTGCGGAGGTCGCGGCGGAGCAGAGGGGCCGCGATGAACAGGCCGAGATAGAGCGGCAGCTGCAGGAGGAAGAGACCCCGCCATCCGGTGAGAGCCAGGACCATGCCGGCGGCCGCCGGCCCGAGCGCCGGCGCGACGGCGGTGGTCAGCCCGGCGATGCTCAGAGCGCGGCCGCGACCGCCCGGGGTCGAGGTCCTCAAGATGGTCGTCAGGAGCATCGGGATGACCGCCACGCTTCCGGCCGCTTGGATGACCCTGCCGGCGACCAGCCAGGCGATCGTCGGCGCCGTCGCGCTGATGACGACTCCGACGGCCAGGAGTCCGCACGACCAGCGGAAGATGGTGCGGGTCCTGTGCCTGTTCAGGAGGTAGCCCGTGAGTGGAAGGAGGACGGCGAGGGTGAGCATGTACGCGGAGGTCGCCCACTGGCTGTCGCCGACGTGGGTGCCGAGTTCGTGGGCGATAACGGTCAGTGAGACGCCGGTGAGCGTCTCGTTGAGCAGGATGACGAAGACCGCGCAGGTAAGGGTGGTCAGCATTGTGAGCTCGTCGCGTCGCATGGCGTCTCCGTCCGCGGGCGACCAGCCCTTCGGCTGGGTCATGAGCGCCGCGATCCGCCATGACGGGGTGTGACCCGCCGGGGCGGAGTCACTGCACAAGTATGTAAAGACGTAAGCACATAAACCATAGGAGGTCAACGATGGATAGACGTACCCCCGACATCTCCGTCGCCGGTGCCCCGGTCAGCTTCGGCGTCTTCGAGTTGACGCCGGAGGACAGTCCCGCCGCCCTCCCGAACGGCGCCGCCGTGCTGGCCGCCCTCGCTGAGACCGGATATGACGGTGTCGACCTCGGGCCGCGGGGGTTCCTCGACGGCGTCGGCGAGGACGGCGACCTGGGCACACGTCTCCGGGCGGCGGGCCTGCACCTCGCGGGTGGCTGGATCGAGCTGCCCTTAAGCGATGACGCGCGATACGCCGCTGCAGTCCCCGAACTCGAGGCGGCGCTCGACGTCTTCGCCGCGGCCGGCTCAGGGCCGATCGCGCCCCGTCCGACGCTCGCGGACTCCGGCGACGACTACCGTCGCGCGCATCCGGGCGCCGGTGAGGGCCACGGTTTGGATGCACACGGCTGGGAGCGGGTCGGCCGCAATCTCGCGGACGCGGCCCGTCGGGTGAGTGACAGGGGCCTGGAGCCCACGTTCCACCACCACGCGGGCACGTTCGTCGAGACCCCCGACGAGATAGACGAGCTGCTCGACCGCATCGATATCGGCCTCACTCTCGACACGGGGCACCTGCTGATCGGCGGGGGAGACCCGGCCGAGGCGTGGGCCCGCTGGGGCTCGCGCATCAACCACGTGCACCTCAAGGACGTCGACCGCGATCGCCTCCGCTCGATCGTCGGGGCAGGAGGTGGGATGGTGGAGGTCTGGTCCGGCGGCACCTTCGTGCCGCTTGGCGACGGTGACCTCGATGTGGCCGGCTTCCTCGACGGTCTGGTGGCCGCGGGCTATGCCGGATGGGTCGTAATCGAGCAGGATGTGATCGCGGTCGACCACTACGACTTAAATGCGATCCTGCAGGAGCACCGGCGCAATCGAGACGTCCTGCGTCCGTGGTTCTGAGCGGGTGCGCGGTCGCCTCGTCGGCGGACCGCGCCGCGCTCACGGCAGAGGAGCGGTGGTCGCTCGCACCACGAGGGTCGGCTCGACCAGCGTCAGCCGACCGTCGGCATCGGGCTCCTCGAGCCGCCTGACGAGCGCTTCGGCGGCGGTGGCGCCGACGGCGGTGCTGGCGTTGTCGACAGACGTGAGGTTCACCAGCCGCATCGCGGCGAGGGACGTGTTGTCGTATCCGACGACGGAGAGGTCCCGCGGGACGGTGAACCCGCTCTCGCCCGCAGCGGCGAGCACACCCGTCGCCACCACGTCGTTGAACGCGAAGATCGCCGTCGGCCGCTGCTCCATGGCGAGTAGGCGCAGCGCAGCCGCGTAGCCGTCGCCCTCTGTCGTGCCACCGGCCTCCACAGCGGGATCGTGCACCCCGCGCTCGGCGAGGAAGCCGCGAAAGGTGTCGCGGCGGATGGCGGGGATCGCCCCGCGACCCCCGCCGATGTGGGCGATCCGCCGATGACCGAGCTCCCAGAGATGTGTGAGGGCGAGCCTGGTGCCCACGACGTCGTCGTTCGCCACCACGTCCAGTCCGGCACCGGCGAAGTCCCGGCTGGCGGCGACGACTGTCGGCCGCCGACGCGCCGCGTCTCGCAGGACCGCGGACGGATCCATCGTGCCCATCAGCACCAGTCCGTCGACGTGGAGCCGGAGGACGCTCTCCACGAGGCCCCCGCCGGCGTCATCCAGCCGTTCGTCGGCGAGCACCGTCCGGTAACCGGCTTTGCCGGCGGCACCGGCGAATCCCTCCAGGCAGTTCACGAACCACGGATTGCGCAGATCGTTCATCACTACGCCGAAGACCCCGGTGCGGCGGGCGCTGAGGCTCTGGGCGACCAGGCTCGGCTGGTAGCCGAGGTCCGCCATCGCGGCCTCCACGGCTGCGCGACGCTCCGGGCTGACCTTCGGCGACCCCTGCAGCACCAGGGAGACCAGCGACTTCGACACCCCCGCGCGGGCGGCCACCGTGCGGATGGTCGGCTGAGCGTTGGGGGACTCCATGCTGCAACTCTAGCCGCGTATGCGGCGTTGACAGACGGCCGCGGGTGCGGCATGCTGGCAGCGTTGGACCGGTCCAATGGTCGCAGAACCGGACGCACGATGGAGTGGAGAACGAGTGCAGAGCAAACGCACGAACCCGGGCGAACTACGGGTCGCCGTCGTCGGATTCGGATGGATGGGCCGGGTGCACACGCTCGCCTACCGCCGGGTCTCGGAGCATTTCCCCGGTCTTCCGCTCCGGCCGAGACTCGTCGCCGTGGCCGACGAGGTCCCCGGTCGCGCCGAGGAAGCGGCAGCGCTCTTCGGATTCGAGCGCGCCGCCACCGACTGGCGCGCGCTCGTCGACGCACCGGACATCGACGCGGTCAGCATCACGGCCCCGAACTTCATGCACCGCGAGATCGGCGAGGCCTTCGCGCGGGCGGGCAAGCACATCTGGATTGAGAAGCCGGTCGGCGTGGACGCTGCCGATGCGCGAGCGGTCGAGGCCGCGGCGTCGGAGTCGGGCGTCACCGCCAGGGTCGGCTTCAACTACCGCAACGCTCCAGCGGTCCGCCGCGCGAAGCGGCTCATCGCCGAGGGGGCGATCGGCACTCCGACGCATGCGTCCTTCCGGCTGCTCGGGGACTACGCCGCCGACCCTGCTGGCGCGTTCACCTGGCGTTACGAACTCGAGCGGGCCGGCCACGGTGTCGTCGGGGACCTGGCGGCTCACGGCGTGGACCTCATCCGCTACCTCCTCGGAGAGGTCGTCGACGTGACCTCGGCAGGCGCGATCTTCATCGGCGAGCGGCGTCGGCCGACGGGCGCGACGACCGGCCACGTCCGCGCCGAGGAGGGCGACCTCGTCACTGTTGAGAACGAGGACTGGTCGGCGTCGCTGCTGACTCTGGACTCGGGCGCCAAGGTCACCCTCGAGGCCAGCCGCGTCGCGGTCGGGCACCAGAACGACTACGGCTTCCGCATCCACGGGACCCACGGCGCCCTCGAGTGGGACTTCCGCCGGATGGGCGAGCTCCTGCAGGCGGGAGGCGAGCACGCGCAGGACCTGCCGATGGCCACCGTCTTCACGGGGCCGGGTGACGGCGCGTCCGCAGCGTTCCAGCCGGGCTCGGCGCTCAGCCTCAGCTACGACGACCTCAAGGTGATCGAGGCCGAGGGCTTCCTCCAGGCGGTCGCCGGTGTTCCCGACGCCGATGGCGCGGGCCTCGCCGACGCGGTCGCGGCGGCGGAGGTCCTGGACGCGATCGCCGCGAGCTCCGAGAGCGGTACCCGCGTCACGGTTGCGCAGCGCATCGCCATTGCGGAGGCGGCACGATGACGGTCCGGGTCGGCGTCATCGGAGCCGGGATCATGGGCTCGGACCACGCCGCGATCGCCGATGGACGCATCTCCGGCGCGACGGTGACAGCCGTGGCCGATCTCGACGCCGTACGCGCGGCATCCGTCGCCGGCGGCTTGCGGAACGCACGCGTGGCGGAGTCGCCGTTCGAGCTGATCGCCGCGGAGGACGTGGATGCGGTCGTCGTCGCATCCGCCGATGCAAGCCATGCCGAGTTCACCCTCGCCGCGATCGCCGCCGGCAAGCCGGTGCTCTGCGAGAAGCCGCTCGCGCCCGATGTCGCATCCTGCGACGCCATCGTCGCAGCCGACGATCGTACGAGGGAGCGCTTTGGCCGCGGGTTGGTGTCCGTCGGCTTCATGCGGCGGTTCGACCCCGCATACGTGTCCCTCAAGCGCGCGATCGCCGAGCAGTCGATCGGGCGAACGGTCCTGCTCAACTGCGAGAGCCGCGGAGTGACGAGCGCTCCGGGAACGACGAGCGAACGCGCCGTCACCGGTTCGACCATCCACGAGCTGGACATCGTTCCGTGGCTCCTGGACTCGCCCGTCGTCGAGGTGCGATGGGATGCGCCCGACTCGGCCGTGGAGGGGCTGCTCGACCCGCAGGTCGTGACTCTGCGCACGGCGAGCGGGGTCCTCGCTGTCGTCGAGACGTTCCTCAACGCCCGCTACGGCTACGACATCCGCTGCGAGGCCGTCGGCACCACGGGAACGGCGGCCATCCACACTACCGACGATGCCCGGCTGACGACCACCGGCGAGCTGCACCGCGCCGAGAGCTATGGTGCCGATTGGCGCCGCCGCTTCGCTGAGGCGTACCGCATCGAGGTGCAGGCGTGGGTCGACTCGCTCCGCGACGAACGGCCGAGCCCGCTCGCGGACGCCCGCGCGGGCCGTGCGGCGACGGTCCTCGCCCAGGCGGTCATCGACTCGATGCACGAGCGCCGATCCGTCGACGTGCCGCGATGAGCGGCGTGCCGACGCTGACCTCCACCGTGCCGGATTCGCGCGACGCCCCGTCACTCGGCTGGGGCGTGATCGGGACCGGGTGGATCGCCGAGCGCTTCGTCGACGCGCTCCTCGCGTACACGGGTCAGCGCGTCGTCGCGGTCGCGGCCAGGCGTCACGAACGCGCACGGGCGTTCGCCGCCGAGCGCGGCGTCCACACCGCGCACCCGGACGTCAGCGCGCTCCTCGCCGACCCGTCCGTCGACGTGGTGTACATCGCCACCCCGCACCCGTCGCACGCAGAGCTGGCGATCGCCGCCATCGAAGCGGGCATGCACGTCCTCATCGAGAAGCCGCTCGCCCTCGACGCGGCGGAGGCGCGCGAGGTCGCCGCACGAGCCCGCGAGGCGGGGGTGTACTGCGCGGAGGCGCTCTGGACATTCTTCCTGCCGCGCTTCGACGTCGTCCGCCGCCTCATCGAGGGCGGCGAGATCGGCGACGTGCGCACGGTGCTGGCCGAGTACGGCGAGTACCTCCCGGACGACCATAGGGCGATGGATCCGGCGCTGGCCGGCGGCAGCCTCCTCGACCTGGGGACCTACCCGATCGCTCTGGCCGCCCGCTGGACCGGCCGTCCGGTGGCCGTCCACGCGGTGGGAGAGAGCAACCGGTTCGGAGTCAACGCCCAGACCGGCGCACTGGTGCAGGACGAGGGCGGACGCATGGCGGTCGTGCACACCTCCCTCGTCGCCGGCAGCGGGACCACCGCGACAATCCTCGGCACGCAGGGCTCCATTGAGCTTCCCGGCCCGTTCTATCAGCCGGGCAGCGTGCTCCTCCGCACGCGGGAGGGACGGGTGCGCGCCGCCTTCGATGAGGCGCGCATCGGGCACGCCGGACTGCACTTCGAGGCGGCGGCCGTCGCTCGCGACATCGCGTCCGGGCGCACCGAGTCGGCCGTTCGGCCCCTCGACGACACGATCACGTTCCTCGAACTGATGGATGCGATCCGGGCCGAGGCGAGCGTCGACTTCGATGCAGCGAAGGAGCCGGTCCGATGAGCGTGGACATCCTTCCGGTGGACCAGGAACGCTCGACCCTGGTCGGACGCGCGTGGATACCGGACGTCGGACCCTCGGTCGTCGCCGTCCGCGAGGGCGAGCTGCGGGATGTGACCGCCGACTTCCCCACGGTCAGCAGTCTCATCGAGACCGGCTGTGCCGCAGAGGCGCTGGAAAGCGCACGAGGTACGGTCATCGGAACCGTCGAGGACATCGCGGCCAACACCGGTCCGGAGCCCGCACACCCTTCGCAGCCCTCGCTGCTCGCGCCCGTCGACCTCCAGGTCCTCAAGGCCGCGGGCGTGACGTTCGCCGTGTCGATGATCGAGCGGGTCATCGAGGAACGCGCCCGAGGCGATGTCGCCGAGGCCGCCGCGATCCGACGCGAGCTCACCAGCCGTATCGGCGAAGACCTGGCCGGCCTCACGCCCGGCTCGGAGGCCGCCGGTGTTCTGAAGGAGTACTTGATCGAACAGGGCTGGTGGAGCCAATACCTCGAGGTCGGGATCGGCCCCGACGCGGAGATCTTCACGAAGGCCGCCACGCTGTCCGCCGTCGGATTCGGCTCCGACATCGGCGTGCTGAGATCGTCGGAGTGGAACAACCCCGAACCGGAGGTGGCGCTCATCGTCGACTCCCGCGGTCACGCCGCCGGGGCGACGCTGGCCAACGACGTGAACCTCCGGGACGTGGAAGGGCGGTCGGCGCTCCTGCTGCCGCGAGCGAAGGACAACAACGCGTCCTGCGCCCTCGGCCCGTTCGTGCGGCTGTTCGACGACGAGTTCGCCATCGACGACGTGCGCCGGGCCCGGGTCC
The DNA here is from genome assembly GCF_056754895.1 of Leifsonia sp. KNZ13-11D. Classification (NCBI taxonomy): domain Bacteria; kingdom Bacillati; phylum Actinomycetota; class Actinomycetes; order Micrococcales; family Microbacteriaceae; genus Leifsonia; species Leifsonia sp. KNZ13-11D. Next base: position 792,682 of record NZ_JBPGWU010000001.1, read on the forward strand.
GGCTCGACGTGACCGGTGAGGACGGGTTCGAACTCGAGGGCTGGTCCGACATGAGCCTCATCAGCCGGGACCCGCTCGACCTGGTCGGTCAGCTCATGGGAGCTCATCACCAGTACCCCGATGGCGCCGTGTTGATGCTCGGCACCCTGTTCGCCCCGACCGCCGACCGAAAGGGGCCCGGGCTCGGGTTCTCGCACGAACCGGGCGACATCGTGCGCATCTCGTCGCCCGCGCTCGGCACGCTCACGAACCGCGTACAGCACAGCGAAGACTGTCCGCCGTGGACGTTCGGCCTGGCGGCGCTGTTCCAGAACCTGGCCGCGCGCGAGCTCACCGCGCCGGCCGCACCGATCCCTGCAACGGAAGGACGGTCATGATCCTCAGCCACGATCCGAGAACAGGCGAAGCGGAGGACACCGGCATCGCGCCGTCCTCGGCAGAGGATGTCGAGCGCACGGTCGCACGTGCGGCACAAGCCGCCCGTGAGCTGGCCGCGTTGGATCGCCATCGCCGAGCGGACCTGCTGGAGACGATCGCAGAGTCCGCCGAAGCGTCCGCCGCCGATCTCGTCGCCGTCGCCGCGCGCGAGACGGGGCTCGGCGTCGAGCGGCTGGAGGGGGAGGTGCGTCGCAGCGTCTTCCAATTCCGGCTCTTCGCAGAAGCCGTCCGGGAGGGCGGCTTCCTCGAGGCCGCCATCGACCATGCCGGGCCCACACCCCTCGGGCCTGCTCCGGATGTCCGGCGGATGCTCATCCCGATCGGCCCGGTCGCGGTGTTCGGGTCGAGCAACTTCCCGTTCGCGTTCTCGGTGCTCGGCGGGGACACGGCGTCCGCACTCGCGGCCGGCGGCCCCGTGGTCCTGAAGGCGCACAGCTCGCACCCGCAGACGTCGGCGCTGTCGCACAGCGTGCTGCGCGCAGCAGTGCTGATCGCGGGCTTACCCGAGGGAACCGTCGGCATCGTGTTCGGTCAGGAGGCCGGCCGCGCCCTGGTGCAGGCGCCCGACATCGCAGCCGTCGGCTTCACCGGATCCCTGGGGGCCGCGGAGGCCCTGCAGTCGGCCATCGCGGAGCGGCCCAAGCCGATCCCGTTCTACGGCGAGCTCAGCAGCATCAATCCGCTGATCGTCACGCCCGCCGCCGCCCGACGTCGCGGCGCCGAGATCGCGCGCGGCCTGCACGGCTCCGTCACGGGGTCCGGTGGCCAGCTCTGCACGAAGCCGGGGATCGCCTTCATCCCCGCCGACACTGCGGGGGATGCCCTGGTCAGCGAGCTGGCCGACTCCGTCCGCCAGAGCCCGGCCGCCGTGCTCCTGAATGCCCGCATCGCCGCCTCGTACGGCGAGATCCGCGCCCGCCTGTCCGAGGGCGCACCGGTCATCGCCACGGGAGCCGAGGCCTCCGACCCGGGGTATCGCGTCGCCCCTGCTCTGCTCGAGCTCGACGCGGCGGACTTCCGGGAGGCACACGCGGAGGAGTGCTTCGGCCCCTTGGTCGTCGTCGTCCGCTACCGGGATGAGACGGACCTCATTGCCGCGTTCGAACGCATCCCCGCCTCGCTGACGGCGACCATCCACAGCGAACCCGGCGACGCCCTCGGGACGCTGATCGCCCGGGTGCAGGCGAGTTCGGGGCGCCTCGTCTTCGATGGCTACCCCACCGGAGTGCGCGTGTCGTGGGCGCAGAACCACGGTGGTCCGTGGCCGGCGACGAACACGCAGCACACCTCCGTGGGCGTGACGGCGGTGCGCCGATTCCTGCGGCCGTTCGCGTGGCAGGACGCGCCGCAGTCCGTGCTCCCCGTCGAGCTGCGGGACGGCGATGCGGACATCCCGCGTCGCGTCGATGGCGTGTTGACGATGCCCGCGCTGAGCGCTGTCGCCGGACGCGTCGCGTGAAGGCCGCGCGCTGGCACGCCCGCGGAGATGTGCGCGTGGAGGAGGTGCCCGAACCGACGCGCGCTCCGGACGAACTGATCGTCCGCGTCGAATGGTGCGGCATCTGCGGCACAGATCTCGAGGAGTACCGGGAGGGACCGATCACCATCCCGGTGGCCCGGCCCCATCCGCGACGTAACACCCTGGCGCCGATCGCGCTCGGTCACGAGGTCGTCGGCCGTGTGGCTGTCGCGGCCGAAGACGGCAGTGGGCCGCCGGTCGGCACCCGGGTCGTTCCGGATGTGGTGATCGGCTGCGGCGAATGCCGGTGGTGCTTGCGCCATCAGGAGGGGCTGTGCCCCGAGCTCGCCGTGCGCGGGCAGACGGAGGACGGCGGCCTCGCCACGTTCATGGCCGCGCGTGCGCGTACCTGCCTGGTCGTTCCCGACGGCGTCAGCGCCGAGGAGGCCGCGCTGGTCGAGCCGGCCTCGGTGGCGGTGCGAGCGCTCGCCAAGGCCGGATCGGTCGCGGGTGCCTCGGTCGCAGTCGTCGGCGGCGGGACGATCGGCCAGCTCGTCGCGCGCGTGGCGACCGCCCTCGGGGCCGCCCGCGTCACGGTGATCGACCCGGTCGCCGACAGGCTCGACCTCGCACGTCGCCACGGTGCCATCGGACTCACCCCGGCCGAAGCCGAGAGCAGCCAGGACGAGGCCGACGTCGCCGTGGAGGCGAGCGGTTCGCCCACCGCACTCCCGCTCGCGGTCCGGCTCACCCGCCGGGGAGGGACCACGGTCGCCCTCGGGATCGCCCGCGAGCCGGTGATGGTCGACCGCATCGACCTCGTCCTGAAGGAGAAGCACCTCGTCGGCTCCGCCGCCCACCTCTGGGACGACGACAGCGCCGTGGCCCTCGACCTCATCGCGCGCGGCCGCGTCCCGGTCGCCGACCTGATCAGCCACCGCATCCGCCTCGACGACGTCGTCGGAGGGATCCGGCTCCTCGACAGTGCGGATCTCGGAGTGCTGAAGGTGCTGGTCGACTGTGCTTGAATCCACCACACGGATCTCGGCGATCGACACCTTCTCGACGTTCGGCGGGGTCCGCAACTGGCTCTTCGTCCGCGTCTCCACGTCGGACGGCCTGCACGGCTGGGGCGAAGCGTCCACCGAACTGTGGGAGTCCACGGTCGAGTCCGCCGTGCACGAGCTCGGCAGACGATTGCTCGGGGACGACGCCCTCGCCACCGAGCCGCTGTGGCAACGCGCGAACCGCCACGGCTTCTGGCGCGGCGGCGTGGTGCTCACAACCGCGCTCTCCGCCATCGACCAGGCGTTGTGGGACATCCGCGGACGCTTCCACGGAGTGCCCGTCTACCGTCTGCTGGGCGGCCCGGCACGATCGTGGATCGAGACCTACCGCCACGTCGGGATCTACGACGCCGAGCAACTCGCAGATGAAGCGAGAGCCCTGGTCGCCGCCGGCGCCCGCACACTCAAGACCGGAGCGTGGGTAGCGGACAGCGTCGCACCGGAACGCGAGCGCCTCCGGCGCGCCGAGAGACGCCTCCGAACCCTTCGCGACGCGGTCGGCGACGACGTCGAAATCCTGATCGACAACCACGGCCGGGCCCGCCCCGACGAGGCGATCCGGCTGATCGAGACCGCCGCCGCCTCCCGTCCGCGCTGGATCGAGGAGCCCATCCCCCCGGAAGCGCCCGAACTCGTCGCACCCGTCGCGGAGGCCGCGCGCCGCCACGGAATCTCTGTCGCACTCGGGGAGAGGCTGTTCTCGCGCTGGGAGTTCCGCCCGGTGCTCGAACGCCAGCTCGTCGATGTCGTCCAGCCCGATCTCTGCCATGCCGGCGGTATCACCGAAGTGGTGAAGATCGCGGCGCTCGCCGAGGTGTACCGGGCCACGGTCGCGCCGCATAATCCCGCCGGCCCGGTCTCGACCGCGGCCGCCGCGCACGTCGGCATGGCCATCCCGAACTTCGACATCCTCGAGCTCTGCCTCGACGGCCCGCGCGCCGCGGAGATCGTGGACGACCCGTGGACGCTCGACGGACACCGCCTGCTCGTTCCGGATCGGCCGGGCCTCGGCGTCGACCTCGATGTCGACGCCATCCTCGACCGGCCGGTGCAACCCATCGCCGTCCCCAGCGAAGCGTACGCGGCCGACGGCAGCGTCCGAGACGTTTAGAACACGGACGTCCAGAACACGAAAGAAGGTACGAGATGGCACGAGCCGTCACCATGTGGGAGTTCTCCTGGCTATTGCGCCGGCAAGGGCAGCAGCGCGAGTACGCCGATACCGAGCGGGTGCTCGACGAACTGGCGGAGCGCGGGTACGACTGCGTCCGGATCGACGCATTCCCGCATCTCATAGCCGCCGATCGGACGGGGCGCACCAGCACGACGTTCGTCGTCCATCCGCAGCCCGATCACTTCATGTGGGGGCCGCACGGCGGCAACGTGGTCGTGGAGGATCCGGCCGGTGCGCTCGCGGTCTTCGTCGCCGGCTGCCGAGAGCGTGGGATCACCGTCGCCCTCTCCAGCTGGTTCAACGACGACGACGAGCACCGGCGGCTCGGGATTCGAACCCCTGCCGACCTCGCACGGGTGTGGCAGGAGACGCTCGCCGTGCTCGACGACCGCGGCCTTCTCGACGCCATCGAATACGTCGACCTCTGCAACGAGTTCCCGCTGGACGACTGGCTCCCCGAAGCGCACGAAGCAATCTTCGGTCGCCCGGAGAACACACAACCCAGCATCCCCGGCCAGGCGGTCGAAGGCGGCTGGACCTGGAATGCGGAGCAGCGCGAGCGCATCCGCGAGTACTTCACCGCGGTCGACGGACTGCGGTCACGGTGGCCGCAGCTCCGCTTCACCGTCTCGGTCGCACCGGTCTCCGACTCCGTCTACGACCTCGACTATCGCGACCTGGACCTGATCGAGACGCACATCTGGCTCTCCAGCAACGTCGCCGAGTTCGCCGCCCTGACGAACTTCTCGCTGGAGGAGCACGGGTTCCCCGGAGCCTGGCAGAAGCAGGTCGACAGCCTCGACGAGGTCTACTGGCCCGATCCGGAGCGCTGGCACCGCCTGCTGGGCAAGCAGCTGACGCGATGGGCACAGCTCGCGCACACGCAGCAGCGACCGCTGTGGACCACCGAAGGCTGGTCGCACATCCTGCTCGACGATTTCACCTCCCCGTCCGGACGGCACGCCTGGGACTACGTAAAGGCCGTCGCCGAATACGCCGTGCCGAAGGCACTCGCGCTCGGCTGGGAAGGCGTGTGCACCTCGAACTTCGCCGAGCCGCACTTCCCGGCACTGTGGGCGGACGTGGACTGGCATCGGACGATGACGGACCTGATCCGCAACCACCCGCAGCCATGAAAGCGGAGCAGCTCACCGCACCCCTCTGCGAACATGGAGAAGGGCCGGCCTGGTCAGACCGGTGGGCGGGACCCCGCTGGGTGGACATGCTCGCCGGCGACCTCCTCGAGCTGCAGCCCGACGGTTCGGTCCGTCGGCGACGGGCGGGGGACGTGGCCGCAATGACCCGTCCGCGCCGTGGCAGCGGCTGGGTGGTGGCAGACCGGGCCCGCCTGCGCGCGACCACCGCCGATGACCTCGAGGCTCCTCTGCAGGCCGGCCCGGAACTGTGGGCGGTCGCCAGCATCCGCAGCAACGAGGGGGCCTGCGCACCCGACGGCACCCTGCTGCTCGGCACGATGGACAACGACGCAGCGCAGGGACGCGGGTTCCTCGCGGCGGTCGAGGGCGACAGCATCCGCACCGTCTGCCCTGCCACCATCTCCAACGGCCTCGGGTTCGCCCCGGACGAGAGCGCGTTCTACATCGACAGCACGCTGCGCCGGATCGACCGGTTCGACTGGGATCCGGTGCACGGTCTGACCGGGAGGCGCCCCTGGGTCGACGTCTCGGATGCCCCAGGCATCCCGGACGGGCTCGCCGTCGCCGCGGACGGCGGCGTCTGGGTTGCCTTCTTCGGCGGCGGAACCGTTCGCAGGTACGGGCCCGACGGACAAGAGGATGCCGTAGTGCCCGTCCCCGTCCTGCAGCCGACGGCCGTCGCGTTCGTGGGCGCAGGGGAGCTCGCCGGCAGCCTCGTCGTGACCACCTCCCGATACGCTCTCGGCTCCGCGGTCGAGAAGAGCGCGGGCGCGCTGTTCGTCATCGCGGGCGCCGGCGAGGGTGCCCCGGTCCACGAGTGGAGCGGGGCGCCCTGAACTGACCCGCGGTCAGCCCTTCGACCCCGCGAACGAAAGGCGGTCCTGGATCTGACGGCTGAGGCCGACGTAGACGAGCAGCGGCGGCCACACCGAGACGAAGATCGCCCCGACGAGGTACCCCCAGAAGGTCGTGAACGTGCCCTGGAACTGCGCGAGCCCCAGCGGGACGGTGAAGTTCTCCGCCGACCGCTCGTACACCAGAGGGAAGAGGAAGTCGTTCCAGATCCACAGCGCGTAGACCGTGCCCACCGTCGCGAACGCCGAGCGCGTCATGGGAAGGACGACCCGCCAGACCGTCGTGAGCAGACCTGCTCCATCGATCCGGGCGGCCTCCTCCAGCTCGTTCGGCACCGCCATGAACGCGGCGCGCAGGAACAGGATCGCGAACGGGGCCCAGCTCAGGTACTGTAGGATCAGCGCTACGAGCGTGTCGCTGAGCCCGAACGCCGACATCTGCAGCGCCGACGGGAGCACGATCGTCTGGGCAGGGATCAGCTGCCCGGCGACGAAGACCGCGAACAGGATGGCCATGCCGGCGAACTTCATCCGCGCGAACGCGTAGGCCGCCAGCCCCTCGATGATCAGAATGCCGGTCACGGAGACGATCGTGATCAGGGCGCTATTGATGTACAGCGTCCCGAACGCGCCCTGATTCCAGGCGTTCACGATGTTGTCGAAGTTCAGCGAGGTCGGCAGCGAGAACGGGTTCCCGATGATGTCCGAGGACTTCTTGAATGCGCTCGTCGTCACCCAGAGGAGCGGGAACAGCACGACGATCGCGAGCGCGCAGAGCCAGACGTAGGAGCCGACCCGCGCCGGCAGGGAGAAGCGTGCGAATTTCATGGCGGTCCTAACGGGGGGCTTTCTCGCCGCGGGTGATCCGGAGCTGGACGACCGCGATGATGCAGAGGATCACGAACAGGGCGACGCCGATCGCGTTGCCGTAGCCGACGTCGTTGCCGCCGAAGGAGACGCTGTAGAGGTAGGTGACGAGCGTGTCGGAGGCATGGAAGGGACCACCGGCCGTCATCACGTAGACGGTGTCGAAGAGCCGGAACGAGTTGATGAAACCGAGCAGCACCACCACCGACGCGACCGGCTTGATCGTCGGCAGGACGATCTGCCAGAGGATGCGGCCCTGAGAGGCGCCGTCGACCTCCGCAGCCTCGCAGATCTCGTCGTTCACCTGCGTCAGCGCGCTGAGGAAGAGCACCACCGAGAAGCCAAAGTTCTGCAGGATGTACGTGGCGGTCACCGACGGCAGGGCCCACTTGGCATCGCCGAGCCACGGCTGCGCCCACGCGCCGAGGCCGATGGCGCGCAGCCCCTCGTTGATCAGGCCCTGCGACGGGCTGAAGAAGAAGATCGCCAGCATCGCCATCGCGACGGTCGAGATGACGACGGGAGCGAAGAACACGATCCGGAAGAACGCGCCGCCCCGGATGCCCGCATGAATGATCGCAGCCAGGACGAAGCTCCCCACGGACATGAAGAAGAACACCATGACGGCGACGAACACGTTGTGCCCGAAGCTGCTCCAGAACAGTCCGTCGCTGAGCAGCCGCTGGTAGTTGGCGACTCCGACGAACTTGATGTCCGCCAGATTGATGCCGTTCCACGAGGTGAAGCTGAGTACCACCGCGCTGACGATCGGGACCAGCTGGAACACCGCATAGAGGATGCCCGCCGGCGCGATCATGGCGTAGGCCTTCCACGACGGCTCCGCGCCGGCGCGTGACACGCGCCGGACGCGGAGCTTCGCAGTCGAGATCACTGCTGTTGCCATGAGGTTCTCAGCCGTTCGCCTTCTGTGCGGCTTCGGTGGCCGACTCCAGCTGCTGCGCGAGCTCCTGGGGCGTGATGTCGCCCGACATGAGGCCGACGCTGCCCTGCCAGATGTACTTCGTGTAGATGTTCACGTCGATGCCCTGGTCGTTGTAGAGGGCCGAGCCGTCCGAACCGGTGTCCTTCACGAAGCCGGAGATGGTGTTCCACTGAGTTTTGATGGACTTGTCGACGTCCAGTGCGCTGCTGTTCGTCTTATACGGCATGAAGGAGAGCGACTCCTTCTGATAGGTGCTTGCGACCTCTGGCCGGCTGAAGTACTCGAGGAACTTCTCGACCGACTTGGTGTCGGCCTTCTTGCTGACCATCAGGACCGAGTTGGCGATGGTGATGTCGGTGCCCTTGCCCTTGCCGTCCTTGAACGGCGGGAACAGCATGACGCCCGGCGTGAAGGAGGGCTGCTGCGCCTGGATGGTGTTCAGGAACCAGGAGCCCATCTCGTAGAATCCGACGTCGCCCTTCAGGAAGAGCGAGTCGGCGGTGGCCTGGGCCTCGCCGAGGAAGCCGTCCTGGAAGTAGGGCTTCATGTCGACGTACGACTGCAGGGCGTTCACCACCTCGGGGTCCGTCCACTTGGGGGTGTCCGGCTGGCCGGCGCTCACGCTGCGGTCGTACAGCTGCTGGGTCTCCTTGGAGCCGAGCGCGCGCTGGACGAGGTCGTTCAGGTAGTGGCCGCCGGGCCACTGGTCTTTCGCGCCGATGACGGCGGCATTGCCTCCGGCCGACTTGATCTTCTTCATCGCGGCGAGCATGTCCTCGAAGGTGTGGATCGAGGAGGCCTCGATGCCGAACTTTTTGAGGTAGTCCGGGTTGAACCAGATCAGGTTGCCGACGTTGTAGCCGGTGCTGATGCCGTAGACCTTGTCTTTGTAGGTGTTTCCGGTGACGGCTCCGCCCAGCGCCCGCGACTTGATGGTGCTGTCGTAGAACGAGGTGATGTCCTGGATGACGCCCGACTTCGCGAAGTTGTAGACCTCGGGCCCGGAGATGTCGCTGGCGAGCGACGGCGGGTTGCTGGACGACAGCGCGGTGCGCACGGCCGGCTGGTAGGTGGATCCGCTGTTTGGCTGGACCTGGTTCTGCACCTTGATGCCCGTGGCCTTGGTGAAACCGTCGAATAGGTGCTGAGCGGCGACCTTGCCGACGGGATCGGACCAGCGGTTCATGATGCTGATGCTGCCGGAGCCGTTCGAGCCGGAGCCGGAGCAGCCGGCGAGTGCGATCCCGACGACCGCGGCTCCTGCGATCAGTGTCGCCAGGCGGCGGCGGACGCGGCGACCCTCGCGCCGTTGTGTTGACTTCATCGTCTCTCCTCTTGGTGGGGGACCGGACACGAAAGGACCGGTCGGATGGGGGTTCCCCCTCTCAGCCGACGGGATCGGGCTGAAGTTCGAGCGCGTCCGTGACGGGGGCGTCGGACGCGTGGTGTCGCTGGCGGTAGGAGTGGGACGTCTGGTACTCCGACCGGTAGTCGGTCGGCGTCATCCCTCGGCTGCGGCGGAGTTCGTGGGTGAGATGGCTGGTGTCGTAGAAGCCGGTGCGGAGGCTGATCTCGCCGATCGACAGCGAGGTGGTGGCGAGCAGGTCGCACGCGGCCATCAACCTGACTCGGAGCAGGTATTTGTAGGGGGTGACCCCGAAGTGCTGCTTGAACAGCCGGCTGAAGTTGCTCGGCGACATGAGCACGCTACCGGCCAGGTCGCCGACGGTCAGCGCTCGTGCGTAGTCCCGGGTGATCAGCTCGATGGCCGGTGTGAGCGTGCGCAGGCCGTCGGAGGCCGACTCCTTGATGGTGAGGCTCCGGGTCACGCCGAGCAGCCCGGTGATGGCGCCCTCGGCATCGCGGATCGCGGTCTTCGTGCTGACGAACCAGTCGTAGGAGCCGTCGCGGTTGCGGACGAGTTCGACCAGATCGATCAGCGGCTCGCCGGTCTCGAGCACCGCGTTGTCGTAGTTGCGGTAGTGCTCCACGAGGTACTCGGGTGAGAAGTCCTCGTCGCGTTTCCCGATGATCTGCGCCTTGTTGCGGCAGCCCATCAGGGACACAAAGGGCTCCGAGCAGTCGACGAAGATGCGCTCGGCGTTCTTCACGAAGATGAACAGGTCGGGCACGTGGTCGAAGGCGCTTATCAGAGCCTTGCCGGTTTGTTCCAAACCGGCCAACGGAAGGCCGCTGCCCCGAGACGGGGCCGCAGACCGTGCGTGGCTTTCCATTGCACCTCCTCGTGCGTTGCGATCATTGGGTAGAGCCCGGGATGGGCCGCCCGTTAATGTCAGGACAAGCATCACTCTGGGGCGGACGGCAGCACAACAGTCCCGGGGTCGACTCGGCCGGAATTTACAAGGATCAAATCGGAATTTCCAACGGCGGCCGACGGCGCGCTCCTTATCGTCGAAGAAGGCAATGAGGAAGGACTCGTGACACATGGACAATGACGCCCGAACAGAGAGGCCGATGGTCTCGATCGGAAGTTGGGCATTCAGCTTCGGTCCCTACGAGTCGCATCCCTGGAGTTTCGACCGGTTCGCCGACTTCGCGGCGGACGCCGGATACGACGGGGTCGAGATCAACGGATTCCGTCCGCATCCGCACGAGGACGACTACACCGCGGCGGAGGCTGAGGGCCTTCGCGTCCGGCTCGCCGACAAGGGCCTCGGCATCTCCGGGTTCGCCCCCGATCTGCGGTCGACGCCGCCGGCGGAGGTCGATGAGGCCGTCTATCTGGCGCGAATCGACAGGATCGCCGACTTCGTCCGCGCTGCGGAGATCCGGACGGTGCGGGTCGATACGATCACGCCGCCGACCGGTCCCGTCTCCGTCGACGACTCCGAGGCGCGTGTACGCCTGGTCACGACGTGGCGCGCGTCCGCGCAGCGCCTGGCCGACGCCGGCGCCCAGCTGGTGTGGGAGTTCGAGCCCGGCTTCTGGATCAACCGCCCCAGCGACATCCTGCGGATCGTGGAGGAGGTCGACCACGCTAACTTCGGGCTGCTGTTCGACACCTCGCACGCCCACACGCTCGGCCGCTACGGCCGCCGCCAGAGTCCCGCTCCCGAACTGCTCGCCGGCGGCGCGGCGGAGTTCGCCTCGCTGGTCGCGCCATGGGTGCGTCACCTGCACCTGATCGACAGCGACGGCAGCCTCCACGACGACGACACCAGCGTCCACCTCCCGTTCGGACTCGGGGAGCTCGACTTCCAGGAGGTGCTGGACGGGCTTGGCCCGGTCGCCGCAGGGTTGGAGTGGTGGACGGCCGACTATTGTTTCTGGCCGGAGACGGAGGTGGATGCGCTCCGTGGAGCGAGCGAGCTACGCGCGATCCGCGACACTTTCCTCAGCCGCCAGCAGAGCATCCGGGAGCACGCATGAGAGCAGCAGCGATCACAGGCAAGGGCGCCGTCGAGATCGTCGACCGCCCGCAGCCACACGGCCTGGTCGACCTTGTCGTCGTGCAGATCCTCGTCGCCCCGATGTGCACGGAGTTCAAGTCCCGCCAGGCCGGCGACGTCTCCGACTCCATCGGTCACGAGGCCGCCGGTGTCGTCGTGGACGCGGGGAGTTCGACCCGCGTCGCGGTCGGCGACCGGGTCGTGGTGATGCCGGGCTACGCCTGCGGGACGTGCCGCTACTGTATCGCGGGCGAGCACATCCACTGCCCGTTCCAGCGCGACGTGCTGGCCGAGTCAGAGCAGCCGTACGGCACGGCGACCTACGCCGAGTACGTGCTCAAGCCCGACTGGCTCCTCGTCCCGGTGCCCGACGACGTCTCGCTGGTCCACGCCTCTGCCGCGTGCTGCCTGCTGGGCCCGAGCTTCAATGCGAGTCAGCGGATGAACGTGGCCGCCAGCGACACCCTGCTCGTCGCCGGGTGCGGGCCGGTCGGCCTCGGCGCCATCATCAACGGGGTCACCCGCAACGCGACCGTGCTCGCGCTCGAGGTCAACTTGTGGCGGGCGGACCTCGCCCGGCAGCTCGGAGCGACCGTCTTCGATCCGACCGCTCCCGACATCGTCGACCAGGTGCTCGACGCGACGGACGGCTGGGGCGTCACGGCCTCCATCGAGACCAGCGGTGTGCCCTCCAATCCGGCGCTCCTGGCCTCCGTGTCCGCGCGTCGTGCCGGCCTGAGCGTCGTGGCGTGGGGCCTGGACATCGCACTGCCGCCGATCGTGCCGCTCGGCCTCGACGTGCACGGCGTCTGGCACTGGAAGCACCAGACCGACGGCTGGCGCATGATCGAGACCATCCGCAAGGCCAGCGGCCTCATCGACACGGCGATCACCCACCGTTTCCCGCTCGATCGGGTGTCGGAGGCGATGGACGTGCAGGACTCCGGCCGCTGCGGCAAGGTGCTCCTCTTCCCCAAGGAGGTGCAGGACCTGTGACCACCATCGTCACCCTCGCCGGCGAGGGCGAGTATGAGTCCGACGTCACCATGCGCCCGGTCGCCGAGACCATCGCGCGCGAACTCGGGGCGACGCTGGACTACAGCACGCCGAGCATCATCGAGGACACCCCGGACTTCCCGGAGTCGAGCTTCGGCGGGCTGGACGTGCTCGCCGATGCCGACCTGCTCATCCTCTACACCCGGTTCCGGGTGCTGCCAGACGACGAAGTCGCCGCGCTTGCCGCCTACCTGGAGCGAGGGGGCGCCGTCGTCGCGCTGCGCACTTCCAACCACGCGTTCCATCCGGTCGCCGCGTCGCCGTGGGAGGACTGGACCGCGGGATTCGCCGACCGCTACCTCGGTTCGGCGTGGTCCACCCACCACGGCCACAGCTCGCGCACGCGGGTGGAGGTCGTGGCCCCGGACGACCCGATCACCGAGGGTCTCCCTCCGGTGTTCGAGGTGGACTCGTGGCTCTACGTCAACGAGCCGCCCGCCGCCGCGCGGGTGCTCCTCGCCGGTGATCCGATCGACCCGGAGATCCCGCCGCAGCCGTCCCCGGTGGCCTGGAGCTGGGATGACGACGGCCGCCGTGTCTTCTACACGAGCCTGGGGAGTCAGTCCGATCTCGAGCGGTCGGAAGTGGTGCGCCTGCTCACCCAGGCCGCCCGCTGGGCCATCGGCGAGGACCGATGAAGGCCTCGACGCTCGGTCACCTCGAGGAGGGTTCCGGCCCGCCGCTCGTCCTGCTGATGGGTCTGGGCGCGCGCGCCGAGGCCTGGCGTCCGCACCTGGACGCGTGGTCGAGGACGTTCCGCTGCATCGCGGTCGACAACCCCGGCGCGGGCGAGTCCGACCTCGGCGACGCACCGCTGACCGTCGCCGGAATCGCCGCTCAGGTTGCGGACCTGCTCGACGAGCTGGGAGTGCAGCAGGTCGCCGTCGCAGGGATCTCAATGGGCGCGTGCACCGCGCAGGAGCTGGCGTTGCAGCGACCGGATCTGGTCGCCCGGCTCGTGCTGGTCGCCCCTTGGGCGGCCAGCGACCCGTACACCGACGGCGTGCTCGAATCCCTGACCGCGTCGCGGACCGATTCGTCGGCCCGGCACTTCAACCTGCTCCTGCGCAACACGGTGTGGACGCCAGAGTGGATCAACGACCACGCCCACGAGTTCGAGGCCCAGCTCGGCGCGGAGCCGCCGATCGGCGTGGACGCGTTCGCAGCGCAGGCTCGCGCGTGCGCCGGCCATGACACCCGGGATCGGCTCTCGGCGATCGGGGTTCCGACGCTGGTGACGGTCGGAGCGGACGACGTCTTCATCCGGCCGGCGCGCTCGTACGAGGTCGCCGACGGCGTCCCCGGAGCACGACTCCAGATGTTCGGGGGCACCGGGCATGTGCACCACTGGGAGCGGCTGGACGAGTTCAACACGATCGTGGAGGAGTGGCTGACGTGAGTCTTCCCAGTGCTCGTTTCGCCTGCCAGACCTACAGCTGGCAGATGTCCGCCGACCGCTTCCGCGGAAGCACCCGGCATATGGCGCAGGTCGCCGCCGACGCGGGCTTCGCGGGATTCGAACCCGAGGTCTTCATGCTCGGTGCCGATTGGAACGCCCGTCGGCTCGACGCGGATCTCGCCTCCGTCCCCATCCAGCTCGCCGCCCTCTGCCTGGTGCAGGATTGGCGCGGCCCGTCCGAGAGCGACGAGGAGCGGCGCGAGGCCGACGCAGCCATCGACGCCGTCGCGGGCCACCCGGGCGCGGTGCTGAACCTGGTGGTGATGCCGGGAGCGGACCGTGAAGACCTGCGTGAGCGGCAGCACAACGCGCTCGCGTGCATGCGGGAGGTCGCACAGCGCGCTGCCGACCGCGGCGTAGTCGCCACGTTCCACCCGAACTCACCGGCCGGGTCCGTATTCCGCACCCCGGACGACTACGAGCTGCTGCTGGACGAACTGCCGGAGCCGCTGGGGTTCACCCCGGACGTCGGGCACATCGCAAAGGGTGGGATGGATCCGATCGCGCTCATCCGCCGGACCTCGGACCGCATCCGGCACGTCCACATCAAGGACATCCACTCCGACGACGGCTGGGCTGCGACGGGCGAAGGCGTCCTCGACATCCCCGCGATCGTCGCGACCTTGGACGACGTCGGCTATCGCGGGTGGATCGCGTTCGAGGACGAATCGCCGCTGGCCGAGCGCGATCCTGACGAGGCGGTGCGGCGCACCGGCGCCTACGTCCGCCGATCTCTCATAACCGTCACGGAGGAGACCCCATGACCTGGCTGCTCGCAGCGAACACGTTCATCTGGCATTCGCCGCTGACCGACGCCATCCTCGCCGACCGGCTGCCCCGGCTGGCGGAGTGGGGGTTCGACGCCGTCGAGCTTCCGCTGGAGAACCCGGGCGACTGGGACCCTGAGCGCACCCGCGACCTGCTGGAGCAGACGAGGCTCACCGCCGTGGTCGGGGCGGTGTTCGCGCCGGGGCGGGAGCTGGCCGCCGCCGACAGCGCGACGCAGGAGTCGACGCTCGAGTACATGCGCACGGCCATCGACGCCGCACAGCGGCAGGGGTCGTCGATGGTCATCGGCCCGGCGTACACCTCGGTGGGTCGCACCTGGCGCATCAGTCCGGCCGAACGCGACGAGGTGCTGGGCGAGCTGGCGGAGAACTACCGTCGCCTGGCCGACTACGCGGGCGAGCGCGGCGTGCGGATCGCACTCGAGCCGCTGAACCGCTATGAGACGAGCCTGTTCAACACCACGTCGCAGCTGCTGGATTTCATCGAGCCGTTCGACCCTGCGGTCATCGGTCTCAACCTCGACACATATCACATGAACATCGAGGAGCGGTCGTTCACCGAACCTCTTCGCGCGGCCGGGGACCGCCTGTTGCACCTGCAGGTCTGCGGCAACGATCGCGGCGCTCCTGGCGGAGACCTCACGCCGTGGGACGACGTCTTCGGCGCGCTCGACGAGATCGGGTACTCCGGGCTCCTCGGCATCGAGTCGTTCACCGCCGACAACGCGTCCATCGCAACCGCCGCATCCATCTGGCGCCCGCTCGCTCCCACGCAGGATCAGCTGGCGGTCGACGGGTTGCGCTTCCTCCGCGAACAGCGGGAACGGTATGGGGCCGGTCGCTGACCGACCCCATACCGTGGCTGCCCTAGATGCGGTCGGTGCGAAGCGGGACCCAGTCGGGATGCCGGTCGAGCCGGCCCTCGATCTCGCGTACGGCGGCGAGCGAGCGCCCGAAGTGCACGTACGGGTCGCCTCCGATGCCGTATGACTGCACGCCGAGCGGTCCGGTGTAGCCGACGTCGCGGAGGAGCCCGAGCAGGTGGAAGTTGTCGAACTCGCCGTCGCCGATGGGCTCGATGGTCGCCGGGAAGTACGAGCCTGCGACCGGCCTGCTCCCGTTGGTGTTGACCATGCCGAGGAACGGTGCGAGTGCGGCGAGCGTGCCGGGGAGGTCGTCGCCGTCGGCGGCGTACCAGTGGAACGCCGCGAACGTGATGCCCAGATCGGCGGTGTCGTAGGCGGACGCGAGGCGCAGCGCATCGCCGGGCCGCTCCATCCAGGCGAACGTGTGCGGGTAGAGCAGGAGGCGAACACCGTTCGACCGCGCCCGCTCCAGCGCGGCGTCGAGGAACCGGCGCGCGTCGGCGTCGAATGCGGCGTCCGAACGCTCCCCCGACTCGTTCAGCAGGGCGAGTTCCACGGTCCGGGTCGCGTCGACGGAGCCGATGGTGTCGAGCGCACGGTTCCACTCGGCGCTTCCCGGCGCGGAGAGGTCGATCGTGAGATAGATCGAGGCGACGTCGAGGCCGTGTCGTCTCGCCATCTCGCCGAGTGCGGGGAGGTCGGCCCATGCCGGCTCGCTCCACAGGGTGAGGTTCGTCGCGTCGTAGCCGAGCTCGGCCAGGATCTCGAATCGGGTATTCAGCGGATAGGCGCCGCAGCGGCTGTAGAAGCCGACGTCCATCCCGACCAGGTCGTGCGCCATCAGAGGGCCCCGGCCGTCGCGGTTTCGAACCGGACGGGCCGAGGAACCGCGGGGTACTCGACCAGCACCGGCTGCCCCGTCGTCGCGGACTCCACGACGGCGCGCAGCCACTGGAACGAGAACAGCGTGCGGGCGGTCCGCGTGCGCGGGTCTTCGCCCGCCCGCAGCACCGCGTGGAACTCGGCGAGCGGACGCGCGTGGAACACCGGCCCAGTGGTCGGGTGGTGTTCCGCCTGGGTGACGACGGCGCCGCCACGGTCAGAGCTCACGCGGACCTCGTCGCCCTCCCAGTCCAGCCAATCCCAGGAGACGGCGCCTGCGGCACCGGTGATCTCCACGGAGGAGTGCTCCGACCCGTGCGTGGCGGCCGCGCGCTCATACGAGACATCGACGATCGATCGATCGGCCAGGGTCAGCCGGAAGGTCGCCCCGATGTGCTGCTCGGCGCGGTCGGAGTCCGCTTCGAACGGGCCGCCGGTGTGCGGACGCCCCGCCCACGCGTCGCGGATCTCGACGGCGACCGGCTCGAAGACCTCGTCGAGCACGGCGATGTCGTACGGACCCCAGTCCATCATCACCCCCCCGCCGCTGAGGGACGGGTCGCGGAACCAGCTCGATTCGCTCTGGAACTCGAAGCCGCTCCGCCCGCGCCGGGACCGATTGACGAACTCCGCGTGATAGATCTCTCCGAGAGCCCCGTCGCGCAACAGGCTCCGAACGCGTTGCGTGGTGGCGAGGGAGCGGAAGCGGGAGTCGCATCCCTCCAGCGCCCGACCTGCGGCGTTCGCCTGGGCGGCCAGAAGAGCCGCGTCGCCGGCGGTGAGCACGAGGGGCTTCTCGCACAGGACGTGGAAGCCGGCGGCGATCGCGGCGGATGCCAGGTCGAAGTGGGTGAACGGGGGAGTGGCGACCACGGCGATGTCGTCCGGCTCCCGCCGGCCGCTGAGGAGCGCGGTGATGTCGTCGTGGACGATCGCGTCCGGGAACTGCTCGACGAACGCTCGAAGGGTTTCGGCGTTCGTGTCTGTGACGTGCACCTCCACCGGTTCGTCGATGACGCTGCGGTCGTAGGCCGCGGCGGCGTGATGCCTGGAGATCGC
The DNA here is from genome assembly GCF_056754895.1 of Leifsonia sp. KNZ13-11D. Lineage (NCBI taxonomy): Bacteria > Bacillati > Actinomycetota > Actinomycetes > Micrococcales > Microbacteriaceae > Leifsonia > Leifsonia sp. KNZ13-11D. Next base: position 810,161 of record NZ_JBPGWU010000001.1, read on the forward strand.
TCCCGCACCGATGAGGAAGACTCGTGCCATTGGTAACCCTTTCGCGAAACTTTCTTCGCCAGGTTACGAGCCGAACTCATCCCGCGTCAACGCGTTCTTCGTATCAAACTTCTCCAACCGGCACATCATGGCCCAAGGGAGAGTGGCCAGAAATGCATGCCAGAGGATCCGTGACAAGAAAGTTATGCGAGCAACTTTCAAGAAAGTCTTGACAAAGTCCTGCTCGCCGGTCACGCTCATTGCGAAGAGAACGAGCTCTTCCCTATTCGGAGGTCTGTATCCATGAAGGCACCTAAGAGAGCTGCCTTGATCGCCATCGTGTCCGCGGGCCTCTTGGTCCTCAGCGGATGCTCCGGGAGCGGCGGGACGTCGTCCGGCCCGATCACGCTCAACGTCTGGGGATTCTCGTCCCTGTACAAGCCGCAGGTCGAGCAGTACGAGAAGCTTCACCCGAACATCAAGATCCAGCAGAAGATCGGCGACTACGACGCCGCGCACCAGACCCTCCTCACCGCGCTCAGCGCGGGCAAGGGTCCGGACATCGGCCAGATCGCCATCGACTACATGGCGGAGTTCACCGCGACCCCGCAGGCGTTCACCGACCTGCGGACGTTCGGCGCCAACGACATCAAGAGCGACTACCTCGACTGGCGCTGGAGCGGCGGTGTCGCCAAGGACGGCACGGTCGTGGGCATCCCCACCGACGTTGGCGGCATGGCCGTCGCGTATCGCACGGATCTGTTCCAGGCGGCCGGGCTCCCGACGGACCCGAAGGCCGTGAGCGCGCTGTGGCCGACCTGGGACGACTACATCAGCACCGGCAAGAAGTACGTGGCGGCGACCGGTAAGAAGTTCATCGACAGCGGCAAGGCCATCTTCCGCGCCGCATCCAACCAGGCCGACCTGAAGTACACCGACAAGGACGGCAAGCTCGTCTACGCCACGAATCCCGCCATCAAGCAGTCGTGGCAGTACGGCGTCGACGCCATCGGCGCCGGCCTCTCGGCGAACGTGCCGACCTACTCGCCGCAGTGGAACGCCGCTCTCGCGGACGGGGGGATCTCGACGCTGATCGCTCCGGCCTGGATGCTGCTGTCGATCAAGCAGCAGGCCCCCGCCACCGCCGGCAAGTGGAACATCGCCAGCCTCCCGGGCGCGGCGGGCAACGACGGCGGATCCTTCCTCGTCGTGCCCAAGCACGCCGCCCACCCGAAGGAGGCGTACGAGTTCATCAAGTGGCTGGAGGCGCCGGAGCAGCAGCTGTCGCTGTTCAAAGAGACTGCGGACTTCCCGGCCGTTCCCTCGCTCTACTCGAACCCCGCCGTGACCGGCTACAAGGACTCGTTCTTCAGTGACGCTCCCGCCGGCCAGATCTACGTCGACAGTGTGAAGGCCTACCACGGCCACCCCGTCGGACCGAAGGACCGGGCGATCGAGAACCAGTTCGAGAACGGCCTCGGCCGAGTCGATCAGGGGCAGCAGAGCGCTGACGCGTCCTGGCAGCAGACGCTATCCGACGCCAAACGCGAAGCGGCGAACGGTTAGCACCATTCGGTGATCGACCTCCCGGCCGCGGTTCCCCCGACCGCGGCCGGGAGGCTTTTCGAAAGCCCGCGAGCGCCTCGCGAAAGTTTCTCGAACGCTCTAAGGTGATGTGTGTCCCGCACCGGGGATGCCCGTGAGGGGAGCGCAATGAGCACCGTACCGACCGATCGGGTCACGATAGCCGACATCGCGGAAGTCGCGGGAGTCTCGGTCCCGACGGTGTCGAAGGTGCTGAACGACAGGCCCGGCGTCTCCGCGGCCACGCGGGCGCGGATCACCGCCCTGCTCGAGCAGCACGAGTACACCCCGCGCCGGTCGCCCACGACGGGCATGATCGCCGTGGTCCTCGGCGAGTTGACCAGCCCCTGGTCTGTGGCGCTCATCGGTGCCCTCGAGGAAGCGGCTCACGCCAGCGGCCTGGGGGTCATCCTCACCCGTATGCGCGGGAGCGCGGACGAGAGCTGGATCGACCTCATCGCCGCCCGGGCGGTCGACGGCGTCGTCTTCGCCGTCGTCGAGATGTCCGCTGCCCAGAGGGACCGGATGCAGGAGCTGGGGCTTCCCTACGTCGTCATCGACCCGCGCGTGATGCAGTCGACCGACGTCCCGACGGTGGGCATCACCCACTGGCGAGGCGCGTGGGCGGCCACTGCGCACCTCCTGGAGCTGGGTCACCGCCGGATCGCGATGGTCAGCGGGCCGCTCGACCTCGTGTTCAGTCGCGCCCGCGTCGACGGGTACCGCGCCTCCCTCTCCTCGGCCGGCATCACCGTGCCAGACGAATACCTGGTCGAGACGGAGTTCGGCTATGAGGGCGGCCGGGACGGAGCCGAGCGACTGCTCGCTCTCCCGGTGCCGCCGTCGGCCATCTTCGCAGCCTCCGACGAGCAGGCCCTCGGCGTCTACGAGGCGGCCCGCATCAGGGGCCTCCGCATCCCGCAGGACCTCAGCGTCGTCGGGTTCAACGATGTGCCCATCGCCCAGTGGGCGTCGCCGCCGCTGACCACGGTGCACGAGCCGATCGACGACACGGCACGCGAGTCCGTGCGAATCCTCCGCCAACTGACCGACGGAGTGAGGACGGCGACCGCCGTGGAACTCGCGACCGAGATCGTCGTGCGTCAGAGCACCGCGCCCTTCGACGAGAAACTCGGCTAAGCAACTTTCGCGAAAGTCTTGACAAGGCGTTCCGGATTTGGAACTCTCGTTGAGTCGGCACAGTCGCGCCGGCCACGAAAGGACTTGCCGTGTCAACGATGACCGTTGCCCGCCCCGCCCTTCTCCGAGGGCGCCGGGTCACCTTCCGGGAGCGGATGGCGCCGTACGTGTACATCGCCCCGTTCTTCCTGCTCTTCCTCGCCTTCGGGCTCGGGCCACTGATCTACACCGCGTGGGTGTCACTCCACAACTGGGCGCCCCTGGAGACCGACCACCCGTTCGTCGGCATCGGAAACTATCAGGCGATGCTGGCCGACCCGCGGTTCTGGAAGGCGCTCGGAAACACCTTCACGATCTTCCTGCTCTCCACCATCCCCGGACTCGTCCTCGCGTTGCTGATCGCCACCGCCCTCAACAACCGCAGCCTGAAGGTCAAGACGTTCTGGCGGATGGCCCTGCTCGTACCGAACGTCACGCCGCTCGTCGCGGTCACGCTGGTCTTCAGCTCCATCTTCGGTCGTGACTACGGCCCGATCGCCTGGGGCCTTCACGTGCTGGGCCTGCCTCCCATCGACTGGGGAGCCAATCCCTGGACGACGCAGTCGGTGATCGCGCTCATGGTGATCTGGCGCTGGACCGGCTACAACGCCCTCATCTACCTCGCGGCGATGCAGGCCGTTCCCGACTCGCTGTACGAGTCCGCCGAGATCGACGGAGCGGGCCGCTGGCAGACCTTCACGCAGGTCACGCTTCCCATGATCCGCCCCACGGTGCTGTTCACGGTCGTGACCTCCACCGTCGGCGGGCTCCAGATCTTCACCGAGCCGCTGCTGTTCACGTCGCCGACCGGAGGCAGCAACGGACAGGGGCTCACGATGACGCTGCTCCTCTACGGGCAGGCGTTCAACTCGTTCAAGTTCGGATACGCGTCGGCCATCGCCATGGCGCTGCTGTTCGTGGTGCTGATGCTCGCACTGGTGAACTTCGCCCTCGCGCGGCTAATTAGGAGCTCCTGATGACGACAACCTCCACCCGACCCGAGGCCGAATCCCGCGACGACCGCCTGTCCCCGAAGCGCCCCGTTTCGCGGGCCGCCGCGAAGTCGAACCGCACCGCGCGCGACCGCCCGCTCGGCTCGCTCCGCAAGCGGCGGCGCGTCTCCTGGTTCACGTACACCGTGCTGACCGTCGCCGTCCTGCTGGCACTCGCGCCGCTGTACTGGATGTTCGTGGTTGGCTCGAACAGCAGCTCGGCCGTGTCGCAGTTCCCGCCGGTGTTCACGCCGGGCGGAAACTTCTTCAAGAACCTCGACATCATCAACGGCACCGTCCCGTTCGGACGATCCTTGATCAACAGCGCCATCGTGGCCGTGAGCGTCGCGCTGCTGCAGATCTTCTTCTGCAGCCTGGCCGGCTTCGCCTTCGCCAAGCTGCAGTTCCGCGGGCGCAACTGGCTTTTCATCGCCGTGGTGGCGACCATGGCCATCCCCGGTCAGCTCGGTCTGGTGCCGATGTACATGATCATGTCCAGCCTCGGCTGGGTCGACACCCTGCAGGCGTTGATCGTCCCGGGGGCCGTGTCGGCGTTCGGTGTGTTCTGGATGCGGCAGGTCATCGTCGGCTCCATCCCCGACGAGCTGGTCGAGGCCGGCCGGGTCGACGGCGCGTCGACGTTCCGGATCTTCCGCTCCCTCGTCCTCCCGAACATCCGCGGCTCTGCGGCGGTATTCGGTCTGTTCGCCGCGATGTCGGCCTGGAACGACTTCCTGTGGCCTCTCGTCATCCTGAACACGCCCGACAACTTCACCTCGCAGGTGGCCATCCAGCAACTGCGAACCCAGTACACGATCGACTACTCGACCGTGATGACCGGATCGGTGCTCGCCACCATCCCGCTGCTGCTCCTGTTCCTGCTCGCCGGGCGTCAGCTCGTCGCCGGGATCATGGAGGGCGCGGTCAAGGGCTGAACTCCGGTCGACAACTTTTTCACCCCACGAACCATCCGAGGAGAGCCGTGACCGATCACGACCAGCGCCAGCCTGCCCACGAGCCCGCAGACCAGGACGTCGACATCGAGCGGATCATCGCCGACATGACGCTCGACGAGAAGCTCGCCCAGCTCGTGGGGCTCTGGCTTCAGCTCGACGACTCCGCCGGCGAGGGTGGCGACATCGCCCCGATGCAGCACGAGATGATCGCCAAGGTCGACGACTTCGGCACCTTCGCGCGCCACGGCGTCGGTCAGCTCACCCGACCCCTCGGCAGCCAGGTCACGGGAATCGAAAGGATGCTGCGGTCGGTGGAGCGGGTGCAGCAGGAGATCGAGTCCAACAGCCGCTTCGCCATCCCCGCACTCGTCCACGAGGAGATCCTCACCGGCCTGCAGCTCTACGGCGCGACGACATATCCGACGCCGCTGGCCTGGGGAGCATCCTGGAACCCCGAGCTGGTCGACCGGATGGGCCAGCAGATCGGGCGGTCGATGCGCGAGCTCGGCATCCACCTGGGCCTCGCTCCCGTGCTGGACGTGGTCCGGGACCCGCGGTGGGGTCGCGTCGAGGAGTGCATCGGCGAAGACCCGTACCTCATCGGCGCGATCGGCAGCCGCTACGTGCAGGGCGTCCAGTCCGCCGGGGTGGGGGCGACCCTGAAGCACTTCCTCGGCTATTCGGGATCACAGGCCGGCCGCAACCTCGCGCCCGTGCACGCGGGGCGCCGCGAGGTCCTCGAAACGTTCTCGGTTCCGTTCGAGATGGCCGTCCGGCTGGCGCATCCGGAAGCCGTCATGCACTCCTACGCCGAGATCGACGGTGTCCCCGTCGCCGCCGAACCCGAACTCCTCACCGGACTGCTCCGGGACACCTGGGGATTCGGCGGCACCGTCGTCGCCGACTACTTCGGTGTGGCGTTCCTCCACAACCTGCACGACATCGCCGCCGACGACGTCGAAGCGGCGATCCTCGCCCTCCAGGCCGGCGTCGACGTCGAGTTGCCGACCGGCAACGACTATCTGGAACCGCTCGCCGAGGCGGTCCGCGCCGGACGGATCCCCGAAGCAGTGGTTGATCGCGCGGTCCGGCGCGTCCTGCAGCAGAAGCTCCGGCTCGGAGTGTTCGGACCGCGCGTCGAGCCTCGTCCGGTCGAGCTCGACCCCGCGGAGGCCCGTGCCGTGGCGGCCGAACTGGCCGAGCAGTCGCTCGTCCTGCTGACGAACCGCGGGGAGACCCTGCCGCTGACCGCTTCCGCGTCGATCGCGGTCGTTGGCCCCAACGCGGACGCGGGGGAGGCGCTCCTGGGCAACTACTCGTTCACGAACCATGTCGAGGTGCAGGACGGGACCCCGCTGGGGATCGCGCTGCCGACCGTGCTCGAGCGAATCCGTCAGGAGTTCCCCGAGGGCAGGGTCACCTTCGCCCCGGGCACGACGGTCCGGGCGGAGGACCAGACCGACGAGGCTGCGGCCCTGAGCATCGCGGCAGCGGTGGCAGCTGCCCGGGCGGCGGAGGTCTGCGTCGCCGTCGTCGGCGACCGGGCCGGGCTGTTCGGCCGCGGCACGGTCGGCGAGGGCAGCGACACCGAGGAGCTCGAGCTCCCCGGCCGTCAGCGGGACCTGGTGGATGCGCTCATCGCGACCGGGACACCGGTCGTCGTCGTGCTCCTCGCCGGCCGCCCCTATCCGGTCGCTCGGTGGGAGTCGTCGGCTGCCGCGATCGTCCAGGCCTTCTTCCCGGGTGAGGAAGGCGCCGCGGCGATCGCCGGCGTGCTCAGCGGACGGGTCAACCCGAGCGGGCGACTCCCGGTCAGCATGCCGAAGAGCGCGGGTGGCCAGCCGTACACGTACCGGCACCCGCGGCTCGGCGGGGCCAACCCGGTCTCGAACATCGACCCCGCTCCGGCGTTCCCGTTCGGCCATGGACTGTCCTACACGACGTTCCGGCACAGCGACTTGCAGGTCCAGGTCGCCGCTCCGGCCGACACGTCGTCGACGATCACGGTCTCGTGCACGGTCCAGAACACCGGCGACCGGGCGGGCGCGGACGTCGTCCAGCTCTACGTGCGCGACGTCGCCGCGTCCGTCACCCGGCCGCTCCGCCAGCTCGTCGGATGGGCGCGGGTGCAGCTGGAGCCGGGCGAGGCCGCCGCGATCCGCTTCACCGTGCCAGCGGACAGGCTGGCACTGGTCGGGCGCGGCCTGCGCTGGCAGGTCGAGCCGGGGGAGTTCGTCTTCACCGTCGCGCCGTCGGCCACCACCTCCGGTGTCGCCGCCTCCGTCGTGCTGGGAGGCGACGTGCGCGAGACCGGCCCCGCACGGGAGCTGGTCACCGGCGTCGAGCTCGAGCGCATCCCGAGCGCCTTCCCCGCGGCGGTGTGACGTGCGATTCGGAGCGAGCTACTACCACGAATACCAGCCGTACGAACGGCTGACGACCGACCTCGACCTGATGGTCGAGGCGGGATTCACCACGATCCGCGTCGGCGAGTCCACATGGGCGTCCTACGAACCGGCTGACGGCGAGATCTCCTTCGCTGCGCTGGAGCGGGTGGTCGACGCGGCGCACCAAAGAGGCCTGGAGGTCATCGTCGGGACGCCGACGTACGCAATCCCGCCGTGGCTCTTCCGCGCCCACCCGGAGGTCATGGCCGTCCTCGCCGACGGGCGCCCGGTCGCATACGGCGGCCGGCAGAACGTCGACTTCACCCATCCGACGTTCCGCCGATACGCCGAGCGGATCATCCGCGCGATGGGCGACACCTTCGGCAACCGCCCGGGCGTGATCGGCTTCCAGGTGGACAACGAGATCGGCGTGTACCGCCTCGCCGGCGACGCCGTCGTGGAGCGGTTCCGCCGGCACGTCCTCGAACACGTCGGCGACGTCGAAAGCATCAACGAGAAGTGGGGCCTCACCTACTGGAGTCAGCGGCTGAGCAGCATCGATGAGCTCTGGGGTCCCGAGGGGAACACCAACCCGGGGTACGCCCTCGAGTGGATGCGGTTCCAGGCCGCACTCACAGTGGAGTTCCTCGGCTGGCAGCGGGACATCCTGCGTGAGCATGTCGCCGACGACCGGTTCATCGTCCACGACACGGTGGGCGGCGACAGCCTGGGGAGCACGGCGCTCCGCCCGATCGCTGAGGCGCTCGACCATACGGCCGTCAACGTCTACCTTCCGATGCAGCGGGCTCTCGAGCGGCCGCAGGCGCCCGACGCGGCTACCACCGGTCTTGCACCCTTCTGGCTGCTCGACGCCGGACCCTCCGTGCCGGAGTGGAAGGCCGACCTCGCGTACAGCCTGCGCGGACCGCGCGGGTCGTCGTTCGCCATCACCGAGGCGCAGGCGGGATCGATCGGAGCACAGGCGACCCACGTGCCGCCCTTCCCAGGCCAGCTGCGTCAGCTCGCCCACCTGTTCGCCTCTCGAGGCGCCGACCTCCTCGCCTACTGGCACTGGCACACCCTCCATTACGGAGCGGAGACATACTGGGGTGGGGTCATCGGCCACGACCTCGAGCCGGGAAGGATCTACCGGGAGGTCGCAGAACTGGGGCAAGAGCTCCGGAAGCTCGCTCCCGCGTTGGAGGGCGCTGTCCCCGACGCGGACGTCGCTCTGCTCTATTCACGCGACTCGCTGCAGGCGCTCGAGTTCGATCCCATGCTGCTCGTGCCGGGGACGGCGCAGCCGGACGTTCACAGCTACCATCGAGTGTTCATGCGGATGTACGACGCTGCGGTGGACGAGGGGGTTCAGGTCCGGGTCGTCCACCCCGACTCCGACTGGAGGGGCGAGAAGGTCCTCCTGGTACCGGCGCTCTATGTCGCGGACGACGTCCTCCTGCAGCGTCTCATCGAGCACGCCGAGAACGGCGCCCACGTGGTCCTGACGTTCCGTTCCGGCTACACCGACGAATGGGTGCGAGCCCGCTGGGCCACTGCGCCCGGAGCGCTTCGACCGGCCGTCGGGGCGTCGTATCAGGAGTCGTCGACGCTGATCGGGACCCGTCGGCTGCTCGCGGCGTCCGACACTGCTGTGGGCCCGAGCCTGTCGGCGGACGCTGTCGCGGAGGGCTGGATGGACCTCCTGGTGCCCGAGGACGCCGAGGTGCTCGCCACCGTCGACGACCCCTTCCTCGGCGGCTACGCGGCGATCACCAGCAACACGGTGGGCCGAGGTCGCATGACCTGGCTCGGCGTGCTCCCCGATCAGGGCTCCGTGTCTGCGGTGGTGCGCTGGGCGCTCGCGGAGCGAGACGTCGAGCCTGTCACCGACGTTTGGTCCGGCCGACCGGAGAGCGTGCACGTGACGAGCATGCGCCGCCTTGACGGGACACGGGTCTGGTTCGTCTCGAACAATGGATGGCAGGCCGTGGAGGTCGCGCTGCCGCGGTGTGAGGCCCTCACCGACGCCGCGACCGGGGAGCGCATCGCCGGGACGATCTCCCTGGACGCGTGGGGCAGCGTCGTGCTCGCCCGGGAGTAGGTCCGGCGGCTAGCCGATCGCGAAGGTCGCGCCGAGGCCGCAGTCCACGGGGAACACCGCGCCGGTGACGGCGCGGGCCAGGGGACTCGCCAGGAAGGCGATCACGGCGGCGACGTCGGCCGGTTCGGCGATGTAGCCGAGTGGATGGGCGTCGAGGATGTCCTGACGCGCCTTGTCCGGGTCGGCCTGCCGGTCGAGCCATTCGTCGACGAGCTGCGTGCGCGTCCAACCGGGGGCGACTGCGTTGACGCGGACACCGCTGCGGGCGTAGTCGACGGCCAGGCTCCGGGTGAGTCCCTCGACCGCCGCCTTTGCGGCGGCATAGGGGAACATGCCCGGAGTCGTCAGCCGGGCGTGGATGGAGGAGACGTTGACGATGGCGCCCCGCGTCCGCTGCAACGCGGGCAGGCACGCGCGTGCCGCGAGCCAGGCGGATTTCAGGTCGACAGCGAAGACCTCGTCCCATTCGTCCTCGGTCATTGCGACCGCGTCGTGATAGCTGTTGCGGCCGGCGTTGTTGACGAGCACGTCGAGCCGGCCCCAGTCTTCGAGGATGCCGTCGACGGCCGCACGCAGCTCGGCGTCCATGCGGACGTCCCCGCGGTGGAACCGGACGTCGTGCCCCTCCGTCGACCGCACTTCGGCCAGCTGCGTTCCGCGAGCCTCCGCGAGATCGATGAAGCAGACCCGGTACCCGTCATCGGCGAGGCGCTGGACGACGGCGGCGCCGATGCCCTGCGAGCCGCCCGTCACAAGGGCGGTGCGCGCGCTCACCAGTCCGCCACCGATCCGTCGCGGTTGCGCGTGGTGATCTGCAGCTCCGGGACATACGGGTGCAGGGCCGCCGCCTCCTCGTCGACCTCGATGCCCCACCCTGGGCCGTCCGGAATCCCGATCTCGCCGCCGACGATCGGGAACGTGCCGGTGACGACGTCGTCGCGCCACGGGACGTCGGAGCGCATCACCTCCTGGATGATGACCCCCGGAGTCGCGAACGCGACGTGCTGGTTTACGGCGGTCGCGATCGGACCGAGCGGATTGTGCGGCGCGAGCGGAATCTCGTGGCTCTCGGCGAACGCGGCGATCTTCTTGAGACCGGTGGGGCCGCCGACATGGCACATGTCCGGTTGCAGCACCGCGCAGGCTCCCTGTGCGAGGTGCTCGCGGAACTCGGTCAGCGCGATGAGGCGTTCGCCGGTCGCGACCGGGAACGGGAGCGCGCGTGCGACCTCCGCCAGCTCGCGAGGGTTCCCTGGCGCGCACGGTTCTTCGAAGAACCACGGCCGGAACTCGGCGAGGGCGCGGCCGTACGCCAGCGCGCCGGCCGCGGTCGTGCGGCCGTGCAGGTCGACCATGATGTCGACGTCATCTCCGACCGCCTCGCGCACTGTCGCCATGAGCGCCGCTGCGCCGGCGAGGTCGGCGTTCGAGGGCAGTCCGCCGCCGCTTGGTACGGCGAGGATCTTCAAGGCCGTGAACCCGTCGTCGACGGCACGACGCGCTGCCGCGCCGAACCCCTCGATGCTCGCATCGCCGTAGACCGCCGTGCTGTCGCCACCGCCCAGGTGGTCGTACATCCTCAGCGTGTCCCGCACCGCTCCGCCGAGCAATTCGTAGGCCGGTACGCCCAGGTGGCGCGCCTTGAGGTCCCACAGCGCCTGGTCGACCCCCGAGATGGCGCTCATGGTGACCACCCCGCCCTTGAAGAAGTGGTCGCGGTACATCGACTGCCACAGGTGCTCGATGCGACGCGGGTCCTGACCGAGCAGGATCGGCGTCAGGTCGGCGACCGCGCCCGCTACCGCCCGGGCCTGCCATTCGAGGGAGGCCTCGCCCCACCCGATCGTGCCGTCGTCGGCGGTGACCTTGACGAAGACCCAATTGCGGAGCTTCGCATTGACCACGACGGTCTGGACCGACTCGATCTTCACAGCGTGCCCTCCTGCCGGCGAACGGCGCTCAGGTTCGCGGCGGATGCGTCGATCAGCTCGAGCGCGAGGACCGCTGCGCGATCGGCGTCGCGGTGCGCGACGGCCTCCGCGATCCCGGCGTGGATGGGCAGACTGGCCGCGATGGCGCCTTCCGCTCCTGACGTGGTCTCGAACGACGTGTGGAGCGCGACGTCCCACGAGGCGCTGAGGGCAGCCAGCATCGGATTGTGGCTGATCCGGGAGAGCACCTGGTGGAAGCGGACATCGGCATCCGCGTAGGCATCGACGGTGCCCGTCTCGCCGGCTACGGCCATCGTCCGGTACGCCGACAAGAGCTCCGCGGCCTCCGCCTCGGTGGCCCGTTCGGCGGCCAAGGCGGCAGAGCCGGGTTCCACCAAGCGGCGCATCTCGGTGAGATGCCCGATTAGCGCATCCCGGTCGCTGGCTGCCAGCCAGGTCAGCACGTCCCGGTCCAGGAGGTTCCACCGTTCGCGCGGGAGGACGGCGGTTCCCGTCCGCGGCCGCGGCTCGAGCATGCCCTTAGCGGCGAGTGCCTTCACGGCCTCGCGGAGCGCGCCGCGGCTCACGCCGAGCGCGTCGCATAGCACTGGTTCGGCCGGAAGGGTCGCGCCCGCGGGGAACGCACCTCCCGCGATCTTCAGTCCGAGGACGTTGACGACCTGGGCGTGCAGTGTGCCTGCGCGCGACAGGGACACGTCGAAAGCGCCTGTGCTCATGAGCGCAATCATTATATGATTCGATGAATCGGTCAACTCCGCGATGCAAAGGTGCTCATGAACGACCAGGTACTCACCGGCATCCTGCCGGTCGCCCCCACGGTGTTCCGCGACGACGAAGAGCTGGACCTCGACGGTCAGCAGCGCATCGTCGACTTCCTGGTGGATGCTCGGGCCGACGGGGTGTGCGTCCTCGCGAACTACTCCGAGCAGTTCTCGCTGACGGACGAGGAGCGGGTCCGGGTGGTCGACGCGACGCTCGCGCGCGCCGAGGGGCGGCTCCCCGTTGTGGTCGCCGCCAGTCACTTCAGTGCGCGGGTGGCCGCCGAGCGTGCCCGGCAGGCGGAGGCGGCCGGCGCGAGCATGGTCATGCTGATGCCACCGTTCTTCGGCGTGACGATGAGCGTCCCCGAGGGCCTCGTCCTCGAATACTTCAAGCGCGTCGCTGACGGTCTCTCGATCGACATCATGATCCAGGACGCCCCTCTCAGCACGACACTCCTGTCGGTGCACACGCTCGCTGCGATCGCGCGCGCGGTTCCCCAGGTGCGCTACGCCAAGGTCGAAGTCCCCCGCGCCGCCGAGAAGATCCGCCAGGTGATCGCCGCGGCCGGATCCGATCTGCCCGGGGTCTTCGACGGCGAGGAGGGCGTGACGGCCATCCCCGACCTCGAGGCGGGAGCCGTCGGGACCATGAGCAGCTGTCTCGTCCCGGAGGTCCTCGGCGAGGTGGTGCGCCTCGCCCGCTCCGGAGAACTCCGTGCGGCGACGGCCAGGTGGGAGGAGATCCTGCCGCTCATCCACTACGAGAACCGCCAGGCCGGGCTGGTGGCGGCCAAGGCGGTCCTCCAGGCCGGTGGCGTGATCCGGAGCGACCGCGTGAGGGCGCCGCTTGCGCCGCTTCCGGAGGCGACCCGGGCCGCACTCCTGGAGCTGGCCGCGCGCCACCAGCCCTTGGCCTTCACCTGGGGCGCTGAGAACTGAGTTTGTAAGTTTGTTAAGACATAACTATGCTGGCCGGAGAGAGAATCACGGTCTCTGAACCGTCGGGGTCGGGTTGCTCGTACTAGAGCCTAGACTTTTAATTCCGCGTCCCAGAGGTGTTCGCGTTTGACTACATTTTGACTACAACCGGATGAGTTCCAATGAGATCTCCTGAGATCACAAGAGCTCCACTTCGTTGACTTTCCGCGGGTTTGACCCATGTACCAGGGGACATAGGGTCCCGAACTAGAGTTCAATCCCACCGGTACCGCCAGCGCGAAGCCCCTGCGATCCCAGTGTTTACAAGGGATCCGGGGGTTTTGGCTTACTCGGGACGACGTGGGCTCCCTCGTCCCGAGGCCGACTGGACTCAGGTCAATCGAGATCTTGAGACCGCAGCAAACCTTCGAGCACAGGCTTCGGCATAGCGGCGTGGCGGCCGTGCAAGAAGCTCATCGCTGTCCCTCGGGGAACGCTGAAGTGCGCGGAGACCGACGTTCACGATCTGATTGCTGCCGGATGGACACACGGCTGAGTCCTTCTGGCGGACGAACGTCCAGCTTCACCCGACCTCCAACTGGTGACCGGTACACGGTTGTCTCGCACCCATGCGAGGTGGCATCTCCGAATTTCGAGCGCGATCCACTTGTCGAACTGCCGCAGGTCGCGGAGTGCGACGAGGACGACTTCAGCTCGTTTGCAGACGGAAAGGTTCTTGGGGTCAGCTTCGCGCAGCGCGTCACGATCGACCGCGGGCGTAGGGGTATTGCAAAGCTGCGCGCGTTTTGTGCACAACCGACATCGATCGAGGGACGTCGCAGAGGGTCGGGACAGCTCGCAGTTCTACAGTGATCGCGGGGTCTTCGCTTCCCGGCGCCGGGCCTTTGCCCACACTTGCCAACGCGATCCTGTGGCGTCGCACCGATTCGGCCGCGTGGTTCGCGCCTCACAATCGCGATACCCAATTGGTGGAGTGAGCATCGACAGAGTCACAAGCCGCCGCCGGTCTCGACAGTCGGCAGGGGCCGGGGAGACAACGGAGGCAGGTCGACCATCACCGTCCTGTCGCGCTTCCCGTCGCTCAGCGTGATGGTGAAGCGGGTCTCGTTCGGAAGCAGCACGACAGCCGCGTCGCGACCGCCCGCCGAAACATCCTCGAGCGCTGGTCCGATGGCCAACCGGGAAAGGGTCGTTCCGCAAACGACAAGCGGCGGTGCGCCACTGCTGCCCGTGGTGCCACATCCTGAAAGCACCACGACGATCGCGGCGAGTGAGGCTGCAGTTGTCAGCGAGCGGGTGGCGGCTCGCCCGGCGCTTCGATCTCGCATGGCATCAACCTAGGGCGACGTCTCGGTCGCCGGGCTACTGCCAGCCGCGGCGGTGGGCGAGCCAGCCGAGGGCATCGACCGCGAACCCCCGTTGCGCCTCGCGCAGGCCGACGACTCCGGGCAGCGGGGGCCGAAGGCTCGCGCGGAGCCGGCTGCTGAACAGGCCGGCGAGAACAGCATCGACATGGTCGGCGACCGCTGCGGCAAGCGGGCTCGCCTTCGCGATGCTCCACCGCTCGACGTTCTCGACTCCCGCGCGCGGCAGCCACGACGCGAGGAGGCAGAGAGTGTCGAACCAGGGTGCGCCGGTCGCAGCCCACGACCAGTCGACGAGCCACGCCCTGCCCGTCCGGTCGATGATCATATTGTCGGCGTGGGCATCGACGTGTTGCAAACGGGTGCCGTCGGAGGCGTCGGCTGAGGCGCGCACCAGGTCGCCGATCGTCGCGGAGTGCGCCGCTGCGAACCGCGGAAGCACGTCGAGCGCACCGACGGCGACCGCCTCGTCCCACGATTCCGCCCAGCCGGCCGCGATGCCGCGCACCGTACGCTGCGTCCCCTCCGGAAGGGTGAGGCCGGAAGGGAGGTCCGGCAGCGCCGAGAGGGCAGCGAGCACGGCGGCGGCATCCGCGTCGACCGGCTCCGGCTCGTGACCGTCGATGTCGTCGAAGGCCAGGGCGATCCAGTCGCCGAAGTCATGTCGTCCGAGGAACCGTGGCGCGGGCAGCCGGACATCGCTCAACGCCTCCAGCACCGCGCTCTCGGCGTGGAAGAGCCGGAACGAGCCGGCATTCAACTCCCGCGAGACGGCCTTCATGAACAGGCGCGCACCGTCGTCTCCCAGGAGTCTGTCGGCCGTGCCCGGCGAGAAGCCGCCCGGCTGCGGCTCGACGGCGACCACCGGGGAGCCCAGGGTGCGTTCCGCGAACGCGACCAGGTCGCGCGGAAGCTGTTCGAACCTCAGGCGGCTGTTCAGCGTCTCGACCACTCCTGCACCCTAATCGCGTCGATACGGACCAGCGACCCGTGTTACACGGGTCCCATTTCCGGGAGGCGCGACGGAGTCGGGGATCCCGTCTCTCCGATCAGCCGGCGGAAACGGGCGATCGGGGGCAAGCCGGTTCGCTGATCCGCTTGCCCAGGTCGAGTGCCAGCGCCGCCGTCCAGCTGAAGCGCGTCGTTCCGCGCGGCTCGGCGGTGTAGGGGTCGAGGTATTCGGGGAAGTCGTGCTCGAGGGCGGCCTGATCCATCTCACGCGAGAGCACGCGCGCGTCGTCATCGTGCCCGCGCTCGTAGAGGGCCTCGGCGACGAGCCACGCGGTGTTGAACCATGACGGCCCGCGCCAATATCGGTCGGGGTCGAACGTCGGGGCCGTGAGGTCGTGGCTGGGCACCATCGCGACCTCACCGAGGCGGAAGTGCGGGCCGGCGAGCTCGGCGATGAGCTCGCTCGTGTGGGCGAGTTCAGGCAGGAGCAGGGGGAGCAGCCCTGAGACAGTGCGGTACGGCTGCCGTTCCCCGGTGATCACGTCGCGGGCGACGTAGGCGTCGAGGTCGGGCGACCACAGGCTCTCGAGTGCCGTTGTGATGCGCTCGGCTTCGGCGAGATGGCGGTCGGCATCCGCTCCGATCAGGTCGGCGATCGTCGCCAGCGCCAGCTCGGAACGGGCCCAGAGCGCGTTGAAGCCCGGATCCTCGAACTGGAACGGGTACCCGGCGTCGGCGTCGTCGCAGTCGTGATCGCGGTAGCGCGCGGCCAGGTACAGGTACTTGCCGTACTCGGTGTTCGAGGGGCGGTGGCCGGCGTCCGCATGCAGCAGGTCGGGGCGCGGGATGTCCTCGTCGTACGTCTCGGAGATCGACGCGAGCGCCGCATCCCAGTACGGCGAGTTGTCCATGCCGCTCTCCCAGGGGTGCACGATGCGGGCGAGTCCCGTCTCGCCCCCGCGGCGGGTGCGGAGGTAGTCGTGCCAGCGGACCAGCCGCGGGTAGGCGCGCTCGAGGAAGCCGCGTCGCGCCGACTCGGCGGGATCGGCCTGGTGCACCATGAGCGCGGCCAGTGCGTGGTTGGGAGCCTGGATCAGGCCGGCGGTCGGCACCGCGGGGGAACCGGGGATGGTCTCACTGCGCCAGAACGTCGCGCCGGGCGAGTACCCGTCGTCGCGGCCCGTGTGGAACACGATCTGGGGGAGGCGCCCGTCGGCCCACTGGGCGCTGAGGATGGTGTCGAGCTCCAGCTGGGCGCGGCGAGGGGACAGGTGGCGCAGGCCGATGGCGATGAAGGCCGAGTCCCAGCTCCACTGATGGGGGTAGAGCCCGCTCGCCGGAACGGTGTAGCTGCCGCGCCAGTTGCCCAGGAGGACCCGGGCGGCAGCCGCCTCGAGCGCGTTCACAGGTAGCGCCGGAGGAACGGGGGAACGGCGGGCAGCACCTCGTCGGCGGGTCCGGAGAGCCGGCTCTCCACCGCGATGGACCGCTCGTACCCGATCGCGGCGACGGTCGCGCCGAAGAGCGCCCAGTCGACGTGGCCCGCGCCCGGCTCGAGGCGGTTGGAGTCGCTCGCCTGAAGGTGGCCGATGAGCGGCGCGACCTCGAGCAGGGCGGCCGCCGGGTCTGATTCCTCGATGTTCATGTGGTAGGTATCGGCGACGATCCGCACCGCAGGCGACCCGATCTCGCCGATGAGCGCGGCTGCCGCCGACAGTGTGTTGACGAGGTAGTCCTCGTAGCGGTTCAGGGGCTCGAGGAACAGCTCGACCCCCTCCTTCTGAGCGTGCTCGCCGAGCCGGCCGAGCGCGTCCACCAGGATGTCGTGATCCTCTTCCGGGGTGCGGGGCGGCTCGAACGGCGGGAGGCGGCGGGAGAACATCCCATACGATCCCGGGGTCATGACACCGACCCCGCCGATCTCGGCCATGACCGTGAGCTGGGAGCTGAGCTGCGCGATGGCGTCCTCACGGAGGTCGCGGTCGAACGCGCCGATGAAGTGCGACATCTCGACGCAGGTCGTCGGCATGACGACACCGGCGTCGCGGGCCCGGAGGAGCTCCGGCAGCCTGTCAGCGAACTGGAAATCTCCTTTGCTCCGCAGCTCGATGCCGTCGAAGCCCCAGGCGAGCGCCGTCTCGAACTTCTCCTCGAGGGACCGGCCGGGGAGGTGCTGTTCCTGCACGGTGATCTGGTTCATCAGAACTCCAGCACGATCTGGAGGGCCGCCGAGGGGTCGGTGTCGAGCAGCTTGTAGGCGGCGGCCGCATCCTCGATGGCGTAGCGGTGGGTGACGAGGTGCACGGGGTCCAGGCGACCGTCGGCGAGAGCGTCCACCACGGTGCGCTGCAGGCGGGCGACATCCCAGCGGGCCCGCAGCCGGTTCGGCACGGAGCCGATCTGCGACGCGATCAGCTGGATGCGGTTGTGGTGGAACTCCTCGCCCAGGTGCAGCGGCGTCGCCTCGCCCTGGTAGAAACCGGAGGCGACGACCGTGGCGTCCGCGCCGACCGCCCTCATGGCGGCGTGGAGGGCGTGATAGTTGCCGCTCAGCTCGATGGCGACGTCGGCGCCGGCCCCTCCGGTGAGGTCCCGGATGGTGTACGCCAGCTGTTCGCCGGGCTCGAGCGCATGGGCGGCGCCCTGCTGCAGGGCCGCCTCGCGACGTGACGGAATGTTGTCGACGGCGATGACGGTGGCCCCGTTGAGTGCGGCGAGGCGCGTGGCGAGCAGGCCGATCACGCCCTGACCGAAGATCACGACGGTGGTGCCGACACCGAGGTCTGCGGCGAGCACGCCGTTGAGGGCGATGGCGCCGACGCGCACGAACGCGGCAGCAAGCGGGTCGACGCCCTCGGGCAGCACGTGGCCGCGGAGCGCGTCGATGCTGAGAACGCCTTCGGCCCGGTGCCCCCAGATGCCCCAGACCCGATCTCCGACGCGGGGAGCGTCATCCGGGAGCTCGCCGTCGGGCGCGACCTCGACCACTTCACCGACCTCGGAGTACCCCCACCCGTCGAGCGGGTAGGCGAGTCCGGCCTGCTGGTCGGCACCGCGGAAGAGGCGGATGTCCGGGTCCCACGCGGAGGTGAGGTAAGGGTTCGTGCCGCGATAGGCGGTGAGTTCGGTGCCGGCGGAGATCCCCGAATACAGGGTGCGCACGCGCGCCTGGCCGGGCCGGAGTTCCTGCGTGGGGGCGTCGACCACTTCGACGACACCCGGGGCGGAGAACCTGAGAAGTCTGTTCACGTTGTTTCTTCCTCGAGACGGCGTGCTGGACACATTAGCACCATCGATAAGCTAGTTCTGTATAGACACTATGCATAAGATGGGATACTGTCCACTCCACACCCTTCAGAGAGGAGTCGCGATAATGAAGTCGCGCACTGCATTGGCCGCGGCCACCATCGTCGTCGCAACCACCGCGCTGCTGGCCGGATGTTCGACCAGCTCAAACACAACAGACACCAAAGGACAGACCATCACGGTCTGGTCGTTGGAGAACCAGCCCGACCGGGTCAACACCACCAAGGCGATCATCGCCGACTTCACCAAGGCGACAGGGGTCAAGGTGAACCTGGTCGCAGTGGACGAGGGCCAGTTCCCCCAGCTGATCGCCTCATCCGCTCTGTCCGGCAAGCTCCCGGATGTGATGGGAGCGATCTCGCTCTCCAGCGTCCGCCAGCTCAACGACCAGAAACTGGTGAACACCGACGCCGCGGCCGCGATCGTCAAGAACCTCGACGAGAAGACGTTCGACGCCTCGGCGATCAAGCTCGACCAGGACAACGGGACGCAGCTCGCCGTGCCCGACTCCGCGTACGCCCAGATCCTGGTCTACCGCAAGGACATGTTCGAGAAGGCCGGGCTCAAGCCGCCGACGAGCTACGACGCCATCGAGAAGGCCGCGCAGACACTCACCAGCAAGGGGTCGTACGGCATCACGCTCGCCACCGATCCGGCGGACGTCTTCACCTCGCAGACCTTCGAGAGCCTCGCCCTGGCCAACAACTGCCAGCTCGTCGACAAGAGCGGCAAGGTCACCCTCGATTCGTCGAACTGCCAGAAGACGTGGAACCTCTACGGCAACCTCGCCCAGAAGTACTCGCCGAAGGGCACGCAGACGGTCGACACCACCCGGGCCAGCTACTTCGCCGGCCAGGCAGCGATGGTCGACTGGTCGACCTACATCCTGGACGAACTCGGCGGCCTGCGGAACGACGCGCTTCCCACCTGCCCGCAGTGCCAGAGCGACCCGACCTTCCTGGCGAAGAACAGCGGGATCGTGACCAGCATCGCCGGCCCCGACGGCGGGTCGGGCGGCACCTACGGCGAGATCTCGTCGTGGGTGGTCAGCAAGAAGGCCAAGGCAGCCGCCTCGGAGAAGTTCGTCGAGTACATGATGTCGACGGGTTACCTCGACTGGCTGGGAATGGCTCCGGAAGGCAAGGTGCCGGTGCGTACCGGCGACGCCGCGCACCCGCAGAAGTTCACGGACGGCTGGAAGAACCTCAAGGCGGGCGTCGACACCAAGAAGCCCCTCAGCGACATCTACGACGCTGCGACCATGACGGCGCTCGAGAACGTCCCGAAGAACATCGACCGCTGGGCGATCCCGCAGGGTCAGGGCGCCCTCCTCGGTCCGGTGAACACCCAGCTCGTCATCCCCAAGGTGATCGGCGATCTCGGCAGCGGCTCCATCGACGCCTCCGAGGCGGCCAAGCAGGCCACCGATCAGGTCACCCAGCTCCAGGCAAAGAGTAAATGACAGTCTCCACCCGTCCCGACCCGGTGAAGGCGGCCCCCTCAGGGGGCCGCCCCACCCGCTCCATCACGGCCCGGCGTGACAACCGGGCCGGGCTCACGCTCGTCCTGCCGGTGACGATCATCGTCGTCGTGGTGATCGTCATCCCGGTCATCTGGAACGTCATCCTGGCCTTCCAGAGCACCGACTTCACCACCATCGCCGAGAACGGCATCTTCAACCCGTTCACGCTCGACAACTTCGTGAGCGTGCTGACCGACCCGGGGTTCTGGAGCTCGCTCTGGACCACGGTCGTGTACTCGGTCTTCTCCACGGCGGGGTCGATCGCCCTCGGACTCGTGGCCGCCCTGGCGTTCCGCAAGCCGTTCCGCGGGCGCGGTCTGTTCCGGTCCTTCATGCTGCTGCCCTATGTGGCCCCGGTCGTCGCGGTGGCATTCGTCTGGGAGATCATGCTGAACCCGCAGTTCGGCATCGTGAACGCGTTCGGGACGAAGATCCTCGGCTGGTCCGAGCCTGTCGACTTCCTCGGCCGGGCACCCTTCGCCCTCATGACGGTCATCGCGTTCGAGATCTGGCGGTACTTCCCGTTCGCCTTCCTCTTCATCACAGCCCGTCTCGTCGGGTTGCCGAAGGATGTCGAGGAGGCGGCGACGGTCGACGGCGCGACTCCCTGGCAGAACTTCCGGTTCATCGTCTTCCCGCAGCTGCTCCCCGTGATCGCGCTGCTCTCCGTGCTCCGGCTGATCATGACGTTCAACAAGTTCGACGACGTGTTCCTCCTCACCGGCGGTGGCGCCGGAACGGAGGTCGCAGCGGTGCGCGTCTACGACACGCTGCTCGGCAGCTTCGACATCGGCGGCGCCGCCGCGAACGCCCTCATCCTCTCGGCGTTCATGGCCGTCGCCCTGTTCGTCTACATCAGATTCTTCGCAAGCCGATCGGAGGAGGACTGATGAGCCGCATCGTCGTCCAGAAGCGCGTCTTCGGCACGCTCCGGTGGATCGTGATCGTCCTCCTCGTGGTGGCCACGGTCTTCCCCTTCTACTACATGGTCGAACTCAGCTTCGTTCCCATCGAGCAGCTGCTGCTGCATCCGGACCGCCTCTGGGTGCCGCTGCAGGACATCACGCTGACGACCTATCAGAACGTGCTGAAGTCGGTCGACGAAGGCGGTCAGGGTTTCGCCCACTTCATGGCGAACTCCGCGATCGTGGCGATCTCGACGGCCGTCGTCACCCTCCTGGTCGCCATCCCCGGCGCCTACGCCCTGTCGCGCCTGAACTTCTTCGGCAAGCGGCAGGTCAGCTCGCTGTTCCTCGCGGTCTACCTGTTCCCGAGCATCATCATCGCCATCCCGCTGTTCGTCGGGTTCTCGGCGATCGGCATCCGGGAGTCGCTGTTCGGGCTGGTGATCGTGTACATCGCGCAGACCATCCCCGTGTCGATCGTGATGCTGCGCACCTACGTGCGCACGATCCCGGTGAGCATCGAAGAGGCGGCCATGGTCGACGGCGCCACCCGGTTCCGCATCCTGCGGAGCGTCATCGTGCCGCTCTCGCTGCCGACGATCCTCTCGACCGGTCTCTACGTGTTCATGATCGCGTGGAACGAGTTCCTCTTCGCGCTGTTGTTCCTCACCGCGAACCGGGACCTGTGGACGGTCTCCCTGGGACTGTCGCAGCTCTCGAACGGGATCGAGGTGTCCAAGACCGTGCTCATGGCGGGCTCGGTGCTGCTGACGATCCCGATCATCGTCCTCTACGGAATCGCCGAACGCTCGCTCACCGAGGGACTCACGAGCGGCGCGGACAAGGGTTGAGAAATGGACGACCATACGATGGGAGCCGTCAGCAGTCCCGGCACCGAAAGGCGGCACATGAGCTCCGGACCAGGCGACGTGCTCCAGTTGATCCGCCGCGGCGAAGCGACGACCCGGCGTGAAATCCAGGACGTCACCGGCCTGAGTCGCATGACCGTCGCCCAGCGCGTCGACTCGCTCATCGAGGCGAACATGATCCGGGAGGCCGGGGACGGTCATGCGACCGGCGGCCGCAGGCCGCATCGGCTCGAATTCAACGTCGAGAGTTCGGTGCTGGCCGTCGCGACGGTCGACACCACGCACGTGCGCACCG
This sequence comes from Leifsonia sp. KNZ13-11D, assembly GCF_056754895.1. Lineage (NCBI taxonomy): Bacteria > Bacillati > Actinomycetota > Actinomycetes > Micrococcales > Microbacteriaceae > Leifsonia > Leifsonia sp. KNZ13-11D. The sequence goes on from NZ_JBPGWU010000001.1 coordinate 832,203, forward strand.
CCCTCACCCGGCTCGACGGCACCATCCTGACCGACGAGCGGCTCGACATCGCGGTGCTGGACGGACCGAAGAGGTTGCTGACGGCGCTGGCGGAGTCGTTCCTCCGCCTCCTCGACGACGCGGGCGTCGCACGGGAGACCCTCTGCGGGATCGGTGTCTCCATACCCGGTCCCGTCGACCCTCACACCGGCCGGCCCAGTCAGCCTCCGATCATGCCCGGCTGGGACGCGTACCCGATCATCGAGCACCTGCAGGAGACCATCGACGTCCCGGTCTTCGTCGAGAACGACGCCGATGCGATGGCGCTCGGCGAGCAATCCGTCAACTATCCCGAGAGCCGCTCGCTGTGCCTGGTCAAGGTCTCCACGGGCATCGGCACGGGCATGATCATCAACGGCGCGGTCTACCACGGGATCGACGGCGGCGCCGGTGACATCGGCCACATCCGCCTCGCGGGCGAGACCGCGCTCTGCCAGTGCGGGTCCTCCGGATGCCTGGCGGCGGTCGCCAGCGGCCGTGCCGTCGCGCATGCCCTCGGCGCCCAGTCGGGGAGCGACGTCAAGCGGATGATCGCGGAGGGCAACGTCGATGCGCTCCGTCTGACGCACGAAGCGGGCAGCCGGCTGGGCGAGGTGATGGCGACCGTCGTCTCGATGGTCAACCCGGGGGTGCTGGTGGTCGGGGGAGACCTGGCATCCAGCGCGCTCATCGGCGGGATCCGCGAGACGCTGTATCCGCGCTCGCTGGCCCGGGCCACCCGCAACCTCGACGTGCGGCTGAGCACTCTGGGAGCGGATGCCGGGCTGATCGGCATGGCGAGGACCGCCGTCGACAGCCTGTTCTCGGCGGAGGCGGTCAATGCCACCATCGCGGGTCAGCCCTCGCGGGTGCTCGTGGCGGCCGCGGACGGACAGGCCTCATGACAGACACAGGGACACGCCTCTCCGTCGGTTTCGGGGAGCAGACCTTCTTCGACTACTGGCCGGATGCCGAGCCCCGGCCGCACATCGGTGCGCTGTACTCCTCCGACGGCGTCCGGATCACCCGGGAGATCGCGACGGCCCCGGCCGAGTCGGACGACCATCTGCATCACAAGGGCGTCTGGTGGGGCCATCGCGACGTGAACGGCGCCGACGTGTGGACCGAGTTCGACGGTCACGGCCGGATCGTCTCCGTCCGTCCCGCCGAGCTGGCCGAGCACGGCCGCCTGGCCCAGGTCACGCACACCACTCGGTGGGTGGACGCGGGCGGCACGCCGCTGTTCGACGACACCCGTGTACTCAGGGCATCCGCGCCGCGCGCCGACGGATCGCAGACGCTCGACATCGAGAGCACGGTGCGCGCGGCCTACGGCCGGGTCGTCCTGGGCGACACCAAGGAGGCCGGGCTCGTCGCCGTTCGCGTCGCCCCCGCGCTGGAGGAGCGCCGCGGCGGCCGTATCGAACTGTCGTCTGGGGAGGTCGGGGAAGCGGCCTCCTGGGGTGTCGGTTCGGGCTGGTGCGACTACTCGGGAACGATCGACGGCATCCCGGTCGGCATCGCGATCTTCGATCACCCCGGCAACCCCCGCGCTGCCCGCTGGCACGTACGCGACTACGGCCTGATGGCGGCGAACCCGTTCGGGCTCTCCGACTTCACCGGCGACAGCGCCGTGAACGGGGCTCTGATCCTGGAGCCGGGAGAATCCCTCGCCTTCCGCTACCGCCTGCTCGTGCACCGGGGCGATGCGCACGCAGCAGGGGTCGCCGGTCACTATGCGCTCTACCTCGACGAACAGGGACACTGACCGGCCATGCGCTTCGCCATGTGCAACGAGTTGTTCGACGACCGCTCGCTCGCCGACGGGTTCCGCGCCATCGCCCAGGCGGGCTACCAGGCGGTCGAGCTCGCCCCCTTCACCCTCGGCGCTCCGGCCGAAGATCTCGGTGCATCCGAGCGCTCCCGGATCCGGCGCAGCGCGGCACGCCTCGGGCTGGAGTTCACCGGCCTCCACTGGCTGCTCGCCCGTACGGAGGGGATGCACATCGCCGCCGCCGAGCCGGCCGTGCGACGGCGCACGCTCGACCACCTCAACGCGCTGACCGACCTCTGCGCCGACCTCGGCGGCCGCGTGCTCGTGTTCGGCTCGCCGGGCCAGCGGTCGACGCCGGAGCACATGGCGGCTCAGGATGCCCGGATGCGGTCGATCGACCTGTTCCGCGCCTGGGCGACGCGCGCCGAGCAGACCGGTACGACCATCTGCCTCGAGGCTCTGCCACCCGACGAGACCGACTTCATGAACACGACCGCGGAGGTCGTCGAGATCGTGCGTGCCGTCGGTTCGAGCGCGGTGCGGCTCGTCCTCGACGTCAAGAGCATGAGCTCCGAGTCCACCCCGATCCCTGACCAGATCGCGAGCGCCGCCCCGTATCTGGCGTACGTCCAGGCGAACGACGCCGACCGCGGCGGCCCGGGGTTCGGCGAGACCGATTTCGTCCCGATCTTCCGTGCTCTGGCGGCGGCCGGTTACGACGGAGACGTCTCCGTCGAGGCCTTCGAAGTCGCCACCGACGTCGACGACCTCGCGCGCAGAAGCTACGACTATCTGCGCCGCTGCGCCGCCGCCTGAGGCCATCGAACCCACACGAAGGAGCAGATCCGTGCAAGCCCACCGTCTCGTCTCGCCCCGAATCGGCGAAATGGAACTCGAGCCTTTCGACCTTCCGGACGAGCCGCCGCCCGGCAGCATCCTCGTGCGGGCCGGGGTGACGATGATCAGCGCCGGCACCGAGGTGGCCAACTACCTGGGCCGCACGACGGAGCGGCCGCCGGAGCGCACCGAGCCGTACTATCCCGGATACTCGTTCGCCGGGGAAGTGATCGCGGTCGGCGATGGGGTCGAGCGCTTCGCGCCGGGCGATCGCATCTCCGGCCCTCTTCCGCACGCGTCGATGGCGGTGGAGGGGCGTCCCGAGCGGCTCGCCCGCATCACGCACATCCCGGAAGGCGTCAGCGACCGTTCCGCGGCGTTCAGCCAGCTCTCGTGCATCGCGCTGAACGGGGTCCGCAAGGCGGGCATCCAGCTCGGCGAGCGGGTCGCGGTGGTCGGCGCCGGGCTGGTCGGGCTTCTGGCCTCGCGGCTCTCGCAGCTGTCCGGCGGCAATCCTGTCGTCTCGTTCGATCTCGTCGCCGAGCGCCGTCGGAAGGCGCTGGAATTCGGCGCGAGCGCGTCGTTCGATCCCTCAGCCGACACCACGGCTGCGGAGGTGGCCGCGATCGCCCCGGACGGGTTCGACGTCGTCATCGAGGCGACCGGCGCTGCACCGGCATTCGTTCCGGCGCTCAAGCTCGCAGCCCGCGGCGGGCGCGTCGTCCTCCTCGGCAGCACCCGCGGAGTCGTCCAGGGCTTCAGCCCGTACGAGGACGCCCATCTCAAAGGCCTCACCCTCATCGGCGCTCACGTCTCGACGGCGCCGACGGTCGCGACCGCTCACGACAAATGGACGGAACCGGCGAACCGCCGGGTTCTGCTGTCGCTCATGCGCGAAGGCAGCCTCGACGTCGAGCAGCTCATCTCGCACGTGGTGCGCCCCGACGAGGCGGGTGCGGCGTTCGCCGGGCTGGCGAACGAACCGGAGAAGTATCTCGCCGTCGAGATCGACTGGAGCGCACTGCGATGAGCCGGGGTGACGCGCCCACACTCTTTCCGGGCGGGACGAGCGTGTCCAGGCTTCGGGTCTACCCGTGGACGGCGCCGGATGGGCTGGCCGGCGGAACCCCGCACCTGCACACGGCGTGCAGTGAGGCCTACGTCGTGCTCGAGGGTCGCGGCCGCGTGCAGACGCTGAGCGCCGACGGGTTCCGCGAGACTCCCCTCACGCCGTCCTCGATCGTGTGGTTCGACCCGGGTGTCATCCATCGCCTGGTGAACGACGGAGGTCTCCGGCTGCTCGTGGTGATGCAGAACAGTGGTCTGCCGGAGGCAGGAGACGCGGTGATGACGTTCCCGGTGGACGACCTCCACGACCCCGATCGCTACCGTGCGCTCGCGACCCTGCCCACTGCTCGCGACGGCGCCCCGGGCGGATCGATCGAGAGCGCAGCCCGGGAGCGCCAGGCACGGGCCGTCGACGGCTTCAGCCGGTTGCGCACGGCCGTCGAGGAGCGCGGACCCGACGCGCTCGAACCGGTCTACACCGCAGCCCGTGCCATCGTCGCTCCGCGCCTCGATGCCTGGAGGCGGATCTGGGCGGCGGGCGCTGCCGGCGCGGCCGATCGCACCGGCGCGATCATGTCGGCGATGGCCGCGGGCGGTTCGGACCACCTGAGCGCGGGCAGGCTCGAAACGCGGGAGACGCCGGATGCTGCGCGGTACGGAATGTGCGGCTTCCTCGACGTCTACGACCTCGCGCCCCACGCGGCGCCGTCGAGCGCCGGCGACTCCGCGAGGTGATGGAGGACGCTGGTGTCCGCGGTCGGCCGTGTTCGTGCCCGGCTCACTCACGCCGCGACGTAGATTGATTCGGATGACGGATATCAGCGGACGGGCGCCCGGAACGTGGCAGCTCGGTGATCGGACGGTCAACCGGATCGGTTTCGGCGCAATGCGGCTCACCGGGAGTGCCGCATTCGATCTGGGCGAAGCGAGTGATCGTTCGCGGTCGATCGCGGTGCTCCACCGGGCGGTCGAGCTGGGCGTGAACTGCATCGACACAGCCGCCTTCTACTTCTCGGCCACGCGGTCGGCCAACGAGCTGATCGCGACCGCGCTCATCCCGTACGCCGAGGATCTCCTGATCGGCACGAAGGTCGGACCGGGGAGGAGTCCGTCGGGACGGTGGCTCGACTGGGCCAGGCCCGATCAGTTGCAGGGGCAGGTGGAGGAGAACATTCGGCAGCTCGGCTTGGATTCGCTCGATCTCGTGACGCTCCGCGTGTACGGCACCGGCTCCATCGCCGACCATGTCGGAGCACTCGCCGACCTTCAGCGAAGCGGTCTCATCCGGCATCTCGGCCTCTCGACCGTGACGGTGCAGCAGCTCGATGAAGCGCAGCGGATCGCCACGATCGTCTCGGTTCAGCAGCGCTACGCGGTCGACTTCCGGCCGCCGAACGCCGAAGCGATGCTCACTGCGTGCTCAGAACGGGGGATCGCGTTCATCCCGTACTTCTCGATCGCGGGAGCCGGCAAGGAGAAGGGTGCGGGCAGCGCGGAGCATCCGGTGGTGGCGGCCGTGGCCGAAGCGCACGGCACGAGTCCAGCGCAGGTGCGGCTGGCATGGTCGCTGAACCGGAGCACGAATGTCGTCGCCATCCCCGGCACGGGCAGCCTGGAGCATCTCGAGGAGAACATGAGGGCCGGCGAGCTGGAGTTCACGTCGGCAGAGCTCACGGCCCTGGACGCCGTCTGCTCCGAGGCTTCGCCGCCCCGCGAGTGACCCCTGCCGGCGCCGGCGCCGGCTCGTGGTGCGGGTAGGCGCGGGCCGGGCGCGCGTGCGCCGGCGGTCGGCGGGGTGATAGGAGCGAGGCTGCCTTCACCCCTCCATCAGCGGCCCGTCGCCGCGGTATTCGAGTGGTCGGCGCCCGCTTGGTGGAACAGCACGACGGCGAGCTGGGCTTCTTCGGCGTGCTCTCCCGTCTCGGGCTCGAACTCGTCGACCAGCGCGAGAAGTCGCGAAGAGAACTCGTGGTATCGAGCGGCGCTGACCCGTGCTCGGCGGCGAGCGACCAATTGATCCGGTGAAGCGGGAACGGCTCCGAGGTCATCGATCACGGCCCGGAGCACGCTCGACGCCGCACCCGGCAACGGGTCTGGCCAGAGGAACCGCTCGGCGGTGAGGGTGTAGAAGCGCTGGTGCACTCCGCGGACCTTCTGTGTGCGCGTCACAGTGACCAGGCCCGCGCGTTCGAGCAACCGCAGGTGATAGCTCGCGCTGCCCTTCTGCAGTCCGAGTTCCGCCGCGATGCCGGAGATGCTGACCTCGCCGTGCCGGAGTCGATCGATGATGCGGTGGCGAGTCAGATTGCTCAGGGCCCGGAGCTGTTCCTGGGTGCGCAATTCGACTGTCCGGCGTGCTCGGGCGGGGCTCGGGATGTCGTCCACATCGAATGGTAAACATATCTAGACCATTGGATCAACCTGCGGCTACGGTGGGACGACGCGCACGCCCCGGGGTCGTCTGTGAGGGCTCCTGAGCTCATCGGCACGCGCGGAGCCCAGCTATCCAGCCATAAGGAGCAGTGATGGACACTCATCTGGCAGATTCGGAGCGGACCCGAATCGTCGAGACCGCGAGCCGGGAGATCGAGGACGGATACGTGTTCCCCGACGTGGGGGAGCGGATCGCACGCCGGCTGCTCGACGACCTCTCCGGCGGAGCGTTCGATGATGCCTTCGACTGCGCGACCCTCGCGGTGCGCGTCACGCAATCTCTGCAACGCGAGGACACCGACCTGCACCTGCGGTTCATTTTCCACGAGTCCCCGCTCTCCGATGGGCCCGACGATCAAGGCTTGCGCGATCACCTGGCGGCACGGGCCGCCCAGAGCCTGAACGGCATCCACAGGATCGAGCGTCTCGTCGGCAATGCGGCCCTCCTCGCTTTCGGCCCCATCCTTTTCGAACCCGCCGTCGCCGGTGACTCCATCAGTGCGGCACTACGGGTCGTCGCGCCGGCGTCCGCACTCATCCTCGACCTGCGAGAGCTGGTCGGGGGAAGCCCGGAAACGGTGGCCCTGGTGTGCGGATACCTCTTCGATGCACCAACGCACCTGATCACAGTGCACGAACGGGGGGAGCAGCAGATGACGCAGAGCTGGAGTCTTCCCTGGGTTCCCGGGCCCAGATTCGGCGGCACGAAACCGCTCGCAGTCATCATCGGGCCCCGGACCTTCTCCGGCGGAGAAGAGCTCGCCTACGACCTCCAACAGCATCAGCGTGCGATCATCGTCGGCGAACGCAGTCGCGGTGGGGCCCACCCTCGCACGGGCATCCGTTTGCATCCGCACCTGGAACTCGCGCTCCCGGTAGCGTGGCCGGCCCACGCGGTCTCAGGATCGAACTGGGAAGGCACCGGGGTCATCCCGGACATCGACGCCCGTTCGGAGGACGCGGTCGCCGTTGCGCTCGCCCACGTCAGCTGAGGGGAGAAGGCGTCCCTCGTCGTGATCGTGATCGTGATCGAGGCAGGCCATCAGTGCCTCCGGCCCGTGCGTCGGCGACGTTTCACGGTACGTGGCGACCACTGCCGGCGACTATCCGGAGCGCGCCTCGATGTGGCCGATTCGCGCGCCCGCCATCCCTGCCCCCGCCATCCCTGCCCCCGCAGGTGAAGTCGCGACCCGTCTTTGGGCCGGACAGGACGTAGTCCGGGTCCGGCCGGCCGCCTAGCGTGCAGCGGTATCAACCACTGCTACGAGGGAGTCATCATGGCCCGAGACATGGACGAAGAGGACAGGACACCCGCGCAGGACGACTTCGTCCTCGCGATCGAGGGCGGCCCGCTCGCCGAAGTCGACATCGTCGAGACGGACGACGGCCCGCATGTCGACATCTCGATCAGCGCGGTATCCGTCGACCCGGACACCGGGGAGGCCGTGCCGGTCGGCATCGCTCTGAACGGGGATGATTCCGCCTACGTCGTCACGGTCGCCGGCGAGGAGTTCCTCGTGCCGCTGGAGGAGACCAGCGAGGAGTCGAGCCACCGGCAGTCGGCGGCGATCCGAGCGTTGCGCAGGCTTCAGCAGCTGGCGCAACGCGTTGAAGATGAGACCAAGGGCATGGCCAAGCGGCTGGCGGAGAAGTTCAAGCGCGGGCGCGACGACAGTGCGGGGCGCCCGCGCTGAGGCGACGCCTAGAGGGCGTCCGCGTCGTCCCGACGGTCGTCGTGCGACTTCTCGGCGCTGTCCTTCAGGTGCGCCTTCACGTCGGCGACCGTGTCCTTGACGCTGCCCTCCGCCTGCTCCGCCTTGCCTTTCACCACGCGCGACTCGTCGTCGGTGACCTTGCCGATGACCTCGTCGACCTTGCCCTTCAGCTTGTCGCTCTTCGCGTCGACCTTGTCGTCGATGCCCATGATGTCCTCCTCGTCGATCCGTACTGCTCCGTGGATTGCCGGTCACCGTACGCGGATTTGGGCGAGTGAGTAGTGTCGCGTCATGTCCGATATGCATCGCAGATCGCAGGCACGGGCCGACGTCACGCGGCGCGAGGTCGTCATCGCGGTGTGCGGCGTCCTGGTCGCTGCCGCGCTCGTCGCCGTCGCGCACTATGCGGGTGACCCGCTCTGGGTTCGGCAGCGCCTTCGCCCGACTCCGGGATCGGACGTCGCGCTCTGGCAGGTGCAGACCACCTTCCTCTCGGTGGGGTTCGCGGGGCTGGCGATCGCGGCCCAATTGTTCGCGGAGGCCCCGCTCGCGATCGGCGCATCCCGCGGACGGGTGCTGTCCTATATCGGCGCCGGATGGTTCGTCAGCGTCGGCCTGGCGGCGAACGCCGTCATGGCGATCGAGGCCATCTGGCTCCCGAGCGCGACCGGCGTCGTGATCACCTTCGCGTGGTTCGTCGCCACCGCTGTGCTGCTGCTGGTCTCGACGTCGAGGCTCACGCGGCTCTTCGGCCAGCCCTCCCGGCTCGACGAGGTCGTCCGGTCGTCGCTCGTCGAGACGCTCTCGGATCGCCTCGACCGGATGTCGCTCCGGTATGCGGGCGCGACGAAAGGGCTGGACGAACTGGTGGCATCCGACGCGCTCTCGCGCACGACCACGGAATCCGTCTCGACGCTCGACGTACCGGTGCCCGATGTAGGGCGTGTCGTCAAGGGCGTGAAAGCCAAGCTCGTCCGTCAGGCGATCGCGTCCCTCGGCATCCCGGCCGGTCATCGCCGATCGGATGTTCGCCGTGCGGCCGAGGAGTACGTCCCGCCCCGGATCGTGCTGGACGTCAACCCGGGGGACCGCACGCGGCTCGGGGACACAGCGTTCCGGGTGATCACAGCGACGCCGGTCGACGCGCCGACGGCGGGCCGGGTCGTCCGGCTGCTGCAGTCGAGCATCGAGCTGGAGCCGCCGGGAGCGGTCACGCCCGATGAGGAGACCGAGCACGAGATCGCTACGCTCAAGGACGCGATCGGGACCAACCTGCGTTCGGGGGCGCTGGCAACAGCAGAGCGCGCGCTGGAGGTCCTCGGGCACGTGGTGCGGGGAGTGTGGGTGGCGCGCCCCGACGACACGGAGCTGTCTGCGAGGGGGATCTCGATCCGGGGGAGCGGGCTCAGCCGGAGCCTCAGCGAGGTCGAGCAGGACGTCGTGCTGTCGCCGCAGGTGGCGCTCGTCTTCATCGATGCGGCGACGGTGCGCGCGCTCGAAGCGCCGGCGACGGGATCGTCCGAGTATGTCGACGAGTGTCTCCGCAGTTTCACGAGGCAGTGGTCCGACATCCTCCGCCAGGGAGGGCCCGAATTCGATGCGACGCCTCGTCGTATCGTCGTCCGGATCCGCGATCTCGCGATGAAGACCTCCCCTGCGGCGACCGAGTCCGACGTCCTGCGCCCGCGCGGGATCTGGGCGATGGTCGAGCTGGTCAAGCTGGCGCTCGACGCCGAGCGGCCGGAGGTCGCCACGATCGCCGCGGAGGAGCTCCGGCGGCTCTTCGAGTCGGACGGGGACGGCTCCGCGCGCACCCAGGTCCGGGCAGGTCTCCTCGTCCTCTCCGCCTGGCTCGGGTACCTCGCAGGTACGAGCGACCATCGCTATCCGGCCGACTCCGGTCTCGACGCGATACTGCTCCCGGACGGATCCTGGCACGACATCTTCGCGGCCCGGGATGTGATCGACCGGGGCACACCCTTCAGCCGGTGGGACACGTGGGAGACCGAGCGCACGACGCACGGTCGCGGTGCGGGGACGCAACTGCCGGAATTCCTCGATCGCGCCCAATTGTCGGCGCTTCTCGGCGCGTCCGGGGTCCTGCCGGACGCGGCCGATGAGGAGACGGCGTCCGAGTACGAGCGACTGCTCCGCTTGATCCCCGACGCGACCCGCCGGACCGATGCGGCCCAGGGCTACCTCAAGCAGAGGCTCGAGGAGGAGATCGGGGAATGGGATGCCGGGGAGGACGATCGCCTTGCACGCCAGCCGTTGTCGCCGGCACGGATCGAATCGCTCACGGTGTCCCTGCGGCACGCCCTCGACGAGCGAGACCGCCTCTCGCAAGCGGTCTCCGATCGGACGGAGGGACAGGCGGGCGCCGACGAGGCCCCGCAGATCCTCGGCATGGACTTCCGCGTTCCCCGCCGGTACTTCATCGAGACCGCCGCGACCGACAGCGGCGCCGACATCCCGTCGCTGGCCCGGATGATCGCCAGTGCCTTCGCGGAAGCGGAGGATCGGCAGCTCGTCACCGTGCTGCGGGGCGCAGGGGTCCGGCTCGACCCCGCGGCGGCGGCGGTGCGCGACGTGGTGGAGATCCTTCGAGATCAGGCCGAGCATTTCGTCCTGCTCACTGCCTACGGTGGTCTCGGAGAGGCGGGTCGCGGGTACCCGGCCGACGTCACGGAGGCTCTCGACCGCATCACCGTCATTGAGACCGGCGCTCTCGAGGAGGGGGCGATCCTCTTCGATCGGCGGACGACGCTTCGCTGCCACCGTGAGCCCGAACAGCGGGAAGGGCTTTCGCCGGTGGAGGGGACGCCGCTGGCGCTCGGGGTGCACGACGATGTCCGTGACGTCGACGGCTCCCAGGTCCGCGTGGAGCTCGGTGAGCGTTTCGTGGCCCGGCCGGGGGAGGCTCCCCGCGCCTTCCGGCTCGGGGGCAGCCGCTGAGTCAGCGGAGCTGGTCCGTGAGTGCCGCCCGGGCACGGATGGCGATGTGCAGATTGAGGCGGGATTCGGGGTCGTTGAGATCGCGGCCGCACACGTCGCGGATCCTGCTGAGGCGATAGCGCAGCGTGCTCCGGTGGATGATGAGAGCCGCCGAGGCACGGTCGTAATTGCCGCCGGAATCCAGGTAGACCGCGAGGGTGCGGACGAGGTCGGAGCGGTGCTGCCGGTCGTGCGCGATGAGGGGGCCGAGCCACTCGTCGACATAGCGTTCGAGCCTGACCCCGTCATCCGAGGTGTCGAGAATGCGGAGCAGCCCGAGGTCGTCGTGGTTGGAGAGACCGAGCGGCTGCCGGGATCCGGTCCGGATGCGCACCGCCCGGGCCGCCTCGGCGAATGAGCGGGGGAGGTCGCGGGCCGAGCACCGTCCGCCGATGCCGATCGTGCCTCGTACGCTGGTCAACGCGGCGGACACCCTCTCGTAGAGACTCGAGAGGTCGTGGCCGTCTGCAACCACGGCGAGCGTGGCGTCCGGTCGCCGTGAGATCAGAGCAGGCACGTGCATGGCCGCCAGCTCGTAGCGGACCGCTGCGCTGACCTCGACCCCGTTGGGAGTGGGCGACTCCCAGGCGACGAGCACCACCCGCTGGAAGCCGCCGAGGTCGAAGTGGAGCGCTTCGGCTCTCGCGAGGGCGTCGCCGACCCGGGAGCCTGCGACGAGATCGTCCGCCAGGTCGCGACCGAGCCCGAGTTCGACTTCCGCGACGTTCCGGCGATGGGCGAGTTCGACCGCGATCGTCGCGCTCGCGTACTCGAGGGCGAAACGGTCGTCGTCGGTGCGGCTGTCTTCCGGATCGTAGATGCCGATGAAACCGAGTGTCTCCCCTCGCGAGCGGATCGGCGTCGATCGCCAGCCGCTGTTCGCGAGCCCGCCCGCTGAGAGGTTTCCGGCGGACACGATCATCGCGGAGTGCGCGGACGAGTCGGCGACGCCGACGGGCGCGAGCTGATTGCCGAAGGAGTCCTGCAGGACGACCGATCGCTGCGTGATGTCGCTCACCGTCTCGACGATCTGCGCCTCGCCCTTTCCGGACCCCGCCGCTGAGACGATCGCGTCGCGGATCTGCTGCTGCGCGTTCAGTTGCACGATCGTGGCGGCCATCGTGCGATTGAAGGCCACTTGCACCTTGCCGAGCCGGCGCAGCTCCCGGGCCTGGCGGCGCTCGCGGTCGATGAGCTCCGCCGCGGCCAGCGCGGCTCCGGTCGGCTCCGCCAGCGCGAGGAGGAGGAACATCTCCGCCGTCGACGGCTCCGCCGTCGCCTCGAGAACGAACGCGCCCTTCAGCTTTCCGGTCCCGCGGAAGAAGAGCGCGTAACGCCACGCCTCATCGTCGAGGCGCGCGAGAACCCCGTTGACCCCCGCTCGTGCCTCCACGAGGAGGTCGAGCTGGCCGTCCTCCGTGCCCGAATACCGGACCAGGCGTCCGTGCGAGGCGAGGTAGACGGCGCGAACGACGCATCCGGCGATCTTCCTGGCCGACGCCTCTGCGAGGCGAAGCGTTTCGCGAGCGGACGGATGCTCGAACATCCGGGAGCCCATCCGGAAGATGTCGTACAGCCCTGTCTGCGCCTCGGCGCCGGGCTCGAGGCGTGCGACATGGTCCGGATGATTGGATGCGCCCATTGTGTCAACTCCGCTGCGCTCACGCTAACCCTCATCGGTTCGACCCGACAGTGCAAAGTCCGACCTTTCTTTCGCTCCGGCGGGTCGAAGAGAACGTGACGACGGCGGCGCACACTCGCGATCGGGTGCGGCGCGATCGCCGGTGGGGAGGAAGAGCCTTGTGACTCTGATGGGATTCGACACGTTTCGCGATGCCGATCGTGTCGTGGCGCAGGCGGTCGGCGCGAACCGGCGGACCTATGCCGTGCCGCTGGAGGCCTATCGGCGAGGGGATCAGTACGTCGTCATCGCGGATGCGCCCGGCGCGGACATCCGCGACATCGACGTGCGCGTGGATCGCAATGTCGTCACCATCACCGTGCAGCGTCGCCCGAAGTTCGCGCCGGACGACGTCGTCCTCATCGACGAACGTCCCCGCGGCGAGTTCGTCCGCCAGCTCTTTCTCAGCGACAGTCTCGACGGCGCGAAGCTCGTGGCGCACTTCGGAAACGGTGTGCTGACCCTGCTCGTCCCGATCGACGAATCGAGCAGACCTCGCCAGGTGGGCATCTCCTCGGCGCCTGGCACCAGCGAAACGCCCTCGGGCGATTGATCCGGCGGCACCACGACGAAGGAGCGTTCCATGGCAAAGGCAGTCGGCATCGACCTCGGCACCACCAACTCGGTGATCGCGGTGTGGGAGGGAGGCGAGGCCAGAGTCATACCGAATGCCGAAGGGGCTCGCACGACCCCGTCGGTCGTCGCCTTCACCGACACCGGTGAACGGCTCGTCGGACAACTCGCCCGACGGCAGGCGATTCTGAACCCGAAGGGGACGATCTCGTCGGCCAAGCGCTTCATCGGGCGCTCCTTCGACGAGATCCAGGAAGAGGCCAAAGCGGTCGGATTCGACATCGCGGCCGGTCCGAACGGCGAAGCCAGGTTCGACGTGCGGGGCAAACTGTATGCGCCGGAGGAGATCAGCGCGCTCGTCCTGCGCAAACTGGCCGACGATGCCGGCAAGTTCCTCGGCGAGAAGGTGACCGAAGCCGTCATCACCGTCCCCGCATACTTCAACGATGCCCAGCGCACGGCGACGAAGGACGCCGGGCGGATCGCGGGTCTCGACGTGCTCCGCATCATCAACGAGCCGACGGCGGCGGCGCTCGCGTACGGGCTGGACAAGAAGGAGCACGAGACCGTCCTGGTCTTCGACCTCGGCGGCGGCACCTTCGACGTGAGCCTGCTGGATGTCGGCGACGGCGTCGTGGAGGTCCGCTCGACCGCGGGCGACACCCACCTCGGCGGCGACGACTTCGACCGCCGCATCGTCGACTATCTCGCGGACGAGTTCCAGAAGGAGAACGGCATCGATCTACGGCAGGACCCCCAGGCGCTCCAGCGACTGTTCGAGGCGGCGGAGAAGGCGAAGGTCGAGCTCAGCACCGTGAGCCAGACGCAGGTGAGCCTGCCGTTCATCACGGCGGACGCCGCCGGCCCGAAGCACCTGACGACGACGCTCAAGCGCGCCACGTTCGACAACATCACCGCCGACCTGGTCGAGCGTTGCCTCGGCCCGGTCCGTCAGGCGATGGAGGACGCCAAGGTCACGGAGAACGACATCGACGAAGTCATCCTCGTCGGCGGTTCGACGAGGATCCCCGCGGTGCAGAACCTGGTCAAGAGGCTCACCGGGGGCAAGGACCCGAATATGACCGTGAATCCGGACGAGGTCGTCGCCATCGGCGCGGCGATCCAGGCCGGAGTGCTGAAGGGGGAGGTCAGCGACGTCCTCCTGCTCGACGTGACGCCGCTCTCCCTCGGGGTCGAGACGCGTGGTGGGGTGATGACGACGATCATCGAACGCAACACCACCATCCCCGCGCGCCGGAGCGAAGTGTTCTCCACCGCTCAAGACGACCAGGACTCGGTCGAGATCGTGGTGCTGCAGGGCGAGCGGGAGCGCGCCGCCGACAACCGAGTCCTCGGTCGCTTCCAGCTGACCGGCATCCGGCCCGCCCCGCGCGGTGAGCCGCAGATCGAGGTCACGTTCGACATCGATGCCAACGGCATCCTCAACGTCACCGCCCGCGACAAGGACACCGGGGCCGAGCAGGGCATCACCATCAGCGGCACCACGACGCTCGACCAGGCCGAGATCGAGCGGATGGTCCGCGAGGCGGAGGAACACCGTACCGAGGATCAGCGATTGCGCGAGGACATCGACGCCCGGAACGAGCTGGATGCTGCCGCCTACCGGGTCGAACGGGCGCTCGCGGAGCGCGGCGATGCGGTCCCGGCGCACGAGCGGTCGCGCGCGGAGATGCTGATCGGTCAGGCGAGGGACGCCGTCGGACGCGAGGTCTCCGCCGCCGAGGCGCGCGAACTGACGAGCGAACTGCAGCAGGTGGATGCCGCCCTGTCCGTCGCGCGGCCGCCGCAGGGATCGTCCGCGCCCGGCGGCTCAGCCGCAGCAGACGACAGCGACGACGACGTCGTCGACGCCGACTTCGACCGGAACTGAAGGGGCCCGCGGAGATGGAGACCTCGGATGCGCGCAGCGCAGAGGGCGAGGAGGAGCTCGCGAGTGCGGACCCGGCCGGCGCTACCGACAGCCCGGCGCCGGAGCCTACGGACGAACGGGATGCGCGCCTCGCGGAGCTCGACGATCGCTGGCGTCGTGCGGCCGCGGACCTGGACAACACCCGCAAGCGGGCCGCTCGCGAACTCGCGGTGGCGCGTGACGCCGAGCGGGCCCGCGCCGCGTCCGTCTTCCTCCCCGTCGTGGACGGGCTGTCCGATGCGGTCACCTATGCCAAGCAGGTGAGCGACCCGCTCGCCGAAGGCGTCGAGTCGATCCGCGAGCAGGCGGTCGCCGCGCTCGAACGCCTCGGCTACCCGCGCATCGACCAGGTGGACGTGCCGTTCGACCCGCGCATCCACGAGGTCGTGTCGGTCATCGACAGCGAAGACCTCCCGCCGCGGACGGTGGTGGCGGTCACCCGGCTCGGGTTCGGCCTGCCCGAGCGGCTGCTGCGGCCCGCGGGCGTGGTCGTCACCGCAGCGCGGGAGTGACGCCGTGGCCGACGACTACTACCAGCTGCTCGGCGTGTCGCGGTCGGCCGACGCCAAGGAGATCCAGCGCGCCTACCGCAAGCTGGCGCGCGCCTACCATCCGGACGTCAACAAGCAGCCGGGCGCGGAGGACAAATTCAAGCAGATCAGCGAGGCGTACCACGTGCTCAGCGACCCCGAGTCGCGGGCCCAGTACGACCGCTTCGGACCGGACTTCCGCCACTACGCGGGCGCCGAGCGCGAGTACGCCTCGCAGGCTGCCGGAGGTGCGAGCGGCGGAGGTCGCACCCGGGCGAGGCCGGGATCGTCGGGGTTCAGCTGGTCGAGCGCGCAGGCGGGGGCCGGCCCCGGCAGCGCGTCGGTCGACTGGGAGGACCTCTTCGGCGACGTCTTCGGCTCGATGCGCGGGATGGACACCGAAGCCGAACTCGAGCTGAGCGTCGACGAGGCCTTCCGCGGTGGCACGCGCACGATCGTCCTGTCCGGGCCGGACGGCGACCGTCAGACGTTCGAGATCCAGATCCCGCCGGGCACCCTGGACGGTCAGCGCATCCGCGTCTCCGGCGGTGGACGAGCCGGACGGCAGGACGGTGGGGCCGGCGACCTGGTCATCACGGTGAGGGTCAGGTCCGACAAGCGCCTCCGCCTCGACGGCAAGGACATCGAGATGGACCTGCCGATCTCCCCCTGGGAGGCCGCGCTCGGGGCGAACGTCTCCACCCGCGCTCCTGGCGGACCCATCACCGTCCGCGTCCCGGCCGGGTCGTCGAGCGGCCGGCGGCTGCGGCTCAAAGGCCAGGGCATGCCGCAGGCCGGGGGAGGCCGGGCGACCTGTTCGCCCGGGTCAAGATCATGGTCCCGTCACAGTTGTCCGACCGCGAACGTGAGCTGTTCGGGCAGCTCAAGCGCGAATCCTCCTTCGATCCGAGGTCGTCATCATGAGTTCCCCCTTCCTCCCGGTGATCCCGCCCCGTCTGGACGTCGAGATGGTCGCGATCGCGTCCGGCGTCCATCCGGAGCTGGTGCGGCGGTTCTACGAGCTCGGGCTCGTCCCCGCCCGGGTGGACGCGTCGGGCCGGCTGTGGTTCGCCCCGGACGCGCCGGAACTGGTGCGGCGCGTCGTGCGGCTGCACGCCGACCTGTCGCTCAACTACGCCGCCATCGCGCTCGTCGTCGACCTCCTCGCCCGGATCGACGTGCTGGAGGGCCGGCGATCGGTGATCCGCTCCGGAAAGGGGACTCCGCCATGGAGATGAACAAGCTGACCCAGAAGTCGCAGGAGGCGCTGCAGGAGGCGCAGAGCATCGCGAGCCGCAATGGGCAGACGGAAACGGAGAACGAGCATCTCCTGCTGGCGTTGCTCACGCGGGAGGGGGGTCTCATCCCTCGACTGCTCGAAGCGGCCGGGGTCGATCTGACCGTCCTTCTGACGGAGGTCCAGCGGGCGATCGAGCGCAAGCCGAGCACCACCGGGCCCGGTGCGACGCCCGGCCAGGTGTTCCTCTCCCGCTCCCTCGCGGCGACCCTCGACCGGGCGGAGCGGGAGGCCAGCCGGCTGAAGGACTCCTACGTCTCGGTCGAGCACCTGCTGCTGGCGCTCGCCGATGATCCGAGCGGTAGCGCGGCCTCGCGCCTGCTGCAGAGCAACGGCGTGACGCGGGAGAGCTTCCTCAACGCGCTGACCGCCGTCCGCGGCAACCAGCACGTGAACTCCGCGACTCCCGAGCAGACCTACGAGGCCCTGGAGAAGTACGGCCGCGACCTGGTGGCGGACGCGCGCGCCGGCCGGCTCGACCCGGTCATCGGGCGCGACACCGAGATCCGCCGGGTCATCCAGATCCTGTCGCGGAAGTCGAAGAACAACCCGGTGCTGATCGGCGAGCCGGGCGTCGGCAAGACGGCCATCGTCGAGGGCCTCGCCCAGCGGATCGTCAACACGGACGTCCCCGAAGGTCTCCGCGACAAGACGGTTTTCCAGCTCGACCTCGCGGCACTCATCGCCGGCGCGAAATACCGCGGCGAGTTCGAAGAGCGGATGAAAGCGGTCCTGGCCGAGGTCGTGGCCGCCGAGGGCCGTATCCTGCTGTTCATCGATGAGCTCCACACCCTTGTCGGCGCCGGAGCGACCGAGGGCGCGATGGACGCGGGCAACATGCTGAAGCCGATGCTCGCCCGCGGGGAGCTGCATCTCATCGGCGCGACCACCCTGGATGAGTACCGGCAGCACATCGAGAAGGATGCGGCCCTCGAACGGCGCTTCCAGACGGTGCTGGTCGACGAGCCGAGCGTCGAAGACGCCATCTCGATCCTCCGTGGGCTGCGCGAACGCCTCGAGGTCTTCCATGGGGTGCGGATCCAGGACAATGCGCTCGTCGCCGCCGCGACCCTCTCTCACCGGTACATCACCGACCGGTTCCTGCCCGACAAGGCCATCGACCTCGTCGACGAGGCCTGCGCCCGGCTGCGGACGGAGATCGACTCGATGCCGGCCGACCTCGACGAGCTCACCCGGCGCGTGACCCGGCTCGAGATCGAGGAGGCGGCGCTGGAGAAGGAGGAGGACACGCGCAGCCGGGTCCGACTGGACGAGTTGCGACGCGAGCTGGCCGACCTGCAAGCGGAAGCGAACGCGAAACGTGCGCAGTGGGAGGCGGAACGCCAGGCGATCCGCAAGGTGCAGGAGCTCCGGAGCGAACTGGAGCAGGTGCGTCGTGAGGCCGAAGACGCCGAGCGCCGGTACGACCTGAACCGCGCCGCCGAGCTGCGCTACGGCAGGCTCGCCGAACTCGAGCGGCAGCTCTCCGCCGAAGAGCAGCGACTCCAGGCGAAACAGGGCAGGCAGCGGCTTCTGCGCGAAGTGGTGACCGATGAGGAGATCGCGGAGATCGTCGCCGCCTGGACGGGCATCCCCGTCGCGCGGCTCCAGGAGGGGGAGCGCGCGAAGGTGCTCAAGCTCGACGAGGTCCTGCATGAGCGCGTCGTCGGCCAGGAGGAGGCGGTGAGGCTGGTATCCGACGCGATCATCCGTGCGCGGTCCGGCATCCGAGACCCTCGGCGGCCGATCGGCTCGTTCATCTTCCTGGGGCCGACCGGGGTCGGCAAGACGGAGCTCGCGAAAGCCCTGGCCAGCGCTCTCTTCGACAGCGAGTCCGCGATGATCCGGCTCGACATGAGCGAATACCAGGAGCGGCACACCGTCAGCAGGCTGGTGGGCGCCCCTCCGGGATACGTGGGGTACGACGAGGGCGGTCAGCTCACGGAGGCCGTGCGCCGCCGGCCGTACTGCGTCGTCCTCTTCGACGAGATCGAGAAGGCGCACCCGGATGTGTTCAACACCCTCCTGCAGGTGCTCGACGACGGGCGCATCACCGACAGTCAGGGCCGGACGGTCGATTTCCGCAACACCATCGTGATCATGACCTCCAACATCGGGGCCGAGCACCTGCTGACGGGCGCCCGGGACAGCAGCGGCGGCATCCCGCAGGACGTCAAAGACCTGGTGCTGGCGGAGTTGCGCGGCCGGTTCCGGCCGGAGTTCCTCAACCGGGTCGACGACATCGTCATCTTCGCGCCGCTGGGACTCGACCAGATCGAGTCGATCGTCGACCTGCTGATGGGCGACCTGGGCCGCCGGCTCGCGGAACGCCAGATCATTCTCGAGGTCACACCGGAGGCGCGGCGCCTGATCGCGGAGCGCGGTTACGATCCGCTGTACGGCGCGAGACCGCTGCGCCGGTACATCTCGCACGACATCGAGACGCGCCTGGGGAGGGCGCTGCTCTCGGGTGCGGTTCAGGACGGCTCGACCGTGCGTATCGACGTCCGGGACGGCGACATCGTCGTCGACGTGGTCGGGACACCGGTGGACTCCGAGGCGGAAGCCGAGGCGGCGGTATGACCACCATCGAGGCGACCAGGATCATCCGCTGCCCGAACTGCGGGCGCAAGAACCGCGTCCCCGCCGCCGCGGGCGGGAGCCCCCGATGCGGGAACTGCCACAAGCCGCTCCCGTGGATCGCCGACGCTCTCGACGACACGTTCGCGGGCGTCGCCGAGGACGCGGACGTGCCGGTGATCGTCGACATGTGGGCGACCTGGTGCGGCCCGTGCCGGATGGTCAGTCCGGTGCTGGAGGAGCTGGCCGCCGAACGCGCGGGTGAGGTGAAGCTCGTGAAGGTCGATGTCGACCGGGCGCCCCGCCTGTCCTCGCGCTTCGCCGTGCAGGCCGTGCCGACCCTGATGATCCTGGATCACGGGAAGGTCGTCGCGCGCCAGGCCGGCGCGGCGCCGGTCGCCGTGCTGCGCCGCTGGTTCGACGACGCGATGGCGCAGCACCGGCGGACGGAGAAAGGCGCCGGCGGTGCGGAAAGAGAGGCGAGCCGTGACCGATCGTAGGGATCCCCATGTCGGGTACATCCGTCCCGTGGCTCCGCGCACCCCGGGAGCGTGCGAGGACTGCCTGGCGCTCGGAACGCCGTGGGTGCACCTCCGGCTGTGCCTGACCTGCGGCAAGGTCGGCTGCTGCGACTCCTCGCCGATGAAGCACGCGCGTGCTCACGCGCGGCACGACACGCATCCGATCGTGCGCTCGCTCGAACCGGGCGAGGACTGGCGATGGTGCTACATCGATGAGGACTACGTGTGGTGAGCGGCCCTCATCCGGACCGGTCGGAGGAGGAGACCCCGGACGCTTTCGGCGCGTACCCGCGGCTCACGCCGCCGCAGCTGCAGGCGCTGAGCGAACACGGCGTGACCGAGCACGTCTCGGCGGGCCAGGTGCTCGCGCGGGCCGGTGAGCCGCTCGGCTCGTTCTTCGCGGTGGTCGAGGGACGGGTCATCGCCGACCACGGCGGCCCGGAGATAGGGGATGCGCGAGCCGAGGTCCACGGGCCGGGGCGCTTCGTCGGTGACATCGGGCTGCTGGAGGGGCAGCCCTCGTTCGCGACGATCGCCGCACTCGAGGACGGGACGGTACTCGACGTGCCGATACCGGCCTTGGAGCGGATCGTCACCAGCGACCCCGTGCTCGGCGACCTCATCCTCCGCGCCTACCTCATCCGGCGGTCGATGGCGATCGGGTCCGGTACGGGGCTCCGCATCGTCGGCTCGCGTTTCTCGCCGGACACCCGCCGGTTGCTCGACTTCGCGGCGCTCAACCGGATACCGCACCGGCTGGTGGACCTGGAGGACGACCGGACGGCCGAGGTCATCGTGCAGCGGTTGCGGCTCGACATCGCCGATCTGCCCGTCGTCATCGTCGCGGGCTCGCGGATCCTGCGAAACCCGTCCATCGCGGACCTCTCGAAGGCGCTCGGCATCGGGAGCATCCGACCCCGCCCGACCTGCGACCTGCTCATCGTGGGCGCCGGTCCGGCCGGTCTGGCGGCGGCGGTGTACGCCGCCTCCGACGGGCTGTCGGTCGTTCTCTCCGACGCCATCGCAACGGGCGGGCAGGCCGCGCGGTCCGCGCGGATCGAGAACTATCTCGGGTTCCCTGCGGGGATCTCGGGCGCCGAGCTCGCCGAGCTCGCGCGTCTCCAGGCAGTGAAGTTCGGAGCGACCGTCTTCGCGCCGGCCGACGCGCGGGCCCTCGGCCTCGCCGGAGGTGCGCTCACCGTCCGGTTCTCCGACGGAACGACGGTGTCCCCTCGGGCCGTGGTGGTCGCGTCGGGGATGGAGTACCGCCGCCTGCGGGTGAAGAACCTCGATCGGTTCGAGTACACGAGTGTCTACTATGCGGCGACGATCAACGAGGCGCGCGAGTGCGGAACCGATCCCGCCGTCGTGGTGGGCGGCGGCAACTCGGCCGGACAGGCGGCCGTCTTCCTGGCCCGGACCGCCGCTCGCGTCCACCTCGTCGTGCGCGGGGCAGCCCTCGGGCAGGACATGTCGCGGTACCTGGTCGTCCAGGTCGAGGATCACCCGAGGATCACCGTGCACCTGCAGTCCGAACTCGTGGAAGCCGCCGGAGGGGCCCGGCTCGAATCCGTCACCGTGGAGGATCGGCGGTCCGGCGCACGCGAGGAACTCGCGACCGCGCACCTCTTCGTCTTCATCGGGGCGATTCCCGCTACGGGCTGGCTCGGTCCCGGCATCGACCGCGACGAACGCGGGTTCGTGCTCACCGGGATGCGGTCGGGCGCCATCGGCTCCCGTGGACAGTCCTTCGAGACCTCGGTGCCGGGCGTCTTCGCCATTGGCGACGTGCGCAGCGGATCGGTCAAACGGATGTCCGCGGCGGTGGGCGAAGGGGCCAGCGTCGTGAAGATGGTGCACGATCACCTCGCAACCGGAGGCGCACGGGGGTGATCGTCGGCGTCGGCGTGCACGAAAGGATGGGCGGCGGGCACGCGCCCGCCGCCCATCCCTCATGCCGTCATCAGCCGGTGATCCGCAAGGAATCGAACTGGTTGATCGCCGACTGGGTCGCGTCGTGCGACGTCGAGAAGATCCCGGCGTCCTGGGTCGCCGCCGCCGTGCCGAGCGTGACGGGGGACCCGATCGGCACGTAGTTCACACCGTCGTAGGAGTACGAGGCCGTGAAGGACGTGCCTGTGCGGGCGAGCTGCACCCAGATCGGCCGGAAGACGTCGACCGACGCCTTCGCCTCCGAGTCCAGGTAGCCGTCGCCGTTGGAGTCCCACTCGAACACCACGCCGTTGCGCGCCGTCACTGCGACGACGGCGTACCCGGCCGAGGAACCGGCCTTCGTGATGTCGTTGCGGACCGTCACCCCGGATTTGGCCGACGCGTTCGCGTCGTTCACCGACACGACCCGGGCCGACACCGCGGAGTCCGCCGTGAACGATCCGGCCTTGTAGATCGCCCCGAACTGGTCGGAGTGCTGACCGCCCGCGCCCCACACATCGGCTCCGGCCGCGGCGATTCCGTAGGCGTCACCGGCCTGTCCGAAGTACGAGCTGACCGCCGACGAGCCGGTCGTCGACAGGCCCGTGACGGGCGCATCCACCGGGCAGCCGGTGAACCCGAACTGGTTGGCGTTGAGCGACGTCCGGTACTGCGGCGCCACCCCGGCCGCGCAGATCACGTCGAGGGCGCCGGCGGGCCAGTTGGTCCCCGAGACCTTGACGTTGTTGATCAGCGTGTTGTTGTGGGCCGCGGCGTTCGGGGCCGAGATGCCGCCGGAGTTGTACCAGTTGTTCTGGATGGTGTTGTCGCTGGTGTTGTTCCGGAGGCTGTAGGCGTTGGTGAAGACGAACGACCCGCCCTGGACCACGTTGTTCTCGTAGGTCAGGGAACGCGAACCCTCGTCGAGGTAGAGCCCGACACCCGAGATGTTGAACAGGTAGTTCTTGTCGACGACCGATCCCGGGCTGGCCGACAGGTTGTACACGGAGCCGCCGTCGGCGAACCGCGCCTTGGTGTTGTGCACCAGGTTGCCCTCGACCGTGTTGTCCTTCAGCGTGGTGGGCGTCGTGTAGAGCGTGTTCCACTTGTAGTAGCCGCGGTCGACATAGTCGTTGGAGCCGCCCGCATCGCCAGCCGTTCGGCCGGGAGCCGCTGGGGGATGAGCCGGGCCGCGGCCGTGGAATCAGGCGCCATAGGTATGACCTTAGCGCCCAACGCTGTGTCGGTGCGGGAGCAGTGCCCACAGCGCCGCCGCGGTGCCGAGACCGTACGCGAGGTGTGCGGTCAGGTCCTTGCCGAGCGTCTCGGCGTCGTACTCGGTGATCGGCTTGTACAGGTGCATCGGGGGCAGGATCACGTAGCTGAAGGCCCACATCCCCGCTCCGAAGAGCAGCCCGTAACCGACGCGGGGCCGTCGGAGGGATGCCGCGAGCAGCCCGTACCCGACGGCCGCTGAGACCGAATAGCCCCAGTGCATGACGTTGTTCGTCTGGCGAGCTGCCGAGTCGGGCAGTTCGCGCTCGAAGAGCCCGTCGACGACGCGTCGTCCGACCTGCGCCGGTGCCGGCGCGTTGTCCCAGCCGGTGACGTCGGCGGAGAACTCCCACTCGCCGAAGCCCTCGGTGCCCTGATCCCGCCGGTAGCGCCGGTACATCACGAGATCCATGGCGAGGGTGCCGACGACTCCTGCCGCCGCGCCCCGGGCCACCGCGCCCAGCGGAGTGACGCGCCGACGTCGTGAGAACCTGGCCACGGTCGTCGGCGCGTTCCGCCGGCGATGGCTGTCCGCCTGCATCATGACCCGAGTCCTCCCGTCGCCCGATGACGGTCGCAGCTTACGCCGGTCGATGCCCACGCGGAACGTCTCAGGCGTACTGCGGCCGGCCGCCGACCCGGTAGCTGAGCGCCACGATGCCCGTCGGGAACACGCGGGTGCTGGTGAGGTCGAGGGCGAAGTCGAGGCCGTGCTGGGGCAGCCAGCGTTCGCCGTCTCCCACGATCACGGGGAACTGGACGAGGTTCAGCTCGTCGACCAGCTCGTTCTCGAGGAGCCATCGCGCGAGCGCCGCGCTCCCCACCACCAGCAGCTCGCCGCCGGCCCGGTCCTTCAGTTCGCGGACGTGAGCCGCGACATCTCCCGAGAGGACGGTCGTGCCCGGCCAGGTCGGTGCCGTCAGGGTGTTGGAGACCACATACTTCGGCCGCGAGCTGATCGCCTCGCCGAACCCGCCGTCGTCGCTGCGGGCGCCCCAGTAGGTCTCGAACAGGCCGTAGGTCTTGCGGCCCAGCAGGAAGGCGTCCGGGCGCCGCCACGTGTCGAGGATGTACTGGACCGCCTCGCCGTCGTTGAGCGGAAGCGCCCAACCGCCCCGGGTGAATCCGGGATCCATCTCCTCGTTGTTGCCGCCGTTCGCCTGCGCGACGCCGTCGAGGGTGACCTGGAGGCTGATCGTGAGCTTCATGTCGTGTTCCTCTCTCTCGCCCGTTCTACGAACGGTACCTGCGGATTTCGACAGCATGGGGAGAAGAGGAAATGAGGATTTGTCAGATAGTGCTTCTCGCTCCGCTCCCCCCGTTCTAGCCTGCTGGTAGGGCGGCGCTCCGCCGCCGACGGAGGTGCGAGATGGCGAACGACGGCGGTAAGGAGAGCCGCGAGGCGGCAGCAGGATTCGGCGACGCCACCGAGAGGGGACTGGGCGCGATCGGGGACGCCCTCGACGCCCTGAACGGGAAGAAGGGCGCCGACGGACCGCGCAACGACGATGCCGGTGGCGACGGCGATGTCAACATCACGATCAATCGGTGAGCGCGCGATCGCCGTCGTGGCGGCGGCGGTCGCCGTCGCACTCCTCGCGGCCGGCTGCAGCGGCGGCTCCAAGCTCAGCGCCCTCCTGGCGAGAGGCGCGTCCGAGGCGTCGACCGAGCTGCGCCCGCTCAGCGACGACCTCCTGCGCGCGGCGCAGAGCGGCCCCGTCAAGACACCGAGTGCATTGAAGGAGGCCGCCGACAGCATCCCCGCCTCGGGCCTCTCCGACGCCGAGCGCGCCGCAGCGGCACGGGTCGAGAAGTGGGTCACGGTCATCTCGTTCTGGAATGGCGCGGTGAAGTGGTCGACCGGCTGGGAGAGCGGTCTCGGTGACGAGGCCACCGGGCTGGTCGGCGCCGCCCTGATCGCCGAGGCGAAACCGGCGTTCAGGCAGCAGGTGGACGAGCTCACGGAGCGGCTCCTCCGCAACCTCACGTGCCAGACGGCGCGGAAGTACATCGATGCCGCCGCACAGGAGGCGGAGGCGAAGTCGGACCTCCTCTACGACCCGTCCGAGCCGTCCGACGCCTCGGACCAGCCGGCCATCGAGCACTTCGCCCGCGGCGTTCTCTACGGCGACTGGGACGATCAGAGCGTGGAGGCGACGATCGATCTGGCGGCCCTTGCCTCCTCGATCGTGGGCACGGTGCAGACGTGGGAGAAGACCGTGCGCAGGATCATCGATTCGCCCGACGGCACCATCCGGCAGGCGAACATCTTCTATCTGCGCAGCTGCGTCGCGAAAACGTGACGGACCGGTTGAATCGCGAGACGGCGATTGCGGTCACCCATCGGCTGGAATCGGCGGCCGACTGTGCCCCGACGGACGGGCCCGGTCAGCCGAGCGTGCGGTCCGCGGCAGCGAGGAGCACGCCCACGAGCTCGATCAGTTCCTCGCGGGCCGTCTCCGGTGGCTCGTCGGGCAGGCTGCCCCGGCGCGGCGGATCGCCGGACTCGAGGCCGGCCACGACGTCGACCGCGAGCTTCCAGCGGAGGGCGATCGCCGCATCCACCCCTCGGCGGATCTCGGCGGGGGAGACGGCGGGGACCTGCTCGCGGAAGCCCTCGATGTAGGCCTCGATCGCGTCATCGAGGACAGAGGTGATGACGTGGACCGACGCGTCGCCGCGTCGCGGAGAGAACAGCAGCGAGGCGAGGTCGGCGCCCACGGTGCCGGGCCCGACGGACTCCCAGTCGATGAGTACGGTCGCCGTGGGGGTGCGGAACACGTTCGCGCCGACGGCGTCGTGGTGGCAGAGGGTCTCTGGGAGGGATTCGAGCACCGCCCGCACCTGCGACTGGGCCAGGATCAGACGCTCGACGTCCGCGAGCCGGTCTCCGAAACCCGCCACGGCATCGGGATGCGCCCGGCGCACCGTCGAGAGCCCGCGCTCGACCGCCTCCGGCTGTCCGTGCCGGTCGATCCAGCCCCGGAAGAACCAGGGCTCGTCGGCGGGGCGGCCGAACCAGTGGCCGTTCATGCTGCCCAGGTCGTGCGCGGCGGTGAGGATCGCCTGCCCGTCCAGGGGCCGTGTCCCGTCGTGTCGCACGTCCTCGATCCAGAGCGTGATGGCGCCATCGTCCTCGAGCAGTGCGGCGTGGGCGCGTGGGGCGTGGATGTGGTCCGGCATGTCGTCGAACAGGCCGGAGCGGTAGGCATCCAGCTCGCGGATGCCGTTGCCGTACAGGTAGGGCGCGGCCAGGTGCGGCCCCTCGGTGCGCTTCTCGATGAGCGACCAGGTGCTGCGTTCCCCATTCACGAGGGCCTCGCCCTGCAGCCTGCTCAGCTCGCGGTGCGCGAAGAAGGCGTCGTAGTCGAGCAGGGTCTCCCGGATGGGACCGAGTGCGACGACGTCGCCACCGAGCATCGCGCGGACGGCGGTCTCCCGGCTGCCTGGCTGCGCGCGATCCATCCCTCCATCCTGCCGCACCGGCTCGGCGGTCAGCGCCAGCGGACGACGGCGCGATCGCCCGACAGCCTCCCGGCCTCGGCGAAGCCGAGAGCGACGAACGCCGGCAGCACGCCCGAGAAGCGGTTCGTCGTCGCGCCCGGGACAGCGGGATCGATCGGGTACGCCTCGAGGGAGGCGTCGACCCGCCTGGCCTCGCGCATCGCGCCTTCGATCAACGCCGTCATGACGCCCTCGCTGCGTGCGCGCTGCGGTACGTAGAAGCAGGGGAGGGACAGCGGCTCGTCCTCCGAGAACGTGGAGGCGCGGAATCGGCCGGTGAGGTAGGCCAGCTCCGATCTCCTCGTGAGTCGTGCCCATCCCACCGGTTCGTCCTCGCGGAAGGCCAGGAGGCCGGCGGAGCCGGCCGCGACCTGAGCCTGCAGAGCGGCGCGATTGGTGTCGCGGTCGCGGCGGTGGTAGCCGGGCCCGAGGAGCCAGTACTGGCACCAGCATCCATTGGAGGCGCCCGCCCGCCCGAAGAGCGTGCGCACCTCCGGCCACCGCCCGGCGGCCGGGACGACCTCGACGGTGCTGCCCACGGCGGCCATTCTCCGCCGGTCGCCGGTCGAAGGCGAGTGGGGCGTCGGCCGCCGCTCGCTCTTGCCGCAGCGGCGGCGGCGCGCGTAGGGTGCCGCGTGTTCGGCTCGCACCCGGGCCGGGAAGGCAGGCACCCATGTCCACGAACGCCGACGCGACCTCTTTCAAGAGTTTCGATGACGCGCTCACGCGCGTCATGGAAGAGAACCCTCCGCCCAGCCCGGCGCCCCGGGACTACGCGATCAAGCGGGCATGGATCGAGGTGGGCGGCGCCGTCGGGCGCACCCAGTATCACGTCGAAGTCGAGATCACCGATCGCTGACGCCGGGCCCGCTCACACCGCCCGGGGGCGATAGCGGAGCAGGACGACGCCGCCTCCGATCCGGCGCTCGCCGATCAGGTCGAGGTCGACCCGCATCCCGGTGGGGAGCCCCGGCTTGCCGCCGCCGACCGCGACCGGGTGCACGTACAGCTGGACTTCATCCACCAGGCCGGCGTTCAACGCCTGAGCGGCGAGGTCGGCGCCCCCGATGATCAGATCCCGGTCGGTGGCCGCTTTGAGCTCCCGCACCTCTGCGGGGTCGAACTCGCGCGCGATCCGGGTGTCGGCAGTGGGCACCGTCGTGAGCGTCCGGGAATACACCACCTTCGCCGGCGCCCGCCACGCGGCGGCGAAGCCGGTGAACTCCGGCGAGAGGTCCGCGAGCGCGGGGTCGGTCTCCCAAACGGACATGGCCTCGTACAGGCGCCGGCCGTAGAGGAGTGTGCCCGCGGACCGCATCAGCTCGGTGTGCGTCGCGAACACGTCGTCGTCGACAGGCATCCAGTCGAACCCCCCGTGCTCGTCCTCGATGTAGCCGTCGACGCTGACGTTGGTCGGATAGATGAGTG
Organism: Leifsonia sp. KNZ13-11D; assembly: GCF_056754895.1. Lineage (NCBI taxonomy): Bacteria > Bacillati > Actinomycetota > Actinomycetes > Micrococcales > Microbacteriaceae > Leifsonia > Leifsonia sp. KNZ13-11D. The sequence goes on from NZ_JBPGWU010000001.1 coordinate 860,293, forward strand.
CGCCCATGCGATTCCCCCGGATGTCGAACGTGGCGGCGTCCGCCTTCGGATCCGGACGCCGCATCGCGTTCGTCGAAATGTATTCACCGCGGACCGGCCGGGTCAAGCGCGTCGCGCGTATCCTGTTCCCGTGACCCGCACCGACCGCGCCAGTCTTCTCGTCCACGCCCCACGGTCGCGGGTGTTCGCGGCGCTGACCGATCCGGATGCGCTGACCGTGTGGCTGCCGCCGCGAGGGATGCACGGCCGGTTCGAGACGTTCGACATGCGGTCCGGTGGCTCGTACCGGCTGGTGCTGACCTATGACGACGCCGGCGGGGCGCCGGGGAAGACGTCGGAGGACTCCGACGCCTCCGACGTGCGCATCGTCGAGGTGGTGCCGGACGAGCGCGTCCTGCAGGCGGTCGAATTCGAATCCTCGGACCCCGCTTTCACAGGCACGATGCTGATGGAGTGGAGCCTCCGGGATGCGGCCGAAGGGACCGAGGTGCGGATCGAGGCGCGCGACGTGCCGCCGGGCATCCACGCCCGCGACCATGCGCAGGGGATCACGTCGTCGCTGAGCAACCTGGCCGCGTACTTGGAGCCGTGAACGGTCAGACGGCGGACGTCCGTCGCCGGGCGACGACGAGTGCGGCCACGAGCGCCAGCACGCCGACGGCGGCGACCAGCAGACCGGACCAGAGTCCGGTGTAGTCCGGCACGAAGCCCCGCTGGGTGTACTGCGTGTACACACCGACCGGCAGCGTGACCATCGTGCTCGAACCGATCGTCGCCTGCTCGGCCGACGCCTTCGCGACGAAGCCGAGGACTACCCCGAGCACCGTCGCCATCGAGCCGATCACGACCAGCGCGACGACGAGGATGCGGCGGCTGTCGCGTCCGGGCTGCGTCACAGGCATGGGGAGACTGTAGCGGCAGACGGCCTCGCTCTCTATGCGCGCACCCCCGCGGCGCGGTATGACGGGCGCATGCCCAGGACGCGGAACGCAGGTCCGGGGCGGGTGCCCATCGTCGGTCAGCTCCGCTCCTACCAGCGCGCGTGGCTGCGGGGTGACCTGATCGCCGGGGTCACCGTGGCGGCGCTCATCGTGCCGAAGAACCTCGGGTACGCGGGGATCGCCGGGGTCCCGCTGCAGAACGGCCTGTACGCCGCGGCGGCCGGCGCGATCGTCTACGCGATCTTCGGAACCAGCCGCCAGATCTCGATGGGACCGAGTTCGGGGCTGGCGGCGGTCGCCGCGAGCGCCGTGCTCGCGGCGTCCATCAGCGGGGTGCAGGAGGTCGCGTCGTTCGTCGCCGGGATCACCGTCGCCTCCGGCATCCTGTTCCTGCTGCTCGCGATCTTCCGGCTGGGGTGGATCGCCCAGTTCCTCTCGGGCCGTCGTCACCGGGTTCCTGTTCGGCGCTGCCATCGACGTCGTCATCGGGGAGCTGCCCCGCCTGACCGGCACGAAGGCGGAGGGCGCGAACCCGATCCAGGAGTTCTTCTCGTGGCTGGGCACGCTGGGCGATGCGGACCGCACCACGGTCCTCGTCGCCATCGTCTCGCTCGTCGTCGTCTTCGGGCTGCGCGCCGTCGCCCCGCGGGTGCCTGGCGCGCTCGTTCTCGTCGTGGGCGGCCTGGTCGCCGCTGCCGTCTTCGACCTGGGGGCCAAGGGCGTCGCCCTCGTCGGCGACGTGCCGCGCGGGCTGCCCGTTCCGAAGGTCCCGGACCTCGCGCAGCTGTGGGACCACGCCGGGACGGTCGCGCTCGCCGCGGTGGCGCTGGTGCTGATCGGCTTCTCGCAGACCGCGGGCGACGCTCGCACCTTCGCCGCGAAGCACCGCTACCAGATCGACATCAACCAGGAGTCGGTGGCCCAGTCGCTCGCGAACATCACCGCTGGTCTGTTCCAGGGGATGCCCGTCTCGACCAGCCTGTCGGCGAGCTCCCTGAACGACCGGTCCGGGGCGCGCAGCGGCCTCGCCTCCCTCACCTCGGGCGTCACGGTCCTGCTGACACTGCTGTTCCTCGCCCCGCTCTTCTCGAACCTGCCGAAGGCCGTGCTCGGCGCGCTGATCATCGAGGCCGTGGTCATGGGGATGATGGACTTCCCCGAGATGCGCCGGCTCTTCCGGGTGAAGAAGACCGACTTCTGGATCGCCATCGTGGCGCTTCTCGGCACTCTCGTGTTCGGGGTGCTCGCGGGCGTCGTCATCGGCATCGGGCTCTCGCTGCTCTGGCTGGTGGCCGTCGCCACCCACCCCGACATGCCGATTCTGGGGCGCGAGCGGGGGACGCAGGTGTTTCGCGAGGCCGACGAGCATCCCGACGACGAGATCGTGCCGGATGTGGCGGTGCTCCGGTTCGACGGCGGGCTCTTCTTCGCCACCGCGGACGCGCTCGAGGACCGCCTTCGCGAGGTCATCCTCGCCCATCCCGACCTCACCGGGATCGTGCTGGACTGCGAGGGCATCGACTTCATCGACTCCCAGGGCGCATCGACGCTCGATGACATCGTCACCCTGGTTCAGGATGCGGGACTCGAGCTCCGACTCACCCGCGTGAAGCCCGGGCCGCGAGCGGTGCTCGAACGGGACGGGGTGCTCGCACGGATCGGCGCCGACCACATCCACGGCAACATCCACCGGGCGGTGGTGGCCGAGCAGGAGGACGCGCGCCGGCGCGACGCGGGAGGCTGATGGACCCCACACTTGGCCTGGTGCTCAGCGGCGGAGGGGCCTTCGGCGCCGCGCACGTGGGCGTGCTGCAGGTGCTCGCCGAGCGCGGACTGCACCCCGGGATCGTGACCGGCACGAGCTCCGGCGCACTGGTCGGCGCCGCCTACGCCGCCGGGTTCGAACCCGAGGCGATCGAGCGTGGCGCCCTGGCGTTCCGCTGGAACGCGATCGCGCGATGGTCGCTGGCGCCGCGCTGGGGGATGCTCGACACGCACGCCGTCTCGGACAGCGTCCGCCGCGTCCTCGGAACCGACCCCGCGATCGAGACCCTCCCGCGCACCTTCGGCGCGGTCGCCACCGACCTCCGCACACGCCGCGCGGTGACGATCGACCGCGGGCCGCTGAGCGTCGCCCTCCGGTCGACGATCGCGATCCCGGGGCTCCTGCCGCCCGTGATCCTCGACGGCATGCGGCTCGCCGACGGCGGCATGATCGACAACGTCCCCGTCAGCGCCGCCCGTGCGCTCGGCGCCTCGCGCGTGATCGTGGTCCGGCTCCACGCCAAGTGGGAGAACGTGCGGATGATGCGGACCGTGAACCGGACGGCGGACCTCCTCGCCGACCCGTCCGTGGTCCTCATCCAGCCGGAGATGCGGGGCATGGCGCAGTGGATGATGACGGACGTCGCGCCCCTCATCGCGGAGGGCCGCCGCGTGGCCGAGCTCGCGCTGGATGCGGCCGCGTCCCGACCCTATTGCCGTGGATCTCACGTCCGAATCCGAACACGTCGGTCTGGGGATCAATGCTGGCCTTGAAGATGAACGTGTCTACAGCGAAAACGCCATCTCCCCGTCGCCACGGACCACTTCCAGCACACGCTGGCGGCGCGGACGGCTTCCCAGCGGGAGGACCTTTGTGACTCTATTTGCCCGCAAGCGAAAATCCGAATCCGAACACCTTGGTCTGAGGATCAATGCTGGCCTTGAAGACGAACGTGTCATAGAGCGAAAACGCCATCTCGCCCTCGCTACGGACCACTTCTAGCACTCGAAGAGCACTCCTCGACTGAGGGTGAATCAGTCCAAGCTCTGCAAGTGATCATTCGCACCTCGGCGCAGAAGAGTCGCGAGTCGACTGGACACGACCGTCGACGGCTGCTGAGGGCGTCTGCGCCGCGTCTCCGAGGCGCCGCCCTACGCGGGTCGCGCGACGTCGATCCGCCCCAGCTGCAACAGGATCGCGAACCGGTCGGGCACGCCCCAGTGCTCGACGATGAGCCCGTCCCGGATGCGCGCGACGTCGATGACCGTGAAGCGGACGGTGCGCCCGGTCGGCGGCCCGAAGAACGGCCCCGTGTTGGTCGCCGTCCCTTCGGCGCGCACCCAGATCGTGTCGTCGCGCTCGGCCCAGTCGCCGACCGTGAAGTGCAGGTCGGGGAAGGCGGTGTGCACCTCCGTCATCGCCTTCTTCACCTTGGCGATGGCCTCCCCTCCGTAGCCGGCCAGTCCGAGCTGGTGCTCGACGACGTCGGGCGAGCAGAGTTCGTCGACGACCTCCGTCCGTCCGAGTGCGAAACCCTCGTGGAGCATCCGCTCGAGGATGCGGAGCGATGTGTGCTCCTGATGTGTGGACAGCATGATGGGACTCCTTAATTGCACTGCTACTGCGGTGACTGCAGTGTTACTGCAGTGAGTGCATGACTAGTATCGATCTCGTGAACGCCGACGTCAAGACCGCATCCTCGTACCGCCAGGAGCTGGCGCTCCAGACGCGGGTGAGGATCGCCTCGGCCGCCCAGACCCTGTTCGCCCGCGACGGCTACTCGGTGACGAGCATGGAGGCCATCGCCACGGAGGCCGGGGTCGGGACGCGCACCGTCTACGCCTCGTTCGGCGCCAAGCGCGAGATCCTCAACGCGATCTGCGAGCGCTGGCTGGAGCGCGCGCGTGCGCGGGAGCTCGCCGAGGAGATCCTCGAGCTGCCGGATGCGGGGCAGCGCGTCGCCGGGGCGGCCCGCTGGCTGACGGTGCTCTACTCCACCGACTTCGACGTGGTGCGCATCCTGGACGCCGCCATGGACGAGGATGCGGAGACGCAGACGCTGCTCCGCTCGAAGCTCCGCGGCCGCAACCGGGTGATGGACCGCCTGATCGCGTCCGCGGAGGACGCGCTGATCCTGCCGCTCGCCGAGGCGCAGGCGGTGTACCGGGCGTTCGCCGCCACCGGGGTCTACCTGGAACTCGTCATCAATGCCGGATGGACGCCGCAGCGTTTCCAGGCCTGGCTCACCGGGACTCTGGTCGGCCAACTGCTCGGGCACTGAGTCCCCTTGCCGTCGAGCGGCGCCGACGCTGAGAATGGCCGGGGGAGGGCCGTGTGACTGCGATCTACGCGAGTGGTCCCGTGCCATCGAGGCTCGTGACGGACGAGTTCGTCCTCCGGCCGATCGGCCCGGACGACGCGGAGTCGGACCATGCCGCCGTGATGGCGTCCCGCGAGTCCCTCCGGCTGTGGGAGCAGTCGGCGTGGCCGGAGGACGACTTCACGGTGGACGCCGATCGGCGGGATCTCGCCGACCTCGGGCAGCGTCATGCCGACCGGCGCGCCTTCACCTTCACCGTTCTGGATGCCGACGAGCGCGAGTGCCTGGGCTGCGTGTACCTGTTCCCGCCCGGGGCCACCTTCCTGGCCAGGTCCGCCGTGACGCCTCTCGGCGCCGCCCGGTGGGATGACCTGCAGCTGGTCGCCTACTTCTGGACGCGTCCCGACCGGATGGAGAACCGGATGGATGCGCGGCTGCTCGGTGCGCTCCGAGTCTGGTTCGCACAGGAGTGGTCGGTGCAGCGGGTCGTCTTCGTCGCGAGCGAGCTGTTCTCACAGCAGGTGGACCTTCTCACGAACGCGGGCCTGAGCAGGATGTTCGAGCTCCACGAGCCGGGGAAGCCCGCTGCCTACCTCGCCTTCGGCTGACGCGACGCCCCTTGCCGCCTGCAGGCTGCGTGTGGTCGGGTGGGCTCCATGGGACGCGTGATCTGCGACATGTCCGTCTCGCTCGACGGCTACGTGACGGGCCCGAACGACAGCCGGGCAAATCCTTTCGGCGACGGCGCGGAGGATCTGCACGCGTGGCTGCGTCCGGAGGCGGACGACGACGACCGAGCGGTGCTGCAGTCGGCCATCGAGAAAGCCGGGGCGGTGGTCATGGGCCGGCGGTCGTTCGAGAAGAACGAGGGCGACGGCGGATGGGGCGACGGCGGTCCGCTGGGCGACATCCCGTGCTTCGTGGTCACGCATGAGCCGCCCACGCGGCCGTACCCTCCCGTCTTCACGTTCGTCGCGGACGGCGTGCCCGCCACGATCGCCCGGGCGCAGCAGGAGGCCGGCGACAAGGATGTGCACCTGTTCGGCGCGACCGTCATGCAGCAGGCGCTTCCGCTCAGGCTGGTCGACGAGCTGCACCTCCACGTGATGCCGCTCCTCATCGGCGGCGGCACCCGCCTCTTCGGCGCCCTCCCGTCGGCGATCGCGCTCGAGCTGCACCGGCGCGACGATCACGCCGCTCGCCACGCACCTGAACTACCGCGTGCTGAACGCGGCGCGCTGACTCCGGCGGGCGGGATCTGGGCCGGCGCTGCACCCCGAATGGGGCGCTACGAAGCGAGATGCGCTGGCGCATAGACTCAATCGCCCGCAGAGATCCCGCCGGGTTGCCCGCGTAGCAGGTGCGCACCCGGAGGAGGCCCCGTCGTGGCGGGTCATGCTGTCAAGCGCTTCGTGTCGGTCCTCGCGGTGCTCGGCACCGCCTCCGTTGCGGGACTCACCGCAGCGCATCCGGCGCAGGCGACTCCAGCCTCGCCGACCGTGCCCACTGCCGCCGTGCGGAGGGTGCCGCTCTCGCATCCCGCACAAGCCGGCTCGCTCATCTCAGACGCGCTCGGCGACGTCTGGAGTCTTGAGGACGAAGGCCTCACCGAGGTCCATCCCGACGCGACGACGACCTTCTTCCCCACCACGGCAGGGCGGAGGGCTCTCAACTTCGCGGTCGCTCCGAATGGTGATGTCTGGTACGTATCCGAAGCGCTAGATTCCGCCGTCAACTTCGTGAGTCGACTGAACGCCGCCGGAACCCTCTCGGACTTCGCGGACGGATCTCTCGGAGCTCTCGACATCGGCCCGGACGGGACGGTGTGGCAACTGGTATATCCCAACGGCATCGCCCGGATCGGCGCCGACGGAACGATCACCCGCTTCGCCACCCAAGGGGACGTGAGCGAACACACCTTCGGTGCCGATGGCACCCTCTGGTACGGGGCCGGAAGGAACATCGGATGGATCTCACCGACGCAGTCGTCCACGACCCCCGCGACGGTGACGATCGCCCGGTCCGAGGTTGCAGGTTCGAGCATGCTGGCGGGGGCCGGCGGCTCCATCTGGCTCTCCATCGGGGGCGAGATCGGAAACATCAGCGCCTCCGGAGTATTGACGCAGTATCCCCTCCCCGGCTTTACGACGCCGGCCGATCTGACGGCCACCGCGAGCGGTGACGTCTGGTTCACTGCGAGCGGCCCCAACGGGGCGCCGTACGTCGGCAAGATCACCCCAGCGGGGCAGCTGTCGCAGTTCGATATCGGGGCCGATCCGACGACGACGCTCGGCAACATGGTGAAGGGCCCTGGCGAGACCATGTGGCTGTCGAGCCAGACGCAGTACCCGCCGCGGGGCCTCGGCTATCACGACGACGTCATCCGCGTGACGCCGGACGGGACCGTCACGTCGTACCTCGAGGAAGAGTACGACGACCGCATCTCCTTGACCGCGGGTCCGGACGGGACGATCTGGTACCAGACGGAGTACGACGGTGGTCTGTCCGCGCCCGACGAGTGGCGCAACCGCTACACGGCGACGCTTTCGCCTGACGGGGTCGTCCAGAACCGGGCGTTGACGGGGGTGTACGCCGAGGGTCTCGCATTCGACGGCTCCGGCCATGCGTGGACACTCGAGCCGATGGCCCTCACCCTCGACGAAATCCAGCCGACCACGACGACGCGCGTCTCGTCGTACGACCGCTTCGCGACGTCGGTGGCGATCGCGCAGGCCAACTATCCCTCGACCGCTCCGATCGTCTTCGTGGCGTCTGGCACCAACTATCCGGATGCGTTGTCCGCCGGGCCGGCCGCCGCCGTATCCGGCGGCCCGCTGCTGCTGACCGCGCCAGGTTTCCTCCCTCAGGAGGTGGCGGACGAGATCACGAGCCTCTCGCCGGCGAAGATCGTGGTCGTGGGCGGCCCGAACGCCGTCTCTGACGACGTGGTCGGCCAGCTCGGCCGGATCGCTCCGACCACACGAGTCTTCGGCGTCGACCGGTACGACACCTCTCGCACGATCGTCAAAGACTTCTTCCCCGCGGGCGCTGCAGATGTCTACATCGCGACTGCCTCCAACTTCCCCGACGCGCTCGCCGCCGGGGCGGCCGCCGGCTCCCAGGGCTTTCCCCTCCTGCTGGTCAACGGCTCGGCCACCACCCTGGACAACCCGACCGCCGCGCTCATGGGCACGCTGAGACCCGCTCGGATCCTCGTCGCCGGAGGGCCGAATGTCGTCTCTCAATCGCTCGCACAACAACTCAGCAGCATCACCCTGACCACCCGGCTGTCCGGCGCGGACCGCTTCGAGACGGCAGCCGCTATCGACGAGTTCGCATACCCGAGCACGTCGACCATTCCGAACGCGATGATCGCTACCGGTTTGAACTTCCCCGACGCGCTGGCGGCTTCCGCATGGGCAGCCTCCACCCGGTCTCCGTTGTTCGTCGCTCTGCCGGGATGCGTCCCGCCCCGAACGCTGGGCGACATCGTCGACCGGAAATCGCCGCAGGTGACGGTGGTCGGCGGGACCGGGGTGCTCGCGCCCGCGGTCGACGTGCTCACCAGTTGCTGAATCCGGCGGGCGGGTCGCACCGCGATCACCCACTACTCGTGCCTCGAGCTGCTGGCCCAGCGTCCCGGGCTGTCCAACTCGGAACTGGCGCGCGGCGCGTTCGTGACCCGGCAGTCGATGAACGTGCTGCTACGGGCGCTGGAGCGCGACGGCTCCGTGGTGCGGGCGACCGAGGCGCCGGTCGGCAAGGCGCTCCCGACGCGGCTCAGCCCGCGCGGCCGGCGCGCCCTCGCGGTGGCGACGGCCGCCGTACGGGACGTGGAGATGCGGATGCTCAGCGGACTGAGCGACGAGGAGCAGGCGGTCGCGACCACGATCCTGCGCCGGATGGTCGCGTCGCTGCGGTCCGGGCGGGAGGACGTGGCGGGCGCCTGACGCCGCCGGTGCCGTCCCTGGCAGGATGCAGGTATGGAAGACGCCGCATTCGAGGAGCTCATCGCCATCGGCGAGCGGGCCGACGTCACAGGCTGGGACTTCTCGTGGCTCGACGGTCGCGCCACCGAGGAGCGCCCGCCGTGGGGATACGCGCGGCAGCTGACCGCACGCCTCCGCCACGCTCACTCCTGGCTCGACGTCCAGACCGGAGGCGGGGAGGTGGTGGCCCGCGCGGAGGTCTTCCCGCCCACCGCTGTGGTGACCGAGTCGTGGCCGCCCAACGTCGTGAAGGCGACCCGGCTGCTCCACCCGCGCGGCGTCGTCGTGGTGCGCGACCCGGACGAGCCTCCGCTTCCGTTCGCGGACGGGGCGTTCGACCTCGTCACCAGCCGCCATCCTGCGACGATCTGGTGGGACGAGCTCGCCCGTGTGCTGTCGCCGGGCGGAACGTACTTCGCGCAGCACGTCGGACCGTCCAGCGCGTTCGAGCTGATCGAGTTCTTCCTCGGTCCGTTGCCGGAGGCGCGTCGTGGGCGCCACCACGACGACGAGGCCGCAGCCGCCCGGCGGGCGGGCCTCGATGTGGTCGACCTCCGCACGGCCAGGACCCGGATCGAGATCTACGACATCGCCGCCGTGGTCTACCTCCTGCGCAAGGTGATCTGGTGGGTGCCGGGCTTCACGGTCGACGCCTATCGGGACCGGTTGCGCGACCTGGATGCGCTGATCCGGCGGGACGGGAAGTTCGTCACCTACTCGTCACGCCACCTGATCGAGGCGCGCAAGCCGTCGTCCCCTGAGGAGGCCGAGCCGCACCGCCGTCCGGACCGCATCGATGCGTGAGGTGGGCTGAGCTCGGCGTTGATCGCTGCCTAGCCGCGCTCGACCCGGCCGTCGTACCGTCAGGCCACGCGGGGCGAACAACCGTTCCGTGGAGCGATCGGAGCCGTCATGAGTTTCTGGGATTTCCTCGTCTGGTCCTTCTGGTTCTACCTGGTTGTCGTGTGCATCTCGATCTTCATCCGGGTGATCATCGACATCTTCCGGGACCCTGAGCTGAACGGCTGGGCGAAGGCACTGTGGGTGCTGTTCATCGTGATCGTGCCGTTCCTGGGCGCCTTCGTCTACCTGATCGCACGCGGCGGGCGCATGGCCCAGCGCAGCGCGGCCGGGGCGATGGAGGCGCAGGTCGAGTCGGCGAACTACATCCGGAACGTGGCGGGCAGCAGCTCGCCGGCCTCCGAGATCGAGTCGGCGAAACGGCTGCTCGACAGCGGCGCCATCACCGCGACGGAGTTCGACACCCTGAAGACGAAGGCGCTCGCCGGCACAGCGTGATCCGGCGCGCATCCTGAGAGCCTCCGCAGGCGTCATTCACCCGGATGACGCCTGCGGTTCATCCGGGCGTCGCCGGGCACCGGAAACCTGCTGTGGCACGCGGCCGTCGACGACCGCCACTCCAGGAGGCTCCCATGCGCACGCGCACCCGTACCGGCACCCGCAAGACGTCGCTCATTGCGGCCGGGGTCATCGCCGCGACCCTGTTCGGCACTGCGGCGGCCGTCGCCGTCCCTGTGATCCAGGGGGACTGGCCGTACGCCGCCCAGAGCACAGGAGCGGATGCGAAGACCTACACCCTCGCGGCGGTCGGCGACATCGCGTGCGAGCCGGACGACGACGACAACGATGCCAACCCGGCAGCCCTCAAGTGCGGCAGCCCGAGCCTCGGCGGCTACGACGCCGAGTTCGCGACCGCGAAGCAGACCGACGCGATGAAGCCGGATGCGGTGGCGCTGCTCGGGGACGAGCAGTACCAGGTCGGCAAGCTGAGCGACTTCGAGGGGTCGTTCGAGCAGGCGTGGGGCGGGCTCAAGTTCCTGGAGCGCCCGGCGCCCGGAAACCACGAGTACTACTCGTACACGAAGAAGGGCGACAACGAGGCCGGCCAGAACGGAAACGGCTACTTCGCCTACTTCAACGGGCACGACCAGTCCGGCGCGCCGAACACGGCGGGCCAGGCGGGCGACGACACCAGCACGAACCAGGGCTGGTACTCGTACGACCTCGGCAACTGGCACATCGTCTCGCTCAACGTCGAGTGCAACTCGCCGGCCTTCGGCAACGACTGCTCGACGACCGATCAGGGCCTGCTCGCCCAGGAGACCCGCTGGCTCGCGGACGACCTCGCGCACAACCAGAAGCAGTGCACGATCGCCTACTGGCACCAGCCCACGTTCTCGGCGACCACCGCCTCCACCGCGACCGTCCCGGCCTCGGCGCCCGGCGCCGGCGGACAGGAGGGCCAGGTGGCGGACGCCTGGTGGAAGCTGCTCTACGCGAACCACGCGACCCTCATCCTGAACGGCCACGAGCACGCATACGCCCGCTTCCAGCCGATGGACCCGGCCGGCCAGGTCGACACCAAGCACGGCATCCCGGAGTTCATCGTCGGGACGGGCGGCGAGGCGCTCGACACGCTGGCGAAGAACGCGGACGGCACCTTCGCCAACCCGAACGTGGTCACCGGCTACGACCAGGGGTTCGGGACGATGAAGCTGACGCTCGGGCAGCACGGCTACTCGTTCTCGTACGCACCGGCCCTGCAGGGCCCGGGCCTCGGTGCGTCGGCGCTGAACTACTCGGACTCCGGTTCGGGCACCTGCAACCGCTGACCCCCCGGACCAGCTCGCCGGCCGCGCGGGCGATACTGGACAGGTGACCACCACCTTCGTCATCCGCCCCGCATCCGCCGACGAGTACCCCGCGATCGGCGAGCTCACCCACTCGGCCTACACGCACGACTACGACGACCTGCCCTCGAAGTACCGCGAAGAGCTGAAGCACCCCGAAACGCTCGCCGGCGAGTACGAGTTCTTCGTCGCCGAGGACGTGCGCACCGGTGAGCTGCTCGGCACGATCGCCCTGCTCAAGCAGGGACTCGACGACGGAGGCCGGATCGGCGCGGACGAGCTGTACTTCCGTCTGCTCGCCACCCACCCGGACGCGCGCGGCCGCGGGATCGGGATCGCGCTCACCGAGTTCGCGATGGAGCAGGCGGCCGCTCGCGGCCAGAATGCGGTCGTCATGAACAGCGGACCGGACATGGTGGGCGCCCATGCCCTCTACCGCAAGCTGGGCTTCAGCCGCCGTTCCGAGCGGGAGGGCACCATCGTGCTCCCCGACGGCCGTACCTTCCAGCTGCTCACCTTCGTGCGCGAACTGACGGCGTGACCGAGATCGGTGACCCTCATTCACGCCCCTGCTCCGTCGTCTGGGAAACCGGTCGATTTCAGATAGCTCGCGTTTCTATATACCCTGCATTCGTGCCGGAAACCTGGACCGTCTACCACGGGTTCACCGATACCACGAGTGCCGACGACTGAGCCCGGGGGGAATGTGCAGACCATCTACGAAAGCGCCCGCATCATTGGGCGTGAGAACATCCACTTCGGCGACCCGGTGCTGATCGACGACTTCGTGCTCGTCGTGGCCCGGGAACCGATCACGCTCGGCGACTACGTGCACCTGGCGTGCTTCTCGTCCATCACGGGAGGGCAGGAGGTCCGGCTCGGCGACTTCGTCGCGCTGTCCCAGGGCGCGCGCATCCTGACCGGCACCGACGACTTCACCGGCCCCGGCTTCGGCAACTCGACGCTCGACGAGGCGTACCGCAACACCACGCGCGCACCCGTCACCGTCGGGCGCTTCTGCGTCATCGGGGCGAACGCCGTCGTCCTCCCCGGCGTCACCATCGGGGAGGGCGCCACCGTCGGCGCAAACACCGTCGTGACGCGCGACCTGGAGCCGTGGGGCGTCTACCTCGGGAACAGAAGGCTGCGCGACCGCGACCGCGAGGGAGTCCTCGCGGGCCACCGCGCCTTCGAGGAGGGCCGGAAGCCGTGAACACCCCCCTGCCGTTCGAGCGGCCGGTCTACGTGAGCCGGCCCGCCCTCCCCCGCTGACCGACTACATCCGCAGACTCGAGACCATCTGGGCCTCGAACATCCTCACCAACATGGGCCCGATGCACGAGATGCTCGAGCTCGCGGTGGGGGAGCGCACCGGATCCGGCCGGGTCTCCCTCTGGAACAACGGGATGAGCGCGCTGATCGCGGCCGTCAGCTCCCTGCAGCTCGAGCGTCGCTCGATCGCGGTGACGCCGTTCACCTTCCCCGCGACGGTGCACGCGATCTCGCTGCTCGGCCTGGAGCCGGTCTTCGTGGACATCGACGACACGCTCACGCTCGACCCGGCGAAGCTCGAGGAAGCGATCGACTCCGAGGTGGGCGCCGTGATGGGCACCCACGTCTACGGGCGGTTCTGCGACACCGCGGCGATCGACGCGATCGCCCGCCGGAACGACCTCCGGGTCATCTACGACGGCGCGCACATCTTCGGCCGCTCCGCGCCCGTGATCGGCGGCGAGCCGCACCGCCTCGGCGACATCACGATGCTCAGCTTCCACGCCACCAAGCTGTTCCACTCGGTGGAGGGCGGCGCCCTGATCACGGCGGACCAGGACGTGGACCGGCGGCTCCGGCTCATCCGCAACTTCGGCATCGTCAACGAGAACGACGTCAAGGGCCTCGGCCTCAACGGCAAGATGTCCGAGGTCCACGCCGCGATGGGCCTCTCCATGCTCGACCTCATCGACGCGGAGATCGACCAGCGGCAGGCCGTCGCGAACCGGTACCTGGAGGCGCTCGCCGGCATTCCCGGCATCCGCGTCGTCTCCGGAGGCGACGGCATCGTGCAGTACTTCGTTCTCCGCGTCGATGCCGAGGAGTTCGGCAGCACGCGCGACGACTTGCACACCACGCTCCGTTCCCTCAACGTGATCAGCCGCAAGTACTTCTCGCCGCTGTGCAGCGACTTCGAGCCGTACAACGAGCTCCCGAGCGCGAAGCACCTGCCGGTCGCACGGAAGGCGGCCCAGGAGGTCATCGCCCTGCCGCTCTACGGCGGGCTGAGCCTGGAGGACGCGGATCGGATCGCGGACATCGTCCGCTGGCACCAGAAAGGCGGAGTGCTGTGACGGCTCCCGTGGCGACCGTTCTCCTGGTCACCCATAATCACCTGCAGTTCATCGACCGGGCCATCGCCTCCATCGAGTCGCAGGACTGCGCGTACCCGTTCGAGGTCGTCGTCGCCGACGACGACTCGAGCGACGGCACCCGGGAGCGGCTGCTCGCCTGGGCGGAGAGCAGCGACCTCGACATCACGGTGCTGGAGGAGGCGCCCCGTCTCGGCATCACGTTGAACTATGCGCGCGGCTTCTCGTCGGCGCGTGGTGAGTTCATCGCGGTGCTGGAGGGCGACGACGAGTGGATCTCGGTCGACAAGCTGCGCCTCCAGATCGACCACCTGCTCGACCACCCGGAGCACTCGATGGTCGCCTGCCGCGTGCTGCTGCACGACGAGTCGACGGGCGCAGCCAGCATCGCCCCCGCCATCGGGTTCTCGCGGATGTCCACCTCGGTGAACGCGCGCCGGCTCGCGGAGGTCAACTGGTTCGCGACCTTCTCGGCGTGCATGTACCGGGCCGACGCCCTCGAGCGGCTCTCACCGGAGGTGTTCGAGATCACCTCGTACGACTGGATGGTGAACCTCTCGCTGCTCGCGTTCGGCGACGCCGGGTTCATCCCCCAGGTGCTCACCCTCTACCGCCAGCATTCGGGCGGGGAGTGGTCGAAGACCTCGCGCCGGGAGCGCGACGAGCGCATCCGCCGCCTGCTCCCGCGCTACATCGAGCTGTCGACGCCCGAGGTGCAGGTCGAGCTCACCCGGCTGCTGCACGACCTGGAGGCGCGGGCCGTGCAGCTCGCGGACGTGCTCGACGGTCCGGCCGGCCCGCTGCCCTCCGAGGTCGCCCTGCCCATCCCGCGCATGATCGGCCCGGCGCCGCGCGTCTCCGTGGTGATGACCTCCTACAACCACGAGCGGTGGATCGAGGAAGCGATCTCGAGCGTGCTGGACCAGACGGTCACCGACCTGGAGCTGATCGTCGTCGACGACGCGTCCAAGGACCGCTCGATGGAGGTCGTCGCTCGCTTCGCGGACCCGCGGATGCGCGTCTACCGCTTCGACACCAACCAGGGCGCCGCGTCGGCGCTGAACTTCGCGATCCAGCAGGCGCGCGCCGAATTCGTCGCGGTGATCAACTCCGACGACGCGTGGGAGCTGCACAAGCTGCAGCGCCAGCTGGACGCCTTCGAGGCCAACCCCGACGTCGGCGCGGTGTTCACGAGCGCCCGCTTCGTCGGCGAGGACGGCGAGCTCCTGGCGCCGGAGCGCATCCCGCACTGGCACAACGTCTTCCGGCAGCGCAACCGGTCGCAGGCGCAGTGGCTGCGCTATTTCTTCGAGAACGGGAACGCGCTCTGCCACCCCAGCGTGCTGATCCGCCGGCAGTTCTACATCGAGCACGGGCTCTACGACAACCGGATGCGCCAGCTGCCGGACTTCGACCGCTGGATCGCCCTGGTCAAGCACTGGCCCATCCATGTGCTCGGCGACGAGGACCTCGTGCGCTTCCGCCTGCTCGAGGCGGAGCAGAACGCGAGCGCGAACAGCCGGGCGAACGTCATCCGCGGCTTCAACGAGCACATCGCGGTGGACGAGCGCTTCTTCGACGGCTGCAGCGACCAGCTCCTGATCGAGGCGTTCGGCGACGTGATGGTGAACCCGCACTTCACCTTCCCCGACGAGCGGGCCTGCGAGATCGCGCTGCTCTGGTGCAACCTGCCCTGCGCCATGTCCGAGCCGAACCGGGTGCACGGACTGCGCTGCCTGCGGATGCTCCTGGGCGACGAGAACACGGAGCTGCTGATGCGCTCCCGCTACGGGTTCACCGAGCTGAGCCTCCACGCGCTGGCGGGCACCGAGATCCATGAGATGTCCGACGCGACCCGGCAGTGGCTCTCGCAGCTGGAACAGGGCGAGACGTGGCGCGGAGCGGTCATGACCACCCCGAGCGGGGAGCTGGCGCGCCACGTCTGGGCGCGGATGCGCGAGGTCCCGGTCCGCTCGTGGCCCCAGCGCGCGGTGCGGCAGTTCCGGCAGGTGGTGGGCCGGTGACGTCGCCGAAGGGGGTCGTCGTCCTCGACGACATCTTCCCCGATCTGGCCACCGGCTTCCGCGTCGCGGAGTTCAATTGGCTGCTGCGGCGGCACGCCGTGTCCCGCGTGCTGACGACCCAGCCGCTGCTGCACCAGCTTCCGCCCTACGCGGCGCGGTACCCGGAGTTCGTGGACCGGATCGGCCACTACTCGAAGGGCGAACTCGCGGGCGCCTCGCTAGCCTGGATGACCTTCCTCAACAACGCCGCCTACTACCTCGACGACCTGGAGGAGACGGGGACACCCTTCGTCGTCACGCTCTACCCGGGCGGCGGGCTGTACCTCGGCGACCCGGACGCGGAGCGCAAGCTGGAGCGGGTGCTCGCCTCCCCGCTGCTGCGGCACGTCATCACGACGCAGTCGCTGGTGACCGAGCACGTGCGAGAACGGGCTCCGGAGGTGCCGCTCACGGAGATCCTGGGCGTCGTCGTCAGCCCGCTCTACCTCGGCCCCGGGGCGGGCTTCCGCACCGACTACTACGCGCCCGGTTCGGCGAACGGGACGCCGGCCCTGCGGCTGGCGTTCGCCGCGCACAAGTACACCGAGGGCGGTCGGGACAAGGGCTACGACGTGTTCCTCGACACGGTCCGCGGTCTTCGGAACGCCGGAGTCCCGCTGGACGTCCACGTGATCGGCGGTTTCACGGAGAGCGACCTCGACGTGTCCGACCTGCAGGGCGTCCTCACCTTCCACGGCCTCCTCGAGACCAAGGAGCTGCGCACCGCGTACAGCACCATGGACCTGATCGTCTCGCCGAATCGCCCCGGCGTCCTGTCGTCGCACGCCTTCGACGGCTTCCCGCTCGGCTCGGTGGTGGAGGCCGCACTGTGCGGGGCCGGGATCGTCGCGACCGACGCACTCGACCAGAACCGGATGTTCATGGACGGGCGGAACATCCTCATCGTCCAGCCGGACGCCGACAACATCGTGCACCGCATCCTGGAGCTGATGGAGGCGCCGGGCGGCATCGCACGGCTCGCGCAGGCAGGCCTCTCGGTGGCACGCCGTCACTACGGCGTCGACAGCCAGCTCTGGGGTCGCCTCCGGGTGATGGAGGCTGCGCTGGCGGCCGAGCCGGTAGCCGAGCCGGTCGCCTGAGCGGCCGGCCCTGCGGCCGCCCGGCGTCCACTCGGGCGTCAGCCCTCCAGCGAGTGGGGTCCGAGGTACGCCTCGACGGTGGACTCCGCGTCCCCCACCGCGAGCAGTTCGCCGTGGTTGAGCCACGCGACGGAGTCGCACATGTCGCGCACCTGGTCCATCGAGTGGCTGACCAGGATGACCGTCTTGCCCGCCTCCTTGAACTCGGCGAACTTCTGGCGGCACTTGTCCTGGAACTCGGCGTCGCCGACGGCCAGCACCTCATCCACCACCAGGATGTCCGGGTCGACGTTGATCGCGATGGCGAAGCCCAGTCGCACGTACATGCCGGTGGAGTAGTTCTTCACGGGCTGGTCGATGAACTCGGAGACACCGGAGAACTCGACGATCTCGTCGAACTTCCGGGTGATCTCCTTCTTCGACATCCCGAGGATGGAGCCGTTCAGGAAGACGTTCTCCCGGCCGGAGAGCTCCTGGTGGAACCCGCTCCCCACCTCCAGCAGCGCGGCCATCCGGCCGTTCATGGCGATCCGGCCCTGCTCGGGGTAGTAGATCTTGGCGAGGCATTTGAGCAGCGTCGACTTGCCCGATCCGTTGCTCCCGATCAGGCCGAACGTGGAACCCGCAGGAACCTCGAACGACACGTCCTTCAGCGCCTGGAAGTCCTCGTGCAGCGAGATGCGGCCGCGCATGATGGCCGATTTGATGGACTGATTCCGCTCGTGGTACAGACGGAACTTCTTGCTCACGTGCTCGACGGAGACGGCGATGTCGCTCATACGGCCTCGGCCAGTCCCTTCTCGTTGCGGCGGAACACCCAGAGCCCGATGGCGAAGGCGATCGCGGCGGAGATCACGCAGTACCAGACGTCGTCGGCCCGGGGCCAGCGGTTGTCGTACAGGAGGTTGCGGAACACCTCGACGAACCGCTCCAGCGGGTTGAGCCGGTACAGGTCGAGCACCGTGATGTCCGTGCCGAGCAGGCCGCCGATCTCCTTCGACTGGGCGACGATCAGCGAGATCGGGTAGATGATCGGGGTCAGGTACAGCCAGAGCTGCAGGATGATGCCCATGAAGTACTGGGTGTCGCGGAAGTAGACGTTGGCGACGGAGAGCATCAGGGCCAGCCCGGTGGCGAACACCGCGAGCACCACCATGATGAAGAGCACGAACGGCAGCCACGGGAGCACCCACGCGCCGCAGAGCATCAGCACGACGACCAGCACGCCCATCTCGAACAGCCAGTTGAAGCCAACGGAGCCGACCATCGACAGCGGGAGCACGATCCGGGTGAAGTAGACCTTCTGGATGAGGCCCGCGTTGGCGATCAGCGTCCCCATGCCGCCCTGCACGACGGCCGCGAAGAACGTCCACGGCAGCAGTCCGCACAGCAACCACACGGGGAAGACGTCGAGCCCCGAGGGGTCGCCCGGTGCCGGAGTGACGCGCAGGATGAACGCGAACACGATCGTGTAGACGAGCATCGTCGCCAGCGGGTTGACCAGCGACCAGAGCTGCCCGATGATCGTGCGCTTGTACTGGCCGCGCACCTCGCGCAGCGTGAGATTGTAGAGGAGCTCGCGCGACGAGACGACCTCTTGCAAATACGACATTGATCCCCAACGGTTCACCGGTTCGTGCGGAGCACGACCGGAGCCGACCCCAACCGGATCAATTTACACGGTCGCCCTGAACTCCGTGCGCCGTGACCGCCTGCACGCGCGAGTCGTCGAGGTCGGAGACCGCGATTCCGCCGAACCGGGTGACCTAGCCCGGAGGGTCGACGAAGCTCGCGAGCGGCGCGTCCGGATCGACGAGGTACGTGGAGAGCATCCGGCCGGTGCCTGGTCCCACATCCTTCGCGTTGTGCGGCGTCCCGGGCGGGATGAGGAACCCGGAGCCCGCGTCGAGGTGCAGGGTGTCCCCGCCGCTGATCCGCATCTCGACGGATCCGGCGACGATGTAGCCGACCTCCTCGCCGGGATGCGTGTGCCAGCCGGACTCGACGCCGTCCGGGATCTCTGTGAGCACCTGCACGATGATGCGCCCGGGGATCGACGATGTCCGTCGCTGCACCTCGGTGCGTTCGAGGCGCCCGCTGAGCGCGTCGTGCGGGTCGCCGCTCATCGGCTCACCGACCGGATGGCCGCGAGGATCACGTCGGCCACGGCGCGCGGCTGGGAGATCATGATCAGGTGCGAGCCCTCGAGCGTGGTGAGCTGCGCGCCGGCCTGTTTCGCCATGCCGAGCAGCACATCCGACCCGGCGGCCTTGTCCCCGGTCGCGACGACGGCCCACGACGGGAGGCTCTTCCAGGCGGGCGCCCCGTTCTTCTCGTCGAAGGCGGCGGCGGCGACGGGACGCTGCGCGGAGCCGAGCACCGCGCCCTGCTCCGGCGTCAGGTCGCCCGCGAAGACCTGCGGGAAGTCGGCCTCGTTGACGTACAGCTCCACCGCCGTGGCGTCGCCGTCGCCGGTCGGATAGGTGCGCTGGACCAGCGCGGGGGCCAGCGCGCTGTCGCGCGACGTGCCTTCCACCTCGCCGAGCGTCTGCCCCTCCTCCGGGGCGAAGCCGGAGACGAACACGAGACCTTTCACGTCGTCCACCCCAGTCGCCGCGTTCGTGATGACCGCGCCGCCGTAGGAGTGGCCCACCAGCAGGAACGGTCCGTCCAGCTGCGTGAGCATGTGCCGCAGATATGCGGCGTCGGAGAGGAGCCCCCGCAGGGGGACGGCCGGGGCGAGCACGTGCACGCCCTCCGCCTGGAGGAGCTGCGTCACCGCGGCCCAGCTGCCGGCGTCGGCGAATGCGCCGTGCACCAGGACCACCGTCGTACCAGTGGATCGTTCGTCTGTCATCGTCGCCCTTTCGCGCGTGGCGTCAGCGGAGGATGCTCGCTGACAGGTCGCCGCTGAACGCCCGCCGGTGCCGGGTGCCCGGACGATGGCGTCAGTGTAGGGGCGCGTTCTCTCGCCTGGCTAGGGAGCGGGCGGGATCGGGTCCGCGACCCGCACCGTGTCCGCCACGCGCGCCACGGCTTCCAGATAACCGCGCCGATCGAAGTCCTCGAAGAGCACGCTCTGGACCACGTACCCCTGCACCAGCCCGACGTAGA
This sequence comes from Leifsonia sp. KNZ13-11D, assembly GCF_056754895.1. Lineage (NCBI taxonomy): Bacteria > Bacillati > Actinomycetota > Actinomycetes > Micrococcales > Microbacteriaceae > Leifsonia > Leifsonia sp. KNZ13-11D. The sequence continues at coordinate 880,599 of NZ_JBPGWU010000001.1, forward strand.
GCGGGGCGTCGGCCTCCGAGGCGGGCTGCGCCTCCTCGGGCGGCAGCCCCAGGACCCGCGTGTAGTACTCGCCGAGGTAGCCGGCGAACATGCCGCGGATGCGGCCGCCGATCGTGCCGGCGAGGGCCCGCAGCTTGGCGTTGATGGGGACCTGGCCCCAGACCTGCAGGAGGAGCTGGAGGTCGCCGATCTGGGCCGTCAGGCCTTCGACGAGGATGCGCACGAGTTCCGCGGGGGAGACCAGCGGATCGCGCCGCCGGGCCTGCGCGAGATCGAGGAAGCGCGCGTCGAGGATCTCGGAGACGGCCAGCTCGACGAGCTCCTCCTTGCTCTTGTAGTGCCCGTAGATGGCGCCGGCCGAGAGCCCGGACTCGGCGATGATGTCGGCCATCGAGGTCTGCTGGAAGCCGGAGCGGGCGAAGCAGCGGAGCGCGGCGGTGACGATCTGGTGGCGCCGCGCGGCGCGGTGCTCATCGGTGACCTTCGGCATCGGCGGTGGGCTCCCTCCCGGAGCGACAAAAAGAATGATCGTTCTTGACAATACTGCGTGCGGGTTCCACTATAAAGAACGAGTATTCGTTTTTTTGGAGGTCGCCGTGCTCACCACCGCCCCCGCCGTGTCCGAATCGGACCGGCCCATTGCCGCTTCACAGGGCGCGCCTGCTCCGCACACACCGTGGCTGCGCGCGGTGCTGCTCGCCGTCGGCGCCGCCGCGATCGTCGTCGTCGTGCTTCTCGCCTTCCTCTGGCCGACCGTCACGTCGACGGTCAAGGATCTGCCGATCGCCGTCGCCGGTCAGCCGGCCGCCGTGGCTCAGGTCGAGAAGCAGCTCGATGCCGCTGCGGAGGGCGCGTTCGCCGTGACCACCGTCTCGAACCGCAGCGACGCCGTCGAGCTCATCAAGACGCGCGACGTCTACGGCGCGATCGTCATCGGACCGAAGCCGGAGGTGCTCACGGCGTCCGCGAACGGCGCTGCGGTGACGCAGATCCTCACGCAGCTCGCCGGCAAGCTTCAGGCGTCGGCCCAGCAGCAGGCGGATGCGGCCGCCGCGGCCGCGGTCGCCGCCGGCCGGGCGCCGGCCGGCACGCGCGCACCCACGGTGACGGTCCCCGTCACCGACGTCGTCCCGCTCGCGTCGACGGACGCTCGTGGCCTCGGCCTCACCGCGGCCGCGTTCCCGCTGGTGCTCGGCGGGATGCTGGGCGGCATCCTGATCTCGATCCTGGTCGTCGGAAGCTGGCGCCGGCTCACGGCGGTCGTGCTCTACGCCGCGGTGGGCGGACTCGGCGTGACGGCGATCCTGCAGGGCTGGTTCGGCATCCTGCAGGGCGGCTTCTGGCTCAATGCGCTGGCGGTGGGCCTGTCGATGCTGGCGACCGCCGCCTTCATCGTCGGCATGAACGCGCTGCTCGGCCGGGTGGGCATCGCCGTCGGCGCGGTGCTGACCGTGCTGGTCGGCAACCCGCTGTCCGCGGCGGCCCAGCCGCTGCAGTTCATCGTCGGCCCGTGGGGCGCCGTCGGCCAGTGGTTCGTCCCCGGAGCCTCGGTGACGTTGTTGCGCGACCTGTCCTACTTCCCGGAGGCGAGCGCCGCCTTCCCGTGGCTGGTGCTCACCGGCTGGGCGCTGGTCGGGATCGTCGGGATGCTGTTCGGCCACTTCCGCAACCAGGAGGTCACGCAGGCGGCCGTCTGAGTGCCGACCATGCGGGTCGTCCCCGTTACGGGCAGTGGATACGCGTCGACGTGCGCGAGTCCTGGAACCGCTCGATGCGGTGCTGGTCCAGCGGCTTGCCGCAGAGGGGGCAGGCCGCGTCGGCGCGCCGGACATCCGGCTCCTCCGGGTGCCCGGCACCGAGCTGGGCTGGACCGGTGAACGTGCGCACGACATCGTTGGCCTTCTCGTAGAAGCGCCAGAAGCGGCCGGCCATCGTGTCCCCGTTCGTCCTAATTAGTTAGTACACGAACAATTATCGCACATCCGCATGCTCCCGGCTCCGGCTCGTATATTTGCACCGTGAACACGCAGCTTCGTGAACTGCTCGGCATCGAGACCCCGATCGTGCTCGGGCCCTTCGGCGGACTGTCCTCGGTCGAGCTGACCGCGACGGTGAGCCGCGCGGGCGGCCTCGGATCGTTCGGCCTGTACGGTCTGGGCGCCGACCGGATCGCCGCCGTGGCGGAGGAGGTCCGGCAGCGGACCGACCGTCCCTTCGCCCTCAACCTGTGGCTGCCGTTCCGGGCGCCCGGCGAGCGGGAGCCGGCCGACCAGTTCGGCCGTGCCGAGTTCGGCCGTGCCGAGTTCGACCGTGCCGTCGCGGGCCTGAGCGGTCTGTTCGAGGAGGCGGGCGTCGAGCCCCCGACGTGGCCCGTGACGGGTCTCCCGCCGTTCGAGGAGCAGCTGGAGGCGGTGCTCGCCGCGCGGCCGGCCGTGCTCAGCGTGATCTTCGGGGTGCCGACGCCCGAGACCGTCGACCGTGCGCACCGGGAGGGCATCCGGGTCGTCGGCGCCGCGACCACCGTCCCGGAGGCCCAGGCGCTCGAAGCGGGCGGGGTGGATGCGATCGTCGCGTCCGGCTCGGAGGGCGCCGGGCACCGGCCGTCGTTCCTGGCTGCTCCCGAGGCCGGTCTGGTCGGCAGCATGGCGCTCATCCCGCAGGTTGTGGACGCGGTCTCGCTGCCGGTCATCGCCGCGGGCGGCATCGCCGACCGGCGCGGCGTCGCGGCGGCGTTCGCGCTCGGCGCCGCCGGCGTCCAGGTCGGATCCGCGTTCCTCGCGACCCGTCAGTCGGTCGCGCCGCCGGTGCACCGCGAGCGGATCCGCAGCGCGCTCGCCCACGAGACCGTGCTCACCCGCTCGATGAGCGGCCGGCCCGCTCGCGGCCTGCCGAACCGCGCCGTCCGCACGATCGAGGAGAGCGGGACGGCGGCCTCCTTCCCGCTGCAGAGCATCCTCACCGGAGTCTTCCGCCGGCGGGCCGCCGAGCTGGGCGACCCCGAGCTGCTCTCGCTGTGGATGGGCCAGGCTGCGGGGCTGTCGCGGCACGACGACGCCGCCGACGTGTTCGCCGAGCTCGCGGCGGGGGTGCCCGCGGTCTAGCGTCGCGGCCGCCTGCGCCGACGGCCACAATGGACGCGTGCAGCAGCGCCTCTCCCGGGTCACGACGGCCGACGGCTCCGTGCTCGCCGTGGCGACCGTCGGCGAGGGGCGGCCGGTGGTCTACGTCTCCGGCTGGCTGAGCCACCTGGAGCGCGGGTGGGCGCTGCCGGAGGAGCGCGCGTTCCTGGAGGGACTGGCGGCGGGATGCCGGCTGGTCCGGTACGACCGTGCCGGATGCGGTCTCTCCGCCCCGACCTCCCGTGAGCCGTCGCTGGACTACGAGGTCGAGCAGCTGGCGGCCGTGGCCGCCGGGCTCGACTCCGAGCCGTTCGACCTGGTCGGCGCCTCGCTGGGCGCGCCGGTCGCCGTCGCCTGGGCGGCGGCTCATCCCGAGACGGTGCGTCGCCTGGTGCTGTACGGCGGATGGACGTCGGGGTCGCGCATCTCGCCGCCGAGCGCGCGGGAGCACATCCTGGGCCTCGTCGCGTCGCACTGGGGCCTCGGATCGGACGTGCTCACCGACGTCTTCGCGCCGGACGCGCCCGCGTCCGCCCGTGCGGCCTTCGGGCGGTACCAGCGGGAGTCGTCCAGCGCCGCGACGGCCCGCGCGCTCCTGGAGCTGAGCTACGCGCTCGACGTGACGCCGCTGCTGGCCGTGGTCGCGGCGCCGACGCTCGTCGTGCACCGTTCCGGCGATCGCGCCGCGCCCCTCGCGCAAGCGGAAGCGCTCCGTGACGGGATCCCCGGCGCACGGCTCGCCGTGCTGCCCGGACGGTCGCACCTCCCGTGGGCCGGCGACGCGCCCGCGCTGGTCGCGACCATCCGCCGCTTCCTCGGCCTCCGCGTCGCGCGGACGGCGGCCGGGACGCTCACTCCGCGGCAGCAGGAGGTCGCCGCGCTGGTGGGGGAGGGATGCACGAACCGGGAGATCGCCGCACGCCTCGGCATCGACGAGCGATCGGCAGAGGGCCATGTGGAGCGCATCCGACTGCGGCTCGGCTTCCGCTCCCGGGCGCAGATCGCGGCGTGGTACGCGGAACGGCGCTGACTGGGGTAGTTCCCCGCCTGCACGCGAGACGTGCGACGAGCACGCTGGCCTCATCGATCCCGCGACGACAGGAGCAACCGATGACCGAGACGCCGACACGCACCGAGACGCTCCAGGAATTCCCGCAGCACCGCCTCCGCGGACGCTTCAACTCCGTGTTCTTCCACGCGATGGGCCCGTACCTGGAGTCGTCCCTGCACCCGCACAAGGAGCGCGTGTTCGCGGACCTGCCGGGCGAGGTGGTCGAGCTCGGACCCGGGGTCGGCGCGAACCTGCGCTACCTCCGGCCCGGCGCGACGCTGATCGCACTGGAGCCCAACCGCGCCATGCACGGGCGCTTGCGGGCGGCGGCCTCCCGGCACGGCGTCCGTCTCGACCTGCGGGAGCGGATGGCGGAGCGCACCGGTCTGGCCGACGCCGGTGTCGACACCGTCATCTCGTCGCTCGTCCTCTGCTCCGTGGCCGACCCGGATGCGGCTCTCGCCGAGGTCCGTCGCATCCTCCGCCCGGGCGGAACCTTCCGCTTCGTGGAGCATGTCGCCGCGCCGCAGGGCACGCCGACGCACGCGGCCCAGCGGGCGCTCCGCAGGCCGTGGGCGTGGACCTTCGAAGGATGCTCGTGCGAGCGCGACCTGGAGGGAGCCGTGCGCAGGGCGGGCTTCTCCGACGTGCGGGTCGAGCACTACCGGCTGCACACCCCGTTCCTGCCGTTCAACACGCAGATCGCGGGGATCGCCCGCGCCTGACCGCGGTCGGCGGCCTGGCGGGTCAGTAGTCCTCGCGCCGGTCCTGCTCGGCATCGACGACGGGCTCGGCCTCGGCGAGCTCCTGGAGCGTTGTGCGCAGCTGGTGCATCAGCCACTCCTTCGAGACCTCCTCGTCGCCGCCAGAGATCGTGTCGAGTTGTGCGAGCCGTTCGGCGGCCGAGCCGTGCAGGTGGTCCATGGTTTCCTCCTAGGGGGCGCGGGTTCCTTCCGGGCGCGACTTGCGCAGGTATTCACGGGAGCGCGCGACCTGCTGCTCGAGCGCATCCACTGTCCTCGCCATGTTCTTCACGGCGCCATCGCGGTACGTGTCGATGCTGTCCATCGTCGCGAACACGTTGTCGAACGCCCGCTGCAGAACCTCGACGTCCACAGCCGTGGAGGTCTGCTCCTTCTGGATCTGCTCGGTCTGGCGGCGCAGCACGTCGCCCGTCCGGTCGATCAGGGAGTTCGTGCTGTCGTGGAGCGCGCCGAGCTGGTCGATGACCATGCGCTGATTCTCCAGCGCCTGCGCGACCACGACCGCCGTCCGCAAAGCGGAGACCGTCGTCGTCTTGGCGCGCTCGACGCCCTTCACCAGCTCGACGTTGTTCTTCTTGATGACGTCGAGCGCCAGGTACGCCTGCACCGACACCGCGATCTGGGCGGTCAGGTCCTGGCGGCGCTGGCGGATGGGGAACAGCGCCTCCTTCTCCAGCCGGGTGGCGCGTTCCGGGTCGGTCACCCGCAACTCCGACGCCTTGTCGACGGTCGCGCGGTCGAGCGCGCCGGCGAGCACGACGTACTCGTTCAGCCGCTCGGTGGTCTTCCACAGCGCGGCGCGCTCCTCCTCGATCTCGACATTGTCGCGACGCAGCCACTCCTGGCCGTGGTCGAGCGAGGCGACGATGCCGTCGAGCTGCTTCTGGGCCGACTCGAACCGCTGCACGTACTGACGGAGCCGCCGGCCGCCCGGAACCCGGGACAGCACCCGGTAGCGTCCGGTCAGATACTCCGGGTCGAAGTCGCTCACCGTCGCGCGCAGCTCCTGCAGGGTGCGCAGCACGCCGTACTGCGGGTCGGTGCGGATCGCCTTGCCGCGCGCAGCGGCGAGGGAGGCGGCAGGGCGGCTCAGCATCCGGCGGGAGGCATCCCCCGACTCCCGCATCTCGGCGACGCCCAGGCTCGAGAACCCGGTGATCTTGCGCCGGAACGCGTCGCTGTCGGGGTCGGCCGCGGCGAGCTCGTCGATCCACTCCTTCGCGCGCGACCGAAGCTCGGCCTCGCGCTCGGACGACAGGTGGACCATGGTCACGGCCTGCTCCTCCGGAATCTCGGGTACGGCGTCCGGCGGGCGGAGGCCCTCGTCGGACGCGCTGGTGGCAGCGCTGCTCATGCCGGGATTGTGCTCCCTCGGGCTGGGATTTGTAAGGGAGAACTTCGCCTCGGCGGCGAGGGGCGCCCAGATGCTGTGTTGCCGGGCCGTCGCCCCCGGGTGCATCATGCGGGCGACAGCGCTGCAACGAGGGGGTTGGGGGAACGATGGCCGAGCCGACGTTCCTCGCGCTGTTCCTCTTCCCCGAGGAGGACCGTGATCCGTTCAGCATCCGGCTGCCGGTGATCTCGGACCGGCCTGCGGAGATGCTGCGCGCATCCACCACGTTCGAGGGCGTGCGGGCGGTCGACGTCTTCCGTCTGGCCGACGCGAGCTCCTGGCCGGAGGCCGCCGCCTACCTCTACCAGGAGACGGTTCCCGGGACCGTGCGCGACGACGCGTCGGTCGAGCAGGTGCTCACGCCGGACGACTGACCGGCTGCTCGCGGAGGATCGAGGACATCTTCTTGCCGCGCGCCACCTCGTCGACGAGCTTGTCGAGGTAACGGATCCTCTGCATCAGCGGATCCTCGATGTCCTCCACGCGCACGCCGCAGATCACGCCGGTGATGAGGGAGGCGTCCGGGTTCATGCGCGGAGCCTCGGCGAAGAAGGTCTCCAGGTCGACCCCGCGTTCGATGGCGGCGTCGAGGCCGGCGCGGTCGTAGCCGGTCAGCCAGGTGATGACCGTGTCGAGATCGTCGGTGCTGCGGCCTTTGCGCTCCACCTTCGCCACATACAGCGGGTAGATGACGGCGAAGCTCATGCCGAAGAGGCGCTCCTGTGCCATGTCCCCACGGTAGCGCCCGGACGGCTCCGGCGCACCCGTCCACTGCCTTCTACTGCCTTTCGCGTCCCGGCGCCCGGAGCGTAGCGTCCGGCGCCATGGAGAGCACACGGAGAGCGGGAGCGGCGGCCGTCGTGGTCGCGCTGCTGATGCTGACGGGATGCACGCCGCAGCCGAGCAGCGACGTGCCGGGCAAGTGGGGGAGCACCGACCCGGGGAAGCCCAACCTGATCATCGACTCCGACGGCTCCTACACCGGCTCGGACGGGTGCAACACGATGACGGGGAAGGGCACGATCTCGGGCGCCACGATCGAGCTGGGCACGGTCGCGATCACCCAGAAGGCCTGCTCCGACGTGGACACCTGGATGTCGGCGGCCGAGAGCGGCAAGGCCGACGGGAACACGATGGTCGTCTACGACTCCTCGGGGAAGAAGATCGGGACGCTCGAGCGCAACGACTGAAGCGGGGCCGTGCGGGTGCCGGCCGGGTGGAGGTGCCGGAATGCGCAGCGGGCGCGTAACGTTCCCACCAGCGCACGGCCGGAAGGAGTACGATGACCGACACGCAGCCCGGGACCGCCCAGCGGGAGTTCTTCGCGGAGGTGGCGGCGGAGTTCCTGCAGCACTACCGGCGCGGTCCGCGGTTCCTCGCGGTGACCGGGGTGCCCGCGAGCGACCCCGGCCGGGTCGCCGACGCCGTGGCCGCGGCGCTGCGCGACGCCGGCCAGCAGGCCGAGCGCGCCGACGTGGCCGAGGGGACCACCGCGGACGCGTTCCGCGCGGACGTCGTCGCCCCCTTCCGTGATCGCGACGCTGTGCTCGTCGTCGCCGGGCCAGGACTGCTCGGCCGCGCGTTCCGCGGCTTCTGGAACTTCTCGGTGTGGGTCGAGCACGACCCCGAGAGAAGTCCCGACTGGTCGTTCGTCACGACCGGCCAGAAGGACCCGCTCGGCGCTCCGCGCGAAGTGGCGTCCGTCCTGCTCGACGACACCGACCCCGAGCGGCCGCGCCGGCTCTGGGCCGACTCCTGCTGAGACCCGGCCGGGGCCGACGTCCCACCGGCCCGGCCCTGATCCCGCGGCCGCGCTGATCACTCGCCGAGCGAGTCGAGCTCCTCGTGCACGAACCGCGCGAACTGCTCGGCAGCGGCCGACTGCGAGCGGCTGCGGTTGCGGGCCAGTCCGATGATGCGCTGCGCCTCGTCGCGCAGCGGCACGGCGACGATGCCGGGTTCCGTCGGAGTGTCCGGGATGAGCGCGACGCCCACCGCATCCCGGACGAGCCCGCGCAGCGTCGACAGCTCGGTGACCTCGATCACGGGGTTCATGACCACGCCGTGCGCAGAGAAGTAGGCGTCCGCGATGTGACGCAGGCCCGACCCGGTGCGGAGCGCAACGAGGTCGAAGGGCTCGAGGTCGGGCACGCTCACGGCGTCCCGCCCGGCGAGTGGATGGCCCTCCGGCACCCCGAGCACGAGACGTTCGGCGGTGAGCGGCTTCCACTCGATCTCAGGATCGCGCGGGTCGGGGCTGAGGAAGGCGAGATCCGCCGCGCCGTCGCGGAGCGCATCCAGCACCGTGTCCGCCGTGCCGCCGCGCAGCACGAACCGGATGTCCGGGAACAGCCCGCGGTACTCGCTGATGACGCGGGGGATGAGCCACCCGCCGAACGACGACACGTACGCCAGGGAGACGGTGCCGCCGGACGGGTCGCGGAGGGCCTCGATCCGGGCGCGCGCGTTCTCGAGCTCGGACTCGGCGCGGACCGCGTGCGCGAGCAGGATCTCCCCGTACTGGTTGAGCTCCAGGTGGCCGCGCCGGCGGTCGAAGAGCTCGACGCCCATCTCCTGCTCCAGCCGGGCCAGCGATCGCGTCAGCGTGGACTGCGAGACGCCGAGGGTCTCGGCGGCGAGGGCGGGATGCCCCTCCGCGGCCAGGGCCCGGAAGTGGGCGATCTCGTCGATCCGCATGTCTCTCATCATGGCGCATCCGCGCTCTCCGCCGAGCGTTGCTCAAATGAGCGGTCTACCCCTGAACGAGTTTTCTGTACGTTCACACAGGAGAAACTGTCCCGTTCGACGACCTCTCTACGTTGGCCGCGGACTCATCCCACGCACCTCACCGACCGAGGAGAACAATGTCAACCAGATTCGGCAGGCTGGCGCGCGCCACCGCCGCCGCGATCGCGGGAGCCGGCCTCGCCGCCGGCGTGCTCGTCGCCACCCCCGCCTTCGCCAGCCCGGACGGCACGGGTGTCGTCATCAACGAGGCCTACTTGTCCGGCGGGAGCGCCGGCGCGGCCTACACGAACAAGTTCGTCGAGCTCTACAACCCGGGTGCCGGCGCGGTCAGCCTGTCGGGCTGGAGCCTGCAGTACCGCCCGGCCACGGGCACCGGCGCGTCGACGGGCGTCGTGCCGCTCACCGGTTCCATCGCCGCCAAGGGCTACTACCTGGTCGGCGGCGGCTCCAACGGCGCCGGCGGCCAGGCGCTGCCGACGCCCGACGCCGCCGGGAACGCCCTCAACCCGAGCGGCACCACCGGCACGCTCATCCTCGCCAAGTCGGCGTCCGCCCTGACGCTGCCGGCCGGCTCGGTGACCGCCGACCCGAACGTCGCCGACCTCCTGGGGTACGGCAGCTCGAACACGTTCGAGAAGGCGAAGGCCGCCGCCCCGTCGGGCAACACCGACGTGAAGTCGCTGGTGCGCACGAACGCCGCCGACACCGACGACAACAGCGCCGACTTCACGCTGAGCGCGACCATCACGCCGCAGAACTCGGCGTCCACGCCCGGCGACCCGGGCACCGGCGACCCCGGCACGGGAGATCCGGGAACCGGTGGCCCCGGAACCCCGGCCGACACCATCCCGATCGCCGACATCCAGGGAACCGGGGACACCAGCCCGAAGGCCGGGACGACGGTCACCACGACCGGTGTCGTCACCGCGCAGTACGCCACCGGCGGGTTCAACGGGTTCTACCTCCAGACCCCGGGCACCGGCGGCGCCATCGACCTGGCGACCCACACCGCCTCCGACGCCGTCTTCGTCTACGGCTCGTCCGCCGCGGCGGCTGTCGCGCAGGGCGACTACGTGAAGGTCACCGGCGCGGTCAGCGAGTTCAACGGCCTCACGGAGATCACCGCGAGTACCGTCACCGAGCTGGACGCCTCCACGGTCACCGCCCCCGTCCCCGCGACGGTCGGCCTGCCCGCGACGGCCGCCCAGCGCGAGAGCCTGGAGGGCATGCTGCTCGTCCCGCAGGGCGCCTTCACGGTCACCGACGTCTACTCGGCGAACCAGTACGGCGAGATCGGTCTGGCCGCCGGCTCCACGACGCTCGTGCAGCCGACCGAGGCCGCCCGCCCCGGCACGGCGGAGTACGCCGCCGCCGTGGCCGACAACGCCGCCCGCGCGGTGACGCTGGACGACGGCGCGTCGACAAACTTCCTCAGCGCGGCCAACAAGTCCAAGCCGCTGCCGTACCTGTCGCTCAGCGACCCGGTCCGTGTCGGTGAGGCCGTCACGTTCACCAAGCCGGTCGTGCTCGACTATCGCAACAACGCCTGGAAGTTCCAGCCGACCTCCGAGCTCACGCCCGCCGACGCGGCGACCGTGCAGCCGGTGACGTTCGCGAACACCCGCACCCCGGCTCCTGAGAACGTCGGAGGCGACCTGCGGCTCGCCACCTTCAACGTGCTCAACTATTTCACCACCACCGGTGACCAGCTGAGCGGCTGCACGTTCTACACCGACCGCGACGGCAACCCGATCACGGTCAACAGCGGATGCGACGCCCGTGGCGCCGCGGACGCCGTCAACCTCAACCGCCAGCAGGACAAGATCGTCGCGGCGATCAACGGCCTCGGCGCCGACGTGGTGTCCCTGGAGGAGATCGAGAACTCGGCCCGCTTCGGCGAGGACCGCGATTCCGCTCTAGCCACCCTCGTGGGCGCGCTGAACGCGGCCGCCGGGTCGGAGGTGTGGGCGTACGTGAAGTCGCCGTCGCGGCTGCCGGCGACCGAGGATGTGATCCGCACCGCGTTCATCTACAAGAAGGCGAACGCCGTACCGGTCGGCGCGTCGAAGATCCTCGACGACCCGGCGTTCTCGAACGCACGCCAGCCGCTCGCGCAGGCCTTCAAGAAGGTCGGCACGAAGGACTCGTCGGCGTTCCTCGCGATCGTGAACCACTTCAAGTCGAAGGGTTCCGGCACGGGCGCCGACGCCGACCAGGGCGACGGCCAGGGTGCGTCGAACGCCTCGCGCGTGAACCAGGCGAACGCTCTGGTCGCCTTCGCCGACGAGCGCAAGGCGGCGCTGAAGACCGACAAGGTGCTCCTCATCGGCGACTTCAACGCCTACCTGAAGGAGGACCCGATCACGGTCCTCACCGACGCGGGTTATGTCGACCAGGTCAGCACCCGCACCTCGAAGGCGACCTACTCCTTCGGCGGGACGACCGGCTCCCTGGACCACGTCCTCGCGTCGCCTGCGGCGAACGCGGCGATCACCGGCGCGGATGTCTGGAACATCAACTCGGGCGAGTCCGTGGCGCTGGAGTACAGCCGCTACAACTACAACGTCACGAACTTCTACGCCGCCGACCCGTACCGGTCGAGCGACCACGACCCGATCGTGGTGGGCCTCGGTCTCGCCGCGAAGCCCGTGACGCTGAACCTGCTGAACATCAACGACTTCCACGGCCGGATCGACGCCAACACCGTGAAGTTCGCCGGCACGATCGAGAAGCTGAAGGCGGAGGGCGGCGAGGCGAACTCGCTCTTCCTCTCCAGCGGCGACAACATCGGCGCCTCCCTGTTCGCCTCCGCCTCGGCGGGCGACATCCCCACGCTCGACGTGCTCAACACCCTCGGGCTGAAGACCAGCGCGGTCGGCAACCACGAGTTCGACAAGGGCTACGCGGACCTCACCGGACGGGTGAAGGATGCGGCGGACTTCTCCTACCTCGGCGCGAACGTGTACGAGAAGGGCACGAAGACACCCGCTCTCCCCGAGTACGCCGCGTTCGACGTCGACGGGCTGACCGTGGGCGTGATCGGCGCCGTGACACAGGAGACGCCGACCCTCGTGTCGCCGGGCGGTGTCTCGTCGCTCGACTTCGGCGACCCGGTCGAGGCGGTCAACCGCGTCGCCGGCGAGTTGACCGACGGCGACCCCGCCAACGGCGAGGCCGACGTGCTGGTCGCGGACTACCACGAGGGCGCCGGCTTCGGCACGCCCGACGGCGCCACGCTCGAGCAGGAGGTCGCGGCCGGCGGAGCGTTCGCCGACATCGTCACCAAGACGAGCGCGAAGGTCGCGGCGATCTTCACGGGCCACACGCACAAGCAGTACGCGTGGGACGCGCCGGTCCCCGGAGTGGACGGCAAGACCCGTCCGATCCTGCAGACCGGCAGCTACGGCGAGAACATCGGCCAGGTCACCCTGACCGTCGACCCGGAGTCGGATGCGGTCACCGCCTACACTGCGCGCAACGTCGCACGGACGACGGACGCCGACGACACTCTCGTCGCCGCCTACCCGCGGGTCGCGGCGGTGAAGACGATCGTGGACAAGGCGCTCGCCGACGCGGCCGTGATCGGCGACCAGAAGGTCGGCTCGGTGACCAAGGACATCACCACCGCTTACCTGAACGGGGCCCGCGACGACCGCATGAGCGAGTCCACGCTCGGCAACCTGGTCGCCGACTCGCTGCTGTCCAGCCTCTCCTCGCAGGAGCTCGGCGGCGCCGAGATCGGCGTGGTGAACCCGGGCGGTCTGCGGGCGGAGCTGCTCTACGGCACCGACGGGAGCATCACGTACGCCCAGGCCAACGCAGTGCTGCCGTTCGTCAACAACCTCTGGACCACGTCCCTCACCGGGGCGCAGTTCAAGCAGGCGCTGGAGCAGCAGTGGCAGCGCAACGCCGACGGCACCGTGCCGAGCCGTCCGTTCCTCAACCTGGGACTGTCGAAGAACGTCAGCTACACCTACGACGCGACCCGACCGGAGGGCGACCGGATCACGAGCATCCTCGTGAACGGGAAGCCGATCGACCCGGCGACGTCGTACCGGATCGGCTCGTTCTCGTTCCTGATCCAGGGCGGCGACAACTTCCGCGCCTTCGCGGCGGGGTCGAACACGAAGGACTCCGGACTGATCGACCGCGACGCGTGGATCAGCTACATCCAGAAGAACAGCCCGCTGTCGCCCAGCTTCGAGAAGCGCGGCGTCGGCGTGAGCGGTGTGCCCACCGGGACGCTGCAGCGCGGTCAGCAGGTCACCCTCCAGGTGTCCAAGCTGAACCTCACCTCGCTCGGCAGCCCGGCCAACACGAAGCTCGACCTGTCGTGGAACGGTTCCATCGCCCTCGGCAGCGCGCCGGTGGGTGCGGCGGGCAACGCGACGGTCGCCTTCACGGTTCCGGCGGACGCCGCGGGCCCCAGCACCCTGGTGCTGACGGCCCCGGACTCGGGCACCACCGTCCGCGTCCCGCTCACCGTCGCGGACGCCCCGACCGACCCCAAGCCTGGGACGGACCCGAAGGCGGCCAAGGAGTCGGCGCTCACCAAGGCCCTGAAGGACGCGGTCACCGTCGACAAGGAGACCTACCGCCCGGGTGAGACCGTGCTCGTCACCGTCGGCGCGAAGCACGCCGGCGAGTGGGTCTCGGTCTGGCTGTACTCGAAGCCGCAGAACATCAGCGGCGGCTGGGTGCAGGTGCCCGCGAGCGGTGTGATCGGCCTGACCCTCCCGAAGGACGCGGGCAGCGGCGAGCACAAGCTGTCGGTGCAGAACGCCTCCGACGGGGTGGTCGGCTGGACGACGCTGAAGGTCAAGGCGGACAGGCCGTCCACCGGGATCCCGGCGATCGACCGGCTGCTCACCGTGCTGGACCGCATCTTCGGCTGGTTCTAGCCCTCACGGTCACGGATGCCGGGCGCGCGCGAGGGTGCCCGGCATCCGTGCGTCCGGCAGCCGCGCTGCCCGCTGCGGTCGCTCAGCTCTCGAAGTAGAGGTGGGTGTGAAGCCGGCAGCCGGGGTTGAAGGGCGCCGCACAGTCCGGGCACGCGTCCACCTCGAGGTACTCCGCGATGGTCAGCTCGTGGCCGCACACCCCGCAGAGCACCGCGCGCTCCCGGCGGCTGCCGACGGGCCACTGGCGGGCGGGATGCCCGGCCGCCTCGGCGTGGCAGAGGTGGCAGGGGTAGTACTCGCCGCAGCAGGCGAACCGGATGGCGATCACATCGAGCGGCGACCGGTAGTGGATGCAGCGCGTCTCGTCATCGACCACGGGGCCGAGCACCCGCGGGCGGTCCGTCATCGCACTCCCCGTGCGGAGAGCGCCTCGCCAAGCTGGTCGGCGTGCTTGAGGGACAGGATGAGGAACGGCACCGCGAAGAAGCGTACGCCGGGCCGGGCGCCCCGCGCGCGCTGCGCCTCCCGCACCTCGCCCGCGAGCCGCGCGAGCACGGGAACGGTCGTGAGGGTGACCGTGAGCAGCACCGCCGCGCGACCCGAGTCGAGGTGCAGCCGTTCGAGCGGGCGGAGGCCGCGCTCGACGGCGTCGAGGAGCGCGGAGACGCGGGTGGTGAGGGCCAGCAGGCCGGCGAGCAGCACGGCGCACGTCACCCGCGCGGTGTTCGCGACGGCGGGTTCGGGCCCGAGGAAGATCAGCTGGGCGCCGAGCGTGACGACGATGAGCCAGCGGAGCGCGACCGTCTGCCGGGCCAGCTCCCGCATCCCGAGCATCCCGTCGCCGAGACCGGCGAGGGCGTAGGCGGCCACGGTCGTCGCTGCCGCCGCACCGGCCGCCCACCAGAGCGACGGCAGCAGCGAGACGGCCAGCACGAGCACGAGCAGGAGCAGCAGCTTCGGCCCGGCGGGCATCCGGTGCAGGATGCCGCTGCCGGGCCGGTAGAGGCTCAGCACGTCAGCGCCGCCTCGTACTCGGCGATGACATCGTCGGGGGGTCCGACCGCCTCCACCCGGCCCGCGGCGAACAGGACCGCCGCGTCGCAGCGCGCGGCGAGCGTCAGGTCGTGCGTCACCAGCACCAGGCGGTGGCCGGCGTCCTCCAGCAGATGGGAGGCCACGAGGCGGGAGTTGCGCGCGTCCAGGTACGTGGTCGGCTCGTCGGCGACGACCAGCCGCGGGCGCCGGACGAACGCTCCGGCGAGGGCGAGCAGCTGCTTCTGACCCCCGGAGAGCTCGTGCGAGGAGCGGTCGCGCAGCGCGGCCAGGCCGAAGCGGTCGAGCGCCTCATCCACCCGCTGTGCGGCCTCGTCGCGGCCCAGACGCCCAGGGCGCTGACGCTCGGGCCGCAGCGAGAACGCGACGTCCTCCGCGACGGTCGGCATGACGATCTGCGCGTCGGGGTTGCTGAAGACGACGGCAACGTCCCGGCGCAGCTCCGCGGACTGCCGGGCGGGGTCGTGGCCGAGGATGCGTACGCTGCCGCCGGTGGCCGTCACCAGCCCGGCGAGCAGGCGCGCGAACGTCGACTTGCCCGAGCCGTTCTCGCCGACGACCGCGATCGTCCGCGCATCGAGCGCGAGGCTCACGTCCCGGAGGGCGTCGACCTCGCCGAGCCGGACGCCGACGTGCTCGAGGACGATCGCGGGGGAGTCCGTCACGGTACCCGCGGCTCGGCGGACTGCGCCGGCTCGGCGGCCTCGGCGGACCCGGGCACGGTCTCCGCGGGACGAACCGCGCTGCGGGGCGCGACCCACGTGCGGCGGAACGCTCGCGGGTAGGCGCGCACCAGCGTCATGACGATGGCCGTCGCGATCACCGCCTTCACGAGGTCGCCGGGCACGAAGACGAGGCTCAGCGCCGCCGTCGTGTCGAGGGGGAGCCGGGTGACCAGGCTCTGCACCGGCACTCCGAAGGCGTAGACGACGAGGATGCCGCCAACGACCATCCCGAGCAGCGTGCGCCACCACACCGGCCGGCGGCCGTCCGCGTGCACGATGAGGCCGATCACCAGCGCGCCGGCGATCCAGCCGAACAGGTAGCCGGCGCTCGGGCCGACGAAGACACCGATCCCGCCGCTCCCGCCGGAGAGCAGCGGCAGTCCGACCGCGACGAGCGCCAGCAGGACCGCCATGGACAACGCGCCGAGCCAGGGGCCGAGGATGGCGCCCGCCAGCATCACGCCGAGGGTCTGCGCGGTGATCGGCACCGAGCCGAAGACGCTGAGGCCGCCGGGCAGGCCGAGCACGGCGACGATGGCGGCGAAGACCGCGACGCGGGCGAGGTCGGTCGCGTCGAGCCGGCGACGCGGGGACGAGGTGGGGGGAGTGGAGGTGGTCACGGGCGCATCCTTACCTGAACGGTGTTCACCTGAACGGTGTTCACTATACTGACGAGGTGGCAGGGAACGAAACCGGACGCCGGCACTCGCGCGACGACGTCGCCGAGGCGGCGCTCCGCATCCTCGACGACCTCGGGCTGGCCGACCTCACCATGCGCCGTCTGGCCGGCGCACTCGACGTGCAGCCGAGCGCCCTGTACTGGCACTTTCCGAACAAGCAGACGCTCCTCGCGGAGCTCGCCGACCGTATCGTCGCCGCGCGCACGCCGGCTCCGCTCGCCGAGGACGCTGCCTGGCAGGATGCTGTCCGCGCCGAGGCGGACGCGTTACGGGATGCGCTGCTCGCGTACCGCGACGGCGCCGAGGTCGTCTCCAGCACGCTCGCGCTCGGCCTCGGCTCGCCCGAGACCGTCGACCGCCTCGCCCGCGCGGTCGCCCGCGGCGGCTTCGACGCCGAGACCTCGCGGCGCTCGGCGACGGCGCTGCTCCACTTCGTACTCGGCCATGTGTCGCATGAGCAGCAGCGCATCCAGTACGACTCGCTGGGCGTGCTCGTCGATCACCCGGAGTCGCCCCTCGACGAGGACGACCCGGCGGCCGCGTTCGCCTTCGGGGTCGGGCTGCTCGTCGGGGGACTGGAACTCAGTCGCTCCCGAACGTGACCTTCCAGCCGCCCACCACGTGCACCGCGAGGTTGAACAGGGCGGCGAAGATCGCACCGAGCGCGGAGACCACGATGACCTCGAGGAGCGCGACCACCAGCGTGAAGGTCATGACGTTCGGGAACGTCAGGCCCGCGACGAGGTTGGCGCCCTGCGCGCCCGCGATGTCCTCGAGGAAGCTGCTCGCGGCCCCCACTACGCCGAACCGGTCCAGCGCGTACCAGAGCAGCAGGCCGATCACCACGGTGATCGCCGCGACGATGATGCTCACCAGGAACGACATCTTCAGCGCCGACCAGAAGTCGACATAGACCAATCGCATCGTCGCCCGGCGCTTCTTCGCCTTGGCCTGTGACGGCATGCGCTTCCTCCCCGACCGACCACGTGCGCCGTCTCCGGCGCTCCCCGTCGGGCAAGTCTACGGGACGGCCTCGCGCATCCCGGGAGGGACGAACCGGCGGTGTTCGCTGCCGTGTTCCGTAGAAATGCATTGAATTCGCGTCATGTTTCGCGTCCGGAGCTCGTCCTTGTGAGGGGACGCATGGCTCAGCTCTCCGTGACCGCGCGCCCGTCCTCACCCACATCGTCGACTTCGAATCGAGAAACAACCATGAAGAAAACCATCCGTACCGGTGTCCTGGCGGCCTCGGCCGTCGCGCTCGGACTCACGTCCGCTCTGGCGCTCGCGCTTCCCGCCGGTGCTGCGACCACCACGACGACCTACACGTTCGTGGGCGGCACCACGACCATCCCCGCAGGGAACTCGGCGCCGGTGTCTCACGCGTTCACCGTCTACACCCCGACGGACATGACGGTGAAATCGCTGACCAACACGGTCACGCTTCCGCAGGGTCTCACCTTCACCGGACCGGTCACGATCGAGGCCAACAACGGCGACGGCTCGGGCACCTGCACCATCGTCACCCCCACACAGCTGACCTGCACCTACACCGGACTCCACACCTTCCGTGCGGACGACGCGGGAGGGTCGAGCGACTGGCTCACGACGCGATACGGCGTGGCTGTGGCAGCCGACGTCGCCCCGGGATCGTACGTGACCACCTACAGCGGCGTGCTCACCCGGGCCGATGACTCCACGTACACGATCGCTGCAGGCACCCGCTCGCACACGATCGTCGTGCCGCAGGTCTTGGACGCGCCCGTCGTGAGCGCTGCCGGCGCGCTGGGGGCCGCAGCCGTCGCCGGAGCGTCCGTCCCGCTGGTTCTGCTCAAGCGCCGTCGGCGCCAGGCCGCAGCTCAGGGCTGAGCGGCCGGGCGGGGCGCCCTCGGGAGGCGCCCCGCCCATTCCGGGCCTCACCAGAAGCGCCCGAGGACCGAGTCCATACCGATCGTCCGGTTCTGGCGTAGAATGCATTGTGCACCTCGGCGCGGCCGTAGCGGATTGGGGGCGCTGCGGCCGGGTCGATGTCGATTCTCACCGGATGAGCTCGGGAAGCGCCGCCCCGGCGGTCGCGCGGTCGGCCGCCACGATGCCCGGGAGGAGCACGGTCCACAGCTCGCGCACCCGCTGCAGCAGGTCGGCCCGGCCCGAGAACGTCTCCGACACGAGCTGCACCCCCGTGTAGGAAGCGACCACCACGCTCGCGAGCATGCCCGGATCCAGACCTCGTCGCAGGTCACCCTCCTCGAGGGCCCGGCCGAACAGCGACTCCGCCAAGCGCAGCCAGTCGCGGTACGGGTCGGTGACCGGCGTCTCGAACGACGCGACGTCGGTGGTCAGCCGGATGCCCGCCTGCACGACGGGGTCGCTGAGCAGCTGACGCGCGAGCACGCCGCTCAGCAGCACCATCGTCTCCAGCCCCGGCCGCTCCTCCTCGAGCACTTCGGCGGCGGCGGCCATGGTGCGGCGATGCTGCTCGGCGATCACCGCGCGCGCCAGCTCGTCCTTCGAGGGGAAGTGGAAATACAGGGCGCCCTTCGTGACGCCCGAGGCCGCGGCGATGTCTGCGATCGACGTGAGCCCGTAGCCGCGACGCCCGAACACCGACGCGGCGCCCTCGACGATCGTGTCGCGGGTCACCTGCGCCCTCACCTGCTTCACCATGATGGGCTCACGTTAACCCACACTTCCTCTGCGAAGGATGAACGATTTCCTGCGTGGGGGCAGCGTCCTACCGGTATTCACGTGGGCTGTCCTGCAGTGCCCGCTTGATCTCCGGCGAAGCGGCTTCGTCGTAGGCCTGCCTGATCTCGGCCGACCATGAGCTCGATGTGGCAGCCGCTGACCTATCGTCCGGCTTCTGGTCCGCCTGGCGGCATTTCCACTCTCCACGGCGCAGGGTGAACGGCCAGCCCAAGAGGCGTAGGTTTGCCCTGCCGGGAGTGCGACGCGGCGCGACCGGCGTATCCGATTCCCCGATCGAGGGAGGAACGCCATGCCCACCGTCGCCGACACCACCGTCGAGATCCTGCAGGATGCGGGGGTGACGCGCGTGTACGGCATCCCGGGCGACTCCCTCAACGGCTTCACCGACGCGATCCGCCGTAACGACACGATCACCTGGGAGCACGTGCGGCACGAGGAGGCGGCGGCGTTCGCCGCGTCGGCCGAGGCGGCACTGACCGGGCGGCTGGCGGTCTGCGCGGGGAGCTGCGGGCCGGGCAACACGCACCTCATCAACGGGCTCTACGACGCCAACCGCAGCCGCGTGCCGGTGCTCGCCATCGCCGCGCAGATCCCCGGAGCCGAGATCGGCAGCGGATACTTCCAGGAGACGCACCCGCAGGAACTGTTCCGCGAGGCGAGCGTCTACACGGAGCTGGTGAGCCAGGCCGACCAGATGCCGCGTATCCTCGAGATCGCGATGCGCACCGCGATCGAGCGCCGCGGGGTCGCCGTGGTCGTCGTGCCCGGCGAGATCTTCCTCGCCGACAGCGCCGGGCGCCGCAAGTCGGCCCCGATCACGTTCTCGCCGCGAGTGACGCGACCGACCGATCCGGAGCTTCAGGCGGCCGCGGACATCCTGAACGACGCCAGGAAGGTGACGATCCTCTCGGGAGCGGGCGCCGAAGGGGCGCACGCGCAGCTGGTCGCCGTCGCGGAGGCGCTCAAGGCGCCGATCGTGCACGCCATGCGGGGCAAGGAGTTCATCGAGTACGACAACCCGTACGACGTCGGGATGACCGGGCTGCTGGGCTTCTCCTCCGGGTACCGGGCGATGGAGTCGTGCGACGCGCTGCTCATGCTCGGAACCGACTTCCCGTACCAGCAGTTCTTCCCGTCGAAGGCGAAGATCATCCAGGTCGACATCCGCGGCGAGAACCTGGGCCGCCGCGTGCCCCTCGACCTCGGGCTCGTCGGGAGCGTGAAGGACACGGTGGACGCGCTGCTCCCGCTGCTCAGCGAGCGGAAGGACCGCAAGCACCTCGACTCCTCGCTCGCGCACTACGCCAAGACACGCAAGAGCCTCGACGACCTGGCGGTGAACGACCGCAACCGCACGCCCATCCACCCCCAGTACGTCGCGCGGCTGGTGAGCGAGCTGGCCTCCGAGGACGCCGTGTTCATTCCGGATGTCGGCTCCCCGGTCGTCTGGGCCGCCCGCTACCTGCGGATGAACGGGCGGCGCCGCCTGATCGGCTCGTTCACCCACGGCAGCATGGCGAACGCGCTCCCGCAGGCGATCGGTGCGCAGACGGCCTTTCCCGGCCGCCAGGTGGTCGCGCTCGCCGGGGATGGCGGACTCGCGATGCTGCTCGGCGAGCTGCTCACCCTGCGCCAGAACAAGCTGCCGGTGAAGATCATCGTCTTCGACAACTCGTCGCTCAACTTCGTCGAGGTGGAGATGAAGGCGGCGGGCTTCGTGAACTTCGGGACCGGCTTGGAGAACCCCGACTTCGCGCAACTCGCGCAGGCAGCAGGGCTGCACGGCCAGCGCGTCGAGAAGCCGGACGAGCTGGAAAGCGCGCTGCGCACCGCGTTCGCGCACGACGGACCGGCGCTGGTGGATGTGGTCACCGCGCGGCAGGAGCTCAGCATCCCGCCGGCGATCACCGCGAAGCAGGTCGGCGGCTTCACGCTCTACGCGCTGCGCACCATCATGAACGGCCGTGGCGACGAGCTCATCGACCTGGCCGACACGAACGTCTTCCGCCGCCTGTTCGACTGACGCCGGCCGCCGGGCGCCGGCCGCCGGCCGCCGGTCCGCCTACCGCTGCCGTCGCTAGGCGACTGCGGTCGTTCGTCACCTCTGCGCCGGGGCGACCGGGCGCAGACGTTACGTACGACCGCAGTCGCGCGGCGCGCGGCGGCCCGGCGCTTCAGTTGATGCAGACCTGGTCGCTGTAGTTGGTGGCCGGGCCCGACGGGGTGGGGGCCGGTGCGGGCGCTGCGGGTGCGCCGCCCGCGGCGGGCGCGGCAGGCGCAGCCGGCATGATGCCGTCGTCGCCGAGGACCACGGTCACGGTGCTGACGGTGTCCGTCTGCTGCACTGCAGCGCCCGGAAGGTAGGCGGCGACCGCCTTCGCCTGCGCCTCCTGGCCCGGCTTGTACTGGATGACCGTCGTCGCGCGGGTGTCCGCGTCGCCCGGTGTCCCGGTCTTGAAGCCGGCCGCGGCCAGGGTCTGCGTCGCCGTCGTCGCAGCGCCGTTCGCGCTGCCGCCGTTGAGCACCGTCACGGTGGTGTCCGCGGGCTTGGCGGCCGTCGCACTGTCATAGGCCGTCGGGGTGCCCATCAGGCTCTGGATGAACGCCGGCATCGCCGCGGTGTCGACCTCCACGATCGAGACGTCGTCGCCGTCGACCGTGATGGTCGGGGTGCCGGAGATCGGGATGGTCGCCGACTGGATCTTCCCGCCGGTCAGCCCCTGCAGCTGGCTCGCCAGCTGCAGGAAGTTGAGGCCGGGGTCCGTCTCCAGCGAGCCGCTCACCGCATCCAGCACCTTCGTCAGCTTGCCCGGGTTGAGCAGGGTCCCGGCGGAGAGGAACTTGTGCGCCTCGACCGACAGGAAGTACTGCTGGCGGACGACACGGTCGAGGTCGCCGCGGGGGAGGCCGTGCCGCTGGCGCACGAACGACAGCGCCTGCTTCGCGTCCAGGGTGGACACGCCGGCCGGGAAGTCCGCGCCCGAGTACGGGTCGTCGACCGCGTTGTTGAGGCACACCTGCACCGGGCCGAGCGCTTGCGCGATCGTGTAGAAGCCGAGCAGCGAGACGCGCACGTAGTGGTCGATGCTCAGCCCGGTCAGGTTCTGCACCGTCTGGATGAGCAGCTTGGCGCCGCTCGTCGGGTCGGATCCCCCGCCGCCGAGCGAGAAGGCGGCGTTGAGCTTGTTCATGCCGTGGCCCGGCACATCCACCCAGGAGTCGCGGGGCAGCGAGATCAGGGTGGCCGACTTCCCGTTGGCAGGGATGTGCAGGATCATCATCGTGTCGGTGTTCGTGCCGCCGCCGTCATCCGTCGTGCTGAGCTGGTCGAGCTCGGCCTGCGTCGCCCCGGTGGGGCGGTGGTCGTCGCCGACGAGCAGGATGTTCTGGTCCTCGCCGTCGACGTCCGACCCGGTCTTCGAGATGACGTCGACGTGCTTCACGCCGCCGACGAAGCGGAAGTAGCTGTACGCGGCGTACCCGCCGACCACCACGAGGATGACGGCGAGCGCGGCCGCCGTCCAGGCGACGATGCGCTTGGCGCGGCGGCGGTTGCGCGGCGTCTTGCCGGGACCGGGCGGGGTGCCGCCCGTGCCGTCGCCACCGGTGCTGTCGCCGCCGTCGCGGCCTCCGCCGTCGCCGAGGCCTCCGCCGTCGCCGCGTCCGCCACCGTTGCCGCGTCCGCCACCGCCGCGTCCGGCGCCGTCGCGTCCGGCGCCCGTGCCGCCGAGCCCCGGGGCGTCGCCGCCGAGGCCGAACGGATCGAAGGGCTTCGCGCCACCGCCGGTGGGCACCCCGGCCGCGGGCCGGGTCGCGCGCACCGGGCGGCGCGGGTCGGCGGGGGGAACGCGGCCGAAGACCTCGGTCGCCGGAGGCTGCTGGTCGCTGCCGTCGGCGCCGGGTCCTGTCGCGGGGAAGTTCGGGCGTCGCACACGGAAACGCTAGGGGGCGACGCCTTGGAACCGGCTGGTTTCCACCGGTGTTCCCGACGAATGGCCAGGAATTCCGCGACGCCCTCCCAGCGGACACGCCGCCGGAGCGGCCGCGGGCCTGCGAGAACGCTCAGTCGTCGCAGTCGTCGGGAGGGGCGCAGCCCTCCGCCGCGATCGCCGCGGTCATGGCGTGCGCGATGCCGAGCAGCTCCTCCTGCTGCTCCGTCGACAACGCGTCGAACAGGATGCGGCGGATCGTCGCCGAGTGCTTCGGCAGGGCGCGTACCACGACGCGGCGGCCCTCACCCGTCAGGTGGATCCAGCTGGCCCGGCGGTCCTCCGCACAGTCCTGCCGCTCGACGAGCCCGCGCGCGGCCATGCGGGTCACCTGGTGCGAGACCCGGCTCTTCTCCCAGCCGGTGACCTCCACGAGGTCGCGGACGCGCAGCCGACGGCCCGGCGAGCGGGTCAGCGCCATGAGCACTTCGAGTTCCGAGATCGAGATGCCGGCGTCGTGCTGCAACTGCGCGTCGAGGGTGCGGTCGAAGCCGCGGCGCATCGTGTGGAACGTCTGGAACAGCTCCAGCTCGTCGTCCGTCAGCTTGCGCGGATCGGGACGTGTGCGCGCGGTGGCCATACGCCATCCTGACACGGCGGCGGGACCGGCGCACCGCGTCGCCGTGCGCTCAGTGGACGAGTGCCTCGAGGAAGACCACCAGCACGCCGAGGGCGACGATCGCCAGCAGTGCCGCGAGCTGGCGCCATCCCGACAGGCCGGTCCGCGAGACCGCGATCCGTGCGATCACCGCCAGGGAGACGATCAGCGCAACGATCGCGATCGTCATGCCGGTGCGGTCCTCGATGACGTCGAAGACGGCCAGCCCGACCGAGAGGAGGGGCACCACCAGGACGCCGAGAGCGCGCGACGACACGGCCACCATGTGGCGGAACTCGAGTGCGGTCGGCAGATTGCTGTGCACGATCATGTGCGACACCAGGTCCGAGGCGAGGCCGGCGAGCAGCACGCCCACCACCGAGATGACGAGGGTCCACAGCACGGTGGGGGAGTCGAGCTCGCCGCCGTGCGCGTTCATCGCCATCAGGATCGCGAGCGCGGTGAAGGTGACGTAGATGCGCTCGCGCAGGCGGTCGCCCGCCTGCCTGCGCTGCTCCTCGGTGGCGTCGGCCGGGAGGTGGATGTCGTCGTTGCGGTCGGCGCGCTCGTCGGACATGCGGCGAGCCTACCGGGAATGCCCGACGGCGGCGCCGGGTTCACAACGGTGACACGTCATCAAAAGGAAGGCTGACATGACGAAGATCGCCATCATCATCGGAAGCACGCGTCCGGGGCGCAACGGCGAGGCCGTGGCCCGCTGGGTGTACGAGAACGCCGCGAAGCGCACGGGCGTCGAGTACGAGCTCGTGGACCTGAAGGACTGGGACCTGCCTCATCTCGACGAGGCCATGCCCGCCGCGATGGGCCAGTACGCCGGGGAGCACACCAAGGCGTGGGCGGCCAAGATCGCCGAGTTCGACGGCTACCTGTTCGTCACCCCCGAGTACAACCACAGCACGTCGGGCGCGCTCAAGAACGCGATCGACTACGTCGGGGCCGAGTGGTACAACAAGGCGGCCGGCTTCGTGAGCTACGGCGTCTTCGGCGGTGCGCGCGCCGTCGAGCACCTGCGACTGGTGCTCTCGCAGCTCCAGATCGCGACGGTCAGCGCCCACGTCGGCCTGAGCCTCGCGCACGACTTCGAGAACTGGCAGCTCAAGCCGACCGAGCAGCAGACGGCCGCGCTGACCCCGCTGTTCGACCAGCTCGAGTCGTGGTCCGCAGCGCTCGCGACGGTTCGCGCCGACGCCGAGCAGGAGCAGGACGAGGCCGCGGCCTAGTCTCCCTGGTTCGTGCTTCTGCCCGGTCCGCCTACGTCTGGCAGGCCGGGCAGAAGTACGTCACGCGCTCTTCGAGCTCGGTGCGCCCGAGCGATCCCGAGCGGATGGGCGTCCCGCAGCGTCGGCACGGCTGGCCCCGACGCCCGTAGACCCAGGTGTTGCGGCCCCGCCGGGTGTCGCCGGTGGTCACGCGCAGCGGCCGGTCCCGGTTGGCGGTGATGAGCCGGTGGCCGAGGGCGACCGCGGCTGCCAGGTCGGTCTCACCCGCGGGGCGCGTCGGCAGCATCCCGCGCAGGAAGCAGAGCTCGTTGGCGTACACGTTCCCGAGCCCGGCGAGGTTGCGCTGGTCGAGCAGGGCGACGGCGACCGGCGTCTCCGGATGCGCGGAGAGCCGGCGCAGCGCCTCCTGCGCGTCCCAGTCGGGACCGAGCAGGTCGGGGCCCAGGTGGCCGACCACCTCGTCCTCCCGGTCGCGCGAGACCACCTCGAGGATGCCCAGCTGGAACCCCACCGCCTGCGCGTCCTCGTTCCGCAGCACAGCCCGGGCCTGGTAGCCGGGATGCCGCCAGCGCCCGTCCGGCGGGTACACCTCCCACGTGCCCTCCATCTTCAGGTGGCTGTGGATGGTCTGGTCGCCCACGCGCATGAGCAGGTGTTTGCCGCGGCTGAGCACGGCATCCATTCGTCTGCCGGACAGGTCGACCGTCGCGTAGGCCGGCACGCGGAAGTCGGTCTCGGTCAGGATGCGCCCGGTGAGCGCCCGGTCGAGGCGCTTGGCTGCCTGGTAGACGGTGTCGCCCTCAGGCACGGCGGTGTCCCGTCATCCGCGCAGTTCCCCTCATCCGCGCTGCCGCCCTCATCCGCGCTGCCGCCCTCATCCGCGCTGCCGCCCTCATCCGCGCTGCCGCCGTCACCCCCGCAGCCTCCGTCATCCGCGCAGCCGCCGTCATCCGCGCAGCCTCAGGCCGCGCGGGGTCGCGAGGAAGCCCGCCTCCGAGAGCGCGTCGCCGAGCGGTGAGCCCAGGACGAAGCCGCCGTTGACCGTCTCGACCGCGAGCTTGTCGACGCGCCGAGTCGTGACGAGCGCGGCGAGGGCCCGGGCGGCGGCGCGGAGGATCAGGGCGGGATCGCCGGCGCTCAGCGGTCGGTCGGTCCCGCCGGTGGCGGCGCTCCCCGGCGGTTTCTCCGCGGTCTCGGAGCCGCCCACGAAGCACAGCAGGCTCTTGCCGCCCCGCTCGACGTACAGCGTCAGCTCGCCGTCGACGAGCACGACCAGCGCCCCCGCCTTCCGCCCCGGACGGTGGCCGGTGCCCGACTCGCCCGGAACCGCCGACCAGGGCAGCGCAGCGCCGTACGGGTTCGCCGGGTCGGTCGCCGCGAGCGCCACCGTCTCGTACGGGCGCTCCTGCGTGTGGTCGCGCGAGAACGACCGCAGCCGGTCGACCGTGGCGCCGCTGGCGAACTGCGCGGCGCCGAGGGTCTCGATGAAGTAGCCGCGGCGCGCACGCCCGGTCTCCTCGAAGCCGCTGAGCACCTTGTAAGCCAGGGCGAAGCCGCCCGGCGTCCCCTCGTTCATGACGGAGCCACGGGTCACCACGCCGTACCGGTCGAGCAGCGTCTCGGCCTGCCCGTGGGCGCGGACCGTGGAGTCGAGGTCGCGCTCGGGCAGCAGCGACCACCGCCCGGCGACGGTGGGCGGGCCCATCCGCGTCACCATGGCGGAGCGGGTGGGCACCCGGCCGCGGTACATCCGCGCGCGCGTCGGCTGGCGGGGGCGCTTGTGCGCGCCCGAGCCGCCCGCGGTCAGGGTGCGCAGGGGTGCGAGGGTGTCGTTGGTGATGCGGCCCGCCCAGACCAGGTCCCAGAGCGCAGTGACCAGCTCGGAGTCGTCGATGGCGGAGCCGCGCTCGGTGCCCAGCGCGTCCGACAGCTGACGGAAGAAGTAGCCGCCGCCTCGCCCCAGCGCGTCCAGGATGCCGCGCTGCAGCTCGTCGGGCTCGTGGTCAGAGCGTGGTGCGAGAGTGAGCGGGGCGGAGTCCGCGAGGTGCAGGCTGATCCATCCGTCGTCGCCGGGCAGGCTGCCGTCGCCGGCCCAGATGACCTCGCCCGTCGCGGTCAGTTCGTCGAGCATGGCCGGGCTGTAGTCGGAGACGCGGCTCGGCAGGATCAGCGACTCCCAGGCGGAGGCCGGGATGCGCGCTCCGGCCAGCTGCTCGATCACCGAGGCCACCGCATCCACGCCGCGCAGGGTGGAGCCGACGTGCTGCCACTCGGGCAGGAAGCGGCCGAAGGTCGCGGTGTCGACGGGCTCGACCTCGTGCCGCAGAGCGGCGAGCGACATGCGCCGCAGCCGGCGGAGCACCTCGGCGTCGCTCCACTCGGTGCCGTGCGCATGCGGGCGGAACTCGCCCTCCACGACGCGCCCGTCGCGGGCGAGCCGGCGCAGCGCGTCGTGCACGATGGCGGGGCCGAGCCCCAGTCGCATGGCGACGTCCGCCGTCTCGAACGGGCCGTGCGTGCGCGCGAAACGGCTCACCAGGTCTCCGAGCGGGTCGTCCACCGGTTCGATGAACGCCAGCGGGACGCCGATGGGCAGCGGGACGCCGAGCGCGTCGCGTAGCCGGCTCGCATCCTCGATCGCGGCGAAGCGCTCGACGCCGGCGATCGTCACCGCGAGGGCGCGGTGCGTGTCGACGAGGGTGGCGAGGTGGGTCGCAGCGGTCGTCGGGTCGGCGTGCGGCGCGACAAGGTCGGCGTCGGCTCCGGCGGCGCCGGCGCTGGCATCGGCGCCCGCGCCGGCATCGGCAGCCTCGTCGCCCGGTGCGGCCAGGGCGTTCTCGCCGGCGCTCTGCTCGCCCTCCAGCCGCTCCGCCACCTCTTCGACCGAGAGCGGACCGAGAAGCCGGAGCAGGTCCGCCACCCCTTCGACGCCGCGCACGCGGCGCTCCGGGGCGAGCCGTTGCAGCTGCAGCTCCACGCGCTCGATGACCTGCGGATCCAGCAGCTCGCGCAGTTCCGCACGGCCGAGCAGCTCGGCGAGCAGGCCCGTGTCGAGCGACAGTGCCGCGGCGCGCCGCTCGGCGAGCGGGCTGTCGCCCTCGTACATGAACGCAGCGACATATCCGAACAGCAGCGAACGGGCGAAGGGGGACGCCGTCTCCGTGGCGGCCTCGACCAGGCGGATGCTGCGCTGCTCGATCTGCTTCGCCACGTCCGTCAGCGCGCCGAGATCGTAGACGTCTTGCAGCACCTCGCGGATGGTCTCGAGGATGATCGGGAAGGTCGGGTACTTGCGCGCCACATCCAGCAGCTGCGCCGCCTTCTGCCGCTGCTGCCAGAGCGGCGACCGCTTGCCGGGATTGTACTTGGGCAGCAGCAGGGCGCGGGCCGCGGACTCCCGGAACCGCGACGCGAAGAGGGCGGACCCGCCCACCTCGGCCGTGACAAGCTCGTCGAGCTCGTCCGGCTCGAACACGAACAGCTCGCCCCCCGGGGGCTGCGCCTCGGTGTCGGGGATGCGCACGACGATCCCGTCGTCGGCCGCCATCGCGCCCGCGTCGATGCCGTACCGCTCGCGGACGCGCGCCTGCACGGCCAGCGCCCAGGGCGAGTGAACCTGCATGCCGAACGGGGAATGCAGCACGACGCGCCAGTCGCCGAGCTCGTCGCGGAAGCGCTCCACGACCAGTGTGCGGTCGGTCGGCACGTGCCCGGTGGCCTCCTTCTGCTCGCGCAGGAAGGACAGCAGATTGTTCGTGGCCCAGGCGTCGAGCCCGGCCTCGACGCAGCGGAGTTCCGCATCGGCCGGCGACGCACCGCTCAGCTCGCGGACGAACGCCCCCACCGCGCGACCCAGCTCCGCGGGACGCCCGATCCCGTCGCCCTTCCAGAACGGCAGGCGCCCGGGCTCGCCGAACGCCGGCGTGACCAGCACGCGGTCGTGCGTGATCTCCTGGATGCGCCAGCTGGTCGAGCCGAGGGCGAACACGTCGCCCACCCGCGACTCGTAGACCATCTCCTCGTCGAGCTCGCCCACGCGGCTCGCCTTCTCTCCGACCATGTACACGCCGAAGAGGCCGCGATCGGGGATGGTGCCCCCGCTCGTGACCGCGAGCCGCTGGGCGCCTGGACGGCCCGTGATCGTGCCGGTGTCGCGGTCCCAGACGATGCGTGGGCGCAGCTCGGCGAACTCGTCGGACGGGTAGCGGCCGGCGAGCAGATCGAGGGTCGCGTCGTACGCGCTCCGCGGCAGCGTCGAGAACGGCGCGCTGCGTCGGACCGCGTCGAACCAGTCGTCCGCGTCGATCGGTTCCAGCGCCGCGGCGGCGACCGTCTGCTGCGCCAGGATGTCGAGCGGGTTGGCCGGGACCTTGAGCGACTCGATGAGCCCGGCGGTCATCCGCTCGGTGGCGACCGCCGAGTGGATGAGGTCGGCCCGGTGCTTGGGGAAGACCACGCCGCGCGAGATCTCGCCCACCTGGTGGCCGGCGCGACCGACCCGCTGCAGGCCGCTCGCCACCGAGGGGGGCGCCTCCACCTGGATCACCAGGTCGACGGCGCCCATGTCGATGCCGAGCTCGAGGCTCGAGGTGGCCACCACGCACCGCAGCCGGCCGGATTTCAGGTCGTCCTCGATGAGCGCCCGCTGCTCCTTGCTCACCGATCCGTGGTGGGCTCGGGCGAGCACGAGCGTGTCTTCGTCGGCGACCGCCTGCGAGCCCCGCGTCTGCCCGGAGCCGCCCATCAGTTCCGCGGGCGCCCGGGACGGCGCCGCGTCGGCGACCCCGCCGAGCAGGCGTTCCTCGTAGATCTCGTTGAGGCGTGCCGTCAGGCGCTCCGCCAGGCGGCGCGAGTTCGAGAACACGATGGTCGACCGGTTCTCGAGCACGCGGTCGACGATCGCCTCCTCGACGTGCGGCCAGATCGACCCGGCCTGCGGCGGCGACCCGTCGCCGGGGTTCTCGCTGGCGAACGTGGAGGTGCCGAGCTCGCTCATGTCCTCGACCGGAACGACGACGCGCAGATCGAAGCGCTTGCCCGCGGGCGGTGCGACCACCTCGACCGCCGCCCGGCCGCCGAGGAAACGCGCGACCTCCTCCGGCGGGCGGACGGTGGCCGACAGGCCGATCCGCTGGGCGGGCCGCTCGAGCAGCTGGTCGAGCCGCTCCAGCGACAGCGCGAGGTGTGCCCCGCGCTTGGTGGACGCGACCGCGTGCACCTCGTCGACGATGACGGTCTCGACCGTCGTCAGCGTCTCGCGCGCCTGCGACGTCAGCATCAGGAAGAGCGACTCGGGCGTCGTGATCAGGATGTCCGGCGGGCTGCTCAGGAGCGCCCGCCGGTCCGACGCCGGGGTGTCGCCGGAGCGGACGCCCACGCTGACGTGCGGCGGCTCGTCCCCGAGGCGCTTGGCCGTCTGCGTGACGCCGACCAGCGGCGCGCGCAGGTTGCGCTCCACATCCACGCCCAGCGCCTTGAGCGGGGAGATGTAGAGCACCCGGGTTCCCGGCTTCGCGCCGGCCGCTCGCGGGGCGGCGGCGAGGCGGTCGATCGCCCACAGGAACGACGCCAGCGTCTTGCCGGATCCGGTGGGGGCGATGACGAGTGCGTGCTTGCCGTGCGAGATCGCGTCCCAGGCGCCCTCCTGCGCCGCGGTGGGTGCGGCGAAGGCCCCGCGGAACCACTCACGGGTCGCGGGGGAGAAGCGATCGAGCACGTCGGCCATCCCTCCATCCTGCACCCGGCCACCGACAGAGTCAGGGGCGTGCAGTGCGCCTGTGGAGAACGCTCAGCGGGGGAGGTGGGTGCGGATGAACGAGGAGATGTCGCCCAGCTCGAGCGGCGAGATCGCATGCCCCATGCCCTCGTAGATGCGCGCATCCAGCGAGGAGTGGTGGGGGAGCCAGGCGCTGGTGCGCTCGAGCGAGACGGCGGGGATGGCGTCGTCCAGCGTCCCTCGTCCCCAGAACACCGGGACCTGCGCGTCGGCCAGCTCCGCATCGCGCGGCTGGTCCCCCTTCACCACGAAGCCGGAGAGCTGGACGGCGTAGTCGAACCTCTCCGGCGCGAGGCGCAGGAGCTGCAGCGCCATCGCGCCGCCCTGGGAGAACCCCAGCAGCCCGGTGGGCACGTCGGGCTGCTCGTCCAGCCAGTCGAGCACGGCGCGGGCGGCCGCGTCGGCGTTCCCGGCCAGCGGGTCGCCCGGAACGTTCGTGAACCGGGAGAACCAGGCGAAGCCCGGCCCCTCCGGGATCGGGGCGCGCAGCGACGCGATGACGGGTTCGAGCGGGAGGTACGCGGAGATACCGAACAGGTCCGCCTCGTCGGACGCGTAGCCGTGCAGGAGGACGAGCAGGGGACGGCCGGCGCGGTCGCGCTCGGACGCCGACCAGAGCACGGCGTCGCGGTCGATGCGGAGGTCGGGAGCGGGAAACGGCACCCTCCATTCTGCGCCCGGATCGGAAACCGTTCACAGCCCCCGTCGGAGTGGCGTCCATCCACAGATCCGCGCCGGCCCCGTAGGTGGCCGGTGCGGCCTTCCGTAGGATTCATGCATGAGCGTTCGCACTCCGGATCCGGACCCGACCCCCGACCCGCTTCCCGGCGACGGTCCGCAGCCCGGCCCCGCCTGGCTGTCCGACATCGAGCTGGAGCAGATCAGGCGACGGCTACCGCTGCTGTACGTGGAGGCGGTGCCCGTCCGCGTGGACGGCCTGGGCCAGGTGACCGAGGTCGGCATCCTGCTGCGCGCGAACGCGGTCGGGCAGATCACCCGCACGCTCGTCTCGGGCCGCGTGATGTACGGCGAGACGCTGCGCGAGGCGCTCTTCCGCCACCTCGAGAAAGACCTGGGGCCGATGGCGTTCCCACAGCTGCCCGCGAGCCCCGTGCCGTTCCAGGTGGCGGAGTACTTCCCGATGCCCGGCGTCTCCCTGTACGTGGATGAGCGGCAGCACGCGGTGTCCCTGGCCTACGTCGTCCCCGTCACCGGCACGTGCGAGCCCCGGCAGGATGCCCTGGAGCTCACCTGGATGACACCGGAGGAGGCGACCTCCCTCACTGTGACGGAGGAGCTGGAGGGCGGCCGCGGCGCCCTCGTCAAGGCCGCCATGGCCTCCCTCGGCCGCATCGCCTGACGCGCCTCGCGCCGCGCCGCCCGCCCCCCGCGCCGCCCTCCCGCGGCGCCGCCCGCCCCCGGCGCCGCCCTCCGTCGAGTACACGAAAAGTGCACGCCCAGAGCCTTCTGAGCGTGCACTTTTCGTGTACTCGACGGTGGGCGCCGAGCCGAGGAGGAGGGGTGGGTCAGCCCTGGGCGCGGCGGGAGCCGTTGCCCCGGCGCACGGAGGCGTCGGAGCGCGCGGCCGACGGGCGCGAGGCGCCGCCGGCACGGGCGCCCGCGTGGTCGCGCTGCGCGGACGACGACGCGTGGCCGGCGCGCGAGGGCGCAGCGCCGCCGCGCGTGGCCGCGCCCTGCTGGGCTGCACCCGGACGCTGTCCGCGCCGGCGCGAGCCGTCGCCTGCGGCGCCCGCGGATGCACCGGCCCCGCGTCCGCCCTCGGCGCCCTGACGGCGTCCGCCGCCCGCGCCCTGTCCTGCCGCCTGGCCGGCGCCGGCCTGACCGCCACGTCCGCCCTGCGAGCCGCCCGCCACGCCGCCGCCGGCGCCGTTGCGCCGCGCGCGCTTCCGCTGCGCGTTCGCGCCCTGCGACGTGCCGCCGCCACCGGAGGTCCGCTGCTGCGGAGCGCTGGGCGCGACACGCGGGGCCACGTCGCCGACGAGCGACGACACGGCGGCCGAGGTCGCGGTCACGCGCTGCGGCGAGACCTGGATGGCGGCCTTGCGCAGCAGGGTCTTCACGTCGGCCGCCTGGGCGGTCAGCATCACGGTGACCACGTCGCCGGCGCTGCCCGCGCGGGCCGTGCGGCCGGAGCGGTGCAGGTAGGCCTTGTGCTCCGCCGGCGGGTCGACGTGGACGACCAGCTCGACGTTGTCCACGTGCACTCCGCGCGCCGCGACGTCGGTCGCCACGAGCACGCGCACGGTGCCCTCGCCGAAGGCGGCGAGGTTGCGGTCGCGGGCGGCCTGCGCGAGGTTGCCGTGGAGGTCGACGGTCGGGATGCCGGAGGCGGTGAGCTGCTTGGCCAGCTTCTTGGCCTGGTGCTTGGTGCGGGTGAAGAGGATGCGGCGGCTGGTGCCCGACGCGAGCGCCTCGACCAGGGCCTTCTTCTCGTCCGGGGTGTCCACCTGCAGGACGTGGTGGGTCATCGCCTCGACCGGGCTGGTCTCGTCATCGACGGAGTGCAGCACGGGGGAGTGCAGGAAGCGGGTGACCAGCTTGTCCACGCCGTTGTCGAGCGTCGCCGAGAACAGCAGGCGCTGCCCGTCGGCGGGCGTCGCCGAGAGGATGCGCGTCACGACGGGCAGGAAGCCGAGGTCGGCCATGTGGTCGGCCTCGTCGAGCACGGTGATCTCGACGGCGTCGAGGTTCACGAAACCCTGTTTCATGAGGTCTTCGAGGCGGCCGGGGCAGGCGACGAGGATGTCGACGCCGGCCTTCAGCTCGGCGACCTGCTTGTTCTGCGAGACGCCGCCGAAGACGGTCGAGACGCGCAGCGAGTAGGCGTCGGCCAGCGGGCGGAACGTCGCGGCGATCTGGGTCGCGAGCTCGCGTGTCGGGGCCAGCACGAGGGCGAGCGGGCGTCCCGGACGGCGGCGGCCGCCGGCGAGCACAGTGCCGAGGCGCGCGACGAGCGGCAGGGCGAAGGCGATGGTCTTGCCGGAGCCGGTCTTGCCGCGGCCCAGCACGTCCTTGCCCGCGAGGGCGTCGGGGAGCGTGTCGGCCTGGATGGGGAAGGCGTCGGTCTTGCCGTCGGCCGCGAGGACGGCGACGAGCGGTGCGGGTACGCCGAGTTCGGCGAAGGTGGAAGTCACGGGGTGTGCCTTTCGGGCATCGGACCCGGGCGGCGTCGTGCCGCAGCGGGTCGGGGTGGCGAGCGCACCGAGCGGCGCGATCGTTCGCCGTATGAAGAGAAGCGTGGCGGGGCATGGCCCGGCGCGACGCGAAGCGTTCTACGACGCCGCGGGCAGTTTCGTCGCCCGCTGCCTCCACCCTACGGCATCGGGCCGTACGCGTGCTGGGAGCGCACTCGCATCCGGAGGTCGTAGACTGTCGGCCCGGAAACGAGAGGTGGCCATGGGCGTGCTGGAGTCTGAGCTCGATCGCGAGCGCGCCGTGGTCTCGCGGCTGTATCGGCGGCTGGACGAACTGCGTGCGGAGACCGAGGAACGCCTCGCCCGCGTGCGCCGCGACAGCGTCGGCAGCAACCATCAGGCGCGCAGCGAACGGGATGCGTTCGCGCGGCTGTACGAGGACCAGCTGACGCAGCTGCGCGACGTGGATGCACGGCTCGTCTTCGGCCGGCTGCTGCTCGACGAGCCCGTCGACGGCTCGGACCACCGCTACATCGGCCGCATCGGCCTGCGTGACGACGACCAGCGCTCGCTGCTCGTCGATTGGCGCGCCCAGCAGGCTGGCGCCTTCTACCAGGCGACTGCGAGCGAGCGGATGGGCGTCCGTGCCCGCCGTCATCTCACCATGTCGGGGCGCCAGGTGACGCGGATCGACGACGAGGTGTTCGACGAGGCGCTGCTCGACGGCGAGCGCTCCGGGGAGCAGGTGCAGGGCGAGGGCGCACTGCTGGCGGCGCTGACCGCGCAGCGCACCGGCCGGATGCACGACATCGTCGCCACGATCCAGGCGGAGCAGGACCGCATCATCCGGTCGGACCTGCGCGGAGCGCTCGTCGTGCAGGGCGGTCCCGGCACCGGGAAGACGGCCGTGGCACTGCATCGCGCCGCCTACCTGCTGTACGCGAACCGGCAGCGGCTGAGCGCTTCCGGTGTCCTGGTCGTCGGCCCGTCGACCGCCTTCCTGCGCTACATCGAGGCGGTGCTGCCGTCGCTGGGCGAGACCGGTGTCGTCATGTCGAGCCTGGGCGAGCTGTTCCCGGGCGTCGAGGCGACCGCCGAGGACGCTCCGGAGGCCGCGGTGCTGAAGGGGTCCGCCCAGATGGCCCGGCTGCTGTCGCGCGCGGTCAAGTCGCGGCAGAAGGCTCCGACCGAGGCGCAGACGATCGTCGTCGACAACGAGCGGCTGGTGGTCGAGCCCGAGCTCGTGCACCGCGCGATCGCGAAGGCGCAGCGCACCGGCAAGCCGCACAACGTCGCACGGGTCACGTTCGTGAAGCACGCGCTCGCCGAGCTGACCGACCAGCTGGCGGCACAGCTGCGCGCGGGCGGCTCCACCATCGACGATGCCGACCTGAAGGTGCTCCGGGAGGACCTGCGCACCTCCTACGACGTCCGGGTGCTGCTCAACACGGCCTGGCTGCCGCTCACCCCGCAGAAGCTCCTGCAGGACCTCTACGCCCGTCCCGCCTGGCTCGCCGAGCTGACGCCGCGGTGGACGGACGCGCAGCGCCGCGCCCTGCAGCGCGACCGCTCCGAGCCGTTCACCGTCTCCGACGTCCCCCTGCTCGACGAGGCGGCCGAGTTGCTGGGCGACTTCCCCGGGCGGCCGGACCCGGCGGACCGCGAGCGCGACCGGCAGCGCAAGCGCGACCTGGAGAACGCGCGTGCCGCTATCCGCAACATGGGCGTGCAGGGGCTGGTGAGCGCCGAGCAGCTGGCCGACGGCTTCGCCGAGCAGGCCGACCGCGGGACGACCGCCGAGCGGGCCGCCTCCGACCGCAGCTGGACCTACGGTCACGTGGTGGTGGACGAGGCCCAGGAGCTGTCGCCGATGCAGTGGCGCGTTCTGGTGCGCCGCTGCCCGATGAAGTCGTTCACGATCGTTGGCGACATCGCCCAGGTCGCGTCGGCCGCTGGGGCGACGAGCTGGCAGGATGCACTGAACCCGGTCTTCAAGGACGCCTGGCGGCTGGAGGAGCTGACCGTCAACTACCGCACCCCCGCCCAGATCACCCGCGAGGCGGAACGGGTGGCGGCGGCGGCGGGACTCCCGGTCACGCCGACGCGGGCGGTCCGCGAGGGCGAGTGGCCCATCCGGCGGGTCGCCGCCACCGCGCCGGACGCGCGGGCGCTCGCCGGGGCCGTCGCCGACGCCGTGGCGCACGACCGCGGCATCGACGGTGCGGGCACGCTGGCCGTCATCACCACGGCCGCCGACCTCCCGGCGGTTGCGGCCGCCGTCGGGGAGCGGTTCGGCGAGCAGTCGGGCCGCGGCGCCGCCGGGCTCAGCCGCCCGATCGCGGTGCTGACCGGCTACGAGGCGAAGGGCCTCGAGTTCGACGCGGTCGTGCTGGCCGACCCGGAGGCGCTGGCCGCGGAGTCACCGCGCGGCGCCGCATCCCTCTACGTCGCGATGACCCGCCCCACGCAGCGCCTCACCCTCGTCTCACGCTAAGCAGCGGAGCCGCCGAGGTGCACGTCGTTGCGCCCGACACGCCGAGCGGGTGCGCAACAAGGTGCACCTCGGCGAAGAGAGCGGCGAAGGATCAGGCGCCGGCGTAGCGCTCGCCCACCGGGATCTCGACAGGGAGGGTGTTGCCCGCCTGGGCGAGCGGGCACGCCCACGCCGGGTCGTACGCGCACGACGGGTTGTAGGCGAAGTTGAAGTCGAGCACGAGCGAGGCCTCGTCGTCGTCGGCGTCGAGCCCCAGGTCGGCGCCCTTGATCGTGTCGATCAGGTAGCGACCGCCGCCGTAGGTGCCGCCGGAGCGGCCGGCCAGCGCATCCTTGACCGGCACGAACAGCCCGCCGCCGTACGACGAGAGCCTCCAGACGTCGAGGGTCCCCGCGAGCGGCACCCGCACCGTGCCGAGCAGCTCGAACGGGACGACGCCGTCCGTCCCGGTCTCCACGTCCATCCGCTTGGCCTCGGTCGCGGGATGGATCGGCAGCTCGAAGCGCCAGTCCGGGTCGTAGGGCACGACGGGCAGCCCGGTGAACCGGTCCCGGTCCTCGCGGAGCAGCGGGGAGGCCGGGTGGGAGGCGAAGAGGTCGTTGCGGCACGAGATCCAGTGCGCGTGCGCTTCGACCGGGTCGTGCCCGGCGAGCCGGCGGACGGAGGCGTACAGCGCGAAGACCCGGCGCCGCCAGTCGGCGGTCTGGACGGCGGTGATCGCCCGCGCGCCGTCGGCGATCGCGCCTGGTGCGGGCTGCTCGGTGTTCGTCATCGCTGCGCTTCTCCCGTCTCGGTCGCGGCGCCCCCGATCGGCGCGCCGGGTGCGGAGCCGACCTCGTCGTCGTCCGCTGCGTGCACTTCCGGATCGTAGGCCCACGTGGGTGCGAGGCGCCGCAGGCGCACGCCGCGCCACTGCCAGAACGCCCAGAACGCGTACCAGGCCAACGGCGTGAGCGCGCCGGCGCGCACGATGAGCTGGTCGCGGTAGAGCGTGCGGATCCGGCCGTTCTCGTCGGGGCCCGCCGGGTCGGGCGCGATGGCCATCCGGTGGTCGAGCCGGGGCACCGCCGCGAGCACGCCCCCTGTGCCGCCGCCGCTGTCGCGCAGGATGCGCGTGCTCCGCTCGCGCGGATCGGTCGAGCGCAGGGCGTCGAGGCGGATCGCCTGGGTGCCGACCGCGAACGCGCCGAGCGCCCGGACGCTCACCCGGTGCTCCGAACCCCACGTGGTCGGGAAGCCGCCGGGCTCGTCCGAGCGGAAGTCGAGCCACGGCAGGGCGACCTCGCGGAACGCCGTCGGGCTCTGCAGGGCGCGCCAGGCGGCGTCGGGGTCGCAGTCGAGGATGAGCTTCAGCAGCACGCGCATGCTCCCAGTGTCGCCCCCGAGGGTTCGGATGCGGTGGCGGGGATGCACGACTCAGAGGCATTCCCCGGCTCGCGCCAGCAACAGCTCCCGTTCCCGCTGGTTGCCGGTCATCGCGGCGGCCCGCTCGAACTCGAGCCGCGCCTCCGCCCGGCGGCCGAGCCGCAGCAGCAGGTCGGCCCGCACCGACGGAAGCAGATGGTACGACGCGAGCGCCCCCTCCACCGCCAGGCGGTCGACGAGTTCGAGCCCCGCCTCCGGCCCGTACGCCATCGACAGCGCCACCGCGCGGTTCAGGTCGACGACCGCGGACGGGCGCAGCTCGGAGAGCGCGCCGTAGAGCGCGACGATCTCCTCCCAGTCGGTCGCCTCGGGCGTCGGGGCGGTCGCATGGCAGGCCGCGATCGCCGCCTGCAGCGCGTACGGCCCGCGGCTCACGGGCGGGCGCCGGCTGAGCCGCAGGCCGTCCGACCGGGCGAGCGCCGCCGTCCCGCGCCCGATCAGGATGCGGTCCCAGCGCGTGCGGTCCTGGTCCTGCAGCAGGATGGGCGAGCCGTCCTGTGCGGTGCGGGCGCCGAGCCGGGAGGCCTGGAACTCCATCAGCGCCACCAGTCCGTGCACCTCCGGCTCCCGCGGCGTCAGCTCGGCGAGCACGCGCCCCAGCCGCAGGGCCTCCCGGCACAGGTCGGGCCGCATCCAGTCGTCGCCGGCGGTCGCCGAGTAGCCCTCGTTGAAGATCAGATAGACCACCTCGAGCACGGAGGCGAGGCGCTCCCCGAACTCGGCCCGCTCGGGGACCTCGAAGGGCACGCCCGCGGCGCTCAGCGTCCGCTTGGCCCGCACGATCCGCTGCGCCATCGTCGCCGGGGGCACCAGGAACGCCCGCGCGATCTGCTCCGTGGAGAGCCCGCCGAGCAGCTTCAGGGTCAGAGCGACCCGCGCCGGCTGGGGGAGCACCGGATGGCAGGCGACGAACACCAGCCGGAGCAGGTCGTCGCCGATAGGCTCCTGCGCAGCCCGGGCGGGATCGTCGTCGCCGAGCTCCTGCTCCAGGTGGTGCGCGATCGCGGCGTAGCGGTCGTCGAGCCGCTCGCGGCGCCGCCAGCCGTCGACGGCCCGCCGTTTCGCCACGGTGGTGAGCCATGCGCCCGGGTTGCGCGGGATGCCGGACTCCGGCCACTGCTCCAGGGCGGCGACCAGCGCATCCTGGGCCAGCTCCTCCGCCAGCCCCACGTCGCCGGTGGAGCGGGCGAGCCCGGCGATGAGCCGGCCGGACTCGATGCGCCACACCGATTCGACGGCGCGCCGCGCCTGTGACGCGCGGTCGTCGCTCATCGGCTGGCCCTCCCCGTCGGCACGGAACGCATGGTCACATCCTCCTCCACGGCCTTCTCCATCACCGTCACGTCGATCCGCACCGGCCCGTTTCGACACGGGTGACCATCCGACCCCGATGACGGCGGTGTGCGCTACAACGGGAGCATGGCGATCCGTTACTGGCTGGGCGTTGTGCAGCTCGATCACGTGCTGCGCGGCGTCGCCGGCGGTTTCGCGCAGGTCAACCACGGAGCACGGGCGCCGCTGGAGCGGATGGGCCCGGCGGACGGCTTCGTCTACTACTCGCCGCGCGTCTCGTACCCCGACGGCGAGCCCCTGAAGCAGTTCACCGCGGTCGGGCGCATCGCGGACGACGCCGTCGTCCAGGTGACCCAGGGGCCGGCGATGGCCGGGCCCGCCTCCGACTTCCGGCCGTGGCGGCGGCGCGTCGAGTGGGACCACGACGCCGTCGCGACACCCATCCGGCCGCTGCTGGGCGCTCTCGACTTCACCCGCGACCGGCCCGACTGGGGCTACCAGCTGCGGCGCGGCCTCATCGAGCTGTCGCGGCACGATTTCGAGCTGATCCGGCGGCAGATGCGGCCATCGCCCGGCGAGCCGAGGCCCGCGCGATCCGCGCGATCGGAGATCTCGGGGCCGCGGATTACGATGTCCCGGTGAGTTCGTCCAGCACCGCCGAGGCCACCGCATCCCTCCCCGCCGCTCATCGCCAGGCCAAGTACCAGGTCCGCTTCGACACCGGTCCCGCGGGGCTCGCAGCGGTCGCGGCCGACGCCGACGTGATCGTGCTGGTGGATGCGCTCCCGCCGATCGACGGCGGGGCGGCGCTTGACGTCCCCGGCGACGCGCCCGTCCTCGCCGCCGGGCTGACCGATGCGGAGGCCGTCGCGCGCTGGATCCTCGCGCAGCAGGTCCGCCTCGGCCGCCGCGCCATGATCGCGCTCGTCGCCGTCGGCGAGAGAGCGCACGACGGGTCACCGCGCTTCGCCGTGGAGGACCTCCTCGCAGCGGGGGCGGTGGTGGATGCGCTCGCCGCGCTCGGTATCGACTACTCCTCCCCGGAGGCCGCAGCCGCCTGCGCCGCGTTCACCGGCCTCCGCGGCGCGGTCGCCCACCTGCTGACCGCCTCCGTGTCGGGCCAGGAGCGGATCGCAGCCGGCGCCTCACCGGCCGAGGTCGCCGACGCCGGGCGGACCGGCTCCCGCGACGCTGTGACGGTGCTGCGAGCCGCCCGGCAGAGCGGTGCGCACCGGGTGGAATGATCGGGCGCCGGCGTACGTTCGGGCAGACAGGAGGTTTTACATGAAAGCCGTGCTGAACGACACCGTCATCGCCGAGGCCCCGCAGGAGGACCTGATCCGCATCGAGGGCAACTGGTACTTCCCGCCCGCGAGCGTGAAGTCCGAGTACCTGCTCGAGAGCGACACGCCGTACACCTGTCCCTGGAAGGGCGAGTGCCAGTACTTCTCCGTGAAGTCGGAGGACAGCGTGCTGCAGGACCGCGCCTGGAGCTACCCGACCCCGTACCCGAGCTCCTTCGACCGGGTGGGCAAGGACTACAGCAACTACGTCGCCTTCTGGAAGGACGTCCGCGTCGTCGACTGACGACCGGAGCCGACGATGTCCCGTCCCGGCCGCCGCTCAGGGCTCACCGCCCTGACGGCGGCCGTGCTCGTCCTGGCGGGATGCTCGGCGCCGCCGACGCCCGATCCGACCGTGACCCGCACCCCGACGTCGACCCCGCGGCCGACGGGCACCTCGGCCGCGGTCGCGGCCATCCCCTGGCAGCCGAGCGGCGCGACCACGGTCCTCGAGACCGGGCTGGAAGCGCCCTGGTCGGTCGTCCGCCTCCCCAGCGGTTCGGCCTTGATCAGCGAGCGGGACTCCGGCGCCGTGCTCGAACGGCTGCCGCAGGGCGGCCTGCGGCACGCGGGCGCCGTGCCGGGAGCCGTCCATCAGGGCGAGGGAGGACTGCTGGGCCTCGCCGTCCAGCCGGAGTCCGCTCCCGCATCCCTCTATGCCTACCTGACGACCGGCGAGGACAACCGGGTGGTGCGGATGCCGTTGAGCGGCGTCCCGGGGAGCTATGCGCTGGGCGCTCCGGAGCCCGTGCTGACCGGTCTGCCGAAGGCGTCGAACCACGACGGCGGCCGCATCGCGTTCGGACCGGACGGCATGCTGTATGTGACAGTCGGCGACGCCTCCGACCCCGGCCGGGCCCAGGACGTCGCATATCTCGGCGGCAAGATCCTGCGGCTGACCCCCGACGGCGGCGTTCCGGCGGACAACCCGTTCCCGGGCTCGCCGGTGTGGAGTTACGGCCACCGCAACCCGCAGGGCCTCGGCTGGGACTCCCGCGGCACGATGTGGGCGGCCGAGTTCGGCCAGAACACCTGGGACGAGCTCAACCTCATCCGCCCGGGGAGCAACTACGGCTGGCCGGTCGTCGAGGGTGTCGGCGGCGATCCCCGGTTCACCGATCCGGTCCACCAGTGGCCGACCGATGAGGCCAGCCCGAGCGGCCTCGCGGTCGTGGGCGACACGATCTTCCTGGCTGCGCTGCGCGGGCAGCGGCTCTGGACGGCGTGGCCGACCGACGGGGGAGCCCCGGTCTCGGTCGCCCCGTTCTTCGTCGGCGCGTTCGGACGGATCCGGGATGCGGTGGCCGCGGGTGACCGCATCTGGCTGCTGACGAACAACACGGATGGCCGCGGATCCCCGCGCTCCGGCGACGACCGGCTCATCGAGGTGATGCTCACTCCCGCGCAGGCTGTCAAGCGCCCGGGCTGAGCGCCCGCTGCGGGTAGTCTTGTCAGCGAGACACCGATCGGGAGCAGAACCCTGAGCATCATCCTCGGATACGATCCGACCACCCTGCGCGAACGCGTCGATCTGCGCGCTGCCGGCGAGCGGCTCGAGGAGCTCGGCAGCCTGCGCAGCCTGAGCGCGCTCAACGAGAAGGCCGTCCTGCTGCGTCTGCTGGGCCGGCTCGACGAGGCGATCGAGATCGCCAACGAAGCCGTGCGCCAGGCGCGGTTCACCGGCGACCGGGAGCAGCTGCTCGGCGCGCGCATCCGTCACGCCCAGGTGCTGCAGTACCAGGGCAAGTCCGACGAGGCGATCATCGAGCTGACCGGATGCGTCGATGAGGCCCGTGGCCGCGACTGGACGGCGCTGGAGGCGTTCGCCATCCAGAACCGCGGCAAGGTCTGGTTCGACGCCGGCGACTACGAGAACGCGCTGGCGGACATGACGGCCGCGGTGTTCCTGCGCGAGAAGCTGGGCGCATCCCCGGCCGAGATCCAGGCGGCCCTCACCGCGGTCGCCGTCGTGCAGTCGGCCCTCGACGCGCAGCGCGGCACGGCCCCCGGGACCGGTTCACCGGACGGCCAGGGCGACACCGATCGCGCGTAGGATGCTCGACATGGAGGAGTGGAGCGCTCCGGGCGGGGACCGTCGCTGATGGCCGAGCTCGACCGTGTGCGGCGCTGGGCCGATGCCCTGATCGCCCTGCACCTGGACCCGTCCGCCTGGAGTTTCGGTTTCGACAACGCCAAGACCCGTGCGGGGCTGTGCAACTACACCACCAAGCGGATCACCGTCTCGCGCTACCTGGCGGCGCGCTACGAGGACGACGAGATCCACCAGATCCTGCTGCACGAGGTCGCGCACGCGCTCGCCGGCTCCCGTGCCGGGCACGGCCCGCGCTGGCGCGCGATCGCGCTCGACCTCGGCTACGAGGGCAAGCGCCTGCACGGCGGTGCGATCGCCGACGACCTGGCCCCGTGGGTGGGCACGTGCCCGAACGGCCATACGCACTACCGGTACCGCAAGCCCGCCCGGGCCCTGGCGTGCGGGGCGTGCAGCCGGCGGTTCGACGCCGCGAACCTGATCGCCTGGCAGCACCGCGAGGTCTCCCCGGCGCAGCGCCGGGTCGCCGCGGCGGCCGCGACGGAGTAGAGCCCGACGCCGAGCCGGCCCGGCTCAGGCGTGGGCGGCGCCGAGCCGCTCATCGAGAGCGTCCCGCACCGCCGGCCACTCGTCGCTCAGGATGGAGTACACGGCCGTGTCGCGCCAGCTGCCGTCCGCGCGTCGCTGGGTGTGCCGCAGCACGCCCTCGAATCTCGCCCCCAGCCGGGCGATCGCGGCACGCGAGCGTTGGTTGAGCACGTCGGCCTGCAGCTTCACGCGCTCGAAGCCGTGGTCGAAGGCCGTGCCGAGCAGCAGGCGCTTCGTCTCCGCGTTCACGCGGCCACCCCACGCCTCGGGCGCGTACGCGGTCCAGCCGATGTGCGCGGAGTCGTTGACCAGGTCGAAGTCGCCGAGGGTCGTGGTGCCGACCATCCGGTCTCCGTCGCGGAGCACCACAGCGGTCACGTTGCTGCGTTCCCAGTCGAGGTAGCGCAGGATGAGCTCCCTCCATTCCTCGTAGGTGTCGCGGAAGGCCGCGGGGCCGCCGCCCCAGCCGCCGGCGAACACCTCGGGGCGGCCGATCGCGTCGAAGAGGTCCGGGAGGTCGTCCAGCGTGAGCGCCCGAAGGCGTACCGTCGCGGCCTCCAGCGTCGCGTTCGGGTCGGGGCGGGTCGCGGTCATCCGCCCAGTATGCCAAAGCGGGGCGCCCGCTCCGGGGCCCGGCGCCGCCGGTCCGGTACAGTATCGGGGGCCTCACGGTCCTGCGTGCAGGTGCCGCATCCACTAACCGACTATGTTGGTTACATGGCGATGGAAGCGATACTCACCCGAGGGACCGGCCAGTGGATGGAGCCCGCCGACGGGCAGCGCTGGTGGTTCGACTCGGGGTCGCTCGCCCTCGACTTCGCCTACACCGGCGGTCTCGACTCCGACGCGGAGCAGGACACGACCGTGCACGACGCGGCAGCGCTCAACGCCTGGCTCGCCGAACGGTTCCCGGAGGTCGCGCCGACCGCGGGGGAGCGTGAGTTCCGCGACGCCGGCGCCCTGCGCGCGGCGATCGGCCGCCTGGCGCGCCAGGCGAGCGTCGGCGAACCGCTCTCGCCGGACGACGTGGACGTGGTGAACCTGTTCGCCGCGACCCCCGACATCCCGCCCGTGCTCGCCGGCGGCGGCCGTCAGGCGGGCCGCTCCAAGGCGCGCCCGCACCAGGCCCTCGGCTCGATCGCGCGCGACGCCGTTCGCCTCTTCGGCCCCGACGTGGACGGCCGGATCCGCGAGTGCTCCGCCGACGACTGCCGTCTCGTCTACCTGGACACGTCGCGCAGCGGCACCCGCCGCTGGTGCTCGATGCAGCGCTGCGGCAACCGTGCGAAGGTCCGGGCGCACCGGGCGAGGGCGGCGCGCGCGCGACAATAGGGACATGGCGCGTCTCATCGACCTCAACAGCGACCTCGGCGAGTCCTTCGGCGCGTGGTCCATGGGTGACGACAGCGCCCTGCTGCGACTGGTGTCGAGCGCCAACGTGGCCTGCGGCTTCCATGCGGGGGACGCCTCCACCATGCTCGCGACCTGCCGGGAGGCGGCGGCGAACGGCGTGACGGTCGGTGCGCACGTCTCCTATCGCGACCTCGCCGGGT
Organism: Leifsonia sp. KNZ13-11D; assembly: GCF_056754895.1. Classification (NCBI taxonomy): domain Bacteria; kingdom Bacillati; phylum Actinomycetota; class Actinomycetes; order Micrococcales; family Microbacteriaceae; genus Leifsonia; species Leifsonia sp. KNZ13-11D. The sequence goes on from NZ_JBPGWU010000001.1 coordinate 925,247, forward strand.
TCGGCCGGCGGTCGATGGACGTTCCGGCGGGTGAGCTCCGCGACGAGGTGCTGTACCAGCTGTCGGCACTGCACGGCCTCGCCCGGGTGGCCGGCACGTCCGTCCGCTACGTGAAGCCGCACGGCGCTCTCTACAACCGCATCGTCCGCGATGACGCTCAGGCGCGTGCGGTGGTGGATGCGGTGCTCGCCTTCGACCCGTCGCTCGACCTGCTCGGCCTCGCCGGGTCCGCCGTCGAGCAGGCGGCGCAGGACGCCGGCGTCCGGTTCGTGCGCGAGGCCTTCGTCGATCGCGGCTACCGTGCGGACGGCACGCTCGTGCCGCGCACCGAGCCGGGTGCCCTGCTGACGGACGACACTGCGATCGCCGCTCGCGCCGTGCGCATGGTCGAGGAGGGCCGCGTCGTCGCGGTCGACGGCAGCGACATCCCGGTGGCGGTCGACTCCCTCTGCGTGCACGGGGACACCCCGGGCGCCGTCGCCATGGCCCGCGCCGTGCGCGACGCGCTCGCCGGCGCAGGCATCGGCGTGGAGCCGTTCGCGTGACCGGGCGCATCCTCCCGTACGGGGATCGCGCGCTGCTGGTCGAGCTGGACGGGCTGGATGCCGTGCTCGCGCTGTTCCGCGGCCTCGAGGCCACGCGGCCGGACGGCGTGGTCGACCTCGTCCCCGCCGCGCGCACCATCGCTGTGGAGGTCGAGCCGCGCATCCTGACGCTCAGTGCCGCGGCGGCGTGGGTGGAGCGCACCTCTCCCCTGGAGCCGGAGGAGAGCGAGGAGCGGATCGTCGACGTGGCGGTGACGTACGACGGCGAAGACCTCTCCGATGTCGCCCACCTCACCGGGCTGACCGAGCGCGCGGTCGTCGCCGCGCACACCGGCACGCCGTGGCGGGTCGCGTTCGGCGGCTTCGCCCCCGGGTTCGCCTACCTCGTCGCGGACGCCCCGGCGTCGCCGCTCGAGGTGCCGCGGCGCGCGACGCCGCGCACCTCCGTCCCGGCGGGCTCCGTGGGGCTGGCCGGGGCCTTCAGCGGCGTCTACCCTCGCTCGAGCCCGGGCGGCTGGCAGCTGATCGGCCGTACGGATGCCGTCCTCTGGGACGAGACCGCCGACCCTCCCGCTCTTCTGCGGCCCGGCACCGTCGTGCGCTTCCGGGAGGCGCCGTGAGCCTGCGCATCCTGGACGCCGGTCCGCTGGCCCTGGTCCAGGACCTGGGGCGGCCCGGTCTCGCGGCCGTCGGTGTCGGGCGCTCCGGTGCGCTCGATCGCGGCGCGCTCCGCCTCGCCAACCGGCTGCTCGGCAACGACGAGGGCGACGCCGGGGTGGAGGCGCTGGTCGGCGGCCTCGTGGCGGTGTTCGACCAGGACACCTGGTTCGCGGTGACCGGCGCCACCGGCCCGCTGCTGCTCGACGACCGTCCGGTGGATGCGCACCAGGCGGTGCGCGCCCGGGCCGGGCAGGCGCTGCGCATCGGCACGGCCGTCTCCGGTGCGCGCCGCTACCTCGCCGTCCTCGGCGGCGTCGCCGTGCCTCCCGTGCTCGGCTCCCGGTCGCGCGACACCTTGGCCGGTCTCGGCCCGGCGCCGCTCGCCGCGGGCGATGTGCTTCCCCTCGGTGAGCATCCCGGCACCGATGTCCCGCTGCTGGACTTCGTCCCGGTCGCGGAGCCCACAGCCGACGCGATCGAGGTGCGCGCGTACCGGGGCCCGCGCGCGGACTGGTTCACGGAGGCGGCTCTCGACGCCTTCTTCACGCTCGACTGGCGCGCCGCCGACCGCAGCGACCGCATCGGCGTGCGGCTCGACCCTCCGCCCACCGGCCGCCACACCGCACCGGCCGTTCCGCAGATCCCGGTGCTCGAGCGCGCCGTCGCCGCCGAGCTGCCGAGCGAGCCCATGGTCGCAGGGGCCGTGCAGGTGTCGCCGGACGGGCGGCCCACCGTGCTGCTCGCCGATCACCCGGTGACCGGCGGCTATCCGGTGATCGCGGTCGTCGCCGACGGGTCCCTGGACGCGTTCGGCCAGCTCCGCCCCGGACAGCCGGTGCGGTTCAGGCACGCCTGACGAGCGGGAGGGCGGCGGCCCCGCCGGGGTCAGTCCCGCCGCGTCCCGGTCTGGAAGATGCTGCGGGCCGGCGTCGGCGACGGCACGCTGGTCGCATCCGTCACGATCGGCGCGCCGGCCGCGAACGTGCGCAGCTCCTCGCCCGCGACCGCCTTGGCGGGATGCGGACCGCTCGCGAGCAGCCGCGGCAGCCACTCCAGCGGCAGCGGCGAGTTCGACCCCACCAGCACCACGTTTCCGAAGCGGCGGCCTTTCAGCACCTGGGTCTCCGCGAGCGCGGCGACGTTCTCGACGACCGCGCCCAGCGTCGACACCTGGCTCCGCGCAAAGGTGAGCGGCGGACCGTCGGCGACGTTGACGAGCACGATCCCGTCCGGCTTCAGGAGCGACACCGCCGAACGGTAGAACTCCACGCTGGTCACGTGCGCCGGCGTGCGGGAGCCGCTGAAGATGTCCACCACGAGCAGGTCGACCTGGCCGCGCAGCCCGGCGGGCAGCTTGCCGACGACCTCGCGGGCGTCCCCGTGCCGGATGCGGATCTGCGCGTAGCGGGGGAGCGGCAGGTGCTCGCGCACCAGGTCGACCAGCCGGCTCTCCAGCTCCACGACCTGCTGCCGCGAGCCGGGGCGGGTGTAGGCGATGTACCGCGGGAGCGTGAGTGCCCCAGCGCCGAGGTGCACTGCGGTGATCGGCTCGCCGGGGTCGCCGATGAGGTCGATCACGTTGCCCATCCGCTGCACGTACTCGAAGAACAGCTGGGTCGGGTCGTCGAGGTTCACGTGGGACTGCGGTGTGCCGTCCACCACCAGCTGGTACGCGCCGGGTACGAACCGGTCCGGCTCGACCGTCGCCAGGTATCCGCTCTCAGTGAGCGTGACCGAGGGATGCTGCGGGGCCGGGTTCTGAGGCACACCGGCAGCCTAGTCGCGGCGCCCGGCTGCGATCCTCCACCCGGATCTCCACCCGCATCTCCACCCGACGGCTGTGCCGCCGCCGCCGTCACCGCGGCACTCTGGAGGGGTGCCGGATGCTCCGGCCGGAAAGGCTCCCATGACTGTCCAGACGCTCGGCAACGCGCTCCTCATCCTCCTGCTGATCGGGTGGGTCGGCTACCGGCAGCTCACCTGGCGGCCCGTCGTCGTCTCTCGGATGTGGAGAGGGCCGGCCATCTTCGCGGTGGTCGGCGCGGTGCTGCTCGTCCAGCAGGCGCACCCGGCGACCATCACCCCGCTCGACCTGGCCATCGTCTCTGGCGAGATCGTGCTGTCGCTGGCCATCGGCGCATGGATGGGCGCCATCGCCCGGTTCCGCCGCCTCCCGCAGCCGGTGGTCGCCGGCAGGAACCCGACCGACATCGCGGTCTACGAGTCGCGCACCGGCGTGCTCGGGCTCATGCTGTGGGTGGCCATCATCGTCGTGCGCGTCGTGATCGACGTGCTCGCGACGCAGGCCGGATCGCACCTGGCCGCGTCGACCGGCATGATCCTCCTGGTGTTCGCGGCGAACCGCGCCGCGCGCACGGCGGTCTTCGCCGCGCGGCTCGACCGCCACGCCTCGATCGCGGCGTGACGGACGCCCTCGCTGCATGATGGTCGGGTGAACTCCCTCCGTCCCAGCTGGCTGTCCCTCGCACTGACCGCGGTCGGAGCGGCGGCGGTCGCGTACGGGCTCCTCACCACGCACTCGTCCGCGCGGCCGCCCTGGGCGCTCGCCCTCGGGCTCGTGAGCCTCGCGCTGTGGGTCGTGCGCGGACTCCTCGCCCGGGCGGGTTTCGCCCGCGCGGCGACCGTCTGCTCCGTCGTGGTCGTCCTGATCGCCGCCCCCATCGCCGCCGTGACCGACGGCCTGACGGTCGTGCCGGCCGCCGTCGCCGTGGTCGCCGTGCTCGGCGACCCGCGGGAGCCGATGTGGGAGGGCCTCCTCCTCGGCGGCGTCGGTGCGGCCCTCGTCGCCGCCGGAGCGGTGCCCATCGGCGCGCCCGTGCTGTCTGCCCTGATCATGATGGGTGGGATGCTTCTCGGCGTCTTCGGCGGCCTGAGCCGGCGGCAGTTCCGTGTGGCGGAGGAGCAGGCCGCCCTCCTGCGCGAGCAGGAGGTGGAGCGGCGCGAGGAGGCGTCCCGCGTCGCGATCGCCCGTGATCTGCACGACGTGCTGGCGCACAGCCTGGGCGGGCTCGTGATCCAGCTGGACGCGGTGGATGCGCTGCTCGAAGCGGGCGACGCCGCCTCCGCCCGCTCCCGGGTCGTCGCCGCGCGCGGCCTCGCCGCGGAGGGACTGGGGGAGGCGCGGCGTGCGGTCGCGGCGCTCCGCGACCCGGCCGTCGCCGGGGACAGCCCGGTTCCCGTGGCGCTCGAGGACGCCATCGCCGACGCCATCGCGACACACCGCTCCCTCGGCGGGAGCGCCGACCTCTCCGTGACGGGCGCTCCCCGCGCCGTCACCGCTGCGCAGGGCGCCGCCTTCCAGCGCGCGGCGCAGGAGGCGCTGAGCAACACCAGGAAGCACGCGCCGGGCCAGCCCGTGCGGCTGGACCTCACCTGGCAGGATGACCGGGTGCGCCTCACGATCTCCAACCCCATAGCCGCCGCACCATCCGGGGGCTCCGTGGCGTCCGCGCTCGCCGCGACCGGCGGCGGCCACGGCCTGCAGGGGATGCGCGAGCGCTTCGCGGCGCTCCCCGCGGGCGGCTCCGTCGACGTGGCCGAGGGGGCGGACCGCTTCACCGTCACGGCCGAGGCGGTCCTGTCGTGACCGCGCCGGCCCGCATCCGCGTCGCCGTGGCCGACGACCAGGCGATCATCCGCGACGGCCTGGTCACCGTGCTCGGGCTGCTGCCCGAGATGGAGGTCGTCGGCGAGGCGGCCGACGGCGAGGCCGCGGTGGCGCTCGCCGTGGCCGAGCGGCCCGACGTGCTCCTGATGGACCTGCGCATGCCGGTGCTCGACGGCGCCACCGCGACCGCGCGGGTGCGCGACGAGGCCCCGGGCACCGCGGTGCTCATCCTGACCACCTACGCCGACGACGCGTCCATCCTCGGCGCGCTGCGCGCCGGAGCGCGCGGCTACCTCACCAAGGACGCCGGGCGGTCCGAGCTCGCCGCCGCGGTCCGTGCGGTCGCGAACGGCCAGACCACCCTCGCGCCCGAGGTCGGCGCCCGCGTGATCGGCGCCTTCAGCGCGGGCGCCCCGGCGGCGCCGGCCGACGCGGGCACGCCCACCGACGCGGCCGCCGCGCTCGCGCGCCGCTTCCCCGCCCTCACCCGCCGCGAGGCCGAGGTGCTGGCGCTGGTCGGCGACGGCCTGAGCAACGCCGAGATCGCCGCCACCCTCTTCGTCAGCGTCGCCACGGTCAAGACCCACATCAACGCGATCTTCGCCAAGCTCGCCGTGCGCGACCGCGCCCAGGCCATCGCCCTCGTCCGCTCCTGACCCGTCCTTCCGCCCCTCCGCCCTCCGCCGGCGCGACTGCCGCCTCCCGCAACATCTGCGCCGCGGCGCGCACCCGCACTCGTTCCGGACCACCGCAGTCGCCGGCGGCGCTAGCGCCGTCGCGCAACCGGGAGAAGGATGGGAGCCGTGAGCGATCCGAGCACCACCCCCGACCGCGTCCTCGTCACCGGCGGCTCCGGCTTCCTCGGCGCCCATTGCGTGCTGGCCCTGCTGAACGCCGGCTACCGCGTGCGCACCACCATCCGGACCCCCGCCCGCGCCGCCGATGTGCGCTCCCAGCTCGCGGCCGGCGGGCTCGACGACCCGGGCGACCGCCTGGAGTTCGCGGTGGCCGACCTGACCTCCGACGAGGGCTGGGCGGAGGCGGTGGCCGGCTGCCGCTTCGTGCTTCACGTCGCCTCCCCGTTCCCGTCGACCCAGCCGAAGGATGCGGACGAGCTGATCCGTCCCGCCCGCGACGGCGCCCTCCGGGTGCTCCGCGCCGCGCGCGACGCCGGCGTCGAGCGCGTGGTGCTCACGTCATCCTTCGCGGCCATCGGCTACGGCCACGCGCCGACCGACCGGGCCTTCACCGAGGAGGACTGGACCGAGCTCGACAGCGGCCGCCCGGTGAGCCCTTACGTGCAGTCGAAGACGATCGCCGAGCGCGCGGCGTGGGACTTCGTCGCCGAGCACGGCGCCCGTCCCGACGGTCCGCCGCTGGAGCTCGCCACGGTCAACCCGGTCGGGATCCTCGGCCCGGTGCTCGGCCCCGACATCTCCGCCTCGGTGGAGCTGATCCGCCTGGTCAAGGAGGGACGCCTCCCGCGCCTGCCCGACGTCCGTTTCGGCATCGTCGACGTCCGCGACGTCGCGGAGCTGCACCGGCTCGCGATGACCCGGCCCGAGGCCGCGGGGCAGCGCTTCCTGGCGATCGCGGGCGAGGTGATGAGCGCTCAGGAGGTCGCCCTCCTCATCCGCGGGCACCTGGGGGAGGCCGCCGGCCGGCGGATCGGGACGAAGCTGATGCCGATGTGGATGCTCAAGGCCGCAGCACCGTTCAGCCGCCGCGTCCGCGGCTCGCTCTCCGACCTCGGCTCCGTGCGCCGGGCCACCTCCGCCAAGGCGCAGACGGTGCTGGGCTGGTCGCCGCGCTCCCGTGAGGAGGCCGTCATCGCGACCGTCGACACGCTTCCGACGTACCGCTCGCACCGGTCCTGACCGGTCGCTGACCGGTCCGCAGCAGCCGGGAATATGCGGGCGTTCGCCGGGTTATACCCCAGTACGCGCCTCCGGTCAAGAAAAGACTGGACACGGCGCGCCTGATTGACATATAGTTGTTCTTTGCGCTCCCAGTCAAACTTCTGCCTTCATATTGCGGTCGGCTCTGACTTCTCCGCGTGTGCCTGGGCCCGTCCTTTCGGGTCAGATACGGCAGCGCGACGCGACTGGGAGTTCTCGTCCAGACAACTACACGACCGACAGTAACTGGGCCGACCGGGCCCACGGAGGTTATTTCCTTGGCTGCTGCGCGCAACGCAACCAACACCGACAAGACACCCAAGAACGGACGAGCCGCATCTCGTCTCTCGTTCGCAAAGATCACGGACACCCTCACCGTTCCCGATCTGCTCGCACTGCAGACGGAGAGCTTCGACTGGCTGGTCGGAAACGACGCGTGGAAGGCGCGCGTCGCGGAGGCCGAGGCCCAGGGTCGTCAGGATCTGCCCGCCAACACGGGCCTCGAGGAGATCTTCGAGGAGATCTCTCCCATCGAGGACCTCGGCGAGACCATGCAGCTCTCGTTCACGAACCCCTTCCTCGAAGAGAAGAAGTACTCGATCGACGAGTGCAAGGAGAAGGGCAAGACCTACGCGGCCCCGCTCTACGTCGAGGCCGAGTTCATGAACCACCTCACCGGTGAGATCAAGACGCAGACGGTCTTCATGGGCGACTTCCCGCTCATGACCGAGCGAGGCACGTTCATCATCAACGGCACCGAGCGCGTCGTCGTCTCGCAGCTCGTCCGCTCGCCGGGCGTGTACTTCGAGGCCACCCCCGACAAGACGTCCGACAAGGACATCTTCTCGGCCCGCGTGATCCCGAGCCGTGGAGCGTGGCTCGAGTTCGAGATCGACAAGCGCGACCAGGTCGGCGTCCGCATCGACCGCAAGCGCAAGCAGTCGGTCACCGTGTTCCTCAAGGCCCTCGGTCTCACGAGCGAGGAGATCCTCTCCGAGTTCGCCGGGTACCAGTCGATCGAGCTGACCCTCGAGAAGGACGCCATCCTCACCAAGGAGGAGGCGCTCAAGGACATCTACCGCAAGCTTCGTCCGGGCGAGCAGGTCGCCGCCGAGGCTGCGCGTGCGCTGCTCGACAACTTCTACTTCAACCCGAAGCGCTACGACCTCGCGAAGGTCGGCCGTTACAAGATCAACCGCAAGCTCGGCCTCGAGGCCCCGCTGTCGGACTCGGTGCTGACCGTCCAGGACATCATCGCCACGATCAAGTACCTGGTCGCCCTGCACGACGGCCAGACCACGTTCAAGGGCCTCCGCAACGGCGTCGAGACGGACATCCGCCTCGACATCGACGACATCGACCACTTCGGCAACCGTCGTATCCGCGCCGTCGGCGAGCTCATCCAGAACCAGGTCCGCACCGGTCTCTCCCGCATGGAGCGCGTCGTCCGCGAGCGCATGACCACGCAGGACATCGAGGCGATCACCCCGCAGACCCTGATCAACGTGCGACCCGTCGTCGCTGCGATCAAGGAGTTCTTCGGAACGTCGCAGCTGTCGCAGTTCATGGACCAGAACAACCCGCTCGCGGGTCTGACCCACAAGCGCCGCCTCTCCGCGCTCGGCCCCGGTGGTCTGAGCCGTGAGCGCGCCGGCGTCGAGGTCCGTGACGTCCACCCGTCGCACTACGGCCGCATGTGCCCGATCGAGACGCCGGAAGGCCCGAACATCGGTCTGATCGGCTCGCTCGCATCCTTCGCGCGCATCAACTCCTTCGGCTTCATCGAGACGCCGTACCGCAAGGTCGTCGAGGGCCGGGTCACCGACCAGATCGACTACCTGACCGCTTCGGAGGAGGACGACTTCGTCGTCGCGCAGGCCAACGCCCCGCTCGACGCGAACGGCCACTTCGTCGAGGAGCGCGTGCTCGCCCGTCAGAAGGGCGGCGAGGTCGACCTGATCCCCGCCGACGAGATCGGCTACATGGACGTCTCGCCGCGCCAGATGGTGTCGGTCGGTACGTCGCTGATCCCGTTCCTCGAGCACGACGACGCCAACCGAGCCCTCATGGGTGCGAACATGCAGCGCCAGGCGGTGCCGCTGCTCCGCTCGGAGAGCCCGGTCGTCGGTACCGGTATGGAGGGCTACGCGGCCATCGACGCGGGTGACGTTGTCACTGCGGAGAAGTCCGGTGTCGTCAGCGAGGTCTCGGCCGACGCGGTCACCGTGATGGCCGACGACGGCACGTACCAGACCTACTACCTGCGCAAGTTCGACCGCTCGAACCAGGGCACCTCGTACAACCACCGCGTGGTCGTCGACGAAGGCGACCGCATCGAGCAGGGCGAGGTCGTCGCCGACGGTCCCGCGACCGAGAACGGCGAGCTCGCGCTCGGCAAGAACCTGCTCGTCGCGTTCATGCCCTGGGAGGGTCACAACTTCGAGGACGCGATCATCCTCAGCCAGAACCTGGTGAAGGACGACACCCTCTCCTCGATCCACATCGAGGAGTACGAGGTCGACGCCCGCGACACCAAGCTGGGCAAGGAGGAGATCACCCGCGACCTGCCGAACGTCAGCCCGGACCTCCTGGCCGACCTCGACGAGCGCGGCATCATCCGCATCGGCGCCGAGGTGCGCCCCGGCGACATCCTCGTCGGCAAGGTCACGCCGAAGGGCGAGACCGAGCTGTCGGCCGAGGAGCGCCTGCTCCGCGCGATCTTCAACGAGAAGAGCCGCGAGGTGCGCGACACCTCCCTGAAGGTCCCGCACGGCGAGGAGGGCACCGTCATCGGTGTCAAGGTCTTCGACGCGCAGGACGGCGACGACGAGCTCGGCTCCGGCGTGAACCAGCGAGTGGTGGTCTACATCGCTCAGAAGCGCAAGATCACCGCGGGCGACAAGCTCGCCGGCCGTCACGGCAACAAGGGCGTCATCTCCAAGATCCTCCCGGTCGAGGACATGCCGTTCCTCGCCGACGGGACGCCGGTCGACGTCATCCTGAACCCGCTGGGCGTCCCCGGTCGAATGAACTTCGGTCAGGTCCTGGAGATCCACCTCGGGTGGATCGCCAAGAACGGCTGGGAGATCAAGGGCAAGCCGAAGTGGGCCGCCGAGCTTCCGGAGCAGGCCTTCTCGGCCGCGCCGAACACGAAGGTCGCGACCCCGGTGTTCGACGGTGCGAAGGAGGAGGAGATCGCTGGTCTGCTCGACTCGACGCTCCCGACGCGCGACGGCGACCGCCTGATCGGCTCCTCCGGCAAGACGCAGCTGTTCGACGGCCGCTCCGGCGAGCCGTACCCGGACCCCGTTTCGGTCGGCTACATGTACATCCTGAAGCTGCACCACCTGGTCGACGACAAGATCCACGCCCGTTCGACCGGTCCGTACTCGATGATCACCCAGCAGCCGCTCGGTGGTAAGGCGCAGTTCGGTGGTCAGCGCTTCGGTGAGATGGAGGTGTGGGCCCTCGAGGCCTACGGTGCCGCGTACGCGCTGCAGGAGCTCCTGACCATCAAGTCGGATGACATCCTCGGCCGCGTCAAGGTCTACGAGGCCATCGTCAAGGGTGAGAACATCCAGGAGCCGGGCATCCCGGAGTCCTTCAAGGTGCTCATCAAGGAGATGCAGTCCCTCTGCCTGAACGTGGAGGTGCTCTCGGCCGACGGCCAGGCGGTCAGCCTGCGCGACTCGGACGACGAGGCCTTCCGCGCGGCGGAAGAGCTCGGCATCAACATCTCCTCGCGCTTCGAGTCGTCGTCGATCGACGAGATCTAAGCGGCAGCCAGACCTACTGACGAATCTTTCAACAGGAGAGAGTGAACACATTGCTCGACGCAACAACTTTTGACGAGCTGCGTATCGGCCTGGCCACCGCTGACGACATCCGTCGTTGGAGCTACGGCGAGGTCAAGAAGCCGGAGACCATCAACTACCGGACCCTGAAGCCGGAGAAGGATGGACTCTTCGGCGAGCAGATCTTCGGACCGTCCCGCGACTGGGAGTGCTCGTGCGGCAAGTACAAGCGCGTCCGGTTCAAGGGCATCGTCTGCGAGCGCTGCGGCGTGGAGGTCACCAAGTCCTCCGTCCGTCGTGAGCGCATGGGCCACATCGAACTCGCCGCCCCGGTCACGCACATCTGGTACTTCAAGGGTGTGCCCAGCCGCCTCGGCTACCTGCTCGACATGGCGCCCAAGGACCTCGAGAAGGTCATCTACTTCGCCGCCTACATGGTGATCGAGGTCGACGAGGAGGGTCGCCACGCCGACCTCCCCGGCCTCGAGAACGAGCTCCGCCTCGAGATCAAGACGCTGTCCGACCAGCGCGACGCCCGCGTCGCCGAGCGTCTGCAGCGCCTGGAGACCGACCTCGCGGCGCTCGAGGAGGAGGGCGCTAAGGCCGACCAGAAGCGCCGTGTCAAGGACACGGCCGAGAAGGAGATGGGCCAGCTCCGCAAGTCGTTCGATGAGGACATCGCCCGCCTCGAGCGCGTGTGGGAGTCGTTCCGCACCCTCAAGGTCGGCGACCTCAAGCCGGAGGACGCGGACTTCAACGAGCTCCTCGACCGCTACGGCCTGTACTTCGAGGCCTACATGGGCGCCGAGGCGATCAAGCGCCGCCTGCAGGCCTTCGATCTGAACGCCGAGGCCGAGCTGCTCCGCGAGCAGATCGCCACCGGCAAGGGCCAGAAGAAGATCCGCGCGATCAAGCGTCTGCGCGTGGTGTCGTCGTTCCTGGCGACCGGCAACTCGCCGGCCGCGATGGTCCTCGACGTCGTCCCGGTCATCCCGCCGGAGCTGCGCCCGATGGTCCAGCTCGACGGTGGCCGCTTCGCCACCAGCGACCTGAACGACCTGTACCGCCGCGTGATCAACCGCAACAACCGCCTCCGTCGTCTGCTCGACCTCGGTGCTCCCGAGATCATCGTGAACAACGAGAAGCGCATGCTGCAGGAGGCCGTCGACGCGCTGTTCGACAACGGCCGCCGCGGCCGTCCCGTCACGGGTACCGGCAACCGCGCCCTCAAGTCCCTCAGCGACATGCTGAAGGGCAAGCAGGGTCGTTTCCGCCAGAACCTGCTCGGCAAGCGCGTGGACTACTCGGGCCGTTCGGTCATCATCGTGGGTCCGCAGCTCAAGCTGCACCAGTGCGGTCTGCCCAAGCAGATGGCTCTGGAGCTGTTCAAGCCGTTCGTCATCAAGCGCCTGATCGACCTGAGCCACGCTCAGAACATCAAGGCCGCGAAGCGGATGGTGGAGCGCTCGCGCCCGCAGGTCTGGGACGTGCTCGAGGAGATCATCCGCGAGCGCCCGGTTCTGCTGAACCGTGCACCCACCCTGCACCGTCTGGGCATCCAGGCGTTCGAGCCGCAGCTCGTCGAGGGCAAGGCCATCCAGCTCCACCCGCTCGTCTGCGCCGCGTTCAACGCGGACTTCGACGGCGACCAGATGGCGGTGCACCTGCCGCTGTCGGTGGAGGCCCAGGCCGAGGCCCGCATCCTGATGCTCGCCTCGAACAACATCCTGAAGCCGTCGGACGGCCGCCCGGTCACCCTGCCCTCGCAGGACATGATCATCGGTCTGCACCACCTCACCACCGTCCGCGAGGGCGCCGTGGGCGAGGGTCGCGCGTTCTCCTCGGTCTCCGAGGCGATCCTCGCGAAGGACCAGGGCACGCTGCACCTGAACGCCAAGGTCAAGATCCGTCTCGACAACTACGTGCCGTCGGACGCCGCCGACACCGGGGCCACCCCGATCACCGCGATCGTGGAGACCACCCTGGGCCGCGCTCTCTTCAACGAGACGCTGCCGGCGGACTACCCCTACGTGGAGGATGTCGCCGACAAGGGCACGATCTCGTCGATCGTGAACGCCCTCGCCGAGCGGTACCCGAAGGTGGAGGTCGCCGCGGCGCTCGACCGGATCAAGGACGCCGGCTTCTACTGGGGCACCCGCTCGGGCGTCACGGTGTCGCTGAGCGACATCCTGACCCCGCCGAACAAGGCGCAGATCGTGGCCGGCTACGAGAAGAAGGCCGCCAAGATCACCTCCGAGTTCGAGAAGGGTCTGACGACCGACCTCGAGCGTCGCCAGGAGCTGGTGAAGATCTGGACCGAGGCGACCAACGAGGTGGCCGAGGCCATGCGTGCCAACTTCCCGGCGGACAACACCATCAACCGCATGGTGACGTCCGGTGCCCGTGGTAACTGGCTGCAGGTCCGCAACATCGCCGGTATGCGTGGTCTGGTGAACAACCCGAAGGGTGAGATCATCCCCCGTCCGATCATCTCCTCGTACCGCGAGGGGCTGTCGGTGGCGGAGTACTTCATCGCGACGCACGGTGCCCGCAAGGGTCTGGCCGACACGGCTCTCCGTACGGCGGACTCGGGCTACCTGACCCGTCGTCTGGTGGACGTCTCGCAGGATGTCATCATCCGCGAGGACGACTGCGGCACGACCAAGGGCCTCGACCTGCCGATCGCGACGGTCGGCGCCGATGGCACCCTCACCCGCGACCCGAACGTCGAGAACTCGGTGTTCGCCCGCACGCTGGCCGCTGACGCGGTCGGCACGGACGGCACCGTGGTCGCGAAGGCGGGCGAGGACGTGGGCGACGTACTCATCGACAAGCTGGTCGCCGCCGGCGTCACCGACATCAAGGTCCGCTCCGTGCTGACCTGCGAGTCGGCGGTCGGCGTCTGCGCCGCCTGCTACGGCCGTTCGCTCGCGACCGGCAAGCTGGTGGACATCGGCGAGGCGGTCGGCATCATCGCCGCCCAGTCGATCGGCGAGCCCGGAACGCAGCTCACCATGCGTACGTTCCACACCGGTGGTTCCGCGTCCGCGGACGACATCACCCAGGGTCTGCCGCGCGTCCAGGAGCTGTTCGAGGCGCGTACCCCGAAGGGTGCGTCCCCGATCGCCGAGGCCGCAGGCCGCATCGTCATCGAGGAGACGGACAAGTCCCGCAAGGTCATCCTGACCCCGGACAACGGCGACGAGCCGCACGTCTACCCGGTGCTGAAGCGCTCCACCCTGCTGGTGGAGGACGGGCAGCACGTCGACCTCGGTCAGCAGCTGATCGTCGGCACCGTCGACCCGAAGGAGGTCCTCCGGGTCAAGGGCGTCCGCGAGGTGCAGAAGCACCTGGTGGGCGGCGTCCAGGGCGTCTACCGCTCGCAGGGCGTGCCGATCCACGACAAGCACATCGAGGTCATCGTCCGCCAGATGCTCCGCAAGGTCACCGTCGTCGACCACGGCGACACCGACCTGCTGCCGGGTGAGCTCGTCGACCGTTCGCGGTACAACGAGATCAACCGTGCTGCGCTGCAGGAGGGCAAGAAGACGGCGTCCGCCCGTCAGGAGGTCATGGGTATCACCAAGGCCTCGCTGGCGACCGAGTCGTGGCTGTCGGCCGCGTCCTTCCAGGAGACCACCCGCGTCCTGACGCAGGCGGCCATGGAGGGCAAGTCCGACCCGCTGATCGGTCTCAAGGAGAACGTCATCATCGGTAAGCTCATCCCGGCCGGAACCGGCCTGTCGCGCTACCGGAACGTCTCGGTGGAGGCGACCGAGGAGGCCAAGGCGGAGCGGTACCCCAACCGCATCTTCGCCGACGACTCCGCGTTCAACGAGAGCGACCTGAGCTTCGTCGACTTCGACAGCTTCAGCTCGGACGACTACACCCCCGGCACCTACAACTAAGCAGGTACCGACTCCTCTGACGGGGAGCGGCTCAGGCCCCCGGCTCACGCCGGGGGCCTTCGTCGTTCCCGGGGGTTCCCTCCCTCCCTCCCTCCCTCCCTCCCCGCGCGCGCGGCCGCTCCGCTCCGCTGAGGTGCACGTTGTTGCGCCCCCGACCGGCGTGTCGAGCGCAACGACGTGCACCTCAGCGGAGCGGAGCGGATGGGGGGAGGGGGTGGGGGATGGGAGGATAGGGGTATGTGGCGGCAGCTTCTCGAGTACACGGATGGCGTGGGGCGCGCGATGGTCGGCGTCGCCGGCGTCGCGCTGGTGGTCGCGGTCGTCAGCTTCATCGCGGGGATCATCCAGGCCGCCGGCGGCCACGCCGCGGCCACCCTCCCGTTCTGGCTCACCACGATGGGATGCGCGGTTCTGGCGGTGGCCCTCGTCTTCCTCGCGAGCCGCCGCGGCCGGCTGCACTGACGGACGTCGCGAGCGCCGTTCAGCGCGACCCCCGCACGCGGGGCACCCGGTCGCGGGTCTGTTTCTCAGGGGAGATAGCCGGTTACTGTGGCAAGGCTTCGTCCCGACCGGAGCAGCTCCAGGCCGGGACGTGCCCTGTCGGATTACCCGAACCCGGCAGGACCCCTATCCGAGGAGGTCCCCCGTGGCGTCCATGACCGAGATCCTCATCCTTCACGGCCATCTGCCCATCGAATACCTGGACGCCATCTCGGCGTCGAGGTCGGACGACACCGTCGCGCGCGATCTGCTCGAACGCGGCGTCATCACGTCCACCCAGCTCGCCCACGCGCGGGCGGCCCAGGCGGGCGTGGCTTTCGTCGAGCTGGTCGACTACCCGGTCGACCGCACGGCGGTCGCCAGCGTCAGCGGCGCCATCTGCCGGCGGCATTCCGTCCTGCCCATCGCCGTGGACGCTGGAACGCTGATCCTGGCCATGTCCGACCCGGGCGACGTGTTCGCGATCGACGACGTCCGCGCCGCGGCGCGTATGCCCGTCCAGGTGGTCGTCGCCGAGCCTGCCGACCTCGAGGCCGCCATCGACCGGCACATCCGCGCCGACGACGAACTGAACGACCTCTCCACCACATTCGAGGAGGAGACCGCACCGGCGCAGGACGCCGCCGCTTCGATGGAGGAGTCCCCCGAGGACGAAGCGCCCATCGTCCGCTTCGTCAATCTCATCGTGAGCCAGGCGATCCAGGACCGCGCATCCGACATCCACATCGAGCCCGGCGAAGACAGCCTTCGCGTGCGGTACCGCATCGACGGGGTGCTGCACGAGATGCAGAGCGCTCCGAAGTCGGTGCAGAACGGCGTGATCTCGCGCCTGAAGATCATGAGCGACATCAACATCGCCGAGCGGCGCAAGCCCCAGGACGGGCGCATGTCGGTCGTCCACGGTGGACGGCAGATCGACCTGCGCGTGGCGACGCTCCCCACCGTGTGGGGCGAGAAGGTCGTCATGCGGATCCTCGACAACACCAACACATCGCTGACGCTCACCGACCTGAACCTGCTCGAGCGCAACCTCGAGACGTTCCGAACCGCTTACACCAAGCCGTACGGCATGATCCTGGTCACCGGCCCGACCGGTTCCGGCAAGTCCACGACCCTGTACACGACACTGAACGCCGTATCGAAGCCGGAGATCAACGTCATCACGGTCGAGGACCCGGTCGAGTACCGGATGCCGGGAGTCAACCAGGTGCAGGTCAATCCCAAGGCGGGACTGACCTTCGCCAGTGCGCTGCGCAGCATCCTGCGCAGCGACCCGGACGTCGTGCTGCTCGGCGAGATCCGCGACCACGAGACGGCCCAGATCGCCATCGAGGCGTCGCTGACCGGACACCTCGTGCTTTCGACACTGCACACCAACGACGCACCCAGCGCGGTGACCCGACTCACCGAGATGGAGATCGAGCCGTTCCTGGTCGGCTCGGCGCTCGACTGTGTCGTCGCCCAGCGCCTCGCGCGCCGGTTGTGCGAACGCTGCAAGCGCCCGACGGCGTACGCGGCGGACGACCTGCGCCGCCTTCGGTTCCCCATGACTCCGGAAGGGGAGCCGCCCGTGATCTACGGTCCGGTCGGCTGCACCGCATGCTCGAACACGGGCTACCGCGGGCGTCTCGCGGTCCACGAGGTCATGGCGGTCACCGAGGAGATCGAACGGCTCACGGTGGAGCGCGCATCCAGCGCGGAGATCGGACGAGCGGCTAGGGAGCAGGGCATGCTCACGCTTCGTGAGGACGGCTGGGAGAAGGTCAAGCTCGGCCTGACGTCGGTCGACGAGATCATTCGAGTGGTGGCCTAGGAGGACACATGGCGACGGACGGCAGCAAGGACGGATGGGGTATCCCGGGACCGGGTGACCCGCGGCCGATCTACGAGATCCCCGTGGTGGCTCCGCGAACGGGCGACCTGTGGTCGGCCGTCCCAGCGCCGACCACGCCTCCGGTGACGCTCGCGCCGTCGGAGTGGGCCGGCCGTCACGCGTCCGCGGCTGAGACGGGCGAGGCCGAGTCCGAGCCTGTGTTCGCGCCCGCTCCGACGTCGGCCCCCGTGTCCGGCCCTGCGCCGGACGCCGCGCCGATCGCGGCGTCGTACCCGCCACCGGCGACGCCACCCCTGCCCGCATCGGCGCCGCCTCCTGCGACCACGGCCCTTCCCGTGGCTCCAGCGCCGGTGACGTCGGTTCCGGCCGTCCCGTCGGCGACCATTCCCGCCGACGAGTACGACACCTCCACGCTGACGCCCGCCGAGCGCGAGGCACTCGCTGCCGCGGACCCGGAACTCGTGGCCGCGCTCCGCACCGTTGTCGCGTCCCGCGCCTCCGACCTCCACGTGACCGTCGGCGCGGCGCCGATGATCCGCGTGGACGGCTCGCTGACTCCGGCGGGATCCCACGAGCCGTGGGGCCACGAGCGCACGCGCGCCGCTCTCTTCAGCCTGCTCAACGAGCGGGAGCGCGCCACGTTCGAACGGGAACTCGAACTGGACTTCGCCTTCACGATCTCGGCGAACTCGCGTTTCCGTGTCAACGTCTACCAGCAGAGAGGTGCTGTCGGCGCGGCGTTCCGTCTCATCCCCACCGAGATCAAGGGCCTCGCCGAGCTGGGCGTACCCGAGAGCGTCGGCCGGCTGTCGCAGCTCCCGCGCGGCCTCGTGCTCGTCACAGGACCGACCGGCTCCGGCAAGTCGACAACCCTGGCCGCTCTCATCGACCTGGTGAACTCGACCCGGGCCGATCACATCGTCACGGTCGAGGACCCGATCGAGTTCATGCACGTGCACAAGAAGTCGATCGTGAACCAGCGCGAGGTGGGCCACGACACCCGCAGCTTCGGGAACGCCCTCAAGCACGTCCTCCGTCAGGACCCCGACGTCATCCTCATCGGCGAGCTCCGCGACCTCGAGACCATCTCCGTCGCGCTGACCGCGGCCGAGACGGGCCACCTCGTCTTCGCCACCCTCCACACGCAGGACGCACCGCAGACCATCGACCGTGTGATCGACGTGTTCCCACCGCACCAGCAGCAGCAGGTGCGTGCACAGCTCGCTGCGACGCTCCAGGGCGTCATCTGCCAGACGCTCGTGAAACGCGCGTCGGGCCGCGGTCGAGCCGTCGCCACGGAGGTGCTCATCATGACACCCGCCATCGCCAACCTCATCCGTGAGGGCAAGACCTACCAGATCGGCTCGATGATGCAGGCGGGTCGTGGCTCGGGAATGCACACCATGGACCAGCACCTCGCCGACCTCGTCAACAGCGGCCAGATCACCCACGCAGCTGCTCTGGAGAAGGCCCACGACGTCGAGGGCATCCGACGGCTGATCCAGCGCACAGACTCGCCGACGGACCAGGCTGCGCGCGCGTTCGCCGCGAGCGGTCCGGACTACGGCGACTCGTACTCCCAGGTGGTGCGCTGATGGCCACCGTCCAGGCGTACGCGTACCGCGGTCGCAACGCGGAGGGCCGCATCGTCAAGGGCCGGATCGACGCCGCCAGCGAGGGGGCGGTGGCCGCGCGGCTGCGCGTCATGGGACTCTCTCCCGTCGCCATCGCGGAGGCGGATGCCACCGGCCTCAACCGGGAGATCAACCTCGGCTTCGGTTCCGGGGTCAAGCTCAAAGACCTGGCCATCATGAGCCGGCAGATGAGTACTATGATCGGCGCCGGACTGTCGCTCCTGAAGACCCTCACCGTGCTCTCCGAGCAGACGGAGAACAAGAAGCTCGCGAAGATCCTCGTGGAGGTCACCGAGCAAGTGGAGGCGGGCACATCCCTCTCGGAGGCCTTCCGGAAGTACGACGACGTTTTCCCGCCGCTCATGGTCAACATGGTCCGTGCGGGTGAGACCGGCGGGTTCCTGGACGGTGCCCTCGATTCCGTAGCGACCAACTTCGAGAAGGAGGTCAAGCTCCGAGGAACGATCAAGTCGGCGCTGACCTACCCTGTGATCGTCCTCATCATGTCGCTCCTGTCCGTGATCGGCATGCTGCTGTTCATCGTCCCGGTGTTCGACAACATGTTCAAGAGCCTGGGCGGGCAGCTGCCGCTGCCCACCGAGATCCTGGTCGTGATGTCGCACAACATGGTGTGGCTCGGACCGCTGCTGCTCGTCCTCGTGGTGGGCTTCGCCTGGTGGTGGAGCCGGAACAAGCACGAGGAGCGGGTCAGACGCGTCGTCGACCCGATCAAGCTGAAGACGCCGGTCTTCGGCAAGCTCCTCAAGAAGATCGCCATCGCGCGGTTCAGCCGCAACTTCTCGAACATGATCGGGGCCGGCGTGCCGATCCTCCAGGCGATCCGCATCGTGGGGGAGACCAGCGGCAACTACGTCATAGAACGCGCTCTCGTGGCCGTGGCGGAGTCCGTCCGTCAGGGCGAGTCGATCGCTCGCCCGCTGCAGGACCACCCCGTGTTCCCGTCGATGGTCACGCAGATGATCGCCGTGGGCGAGGACTCCGGCTCCCTGGAGACGATGCTCGACAAGATCGCGGACTTCTACGATCAGGAGGTCCAGGCCTCCACCGAGCAGCTGACCGCCATGATCGAGCCGCTCATGATCGCGTTCCTGGGTGTCGTGATCGGCGGCATGGTGATCGCGCTCTACATGCCGATCTTCCAGATCTCCAGCCTGATCAAATAACAGGCGCGAGCCGTACCACGGTAGGCACCATTTGTCCTCGATTTCGGGGACAACAAAACGTGATTCACCCTCGCTTTGGGGGCATGATCAGGGGTTAAACCCCCACACAAGGGATTCTGGCGGCGATTTGAACGCCCCTAACATCGTCAACGAGCGGGGATGCACCCGCCCACCCCGCATCACTCCCGACCGAATGGACACTGCAATGTACTTCCGACTCATGGGCAAACTGAATCGCCGCCGCCAGGGTCTCCTGGAGGAGAACGAGAAGGGCTTCACCCTCATCGAGCTCCTCGTCGTGGTGATCATCATCGGCATCCTCGCCGCGATCGCCATCCCCGTGTACCTGGGTATCCAGAACAACGCCAAGGACAGCGCGACGAAGTCCGACCTGACAAACGCGAAGACCGCCGTTGTCGCGGCCCAGACCGCCGCGAACGGAACGCTCCCCACTGCGCTGCCGAGCCCCTACGACAATGGGTCTATCGGGGGCACGACCGGGCTCCTCTACAAGCCGGTCACGACTACTAACCCGCCGACGTTCTGCATCCAGGGGACGAGCGGCTCGGGTGACACCTACTCGATCACCGACTCCACGTCGGCGACCAAGGCGGCCTGCCCGTAAGCAGAGCTCCACCGGGTGGGTCGGCACGCTTCCGCCGGCCCACCCGTTCTCTCGTTCTGAATCCATCAGATCCGACCCGAAGGGAGGTGGAACATGAACACCGGAGACAAAGCCCGCCGCACCAGCTTCATTCGAGGCGCCGACGACAACGGCTTCGGCATCGCCGAGGTTCTCATCGCCATGTTCCTCCTCGGCCTGATCGCGGTCGCCCTCATCCCGATCCTCGTCCAGGGCCTCCGGGTCTCGGTCCAGAACGCCTCCCTCGCTACCGCAACCCAGCTCGCCAATCAGCAGATCGAGCAGGTTCGCGGTCTGACTGCCTGCAGTTCCATCACAGCGGCCACCACCACCGCCAGTGCCCAGAACGTTCCACTGAAATCGGTCCGTGCCATCGGCACGACCTGCCCGGCCACGGCGGCGGGCTATCCGACCACCGTCAAGGTCTCGGTCACCGTCACCCGCACCGACACCGGCGCGGTGCTCACCACGGCGAACACGCTCGTCTTCGTGACGGGACCGTGACCATGACCCCCGCAGAAGACTCCAGAAGCGACGACGGGTTCACGCTCGTTGAACTCGTCATTGCTGCGATGATCCTGGTCCTCGTCCTCGCCATCGTCGGTGCGATGATGTCCAGCCTCTCCAGCACCTCCAGGACGGTGAACTCGATGGCCGCGACGACGACCTCCGCTCAACTGGCCGCCGAGTCGGTCGAGCGCGGGATCCGCAACGCCTCGGACTTCATGCTCACCTCGCCGTCCGGCACCGATCAGCTCCTGATCGCACGTACCGCCCAGGGGGGCGCGACTCTGGGCTGGCAGTGTGTCGCCTGGTATTACTCCGCGGCGGACGGAAGCATCCGCTACACGATCTCGCCCTCGGCGATCGCGGTCCCGACCGCGGCGACGCTCCCCACCTGGACCCTGCTGACCAAGAGTGTCACCCCCAACATCGGCACCGGGATCTTCAGCGGAGCCACTCCCACCCTCACGATCGGGTTCACCGGACAGTCCTCCGGCGCTGGACCCGTCGCCATCAATAGCACGGTCGTCAGCCGTGCAGGATCATCAGGGACGCCGGCATGCTACTGATCACGCGATACCTCCGCGCACACCGCCAGCCCGAGCGTGGTTCGGCCCTCATCGCCGTGCTGGGCCTGATGATCTTGGGCATCATCCTCACGACGCTCATCGCCACTTCGGTCGTGTCGGCCTACGGCTTCAGCTCCTCCACCCGCGCCGGCGTGCAGTCGCACGCTGCAGCGGACGCGGGTATCGCCGCGGCCCGAGCCGGGCTGTACACAGCCGGCAACTGCGCTGCCCAACCAACTCCGGGTGTATACACCGCGACGGGCACGCTCGCCTACTCGGCCGTCGTCTCATTCGATGCCGGGTCCGGCTGGCAGGCCGGGTGCCCGACCTCCAGCGCCAGCCGGGTGCGGATCGTCTCCACCGGAAGCCCCCAGGCTCCCGGCATCTCGGGCAACACGTCGGGTAACGCGCGCAAGGTCGAGGCCGTCTTCAACTGGCTCGTCCCGGGCATCACGCCCTCCGGTACGTCCATCGACCTCTACAGCGGAGGCCAAGTGGAGGCCAACTCCGGCTTCGACCTGTCCGAGAGCAGCGGACTGGTCGTGCAGAACGGCAACCTCGTCTGCAACAAGAACAATTCGGTGTTCAACGGCAATCTCTCTGTCGGGGGAGCGTCGCCGAACGGCAACCTCACCTTCGGCGGCACATGCACCGTCAACGGCAATGTGAATGTGCAGAACACCGCGACGCTGGGCAGCGGAAACATCGTCGGCAATCTGACCGCGAGTGCCGTCTCCCCGAATCCCCCGGGCTCGAAGGTCTCCGGGACATACACGCAGTCCGGCTCCGTCCCGACGGCTCCGCCGTGGGTCGATGTGACCTACAAGCCGAGCGACTGGGTGGACTCGACCGGCACACCCTTCCAGGTCCAGGTTGCTCCGACCGACGTGCCGTGCACCTTCTCGACGGGAAACCTGGGCGGCACCCAGCCGGGCAAGCCGGTGATCATCAACATGCTCGGCTGCGTCGGCGGCCCGTCCGCGAACAACAACACGACCGTGTCGTTGACCAGCGACGTGGTCATCTTCGCCAACCAGTTCAACTTCAGCGGTACGAACAAGCTGGCCTTCACCTCGTCGAGCTCGGCCGTCCACCGCCTCTGGTTCATCACCCCGGACAACGTGGCCGACCACCAGCCGACGTGCAATTACGCCCCTGCTGCGACGGACCCGACCCACCAGGACGACTTCGTCGCGAAGAACGACCTGACAGCCTCGGACGTCATCTCGACGGACAACGCTGTGCAGGCGATGCTGTACACACCGTGCGCGCTGGTCTCGAAGAACAACCTGACGTGGAACGGACAGATCTACGCGGGGACTTTCAGCACGGTTATCAACAACCCCATCTACACCTTCGATCAGGTCGGAATCGCCGGCTACGATCTCAACACGGGCGCTGTGCTACCGCCCCTGCCGAATCCGCAACCCGGCTCTCTGATCTCGAACCGCGACCTGGGGGGCAGCTGACATGCCGGTCGTCCTCCTGGGCCTGTTCGGATCGCTCATCGGTTCGTTCCTCAACGTCGTGATCTTCCGCGTCCCTGCGGGCCGCTCGATCGTGACGCCCCCGAGCGCCTGCGGTTCGTGCAGTGCCCGGATCCGGGGGTACGACAACATCCCCGTCGTCTCCTGGCTGATCCTTCGCGGCCGGTGCCGCGACTGCGGCGCGCGCATCTCAGCGCGCTACCCACTGGTCGAACTGGGCACAGGACTCGTCTTCGCCGGCATCACCGTGTGGGCGCTGGAGCGCTGGGGCTTCCCGACCGCGTTCGACGGCCACGCGCTCGGCGCCGTCGTCGCGTCGATCGCGTTCCTGTACCTCGGGGCGATCAGCATAGCGCTGGCGCTGATCGACCTCGACACCCACCGCCTCCCGAACCGTATCGTCCTCCCCGCCTACGCCGCGGGCGCCGTCCTGCTCACCGTGGCGGCGCTCGCTCTCGGCGACCCGGCCGCGCTCGGCCGGGCGGCGATCGGCATGGGCGGGATGCTCGCGCTCTACCTTGCGCTCGCGCTGGCCCGCCCCGGGGGCATGGGACTCGGCGACGTGAAACTCGCGGGCGCGCTCGGTCTCTTCCTGGGCTTCCTCGGCTGGGGCGAACTCGTCGTCGGCGCATTCGCGGGCTTCGTCCTCGGCGGCCTGTTCGGCCTGGCGCTCCTCCTCACCCGCCGCGCTGCTCGAGGCAGCGGCATCCCGTTCGGCCCGTGGATGCTCGCAGGAGCCTGGCTGGGGATCGTCGGCGGGGGCGCGATCGCGCACGGCTATCTCTCGTTGCTCGGGATCGTCTGATCCGGCGGCATGGTCAGAAGGGAAAACGCAATGGTCTCAAGAATCGTCGGTGTGGACGTCGGGAACGACGTGATCCGCGCCGTGGAGGTCGCGGACTTCGACAAGCCCCGGCCCACGCTGCTGCGCTACCACCAGGCGGTGCTTCCGGATGGAGCGGTGCAACGCGGCGAGGTCATCGAGCCGAATACCGTCGCAGAAGCGCTGAAGCACTTGTGGAAGACGGGCGGATTCACCTGCAAGCGGGTGGTCCTCGGAGTGGGCAACCAGCGCGTGTTCGCGCGGGAGCTCACCGTCCCGCGGGCGCCGCTCAAGCACATCCGCGAAGCCCTCCCGTTCCAGGTCCAGGATATGCTTCCCGTTCCGGTGGCCGACGCCCTGCTCGACTTCTATCCCGTCGCCGAGGCCGTGACGGACCATGGGGCGCCGGGTATCCGGGGCCTCCTCGTCGCCGCCGTCAAAGAGGCGGTCGCCAACAAGGTGCTCGCAGCGAAGCTCGCTGGTCTGACGGTGGTCGATGTCGATCTCGTCCCCTTCGCTGTGAGCCGGGTGCTCGTCTCACGGCCCGGCATCGGTGGCGGTGTGGTCCTGATCGACATCGGGGCGAACACCACCAGCGTGGTGATGGCCGCGGACGGCGTGCCGCAGTTCGTGCGCATCATCCCGGCAGGAGGCGAGGATGTCACGCGCGCGCTCGTCTCCGAGCTCGGGATGGATGCGGCGCAGGCCGACGCCGCGAAGCGCAGACTCGGGCTCGCCACCAGCGTCGATCCGGCCGATCATCCGAGTGCGGAGGTCATCCACCGCGTGACAGGAGAGCTGATCAACAGCCTGCGCAACACTGTCTCGTTCTTCGCGAACACGCGACCGGATCAAGCGATCGGCCAGGTCGTCCTGAGCGGCGGTGGATCGTACCTCGGCGGCCTCCCGGACACCCTCAGCCGCGCCACCGGCCTTCCGGTCGCGGTCGGGGACGCGCTCGCTGCGGTCAAGGTGTCGCCCAAGCTGACCGGCGGGGACATCGGACGCGATCGCGTCGCCCTCAGCGCAGCGCTGGGACTCGCAGTAGGGAGCGCGGCATGACTCAGACAGCCGAACGCAAGGACACGGGCCGACGCGCATCGAAGGGCTCAGGTCCCGAGGATTCAACGAGCGGCGCGGAGGTTGCGAAGCCCGGCCGCGGCGGCCGCCGGAAGGTGGCGGGCACGGCGGGAGGGACGCCTCGTTCAGGCGGATCCAACCGGCGGGACGGCGTCGTGGTCGGTGCGGAGCCACGCGTGCATCTGCTCCCGCCTGAGGTCCTCGCGGACCGCAAGGCTGCGGCGATCCGCAGTCGCCTCCTCCTCGGGGTCGTCGCGGTCATCGCCCTGACGGTGCTCGGCATCCTTGGCGTCGGTGCGCTGGCGGCTTCGGCACAGCGTGACCTCGCTTCGGAGCAGGCAAAAACCCAGCAGCTGCTCAAACAGCAGCTGCAATACGTCAAGGTGCGCGCCGTCCAGCAGCAGCTCGACCTCATCAAGACCGCCCAGGAGGTGGGAGGTTCGACGGAGATCGCCTGGACTCCCTACCTCCAGAAGGTGCAGGCCACGCTCCCGCCGAACGTCGCCATCACCGGGGTGGCTGTCGACTCGTCGACCCCGATCGAGCTCTATCCCCAGTCGACCGCATCGCTGCAGGGACCTCGCGTCGCGACCATCGTCTTCACCGCGCAGAGCCCGTCCCTTCCGGAGGTCCCCTCCTGGCTGATCGCTCTGAAGACGCTGCCGGGGTACGCGGATGCCCTCCCCGATTCGGTGAATCTCGATCAGAGCGGCTCCTACACCGTGACGATCACCATGCATGTCGACGAGAAGGCGTTCTCCAACCGCTTCTCGGCGAAGAACCGGGGGAAGTGACCATGGACAAGAACAAGATGTGGATCATCGGCTCAGTACTCGTCATGGCTATCGTCCTGGCGCTCGGCTGGTTCCTGGGGATCTCGCCCCAGCTGGCGAACGCCGCCTCCGCGAGCCTGCAGCGCCTCGACGTGCAGTCGTTGAATGCGACCCAGGAGGCGACGCTCGCGAAGCTCAAGAAGGACTACGCCGACCTGGGCGAGCTGAACGGGCAGCTCGCTGAGCTCTCGCAGTCCGTACCGAGCGATGCCGCTGCCGATGCCTTCGTCGACGAGGTCGACGCCATCGGTGCGACGGCGGGAGTCACCGTCGCAGGAATCACCGTCGCGGATGCGAAGCCGTACGCGCCCGTGTCCGCTCCGGCCCCGGCCGGCGGCGCGGCGACCCCCGCACCGACAGCGACGGCCACGCCGGCCCCGACAGCAACACCGGTTCCGACGCCGACCGCGAACGCGACGCCGGCCCCTGGGATGCCGCCGGTGACGAGCCCGAAGATCACCGCGGCGAACTTCTCGTCCCTGGCGGTCACCCTGACGGTCAAGGGCACCTATGCGCAGACGCTCGCCTTCGTGGACGGTCTTCAGCACGGCAAGCGGCTGTTCCTCGTGGACGGGATCACGACCTCCTCCAACTCCGGTGGGACCAGCTCGACGAGCGCGCCGGCCGCGGAGGGGATGAAGAGCGCGACGATCACCGGTCTGATCTTCGTCGTCACCCCGTCGACCACGGCCACCGCTCCCAGCCAGAAGTAGCGCCCCCGGTCCCGCCTCCCTGGACACCCGCCGCCCCGTTGCTACAGTGGGGCGCAACGGGCCCGCCGGGCCGATGGAGGAGCCAGGATGAGCGACACGCCGGAGTCCGCGCCCAAACGCGCGACCTACGAGCCCGCGCCCGACGCCGACCAGGTCGCTCCCGCGACCGCCCCGGCCGAGTCGGCCGCAGCGCAACCGCAGGACACCGACCCGCAGGTGGTGGAGCCGCCGTCGAACCCGGTCTCCGCCCGCGGCCACATCAACCGCCCGGACGAGGAGGAGGCCGCGGACGCGAGCGCCCCCGCCGCAGCACCATCCGCCGAGCCCGCGCGCCCCGCGATCTCCGAACCGGACCCCGTCGTCTCCACCGACGACGACGTCGCCGCCGCCGTCGCCCGCAACAGCGCCCAGCCGGGTGCGACCGCCGCCGGCGACGCCACCGTCGACACCGCGTCGCCCGCCGAGTCGGCCACCCCGGTCATCGCCGCCGCCGAGGCGGCGAACCTGCGCCAGGCGCAGGACGCCCCGACCACGGCGTACCCCGCCGCAACGCCGAACGGCGACGGGGCCGGGGTCGCGACCGCCGCCGCCGGAACGGCCGCCACGGCCGCCGCGCCGGTGGGCGCCGGCGCGCAGCCCGTCGCCCCGATCTACCTGCAGCGTCCCGAGCCGCCGAAGAAGAAGAGCAACCGCGGTGTCGGCATCCTGATCGCGCTGGTCGGCACTGTCGCGTTCGCCGTGCTGTGGGCGGCGGCCGTGCTCATCGTCGGCTCGCTGCTCACCCCGAGCGACGAGTTCGTGCCTGCGCTGGTCCAGTTCTTCACCGGCGGTATCCGCGGGTGGGCGCCGGTGGTCGCGTTCTTCATCGGGATGGTCGTGCTCATCCAGATCCTGAACCGCGCGCGCTGGTGGGCGTACATCCTCGGCGGCCTGTTCGTCGCCGTCTTCGTCTACCTCGTCTACATCGGGGCCGGGCTGGTCGACGCGCAGTACTGGACGCGCACCTCCAACGAGTTCGCCATCCTGATGCGCAGCGCCTGGGTGAACCCGTTCGCCGTCCTCGCCGGTGTGATCGCCCGCGAGATCTCCATCTGGACGGGCGCCTGGCTGGCCGGTCGGGGCCGCAAGCTGAAGGCACGGAACGCGGAGGCGCAGGCCGACTACGAGCAGCAGGTGGCCGACGCCCAGAACCAGGCGGCGGCGGCCTACGCGCAGCAGGGGTACTGACCCGGAGGTGACGGATGCGTGACGAGCGCGCCTACGCCACCGTCGTCGCGTTCTTCGCGGCAGGACTCTACCTCGCGCTCCTCGTCGCGGCGTTCGGGCTGATCTCGCTCGCCACGGACACGGACGTCATCGGCGATCCGCAGGTGGGCCCGCTGGTCGGCCCCACGATGGTGATCGCGGCGGCTGTCATGCTGCTCGTGTTCCTGATCGTGCTCGGCACCCGCGTTCCCGCCGAACGGCAGCGCGTGTCCCCGGGTGTCGCCCTCGGCGTCGGCGTCGCCTGCTACGCGGTGTTCATCGCGGCGGGCGGAATCGCCGGCGCTTTCGGCGACCCGGGTGACCCGCTGCACTACGTCCTGTTCGCCCTCTCACAGCTGATCCGCTGGCCGTCGATCACGGCCGGAGCGGCGGCGTTCGCGGTGACGTTGCTCTACCAGCTGGTGCTCGTCGGCCGGTTCCGCCAGCGCGGTCGCCCCCGCTGGCCCTGGGAGCGCGACGAGGACGCGTAGGCGAAGCGAAGAGAGCCGTCAGACACACACCCGCACCGGAAGGGACGCATCCACCCGCGGGACCCGCACGAGCGTGAAGCCGCCGTTCTGAATGCGCGCGCCGCGGCCCGGCGGGAACTCCGACCGGTTCGGCGGCCCTTTCGCCCTGCGCGGACAAGGCCTTTAGCACCCCTCGCTCATTTGACCGTGGGGGACCCGCCGGATAGTATTTATCGGGTGTGCGCTCTGCTGCGCGCTTGCTCCATGCCCTCTTTCGGGCGCGGGGAGAGCGGGCTGGCACGTACTCATCCGATGGGCAGGGAGACCGCACGGAATCCCGGCCCCCACGGCATATCGACCCGGAACCTTTTCGATCGGGGCCGATACTCCCACTTCCGAACGACCCGCGGCGCGGGCGGTTCGGGGTGCGGAAAAAAGCGACAACTGTCACCGTGCAGTCCATATAAGGAGAAGTTCAGTGCCAACCATTCAGCAGTTGGTCCGTAAGGGACGGACGCCGAAGGTCACCAAGACCAAGGCCCCCGCCCTGAAGGCCAACCCCCAGCAGCGCGGCGTGTGCACCCGTGTCTACACCACCACCCCCAAGAAGCCGAACTCGGCGCTCCGCAAGGTCGCCCGTGTGAAGCTGTCGAACGGGACCGAGGTCACCGCTTACATCCCCGGTGAGGGCCACAACCTGCAGGAGCACTCCATGGTGCTCGTCCGTGGCGGCCGTGTGAAGGACCTTCCCGGCGTCCGCTACAAGATCGTCCGCGGCGCCCTGGACACCCAGGCCGTGAAGAACCGCAAGCAGGCTCGCAGCCGTTACGGCGCGAAGATGGAGAAGAAGTAATGCCTCGCAAGGGTCCCGCTCCGAAGCGCCCCGTCGTCGCCGACCCGGTCTACGGGTCCCCGGTCGTCAGCCAGCTCGTCAACAAGATCCTCCTCGACGGCAAGAAGGGCCTCGCCGAGCGCATCGTCTACGACGCGCTCGAGGGCGTCGCCACCAAGTCCGGCCAGGATGCGGTCACCACGCTCAAGAAGGCGCTCGACAACATCCGTCCGACCCTCGAGGTCCGCTCCCGCCGCGTCGGTGGCTCGACCTACCAGGTGCCGGTCGAGGTCAAGCCGCACCGCGCCAACACCCTCGCGCTCCGCTGGCTCACCAGCTACGCCAAGGGCCGTCGCGAGAAGACCATGACCGAGCGTCTCACCAACGAGATCCTCGACGCCTCGAACGGCCTCGGCGCCGCCGTGAAGCGCCGCGAGGACACGCACAAGATGGCCGAGTCGAACAAGGCCTTCGCCCACTACCGCTGGTAATAAATCTGGCCGTCCGGGCGTTGCACTGAAGAGTGCCGCGCCCGGATGGCACACCTTCCACTTTCAACTTTTCGGAGGAACCCTGTGGCACAGGACGTGCTCACCGACCTGAACAAGGTCCGCAACATCGGCATCATGGCCCACATCGATGCCGGCAAGACCACCACGACCGAGCGCATCCTGTTCTACACGGGCGTCAACCACAAGATCGGCGAGACGCACGACGGCGCCTCGACCACCGACTGGATGGAGCAGGAGAAGGAGCGCGGCATCACCATCACGTCCGCGGCCGTGACCTGCTTCTGGAACAAGAACCAGATCAACATCATCGACACGCCCGGACACGTGGACTTCACCGTCGAGGTGGAGCGCTCGCTCCGCGTGCTCGACGGCGCGGTCGCCGTCTTCGACGCGAAGGAGGGCGTCGAGCCCCAGTCGGAGACCGTGTGGCGCCAGGCCGACAAGTACAACGTCCCGCGCATCTGCTTCGTCAACAAGATGGACAAGCTGGGCGCCGACTTCTACTTCACGGTCGACACCATCATCTCCCGCCTCGGCGCCAAGCCGCTGGTGATGCAGCTCCCGATCGGTTCCGAGTCCGACTTCGTCGGCGTCGTCGACCTGATCGAGATGCGCGCGCTGGTGTGGCCGGGCGACGCCAAGGGCGATGTGACCATGGGCGCCAAGTACGAGGTCCAGGACATCCCCGCCGACCTCCAGGCCAAGGCCGAGGAGTACCGCGCCAAGCTGATCGAGACCGTCGCCGAGAGCGACGACGTGCTGCTCGAGAAGTTCTTCGGCGGCGAGGAGATCACGGTCCCCGAGATCAAGGCCGCGATCCGCAAGCTCACCGTCAACAACGAGATCTACCCGGTCCTCTGCGGTTCGGCGTTCAAGAACCGCGGCGTCCAGCCGATGCTCGACGCCGTGATCGACTACCTCCCGTCGCCGCTCGACGTGCCCGCCATCGAGGCGCACAACCCGCGCGACGAGGAGCAGGTCATCATGCGTCACGCCGACGCGACCGAGCCCTTCTCCGCGCTGGCCTTCAAGGTCGCCGTGCACCCGTTCTTCGGTCGTCTGACCTACGTCCGCGTGTACTCGGGCCGCATCGACTCCGGCGCCCAGGTCGTCAACTCGACCAAGGGCAAGAAGGAGCGCATCGGCAAGATTTTCCAGATGCACGCCAACAAGGAGAACCCGGTCGACTTCGTCACCGCCGGCAACATCTACGCGGTGATCGGCCTCAAGGACACCACCACCGGTGACACGCTGAGCGACCCGGACAACCAGGTCGTGCTCGAGTCGATGACCTTCCCGGAGCCGGTGATCGAGGTCGCCATCGAGCCGAAGACCAAGGCCGACCAGGAGAAGCTGGGCACCGCGATCCAGAAGCTGGCCGAAGAGGACCCGACGTTCCGCACCGAGCAGAACCAGGAGACCGGCCAGACCGTCATCAAGGGCATGGGCGAGCTCCACCTCGACATCCTCGTCGACCGCATGAAGCGCGAGTTCAACGTCGAGGCGAACGTCGGAAAGCCCCAGGTGGCCTACCGCGAGACCATCCGCCGCACGGTGGAGAAGTACGACTACACCCACAAGAAGCAGACCGGTGGTTCCGGTCAGTTCGCAAAGGTGCAGATCACCCTGGAGCCGCTCGAGGTCACCCCGGAGACCTCGTACGAGTTCGTGAACGCCGTCACCGGCGGTCGCGTGCCGCGCGAGTACATCCCCTCGGTGGATGCGGGCATCCAGGACGCGATGCAGGTCGGCGTTCTCGCCGGCTTCCCGACGGTGGGCGTCAAGGCGACGCTCGTCGACGGTGCCTCGCACGACGTCGACTCCTCGGAGATGGCGTTCAAGATCGCCGGTTCGATGGCCTACAAGGAGGCCGCTCGGAAGGCGAACCCGGTGCTCCTCGAGCCGCTCATGGCGGTCGAGGTGCGTACGCCGGAGGAGTACATGGGCGACGTGATCGGCGACCTGAACTCCCGTCGTGGGCAGATCCAGTCCATGGAGGACGCCAGCGGTGTCAAGGTGGTGCGTGCCAACGTTCCGCTGTCCGAGATGTTCGGATACATCGGCGACCTGCGGTCGAAGACCTCGGGCCGCGCGGTGTACTCGATGCAGTTCGACAGCTACGCGGAGGTCCCGAAGGCTGTGGCCGACGAGATCGTCCAGAAGAGCAAGGGCGAGTGACCTCGGTCGCTCACCCCAGGCAACATCCCGTAACATAAGAAACCAATCCGCAGATCCCACCGGTCGAAATCCGTCGACCGGGGGACCTGCACGAGAGTCCTGAGGAGGACCCACAGTGGCTAAGGCCAAGTTCGAGCGGACTAAGCCGCACGTCAACATCGGAACCATCGGTCACGTCGACCACGGCAAGACGACGCTCACCGCGGCGATCTCCAAGGTGCTTGCTGACAAGTACCCGTCGGCGACCAACGTTCAGCGCGACTTCGCGTCGATCGACTCGGCTCCGGAAGAGCGTCAGCGTGGTATCACGATCAACATCTCGCACGTCGAGTACGAGACGCCGAAGCGCCACTACGCGCACGTTGACGCCCCGGGTCACGCCGACTACATCAAGAACATGATCACCGGTGCCGCTCAGATGGACGGCGCGATCCTCGTGGTCGCCGCCACCGACGGTCCGATGGCTCAGACCCGTGAGCACGTTCTGCTCGCCAAGCAGGTCGGCGTGCCGTACCTGCTCGTCGCGCTGAACAAGTCCGACATGGTCGACGACGAGGAGATCCTGGAGCTCGTCGAGCTCGAGGTCCGCGAGCTGCTCTCCAGCCAGGACTTCGACGGCGACAACGCCCCGGTCGTCCGCGTCTCGGGCCTGAAGGCTCTCGAGGGCGACGAGAAGTGGACCCAGTCCATCCTCGACCTCATGGAGGCCGTCGACGAGTCCATCCCGGACCCGGTGCGCGACAAGGACAAGCCGTTCCTGATGCCGATCGAGGACGTCTTCACGATCACCGGTCGTGGCACGGTCGTCACCGGTCGCGCCGAGCGCGGCACCCTCGCCATCAACTCCGAGGTCGAGATCGTCGGCATCCGCCCGACGCAGAAGACCACGGTCACCGGTATCGAGATGTTCCACAAGCAGCTCGACGAGGCGTGGGCCGGCGAGAACTGTGGTCTGCTCCTCCGCGGCACCAAGCGCGAGGACGTGGAGCGCGGCCAGGTCGTCGCGAAGCCGGGTTCTGTGACCCCTCACACCAACTTCGAGGGCACCGCCTACATCCTGTCCAAGGACGAGGGTGGCCGTCACAACCCCTTCTACACGAACTACCGTCCGCAGTTCTACTTCCGCACCACCGACGTCACCGGCGTCATCTCGCTGCCCGAGGGCACCGAGATGGTCATGCCCGGCGACACCACCGACATGTCGGTCGAGCTGATCCAGCCGATCGCCATGGAGGAGGGCCTCGGCTTCGCCATCCGTGAGGGTGGCCGCACCGTGGGCGCCGGTACCGTCACGAAGATCAACAAGTAAGTCCTCGCGACCTCGCTTGTGAGAGGGTCGGGCCTTCGGGCCCGGCCCTCTTTCGTGTTCACCGGGGCTTTACCCGGAGGCCACTCCGTCGCAGAATTGACGCACCGTATCAACCGAACGGTTCCGTCGATGAGAGGAGTGCCTATGGATACCCACAGCCTCGCAAACCAGCCCACGTCGCTGACAGGTTCTCGCAACGGAAGTTCGGGGGCCGCATAGCGGTCGTGGACACATCAGCTGAGTGGCGGCGCGAGGCGCCACTCGAGCGGGGTCGGCAGAGCCGGCCCCGCTCCCTTATGTCCGGCCGGCACCGCGACTGCTGCGTTTCGTAACGTCTGCGCCCCGTCGCGCCGCCGCAGACGTTACGAATCGCAGCAGACGCCACTGTCCACAGGCCGCGGCGGGGCCACCGGCCTCCACAGATCCGCGGAATGTCCTCGCCCGGTGCGTCATCGCCGGTAGACCGGAGGGATGCGCTCCTCCGACACTCCGCTGCTCCGGCTTCCGCCCACAGTGCTCGTCCGCCACCTCCACGGTCACGGGGAGACGCGGCAGCGGCACGCGCGGGCCGCTCACCGGGGCGACGAGATCCGGGTGGGCCGGGGCGCCTACGTCGACCGCTCCGAGTGGGACGGCCTCGGTCCGCGCGAACGGCACCTCGTGCGTGCGAGCGCGTTCGCCCGGACTCGCGCGACTCCGCCGGTGTTCTCGCACTGGTCCGCGGCGGCACTGCACGACCTGCCGTTCGCCGGAGATCGCGCCGACTTCATCCACATCGCCGTCGGCCGGACGAGCGGCGGGCGATCGGCCCGGGATGTACGGGTTCACTCCGTCGATGTGCCGGAGGACGACATCGTCGATGTGCACGGGATGCGGTGCACCGGCCTCGAGTGCACCGTCGTCGACATCGTAGCAACCTCGTCGCGCGCCGAGGCCGTCGCCGTCGCGGACCGCGTGCTCGCCGGCGCGGACGCCCGCGACCTCGTGAGCGGCGAGGCTCGCCGTGAGGCTCTCCTGGACGCATGGATGCGTGCGCAGCCGTTGCGCGGACATCGCCGGGCACTGGAGGTGATCGGGTTCGCGGATGGACGCGCCGAGTCCCCGCTCGAGTCGATCAGCCGTGTGGCGATGCACGAGGCCGGGCTCCCGCGTCCGCTCTTGCAGGAGCAGTTCGACGACCGGCGTGGCCGGATCGGCTACGTCGACTTCGCCTGGCCGGAGTTCCGCCTGATCGGCGAGGCCGACGGCGACGCGAAGTACCTCGACGCCTCCCTGCGGGGCGGCCGGTCCGCCGAGCGGGTGGTGCTCGACGAGAAGATCCGCGAGGACCGCCTCCGCGCCCTCGGCTGGACCGTCGTGCGCTGGCGCTGGAGCACCGCCCGCGAGGCCGGCGCCCTGGCCCGCCTCCTCTCCGACGCCGGCCTGCCCGCCGACCCGCGTAGCCGCTGGGACGACTGCGCCGTTTCGTAACGTCTGCCGCCCGTCGCGCACGCGCCGACGTTACGGGACGCGGCAGTCGCCGCGTGCGGGTGCGCCACGCCGACGCGACACGCCCGGGTTGCAGCATTGGCCGCGATCTGGCAAACTTGTCTAGTTCAACATTTCGGAACGTGTGCGCAGGTGCGCCCGCCGACCGGATCACTGCCAGGCAGTGCATAACCCGTCGCAGAAGCGATCGATGGTTAGGCCGCAGGCAGCAGGACACGCTCAATCAGACCACCGTAGAGGCCAGGGGTTACCCCTGTGCCACGAACCGGCCGGCTCGGGTGAGTTGACAGAAGAATAGTGGCGTTCCCCACGCGTACGTCGCACCGCGTCCAATGCGAAGAACGACTCGAGAGAGCCGTCTCGTACGACGCCATAACAAGAGAGAGAGTCAGACATGGCGGGACAGAAGATCCGCATTCGGCTTAAGTCGTATGACCACGAGGTCATCGACACCTCGGCGCGCAAGATCGTCGACACGGTGACCCGTGCAGGCGCGACCGTCGTCGGCCCGGTGCCCCTTCCCACCGAGAAGAACGTGGTGGTCGTCATCCGTTCGCCCCACAAGTACAAGGACAGCCGCGAGCACTTCGAGATGCGCACGCACAAGAGGCTGATCGACATCATCGACCCGACGCCGAAGGCCGTCGACTCGCTCATGCGTCTCGACCTGCCCGCCGACGTCAACATCGAGATCAAGCTCTAAGGGGGAGTGTCACCATGCCTAACTCCAACAGCGCAGCGCACGACACCAAGACCTCCAAGGGTCTCCTCGGCAAGAAGCTCGGCATGACCCAGGTCTGGGACGAGAACAACAAGCTCATCCCCGTCACGGTCATCGAGATCACGCCGAACGTCGTGACCCAGGTCCGCACCCCCGAGGCCGACGGCTACAACGCCGTCCAGATCGCCTACGGCCAGATCGACCCGCGCAAGGTCAACAAGCCCTCCGCCGGCCACTTCGACAAGGCGGGCGTCACCCCGCGCCGTCACCTCACCGAGGTCCGCACCGCCGACGCCGCCGAGTACGCGGCCGGCCAGGAGCTCACCGTCGACGGCACCTTCGAGATCGGCCAGCTGGTCGACGTCGTGGGCACCTCGAAGGGCAAGGGCTTCGCCGGTGTCATGAAGCGCCACAACTTCCAGGGTGTCTCCGCTTCGCACGGTGCGCACCGCAACCACCGCAAGCCGGGCTCCATCGGCGCCTCCTCGACCCCGA
This sequence comes from Leifsonia sp. KNZ13-11D, assembly GCF_056754895.1. Lineage (NCBI taxonomy): Bacteria > Bacillati > Actinomycetota > Actinomycetes > Micrococcales > Microbacteriaceae > Leifsonia > Leifsonia sp. KNZ13-11D. The sequence continues at coordinate 960,735 of NZ_JBPGWU010000001.1, forward strand.
GCCGTGTCTTCAAGGGCATGCGCATGGCCGGTCGCATGGGTGGCGAGCGCGTCACCGTCCTGAACCTCAAGGTGCAGGGCATCGACGCCGAGAAGGGCCTGCTGCTGGTCAAGGGCGCCGTTCCCGGCGCTCGTGGCCGCATCGTTTTCGTCCGCAACGCAGTGAAGGGGGCCTAAGCAGATGGCTACCTCGATTGACGTCGTCGACCTCAAGGGCAAGAAGGCCGGCTCCATCGAGCTTCCCGAGGCCCTGTTCGACGTTCAGACCAACATCCCGCTGATCCACCAGGTCGTCACGGCGCAGCTCGCCGCAGCACGCCAGGGCACGCACAAGACCAAGGGTCGCGGCGAGGTCTCCGGCGCCGGCCGCAAGCCGTTCAAGCAGAAGGGCACCGGTCGCGCCCGCCAGGGTTCCATCCGCGCCCCGCAGATGACCGGTGGTGGCATCGTCCACGGCCCGACGCCGCGCAGCTACGCGCAGCGCACCCCGAAGAAGATGATCGCCGCTGCTCTGCTCGGCGCTCTCTCGGACCGCGCTCGCGGCGCCCGTCTCCACGCCGTCCAGGCCTTCACCGCCGGTGACGCGCCCTCGACCAAGGCCGTCGTCGACCTGCTGAGCGGCATCGCGACCTCGAAGCACGTCCTCGTCGTGCTGGAGCGCGACGACGAGCTGGCCTTCAAGAGCGTCCGCAACGTCCCCTCGGTGCACGTGCTGACCTACGACCAGCTGAACGCCTACGACGTCCTGGTGAGCGACGACATCGTCTTCTCGCAGGCCGCGCTCGAGGGCTTCATCGCCTCCAAGACGAACACTGCGAGCAACAAGGAAGAGGTGGATGCGTAATGGCCGTCAACAAGAACCCGCGCGACATCATCATCGCCCCGGTGGTCTCCGAGAAGAGCTACGGCCTGATCGACGAGGGCAAGTACACCTTCGTCGTCGACCCCCGCTCGAACAAGACCGAGATCAAGCTCGCGATCGAGTCGATCTTCAAGGTCGAGGTCGCTTCGGTGAACACCCTGAACCGTCAGGGCAAGACCCGCCGCACCCGCTTCGGCATCGGCAAGCGCAAGGACACCAAGCGCGCCATCGTCACGCTGAAGTCCGGTTCCATCGACATCTTCACGGCCGTCGGCTGAGCGAAGGACTAGAGGAAGACAGACATGGCTATTCGTAACTACAAGCCCACGACCCCCGGTCGTCGCGGCTCCTCGGTCGCCGACTTCGCCGAGATCACCCGCTCGACGCCGGAGAAGTCCCTTCTCCGTCCGCTGTCGAAGACCGGTGGCCGCAACAACCAGGGCCGTATCACGACCCGTCACATCGGTGGTGGCCACAAGCGCCAGTACCGTGTGATCGACTTCCGTCGCAACGACAAGGACGGCGTCAACGCCAAGGTCGCTCACATCGAGTACGACCCCAACCGCACCGCTCGCATCGCGCTGCTCCACTTCGTGGACGGCACCAAGCGCTACATCCTCGCGCCGGCCGGCCTCAAGCAGGGCGACGTCGTGGAGTCGGGTGCCGGCGCGGACATCAAGCCGGGCAACAACCTTCCGCTGCGCAACATCCCGACCGGTACCGTCGTGCACGCGATCGAGCTGAAGCCGGGCGGTGGCGCCAAGATCGCCCGTTCGGCCGGTTCGTCGGTGCGCCTCGTCGCGAAGGACGGCCCCTACGCCCAACTGCGCCTCCCCTCGGGCGAGGTCCGCAACGTCGACGCGCGCTGCCGCGCGACGATCGGCGAGGTCGGCAACGCCGAGCAGTCGAACATCAACTGGGGCAAGGCCGGCCGTATGCGGTGGAAGGGCGTCCGCCCGACCGTCCGCGGTGTCGCGATGAACCCGATCGACCACCCGCACGGTGGTGGTGAGGGCAAGACCTCCGGTGGTCGCCACCCGGTCAGCCCGTGGGGTCAGAAGGAAGGCCGTACGCGCCACCCCAACAAGGAAAGCGACAAGCTCATCGTCCGCCGCCGTAACGCCGGCAAGAAGCGCAAGTAGGAGTTCGAGAAGATGCCACGCAGTCTCAAGAAGGGCCCCTTCGTCGACGAGCACCTGTTTCGCAAGGTGGTCGCCGCGAACGAGGCCAACAGCAAGAACGTGATCAAGACCTGGTCGCGCCGCTCGATGATCGTCCCGGCCATGCTGGGTCACACCATCGCGGTGCACGACGGTCGCAAGCACATCCCGGTGTTCGTCACCGAGACCATGGTCGGCCACAAGCTCGGCGAGTTCGCGCCGACCCGTACCTTCCGCGGTCACGTGAAGGACGACAAGAAGGGTCGCCGCCGCTAACGCGGAGGCGAAAAGGAGGAGAGAAATGGTGGAGTCGATCGCCCGCGTGCGACACATCCGCGTCACCCCCATGAAGGCCCGCCGCGTCGTCAACCTGATCCGCGGCAAGCAGGCCCAGGAGGCCCTGGCCATCCTGAAGTTCGCGCCTCAGAGCGCGAGCGAGCCTGTCTACAAGCTCGTCGCCTCGGCCATCGCCAACGCGCGGGTCAAGGCCGACCAGAGCAACACCTACCTGGACGAGCAGGACCTGTACGTGAGCCGCGCCTTCGTGGACGAGGGGACCACCCTCAAGCGGTTCCAGCCGCGTGCACAGGGCCGGGCCTTCCGGATCAACAAGCGCACCAGCCACATCACGATCGTCCTCGCGACGCCGGATGAGGTCGTGGACGCTCAGCCAGCGAAGAAGGCCAGCACCGTGAAGAAGGCGAGCAAGTAATGGGCCAGAAAGTCAATCCCTACGGCTTCCGTCTGGGCATCACCACCGACCACGTGTCGCGCTGGTTCTCGGACAGCACCAAGCCGGGTCAGAAGTACAGCGACTACCTCGCCGAGGACGTCAAGATCCGCCGCCTGCTGCAGACCTCGCTCGACCGCGCGGGTGTCTCGCGCATCGAGATCGAGCGCACCCGTGACCGCGTCCGCGTCGACATCCACACCGCCCGCCCGGGCATCGTGATCGGTCGTCGTGGCGCCGAGGCCGAGCGCATCCGCGCCGACCTCGAGAAGCTCACCGGCAAGCAGATCCAGCTGAACATCCTCGAGGTGAAGAACCCCGAGGCCGACGCCCAGCTCGTCGCGCAGGGCATCGCCGAGCAGCTCTCCGCCCGTGTGGCCTTCCGCCGCGCGATGCGCAAGGGCCTGCAGGGCGCGCAGCGTGCCGGTGCCAAGGGTGTCCGCATCCAGGTGTCCGGCCGTCTCGGCGGCGCCGAGATGAGCCGCTCCGAGTTCTACCGCGAGGGTCGTGTGCCGCTGCACACGCTCCGCGCCAACATCGACTACGGCTTCTACGAGGCCAAGACCACCTTCGGTCGCATCGGTGTGAAGGTGTGGATCTACAAGGGCGATATCACGAACAAGGAACTGGCTCGCGAGCAGGCGAACGTCAAGCCGTCGCGCGAGCGCAACGACCGTCCGCGTCGCGGTGGCCGGGGCAACGCCCCCGAGACCACGGCCGCGCCGGCCGCAGCAGGAGTTGAGGCATAACCATGTTGATCCCACGCAGAGTCAAGCACCGCAAGCAGCACCACCCTGGCCGTAGCGGCCAGGCGACCGGCGGCACGAAGGTCTCCTTCGGCGAGTTCGGCATCCAGGCCCTGACGCCCGCTTACGTGACCAACCGTCAGATCGAGTCCGCTCGTATCGCCATGACGCGTCACATCAAGCGCGGCGGCAAGGTGTGGATCAACATCTACCCCGACCGTCCGCTCACGAAGAAGCCGGCCGAGACCCGAATGGGTTCCGGTAAGGGTTCGCCGGAGTGGTGGGTCGCCAACGTCAAGCCGGGTCGCGTCCTCTTCGAGGTCTCCGGAGTCTCCGAGCAGCTCGCTCGCGAGGCCATGACCCGTGCAATCCACAAGCTGCCCCTCAAGGCACGCATCATCAAGCGCGAGGAGGGCGACGCGTAATGGCGATCGGATCCAAGGAGCTTGCCTCGAGCGAGCTCGACACTTTCGAAGACGAGCGTCTCGTCGACGAGCTGAAGAAGGCCAAGGAAGAGCTGTTCAACCTGCGCTTCCAGTCGGCCACCGGCCAGCTCGAGAGCCACGGCCGCCTGCGCGCCGTGAAGCGTGACATCGCTCGTATCTACACCGTGATCCGCGAGCGCGAGCTCGGGATCCGGGCGACCCCGGCCCCGGCCGAGGCCGCGCCGGCCGAGAAGAAGAAGACCCGTGCCAAGAAGGCGGCCCCGGCCGCCGAGGCCGAGGTCGACACCACGAATGAGGAGGCCAAGTAATGGCTGAGACCACCAAGGCCGCGGCCGCGGAGTCGGCGGCCGGCGAGGCCCTCGTCCGCGGGTACCGCAAGGCCCGCCGCGGTTACGTCGTCAGCGACAAGATGGACAAGACCATCGTCGTCGAGGTCGAGGACCGCGTGAAGCACCCCCTGTACGGCAAGGTCATCCGCCGCACCTCCAAGGTGAAGGCGCACGACGAGAACAACACCGCCGGCATCGGCGACCTCGTTCTCATCAACGAGACCCGTCCCCTGAGCGCCAGCAAGCGCTGGCGCCTGGTTGAGATTCTGGAGAAGGCCAAGTGATCCAGCAGGAATCCCGACTCAAGGTCGCCGACAACACCGGCGCCAAGGAACTCCTCGCGATCCGCGTGCTCGGCGGCTCGAGCCGTCGCTACGCCGGCCTCGGCGACGTCATCGTCGCCACGGTCAAGGACGCGATCCCGGGTGGGAACGTCAAGAAGGGCGACGTCGTCAAGGCGGTCGTCGTGCGTGTTCGCAAGAACACCCGCCGCCCGGACGGCTCCTACATCAAGTTCGACGAGAACGCCGCTGTCATCCTGAAGAACGACGGTGACCCCCGCGGCACGCGCATCTTCGGACCGGTCGGCCGCGAGCTCCGCGACAAGAAGTTCATGAAGATCATCTCGCTCGCACCGGAGGTGCTGTAACCCATGGCGAACATCAAGAAGGGCGACCTGGTCCAGGTCATCTCGGGCCGCTCGCAGGCCCGCGGTGGTGACCGTGGCAAGCAGGGTCGCGTCATCGAGGTTCTCGTCGAGCAGAACCGCGTCATCGTCGAGGGCGTCAACTTCGTGACCAAGCACGTGCGCGTCGGCCAGACGCAGCGTGGCACGAAGACCGGCGGCATCGAGACCCACGAGGCCCCGATCCACGTCTCGAACGTGGCGCTGGTCGACCCCGAGAGCAAGAAGCCGACCCGCGTCGGCTTCCGCGAAGAGAGCGTCACGAAGGACGGCGTCACCAAGACGGTCCGCGTTCGCTACGCCAAGAAGTCTGGTAAGGACCTGTAATGACCGACACTGCAACCGCTGCTGGCAAAATCCAGCCGCGCCTGAAGCAGAAGTACAAGAACGAGATCTCCAAGCAGCTCCAGGGGGACTTCGGCTTCACCAACGTGCACCAGGTGCCCGGTCTGGTGAAGATCGTCGTCAACATGGGTGTCGGCGAGGCGGCTCGTGACGGCAAGGTGATCGACGGTGCGGTCAACGACCTCACCCTGATCACCGGCCAGAAGCCTCAGGTCACCAAGGCCCGCAAGTCCATCGCGCAGTTCAAGCTGCGCGAGGGCCAGCCGATCGGCGCGCACGTCACGCTGCGCGGCGACCGCATGTGGGAGTTCCTCGACCGCCTGCTCACCCTCGCGCTTCCGCGTATCCGCGACTTCCGCGGCCTCAGCGACAAGCAGTTCGACGGGAACGGCAACTACACGTTCGGTCTCACGGAGCAGTCGATGTTCCACGAGATCAACCAGGACCGCATCGACCGCGTCCGCGGCATGGACATCACTGTGGTGACCACTGCCAAGAACGACGACGAGGGCCGCGCGCTGCTCAAGCAGCTCGGCTTCCCGTTCCGTTCGAGCGACGCTGCCAACTAGGCCCACCTGCGGGCCGGCCGCCCTGGCCGGCCCGCTTCCACCACAGGTCGTCAGTCGTGTAACGGCTGAACGAAACCTGGTGACCAAAGGAAACACCGAAATGACCATGACAGATCCGGTCGCAGACATGCTGACCAGACTGCGCAACGCGAACTCGGCTCACCACGACACCGTGTCGATGCCGCACTCGAAGCTCAAGGCCCACATCGCCGAGATCCTCACCAACGAGGGCTACATCTCCGGCTGGGAGGTGACCGACGCCCGCGTCGGCAAGACCCTGACCCTGAACCTCAAGTTCGGTCCGGACCGCGAGCGCTCCATCGCCGGTATCAAGCGCGTGTCGAAGCCCGGCCTCCGCGTCTACGCGAAGTCCACGGAGCTCCCCACGGTGCTCGGCGGCCTCGGCATCGCCATCCTGTCCACCTCCTCCGGTCTGCTCACGGACCGTCAGGCTGAGAAGAAGGGCGTGGGTGGGGAAGTCCTCGCCTACGTGTGGTAATCCGCCATGTCGCGTATTGGAAGACTGCCCATCGACATCCCCACCGGGGTCGATGTGAAGATCGACGGCCAGGCCGTCACCGTCAAGGGTCCGAAGGGTGAGCTGAGCCTCACCGTCGCGAACCCGATCGAGGTCAAGCTCGAGGAGAACCAGGTCCTGGTTACCCGTCCGGACGACGAGCGCGCTTCGCGTTCGCTGCACGGCCTCACCCGCACCCTCATCAACAACCAGATCATCGGCGTCACCCAGGGCTACTCCAAGGGCCTGGAGATCGTCGGCACCGGTTACCGCGTCGTGCAGAAGGGTGCGGCCGTCGAGTTCGCGCTCGGCTTCTCGCACCCGGTGACCGTGGAGCCGCCGGCCGGCATCACGTTCACGGTCGAGGGCAACAACCGCCTCACCGTGGCCGGGATCGACAAGCAGGCCGTCGGCGAGGTCGCCGCGAACATCCGCAAGATCCGCAAGCCCGAGCCGTACAAGGGCAAGGGCGTGCGCTACGCCGGCGAGGTCGTTCGTCGCAAGGCCGGAAAGGCTGGTAAGTAATCATGGCTCTGGGTACCAGAGGAAAGAGCAAGGCGGCCGCTCGCGACCGCCGTCACACCCGCCTTCGCAAGAAGATCGAGGGCACCGCGGTCCGTCCGCGCCTGGTCGTCACCCGTTCGGCCCGCCACGTCTTCGTGCAGGTCGTCGACGACGCGAAGGGCCGCACGCTGGCTTCCGCGTCGACCATGGAGGCCGACCTCCGCACGTTCGACGGTGACAAGACCGCCAAGGCCCGCAAGGTCGGCGAGCTCGTCGCCGAGCGCGCGAAGAGCGCCGGTGTCGACGCGGTCGTGTTCGACCGTGGTGGCAGCAAGTACGCGGGTCGCGTCGCCGCTGTCGCCGAGGGAGCTCGAGAGGGTGGACTGAACCTGTGAGCGACGCAAACAACAAGGAGCAGACCGTGGCCGATCAGGTAACGGACAGCACGCAGCCGGTCGAGACCGCTGCGGGCACCGACAACAACACCCGGAGCGAGCGCGAGCCGCGCCGCGGTGGCCGCGAGCGCAACCCCAACCGCGACCGTGGCAGCCGCGACGCCGACAAGAGCCAGTTCCTGGAGCGCGTCGTCACCATCAACCGCGTCTCGAAGGTCGTGAAGGGTGGTCGTCGCTTCAGCTTCACTGCTCTCGTGGTCGTCGGCGACGGCAACGGTCTGGTGGGCGTCGGCTACGGCAAGGCCCGTGAGGTGCCTCTGGCGATCTCGAAGGGCGTCGAGGAGGCGAAGAAGAACTTCTTCCGCGTCCCGCGCGTCGGCAACACCATCCCGCACCCGGTGCAGGGTGAGGCCGCCGCCGGCGTCGTCCTCCTGCGTCCGGCCGCCGCCGGTACCGGTGTTATCGCCGGTGGTCCGGTGCGCGCCGTGCTGGAGTGCGCGGGCATCCACGACGTCCTGAGCAAGTCGCTCGGCTCGTCGAACACGATCAACATCGTGCACGCGACCGTCGAGGCGCTGAAGCAGCTCGAGGAGCCCCGTGCCGTGGCTGCCCGCCGTGGCCTCGACTACGACCAGGTCGCCCCGGCGCGCCTGCTTCGCACTGAGGCAGCGCTGGCCGAGGCCGCCGCGACCGCGAAGGCAGGTGCCTGATGGCTGCGCGTCTGAAGATCACGCAGATCAAGTCGAAAGTGAGCGAGAAGCAGTACCAGCGCGACACGCTGCGCAGTCTGGGACTGAAGCGCATCGGTGACGTCGTCGTCCGCGAGGACAACCCGCAGAACCGCGGGTACGTCAACACCGTCGCTCACCTGGTGAAGGTTGAGGAGATCGACTAATGGCTGAGGATAAGGCCACCACCGAGGCCGCCGAGAAGCCGGCCACCAAGAAGCCCGCGGCCAAGGCCGCGAGCACGAAGGCTGCCGCCGACAAGCCGGCCGCCGCAAAGACCAGCACCGCGAAGAAGGCTCCGGCCAAGTCGACGGCTTCCGCCGCCGACAAGACCGCCGCCTCGACGAAGGACGACACGGTGGCCGCAAAGCCGACCGCCAAGGCATCGGCCAAGAAGGACGTCGCGGAGCCCCGCGAGCAGGTCCTGAAGGTTCACCACCTCCGTCCCGCCGCCGGCGCCAAGAAGGACAAGACCCGCGTCGGACGCGGTGAGGGTTCGAAGGGTAAGACGGCCGGCCGCGGTACAAAGGGCACCAAGGCGCGTTACCAGGTCCGGCCCGGTTTCCAGGGCGGCCAGCTTCCGCTGCACATGCGTGCGCCGAAGCTGCGCGGCTTCAAGAACCCGTTCCGGGTCGAGTACCAGGTCGTGAACCTGGAGAAGCTCGCCGAGCTGTACCCGTCCGGCGGTGACGTCACCGTCGCGGACCTCGTCGCCAAGGGCGCCGTTCGCAAGAACGAGAAGGTCAAGGTTCTCGGCAACGGGGACATTGCGGTTAAGCTGAACGTTGCGGTCGACAAGGTCTCCGGCTCTGCCGAGCAGAAGATCGTCGCCGCTGGTGGCTCCGTCCAGTAGCCACCCGAACAGCAGTCGAGTCGGGTGGCCGGGAGACCGGCCACCCGACTGACTCTTAGGAAAGCAGGACGCAGGTTTGTTTAGCGCCGTTGCGCGGATCTTCCGCACCCCGGATCTTCGCCGGAAGATCTTCTTCACCCTGGGCATCATCGCCCTCTTCCGGTTGGGCTCCTTCATCCCTGCGCCGTTCGTCGACTTCGGTAACGTCCAGACCTGTCTGAACGCCAACCAGGACACGTCCGGCCTCTACTCGCTGGTGAACCTGTTCTCCGGCGGCGCGCTCCTCAAGCTCTCGATCTTCGCGCTCGGCATCATGCCGTACATCACCGCGTCGATCATCGTGCAGCTGCTGCGCGTCGTCATCCCGCGCTTCGAGACCCTCTACAAAGAGGGCCAGGCGGGCCAGGCCAAGCTGACGCAGTACACGCGCTACCTCACCATCGCGCTGGGCGTCCTGCAGTCCACCACCCTCATCACCGTCGCCCGCAGCGGCGCGCTGTTCGGCACCACCGCCGTCTCGCAGTGCACGCAGCTCATCACGGACGACTCGTGGTACGCCATCATGCTGATGGTCATCACGATGACCGCCGGTACCGGCCTCATCATGTGGATGGGCGAGCTCGTCACCGAGCGCGGCATCGGCAACGGCATGTCGCTCCTGATCTTCACCTCGATCGCAGCGCAGTTCCCGTCGTCTCTCTGGGCGGTCGGCCAGTCGCAGGGCATCGAGATCCTGCTGGTCGTGATCGCGATCGGACTGCTCATCGTCATGGGCGTCGTCTTCGTCGAGCAGTCGCAGCGCCGCATCCCCGTCCAGTACGCGAAACGGATGGTCGGCCGGCGGACCTACGGCGGCAACAACACGTACATCCCGATCAAGGTCAACATGGCCGGCGTCGTGCCCGTCATCTTCGCCTCGTCGCTGCTGTACCTGCCCGCCCTGATCGCGCAGTTCAACCAGCCCGCCGCGGGCAAGGCCCCGGCGGCGTGGGTGACCTGGATCACCAACTACCTGACCAAGGGCGACCACCCGCTCTACATGCTCCTGTACTTCCTCCTGATCGTGGGGTTCACGTACTTCTACGTGGCCATCACCTTCAACCCGGAGGAGGTCGCGGACAACATGAAGAAGTACGGCGGCTTCATCCCCGGCATCCGCGCGGGCCGCCCGACGGCCGAGTACCTGGACTACGTGCTCACCCGCGTGACGCTGCCCGGCTCGTTCTACCTCGGAATCATCGCGCTGATCCCATTGGTTGCCTTCGCCCTGATCGGTGCGAGCCAGAACTTCATGTTCGGCGGTACATCCATCCTGATCATCGTCGGTGTCGGACTGGAGACGGTCAAGCAGATCGACTCCCAGCTCCAGCAGCGGCATTACGAAGGGCTTCTGCGTTGACCCGAATGCTGATCGTCGGTCCCCCCGGAGCGGGCAAAGGCACCCAGGCCTCCCGCATCACCACCGCATACGGGATCCCCGACATCTCCACGGGCGACATCTTCCGGGCCAACATCAAGAACGAGACCGAGCTCGGCAAGCAGGTCAAAGCCATCGTGGATGCGGGCGACTACGTGCCCGACAGCCTCACCAACCAGCTGGTCGCCGACCGGCTGGGCGAAGACGACGCCGCCTCCGGCTTCCTGCTCGACGGCTACCCGCGGACGCTCGCCCAGGTCGAGTACCTCGACGAGCTGCTGGCCGGCCAAGGCGAGAAGCTCGACGCCGTCATCCAGCTGACCGCCGACCAGGACGAGATCGTGGAGCGCCTCAGCAAGCGCGCCCACGAGCAGGGCCGCGCGGACGACTCGGAGGAGGCGATCCGCCACCGCCAGCAGGTGTACCTGCGCGAGACGTCCCCGCTCATCGACGTGTACCGTGAGCGCGGTCTCCTCGTCCCTGTCGACGGCCTCGGCGGGATCGACGAGGTCGCCGAGCGCATCGCCGCTGCGCTGGCCGAGCGGGGGATCCTCCCCGTCGCCGGTGCCTCGACGGGCGAGTCCGTGGCCTGACGGTGGTCTTCAAGAGGTCGATCTACAAGTCGCCAGCCCAGTTGCGCGACATGGTCGCGCCCGGGCTTGCGACGGCCGCCTCCCTCGAGAGCGTCGCCGCGGCCGTGGCGCCGGGCGTCTCGACGCTCGAACTGGACGCGATCGCCGAGCGTGCGATCGTCGACGCCGGGGGAGCGTCCAACTTCAAACTGGAGCCGGGCTACCACCACACGATCTGCGCCTCGGTCAACGACGAGGTCGTGCACGGCATCCCGGGCGCGCGCATCCTCGAACCGGGCGACATCCTCTCGGTGGATAGCGGCGCGATCCTGAACGGCTGGAACGGGGATGCGGCGCGCACCTTCGTTCTGCCCGATCCCGCGCATCCCGAGACCGTGGCCGAGCGGCAGCGTCTCTCGGACGTGACCGAGCAGTCGCTCTGGCGCGGCATCGCCAGGCTCGCTTCCGCGCGCTACCTCAACGAGGTGGGGGAGGCGATCGAGGACTACATCATGTCGCAGGGTGACTACGGAATCCTCACCGACTACATCGGCCACGGCATCGGCCGGCGGATGCACGAGGAGCCTCCGGTGTTCAACTACCGCGTGCGCGCCAAGGGCCCGGAGATCAAGCCCGGGCTGGTCGTCGCGATCGAGCCGATGGTCGTCCTGGGCTCCCAGGAGACGTACGTCAGGGACGACGGCTGGACCGTCGCCACGGAGGACTCGTCGGCCGCGGCGCACTGGGAGCACAGCGTCGCCGTGCACGCCAACGGCATCTGGGTGCTGACCGCGCGCGACGGTGGCGCGGCGGGTCTCGCGCCGTTCGGTGTGACTCCGACCCCCATCGCGTGACCCGCCGGAGCCGTCTCGACGCCGGTTCGCTCAGAGCGCGCGCAGATGATACACGCGGATTGGCGGAATCGCGTCCTTTCCCATAAGATAGATCCTTGGTGTCTTAGGCACGTTTCAGACGAGCCTTCCGCCGATCAACGCACGACCAGCAAACCACTACTTTTAGCGACAGTGAGGCTATGGCCAAAAAAGACGGTGTCATCGAGATCGAAGGATCCGTGATCGAAGCTCTCCCCAACGCGATGTTCCGCGTCGAGCTGACGAACGGTCACAAGGTTCTTGCCCACATCTCCGGCAAGATGCGCCAGCACTACATCCGCATCCTCCCCGAGGACCGCGTGATCGTCGAGCTGAGCCCCTACGATCTGACCCGCGGCCGGATCGTCTACCGCTACAAGTAAAGGTCTGCTGTAAGTAACGGCCTCGCCCAACGGGTCGCCCCGGGCGAGGTACGAGGACAGCGAACAAAGGTAAGAGTCACTCATGAAGGTCAACCCCTCCGTCAAGAAGATCTGCGACAAGTGCAAGGTCATCCGTCGCAACGGCCGGGTCATGGTCATCTGCGAGAACCCGCGTCACAAGCAGCGCCAGGGCTGAGCGAACGCGGCTGAACGCAGTCACAACCGAATAGAAGAACAGGCGATGCCAGAACCCGCACCCGGAGACGGACGCGGGGGACACCCTCGGAGGAGGCCGGGGCACCGGGATCGCTGCAGACCTCCACTCATCACAGGAGAAGCCAACACATGGCACGTCTAGCAGGCGTCGACATCCCGCGCGAGAAGCGTGTGGAGGTCGCACTCACCTACATCTACGGAGTCGGCCGCACCCGCGCCCTCCAGACTCTGCGCGAGACCGAGATCTCGGGCGACATCCGCGTCAAGGACCTGACCGACGAGCAGCTCGTCGCTCTCCGCGACTACATCGAGGGCAACTTCAAGGTGGAGGGCGACCTGCGCCGCGAGGTGGCCGCCGACATCCGCCGCAAGGTCGAGATCGGCAGCTACGAGGGCATCCGCCACCGCAAGGGCCTCCCGGTCCGCGGCCAGCGCACCAAGACCAACGCTCGTACCCGCAAGGGTCCGAAGCGCACCGTGGCCGGCAAGAAGAAGGCGCGCTAAGGCCCGCGGCCCCACGCTCTTAGGATTCAGGAGAAGAAATGGCAGCACCCAAGTCGGCCGCTCGCAAGCCGCGCAAGAAGGAAAAGAAGAACATCGCTGTGGGCCAGGCCCACATCAAGAGCACGTTCAACAACACGATCGTCTCGATCACCGACACCACCGGTGCGGTCATCAGCTGGGCCTCGTCCGGCGGCGTCGGGTTCAAGGGCTCCCGCAAGTCGACCCCGTTCGCGGCGCAGCTCGCCGCCGAGTCGGCTGCGCGCCAGGCGCAGGAGCACGGCATGAAGAAGGTCGACGTCTTCGTCAAGGGCCCCGGTTCGGGTCGCGAGACGGCGATCCGCTCCCTCCAGGCCGCCGGCCTCGAGGTCGGCTCGATCAACGACGTCACCCCGCAGGCGCACAACGGTTGCCGCCCGCCCAAGCGCCGTCGCGTCTAAGCAGTTCTCTTCAGTCCGCCGCAGGCGGCGACTCCACCGGGTCGCCGCCTGACGGCGTGACACCCCCACCTCAGTAGAAGCGAATGTCATATAGCGGACATTCAGCCGAAAGGAATCAATAGTGCTCATTGCACAGCGTCCTACGCTCACCGAAGAGAACATCTCCGAGTTCCGCTCGCGGTTCGTCATCGAGCCCCTGGAGCCCGGCTTCGGCTACACCCTCGGCAACTCCCTGCGCCGCACCCTGCTCTCCTCCATCCCCGGCGCTGCGGTCACCAGCATCCGCATCGACGGCGTGCTGCACGAGTTCAGCACCGTGCCGGGCGTGAAGGAGGACGTGACCGAGATCATCCTGAACATCAAGGGTCTGGTGGTCTCCAGCGAGCACGACGAGCCGATCACCGCGTACCTCCGCAAGACGGGCGCCGGTCAGGTCACCGCCGCCGACATCTCGGCCCCGGCCGGTGTGGAGATCCACAACCCCGAGCTCGTGATCGCGACGCTCAACGACAAGGCGAAGTTCGAGGTCGAGCTGACCATCGAGCGCGGCCGCGGCTACGTCTCGGCGCAGCAGAACCGCAACGAGTACAGCGAGGCGGGCCAGATCCCGATCGACTCGATCTACTCGCCCGTGCTCAAGGTCACCTACCGCGTCGAGGCCACCCGTGCCGGTGAGCGCACCGACTTCGACCGTCTGGTCGTCGACGTGGAGACCAAGCCCGCGATCAGCCCGCGCGACGCCATCGCCTCGGCCGGCCGCACCCTGGTCGAGCTGTTCGGTCTGGCCCGCGAGCTCAACAGCGCGGCCGAGGGCATCGAGATCGGCCCCGCGCCGGTCGACGCCGTCCTCAGCTCCGAGCTGTCGATGCCGATCGAGGACCTCGACCTGTCGGTCCGCTCGTACAACTGCCTCAAGCGCGAGGGCATCAACACCGTGAGCGAGCTCGTCTCGCTGTCGGAGACGCAGCTCATGAACATCCGCAACTTCGGTCAGAAGTCGGTGGATGAGGTCAAGGACAAGCTGACGGAGATGGGCCTGTCGCTGAAGGACTCGGTCCCCGGGTTCGACGGCGCCCACTTCTACAGCGGGTACGACGAGGACGAGTCCACCACCATCTGAGGCTCGTCGTCCGACTCAGCCATCAGACCTTTTCAACACTGGAGATAACCGATCATGCCTAAGCCCACCAAGGGCCCCCGCCTCGGGGGCGGCCCGGCGCACGAGCGCCTGCTGCTCGCGAACCTGGCCGCTGCGCTCTTCACCCACAAGAGCATCAAGACCACCGAGACCAAGGCCAAGCGCCTCCGTCCCGTGGCCGAGCGCCTGATCACCTTCGCGAAGCGCGGCGACCTGCACGCCCGCCGTCGCGTGCTCGCTGTGATCAGCGACAAGTCCGTCGTGCACGAGCTCTTCACGGAGATCGCGCCGCTGGTCGCCGAGCGTGAGGGCGGCTACACCCGCATCACGAAGCTCGGCTTCCGTAAGGGCGACAACGCCCCGATGGCCCAGATCGAGCTCGTCCTCGAGCCGGTCACCCCGAAGGTGAAGTCGACCAAGACCTCCACTGCCCCCAAGGCTGCGCCGGTCGAGGAGACCCCCGCGGAGGAGCCTGCTGCCGAAGAGGCCGCGACCGAAGAGGCCGCGACCGAGGAGACTCCGGTCGACGAGACCAGCACCGAGACCGCGGCCGCCGAGGCCGAGGTCGCGGAGGACGCGACCGCCGACGCCGAGGCCGCCGGTGAGACCGACGCCGAGACCGAGGCGGAGAAGGCGTAACACCCTCCTGCTCTCACGAAGGCCCCGCATCCCCGGATGCGGGGCCTTCGTCGTTGCCGGCGATCGAGGGGTCGCAACGCGCCGTTATGGCCGCGGGATAACGGCGTGTTGCGACCCCTCGATGAGCGGGCGCGGGTGGGAGGCGAGGCTCTAGGGTGAAGGGATGACCGACGACACCCTGCCGCCGCTCCGCGAGCGCGTCACCGCGCCGCCGACCTACCGCCCGCAGCATCCCCTCATCGCCGAGTGGAGGCCCGCGACTGCGGCCGATGTGGATGCGGTGCACGAGGTGTACAGGGCGATCGCCGTCCAGGACCACCCCAACTACGTCGCCACGCGCGAAGAGGTCGAGGAGGAGCTCGGCTACAGCTTCATCGACCTGGAAGCCGACTCGCTCCTGGCCGTCACCGCCGACGGACGCGTCGCCGCTCTCGGCATCGTGATGGAGCCGCCGCGGCAGGAGACGCTGGTGCGCGAGTTCATGAACGGCGGGGTGCATCCCGAGTTCCGGGGCCGGGGGATCGGGCGCGAGCTGCTCGCCTGGCAGCGCGCCCGCGGCGAGCAGAAGCTGGCCGGGTCGGAGAAGACGCTCCCCGGGTGGCTCGTGGGCTACGCGGACCGCCGGGCCCCGGACCGCGAGCGGCTGCTGCTCGCCGGCGGGTTCGAGGTGGCCCGCTACTTCCGCACCATGGAGCGCGACCTGCGTGACCCGATCCCCGAGGTGTCGCCGACGATGGAGGTGCGGATCGCGCCGTACACGAGCGAGCTGGCCGAGGCCGTCCACGCGGCCCGGGACGACGCCTTCCGCGACCACTGGGGCAGCCAGCCGCTGAGCGACGAGCAGTTCGCCGGCCTCGTGTCCGGGCTCTTCGTGCCGGAGCTGTCATACGTGGCCATGGCGGGCGGCGAGGTCGCCGGCGTGCTGCTCACCGATGTGAACGAGGACGACTGGCCCGGCCAGGGCTTCACCGGCGCCTACGTGTCCACCGTCGCGGTGATCCGGCCGTACCGCGGGCGCCGCATCGCGCCGACGCTGCTGCGTGCCGTGCTCGAGGCGTGTGCCGCGCGCGGCTGGGACAAGGTGGTGCTCGACGTCGACGCCGAGAACCCCACCGGCGCGCTCGGCCTCTACACGGGGATGGGCTTCGTCACCACGCAGGCCGAGACGGGGCTCGTCCGTGCCTACTGATCCGGCGCCGGCCGCCCCGGCCGCGGAACGGTCGCGCCGGTACCGGCTCGACATCGCCTACCAGGGGACGGACTTCAACGGCTGGGGACGCCAGCCCGGGCTGCGGACGGTGCAGGGGACGCTGGAGGACGCCCTCGCGACGATCTTCCGCCGGGCGGGGGAGCCGCCGCTCCTGACCGTCGCCGGCCGAACGGATGCCGGGGTGCACGCCGTCGGGCAGGTCGCCCACGTCGACCTGTCCCCGGCGCACGAGGCGGTCCTGCGGAAGCCGCACGGGAAGCGTCCGCCGCTGTCCGCCGAGGGCGCGCTCGGTCGGCGGTTGAACGGCATCCTGGGTCCGGTGTCCGACGTCGTGGTGCTGGCCGCGACGGTCGCGCCCGAAGGGTTCGACGCGCGCTTCTCGGCCCTCTGGCGACGCTACGAATACCGTGTCGCCGACCGCGCGGCCCTCCGTGACCCGCTGCAGCGCCACCGGACCGCCTGGGTGTCGGCGGACCTCGACGTGGATGCGATGGACATGGCCGCCCACGGGCTGCTCGGCCTCCACGACTTCGCCAGCTACTGCAAGGCCCGCGAGGGTGCGACGACCATCCGGACCCTCCAGGCGTTCAGCTGGCGCCGCGACTCGGACGGAGTGCTCGTCGCCGAGCTGACGGCCGACGCCTTCTGCCACAGCATGGTGCGCGCGCTGGTCGGAGCGTGCGTCGAGGTGGGGGAGGGCAAGCTCGGCCCCGGCGACCTGGTGGTGCTGCGCGACGAGAAGCAGCGCACCAGCGCCTTCAGGGTGATGCCCGCGCGCGGCCTCACCCTGATGGAGGTCGGCTACCCCGAGGGAGCGGAGCTGGCCCTCCGTGCGGAGCGCACGCGCGCGATGCGCGAGCTCTAGCGTCCGCTCCGGCGCGGTGGCCTCTCAGTGCAGTGTCTGGGCCCCGATGACCGACAGCAGTCGCAGCTTCTCCGCGGACTCGCTGCCGGGTATCGCGGTGTAGACGAGCAGCGAATGCGCCTGACCCGGGTCGACGAGCTGCTGGCAGTGCAGTTCGAGTTCCCCGACCTCCGGGTGCGCGAAATGCTTGACCTCGTTCGGCCGGAGCCCGACCTCGTGCGCCGCCCAGAGCGTCCGGAATTCGGCGCTGCGGCCGAGGACGTACTCCGCTAGTGCGGCCGCTCGCGAGCCGGGGCCGCGCGCTGTCACGATCTCGCGCAGGCCGGAGGCGAACATCCGGCTCAGGAAGTCGTGGTCGCGAGACGCGTACAGCCGGCGCGACCCGGGGTCGGTGAACCACCGCACCCCGAGGCTGCGCTCCGGTCCGCGGAGCGACGCCGTGTCGCCGGTCAGAGCCACGCCCATCCTGCTCTGCCGCAGCGTCTCTCCCAGCTCGGTCACGATCTCGGCAGGGGTGTCGTCGAGCCGGTCGAGCACGCGCAGCAGGCCGGGACTCACGTGCTCGCTCTCGGGGCCGTGCGCCGGCGGGGTGTGGCCGGCGAGGCGGAACAGGTGATCGCGCTCCGCATGGGAGAGATGCAGCCCCTGTGCGATCGAGGCGAGCATCTGCTCGGACGGCTGGGGCCCCCGTTCCCGCTCCAGCCGGGCGTAGTAGTCGACGGACATGTGGGCCAGTGCCGCCACTTCCTCGCGCCGCAGCCCGGACGTGCGGCGCCGGCTGCCGCGCGGAAGACCCACGTCCTCCGGCTGGAGCAGTTCGCGCCGTGTCCGGAGGAATTCGGCGAGTCCGATGCGGTCGATCACCACTCATGTCTACCGTCTGGCGCGCTCCGTAACCACGGATCGCCGGGCCGTGGCTACGGAGCGCCCGAGCGTCCAGGGTGGAGTCACCGAACGAAGGAGAACACCGTGGCACGCTCGATCGACATCGACATCCCCTCACTCACCGGCAAACGTGCCGTCGTCACCGGGGCCAGCGACGGCATGGGAGCGGTCATCGCGGCGCGGCTTGCACAGGCGGGCGCGGACGTCGTCATGCCGGTGCGCAACCGTGCGAAGGGAGCAGCGGCGGCGGATCGGATCCGTTCGGCCTTCCCGGATGCGCACCTGGTGCTTCGCGACCTCGACCTGGCGTCGCTCGACTCGGTCGCCGCCTTCGGCGAGGGGATGCGAACGGACGGGCGGCCGGTCAACCTCCTCATCAACAACGCCGGGCTGATGACGCCGCCGGAGCGCCGCACCACGGTGGACGGGTTCGAGCTGCAGTGGGGCACCAACCTCCTCGGCCATGTCGCGCTCGTGGGAGCCCTCTTCCCCCTGCTGCAGGACGGGCGCGCGCGGGTCACATCCCAGGTGAGCGTCGCAGCGCGGAGCGGCTCCGTCGACTGGGACGATCTCGCCGGCGAACGGCGGTACCGCGCCCAAGCGGCATACAGCGCCTCGAAGATCGCCCTCGGACTGTTCGGGCTCGAGCTGGATCGCCGCAGCGCGGCGAGCGGCTGGGGGATCACCAGCAACCTCGCGCACCCCGGAGTCGCTCCGACCAACCTGCTCGCTGCGCAGCCCGGGTACGGACGTGCGGCGGACACCGGGGCGGTCCGCCTGATCCGCTGGCTGTCCGCCCGCGGCATCCTGGTCGGCACCCCGGAGACGGCCGCGCTGCCCGCGCTGCTCGCCGCGACAGCTCCGGAGGCGGAAGGTGGCCGGATGTACGGCCCGAGCGGACCGGGTCACCTGGGCGGCGCACCGGCGGAGCAGACCCTGTACCCGCCGCTCCGCGACAGGGCGGAGGCCGCCAGGGTGTGGGATGTCGCCGAGCACCAGACGGGTCTCTCCCTCCCGGTTTGACCGCATGCTCCCGGCTCCCGTAGTATTGCTCTTTGGTGTCCGGGCCCCCTGCGGCCGGACGCACGAACGTGAGCCCTCCACCGGTCCGGTTCTCTCGCCATCGGCGTGCGAACCCCCATAGGAGCGGGATTCACGAACACCTCCGTTCGAGACAGAAAGCAGCCACTACTGTGACGCGCACCTATTCCCCGAAGGCAGACGAGATCCAGCGCGACTGGGTCGTCATCGACGCGACCGATGTCGTGCTCGGCCGTCTCGCCAGCCACACCGCCGCGCTGCTGCGCGGCAAGCACAAGCCGACCTTCGCCCCGCACATGGACATGGGCGACTTCGTCATCATCGTGAACGCCGACAAGGTCGCTCTGACCGGCCAGAAGGCCGCGCAGAAGAAGGCCTACCGCCACTCGGGCTACCCGGGCGGCCTCAAGGCGACCACCTACGCCGAGCTCCTCGAGAAGAACCCGATCCGCGCCGTCGAGAAGGCCGTCCGCGGCATGCTCCCGAAGAACTCCATCGGTCGCGCCCAGCTCCGCAAGCTGAAGGTCTACACCGGAAGCGAGCACCCGCACGCCGCCCAGCAGCCGAAGCACTACACGCTCGGCCAGGTCGCCCAGTAACGCCGGCGACGCAGACCTTCAGACTTCAAGAGACAAAGGATTATCACCACCGTGGCGAAGATCGCAGACAGCATCGACTCGGCCCAGGCCGAGAACGTCGAGTCCTACTCGACCGAGACCCCGGCCTCTGAGGCCCCGGCCGCCCCGCGCGCCGTCCTCTCCGTCCCCGGCGCGGCCGTCGGCCGCCGCAAGGAGGCCATCGCGCGCGTGCGCCTGGTCCCGGGTTCCGGCACCCTCACGGTCAACGGCCGTGAGTTCGCGGACTACTTCCCGAACAAGCTGCACCAGCAGCTCATCACCGACCCGTTCAAGGTGCTCGACCTCATCGGCTCCTACGACGTGGTCGCCCGCATCACCGGCGGCGGCCCCTCCGGCCAGGCGGGCGCCCTGCGCCTCGCCATCGCGCGCGCTCTCAACGAGATCGACCGCGAGAACAACCGCCCGACCCTCAAGAAGGCCGGCTTCCTGACCCGCGACGCTCGCGTCACCGAGCGCAAGAAGGCCGGTCTCAAGAAGGCCCGCAAGGCGTCGCAGTTCTCCAAGCGTTGACGCTCGCGAGCGTCTAGGCTTCGGTTCATGCCCCGCCTTTTCGGAACCGACGGCGTTCGCGGTCTCGCGAACGGCAGTCTCACCGCCGACCTGGCGCTCGGCCTTGCGCAGTCAGCTGCTGCTGTACTGACGCAAGGCCGAAGCGCCGAGGCGCGCCGCGCCGCCGGCAAGCGCCCTTCGGCCATCGTCGCCCGCGACCCCCGCGTCTCGGGCGAGTTCCTCTCCGCCGCCGTGGCGGCCGGGCTGGCCAGCTCCGGCATCGACGTGTACGACGCGGGAGTCATCCCCACGCCCGCTGCGGCGTTCCTCATCGCCGACTTCGACGCGGACTTCGGTGTGATGGTGTCGGCGTCGCACAACCCGGCGCCCGACAACGGGATCAAGATCTTCGCCCGCGGTGGCACCAAGCTCCCGGACATCGTCGAGGACCGCATCGAGCAGCACCTCGACCTCGACAAGCTGACGCCCACAGGCGCGGCCGTCGGCCGCATCCGCCGCTTCGCCGACGCGGAGGACCGTTACGTGGTCCACCTGCTGGCCAGCCTGCCGCACAGGCTCGACGGCATCCACGTCGTGCTCGACTGCGCCCACGGCGCGGCCGCCGGCATCTCGCCGGAGGTGTTCACCGACGCCGGCGCCCGGGTCACCGTGATCGGCGACTCCCCGGACGGCATGAACATCAACGACGGGGTCGGCTCCACCCACCTCGACAAGCTCGCGGAGGCGGTGCTCGCCGCCGGCGCCGATGTCGGCATCGCCCACGACGGCGACGCGGACCGCTGCCTCGCGATCGACGCGAACGGCAACGTCGTCGACGGCGACCAGATCATGGCCATCCTCGCGGTCGGCATGAAGGAGCGCGGCAAGCTGCACGAGGACACGCTGGTCGCCACGGTCATGAGCAACCTCGGCCTGAAGCTGGCCATGCGCGAACACGGCATCCGGGTCGTGGAGACGGCGGTCGGCGACCGCTACGTGCTCGAGGAGATGAACGAGCACGACTTCTCCCTCGGCGGTGAGCAGTCCGGCCACGTCATCATGCGCGAGTTCGCGACCACCGGCGACGGCATCCTCACCGGACTCCACCTCCTCAGCGAGATGGCGCGCCAGAAGAAGTCGCTCGCCGAGCTGGCCAGTGTGATGACCGTGTACCCGCAGGTGATGGTGAACGTGAAGAACGTCGACCACCACGGCGTCCACACCGACGAACTGCTGCGGACGGCCGTTCAGACCGCGGAGAGCGCCCTGGGCGACAGCGGTCGGGTGCTGCTCCGTCCCTCCGGCACCGAGCCGCTGGTGCGCGTGATGGTGGAGGCGGCCGATCAG
Source organism: Leifsonia sp. KNZ13-11D (assembly GCF_056754895.1). Taxonomy (NCBI): domain Bacteria; kingdom Bacillati; phylum Actinomycetota; class Actinomycetes; order Micrococcales; family Microbacteriaceae; genus Leifsonia; species Leifsonia sp. KNZ13-11D. The sequence goes on from NZ_JBPGWU010000001.1 coordinate 982,256, forward strand.
GAGACCGCGGAGCGCCTGGCCGCCGAGCTGGCCGACGTGGTGCGCGAGCGCCTGTCGCTCTGAGGACCGTCCACATCGCCAGACGGCCGACGCGAGCGCCTAGCGCGACTCCTGCGCCCGGCGCGCGGCGATGAAGTCGGCGACCGAGTAGGCGCGCGAGCGGTCCGGCAGCATGTCGGCGCCGTAGAGACCGCGCATGAGCTCGGCCGGATCCACGTCGAGTGCGGTCGCGAGACGGACGATCGTGTGCAGCTCGGAGTTCGCCTCGCCGCGCTCGACTCGGCCGTAGTTGGTCACGTGCATGTCCGCGAGCCCGGCGATGTCCTCCTGGCTCATGCCCAGGGCGATGCGCGCCTCGCGCACGCGGCGGCCGAACACTTCGGCGGCGCGGGAGCGTGGAGTTGGCATGCCTCATGCCTACGGGATGTGTGCATCCCCGGCCAGAGCTTGACAGCCTCCCGCATCTGGACGTGAGGTCTGAATGCCCTACAGCTTGCGGAGCAGGACCGAGCTGACGGCGTGGTCCTCGTCCTTGCGCAGCACCAGCTTCGCGCGCGAGCGTGTCGGCCGGATGTTCTGCACGAGGTTCGGCTCGTTGATGCTCGACCAGATCGCGGCGGCCCGGGCCCGCGCCTGCTCCTCGGTCAGCGACGCGTAGCGGTGGAAGTACGACTTCGGGTTGGCGAACGCGCCGCGCTGCAGCTTCAGGAAGCGCTCCTCGTACCAGCGGGCGATGTCACGGGTGCGCGCATCCACGTAGACGCTGAAGTCGAAGAGGTCGCTCACGGCGAGCCGGTTGCCGCCGCCCGCGGGCTGCAGCACGTTCAGTCCCTCGACGATGAGAACGTCGGGACGGCGCACCACGATCTCCGCGTCCGGCACGATGTCGTAGCTGAGGTGGGAGTAGAACGGAGCGCGAACCTCGGGGGCTCCGCTCTTGATGGCGGTGACGAAGCGCAGCAGCGCTTTGCGGTCGTACGACTCGGGGAAGCCCTTGCGCTCCATGAGGCCGCGCCGCTCGAGCTCGGCGTTCGGGAGCAGGAAGCCGTCCGTGGTGACGAGCTCGACGCGGGGGGTGTCGTCCCAGCGCGACAGCAGCTCGCGGAGGAGGCGCGCGATGGTGGACTTGCCCACGGCGACGGAACCCGCGACGCCGATCACGAACGGCGTGCTCGCCGCGCGCTCGCCGAGGAAGTCGCTGGTGACCCGGTGCAGCTGCTTGGCGCCGCCGACGTAGAGGTTGAGCAGACGGCTCAACGGCAGGTAGACCTCTTCCACCTCGCGCATGTCGAGCGGATCGCCGAGGCCGCGCAGCTGCACGACCTCGGTCTCCAGCAGCGGGAGGCGCGTGTTCTGCGCCAGCTCGGCCCAGTCGCTCCGGCTCAGCTCGACGAAGGGGGTGGAGGAGTCACCGTTCGGAAGCATAGGGCACCCAGTCTAGGGGCGGCCTCCCAGCAGGGCTTCATCCGGGCCCACGATAGACTCGTGGGCATGTGTGGAATCGTGGGGTACGTCGGTACCGACAAGAGCCTCGAGGTGCTCCTCGGCGGTCTGAAGCGCCTGGAATACCGCGGATACGACTCGGCCGGCATCGCCGTCATCGGCCCGGACGGGGCCCTCGGCACCGCGAAGAAAGCCGGAAAGCTGTCGGTGCTCACCGACGAGCTGAAGCACAACCCCATCCCGAACGGCCAGACCGGCATCGGCCACACCCGCTGGGCGACGCACGGCGGCCCGACCGACGTGAACGCGCACCCGCACCTCGGCGACGAGGGTCGGCTGGCGGTCATCCACAACGGCATCATCGAGAACTTCGCGACCCTCAAAGACGAGCTCCTGGCCGACGGTTTCGCCTTCGAGTCGGAGACCGACACCGAGGTCGCCGCGGTGCTCCTCGGCCGGGAGTACCGCCGCACCGGCGATCTGCCGGAGGCGTTCCAGGCCGTCGTCTCGCGCCTGGAGGGCGCCTTCACCCTGCTGGCGATGCACCAGGACCAGCCGCACGTCGTCGTCGGCGCGCGCCGTAACTCGCCGCTCGTGATCGGGCTCGGCGAGGGCGAGAACTTCCTCGGCTCGGATGTCGCCGCCTTCGTCGAGCACACCCGCCGTGCGATGGCGATCGGCCAGGACCAGATCGTCACCATCACCCCGGACAGCGTGACGGTCACCGACTTCGTCGGCGCGCCGGTCGAGGTCGAGCCGTTCGAGGTCGCGTGGGACGCGTCCGCCGCCGAGAAGGGCGGCTGGTCGTCGTTCATGGCGAAGGAGATCGCGGAAGAGCCGGACGCGGTGGCGAACACGCTGCGCGGCCGACTCGTCGGCGACACGGTGCACATCCCCGAGCTGGATGCGCTGGGCGACGCCTACTTCGCGGGCATCGACCGCATCACGATCATCGCCTGCGGCACGGCCGCGTACGCCGGCCTGGTCGGCAGCTACGCCATCGAGAAGTGGGCCCGCGTGCCCGTGACGGTCGAGTTGAGCCACGAGTTCCGCTACCGCGAGCCGGTCCTCACGGACGGCACGCTGGTCATCTCGATCAGCCAGTCGGGCGAGACGATGGACACGCTGATGGCCGTCAAGTACGCCCGCGAGGCCGGCGCCAAGGCGATCTCCGTCTGCAACACGCAGGGTGCGACCATCCCTCGCGAGTCCGACGCCGCGCTCTACACGCACGCCGGCCCGGAGGTCGCTGTCGCCTCGACGAAGGCGTTCGTCGCGCAGATCACGGCGCTGTACCTCTTCGGCCTGCACCTCGCTCGCGTGCGCGACACCCTGTCCGCCGCGCAGCAGCGCGACGCGATCGCCGAACTGCAGTCGGTGCCAGGGAAGATCGCGACCGTGCTCGAGTCGCACGGCGAAATCGCACAGCTGGCCAAGTGGATGTCGGACACCCGTTCCGTGTTGTTCCTCGGCCGCCACGTCGGCTACCCGATCGCGCTGGAGGGTGCGCTGAAGCTCAAGGAGCTCGCGTACATCCACGCCGAGGGCTTCGCGGCGGGCGAGCTCAAGCACGGGCCGATCGCGCTGATCGAGCCGGGCCAGCCCGTCTTCGTCGTCGTTCCGAGCCCCCGCTGGTCGGACGAGCTGCACAAGAAGGTCGTGTCGAACATCCAGGAGATCCGCGCCCGCGGCGCCCGCGTCATCGCGATCGCCGAGGCCGGCGACGCCGCGGTGCTCCCGTTCGCCGACGAGGTCATCCGCATCCCGCTCGCCGCGCCGCTCTTCGAGCCGCTGCTGGCGGTCGTGCCGCTGCAGATCTTCGCGATGGAGCTCTCCGCGGCCAAGGGCCTCGACGTGGACCAGCCGCGCAACCTGGCCAAGTCCGTCACCGTGGAGTGATGCCGTGATCGCCGGCATCGGGGTCGACGTCGTCGATCTGGCCCGCTTCGAGCGGTCCATCGCGCGCACCCCGAAGCTGCGGGAGCGGCTGTTCACGGAGGCGGAGCGTCCGCTGCCCGTGCACTCCCTCGCCGCGCGCTTCGCGGCGAAGGAGGCGCTGATCAAGGCGCTCGGCGGCTCCGAGGGCGTGCGCTGGCACGACATGGAGATCGTGCCGGACGAGGAGAGGAACCCCGGTTTCGTGCTGCACAACGTGGTCGAGGCGCAGGTGCGCGAGCGCGGCATCACGCGCATCCACGTGTCGATGTCGCATGACGCCGGGATCGCGACGGCGTTCGTCGTGACGGAGTGCGCGCCGTGAGCGCCGCCTTCCGCGAGCGCGTCGTCGACCTGGATGCGGTGACGGACAACGTCGCCCGCCTGCGCGAGCTGGTCGGCACGCCGCACGTGATGGCCGTCGTCAAGGCGGACGCGTACGGTCACGGTGCGGTCGAGTGCGCTCGCGCCGCATTGGCCGGGGGAGCGGACTGGCTGGGGGTCGCCGAGATCGCCGAGGGTCTCGCGCTGCGCGAGGCCGGGATCACCGCGCCCGTGCTCGCGTGGCTGCACGACCCGGACGAGGACTTCGCCACGGCCGCGGCCGCCGGACTGGATCTGGGACTCTCCTCTCTCGGTCAGCTGGAGGCCGCCGCGGCGGCGGGCGACGGGCCGGCGCCGGTCCTCGTTCAGCTGAAGGTCGAGACCGGGCTGAGCCGCAACGGGCTCGCCGAGGAGGATTGGGACGCGGCGTTCGCCCGAGCCCGTGAGCTGGAGACGCAGGGCGCCATCGTCGTGCGCGGGATCTTCTCGCACCTCTCGAACGCCTCGCCCGAGGACGACCGGGCCGCCATCGCGCTCTTCGAGCGGGCGCTCGAGCGCGCCGCCGCGGCCGGCCTTATGCCGGAGCTCCGGCACATCGCCGCGAGCGCCGCGGCCCTCTCGCTGCCCGAGGCGCGCTACGACCTCGTGCGTCTCGGCATCGCCGTCTACGGCCTCTCGCCGTTCGGCGGCTCGGCCGCCGAGCTGGGCCTGCGTCCCGCCATGACGCTGCGCGGCCGGGTGGCCGCGGTGCGCCGCGTGCCCGCAGGCAAGGGCGTGTCGTACGACTACACGTACCGCACCTCCGGGGAGACCACGCTGGCGCTGGTCCCGCTGGGGTACGCCGAGGGCATCCCGCGGCACGCCTCCAACCGGGCGCCCGTGTCGATCGGCGGCCGGACGTTCCGCGTGAGCGGACGCGTCGCCATGGACCAGTTCGTGGTGGATGTGGGCGACCTCGACGTGCAGGTCGGCGACGAGGTCGTGCTGTTCGGCGACCCGGCGGTGGGGGTGCCGAGCGCCGACGACTGGGCGGAGGCCGCCGGCACCATCAACTACGAGATCGTCACGCGGCTCGGCGGGAGGCTGACCCGGACCTTCCTCGGAGGTGAGCGATGACGACCGCATCCCACGTCCCCACTGTGCGTCGCATCGCGACCGCGGAGGAGATGCACGAGCTGGGCCGGGAGCTCGCCCTTCGGCTGCGTGCGGGCGACCTGGTCGTGCTGTCCGGGCCGCTCGGCGCGGGCAAGACCACGCTGACCCGCGGCATCGGGGAGGGGCTCGGCGTGCGGGGGCCGGTGACGAGCCCGACCTTCGTGCTCGCGCGCACGCATCCCAGCCTGTCCGGCGGGGCGCCGCTGGTGCACGTGGATGCGTACCGCCTGTCGAGCGCGCTGGAGCTGGACGACCTCGACATCGACTTCGCCCGCTCCGTCGTCGTGGTGGAGTGGGGCGCCGGGATGCTCGACGGCGTCGCCGAATCGTGGCTGGAGGTCGCGATCGAGCGACCGTCCGGCGCGGATGAGAGCGCCGACGGCTCCGCAGAGGATGAGGCCGACGTCGACGAGGTGGACGAGCCGCGCACCGTGACCATCACTGGCTTCGGTCCGCGGTGGGCTCAGGGGACGGACGTCGCCGATCCCGCATAGGCTGGACGCATGCTTCTCGCCATCGACACGTCGGCCGGCACCAGTGTGGCGGTCGTCGACCGGGACGCCGGGGTGCTCTCCGAGGTGATCGAGACGGACACCATGCGCCATGCCGAGGTGATCGGCACGCTGATCGACGAGGCGCTCACGGTCGCAGGGATCGACCGCCGTGCGCTCTCCGGTGTCGTCGCGGGCATGGGCCCCGGCCCCTTCACCGGGCTGCGCGTCGGGATCGCCGCGGCGAAGGCCTTCGCGATCGGCATCGGCCGCCCGCTCGTCCCCGTGGTCAGCCACGACGCCGTGGCGTACGACCGCTACGCCGCCGGGCACACGGGACCCCTGCTGGTGGTGACGGATGCGCGGCGCCGCGAGCGCTACTGGACCGCCTACTCCGGCACCGGCGATCACAGCCTCCCGGTGCGGCTTGACGGCCCCGGACTCGCGAAGCCGGACGACCTCCCGCATCTCGGTATCGAACGGTTCGACGCGGAGGTGGTGCCGGCCGGGCGCCTCGGCATGCTGGCCGAGCTGCGCTACGCGCACAGGCTCCCGATGGACCCGGACGAGGCGCTGTACCTGCGCTCGCCGGACGTCACCCTCTCTGCCGGCCCGAAGCGGGTGACCGCATGACGGCCGAGGCGTCGGCGAACGCGCACGTCGCGTACGAGCTGCGCCGCGCATCCCGCGACGACGTCCCGGCCATCATGGAGCTGGAACGCTCGGTGTTCCTCACCGACGCCTGGTCGGAGCGCTCGATGCTGTCCGAGGTCACCGGTCAGCACGGCTACTACCTCGTCGCGTTCGAGCCCGGCGCACCCGACCGCATCGACGGCTACGCCGGTCTGTTGGCGCCGCGCGGGGCCGGTGAGGGCGACATCCAGACCATCGCCGTCGCGCCGCACGCCCGGCGCCGCGGCCTCGGGCGCACGCTCATGCTCGCCCTGATCGGGGAGGCCCGGCGCCGCGGAGCGCGCGAGGTCTTCCTCGAGGTGCGCGCCGACAACCCGGGCGCGCAGACGCTCTACCGCACGCTCGGCTTCGAAGAGATCGGCGTGCGACCCCGCTACTACCAGCCGGACGGAGTGGACGCCATCGTGATGCGCCTCACCGTCCCCACCCCGGAGACGACGATCGCATGACCACCGCAGCCACGGACTCCGGACCCCTGGTGCTCGGCATCGAGACCTCGTGCGACGAGACCGGCGTGGGCGTCGTGCGCGGCACGACCCTGTTGGCGAACACGATCGCGTCGTCGATGGAGGAGCACGCCCGCTACGGCGGCGTGGTCCCCGAGGTCGCGGCGCGCGCACACCTCGAGGCGCTCGAGCCGACCATCCGCACCGCGATCGCGGACGCCGGCATCGAGCTGGCCGACGTGGACGCCATCGCAGTCACGAGCGGCCCGGGCCTCTCCGGCGCCCTCATGGTCGGGGTGGGCGCTGCCAAGGCGCTCGCCGTCTCGCTGGGAAAGCCGCTGTACGCGGTCAACCACCTGGTCGGCCATGTCGGCGCGGACCTGCTGGACGCGTCGGGCGGCCCCGGACATCCGGTCGAGCTCCCGACGATCGCCCTGCTGGTCTCCGGAGGCCACACTTCGCTGCTGCTGGTGCGCGACCTGGTGTCGGATGTGGAGCTGCTCGGCGAGACGATCGACGACGCCGCCGGGGAGGCGTTCGACAAGGTCGCGCGAGTGCTCGGCCTGCCGTATCCCGGTGGTCCCCAGATCGACCGGGTCGCCGCGGACGGGGATCCCGCCGCCATCCGGTTCCCGCGGGGGCTCACGCGGCCGAAGGACCTGGAGAACCACCGGTACGACTTCTCGTTCTCAGGGCTCAAGACGGCGGTCGCCCGCTGGGTGGAGCAGCGGCAGGACGCCGGGGAGGAGGTGCCGGTCGCCGACGTGGCCGCCTCGTTCCGCGAGGCGGTCGTGGATGTGCTGATCACGAAGGCGCTGGCCGCCTGCCGCGACCACGGTGTGCCCCGGCTGCTGCTCGGCGGCGGCGTCGTCGCGAATGCGCGCGTCCGGCAGCTCGCCGTGCAGCGCGCGGCCGAGGCGGGCGTCGCGCTGCGCATCCCGGCCCTGTCGCTGTGCACCGACAACGGCGCGATGATCGCAGCGCTCGGCGCGCAGCTCATCCTGGCCGGCCACGGACCCAGCGAGCTGACGTTCTCGGCGGACTCGACCCTCCCGGTGACGGAGATTCAGGTCACCCGCTGACGTCGGTGCGTTGACACCCCTGCGCGCACCCTGTCACGATGGACCTGATACAGCGTTCTCTCAGGAAGCGGAGCTTCCCGGACGGGACGCCGAACGACGACTTCACTGAAGGAGATGGGTCCCATGACCGATCCGAACACCCCCGCCGAGCCCGTGGACCCGAACGCACAGAACGGTTCCGTCCCGCCGGCCGCGCCCGAGCCGCCCGCGGGCGACACCGGAGCCGTTCCGCCGCCTGCGCCGACCCCGGACTATGGCCAGCAGCCGCCGGCCCCGGGATACGGCCAGCAGCCGCCGGCGCCGGGTTACGGTCAGCAGCCGCCGGCGCCGGGCTACCAGCAGCCGTACGGTCAGCAGCCTTACGGTCAGCAGCCGGGTCAGCCGGGTCAGCCGGGCTACGGCCAGCCCGCGTACGGTCAGCCCGCCCCCGGGTACGCGCAGCCTTACGGGCAGCCGGCCGCCAAGTCGCCGATCCTGAGCATCCTCTCACTCGTCGGCGGCATCGTCGGCATCGTGCTCAACCTCGCGTGGGGCATCGGATTCCTGTTCGGCATCGCCGCGGTCGTGCTCGGCTTCATCGGCCGCCGCAAGGAGCCGCAGGCGCGCGGCTTCTGGCTGACCGGCATCATCCTCGGCTTCGTCAGCATCGCGATCGCGATCATCTACTGGATCTTCCTCGCGATCATCTTCGCCAGCCTGGCCACCTACGGGAACAACTACGGAGGCTGATCAGACCCGTTCGGCGAGCAGAGCCGTGTGCCGCCCGGCCACCCTGGTGAGGATCAGGGTGGCCGGGCGGTCGCCGTTGAGGGCGAGCCGGCGGCGGAGCGCCGCAGGGTCCACATCCACCCCGCGCTTCTTGATCTCGAGGGTGCCGATGCCGCGCTGACGCAGCGCCCGCTTCAGATCCTTCTCACCGTACGGCAGGGTCTCGAGGATGCGGAAACCGGCGGCGAACGGTGTCTCCGCGGGGGCGTCGGCGGTGATGTAGGCGATCTGGTCGGAGAGCATCCGCCCGCCGATGCGCCGGGCGAGGTCGCCGATGAGGCGGGCGCGGATGACGGCGCCGTCCGGTTCGTAGAGGTACTCCCCGAGCGGCCCGGTCTCCTCGTCCTCGCTGTCGGCGTCCGCGACCAGCTCGTCGGCCTGATCGCCGCGGAGCACCAGGGCGGCGCGCCGGATGCCCGGCCGAGCCAGCGCCCCGAACCACAGGCCCAGCTCGACCACCTGCCCGTCGGCCGACACCCACTGCGCTTCGGCGTTCGAGGGGATGAGGTCGCGGTCGAATCCGGGGCCGAGCTTCAGGCCGACCGAGCGACCGGTCGCCAGCTCGTACGCGAAGCCCAGCGACGGCGCGTAGTCGTCAGGGTCGACCAGGCGTTCGGTCTGCGTGTGCCCGGCGGTGCGGCGAGCCGGGTCGAGGAACACGCCATCGACGGTCCTCAGGTCCACATCCTCGGCCCGGCCGTGCTCGACCCTGGCCGTCGGGAACGGCGCGAGGTTGAAGGAGGCGATCGCCGCGGTGACCTCGTCGGCCTCGACGGCGGTCACCTCCAGCTCGAGGGCGGCCAGGGCAAGAGCGTCGCCGCCGATCCCGCAGCCGAGGTCGGCGACGCGGTACAGCCCGGCGGCGCGGAACCGCCCGGCGTGGCGCGCGGCGACCGGCAGCCGGGTCGCCTGCTCAAGGCCGACCTCCGTGAAGAGCATGCTCGCGGCGAAGTCGCCGAACTTGGCCTGGGCCTTGCGGCGCAGCTTCGACTGCGTCAGGACTGCCGCGACAAGCGCGGGGGAGTGACCCTGCTTGCGCAGGTCGGAGACGATCCGCAGCACATCGCGCTCGCTGCGGTAGGGCGGGAGCGAGTCGAGCAGCCGCAGGCCCTCGGGGCTCAGCAGTGCGACCAGCTCGGACCGTTCCATGGCGTCCAGGCTACCCTGGCACTCACGTTGCGGGACTGCTAACGCACCCCCTAGACTCGTGTTAGCACTCTCACTGCGAGTTTGCTAATCAGTCTTAGTCGAGACACTGTTCTTCACAGGAAAGGGGTCAACGTGTCGGTCTCCATCAAGCCGCTCGAGGATCGCATCGTCATCAAGCAGGTCGAGGCTGAGCAGACCACTGCTTCCGGTCTGGTCATCCCCGACACCGCCAAGGAGAAGCCGCAGGAGGGCGAGGTCGTCGCCGTGGGCCCGGGCCGCATCGACGACAACGGCAACCGCGTCCCCCTCGACGTCGCCGTGGGCGACAAGGTCATCTACTCCAAGTACGGTGGCACCGAGGTCAAGTTCGGCGGCGAGGACTACCTGGTCCTGTCGGCCCGCGACGTGCTCGCGGTCGTCGTCCGCTGACGCACCCTTCTTCCGACGGCCCGGCTGCCCTGAGCAGCCGGGCCGTCGTCGTGTCTGCGGGCGTGCGCTTCGACGCGCTTCGTCCGAGGAACGATTCGTGCCGAATGACCTCCAGGACGTGACGTGAGCCGCGATTCGTGCCGAATGTCAGGTACCCGAGGGGAGCAGGCGCCCACCCCTGGTCCGCATTTCGTGCCGAATGAAGGCTTAGAGGGGTTGTGAGGCGCGATTCGTGCCGAATGTCGCATCCTCGCAAGCGCAGGAGCCCCACGGGCCCCGACGATTCGTGCCCAATGTCGCGGTGTGCGTAGTGTGAGGCGCGATTCGTGCCGAATGTCGAGATCGAGCGGCGGGGCCGGGGAGCGGCGGGGCCGGCGGGCGGCGGGGCCGCGGAGCGGCGGGGCCGGCGGGCGGCGGAGCCGGCGTCGGCGGGCGGCGGTAGAGTCGGACGAGTGGCACAGCCAGACGACCTCTCCTCGCACCGCACCTCCGGGCTGGTGTACGCGGTCTCCGCGTACGTCCTCTGGGGCATCCTCCCGATCTACTTCCTCGCGCTCGCCCCGGCCGGCGCGTGGGAGATCGTGGCGTGGCGGGTCATCTTCTCGCTGGCCTTCTGCGCCATCGCGCTGACCGTCACGCGCTCGTGGGGCCGGTTCGCGGCCCTGCTGCGCGATGCGCGGGTCCTCCTCACTATGGGCGTGGCCGGCGCGTTCATCTACGTCAACTGGCAGACCTACGTGCTCGCCACGGTCAGCGGTCACGTCGTGGAGGCGGCGCTCGGGTACTTCATCAACCCGATCGTGACGGTGTTCCTGGGTGTGCTCGTCCAGCGCGAGCGGCTGCGGATCGCCCAGTGGGTCGCCGTCGGCGTGAGCGTCGTCGCCGTCATCGTCCTGGCCGTCGGCTACGGCTCGGTACCCTGGATCGCCCTCATCCTCGCCTTCTCGTTCGGTTTCTACGGGCTCATCAAGAAGCGCGTCGGCGGACGGGTGGATGCGCTCTCCGGCCTCACCCTGGAGACGCTGTGGCTGACGCCGGTCGCCATCATCCAGCTGGTGGTCGTGGGCGTCACCGCGGGGCTCACGATCGGCTCCGACGGTCCCTGGCACACGGTGCTGCTCGCCGGAGCGGGAGTGATCACTGCCGTGCCGCTCCTGTTCTTCGCCGCGGCCTCCCGGCGCCTGCCGCTCGTCTACATGGGCTTCATCCAGTACTTCGCGCCGTTCATCCAGTTCGTCGTCGGCGTCGCGGTGCTGCACGAGGCGATGCCGCCCGAGCGCTGGGTCGGTTTCGCGATCGTGTGGCTCGCGCTCATCATCCTCAGCGTCGACATGATCGTGGCCGCCCGTCAGGGCAAGCGCGCCGCCGAGCTCGACCTCGCGCCTGTCGACTGAAACGACGGAAGCCCGGGCCGGAATCGGCGGAATAGCAGCCCAGGTTCTGCCGTTACCATTGAGCATCCACAGTCGCGCATCTTGATAGGGGTGAAATGGACCAGGCGGATCCGTTCGGATTCATCGGTTTGACCTACGACGACGTCATGCTGCTCCCGGGGCACACGGACGTCATCCCGAGTGAGGCGGACACCTCCACTCGCCTGACCAAGCGGATCTCGATGGCGACGCCGTTGCTCTCGAGCGCCATGGACACCGTCACCGAGTCGCGGATGGCCGTCGCCATGGCGCGCCAGGGCGGCATCGGCATCATCCACCGCAACCTCTCCATCGAGGACCAGGCGGCTCACGTCGACAAGGTGAAGCGCTCGGAGTCGGGCATGATCACCAACCCCGTCACCACCACGCCGGACGCGAGCGTCGAAGAGGTCGACGCGCTGTGCGGCCAGTTCCGGGTCAGCGGACTCCCCGTCGTGGAGCCGGACGGCACGCTGGTCGGCATCATCACCAACCGCGACATGCGCTTCGTCTCGCCGTTCGAGCGGTCGACCACCAAGGTCCGCGACGTGATGACCCGTCAGCCCCTCATCACGGCCCCGGTCGGCATCGACCCGGACTCCGCGGTCGCCATCTTCGCCGAGCACAAGATCGAGAAGCTGCCGCTGGTGGACGCCGACGGCAAGCTGCGCGGACTGATCACGGTCAAGGACTTCGACAAGAGCGAGAAGTACCCGGACGCCACGAAGGACGAGGAAGGCCGGCTGCGCGTCGGCGCCGCCATCGGCTTCTTCGGCGACGCCTGGGACCGTGCCATGACGCTGGTCGACGCGGGAGTCGACGTGATCGTCGTGGACACCGCCAACGGCGACAGCGCGGGCGTGCTCGACATCATCCGCCGCCTCAAGGCAGAGCCGCGGGCGTCGCACGTCGACGTCATCGGCGGCAACGTGGCGACCCGCTCGGGCGCTCAGGCGCTCATCGACGCCGGTGCGGACGCGATCAAGGTCGGCGTCGGCCCGGGCTCGATCTGCACCACGCGCGTGGTCGCGGGCGTCGGCGTCCCCCAGGTGACCGCCGTGTACGAGGCGTCCCTCGCGGCGCGGGAGGCGAACGTCCCGCTCATTGCGGACGGCGGCCTGCAGTACTCCGGCGACATCGCCAAGGCGCTGGTCGCTGGCGCAGACAGCGTCATGCTGGGCTCGCTGCTCGCGGGCACCTCCGAGTCGCCGGGTGAGCTGGTGTTCGTCAACGGCAAGCAGTTCAAGAACTACCGCGGCATGGGTTCGCTCGGTGCTCTCCAGACCCGGGGCAAGAAGACCTCCTACTCGCGCGACCGCTACTTCCAGGCGGATGTGCCGAGCGACGAGCAGCTGATCGCCGAGGGCATCGAGGGGCAGGTGCCGTTCCGCGGACCGCTGTCCGCCGTGGCGTACCAGCTCGTGGGCGGCCTCCGGCAGTCGATGTTCTACGTCGGTGCGCGCACCATCCCCGAGCTCAAGCAGAACGGCAAGTTCGTGCGCATCACCGCGGCCGGCCTCAAGGAGTCGCACCCGCACGACGTGCAGATGGTCGTGGAGGCCCCGAACTACCGTCGCTGATCCGCCGACTGCGGTCGTTCGGAACGTCTGCGGCGGGTCGCCCCGGCGCAGACGTTCCGAAACGCAGCAGTCGCGCGATCGAGCGGGTCAGTGCCGCGTCAGCTCGGCGATGCGGTCGATGGCCTCGGTCAGCACCTCCGGCGAGCAGGCGAAGTTCAGCCGGACGAAACCGGCGCCCTGGCGCCCGAAATCGGTGCCCGGGTTGACGGCGACGAGGGCCTCCTTCAGGATGCGGTCGGCCGGGTCGTCGCCCCAGCCCAGCTCGCGCAGGTCGAGCCACGCCAGGTAGCCGGCCAGCGGCTCCCGGTAGCGCACGCGCGGAAGGCGATCGGTGAGCAGCAGCGAGAGCAGTGCGCGATTGGACTCGATCGCCACCAGCGCGCCGTCCAGCCAGCTGCGTGCCGAGCGGTAGGCGGCCTCGGAGGCGATACGGCCGAACTGGCTGGTCCGCACCTCCACCTCGATGGGGAGCGCGTGGACGCGCTCCGACTGCTCGCGCGACGCCGTCACGAACAGCGCGCATTTGAGCCCGGCGAGGTTCCATGCCTTGCTCGCCGCATGCGCGGCGACACCCACCTGCCGTGCCTCCTCCGAGACGGACAGGAACGGCGTGAAGGTCGCGTCGGAGTGCGTCAGCGGTGCGTGCACTTCATCGCTGACGACCCACACGCCGTGGCGCGCGGCCAGCGCAGCCACGGCCTCCAGCTCCTCCCGGGGATGCACCAGCCCGAGCGGATTGTGCGGGTTGCACAGCAGGAACGCCTTCGCGCCCCCGGCGAAGGCGCGCTCCAGCCCGGCGAGGTCGAGCGCCCACCCGCGGCCGTCGGCGCCGCCCTCCAGCAGCGGCACCTCTTCGACCACCCCACCGGCCTCCGGGATGAAGTCGAAGAACGGCGGGTAGACCGGCGGCGTGATGACGACGCGGTCGCCGGGCTCGATGAGCATCCGGAGAGACTCGACGATCACCACTCCGACATCGGCCGTGGTGCGGGTGCGCGCCGCGTCGACCTCCCAGCCCCAGCGGTCACGGGCGAACCGCGCGAACGCGCGCTGCGTGCGGTTGTCGGGACCGATGTACCCGGTGTCGTTGCGGTCGACCGCGGCGTGCAGCGCCTCGGCGATCGCCGGCGCGAGCGGGTAGTCCATCTCGGCGACGAACAGCGGGAGGACGTCGTCGGGGTAGGCGCGCCACTTCTCACTGGTGCGCTGGCGGAGGCGGCTGAGCGGTTCGGCTTCGACGGTCACCACCCCACCATCCCACCGCGGGGACCCTTCGACCTAGAGCCTCGTCGACCCTGGTCGAGGACGTGCGCACTGGCCGGGAGGGACCGGCGGCCTAGACTGAAGCGCGTGAGTATGGAGATCGAGATCGGGCGCGCCAAGCGCGCCCGCCGTGTGTACGCCTTCGACGACGTCGCGGTGGTTCCCAGCCGTCGCACCCGTGACCCGGAGGACGTCTCGGTCTCCTGGACGATCGACGCGTACCAGTTCTCCATCCCGTTCATCGCGGCGCCGATGGACTCCGTCGTCTCGCCGACCACCGCCATCATGATGGGCCAGCTGGGCGGCCTCGGTGTGCTCGACCTCGAAGGGCTGTGGACCCGCTATGAAGACCCGGAGCCGCTGCTCGCCGAGATCCGAGAGCTCCCGGCGGAGCGGGCGACCGCGCGCATGCAGGAGATCTACTCCGAGCCGATCAAGCCGGAGCTCGTCACCCGCCGCCTCGCCGAGATCCGCGAGGGCGGCGTCACGGTCGCCGGCGCGCTCTCGCCGCAGCGCACGCAAGAGCTGTACGAGACCGTGGTCGAAGCGGGGGTCGACCTGTTCGTGATCCGCGGGACCACCGTGTCCGCCGAGCACGTCTCGAAGAACGTCGAACCGCTCAACCTCAAGAAGTTCATCTACGAGCTGGATGTGCCCGTGATCGTCGGCGGCGCGGCCACGTACACCGCGGCGCTGCACCTGATGCGCACCGGTGCGGCCGGCGTGCTCGTCGGCTTCGGCGGGGGAGCCGCATCCACCACCCGTTCGACCCTCGGCATCCACGCGCCCATGGCCACCGCCGTCGCCGACGTCGCCGGGGCCCGCCGCGACTACATGGACGAGTCGGGCGGCCGCTACGTGCACGTGATCGCCGACGGCGGCCTCGGCAGCTCGGGCGACATCGTCAAGGCGATCGCCTGCGGCGCCGACGCGGTCATGCTCGGCACGACCCTCGCCCGCGCGACCGACGCCCCGGGAGGCGGCTGGCACTGGGGTGCCGAGGCGCACCACGCGCAGCTGCCGCGCGGCAACCGCGTCGCTGTGGGCCAGGTCGCGCCGCTCGAGGAGATCCTCTATGGGCCGGCCCCGGTCGCGGAGGGCTCTGCGAATCTGGTGGGAGCCTTGCGCCGGAGCATGGCCACGACGGGATACTCGGACCTGAAGGAGTTCCAGCGCGTCGAGGTCGTGGTCGCGCCCTACCGGACGCAGTAGCACTGACGCCGGCCGACGACGGTCGGGGAGGGAGAGAACGATGACGGATACGCAATCGGCTCCGGGCGGCGACAGGCACGCCACCCCCGCCTCCAATCCGGCGGTGACCTACCCGTCGCGGCTCGGACCGGCCGAACGGGCCGCGGCGATCGCGGCGCTGAAAGACACAGAGCTCGACATCCTCGTGGTCGGCGGCGGCATCGTCGGCGCCGGCTCGGCGGTGGATGCGGCCACGCGCGGCCTCAGCGTCGGACTGGTCGAGGCGCGCGACTTCGCGTCCGGCACCTCCAGCCGGTCATCCAAGCTCGTGCACGGCGGCATCCGGTACCTCGAGCAGCTCGACTTCCGGCTCGTGCGCGAGGCGCTGATCGAGCGCGGACTGCTGCTGCAGCGCATCGCGCCGCACCTGGTCAAGCCGGTGCGATTCCTCTTCCCGCTCCACAAGCGGGTGTGGGAGCGCTTCTACATCGGCGCCGGCATGATGCTCTACGACATCTTCTCGTACACGGGAGGCCGTCCTCCGGGGGTCCCGCACCACAGGCACCTGAGCAAGCGGCAGGTGCTCAACGCCATCCCGTCGATGAACAAGGACGCCCTGGTCGGCGGCATCACCTACTACGACGCCCAGGTGGATGACGCCCGGTACGTCGCGAACCTGGTCCGCACCGCCGCCCACTACGGCGCGCACGTCGCCTCGCGGGTGCGCGTCGAGGGCTTCATCAAGGTGGGGGAGCGCGTCGTCGGCGTGCGGGCGCACGACCTGGAGACGGACGAGCGGTTCGACATCCGCGCGAAGCAGGTCGTCAACGCGACCGGCGTGTGGACGGACGACACCCAGTCGATGGTGGGCGAGCGCGGTCAGTTCAAGGTCCGCGCGTCCAAGGGCATCCACCTCGTGGTGCCGCGCGACCGGTTCCAGTCGAAGATGGGCCTCATTCTGCGCACGGAGAAGAGCGTGCTGTTCGTCATCCCGTGGGGCCGCCACTGGCTGATCGGCACGACGGACACCGACTGGCACCTGGACAAGGCGCACCCCGCGGCGACCGCGGCGGACATCGACTACCTGCTGGCGCACGTCAACGAGGTGCTCAACGTGCCGCTGACGCGCGAGGACGTGGAAGGCGTCTACGCCGGCCTCCGGCCTCTGCTCGCGGGCGAGTCCGAGCAGACGTCGAAGCTGTCGCGCGAGCATCTCGTCGCGCACTCGGTGCCCGGGCTCGTCGTCATCGCGGGCGGCAAGTGGACGACGTACCGCGTGATGGCGAAGGACGCCGTGGACTCGGCCGTGAGCGCGCTCGACGGGAAGATCCCCGCATCCACCACCATGGAGATCGCCCTGGTCGGCGCCGAGGGCTACCAGGCGGCGTGGAACCGCCGCGGGCGCATCGCCAAGGAGTCCGGCCTGCACGTCGCCCGGGTCGAGCACCTGCTCAACCGGTACGGGACGTTCGCCGAGGACATCCTGGCGCTCATCCGGGAGGACCCGTCCCTGGCCGAGCCGCTGCCCGGAGCCGACGACTACGTCGGCGCCGAGGTCGTGTACGCCGCCTCGCACGAGGGCGCCCTGCACCTGGAGGACGTGCTCGCCCGTCGCACACGGATCTCGATCGAGGCCTGGGACCGCGGCGTCTCGGCGGCGCCCGTCGCCGCGTCGCTGATGGCACGGGTGCTCGGCTGGGACACGGACCGCGAGGAGCGCGAGGTGCGCACCTACCTCAAGCGCGTCGAGGCCGAGCGGGCGAGCCAGCTGCAGCCCGACGACGAGTCGGCCGACCGCATCCGGCTCGAGGCGCCGGACATCGTCGACGTGGATGCGGCGGCGGCGAAGGGCGGAGCGGCCACCGCGACGGCGAAGCGTCGCGCCGCCACCCGGTCGACGCCCACGAGCGCAGAACAGGCGCCCAAGGACGTGCACGGCGCCGGCGCGGAGGACGCCCCCTCCACGGACGGCTGACCCGAACGCGAGCCAGAACCATTGCCGAGGGCCCTCCCGGGACGCGCTCCGGGAGGGCCTTCCTGTGCCTTCGATAGACTGGAGGCTCACTCCCTTTATGCCGGCGAACCCGGTGGATGGAGACGGATGATGGTAGACGTTCGGCGGGTCAAGCTCCCCGGGGTCGGGGTGCTGCACACCTTCGTGACCGACGATGGCGGCAAGGTCGGCGTCATCGCGCACCGGTCCGGTCACAGCGACCTCATCACCTTCTCGGACCACGAGGACGGCAGCGACGTGACCAAGGTCTCGCTGCGGCTCAACGAGGACGAAGCGCACACTCTCGCGGAGCTGCTCGGCGGGACGCAGATCACCGAGACGCTCACGGCGCTCGACCAGATCCCTGGCCTGAGCATCGACTGGTTCACCGTCGACTACGACGACCACATCGCGGGGCAGCAGCTCGGCGCCCCCGGCGACCGGGGTTTCGTCGGCCTGACCGTCGTCGCCGTCGTGCGCGGGGACTCCGCGAACCCGGCGCCCGCACCCGACTTCAAGGTCTTCCCCGGCGACACCCTCGTCGTCGCGGGCACCCCGGAGAAGGTCGCGAAGGCCTTCTCCTTCTTCCGCACGGGCGAAGTCCCCTCCCGGGTCGCCGCCGACGCTCCGCCCGGAGGCTGATCGACGATGCATCTCGGCGAAGACCTCATCGTTCTCGGACTGCTCCTGCTCGTCGCGTACGTGCTGGGCCGCCTCGGCAAGCTGGTCGGTCTCCCCGCGATCCCCATCTACATGATCGTCGGTCTGCTGGCGAGCCCGCACACCGGCTGGTTTCCGCTGAACTTCGACAGCGACTACATCGAGCTCATCGCGATCTTCGGGCTCATCCTGCTGCTCTTCAACCTCGGGCTGGAGTTCGATCAGGACGAGTTCTTCGGCAACTTCGGCAAGCTGATCGTCTCCGGCGGGTCGTACATCCTCATCAACATGGGGGTCGGACTGGTCTTCGGCTTCATGGTCGGCTGGGGCACCCGGGAGGCGCTCATCATCGCCGGGATGACGGCCACCTCGTCGTCGGCGATCGTCACCAAGCTGCTCATCGAGCTGCGGCGCCTGGCCAACACCGAGACGCCGATGATCCTGGGCGTCACCGTGGTCGAGGACATCTTCATCGCCATCTACCTCGCCATCGTCTCCGTGGTGCTGAGCGGCGAGACCGACTTCTGGCCGGTGGTCGGCAAGCTGACGATCGCCTTCGTGTTCCTGGTCGTGATGTTCACGCTGGCTCGGTTCGGGGGCCGGTTCGTCTCGCGGCTGTTCCGCACGAAGGACGACGAGCTCTTCACCATCCTGTTCTTCGGGTTCGCGGTGCTGTTCGCGGGCATCGGCGAGCTGCTGGGGGTGACGGATGCGATCGGTGCGTTCCTGATCGGCCTGGTGCTCGGGGCGACGAAGTACCGCAACAAGATCGAGCAGATCGCGATCCCGCTGCGGGACGTCTTCGCGGCCTTCTTCTTCCTCAACTTCGGGCTCGCACTCAACCCGGCGCAGTTCCCGTCGGTGCTCGTCCCGGTGCTGATCGCCGTGGGCCTGACCATCGTGCTGAACATCGCCGCCGGCCAGTTCGTGGCCTGGATCAACGGCTTGGGCGTGCAGGCGGGCATCAACACGACGGCGATCCTGCAGAACCGGGGCGAGTTCGCGCTGATCCTCGCGACCCTGTCGCTCGCCGCCGGGCTGGATGAGCGCATCCAGCCGTTCGCCGGGCTGTACGTACTCATCATGGCGGTGCTGGGGCCGATCCTCGCAGCGAACTCCGAGAAGATCGGTGCGATGATCCTACGGTCCGGGCCGAAGAAGGAGCGCCGGCGGAAGAGGAAGAAGACGCGCGACCCCATGCTCGACGAGGAGATCGCGCTCGTGGAGGCGGCGACCGCCGACCCCGACTCCGACCCCGCCCCTCGGCGCGAGCGCGCGAGCGAGGACGAGACGCGACAGGCGGTCGACCGGATGGTCGAGCGGGCCATGCAGCAGGACATGAGCGGCGAACGGGAACGGGACTGACGATCGACACCACGACGGGAGGGTCCGCGGCCGACCGGCCGACCACCCTCTTCCAGATGATGCTCCGCCCGCGCTGGATCGGGGCGCTGGTCTTCGCCCTGCTCCTCGCCGCGGGATTCGCCTGGCTCGGGCAGTGGCAGCTCGAGCGCGCCGTCGAGTCCGGCAAAGCGGTGGAGGCTCCGACCGAGACAGTCCTACCGCTCGCGAAGGTCGCCGGGCCGGGTGCGCCGCTGCGCGACGTCGCCGTCGGCCAGCTCGTCTCGTTCACCGGCACGTTCGTGCCGGGGGACTACCAGCTCCTGCACGGCCGCCTCAACAAGGGCACGAGCGGCTGGTGGGTCGTCGGGCACGTGAACATCGAGCGGCCGGACGGCAGCCAGGTGGCGCTCGCCGTGGCCCGCGGCTGGGCAGCCGACGAGCCGACCGCGCGCGCGGCGGTCGCACGGCTCGCCGAGGAGCCGGCGACCCCGCAGCCGATCGTCGGGCGCATCCTCCCCGACGAGCAGCCGCAGGTGCCGGACGACAAGCAGAAGGACCCGACAGGGATGACGACCCTCGGCGTCGGGCAGCTCTACAACCTGTGGACCGGTGTCGACGGCATGGACGTCTACGCCGCCTACGTCGTGCAGCGGGGGGCGCCCGAGGGGCTGGTGCAGATCGACTCGCCGCCTCCCATCGCGCAGACGGAGCTCAACTGGCTCAACGTCTTCTACGCCGCCGAGTGGATCATCTTCGCCGGTTTCGCGGTGTTCCTCTGGTACCGCCTGGTGAAGGACGCCAAGCAGAAGGAGGACGAGCTGAGGGAGCTCTCAGCGCGGGAAGCCGCCACCGCGGGGAACGTAGAATAGCCTCATGCCCCTCGCTCCCAAGCTCGAAGACTTCCCGAAGATCCGCGGGGCGCTCCGGTTCTACCAGGTGTTCGCCTACGTCACGGGCATCATGCTGCTCCTGCTGTGCGCAGAGATGGTGGTGAAGTACGGACTCGGCTACGAGCTCTTCGCCTTCAGCAACTACGGGGCGCTGACGTTCGTTCCGGTGAAGACCGCGGTCGCGCCGACCGGGGTTGACCTCAGTACGGGCATCCTGATCCTGCACGGCTGGCTCTACGTCGTGTACCTGTTCTCGGACTTCCGCCTGTGGAGCCTGATGCGCTGGCCGTTCTCGAAGTTCATCATGATCGCCCTCGGCGGTGTGGTGCCCTTCCTGTCCTTCTTCGTGGAGGCACGCATCACCAAGCAGGTGAGGTCCTACTTGGCCGGCCGGGAGGCCGAGGCCACGACCCTCGCGGAGGCGACAAATTAGCGAAGATTCCAGGAGGCCCGATCCGATGAGCACGGACGCCCCGTTCACCGAGCAGCCGGGGGGCGCCGACTCGGCGAATCCCTCCGGGCCCGTGCTCGTCGTCGACTTCGGCGCGCAGTACGCGCAGTTGATCGCGCGCCGTGTGCGCGAGGCCAATGTCTACTCGGAGATCGTGCCGCACACCGTCACGGCGTCCGAGATCGCGGCCAAGCACCCGTCCGGCATCGTGCTGTCCGGCGGCCCGTCGAGCGTGTACGAGGAGGGGGCCCCGCGGCTCGACGAGGGGATCTTCGACCTCGGCGTCCCCGTGCTCGGCATCTGCTACGGCTTCCAGGTGATGGCCACCGCGCTCGGCGGAGAGGTCGCGAAGACCGGCCAGCGCGAATACGGGTCGACCGCGGTGCGCATCTCCGACTCGGGTGTCCTGCTCGACGGCCAGCCGGCGGAGCAGACCGCCTGGATGAGCCACGGCGACTCCGTCTCCCGGGCACCCGAGGGCTTCGAGGTGCTCGCCTCGACCGAGGGCACGCCGGTCGCCGCTTTCGCGAACGACGCGCGCCGCCTCTACGGCGTGCAGTGGCATCCCGAGGTCAAGCACTCGACGTACGGGCAGGCCGTGCTCGAGAACTTCCTCCACCGCGCGGCGGGCATCCCCGCGGACTGGAACAGCGGCAATGTGATCGCCGACCAGGTGGCCGCGATCCAGGCGCAGGTCGGCTCGGGCCGCGTCATCTGCGCGCTGTCCGGCGGCGTCGACTCGGCCGTCGCGGCAGCCCTCGTGCACAAGGCCGTCGGGGACCAGCTCGTGTGCGTCTTCGTCGACCACGGGCTGCTCCGCAAGGACGAGGCGCGCCAGGTCGAAGAGGACTACGTGAAGGCCACGGGCGTGCGGCTCGTCACGGTGAACGCACAGAAGCAGTTCCTGGATGCGCTCACCGGCGTGAGCGACCCGGAGACCAAGCGCAAGATCATCGGCCGTGAGTTCATCCGCGTCTTCGAGAAGGCGCAGGCCGACCTCATCGCCGAGGCGGCGAGCGAGGGCGACCCGATCCGCTTCCTGGTTCAGGGGACGCTGTACCCGGACGTCGTGGAGTCCGGCGGCGGCACCGGCACGGCGAACATCAAGAGCCACCACAACGTGGGCGGCCTGCCGGAGGACCTCCAGTTCGAGCTGGTGGAGCCGCTGCGCACGCTGTTCAAGGACGAGGTCCGCGCGATCGGGCGCGAGCTCGGGCTGCCCGAGGCCATCGTCGGGCGCCAGCCGTTCCCCGGCCCCGGCCTCGGCATCCGCATCGTCGGAGAGGTCACCCAGGAGCGGCTCGACCTGCTCCGGGACGCGGACGCGATCGTGCGCGCGGAGCTGACCGCCGCGGGCCTCGACGCCGAGATCTGGCAGTGCCCCGTCGTGCTGCTGGCGGACGTCCGGTCGGTCGGCGTGCAGGGCGACGGACGCACGTACGGGCACCCGATCGTGCTGCGTCCCGTCTCCAGCGAGGACGCCATGACGGCGGACTGGACCCGCCTGCCGTACGACCTCCTGGCGAAGATCTCGAACCGCATCACCAACGAGGTGGACGGGGTGAACCGCGTGGTGCTCGACGTCACGTCGAAGCCGCCGGGGACCATCGAGTGGGAGTGAGTTCCCGCTGACGTGAGAAAGGCCCGGGATGCGGTGAGCATCCCGGGCCTTCGTCGTTGGGCTGCGGGTCGGTCGCTTCCGTTGCCGCGGCTTGCCGCCGGCCCGCCGCCCGCCGATCAGTCGCGGCTGATGGCGAGCATCCGCAGGATCTCGAGGTACAGCCAGATGACGGTCACCATGATGCCGAAGGCGCCGGACCAGCCGTAGATGCGGGGGGCGCGGTTGGCGACGCCCTGCTTGATCGCGTCGAAGTCGAGGACCAGCGAGTAGGCGCCGAGGATGACGACGAGCAGGCCGACGATCAGGCCGAGCTTGATGCCGGTGTTGCCGAGCTCGACGCTGTTCAGGCCGAAGGCGCCGTTGGTGGCGCCGGTCCACATGAGGACGACGTTGACCAGAGAGTAGGCCAGGTACCCGAACATCGCGATCAGGAAGACCTTGGTCGCCTTGGCGGAGGCGCGGATCTTGCCCGACGCGAACAGCGCGAGCGTCACGCCGACCACGGCGAAGGTCGCGATGACGGCCTGGATGACGATGCCGGACCACTGTGCCTCGAAGAACATCGAGATCGCGCCGAGGAAGATGCCCTGCGCGAACGAGTAGCCGAGGATGAGCGCGGGGACCGGGCGGCGCTTGAAGATGTTGACCAGCGCCAGGACGAAGCCGATGATCGCGGCCGGGATGGCGAGGACGGGGACGAACCAGCCGACGCCGGCGCCGGCGAGCAGGAGGACGAAGCAGATCGCGGTCTTGACGATCGAGTCCTCGACCGTCATGCGGTCGGTGTCGACCGACGTCGCGGACGGCGCCTGGTACATCTGCTCCAGCTTCTCGGCCGAGACCGTGGCGGCCTGGCCGTTGCTGGAGAACGCCGGGTTCGTGGAGAAGGCCGGGTTACTGAGTGCCATGAGCTCCTCGTTCTGTGGGGACCGCAAACGTGTGCGGTCGTGTCAGTCCAATCTATTCGCTTCTTTCCTGAGAGTTCTGACAGATTGCCATGAATCCGACCGGATCGCGATCCATCGAGCGAGCCAGGCCGCCGCCACGATCATCACGCTGCTCGACGCGATCGTGATCCAGCCCTGCTCGTAGTAGCGCACGAACGAGGGCAGGACGATGCTCCACCCGATCGGCAGCACCAGCACGACGAAGGACAGCAGCGGTCGCAGGCGCACCAGCAGCCAGGCCGCGAGGGGGACGGCGTAGCACCAGGCGAAGCCCGCCCCGCCGAGCATGAGCCAGGTGAAGCCGAGCACCGGCAATGCGACGGCGACGCGACGCCCGATCGTCGAGGGCAGGACGGCCCAGCCGGCGGGCTGCATCAGCGATCCGACGAGCAGCAGCGGCAGGCTGTAGGCGGTGGTCGCGAGGACGCATGCGGTGCCCACCACGAGCATGGCCAGGCCGGCGAGCAGGCGCACGCGGTAGGAGCCCCAGCGGAGGGGCAGGCGCGAGGCGGGCTCCGCCCAGGGGGCGGCGGCGGACGTCGAGCGGGGGGCTGGAGGCGTCGCGCCGCGGTCGGCGGATGGTGCGTTCGGGTCGGCGGGCACGGGACGATTCTGGCATCCCCGGGCACCGCGTGGCGCCCGGCTAGGATCGGGCCATGCGAGCTCGAACCGCCCCCGTGGTCATCGGGCACCGGGGCGCCCCGGGGTACCGGCCCGAGCACACCCGTGGCTCCTACGAGCTGGCGTTCCAGCTCGGAGCGGATGCCGTGGAGCCGGACATCGTCGCCACCCGCGACGGCGTCCTGGTGCTCCGGCACGAGAACGAGATCTCCGGGACGACCGATGTGGCGGACCATCCCGAGTTCGCCGTCCGGCGCACGACCAAGGAGGTCGACGGCGCCGAGCTGACGGGCTGGTTCACGGAGGACTTCACGTGGTCGGAGCTCTCCGTCCTGCGTGCGCGCGAGCGCATCCCGAAGCTGCGTCAGGCGAGTTCCACCTTCGACGGGCACTATCCGTTGCTGCGGCTGCGCGACCTCCTCGAGCTGATCGACCGCACGGCCGAAGGGGCCGGGCGCTATGGCGGCGGCCGCGATGGCGGCGGCCGCGACGGCGGCAGGACGACGCCCGGGTCGCCGGGACTCGTCGCCGAGCTCAAGCATGCGACATACTTCGCCGCCGCCGGTCTGCCGCTCGACGAACTCTTCATGGCGGAACTCGCCGATGCGGGATGGAGCGACCGGTCGGGAGTCGTCGTCGAGAGCTTCGAGCGGACCGTGCTCGGTACACTGCACGACCGCGGTTTCCGGGGGCGCCGGGTCTACCTCGTCGAGAGCTCGGGTGCGCCGGCGGACCGGGTGGCCGCGCTGGGCTCGTCCGCTGCCGGCTACGACACCGACCTCAGCCTGCGCGGACTCTACGCCCTCGGGTCGGCGGCGGGTTCGGCGGCCGATCGCGTCGACGGCATCAGCGTGGAGACCAGTCAGGTGCTGTCGTCGGGGTCCGTCGCGGTCGCGCTGTTCGGCGAGGAGGACGCGGCCGACGTCGGAGCGGTGACCTCGGATCTGGTCGACTTGGCGCACTCGGCCGGACTCGCCGTGTTCTGCTGGACGCTCCGCCCTGAGAACGGCATGCTGCCCGTCGAGTTCCGTACTTCGTCGTCGGACACCGACTGGGGCGATTGGCGCCGCTATTACTCGATCCTTCTCCACTCGGGAGTGGACGGGGTCTTCGCCGATCATCCCGACCTCGCCGTGTCGGTACGCGACAACCGCTGAGCACGGCGGTCGCCGCGGCGCTGGGCAGGGGGGACTCCCGGCCGAATGACGGTGGCAGCGACTAAAATCGACGGAGACATGACGAGCCTCCCCGACGCCCCGCAGACCACCCCCTCCTCCGTCCCGATCATCCTGGACGGATGGCAGGCCGACGGCGCGGACCGCACCCCGGCCGAAGGGAGCCGATCTGGCGGGCGCTCGGGAGGCTCCGGAGCGGGTCAGGACGGGTCCGGGCGGTGGCGCGGGCCGAGCGAGCGGCTGTTCGCGGGGCTCAATCCGCAGCAGCGCGAGGCGGCCGAGTACCGCGGGCAGGCGCTGCTCATCGTTGCGGGCGCCGGCTCCGGCAAGACCAGTGTCCTCACCCGCCGCATCGCCGGGCTGATCGAGAGCCGCGAGGCGTGGCCGAGCGAGATCCTGGCCATCACGTTCACGAACAAGGCCGCCAACGAGATGCGCGAGCGCGTCGAACAGCTGCTCGGCGGCAAGGCGCAGGGCATGTGGATCTCGACGTTCCACTCCGCGTGCGTGCGCATCCTGCGCCGAGAGGCCGAGACCATCGGCAAGACCCCGAGCTTCACGATCTACGACTCGGGCGACAGCCGGGCCCTCCTCAAGCGCATCATCAAGGAACTCGACGCCGACACCCTCGGATTCACGGTGGGCGCCGCGGCCAACCGCATCTCGAAGCTGAAGAACGAGCTGACCGACCTCGAGACCCATGCCCGCTCCGCGAACCTCAGCGACCCGCAAGAGGTCATGTTCCTCGAGATCTTCCGTCAGTACACGCGCGAGCTCCGCCGGGCCAACGCGTTCGACTTCGACGACCTGATCGCCGAGACGGTGTACCTGTTCCGCGCGTTCCCGCGGGTCGCCGCGCTCTATCAGAGCCGTTTCCGTCACATCCTCGTCGACGAGTATCAGGACACCAACCACGCGCAGTACTCGCTGATCCGCGAGCTGACGATGCCGGTGGCGCCGGACATCGTCGACGACCTCGAAGCGCACGGACGCAACGTGCGCCCGCTCCGCGACGCCGCCGGTCTCATCCCGAGCGCGTCGCTCACCGTTGTCGGCGACTCCGACCAGTCGATCTACGCGTTCCGCGGGGCGGACATCCGCAACATCGTCGAGTTCGAGCGCGACTTCCCCGGCGCGAAGGTGGTCCTGCTGGAGCAGAACTACCGGTCGACGCAGAACATCCTGAGCGCGGCGAACGCCGTGATCGCGAATAACTTCGACCGCAAGGACAAGAAGCTGTGGACCGCCGTCGGCGACGGCGAGAAGATCATCGGCTACACCGGGTACTCCGGCCACGACGAGGCCCAGTTCGTCGCCGACGAGATCGAGAAGCTGCACTCCGCGGGGATGGACTACAAGGACATCGCCGTCTTCTATAGGACGAACGCCCAGACACGTGCGCTGGAGGAGATCTTCATCCGGTCGGCGCTGCCCTACAAGGTGATGGGCGGCACGAAGTTCTACGAGCGCGCCGAGATCAAGGATGCGATGGCGTACCTGATCACGGTCGCCAACCCGGACGACATTCTCGCGCTCCGTCGCATCCTGAACACGCCGAAGCGTGGAATCGGGCCGGCGACCGAGACCCAGCTGGCGAGCTACGCGGCGGACAACGGGCTGACGTTCCGGGCGGCGATGCGCGACGCGGGATCGCTGGGACTCGGGCCGAAGGTCACCAACGCGATCCTGCAGCTGTCGAACCTGCTGGACGAGGCGGCGGCGAAGATCGACCCGTCGAACCCTGCGGGTGTCTCGCCGGTCGCCGACGTGCTGACCTTCCTGCTCGACGGCAGCGGGTATGTGGAGGTGCTGCGCAACAGCCGCGATCCCCAGGACGAGGCGCGCGCCGAGAACGTCGACGAACTCGTCGCGGTGACGCGCGAGTTCGCGCGCAACAACCCGGACGGCACCCTGGTGGACTTCCTCACCGAGGTCTCGCTCGTGGCGGCCGCCGACGAGATCGACGACTCGAGCGGCTCCGTCTCGCTCATGACGCTGCACACGGCCAAGGGGCTGGAGTATGACGCCGTCTTCCTGACCGGGATCGAGGAGGACCTCCTCCCGCACCGGATGTCGGCGAACGAGCCGGGCGGTCCGGCGGAGGAGCGCCGGTTGTTCTACGTGGGCATCACACGGGCGAAGAAGCGGCTGTTCCTGTCGCTCGCGATGACCCGTGCGCAGTTCGGTGAGACCGCGGTCGCCATGCCGAGCCGTTATCTTCAAGAGATCCCCGCAGACCTGATCGACTGGCGGCAGTCTCCCGGCTCGGCGAACGGTCGCGGAGGGACGCAGTCGCGCGCGCTCAATGCCCGCCGGCCCGGCCTCGGGGCCGGTTCGGGACCCGGTTCGGGCGGCTGGAACGACCCGCTCTCGGCATCGACGTTCCGGCAGGAGCGTCCGAAGGCGGAGTGGCCGAACCGGGTCACCGGCAAGGTCCGCGACAACGGCGACCTGGAGCTCGAGCCGGGCGACCGCATCCGGCACGCCGACTTCGGCGAGGGCCGCGTCACGGCCGTGACCGGGCAGGGCGCCAAGCGCGTCGCGCACGTGCAGTTCGAAAAGGTGGGCGCGAAGAAGCTCCTCATCAAGATCGCTCCGATCGACAAGCTGTGAGGGCCGTCTCCGGTCCCCGGAATGTGGAGGTGGGACTGCGGGCCGCGCTGGCGGTCGCCGTCCCGTTGTCGGTGCTGTTCGCGGTCGGTCGGCTCGACCTGACCGCCTACGCCACCTTCGGTGCCTTCACCGCTCTGTACGGGCGGAACGAGCCGTACCGGTCGCGTGTGCGCACGCTCACCGTCGCCGCGGTCGCGCTGCTGGCGAGCATCGCGGCGGGAATCGGCCTCGCCGTGGCGGGCGAGCCCCTGCCGCTCGTCGCGGCCGCCCTCGTGGTGGTCGTGGGTGGGGGAACGCTGTTCGTCACGGTGTTCCAGATCGTGCCTCCGCAGGCGCTGTTCTTCGTCTTCGCACTGCTGGTCTGCGCCGCCGTGCCCACCGCTCCCGCCGACGTGCTGCCACGCCTCGGGCTCGCCGCGGTGAGCGCGGCCTTCGCCTGGCTGCTGACGATGTCCGGATGGGCGATCCGCCGGATCCCCGGTGTTTCGCGGGGGCTCCTGGCGCGCACCGGGCTGGTCACCGAGCTGCGACGTCGCCCTGGCGTTGACGGAGCCGCCTTGCGCGACCCGCGCGTGTGGCTCACGGTTCTGCAGAACGTGGTCGGCGTCCTCCTCGCGGGCGGCGTCGCGCTGGCGTTCGGCTTCGGGCATGCGTATTGGGCGGTGGTGAGCGTCGTGGCCGTGATTCCGCCTGCGCGAGCGGCCCATTCGATCTCGCGGTCGCTGCACCGCATCGTCGGGACGATCGTGGGTGTCGCGGTCACCGCGGTCCTGCTGAGCTGGTCGCCCCCGGCCGCATTCGTGATCGCGGTGATCGTGGTGTGCCAGTTCTTCGCCGAGATCCTCGTGGCGCGGCACTACGGTGCGGCGCTCGTGTTCATCACGCCCCTGGCCCTCTCGGTGTCGCACCTCGCGAATCCCACGCCGATCGGTGCGCTGGTCGTCGATCGGGTGCTGGAGACCGTGCTCGGCGCAGGGATCGGTATTGTGCTGGTGCTCCTCGCCCGAGGCGTCGAGCGGCGGCGAGGGCTCGCGCCCTAAGACGTGCGGACCGCAGACCGTAGTCTGGCCCGGTACCGCTCGTGGGGGAGCCGACGCACCCTCGAGGGGAGCCGAGGATAGAGAACCGCGGTGAAGCGTAGCAGTCGGTCGAATCGCCGTCGCCTGCCCTCGTTCCAGTCGAGCCGGAACGATGCGCGCACCTCGGGTGGCAGGAGACCGACGTTGAGCAGACGGAGGAGCGGCAGAGCCGGGCGCACCGCCCACGGGACACCGCGCGGATAGAGGATGTGGCGCGATACCGCCAGCACATCCTCGTCCACGGAGAGGGCCGGGATCATATCGTCCCAGTACCGCTGGAAGTCCCGCCTCGAGGCGGGCCACCGCTCCGGCGACAGCTGCAGATTCGACAGGGCGTGCACGACGTCCTCGTACACGGCATCCGCCTGGTCCGGGGTCAGCTCGCCGAAGATCCGACGGTACAGGTCCATCATCGTCTGGTAGAGGGTGGCCGCGACCCACAGCTGCAGTTCCGGATCGTACGCGTTGTACCGCGTCGTCCCCTCCTCGCCACCGCGCACCGGGACGTGCGCCCGATTCACCGCCCGCCGCATCGCGGCGACCTCGTCCGCTGAGCCGAACATTGAGGCGGTCAGGTAGAGCATCGTGGCGTCGAAACGGTCCATCAGCCGGGAGGCGAAGTCGCTGTGCTCCACGACGCCGCGTCCCACCGCCGGATGGGCGATCTGAAGGAGCAGAGCGCGTCCGCCACCGGCGAGCGTCAGCGCTTCCGCCGCGATATCGCGGGCATTCTCCGGTCGGCTGCGGGAGCGAGGCACTCCTCCATGGTGCCCACTCCGGCTGCGAAGTGGCGGAGAGCAGATCGCCGATCACAGCGAGATCCACGTCGCGCGGGCGCGCCGCGGCCGCCCACGCCCGAAACGGGGTGCCCGCACTCTGTGCCGTTTGCGCCACATCCGCGACATGACCAGCATGGCCGCCCCGGATGTGGCCGCACCGACGCTTCCGAGAGCGATCGGCCCGACATCCGCGCCGGTGTCGGCCAGCGCGACCGTCGTCGCCTGGGTGGGCGTCGAGGCCGGCGCAACCACCGCAGGAGCGGAGGACGCTCTGGTGATCTCCGCCGCCACGCCGAAGCGGGACACCCAGGGACGGAGACGACCGCCGCCCTCGGCGGCGGGCACGCGGGACGGGTCGATCCGCTCCGTCCACACGTAGTAACCCTCCGCAGGGAGAACGCACGACGGAGTGGTGTACTCGCCGCTGTCGTGGATCACGGTCTCGACGGTGCACACCGTCGGCGCGTCGGACGGAGGCTCCTGAGCCTCGACGATCGGCTCGGAGAACGGGCCGTGCAGGGTGCTCTCGACGACCGCTTCGACCGGTTCGAAGCCGTCGTCCCCTGTCCGGACGCCCCACGATGGCAGCAGCCCGTCTCCCTCCTCGACCGTGACCGCGAGCCGGTCCGCGATCTCCGCACCCGGGTGGGCCTCCGCGGCGCTGGTCTGCGTCTCGACGCGCGGCTGGAACGGAAGCGGCGACGGTCCGGCCGCCTCGGCCTGCGCCTGGGCGCTGGCGGAGGACGGCTGCGCGATCAGCACGGACTGCGCATCCACCGTCGGAAGGGCGACGGTCAGGCTGTTGCCGTAGGGCAGGCCGGCGGTCGCGGCGACAGCGCTGACCGTGGTGCTCGCGGCTGTCCCCGTTGGCGTGATCGGGATGTCGGTCCCCGACGGCACGGAGCGCTGCGTGGCGCCGTCGTCGAAGACGGCCCCGGTGAGGGTAACGGAGACGGGATGAGCGCCGGGCGGCAGCATCTCCGGGCCGCCGATCCTGTCCACGGTCAGCTCCACGCGCAGCCTGCCCGGGCCGGTCTCCGCCAGCTCGACGACCACGGCGGCCCGGACGCCGGTGGACGCCTGGGCTCGTGCCTCCGCCAGCATCCCCCCGGCGCGTTCGTAGACGGCGTCCGCGTCGGCGCCGGCGCGAGCCGCGTGACCGCGAGCGTCGGCGTCGGACATCCCGGCGTAGATCCAGGTCGCCAGCTGGCCGGAGGCCGCTGTCAGGCGGTCCGAGGCGCCCGCCCACGTGCGCGCAATGTAGGCGAACACGGCCGACTGCTCGGGCGTCCACCAGCCCATCCCGGCCGGATCGGCGTAGGTGTAGGTCAGCCCGGTCGGAGCCACCTTCCCGGGATTGAGGCAGAAGCCGAGCGCTCCGTCGTCGAAGTGGTAGGCGCCGATCCACCAGCCGTCCGCCGACCGGTAACCGGGCCCGGTTCCGTCGCCGGCGAGTGCCCGTGCGGGTGCTGCTCCGGCGACGAGCGCCTGAAGGATGCCGAGGAAGACGGCGAGGCCGGCGAGCGCCACCGTCGTGATGAGGGAGAAGGGTCGATGCGTCATGCACCCACCGTCGCGGCCGCCGGAGACCCATGGGCGGGAGCCACCGTGATCGGTGGATAACCGTGCGACCCGGTCGTCTGTGCGCACATCCCCGGTTTCGGGCCGTTCAGGGGGACGCGCTAAAGTTCTTCCTGGCGAATTTATCTCGGCGTCGAGCTATTCTCGCGTCGGACCGCCCGGAGAAATCAGCCGGCAGCCACGAGCGCACCGGACCACCAGCGGATTGGATAACCGTGGATCTATACGAGTACCAGGCCAGAGACCTGTTCGAGAAGTACGGGGTCCCGGTGCTTCCGGGAATCGTCGCAGACACTCCGGAGGAGGTGCGAGCCGCGGCGGAGAAGCTGGGCGGCGTGACCGTCGTCAAGGCGCAGGTGAAGACCGGCGGCCGCGGCAAGGCGGGCGGCGTCAAGGTCGCGAAGAACCCGGACGAGGCGGAGGAGGCCGCGAAGGCCATCCTGGGTCTCGACATCAAGGGTCACGTCGTGCGCCGGGTGATGGTCGCCGGCGGCGCCCGCATCGCTCGTGAGTTCTACTTCTCGGTGCTGCTCGACAGGGCCAACCGCTCGTACCTGTCGCTGACCAGCGTCGAGGGCGGCATGGAGATCGAGCAGCTCGCCGTCGAGAAGCCCGAGGCGCTCGCCCGCATCGAGGTCGACCCGATCCAGGGCGTCGACACGGCGACGGCCGCTGAGATCGCGAAGGCCGCCGGGTTCCCGGACGAGCTGGTCGAGAAGGTCGCCGACGTCTTCGTGAAGCTGTACGAGGTCTACAAGGGCGAGGACGCGACGCTCGTCGAGGTCAACCCGCTCGTCCTCACCGAGGAGGGCGACATCATCGCCCTCGACGGCAAGGTCAGCCTCGACGAGAACGCCGACTTCCGTCACCCCGGCCACGAGGCCCTCGAAGACAAGGACGCGGCCGACCCGCTGGAGGCCAAGGCCAAGGCTGCGAACCTCAACTACGTCAAGCTCGACGGCCAGGTGGGCATCATCGGCAACGGCGCAGGACTGGTCATGTCGACCCTCGACGTCGTCGCCTACGCGGGCGAGAAGCACCAGGGCGTCAAGCCGGCGAACTTCCTCGACATCGGCGGCGGCGCGTCCGCCGAGGTCATGGCGGCGGGGCTGGACGTCATCCTGAACGACCCGCAGGTCGAGAGCGTGTTCGTGAACGTCTTCGGCGGCATCACCGCCTGTGACGCGGTCGCGAACGGCATCGTGAAGGCGCTGGAGATCCTCGGCGACGAGGCCAACAAGCCGCTGATCGTCCGCCTCGACGGCAACAACGTCGACGAGGGCCGCCGCATCCTCACCGAGGCGAACCACCCGCTGGTGACCCTCGCACTCACCATGGACGAGGGCGCCGACAAGGCCGCCGAGCTGGCCGCGAAGTAAGCGAAGGACGAACGAGAATGTCTATCTTCCTCAACAAGGACTCCAAGGTCATCGTCCAGGGCATCACGGGCGGCGAGGGCACGAAGCACACCGCGCTGATGCTGAAGGCCGGCACCCAGGTCGTCGGCGGTGTCAACGCGCGCAAGGCCGGCACGACCGTGACCCACGGCGACGTCGAGCTCCCCGTGTTCGGCACCGTGGTGGAGGCGATCGAGAAGACCGGCGCCGACGTGTCGATCATCTTCGTGCCGCCCGCGTTCGCCAAGGACGCGATGGTCGAGGCCATCGACGCCGAGATCCCGCTGCTCGTGGTCATCACCGAGGGCATCCCGGTTCAGGACTCCGCCGAGGCGTGGGCCTACGCCAAGGAGAAGGGCAACAAGACCCGGATCATCGGCCCGAACTGCCCCGGCATCATCACGCCCGGCGAGTCGCTCGTCGGCATCACCCCGGCCACCATCACCGGCAAGGGCCCGATCGGACTCGTCTCCAAGTCGGGCACGCTGACCTACCAGATGATGTACGAGCTCCGCGACCTCGGCTTCTCGACCGCGATCGGCATCGGCGGCGACCCGGTCATCGGCACGACGCACATCGACGCGCTGGCCGCGTTCGAGGCCGACCCGGAGACGAAGGCGATCGTCATGATCGGCGAGATCGGCGGCGACGCCGAGGAGCGCGCGGCCGACTTCATCAAGGCGAACGTGACCAAGCCTGTCGTCGGCTACGTCGCGGGCTTCACCGCCCCGGAGGGCAAGACCATGGGCCACGCCGGCGCCATCGTCTCCGGCTCCGCCGGCACCGCCCAGGCGAAGAAGGAGGCCCTCGAGGCCGCCGGTGTGAAGGTCGGCAAGACGCCGTCCGAGACCGCCGAGCTGCTCCGCGAGGTGTACGCCGCGCTGTAAGGCGACTGCGTCGACACCGGCGCAACGCGCATCCGGAAGGCCGGGACCCTCGTGGTCCCGGCCTTCCGCGCGTCCAGCGACCGGCCGCGAATACTGCCTGCCCACATCCGCATGCCCGGCGCTACAGTGAGCGCACCGTGACGGCGGAAGGGGGCCCTGATGGCTCGCCCGACGAATACCACCGACCTGCTGCAGCGCATCGCAGCCCTCGAGGAGGAGAACGCGTCCCTTCGGTCGAGGATGACCGAGGATGCGGCAGACGGCGTGCCCCCAGCGGTCGCCGCCACCCCGACGAAGCACCGGCGCAGCTGGGCGTGGACGCTGCTGGCGACAGTCCTCATCGTGCTCGGCTCCGTCCTGGCTCCGCTCGCCGTGGTGTCCTCGTGGGCGAAGGTCCAGCTGACCGACACCGACACCTTCGTGGCGACCTACGCGCCGCTCGCGCACGATCCGGACGTGCAGGCCTTCGTCACCGACCAGACGGTGAAGGCGGTGCAGCAGCACGTCGACGTCGAGCAGATCACCGGCCAGGTCATCGACGGCATCACGGGTCTCGGCACCGGGCCCGTCGCGACGAAGGCGCTCGAGTCCTTGAAGGCGCCGCTGGCGCAGGGGATCGTGTCGCTGATGCAGTCGACGGTGCAGCGCTTCGTGGCGTCCGACGCCTTCGCGCAGGTGTGGCAGCAGGCGCTGCGGACCAGTCACGACCAACTGATCGCGACGATGCAGAACAATCCGAAGGCGGCGGTCACGGTGGGCGCGGACGGCTCCGTCGGCATCCAGCTCGCGCCGATCGTCGAACGGGTGAAACAGCTGCTGGTGGATCAGGGGCTCACGTTCGCCTCGCGCATCCCGACCGTGGACCGCACCATCACCGTGGCGCAGAACTCGTCCATCCCCACCCTGCAGCTGCTGTACGGCCTGTCGATCGCGGCCGGCGCGTGGCTTCCCTGGGTGGCGATCGGGCTCCTGGCCCTCGGCGTCATCGTCGCGCGGCGACGGGCCCTCGCCCTCGTCTGGGCCTCGATCGCACTGGGACTGGCGATGGCGCTGACGCTCGGCGCGATCGGCGTCGCGAGGCTCGTGTTCGTCGCCAGCGCATCCCCTTCACTGGTGCCTTCGGCGCTCGCTCAGACGCTCTACTCGACGGTGACGGATGCGATGATCGCGACCGCCGTCGCCGTCCTGGTGCTCGCCATCGCGGTCGCCCTCGTCGGCTGGTACGCCGGGCCCTTCGGCGTGCCCCGGCGCCTCCGCGGGTTCTTCGGCGACGGCGTCGCCTGGGTGCGCCGCTCGGCCGAGTCGCACGGGATCACAACCGGTCGCGTCGGCGAGTGGATGTACGCGCAGCGGGTCCTGCTCCGCACAGCTGTGGCGGTGATCGCGGCAGCGGTGGTGCTCTTCGTCCGGCCGCTAACCCCGTCGCTCATCATCTGGACGCTGGTGCTCGCGGCGCTCGTCGTCGCCATCCTCGAGCTGCTGCAGCGTCCCGTGATCACTGTGCCCGAGACGGCCGACGAGGAGACGCCGGTGGTCACAGTCTCCTGAGCGCCGAAGTGTCGGCGGTGCGGGCGCCCGCGCCGCCGGTAGGCTCCGTTCGGTCATGAGTCGCACATCCGTCGCCCTGCTCGCCGCTCTGGAGGCGCTCATCGTGGCCGCCATCGGGCTGGGCATCTGTCTCGTCCCGATCACGGTCCTCTGGGCCGCGCAGTACCAGCTGGGCGCGGACTTCTCGGTGGTGTGGCGCTCGGCGGCGGACATCTGGCTGGTCGGTCACGGGGTGAACCTGACGGTGGCCCTCGACCCGCAGACCGTCGCGCAGCTGGGGCTGCCCGCAGCCGGTGCGCCCTTCCAGGTGACCATCGCGCTGCTCGGCTTCGCCGCGCTCACCGCGGGGCTGGGTGTCCGCACCGGCCTGCGCGCCGCCGAGACGGATGAGCGCCTGATCGGGGCGCTGAGCGCGCTGGCGGCCTTCGCGGTGATCTCGACGCTCGTTGTGCTGTCGTCGGGGTCCGTGATCGTGCAGCCGTCGGTCTGGCAGGGGATCGTGCTGCCGCCGTTCGTGTACGCCCTGGGCATCGCCGCGGGGTTCGGCTTCGCCGCACTGCGCGGCCCGGAGCCGGAGGACGGCGATGCGGGCGTCCACGGCGACTCCGCGTCCCAGGGAGCGTCTCGCGAGGGGACGGCCCCAGCAGCTGGAGGATCCCCCTCGTCCGGCGGCGCGGTCCTCTCCGCGCTGCGCAGCCGGACGGCCACCATCGAGGTGCCCGGCGCGCTCCGTTCCGGGGCTCTTGCAGCGCTGCGGACGGGATCGGCCGCGACCGCGGTCGTCGTCGGCATCGCCGCACTGCTGCTGGCGCTGCTCATTTTCGGCCACTACGGCACCATCATCAGCCTCTACGAGCAACTGCAGACGGGTGTCGCAGGAGGCATCGCACTGACGGTCGGGCAGCTGGCCCTGCTTCCGAACCTGGTCGTGTGGACGGCGTCGTGGCTGATCGGCCCCGGCTTCGCCATCGGCACGGGTTCGTCGGTCGGACCTCTCGGCACCGAGCTCGGGCCCGTTCCGGGGCTCCCGCTGCTCGGGGTCATCCCGACCGGAGGGGTGGCGTTCGGCCTGGTGGG
This sequence comes from Leifsonia sp. KNZ13-11D, assembly GCF_056754895.1. Lineage (NCBI taxonomy): Bacteria > Bacillati > Actinomycetota > Actinomycetes > Micrococcales > Microbacteriaceae > Leifsonia > Leifsonia sp. KNZ13-11D. The sequence continues at coordinate 1,018,280 of NZ_JBPGWU010000001.1, forward strand.
GCTCGTCGTCCCGCTGCTGGCCGGATTCGTCTCGGCCACGCTGCTGCGGTCGCGGATCGGGGCATCGGTGGCCGCGCTGCGCGACCTGCGGGGGCGCATCCTGACGGCCGTCGGCATCGGGGTGGTCGCCGGTGTGCAGCTGGGGCTGCTGGCGTGGTGGTCCTCCGGGTCGTTCGGGCCCGGACGACTGCACGATGTGGGGCCGAACCCGTGGCTCGTCGGGGGGCTCGCCGCCGCCGAGGTGGCGGTCGGCGCCGTCGTCGGGCTGGTCGCGGGAGGCCGCGACCGGCGATGATGCGGACGTCGACATCGGGGCCCGGTGCTCGCCGCTAGGCTGGGGGAGTGCTCACGATTGTGGTCCTGATCTCCGGCGGCGGCTCGAACCTGCGCGCCCTGCTGGAAGCCGCCGAGGACGCCGAGTTCCCCGCGCGCGTGGTCGCCGTCGGCGCCGACCGCGACGCCGACGGCTTCGAGCACGCCGAGCGCTTCGGGATCCCGACCTTCACCGTGCCGTACACCTCGTACCCGAGCCGTGAGGAGTGGGGCGACGCACTGCTGGAGCAGATCCAGCAGTGGGAGCCGGACCTCACCATCCTCTCGGGCTTCATGCGCCTGGTGCCGCCGCGGCTGGTCGACACGCTGTCTCCCAACCTCCTGAACACCCACCCCGCCTATCTGCCCGAGTTCCCCGGGGCGCACGCCGTGCGCGACGCCCTCGCGGCGGGCGTGACGCAGACCGGGGCGAGTCTGATCGTCGTGGACAACGGCGTCGACGCCGGTCCGATCATCAGCCAGGAACGCGTGGAGGTGCTGCCCGGCGACACCGAGACGGCCCTGCACGAACGCATCAAACCCGTGGAGCGACGGCTGCTCATCGACGCCGTGCTCGACATCGCCAACGGACACATCGACCTCGAGGAGCTTGCCCGAGCATGAGCGGACCCCGCCACGACCCCAGCCTGTACCGCGAGCGGGACGTCGTCCCGATCCGCCGCGCCCTCGTCTCGGTCAGCGACAAGAGCGGCCTCCTCGATCTCGCCGCGGCGCTCGCCGGGGCGGGCGTCGAGATCGTCTCCACGGGGTCGACGGCGCAGACCATCCGGGATGCCGGGCACCCGGTCACCGACGTCGCCAGCGTGACCGGCTTCCCCGAGTCGCTCGACGGCCGGGTCAAGACGCTGCACCCGGCCATCCACTCCGGGCTGCTCGCCGACCTGCGCCTCGCCTCGCACGAGGAGCAGCTGAAGGACCTGGGCATCGAGCCCTTCGAGCTCGTGGTCGTCAACCTGTACCCGTTCGTCGAGACGGTCGCCTCCGGAGCGGTCGGCGACGACGTGGTCGAGCAGATCGACATCGGCGGCCCGGCCATGGTCCGCGCATCGGCGAAGAACCACGCCAACGTCGCCATCGTCGTCTCGCCGTCCGACTACGCGGACGTGATCGCCGCCGTCGCCGCGGGCGGCACCACCTTCGACCAGCGCCGCGAACTGGCGTCGAAGGCGTTCGCCCACACCGCCGCCTACGACGGTGCGGTCGCGGCGTGGTTCGCGGGCCAGGCGCCCGCCACCCAGGACTTCCCCGAGCGCTGGGAGGTGCGCGCCGAGCTGAAGCAGACGCTCCGCTACGGCGAGAACTCCCACCAGGCTGCCGCGCTCTACGCGGACCCCACTGGACGCGGCATCGCCCAGGCGACGCAGCTCGGCGGCAAGGAGATGTCGTACAACAACTATGTGGATGCGGACGCGGCACTGCGCAGCGCGTACGACTTCGCGGAGCCGGCCGTCGCCATCATCAAGCACGCCAATCCCTGCGGCATCGCCGTCGCCGACGACATCGCCGTCGCGCACCGCAAGGCCCACGAGTGCGACCCGGTCTCGGCCTACGGCGGTGTGATCGCGGCGAACCGCACGGTCACGCTGGCGATGGCGGAGACGGTGAAGGGTATCTTCACCGAGGTCCTGATCGCCCCCGGGTTCGAGCCCGAGGCGCTGGAGCTGCTCCAGACCAAGAAGAATCTGCGCATCCTGCAGCTGCCCGACGACTACGCGCGGGCGCTGACGGAGTTCCGGCAGATCTCCGGCGGCGTGCTGGTGCAGGACAGCGACCGGTTCGATGAGTTCTCCTCTGCGGGCTGGACGCTGGTCGCGGGCGAGGAGGCGGACGCCGCCACGCGCGCCGACCTGGAGTTCGCCTGGAAGGCCTGCCGCGCCGTGAAGTCGAACGCCATCCTCCTCGCCCACGACGGTGCCTCGGTCGGCGTGGGCATGGGCCAGGTCAACCGCGTGGACTCGTGCCGGCTCGCCGTCAGCCGCGCGGGCGACCGTGCGGCCGGGTCGGTCGCCGCGTCGGACGCGTTCTTCCCCTTCGCGGACGGCGCCCAGATCCTCATCGACGGCGGCGTGCGCGCGATCGTGCAGCCGGGTGGGAGCATCCGAGACGAAGAGGTCATCGAGGCGGCGAAGGCGGCCGGAGTGACCATGTACTTCACCGGGGAGCGGCACTTCTTCCACTGAGGCACGGATGCCGTTGCTTCCGGCCTGGGCGCAGGGGAGAATGGACGGCGGTCCACAAGACCGCCTACATTTTCACCGCGATCCCACGAGGAGACACCGATGTCCGCCCTGCCCGCACTTCCCCTTCCCGGCGACCTGCCCCACGAGACACTCCACGTGGTGAAGGGCAGACGAAGCGGACTCACCATCAGCATCGCGGTGCACTCGACCGTCCTCGGCCCGGCCCTGGGCGGCTGCCGCGTGTGGACGTATGACTCCTGGCAGGACGCGGTGGCCGACTCCCTGCGCCTGGCTGAGGGCATGACGCTCAAGAACTCCGCCGCAGGTCTGAACCGCGGCGGTGGAAAGGCCGTCATCTACCTTCCGCGGGGCACGGTGCTGACCCCGACCGAGCGGTACGAGGCGATGCTCGACCTGGGTGACGCCGTCGAGACGCTCGGCGGCAGCTACATGACAGCGGAGGACGTCGGCACGAGCGCCGAGGACATGTCCGTGGTCGCCACCCGCACCGCTCACGTCTGCGGGCTGCCGCCGTCGGAGGGCGGTGTCGGCGAGCCGAGTGACGCGACCGCCGCCGGCGTCTACGCCGGTCTCCTCGCCACGCTGGAGCGCGCCTTCGGGTCGCGCTCGGTCGCGGGCCGCCGGGTCACCGTCCTCGGGCTCGGACATGTCGGTTCGATCATCGCCATGCGCCTTGCCGGAGAGGGCGCCGTGCTGACCGTCACCGACGTCAACCCCGCCAAGCGCGCGCTGGCCGACGCGCTGGGCGCCCAGTGGGTCGAGCCGGACGAGGCGCACCGCGTGGAGGGCGACCTGTTCGTCCCAGCCGGTGTCGGCGGCGTGCTGACCGATCTGGTCATCGACGAGCTGCGCGTCCGCGCCGTCGTCGGTCCGGCCAACAACCAGCTCGCTCACCGCTCCGGGGCGGAGCGGCTGGCTGCTCGCGGCATCCTCTGGGCGCCGGACTTCGTGGTCAATGCGGGCGGTGTGATCTTCCTCGACATGATGGGGGAGGCCGGTGTCACCGCCGAGGCGACCCAGGCGCGCGTCGAGCGGATCGGCGACACGGTCGCCGAGATCTTCCGCGCGGCGGAGGAGCGCGGGATCACCACGCTGCAGGCCGCCGACGAGCTGGCCCTGGCACGGCTGCGGGAGCCAGCGAACGCATAGCGGCGCTCCGCTAGGTTGGTTCCCATGACGTCTTCCTGGGGCCGCCGGCTCGCCGCATCCATCTCCGCTGCTTTCGCCGTCGCCGCGATCGCGTTCGTCGCTTCGACGTTCGTGATCCTGGTGGCGAGCCAGCTGAACTCGTCGGCGCTCGCCAACACGACGCCGTACGTCGGCTGGCCAGCGGTGGTCGCCCTGGTGCTCGGCTTCGCGGCCGCGCTGCTGGGCGCGATGGACCGGCGGTGGATCGCGGTCGTGACGGGCATCGTGCTCGCTCTGGTGAGCACGGCGCTCGGCACGATCATCCTCTTCACGGTGCTGAAGGTGACGCTCTCCGGCGCTGCGTGGGCTCAGCTGTTCCAGTCGTTCATCGGCATCAACCTGCCGTTCTGGCTCGCGGTCGCGATCGCCTTCCCGACGGCGGGCTACGCCGTCTTCCATGCCATCGACTCGGGCGAGCACGCCGAGCGCCGGATCGCGCTCGTCCGCATCCCGGCAGCGAACCTGGCCGACGGCCTGACCACCCACATCGAGCGCGAGCCCGTCGACACCGAGCTGGCCGACAAGCAATGGGACGCATACGTGGCGGCCCTCGCCGGCGCCGGCTGGCAGACGGTCGAGGTCGCGAGCGCCGACCGCCTCGCCGACTCCGTGTTCGTAGAGGACACCGCCGTGGTGCTCGGCGACACCGCCGTGATCACGCGTCCGGGCGCCGAGTCCCGGCAGGCCGAGCCGGAGGGCACGGAGGCCGCGCTGCGCGCCCAGGGGCTGCGCCTCGAGCGCATCGTCGAGCCCGGCACGCTCGAGGGCGGCGACGTGCTCAAGATCGGCTCCACGGTGTACGTCGGCAACGGCGGGCGCACCAACGCCGAGGGCATCCGTCAGTTGCGGGCGATCGCGTCGCCGCTCGGCTACACGGTCGTCGCGGTGCCCGTCACTAAGGCGCTGCACCTGAAGACGGCCGTCACCGCGCTGCCTGACGGCACGGTCATCGGCTACGAGCCCATCGTGGACGAGCCGCGTCTCTTCGAGCGCTTCCTCCCGGTCCCCGAGGCCCACGGAACCGCAGTCGTGGTGCTGGCCGAGGACACCGTGCTGATGTCGTCGTCGGCACCGCAGTCGGCAGCCCTGGTCGAGAGCCTGGGTTACACCGTCATCCAGGTGGACATCTCCGAGTTCGAGAAGCTCGAGGGCTGCGTCACCTGCCTGTCGATCCGGATCCGCTGAGCGCCGCTCCGTCACGCTTTCTGCTGGGGAGCAGGCACCAGGCGGCCGTCAGGGCGGCGACCACCGCTGCACCCAGCCAGCCGGCCCCGACGCCGCCGAAGGACGCGACCAGGATGAGCACCGAGGTGCCGAGTGCGGTCCCGAGCTGTGCGCCGGTGTTCAGGATGCCGCTGGCGCTTCCGGCCAGCTCCTCCGGGACGCTCGTCCCGATGGTCGTCGCCGCCACCGACGACAGTCCGAGGCCGGCGCCCGCGAGTGCGACACCGGCGAGGACGCCCCACCACGAGCCGATGGTCAGCGCCAGCAGGAGGCAGCCGAGCGCGATCGTTCCTATGCCCATGCCGCTGACGGTGTAGGCGCTCAGACGCCCGAGCAGAGCACGGGTGGAGGTGGAGGTCACGACGACCGCGACGCTGAGGGCCATGAGGGTGAGGCCCGTCGCGACCGGATCGAGGCCGAGGCGATCCTGCAGGTAGAGCGTGGCGAGCACGGCGGTAGAGCTCGTGGTCGCCGTGTTGACGAAGGACAGGGCCGTGCCGTGGCGCAGCCGGGCGGAACGGAAGGCATCCGCCGGGATGAGCGGCGATCGCGCAGTGCGGAGCCGCACCGCGAGCAGCACCGCGAGCACCGCGCCGAGCGCGACGGCGAGGGCGCCGACGGCGCGCGTGGCCGGTCGCTCGATCCACGCGGCTCCGGCGATGACCGCCATGACGGCGAGGATGAGGAGCGCCGCGCCGAGCACGTCGAGTGGACGCCGGTCGACCTTTTCGCGCGTGGACGGCACGGAGACCAGCGCGCCGGCGGCGAGACCGACGGCGAGCGGGAGGTTCACCCAGAACACGGCCGGCCAGCCGAACGCCTGGACGAGCAGGCCGCCGACCAGGAAGCCGGAGGCGCCGGCCGCGGCCCCGGTCGCGCTCCAGGCAGCCAGTGCCGAGTGGCGGCGATCCTCGTTCGGCGTCGCCGAGAGCAGCAGGCGTAGCGCGGAGGGGACGCAGAGGGCGGCGGCAGCGCCCTGCAGCGCACGCGCGATCAGCACGACGGCGAGTCCGGCGCCGCCCCACGCCCCCGCGGTCGCACCGAGGACCGACACCGCGCCGAACAAGCCGATGCCGGTCAGCAGGATCCGCCGGTGGCCGTACCGATCGCCGAGCCGGGCCCCGAGGATGAGGACGCCGCCGAAGAACATCGCGTACACCGTGGCGAGCGGACCGGCCGCCGAAGGAGGCGCACCCAGCCCCGAGAGGATCGCCGGGATGGCCGTCGTCGCGCTCGTCACTCCCAGCACATCCACGAACTGCACCAGGCAGAGCACGACGACAGCCCCTCGACGCATGTGCGTCACGGTACGCGTGAGGTCCGACATCCGATCCGCCGGAGGAGACGTGAGAAAAACTCTTGCGGTCCGGCTCAACCTGGCAATATGCTGTAGGGCTGCCTTGTCGCGGCACACAGGACGCATTCATCGAGGCTGGGAGGACGCCATGACGACGATCGAGACCGCACGAAAGACCACCGTGCCCGGGTCCGTCGCCGCCCTTGCGGCGACCACCCGACCGTCGGGGCGGTAGGTCCCGCCCCAGCAGCGCGCTCGTCGCGCCCGCGTCTTCCACAAGGTCTGCCACCGCCGGCAGCCCTTCGGCGACTCCTCCGCGCAGTCGCCGCCGACTCTCGTCGGACCACTCACAGAAATCGGATCACCCATGTCTGTCGCCCCGGCACAGAAGAAGAACGACTCCCCGCGGACGAGCACCGCGCGCACGCTGCTGCGCATCCTGCCCTTCGCCAAGTCCGCCGCGCCGCGCATCGTGCTCGGTATGGTCGCCGCGCTGCTCGCCAGCCTGGTCGCCCTGAGCATCCCGCAGGTGCTGCGGTGGCTCGTCGACGGCCCGCTATCTGCCGGCGACCCGGCGGCCGTGTGGCCCGCCGCGCTGCTCGTGGTCGGCCTGGGCGCCGCAGAGGCCGTCTTCATCTCCCTGCGGCGCTGGTTCGTGCTCACCCCGGGAACCCACGTGGAGGCCCGGATGCGCAACGCGCTCTACGAGCAGCTGCAGGACCTCCCGGTCGCGTTCCACGACCGCTGGCCGAGCGGGCAGCTGCTGTCGCGTGCGGTCAGCGACCTGAGCATGATCCGCCGCTGGCTGTCGTTCGGCATCGTGCTGCTGGTGGTCAACGTGGTCACGATCATCGTCGGCTTCGCCATCCTGATCGGCTGGAACTGGCTGCTCGGCCTGATCTTCCTGGTCTGCTCCGTGCCGCTCTGGATCTACGGCTTCGTCTTCGAGAAGAAGTACTCGATCGTGGCGCGCCGCAGCCAGGACCAGGCGGGCGACCTGGCGACGGCGGTCGAGGAGTCGGTGCACGGCATCCGCGTGCTCAAGGCGTTCGGGCGCGGGAAGCACGCCCTGAAGAGCTTCGAGTCGCAGGCGGAGCAGTTGCGCGGCACCGAGATCGAGAAGGCGAAGGCGATTGCGGGCATCTGGCTGTGGCTGCTGCTGGTGCCGGATGTCGCGTTCGCGATCTGCCTGGTGGTCGGCGTCTGGTTGTCCGCGCAGGGCCAGCTGTCCGTCGGCGAGCTCGTGGCGTTCTTCGCGACCGCGACGGTGCTCCGGTTCCCGGTCGAGTCGATCGGCTTCCTGCTGTCGATGACGTTCGACACCCGCACGGCCGCCGACCGCTTCTTCGAGGTGATGGACGAGGTCAACACGATCACGGACCCGGCCGAGCCCAAGAAGATCACCGAGCCGCGCGGTGAGCTCGTGTTCGACGACGTGCACTTCCGCTACCAGGACTCGCCCGAGCGCTTCCCGGATCTGCTCGACGGCATCCGCCTGACGGTGCGACCCGGCGAGACGATGGCGTTGGTCGGCCTGACCGGCTCCGGCAAGTCGACGCTCACCGCCCTGACCACCCGCCTGTACGACGTGACCGGCGGTGCGGTGAAGGTGGACGGCGTGGACGTGCGCGACCTCACCCGCTACGACCTGCGGAAGGCGATCGCCATGGCGTTCGAGGACGCGACGCTGTTCTCGGCCTCCGTCCGCGACAACGTCCTGCTCGGCCGCGACGACCTCGACCCGGCCTCGGGCGAGGCGGAGCGCGTGCTGACGGAGGCGCTGGAAGTCGCCCAGGCGGGCTTCGTCTACGACCTGCCGGAGGGCGTCGAGACGAAGGTCGGCGAGGAGGGGCTCAGCCTCTCCGGCGGTCAGCGCCAGCGGCTCGCGCTCGCCCGCGCGGTCGCGGCGAACCCGAGCATCCTGGTGCTCGACGACCCGCTGTCCGCGCTCGACGTCGACACCGAGGCGCTGGTCGAGGCTGCCCTGCGTCGCGTCCTCGCCTCCACCACGGCCCTGATCGTCGCGCACCGCCCCTCCACGGTGATGCTCGCCGACCGGGTGGCCCTGCTGGAGGACGGCCGCGTCACCGCGGTCGGCACCCACCACGAACTGCTCGCCACGAGCGAGCACTACCGCTTCGTCATCTCCAGCCTGGAGGACGACGAGAACGAAGAGATCCTCGAGGAGGTGAACCTGTGAGCACGACGACTGTCCTCGGTGTCGAGGGCGAGGAGCGCAACGACCTGAGCACGGCGGAGAGCCGCCAGGTGCGGCGCCGCTCGCTCCGGCTGCTCGGTTCGCTGCTGCACCCGCTGCGGACGCGGCTGGTGCTGACCGCGATCGTGGTCGTGGTGAGCACGGCCGCGCAGGTCGCGGGTCCGGCGATCATCGCGTACGGCATCGACAGCGGCCTGCCGGCGCTGCTGAAGCAGGACTGGTTCCCGCTGGCCGCCGCCGGCGTCGCGTACCTGATCACCGGCGTGATCGGCGCCGTGCTGATCGCCTGGTACACGGTGCTGAGCGCGCGGATCAGCCAGGCCATCCTGATCGACCTGCGCAAGCGGGTGTTCCTGCACACGCAGAAGCTCTCGCTCGAGTTCCACGAGTCGTACACGTCCGGCCGGATCATCTCGCGCCAGACCAGCGACCTGGACTCGATCCGCGAACTGCTCGACTCCGGCATCAACCAGCTGGTGCAGGGCTTCCTGTACATGCTGTTCATCGCCATCGCACTGTTCACGCTCGACTGGCAGAGCGGACTCGTGCTGCTCGGCTCGCTGGTGCCGCTGTACTTCCTGACCCGGTGGTTCCAGAAGCGGTCTCAGGTGCTGTTCCGTATCTCGCGGGTGGCGTCGGCGAAGGTGATCGTGCACTTCGTGGAGACGATGACGGGGATCCGCGCCGTCAAGGCGTTCCGCAAGGAGAAGCGCAACGAGAAGGAGTTCGGCGGCCTGGTCGAGGAGTACCGCGACGTCAACGCGCGCGTCATCCAGCTGTTCGGGATCTTCGATCCGGGACTGGTGATGATCGGCAACGTCACGGTCGGCGTCGTGCTGCTCGTCGGCGGCTTCCGGGTGGCCGACGGCCAGCTGGCGATCGGTGTCCTGCTCGCGGTGCTGCTGTACACTCGCCGGTTCTTCGACCCGATGGAGGAGATGGCGATGTTCTACAACTCCTACCAGTCGGCCGCCGCGGCGCTGGAGAAGATCTCCGGCGTCCTGGAGGAGGAGCCGAGCGTGCCGGACCCGATGCAGCCGGTCGACCTCTGGTCGGCGCAGGGCCACGTGCGCTTCGACGACGTGACGTTCGCCTACAAGAAGGACCGCGTCATCCTGCCGGAGTTCACGCTCGACATCCCTGCCGGGCAGACCGTCGCCCTCGTCGGTTCCACCGGCGCGGGCAAGTCCACGCTGGCGAAGCTGATCTCACGGTTCTACGACCCGAGCTCCGGAGCGGTCACCATCGACGGCGTCGACCTGCGCGACCTGCACCCGAAGGACCTCCGGCGCGCGATCGTCATGGTCACGCAGGAGGCGTACCTGTTCAGCGGTTCGGTCGCGGACAACATCGCGCTCGGCAAGCCGGATGCGACGCGCGAGGAGATCGCGCGGGCGGCCGAGGCCGTGGGGGCGCACGAGTTCATCGCGGGCCTCCCGAACGGGTACGACACCGACGTGAACAAGCGGGGCGGCCGCGTCTCGGCGGGTCAGCGTCAGCTGATCTCGTTCGCGCGGGCGTTCCTCGCCGACCCGGCGGTGCTCATCCTGGACGAGGCGACCAGTTCGCTGGACATCCCGAGCGAGCGGCTGGTCCAGGAGGCGCTGCAGACCCTGCTCGCGGACCGGACGGCCGTGATCATCGCGCACCGCCTGTCCACGGTGGCGATCGCCGACCGGGTGCTCGTGATGGAGCACGGCCGCGTGGTGGAGGACGGCACGCCGGACGACCTGATCGCCGGCACCGGGCGGTTCGCCCAGCTGCATGCCGCCTGGCGCGACTCGCTGGTCTGATCAGCCGGTCGCACGCTGCTGGGCGATGACCTTCTCGCGCTCGTCCGACTGGCGCCTGATCAGGGCGTCGTAGTCGTCTTCGAGCTCGGCGATCATCCGCCCAGCGGCGTGCAGCTTCTCTCCGGTGTCGTCGGTGACCCGCTGCAGTTCGGCACGGAAGCCCGGGTCGTCGGCGACGCCGTGGTGCGCGGCGACCGCGTAGAAGCTCTCCTGCGCCCGGAACACCTGCGTACGGTAATGGCCCATGGACGCCTCGACGAGCTCGATCCGCCGTCGAGCGGTCGCGGCCTCCCGCTGGTGTTCCTCGTCCAGTCGCCGCAGTGTCGTGTCGTTCACCATGTGATGCTGTTCACCCCTCGCGCGTAGTCGTTCGTCGAGCGGAGACCGTGGATGCCTGCCGCCACCTTCTTGGCGACGGCGCCTGCCAGGACGGTGTTGCTGATGTCGGCGGTGGCCAGCGCGAGCTCGACCGTCGCGGTGGCCGGGAGCAGGGTGGCGGACTCGGTGACTTTGACCGCCGTCATGTTCGCGCGGACGAGTGGTGGCAGCATGCTGTGCAGCATCCCCACGGCCACGCCGTGGACCTGCGCCTCGATCCAGTCCTGGACGCCTTCCACGCCGTCCTGGATGTCGTGGTCGAGTCGTTCTTTCAGCTGCTGAAGGAAATCGTTCGGGTCGGAGGAGCCGAAGGGGGACATGTCGCGGGTGCTCGTCTCTAGTCGGTCGCCATGGTGAGGGCCCACTGGGCGTCTTGCTCGACGGTGTGCAGGACGGAGCGGGTGATGCCGTCGGAGAGGTCCGTGACCCGGGCGATGTGCTCGTCCACGAGCCGGTCGACGTGGTGCACGCCGTCCTCGTCGATGTTCTGGTGTACGTGGAGCCGGTGGACGTCGACGCAGGTGTCGATGTCCTGCGCGGTGATGTAGGGGAGCAGAGTCGCGGCGTTCTGGGCCGCTCGCAACCCCTCATGCAGGCGAGGGATCAGGCGGCTGTTCGCCGCTTTGATCTCGAGAAGCGACGCGGCTGTGCCGCCGATGCTCGCCGCGAGCGCGAGAGCGGACACCGAGTTCACCGTGACGATGAGGCCGGAGGCGGCGGAACCGACTGCCTTCATGGCGGCCGGGTTTCTCAGGTTGGCGACCAGGCCGCTGAGGGCCGGACCGAGCGCCTCCGCCACGCCGGGTGCGATGGTGTCGAGCAGATTCGCCACGATCGCGTCCAGGCGTCGCCCTTTCGCTCCGGCACCCTCGATGGATCCGTCGGGATTGAGCGTGAACGCCTTGTTCTCGCCGATGTCGTGGTAGTCGAGCAGGCTTCGGCCGGGCTCGTCGGCCACGTAGACCGCCGCGCCGGTTCGGTCGGCGTAGAGGTTGCCGATGACATCCCACTCGTTCACGTAGTTGACGAGGGGTTTCCGGCCAGCCGCGATCTCGTTCCGCAGCCGTTCTTTCGCTTCGGGCGACAGCCACTCCCAGGGGTCCGGGCCGTTGAAGGTGACCGCGGGCCAGCCGTTCTCGGCGGCCACGAGCAGGGCCAGGAACGCGCCGAGCGAGTGGCCGTTCGTGGTGATGGTCGCGCCATGGTGCGCCTCCCGCACGCGCTCGGCGAACAGCTTGGCCTCGAACACCTGTGTTCCGGGCCCCTGATGGTCGCCGACGATGGACTGCACATCAGCGAGGACGTCCGCCCGGTGATCCGGGTTGGTGCCCGCGTACGACACGGTGATGCTCGACGTGTCGGCGCGGCCGTTCACGACCGGTGCGACCGCCATGGCCTGGAAGCCGCTCGCGGGGTCGTTCTCGGTGTCGAGCACCTCGTAGAGCTGAGCGTGATCGCCGGCGACGGCGGTGAACCGAGTGCCTGCCGCCAGGGGTGGGTCCTGCCTCAACGGGTCGATCGAATACGCGGCATCAGCAAGCTCGATGAATTCTTCGCCGGTTGTCATGGCAGCACCTCGGAGGTTCCATCACTGTAGGTGAGAGTCAGCGTTACCGGTGGAGAGCCGACGGGCACCTCGTGGGGCATGGCACCCTCGATGAATGCGGCGGACAAGTCTGGGCTGATGATCACTTGGTACTCGACGCTGTCGACGGTGGCGATCGCGTTCACCCGCCACGACGCGCCGAACCCCGCATAGTCGCCTTCTTGCGTGAACCGAATCGCTTCCACGTGAGGCCATTCGCTGCGGAAGCGTAGTGCTGACTCGCGCTGCAGTTTCAGGTTGTTTGGTTGTGCTGCCTGCTGACTCATCCCTCGGTCTCCCCAGATCGCGCATGCTGTCGAGACCGGGAGGAGCGCGGCCGCCACTGCCAGTGCACCGATCAACCGTGTCATCCGCATGTTCCACCTCGACTCGATGTCGGCTATGTCGCCCGAAGCGGCGGCGATGCCCGGACGGCGGATATTGCCGTCACTTGTAAGGACGCCGCATGGACCACATCGTGACGCGGCGCAGTGGAACGACCTGTCCATTGCAGGCATTGACAGCGTCGGAGCGCCCTCGACCGCCGGATTCCCGGCCGACGGGGCGCAACGGCGCCCGACGAATAACGGCGGGGACCACAGGGAAGCCGTCCCGTGGTCCCCGCCGCCTGCGTCCGGTCGGCGAGGGGTTGGATCAGCCGGCCGACGTCCAGGTCGATCGCGTCTTGGCGGGGCGGGGGATGCGGTGGCGGCTTCGGAGCACGACGACCTCCGCACCGGCGTCGATCAGTGCGCTCGCGGTCGCCGGGTCGGCGTACCGCTCCGCTGTGCCGGTGACGACGGTGATGGCGTCCGCCGTGACGCCGGGGCCGGCGGTGGCGACCACCGTGACACGGGAGGTCGCCGGCGCCACGAGCGAGCGGATGCTGCGGCCGAGGGCGGCCAGCCGCTGCGGGTACGCCGTGGGCGGGCCGTCGAGCGCCGCGCCCAGGTCGAGCAGGTCCAGCCGGCGCCCGGTGGAGCGGGCGATGCGCACGCGGGCGGCCGCGGCCGCGTCCACCGCGTCGAGCAGGTCGCCGCTCGATGCGTCGCCCGGCAAGCGCAGCGAGAGCCCGGCGACGCGTACACCCAGGGCATGTGCGCGAGCCTCCGCCTCGTCGGCGAGCACCGGATGGAGCCGCAGCAGCATGCCCACCCCGGCCGGCGCGCCGACGAAGTCGTCGAGGTCGCGCGGGTCGTCGACGACGAACAGCCGGACGCCGGCCTCCCAGGCGGCGCGGCGCTGAGACCCGCGTGCCCACCGGTCCGCGTACAGTACACGGGCAGTGTCCACGCCGGTGCGGCGCAGTACGGGCAGAGCCGAGTCGTGGCTCGCGACGAAGCCCGCGCCGTCGGCGGCGAGGGCGGCGAGCAGGGCGGGATGCGCCAGGGCGCAGGCGTCGAAGCGCACGTCCATCCACGGAAGGGCCGCCCGCAGTTCGCGGAAGCGCTGGGCGACGCGAGCCAGGTCGATGACGACGACGGGCTGAGAGCGCGGGGCGTCGCGCCGGGGGAGGGCGGGGCCCATCGCGACGGCCCCGGCGGTCACCCGGTTGCGGGTGGCGCCGTTCGGGCGGCCGGTTCGGGTCGCGATGGACATCGCCGTCTCCTCGGTGGTTCTCGGCCCGGGTCGCCGGGTCGCCGTCCTCGGCGTTCGGGTCGCTGAGGTTGTCTCACATGTTCGTCTCGTATGCGAATGCCCCGCATCCGGGGGGTCACCTCATTCCGAATGCGTGGAGGCACGGATGATCGACGGGGTCCGCGCAGTGATGATTGGGGGCATGGGCCCCCGTGTAGTCATCGTCGACGACCACGAGCGGTTCCGCGCCCAGGTCGCGGAGCTGCTCCGTCTGGAGCGGTTCACCGTGGTCGGCGACAGCGCGACGGCCGAGGGGGGCATCGAGCTCAGCCGACGCCTGTCGCCCGACATCGTGCTGCTCGACGTGGGGCTCCCCGACGCCAGCGGGTTCGATATCGTCGCGACGATGCACGCCACCGGGGCGGTCGTGGTGCTCACCTCCAGCCGGACAGCGACCGACTACGGACGCCGCGTCGCCGACAGCGGCGCGGAGGGGTTCATCAACAAAGAAGAGCTGACCGGTGAGGCGATCCGCAGCCTGCTAAGGTAAGCGCGTGAGCGGGGGACAGACAGATAGTTCTCGCGCGCTCAGGGTGGCGGTCGCCGACGACGCAGTGCTGCTGCGCGAGGGCATCGGGCAGATCCTGCGCGCCGGCGGGATGGAGGTCGTCGCGTCCGTCGACACCGCGGAGGAGCTCCTCGGCGCCGTGGACGCCGACCGCGACATCGACGCGATCGTGCTCGACATCAAGATGCCGCCGACGCACACCGACGAAGGCCTCCGCGCGCTGGAACGGCTCCGTGCGGACGGCTCGCAGGCCGGCATCCTCCTTCTCTCGATGTACACCACCGCCACGTACGCGATCCGCGCCATGAGCGCCGGCAGCGGAACCGGCTACCTGCTCAAGGACCGGGTGGCGGATGCGGACACGCTCGTCACCGCCGTGCGCACAGTCGCCCGCGGCGGCTCCGTGGTCGACCCCGAGGTCGTGCAGCTCCTGGTGAACGCGCGCTCGTCGCAGGCGGCGGTCGAGGCGCTGTCGTCGCGCGAGCGCGATGTGCTCCGCCTGATGGCGGAGGGCAAGTCGAACGTGGGCATCGCCGGCGACCTGCACCTCAGTCTCCGGACGGTGGAGTCGCACATCGGCCACATCATGGCCAAGCTGGGCGTGGAGGACTCCGCGGAGGGGCATCGCCGGGTCCTGGCGGTGCTGCGCTTCCTCGGCCGGGACGTCTGAGCCGTGGTCGCCGCGCGCGCGGACCTGGGGGCCGCCGAGACGCTGCGGTCCGGGAGCACGCTCCCGAACGCCCCGCGGCTGATACTGCGTGCACTCGCCGTGACGGTGGCCGTCGCCTCCAACGTGCTGGCTCAGGTGGTCAGTGCGATGACGAACGACTACGGTCCGCGGCCGTCGGGAGCGGTCTGGGCCATCGTCTTCGTCAGCGTCGCGCTCGACTACGTCATCTGCGCCGTCGTCGCCTGGCGTCTCGTGCGCAGCTGGGTGCCCGGCTGGTTGATGGTCGGCGCCGCCGTGTTCTGGTCGGCGGGCGCCTGGTACCCGCTGGTGCGGCAGTGGGGGTGGGTCTGGCCGTGGCTGGCCGGGGTCACGGACCTGTGGGCGGTGCTGGTCGGCATCCTGGTGCTCTGCTACCCGACGGGCCGGCTGCGGGCGCGGTTCGACCGCATCGTGGTGCTCGTCGTGACGGTCGCGTTCGCGATCCGGCTCGGCGGCATCCTGCTGTTCTCGTCGCCCGAGCCGTCCGAGTGCGGATGCGCCCCCAATGCCTACGCCGTGCTGCCCAGCGACACGGCGGACTACTGGCTCGGCCTCGGCTGGCGCTTCGTGGGCCTCGCCCTGATGCTGACCGTGGCGGCGCGGCTCATCGCACGGTGGTTCACCAGCTCCCTCCCCGCGCGGCGGGTGGCGTTCGTGATGCCGCTGGCCCTCGTGCTCTGGTGCTACGGCACAGTCCAGGACTCGCTGAGCTTCGCACTCGGCTGGGACGGCGGCTGGCTGCAGTTCATCCCTCCGGTCGCGATCGCGCTCATCCCTCCCGCCTTCGTCGGAGGGGTGCTCTATGCCCGCGGACTGCGCTCCCGGGTCGCCGACCTGGTGATCGTCGCGCGCGACAAGGTCGACCGCACGCTGTGGGAGTCGAGTCTGGCCCGCACCCTGCACGACAGCTCCCTCCGGGTGTTCTGGTGGGATGAGCCGCTGCAGCGCTACCAGACCAGTGACGGCCAGCCCGCACCGGAGGCCGGACCGGCCGCCCGCCCGGGGCGTTCCACCCTCGCCATCGACTCCGATCAGGGGCCGATCGCCCTCATCGAGCACGATGTCGCGCTGACGCAGGACGACCGGCTGCTCGACGCGGTCTCCTCCGCCCTGCTGCTCTCCGTCGACAACGACCGTCTGCGCGCGCGCCTCGAGCGCACCATCCAGGAGCTCCGCGAGTCGAGGCTGCGCATCGTCGAGGAGGGTTACCTCGCTCGCCGGAAGCTCGAGCGCGACCTGCACGACGGCAGTCAGCAGCAGCTGGTCTCCCTCGCGATCGGCCTGCGCATCGCCACATCCAAGGCGGAGGCGCACGGTGACGAGGAACTGGCCGGCGACCTGCAGCGGTCCTCCGAGCAGCTGGCGGATGCGCTGCGCGAACTGCGCGAGCTCGCCCGCGGCATCCACCCGACGGTGCTCAGCGACGGCGACCTCCGCTCGGCGCTCGAGGAGTTGGGGATGCGCAGCCACCTGCCCGTGGAGGTGCGGGTCGACCTCGGCGAACGGCTGCCCGAGGTGGTCGAGGAGACGATCTACTACTGCGTGTCCGAGTGCCTGGCGAACGCCGCCAAGCACTCGCGCGCCCGCACCTGCTCGGTGACGGTGAGCCGTGCGGACGCGACGGTCACGGTCGTCGTCAAGGACGACGGCCAGGGGGGTGCCCGCATCGAGCCGGGTGGCGGCCTGGAGGGCATCCGCGACCGGGTGGAGGCGGTCTCCGGCCGGGCGGACGTGCGCTCGGTCGAGGGTCTCGGCACGATCATCGAGCTGACCATCCCGGTGCACGCCTAGCCGCTCGTCACGGCCGGGGCCGCGATCGTCGTCGCTCTACTTCGCGGTCGGGGCCTTCGCGGCGTAGACCTGGTCGCCGATCGCGAAGCCCGACCAGCCGCCGCCGCAGTCGCCCGCCTTCGCGGGCAGGCCGTCGACGGGCCACCAGCTGTCCTGGATGGTCGGCTTCGGCACCGGGACCTCTGTGGCGCACGTCCCCGGCGCCACGTGGGCCTTCGAGGTGTACGTCATGATCGCCGAGCCGTCCTGCGTGTCGTAGTCGACGCGGATGATCGTCGCGTCGTCGGGCACGAACGTCGGAGAGCCGAAGGTGGAGGTCTTGGACGCTTTCATGTCCTTCGCCGTGTCGAAGATCTCCGACTCGACATGCGGCGAGAACGCGGTCAGCACGGAGCATCCGGACAGGGCCAGGGCGAGGGCGGACATCGTCGCGATGACTCCGGCGGTACGGATGCGGGGCACGGGCAGCTCCAGGTGACAGAAGGACAGGGTTCCGACAACGAGTGAACACTACGGAACTGAGCGAATCATCGGTCGGAGGGATGATCCCGCGCGGCGTCGAAGCGGGCCGCCCGTAAATCTACCCGGTACGCGACGGTTCCGCCGCCGAGGAGCGGCGTCCCCTCCGCCCGGTAGTGCTGCAGCGCGATGTGCTCGTGGTTCGCGGGTGGATGCCCGCCGGCGCGCACCACCCGCCACCACGGCACGTCGGAGCCGTAGTACGCCATGATCTGGCCGACCATCCGGGCGGCGCGGGAGCCGAGCGTCGCCGCGACGTCGCCGTAGGTCATCACGCGGCCGGGCGGGATGGAGTCCACCACGTCGAGGACGCGCTCCACGAACGATCCGGCGGCGTCCGCGTCCCCGGGGTCCCGATCAGAGGTCGAGGGCACCGATCGTCTCGCCGTACTGCGTCTCGCCGACCGGCTGGAAGCCGCTCCGGAGGAAGAACTGCTCGGGTCCGAGCTCGCCCGACTCCCAGATGACGTAGAGGCGCTGGTGTCCGCGCGCGCGGGCCTCGTCGGCGAGGGCGCGCACGGCGAAGGTGCCGATCCCGCGGCCCTGGTCGTCCGCGTCGACGTTGATGCGCCAGAGGATCGCCTTGAACTCCTCGTGCTCGGCGTTCGGGTCGAAGTTGCCCATGATGAAGCCGACCACCTCGTCGCCGTCGAGCACGACGCGCTGCCAGGAGGTGTTGGGGTCGGCGACCGCGGCCGCGGCCGAGTAGGAGACCGGAGCGACGAACTGCTCCTGGCCCGGCTTCAGTGTGAGCGCATTCGCCGCCACGACGGTCCGCGCGCTCAACTCTTCCAGTCTCAACTCAGCCATGACGAAAGGGTAACGTGCGCAGGCGACACCGCATAGTCGCGCCGAAGCCGACCGTTACCCGTGAGGAAATGTCTCGATGTCAAGATAGTTGTCGCGCTCCGGTAAGCTGTCGTCGGCTGAAACGGCAGACACCCCAGGAGAACCATGGACAAGATCAAGGTTGACGGAACGGTCGTCGAACTCGACGGCGACGAGATGACACGCATCATCTGGAAGGCCATCAAAGACTCGCTCATCCACCCGTACCTCGACGTGAACCTCGAGTACTACGACCTCGGCATCCAGAAGCGCGACGAGACCGACGACCAGATCACGATCGACGCGGCCCACGCCATCCAGAAGCATGGCGTCGGCGTCAAGTGCGCCACGATCACGCCGGACGAGGCGCGCGTCGAGGAGTTCGGCCTGAAGAAGATGTGGAAGAGCCCGAACGGCACGATCCGCAACATCCTCGGCGGCGTGGTCTTCCGCGAGCCGATCATCATCTCCAACATCCCGCGGCTCGTCCCCGGCTGGAACAAGCCGATCGTCATCGGCCGTCACGCCTTCGGCGACCAGTACCGCGCCACCGACTTCACCTTCGACGGCCCGGGCACCCTCACCATCAGCTTCCAGCCGAACGACGGCGGCGAGGCGCAGAGCTTCGAGGTCTACCAGGCCCCGGGCGCGGGTGTGGCGCTGGCGATGTACAACCAGGACGAGTCCATCCGCGACTTCGCCCGGGCCTCGTTCAACTACGGCCTCGACCGCCAGTACCCGGTCTACCTGTCGACCAAGAACACCATCCTCAAGGCCTACGACGGCCGCTTCAAGGACCTCTTCCAGGAGGTCTTCGACACGGAGTACAAGGAGAAGTTCGACGCGGCCGGTCTCACCTACGAGCACCGCCTCATCGACGACATGGTCGCCTCCAGCCTCAAGTGGGAGGGCGGCTACGTCTGGGCCTGCAAGAACTACGACGGCGACGTGCAGTCCGACACCGTCGCGCAGGGCTTCGGCTCGCTGGGCCTGATGACCTCCGTGCTGACCACGCCCGACGGCTCGGTCGTCGAGGCGGAGGCCGCGCACGGCACCGTGACGCGCCACTACCGCCAGTACCAGCAGGGCAAGCCGACCTCGACGAACCCGATCGCCTCGATCTTCGCCTGGACGCGCGGCCTCGCGCACCGCGGCAAGCTCGACGGCAACCAGGATCTCATCGACTTCACCCACACCCTCGAGGACGTCGTGGTGAAGACGGTCGAGCAGGGCAAGATGACGAAGGACCTCGCGCTCCTCGTCGGCCCCGAGCAGAAGTTCCTGACCACCGAGGAGTTCCTGGACGCGATCAGCGAGAACCTGAAGGCGCGCCTGGGCTGACCCCTGCTGCAACGATTTGTGCCAATGTTGGTCATCTCCCCGCGAGAACCGACATTTGGCACAGATCGTTACGGGGGAGACGCTCAGCGCGCGGTCCAGCCTCCGTCGATCGCGAGAGTCTGGCCGGTGATGAGGGATGCGGAGGGCGACGCCAGGAAGGCGACCGCGCCCGAGACCTCCCGCGGCTCCCCGATGCGGTGCAGGGCCGCGATGCGATCGACGGTGTCGGCGCGGAACGCGTCGTCCGAGAGGGCCGCCGCGGTGCCGTCGGTCGCGATGAACGTGGGAGCGACGGCGTTGACACGGATGCCGTACTCGCCCCACTCGACGGCCAGGCACCGGGTCAGGTGGACGACGGCCGCCTTCGCCGCGCAGTAGGACGCCTCGCCCGGCAGCGCGACGAGACCCGCCTGCGAGGCGACGTTCACGATCGAGCCGCCCCCGTTCGCCCGCATGGTCTTCGCGAGGTGCTGGGAGACGAAGAACGTCGAGCGCGTGTTGAGCTGCCAGACGTGGTCGAAGTCCTCCTCGGTCACCTCGAGCGCGGGGGAGTCGACGCCGCCGCCCGCATTGTTGACGAGGATGTCGATCGGGCCGAGGTCGGCGGTGACCGCGTCGACGGCCGCGCGGCACGCGGCCAGGTCGAGCACGTCCATCCGGATGGCGGTCGCGGTCACGCCGAAGCCCCGCAGCTCCTCGACGAGGTCCGCGGACCCCTCGGGATTCCGGACGCCGAGGATGACGTCGGCCCCCTGGCCCGCGAGCTCGAGGGCGATCTCCCGCCCGAGCCCACGGCTGGCGGCGGCGACCAGGGCACGGGACCCGGTGAGCGAGAATGGTGTGCGGGGCGCCGGAGCGGCGGCGGATGCGTCGGTCATGCTCGGAGCCTATTCCGCTGCTCAGGTAACGACTTCGTTTCGTCTCTTGCAATTCATTTGTTCGTAAGCTTTACTAACAAACATGACGACGACGGAGGTGCAGGGAAGCGCCGGCGGGCTGGGCCCGGGGCGGGTGCTCCGGCCGCGCGCCAAGGTGCTCCCGGAGCACGCCCGCAGTCACAACCGGTCGCTCGTGCTCCAGACCCTCTACCGTTCGGGGGAGCGCAGCAGGGCCGACCTCGCCAGGGAGACCGGCCTCACGCGCGTCACCGTCTCCGACCTCGTCGCCGAACTGCTCGCCGAAGGGCTGGTCATCGAGCTGGGCCAGCGCGAGTCCGCCCGGCCGGGAAAGCCCGCGGTTCTGCTCGACATCAACCGGAGCGCCCACCAGATCGTCGGCGTCGACCTCAGCGACCACGACCGCTTCCGCGGCGCGGTCATGGACCTCGACGGCGCCATCATCGCCTCCGCAGAGGTGATGCTGGCCGGTGACGGCGGCGCCCCGGCGGTCGGCGAGGCCGCACTCGCCAAGGTGGACGAGCTGGTCGACCGGCTGGTCGCATCCGCCACCGCTCCCATCCTCGGCGTCGGTGTCGGCTCGCCCGGTGTCGTCGACCTCGCGGGCACCGTCCTCACCGCTCCCAATCTCGGCTGGAGCGACCTCGCCCTGCAGCGGCACCTGGCCGCACGCACCGGCCTCGCGGTCGTCGTCGCGAACGACGCGAACGCGGCGGCCCTCGCCGAGCACACGTACGGAGGAGCGGCGGGCGACATGATGCTCATCCGCGTCGGTCACGGCATCGGCGCCGGGCTCCTGGTCGCAGGCGCGCTGGTGTACGGCAGCCACTTCGCCGCCGGGGAGATCGGCCAGGTCATGGTCGGTACGGACCTCGGGCTCGACACCACCTACAACCGCGACCAGGTGCTCGAGCACTGGCTCAGCGTCCCGCAGCTGCAGCGCGGCCTGCGCGCAGCCGAGGCCGCGGGGATGGACGCGACGCCCATCCTGCGCGAAGCGGGCCAGCGCCTGGGCATCGCGCTCGCGCCCGTCGTCGGCGCCCTCAACCTGTCGGAGATCGTGCTCAGCGGCCCGACCGAACTGCTCGACGGCCCCCTCGCGGAGGCGACCGTCCACACGCTCCGGAACCGGACCATGGCGGAGAACCACGCCGACCTGTCCCTCCGGATGACCACGCAGGGGCAGGACATCGTCCTGCGCGGCGCGGCCGTTCTCGTCCTCTCCGGACGACTCGGGGTCTCGTGACACAGCCTGCCCCTTGACCACCTCGAACACCGATCACCTCGAAAGTCCCACACAACCAAAGCCCCACCCCTACGAAAGGACAGTGCTATGAAGAGAAAGCTCGTCGGCCTCGCCGCTGTGGCCACAGCTTCCGCTCTCGTGCTCGCCGGATGCGCGTCGGGAGGCTCCACCGGAGCCAGCACCGACGGCAAGGGCAAGACGATCACCCTCTGGCTCGTCGGCTCGGACACCCCGGACGCCCTGCGCAACTACCTGAAGACAGAGTTCGCAAAGGAGACCGGCGCGACCCTCAAGATCGAGCAGCAGGACTGGGGAGACATCGTCACCAAGCTCACCACCGCGCTCCCCGACGCCAACAACACCCCCGACGTCACCGAGATGGGCAACACGCAGTCGCCGACCTTCACCAACGTCGGCGCGTTCCTCGACATCTCCGACATGTACAAGGACCTCGGCGGGAGCGACCTTCTCCCGTCGTTCGTCGAGGCCGGCAAGGTCGACGGCAAGAATTACACGCTGCCGTACTACTTCGGCTCGCGCTACATGTTCTACCGCAAGGACGTCTACCAGGCGGCCGGCGTCAGCGTCCCGACCACCCTCGACCAGTTCAACACCACCGTGGCCGACATCACGGCCAAGAACCCGAAGAACATCGACAACTTCTCCGGCTTCTTCCTCGGCGGCCAGGACTGGCGCGACGGCATCTCGTGGATCTTCGCCAACGGCGGGGACATCGCGAAGAAGGACGGCTCCACGTGGAAGGCCACCCTCGAGTCGGCCGACTCGCTGAAGGGCCTGCAGCAGCTCCAGGACCTGTACAAGAACGCATCCAAGGCGCCGAACGACGCCAAGGACTCGAACCAGTACATCTACGTGAACGACACCGACCAGACGGTCGACGCGGACGGCAACAAGACGGGTGACACCTCGCTCGCCGCCGCGACGATCATGGCCCCGGGATGGGCGCACTGGTCGATCGGCGACCTGTCGCAGAAGGACGGCAAGCCGGTCCGCACCTGGAACGACGCCACCTTCGGCACCTACGTGCTGCCGGGCAACGACGGCAAGCCCGCACCGGTGTTCGCCGGCGGCTCCAACATCGGCATCTCGGCGAAGACCAAGGAGCCCGGCCTGTCGAAGACGCTCCTGAAGATCATCTTCTCGAAGGAGTACCAGGAGATGCTCGGCAAGAACGGCCTCGGCCCGGCCAACGCGAAGTACACGTCCTCGCTCGGCGACGACCAGTTCGCGAAGGCGCTCATCGAGTCGGCGTCCAACTCCAAGCTCACCCCGGCGGCTCCGGGATGGGCGTCGGTCGAGGCGGGCAACGTGATGGAGGAGTTCTTCTCCAAGATCCGCGACGCGTCCGACCTGAAGGCGCTGGCGCAGGAGTACGACAAGAAGATCGACGCGCTGCTCAACGTCAAGAGCTGACGCCGATCCGTCCCACCGGGGCGAGGGCGCGGAGGCACCCCTTCCGCGCCCTCGCCTCCGCCCTCAGACTCTGAACATCACCGGAAGGAGGACGCCCGTGACCGCAACGGAGGACACCCGCATGGCCGTCGCCGCGCCGCCCCCGCCCTCACCGGACGCCCCGCGCCGTCGCCGGGGGAGGCTGACGCCGTACACGCTGCTGCTGCCGGCCATCGTCATCCTGCTCGTCGCTCTCGGCTACCCGGTGGTCTGGCAGCTGATCACGTCCCTGCAGCACTTCGGGCTGGCCCAGCAGTTCGGCAAGCCCGCCGATTTCGTCTGGTTCGAGAACTACATCACCCTGCTCTCGGACGGCTACACCTGGGTCGTCGTCGCCCGCTCGATCGCCTTCTGCCTGGTGACCGCGGCCGTCACGGTCGTGATCGGTGTCGGCACGGCGCTGCTGATGAACGCCGTCAACCGCGTGGTCCGCATCATCCTGCAGATCGCCCTGCTGCTCGCCTGGGCCATGCCGGTCGTCGCCGCGATGACCGTGTGGAACTGGCTGTTCGACTGGCGCCGCGGCGTCGTCAACTACGTGCTGACGTCGTGGGGCCTCGACTTCCAGGACCACAACTGGCTGCAGAATCCACTGTCGTTCTTCTTCGTGGCGATGGTCATCGTGACGTGGATGAGCGTCCCGTTCGTCGCCTTCTCCATCTACGCCGGGCTGACGCAGGTCTCGACGGAGGTCGTGGAGGCCGCACAGATGGACGGCGCGCGCGGCGGGCAGCGGCTGCGCTACATCATCCTGCCGATCATCCGGCCCGTGCTCGGAATCGTGCTGCTGCTGCAGATCATCTGGGACCTGCGGGTCTTCGCGCAGATCAAGCTGCTGCAGGACAAGGGCTCGATCGCGAGCGAGACCAACCTGCTCGGCACCTACATCTACCAGCTCGGCGTCGGCTCGAGCGACTTCGCGATGGCCAGCGCCGTCAGCGTCTTCGTGTTGGTGCTGACGGTCGCCCTCAGCTGGTTCTACGTGCGCCACCTGCTGAAGGAGGACGAATCGTGACAGCCTCGACGACCGCCCGCACCGCGACCGCAGCGCCCGTGCGCCGCGTGCGCTCCCGCCGCCGCATCCGCGTCTCCCGCGTGCTGCTGGGTGCGCTCGGGATCGTGCTGGCCCTGATCTGGGTCTTCCCCGTGTACTGGATGGTGAACTCGGCACTGCTGCCGAATGTCATCCTGCAGAACAGCACTCCGACCTGGCTGCCGTTCGGCGGCTCGTTCGACAACTTCACCGCCGTCGTGCAGGGCGGCACGTTCTTCCCGGCGCTCGGGATGAGCGTCGCCGTCGCGCTGATCACCGTCGTCTGCTGCCTCGCCTTCGCGTTCCTCGCCGCCCTGGCGATCAGCCGCTTCCGGTTCCGCGGGCGCCGATCGTTCGTGCTGGCGGTGCTGCTGATCCAGATGCTCCCCGCCGAGGGGCTGTTCATCGCGCAGTACAAGCTGATGGGCACGCTGGGCCTGCTGAACACGGTCGTCGGCGTGAGCATCCTGTACATCGCCGCCGTCGTGCCGTTCACCATCTGGATGCTGCGCGGCTTCGTCGCCGGCATCCCCGCCGACCTGGAGGAGGCGGCGATGGTGGATGGTCTCAGCCGCACGCAGGCGTTCCTGCGGATCACCTTCCCGCTGCTCGCGCCCGGCCTCGTCGCCTCCGGCGTCTACGCCTTCCTGCAGGCCTGGAACGAGTTCACGGTGGCCCTCGTCATCCTGCCGCAGTCGAGCAGCGCGACGCTGCCGCTGTGGCTGCGCGGCTTCGTGCAGCAGTCCGCCTCGCGGGCGACCGACTGGGGCCAGGTCATGGCGGCGTCGACGCTCGTCGCGGTGCCGGTGATCATCTTCTTCCTGATCGTGCAGGGCCGCATGACCAGCGGCCTCGTCAGCGGGGCGGTCAAGGGGTGAGCGGCGCCTCCGTCGCCGACACCGCCCTGACCGACCCGGACCTGCGCCGCAGCATCGCGGCGACGCTGCTGCCGGGCTTCGTCGGCACGACGCTGCCCGGCTGGCTGGCGGAACGGCTGCGCGACGGCTTGGGCGGGGTGTGTCTGTTCGGCCAGAACATCGCGTCGGCCGAGCAGCTGCGCGCCCTCACGTCCGCGGTCTACGCCGCCAACCCGCACGCGATCGTCGCGATCGACGAGGAGGGCGGCGACGTCACGCGGCTCTACTACGAGAGCGGCTCGCCCTATCCCGGCAATGCGATCCTGGGCCGGCTGGGCGACCCGGGCTACACCGAGCGGGTCGCGCGCCGGGTCGGCGAGGAGCTGCGCCGGGCGGGCGTGAACCTCGACTTCGCGCCGGACATCGACATCAACTCCAACCCCGACAACCCGGTGATCGGCGTGCGCAGCTTCGGCTCGGACCCCGAAGTCGTCGCCGAGCACGGGGCCGCCTGGACGCGCGGTCTGCAATCGGCCGGCGTCGCGGTGGCGGCGAAGCACTTCCCGGGCCACGGCGACACCGGGACGGACTCGCACCTCGAACTGCCGGTGGTCGACCTCTCGGCAGCGCAGCTGCGCGAACGGGAGCTCGTGCCCTTCCGGGCGGTCGTGGCCGCCGGAGCGCGCGCGGTGATGACCTCGCACATCCTGCTGCCCCAGCTCGACGCCGCCCTGCCCGCGACCCTCAGCCGCGCGATCGTCGAGGGGATGCTGCGCGGCGAGCTCGGCTTCGGCGGCGTCGTGGTCAGCGACGCCCTCGACATGCATGGCGCCAGCGGCGACCGGGGCATCCCGGAGGCGGCGGTGCTGGCGCTCGCCGCCGGGTGCGACCTGCTCTGCATCGGGACGGAGAACACCGACGCGCAGCTCGCTGCGATCGAGGACGCGATCGCCGCGGCCCTCGCCGCCGGGCGCCTCGCGCCGTCGCGCCTCGCCGACGCGTCCGCCCGCGTCCGCGCGCTCGCCGCCTCCGTCGCTCTCGCCGCCTCCGCCTCCGTCGAGTCCACGAAAAGTGCACGCTCCGACGGGGTTTCGCGTGCACTTTTCGCGGACTCGACGGAGGGGGCCGAGGAGGCCGAGCGGGAGGAGCGGGAGGAGCGGGAGGAGCGGGAGGATGCGGAGGCGGCGGAGCGCGCGTTCGACGTGAGCCCGTACGCGCGGGCGTGGCTGCGGCGGCACGGCGGAGGACGGTTCTCCGTCGTGCGCATCGACACGGTCGCGAACATCGCCGTGGGCAGCGCCCCGTGGGGACCGTTCTCCGTGGTGGAGGCCGACCCGGCGGCTCCGGAGGCGGCGGCCTTCGCCGCGAACCCGGCGGTGCTCTTCACCGAGGGCGACCATCCCGACCTTGTGCTGGCGGCGCAGTCGCCGGTGCTCGTCATCGGCAAGGACAACCATCGGCACGCCTTCGCACGCGCCGCCATCGACCGGCTCCGCGCCGAACGCGACGAGGTGCTCGTCGTCGACATGGGCTGGCCCAGCGACGACCGCGCCTACGCCGACATCGCCACGTTCGGCGCGTCGCGCCTGGTCGGGCGCGCCCTGCTCTGCCTGCTCGGACGCGGGTCGTGAGACTCGGGATCGACATCGGCGGCACCAAGACGGACGCTGTCGCCGTCGACGAGTCCGGCGCGCTCGCGGAACGCGTCCGGCTCCCCACCGGCTTCGGGCACGCGGCCGTCGTGGAGACCGCCGTCGCCGCGGTGTCGCGGCTCGGCGAACTGACCGGCCTCGCGCCCGGCGCGTTCCAGTCGATCGGGGTCGGCATCCCCGGGATGGTGGACGTCACGTCCGGTCACGTCGCCCACGCCGTCAACCTGGGGCTCGACCGCTTGGAGCTCGGCGGGATGCTGGCCGGCCGCCTCGGCGTCGGCGTGCACGTCGAGAACGATGTCAAGGCGGCGGCGCTCGGCGCCTCGCATCTCCTCCGCCTCACCGGGACGGTCGCCTTCCTCAACCTGGGCACCGGGATGGCCGCGGGCATCGTCGTCGACGGACGCCTGTGGCGCGGCAGCACCGGCATCGCCGGCGAGATCGGGCACCTGCCCGTCGACCCGGGCGGCCCGCTGTGCGCGTGCGGCCAGCGCGGCTGCCTGGAGACGCTCGCCAGCGGCTCCGGTATCGCCCGGCAGTGGCCGACCGACGACCCGTTCCCGGTGCGCGCGCTGTACGCTGCCGCGGCAGACGGCGACCCCGCCGCGCAGGTCATCGCCGCTAGGCTGGCGGTGGGCATCGCCGCCGCGGTGCGCGTCCTCGTGCTCACCGTCGACCCCGCCACCGTGGTGATCGGGGGCGGACTGAGCCGCCTGGGGGAGCGCCTGCTCGGCGAGGTCCACGAGGTGCTGCACGACTGGGAGCGCACGTCGCCGTTCCTGGCGTCGCTCGACCTGCCCGGGAGGGTGCGCCTCGTTCCCGAAGGTAGCCCCGTCGCCGCGCTCGGTGCGGCACTCGTAGGAGAGAACTGATGGCAGAAATCGTCGTCGTCCCCGACCAGGATGCCGCGGGCGACCTCGCCGCACGCAGCATCTTGGACCTCATCGCCGCCAAGCCCGACACGGTGCTGGGTCTGGCCACCGGATCCACCCCGCTCGCCGTCTACCGGGCGCTGGAGCGCGGCATCAGGGACCGCGGCGTGGATGTGTCCCACGTCCGCGGTTACGCGCTCGACGAGTACGTGGGCCTGCCCGCCGGCCACCCCGAGTCGTACCGGGCGGTCATCACCCGCGAGGTGGTCGAGCCGCTCGGCCTGACGCCGTCGCTCATCCACGTGCCGAACGGCTCGCTCGACGGCATCGAGCACGCAGGCGCCGACTACGAGCGGGCCATCGCGGAGTCCGGCGGGGTGGATGTGCAGCTGCTCGGCATCGGAACGGACGGTCACATCGGCTTCAACGAGCCGGGTTCGTCGTTCGCGTCGATCACCCGGGTGAAGACGCTGACCGAGCAGACCCGCAAGGACAACGCGCGCTTCTTCGCGTCGGAGGACGACGTCCCGATGCACTGCATCACGCAGGGCCTCTCGACCATCCTGAAGGCGCGGCACCTGATGCTGCTCGCGTTCGGCGAGGGCAAGGCGGAGGCGCTCGCGGGCGCGGTGGAGGGGCCGGTGTCCGCGTCCAACCCCGGGTCGGCCATCCAGCTGCACCCGCACGTGACCGTGCTCGTCGACGAGGCCGCCGCCTCCCGCCTGCGCAACGTCGACTACTACCGCTACGCCTACGCGAACAAGCCGTCCTGGCAGACGCTGTAGCGGCGGCGGCCGCCGCCTCGTGTCAGCGCACGAGGACGGCGCCGTCGGCGACGACCGTGCGCACGCGCCAGTCGTGGTCGAGCAGCACCGCGTCCGCGACGTAACCCGTGTGCAGCCGGCCGAGCCGGTGCTCCTCGCCCAGCACGTGCGCCGGGGTGCGCGTGAGAGCTGTGACCGCGGCCACCGGGTCGACGCCGGCGCGGGTGACGGCGTTGCGCAGGGCGACGTCCTGGGTGAGCGTCGAGCCGGCGATCGTGTCGGTGCCGGACAGCACCGCGAGGCCGTCGTGCACCGTCACGTTGAGCCCGCCGAGGTGGTAGTTCCCATCGGTCGCACCGGCGGCAGCCATGGCGTCGGTCACGAGGGCGACGCGGCCGGGCGCCTCCCGGAACAGCAGTCCGGCGACCGAGGGATGCACGTGCAGCCCGTCGAGGATGAGTTCCAGCGTCACGTCCCGGTTCTCGATGGCCGCCATCACGGGACCGGGCGCACGATGGTGGATGCCGGGCATCGCGTTGAACGCGTGGGTCAGCAGGCGGGCGCCCACCTCGAACGCTCGGGCGGCCTGGGCGTAGTCCGCGGTGGTGTGCCCAACGCCGACGACGACGCCGGCCTCGATCAGCACGCCGATCGACTCCAGCGCATTGGGCAGCTCGGGGGCGATGGTCGCTGTCCGCAGGGTTCCGCGGGCGGCGCCGATCAGCTCCTCCACGGCCTCCGGCTCCGGGTCGAGCAGGTACCGCGCGTCGTGCGCGCCGCGCCGCTCGGCGGCGAGGAACGGACCTTCGAGGTGCGAGCCGAGCACCAGCGGGTCGGAGGCGGTGAGATCGGCGACGATCGCGAGGGTCTCGCGGAGCGCCGGCAGCGGATTCGCGACGTGCGAGATGAGGGAGCGGGTGGTGCCGTGAGCGCGGTGCGTCGCCAGCGCAGCGCGCAGGTCGTCGATGCCGTCGTCGTACGGGTGCCCTCCGCCGCCGTGGCAGTGCAGGTCGAGGAACCCCGGGGTGAGCCAGTGGCCGCCGGCGTCGACGACCAGCGCCTGCCCGGAGTCGGAGGCCGCCTCACGCCAGCCGATCCCGGTTCCGGTCGCGGTGATGCGCGCGCCGTCGGCGACGAGCCAGAAGTCATCGACCAGCCCGTCCGCATCCACTTTGCGGGCGCTGTGGACGACGAGGCGGCTCATGCGAACTCGCGCCGGCCGTTGATGACCCCGCTCACGGTCGCGACGACCGCGAAGACGATCGCGACCACCGGCTGGCCGAGATCCCACCACGCGAACGCGGCCGAGGCCATCACGACGACCTCGACGATCGCCTTCACGAACGCGTCGACGTGCAGCACGGCGCGGGGCGAGCGGAACAGCGCCCACAGCAGGATCGCGACGACGGGCGCGCCGATGCCGACCATGATGTTCCACGGCAGCGGCCACACGACGAAGCCCCAGATGGCCAGCGAGACGATCGCGAACAGTTCGAGCAGGAAGCGCACGACGTCGTTGACGCCCAGCTTGAAGGAAGCCGGCTGATCGGGGGCGGAAGTCACCGGACCAGTGTAGCCGCGGGCGGTCAGCGGAAGATGATGGTGCGGGCGCCGTCGAGCAGTACGCGATCCTCCGCGAACCACTTCACGGCCTGTGTCAGCGTGCGGCTCTCCTCGTCCTGCCCGATCGCCACGAGCTCCTGCACCGACTGGGTATGGTCGACCCGCACGACGTTCTGCTCGATGATCGGCCCCTCATCGAGGTCGCTGGTGACGAAGTGCGCGGTGGCGCCGATCAGCTTCACCCCGCGGGCGTGCGCCTGGCGGTACGGGTTCGCCCCCTTGAAGCCGGGGAGGAAGGAGTGGTGGATGTTGATCGCGCGGCCGGCGAGACGCTCGCACAGCTCCGGCGACAGGATCTGCATGTACCGGGCGAGCACGACCAGCTCGATGTCGTGCTCCTCGACCGCCTCCAGGATGCGCGCCTCGAACGCCGCCTTCGACGCCGCATCGTGCACCGCCTGCGCCTCGAACGGCACCCCGTAGAACCCGGCGAGGTCGCTCAGCGTGTCGTGGTTGGACAGCACCAGGGGGATCTCGACCGGCAGCTGGCCGGCCCGCTGGCGGAACAGGAGGTCGTTGAGACAGTGCGCCGCCTTCGAGACGAGCACGAGCGTCCGCAGCGGCCGCCCGACGTTGTCGACGCGGTGCGTCATCCCGAACCGCTCGACGACGGGAGCGAGCGCCTGCTCGAACTCGTCGCGCCCGGCCTCCGACTCCACCTGCAGCCGCATGAAGAACCGGCCGGTGTCGGTGCTCGCGAACTGCTGGCTCTCGGTGATGTTGCCGCGGGCGGCGACGATCGCGCCGCTGACCGCGTGCACGATGCCGGGACGGTCAGCGCAGCTGAAGGTGAGCACCCAGTGGTTGGAGGCGGTGGAGTCGGTCACCAGATCAGGGTAGCGGGGCGCGGAGACGTCGCCGCGCGGGCGCCGTCAGGCGGGGACGTCCTGCATCGCGCTCCGCCGGATCAGGATCGCCCCGACGATGCGCCCGATCAGAACCCCTGCGCCGACGAGCAGGATCAGCCCGTTGACCAGGTCGGCGCGCCACTGGTGGACATCCGCGGTGACCAGCAGGACGGCGATGCCGCACGCCAGCCCGGCGGCCGCCCCGCCGGCGCTGCGTCCGCGCTCCGCCCGGCGACGGACCCGGGCGCCCGGGTTCGGTGCGGCCACAGCGAGCATGAGCCGGAAGAGGGAGTCGATGATCACGACGATGGCCGCGAGCAGTGCGAGCCAGCCGAGGTAGTACACGTTCGACATCGCCCAGGCCGTGCTGAGGCCGGCGAGCGCGAGCAGTTGGATGCCCTGGACGACGATGGACGCCAGCGGCGCGATTCCGCCGCCGAGCGCCTCGATCCGGCCGGCGAAGAGGCGTCGGAGCGTCGTCCAGCACACGATGACGAGGATGCAGCCGACCTGGCCGAACGTGGTGCCGTCGATGACGGTGCTTCCGCCGGTCATCCAGAGGATCCAGCCCGCGGTGACGACCACGGCGGCATCGATGAGGGCAGTGGAACCGGCCCAGGTCGCCGCGAGGCCCGCGACGGTGAGGCGGCCGTTCGAAGCGGTGCGCTGGGGGGATTTCGTGAACATGCGAGTGGCCGTGCCCTTTCTCAGTGTCGTTGTCAGTTCTCGATGGCGATCGTGCCGCCGGCCGGCTGGTCGGCGTTGCGCCGCGTCTTCGCCCATCCGTTCTTGCCGCGGATGACGCGGTAGAAGGCCTTGCCGATCGACGCGATGACGTAGAGCTGGAAGATCCAGTTGCTGAATCCGATGCCGACGGCGGCCGCCCAGGTGGTCGTCGGCTCGCAGCGGAGCTTGTAGATGATGCCCCAGATGAAGAAGGGGCCGATCCCGAAGAAGATCGTGATCAGGACGATGCCCCAGAGGCTCCCCGCCCAGGCTTCGCGGACGACGGGATCGGTGATCACGCCGTACGCCTGGGTTCCGAGCAGGATGCCGAACAACGTCATGCCGAGCACCTGGATGTACGGGAGGACCATGAAGTACACCGCCTCGAGCGCACCCACCGCCGTGAAGTTGGCCGAGCCGAGGACGCGCGGCAGGTACTTGATGCACTGGATGACGCCTTGCGCCCAGCGCGTGCGCTGCGTCACCAGCCGGGGCAGGCTCGGCAGCGCCTCCTGCGAGACGTACGAGTCGTGCACCTGGCGGTTCTCGTATCCGGCGAAGATCACGTGCAGCCCGAGCTCGTAGTCCTCGAGGAGGGAGCCGTGCCACGGGGCGCCGTACTCCGTGTTGATCGCGTCGAGCACGGACAGCCGGGTGAACTGGCCGTTGCCGCCCATGCCGACCGTCCCGGTGTGCGCGCGGAGCGCCTGCATGGCGAGGATGGTCGTGCGGAACTCGACGTCCTGCATCCGGAGCAGCCACCGGCCGAACAGGTTCGCGGGCTTGCTGCGACCGGGCAACGGGTGGCGGTCGTCGCGGTTCTTCATCCGTACGGCGAGCTGGGCCGCACCGACCTTGGGGTTCGCGAACACCTCGCGGGTGGAGACGGCGCCGAGGGCGGTGGGGGCGAGCTCCCCGTCCCCGTCGACGACCGCGACGATCACCGACGCGCGGTCGGTGGATGCGGGAAGCCAGGCGTTGAGTGCGGCGTAGGCTGCGTTGAGTGCCGCCCCTTTGCCGGCCCGCGCGTTCGGGCGCCGGCGCTGCACGAGGTGGACCATCGGGTCCCCGGCGGCGCGCCCCGCCACGATCGCCGACGTGTCGTCGTCGCTGTCGTCGTCCACCACCCACACGTGCATCGTCGGGAAGAGCTCGCGGGTGCGGTCGATGGTGTCGCCGATCACCGAGGCCTCGTCCCGGCAGGGGACGAAGACGTGCCACTCGAAGGCGGTGTGGTCACCGGCGGGCTTCGGCTTGCGCCGCAGGTAGGGGACCAGGATGAACGCGACGTACGTCAGGAAGATGATCGTGAGAACGAAGGAGATCGACTGGAAGATGGAGAGCATGGGGCGTCCGTCCGGTTCGTAGGCCGTGACTCGGGGAGAGCGTCCGCGGTCCGCGTGGGCTCTGTCACCTCTAGAGACGTGGTTGCGTCGCGGGCCATTACGCGAATCCATGTATTTCTTCGATCTGCGTCAGGATCGGCCGCCCATGGTCGTCCCTACAGGTGAACCATCCACTGCCCCCGGATGACGCCCCGATACCCGACAGGAGTTCCCATGACCACGATCGAGCATGCGCAGTCCGCAGTTCGACTCCGGCCGCGCTCCGGCCGCTCGCGCCCTCGACGGCGGCTCCGGCGGATACCCCGCCTGCTGACGGGCGCGGCTCTCCTCGCCGTCGCGACCCTCCTGATCGTCGTGCAGGAGCAGGTCAGGCATGTCGAGGCACTCGTGATGGCCGCTGTCTTCAGCCCGTTCGCGGGCGGCAGGACGACGGCGACCCGTGACATGTTCCTCGTCCTCGGCCCGGACGGCTGGCTCGGCCTGCGCATCACCGTCGAGTGCACCACCGTCGTCCTGCTCGTGCCGGTCCTCGTGCTCTCCGCTCTGCTGGTCATCCTGCCCAAAGGGATCCCGTGGAGGCGCTGGGCGCTCAGCGCGATCCTCGGAGTGACGCTGATGTGCGTCATCAACGGCATCCGCCTCGCGATGATCGCGTCCGCGACCGTGCACTTCGGGATGGTCGGCTACGAGTGGACCCACCTCGTCCTCGGCAGCGTCTTCGCCCTGATCGGCGGCGTGCTCACCCTCATCGTGATGCTTCGCATCGTGAGCACCAAGCGCCGCCGTCGCGGCCGCCACTGAGCCTCTCCTCCCCACCGCACCCAACGAAAGGAATCACCATGTACGCCGGATCGAGCATCCCCCCTATCGCTGCCGGAGGCGTCCTCGCCTCGACCGGCGCGAACACCACCCTCGGCATCACCATCGCCGCGATCGCATTCGCCATCGGCGGCGCGCTCTTCCTGCGCGACCGGCTCGTCCGGCGCGCTGCTGCAACGCGCTGAACCGACGGCCGGCCGTCTCGGACGGCACCGCCCTCCGGCCGGGTCACGCACACGTCGTGGCTCGGCCGGAGGGCTTCGTTGTTGACGGGCGGCCGCGCGTGCACCACGATCGGTGCATGACCAGCACCGGTGAGGATGCGCCCGACACCCGTACGGGCGCGGCATCCGCCTTCGACGTCGAGCTCAACGGGCTCAACACCATCCACGAGGACGAGCGGCACGGACGCCCCCGCGACCTGTTCTGGCCGTGGTTCGGCGCGAACGTCTCCGTCTTCGGCCTGAGCTACGGGTCGTTCCTGCTCGGGTTCGGGATCTCGTTCTGGCAGGCGACGATCGTCGGCGTGATCGGCATCGTGGCTTCCTTCCTGCTGTGCGGCGTCATCGCGCTGGCCGGCAAGCGCGGGTCCGCGCCCACCATGGTGCTCAGCCGAGCCGTGTTCGGCGTGGAGGGCAACCGCGTCCCGTCGTTCCTCTCCTGGCTGCTCACGGTCGGCTGGGAGACGGTGCTCGTGTCGCTGGCGGCGCTCGCCACCGCGACCGTGTTCCAGCAGCTCGGCTGGGAGGGCGGCTGGGTGACCAAGCTGGTCGCCCTGATCGTCGTCGTCGCGCTGGTGATCATCGGCGGCGTGGTCGGTTTCCACCTGATCATGCGGATGCAGATGGTCATCACCATCGTGACCGGCGTGCTCACCGTGGTCTACATCCTGCTGGTCCTGAACCACATCGACGTCGGCGCCGTCGCGGCGCTCCCTGCCGGCGATGCGCCGCACGTCATCGGCGGGTTCGTGTTCATGCTCACCGGGTTCGGCCTGGGCTGGGTCAACGCGGCCGCCGATTACTCCCGCTACCTGCCGCGCAGCGCACGCAGCGGCGGAGTGGTGGGATGGACGACCTTCGGCTCGTCGCTCGCCCCGGTCATCCTGCTGATCTTCGGCATCCTGCTCGCCGGGTCTTCGTCGAAGCTGAGCGAGGCCATCGCCGCAGACCCGATCGGCGCGCTCGCCTCCCTGCTGCCGACCTGGTTCCTGGTGCCGTTCGTGATCGTCGCCGTGCTGGGGCTCGTCGGCGGCGCGGTGCTCGACATCTACTCGTCGGGGCTGGCGCTCCTCAGCGTCGGCGTCCGCGTGCCGCGGTACGTCGCGGCCGGCATCGACGGCGTCATCATGACCGCGGGCGCCATCTACGTCGTCTTCTTCGCGACCGACTTCCTCGGCCCGTTCCAGGGCTTCCTGATCACCCTCGGAGTGCCGATCGCCGCCTGGTGCGGCATCTTCGTCGCCGACATCCAGCTGCGCCGCCGCGACTACGCGGAGGCGGACCTCTACGACCGGCGCGGCCGCTACGGTGCGGTCCGCTGGCTCCCGATCGCGCTCATCGTCATCGGGACCGCCATCGGGTGGGGCCTGGTGACGAACGGCTCCGCGTCGTGGCTGGCGTGGCAGGGCTACCTGCTCGGCCCGATCGGCGGCGCGAAGGGCGACTGGGCGTACGCGAACCTGGGCGTGCTGGTGGCGCTGGTGATCGGCTACCTCGGCACGCTGCTGTTCTCGCGGGCCGCCGTGCGCCGCCAGGAGGAGCGGTGACCGACACCGCCGGACCGACCCTCGTCGTCGTCGACATGCAGCAGGTGTTCGGCGACCCCGCCAGTCCATGGTTCACTCCGCGGTTCTCGGAGGCGGAGGCGGTCATCGCCGGGATGGTGCCGGCGTTCGCCGACCGCGTGGTCTTCACCCGCTTCGTGGCGCCGGAGCGGCCCGAGGGCGCGTGGGTGCCCTACTACGAGCAGTGGCCGTTCTCCCTCGTGCCGGACGACGACCCGATCTACGACCTGGTGCTCGCGTTCCGCGACACCGGGCACGCGGTGGTCACCGAGACCACGTTCGGCAAGTGGGGCGCCGACCTGAGTGCGGCGCTGCGCGGCTCTCGGGATGTGGTGCTCGCCGGCGTCTCCACCGACTGCTGCGTGCTCAGCACGGCTCTCGGCGCTGCCGACGCGGGTGTCCGCATCCGGGTCGCCGCGGACGCGTGCGCCGGGCTGTCCGACGCCGATCACCGGCGGGCACTGGATGCCATGGCGCTGTACGCGCCGCTGATCGAGATCTCGGACAGCAGTCGCATCCTGGACGGCCTCCGGTAGAATCGTCCCTGGTCGGCGGTTCCCGCGCGGCCCTGGGCGCGCACATCGGCGCGTAGTCGACCCGCCATCCCTCCCGGTACCGCAACGGACCGTGGCCCGCGCATCGCGGCGGATGGCCGGGGAACGCCACGTTGGACAGATCCGTATGACTGCCACTTCGACGACTCCGGCGCGCACCGCGCCGAAATTCCCGTGGGTGGGGCTGATCGCCCTCGCCGCGGCCACCTTCCTCTCCGTCACCAGCGAGATGATCCCGACCGGGCTGCTCCCGGACATGAGCGCCTCCCTCGGGGTGAGCGAGGCGCAGGTGGGGCTCCTCGTGACCGTGTTCGCGTTCACGGTCGTGGTCACGAGCGCCCCGCTGACCGCGCTGACACGGCGCTGGCCGCGGCATGGTCTGCTGATCGGCATCCTGGTCGTGCTGGGCGTCTCGAACGCGCTCACCGCGATCGCCCCCGACTACGGCTTCGTCGTCGGGTCGCGCATCCTCGGCGGGGTCGCGCACGGGATGTTCTGGTCGATCGTCGGAGCCTACGCCGGCCACCTGGTGCCGAAGGACCGGATCGGCCGCGCCGTCTCGATCACCCTCGGCGGCGGGACGCTGGCATTCGTCCTGGGCGTCCCGCTCGGGACGTTCGCGGGTCACCTGTTCGGCTGGCGGCTGTCGTTCGCCATCCTCGCCGCCCTGATGATGGTGGGCGCGCTGGTGATCTGGAGGCTGCTGCCGGCGGTGGAGCGCGAGTCGGACGGCGACCGCCGCCCCCGTCGCGACCGGACGGCGCCGCGGCCGCGCGACCGCACGGTCCCCGCCGTGATCATGGTCTGCGCGATCGCCGCCGTGACCATGGTGGGCCATTACGCGTTCTACACGTTCGTCGTGCCGTTCCTGACCGGTCCGATGGGCGTCCCCTCCGGGAACGTGGGCGCGCTGCTGTTCCTCTACGGGATCGCCGGAGCGGGCGGCCTGCTGCTCGCGGGCTCCGTGCTGGGGCCGCGCCCGCAGCTCGGTCTCGTGCTGGCGCTCGCGGTGACCGGCGTGTCGGTGGCCGGTCTGGCGCTGGTGGCGGGACAGATCGTCGCCGCACTGATCGCCTTCCTGCTCTGGGGCCTGGCGTTCGGCGCGCTGCCGCCGCTGCTGCAGACCCGGATGCTGCACACGTCGTCGCCCGCGTTCCGCGACACCGCGAGCGCGCTGTACACGACCTCGTTCAACATCGGCATCGGCGGCGGCGCCCTGGTCGGGGCGCTGATCTTCGACCTCGGCGGGCTGATGGTGCTGCCGTGGTGCTACGTCGGGCTGCTGGTCGTGTCCATCGTGCTGGTCCTGCTCGTCCCGCGCCTGTCGCGCGCGTAGCGCGCGCCGCCCCCGGCCCGGCCATCGAGGGGTCGCAACACGCCGTTACGCGCCACGGATAACGGCATGTTGCGACCCCTCGATGCCCGGGAAGTAAGGGGAAGCGCGTCAGGGGAGGACGGGGTCGCCGGCCGACCAGACCTGGCGCACGTGCAGGTCGGCGTCGAGCAGCACGGCGTCGGCGGCGTAGCCGGCGCGGAGCCGTCCGAGGTCGTGCCCGCGCCCGATCGCCGCGGCGGGCGTCTCGCTGACGGCGCGCACGGCATCCACAAGGGGGATGCCCACCTCCTGCACCGCGCGCCGCAGCGCGTCGTCGAGGGTGAGCGTCGACCCGGCGATGGATCCGCCGCCCGCGAGCCGGGCGATCCCGTCGCGCACCTCGACCTGCAGCGACCCGAGCAGGTAGTCGCCGTCGTCGGAGCAGGCGGCGGCCATGGCGTCGGTGACGAGCGCCATCCGGCCGGGCGCGCTCGCGAACGCCATCCGGACGATCTCGGGATGCACGTGGACGCCGTCGTTCACGATCTCGAGCGTGACGCCCGGCGTGCGTGCGGCGGCGCCGACCGGTCCGGGCGCACGGTGGTGGAGGCCCGGCATCGCGTTGAAGGCGTGGGTGAGGATGCGCGCGCCGGCGTCGAAGGCCGCGAGCGTCCGGTCGTAGCCGGCGTCCGTGTGGCCGACCGCGACGGCGACGCCCGCCGCCGCGAACGCGCGGAGCGCGTCCATCCCTCCGGGAAGCTCGGGCGCCAGCGTGATCTGCCGCAGGGCGCCGCCCGCCGCCTCGAGCAGGGTGTCGATGTCGGCGGCGGTCGCCGGGCGCAGCAGCGCGGGGTCGTGCGCGCCCTTGTGCCCGACGTCGAGGAACGGGCCCTCCAGGTGCGCGCCGAGGATGCGCGGGTCGGCCGCGGTCAGCGCCGCCACCTCGCGCAGCCGCACGGCCAGGTCGGCGACCGGAGCGGTGACCAGTGAGATGACCGAGCGGGTGGTCCCGTGGCGGCGGTGCAGGGCGAGCGCCCGCGCGATGTGCTCGCCGCCGTCGTCGAAGCTCGCGCCGCCTCCGCCGTGCACGTGGATGTCGACGAAACCCGGCGTGAGCCACGCGCCCGCGGCATCCGTCGCCGTCGCTGTCGCAGGCTCCTCGCGCCAGGATGCACCGGTCCCTGTCGCGGCGATCGTGCCGCCTGCGAACCGCACCCAGCCGTCGTCGACGACCGTTCCGCCGTCGACCAGCCTCGCCGAGTGGATGAGGTGGTCGCCGCTCACGCGACGATCACCTCGAAGCCCTGCTCGACGAACGCGGCCCGCTGCTCGTCGGTGATGCCGTCGTCGGTGATCAGGGTGGTCAGCAGCTTCGGGCCGCCGAGGGTGGCGAACGCCTTGCGCCCGATCTTCGAGGAGTCGGCCACCACGACGGCCCGCGTGGCGCGGCGCGCCATCAGGGAGTTGACGCTCGCCTCGCCCTCGTCGTGCACCGTCGCGCCGACCAGCGGGTCGATGCCGTTCACGCCGATGAAGGCGATGTCCATAGTGATCTTCTCGAGTACCACGTCGCTGTAGGGTCCGACGAGCTCGTACGAGCGGGCGTGCACCACGCCGCCGGTCACGACGGTCTTGATCTGCGGTCGCATGACAAGCTGCGCCGCGATGTTGATCGCGTTGGTGACGACGGTGAGGCTGGGATGCGGCGAGGGCTCCATGAGGTCGGGCCGCGAGCCCAGCACGGTCGCGACGGCTGTGCTGGTCGTGCCGCCGCACAGCCCGACGACGGCACCGCGCGGCACCAGCGCGCTCGCCGCCTGCGCGATCCGCAGCTTCTCGGGGGCGTGCTGCTCGCGCTTGTAGCGGATCGGCAGGTCGTAGGCCACCGACTGCCCGATCGCCCCGCCGCGCGTGCGGGTGAGCAGCTGCTGCGACGCCAGCGCGTCCAGGTCGCGGCGTGCCGTGGCCGCCGAGACGTCCAGCTTGGCGACGATATCGTCGACCTCCACCTGGCCGGCCTGGGCCAGCAGGTCGAGCACGGCGTTCAGCCGTTCCGCTCTGTTCATCGGTGCACCGTCTCCGTTCCGCCGGTCCCGCCCGCGCCGCTGACGTCGAACAGGGTCATCAGGCGTGCCGCCTCGGCGGTCACCGCGGCCCGTCCCTCCCGCACATACTTGCGCGGGTCCACCGTCTCGGGATGCGCGCCGAAGTGCGACCGGATCGCATCGGTGAAGAACCGGTTGAGATGGGTGGAGACGTTGACCTTGGTGATCCCTGAGCGGATCGCCTGCTCGATCGTCTCATCCGCCACCCCGCTGGAGCCGTGCAGCACCAGCGGAACGGGTACGGCGTGTCGCAGGCGATCGATGAGCACGAGGTCGAGCGCCGCCGTGCGTTCCGTCATCGCGTGCGAGCTCCCGACCGCCACCGCGAGGGCGTCGACACCGGTCTCCGCGACGAACCGGCGGGCCTCGTCCGGGTCGGTGCGCACGCCGGGGGCGTGTGCGCCGTCCTTCCCGCCGATCTCGCCGAGCTCGGCCTCCACCAGCACGTCGTGCGCGTGAGCGTACTCGACGACGCCCACGGTCGCGGCGACGTTGTGCTCGTAGTCGAGAGCGGAGCCGTCGAACATCACCGAGCCGAAGCCCAGGTCGACCGCGCGGCGGGCGAGCTGCTCGTCCTCCGCGTGGTCGAGGTGCACGGCGACGTGCGCGCTCGACCGGTGCGCCAGGGCGAGGGTCGCCTCCGCGATCGGCTCCAGGGCGCCGTGGTAGGCGACGCAGTTCTGCGAGATCTGCAGGACGACGGGCAGCCCGGTCTCCTCGGCGGCGTCGACGAGCGCCTCGGCGGTCTCCAGCAGCACGACGTTGAACGCCGCGAGTCCGGTGCGGCGCGCGATCGCTGCGTGCAGCAGGTCGGCGGTGGGGACGAGGGGCATGGCGGCTCCAGGACGGTGGGCGGGGGAGGCGGTCAGCCGGTCACGAGGCGCGCCTCGAACTCCGGGTAGGTGGGATGCAGCTCTCCGGCGAGCGGGGCGAGCACGGCGGCGGCCGACCAGGCGGTCGCGCGGCGCAGCAGCCGCTCGGGGTCGTCCGTCCCGGAAGCGAGCAGGGTCGCCACCGCGGCGACGGCGGCGTCGCCGGCTCCGGTGGCGTTGCCGGCGAGCGGCTGGGGGAGGCGCGCGTGCAGCGGCGCTCCCGCGCGCGGCACGGCGAGCATCCCGTCGGCGCCGAGGGAGACGAGGACGAGCCGGGCGCCGGCGTCGAGAAGGATGCGCGCACCGGCCACCGGGTCGTCGTCGCCGGTGGTCTCGGCGAGTTCGCGCCGGTTGGGCTTCACGACATCGGCGCCGGCCTCGGCGGCCAGGATCAGCGCACGGCCGATCGCGTCGATGACGCTCGGCACTCCGCGGTCCGCGGCGACGGCGACCAGGTCGGCGTAGACATCGTCGGGCGCGCCGGGCGGCAGGCTGCCGGAGCCGACGATCGCGCTGGCCGGGACGGCCAGCCGCCGTGTCGCGTCCCGCAGGGCGGTCCACTCGGCGGCGCTGAGCGCGCCGCCGGTCTCGTTGACGACCGTCGTCTCTCCGGCGGACTCGTCCACCAGCGCGATGCTCGTCCGGGTGGGCGACGCGACGGGCACCAGCTCGGACGGCAGTTGCGACGCCTCCAGCTCGTCGGCGAGGCGCACGCCCGGCGCGCCGCCCGCGGTCGTCAGTGCGAACGCGGCGCCACCGGTCTGCGCGATCACGCGCGCCACGTTGAGGCCCTTGCCGCCCGCGCGCACGGCCGGCGGCGCGGCGCGGTGGGTCTCGCCGGGCACCAGCGCACGGAGCCGGTAGGTGAGGTCGAGGGCCGGATTCGGCGTGACGGTCAGGATCACGAGGCCGGCTCCGGGGCCGGCGCCGCCACGAGCAGGTCGCGCGCCCGCAGGGCCGCGCCGATGACGCCCGCGTTCTCGCCGATGCTCGCCGGCAGCAGCACGGGCCGGCGATGGAAGGTGAGGATGCCGTCGAGCTTCGCGACGAGCGGCTCGAACAGGGCAGCGCCGGCCTGCGCCAGTCCGCCGCCGATCACGATGGCCTCCGGCGCCAGCAGGGCGACGGTGTGGGACAGGTCCAGCGCGAGGGCGTCCAGGGCCGACTCCCAGACCCGCTGGGCCACCGCATCCCCGTGCTCCGCGCGCTCGAGCACCTCGCGCGCCCCGGGCACGTCGGCCCCGGCCTCCGCGTTGTACCGCCGCGCGATCGCCGCGGCCGACGCGACCGCCTCGAGGCAGCCGATGCCGCCGCAGGCGCAGACCGGGCCGTCGGCGACGCGCGAGTGGCCCATCTCGCCGGCCATGCCCCCGCCGATATGGAGGTGACCGTCGACGAAGACGGCTCCGGCGATCCCCGTGCCGATCGCCATTACGACGACGTCGCGGTACGGCGCCGCGGCGCCCAACCGGTGCTCCGCCTCGCCGGCGCCGCGCACGTCGTGGCTGAACGAGACGGGCACACCGAGGGCCTGCTCGGCGCGGTCGCGGAACGGGAAGTCGTGCCAGCCCAGATTCTCGGCGAACACCCCCACGCCGGCGGTGTCGTCCACGTGACCGGGGACGAGGAGGCCGGCGGCCTCCGGCACGACGTCGGGGTGCTCGGCGGCGAAACGCTCGGCGAGACCGGCGATCGCGTCGACGACGGCGTCACCAGTGGCCTCCCCGGCGTGCGGGGTGGGGATGCGCAGCACGCGCACCAGGCGGCCGTCGGCATCCACCAGCGCCGCCTTGGTGTCGGTCCCTCCGACATCGAACGCCAGCACCGGCGCGCCGCTCCCGAGCGGGGCGGCGGTCGGTGCCTGCGGGGCGAGGGCGTCGGCGGTCACGAGGACAGGATGACCGATCGTGTGAGGTTGCGGGGGCTGTCGGGATCGAGACCGGCACGACGGGCACGGGCCAGCGCCACCCTCTGGGCGCGCACCAGGTCGGCCATCCCGTCGATGCGGCGGTCCTCGAAGCGGGCTCCGGTGACCCGCAGGTCGTCGGCGAGCCCGGCCGGCGCCTCACCCAGCATCCACGTGACGCGGCCGGGGGCGGCGATCGCGATGGGGCCGTGGCGGTACTCCTTGGCGGGATACGACTCGGTCCACGACTGCGAGGCCTCGCGCATCTTGAGCGCGGCCTCGTGGGCCAGGCCGATCGTCCAGCCCGCGCCAAGGAACGAGTACTGCTCCGCGGCGACGAGTTCGTCGTCCAGCTCCTCCTCGATGGCGGCGGCGGCCTGGTCGATGGCGGGGGCGAGGTCCTCGCCGAGGGATGCGCGCACGAGCGCCAGGGCGGTGGTCGCGAACCGGGTCTGCACGACCGACTGCTCGTCCGCGAAC
The DNA here is from genome assembly GCF_056754895.1 of Leifsonia sp. KNZ13-11D. Classification (NCBI taxonomy): domain Bacteria; kingdom Bacillati; phylum Actinomycetota; class Actinomycetes; order Micrococcales; family Microbacteriaceae; genus Leifsonia; species Leifsonia sp. KNZ13-11D. The sequence goes on from NZ_JBPGWU010000001.1 coordinate 1,061,004, forward strand.
GGCAGGCGCACGGCGGTGTCGACGAGGTCGACCAGCGGAGTCTCCGGGTCGCCGACGATGCCGACGGTGCGCGCGGGGCTCTCGGAGGTGCGCAGCGCGTCGAGCAGTTCGAGCACCTCGGTCGTCGTGCCCGAGCGGGTGATCGCCACGATCGCGTCGTATCCGCGGTCGAGCACCGGCGCTTCGGAGGCGGCGAAGGCATCCGTCACGCCGTGCCCGGCGCGCTCGCGGAGCGCCGCGTACGCCTGCGCCATGAACCAGGACGTCCCGCAGCCGACGACGGCGATGCGCTCGCCCGGCGCGGGGAGCAGGGACTGCTCCTCGCGGAGCCCGGCGGCAGTGGCCCAGGTCTCGGGCTGTGAGCGCAGCTCGGCCTCCATATGGGCTCCTGCGGTGGATGCGTGCGTCACTGATCGCTCCTGTCGGATTCGTCTGCTCGATGTACTGGTCACAATGATCGCTGATGATCGAACGTCCTGTCCAGTGAGCATGTTCAATCGTTTCCGTAGGCTATGAGCCGGGATATGGGCTCCGGTGTAAACGCCGTGTAACGATCTGCCGGCTGGTTCTTGACGGGAGCGAGCCGACACGACATGATTTCGATCATCCATTGAGTGCAAGTGCTTGTTTCGAGCAGAAACAAATCACTAAGCATCAAACAGCTACGCATCGTCGCGCAGGCACCATCGGCAGTGACGGTTCGTGTTTTCCCTTCGAGAAGTGAGGAAGTCAATGAAGAAGTCACTGCGGTGGGGAGCGGCGGTCGCAACCGCGGCGGTCGCCACCATGACGCTCGCCTCGTGCGGCTTCAGCGGCGGGTCCGGAGGCTCGTCCGGCGGCGCGCAATCGCTCGACCTGATGGTGGCGAGCTACTCGGACAACACCAAGGCCGAGTGGCAGCAGATCATCAAGGACTTCGAGGCCAAGAACAGCGGCATCACGGTCAACCTCGACGTCGAGTCCTGGACCGACATCAACAACGTCATCAAGACGCGCATCCAGGCGCAGAAGCAGCCCGACATCCTGAACATCGACGCGTTCGCCGGCTTCGCCGCCGACGACCTGCTCTACCCGGCGAAGGACATCGTCTCGGCGTCCACGCTGAACGACTTCCAGGACGCCTTCAAGAAGAACGCCAGCATCGACGGCACGCAGTACGGCCTCCCGTTCATCGCGTCGGCCCGTGCGCTGTTCTACAACAAGGACGACTTCTCCAAGGCCGGCATCTCGGCCCCGCCCAAGACGTGGGCCGAGTTCGAAGAGGACGCCGCCAAGCTGAAGGCCGCCGGCGTCACCCCGTACGGCATGCCGCTCGGCAGCGAGGAGGCGCAGGCCGAGACCGCGATCTGGTTCTACGGAGCAGGCGGCGGCTACGGCGACGCGAAGAAGCTGACCATCGACAGCCCCGAGAACGTCGAGGGCGCGACGGAGATGCAGAAGATCATCGACCAGGGCTACACCGAGCCGAACCCCGGCTCGACCAACCGGACGCCGCTGCTCAACGTCTTCATCCAGGGCCAGCTCGGCATGCAGGTCGGCCTCCCGCCGACAGTCGGGCAGCTCAAGGACAAGAACCCCTCGCTGCAGTACGGCATCGCGCCGATCCCGACGAAGGACGGCTCGCCGTTCACGCTGGGTGTCGCGGACCACCTGATGGCGTTCAAGAACAAGACCGACAAGACGGCGTCGATCAAGAAGTTCCTCGACTACTTCTACTCGAAGGACGTCTACACGAAGTGGGTCCAGGCGGAGGGCTTCCTGCCGACCACCAAGTCCGGAGCGGACGCGATGGGGTCCGACGAGACCATCAAGCCGTTCCTCGACCTGCTGCCGAACGCGAAGTTCTACCCGTCCACCAACCCGAACTGGTCGGCCGCGCAGGGCGCGATCCAGAGCCAGATCGGCCAGCTGGGTCAGGGCGCCAAGCCCGAAGACCTGCTGAAGTCCATCCAGGCGAAGGCCGACGGCCAGTAGACCCGGATGGCCAGCACTGCTGAAGCGACCCGCGCGGGGGCGGCCACCGGCCGTCCCCGCCGCGGGGCGTCCCCCAAGCCCCCGGCCGGAGCAGCGGACCTCTGGCGCGCCGTGCCGTGGACGCTTCCCGCCCTCATCCTGATCTTCGGCGTCGTGCTGTTCCCGGCCGGCTACATGATCTACAACTCCACCCGGAAGATCTCCATCGCCGGCGTGGACCACGGATCGGTCGGCCTGCAGAACTACGTCACGGTGCTCTCGCGGCCGGAGCTCCCCGGCATCCTGCTCAACTCCCTGGTCTGGGTGGTGTCGGTCGTCGTCATCACCGTGGTGATCTCGCTGGCCCTCGCCCAGTTCCTCGACAAGAACTTCCCCGGCCGCCGCTGGGTGCGGATGGCGATCATCGTGCCGTGGGCGGCGAGCGTCGTGATGACCACGACGGTGTTCGTGTACGGCCTGGACCCCTACTACGGGATCATCAACAAGTTCCTCGTCGACATCCACGTGATCGCGGAGCCCTTCGGGTTCACCAAAGAGCCGCTCCCCGCGTTCATCTCGTCCATCGGCATCGCGGTGTTCGTCTCGCTGCCGTTCACGACGTACACGATCCTGGCCGGGCTCGCCGGCATCCCGGGCGACATGCTCGAGGCCGCGAAGGTGGATGGGGCGAGCGCCCTGCGCTCCTACTTCAGCGTCACACTGCCCAACCTGCGCAACGCCATCGCGCTGGCCACGCTGATCAACATCATCAACGTCTTCAACTCGCTGCCCATCCTGAAGCTGATGACCGGGTCCATCCCCGGTTACAAGGCCGACACGACGACCACGTACGTGTTCAAGCTGCTGCAGAACGAGCAGCGGATCGACCTGTCCAGCGCCCTCAGCGTGATCAACTTCCTGATCGTGCTGGTCGTGGTGGGCCTCTACCTGTGGATCGTCAAGCCGATGAAGGAGGTCTCGTGACCGCACCGGCCCCCGTCGCGCTCGCCGGAGCACCGACGCCCCGCCGCCGCCGTGCGGGCGGGTCCCGTGCATCCTGGCGCACCGTCGTCAAGATGATCGCCGGCACCGTCATCGCGCTCGTCTTCATCGCGCCGTACCTGATCATGCTGGTCGGCTCCTTCAAGAGCCGGAACAACATCCTGGCCGTCCCGCCGACCTACCTGCCCGAGCAGTGGCATCCCGAGAACTACCTCACGATGTGGTCGACCCCCGAGACGCCGCTGCCCTACAACCTGATCTCGACCGTCGTGATCGCGGTGTTCGCGACGGCGCTGGTGCTCGTGGTCTGCGTTCCGGCGGCGTACTACACCGCGCGGTTCCGGTTCCCGGGTCGCGGGATCTTCCTGTTCCTCGTGATCGTGACGCAGATGCTCCAGCCGACCGTGCTCGCGACCGGCCTGTTCAAGGAGATGGTGGCGCTCGGGATCAACGACACGTGGCTGGCGATGATCCTGGTGAACGCCGCCTTCAACCTCGCGTTCGCGATCTGGATCATGCACAGCTTCTTCTCCGGCGTGCCGAAGGAGGTCGACGAGGCCGCGCAGCTCGACGGCGCGGGCAAGTGGACTGTGCTCTTCCGGGTGCAGCTGCCGCTCGTGTGGCCGGGCATCGTGACGGCGATCATCTACACCTTCGTCGCCTCCTGGAACGAGTTCGCGGCGAGCCTGGTGATCCTGTCGACGGACGCCAACCAGCCGCTCTCCGTGGCGCTCACGAAGTTCGTGGGCCAGTACGACGCCGCCTGGCAGTACGTCTTCGCGGTGTCGGTGGTGGCCGTCATCCCGGTCGTCATCCTGTTCATGCTCATCGAGAAGCGCCTGGTGGGAGGGCTCACGGCCGGCAGCGTCAAGTAGCGGCCGGAGTCAACCCGTCCCCGGGGTCGGCGGTGGCGGGTACCATCCAAGAGGCGAAATCTGCAGGGATGGGACGATGACAGCGGGTACGACGAGCACGAGGCGGCAGGTCCTGACGGCCGCTCCGCTCCGCGTCCCCCGCCGCTTGCGGATCGCCGGGCGAGAGGTGCCGTGGTGGGCGGCCGTGCTGGTGCTGTACGCGGTCTCCCGCCTCCTCACCACGACGCTGATGCTCGCGCTGTTCATCACCGCGACGGCGCTGCACTGGGACTTCGCGAGCCCCCGGATGGACCCCAGTTTCTTCACCTTCTCGGGCTCGTGGGACGGCTCGTACTACAGCCAGATCGTGGAGCAGGGGTACCCCACCTCGTTGCCGCTCGACGCGGACGGATCGGTGCAGCAGAACCCGTGGGCGTTCCTGCCGCTCTTCCCGATCGTGGTGCGCGCGCTGATGTTCGTCACCGGACTCAGCTTCTACCCGGCCGGGTTCGTCGTCGCCATCGTCTTCGGTGCGGCCGCGAGCGTCGTGCTGTTCCGCCTGGTGGCCGCCCGCGCCGGTGTGTCCAGCGCGTGCTGGGCGACGGCGTTCTTCTGCTTCAACCCGCTCTCGTTCGTGCTGCAGATCAGCTACGCCGAGAGCATGTTCTTCTTCCTGATGTTCGCGGCGCTGCTCGCCATGATCCAGCGGCGGTACTGGCTGATGCTGCCACTCGGTGTGGCGGCGGCGTTCACACGGCCCGGCGCGCTCGCCCTGCCTCTCGCCCTCGGCATCGTCCTGCTGTTCCGGATGCTGCAGGCGCGGCGAGGCGGCGAGGGATTCCGCCCGCGCGAGCGGATGTCGATGCTCGTCGTGGGCGGCGCGATCGCGATCGCCGGGATGTCATGGCCGATCATCGCGGCGGCGGTCACCGGCACCGGCGACGCGTATGTGAGCACGGAGCTCTCCTGGTGGACGGGCTTCATCGGCAAGGTCGCGTTCATCCCGCTGACGCCGTGGTTCCTGCTCAGCTGGCGCTACCTGAGCATCCTGGGCGCGCTGATCGTCGTCGCCATCGTCGCCGGCTACAGCTGGATCCTCACCCGGCCGTCGGTGCGGGCGCTCGGCACCGATGTCGTCGCCTACGCGGCCAGCTACGGGTTGTACCTGTTCGCCGTCTTCCTGCCGCAGCAGAGCACCTTCCGCCTCCTGCTGCCGCTCGCCCCGCTCGCCGGGGCCCACGGTCTCACCCGCAGCCGCCGCGCGCGCAAGGCGACGCTGATCGCCTGCATCGCGCTGCAGCCGGTGGCGCTGGTGCTGCTCTGGTTCATCGGCTACCCCTGAGCGGTCGGAGCAGGGCCCGAGCCGTCGGAGCAGTGCCAGGTCGGAGCAGGCGCGGAGTCGTCGGAGCAGGCGCGGAGTCGTCGGAGCAGGCGCGGAGTCGTCGGAGCAGGCGCGGAGGTCAGGAGTCGATGGACTGCGGCCACGGCACCTCGGGCACCGGGCGGTAGCGGGTGCCCGCCGCATCCCAGTGCTCGGAGAGCCGGGCGACCCGCTCGACGAAGTCGGTGAGGTCGCGTGCCGCCTCCACCGGTTCGGTGTCGGCGGGGGCCGCCGACCAGCCGATCTCGGCGATCGCCGCGAGGCGGGGAAGCACCATGTCCTCCACCTCCTCGATCGTCGCGACGGTCTCGGTCCACAGCGGCGCCTCGATGCCCAGGATGTGCGCATCGCCCACGCCGGCCACGACGCGTGCCGGATCCCAGCCGAAGGAGCGGGCGAGGGTCGTGGGGGAGCCGGTCCAGTCCTGGCCGATCGGGTCGCCCTCCTCGTAGACGATGTCGAGGTAGGCGACGTCGGACGGCGAGAGGATGAGCGCGCCGCCGTTGCGCACGAAGGCGTGCGCGCGCTCGGCCGCCCGGTCGCGCGGCGTCGTGAAGTCCCAGTACTGGCCGACCGTGCCCACCGGCAGGGCGTCGGCCTTTCCGAGCTCGTGCCAGCCGATCGGCGTCTTCCCGTTCCGGGCCACTTCCGCGGCGGCATGATTCGAGAACGCGACGAAGTCCGCCTCCGGGGTGCTGAGGCACTCGTCGCCGCCGATGTGCAGGTACTGCCCCGGCGTCAGCGCCGCCACCTCGCGGATGACGTCGCTCACGAATCGCTCGGTGGTGGCGTCGCCGGTCCGCAGCGTGCTGAAGCCGACCTCCGAGCCGGTGTAGAGAGCTGGGGCCACGCCGTCCGGGTTGAGCTCGGGATACGACGCGAGCGCGGCGTTGGTGTGGCCCGGCATGTCGATCTCGGGCACCACGGTGATGTGCCGGTCGGCGGCGTACCGGACCAGCTCCCGGTACTCCCGCTGCGTGTAGAAGCCGCCGCGGCTCCCGTCGCTGCCGGTGGAGCCGCCGATGCGGGTGAGCTCGGGCCAGGACTCGATGTGGAGGCGCCAGCCCTGGTCGTCGGTGAGGTGCAGGTGCAGGTGGTTGACCTTGAGCAGGGCGATCGCGTCGATGAAGCGCCGGACCTCGGCCGGCGTGAAGAAGTGGCGCGCCACATCCAGCATCGCGCCGCGGTACGCGTACCGCGGGTGGTCGTGGATGCGCTGGGCGTCGACCGCGATCAGCTCGCCCTCCTGCGCCGCGGGCAGCAGCTGCCGCAGCGTCTGGACGCCCCAGAACGCGCCGGCCGGGGTGGCCGCACCGATGCGGACGCCTTCGGCGGCGACCTCCAGCGTGTAGCCCTCGGCGCTGTCCGAGCCGTCCTCGTGCGGTCCCTCGCCGGGTGCGATGACGATCGCGATGTCGCCGTACGCCGGCGGTTCGTCGACGATGTGGGGTTCGTGGCCGAACCCGGCGGCCAGGGCCGCAGCGAGAAGGCGGGCGACCGCATCCGCCCCGGGACCGGCGACGCTGATCCGTGCGGCGCCGGCGAGCACGAAGGGGGACGCGTCCGACGGGTCGGTGCGGACAGGGCGGGGCACGACCACAGGGCACTCCTCAGGGTCTGATCAGAACGGAGGAGGCCGACGTCGCCCGCCCCGCGAGGGGTCGGCCACAGCGAGTATCGCAGGGCTCCTCACAAACCCGCAAGGGTTCCGCCGGTCGCTCGCTTTGCTATGCTTGGCGCGTCGCGACTGGCGCTCAGATGGTCACCATCGGGGAGCGACACGGTATCTCGAGAACACGGATGGATGCGGCCGCGCGCCTGGGTCGCTACGGATTGGTCCATCCCTGTATGAAGGAGCCGGCAATGACCGATACCCTCCCCTCGACGTTCACCGCCCCTCTGGCGGAGGTCGACCCCGAGATCGCGGAGGTGCTGCAGCTCGAGCTCGGCCGCCAGCGCGACTACCTCGAGATGATCGCCTCCGAGAACTTCGTGCCGCGCGCCGTGCTCGAAGCGGTCGGCTCGGTGCTCACCAACAAGTACGCGGAAGGCTACCCCGGCCGTCGCTACTACGGCGGGTGCGAGTACGTCGATATCGCCGAGCAGCTGGCGATCGACCGGGCGAAGGCGCTGTTCGGCGCCGAGTACGCCAACGTCCAGCCGCACTCCGGTGCGTCCGCCAACGCGGCCGTGCTGTCGGCCATCGCGACGCCGGGTGACACCATCCTGGGCCTGGAGCTCGCCCACGGCGGCCACCTGACCCACGGTATGAAGCTCAACTTCTCGGGCAAGCTCTACAACGCCGTCTCGTACGGCGTCGACCCGGAGACGTTCCTCGTCGACATGGACATCGTGCGCGACAAGGCGCTCGAGCACAAGCCGCAGGTGATCATCGCCGGCTGGTCGGCGTACCCGCGTCAGCTCGACTTCGCGGCGTTCCGCGAGATCGCGGACGAGGTCGGAGCGAAGCTCTGGGTCGACATGGCGCACTTCGCCGGTCTCGTCGCCGCGGGCCTGCACCCGTCGCCCGTGCCCTACGCGGACGTCGTCAGCTCCACCGTGCACAAGACGATCGGCGGACCGCGCTCCGGCTTCATCGTCAGCCGCGACACGGAGCTCGCGAAGAAGCTCAACTCGAACGTCTTCCCCGGCCAGCAGGGCGGACCGCTCATGCACGTGATCGCCGCGAAGGCGACCGCGTTCAAGCTCGCAGCGACCGAGGAGTTCAAGGACCGCCAGGCGCGCACCATCCGCGGCGCGCAGCTCCTCGCCGAGCGCCTGACGGCCGACGACTCCCGCGCCGCCGGCGTGGACGTGCTCACCGGCGGCACCGACGTGCACCTGGTGCTCGCCGACCTCCGCACCTCGGAGCTCGACGGCCAGCAGGCGGAGGACGTGCTGCACGAGGTCGGCATCACGGTGAACCGCAACGCTGTGCCGTTCGACCCGCGCCCGCCGATGGTCACCTCGGGCCTCCGCATCGGCACGCCGGCGCTGGCGACGCGCGGCTTCGGCGACACCGAGTTCACCGAGGTGGCCGACATCATCGCGCTCGCGCTGCGTCCCGGCGCCGATACCCGCGCCCTCCGCGCGCGCGTAGACGCCCTGACCGCCGCCTTCCCTCTCTACCCCGGCCTGACCCCGTCCGGCCAGGAGGGCTTCCCCGTCGAGCTCCCCTCCTCGATCTGACCCCGCCCAAACAATCCCCGCCATCGAGTACACGATTTCTGCACGCTCGCACGGCGATTCGCGTGCAGTTTTCGTGTACTCGGCGGTGGGCAGGCATGTGTAAACGCAAGGAGATTCCGTGACCGCACAGATTCTGGACGGGAAGGCGACGGCCGCCGAGATCAAGGCGGAGCTGAAGGAGCGCGTCAGCGCGCTGCGCGAGAAGGGGATCGTCCCCGGACTCGGAACGGTTCTCGTCGGCGACGACCCGGGCTCGCAGTGGTATGTCGCCGGCAAGCACCGCGACTGCGCGGAGGTGGGCATCGCGTCCATCCGCCGCGACCTGCCCGCCGACATCTCGCAGGCCGAGCTCGAGGCGGTCGTCGAGGAGCTGAACGCGGACCCGGACTGCACCGGCTTCATCGTGCAGCTGCCGCTTCCGGGCCACCTCGACACCGACGCCATCCTCGAGCTCGTCGACCCGGCGAAGGATGCGGACGGGCTGCACCCGACGAATCTCGGCCGGCTCGTGCTGAACGTCAACCGCCCGATCACCTCGCCGCTTCCGTGCACGCCGCGCGGCGTGATCGAGCTGATGCTGCGTCACGGCATCGACATCCGCGGCAAGGATGTGGTGGTCGTCGGCCGCGGCGTCACCGTGGGGCGCGCCATCGGCTCTCTGCTGACGCGGCGCGAGTACAACGCGACCGTGACGTTGACGCACACCGGCACGCGCGACCTCGACGACCACCTGCGCCGCGCGGACATCATCGTCGCCGCGGCGGGCGTCGCGGGCCTCGTGACGGCGGACAACGTGAAGCCGGGCGCCATCGTGCTCGATGTCGGCGTCAGCCGGGTCGAGGACCCGCTGACCGGCAAGAGCGTCGTCGCGGGGGACGTCGCGCCCGAGGTCGCCGAAGTGGCCGCCTGGGTTTCGCCCAACCCCGGGGGCGTCGGCCCGATGACCCGGGCACTGCTGCTGCAGAACGTGGTGGAGTCGGCCGAGCGGGAGCTGGCGTGAGCGACACCGCCCGATCGCATCCCGCGGTCGAGCGCGTGGAGGCGGCCCTGCTCGCCGCGGGCGTCGAGCCGCGCGTCCGCTGGTTCGAGACGGCGACGCCGACGGCCGCCGCCGCCGCGGCGGAGCTCGGCGTCGAGGTCGGCGCGATCGCCAACTCGCTCGTCTTCACCCTCGACGGCGAGCCGCTGCTGGTGATGACCTCGGGCGCGCACCGCGTCGACACCCCGTTCCTCGGCGAGCGGCTCGGCGGCCGCATCCGCCGCGCCGACCCCGAGACCGTGAAGGCCGCGACCGGCCAGACGATCGGGGGCGTGGCCCCGCTCGGCCACCCCGCGCCGCTCCGCACCCTGGTCGACGTCTCCCTCGCCGGCTACCCCGAGATCTGGGCCGCCGCCGGCCACGCCCACACCGTCTTCCCGACCACCTTCGACGACCTCCTCCGTCTCACCCACGGCACCCCCACCCCCGTCACCCCCTGACCCCGCGCCCGGAGCCCCACCGTCGAGTACACGAAAAGTGCACGCGACGCGCCGTGCGGGCGTGCAGTTTTCGTGTACTCGACGGAGGGGCGTCAGCGGTCGAGGACGACGATGAAGCGGCGGCGGACGACGCGCTCGCCGGGCATCCCGCGCAGCTCGTCGAGGGCGGCGAGCACGCGATCCAGGATGCGCGGGCGCAGCGCCAGCTCTGCCTCGTCGGGCTGGTCGACAGTGCCCGCCGGGTAGTCCACGCCGGGGTCTGTCGACATCTCGACGTGCGCGCCGCGCAGCTCCCGCACGGGAGCGGTCGGGTCGTCGCGGAAGCGGATCAGCCGCTCGATGGTGGAGCGGAACTGCGGCAGGTCCCGGACGTACAGCCGCGCCGGCAGCACCGTGTCCCCGGTGAACAGGATGCCCGTCGCCCGATCGAAGAACACCACGGCCGACGGCTCGTGCCCCGGGCCGCCGATCACGTCGACGACGCGTCGGCCGAGATCGAACGGTACCGTCTCATCCGGCCACGAGCGGAAGCCGAAGAAGCCGATCACCTCCGCCGGGCTCGTGCCGACGACCGTCGTTCCGGGCCTGTCGCGCAGCAGCGCATCCCCCGCGATGTGGTCGCCGTGGGCATGCGTGTGCGCGACGACCAGCGGGTACGGCCGGACGAACACCGCAGGATTCCGCCGCAGCCATTCGGCGATCAGTCGCTCCACCGTCCCGCGCAGCGGGAACCGCTGCTCGTCGGTGGTGGCGCCCGTGTCGAGGAGGAGCGCCCGCTCGCGCCCGAACAGCAGGTACAGGAACGGCGCCTCCCAGTGCGACGTCTTGGGCTGCCGCACCTGGACGGTGTCCGGGTCGAGCCAGACCACATCCGGCTCGTTCATCCGTTCTTCGCTCACCTGTCACAGTCTCCACGCGCCGGGTGACCGGCAGGTGAACGGATGGAACGGAGGGAACGGATCGAACGGATCTCAGCTCTCGCGCAGCGCACCCTCCGATGCACGCACGGTGAACATTTCCGGCTGACCGAAGCCGTGCTCGGCGAACGCCCCGTCGAGCGCCACGAGCACGCGGCTGACGGTGTCCGTCGGCACGAGCGCGATCGCCGAGCCGCCGAATCCGCCCCCGGTCATCCGGGCGCCGATCGCGCCGTTCGCCTGCGCGGTCTCGACGGCGAGGTCGAGCTCCGGAATGGAGATCTCGAAGTCGTCGCGCATGGAGACGTGGGAGGCGTCGAGCAGCGGGCCGATCGCCTGCGGTCCCTGCTCCCGCAGCGTGCGGACGGTGTCGAGCACGCGCTGGTCCTCGGTGACGATGTGCCGCACGCGCCGGAAGGTCACGTCGTCCATGAGCTCGCGGGCGCGGTCCAGGTCGGCGACCGCGACGTCGCGCAGCGACTCGACCTGCAGGATGCGGGCGCCCTCCTCGCAGGATGCGCGGCGGTCGGCGTACCCTCCCGTCGCGTGCGCGTGGGTCACGCCGGTGTCGATGATGAGGAGCTCGAGCCCCGCATCCTCGAGTCCGAGCGGGACGATCTGCGACTCCAGCGAGCGGCAGTCGAGGAAGACCGCGGCGTCGCGCTCGCCGAGCAGGGACGCCGACTGGTCCATGATGCCGGTCGGCGCGCCGACGGCGACGTTCTCGGCGCGCTGCCCGACGCGCGCCAGGGTGCGCCGGTCGAGGCCGAGCCGCCACAGGTCGTTGAGCGCGACCGCGACGGCGCTCTCGATGGCCGCGGACGACGACAGGCCGGCGCCGACGGGCACGTTCGAGTCGATGAGGATGTCGACGCCCGGCACCGCGGCCAGGTCGGCGCCGAACTCGCCGAGCGCCCAGGCCACGCCCAGCGGATAGGCGGACCAGCCGCTGAGCGCATCCGGCGTGAGGGCGTCGAGCGGAACCTCGACGAGCTCGTCGGCGAAGGTGCTGCCGACGCGGATCACCCGGTCTTCGCGGGCGCCCACGGCCGCGACCGTCCGGCGGTTGATCGCGAGCGGCAGTACGAAGCCGAGGTTGTAGTCGGTGTGCTCCCCGATCAGGTTCACGCGGCCGGGTGCGGACCACACCCCGTCGGGCTCGCGGCCGAACACCTCGGCGAAGTCGTCGCGGACGCCGGTGCGCAGGTCGGTCATCGGTCAGCCTCTCGGTCGGGGGTGGATGCGCTGGCGAGCGGATCGACCGTCACCAGCCCGGAGACGGTGACGGGCAGCTCGCCGACGGGGTTCTCGCGGTCGGCGCGCTCGATGGCCTCGCGGAGGGCGGCGGCCGCCTGCTCGGGCGGGATGTCGCCGATCCAGGCGCCCATGGCCGACTCCGAGCCGGCCAGGAACTTCAGCCTATCGGCGCCGCGCCGCGGCGACGTGATCTGCAGCATGAGCCGGATCTCGTCGCGGCGCACCCCGACCGGCGCCTGGTGCCAGGCCGCGATGTACGGGGTGGGGGAGTCGTAGAGCGCGTCTACGCCGCGCAGCACGCGGAGGTAGAACGTCGCGAGCTCGTCCCGCTCCTCGGGGCTGGTCTCGGAGAGGTCCGCGACGTGGCGGTGGGGGAGGACGTGGATCTCGATCGGCCAGCGGGCCGCGAACGGTACGAACGCGGTCCAGTGCTCGCCGGACAGCACGACGCGCTCCGACGCCCGCTCGCGCTCCAGGATGTCGGCGAAGAGTGTCGGTCCGTACGCGTCGAGCGAGCGGAGCAGCGCGGTGGTGCGCGGCGTGACGTACGGGTAGGCGTAGATCTGGCCGTGCGGGTGGTGCAGGGTGACGCCGATCGCCTCCCCCCGGTTCTCGAACGGGAACACCTGCTGCACGCCGGGCAGCGCAGAGAGCTGGGCCGTCCGGTCCGCCCACGCCTCGATCACGGTGCGGGCGCGGCTCGGCGTCAGGCTGCCGAATGCGCCGGTGGTCGCCGGGCTGAAGCAGACGACCTCGCAACGGCCGACGGAGGTGCGGGTGCGGCCGAGGCCGACGGCCGCCAGGTCGCCGAGCCCCTCCGGCGCGTCGCCGTCTTCGAGCAGCGGCCCGAAGGACGGCGACTTGTTCTCGAACACCGCGACGTCGTAGAGGTCGGGGATCTCGGACGGGTTGGTCGGGCTGGCGGGGGCGAGCGGGTCGAGCTCCGCGGGCGGCAGCATGACGCGGTTCTGGCGTGCGGCGGCGATCGACACCCACTCGCCGGTGAGCGGGTCCTGCCGCATCGACGCCGTGGCGGGACGCGGCGCCGGCTCGCGGAGGTCGGGCTTGCGCTGCGGGCTCAGCGCGGTGTCCGCGTCGTCGTAGTAGATGAGCTCCCGGCCGTCGGCCAGACGGGTGGGACGCTTGGTGATCGCAGCCATGCCATCCTTTCGTTTCCGAAAGCGAGGATACCGGTTCTGCTTTCGTATTGACAAGGATTCGGAAGCGCTCCAGCATTGGGTGCATGAGCGAACCGCTGCCCGCCGCGCTCCGTCGCGAACGGATGCTCGACGTGATCGGCCGGGCAGGGTTCGCGCGCGTCGCCGATCTGAGCGAAGCCTTCCAGGTGTCCGACGTGACGGTGCGCAGCGACCTCGACGCGCTGGACCGCGAGCAGAGCATCCGCCGCGTGCATGGCGGAGCGGTACTGCGGACCGCGGGGATGCGCGAGCCGAGCTTCGAGGAGGCGCTGGAGTCCTCGGCCGACGAGAAGCGCCGCATCGGCGAGGCGGCCGCGGCGATGGTGGTCCCGGGCAGCAGCATCCTGCTCGACGTCGGCACCACCACCGCGGCGATCGCACGCGCACTCGTCGAGCGCGAGGACCTGGAGGGCGTCACCGTCATCACCAACGGGCTGACGATCGCGCTGGAGCTGGAGCGCGCCATCCCGCGCTTCGACGTGGTCGTGACCGGGGGCACCCTGCGCCCGCTGCAGCATTCGCTGGTGGAGCCGCTCGCCTCCGTGCTGCTCGGCCGGGTGCACGCCGATGTGGCGTTCCTGGGCTGCACGGGCGTGCATCCCACCGGGGGCATCACCAACGTCAACCTCCCGGAGGCCGATCTGAAGCGCGTGATGCTGCAGTCGGCGGAGCGCGCCGTGGTCGTGGCCGACGGCAGCAAGCTGGGCCGCACGCACGTGGGCCGCATCGCTTCGGTGGACGAGGTGGCCGAGCTCGTCACGGGCGGATCGGCGTCGGCGGACGACGTCGGGGCGCTTCGGGACGCCGGTCTCCCGGTGGTCGTGGCCTGAGGCCTAACCTGGTGCCATGCGACCCGCGACCGGTGAACAGTACGAACTCGACTTCGGCGACCTGAGCGCCACCATCGTGCAGGTAGGGGCCGGCATCCGCTCGCTGCGCTTCGCCGAATCCGACCTGACCGAGCCGTATCCCGCAGCGGCCCAGCCGCCGTCCGCGTGCGGGATCGTGCTCGTGCCGTGGCCGAACCGCGTGGCCGACGGACGCTGGGAGCACGAGGGCGAGACGCTCCAGCTCGACCTGACCGAGCCGGCGAAGCGGAACGCCATCCATGGACTGCTGCGCCGCCGGCCCTACGAGCTGGTGGATCGATCCGACTCGACGGTGACGCAGGCCGCGACGATCTACCCGGAGCCCGGGTACCCGTTCCTGCTCGACACCACGGTGATGCACGAGCTGCACACCGAGGGGCTGACCGTCACGCACTCGATCGCCAACGTCGGCGACACTGCCGCCCCGGTCGCGGTGGGCGCGCATCCCTATCTGCGGATCGCCGATGTGCCGCCCGAGCGGCTCACGGTCACGGTCGCGGCCCGCACGCGCTTCGAGGTGGACGACCGGAGCAACATCACCGGCGAGGCGTCGGTCGCCGGCACCGACTACGACCTGTCGGCCGGCCGCCGCGTGAGCGAGCTCGACCTCGACACCGGGTTCGCGGACCTGCCGGAGGGACCGGTGGAGCACACCCTCGCCGCCGACGACGGACGTCGCGTCGTGCTGTGGGGCGACGACGACTTCCGGTACGTGCAGGTCTTCACGCACCGGAAGTTCGCCACGAAGCCCGGCGGGGTCGCCCTCGCGATCGAGCCGATGACCGCCCCGGCCAACGCGCTCAACTCGGGACGCGGGCTCCGCATCCTGCAGCCGGGTGAGACGTGGACGCTGAACTGGGGCATCCGGCCGGAGGGGTTCGGCGGCGAGGCCTACCTGGCCAGCTGGGGGTAGAGCACGCGGACGTCTTCGTGGAGGCGCGACTTCACGTAGCGGGCGGTATCTCCGACCACGGCCTCTGCCTCCTCGTTCTGAACGGCGTCCAGCGCCTCCTCGACGACCTGCTGCGGCGGCACCTTGTCCGCGGTCACGTCGGCCGCCATGTCGGTGTCGACGTAGCCGACGTGGACGCCGACGACCTGTATGCCCGCGGGCGCCAGGTCGACGCGCGCGGAATTGCTCGCCGACCACAGCGCGGCCTTGGTCACGCTGTACGAGCCGACGCCGAGCCAGCTGAGCGCCGAGTGCATGTTCACGATCGCACCGCCGCCGTTCGCCTCCAGGAGCGGCGCGAAGGCGCGGACCACGAGCACCGGCCCCCAGAAGTTGGTGTCGAACTCGCGCCGGATCTCGTCCAGGTCGCCGTCGACGATCGACTGGTTGACCAGGATGCCGGCGTTGTTGACGAGGATGCTGACGTCGGTCGCGACCGAGGCGGCCCGGCGGATGCTCTCCGCGTCCGTGACGTCGAGCTCGAGCGGGACGACGCGCGGGTCGTCCGTTACCACCGATCCGGGGCGCCGGGCGGCGGCGTAGACCTTGGAGGCGCCGCGCTCGAGCAGCTCCGCGACGAAGGCGGCGCCGAGTCCGCGGTTGGCGCCGGTGACGAGGGCGACGCGTCCGGTGATGTCCGTCATGGTGTTCCTTCCCAAAAGTAAACCGATCTGTGTATCGGTGACGTGAGCCCAATGTAAACAGATCGGTTTACATTTCGCAAGCCGTTCCGTAGGATCGGAACGTGACCAGCACCCCTGTCAAGCCCAAGCCGCGCGACCGCGTTCTCGCCGCCGCGGCGCGGCTGTTCATGCGCGACGGTGTCAACGCCGTCGGGGTCGACCGGATCGCGCAGGAGGCCGAGGTCTCCAAGCGCTCGCTGTACCAGCACTTCGACGGCAAGGACGGCGTGGTCGCTGCGATGCTCGACGCGTACGGCCCGCAGGTCGTCGCCGGCTACTTCGCGCCCGAGGACACGGGGACGCCCCGCGAGCGCGTCCTCCACGTGTTCGACGCGCTGCACAGCGCGGCCCAGGCGGACGAGTTCTTCGGCTGCCCGTTCGTCAACGTGGCGACGGAGCTGCGCGACCGCGAGCATCCTGCATCGGTCGTCGCCCGCCGCTACAAGGAGGAGCTGACCGCGTACTTCGAGCGGCAGGCCGCGGCCGCCGGCGCGCACGACCCGCGCACGCTCGCCGTGCAGCTCACGCTGCTCTTCGACGGCGCCTCGGCCAGCGCCGCGATGCGCGGCGGCACGCCGGAGGCGGCGCGGCTGGCCGTCGCCGCCCTCTTCGACGCTGCGACGGCGCGGCGCTGACGCGCGCCCCGCGCCGCCCCCTTACATTCGTGCCGAATGCGGTCTCCGCGCCGCTACATTCGTGCCGAATGCTGTCTCCGCGCCGCTACATTCGTGCCGAATGTCGCTTCTCCCCACGCCAATGGCGGCATTCGTGACGAATGTCACCGCTGCGCCGCCCGCTGCGCCCGGGAACATTCGTGCCGAATGTGGCCTGAGGCGCCACCAAATGCGACATTCGTCACGAATGTCGCCCCGCGCTCTCGCTACGGCGCGATCGACAGGAAGATGAACGCCGCGAAGAGCACGAGGTGGATGCCTCCCTGCAGCCGCACAGCGCGCCCCTGAACGATCGTGAGGATGCTGACCAGCACCGTCAGGATCAGCAGCACGATCTGACTCGCCCCGAGCCCCAGGTGCAGGGCGCCCGGCAGCCAGATCGACGCGACCGCGATGGCGGGGATGGTGAGCCCGATGCTCGCCATCGCCGACCCGAGCGCCAGGTTCAGGCTCGTCTGGGTGCGGTTGCGGCTCGCTGCCTTCGCCGCCGCGATGCCCTCCGGCAGCAGCACCAGCAGCGCGATCACGACGCCGACGAACGACTGCGGCAGGCCGATCGCGGTGACGGCCCGCTCGATCGGCGTCGACTCCAGCTTGGCGAGCCCGACGACCGCGACGAGCGACACGAGCAGAAGCGCGACGCTGGTCCAGGCGGTGCGGTTCGACGGCGCCGCGGCGTGGTCGTCCTCGGTGAGCGGCCGCCCCTTGCTTCCGACGGGCAGGAAGAAGTCGCGGTGCGCGACCGTCTGGGTGAAGACGAACATCCCGTACAGCGCGACGGACGCGATGGCGGCGAACACCAGCTGCGGGCCGGAGAAGACCGGCCCTGGCGCCGACGTGAAACTCGGCAGCACCATCGTCAGCGTCGCGAGCGCCGTCACCGTGGCGAGGGCCGCCCCGCTGCCCTGAGCGTTGAAGGCCGTCGACTCGCGGCGGGATGCGCTGAGCAGCAGCGAGAGTCCGACGATCCCGTTCATCGTGATCATCACCGCCGAGAAAACGGTGTCGCGGGCCAGCTCGGGCGAATCCTTCCCCGTGGTCATAAGGGTGACGATGAGCGCGACCTCGATGATCGTGACCGCGACCGCCAGCACCAAGGAGCCGAAGGGCTCGCCGACCCGATGGGCCACCACCTCCGCGTGCTGCACCGCGGCGAGCACCGTCCCGGCGAGGACCACCGCGATCAGGCCCACCGCGAACCCGTTGAGCTCGACCGCCCAGAACGCCACCAGGACCACGACGCCGATGGCGGGCACCCCGATCGTCCACCACCGAGCGAGCCAGGAGCCGAGCGCCGTCATCCCTCCATCCTGCCAGGCGCCTCCTCCCGCCCTCCCGCGGCGGGTCCGCCGCCTTCGCGCCCTCTGGCGTGATGGGATAGGCGCATGACCGGGAACTGGACCCTCCGCGCCGCCGCCTCCGCCGGCCTCGCCGTCGCTCTCGCCCTCGTCGTCGCCGGGTGCGCGACGCCGAACTCCGCACCGACGACCGGCAGCGCTTCCGCATCCACCTCGACGACCCCGTCGACGTCGCCCCGGCCGACCGCCACGACGACGGCCGTTCCGATCGAGGGCCAGTGCGACACCGCGAACCTGACCGGCACGATCGGCAAGGGCGGCGGGGGAGCGGCCGGGAGCGTCGAGGTCACCATCGTCCTCACCAACAATGGAAGCACCGAGTGCTCGCTCCAGGGCTGGCCCGGGGTCTCGTTCGTCGGTGACGGCAACGGCACACAGCTCGGCAAACCGGCCGACTTCGACCGCAGCACCCCGCATCCCACCGTCGTCCTTCAGCCGGGCGGAACGGCGCAGGCACCGCTGCGGATCACTCAGGCGCTCAACTACCCGGAGGCCGACTGCAAGCCGCAGGCCGCCGACGGCTTCCGCGTCTACCCGCCCGGGTCGACGGAGTCGCTGTTCATCACGTACGCCGGTGCGACCGCGTGCACCACGGACACCGTGTCGCTGCTGCAGGTCGGGGCCCTCGTCGGCAGCTGATCCGCATGGTTGACCGGATGCGGCAGCGCGGTCAGGAGCAGACGCGCGCGATCGCTCCCTGCCAGGCCTGGCGCACCGCGTCGGACGCCTGCTCCACGGTCGTGTCGTCGGCGATGGATGCGGCCGGAGCGGCAGCGTAAGCACTCACGCTGTCGGACAGTGCGCTGAGGCTGCCGCGCACCGGCCCGAGGGCGGTGACCACCGACTCCGTCGCGAGGTCCTGCGTCCTGGCCCGGAACGCGGCGACCGCCGACCGGATGGCCCGGGCCGCTTCCGCATCCGGCGCGCGCATGGGCAGGCGCGCCTGCAGCGTCGCATCGAGGGCGTGCCGTGCGCTGGCGATCGCCGTGCAGTCGCGTCCGCGCTCGGCGGAGGCCTCCGAGAAGAGCGGGAACTCGGTGCCGAGCGCCACGCTCAGCAGCAGGCAGGCTGCGACGCAGCCCGCGACCAGGGCGGCTAGAGGCGGCCACAGCCGGGCGACGGCCCTGCGCGCGGTCCTCCGGGCCGACGGGATCGCGGTCGCCGCGCCCACGGCTGCCGCGGAGTTCGCCGGCGCGGCCGGGTCGAGCTCCCGCGGTTCACGGAGGGAGGAGGTCACCCGTTCACCGTAGCGGGCCACGGTGAACTCTTCGTTGCCGGTTTGATATCACGCGAATGCGGCTGCGCCTCCCGATACGCTGGCCCCGTGTCCTCCGCCCGGCGCATCCCGAGACCCGCCACACCGCAGTGGCTGGCCCGGCTCGTCGTCGTCACCGCGCTCGTCGGCGTCGGGGCGGGGATCGGCGGAGTGCTGGTCTACCTGGGGTTGCACGCCCTGCAGCATCTCGCCTTCGGCTCCTCGGAGGGCGACCTCTACGAGGGCCTCCTCGACGCGCCTCCGGTCAACCGGGTGGTGGCGCTCGCCGTCGCGGGCGTCGTCGGCGCCGTCGGCTGGTGGCTGCTCCGGCGGTGGGGCCGACGCGTCCCGGAACACGCGATCGTCTCCGTCGAAGAGTCGGTGGAGGGTCGCAGGATGCCGCCCTTCGTCACCCTCGCGAACGCCGCACTGCAGGTCGTCATCGTCGGGCTGGGCGCCTCGATCGGCCGGGAGGTGGCCCCGCGCGAGGTCGGTGCGCTGTGGGCCGGGTGGCTGGCCGAACGGGCGGGGGTCTCAGCGCGGGAGCGGCGCATCCTGGTCGCCTGCGGTGCCGGAGCGGGTCTCGCGGCCGTCTACAACGTCCCCTTCGGCGGGGCCGTCTTCGCGGTCGAGATCCTGCTCGCCGAGGTCAGCTTCGCGACCGTGCTGCCCGCTTTCGCCACGTCGGCGATCGCAGCCCTGGTCGCCCGGGTCGTCGTCCCCGCCAACCCCCTGTATGAGCTGCCCGAACTGCACCTGTCGGCCACGATGGTGGTCTGGTCCGTGCTCGCCGGACCCCTGATCGGCTTCGCCGCCGTCGGCTTCGTGCGCGCGGTCCGCTTCGCGCAGGACCACCGGCCGGAGTCGTGGCGCATCCTGATCGTCATGCCGCTGACTTTCACCGCGGTCGGGATCGCGGCGCTCTGGCTCCCCGCGATCCTCGGCAACGGCCGCGCGCTCGGGCAGCTCGCGTTCGCCGCGTCGGTGCCGGTGCTGCTCGTGCTGCTCACCACGATTGTGAAGGCCGGCTCCACCATCGCCACGATCGGCGCAGGCGCGGCCGGCGGCACGCTGACCCCGTCCTTGGCGATCGGAGCCGGCCTCGGCCTCGCCGGCGGCGCCGCCTGGAGCCTGCTCTGGCCGGGCGCCGAGCTCTCCGCCTTCGCCCTCATCGGCGCGGCGGCGTTCCTGGCCGTCACCATGCGCGCCCCACTGACCGCTCTGCTCCTCACGATGGAGTTCACCGGCCAGGGCCCCGAGCTGCTGGTCCCGGTGATGCTGAGCATCGCCGGCGCGGTCGCCGTCGGCTACGTGCTCGAGCGCGCCCGTGTGACCGGCATCGCATAGCAGGCACGTACCGCGCTGCTTCGTGCCTTCCGTCGGAGATCCGCCGTCCACTGTCGGAGATTCCGCCCACCTCGGCCCGAATCTCCATCCCCAACGCCCTGCGTCGGAGATCTGGGGCCCATTCTCCGACGGTGGCATGGGGATGCGGGGCACAGCCGAGCACATCCGCAAGATTCGTGCGTGCTCGTGCCGGGTCGGGCGTCGTCCCAACAGCACTACTCACGCCCGGCCCTCGTGGAAAGCATCGTGCTCACGTTCAGTGGGCGAACGGTCGAGGGTCAGGCTGAACGGTAGAGAGTCACGTTGGCACCACCTGCAGCCGCACCTCAACCTCTGACTCCGGAATTCCCTTGACGAAAGCGATCGCTTCTCGTATCTCATCGACGTCGTCGAGACGGCGGACCTGACTTATCGCGCCCGGCGCCTCAACAGTCTCAGGCACCCACCACTCGCCGCTACGCTCGGTCGGCAGATGCCTCGTGCTCGAACCCCATCGGGCGGCGTAAGCGGTTTTGATCGCGGCGTAACCTATCCGCGCCGGGGTGACAACAGTGGAATCTTGCCGACGGCGAGGTCGCGAGCAGTCTGGCGGGTGTTTCGGAGACACGTGTCGCCCCAGTCGAACGATTGAAATAGTCGGCACCTGCTATCCCGCCGGGACTCCGATGACGGTATGGCCGCGTCGGCCGATGGTTCCGGATCTTCGAGTCAGTAGTGATACCTGGCCTGCAGGATGATCACGGAGGCGTCGTCCACCAGGTATACGAGGCGGTTCGCTTCGTCGATGCGTCGCGACCAGGCGGCGGCCAGCGCATGCTTCAGGGGTTCCGGCTTGCCGACGCCCTCGAAAGGGTCGTCCCGGAGGATGTCCTCGATCAGGAGGTTGATCCGTTTGAGCGGTCGCCGGTCCTGGCCCTGCCAGGAGAGGTAGTCCTCCCACCCGCCGGTCGTCCAGGCGAGCTTGCGGTCACTCACTGGGCAGGTCGTACTCGGTGATGTCTCCCGCGCGTGCGCTCTCGATGGCGTCGATGAGGCGGCGTGCGTTCTTGGGGGAGCGCAGGAGGTAGGTGGTCTCGAGAAGCGAGTCGTACTCGTCCTTCGACATCAGCACGGCCGAGCCGCGCTTGGATGTGATCTCGACTTCGGTCTGGTCGAGGTTGACGCGTTCGATAAGGCCGAACAGGTCGCTGCGGGCCTCGCTTGCCGTGATGGCCATGATTCCTCCCAAGTGGTACAAGATATCGTACCACTGGGGCGTTCCTTCAGTTTTGGGTGAAGGGCCATTCGATGACTCCGCCGTGCTCGGCGGGATGGTGGCCCGTGGCGATGTCCTCCTCCAGGTACACCGTCAGGTACTCGGCATCGATGGGTCGCCCGGTGGGATCGAAGACGTTGTACCGTCGGCGGTACAAAGCATCCGAGTACTCTCGGTGGCGGAATTCGACCATGACAACGGTCCGGGGCCAGTCGCCACTCGCCAGGACTTGCAGGTCCTGATACGGGCTCTCGACAAGGTGCACCTGGTCGTCGCGCCGCGTCCAGATCGCGTGCGGGTTTGCAAGCCACTCGAACTGTTCGACCACGCGATCAACTGCGATCCGGATCTCTTCGGGGCTGAGCCTCGCAAGTGCCCATTCGATCCCGTCGACGCTTGTGAGGTCGACGTGATAGCGGCCGTCATTCTCTGAGACTTCATCAAGGTCGTCGTCCGCCCAGTTCTCATCCCAGTCTTCCGTCGGAAGCGTCGTGGCCTCGTAGTCGTCCACAGAAAGCGCGGAAGGAATGCCAGTGGTGAAGTCGACCACGATCTGGCTCCGAGGGTAGGAGTAGCTGATCGCGCCCGAGACTTCGTCGAGTGTTCCGACCGGGTTAGTCGGGAAGAACGTTATGACCGTTCGGGTACCCACTTGTTCGATCTCTGCCACAGTGCGGTCGAACGAAAAAGTGTCGACGCGTCCATCGCTAGTCAAGCGGACGAGTTCGGCCGGCGCGGATGGGCCGGGCGCGGATGGGGGCGCGAACCTCGTCCCTGACCCCTCGGGGCTCTCGCCAGGTGCAAACGCGAACCACCCGTACGAGGCCGCATCGTCGTCGTTCCCGAATGAGTCGGTCGCGCCGACGGTGATGACGTCGGGAATCCTGCCCTCTCGTCCCTGATGCCAAAGTTCTTCTTGCCTCTGAAACTCGTGCCACGACTCCAGCGGTAGGTCGGCACCGTCGAAAGACGGGGCTTCCTCGAACTCCTCTTCGCCGGGAAGTCGTTCCGGCGCAGGCCACGAACGGTTACTGGCCCAGATCCCGGCCGAGTCGACCCCCACGACAGATAGCGGCCCGATGTCAACGCCGGTGGCTATTCCGTCCGCGCTGATCCGCACAGCCGTGGACCGAGCAAGCTCCCCTGAGTCGGGGGAATCTTCCTCGTAAACGACCCAGACCGCGTTCGGGCTCGTAACGAGGCGTGCAGTGGCAGTACGTCGGGGTAAGGGCGCGTTCGGCCAGGTCACGAACTGGTTCTTACCTCCGCTCTGGAGGAACGCCACCGGGCGGCTCTTATCGACGAGAAAGCGAGTTCCGCCGAGCTCGACAGGCGGAAACGGGTTCAAGTGAGGTGACTCCACGCTCACACTCTAGGGGCCGTTGAGTTCCAACTTTCGCCCACCTCGCGAAGCTGTTCAATCAACTCGTCCCGCTCAAGGAGCGCGGCGTTCTGCGAGTTCACATCCCACGGCTTCCGTAAGACGGTCGCCACTGCGCTCGACAAGGCCGGGATGTCTCCGCGAGCGATCGCAGAGTTCCTGGGCCACAAGAACCCGACGATGACCCAGGACGTCTACATGGATCGCAACACCCAGAGCAAGGAGATGGCGGCCGCCATCGACGACCTCTTCGGCACCGAGTCGGACGCCCTAGCGGCGTAATAGAGGCCCGGATCATTTCGCCGGATTCCCCGTTTCAATCTGCGGGGTTTCTGCGGGGTCCGGGCCTCTTTCGGCTCTACTTCCCAGTGTTTGTGGGCCCGGTGGGGCTCGAACCCACGACCCGCGGATTAAAAGTCCGATGCTCTGCCAACTGAGCTACAGGCCCTCCCCTCCAATCTAGCGTGGATTCAGGCGGCCGGTTCACGGGGGCAGAATGGGGGGATGTCGGATCGGTTCCACAAGCCCGCGCTGTTCACCAGTGGCATGTTCGAGGCGTTCCTCGGGGGAGAGGATCCCGCGCAGATCAGCCGCGTCGCCCACGAGACGGCGCAGGCGCTGCTCGCGCGGGTGCGGCAGGATCCCGACCCGGCGGTGGTGGACAGGCTGGTCGCCTTCACCGACGCTCACGGCATCGACGCCCTCGCCGAGCTGTGGTCGCGGTCGAACGCGAAGAGCCTGCCCGGGGCGCTGTGGCGCATCTACCTGCTGCGGCTGCTCATCCGGCAGGATGCGGAGGGCACCGCGTACCTGTACCAGCGCGGCACCGAGGTGCTCCAGTCGATCGACGTCGCGGTCGCGGGGGCGCCCACCCCGGCCGGCCCGGCGGAGATCACGGAGCTGGCGGACCGCATCCTGCGCGGGCTGTTCGAGGGCGACTTCGCCGTCGCGCTCGACCGCGCGGCCGCGTTCTGCCGCGTGGCAGCGGCCGGTGCCGCCTCCGTCGCCGACGACCGTGACATCCTCGACCCGGAGCGCGCCAGCGAGCTGACGACCCGGGCGCTGCGCTTCACGCGCACCGCGGAGGAGCTGACGGCGTGCGCGCGCCTGTGGCGGTCGGGCTCGCTCGACTGACGCACGCACGCGGAAGATCCCGCGCGTCCGTCAACCCCTGCGCCGCATCCGCCGTTCTCGGGCCGCGAACGCCACGCCGGAGGACGGCCGGAGGGCCTCCTGTACACTGGAGGTCGCCGGGCCGCAGTAACCCCGGGCTCCAAAACTAGCCGCTTCGAGCGGCCTCGCGCCGAGAGGCGTTCTGCGGCCCGGCACTCATCTGTCGGAGGCACCCGCCGGAAGATCGACAGACCGGGTGAGCACCGAAAGACCGGATGAGCACCGACAGACCGGGTGAGCACCGAAAGACCGGATGAGCACCGACAGACCGGATGAGCACCGACAGACCGGATGAGCGGAGACGACGTGGACGACGCCCCTGCGGTCGATCTCGACGCGCTCCTCGTCCGCACCGCCGCCGGCGACCAGGCCGCCTTCTCGACGTTCTACGATGCCACCGCGGCGCGCGTCCTCGGGCTCGTCCGCCGCCTGCTGATCGACCCCGCGCAGTCGGAGGAGGTCGTGCAGGAGATCTACCTCGAGGCGTGGCAATCCGCTTCGCGTTTCGATCCGAATAAGGGTCGAGCGCAGACGTGGATCCTGACCATGGCCCATCGACGCGCCGTGGATCGGATCCGCGCATCCCAGGCGTCGCGGGACCGCGACACCGCCGTGGGCATCCGCGACCTGCCGACCGCCTATGACGAGGTGGCCGAGACGGTGGAGGTCCGGGTCGAGCACGAAAGGGTGGAGGTTGCCATGGGCAAGCTGAGCGAGCCGCAGCGGCGGGCCGTCACCCTGGCCTACTACGGCGGGCTCAGCCAGTCCGAGGTTGCCGCGGAGCTCGGGATCCCGTTGGGCACAGCCAAGACTCGGCTGCGCGATGCGATGATACGGCTGCGACAGGAACTGGGGGTGACGACATGACCGACGACCACGACCGAGGGGACGCCCGTCTCGGCTTCCGGCTGGGAGCCGACGACGACCAGGAGGCCCGCGCCTTCGAGGAGGTCGCCGCCCAGCTCGCCCTCTCGACGGAGCCGGTGGAGCCCCGTCCAGAATTGAAGGCGGCCCTGTTCGCGCAGCTCGCGAGCACACCTCAGTTGCCGGCTCAGGATGCGGCGCCCGCCGTGCCGATGCCCGCGCCCGCCGTGCCGACTCCCGCGCCCGTCCCGGCGGCTCCGGAGGCCGAGGCGACTGCCGCCCCGACGCCCGCGCCGGCTGCCGACCCCCCGCAGCCCGGCCCCGCCGAGCGCGCCGCGCAGCGCCGCTGGTTCCGGCGTCCCGGCCTCATCCTCGCCGCCGCCGCGGCCGCCGTCGTGCTGTTCATCGGCGGAGCGTTCGTCGGTTCGTCGCTGTCCGGGTCCAACTCGTACCAGTCGCAGCAGGCGTCCGCCCTGGCCGAGATCAATGCGGCCCCGGACGTGCAGCGCGCGACGGCACCCGTCTCCGGTGGCGGCACCGCGACGCTGGTCTGGTCGGGCGAGCTGGGCCGGTCCGCGCTGGTGGCGAACGACCTCCCCGAGCTTCCGGCCGACAAGACCTACGAGCTCTGGTACATCCGCGACGGTCAGGCGACCCCGGCCGGCACCATGCAACCGGCGTCGACCGGTTCGACCTGGCGTGTGCTCACCGGTGAGATGGCCGCCGGGGACACCGTCGGCGTCACCGTGGAACCCCGGGGCGGCTCGGACAAGCCGACCACCGCACCCATCGTGGCCATCGCCTCCTGACCGGCGAACGACGAAGACCCCGCGACACGACGTCGCGGGGTCTTCGTCGTCAGCGGGTGCGGATCAACCGAACCGGCCGGACACGTAGTCCTCGGTCGCCTGGACCGTCGGGTTCGAGAAGATCAGGTTCGTGTCGTTGTACTCGATGAGCTTGCCCGGCTTGCCGGTGCCCGCGATGTTGAAGAAGGCCGTGCGGTCCGAGACGCGGGAGGCCTGCTGCATGTTGTGGGTCACGATGACGATCGTGTACTCGTTCTTCAGCTCCTCGATCAGGTCTTCGATCGCCAGTGTCGAGATCGGGTCGAGGGCGGAGCAGGGCTCGTCCATCAGCAGCACGTCGGGGGAGACGGCGATCGCGCGGGCGATGCAGAGGCGCTGCTGCTGGCCGCCGGAGAGGCCGGAGCCCGGGAGGTTGAGGCGGTCCTTGACCTCGTTCCACAGGTTGGCGCCCTGGAGCGACTTCTCGACCAGGTCGTCGGCGTCGCTCTTCGACATCCGCCGGTTGTTCAGCTTCACGCCGGCGAGCACGTTGTCGCGGATGCTCATGGTCGGGAACGGGTTGGGACGCTGGAACACCATGCCCACCTGGCGGCGCACCAGCACGGGGTCGACGCCCGTGCCGTAGAGGTTGTTGCCGTCGATCAGCACCTCGCCCTCGACGTACGCGCCCGGGATGACCTCGTGCATGCGGTTCAGCGTGCGGAGGAAGGTCGACTTGCCGCATCCGGACGGTCCGATGAACGCCGTGACGGTGCGGGGCTCGATCGTGAGCGACACGCCCTCGACGGCGCGGAAGCTGCCGTAGTAGACGTTGAGGTCGTTGACTTCGATGCGCTTGGACACTGTTTTCCTTAGCTTTCGGGTGCGGGCCGGGTCAGCGGCCGTACTTGGGGGCGAAGACCTTGGCGATGATACGACCGACCAGGTTGAGCACCATCACGATGATGATGAGCGCCAGAGCGCCGGTCCAGGCGCGGTCGATCGACGCCTGAGCGTGGAGACCGGCGGCCTGCGTGTACTGCGTGTAGACGAAGACGGGGAGGGTCATCATCCGGTCGTTGAAGAGGTCGTAGTTCATGCTCGTGGTGAAGCCGGCGACGATGAGGAGTGGCGCAGTCTCGCCGATGACGCGGGCGATGGCCAGCATGACGCCGGTCACCAGACCCGCGATCGACGTCGGCAGGACCACCTTGAGCACGGTGAGCCACTTCGGCACGCCGAGGGCGAGCGAGGCCTCCCGCAGCTCGTTCGGGACGATCCGCAGGATCTCCTCGCTGGAGCGCACGACGACGGGGATCATCAGCACCGACAGCGCGACCGACCCCATGAAGCCGTTGCGGATGCCGGGGCCGAAGAACAGCGCGAACAGGGCGTAGGCGAAGAGACCGGCCACGATCGACGGGATGCCGGTCATCACGTCGACGAAGAAGGTGATGCCGCGGGCGAGCATCCCGCGACCGTACTCGACGAGATAGATCGAGGTGAGCAGCCCGATCGGCACCGAGATGAGGGCCGCCATCAGGGTGATCTCGAGCGTTCCGACGATCGCGTGCAGAGCTCCGCCGCCCGCGCCGATGATGTTGCGCATCGACTCCGAGAAGAAGGCGACGTCGAAGCGGGCGAGGCCCTGCGCGATGACCGTCCAGCCCAGCGAGATGAGGGGCAGCAGGGCGATGATGAACGCGGTCGCGACCAGGGAGGTGATCAGCCGGTCCATCGCCTTGCGCGAGCCCTCCACGAGCAGCGACGTGA
Organism: Leifsonia sp. KNZ13-11D; assembly: GCF_056754895.1. Classification (NCBI taxonomy): domain Bacteria; kingdom Bacillati; phylum Actinomycetota; class Actinomycetes; order Micrococcales; family Microbacteriaceae; genus Leifsonia; species Leifsonia sp. KNZ13-11D. The sequence goes on from NZ_JBPGWU010000001.1 coordinate 1,088,607, forward strand.
CGTAGATGGCGACGTCGAACAGCACCGTTCCGAAGAAGATGGCCCCGACGATGTTGAAGCCGTCGGTCGCCCGGCTGACGGCCAGGATGGCGAAGATCGCGACGAAGACGGCCCAGGAGGCGACGAGCAGCACCCACGGGGTCCAACGGGGCAGCTTGCCCGCCGTGTACGAGTTGGTGAGCGGGCGCGGGACGGCCGCGGCGGTCGTGGTGGCCATCAGTTCGCTCCAGAGAAGGCCTTGCGGCGGCTGACGATGTAGCGGGCGAGCATGTTGATCAGCAGCGTCACGACGAACAGCACCAGACCGGATGCGACGAGCGCGTTCACGCCGAGGCCGGTCGCCTCGGGGAACTGGAGGGCGATGTTCGCCGCGATGGTGTTCGGGCTCTGTGCCTGCAGCACCGCGAACTTCACGATCAGCGCGGGCGAGAGCACCATGGCGATCGCGAGCGTCTCGCCGAGCGCGCGGCCGAGGCCGAGCATGATGGCCGAGACGATGCCGCTGCGCGCGAAGGGCAGGACGGCCATCTTGACCATCTCCCAGCGGGTCGCGCCGAGGGCGAGAGCGGCCTCCTCGTGGAGGCGCGGTGTCTGCAGGAAGATCTCGCGGCAGATGGCGGTCATGATCGGGATGACCATGACGGCCAGCACCAGGCCGGCGGTGAGGATGGTGCGGCCCGTGCCGGAGACCGGCGGCGCGAAGAGCGGGATCCAGCCCAGGTAGTCGCCGAGCCACACGTAGAACGGCTGGACGAACGATGCCAGTGTCGCGATGCCCCAGAGGCCGAAGACGACGGACGGAACGGCCGCCAGGAGGTCGATGATGTAGCCCAGCACGACGGCCACGCGCCGCGGGGCGTAGTGCGAGATGAAGAGGGCGATGCCGATGGAGAGCGGCGTGGCGATCAGCAGGGCGATCAGCGCGGCCCAGATGGTGCCGAAGACCAGCGGCCAGACCCACGACCAGAAGTTGGTGGCGTTGTTGGGCAGCTCGCCCGCACCGGCGAAGAGGGCGGGGATGCTCTGGATGACGAGGAACGCGGCCACCGCGGCGAGCGTGGCGAGGATCAGGGATCCGGCCACGACGGTGCTGGTCGAGAAGACGCGGTCGCCGAGGCGGACCTTCGCTCTGGGCCTGATGGCTGCTGCGGTTCCGGCGGTCATTCCTGGCTTTCTCTCATCGGGTGCGCCTTGCGGCTGAAAGGGAGCGCCGCTCGGCCCGGGATGCGGGGGGCAGCCCAGGCCGAGCGGTGGAGTGTTACTTGATGCTGGCGGTGGCCTTCGAGACCTTGGCGGCCAGGTCGCTCGACAGCGGGGCCGAGCCGGCCTGCTCGGCGGCGGCCTTCTGGGCGTCGCTCGAGATGATGTAGTCCACGTAGCCCTTCACCAGGTCCGCCTTGGTGGCGTCCTTGTACTCCTGGCAGGCGACCACGTAGGAGACCAGGACGAGCGGCCAGGCGCCCTTCGAGGTGTCCTTGCGGTCGATCTGGATGGCCAGGTCGTTGGCCTCGCGGCCGTCGGCGATCGGGGACGCTGCGACCACGGCGGCAGCACCGTCGGCGCTGATCTTCTCGTAGTTGTCACCGACCTTCAGCTGGGCGATGCTCAGTCCGGCCGAACCCGACTCGTCGATGTAGGTGATCGAGTTCTTCGCGTTCTTGGTGGCGTCCGCGACACCTGAGGTGCCCTTGGCCGCGTCACCGACCTGGAACGGGAAGGTCTGGGAGGCCGGAGCAGTCCACACGTCGGGGGCGTTCGCGGCGAGGTACTCGGTGAAGTTCTGGGTGGTGCCCGAGTCGTCGGAGCGGTGAACCACGGTGATCGGGGCCGACGGGAGCGTGGCGCCCGAGTTCTGGTCCTTGATCTTGGCGTCGTTCCACGTGGTGATCTTGCCCGAGAAGATGCCCGCGATGGTCGCGGCGTCGAGCTTGAGATCCTTCACGCCGTCGACGTTGTACGCGATGGCGATCGGGGAGATGTAGACGGGGAGGTCGATGCCCTTGCTGCCCGCCGCGCAGCCGGCGAACGTGGAGGCGAGCTCCTGCGTGCTGAGCGCCGCGTCGGAGCCGGCGAAGTCGGCAGCACCTGAGATGAAGCTCTTGCGGCCAGCGCCGGAGCCCTGTGGGTCGTAGTTGATGGTGGCCTTCGGGTTGGCCTGCTGGAACCCGGCGGCCCAGACGGTCTGGGCGGCGCCCTGAGCAGACGAGCCGATGCCGTTGAGCGTGCCGGAGAAGTTCGTCGCGGCGGCCGTCGTGGTCGACGGGGTGCTGCCCTCGTTCGCCGCACACGCGGTGAGGCTGATGGCGGCGGCGGCGAGGAGCGCCACGGGAGCGCCGATGCGCTTGAGATTCACAGTTGTCCCTTCGGGGATCAGTAACAACAGGACGGGGTCGGTGCGACCCGCGTGAGACGCTATTCCCGGTGTCTGTCCAGAGTCCCCCGCAGTGGTAAACGGGAGGTTAACGCGGGGTGTTCTCTTGCCTGCGCGGTCCTGTGAATCCGCGGCGGAATCAGCCGGTGATCTGCACCGCCGTCCCCAGCGGCAGGGCGTCGACCGCGGCGATGGCCTCGGCCGACAGCCGCACACAGCCGTGCGAGACGGCGCCGGTCGCGGTGGTCTGGAAGTGGATGCCGATCAACCCGCCGTCCGAGCCCCCGTACGGCTCGTCTGCCGCCGTGGCGTGCAGCGACGTGAGCTGGATGCGGTGCTCGCTCTGGCCCTGAGCGGGGTCGAGGTAGCGCGCCTGGAGGTATCCCGTCCCGGTGGGGGTCGGTGTGGACGGAGTGCCGACGCCCACGGGGAAGCTCTGCAACGTCTTCCCGTCGTCGTCCCGGATGGTGAGCGTCTGCGCGGTCGTGGAGATCACGATCCGCTTGGTCAGACGCCCCGCGTGACCTAGCGATGCTGTGGGAACCCACGCGGCGCTCTGCGCCGACGCCGGAGCGTCGGGGGTCGCCGATGAGGGAAGCGTGCGACGTGCCGGCGTGAGCACGAGCGACCAGGGGCCGCGCGCGGCCACGCGGACGACGACGGACGGTTCGCCGAGGAAGTTCTTCGCCAGGAGACGGGCGACGGGGGTGGTGAAGTCCTCGCCATAGACGGCGGTGTCGAAGGCCAGGGTGTAAGCGTCGGTGATCGTCCCCTCCGCGGGCGCGTCGACGAGGCCAGGGATCACGGCATCGAACTCGGCCGCAGGCAGGGCCCGGAGGGCGGACGTCGAGAGGCCCTCGGGGAGCGCGGGGCCGACGGCGGCGGACGCGGTCGGCGTCGACGTTCTCGTCGCCGTGGGTGAGGGAGCGGAGGGACTGCATGCGGCGAGAGTGCCGACGAGGATCGTCGCGGCGAGGACCGAAGCGAAGCGGGGGAGGGTCATGTTGTTCTTCCGGGGATCGAGGCACAGCGGAGAGCGGAGAGCGGAAAGCGGAAAGCGGATGGCGGCGGCCCTGGTGGGGCCGCCGCCATCCGTCGGTCGTGCGGGGCGTGTCAGCCGCTGACGACGGGGAGGCGAGGAGCCGTCGCGGTCGCCGCGGGCGTCGCCGCCGCCTGGATGCTCGGCGTCTCGGTCTCGGTGTCGATGTCGGTGTCGGTCTCGGTCTCGCCGGTGGTGATGGTCTCGCCGGTGACCGTGAGCGACGTCTCCTGGCTCACCGCGGAGGTCTCGCCCGTCACCGTGATGGTGAGGGTGCCGGCCCCGACGACCCCGATCATCCAGAGGTGGATGTCGTACGAGCCGTCCGCCGCGGCGGTGCCGGTGAGGGTGTCGAACTTCACACCGTCGAACGCCGCGTCGATCTGCAGGGCCTCGCCCGGCGTGTAGCCGGCGGCGTGGAGATCGAAGCCGATGTTCTCGTCCGCGAGGTCTGCCGTGGTGATCGTCGTGACGCTGGTCGAGATGCCCTTCGGGGCAAGGATCGTCAGTGACACGATGTTGGAGATGTCGCCCTTGTCGCTCACCGCGCCCACACCGAGGCGCACGCCGGGGACGGGCAGCATCGGTGCGGTGGCCGGGGTGTACGTCTCGTGGAACGCGCCGGTGCCATCCGCCGTGACGGTGTGCGTGTCGATCACCTTCGCGACGGAGTCGGCGACCGCGATGGTGACGACCGCGTCGGCGGTGAAGCCGCTGCCGGTCACGTCGAGGCCGGCACCCCACGAGCCGGCCTGGTAGGTGGTGTTGGCGAGAGTGATGGTGCTGGTGGCCGCGTTCGCGGGCGCCGCGGCGAAGAGGCCGCCGGCGACGACGGCTGCCGCCGCCGTGAGGGCCCCGAAGCGGATGCGCTTTGTGCTGGTCATACAGTTCCTCTGGTGGTTCGATGCGTGCCGATCGGCACCCGTCGACGCTACCAGCGTGATATCTCACGTAGCCGATCTCAAACGATTGCGGTCAGTCGGCTCGGGCCCAGCTGTGCTCGCGACGCCCGCGCTCACTGCGGTGCAGGCGTATGGTTCGCGCACCCAAAGCGGTCAGGCCTAGCGGTCCTCCACAGGCGCGTACGTCTCGATCGAGACGATGCCCGACGCCGGGTTGGTCGCCGAGAGGTGCACAACGGAGAAGCCGCCCGTGTCGAGGTCGGCTGCATCGTTGAGGTACCCGCCCGGCATGGTGCCGGTGGCGAGTGCGATCTCGCGCATGATCTCCGGCAGCACCGGCCCGTGGCTGCACAGCACCGCGGTCTTGCGCGACCGGATGCGCTTGCCGACGACGCGGCGCACCTCCGGCCGGCCCTCCTCGTAGGCGTCCTGGCTGATGCCGTGCTCGCGGTGCGGCTTGATGCCGGTCGCGGCGGCGAGCGGCGCCACGGTCGTGACGCAGCGGACGGCGTCGCTCGTCACGATCCGCTTGGGCCGCCACGCCTCGAGCGTCGCCACGTCCCCCGCCGCCTGCTTCACGCCGCGCTCGGTGAGCGGACGGGACGCGTCCGAGCCGTTCCAGCGGTCGCGCGGCTCGGCCTTGCCGTGCCGCAGCGCGATCAACGCGAACGTGGAGGTGATGCCCTGGTGCACCAGGGCGTCGAACGCTTCGAGGATCTCGATGTCGCGCTCATACGTCAGGTAGCCGCGCGCTTTCTTGATGGTGACCCATTCGATCGCCGCGATCTCGCTGTTGGGGACGAACGTCGAGCGCTCGATGGCTTTGTCGCTCACCTCCGCCGCCCAGTAGTGGACGATCTTCTCGCGACCGCTGCTCAGCGGGTACGTGGAGACGCCGAGCGGCACGCCGAGTCCGATCCGCAGGCCGGTCTCCTCGTGGATCTCACGGATCGCCGTCTGCGGGAGGGTCTCGCCGGGGTCCACCTTGCCTTTGGGGATGGTCACGTCGCCGTACTTGGTGCGATGCACGACGAGCACGACGATACGGTCGTCGACCACCCGCCAGCAGAGTGCACCCGCGGCGTAGATGGGCGGGCTCACCGCCTCGTTCCCGTGCGGGTGCTGCGCGGACGGTGACTGTACTGCTGGATCAGCTTGCTCTGGAGGTCGACGAGCGGCTTGCCGTCGGCGTCGAGGTGGTGACGGGTCCAGACGCCGTCCTCGTCGAGCCGCCAGGTCGCGGTGCGCTCGTCGAAGGCGAGGTCGAAGAGGGCTTCCAGCTCGCGCAGGTGGTCCGGATCGGACAGGCGCACGAGTGCCTCGACACGGCGGTCGAGATTGCGGTGCATCATGTCCGCGCTGCCGATGAACACCTGCGGCTCGCCGCCGTTCACGAACGAGAACACCCGCGAGTGCTCCAGGTAGCGGCCCAGCACGGACCGCACCCGGATGTTCTCCGAGAGCCCTTCGCGTCCGGGCACGACGCCGCAGATGCCGCGCACCCAGAGGTCGACGGGGACGCCGGCCTGGCTGGCGCGGTAGAGCGCGTCGATGATCGCCTCGTCCACGATCGAGTTGAGCTTGATCCGGATGCCGGAGGGACGCCCGGCCTCCGCATTGATCCGCTCGGTGTCGATGCGCTTGAGCAGACCCTTGCGCAGGTGGAGAGGCGCGACGAGCAGGCGCTTGAACTTCTTCTCGATCGCGTACCCCGAGAGCTCGTTGAAGAGGCGCGTCAGGTCTTTCCCGACCTGGTCGTCGTCGGTGAACAGGCCGAGGTCTTCGTAGATGCGCGACGTCTTCGGGTTGTAGTTGCCCGTGCCGATGTGGCTGTAGCTCTTGAGCACGCCCTTCTCCTCGCGGATGACGAGCGCAAGCTTGCAGTGCGTCTTCAGTCCGACGAGCCCGTAGACGACGTGCACGCCGGCCTTCTCGAGCTTGCGGGCCCACGAGATGTTGTTCTGCTCGTCGAAGCGCGCTTTGATCTCGACCAGGGCGAGCACCTGCTTGCCGGCCTCGGCGGCGTCGATCAGCGCCTCGACGATCGGGCTGTCGCCCGAGGTGCGGTACAGCGTCTGCTTGATGGCCAGCACGTGCGGATCGGCGGCGGCCTGTTCGAGGAAGGCCTGGACGCTCGTCGCGAACGATTCGTACGGGTGGTGCACCAGCACGTCCTGGCGGGTGATCGCGGCGAAGATGTCGGGCTTCGCGTTCGGCTCGCTCGGCATGAGCTGCGCCGGTGTGGTCGGCACGTGGTTGGGGTAGTGGAGGTCGGGACGGTCGATCTTGGCGAGGTCGAACAGTCCGCCGAGGTCGAGCGGCGCGGGAAGGCGGTAGACCTCCTGCTCGGTCACGTCGAGCTCGCGGACCAGCAGGCCGAGAGTCACCGCATCCATGTCGTCGGTCACTTCGAGCCGGATCGGCGGGCCGAACCGGCGGCGCAGCAGCTCGCGCTCCAGCGCCTGGATGAGGTTCTCCGTCTCGTCCTCGTCGATCTCGACGTCTTCGTTGCGCGTCACCCGGAACACGTGGTGATCGAGGATCTCCATGCCGGGGAAGAGGTCGCCGAGGTGATTGGCGATCAGGTCCTCCAGCATGATGAACCGCACCTGCCCGAGCCCCTCGCGCTGGTCGATGCGCACGAACCGCGGCAGCATCTGCGGCACCTTGAGGCGGGCGAACTGCTCCTTGCCGGTGCGCGAGTTGCGTACGCGGACGGAGAGGTTGAGCGAGAGCCCGGAGATGTAGGGGAACGGGTGGGCCGGATCGACGGCGAGCGGCATCAGCACCGGGAAGATCTGCTGCGAGAAGATGTCGCGCATCTGCGACCGGTCGGCCTCGTCGAGCTCGTCCCAGGTGGCGACCGTGATCCCGGCGTCGCGCAGCGCGGGCAGCACGAGGTCGTGATACGCGCGGGCGTGCCGCAGCTGCAGCTCGTGCGCCTTCTCGGAGATGTCGGCGAGCACCTCTTGCGGGGCCCGCCCGACGTTGGTCGGCACGGCCAGCCCGGTGGCGATGCGGCGCTTGAGGCCGGCGACGCGCACCATGAAGAACTCGTCGAGGTTGCTCGCGAAGATCGCCAGGAAGTTGGCGCGCTCGAGCACCGGCAGCAGCGGATCCTCGGCGAGTTCGAGGACGCGCTGGTTGAAGGCGAGCCAGCTCAGCTCGCGATCGAGGTAGCGGTCGTCGGGAAGCGTGGGATCCGGTTCGTAGATGAAAGGGGCGAAGTCGTCGTCGAAGTCGCTGCCCAGGCTCCCGCCCAGCCCCGTGTCAAGAAGGCCGTTCTCCAGAGTCGTCCGCTCGTCCATTGTTCCATCATGGCACCGCGGGCGGGCACCGGGGACGGCCGCTGGAAAACGGTGGACAAACGGATCCTGTGGACGATTTCCCACATCCGGCGATCACGCCTGCGGCCACGTCGCAGGAGGCCGCGCTCCGGGCGGGATCGTCGGGATCAGGGGCGGACGGACGTAGGGAGGCGGTCGTTCTCCTCCTCGTAGACGTTGAACCGGTAGCCGACATTGCGGACTGTCCCGATCAGCGACTCCAGGTCGCCGAGCTTGGCCCGCAGCCGCCGGACGTGCACGTCGACCGTGCGGGTGCCCCCGAAGTAGTCGTACCCCCACACCTCGCTGAGCAGCTGCTCGCGGGTGAAGACGCGGGAGGGGTGGGTCGCGAAGAAGCGGAGGAGCTCGAACTCCTTGAACGTCAGGTCGAGCTGGCGCCCGTGCGCCTTCGCCGAATAACTGGCCTCGTCGATCGTGATGCCGGACGCCTGGATCTTGGACTGCGAGTGCTCCTGGGTCTGGCGGCCGATGGCGAGCCGGATGCGCGCATCCACCTCGGCGGGACCGGCGGAGTCGAGCACGACGTCGCTGACGCCCCAGTCCGCGCTGACCGCGGTGAGGCCGCCTTCGGTCAGGACCAGCAGGAGCGGGACCGTCACGCCGGTGGTGGTGAGGATCTTGCACAGCGACTTCGCGCTCGCGAGGTCGCGGCGCGCATCCACGAAGATGAGGTCGCAGCTGGGGGCGTTGACCAGCGACGCCGGCTCGGCGGGGATCTGGCGAACGCGGTGGCTGAGCAGGGCGAGGGCGGGGAGCACCTCGGCGCCCGGCCCGGCGGAGTCCGCACCCGACGACCCCGGTCCGGCCCCGAGCGACCCGGTGCCGCTGGAAGCGGACGGACCCGGCGCGGACGTGAGGATCAGAAGTTGCGCCACCCATTCCTCCTCATCCGTCTGTCCCGCAATGCTACCGGAAACGGGAGGAGCCACTTCCGGCTGCCCGGTGCCGGCCGGCCGGGGCACAATGGGAGGGTGACCGACGACATCCCGGAGACCCCCGCACCGCACGCGCTCGGCCCTGCCGCTGCGGCCGGCCCGGCCGAGCCGCCGCTGCCGCGCTGGGCGTCCCGGCTCAGCATCGGGTCGGTGTGGGCGGTGGCGCTGCTGCTCGGCATCCTCATCGCCGCCCTCGCGCATCCCGGAGGCTACGCGTCGTGGCTGTCGCTGGCGCTCGCGGTGTGTGCGCTGCTGTCCTTCGTCTCGCAGCTGGCGACCCAGCAGAAGGACGGTTTCATCACCCGCCTCGCGGCGACGCTGACCGGCAGTTTCGTGGTGCTCGGCCTGTTCGGCGCGATCCTCGCCCTCGCATCCGGCATGCGCTGAGCGCCTCCGCTCGACTGTCGGTGGGCGACGGCTAGACTGAGGTCATGCTGGTCGCCCTCGAACTCTTCTTCATCGGCCTTCTCGGCCTCGCAACGCTCGCCATCCTCGGCGTCTCCGGCGTGGTGGTGTACAACCTCTTCCGCGGACAGCGCTGATCCCCGGTCGATCATGATCGAGATCCCGACCGATCTTCCCGCCGAGCTGGTCCCTCTCTCCTGGCTGATCGGCGTGTGGGAGGGGACCGGTGTGCTCGATTACGCGATCGGGGAGGAGCACACCGAGCGGGAGTTCGGCCAGCGGATCAGCTTCAGTCACGACGGTCTCGGCTACCTCAACTACTCGTCCACCTCCTGGGTGCTCGACGAGCAGCACACGCCGCTGGCCGCCGAGACCGGCTACTGGCGGCTGCACCGCACGCTGGTCGAGGGCGACCCGGGGCCGGCGATGCTGCCGGGCAGCGGCGTCCGGCCCTTCAACACGGCGCAGTCGGTGGAGACCCTGCGCAACTCGAACGGGGCGTTCGACATCGATGTGTCGATCATCCACCCCGACGGCGTCAGCGAGATCTACGTCGGGCAGGTGGCCGGTCCGCGGATCGACCTGGCGACCGACGCGGTGATGCGCACGGCCGGGGCGAAGGAGTACGCAGCAGCCACCCGCCTCTACGGTCTCGTCGAGAACCACCTGCTCTGGGCGTGGGACATCGCGGCCCTCGGGCAGGATCTGCGCACGCACGCCTCCGCCCGCCTCGCCAAGGTCGAGTGACGCCGTGACCGATCGCTCTCCGTTCCTCGACCTGCCCGGCGCGGTCGACCTCACCGGCTCCGGCGTGCCGTCGCACTACGGCAGCCCGCTCGCCGAGCAGCGCGCGCTCGCCGAAGGCGGCGCCATCGTCGACCTGTCCGATCGCGCGGTGCTCACCGTGCAGGGTCCGGACCGGCTGAGCTGGCTCAACTCGCTGACCAGCCAGGCGCTCACTGGCCTCGCGCCGGGGGAGTCCTCCGAGACCCTGCTGCTGGATGTGACGGGCCGCGTCGAGCACGCCGCCCGCGTGCTCGACGACGGCGACACGGTCTGGCTGCTGGTCGACCGTCCCGAGGCGGAGGGGCTGCTCGCGTGGCTGACCTCGATGCGCTTCATGCTCCGCGTCGAGCTGGCCGACCGCACCGCCGACCTCGCGACGATCGGCGCGCTGGGCGACCCGCCCCTCCCGATCGCCGCACCGAACGGCGTCCCGCTGATCTGGCACGACCCGTGGCGGGAGGTCGCGCCCGGCGGCCATCAGTACGCCCGCGGTGAGCACCCCGGAGCGGGATGGACGTGGAGCGAGCGCCTGGTGCCCCGCGACGCACTGCCGTCGCTGGTCTCGCGCGTGACGAGCGGCGAGCTCGCGGTGGCCGGTACGGTCGCGGCGGAGGCGCTGCGCATCGCCGCGTGGCGTCCGCGCTTCTCCACAGAGGTGGACGAGCGCACCATCCCGCACGAGCTGGACTGGCTGCGCACCGCCGTGCACCTGAGCAAGGGCTGCTACCGCGGTCAGGAGACCGTGGCGAAGGTGCACAACCTGGGTCACCCGCCGCGCCGCCTGGTCATGCTGCACCTGGACGGTTCGGAGGGAGTCCATCCGGTGACCGGCGCAGCCGTGTCGCTCGACGGTCAGGAGGTCGGCACCGTGACCTCCACTGCGCTGCACTACGAGCTGGGCCCGATCGCGCTCGCCGTCGTGAAGCGGTCGACGGATCCGTCGGCGACGCTGCTGGTGGATGCGGACGGCACGGCGGTCACGGCCGCGCAGGAGATCGTGGTGCCTCCGGAGGCCGGAGCCGAGGCGCACGTCCCGCGGCTGCCGCGGCTCGGCGCGGTCACACGCGCGCCGCGCGTGTAGCGCGTAGCGTGTTGCGCCGCTCGTGTAGCGCGTCGCGTATCGCGCGTTCAGCCCGCGTGGTCCGCCGGGGCGACGGCCTCCCACGCCACGGTCAGTTCGCCCAGCCGCCAGCGTCGCAGGCCGCCGATCACCGGCCAGCCCGCGTCGCGCATCCCGCGCGCCACGGCGATCCACCGCTGGCTGGGCCCGTAGGCTGCGAGCGGCGAGTGGATGCGCCACGCGCGATCCAGGTCGCCGAGAAACGCATGCACCCGCTCGCCGGGGACATTGCGGTGGATGAGCGCCTTCGGCAGCCGCTCGGCGACCACCGACGGCGCATCCAGTCCGCGGAGGCGGAGGGAGACCGTGAGCGAGCGCGGACCGGCCGCGTCCAGGGCGACCCAGCTGGCGATCCGGCCGATCTCGTCGCAGGTGCCCTCGACCAGGAGGCCGTCCGGCTGCAGGCGGGACCGCATCCGCTTCCACGCTCCCGCGACCTCCACCTCGCGGTACTGCCGGAGCACGTTGAAGGCGCGGATCACCGTCGCCTGCCGGCCGCCGGGCAGCGGCACCTCGAAGCCGCCGAGGCCGAAACGGATTCGAGCCTGCGGGTCGAAGGCGGTGCGGCCCTCCCGGACCGCCGCGAGCTGCTCGTTCGCGGTGCGCACCCGTCCCGGTTCGATCTCCAGGCCGACGACCTCGACGTCCGGGCGCACCGACGCCAGCCGCTGGTGCAGTTCGAGCGCCGTCACGCCGCTCGCGCCGTAACCCAGGTCGACGACGAGCGGGTCGGGGGTGCGCCGGAGCTCCGGCTGCGCGGCGATCCAGCGGTCGACACGGCGCAGCCGGTTGGTGTTCGTCGTGCCGCGCGTGACGGTGCCGACGGCGCCGGAAGCCATGCGTCCAGTCTGCCAGCGGTCGGCGAAGGACGTCGCGAGGCCGTGGCCGGCCGGGTGAGCGCGGGCGGCCCGCATCCCCGCAAGGCGATAGATTGGAGCACATGGCCGCTCCCTACACCCTGATCCTCCTGCGCCACGGCAGCAGCGAGTGGAACGAGAAGAACCTGTTCACCGGCTGGGTCGACGTCTGCCTCAGCGAGACCGGCGTCGCCGAGGCCGAGCGGGCGGGCGAACTGCTCCGCGACTCCGGCCTCGCGCCCGACGTGCTGCACACCTCGGTGCTCACCCGCGCCATCCAGACCGCGAACTACGCGCTCGACGTCGCCGACCGGCTGTGGATCCCGGTGCAGCGTTCGTGGCGTCTGAACGAGCGCCACTACGGCGCCCTGCAGGGGCTCGACAAGGCCGAGACCCTCGAGAAGTTCGGGCCGGAGCAGTTCCAGCTCTGGCGCCGGTCGTTCGACGTGCCGCCGCCCCCGCTTCCCGACGACAGCGAGTTCTCGCAGGTGGGCGACCCGCGCTACGCCGGTCTCGGCGACGAGCTGCCGCGCACGGAGTGCCTGAAGGACGTCATCGAGCGGATGCTGCCCTACTGGGAGTCCGACATCACCCGCGACCTCGCCGCAGGCAAGACGGTGCTGGTGACGGCCCACGGCAACTCGCTGCGAGCCCTGGTGAAGCACCTCGACGGCATCTCCGACGAGGACATCGCCGCGCTCAACATCCCCACCGGCATCCCGCTGGTCTACAAGCTCGGCGCGGACTTCACCCCGCTCGAGCCGTCGTACTACCTCGACCCGGAGGCGGCCGCCGCGGGCGCCGCCGCGGTCGCCGCGCAGGGCAAGAAGTAGTCACGGCCAGCACCTTCGTCGTCGTCGCGTTCCTCCCGGGACGCGGCGACGACGTGTTTCCGGAGCGATTCCCGGCCGCTGACTGGCCGTTGCACGTGACGATCGTGCCGCCGTTCGAGACGGAGCTGTCCGCGGACGGAGTCGCCGCCCTGCTGCCCGCCGTCCCGCCGATCCCGGTCACCGGGGGAGCGCGGGAGCGTTTCGGCGCGCACCGCACGGTCCCCGTGACGGTGCTGCGCGCGTCCCCGTCGCTGCACGCCGTGCACACTGCGGCGGTCGACGCCCTCGAAGCCGCCGGCGTCATCCTGCGCGACCAGCGCCACCTGCGCGACGGCTACCGCCCGCACGTGACCGACCAGCGCTCCGGCCGCCTGCACCCCGGCGAGCACGCCCTCCTCACCGCGCTCTGCGTCGTCGCGCGGTCCCCCCACTCCACGCGCTCCGTCGCCGCCCGCGTCCCCCTGCACCCGTGACCCCACCGTCGAGTACACGAAAACTGCACGCGACGCGCCGCGCCAGCGTGCAGTTTTCGTGTACTCGACGGAGGGGGGAGGGGGGAGCCGCGTCAGGAGGCGAGTTCGGGGGCCCAGTCGCCGGTCGCCAGGTACTGGACCTTCTTGGCGATCGAGACGGCGTGGTCCGCGAAGCGCTCGTGGTAGCGGGAGGCGAGAGTCGCGTCGACCGTGTCGACGGCCTGGCCCTTCCACGTCTCGCCGAGCACCTTGTCGAAGACGCTGATGTGCAGCTCGTCGATGTCGTCGTCGTCGTTGCGGATCTCGTCGGCGAGGCGCAGGTCCTGCGTGCGGAGCAGCTCGGAGAGCTTCTCCGCGATTTGCACGTCGAGCCGTCCCATCTCGGAGAACGTGCCGCGCAGGCTCTTCGGGACCACCTTGTCCGGGAAGCGGTAGCGCGCCAGCTGGGCGATGTGCTCGGCCATGTCGCCCATACGCTCCAGCGACGCGCTGATGCGGAGGGCGCTGACCACGATGCGCAGGTCGCGGGCGACCGGCTGCTGGCGGGCGAGGATCTGGATGGACAGCTCGTCGAGCAGGACGGTGAGCTCGTCGATCCGGTGGTCGTTGACGATCACGTCCTCGGCGAGGCTCACATCCGACTCGTTGAACGCCTGCGTGGCGTTCCGGATGGAGAGGACCACGAGTTCGGCGATCTCGACGAGCCGGTCCTGAACCTCCGCCAGCTCCTGCTGGAAGACTTCGCGCATGGGGTGGATCCTTCCTGGCGTGCGCGGGCACGCGGGATGTCGGGACCTTCTGGCCCCGTATGCATGTTCGCGAGAGCAGGTTAACAAACGGTGCCCCCCGGCTGAACACTGTCTAACGTACCCGCGAAAAGACGCGGCCGGTGGTGGGATGCGTCCATGCGGGCGTAACGGCATCACCTACGCTGAGAGCCATGGACTCCACCTGGTTGGTGCTGCTGTCGCTGGGCCTGGGGCTCGCCGTCGGCGCCGGTTTCGTGTGGGTCCTGCACATTGCCGCACGCCGCGGCCACCATGCGGCCGCGGTCGTCAACCCGGCAGTGCCGGACGGGGTCGACCAGGTGCTCGATGCGCTCGAGTCGGCGGGTGTCGTCCTCGACCCCTCGAACAACGTCATCAAGGCGTCCCCGGGCGCGCACGCGATCGGCCTGGTCTGGAACGGCCTCCTGGTCCACCCGCACCTGGTCGAGCTCGTGGACCGCGTCCGGCGCACCGGCGCGTCGATCACCGAGGAGTGCGAGCTGTCGCGCGGCCCGTTCGGCGACGCGGGCATCCATCTGAGCGTTCGGGTGGCGCGTCTCGGCTCCCGCTACATCCTGCTGCTCGCGGAGGACCGCACCGAGTCCTTCCGCCTGGAGGCGGTCCGGCGCGACTTCGTCGCCAACATCAGCCACGAGCTGAAGACGCCGATCGGCGCGGTCGGCCTGCTCGCCGAGGCCCTGGACGACGCCTCCGACGACCCCGACCAGGTGCGCCGGTTCGCACTGCGGCTCTCGGAGGAGGCGCAGCGCCTGGCGCGCATCACCCAGGACATCATCGAGCTGAGCCGGCTGCAGGCGACGGATGCGCTGGGCGACGCCCGCGAGCTCTCGGCCAGCAAGGTCGTCAAGGCGGCGATCGACCAGAACCGCGTGGCCGCGGAGACGCGCAACATCGAGCTGGCGATGCGCGGCGACAAGCAGGCGCAGGTGATCGGCAACGAGGGCCTCCTGGTCACGGCCGTCCACAACCTCATCTCGAACGCCATCCAGTACTCGCCCGACGACTCCCGCATCGGCATCGGCGTGCGCAACACCGGGGGAGTCGTGGAGATCGCCGTCACGGACCAGGGCGAGGGCATCCCGGAGGAGGACCTGGACCGCGTCTTCGAGCGCTTCTTCCGCGTCGACCAGGCGCGGTCACGCAACACGGGCGGCACCGGTCTCGGTCTCGCGATCGTCAAGCACGCCGTGCAGAACCACGGCGGCGAGGTGCGCGTGTGGTCGCAGCCGGGGCGCGGCTCCACGTTCACGATCCGGTTGCCGGAAGCCTCCACCGTCCGACCCCCGATAGGAGACACCCAGTGACATCCATCCTGCTCGTCGAGGATGAGGCCGCGCTCAGCGAGCCGCTCGCGTACCTGCTGAAGCGGGAGGGCTACGAGGTCGAGGTCGCAGAGGACGGTCCGAGCGCGCTCGCGGCGTTCGAGCGTGCCGGCGCGGACCTCGTCCTGCTCGACCTGATGCTGCCGGGCATCCCGGGCACCGAAGTGTGCCGCGAGATCCGGACCCGCTCGAATGTCCCGATCATCATGCTGACCGCCAAGGACTCCGAGGTGGACATCGTGGTCGGGCTGGAGCTCGGCGCGGACGACTACGTCACCAAGCCGTACTCGTCGCGCGAGCTGCTCGCCCGCATCCGGGCGGTGCTGCGCCGCCGGGTCGAGGAGGAGCTTCAGGACGACGGCGTGCTGGAGGCCGGCACCGTGCGCATGGATGTGGACCGCCACACCGTCGCCGTCAACGGCACCGAGATCTCCATGCCGCTGAAGGAATTCGAGCTGCTGGAGCTGCTGCTCCGCAACGCCGGCCGTGTGCTCACCCGGGGACAGCTCATCGACCGGGTGTGGGGGAGCGACTACTTCGGCGACACCAAGACGCTCGACGTGCACATCAAGCGCATCCGCTCACGGATCGAGGAGAGTCCGTCGGAGCCCCGGATGCTCGTCACGGTGCGCGGGCTGGGGTACCGCTTCAACGCCTGACACCCGGTACCCGCCGGAGCGGACGGGGAAGCCGCCCGGTGCGATGCGCCGGGCGGCTTCGTCGTTGCGTCGGGGGGCTACTGGGCGGCCGGCAGGATGGTCGGCGGGACCAGGCTCTTGTACTCGGGCAGCTGGCCGTCGAGCACCGGGACCTCGAGGTTGACGCCGGTCTCGCTGCCGTACTGGAAATAGACGGAGTAGAGCGCGCCGGGCTTGGTGGTGAACTCCGGGATGAGCACGTTGCTCGTGCCGCCGTTCTCCGGGTCCTGACCGAGCTGCTTGACCTGGCCGGGCTCGACGGTGACGTGCGCGGCGGAGGAGCTGCTGTCGCCGGCGCTGATCGCCAGGCGGTGGCTCTTGTCGCCGGTGTTCACGAGGGTGACCACGAGGTTGCCCACCGTGCCGTCCTTCGCGTCGGTGAGGATGATCGCGTTGCGCACGTCGATCGTGCCGACCGCCCCGCTCACTCCGTCGCTCGCGTCGTAATGCTTGGTGGTGGCCTGCGGGGCGACGAGACCGCATCCCGCGGTACCGAACACGACGGCCAGGGCGAGGGCGACGGACGTCGCGACTCGTGCTTTCACGGATGACCCTCCCGGTGGAATTCTCGCTTCGACTCTATCCCATCGGCAGGGGCGCTCCGGGCCTGCGGGAGGCGCGGGGGCGAACCTTAGCACGTGCCTCATGTGGTATCCTATTCATTGCTGAAGGGACAACAAATCTATGCTTTTCGAGGTTGGCGAGACCGTCGTCTATCCGCACCACGGTGCCGCAACGATCACCGAAGTCAAGAAGAGAATCATCAAGGGTGAAGAGAAGCTGTACCTCAAGCTCAATGTGACTCAGGGCGACCTGACCATCGAGGTCCCCGCCGATAATGTCGACCTCGTCGGAGTGCGCGACGTCATCGGCAAGGAGGGCCTCGACCGCGTGTTCGAGGTGCTGCGAGCCCCCTTCACCGAGGAGCCGACCAACTGGTCCCGCCGCTACAAGGCCAATCTTGAGAAGCTCGCCTCTGGCGACGTCATCAAGGTTTCCGAGGTCGTCCGCGACCTGTGGCGCCGCGATCAGGACCGCGGCCTCTCCGCCGGTGAGAAGCGCATGCTCGCCAAGGCGCGCCAGATCCTCATCTCCGAGCTGGCTCTGGCCGAGAAGACCGACGACGAGAAGGCCTCGAGCCTGCTCGACGAGGTCCTGGCCTCCTAGGCGGCCGCACCGCTTATCGTCCGAAGCCCCGCTGCACCGTGCAGCGGGGCTTCGTCGTTCCCGCGGGCGTTTCCCGCGGCGCCGCGTCTGCGTCGCCGCGTCTGCCGTGCCGCGTCTGCCGTGCCGCGTCCGCGGCTGCGGTGCCGCGTCACGTCTGCGGGTGCGCGTGCAGGCGCAGTCGTGACGGGAGGCCGCGGACGCCGTGTCCCGGTACGGTGGTCGGGTGGACAGCTACACCGGGCCGCGCGTCGCGGTCGTGATCGTCGCCGCCGGCTCCGGCGTCCGGCTCGGCGCCGAGCGCCCGAAAGCGTTCGTGACCCTGCACGGACTGACGCTCCTCGAGCGCTCGCTGCATGCCGTCCGAGGTATGCGTCACGTGGCCGACCCGATCGTCGTGGCCCCGGCAGATCTGGTCGCCGAGGCTGCGGAGCTGGCCGAGCGCGCCTCCCGCCGCCCGGTGCAGGTCGTGGCCGGGGGAGCCACCCGCCAGCGCTCTGTGGCAGAGGGCCTCGCGGTGGTCGACCCGTCCGTCGAGGTGGTGCTCGTGCACGACGCCGCCCGGGCGCTCGCACCGTCCGCTCTGTTCGACGCCGTGGTGGATGCGGTCGTCGAGCGCGGCTACGGCGTCATCCCGGGTCTGCCCGTCAGCGACACGGTGAAGCGCGTCGGCGCAGACGGCATCGTGCACGAGACGGTGGACCGGTCCGCGCTCGCGGCCGTGCAGACGCCGCAGGCCTTCCCGCGCGAGCAGTTGCTGACCGCCTACGCCCTGGCCGAGAGCGACGAGACCGACGACGCCGGTCTGGTGGCGGCCGCAGGGTTCCGGGTGGATGTGGTCCCCGGCGACGCGCACGCCTTCAAGGTGACGACCCCCTGGGACCTGCGCCGCGCCGAGGAGCTGCTCGCCGGCTCCCGGCTGCCGCGGATCGGGTCGGGCAGCGACACGCACGCCTACGATCCGGCCGCCGAGCTGTGGCTGGCGGGCCTGCACTGGCCGGGCGAACCGGGTCTCGCCGGGCACAGCGACGGGGATGCGGTGGCTCACGCCATCGTCGACGCGCTGCTGTCCGCCGCAGGCCTCGGTGACATCGGCGGCGTCTTCGGGACCGGGGATCCGCGGTTCTCCGGCGCGCACGGCGACGTGTTCCTCACCGAGGCCCGGCGACGGGTGGAGGAGGCCGGCTTCCGCATCGGCAACGTCGCGGTTCAGGTCGTCGGCAACCGGCCGAAGCTCGCGGGCCGCCGGGCGGAGGCCGAGGAGCGGCTGTCTGCCATCCTCGGCGCCCCGGTCTCGGTCGGCGCGACGACGACCGACGGTCTGGGCTTCACCGGCCGGGGCGAGGGTCTCACCGCGCAGGCCACCGCGCTGCTGCTCGGCTGAGCACCGAGCGGCATCGCGGCCGACGCGGCACCGGGCCTACTCTGACCGATGGAGTGCCGCACCGGCGGCGCCGGGAAGGGGCACGACATGGCATCCACGGACACCGAGACGGTGGCGCGGCGGTACATCCAGGCGGTGGGGGCGCGGGACGAGGATCCCCTGAACGACCTCTTCGACGTGGCCCTGGTGGCGGAGTTCGCCGGTTCGACGCTCGACAAGGAGGGATGGACGGCCGCGCTGCGCCGGCTGATGCCCGCGATCCTCCGCAACGAGATCCGCGAGGTGTTCACGGAGGGCGACCGCGCCTGCATCGTCTACGACTTCGTCACGGACACCGCGGCCGGCGCTGTGCGGTGCGTCGAACTGCTGACCGTGCGCGGCGGGCGCATCGCGCGCATCGAGCTCCTGCTCGACCGTGTCGCCTTCGCCCCGGTGAACGAGGAGCTGGCGAAGCGCGCGGCCTCGTAGGCCGTGCGACCTCTAGGCTGGTGGGCGTGACTCTGCGACTCTTCGACACGAAAGCGGGCGCCCTGCGCGACTTCGTCCCGCTGCGCGACGGCGAGGTCGGCATGTACGTGTGCGGCCCGACCGTCCAGTCGTCCCCGCACATCGGGCACCTCCGCTCGGCACTCGTGTACGACCAGCTGCGCCGCTGGTTCACGTACCGGGGTCTGGACGTCACGCTGGTGCGCAACGTCACCGACATCGACGACAAGATCCTGGTCAACGCCGCGGCGGATCAGGCCGCCGGGGGAAGCGAGGAGTGGTGGGCGCTGGCCTACCGCTTCGAGCTGGAGTTCACCGACTCGTACCGAGCCCTGGGCATCCAGCCGCCGACCTATGAGCCGCGCGCGACCGCGAGCATCCCGCAGATGCAGGACATCATCCAGCGGCTCATCGACCGGGGCCACGCCTACGCGGCATCCGACGGCTCCGGCGACGTCTACTTCGACGTGAAGAGCTGGCCGTCGTACGGCGAGCTGACCCGCCAGAGCATCGACAACATGGAGGCCGCGGCCGACGCGGATCCCCGCGCCAAGCGCGACCCGCGCGACTTCGCGCTCTGGAAGGGCCGCAAGGCCGACGAGCCGGCATCGGCCGGGTTCCCGTCGCCGTGGGGCGACGGCCGCCCGGGCTGGCACATCGAGTGCTCGGCCATGTCGCGCCGGTATCTGGGGCCGCAGTTCGACATCCACGGCGGCGGGCTCGACCTGCGCTTCCCGCACCACGAGAACGAGATCGCTCAGTCGACCGCCGCCGGCGACGCGTTCGCGAACTACTGGGTGCACAACGGGCTCGTGCACGTGAACGGCCAGAAGATGAGCAAGTCGCTCGGCAACTCCGTGTACGCCGCCGACCTGCTCGGCGCCGCCCGCCCGCTGGTGGTCCGGTACTACCTCGGTTCCGCCCACTACCGGTCGACCATCGACTTCCACGACGGCTCGCTCAGCGAGGCGGAGGCCGCCCTCGACCGGATCGCCGGCTTCTTCGAGCGGGTGGACCGGCGCCTCGCGGGCACCCGGTTCGCCGGCCACGGCGCGGAGGTCGTCCCCGACGCGTTCGCGGAGGCGATGGACGATGACCTCGCCGTGCCGCAGGCGCTCGCCGTGCTGCACGACACCATCCGCACAGGAAACGCGGCGCTGGATGCGGAAGACTTGGAGGCGGCCGCCACCGCCCGCGGGCATGCGCTCGCCATGACGGAGGTGCTGGGCATCAACCCGCTCGCCCCGCAGTGGCGCACCGGCGGCTCGACCGCGGCGGAGTCCGCACTCGGCGAGCTGGTCGGCCGGCTGCTGGCGGACCGCCAGGACGCCCGGGCCGCCCGCGACTTCGCGGCGGCCGATCGCATCCGCGACGAGCTGACCGCCGCGGGAATCACCATCGAAGACACCCCGACGGGGTCGCATTGGAGCATCGGATCATGAAGAACTCGGGTGGAAAGCCCCGCGCCGGGGCGGTGCGCAAGAGCAAGAAGGGCGCCCAGGTCGGCACCGGCGGCCACGGCCGCAAGGCGCTCGAGGGTCGCGGACCGACGCCCAAGGCGGAGGACCGCGACTACCACCCCGCCGCCAAGGCGAAGGCCCTGCGCGAGCGGGCGGCTGCCAAGGCCGCGCAACGCGGTGGTCGTGACGCGACGCCGCGTGGGGCGTCCGGCGCCTCGCGCCGCGCCAAGAGCGGGGACGAGAGCGAGATCGTGACCGGCCGCAACTCGGTGCTCGAGGCGCTGCGGGCCGACATCCCGGCTTCGACGCTGTACGTCGCTGCACGCGCCGAGCTCGACGACCGGATGCGGGAGATCCTCTCCATCGCGACCGGCCGTGCCATCCCGATCCTCGAGGTCATGCGGCCGGAGCTCGACCGCCTCGCCGGCCGCGACGCCGTGCACCAGGGCGTCGCGCTGAAGGTGCCGCCGTACGAGTACGCGCACCCGGGTGAGCTGCTCGACCGTACGCTCCGATCCGGCGAGACCCCGCTGTTCGTCGCGCTCGACGGCATCACCGACCCGCGCAACCTGGGTGCGATCATCCGCTCGACGGCCGCTTTCGGCGGTCAGGGCGTCATCGTCCCGCAGCGCCGCTCGGTGGGCATGACGGCCGCCGCATGGAAGACCTCGGCCGGCGCGGCGGCGCGCACGCCGGTCGCCATGGCCGCGAACCTGACGCAGACCCTCAAGGACTTCAAGAAGGCGGGCGTCTTCGTGCTCGGCCTCGACGGGGGAGGGGACACGTCCCTCCCCGGCCTGTCGTTCGCCGACCGCCCGGTGGTCATCGTCGTCGGCAGCGAGGGCAAGGGTCTGTCGCGGCTGGTGACGGAGACCTGCGACGCCGTCGTCTCGATCCCGATCACGGCGACCACCGAGTCGCTCAACGCGGGTATCGCCGCGAGCGTCACCCTCTACGAGATCTCGAAGCTGCGGGCCGAGGCGCGCACCCGCGCCTGACCGCTGCTGCTCGGAACGTCCGCTGCCGTTCGGTACGACTGTGCCTGCGCGAGCGGGCGCAGTCGTACCGGGACGCCGCCGTCGCGGCCGGGCGTCAGACCTTCGAGCGCCAGTCGTCCTCGTCCTCGTCGGCGGACGCCGCGGCGTCGCCGAGCACGGGGATGCTGATGGTCTCCGTCGGCGGGGCGATCACGGTCGCCTCGTCGCGACGGTGGCGCAGGATGTCGTTGATGTACGAGGTGAGGGCTTCCGCCAGGGGCACATCCCGGCCCTCCTTCTGCGACATGAACCAGCGGTGCTCCAGCAGCTGGTGGAACACCTCCGCCGGCTCCAGCTTGCCCTTGAGGTCGGCGGGGATCGAGCGGATGACCGGCTCGAACACGCGCATGAGCCACTCGTGCGCCATCGCCTCCTCGTCCAGCCCCTCCTTGCCGAGGGTGGCGGAGTAGGAGTCGAGGTCGTTGAGCAGGCGGCGCGCCTGGTTCTCGCCGGTGTCGAGGCCGGTGAGCCGCAGCAGCCGGCGCTGGTGGTGGCCCGCATCGACGACTTTCGGCTGGATGCGCACCTTGGTGCCCTCGTCCGAGGTCTTGATCGCCAGCTCCTCGATGTCGAAGCCGAGCTCGTTGAGACGCTCGACGCGCTCGCTGATGCGCCAGCGCTCCGACGACGAGAACGACTCGCTGCCGGTGAGCTCCTTCCAGAGCGACCGGTATGCGGCGACGATGCCGTCGGACAGGCTGATCGGGTCGAGCTCCTCGTCGACGCGGCCGCCGGCCTCCAGGTCCATCAGCTCGCCGGCGATGTTGACGCGTGCGATCTCGAGGTCGTTCTCGCGCTGACCGTTCGAGAGGCCGCCCTCGTAGAGCTGGCCGGTCTCCGCATCCACCAGGTAGGCGGCGAAGGCGCCCGCGTCCCGGCGGAACAGGGTGTTCGACAGCGACACATCGCCCCAGAAGAAGCCGACGATGTGGAGGCGCACCAGCAGCACCGCAAGGGCGTCCACCAGGCGCGTGGCGGTGTCGGGCCGGAGCGTCTGCGAGAACAGCGCGCGGTAGGGGAGGGAGAACTTGAGGTGCCGGGTCACCAGTGCGGCGTTGAGCGGGGTGCCGTCGTCGGAGGTGCGGTTCTTGATCACCGCGACCGGGTCGACGCACGGCACGTCGAGGCGCTGCAGCGTGCGCAGCATGTCGTACTCGCGCTGCGCCATCTCCGCCGTCGTCTCCTTGATGGCGATGACGTAGCCCGACAGGTTGGCGAACCGCACCAGGTGGCGGCTGATGCCCTTCGGCAGCAGCGCGATGTGCTGGTTCGACCAGTCCTCCAGCGGGATGTTCCAGGGAAGGTCGAGCAGCGCGGGGTCGACGGTCGCCGCGGTGATGTTGACGGATCCGGCCACGATGGTCCTCCGGTCGGTTCAGTGGATGCGCGCACCCGTGGAAAGCACTCTGCCGCAGCCCGGCTCCGGACTGCGGCAGAGTGAGGAATCGCTCCTGGAACTTCAGTCGACGACCGCGCCGCCCAGGCGCTCGCCCGTCTCCGCGTGGAAGACGTGGACGTGGCCCGGCTTCGGCGTGATGTAGACCGTGTCGCCCGCGTTCGGGTGGATACGGCCGTCGACGCGGCCGACGATGTCGGTGCGCTTGCCCTCGACCTCGGAGTGGCCGTACAGGTAGCCGTCCGCGCCGAGCTCCTCGACGAGGTCGACCGTGACCTTGAGGCCGGTGCCCTCGGTGTTCGACACGACGACGTCCTCCGGGCGGACACCGATGGTGACGGCCGAACCGGCGTTGGCGATGGTGTCGCGCTCGACCGGCACGACGGCCGACCCGAACTTGACGCCGCCGTCGGTGACGTCGGCCGTGAAC
The DNA here is from genome assembly GCF_056754895.1 of Leifsonia sp. KNZ13-11D. Taxonomy (NCBI): domain Bacteria; kingdom Bacillati; phylum Actinomycetota; class Actinomycetes; order Micrococcales; family Microbacteriaceae; genus Leifsonia; species Leifsonia sp. KNZ13-11D. The sequence continues at coordinate 1,111,840 of NZ_JBPGWU010000001.1, forward strand.
AGGTTCATGGCCGGGCTGCCGATGAAGCCGGCGACGAACACGTTGTTCGGCTGCGCGTACAGGTCGCGCGGGGTGCCGACCTGCTGCAGCACGCCGTCCTTGAGCACCGCGATGCGGTCGCCCATGGTCAGCGCCTCGGTCTGGTCGTGCGTGACGTAGACCGTGGTGACGCCGAGGCGGCGGGTCAGCGACGCGATCTGCGTGCGGGTCTGCACGCGGAGCTTGGCGTCGAGGTTCGACAGCGGCTCGTCCATGAGGAACACCTGGGGCGAACGCACGATCGCGCGGCCCATGGCGACGCGCTGACGCTGACCACCGGAGAGCGCCTTCGGCTTGCGGCCGAGGTACGGCTCCAGATCGAGCAGCTTGGCGGCCTCGAGGACGCGCTGGGCACGCTCCTCCTTGCCGACACCGGCGATCTTGAGCGCGAAGCCCATGTTCTCGGCGACGGTCATGTGCGGGTACAGCGCGTAGTTCTGGAACACCATCGCGATGTCGCGGTCCTTCGGCGGAACATCGGTGACGTTGCGCTCACCGATGAAGATGTTTCCGTCGTTGACCTCTTCGAGGCCCGCGAGCATGCGGAGCGAGGTGGACTTGCCGCAGCCCGAGGGGCCGACGAGGACGAGGAACTCGCCGTCGGCGATCTCCAGGTCGAGCGCGTCCACGGCGGGACGGGTGGAACCCGGGTAGAGCCGGGTCGCCTTGTCATAGGTGACTGTCGCCATCTTCTTCTTGTCTCCTTCACCGGCAGGTACGTGCCGGACGATCCGTTGTGAATGGATGAACGTGGCGTAGACGTCCGATGGCGTCTCTGCCACGTGGCCATAATATGGCATCGGCGGACATGCTCTCGACCGGACCCCGTCCGGACCCCCGAGCGGCCGCCGCTGTTCCGCCGAACGCGCGTCCAGCCAGCGTCTGGTCGATTCCCAGACTGCCGGTTTACGCTGTCCCGGTTGTGTGCGCCGGATGCGCGCCCGCCCCACCGCGTCCCCCGCGCGGCCCGTCCGACCCGAGAGCAGTTTCCGGAAGACATGAGCCCTGACACCCAGCCCGACGACAGCCGCCCCGGCGACGTCCGCGCGGCCGCCCGTGAGAAAGCACGGCAGCTCCGCACGTCGCACCAGAAGCAGGAGCGCCGCAGACGCGCCCTCCTGGGCGGCGGCATCACCGTCGCGGTGCTCGCGGTGCTCGCGATCGTCGCCGTGGTGATCGTCAGCGCGATCCGTCCGACCGTCCCCGGTCCGAAGAACATGGCCAGCGACGGCGTCGTCGTGGGCTCCGGCCTCAAGGTGAAGACCACGCTGGCCCTCGCCCCCGATGCGAAGCCCGTCGCCAGCACTCCGGACCCGAAGGCCAGCACGGTCGACATCCGCATCTACGCTGATTACCTCTGCAAGCTGTGCGGCGACTTCCAGCGCACCAACCTGAAGCAGCTGGAGCCGCTGGTCAAGAACGGTGCGGTCACCGTCGAGATGCACCCGGTCGCGATCTACACCAGCCACTCGGCGGGCACCAAGTACTCGCTCCGCGCGGCGAACGCCGCGGCCTGCGTCGCGAACTACGACCCCAACGCGTTCTGGAAGTTCAACGCCTCCCTGTTCGAGAAGCAGCCAGCGGAGGGCGGTCCGGGCCTGAGCGACGATGTGCTGAAGAAGCGCGCCGAGGCGGCGGGTGCGGCGCATACCGGCGACATCGACTCCTGCATCGATGACGGCCGCTTCACGAGCTGGGTGACGAACGCGAGCGATCGCGCGCTGAGCGGCCCCATCCCGAACTCCGACGTCAACAAGATGACGAACGCGCTCCTGGTGCTGGTGAACGGCAAGCCCTACACCGGGTCGCTCACCAACGCGGACGACTTCAAGGCGTTCATCCTGCAGGCGCAGGGTGACGAGTACACGTCCACCGCGACGCCGACCCCGACGCCGACCCCCTAGGATGATGGCGGGCGGGTGACCGCCGTGCCGGCTTAGCTCAGTTGGTAGAGCACTCGCCTTGTAAGCGAGCGGTCGCGGGTTCGAGTCCCGCAGCCGGCTCCGGTGAGGACCGTGACGCCGCAGGACCCGGGTTTCGTGCGCGTCAGCTGTAGTTCGCTGCGGGCGTCGCGACATCGGTCGCCGCGACCAGCAGACGGTCGAGCGCCGATTGCGGAGAGATCGAGTTGCGGACGGCCTCGTCCCAGATCCGCTCGTAGGCCGCCAGGCTCACATCGATGGAGCGCGCCGCACGGCGTCGGTGACGTGTCGCCGGAAAGGGCAGCCGGATCAAGCGCTCTCGCAGCAGGAACGGGATGTTGTCCGCCGGTGCGATCCCGCGGCGTCCGTCGCGTAGTGAGATGACGAGGTCGCCGGTCGTCGTGGCGTGGCGGACCTGGGCGACGGTCATCCCGGCCAACCGGGCGAACTCGTCGACGGCCAGGAGCTCGGGGAGCTTGCCGACGTACTCGTCGACGATGGCCGCGCGCAGGCGGAACCACGATTCTCGTGCGTCTTCGTGTTTCTCGCTCGCATCCCGTGCGGTCCCGGTCGTGTGCGCTTGTGTGCTGTGGTCTGGCATGGTCTCCCCCGATCTCTGGGTCGCGCCGCTCGGCGGTCTCTCCTTTATGACGAGGTGTCCGGGCGGAGCGTGACGCGGCATGGAGGTTACTGTCAGACGCGGGGTGGACGTGTGCGCGGCCCGGGGGGATGAATGAGGGATGCCGATCTCGTCCACCGCTCCTGTCCTGCTGTTCCTGCACGGCCGCTACGGCGTCCGCGACGATCTGGCCTGGATGGCGGAGCGCACGCCCGCGCCGTGGCGGACCGAGGTGCTGCAGGCACAGCTGCCGTTGGGGGACCAGTTCGAGTGGTTCCACGTCGCCGACGACGGGCGGCCGGGCGCGCACTCGAGCGATGTCGCACCGGTCGCCGACCGGTTGCTGGGGTGGGTCGGCGAGCACTTCGGCGACGCGCCCGTTGCAGCGGTCGGATGGTCGCAGGGAGGCGCGACGGCGCTCCAGATGCTCCGCCGGGCGCCCGGGCGGCTCTCCTTCGTGGTGACGCTGGGCGGCTTCACGACGGTCGACGACGAGCGCGGGGATGCCGAGCTCGCTGCCCGCCGTCCTCCGGTGTTCTGGGGGCATGGGGCCCGCGACGACGTGATCAGCACGCACGACATCATCCGGATGCGCGAGTTCCTGCCCGGGCACTCGACGCTCGAGGAGCACGTCTATCCCGCGGCCGGCCACGAGATCACGCCCGGGATGGCGCACGACGCGATCCGCTTCGTGGCCCAGCACACCCCGGAGGGCTAGCCTGCGGCCAGCGGGAGCAGGATCACGACGAACACCCGGGCGAGCGTCGGCAGGTGCTTCACCTGGTCGTCGCGAGCAGGATGATGTCGACGAGCGTTCAGCGGAACGACAGGATCCGCTCGCCCCAGCCGGCGCGGAGCGCCCCGTCCAGATCGGGCACGACCCGGTCCTCGGCGCCGATCAGGAGCGTGGCGCGCTGCTCTGCGTCGTAGGCGGGCCACCCCTCGCCCGGAGCCCCGCCGTGGGCGAAGGACGCCCACCGGGCTCTCATGCGCCAGGAGACGTCGTCGGCGGCGCGGCGTCCGCCGAGCCAGAACGACGGATCGCGGGGGAGGCCGCCGAACTCGCCCCAGACGTACGCGAGGTCCGTGGCGTGTGCTGCGCCGATGCCGCTCAGCCGCAGCAGCGGCGGCGCGAAGTCGAAGCGGTACAGGTAGGTCGGGGCGACCTCCGCGTGGCCCGCCGCGGCCCACACGGCGGGCATCCGGAAGGCGATGTCGGTGGCGATCCGGACGTTCCGCGAGAGCGGGGCGCGGCGGTAGGCGGCGAGCACGCGGTCGGGCGGCGGGAGGCGCGTAGCGTCCGGTCCGCCGGCCCGCTGCTCCTCCTGCATGGCCTGGAACATGCGCTGAAGAGCCGGCCGCCGGATGGGCAGCAGCGGCGACCGCATCAGCCGGAACAAGGTCGCCTCGTCGCGGTTCGTGCCGATGACGAGCGGGACGCGCATCCCTCGCCCTTCGCTGAGCACTCTGAGCGGCGCCTCCGGCAGCACGTCGTCGCCGATCACGGGTGCGAAGGCCAGCATGCCGGGATGCTCGCGCGGGATGTCCGCGTAGACCGCGGCCCCCGCCTCCACGAGCCGCTCGACCGGCAGGTGCTGGAGGGTGTCCACGTCGTCGGGACCGACTCCCAGTCGCTCGAGGAACGCTCGCGCGACGACTTCCGAGCGCTCCGGTCCGTACATGGAGCCGGCGGGCGGACTCTGCGCGATGGCGCGGTGGAAGAGACCGCGCGCGAGCGGCGAGGCGAGCAGAGCGGTGACGAGGCCCGCGCCGGCGCTCTGCCCGAACACGGTGATCCGTCCGGGATCACCGCCGAACGCCGCGATGTTGTCGCGGACCCAGCACAGCGCGAGCAGCACGTCGCGCAGGGCGACATTGCTCTCGGCGCCGGGAACGCCCGCGGCGCCGAGATCGAGGAACCCGAGTGCTCCCAGGCGGTAGTTGAGCGTCACCACCACGACATCGCCGGAGGTCACCAGCTCGTCGCCGTGGTACACCAGCTGGCTGGAGGAGCCCAGCGCGTAGGCGCCCCCGTGCAGCCACACCATGACCGGCCGCAGCCGCCGCGACGGTGGAACGGCGCTCGGCCGGACCACGTTGAGGAACAGGCAGTCCTCGTCCAGGCGGGCGCCGCCCGGCTCGCCGGGCGCGAGCGGGACGGACGGATTCGGCCGCTGCGGAGCAGCCGGGCCGAAACGGACGGCGTCGACGACGCCCTCCCACGGGCGCACGGGGACGGGCGCGCACCAGCGCATCCGTCCGGTCGGCGGTTCGGCGTAGCGGATGCCGCGCCAGGCGCTGACGCGGCCGTCGTCACGTCCGCGGACCGCGCCCGCGGCCGTGACGACGACCGGCTGTCCGCTCACGCCCCGTCGACCTCGTCCCACTGCATGAACGGGCGCAGCTCCAGCTGGCCGTTGCGGGCCATCGGGTGCCGGGACGCGATCTCGATCGCCTCGTCCAGATCGGCGACGTCGAGGATGTCGAACCCGCAGATCCACTCCTTCGTCTCGGCGAACGGGCCGTCGGTGACGTACCGCTTGCCGTCGCGCACGCGCACCACGCGGGACTCGACGGGCGCCTGGAGCACCTCGCCGATCACGCGCTTGCCGCTCGCGTCCAGCTCGTCCACCCAGCCGTCGACGTCCGACTCGTCCCGCTCGGTATCGGGCGAGCTGTCGGTGATCACGAACATCATGTACTTCATCGTTGTGTCCTCTCGAGAGCGAATGCTTCACCGGGGCGTCGAACGGGTGGACCGTCGATCGACATTCTGGACCGGTGAGCCGGGAACCGGCAGAGGCAGCAGCTCTCGGTCCCAGGGGATCACCAGGGGAGCGTCGGCCGGGTTAGTGTAGCCTTACCTTAGTTCCGCTCCTCCGCGCGTCCTGCGCCGCCCGTCCTCCGCCGCCCGTCCACCGGAGACTCCGTGACCATCCTCGCCCCGACCCGCACCGGGCGTCCGCGCCCCGCGTACCGGCCGTACCCTGCCCGGGTGGCGGCGATCGACCGGCTGAGCCCGCACTTCACGCGGGTCCGTTTCGAGTGCGGCGACTTCGAGCACTTCGGCACCGAATGCCTGGACCAGCGGATCAAGCTCCTCTTCCCCCTGGCCGACGGCAGCTTCGCCGACCTCGGTGTGGACGACGAGGAGGCGCACTTCGCCGGCGACTGGTACGAGCGCTGGCGCGCACTCCCCGAGCATCGGCGCAACCCGTTCCGCACCTACACGGTCCGAGCGATCGACACCGAGGGATGCTGTCTCGACATCGACTTCGTCGTGCACGGCGACGGCGGACCGGCGGCACAGTGGCTGCTCGCCGCCCGCCCGGGCGACGAGCTGGTGGTGATCGGTCCGGATGCGCGCAGCCCGCACCGGGGCGTCGGGATCGACTGGCGTCCGGGGTCCGCGCGCGAGCTGCTGCTCGCCGGCGACGAGACGGCGGCGCCCGCCATCGCGTCCATTCTCGAATCCCTCCCGGCCGGGCGCCGGGCCCAGGCGTTCATCGAGGTGCCGTCGCCGGACGACGCGCTCGCGCTGCGCCTCCCGGCGCAGGTCGAGGTGATCTGGCTGCCGCGCGGCTCCGCCGTCACCGGCACCGCGCTGGTGCCGGCCGTGCAGGGGTGGCTGGCCGCGCATCCCGGGGTCGTCGCTGCGGCCGCCGCCGGACGGGTGCAGAGCCTGGACGACGTGGATGTGGACCGCGACATCCTCTGGGAGAGCCCGCTCGACGACGCCGACGCCACGCATGCCGGGTTCTACGCGTGGATCGCGGGCGAGTCGGGCGCGGTCAAGACGCTTCGCCGGATGCTCGTGCGCGACCACGGGATCGACCGCTCGCGCGTGGCGTTCATGGGGTACTGGCGGCTCGGCCGCTCGGAGAACTAGCGAGCTACCGGTCTGCGCTACCGGTCTGCGCTACTGGTCCTCGCGCTCGACGCCGCGGAACGTGTCCGGGTAGTCGTCGAGCCAGGACCAGTGGCTCACCGGCCAGCTGATCACGAACGCCTTGCCGACGACATCCGACATCGGGACGAAGCCCTTGCCCGGGTCGTCCATGTGGTACCGCGAGTCGGCCGAGTTGTAGCGGTTGTCGCCCATCACCCAGACCGTGTCCTTGGGCACGGTCACGTCGAACGACTTCTCCGAGACGGCCTGCACGCCGGCGGGGAGCAGCACGTACGGCTCCTTCAACGGCACCCCGTTGACGCTCATCTGCCCGAGGGCGTTGCAGCAGCTCACGTGGTCGCCGGGGAGGCCGATGAGCCGCTTCACCAGGTGCTGGTCCGAGTCGGAGGCGCCCAGACCGACGAAGTCGAGGACGGCGCCGACACCCTGCTGCACCGCGTTGCCCGTCGGCGGCGGAGCGGGAGGGAGCCATCCACCCGGGTCCTTGAACACGACGACGTCGCCGCGCTGGAGTCCGAACACCTTGGGCTGCAGCTCGTTGACGATGATCCGGTCGTTGATCTGGAGAGTGTTCTCCATCGAACCTGAGGGAATGTAGAAGGAGCGGGCCACGAACGTCTTGATCAGGAACGACACCAGCACCGCGACGACGAAGATGACCACCACATCCCGCAGCAGGGTCTTCCAGCTGGACGTGCGCCGCGTGGAGCGGCGCGGGCGCGCGGTGGCAGTACTGTCGGTCACAACCCCCCACCGTAACGTGCCGATGCTGTGAGCCGCATCACACCCTGTTCGGGTGGGTTGTCCCCGCCGGGAGGGAGTGAGAACATCTCACTACGGGCTTGCGGCGCGTGCCGCCGGCCCGTTCCCACTCATGCGGCGAACGTTCGAACGGCACAGGACAGCGACGCGGTTCGGGGGACCGCGCCTCCTTCACGCATGTGCCGTGCTCGTCCTCGTGACGGGCGGCCTCCTGGCGGTCCCTCAAGCGGCATCGGCCGATGAATGCGGGGCCGGATGCGTGCCCGCGCCGACCGAGACCGCGGCGCCGACGCCGGATCCCGGGACGGACCAGCACGACGGCCAGGACCCCACCGGCACGCCCACCCCGACACCCGATCCGAGCGGTACACCGACGCCGACACCGACGCCGGAGCCGACCGGGACGCCGGACCCGACGGGTACGCCGACACCCACTCCGACGCCCGACCCGACGGGCACGCCGACGCCCACGCCCACTCCGACGCCCGACCCGACCGGCACGCCGACCCCCACCCCGACACCGACTCCCGGCCCGGCCACCACCCCTCCGCCGAGCGACGACATCCAGCTCGAGGCCCCCGACCTGCCGCAGTTCGACAGCGTCGACCCGCAGGAGCTCGCGCAGGCGGCGCAGCTCGCCAGTGACCTCGCCGCCGCGCAGCAGCAGCTCGCCGACGCGACCGAGCAGTCCGAGAGCGCGCAACGCGAGCACGACCAGGCTCAGTCGGTCGCCGACGCCGTCGAGAAGCGTGCGGCGGCGGCGACGAAGCAGGCGAAGGCGGCAGCGGCGTTCGCGACAGCGCTCATCCGCTCCTCCGGAACCCACCTGCTCACCCAGGACCCGGTGAGCGCGGCGCTGCACGGGCCAGGAGACCTCCTGACGAAGCTCGGCGCTGCCGACCGGCTGGCGAAGCTGTCCGCCGACCGCGATGCGGCCATCCGTGCCGCCTCGAGCGCCAAGAAGGCCGCGCAGAAGCTCACGCAACAGGCGCAGGGCGCCGCGGACGCCGTCGCCGCGGTCGACGTCGACACGCCCCAGCAGGCGGTCGCAAAGGCGCAGTCCCAGGTGGACGCGGCGTCGGCGGCGCTCGCTGCGGCGCCCACCATCCTCCAGGCGGGCTCAGGCTGGCAGGTCCTCACCTCCGACCCGTCGCTCGTCGCGAGCGGCTGGGCGCTGCCGGTGCATGGTGCCCTGACCGATGTGTTCGGTCCACGGCCCTCGCGTCCCCTCGGCACGGCGCTGTTCCACCCGGGCGACGACATCGGCGCCTCCTGCGGCACCACCATCGACGCCGCGGCGGCCGGAACCGTCGAGCGGGCCGGACCGTTCAGCGGGTACGGCAACTACATCCTGATCGACCACGGCGGCGGGGTGGAGACGGCGTACGGTCACATCCGGGACGGCGGCATCGGTGTCACCGTCGGCGAGCACGTGGCGGCGGGCCAGCCGATCGCGCAGGTCGGCTCCACGGGGCTCTCCACCGGCTGCCACCTGCATTTCGAGGTGCACGTCAACGGGCTGCCGATCGACCCGCAGCCGTTCATGGCGGCGCGCGGCGTGGTGCTCGGAACCCGCTGAGCCGGGGGCAGGCAGGGCCGGCTGCCCGTTCCTGCCGATCGCCTGACCACCCCGCGCGCAAACCCCGGTGCGGGCGTACGGTTCAGGCATGACCGAACTCACCGAGCTGGTCGGAACGTGGATGCGGCGCCAGCGCTGGTACTCGACCAAGAACGTCGAGCCGCGCCTGCGCCTGCTCGCCTCGTTCGACACCGAACCCGCGGCCGGGGACGTCCGCATCGTCACCCACTTCTTCGCCGACGACGCCCCGCGGACGCCGCGCGTCTACCAGGTGCCCGTCGTCGCCCGCCCCGAGCGCGACGGCGACGAGGCGGCGCTGATCGGGGAGGCCGGCGGCCGCTTCCTGTACGACGGACCCACCGAGGAGGCGTACGTCACCGCGCTCGTCCAACTGATGACGGGGGAGGAGCGCGCGGAGGGACGCGACGCGCACGCCCAAGGACACACGCTCGGCGAGCGGATCGCCCTGCGCTCGTCGCGGAGGCTCACCGGTGAGCAGTCCAACACGTCGATCGTCGGTGAGCTCGACGACGGCCGGCGGGCGCTCATCAAGGTGTTCAGGGTCGTGCAGGACGGCGAGAACCCGGACGTGTCGACGCTCGCGGCGCTCACCGCCGGCGGCTCGCGGCGCACGCCGTCGCTCCTCGGCTGGCTGACCGGCCGGTGGCCCACCGCGGACGGCCGCGCCGCATCCGGCGAGCTCGCGCTGATGCAGGACTTCGTGCCGGGCGCCGAGGACGGTTGGGAGCTCGCCGTCAGCGCGGCGGAGCGCGGGGAGGACTTCGCCGACCGGGCGTACCAGCTGGGCGGGGGCACCGCCGAACTGCACCGCCTCATGGCGCAGGTGCTGCCGACCACGCGGGCGACCACCGATGATGTGGCGCGCGCGCTCGACGGGATGTTCCGCAGGCTGACGGTCACCACGACCGAGGTGCCGGAGGTGGAGCAGCTGCGGGCCGGCATCGCAGCCGTGTACGAGGATGCCGCCGCGGCTCCGCTGCCGACGCTGCAGCGCATCCACGGCGACCTGCACCTCGGTCAGGTGCTGTACTCGCCGGAGCGCGGCTGGCAGTTCATCGACTTCGAGGGCGAGCCGCTGCGGCCGCTCGCCGAGCGTGCCCTCCCCGACGCGACCATGCGCGACGTCGCCGGGATGCTGCGGTCGTTCGACTACGTCGCCGGCTCGCTGGCCCGCCGCGACACCCCGATCGACGCCGCCGGATGGGCCGGCGACGCCCGGCAGTCGTACCTCGACGGCTACGCCTCCGTCGCGGGCGGCGAGGTGGAGGAGTTCCGCCTGCTGCTCGACGCGTTCGAGCTCGACAAGGCGGTCTACGAAATCGCCTACGAGGCGCGGCACCGGCCCGCGTGGATCCCGATCCCGCTCTCGGCCGTGCAGCGCCTGCTCGCCAGCCGCGTCTCCTGAGCCGCGCAGGCTGGACGGACCGGCCGCTCAGCGGCCGGTGAAGCGGGGGGAGCGTTTCTCCTGGAAGGCGCGGAAGCCCTCTCGGTAGTCCGCCGTGTCGCGGAGCCGCGCCTGCGCGGCGTTCTCGGCGGCGACCGAGCCCCAGAAGTCGAGGGTGCCGTCGCGGAGGCCCGCGACGATGCGTTTGCCCGCGAGGAACGCCTCGGTCGCGCCGTCGGCGGCTGCCGCGGCCGCGGCATCCACCGCATCCGGCAGCTCTGCGGCCGGGAGCGCGCGTGAGAACAGTCCGCCCGCGACGGCCTCGGCGCCCGAGATCAGCCGGCCGCTCACGATCAGGTCCATCGCCCGGTGCGGCCCGAGGCGGGAGACCAGCAGCCAGTGCCCGCCGGAGTCGAGGGCCGCGCCGAGCGCGGCGAACGGGGAGCCCACCTTCGCGTCGTCCGCGACGTAGACGATATCCGTCGCGACCAGCAGCCCGAGGCCCACGCCGAGACACGCGCCCTGGGCGGCCGCGAACGTGGGCGCCCGGAAGGCGGCGATGCGCCGCAGCAGCGGGGTCACCAGTCCGTCCAGGTAACCGCTGACGTCATCCGTCGCCGGGTCGACGCCCGCGATGTCGCGCCCGGCGCAGAAGGCGCGCCCCTCGCCGCGCAGCACAAGGGCGCGGACGGAGGCCGCCTCCGCCTCGGCGTAGGCGGCGTCGAGGGCGCGCAGGTCGTCGGGGCCGAGCGCGTTCAGCCGCTCCGGGGCGTTCAGGGTCACCCGGGCGACGCCGTCGGCGATGTCGAGTTCGATCACGGGGCTCCTCGTTTCAGACGTCGTAGTCGACGACGACGCGGTCGGTGAGGGGATGCGACTGGCAGGTGAGCACGTAGCCACGCTCGAGCTCCTCCGGCTCCAGGGCGTAGTTCTCCGTCATCCGCACGTCGCCCGAGATCAACCGCGCCCGGCAGGTGCCGCAGACGCCGCCGGTGCAGGCGAACGGCACGTCCGGACGCACCCGCAGCGCCGCGTTCAGCACGGACTCGTTGGCGTCGATCGGGGTGGTGACGGTCGAGCTCAGGCCGTCGAGCGTGAACTCGATCTCGGCCGTGCGCTCACCCTCGTGCACGACGACCGGGCGCCCGCTGTCGCCGCGCACGTCCCCCGGCTCGCCCGTGGTGAACAGCTCGAAGTGGATGCGCTCCCGCGGCACCCCGTAGCTCTCCAGCACGTCGCGGCACAGCTGCACCAGCTCGAACGGCCCGCAGAGGAACCACTCGTCGACCGTGTCGGGCGGGAGCAGTGCGTCGAGCATCCTGCGCAGCCGGTCCTCGTCGATCCGGCCCGACAGCAGCGGCGCGGACCGCTGCTCTCGCGACAGCACGTGGTGCAGCGCCAGGCGGGACGGGTAGCGGTCCTTCAGGTCGGCGAGCTCCTCGAGGAACATGACGTCGATCGCGGTCCGGTTCGTGTAGACCAGGGTGAACCGGGAGGTGTCGGAGCCTGCGAGGATGCTGCCGGCGAGGGCCATCAGCGGCGTGATGCCCGAGCCTGCCGCGATGCCGACGATGTGCTTGCCCGCCGCGCCAGCGGCATCCACCGTGAACGTGCCCTGCGGGCTCATGACGTCGATGGTGTCGCCGGGGCGCAGCTCGCTCGTCGCCCAGGTCGAGAACGCGCCGCCCAGGTCGCGCTTGATCGCGACGCTGATCCGGCCGGGCGACGGCGGACGGCAGAGCGAGTAGCTGCGCCGCAGCTCCCGGCCGTCGACGTGCGCGCGCAGCGCCACGTGCTGGCCGGGCAGGTAGTCGTACTCGCCGTGCAGGTCCTCCGGCACGGCGAAGGTGACCTCGACGCTGGCGGCGGTGAGCGGGCGCACCTCGGCGACCGCGAGCGAGTGGAAACGGGCCCGCGCCATCAGTCGGCCCTCACAGCGCCTTGAAGTGGTCGAACGGCTCGCTGCACGCGTTGCAGACGTACAGTGCCTTGCACGAGGTCGAGCCGAAGTGCGCCACCTCGCGAGTGTCCAGCGAGCCGCAGTGCGGGCACTTCACCGACATACGGACACGCACGGGCCCTGCCGCCGAGGGCGGGGCGATGCCGTAGTCCTTCAGCGCGGCCCGGCCGGCCGCGCTGATCCAATCGGTGGTCCACGCCGGCGACAGCGCGAGCCGCACCCGCACATCGCCGAAGCCGGCGGACGACAGGGCGCGCACCACATCCTCGCGGATCGCATCCATCGCCGGGCAGCCGGAGTAGGTGGGCGTGATGACCACCTCGACCCCGTCGTCGGAGACCGTCACCTCGCGCAGCACCCCGAGGTCGTCGATGCTGAGCACCGGAACCTCCGGGTCGACCACGGAGGCCGCCGCCGACCACGCCCGCGCGGCGTCCGCGTGATGCGTCACCACGATGCCCCCGGATGCTGACGGGCGAGCACCTGCAGCTCGGCCAGGAGCGGGGCCAGGTGCTCCGAGTGCCGGCCGCGGCGTCCGCCGCCGGCCGCATGGAAAGCGTCCGGCGGGGAGAGCTCGGCCTCGGCGAGGACGGGCGCGACGTCCCCGTCGAATGCGGCGCGCAGCGACGACGGGCGCACGGCGACGCCCTCCAGAGCGTCGAACAGGTCGCCGTCCAGGGCCGACGTGTCGGAGAACAGCTCGTCGACGTAGGGCCAGACGTCCTCCATCGCGCGCAGCGTGCGGCGGCGGGACTCCTCCGTGCCGAGAGCCAGGCGCAGCATCCACTGGTCGGCGTGGTCGCGGTGGTAGTCGACCTCCTTGACCGCCTTCGCGGCGACACCCGCCAGCACCGGGTCGGTGGAGGCGCGGAGCCGCTCGTACAGGGTGTAGAGGTAGTGCGCGGCGGCGAACTGGCGAACGATCGTGTGCGCGAAGTCGCCGTTCGGCTGCTCGAACAGGTGGGCCGAGCGGAAGTCGCCCTCCTCGCGCCAGTACGCGAGGTCGTCCTCGGTGCGTCCGGTGGCGGCGCCCGCGTAGCGGAGCAGTGAGCGCGCGTGGCCGAGCAGGTCGAGAGCGATGTTGGCGAGCGCGACATCCTCCTCCAGCTCCGGGGCGCGCGTGATCCAGGCGCCGAGACGCTGAGCGAGCACCAGGGCGTCGTCGCCCAGCCAGAGGGCGTACTCGGCGACCTCGGGGGACGGCGGGACGTCGGAGGTGACGAACTCGTCGGAGAGGGTCACGGCGCTGAGTTGGATGTGGCCGGGCTCGGCGGGGTCGTGGTCGGTGTGGCCGGGCTCGGTGCGGGCGTCCGTCACAGGTGCTTCACCCCCTCGGCGGCCGTGTAGTAGGTGGCGTGGCGGAAGTTCTTGCCCTCGGGAGAGGAGAAGAAGGCGTCCTTGGCGTCCGGGTCGCTCGCGGTGATCGCGTCCGAGCGGACCACCCAGATCGAGACGCCCTCGCCGCGGCGGGTGTACAGGTCGCGGGCGTTGCGGACGGCGAGTACCTCATCCGGCGCGTGCAGCGAACCGACGTGCACGTGGCTGAGGCCGCGGGACGCGCGCACGAAGACCTCCCAGAGGGGCCACGGCTCGGCGGTCACGCGACGGCCTCCGCGGTCTCGGGGGCGGCGCGCTGCTGCTCCGCGTGCTGCTTCTGGGCGTACGCGGCTGCGGCCTCCCGCACCCAGCGGCCCTCCTCGTGCGCTTCGCGGCGGCGCTGCAGCCGCTGCGCGTTGCAGACACCGCGGCCCGCGATGACCTCCTGCAGCTCGGTCCAGTCGATGGGTCCGAGGTCGTAGGCCTGGCGCTCCTCGTTCCAGCGGAGATCGGGGTCGGGCAGGGTGACGCCCAGCGCCTCCGCCTGCGGCACGAGCATCGCGACGAACCGCTGCCGCAGTTCGTCGTTCGAGAACCGCTTGATCTTCCACGCCATGGAGCGCGCCGAGTTGGGCGAGTCGCCGTCCGGCGGCCCGAACATCATCAGCGACGGCCAGTACCAGCGATCCACCGCATCCTGTGCCATGCGCTGCTGCTCGGGGGTGCCGCGCATGAGCGACAGGAGGATTTCGAAGCCCTGCCGCTGGTGGAACGACTCCTCCTTGCAGATCCGGACCATCGCGCGGCCGTACGGCGCGTACGAGCAGCGGCACAGCGGCACCTGGTTGCAGATGGCGGCGCCGTCGACGAGCCAGCCGATCGCTCCGATGTCGGCCCAGCTGAGCGTCGGGTAGTTGAAGATCGACGAGTACTTGGCGCGGCCGGAGATCAGCTGGTCAGTGAGCTCGTCGCGGGTGATGCCGAGCGTCTCGGTCGCGGAGTAGAGATACAAGCCGTGGCCCGCCTCGTCCTGCACCTTCGCCATGAGGATCGCCTTGCGCTTCAGGCTCGGTGCGCGCGTGATCCAGTTGGCCTCCGGCTGCATCCCGATGATCTCGGAGTGTGCGTGCTGCGACATCTGACGGATGAGTGTGCGGCGGTAGTCGTCGGGCATCCAGTCCCGCGGCTCCACGCGGGAGTCGGAGGCGATGAGCTGGTCGAAGGCGGCCTGCTCGGCGGCGTGCTCGGCGGCGCCTCGCTCTGTGGTGGTGGTCTCCATCGACGCCCCTTTGCGCACGGATCGGTTTACTGACTGATCGTTCGGTCAGTATATCCTTGTCGGTGGGCGACATGCCAGACTGAGCGGGTGACCGAGACGGCGGATACCGAGACCCTCAGGCGCGGACGCCCCGGGTACGACCAGCGCGGCATCCTCGAGGTCGCCGTGGCGGCGTTCAACGAGCACGGCTACGACGCCACCTCCATCGGGATGCTCGCCGACCGGCTCGGGCTGTCGAAGTCGGCGATCTACCACCACGTCGCCTCCAAGGACGAGCTGCTGCGGCTGGCCCTGGACGAGGCGCTGGACGGACTTGAAGGTGTGCTGCGTGCGCCCGAGGCTGCGTCGGGCGCGGCCGCCGACCGCCTGGCCTTCGTGCTGCGCGGAGCCGTCCGCGTGCTGGCGGACCGGCTGCCCTACGTCACGCTGCTGCTGCGGGTGCGCGGCAACACCGAGATCGAGCGCGCCGCCCTCGCCCGCCGGCGTGCCTTCGACCACGCGGTCGCCGACCTCGTCGCGGAAGCCCGGGCCGAGGGCTCGCTGCGCACCGACGCCGACCCGGCGGTCGTCGCCCGCCTCCTCTTCGGCATGATCAACTCCCTCACCGAGTGGTACACCCCCACCGGCCCCCTGACCCCCGACGACCTCGCCACCACCATCCTCGCCCTAGCCCTGCGCTGACCCCCCGACGCTCGCCTCCGCCCTCCGTCCTCCGTCGAGTACACGATTAGTGCACGCTCGAACGGCGTGTTGCGTGTAGAAATCGTGTACTCGACGGGGGGCGGAGGGGGACGGGGAGGGGGACGGGAGCGTCAGCGGGCCACGGTGATCGAGGGGGTGCCGGCGGAGATGGTGGCTTTGACGGAGAAGTGGAAGGTTCCGACGATGTCTTCGGTGACGACTTCCTCGCGGTAGTCGTATCCGCTGGCGCTGACGATGACGCGGGCCTGGGAGACGGTGAACGTCTGGTACTCCTCGTCGCCGATCGTGACGACGGGTGGTTCGAGTACGGCGACCGAGGTGACTCGAGCATCGGCGGGCACCGACACGTTGTAGGAGCCTCGCATTCCGGCGTTGCGGAGCGCCTCGAGCGTTCCTGCGCTCGTCGCCTCGGCGAACGTCTCGTCGACGGCGCGCTGAGCGCGCGTCAGGTATGCATCGTTAGGGGCTAGGGCGAAGCCGCTGTCCGCGAAGAAGGAGCGAGTACGTGAGATGACGACCGTGCTCGTGTCGCCGGTGGCGGTATAGAACTCGTTCGGCGGCAGGGCCCGATAGACGCCGACATGCGCCAGCGCGCCGCGCGCGCTTTCGACTCCGACGGTCGCACCGGGCAGTGAATAGTGACGGGTCGGATCGCTGCGGTAGCCGTCTCCTCGCGGCAGCGCGCACACGAGCCCGTCGGAAACCCACCAGTCGTCTCCGTCTCTCGTGACCCGGATCAGCTCGCGCACGGTTTCCCCCGCGAGATGGTAGGTGACGGTGTAGCGCACCTCGCCGTGCGGCGCCTCGAGTTCCGCCAGCTCGGGAGAGACGAGCAGCGGCTCCGTCAGATGCTCGGCGTGTTCGTACACCTCCTGGCGGAGGAAGCCGTTCGGCGACCACTGCGTGTTGATCCGGCTGAGCCGATTGGCTGTCGACGCGTCACCCGCAGCGAGGGCATGCAGCTATTCTTCGGCGACGGATCGCGCTCCCTCGCCGTATGGGCGGGCTTCGGCGCGGCGGTCAGCCGCTGGATCGCGAGCGGGGTGCGCCCGATCGAGGATCTCGACCACGTGTGCGAGCTTGTCCCGGATGTCGAGAAGGATGTCGCGTTCGGAAGCAGGGACGACATCGTTCACGAGTGGCCACCGGCTCTGGGGCCGGCGCCCGGCGCATCGACCGCGTGCCGATTGCGGCCATCTGAAATGATGCATCGAAGTTGTGTGTTCACCATCCGGTTATTCTTCATGAACAGTACGAGGACGGAGAACAATGGCCGGCACGATCTCGGTAGACGTAGCGACGTTGCGGGAGGGCGCGCGCGCCCTGGATGGAGCGCCCGAGGCCCTGGCGAATCCGACGGTCCAGCGGGGCGACCTGGGGAGCGCCCGCGCCGATGCGGCGTTCGAACGGTACTACCCGACGTGGTCGTCGGAGCGCGCAGCGGCAGCACGGAGCGTCCAGAAGCTGGCCGCAATGCTGCGCTCGTCTGCGGATACGTACGCACATCGCGACGTGGAGGCGGCGGAGAGGTTCGCCGGGGGTCCTCGTGCGTTCTAGGCTCACGGACTGGTCGCCGGTCGGCTTCGCCGACGATCCCACTCCCGGGAATATCGACGTGGTGGCTGCGCTGATGGACGACCTGCGCGTCCGTGGCGAGTGGTTCCAGCACGTCGCGAGCCTGTTGGGTGACGTCGGTGGGCAGGTGGAGGCCCCGACGTGGTCGGGTCTCGCCGGCCAGGCCTTCTGCGCTCGGCTGCGCACCCTCCAGACCGCGACCGAGAAGGCGTCGACCCGGAACCGCGAGGCCGGCGATGCCAGCCAGGCGTGGGCGGAGGCGATGTTCTCCACGCAGTTCGACGCCGACCGGGCGCTGCACGCGGCGGAGGAGGCGCAGCAGGCGATCGCGAAGGCCGAGGCGTCCATCCACGCGTTGACCGGGTCCTACGATCAGGCGCTCGCCGCGGTGACGGGAATGGCGGACCTCGCCACGAAGTATGCGAGCACGCCGCCGCCACCGAAGACGCACGTTCCGTCTCTCGTCGACGTGGCCGCGGCGAAGCGCCGAGCGGAGGCGATCCGGTCCGAGCGCGACCGCGCCACGAAGACGCTGGCGGAGGCGCAGCAGCGGCTCGAGCAGGCGTGCGCGGACGCGCGCGCGGCGCACGACGATTTCACCCGCGCGGAGGCCCGCTTCGCCGCCGCGATCGAGCACGCTGCGGAAGCGTCGCCCGACTCGGTGTTCGGGGACCTGCGGGACTTCACGACCGCCTTCGGAACGCTGACCACGATCGAGAAGGTCACGGGGACGACGGGCACCACGACGATGTCCCTCCTCAGCCGCCTCCCGCTCGACCAGCTGACGGTGCTCCTCGCCGACGACCCGGAGCTGGCGCAGCAGTTCTGGGACCACCCGCCCGCGCCGGAGGCCGTCGCGGGGTGGTGGCACCGCTTGGATGCGGAGACACGAGAGGCGTACATCCACGGGGCGCCCGGGATCATCGGGAACCTTCCCGGCGTGCCCTACGCGGACCGCGACACCGCGAACCGGATAAGCTACGAGGCGGCGAAGAAGAACCCCCATTTGACCGACGCGCAGCGCAGTGTGATGGACGCGATGGGGGCGGCGCTCACCGCTCCCGCCAGGGGCGTTCCGGTCCAGCTGGTCGCGTTCAACTTCTTCGCCGAGCCGCCGATGCTCGCGGTCGGCTATGGGGACCTCGACACCTGCTCGCCGACGACCTGGTGCGCCGGAGGGATGGGGTTCGGCGCGAAAGACGCGTTGAAGGACTGGAGTACCGCGGGCAAGAACCTGTGGACGGCGCAAAAGGGGCTCGATGCTGCTGCGAGCCCCGGGGTGGTGGCGTGTTTCGAGTACGACAACCCCGACGGTGTCAGCGTCAACTTCAGCGACTCGGCGAAGAAGGGCGCCGCCCGGTTCGCGGCGGAGCTCGACGGAAACGCCGAGGTGCGCAACGGGTTCTCGTCCTCGTACTCGCCGATCTCGGTGACCGCGCACTCGTACGGCACGACGATGGCGTCGATCGCTCTGACGCAGGTGAAGACGAAGATCGACTCGTTCGTCATGGTGGGTTCTGCGGGCATCGACACCGCTCTGGTGCCGTCGCTGTCGGCGATCCGGGCTGCTCATGTCTACACGACCGCGGCGACCCCGGACCAGATCGCCCCGTTCGGGGCCGCCTTCTCCGGGCGCGCCAACCCCAACCCGGGCGTCGCGGCGCCGTTCGGACAGTCGATCGGCGGCGCCCAATCCTTCAGCGCAGACGGCGACGGGAAGGGCCTGCTCGCCGTGGACGGGCACAACCCTGTCGGCAAGCCCGGCGGTTCCCCCAGCCCGTGGAACGGGAACGCCGAGCCGTCCGAAGGACACGGCTATTACGACCTGAAGACCCAGTCCTTGTACAACATGGCTGTCTTAACGACGGGTTTGCACGCTGAGCTCAGCGGCCGCCTGACAGAAACCGGTTCGGCCACGGCAGAACACAACAGGCAAGCCTTGGAAGACCTCGATCGGCTGACCCGCGAGACAGGACTGAGCCGTTGACCCGCGTCGTCCGCGCGACCCTACTCGTGGTGGCCGCCACACTCGTTCTTGGAGGTTGTACAATGACGTCCCACTATCCCGATTCGCGTAAGACCGGGCAGCAATTGCGCTTGGAGACAATCGCGTCAATGGATGCCGCCATCGCTGCGTCGGGGCTTCCCGATGGGTGGGCTTTCGACCTCAAGCCCGGTGCCGAGTTGTGGAGTCCGCCCGCGGAAGAGTTCATCGGGGCTGGCTGCACCACGCAACCTGGCAATAAAGGTCACCGCTTCCAACTCGATCTCTACCATGAGCCGGTCGGTGATCCGGTGGCGTTCGCCAAGAAGGTGGGAGCATTCTGGGAGGGCAAGGGGTACACGGTCAGTGTTGTCGCGGGCGTCGACCTTGGAGATCGGCACCTCACAGACCTTCGTGCAGACCGCCCCGACGGGAGCCTTGCTGCTGGCGTCACGAGCCACACAGTCTCGTTCAACCTCAGCATCTATTCCGAATGCTCGACCGATCCCACTCTGCGCATGTTCGCCGGTCCGAACGGGTACCGCACCTTCGACGACATGGATCCGGACCCTTACCACCCGACCAACAGCCCCAGCGTTACCCCCTACCCCCGAAAGTGAGAGGGAGGCTTCACGTGTTGGCGCCCCCCGTAACCGCCGACAGCAGTGCGTCGTCCGGAGCTGGATTGTGCTGCTCCACGGTTTACCCCGGTGATTGGATGTCATCTGCTCCGTTGCTCAGCGCCGCCGACGAGCCCACCCCCACCGGTGACTGCAGGGTGCGGATCCCCCGGCAGATGGGGCTTGGCTGTTGAGGCGCGCAGTCGGTTGCGTCGTGCTCACGCTCGCCACGGTCCTCAGCCTGGGAGCCTGCGCCACGACATCCCACTATCCCGATTCCCGGAAGACCGGGGAGCAGTTGCGCACGGAGACAATCGTGGCGATGGATGCCGCTATCGCTGCGTCGGGGCTTCCCGATGGGTGGGGGTTCCACTGGGAGCCCGGTGCCGAGCAGTGGAGTCCGCCAACGGAAGAGTTCATCGGAGCGGGCTGCACTACCGAACCCGGCCACGATGGTCAACGCTTCCAACTCGACCTCTTCCACGAGCCAGCCGGCGATCCGGTTGCATTCGCGGAAAAGATGGGTGCGTTCTGGGACAGCCAGGGGTACATAGTGACGGCTGTCGGGGACGTTGATCGTGGGTCGGAGCACGATACAGAGCTGCGTGCCGATCGTCGGGACGGCAGCCTCGCTGCGAGTGTCACCAGCCATACGATCGCGTTCGTCCTCAGCATCTATTCCGAATGCTCAACCGACCCCACTCTGCGCATGTTCGCGGGCCCCAACGGCTACCGCACCTTCGACGACATGGACCCAGACCCCTACCACCCCACGAACAGCCCGACCGTCACCCCGTACCCGCGCGACTGACCTACTTGGCGACGAGGGTGAGGACGTCGTAGGTGGCGACGAGCTCGTCGCGCTGGTTCAGGATGCGGGCGTCCCAGCGCACCTCGCCGTAGTCGTCGGTCTCGCGCGGGGTGATCTGCTTCGCCGTCAGGGCGACGCGGATGCTGTCGCCGGGGACGACCGGGGTCAGAAAGCGCAGGTCCTCCAGGCCGTAGTTCGCGAGCACGGGGCCGGGCGCGGGGTCGACGAACATCCCGGCCGCCCACGACACGAGCAGGTAGCCGTGCGCCACCCGGCCGGGGAAGAACGGGTTCGCCGCCGCGGCCGCCTCGTCCATGTGGGCGTAGAACGTGTCGCCGGTCGACGTCGCGAAGTCCTCGATGTCGTCGAGCGTCACCTGGCGCGGGCCGGCCTGCACCTGGTCGCCGATCCGCAGGGTCGCGAGTGACTTGCGGAAGGGATGCTGCGCATCCGACGACACCGCCGCCCCCGGATGCCACACCCCGGTGATCGCGGTCAGCAGGTCGGGCGACCCCTGCAGCGCGGTCCGCTGCATGTGGTGCAGCACCGCGCGGATTCCGCCCAGCTCCTCGCCGCCACCCGCCCGGCCGGGTCCGCCGTGCACCAGGTGCGGCATCGGCGAGCCGTGCCCGGTCGAGGTGCGGGCGTCGTCCCGGTCGAGCACCAGGATGCGGCCGTTGTAGGCGCCGGAGCCGAGCACGACGGTCCGCGCGAAGTCCGGGTCGTGCGTCGCGACGCTGGTCACGAGCGACCCGCCGCCGCGCGCGACGAGGGCCACCGCCTCCTCCGCGGTCGAGTACGGGAGGATGCTCGCCACCGGCCCGAACGCCTCCACCGTGTGCGCCTCGGGCGTCCAGGCGTCCGCGAAGCGGAGCAGCACCGGAGCGACGAACGCGCCCTCCGGCGCCACGCCGGTCGTGCCGTCGGCGTGGCGGACGGTCGGCTGGTCGAGCCCGCCGAGCACGAGTTCGCCGCCGGCGGCCACCAGCCGCGCCACCTGGCGCAGCACCTCCTCGCGCTGGGTGCGCGACGCGAGCGGACCCATCGTCACGCCCTCCGCCCGCGGGTCGCCGAGGACCACCCGTGACGCGATGCGTTCCCGGACGGCCGCGATCACGTCGTCCTGCAGCGGCGCGGGCACGATCGCCCGGCGGATGGCCGTGCACTTCTGCCCGGACTTGGCGGTCAGCTCGACGACGAGTCCCTTGACGTACGCGTCGAACTCCGGCGTGCCGGTCACCGCATCCGGTCCCAGCACCGACGCGTTGATCGAGTCGGTCTCGCTGGTGAACCGCACGCCGCCGGTCTGCACCGAGTCGTGGGCGCGCAGCCGTTCCGCGGTCGAGGCGGATCCGGTGAAGGCCACGAGGTCGCCGAGCCGCAGGTGCTCGAACAGGTCGGGCACCCCGCCGCTCACCAGCTGCAGCGATCCCGTCGGGAGCAGGCCGGACTCGACCATGATCCGCACCGCCGCCTCGGCGACGAACGCGGTCGGGGTCGCCGGCTTCACCAGGGTGGGCATGCCGGCCAGGAACGACGGCCCGAGCTTCTCGAGCATCCCCCAGACGGGGAAGTTGAACGCGTTGATCTGCACCGCCACGCCCGGCAGTCGGGTGTACACATGGCGGCCGAGGAAGCTGCCGTCCTTCGACAGCTGCTCCGCCGGCCCGTCGAGCACGACCTGCGCGTTGGGCAGCTCGCGGCGCCCCTTGGAGCCGTAGGTGAACAGCGCGCCGATCCCGCCATCCACGTCGATCCACGCGTCCGCGCGCGTCGCGCCGGACTGCGCGGACAGCGCGTACAGCTCGTCCTTGCGCTCGGTCAGCGCCTGCGCAAGCTGCTTCAGCACGAGGGCGCGCTGGTGGAAGGTCAGCTCGCCGAGCGACCGCTGCCCGACCGTGCGGGCGTGCTCCAGCGCGCCGGCCAGGTCGAGCCCGGCCGCGCTCACCTCGGCGATCGGCTCGCCGGTGGAGGCGTCGAGCACCTCCGCGGGCCGCGGCGCCTCGTCGGCCGATCCCGAGCCGAGGACGCCGGCCGCGGCGTCGTCGGGCGTCCACCATCTGTCGCGGATGTAGCTGGGCACGATCATGAGAGGCCTCCTCGAGTGGATGCGTATGCTGGCGGCATGGCCGACGGCGACTGGACGATCGAACTGGGTGAGCTCGACGTGAAGATGGGGGTGCGCATCCTGGAGCAGTCCGCCGAGCGGGTCGTCGCGACCATGCCGGTCGAGGGCAACCGCCAGTCGTTCGGGCTGCTGCACGGGGGCGCATCGGTCGCGTTCGCGGAGGCGCTGGGCTCGTGGGCCGCGGTCATCCACGCGGGTCCCGGTCGCAGTGCGGTCGGCGTCGACATCAATGCGACGCACCACCGCGCGGCACGCTCCGGCGTGGTGACCGGGGTCGCGACCGCGATCCGGCTGGGCCGCACCATCGCGTCGCACGAGATCGTCATCACCGACGAGGACGGCAACCGGCTCTGCACGGCGCGCATCACCAACCTCATCGTCGACGCTCCCGGGCGGTAGGGACCGCGGTCCCGTCCTCGTCCCAGAAGAAGAACCCCTGGCCGCTCTTGCGGCCGAGCATCCCCTCGGCGACCATCGTCCGCAGCAGCTCGGGAGGCTCGTAGCGCGGCCCGAGCTCGCGGGCGAGGTACTCGGCGATGTCGAGCCGCACATCCAGCCCCACCAGGTCGGTGAGGCGCAGTGGGCCGACAGGATGCTTGTAGCCGAGCTCCATCGCCGTGTCGATGTCGTCGGGGGTGGCGACGCCCTGCTCGACCATGCGGATCGCCTCCAGCCCGAGCAGCACGCCGAGGCGCGAGGAGGCGAAGCCGGGGGAGTCGCGGACGGTGATCGCTGTCTTGCCGAGCGCGCGCACCCAGCCGGTGGCCGCGTCGGCGGCGCTCGGCGCGGTGGCCGAGCCGAGCACGACCTCCACGAGCGCGGATGCGGGCACCGGGTTGAAGAAGTGCAGCCCGAGGAAGGCGCCGGGACGGGCCAGTCCCTCCGCGAGCACGTCGATCGACAGCGACGACGTGTTCGTGGCGAGCACGGCATCCACGGGCAGCAGGTCTTCGGCGCGGCGTAGCGCCTCGCGCTTCAGGCCGACCAGCTCGGGCACGGCTTCGATCGCCAGCGCGGCGGCGCCGAGCGCCTCCCAGGTGACCGTCACGACCAGCCGGTCGGGGTCGGGAGCCGTGGCTCCGCGGCGGACGCTGCCCTCGACGGCGGCCAGGATGCGGTCCCGCGCCTCGGATGCGGCGGTCGCGTTCTGCTCGACCACGGCCACCTCGGCGCCCGCCATGAGGAACGCGTGCGCGATCCCAGAGCCCATCCGTCCGCCGCCGATCACGGCGACCCGCTCGGGCAACCCTGTCGCGCTCATCGCCTGCTCCTCCGCTCCAGGAACTCGGTCATCCTCCGCCGCTTCTCCGGCGACTCGAACAGCACGGCCTGCGCCTCGCGCTCGGCGACGGGATGCCGCTCGGCCGGCTCGCGCAGTACCTGCTTGGTGAGCCGGGTCGCCAGCGGGTCGTTCGCGGCGATGCGGTCGGCGAGGGCGTGCGCCCCGGCGAGCAGCTCGCCCGGCTCGAACAGGTCGCTGACGAGTCCGGCGTCCAGCGCCTCCTCTCCGGTGAGGATGCGCCCGGTCAGCACCAGCTCGGTGGCGAGCGGCAGGCCCACCAGCTGGGGCAGTCGCCACAGCGCGCCGGCCGCCGCGATGATGCCCAGCCCGGTCTCCGGGTTGCCGATGCGCAGCCGCGGGGTGCCGACGCGCAGGTCGGCCGCATACGCGAGCTCGGCGCCGCCGCCCAGCGCGTACCCGTCGAGGGCGGCGATCACCGGCATCGGGAGGGCCGCGATGCGGGAGAAGATCGTGTCGTTGATGCCGCGCTCGGCGTCGGCGGCGGTGCGTTCACGCAGCTCTGCGATGTCGGCGCCGGACGCGAAGACGCCGTTCGCGCCGGCGAGAATCAGGATGCGCGGCTCGCGCTCCAGCAGCTCGCACACCGCGTGCAGCGCATCCACCATCGCCTGGTCGATCGCGTTGCGCCGCTCAGGGCGGTCGAGGGTCACGACCATCCGGTCGCCCTGCTCCTCGATGCGCAGGCTGTCGCTCATACGGCCTCCACGATCAGCGAGGTGCCCTGGCCGACGCCGACGCACATCGTCGCGAGCCCGCGGCGGGCGCCCTCCCGCTCCATCCGGCCGAGCAGGGTGACCAGGATGCGCGTGCCGCTGGAGCCCAGCGCGTGGCCGAGTGCGATCGCGCCGCCGTCCGCGTTCACCGTCGCCGGGTCGAAGCCCAGGCGGCGGATGCACGCGAGCGCCTGGCTGGCGAACGCCTCGTTGAGCTCGACGGCGCCGAGGTCGGAGACGTCGAGGCCGGCGCGGGCGAGGGCCTTCCGCGTCGCGGGCACGGGGCCCAGCCCCATCACCTCCGGGGCGACCCCGGCGCTCGCCGCGGCGATCACCCGGGCGCGCGGGCGCAGGCCGTAGCGCTCGACCGCGGCGGCGCTCGCCACGAGGATCGCGGACGCTCCGTCGTTGAGCGGGGAGGCGTTGCCTGCGGTGACCACGCTGCCGCCCGCGACGACGGGCTTCAGGCGCGCCAGCGCATCCAGGTCGGTGTCGCGGCGGATTCCCTCGTCGGCGGTGAGCGTTCCGCTCGGCGTCTCGACGGGCAGCAGTTCGTCGTCGAATCGGCCGGCGTCGGCGGCCGCGGCGGCGCGGCGGTGGCTCTGCAGGGCGAAGGCGTCGGCCTCCTCGCGCGTGATCGCGTCGATCCGGGCGACCTCCTCGGCCGTCTCGGGCATCGTGTAGGTGGCCTTGTCGCGGGCGAGCAGTCGTGGGTTGGCGAAGCGCCAGCCGATCGACGTGTCGAACTGCGGCCCGGGCTTCGCCCACGGCCGCTCGGGCTTCGCCTGCACCCAGGGCGCGCGGGTCATCGACTCGACGCCGCCCGCGACGACGAGGTCGGCATCCCCGGCGCGGATCGCCTGCGCGGCCTGGATGACGGCGGTGAGCCCGGAGGCGCACAGCCGGTTGACGGTCACCGCCGGAACCTCGTCGGGCAGCCCGGCGAGGAGGACGGCCATCCGGGCGACGTTTCGGTTGTCCTCGCCGGCCTGGTTCGCGGCGCCGAGGATCACCTCGTCGAGGGCGTCCGCCGGGGCCGCGGCGCGTCGCACCGCCTCGGCGACGACGAGCGCGGCGAGGTCGTCGGGCCGGACGCCCGCCAAGGCGCCGCCGTAGCGGCCGACGGGCGTGCGCACTCCGCCGACGAGGTAGGCCTCCGCCATCGCGCTCTCCCTCGAACCCGAATTACCGAACGAGCGTTCAGCAATTGCATCGTCGCAGAATCGCCGCCCCCGGGCAACCCGGGCGACGGCTCGGGCCGTCGAGGGGTCGCAACACGCCGTTATCCGGCGCGCTTAGCGGCGTGTTGCGACCCCTGGGTGGGGCGTTGTGCGGGCGGGCGCAGCCCGCGCCGGAACGCGGGAGTGGCCGCCGGCGCGGAGGGATGCGGCCTGGCCGGAGCGCGGGGGAGGTGGGTGACAGCTGGGGCGGCTCGCGATCGTAGGTGTGAAACGTTCAAATCTCCGACGCAAGGCGTTGTAGATGGAGCTCCGACCACGGTCGGCTGGAATCTCCTACGGTGGCAGGCGGATCTCCGACGATGGCATGAGGGTCGGGCGCGGAGAGCGCGCCGCAGGCGGACGCGGCTGCGCCATCCTGTGTCGCCCGCCGCCCGCCGGCGTCACCCGGCGCAGCGGGGGTCGCAACACGCCGTTATCCGGCGCGCATAACGGCGTGTTGCGACCCCTCGATGCCGCCGCGGCGGGGACGTCAGCGCAGGTCGTGGTCTTCGAAGACCAGCGACGTCTTCGTGTCCCGGACGGACGGGATGCTCGTCAGCTCCTCCAGCACCACCCGGCGCAGGTCCTCGTTGTCGCGCGCCCGCACCAGCAGGATCACGTCGAAGTCGCCGCCCACGAGCGCGAAATGCTCCACCTCGGGGATGCGCTGCAACCGCTCGCGCAGGTCGTGCCAGTCGGCCTGCTCCACCCGCAGGGTCACGTACGCCGACGACGCGCGGCCGGACCGGCGCGGGTCGACCTTCGCGGTGAAGCCCGTGATCACCCCGTCGGAGACCAGCCGCGACACCCGGGCGTAGGCGTTGGCGCGCGACACGTGCGCCGTCTCCGCCACGGCGGTGATGGAGGCGCGGCCGTCGGCGCGCAGAGCGTCCAGGATGCGTACGTCGATGTCGTCCATGGTGCTGGACAGTCTGTCACTCCCGGCGCCCGGGCGCATCCATTCGTCTCGACTCCGGGTGACCCATAGCGTTCGCCGTCCTGCGAAGTCACCATGAGAGTGAGCGACGTCTTTCGAAGGAGAACAGATGCACGCGGACGATCTGCTGCCCGGCGACACCCCGCTGCGGCTCATCGACCAGGATGGCGCGTCCCACCCGGACGACCGCCACCGGATCCCGTCCACCGACACGATGCTGAACGGCTACCGCCGGCTCGTGCTCGCCCGGCGACTCAACGACCAGGCCGACGCTCTGGTGCGCCAGGGCCGCCTCGCGGTCTATCCGTCGTCGCACGGGCAAGAGGCCTGCCAGGTCGCCGCGGCGATGGTGCTGGATGAGCAGGACTGGCTGTTCCCGACCTACCGCGACACCGTCGCCGTGATCGGCCGCGGCGTCGACCCGTTCGAGGCCTTCGTGCTGCTGCGCGGCGACTGGCACTCCGGGTACGACCCGACCGTGCACCACGTCGCGCCGCAATCCACCCCGCTCGCCACCCAGTTGCTGCACGCCGTCGGTTTCGCGCACGCGGCCCGGCTGCGCGGCGAGGACACGGTGGTACTGGCCATGTGCGGCGACGGCGCGACCAGCGAGGGCGACTTCCACGAGGCGCTCAACTTCGCCGCGGTGTTCCACCTGCCCGTCGTCTTCCTGGTGCAGAACAACGGCTACGCGATCTCGGTGCCGCTCAGCCGGCAGACCGCCGCCCCGAGCATCGCCCACAAGGGCATCGGCTACGGGATGCGCGGCCGCCTGGTCGACGGCAACGACCTGGCCGCCCTGCTTGCGGTGCTCGGCGAGGCGGTGGCGGAGGCGCGCGACGGCGGCGGCCCGACCCTGGTGGAGGCGCTGACGTACCGCATCAAGTCCCACACCAACGCGGACGACGCCACGCGGTACCGCACCGCCGACGAGGTCGAGCCGTGGCTGGCCCGCGACCCGCTGCTCCGGCTGCGGACCTGGCTGACCGCGGAGGGAGCGCTCGGCGAGGGCGACGACGCGGAGGCGCACGCGCACGCCGAACGGGTCGCCGCCGACCTGCGTGCGGCCATCATGACGGATGCGGACCTCCACCCCGAGGACCTCTTCGCCCACGTCTACGCCGCCCTCACCCCGCAGCTGCGGGAGCAGGCGGAGCAGCTGGCCGCCGAGCTCGCGGCCGCCGACGCCACCCACGGCACGGCGGTCGACACCGCCGGCCAGGCCGGCCCGGCCGCCGCATCCACCCCGGCCACCGCATCCACGGCCACCGCATCCACCCCGGCCACCGCATCCACCCCGGCCACCGCATCCACCCCGGCCACCGCATCCACCCCGGCCACCGCATCCACCGCATCCACCCCAGAGACAGCGGAGGTCCCCCGATGACCCTCATGCACGACGCCCCCGCCGAACGGGCAGGATCCGCCACCCCGCCGAACGCCCATCCCGACGCCCCGGTCACCATGACCATGGCGCAGGCCCTTAACCGCGCATTGGCGGACGCCCTGGCCGCCGACCCGTCCGTGCTCGTCTTCGGTGAGGACGTCGGCACCCTCGGCGGCGTCTTCCGGATCACCGACGGCCTCACCGCCCGCTTCGGCGAGAGCCGCTGCTTCGACACCCCGCTCGCCGAGTCCGGCATCGTCGGCACGGCGGTCGGCATGGCGATGAACGGCATGCGCCCGGTCGTGGAGATGCAGTTCGACGCGTTCGCGTATCCCGCGTTCGAGCAGATCGTCGACCACGTCGCCAAGATGGGCAACCGCACCCGCGGGGCCGTCCGGCTGCCGATGGTGATCCGCATCCCGTACGCGGGAGGGATCGGCGGGGTCGAGCACCACTCCGACTCCTCCGAGGCGTACTACGTGCACACGCCGGGGCTGACGGTCGTGTCCCCGGCGACCCCGCAGGACGCGTACGGGATGCTGCGCGCTGCGATCGCGCATCCCGACCCGGTCGTGTTCCTGGAGCCGAAGAAGCTGTACTGGACCACCGGCGAGGTGGACGTGACCGCGCCGCTCCCGGAGCTCGGCCGCGCCCGCGTCGCCCGGGAGGGCGGCGACGCCACCCTGATCGCGTACGGTCCGTCTGTGCCCGTAGCGCTCGCCGCGGCGGAGGCGGCGGCCGAGGAGGGACGCGAGCTCGGCGTCATCGACCTCCGCTCCCTGTCGCCGTTCGACGACGAGACCGTCTGCGCCGCCGTCCGTGCGACCGGCCGGGCCGTCGTCATCGCGGAGGCCCCCGGCTTCGCCGGCGTCGCCGCCGAGGTCGCGGCGCGCGTCTCGGAGCGCTGCTTCCACCACCTGCTCGCGCCCGTCCGGCGGGTGACCGGCTTCGACACCCCGTTCGCGCCGCCGAAGCTCGAGAAGTTCTACCTGCCCGACGTGGACCGCGTGCTGGACGCGGTGGATGCGCTGCAGTGGGAGGACGCGTGACCGCCCGGGTGTTCACCCTCCCTGACCTGGGGGAGGGGCTGACCGACGCCGAGCTGGTGCGCTGGCTGGTCGCCGTCGGGGACACCGTCACCACCGACCAGCCGATCGCCGAGGTCGAGACCGCCAAGTCCGTGGTGGAGGTACCGTCGCCCTACGCCGGGACCGTCGCGGCGCTCCACGGGGAGGAGGGGGAGACCATTCTGGTCGGCGCCCCGCTGATCGAGGTGGAGGAGGCCGCGGCGCCGCAGGAGCGCGCGTCCGGCGGCTCCGGCCAGGTGCTCGTCGGCTACGGCACCACCGCGCACAACGGCCGCCGCAACCGCATCGCGCGCTTCGGGACCATCGCCGCCGACCGTCCGGCAGCGACCGCCGGCCTCGGCGTCGCGTCCCGACCGGCGGGCGTCGTGCCCGTCGTCTCGCCCGTCGTGCGGGCGCTGGCGCGCGCCCACGGGATCGATCTGGCGACGCTCCGTCCGAGCCGTCCCGACGGCGTGGTCACGCGCCGTGATGTGGAGGCCGCTTTCGCGACAGCGCCCGAGACCGCCCGGACGCGTCCGAGCCTCGCCGCCGCGTCGGCGGCGGACGCGCCGCGGCCCGGCGCTGCCGCGCCCGCCGCTGCCGCGCCCGGCGCCACCGACCCGCGCACCGGCCTCGCCGTGCGCAGCACGACTCCGTTCTCCCGGCTCCGCCGCACGGTCGCCGAGACCATGTCCCGCAGCCGCTCCGAGATCCCCGAGGCGACCGTCTGGGTCGACGTGGATGCGACCGAGCTGTGGGAGGGCCGCCGCCGGCTGGTGCGCGGCGGCCGCGCACCCTCGTTCCTCTCGTTCGTGGCGCGCTTCGCCCTGTCGGCGCTCGCACGGCATCCCGAACTCGGCGGACGTGTCGCGCCGGACGGCCAGAGTCTGGTCACCTTCGATGGGGTCAACCTCGGCTTCGCCGCGAACACGGATCGCGGCCTTCTGGTCCCGGTCGTCCGCCGTGCCGACCGCCTGTCGGTACGCGAACTGGACGCCGAGCTGGACCGCCTCGCCCGGGCCGCCCGCGACGGCTCGCTGCCGCCCGCCGACCTCACCGGGTCGACGTTCACGATCAACAATTACGGCAGCCTGGGCGTCGACGGCAGTGCCGCCATCATCAACCACCCCGAGGTGGCGATCCTGGGCCTCGGCCGGGCGATCGAGAGGCCGTGGGTGGTCGACGGCGCGATCGTGCCGCGCCGCATCCTGCAGCTGTCGCTCGTCTTCGACCACCGGGTGACCGACGGCGGAGTGGCCGCGGGGTTCCTGCGCGAGGTGGCGGACGCGATCGAGTCGCCGCTCGGCGCGCTCGCCGACGCTCCCGGACCGGCGGGCGGCCCGGCGTAAGGTGACGGCATGAGCGACAAGAAGAACGACGACCGAGACCTCACAGAGGAGAAGGAGGTCGCGCCCGAGGAGAACATCGACTGGCTGCCGCAGCCGGAGCCGACCGACGGCGAGGCGCCCGCCCCCTGAGCGGACCCCCGGCGACAGACCCGGCGACAGACCCCGGCCCCAGGCCTCCGGGCCCGGCCAAGTCCCCGGGCTTAGGGTAGGAGGAGTGACCCCTCGCTCCCTCCCGCTGTGGCTCGCTCTCGTCTTCGCGGTGCTGTGCGGTGGTCTCGTCGCGGTGCAGTCGCGGATCAACGGCGAACTCGGCAGCCGGCTCGGCGACGGGTTCACGGCCGCCGCCATCTCGTTCGGGTCGGGCCTCGTCATCCTCACCGTCGGACTGGCCGTCGCTCCCGCGGGCCGTCGCGGCCTCGCCCGGGTGCGGGACGCGCTGCGAGCCCACCGCATCCGCTGGTGGTACGTGTGCGGCGGTGCGGCGGGGTCGTTCCTGGTGCTCTCGCAGGGACTCGCGGCCGCCGCCCTCGGCGTCGCGCTGTTCACCGTCGCGGTGGTCGCCGGTCAGACGATCAGCGGCCTGGTGCTCGACCGCGTGGGCATCGGCCCCGGCGGCCGTCGCCCGCTGACCGCCGCACGCCTGGTCGGCGCCGTGCTCGCGCTGGGAGCGGTGACCTGGGCGGTCTCCGCGCAGTTCGGCGGTAGTGCGCCCGTCTGGCTGATGATCCTGCCGTTCATCGCGGGCCTTGGAACCGGCTGGCAGCAGGCGGTCAACGGCCAGGTGCGCCACGTCGCCGACAGCGCCCTCAGCGCCACCTTCATCAACTTCGCCGTCGGGACGACCGTGCTGCTCGTCCTGATGCTCGGGCACTGGGCGATGGTCGGGCTGCCGAAGCAGGTGCCGACCGAGCCGTGGCTCTACATCGGCGGCGCGATCGGCTGCGTCTTCATCGGTGTCACCGCGCTGCTCGTGCGGCAGACCGGTGTGCTGCTGCTGGGACTCGCGACCGTCGCCGGTCAGCTGGTGGCCGCGCTCCTGCTCGATCTGCTGCTCCCGACGAGCACGCACGCGCTGGCGTTCTCGACCATCGGCGGAACACTTCTCGCGATCGTCGCCGTCGCGATCGCCAGCATCCGCTGGGGCTGGCGGCGGACGCCGGCCTGACCGGCCGGGACGCCCGCCCACTCAGTCCAGGACGGAGAGGAACCGCTCCGGGTCGAGCGAGGTGCGGTGCCCCTCCTTGCTGTCCGCGGGGATGCCGCCCACGTACAGCCAGCCGAGCAGCCGCTCGTTCTTCGCGAGCCCGTGCATCCGGTGCACCGCCTTCGAGCGGGTGTGGTGGCCGGTGCGCCACATCACGCCCCATCCGGCGTCGTGCAGCAGCAGGCTCAGGATGTGCGCGACGCCCGAGGCGACTGCGTCCTGCTCCCAGCCGGGCACCTTCTCGCTCTTCGTCCGCACCGCCACGATGGCCAGCAGAAGAGAGGAGCGCAACGGCTTGGCGGCCAGCTTCTCGGCCTCGTGACCGGTGGCCTTCGCATCCCGGACGAACGCCTCGCCCAGCCGCTGCCGGGCCTCGCCGCGCACCTCGATGATGCGCCAGGGGTGCAGCGCGCTGTGATCGGCGACGCGTCCCGCCGCAGCCACCAGCGGCAGCAGCTCCTCGTGCGTCGGGGCGTCGGGAGTCACCCGCGAGTAGGAGCGGCGGGCCGCCACCCGGCGGGGCAGGTCTGCGCCACCGGCATCGAGGGCGTCGCCGCCCGCCGTGACGGTCGCGCCTTCGCTCATCAGGCTTCCGGGGTGAAGTTCAGCGAGATCGAGTTCATGCAGTAGCGGTCGCCGGTCGGCGTGCCGAAGCCGTCCGGGAAGACGTGTCCGAGGTGAGAGCCGCAGTCGGCGCAGCGCACCTCGGTGCGCACCATCCCGAGGCTGGTGTCCTCGAGCAGCTCCACCGCCTCCGGGCGGACCGACTCGTAGAAGCTCGGCCAGCCGCAGCCGGAGTCGAACTTGGTGCCGGCGGCGAAGAGCTCGGCGCCGCACGCCGCGCAGGTGTAGAGGCCTGCCCGGCTCTCGTCCAGCAGCTCGCCGGTCCAGGGACGCTCGGTGCCCGCCTCGCGCAGCACCGCGTACTGCTCCGGGGTCAGCTCCCGACGCCAGTCGTCCTCGCTCTTCGTGACCTGATAGCCGTCCTGCCTCGTGCCGTCGTGTGCCATGCCACTCCCTTTCGTCGTCACCAGGGTAAACGGCGTTCCTGAACCGGCTGTTCCCGATCCGGCGGCCCGGCGCGCGAACCGCGACGTGCCGAGCGGGAACGGGAAAACCACAGGACCAGCGCCCTAGGATGACGTGCGAGCGCGGGGCGCGCCGGCACGCCGGTGGGCCCGGCATCCGTGACGAGGGAAGGCGGTGAGCGTGGCCCGGTCAGCCGACGGGCGGCCCGCCGCCGACCGCGATCCCGCGGACACGGAACAGCTGAGCGATCGGGATGCCGCGATCCTCGCGTTCGAACGCCAATGGTGGCGGCACGCCGGAGCCAAGGAGCAGGCCATCCGCGAGGAGTTCGGTCTCTCGGCGGCTCGGTATTATCAGTTGCTCGGTGCGCTGATCGACCGTCCGGCGGCGCTGCGCCACGACCCCATGCTCGTCAAGAGGCTGCTGCGGCTCCGCGAGGCGAGGCTGGCCGCACGCCACGCACGGACCCTCCCGTCCGGCGACTGACCCCCAAGGACCACACTCCCCGATGGCAGAGAAGTTCCCCCGCGACCGGTTCGACGAGATCCCGGACGACTTGACGCGCGTCGGCGCGCACCGGGCACCCCGTCCCCGCGGGCGTGGCTGGGTGGCCGTCGGCTGGGCCGCCCTGGCCACCGTCGTCCTCGTCGGCGCCGGCATCTTCGGCCTGTCGCTCGTCAACGGCAGCATCTCGTTCCACGGTGGGGGCGCCTCCGCGTCCCGCACCGCGTCCACGACGCCGACACCGACCGCGTCGCCGACACCGACCATCGTCCCGACGGTGAACCCCGCGCTGACGGTCAACGTGTTGAACGGCACCACCCGGGAGGGACTGGCCGGCACGGTCGGCGACGTGCTCACCAAGGCGGGCTGGAAGGTCGGCGCCCTCGCGAACGCCGACAAGACCGACCTGGCGGAGACCATCGTCTACTACGGCGACCCTGCGAACCAGGCCGCCGCTCTCGGCGTCGCGCAGGCGCTCCCCGGCGCGACCATCCAGCAGAGCACGGCGTTCTCCGACACGGGCGCCGATATCACCGTCGTGGTGGGCGCGAACTACGCCGGCTGAGCGGCCGCGAGCGCCGTCCGCTCCTCTTTGTTACGCACGTGTTTAACTTTGGCGGCTTTTCGATACGGATTCGCGAAAACGCTGGCGCCGCCCCGTATTGCACGCATTAGGATCGCACTCAACGTGCGGCGATGGACCGTGCGAGCGACACAGCAATGGGAGTAATGCATGGCGAACGGGACCGTGAAGTGGTTCAACGCTGAGAAGGGCTACGGCTTCATCACCGTCGAAGGTGGGGGACAGGACGTTTTCGTTCATTACTCCGCGATTGACATGGCGGGATACAAGGTTCTCGAAGAGGGCCAGCAGGTCGTATTCGAGGTCGGCTCCGGGCAAAAGGGCCCGCAGGCCGAATCGGTCCGACTGGCCTGACACCGATCCAGCAGTAAAAGGAGCGCCGTCCCGCGAGGGGCGGCGCTCCGCCGTTCCCCTGGCTCCACCGCGCGCGCCTTGCACTCGACCGCCACGAGTGCCAGAATCTGTTTAGCACTCCATCTGTCTGAGTGCTAAACACGGAATCTTTCGCAGACGTCCGGGAGGGACGAGAAACACATGGCAAAGATCATTGCTTTCGACGAGGACGCGCGTCGCGGCCTCGAGCGCGGCCTGAACACCCTGGCCGACACGGTCAAGGTGACCCTGGGCCCGCGTGGTCGCAACGTCGTCCTCGAGAAGAAGTGGGGCGCCCCGACCATCACGAACGACGGCGTCTCCATCGCGAAGGAGATCGAGCTCGACGACCCGTACGAGAAGATCGGCGCGGAGCTCGTCAAGGAGGTCGCGAAGAAGACCGACGACGTCGCGGGTGACGGAACCACCACCGCGACCGTGCTCGCTCAGGCCCTGGTCAAGGAGGGCCTGCGCAACGTCGCGGCCGGCGCCGACCCCATCACGCTGAAGCGCGGCATCGAGAAGGCCGTCGCGGCTGTGACCGAGGAGCTCATCGCCTCCGCCAAGGAGGTCGAGACCAAGGAGGAGATCGCGGCCACCGCGTCCATCTCCGCCGGCGACACCACCATCGGCGAGATCATCGCCGAGGCGATCGACAAGGTCGGCAAGGAGGGCGTCGTCACCGTCGAGGAGTCGAACACCTTCGGCACCGAGCTCGAGCTCACCGAGGGCATGCG
Organism: Leifsonia sp. KNZ13-11D; assembly: GCF_056754895.1. Taxonomy (NCBI): domain Bacteria; kingdom Bacillati; phylum Actinomycetota; class Actinomycetes; order Micrococcales; family Microbacteriaceae; genus Leifsonia; species Leifsonia sp. KNZ13-11D. Next base: position 1,146,857 of record NZ_JBPGWU010000001.1, read on the forward strand.
CTTCGACAAGGGCTTCCTGTCGCAGTACTTCGTGACCGACCAGGACCGCCAGGAGGCAGTCTTCGAAGACCCGTACATCCTCATCGCGAACCAGAAGATCAGCAACATCAAGGACCTTCTGCCGATCGTCGACAAGGTCATCCAGGCCAACAAGCCGCTCCTCATCATCGCTGAGGACGTCGACGGCGAGGCCCTGGCGACCCTGATCGTCAACAAGATCCGCGGCATCTTCAAGTCCGTCGCCGTCAAGGCCCCGGGCTTCGGCGACCGCCGCAAGGCCATGCTGCAGGACATCGCGATCCTGACCGGCGGCCAGGTCATCTCCGAGGAGGTCGGTCTCAAGCTGGAGAACGTCACCCTCGACCTGCTCGGCCAGGCCCGCAAGGTCGTCATCACCAAGGACGAGACCACGATCGTCGAGGGCGCGGGCGACCCCGAGGCCATCGCCGGCCGCGTGCAGCAGATCCGCAACGAGATCGAGTCGACCGACTCGGACTACGACCGCGAGAAGCTGCAGGAGCGTCTCGCCAAGCTCGCCGGCGGCGTCGCCGTCATCAAGGCGGGTGCGGCCACCGAGGTCGAGCTGAAGGAGCGCAAGCACCGCATCGAGGACGCCGTGCGCAACGCGAAGGCCGCCGTCGAGGAGGGCATCGTCGCCGGTGGTGGCGTCGCCCTCATCCAGGCCGGCAAGACCGCCTTCGAGAAGCTCCAGCTGACCGGTGACGAGGCGACGGGTGCGAACATCGTCAAGGTCGCCATCGAGGCTCCGCTGAAGCAGATCGCGATCAACGCGGGCCTCGAGGCCGGCGTCGTCGTCGAGAAGGTCCGCAACCTCCCGGTGGGCCACGGCCTCAACGCCGCCACCGGCGAGTACGTCGACATGCTCGCCTCGGGCATCAACGACCCGGTGAAGGTCACCCGCTCGGCGCTGCAGAACGCCGCATCCATCGCGGGCCTGTTCCTCACCACCGAGGCCGTCGTCGCCGACAAGCCGGAGAAGAACCCGGCGCCGGTCGGCGACCCGGGCGCCGGCATGGACTTCTGAGTCCGGTCCGACCGACTGACAGAGGGCGTCTCCCTTCGGGGAGGCGCCCTCTTCTGTTTTCCGCGGGAAGCCGTCGACGGTATCCGGGTCAGCTCTCGTCCGCGAGCTCTCCGATCGGGTGCCGCGCCTTGCGAAACGGACTGACCGCCAGGAAGCCTGTCACCACCACGATCCCGACGATGGCGATCCACATCGTCGGCCGGAACCCGATCCAGGTCGCGAGCAGACCGCCGATCGGGGCGCCGATCACGATCATCGCGCGGTTGCCGGACCGCATCGTCGTGTTCGTCCTGGCCTGCAGCTCGTCGGGCGTCACGGCCTGGCGGTAGCCCATCTCGTTGGCGTTGCTCAGGCCCAGGCCGAGGCCGTAGAAGCTCTGACCGGCGGTGAGCACGACGACGATGAGCCACGGATCGATGGACGCCGGCGAGAGGGCGATGACGCACCAGCCGATCGCCATGATCAGGTTGCTCGCGATCACGGCGTAGCCTGCTCCCCACCGGATCCCGGCCCGCTGCGAGAGGGCGCTTCCGATGAGAGCCGCCACCCCGGCGCCTGCGAGAGCGATCCCGAGCTGGAACGGGTTGAGATGCAGCCCGATCAGCACGAAGGGGGTGAACGCGGTGGTGAGGATCCCGGTGAACAGGAACCAGCCATGCGAGCCGAAGGCCATCGGGCCGAGCATGCGGTGGCGGTACACCCAGCGGAGGCCTTCGGCGATCTCCGCACGCAGCCGTCGCGGGGGAGCGTCCGGCGGGACGGGTTCCTCGACGCGCATGCGCCAGATCGCGACGGCGGAGAAGAGATAGGAGGCGGCATCGATGAGGATCGCGAAGGCCGCTCCGACCGCGGCGACCAGAGCGCCGGCGACCACCGGACCGCTCGTCTGGGCGATCGCGTCGCTCTGATCGGTTCGGGCGTGGGCGGCGACGAGGGCGCGACGCGGCACGATCCGGGGGAGCAGGGACTGGGAGGCGGCGTCGCCGACCAGCGAGAGCACGCCCACTCCGACGACCACCACCAGCAACGCAGGGATGCTCAGCCGGCCCAGCACGAAGAGAAGCGGGACACCGGCGAGCAGGACCGCTCGCCCGAGATCGGCGCCGATGAGCAGGGGCTTCCGCCGGCGCCGGTCGACGAGCGCCCCGGCGACCAGGCCGAGCGCGAGGTACGGCAGCCACCGGGCGGCGTTGAGCAGTCCGACGTCGAACGCGTTGCCGGCCAGATCGACGAGCACGAGCACCTGGAGCGCGACCATCGTGATGGCGGTGCCGAAGCCCGAGACCGTGTACGAGGCCCAGTAGTCGAGGAACCCGCGGAGCCGGAAGACGTCACGCCTTTGCGGATCCGACATCACGCTCCTTCGCTGGTCCGACCCAGGCTAGCCGACGACCAGCAATCGCAACCGGCGCCGCTGAGGCAGGAGCGGCGTCGCGCGCTACGGCGTGCCCGGGTTCGGCGCCGCGGCGGAGGCCGCCAGCGGGAGGGAGACGCGGAAGGTCGCGCCGCCGCCCTCGGTGTCGACCACGTCGACCGTGCCGTTGTGGGCCGCGACGATCGACGAGACGATCGCCAGCCCGAGTCCGCTTCCGCCGGTCTCACGGGCGCGCGAGGTGTCGGCGCGCCAGAAGCGCTGGAAGATCTTTTCGCGGATTTGCGGAGGGATGCCCTCGCCGTGGTCGCGCACCTCCAGCGTCGCGCGCTCGGTGCGGTGGTCGACGCGCACGGCGATCTCGATCGGGCTCCCCTCCGGCGTGTAGCGGAGCGCGTTGCCCATCAGGTTGGTGACCACCTGGCGGAGCTTGTTCTCCTCGGCCATGACGATCGCCGGCTCCGAGGGCGCAGGGCGCGTCAGCACGACGCGCTCGCTGGTCGTGATCGGCAGGGGCTCGGTCACGGTGCCGCGCCGGGGGCGTCCGCGGCGCAGGCGGGCGAGAGCCGACCCCGCGAAGGCGATCGGACCCGTGGCGTTCGACGGGCGGCCGTTGGCGTCCGCGAACGTCATCGGCACGGTGTCGACGCCCGGCTCCTCCAGCTCGTCCTCGTCCGGGACGGCGGGCTCGGGCACGAGCACGGTCACGACCCGGCCCGGGGAGCCGGCCATCGCATCCATCGCCGCGTCCTGCGCGATCTTCACCAGATCGACCCGGTGCAGGTCGAGCGGCTTCGTCTCGTCGAGGCGGGCGAGCTCCAGGAGGTCCTCCACCAGGATGCCCATGCGGATCGCCTCCTTCTCGATGCGGTCCATCGCCTGGGCGACATCCTCCGGCGTCTGCAGGGCGCCCATCCGGTACAGCTCGGCGTAGCCGCGCACCGACACCAGCGGTGTGCGCAACTCGTGGGACGCGTCGCCGACGAACCGCCGCATCTGCTCGATCGTGCGGGCGCGGTCCGTGAAGGCCCGGTCGATCCGGTTCAGCATGGTGTTGAGGGAGCGGTTGAGGCGGCCGACCTCGGTGTTCGGCGTCGCCCCGCCGAGGCGCTGGCTGAAGTCGCCGTCCGCGATCGCCGCCGCCGTCTGCTCCACTTCGCGCAGCGGCGAGAACGTCGTGGTCACGAGCATCCGGGTGAGCCCGGCGCCGACGACGATGACGATGACTCCGAAGCCGAGGAAGATCGCGAGGAAGCTCGCCATCACGGTGTCGATCTGGGAGGTCGTCGTCGCCACGATCGCGGTCGCCAGCTCGCCGCTTCCCAACGTCTGCGTGGTGGCGAGTGCCCGGTACGTGATGCGGCCGTCGTTGCTCGGGAGGTAGAAGCCTCCCGGAGCCATGTTCTTGGCCTCCGCGACGGTCAGGCTGTTGGGGATGGTGGGACGGTGCGCGTACGGGATGTTGTTCCAGTTGTGCGTGACGAGGTGGCCGTCCGAGTCGTAGAGGGCGGCGAAGTAGTCCGACGGGCTCGCGTCGGTGGCGATCTGGTCGGCGCTTGACGACGTCTTGAACAGGTACGTGTTCAGGTACGACGCGCCCGAGGCCGCCGAGAGCTGTGCATCCAGCTGGTCGAGCAGCACCGGCTTGAGCATCGACATCGTGCCGATGCCTGTCACGAGCAGTCCCAGCGTCAGCATGAGCACGGTCACGCCCGTGATCTTCGTGCGGAGGGAGATCGCGTTCCAGCGGTCGAGCAGGCGTGAGTGCATCAGGCCGTCAGTCTATGCAGGGGATGCTGTGCCGGGCATGTGTGCGGGCGGTGCCCCGCCCGCGCACCCGCCAGGAGCATCTCAGGCCTTGGCGGCCTTCAGCATGTAGCCGAAACCTCGCTTGGTCTGGATGAGCGGCTCGCTGGAGTGCGCATCCACCTTGCGGCGCAGGTACGAGATGTAGGACTCGACGATGCCGGCGTCGCCGTTGAAGTCGTACTCCCACACGTGGTCGAGGATCTGCGCCTTCGACAGCACGCGGTTGGGGTTGAGCATCAGGTAGCGCAGCAGCTTGAACTCGGTCGGGCTGAGCTCGATCGGGGTGTCGCCGACGAAGACCTCGTGCGTGTCCTGGTCCATGGTCAGCTCACCGGCGCGGATGACCGCATCCTCGTCGGCCTGCATGGTGCGGCGCAGGATGGCCTTGATGCGGGCGACGATCTCGTCGAGGCTGAACGGCTTGGTGACGTAGTCGTCGCCGCCGACGGTGAGGCCGGTGATCTTGTCCTCGGTGTCGTCCTTGGCGGTGAGGAACAGGATGGGCGCGGTATAGCCGGCGCCGCGGAGGCGCTTGGTGACGCCGAAGCCGTTCATGTCCGGCAGCATGACGTCGAGGATGATCAGGTCGGGCTCCTCTTCGAGGACCGCGGAGATCGCCTGGGCCCCGTTGCCGACCGCCCGCACGGCGAACCCGGCGAAACGAAGGCTGGTGGTGAGGAGGTCGCGGATGTTGGGCTCGTCATCGACGATGAGAATGCGGGGTCCTGCGTTCATGGCCAACATTATCTGCGCGTCAGCTGACTCTTACCTGTGAGCCATCGGTGCGCGCCGGGTGCGGAGGTCTGGCGCCCGCAGTGGGAAGAGTGGATGCTGGAAACATGAGCGAACCCACCGTCGTCATCGCGGGCGCCGGCCTCGCCGGGGCGAGCGTCGCGACCGAGCTGCGAGAACGTGGCTTCGGAGGGCGCATCCTGCTGCTCGGGATGGAGGAGCACCGCCCCTACATCCGCCCGCCGCTGTCGAAGGAGTTCCTGAAGGGCGAAGGGGGACTGGAGGACGCGGCCGTCCATCCGGACGACTGGTACGCGCAGAACGCGGTCGAGTTCGTGCCCGGCGTCGAGGCCGGTTCTTTCGAGGCGGATGCGCACGAGCTGTTCCTCACCGACGACGGCGGCCGCATCACCTACGACAGCCTCGTGATCGCGACCGGCGCGCGGGCGCGGCAGCTCGGCGTGCCGGGCGGCGGGCACGGCGCCGTGTTCCCGCTGCGGACCCGGGAGGACTCGGTCCGGCTGCGGGACGCGCTGAGGGCCGGCGGTCGGCGCGTGGTCGTGATCGGCTCCGGCTGGATCGGCATGGAAGTCGCGGCCGCCGCCCGCGGTTATGGCAACGAGGTGACGGTGGTCGGCCACTCGGCCGTGCCGCTCTCCGGCGCGATCGGACGGGAGCTGGGTGCCGTTTTCGAGCGGCTGCACCGCGACAACGGGGTCGAGTTCCGCAACGACGCCGTGGTGGTCGGGGTCGACGGCGGCGCGCAGCAGTACGTCGTGCTCGCGACGGGCGAGCGCATCCCGTCGGATGTCGTGGTCGCCGGGGTCGGCGCCTCGCCGAACAGCCTGGTCGCGGAGCGCTCCGGCCTCGCGGTGGCGGACGGCGTGCTGACCGACAAGGGGATGCGGACCAGCATCGAGGACGTCTACGCCGTCGGCGACGTGGCGAAGCCGTTCCTGCCGGCGATCGGGCGCCACCTGCGCAGCGAGCACTGGGCGAACGCGATCGCGAGCGGGAAGGTCGCCGCGCAGGCGATCCTGGGCGAGCGCGCGTCGTACGACGACATCCCGTACTTCTACTCCGACCAATACGATCTCGGCATGGAGTATTCGGGCTACGTGCCCCTGACCGTCGGAGCCCGGGTGGTGTTCCGTGGCGACGTCGAAGCCCGCGAGTTCATCGCCTTCTGGCTGCGCAACGACCGGGTCGTCGCCGGGATGAACGTCAACGTGTGGGACGTGCAGGACGACATCCAGCGCCTGATCCGGTCGGCGGAGCGGGTGGATGCGGACCGGTTGGCCGACCAGGGCGTCGATCTTGCCGCGCTCTGAGCCGTACCTGCCGCCGCTGCGCGTGCCGGTCCGGCGGATCGGTGCGCGCACGTTCGACTTCTCGCGGCAGGTCGCCGTGATGGCCGTGGTGAACCGCACGCCCGACTCGTTCTTCGACCAGGGCCGCACCTACGCCTTCGACCGTGCCGTCGACGCGTGCTTCGAGGCGGTCGCGCTCGGCGCCGATTGGGTGGACATCGGCGGTGCGCCGTTCGCGCCCGGCGAGCCGGTGCCGGTCGAGGAGGAGATGGAGCGGGTCGTGCCGGTCGTCGCCGCCCTGCGCGCCGGGTCCGACGTGGTCATCTCGGTGGACACGTTCCACGCCGCGGTGGCCCGCGAGGCGATCGCGGCGGGGGCGACGGTCATCAACGACACGACCGGGCTGCGCGACCCGGAGCTCGCGCCGGTCGTCGCCGTGAGCGAGGCGACTCTGGTCATCACGCACAGCCTGGCCGAGCCGCGGAAGCCGTTTCCGCGGCCGCAGTACGACGACGTCGTCGCGGACGTGTCGGCGTTCCTCCTCGATCGCGTCGAGCGCGCCAGGGCCGCCGGCGTCCCCGAGGAGCGCATCATCATCGACCCGGGCCACGACCTCAACAAGAACACGCTGCACTCGCTGGAGCTGACCCGCCGCCTCAGCGAGCTGGCGGACCTCGGATATCCGGTGCTCGCGGCCGTCTCGAACAAGGACTTCATCGGCGAGACCCTCGACGCCCCGCGCGCGGAGCGGCTCGAAGGCTCCCTCGCCGCCGCGGTCATCAGCGTGATGAACGGCGCCCGTATCGTCCGGATGCACGACGTGCGCGCCTCCGTCGCCGCCATGCGGATGACGGAGGCCGTGCTCGGCCTGCGCGAGCCCGCCTACCTCAAGCACAACATGGGAGACGTGAATGACTGAGCCGCCCATCCACCGCCTGTCGCCGCTACCGTCGCAGACCGCGCTGAGCGACGACGACATCACCGCGCTCTACCTGCAGGATGCGGGCGACCCGTGGCTGCGGGTCAACTTCGTCAGCAGCGTGGACGGTGCCGCGACGCACCAGGGCCTGTCGGGCGGCCTGTCGAACGACGTCGACAGCCGCGTGTTCGAACTGCTGCGGCGCCTCTGCGATGTGGTGCTCGTAGGAGCCGGCACCGTGCGCGCCGAGGGGTACGGCGCGATGCGGGTGGGCGCGGAGTCCGCTCGGGCGCGCAGCGGGGCGGGGATGACGCCGCATCCGGTGTTCGCCATCGTCTCGGCGGGCCTCGACCTCGACCCGCGCAGCTCGATCTTCGCGGACGCCCCCGAGCGTCCCATCGTGCTGACCACGGAGCTGTCGCGGCCCGAGTCGCGCGAAGCGCTCTCCGAGGTGGCCGACGTCGTCGTCTGCGGGCGCGAGCGCGTGCAGGCCGAGCGCGGGCTCGCGGTGCTGCACGAGCGCGGGCTCACGCGCATCCACTGCGAAGGGGGCCCGCACCTGTTCGCCGACCTGATCGCCGCGCGCGCCGTCGACGAGCTGTGCCTGACGATCAGCCCGCGGCTCGAGGCCGGAACCTCGTCGCGCATCGCCACCGGCGCCGCCCCGATCGCTCCGCTCGGTCTGCGCCTCGCGCACACGCTGGCGGGAGACGACACCCTGCTGCTGCGGTATGTCCGCGGCTGAGCTCCGGCCGCACATCGACGCCGCGCTGGTCCGCATGCTGGTGGACGCGCAGTTTCCCGAGTGGCGCGCTCTCGGCATCCGGCCGGTCGAGCATGACGGCTGGGACAACCGCACGTTCCGGCTCGGCGACGAGCTGAGCGTCCGCCTGCCGAGCGCTGCCGGATACCGGGAGCAGGTCGCGAAAGAGCAGGAGTGGCTGCCGCGGCTCGCCTCGCTGCTGCCGCTGCCCATCCCGCAGCCGGTCGCGCAGGGCGAGCCGACGGACGAGTACCCGCTGCCGTGGTCGGTGTACCGCTGGCTGCCGGGCACGCCGGTCGTGCTGCGCGGCGACGTGACGCGGGATGCGGCGCTCGCCGAGGCGATCGGACGCTTCCTCGTCGCACTGCGTTCAGCGCCGGTCGAGGGCGCGCCGGGGCCCGGGACGCACAACTTCTTCCGCGGTGCGCCGCCCGGCGTGTACGGCGAGGAGGCGCTGGCCGCGTTCCCGGTGCTGGGCGGCGACGCCTCGGCGCGTGCGCATGAGGTCTGGGCCGAGGCGACCGCAACCCGCTTTGAGGGGGCGCCGGTGTGGTTCCACGGCGACGTCGCGCCGGGCAACCTGCTGGTGGATGCGGCGGGCGCGCTGTCGGCGGTGATCGACTTCGGCACCTCCGGCGTCGGCGACCCGGCCTGCGACCTCGTCCCCGCCTGGACGATGTTCGAGGGAGCGGCGCGCGACGCCTTCGTCGACGTGGTAGGGCTCGACGACGAGACGTGGGCGCGGGCGCGCGGCTGGGCGCTCTGGAAGGCGGCGATCACGGCGCGCGACCGCCCGGCGGACGCCGAGGCGCGGGCGACGCTCGCGCGCATCCTGGGCTGACGCCAGCGTCGCTCCCCGCTCCCGTGTGGGCGCGAGACTTGTGCCGAATCGTGGTCATGCCGCGTCCAGAACCACGATTTGTGCCGAATCGCGCACGACCGGCGAACCCGTGGGCGGTGAGCGTGGCGAACAATCGTGCCGAATAGCGATTGTGCCGCCGCGGAAGCGGCGATTCGTGCCGAATCGTGCGCGTTAGACGCGGCGTGCGCGTCGGCAACGATCTGACGCGCCACCAGCTGGCCGACATTCGTGCCGAATCGCCGCTATGGCGTGACGAGAACCGCGATTCGTGCCGAATGGTGCGGGTTGCGGGCCGCGCGAGGGCGACGGCGAACGTCTGACCGGCGAAAGACGGGCCGACATTCGTGCCGAATCGCCGCTATGGCGTGACGAGAACCGCGATTCGTGCCGAATGTCGGCCTAGGGCGCGCACGACGCGAAGCGGGCGCGCACGACGCGAAGCGGGCGCGCACGACGCCAAGCGGCCGCGCACGACGCGAAGCGCCGCGCGCGACAACGAAGCGCCGCGCGCTACGCCGCCTGCAGCGCGTGCGCGTCGAGGATCGTGTACGAGTAGCCCTGCTCGGCGAGGAAGCGCTGGCGGTTCTGGGCGAAGTCCTGGTCGACCGTGTCGCGCGCGACCAGCGTGTAGAAGTTCGCCGACAGGCCCGACTCTTTGGGGCGCAGCAGGCGTCCGAGGCGCTGCGCCTCCTCCTGGCGGCTGCCGTACGAGCCGGACACCTGGATGGCGACCGTCGCCTCGGGCAGGTCGACCGAGAAGTTCGCGACCTTGCTGACCACGAGAACTTTCGTGCGGCCGTCGCGGAACTCCTGGTAGAGCCGTTCCCGCTCATCCACCGGGGTCGCACCCGTCAGCTGCGGCGCATCCAGGGCCTCCGCCAGCTCGTCGATCTGGTCGAGGTACTGCCCGATCACGAGGATGCGCTCGCCCTCGTGCCGCGCGACGAGCTGCCGCACGATGTCGAGCTTCGCCGGCGCCGTGGCGGCCAGCCGGTAGCGCTCGTCGTCGGGGGCGGCGGCGTAGCTGAGCCGGTCCGACGGCGGCAGGTCGACGCGCACCTCGTAGCAGGCGGCGGGGGAGATGAAGCCCTGCGCCTCGATCTCCTTCCAGGGGGCGTCGAAGCGCTTCGGCCCGATGAGGCTGAACACGTCGCCCTCCCGGCCGTCTTCGCGCACGAGCGTCGCGGTCAGCCCGAGGCGACGGCGCGCCTGCAGCTCGGCGGTCAGCTTGAACACGGGCGCGGGCAGTAGGTGCACCTCGTCGTAGACCACGAGGCCCCAGTCCAGTGCGTCGAGCAGCGCCAGGTGCGCGTACTCGCCCTTCCGTTTGGCGGTGAGGATCTGGTAGGTCGCGATCGTGACCGGCTTGACCTCCTTCACCTGGCCCGAGTACTCGCCGATCTCCTCCGCCGTCAGAGTGGTGCGGCGCAGCAGCTCGTCGCGCCACTGCCTGGCCGAGACCGTGTTGGTGACCAGGATGAGCGTGGTCGTCTTCGCCGTCGCCATCGCCCCGGCGCCCACCAGCGTCTTGCCGGCGCCGCAGGGGAGCACGACGACGCCCGAGCCGCCGTCGAAGAAGTTGGTGACCGCCTTGCGCTGGTAGTCGCGCAGCGCCCAGCCGTCCTCTTTCAGCCCGATCTCGTGCGGGGTGCCGGGCGTGTAACCGGCGAGGTCCTCCGCGGGCCAGCCGAGCTTCACGAGCTCCTGCTTGAGCTGCCCGCGCGCCCACGCCTCCACGACGAACGTCTCGTCGTCGCGGCGCTCCAGCAGCAGCGGGGCGATGCGCTTGGCGCCCGCCACCTCCGTCAGCACCGGCAGGTCGGCGGACCGCAGCAGCAGCGTCCCCTCGTCGTCGCGCTCGATGACCAGCCGGCCGTACCGCGCGACCGTCTCGGTCATATCGACCGACACCGTCTGCGGGATCGGGAACTTGGAGTACCGCTCCAGCGTGCCCAGCATGTCCTCGGCGGTGTGCCCGGCGGCCCGCGCGTTCCACAGCCCCAGCCGCGTGATGCGGTACGTGTGGATGTGCTCGGGCGCGCGCTCCAGTTCGGCGAAGACCGCGAGGTCGTGACGCGCGTCCTCCGCGTCCGGGTGTGCGACTTCGAGCAGCACCGTGCGGTCGCTCTGGACGATCAGGGGGCCATCCGACATAGCTGCCCAGCCTACGCCCTCACGGGGTGAGCAGGCTTCAGGATGCGCTCCCGGCGAAAGCGCGGAGCCGGACGGCCGTCAGTCCGCCTGGTCGGGCGCCGGGCGCATCCCCCGCACGCTGGACAGCGGCAGCGTCCGCTCGATGTCGGCCGCGCGGTCGCGTCCGCGCAACCGGCCGCCGCCGACGCCGGTCGGTTCGAGCAGATAGTCCACGACCTGGCCGTCCGGCATCGCGACCTCGATCACGATCGGCTGCCGTGCGCGCACCGCCAGGTCGAGCTGACGGGCCAGCCAGCGCTCGCCGGTGTCGTCGCCCGCGTCCGCTTCGGCGAGCCGCAGGCGCTCGACCAGGTCGAGGTCGCGATCGTGCTCGGGGGCGGCCGCGGGATGCGCGACCCGCTGCCGCCGCAGCGTCACCTCGGCGCCGTCCGCGTCCTCGGCGACCACCGGGTAGCGGGCGTCGCTCAGCGCCCAGAACACGACGTCGCGCGGGAAGCGGCTGATCAGCTCTCCGGCGCGCCCGGACGCGAGCCGCAGGGAGGCGAGCGCCTGGTCGACGTGGATGGTGCGCAGCAGCGTCGCGTCCTCCGACCGCACCGCCGAGCGCACGCCCTCGCCGACCGCCTCGCGCACCCGGACGCGGCCGTGCCGCTCCGCCGCATCGGCGATCAGGTAGTCGACCGGCTGCGGCAGTCCCGTCAGCGAGATCGCGCTCAGGAACTCGCGGATGCCGTCCGCTGTCTCGCCGGCCGTGAGCGCTCGGTCCACCGACGCTGCCGAGATCCGGAACGTGGACGCGAGCGCGCGCGACTCCAGCTCGGCGATGCCGCGCAGCCGCGACTCGATCTCCGGTGCCAGGGGCCCCGGTGACACGATGGTCAGGTCGTGCTGCAGGTAGACGCGGTCGACCTCCGCCGGGAACTGCGCGGCCATCACGGCGGTCGCCGCCTCCGGTCCCCCCTCGACGAGCGCCGCGCCCGCCGAGCTCGGAGCCTGGTGCGCCGTCACGCCGAGCCACTCCGCGAGCCGTGTGTGCGCATCCACCCGTTGCTGAGCCTCTTCGATGGATGCGGGATACAGCCATGCGACGTGCTCGCGCAGGCTCTCGCCCCAGGCGGCCCGGCTGCGCAGCGCGAGCAGGGTGCGCAGGTCTTCGGGCAGCGCGGTCAGCCAGGCCGCCGCGAGGGCGCGCCAGCGGTCGGCCGTGGGGGAGTGCGACCAGGCGGCCGCGTCGTCCGTCGGGAGCCACATCCCGTCGTCCACCGCGACGAGCCCGGCGCGCTCGGCGGCCGACAGCGCCACCGGCACCAGGTCGGCGTCGAGCGACAGCGCCTCGGCGAGACGCTTCACAGCCGGCAGCGCCAGGCCGCCCTTCTGCAGACGTCTCGCGCCTTCGCGGCCCAGCTCCGCGAGGAGCTCCGACACCGCCGCGACGGCCTCGAAGGCCCGCTCGGCGGCGAGCCGGTCGGTGAAGCGGCGCTCGGTGTCCGGCACCGGCGCGAGCGCGGGAGGCGGGGGAGTGCCGAGCAGATCGTCGCTCGACGGCAGACCCTGCGCCGGCCAGGCGGCGAGCTGCGACGCCACGCCGTCGTACACGGCGAATGCGGGTCCGTCGGCGCTGTCGGCGGGATGCGCCAGCAGCAGGCCCATGAGGTCGTCGAGGGCCGCGGCGACGGCGTCCCGGTCGATGCCCGCGGTGGACGGTGCGTCCGCGAGTGCCGCGGCGACCGCATCCACCGTCAAGGCCCGTGCCGCCCGGCCGAGCACGACCAGAGCCGCGAGGCGCGGACGGTCGAGGGGAGCGAGGGCGCGCTGCACCGAGTCGGCGTCGAGCAGGGCGTCGGCGAGATCGAAGAAGTCGGCGACGCCGGTCCGCCGGTAGGTGCGGCGCTGCAGGGCCGCGAGGAGCGCGGCGTCGTCCAGCTCTCGCAGCCGGGCTGCGAGGGCGAGGGTGGTCGTCATCCGCCGAACCGCCGGCCGTGCGGCCTAGCGCCGGCCTTTGGGTCCGTTGGGCGCAGCGCCGGGCGCGCCGTTCGCGCGGTTGAGCGCACGGTTGCGTCGCGCGCTGACGATCAGCAGCACGATGATCAGCACGAAGGCGATCGGGAGGGCGGCGTAGGGGAAGAGGAACACGGTCGGCCAGAGGCCCTGACCCGATCCCTGGGCGGCGAACTGGCCCGCTGCGGTGCCGATGAGGATGGCCGCGATGCAGACCAGGGACACGATGACGAGCGCGGCGATGATGTAGGCGAGGATGCGCTGGAGCCGCGAAGCCGGCGGCGGGGTCTGCTGGGTCACGAAATCAAGGATAATTGAGGTTGGTCATACGATCCCCCATGCGAAGTGAGGTTCCCATGCCAACCGGCAAGGTCAAGTTCTACGACGAGGAGAAAGGCTTCGGCTTCATCAGCTCCGATGACGGCCAGGAAGTCTTCCTGCACGCCTCGGCGCTCCCCGCCGGTGCCGTCGTCAAATCGGGAACCCGTCTGGAGTTCGGCATCGCGGACGGCAAGCGCGGCGCGCAGGCCCTCTCGGTGCGTGTGCTGGAGGCTCCGCCGAGCCTCGTGAAGATGAAGCGCAAGTCGGCCGACGACATGGCGATCATCGTCGAAGACCTCGTCAAGCTGCTCGACGGCATCGGCGCGAACCTGCGCCGCGGCAAGTACCCGGACAAGGCGCACGGCGCGAAGATCGCGGCCGTGCTGCGCAAGGTCGCGGACGACCTGGATGCCTGAGCAGGGCGAGCCCGCCGCCGACGAGGAGCTGCTCGCAGCCCTCCCGCTGGCCCGCGCCGCGCTGGCCGAGATCACGCCGGAGGCGACGATCGGCGAGCCGCTCGGCCACGTCGTCGAGGGCCCGGGCGTGCTGTCCCTGCTGTTCGAGACGCGCCTCTCCGGTTACCCGGGCTGGCACTGGACGGTCACGGTCGGCCGCGCCGACGACGACAGCGAGGCCACCGTGCTCGAGGCGGAGCTGATGCCCGGCGAGGGCGCGCTGCTCGCGCCCGACTGGGTGCCGTGGTCCGAGCGCCTCGCCGAGTACCAGGCGGCCCAGGAGGCGCTCGCCGCACAGCAGGCGGAGGACGCGGACGAGTCGGACGACGACGAGGATGCGGACGAGTCCGACGACGACTTCGAGGACGAGGACGAGGACGCGGACGACCACGACGTCAACGACCTCCACGAGGACGACGACCTGGACGGGGTGGACATCGACAGCGTCGACGTCGGCTTCGACGAGGAGACCGACATCGACTCCGGCCTCGACCTGGAGGCGGAGGAGGCGGCGGCCCTCGCGGACGAGGATGACGACGACGTGTCGGAGGACGACGCGGACGAGGATGACGACGACGACGCGTTGGATGACGACTCGGACGACGCCGCCGCGGCGCCCTCAGCGCCGCCGGGTGACCGTGAGATAGCCGAGCCCGAGGACGCCTAGGACGAGTCCGACGACGATGGTCCAGATCCAGGTGCCCTCGGGGGCCCCGGCGATGAGGACGACGACGAGGGCGACCAGCCACAGGCCTAGCCCGACGAGCACGGCCCGCCGGTCGTCCGTCTTCACGGGGACCGGGTCGGGCCGACGCTCGTCGTCGCGGAGCCAGAGGCGCATGGCGCTTGTCAGCCCAGCCGCTCGACCACGTACTCGATGCAGCCGATCAGGGCCCGCACATCCGCCGGCTCGATGGCCGTGAACGTGGCGACGCGCAGCTGGTTGCGCCCGAGCTTGCGGTAGGGCTCCGTGTCGACCACGCCGTTGGCGCGCAGCGTCTTCGCGACCGCGGCCGCGTCGATCCTGTCGTCGAAGTCGATCGTCACGACCACCTGCGAGCGGTGCGCCGGGTTGGTCACGAACGGCGTCGCGTACTCCGCCTTCTCGGCCCACTCGTAGAGCGCGCCGGACGACTCGCGCGTGCGCGCATCCGCCCACGAGAGACCGCCGTTGCCGTTCATCCACGCGACCTGGTTCTCCAGCAGCACGAGTGTCGCGATGGCCGGGGTGTTGAGCGTCTGGTTGAGGCGGGAGTTGTCGACCGCGTTCTTGAGGCTCAGGAACTCGGGGATGTAGCGCCCGCTCGCCGCGACACGCTCGACGCGCTCCAGGGCGGCGGGGGAGAAGAGGGCCAGCCAGAGGCCGCCGTCGGAGGCGAAGTTCTTCTGGGGCGCGAAGTAGTAGACGTCCGACTCGCTGACATCCAGGTCCACGCCGCCTGCGGCGCTCGTCGCGTCGATGACCGTCAGCGCTCCGTCGTCGCCGTGGACGCGGCGCACGGGCGCCATCACGCCGGTCGACGTCTCGTTGTGCGGCCAGGCGTACACGTCGACGCCTGCCGTGACCTCGACCTCGCTGCGGGAGCCGCCGGGCGCCTCGATGACGTGCGGAGCATCCAGCCACGGGGTCGTCGCCGCCTTGGCGAACTTGCCGCCGAATTCGCCGAAGACCAGATTCTCGCTGCGCTTCTCGATGAGGCCGAATGCGGCAGCATCCCAGAACGCCGTCGAGCCGCCGTTGCCGACGACGACCTCGTAGCCCTCGGGCAGTCGGAACAGGTCGCCGATGCCCTCGCGCACCCGGCCGACCAGGTTCTTGACCGGAGCCTGGCGGTGGGAGGTGCCGAGCAGCTCGGCGCCGGGGCCGGACAGGTAGGCGACCTGCTCGGGGCGGACCTTGGAGGGTCCGCATCCGAAGCGACCGTCGGCGGGCAGGAGCTCAGAGGGGATCGTGACGTCCGGCATAACTGAAGTGTATTGGCTGTTGTAGAGCGGGGACGGCGCGCCCGGCGACCCCGTCCCGGCCTGCGCCGGCCTGTCAGCCGCACCAAGTAGGCTGATATCCGGCGTTCGCGCGCCGTCACGTGGAGGGGTTCATGACCGATCTGATCGATACGACCGAGATGTATCTCCGCACCATCCTGGAGCTGGAGGAGGACAACATCGTCCCCCTGCGTGCGCGCATCTCGGAGCGTCTCGGGCACTCCGGTCCGACCGTCTCGCAGACCGTCGGCCGCATGGAGCGCGACGGCCTGGTCGTCGTCTCCGGCGACCGCCACCTCGAGCTGACCGACGAGGGCCGCCGCAAGGCCGTGCACGTGATGCGCAAGCACCGCCTGGCCGAGCGCCTGCTCAGCGACGTGATCGAGCTGGAGTGGGAGTATGTGCACGAGGAGGCGTGCCGCTGGGAGCATGTGATGAGCGAGCAGGTCGAGCGCAAGCTGCTGACCATGCTCGGTCACCCCACCGAGTCGCCGTACGGCAACCCGATCCCCGGTCTGGGGGAGCTCGGCGTCGCCGACACCTCCGCATCCACCGAGAGCCTGATCAACCTGGTGGATGTTGTGCGCGGCAACAATTCCGGCGTCACCGCGAAGATCCGCCGGCTCGGCGAGCCCGCGCAGGTCGACCCCGAACTGCTGCTCCAGCTGAAGCAGGCCGGTGTTTTTCCCGGCTCCACCGGCACTTTCTCTCCGGCTGGATCGTATGTCGCCGTGCAGATCGACGGCTTCGAGCCGGGCCTCGAACTGCCCAACGAGCTGGCTGCCCACATCTTCGTCGACGCCTGAATCTCGTTACCGATTCGTTAAAAGTCGTCCGAAAGATGTGACAAACGGCATAACGTCCCGTAGTCTCTTACGAGTCCGAACGGGCCACAAACGGCCCATCAGGACCCCGGATCGTGACGCTCCACCCCCCTATCAACCCGTCTCGCGATCCGTGAAGCCGAAGCCACCCAGCTTGGGACGGGGGCAGCTCCCTAGTGCTGCCGGAGCGCTGGAGGTCACACTTTGGCACAGTCGAGCACGCCCGGTCCCGCCGAGGACCGCACGAACCCGAACCAGAGCCTTTCTTCTTCCGCCGTCTCCCGTCGCGCCGTGCGCACGACGACCGCGGCCACCGCATCCACACGCCCGGCAGGGTCGCCGGCGCGCGCTGGTGGCGCCACGTCCGGTGAGCAGCCGAAGAAGAAGCGGAAGGGCGGCTGGATCGTGAACGCCGGTGTCATCACCGTCGCCACCGGTCTCATCGCCACCATGTCGCTCCCCGCTTTCGCGTTCAACCCGAACGGCGCCGACAGCGCCGCGTTCGGCCCGAGCGCCGCCGACTCCATGAAGAAGGCGCAGTCGCAGACCGTCGAGGTCGGCGGCGTCGCCTCCGCGTCCGTCACCCGTGACGCCGCGTCGGCCACCACCCAGGAGCAGCTGAACGCTCAGAAGGCCGCGGCCGCCGCCGCTGCGGCCGCCGAGGCCGCCCGCCGCGAGGCCGCCGTGCAGTTCGCGAGCTACGCCAGCCGGGCGTCGACCGGCCCGTCGGTCTCCGACTTCCTGGCCAACCCGCCGTACCCGAACTTCAGCCTCTCGCAGGTGTTCTCGGTCGCGCAGCAGTACATCGGCACCCCGTACGTGTACGGCGGCGCCAGCCCCGCGGGCTTCGACTGCTCCGGCTACGTGATGTACGTGTACGCCCAGTTCGGCATCAACCTGCCGCACTCGGTCTCCGGCCAGGCCGCCATGGGCAAGCGCATCTCGATCGCGGACGCCCAGCCCGGCGACATCGTCATCATGGCCGGCCATGACGGCTTCTACGCCGGCAACGGCAACATCATGGATGCGCCCGACAGCGGCCGCTCCATCTCCATCCGCCCGATCTGGACGAGCGACTACTACATCGTCCGGCTGGGCATCTGACTCACCACCGGGCCTGACCGACCGGTTTCCGGGCGGTGAACACTCCGCACCACAGCACCCGAGCGGCGCGCCACGAATAGGTGGCGCGCCGTTTCTGGGTTACCCTGTCGTTCTGAGCTGCCTCGCCGCAGCCGCAGATTCGGAGGATCCGATGGCCGGAATACGTTCCGCCGGGTCGCTGAGGGCGACCGGGTGGGACGAGTGCGGCCTCGACTTCCTCGCCTGCCGCCACCACGTGGAGGCCTGCCAGCGCCACCATGTGGCCTGCCACCACCATGCCGCCGCAACCTTGGGCGCTGTCCGCACGGACAGTGCCCTTTTTGTTTGCCTCCGCACGCCCACGGGCCGTCGCCTTTTCCCGGAAGGTCGCAGATGAAGACTCTGGTTCTGAACGCCAGCTACGAACCGCTCGGCGTGATCTCGACGCGGCGGGCCGTGATGCTCGTGCTCGCCGGCAAAGCATCCACCGTCGCAGGGAGCGGGGCGCAACTCCACAGCCGCTCCCTGGTGCTGGATGCGCCGAGCGTCGTGCTCCTGAACCAGTACATCCGCGTGCCGCACCGCCGCATCCCGCTCACCCGCAAGTCGGCGCTGGAGCGCTACGGCCACGTGTGCGCGTACTGCGGCAAGTTCGGCGACACCCTCGACCACGTCATCCCGCGCGCCCGCGGCGGCACGCACACCTGGGACAACGTGGTGATCGCCTGCTTCCGCTGCAACAACGTCAAGAGCGACCGCCTCCTGTCGGAGCTCGGCTGGAAGCTGCCCTTCGAACTGAAGGAGCCCCACCTCAACATGGCGTCGCTGATCAGCATGCGCTGGAACGACCCCAACTGGGACGAGTACACGGAGCCCTGGCGGCGGCACGAGCTGCAGCTCGCCGGCTGAGGGGTCGCGTTCGCTAGGATTGGTGGGCCAGCCTCTGTAGCTCAATGGAAGAGCAGTTCCGTCCTAAGGAAACGGTTGGGGGTTCGAGTCCCTCCAGGGGCACTTCAAGTGTGCAATAAAATAGCTGGTCAGGATCGATTTTCGATGATACGAAAATCGCCAATTATTGGTTTTGCCCACAATTTGCCCCCAGGGATGCCGAAAAACTCTAAGAAACTCTAAGAGATCTTCGGTGATCTCAATGACCCGCAAACGATCGTTCGAGTACGAGTGACGACGAAGCACCTTCGAGCTTCCGTCGCTCAGAACAGCCCCGTCGCGCCCGGTCGCAGTCGAGTCGCGAAGCCGAAGACGAGGGGCCCAATGATTCGCCCTGTGATGGCTAGCGTGATCAGCGGTATGGAGTCCAGAATTCGTGCGACCGGGAGTAGGAAGAGGCCGATGACCGCGACGGCGGCGGCAATGATCGCGACGCGCTGCCAGCGGCGTCTGGGCATGATCGTGCGCAGCAGCCGGAGTGGCCGCCACCTCCGGTCGGCGGCCATGCGTCCCACTAGCGCCAGCAAAATCCAGCCGACATAGCCAAGCGACATCAGAGCGCCGGCCAGGAAGAGTGAGGCCATCACTACTGTGAGGTATTGCTCGGCGGCCCGAGCTGTGAGATCGCGATACGCGCGGTAACCGAAAATCGTGAGGACGCCGGCAGCGACGATGCAGATGGAGACCGCGAACGCCGAGAACAGCGGCACACCGCGAGCGCCGGCGCTGAGCGCAGCCCACGACTCAATTGCAGCAAGGCCAAGGAGGAACAGAGGTGGAATCACCCATTCCCGAACTCGGATGGGCGTACCGGCAGGCAGAGCCGCCCACTCGGGCTTGGGAGCAGCCTCGTTTTCCACGTAGTGCAGAGTACTAGGTGCGCAGATCTGTCAGGAGCTCGCGTTGAGGAACCCGAGCTTCCGGATGACACGCAGCGACGCCTCGTTCGCGAGCTGAGTCGAGACGACGAGCGGCTCCTCCGGAACGGCAGCACGGAACCCCACCATCGCCGCCGCACAGGCTTCGGTCGCGTAGCCGCGTCCCCAGGCATGTGACAGGAACATGTAACCGGGCTCGGCTTCGCCGCCTTCGTCTCGGACATGACCCCGCCGCTCGACCTCGCGCGCGTCGAACGTGACAATGCCGCACGTCCTGACGTCGAGCTCGACGACGCGCGAGCGTATCGGACGGGTTGGCCGACAGACCATCCGAAGTGACGTTCAACCCGACGGAAGGTGCACCCTAGGAGGAAGTCTTGGGGGCCGATCGGCCCCCAAGGCTTCGCTGGGCTCAGTGAATGAAGAGGTCAGACTTGTCGCCGCCGAAGCCCTCCAGAGGATGCGCGGTCTCTTCGTCGTCCATTACCCAGACGCGAGCATCGGGCGGAAAAGCCGCGAGCATCTCCATGAGATCGGCGACCGTCCAGTGCATGTACTCCTCGGATTCGAGAATGTAGCGATCGGTTGTTGCGGCGAGCTTGTAGCAGGCAGGGACCTTGGACATGAGGTGTCTCCACTTCGGTACAACGCGAACTAGCGTTGGAATCGGTCCCTGTTCACGCTCGCCATTGTCGCAGAGCCGTGGCCCCGTTGGCAGTGCTCGCACGGATGCGGACTGCAGTGCGGGCTCCTTCCTAACGAGGCGGGTGAGGTTGACGAAGGGCACGCATTCCGTCTCCGCGATGAGTGCGGCGAGCCAACCGATAGCAGTGTGCGGGTCGGCCGCGATCGCCCACCCGTCCATCACGTAAGTGCTGACTGTCTCAACGCATTCCTGCTTCTCCGCTGCGGTCGGGTTGGAGGACCCTTCCACGCCGAGCAGTCCGCCCCCCGGCTCCGGTGCCATGTTGTTGGTGCCGATGATGTATACCCGCATCCCACTCACTCCCAAGGTCGATCGTTTTGAGCGCCTTTCCGGCGAGTGATCGAGAGCGAGTGGGAGGCGTGTAGTGCCGGGACCGTGGAGTACCGGGGGAGCACAGCGGAGGAGGCTACGCCGCGAAAGCCCGGCACGGAGCACCGGACACGAGCTACGATCGGGCGACGGAAAGGTCCTCAACCTCAGCAAGGCAGCGCCGCGGGCGGCGTCTTCGATCGGAATCCAGGGGGCCGAAACGGATGTGGCACCGGGGTCGGCACGGAGGTCGGTGACCGCCGTCGGGCGTGAGTCTGCGGCCGCAAGCCGACGCTTCGTCGCGCAGGTTGTCTCTTTGAGTCGCAAAATTGAGCGCCGAGAATCCCGCAGATCGCTGCAACCAGGTTGACAGGGGATTCCTCCGGAACCGGGACCGCACGGGCCCTTCCACTTAAGTGCCTACGTGCATTGGACGTCTAGTTTTTCTCATCTGTCTGGTGTTCCCCCGTTTCTTCGGTCACTTATCATCGGCCTTGTTTGGTTCGGGAGGTTTGTCTTTATGGCTAGACGTTTCCCTCGGGAGTTCCGTGTTCGTGCGATCGAGTTAGTCAGGATCAGCGACCGCTCGTTGTCGCAGGTCGCCCGCGAGCTCGGTATCTCGAACTCCGCGTTGTATCGGTGGGTGGCCGAGGACGACTTCGCCAAAGCCGAGGCGGAGAAAGCCGCCGGTGTGGTCCCGGTCCTCGATGCTGATGAGCAGGCCGAGCTGGTCCGGCTCCGTCGGGAGGTGCGCCGGTTGGAGACGGAGAACGAGATCCTGAAGCGCGCGGCGGCGTATTTCGCGAAGGAGAACGTGCTCCCAAAACATCTTTCCGACTGATCGAGCAGCTGACGGCTGAGAACCCGAAACGGTTCAAAGTCGCGACGGTCAGCCGGCTGTTGGGGGTCTCCCGCTCCGGCTACTACACCTGGGCCAAACACCGAATCTCCGCTCGCAAGGCGAGGGATGAGGAGATCGCCGCGGTGATCGCCCGGCTCCGATCAGAGAAGGGGGCGTTCTTCCACACCTACGGGTCACCCAGGATGCACGCCGAGCTGCGGATGGGCCACGGGTTCCGCATCGGGCGGAAACGGGTGGAGCGGATCATGCGTGAGCGCGGCTGGGCCGGCGCCGTGAAACGCAAGTTCCGGTTCCGCACCAACCCGGCCACCAGCGAGGACAAGGTCAACCGCAACTTCCGTGTTCCTGGTCCGAACCGGCTCTGGTTGGGTGACATCACCGAGCACCACACCGCCGAAGGGAAGGTCTACTGCGCCGTCGTCCTCGACGCTTACAGCCGGCTGGCGATCGGGTGGTCGATCGGATCCCGGATGACCGCAGACCTCGTCGTCGACGCTCTTCAGATGGCCCGCTGGTGAGGTTCGGGGTCCGCGGGGCGATCATGCACTCCGACCACGGTTCCCAATACACCTCCTGGGCCTTCACCTCCCGCGTCCACGAAGCCGGCCTGATCGCCTCCATGGGCTCGGTCGGCGACTGCTACGACAACGCGATGATGGAATCCTTCTGGTCCGGTATGCAGATCGAACTCCTCGACAGTCAACCCTGGGCCACCAGACGGCAGTTGGGGACCGCGATGTTCTCCTGGATCGAAGCCTGGTACAACCCCCGCCGCCGGCACTCCTCGTTGGGCTACCACTCACCGGCGGACTACGAGAAAATCGTCCCGACGACAGTCACCCTGGCTGCCTAAGACGACACATCAAACTGTCCGAGGAACCGGGGGAAGATCACCTTGCATCCTTGTCTCGTCTGATCCGTTCCTTCTCGCTCTCTCTGCGTCGCTTCATCCCCGAGCCCTTCTCATTTGGGGATGCACCCCGCTTGTTGCCGGTCCAACCGCAGTCGAAAGCTCTTCTTTAGCGCCCATTCGTATTCAGCAAGGCGCGGGGGTGGCAGTCTGTGAGCGAAGGTCCATCCCGAGCTGCCCCGCGACGATGCCCGAGACGGTTTAGTCGCGCAGACTGGTGGCGCAAACGCAATGGCACTGAAAAACCCCATCGGCACGACGCTGCAATCAGATCGAGGATCTCAATTTCGTTCGCGGAAATACGTCGAATTTCTGCGAGCGAGCGGTATCACCGGGTCGATGGGACGAGACGGCGCATGCGCGGACAACGCCGCAATGGAGTCGTTCTTCTCGCTGCTGAAGAAGAACGTCCTGAACAATAAGCAATGGCCGACACGACAAGAGTTGCGACTGGACATTGTCACCTGGCTCGAGCGCACCTACCTTCGCCGACGCCGGTAACGACGACTCGGACGACTAACGCCGATCGAGTTCGAGATAATCAACTCAACGGCCACTCGAGCGGCCTGAGAACCCCAAATGAGACGTGTCACCGGATCTACAGCAGTCCCAGTTACCATTCGCCAACCTCAAGCAGGAGCGTAGCTGAGTCCAGCCGCTCTCCATGCCATGGGCAACTGGTTCGGCGGCGTTCACCTTGACGGTTAATGCTCCCGACAGCATCCAACGCGGCACACCTGCGTCGCGGCGCAGCATGGCACAGACCAAACTCGCCGCTACCTTTGGGACAGAAGTATTACAGCAACTTGAGGCGCACGCGCAGGAGACACAACATGGCACCGACGACCAAGGAAGCTCAGCGTACCGAGCTACACAAGACGATATGGAAGATCGCGAACGAGCTTCGCGGCTCAGTCGATGGCTGGGACTTCAAGAGCTACGTGCTCGGCATGCTCTTCTATCGATTCATCTCCGAGAATCTCACTGCGTATCTGAATGACCTGGAGCGCAAGGCTGGCGACTCTGATTTCGACTACGCAAGCATCTCTGACGCCGAGGCTGAGTCTGGGCGTGAGGATACTGTGCAGGAGAAGGGCTTCTACATTCTGCCTTCGGAGTTGTTTGTCAACGTCCGACGGAGCGCGTCCGAGAACGAGAACCTGAACGAGACGCTGGAGCAGGTCTTCCGCAACATCGAAGGTTCAGCCGTCGGAGCCGACAGTGAAGACGACATCAAGGGTTTGTTTGACGACCTCGATGTGAACTCGGCGAAGCTCGGCAACACGGTCACGCGCCGCAATCTCAAGCTCGTCATGCTGCTCGACCAGATCGGCAACCTCAACCTCGGTGACTTCACCACGCACGAGATTGATGCGTTTGGGGACGCCTACGAGTACCTCATGCAGATGTACGCCTCGGACGCGGGCAAGTCAGGTGGCGAGTACTACACACCCCAAGAGGTGTCCGAGCTTCTCGCTCGTCTCACGGTTGTCGGCAAGACCGAGGTTAACAAGGTCTATGACCCGGCTGTCGGCTCCGGTTCGCTCCTTCTGAAGTTCCAGAAGGTGCTCGGGCCGCACGGCGTTCGGCGTGGCTACTTCGGCCAGGAGATTAATCTGACCACGTACAACCTTGCCCGTATCAACATGTTCCTGCACGACATCCCTTACGAGCAGTTCAACATCGCTCACGGCGACACGCTCACCGAGCCGGCGCACTGGGATGACGAGCCGTTCGAGGCGATCGTCTCCAACCCGCCTTACTCGATCAACTGGGAGGGCGATTCAAATCACCTCCTGTTGGGCGACGACCGGTTCGCGCCGGCGGGAGTCCTCGCGCCGAAATCCAAGGCAGACCTCGCCTTCACGATGCACATCCTGTCGTGGCTCGCGGTGAACGGAACAGCTGCGATCGTCGAGTTCCCGGGCGTGCTGTACCGCGGCGGAGCTGAGCAGCGGATTCGTAAATACCTTGTCGACAACAACTTCGTGGATGCGGTCATACAGTTGCCGCCAGACCTATTCTTTGGTACTTCTATCGCGACGTGCATCGTCGTACTCAAGAAGTCGAAGAAGACCAACGACGTGCTCTTCATCGATGCGACGAGCAAGGCGGATCGGGTGGGCAACAAGAACAAGCTCAGCCCGGATCACCAGCGAGACATCCTTGAAGCATTCGCCGACCGCGTGCCAATCGATCACTTCGCGGTGCTCGTTACAAACAGCGATATCGAAGCGAACGCCTACAACATAGCGGTCTCCTCCTACGTCCGGCAGGCGAACACTCGCGAGCACGTTGACATCCACGCGCTCAATGCTGAAATCGCGCAGATCGTTGCCCGCCAGGTTGCCCTTCGCGCATCGATCGATGAGATCGTCGCTGGGCTTGAAGGAAACTCGCATGCGACTGTCTGAGGTGCTGAACAAGGCACCCGACACCGCGACGGCGCAGGTTGAGGGATTCCTTGGGTTCCGGAAGATCGGCTGGGGTCAGCATCGCAACATCGAAGTCGGCAAGATCGTTCGGAACTACTTTTGTCTGGGATGCGGGGATCTGCGCTCTTTCTACTCAGGGGAGAAGCTCTCTTGCCTGATTACTGGCGAGCGATCGATCAGCGTGGATGCGACCTTGCGCTGCTACGCCTGCGACTCAACTGCTGAGGCATGGTTCCTAGTTGGGTGCGAGGATGACCTGTTCTCTCAGTCACCGTCCGTCTTTCTTGAGCGTTACACCGAGAATCGGCGCGACTCCGCTGGCATCGGTGGAGCTGAGCATGTCGACGACCTATTGGAGCGCGCCCAGATCGCCTACGACGATCACCTCGGCGCTGGAGCGATGATCTACCTGCGAAAGATCTTTGAGTCAGTCACGATCCAAGCTGCCCAGGCGGTTGGCATATCGACGACCCAGAAGAACGGGTGGCGCAAGAAGTTTCGTCCGCTCCTGAAGGAGGTCGACGAAAAGAGCCGCATCATCCCGCACGAGTTCACAGCAAATGGGTACACGCTCTTTAGCG
The DNA here is from genome assembly GCF_056754895.1 of Leifsonia sp. KNZ13-11D. Taxonomy (NCBI): domain Bacteria; kingdom Bacillati; phylum Actinomycetota; class Actinomycetes; order Micrococcales; family Microbacteriaceae; genus Leifsonia; species Leifsonia sp. KNZ13-11D. The sequence continues at coordinate 1,172,116 of NZ_JBPGWU010000001.1, forward strand.
AGCTCAGCGAAGTTATCCACGGTGACTCGGATGAGGATGAGGCGCTGAGTAAGTACGCCCCATGCCGTCGTCTCGTCATTGGGATCGTGAGCAACATCCGGAACAATCAGGAAATGACTCAGGCAGTCGCCTCCCTCGGCTGGTCGGATTCGGGAACCTCCGTGACGATCGTTGAAGGAGGTGCGGCATGAGTCAGATCGAAGACCTCGTGGGGCGTCTGGCGACAGGGGTGGAGGGCAAGAACCTCGGGGATGTCGGGGATTTCATCCGAGGCACCGGCCTCCAGAAGGCGGATCTGACCACGGCGGGAACGCCGGCCATCCACTACGGGCAGGTTCATACGCTGTATGGAATTTGGACGGAATCTACGCAGTCATTTACGGATCCCGAGTATGCGAAGAAGCTCCGCCGAGCCCGACCTGGCGACTTGGTGATCGCGACCACGAGCGAGGACGATCAGGCGGTAGGGAAGGCGACTGCCTGGCTGGGCGAGTCAGAGGCTGCTGTGAGCGGAGACGCATACATCTTCCGGCACTCGCTTGATCCGCGATACGTTGCCTACTTCTTCCAATCGGACTCCTTCCAGTCCCAGAAGGCGCGGCACATCACCGGCACCAAGGTGCGTCGGATCTCAGGAACTTCCCTCGCGAAGCTCCGTATTCCTGTGCCGCCTCTGGACGTTCAGCGAGAGATCGTCCATGTCCTGGATCGATTCACAGAACTCGGCGCGACCCTCATCGAGGAGCTTGAGGCGCGGCAAATCCAGTACGGGCACCTGGCCAGCATCCTGCTCCAGAATGATGACGTTCCACGTGCGCGACTTGGCGACGTCGCGACGATTGTTCGAGGTGCCTCACCTCGGCCGATCCAGAGCTTCATCACCGATGCAGATGACGGCGTCCCTTGGATCAAGATCGGTGATGTGTCGGCGAGTGGCAAGTTCATCACTCGAACGGCCCAGCGCGTAACACCCGAGGGTGCCGCAAAGTCGCGACGCGTGCGTCCTGGGGACTTCGTGCTGTCCAACTCTATGAGCTTTGGGCGGCCGTATATATCAAAGATAGACGGGGCAATTCATGACGGTTGGCTCGCCATCAGCGAGTTCGACGACGCGTTCGTGCCCGACTACCTCTACCACCTGCTGCGCTCCGCCCCACTGCAAGAAGAGTTCGCACGCCGTGCGGGGGCAGGCACCGTCAAGAATCTCAACGCAGAGATCGTACGGGCGGTGGAGGTGCCGCTTCCAACGCGAAAGGTTCAGGAACGGGTCGTGGCTCTTCTCGACAAGTTTGACGCGCTCGTCAACGATCCAGAGATCGGGCTTCCGGCCGAGATCGCCGCGCGTCAGAAGCAGTATGAGTACTACCGCGACCGACTCTTCACGTTTGAGGAGCGTTCGTAGTCATGAGCGACTCAACCCTCCGCCACTACGAACCCATCGCCGTCAGCACCGACAGCACGGTCGTCGCCGAGTTCATCCCTGATGAAGTCGGAGCGGGGAGCTACCAGTCCGAGGCGGATCTTGAGCGCGAGCTCGTAAAGGTGCTCGAAGGGCAGGCTTACGAGTATCTCGGGATCACCTCAGAAGCGCAGCTCATCGCTAACTTGCGGACACAACTTGAACAGCTCAACAGCATCACGTTCTCCGACGCCGAGTGGCAGCGCTTCTTCACACAGCGGGTCGCCAGTGCCAATGACACGGCCGCCGACAAGACGGTTCGCATCCAAGAAGACCCGATCCAAGTCCTGACGCGCGACGACGGCAGCACGAAGAACGTCGCGCTCATCGACAAGCGCAATATCCACAACAACCGTCTCCAGGTCATCAATCAGTACGAGATCGGCGCAGGAGATGGTGGTGCTGCCCGGTCGAACCGCTACGACGTGACGGTGCTCGTCAACGGTCTCCCGCTCGTGCACATCGAGCTGAAGCGGCGCGGGGTCGACATCCGCGAAGCCTTCAATCAGATCGATCGGTACCAGCGCGACAGCTTCTGGGCTGGTTCGGGTCTCTTCGACTACGTCCAGATCTTCGTTATCAGCAACGGCACGCTCACCAAGTACTACTCCAACACCACGCGCCGCCAGCACATCGAAGACGCCGTTGGGCGCAAACGCGTCCGCAGGACTTCTAACTCCTACGAGTTCACATCCTGGTGGGCTGATGCGACGAACCGCCCAATCCAGGATCTGACGAGCTTCACCAAAACCTTCTTCGCTAAGCACACGTTGCTCGCCGTTTTGACGCGCTACTGTGTATTGACTGCCGACAAGCTCCTGCTAGTGATGCGTCCGTACCAGATCGTCGCGACTGAGCGGATTCTTCAGAAGATCGACATCTCCACCACCTACAAGCAGCTCGGGACAGCTGCTGCGGGTGGGTATGTCTGGCACACCACCGGCTCCGGCAAGACGTTGACGTCGTTCAAGACCGCGCAACTTGCGTCGCGCCTGCCAAGCGTCGACAAGGTACTGTTCGTCGTCGACCGCAAAGACCTGGACTGGCAGACCCAACGCGAGTACGACCGCTTCGAGAAGGGCGCGGCAAACGCCTCGACCTCTACGAGTCAGCTCTCCAAGCACCTGGCGGATCCCAGCAGGAAAATCGTCATCACCACGATCCAGAAGCTGGCTCGCGTCGTGCAGTCGGAGAAGGGCCACACCATCTACGACGGCCACGTCGTGCTGATCTTCGATGAGTGCCACCGCTCGCAGTTCGGCGACATGCATACGGCGATCACAAAGGCCTTCCGGCGCTACAACCTCTTTGGCTTCACCGGGACGCCGATCTTTGCTGAGAACGCCGGATCAGCTGGCAACCCGCAGCTCCGGACGACGGAACAAGCATTCGGCGACAAGCTCCACACGTACACGATCGTGGATGCCATCACCGACAAGAACGTCCTGCCCTTCCGCATCGACTTCGTCAACACGATCAAGCTGCCGGAGGGCATCACAGACAAGGAGGTCGCTGGAATCGCCGCCGAGGAAGCTCTCCTCGATCCCAAGCGTGTCAGCGACGTCACCAACTACGTCCTTGATCACTTCGACCAGAAGACCCGTCGGAGCGAGCACTACGCACTCGGCGAGCGTCGCGTTCACGGATTCAACGCGCTCTTCGCGACGGCGTCCATCGAGGCGGCGAAGCGGTACTACAGCGCCTTCGCCGAAGCCCAGGAGACGCTTCCGCTCGGGCAGCGCCTGAAGATCGGGCTCATCTACTCGTTCGCTACGAACGAGGCGCAAGGCGACGACTACCTCGACGAAGAGGGCTTCGACACAGCCGCGCTCGACGGGTCGTCTCGCGACTTTCTTGATGCCGCGATTCAGGACTACAACCGCTTGTTCGGCACCCGGTGGGATACCGGCTCGGATGGGTTCGCCGGCTATTACACCGATCTTTCAAAGCGACTGAAGAATCGTGAGATCGATTTGGTGATCGTGGTCAACATGTTCCTGACCGGGTTCGATGCCACAACGCTCAACACGCTTTGGGTCGACAAGAATCTCCGTTCACATGGCCTCATTCAGGCCTACTCGCGCACCAACCGCATCCTCAACTCGGTGAAGACTTACGGCAATATCGTCAGCTTCCGTAACCTGGAGCAGGCAACCAACGACGCCATCGCGCTCTTCGGCAACAAGAACGCCCAGGGTGTGGTCTTGCTGAAGCCGTACGGCGATTACTACGGCGATTACGCGGAGAAGGTCACCGAACTCCTGAGTCGTTTCCCGCTTGGCTACCCGATCGTGGGGGAGCAGGCGCAGAAGGACTTCATCGCACTGTTTGGCGCGATCCTGCGGCTCCAGAACATCCTCACGTCCTTCGACGAGTTCGAAGGCAACGAGATTCTCACTGAGCGCCAAGCGCAGGACTACCGCTCGATCTATCTCGACCTCTACGCCGAGTTCCGCAAGGAGAAGAAGGCGGACAAGGAGCTGATCAACGACGACATCGTCTTCGAGATCGAGCTGATCAAGCAGGTTGAGATCAACGTCGACTACATCCTGATGCTGGTTGACAAGTATCGGGCCGAGCGTGGCGAGGGCAGCGACAAGGAGATCCGCGCCGAGATTACGCGCGCAATCGATGCGAGCCCGAGCCTGCGCAACAAAAAAGATCTGATCGAGGCGTTTGTGGAACGCGTCTCTACGTCGGGCGCAATCGACAACGAGTGGAATCGCTTCGTCGTTGCACGACGCGCGGCTGAGCTCGAGCGGATCATCGAGGAAGAGGAGCTCAAGCCGGGGGAGACCCGTGAGTTTATTTCTCGTGCCTTCCGGGACGGCGCCATCCAGGGCGCTGGGACGGCGATCACACGGATCCTGCCGCCGGCATCGCGGTTCAGTGGGAGCGGTGGCCATGGGGAACGTAAGCGTCGCGTACTTGACAAGCTCGGCGACTTCTTCGAGCGATTCTTCGGACTGAGCTCGAACGGAAACGGTGAATGAATCGCACCCGGATCAAACTCGAGAACTACGAGTCTCGAGGACTCGGAGATTAAGGTTCGAGATCACCTTGTCCTCGTGGGTGCCAACGACGTTGGCGAGTCCTCTCTTCCTCGGGAGCTCGATCTCACTCTTGGTGCCAGTGGAAGGACTGGTCGAACTAGCTGCCTTTGTCGGTCAGGACCTACTCGACCTTGAAGGGCAGCTTGGAGAGCACGTGATCGATGAACTGGATTGCGGTCTTCTGATCGTGCGTCGGGTAGGCGCGGGGCACACGCAGCCGGGTGCAGTCGTCGATGGCGGTGTATGGTCCGTCAGTTTCTAGTCACAAAACCCTTGTGATCACATTCCGTGCCCACATTTTGCCCACACTTGAGGAAGGTCCAACGAGGTCGTAGCGGGTTCTACTCATTCGAAAAGCCCGGAATTCCGCGGATTTTATCTCGCCTGAACAGGCATTGAACCCTTATGTTAGTTTTCGGGCCGAACCGGTTGGCAGACTCTGACTCCAGGCGACGAGTGCGAGGGTTGCCTTTGCCAGGCCGGCCTCGATGTGGGTCCTCGACCTGTTCCAGTCAAATTGGTCGCTGCCCAGAGTCGAGATATCGAGCACGTTACGCGTCGGCACATCCAAAAGGTTGACAATTATGGTGCGATCGCACCCCAAGATAGAAGCAGCCAATTCCACTCGCGATCGGCTTCTATCGCCGCTGGTGGTTGAAGGCGGCGTCGCGAGGATGGCTACTAAGACTCGAGAAGTCGGCTGCCTGCTGATGTGGACTCCGATCAGGATGGTAGGTGGCCCGAATGGAATCGATTCGGCCGGCGATGGGAGTGCCCGACTACTCGATTGTCCAGTCAGCCTCAAACTCAAGTGGGTCAAGGTCGACAGCCAACTCGTAATCGTCGCTCGCAGCTGTCAACCCTATGGAAATTTCGAAAGAGCCCTCGGCGTGGACAGATGTCTGGCCGTCACGCAAGCCTTCGTCAGAGCTCACAACGAAGGATCCGAAGTAAACCCCACTTATTCGACCCTGCACTGACAACCCTGCCGAACCATCGCCGTTGAGATCGGCGACAAGGGGCTTGAGCCTTATCGTGACGCCTTCACACGAGAAGTGACCATCAGTCGCGCGTCCCTTCGTCCCTTCGTTCTCGGCCCGCGCGCTGAGCTCCTCGAAAACCCGCTCGATCGCTTCTTCGATAATGGGTTTGATCTCGAATCCCATAACCGCCTTGACCGCGTGGACGGCGGCGCGGCCGTCGCGGTCTAGCGGAAGATCTACGCGGTCCGATCCGCCGCTCGCAAACGGCGGGTCATGAGAGAACGATGGCAGCGGGATATCGGGATCGAGGGCAAGCTGCGTCATGTACTGCTCAGGGAGATCCGTCCGAACAGCAGCAAGACGTTGCGCGATTTGTCCGCCGTATAGGGCGAACGCGCGCTCCGCCTCCTGGATATCAACTGAGAGGAGCTCGACGATCTTGCTTTCCAGGCCCTTCGCGCTCTTCATGCGGCTCACCGAGGCAATGACTGTCTCAGCCTTCTGATCGGCCCGAACAAGTGCGGTTGCAATGGATCCGGCCGCCGCGTTCACAGCGTTGCCTTTCCTCTGATTGCATCGGGCGCCACCAGAGCAGATAGGGGCCAAGTTACTGACACCGTGCAACTCGAAGTCACTTCTCACTCCGAATGCCTTACACGCCGCCTCGAAGCCTCGCTGCGGAAGAATGTGATCGATCTCGATCGCGGTAGCATCCTGATGGAAAGCCGTGCACCAGTAACATTGACCGTCCCAAGCGTCGTAGAGCGCGAGTCGGAGCCTTCCGTAGGCGGGCCATTTCGTCGTGTAGCCGATCCCCCCTGGGAGATCCTTGGCGCCAGTCATACAACGAGCCTAGCTGGGCGATATCACTCTGGGTCGTAAAGCGGTGACTCGGCCGCGGGCTCTGTCGGCTCGGCGAGAGAAGCGAGAACGCGCAGATCTCGCGACCGACGAAGCAGCTTCACCTCCTAACATTGGCGTAGGCCGGGCTCAAGATACTTCACCAGCGGCAGTGGGAGTGTTGCCGATATCGTGCGATATCACGCAGCGGCGTTGCTCCTGTCATGTCTCAGGACATCGGTGACACTGCTGTCTCAATAGATCGGTGACGCTTCGGGCTGTGTTGGTGGTGACACTTCTCTCCATTGTTTGAGGGATGAGCGCTGTTGATCCTGTTGATCCTCGTGTCCGTCTCGCGATTGTCCAGTGGCCTGATGATGCGCCGCGGGGAGCGGTGACGACGTTTTGCCTGGAACACGGGATCGCGCGCAAGACGTTCTATGCGATCCGGAAGAGAGCGCGGCTTGAGGGGCAGGCGGCAGCCCTTGAGCCGCGGACTCGTCGACCGGCGGCAAGCCCGAACAGGCTGTCGGATGAGGTGAAGGCTCAGGCGGTCGCCGTCCGCGCGGCGTTGGAGGCCTCCGGTCTGGATCATGGGCCGATCAGTGTTCACGAGAAGATGCGGGCGCTGGGGATGGAGCCGGTGCCGGCGGTGTCATCGTTGGCGCGGATCTTCCGTGATGCGGGTGTTGCCCGGTTGGAGCCGAGGAAGAAGCCGCGGGCGGCGTTTCGTCGGTTCGTCTATCCAGCTCCGAACGCGTGCTGGCAGCTCGACGCGACCGAATACGTGCTCACCGGGGGTCGCAAGTGCGTGATCTTCCAGCTGATCGACGATCACTCCCGGCTCGCGGTCGCCTCCCATGTCTCCTGGGGCGAGACCTCCGAGGGCGCGATCGCTGTGGTGAGTAAAGGGATCGCGGCGCATGGTGTTCCGCAGCGGCTGCTGTCGGATAACGGGTTGGCGTTGAACCCATCCCGTCGCGGGATCCTGGGCCAGCTGGTCGCCTATCTGCGTTCGCTCGGGGTCGAGCCGATCACCGGGAAGCCCTATAAGCCGACCACGCAGGGCAAGAACGAGCGCTTCCACCAGACGTTATTCCGGTGGCTGGATAAGCAACCGTTGGCGGAGACGCTCGAGCAGCTCCAGGCCCAGGTCGACGCGTTCGATCTGATCTATAACACCGAGCGGCCGCACCAGGGGCTGCCCGGGAGGGTGACTCCGGCGTTGGCGTGGGCGGCGACACCGGTGGTCGAACCACCCCGTCCGCCTGCTCAACCGGCGGCGCCGATCGGGGACAAGGAGGGCCCGTGGGAGACGCGGATCCAGACCAACGGCACCGTCTATGCTCGCGGCACCAAGTTCCAAGTCAGCCGCACCCTCGCCGGCCAGATCGCTTATCGGGTCGAGGAAGACGACCGGTTATTGATCTTCGACGCCCAGGGCACCCTTCTAGCCGAATATCCATGGCCGGCATCCGGGACCAAGTACGTCGGCAGCGGCAACCCCCGAGGACCCCGTGGGCCACGCACAATCCGCTAACTGTTACCGATGTCCTGAGACATGAACTGTTACCGATGTCCTGAGGCAGAACTGTTACCGATGTCTTGAGACATCACACAGCGGCGTTGCTCCGTGGTTGCCAAATTTGCCCACAATTTGCCCACAATCGGGTGAGTTCGTACGTGATTGCAGTCATCTCCAGGAGGCCACAAAGCGCGGAATTCCGCGGATTTTGCGCCATCGCCAGCGATGGTTAAAGGGTGGTCGCAGTTTTCGAGTCCCTCCAGGGGGCGCCCCTGAAATGCGGCGAAATTACCGGAAGCGCAACCGCGCCGAGGAACACCCCCACCCGCCTCACGGCAGCCACCGCAGCTCGATGATCTCGTGCGCGTCGCTCAGGTAGAAGATGTTCTGGCTGCCGTTGTCCACCTCCACGAAGCCAGCCGGGTCGCCCACCGCGGCCGGGGCGCCGACGCGGCTGCCGATGTCGTTGACGTGCCAGGCGCCGGCGCTCCACCACAGCTCGTGGACCATCGAGTCGGTGCCGGTGTAGAAGACGTGCTGAGTCGCCACCGGCTGGAAGAGTCCTGCCTCGAACGCGTAGCAGGCGAGGCCGCCGCCGAGTTGTGCGGGCGTCGTTGCTCCGGCGGCGGCGCTCAGGTCGTTGTGGTGCCAGCCGTCGAGGCTCCACCACAGCTCGTGGACGTGCCCGTCGACCCCGACGTAGTCCACGTGCTGGCTGCCCTCGCCGCGGAACACGTAGCCGCGCACGGTCTCCGAGTCTGAGATGCCGGGCGCGCCGGTCGCCGCCATGAGGTCGCCCCAGTGCCACCCCGCCGCGTCGGCCCAGTATTCGAGGATGCGGCCGCCTCCGGGAACCTCGCTGTCGGTATGGACGAGGACGTGGGCCGTGCGCTGGTCCTCGAACGAGTAGCCGGTCGGCGCGGAGACGACCGCGCAGAGCGGTGCACCGGTGACGGCGCTGAGGTCGGTGTCATGCCAGCCGCTCCCGGCATTGCGGAGCTCGTGGACGTGGCGGTCGCGGCCCTGGTAGACGACCCGCTGTGAGCCGTCGTAGTAGGTCTCGTACCCGAACGGCTGCGTCAGCGTGAGCGGTGCGCTCGCCGCGCGGGTGAGATCGTTGGCGTTCCAGCCGTCGTCCTCGGTGTACCAGAGTTCGTGCACGTGACCGTCGAACTGAAGGCCTTGATAGACGACATGCTGGGAGCCCTGATGGGCCCAGATGTAGCCGGATGCGGTGGTCGCGACCTCCGCGCCGCCGGCCTCGGCGACGAGGTCCTTGACATGCCAGTCGTCGCTCTGGCTGCAGTACAGCTCGTACAGGCGGCCGTCATCACCGCCGCTGTACGAGAAGCCCTGGTAGACGACGTGCCGGGTGTACTGCGCGAACAGCCAGGCGGTCGGCCGATACACCGCGAGTCCCGCACCCGCGGTCGACGTCGTCAGATTGGTGAGTCTCCATCCCATGGTGCCGTTCCCCTCGATCGACGCCTTCAGGGTACGGCCCGGAACGCCTCCGGTGGCCCCCCGAAACTCGCGACCCTCGGTGGGCGGCGAACTGCCCCCTCCATCCCGATCATCGGGCGGTCATTGCCGTAGACAACCCCGTCTGGGACACTTCCCGTAGAACGCCGGTGCACCGACATCTCGCCCGGACTTCCCGGGACCTGCGCTGGTCGGGAAGGGACGCGATCATGTCGAATCCAGGACGGCCGACGGTGCAGCAGGGGGACACCGGCACCACCGTGAGGCGCGTGCAGCGCGCGCTGCGGCGGACGCCGAACCTGAGCGTCGTCGTGGACGGCATCTTCGGCCCGGCGACGCACGCGGCGGTCGTCGAGTTCCAGCAGGGGGCCGGCCTGGTGCCCGACGGGATCGTCGGGCCGCTGACCTGGGCGGCGCTGCCCGACGGGGGGCCCATGCCGTTGCTGCAGGAGGGCACGCACGGGCCCGTCGTGTCGAGCCTGCAGACGGTTCTGACCAACGGCGCCGACCAGTGGGGCGGGGTCACGCCCGGGCCCATCGACGGGATCTTCGGCCCGCGCACGCGGGAAGCGGTGGAGGCGTTCCAGGGCTGGGCGCTCATCACCGTGGATGGGGTGGTGGGGGACCAGACGTGGAGCGTCCCGCTGCACGCGGCGAGCGCGACGTTGGAATCCGCGGTCGGGCTGGAGTACGTGGTGTCATAGGAGCCGCCGCCGGCTCAGCGCCCCTCCGTCACCCACCGCTCGATCCGCCGGTGGTCCGGCGTGAACCCGTGCTCCACGCCCCACAGCACCGCCTGCGTCCGGCTGTCGGCGCCGATCTTGCGGTACACGCTGCGGATGTGCGACTTGACGGTGTTGGGGCTGAGGTAGGTGAGCTCGGCGACCGCCGCGTTGCTTTTTCCTTGGGTGATCAGGGCCAGGATCTCGGACTCGCGGTCCGTGATCCCCTCCTGCTTGCCGGGCCAATCCAGCTCCTCGGCGCTGCGGGCCCGCGGCGGCGGTTCGCTCAGCACGATCTCGCCGCCATTCACCGCCTCCAGAGCCGCGACCAGCTCTGGGGCGGAGAGCGTCTTCGAAAGGTAGCCGTGGACGCCCTGCGCGCGGGCGCTCTCGATGAGTTCGGGATGGAAGTTCCACGTGTAGACCACGACGTGGCGGGCGCGCGGGTTCTTCACGAGCTCGCCGATCTGGGCGTGGCCGGACTCGGGCTGGGCGAAGGCGTCGTAGAGGACGACGTCGATCGACTCGCTCAGCGGGGCGTTGGCGTCGATCTCGACGACCTCCAGGGTGTCGCGGTAGGCGTCGAACATGTGCGCCAGGCCGAGCAGCACGACGTCGTAGTCGTCCACGAGCGCGATCGTGAACGGCCTCTTCTTCGCCGTAGCGGCCGCCGACATGGCGCGAGATTACACCCCTAGGGGTGAGGCGACCCTCCTGCGCCGGTGGTTGGTTGGGACCATCAGCCCAACTACCAGAAAGGGTCCCCTGATGAACATCCTCCTGATCGTCGTTGCCGTGATCGCCATCATCCTCCTCCTCACGGGAGGCTTCGTCTCGTCCCTGAACTTCCTGCTCTGGGTCGGGATCGTCCTGCTCGTGCTGGCCGTGATCGTGTGGCTCGTGCGACTGCTCACCGGAAGCCGGCGCGTCTGACACGCACCGCACGACCCCCGTCGTCGGGCGCTGGCGCGCCGTCGACCAGCGCGGCCGTCAGGCGCCCGAGCGCCGGCGGCGGCGCACCAACCCGACGATGATCAGCACGACGCCGGCGATGAGAACGATGGGGCCGATCGTGCCCCACACCGGGGAACCGCTCATGACGGAACCGCCGAGCACGTTCAGCCCCTGAAGCGTCCAGAGCAGTCCGATGAGGACGAGCACGATGCCGACGACGACCAGCAACCACATGGTTTTCACGGTGTGAGGCTACGTCCGATCGCGCGATCCGTGTGTGCTCCGCTTCGGGCCGCCGCCAACGTCATCAGTCGGCGGGAGGGCGGCGCAGCCGCTTGATGTCCGTGCGCCGCTTCTTCGCATCCAGCCGCCGCTCGCGGGCGCCGCGGCTGGGCTTCGTCGGTCTGCGCGGTGCCGCGGGCGGACGGAGGGCGTCGGCCACGATGTGGGCCAGTCGCCCGCGCGCGGCGTCCCGGTTGCGCAGCTGGGCGCGGTGTTCGGATGCTGCGATCGTCAGCTTTCCGTCGACGATGCGGCCGCTCAGGCGCTCGAGGATCCGCTCCCGCTGAACGGGCGTGAGCACGGCGGATGCGGCAACATCCCACACGAGCTCCACCCGGGAGTCGGCGGTGTTCACGCCCTGCCCGCCGGGACCGGACGACCGCGAGAACCGCCACGACAGCTCGGACTCGGGGATCGTGAGCCCGCCGTCGACCTGGAGGCCGGGACGGTGTGCAGCAGGCATGGGTCCATCATCCTCTCGCGCGCGTCCCCGTGACGCCCGGTCGGTTAGCCTGTGGATATGGCCGCTTCCGCTCCGATCGAAGACGTCCCCATCGGTGGTGACGGCATCCGCCTCGGGCAGTTCCTCAAGTTCGCCGGGCTTCTCGACTCCGGGGGGAACGTCAAAGAGGCCATCATCGACGGCTACGTGACCGTGAACGGCGAGGTCGACCGCCGTCGCGGACGGCAGCTGCAGGTCGGGGACGTCGTCACGTTCGAAGGGCGCAGTGTCCGCGTCAGCCCGTGAGGGTGACAGCAGACCGGGGGAGGGTCACCGCGTGACCATGGCCTTCGCCGTCGCCACGACGTGGCGGCGGTAGCGGCGCATGGCCTCCGCGTCGGAGACGTCGCCGAACACCATCCGGACCAGCTGCGGCGCCGCCACGAACCAGTACGCCATCGAGATGATGGAGAAGAAGATCGCCTCCGCGTCACCGTCGCTGTCGCCGCCGAGGGCGGCTCGCACCGCGGCGACCCTGGACTGGAAGTAGTCGGACCGCTCCTCGAGCGCGGGGACGTCGTCCGCGCCGTAGTGCAGCCCCTCCTGCTCGAACAGCCACGCCACAGACGGGTCCGCGGTGAGGAAGTCTAACAGGTCGCCGGCGTACGCAGCGAGGTCGTCGGACTGGATCGCGACCGTCTTGGCGAGCTCACCGAGCTTGGACTGCAGGGTCGCCTCGAACAGGTCGTCCTTGTTGCCGATGTAGGAGTAGATCGACGCCTTGTTGACCTCGGCCCGGTCGGCGATCCGATCGACGCGCGCGCCGCCGACGCCGTGACGCGCGAACTCCTCCACGCTCGCCTCCAGGAGCAGGCGGATGCTCTCATCCCGGTTGTACCGTCTCGCCATGGTCGCGCCTCCCGATTTTCTTCTGCCCCGACATGGTCTACTATACAACTAAACGTTTAGTTATATTGGAGATGAAGATGAACGTCGAACTCACCGCACGCACCATCACCGAGGCCCGGCTCGACGCCGCGCAGGTGGCAGAACTCAGCAGCCGCCCGCAGGCGGCCGGCCGCCCGCAGATCGTGCTCCAGGGCGAGGGTCTGGCATCGCCCCGCCAGTGGACTGCCCAGCTCCCCACCGCCGCGGACCGCATCGTCGTCGAGTACGACTCGGCCGCCGGACGCTTCGAGCGCGCCTGGGCCCTCTCGGCCGAGACCCGCAGCACCCGCTACTACACGCTGGAGCACGGCACCGACGGCGAATACATCAGCCGCTGACCGCAGCGAGCGCGTCAGCCGGACGGTAACAGCCTGACGAAAAGGGGCGCAGCATCCGCTGCGCCCCTTTCGCTGTGCCGGCTCCTCGGCGTCGCGGAGTCCGGACACCACGTGCGGCCCGCTCAACCGATCGGTGACGGAACAGAGCCGACCGGTCGATCCCTCGGGTCTCGCGCCGCGCGACGCTGAAGACATGACAGAGAACTCCATCCCCACGACCGTCCCCGCACGTACCGACGAGGCACGTCGTACGGCTTTCCGCCCGATCCTCATCCTCCTCGCCGGCTTCGTCGTGGTCAGCGCCGCGATGGAGGCCGTGCTCATCGTGCAGAGCGTGACGGGCACGGCCGTCGCCACCGCGATCTGGATCCGCTGCTCCCTGGTGCTCGCGAGCTCGATCATCCTGCTCCTGATCGGCCGGTCCGCCGCGCGGGGCTCGCGCTCCGCCCTGGTGCGCCTGCGCATCATCACCCCGATCGTGCTCGCCGCCATCGTGGTGATCGTCGCGATCCCCGGCTTCCTGCCGGGCTGGGTGCGCATCGAGCAGGTCGTCTGCGGACTCCTGGTGCTGCCGGTGACGATCCTGGTCAACCTCCCGCGCATCCGCTCCCACGTCCGCAAGGACAAGTAGGGTCTGCTTATGGTCGATCCGCGCTGGCGGACCGTGCTCACGGTCACGCCCTACCTGGTGCTGGCGGCGATGTCCGCGTTCGCACTCGGCACCCGCTGGGGCGACAGCGCGCGACTCGTTCCCGAGCTCGTGCTCTGCGCGCTCTTTGCGCTGTGGGTGGTCGTGTTCCGCGATCTCCCCTTCCGCTGGTACCGGCGCCCGGCCGCGATCGCGGTGCTGATGACCGGTCTCGTCGTGATCAACCTGGTGCTCGTGCAGTTGGACAGCTGGTTCGCGTTTCTGACCATCGCAACCTTCTCGATGGCCTACTCCTTGGTCTCCTGGCCCTGGGAACTCCTCGCTGTCGCAGCCACCGCCGTGGTCGCCGGTCTCGCCCAGGCGTCGAGCTTCGGGCTCGATCCGGCCGGGATCGCCGACCGGGCGGTCGTGGTGGCCCTGAACATCGTGGTCATGTGGGGCCTGTCCTGGGGAGTCCGACTGGCGCGCCGGCAGGCTGACCAGGAGGCGACCGAGGCGGAGCGGGCGCGGCTGGCCCGCGAGATCCACGACACCCTCGCACAAGGCTTCGCCGGGATCGTGACCCAGCTCCAGGCGGCCGAGCATGCTCCGGACGAGACGACGCGCGCCCGGCATACCGACGCTGCACTCTCCCTGGCCCGGGACGGGCTCGCCGAGGCTCGACGCTCGGTTCAGGCGCTGCGTCCCGTCGCGCTGGATGCGGCCGGTCTGCCGGACGCGATCGCGGCGGCCGCCCGACGCTGGTCGGACCGCACGGGCATCCCGGTCGAGCTGCGGACCGGCCACGCGCCGGGGGCGCTTCCGACGGATGTCGAGGTTGCGCTGCTGCGCACCGCCCAGGAAGCCCTCGCCAACGTCGAGCGCCACGCGCAGGCGCGGCAGGTCAACGTGACGTTGCGGCAGGACACCAGGACCGTGCAGCTCGAGGTCCGCGACGACGGCCGCGGCTTCCGGCCCGGCGAGCCGCCGGCAGACAGCTCCGCCGGCGGCTACGGCCTGATCGCCATGCGGGAGCGCATCGAAGCGCTCGCCGGCCACCTGGTGATCGAGTCCAGCCCCGGCGGGGGCACGGCCATCCGGGCGGAGGTGCCCGGATGAGTCCCGTGCGCCTGCTCGTCGTCGACGATCACCCGGTGGTCCGGGACGGGATCGTCGGCATGGTCGCTTCCGACCCGGACATCGAGGTCGTGGGCGAGGCCTCCGACGGCGCCGAAGCGGTGGGCCTGGCGCGGGCGCTCCTGCCGGATGTCGTCCTCATGGACCTCCGCATGCCGGGCACCGACGGCGTGAGCGCGATCCGCGAACTCCAACGGCTCGGCGAGCCGTGCCGCATCCTCGTGCTCACCACCTACGACGCCGACGCCGACGTCCTGCCCGCGATCGAAGCCGGGGCGACCGGCTATCTGCTCAAGGATGCGCCGCGCGACGAACTCGTACGCGCCGTGCACGCGGCCGCGAAGGGACACAGCACCCTGGCGCCGTCCGTGGCGTCGCGGCTGGTCGGCCGGGTGCGTTCGTCCGAGGCGTCGCTGCTGAGCGCACGAGAACTCCAGATCCTCGCCCTGGTGGCGGACGGCGCCACCAATCGCGAGGCGGGTGCCCGGCTCCACCTCAGCGAGGCGACCGTGAAGACGCACCTGCTCAACATCTACTCGAAGCTCGGTGTCGGAGACCGCGCGGCAGCCGTCGCGGAGGGGTTCCGCCGGGGGCTGCTCGGCGGACTCTCGTCCCCGCCGACCTAGGTCGCCACCTCGTTCATGCGACCTCAACCCATCGAGCGCAGGCGCCTGTTTGGCGGGAGTTGAGACACGTCCGGGCGAACGCAGCTCATACGACGCGCATCGCGCGGATGCGCTCCACCGAGCCGGAGTGCAGGCGCTCGTCCTCGACGACCTCGAGGCCGGCCGCCTCGACCTCGCCGCGGTGGCGGCGCGTCAGGTGCTCGCCCTGGAGCGGGATGGTGAAGCGTTCGAGCATCCACTGGCCGGCGAAGAGGACGGCGCGGTCGCTGCGGACGTGGTCCACGATCACCACCGACCCGCCCGGTGCGACCACTCGTGCCATCTCCGCGACCGCGACGCCGGGACGGGGGATGGAGCACAGCGCCAGCGCGCACACCACCGTGTCGAACGACCCGTCCGCGAACGCGAGGGCTTCCGCGTTGCCCTCGCGGAGATCCACCGGCCGGCCGAGCTCCGAGGCCCGTCGCCGAGCGATGGCCAGCATCTCGGGACTGAGGTCGACGCCGACCAGCGACACATCCTTCGGGTAGTACGGGAGGCTGCGGCCGCTGCCGATCGCGACCTCCAGCACGCGGCCGGTCGCGCGCTCGCCGATCCATTCGCGCGTTCCGGCGAGCATCGACCGTTCGGCCTTCGCGACCTTCGTGTCGTAGCTCTTCGCATGCCGACCCCAGTGGCGCTGCTGGCGGCGCAACTCGCGGGACTCGTCCGCATCCTCCATGGGGCCATTCTGTCCGTAATAGGACGACGTGGACACCGGTTCCTGGACAGCGCGCTCTTCGCCCCGCTATGCTCGCACAGCTGCGCCGATCGGCCAGCGAAGTACGCCCCGTTGATCTGGAGAGCTACTTCTTGTCGGCTCGCTCATTTCGGGTAGTACACCTCCTGACGCCTCATTGCCGGAATCAGAGCGGCCAGAATTCCGCATACTACGCCGGCGCTGAGGAGCCATAGTCCGATTCCGGCAGTGAGATCCCACGCGGTCCCGCGGGTCTGGTCGGCTAGGAAGGCGAAGCCCTTCTCCAAAAGGTTGTCGTTCGAGGCTTGCTTCAGTGTTGCGGTCGGATCGTTGATGAACATCCACTGCGCGTATGCGAGGACCGCGGGCAATGCGATCGCCAGTAGCCCGCCGATCCGCCAAAGCACACCCAGATATCTGATATGCGTGATGAGTAAGAGTAGACCCAGCACCACTAGGCAGACGGCCAAGCCCAGCCACAGACCGATCGTCGACTCGTCGAGCCCGTAGCCGTGGGAAGGTGTCACGGTCAAATTGACCGCCCTCAGTACGCTCACGTCGAGATTCGGTCCGGTGAAGGTTTCGAGAGGAAGCAATACACCGATGCCGATCAGGAACCCGGCGAGGATGAACCCCAGACCTGCCACCGCGTGATTGCGGCGGTTTCTGACCACTGGAGTCTCGGCTGGTACGGCGGCTGGGGGAGCGGCGGGCGGTAGGCCGGGCGCGACGTGCTCGGTCCACTGCATTCCGTCCCAGTACCGTTGCTGACCATCGGGCTGCGGGTACCAGCCGGGTGCAGATGTCATGACGGTTCCCTACGTTGGGTCCTCGTGTGAAGCTGGTTCCGCGCGGTTCACGGCGCGTTGTTGGCTGGATGGTACATCTCGGCCGCCTGCTGAGGCGACTGGTGAGTGCGAATCCCGTCCTCGTCCCCACCTCGGGGGCGAGACCGCCAGCGGCCCGGCGGATAGCGTCGTCCTTGTGCCTGATGATCCCTCAGCGCCGACGACGGCGGAACGCGTCGACTTCGCGGGCATCAACGCGCTGTCCTCACGGCCGGCAGGATACGCCGTCGCTCTCAAGTGCCTGCAGGTTCAAGCGGCCGAGGAGGAGCGCGACCCGAGCTTGAAGTCCGACGAGCGGGTGGTTCTGCATCGTGACGCGTGGTCCTGGTATCAGGGTGCGGTCGGTGAGATGGCCGTGGGTCGGATGCTCGCCCAGCTGGGGCCAGAGTGGTTCGTCCGGCATTCGGTCCCCATCGGCGCGGGGACCAAGGATGTCGACCACCTGGTGATCGGGCCGGCCGGCGTGTTCGCCGTTAACACCAAGCACCACGCGGCGGCTTCCGTCTGGGTGGGCGATCACGTCCTGAAGGTCAACAACGTGAAGAAGCGTCACCTCCCCTCGGCCGCGGGGGATGCACAGGACGTGTCCCGCAGGCTGCAGACCAAGACCGGCTTTCCTGTGCCGGTTCGGCCGGTGATCGCGGTGCTCGGGGCTCGGTCGCTCAAGGACAGCCGCGCACTGCGGAATCGACCGGTCGCGGTGGTGGACGCGATGGCCCTGGTGTCGTGGTTGCAGTCGCAGCCCGCGCAGCTGAGTGCAGCAGAGGTCGGCATGCTGAAGCTCGCCGCCGAAGAGCCGCAGACGTGGCACATCGATCCGCGGGCCGCCGACACGTACCGAGTGATGCAACGGTTCGAGCGACTGGTCGCCCGCGTGGGGCCGCAGACGCCTCCCCTTCACGTGGCAACGGCTGTCGTCGGGCAGGCGAAGCCACGGCCTTCCGCGAGAGCGCCCAAAACGTCTGTGCGAGCGATCGACATCCTGCGGCCCTGGGGGATCGTCGTCGCAGCCATCGTCGCCTTCCTCGTGTACCGCGCACTGGCCGATCAGCCCTGTACGTCCGGGGCGACCTGCATCCTTCCGCCGATATACCTCGCGACGAAGCCCTTGCTTGCGTTCGCCGGTTTCGTCCTCGTCGCATCGGCCCTGGTACAGAACGCGATCTGGATCCTCCGACGCGGCACGGCAACGGCTGCGAAAAGAACGCCCGGGTCGGCCGGAGCCAACCGGCCAGGACGTCGGAGAGGATGAAGACGACCTGGATGTGACACGGGAACCTTCAGCGGCGCGGCGGCGCCGCTTCGCCTGCCCTCGTGAAGGCGTACGCCTCCTCCGCAAGGGACTCCCACAATCCCGGGGCCGCATCCGTCACCACCAGCCACTGCCGCATCGGGCTCTTCTTGCCCGCGCGGAACGGCTCGCCGATGGAGGCTGCGATGAGCTCGTCGACGCGCGCCGCGGGCAGCTTCACGACGAAGCGGTCGCCGCTGGAGACCATGCAGAAGACGGAGCCGTTGACGCGTAACGCGTCCGACCCGAAGCGCCGGGGCCCGCCGGAGTTCGGCGGCGTCACCCCGGTGCGGCCCACGAAGGCCGTGACGATGTCATCGAAGCGGTCACGCGTGTTCACGAACCCTCCCTCGCCGCTTTCCCCTCTGCGGGCACACGAAATGGCTGTCCGGGTCACCATTGTGTCCGGCCGAACGGGGGTACGCCACGATTGTCCGGGCGCGTCGGGAGACAGCACAATGGGAGACCTATGGACCCCGACGTCGTCACCGCTTCTGGCAGCATCCAGGACCCGCAGCTTCCGCCTCCGGCGCCGTGGACGCGGTTCGATCCGAGCGTGCAGCCGTACCCGACCGCTCCGCCGTACGCGCCCGAGACCCGGACGAACGTGCTGGCGATCGTCGCGCTCGCGGGCACCTTCGTCACGGGCCTGATCGGCGTCGTGTGCGGTCACATCGCGCTCTCCCAGATCCGGCGGACCCGCGAGTACGGCCGGGGACTCGCGCTCGCCGCCGTGATCATCGGCTACGCGCAGCTGGCTTTCGTCGCTGCCTGGATCCTCTTCGCCGTCCTCGCCTCCGTCTCCATCGCCGTCACGCACGCATCGGCGGTACCCCGCGATGACCCGCAGACATCGTCCCAGGCCGCTGACTGCGCGACCGTCGAGAAGGCATCCGGCGCTCTCTCCGGCACTTTGAGGGACATCGAGGAGTCCCCGTGGACCGACGTCGCCGGCGCCGCAGCCGCGAAAGCCAAGCTGGTCACGGCGATGAACGATTTCGGCGGAGCAACCGAGACGATCTCCGACGACGCTCTGGCGGGAGCGGCCGCCGCTGAGGAGGACGACCTGGACGACCTCAGCACCGCCCTCGTCGACTACCAAGCAGCCGCACCCGGACAGCAGGACGAGACCAGGGTCACGGCGGCGCTCGCCCGGGCCGCCGCCGACCTCGAACGGCTCACCTCCCGCTGCGGTCAGACGACCGGCGGCTAAGGCCTCCGTCCGGCGCGCTGCGAGGTGCTCAGTTCCGGGTGAAGTAGAAGATCACCCAGACGACGAAAAGGGCCGCACCGACGATCCCTACGACCATGCCGGACGTCGCGCGGCCGCGGCCGGTGTCGACCAGCCCCGCCCGCTCCATGTCGTCGGCGACCCGGCGAGCCTGGGCGCCGAAGACGATCGCCAGGATCGAGGGGAGAGCGAACGGGTTGATGAAGATGCTGACCAGTCCCCAGACGAGCGCGCGGGTCGCCTTGCTGTTCTTCGCCGGCACCGCGACGACGTACTGGGGCTGCGATCGATAGATCGGCTGCGAGTGCATCGGGGAGTACGTGGGCTCGGGCTGCACGGCATGCGTGGACGGCTCGGGCGCCGACACGGGAGCGGGCGCCGAGACGGGCGCGGTGTGCGTGGTCCAGGCGTTGCCGTCCCAGTACCGAACGGTGTCGGCCTCCGCGGGATCGGTGTACCAGCCGGCGACAGGGTTCATGGGAATCCTTTCAGGTGAGCCACTCAAGTCTGGACGGTCGCCATCGAGACTCTGTACCCCCAGTGCGGGGAGGGATGGATGCGCCGAGCCCTAGGCCTCCCGCCCGACCCACTCCTCCGCCAGCACGCCCATCACCACCTCGTCCATGAACTCCCCGAGCACCCACGCCGACCGGCGCAGCAGGCCTTCCCGGACGAACCCGTTGCGCTCGGCGGCCTTGAGCATGGCGTGGTTGTCGGCGAGGGTTTCGATCTGAAGGCGGTTGAGGCCGCGGACGATGAAGCCGTAGTGGCAGAGAACGGCGACCACGTCGGTGCCGTAACCGTTGCCGCGGGCGGCGGGGATGAGGCCGAGACCGAGGTGCGCGAAACGGTTGTGGGTGTCGATGCCCCACATGTTCGCGGAGCCGATCAGGGTCTCGTCGGCGAGGGAGACGATGGAGAAGGAGACCACGTCCTCCTTCGAGTCGTCCGTGATCAGGCGCGCGTCGCGGGAGCCGGGACGGATCGGGCGCCACGGGGAGCCCTCCGCCCGGGAGCCGTTGACCACGTCGTCGTAGAGCTCGGTCAGCAGGATCGGGATGTCGTCCTCATAGCGGGCCCGCAGGCCCACGGTGGTGCCTGTCAGCATCCACCCTTCCTAGCCGAAGGGTCCGGGTGCCCGCAACGCAGTTCCGTGTGTGCTCAGCCCGCCAGCACCAACTCGGCGATCAGCAGTTCGTCGGCGCCGTCCGTCCACGTGTCCGTGCGGGCGACGCCGAAGCCGGCCGGCGCGACGGTCCCGGCGAGGTGCTCGACCGAGTCGAACGGGCTGTGGTCCAGGTACCCGGGCGGGGGAGCGGCACGGTGCCGGGACGGGTCGAACTGCAGGAACGTCGCGGTGAGCGCCCGGCCGCCGCGGCGCAGCACCCGCGACCACTCCCGGATTGCAGCGTCGGGATGCGGGAACAGCTGCAGCCCGGTGACACACGTCACGAGGTCGAACGCGTCGTCCGGCAGCGGCAGACGAGTCGCATCCGCCACCAGCAGCTCCGCGTCGGGCAGGTGGTGGCGCGCCTCGTCGATCATGCGTGGGGAGAGGTCCACCCCGGTCGCGGCGCCGGTGCAGCCGCGGTCGCGGAGGGCGCGGAGCACCAGGCCGGTGCCGGTCGCGATGTCGAGCACGGCATGCACACCGTCCAGGTCGGCGAACGCCGCCACCGCGGCGGCGAGACCGCGGTGCATGGGACTCTCGTCGTAGGTGGGGGCGCGGTCGTCGAAGCGCTCGCGCACCATCCGCAGGTGTTCGTCGACGGTCACCAGGCCAGCGTAACCAGCGGCCCGGCGCGGCGGGAGGACCGCATTGAACGTTGCGGCGGTCGGCCCACCCGAGCCGACCGCCGCGCACCGGGAATGCAGTACAGCTGCCCGCCCCCTGCGGTCCAGCCTGCCATCCGGTTGCTTAGTGCACACAATAAAGGGCTTTCGCGGAATGTCAACCGGTCTGAGCCGAACGTATGCCGGTCGTTCATCGCGCGTTCACTCCGGGGGGCTCGGCGACGCTCAGAGCCGCGCCTCCAGATCGCGGACTGCGGCGGCGACCGCGTCCGGCGCCTCCCAGGCGGTGAAGTGGCCTCCTCGCTCCAACCGCTCGAACGACCGGATGTCGGCGTAGCTCTTCTCGGCGAGCGAGCGCGGGTAGGCCGCCTCGTGCCGCTGCACCAGGATCGACGCCGGGACGGTGATGACGGGATGCAGCTCGTCGTCGTCGGGCGACTCGCGGTACGGGCGGAAGCTCGTGCCGATCGACCGCGTCACCCAGTACAGGGTGACGTCGGTCAGTACGTCGTCGGGGTCGAACCGCTCCAGCGCGTCGCCGTCGCTCCAGGCGGCGACCTTCTCGGCGATCCAGGCCAGCAGACCGCTGGGCGAGTCGATCAGCGCGGCGGCGAGCGTGTCCGGACGGGTGCCCTGCTCGTGCGCGTAGCCCGACTCCGCGGGGGAGGCGACAGAGGCCAGGAACGTCCGTTCCGCATCGGTCAGCTCGACGCCGGGGCGCGAGCGTCCCGCGAACGAGGCGTGGCTCGCGACGATGCCCGCGACGGCGTCGGGATACGAACCCGCCAGCCAGTCGCTCACGCCGGCACCGACATCCTCGCCGTACGTCAGAAAGCGGTCGTACCCGAGTTCTCGCGTCATGAGCGCGTGCCAGCGACGGGCGGTGCCGGCCGACGAGTACGGCTCCGGAAGCGGGGCCGAGTAGCCGTAACCCGGGAGGGAAGGGATGACGACGTCCCGCTCCTCGCTCAGCAGATCGGCGAGGTCGAGCATCGACGCGAACGAGTACGGCCAGCCGTGGGTCAGCACGATGGGCAGGGCGCTGCCGGCCGTGCGGGCCGGGGCGCGCACGACGTGCACGGCGCACCCGTCGATCTCGAGCATCCACTGGTCGTAGCGGTCGAGGCGGCGCTCGAAGGCGCGCCAGTCGTAGCCGTCGCGCCAGCGGTCGATCAGCTCCGCGAGCACGTGCGGCGGGATGCCGTTGGACCAGTCCGGGCCGGGCGTCTGCTCCGGCAGGATGGCCACCTCCAGCCGGCGCCGGAGGTCGTCGAGCACGGGCTGGGGGACGTCGATGCGGAACTCCATGGGGCGACGGTAGCGGAGGCCGCCGACACCCGTACGCGACGTCGGAGGCCGGGCGTACAGTGAAAACATGGCCCGCAACCGTGACGAAACCCGTCGCCCGGCTCGCGAGTCCGACCCGCTCGTGGAGGCCGCGCGCTACCGGGTGAGACGCGACGCGGAGGCCCGCGGCGAGCAGGTGGAGGAGGCGAACGCCGGTCAGCCGTCGATGGAGCAGCGTGCGCAGATCGTCGAGACGGCGATCCAGCAGGCGATGCGGCGCGGCGACTTCGACGACCTCCCGGGGGCGGGCAAGCCGCTGCCCGGGCTCACCGGGACGCACGACCCGGACTGGTGGATCCGCCGCAAGATCGAGCGCGAGCAGCTCACCGGGCTCGGTCCTCCCGCGCTGCTGCTGCGCACCGAGGACAAGGAGCTCGACGCCAAGCTCGACCGGCTCGCGTCCGAGGGCGCGGTGCGCGAGCACCTCGAGACGTTCAACCGGCGGATCGTCGAGGCGAGGCGACAGCTGCAGGGCGGGCCGCCCGTCGTCACGCCGACGCGCGACGTCGACGCGGAGGTGCGGCGCTGGCGCGAGCGGCGCGAGCAGCGCATCCGGGAGGCGGACGCCCGCCGCCGCGCCGAACGCGAGGAGTGGGAGTCGCTCACCTGGCGCGAACGGCGCAGGCGGAGGCGCTCGCCTGGCCGCTGACCGCTACTCGGTCAGGTGCTGGTGCGGTGCGGTGAAGTGGATGCTGTCCGCGGTCACGCCGACGAGCCCGAGCGTCACGCGCAGCAGCTGCGGCGGCAGACCGTCGGCGGGCGGCGGGGTGGCGGCGCCCAGCGTGATGCTCTTGCCGTCCTGGCCGGTCGCGGTCACCGAATCCACGTAGACCTGCACGGTGCCGCGCAGCGCCATCTGATCGGCGGTCGTCGCGAGCTTCGGCCCGGTGGCCTTGCGCACGGTCAGGCTGAAGCCGTCGATGGTGATGCTGTCGGCGGAGATCTTCAGCACCGGGATGCGACTGCCGTCCGCGAGCGGAACGGTCACCACGCTGATGCCCTTCAGCCCCGAGAACGACAGGGACCGGCTGCCCAGCTGCGCGGGCGGCTGGGTGAAGACGGGAGCGCCGGCGTCCGGTCCG
This sequence comes from Leifsonia sp. KNZ13-11D, assembly GCF_056754895.1. Lineage (NCBI taxonomy): Bacteria > Bacillati > Actinomycetota > Actinomycetes > Micrococcales > Microbacteriaceae > Leifsonia > Leifsonia sp. KNZ13-11D. The sequence goes on from NZ_JBPGWU010000001.1 coordinate 1,195,867, forward strand.
GCGGCCGCCGGGGGAGCGGTCGGGCCGGGTGTCGTGCCGGGCACGGCCGGGGTTCCGGGTGCGCCGGGCAGCGGCAGGTCCGGGATGCCGGGGGCGGCCGGGGCGGTCGAACCCGGCGACGGCGTAGGGGTCGGGCTCGGGGAGCTGCACGACGTGAAGAGGGGGATGCACAGGGCGGCCGGCGCGGACGACGGAACGCGTGCCGCGCCCAGACCGGCGAGCGCCGCGGCGACGCACGCGATCAGCGCGCCGGCGACGACGCCCGAGCCGCGGCGCCTCATGCGGTCGTGCCTTCGCGGGAGGTGGGCGCGGGGTGCTCGTCGGACGCATCCACCGCATCCACCGCGTCCTCCTCATCCGCCGCATCCTTCTTCGGCATCCACGCCACCGTGAGGATGCCGCCCACCGTGCTCAGCAGCATCCCGACGAAGAAGCCGCCCAGGTTCACCCCGACGAGCGAGTACACGGCGACCGCCAGCGCGATGACGCCGTAGAAGATGCGGTGCGCGGGCATCGCGATGACGAGCACGCCGAGCAGCACCAGCAGGATCGGGATGATCGTCGCCTGCAGCCCCTCGATGCCGAGCTGCACATGGATCTTGCCGATGTCGAGCTGGCCCGAGAAGAACAGCTCGATTCCGCCGAGGGCGGTGAGGACGCCGCCCACGAACGGGCGACGGCGCCGCCAGGCGCGGAAGCGCGCCCTGTTGCCTGTCGCGTGCTCTGCCACGATCAGAAGCATCCCTTCGAGCCGTCGGTCAGCTGCACGTGCATGCCCGTCAGGGTGAACACCGAGGCCTGCGTGCTCCACGCGGTCTGCTGGAGGTTCGTGATGGTGACGGTGTCGGCGTCCTGCGCGAAGTCGCCGGCGGCGCCCTTGGCGGTCGTGTTGACGGTGGAGGCGTCGACGCCGATGCGGATGTTGTGGAACTCCGAGTCGCCCTTCAGATCCGTCATCCCGATCTGCAGGTCGGACGCGCTGGCGGGGGAGCCGCCGCCGCCCGCGGTGATGAGCATGCCGACCTTGCCGAGCGGGGTGTCGGTGACGACCGACTGGCAGAGATCGGAGAGGGTGGCCGACTTGATGTTCGCGATCGCGACCTGGTGCTCCTTGCCGGCGGTGTCCGGGGCGACGCCCGCGTACTGCGAGAAGCCGGTTCCGTCGAGCTTGGAGGCGCTGATCTGGAACTGGCTGCCGGAGACGGCGAACGAGACGGGCACGGCGCCCTGTGCGACACCGGCCATCAGCAGGGTGGAGACCACGGCGACGGGGACGGCGGCGAGAGCGATCCGTCCGGCGTGCGACCCAGCGAGCTTTCGGAACTTCATCGATCCTCCTGTTCGGGGGACTTGACAGCCACGGCGCGGTCAGGTCCACGAGCGAGCTTAGACGTTATTGACCGCGTGTCAATAGTCGAGGTCGCCACTCTCGCGCCGGGAGGCGGCGGATAGGCTCGACGCATGGACACGGACCGGCGGACGCGACTGACGCCGGACGAGCGGCGGGCGCAGCTCGTCGCCCTGGGGGTGGCGTTCCTCGCCGACAACCCGCTGGACCAGCTGACCATCGAGGAGCTGTCGGCCCAGGCCGGGGTCTCGCGCGGGCTGCTGTTCCACTACTTCGGGTCGAAGCAGGGCCTCCACCGGGAGGTGGTACGGACGGCGCGCGACAGCATGCTGCACGCGACGGAGCCGGTCGCCGGGCTGCCGCCGCTGGAGCGCCTCCACGACACCCTCACGCGGATCGTCGCGTTCGTGCGCGAGCACAGCGGCACGTTCTACTCGCTGGTGCGCGGCGTCGCCTCCGGGGACACGGAGGTGCGGTCGGTGGTCGAGGAGGCGCGCGGCGAGCAGGCCGAGCGCGTGCACGCCGTGTTCCTCGAACTCGGGGTGCCGGACACGGAGCTGCTGCGCATCGCGCTGCGGTCGTGGATCGCGTTCGCCGAGGAGGCGCTCGTCGAGAGCGCGATCGGCACCGACCTGCCGTCCGAGCGGATCGTCGGGTTCCTCGAGCGCAGCGCGCGCGGGGTGGTGGATGCGCTGGAGCCGGGCGCAGAGGGCTAGCGCAGACGGCTAGCGCAGACGGGTAGCGCAGACGGGTAGCGCAGACGGGTAGCGCAGCGGGCTAGATGCCCTCCTCCTCGACGTCCTCCTCGGTGAGCACGCCCGCATCCACGTCGTCGTCGCCGTGCTCGTCGTACTCCGGCTCGGCCTCGCGGGGCTGACCGCCGGTGGGGCCGTCGTTGCCGTCGCCGGGTCCGGACCAGATGGTCTCGCCGGCGACCGCGTCGTTGGTGACCAGCTCGTCGGCGAAGTCGGCCTCCGCCTCCCGGTCGTTCAGCGCGTAGTCGACGTCGCCGTCGGCCGGGTCGGCCCACCCCGGCGTCTCGCCCGCATCACCTTCGCCGATCTCGACGCCCTCGACACCGTCCTCCGGTACTCGCTCCATGCCCGCACCGTACACCCGCTCAACGCCACCGCCCCACCGTCGAGTACACACTTTCTGCACGCGACACGCCGTGGGGGCGTGTAGAAATCGTGTACTCGATGGTGGGGCGGGAGCGGAGCGCTCAGGAGGCGGTGGGGAAGGTGATCGTTTTTCCAGAGCCGGCGTCCTTGACGGCGGCGTCCTTGAAGGCGGCGAACTGGGCGGCGTCGGTGAAGCCGCCCTGGTAGCGCTCGCCGTTCACGAACACGGTCGGGGTGCCGAAGCTGCCCGAGGTCGGGTTCCTCAGCTGCGAGTTGCCGGTCGCGTCCGACGTCATCGTGGTGATGAACGACGCGAAGGTCTGGTTGTTCACGCAGTCGGTGATCGCCTTCGACGACACGCCCGCATCCTTGAAGATCGACAGGATCTGCGCGTTGCTCAGGCCCCCGCCGGTCTGCTCGTCCGGCTGCTTCGCGAAGAGCGCGGCGTTGATGTCGAAGAACTTGCCGGGGTCGGAGTTCGCGACGCAGGATGCGGCGGCCGCCGCCCGGGTCGAGTACTGCTTGTTCTGGCTGCTGTCGAGGATCGCGACCGGGTGCACCTCGAGCGTCGCCGAGCCCTCCTGCAGCCACTGCTTGATCTGCGGGTTGTTCGTTGTCTCGAACTGGTCGCAGTAGGGGCACTGGTAGTCGAGCCAGATCTGGATGTGCGCGGTCTTGCCGTTCAGCTCCATCTTGGTGGGCGTCGGCTTGCCGCCGGCCGGGATGGCGGGCGTGCTCGTGGCCTGCGTGGGCGAGGTGAGCAGGATGCCGCCGCTCGCCATGTTCTTCGGGTTCGCGGCGCTGGCGCCCGGTCCCATGCTGGTGAAGACGACCACGCCGATGATGGCCAGCACCGCGACGATGCCGACGATGACGGAGCTCTGGACGACGATCTTGCGACGGCGCGCCTTCTTGGCGGCCTCCTCGCGCATCCTCCTGGCGGTCTCGCGCGCCTCCTCGCGGCGGTCGCGTTTCGTGGGACCCGTGGTTCCCCTGCCAGTTGCCATTCAGCTCATCCCATCGAACGGTGGACAGTTCCTCCACGATCGTAGGGGTGTTTTGCTTTGAAGGCGCTGTGCCGGGCGGCGTCGTGGCCTAGCGTGGAGGCATGCTGTTCACGGATCGAGCCCGCTGATGTCCGACGATGCCGCCGGCGCCTCGGGGCGCGAGCCGAAGGACGGCCGCGACACCGCCGGCGCCGACTACGCCGAGCGGCTGCACCGCCTCGACACGTCGTGGTGGCGCCGCACCCTCAACGTGCAGGCGCCCTACCGCTGGAACATCCGACGCCTCCACCTGGGCCGGGTGCTGGATGTGGGGAGCGGCCTGGGCCGCAACCTCGCGCACCTGGGCAACAACGGGGTCGGAGTCGACCACAACCCGGAGTCGGTCGCGATCGCGCGGGCGCGCGGGCTGACGTCGTTCACGAGCGACGAGTTCCCGGCGACCGAGTACGCGAAGCCGGGCACGTTCGACTCGATGCTGCTGGCGCACGTGGTCGAGCACGTCGACCCGGACTTCGCGGTCGAGCTGGTGCGGATGTACCTGCCGTATGTGAAGCCCGGCGGTCACGTCCTCTTCATCACACCCCAGGAGCGCGGCTACGCGAGCGACGCGACGCACGTCGCGTTCACGGACTTCGAGGGCCTGCACCGGCTCGCCGACCGGCTGGGGCTCGTGGTCGAGCGGGAGTACTCGTTCCCGCTGCCGCGGTTCGCCGGGAAGGCGTTCACCTACAACGAGTTCGTGGTGCTCACGCGCATCCCCGGGTGAGCCGGTCGGACGGGCGGCGCTACTCCGCCGTCGCCGGCGTGCGGCCCAGTTCGACGTCCTCCACGCGCGAGCGCGGCATCGCCAGGCCCGCGGCGATCGTGAGAACGGTGGCGATCGCGACGGCCACGAAGACCGCGGTCGACGCCGACTGGATGGTCTCGGGCGACTTCGCGCCGCCGGCCGAGCCCGCGATGATCGAGTTCGCGATCGCGCCGAACACGGCGACGCCGACAGCGCTGCCGATGGAGCGAGCGAACATGTTGCTGCCGGTCACGACCCCGCGCTCGTTCCACGCGACGCTCGACTGCGCGGCGATCAGGGTCGGGGTCGCGATGAGCCCCATCCCGAGTCCGACCACGAAGCAGCTGACCGCGACGAACAGCACCGACGGGGTCAGCGAGGTCAGCGCGAGCGAGATCGCGCCGACGATGGCGATGCTCATCCCGAGCAGTGCCGTGTTGCGGAAGCCGATGCGCAGGTAGAACCGTCCGGACACACTGGCCGCGATCGGCCAGCCGAGCGTCAGTGCGGCGACGGCGAGACCGGACACGATGGGCGCGACGCCGATCGTGCCCTCCAGGTAGGTCGGCACGTACGACGTGAGGCCGATCAGGATGGCGCCGACACCCAGCGAGATCAGGGTGGTCGTCACGAGCAGCCGCCGGGAGAACACCCACAGCGGCAGCACCGGCTCGGTGGCCCGCCGCTCGACCAGTACGAACGCGACGAGCAGCAGCCCGCCGAGCACGAACGCGCCGATGCTCCAGATCGAGTCCCACGCCCAGGCCTGGCCGCCCTCGAGCACCGCGAGGATGAGGAGGGTCGTGCCGGCGGTCAGCAGCACCGCGCCCGCGTAGTCGATGCGGTGCCTGCGGCGCTCGATGCTCTCGTGGAAGCTGCGGATCAGCATCCAGGCAGCCAGGATGCAGAGCGGCACGTTGACGAAGAAGATCCCGCGCCACGACAGGAACTGCGAGAACACGCCGCCGAGTGTCGGCCCCACGACCGAGGAGATCGCCCAGACGCTGGCGAGGTAGCCCTGCGTCTTGGCGCGCTCGGCGATCGTGTAGATGTCGCCCGCGATGGTGATGGACATCGGCTGGATGGCGCCCGCGCCGAGCCCCTGCAGCGCGCGGAACGCGATGAGCGCCGGCATGCTCCAGGCGAACCCGCAGAGCACCGAGCCGAGCAGGAACAGGCCGATCCCGATGAGCACGATCGGCTTGCGGCCGACGGTGTCGGAGAGCTTCGCGTAGACGGGGACGGAGACGGCCTGCGCGAGCAGGTAGACGGAGAACAGCCACGGGAACTGGGCGAAGCCGCCGAGGTCCTGAACGATCGAGGGGACGGCCGTCGCGAGGATCGTCGAGTCGATCGCCACCAGCCCCGTCGTCAGCATGAGGGCGATGAGGATGGGGCCGCGTTCCGATCGGAAGCCGACGCTCGCTCGGGTGGGTTCGTTCATACCGGTCAACAACGTAGCCCTGGTACCTGCATTCCCGCTTGACGTGAAAGAAACCGCGCGCGACAATCTGAAACATGTCTTTCACATCGGGACGGCCGGAGCGTCGCACCACTGTCACCGACGCCCGCGCGCTGCGGGCGCTCGCGCATCCGCTCCGTCTCGCGCTGCTGGACCACCTGATGTCGTTCGGTCCGCGGACGGCCAGCGAATGCGCGGCGGTGGTCGGCTCGACCGCGTCCAACTGCAGCTACCACCTCCGCGCCCTCGCGAAGGTCGGCCTGGTCGAGCCGGTGGATGCGGAGGACGGCCGCGAGCGTCCCTGGCGGTCGGCGTCGACCGGGCTGAGCTTCGGGCGGTCGGAAGACCCCGAGTTCGAGATCGGGGCCGACACCGTCGAGCGCGCCCTCGCCGACCGGCAGGTCGACGACGAGGCGGCTCTGGTGCACCGGGCCGTCGCGCAGCGCGACGAGCAGCCGGTGGAGTGGCGTGAGGCCAGCATGCTGAGCGGCTACGCCTTGAAGCTGACCCCGGCCGAGCTGCGCGAGCTGGGGGAGCGGCTGGATGCGCTCATCCGCCCGTACATCGGGCTCACCCGCACGGATGCTCCCGAGGGGAGCGACGTCGTGGCGCTGCACCTCAACGCCTTCCGTCACCCGGATGCGATCGCGGCGGCACGGGTCGCGGAGGAGGACCCATGACCACGGTCCCGGCACTGAAGCGCTCGCCGTCCCCGCTGCTCCGCCGCGACTTCGCGCTGGTCTGGTCGGCCGGGCTCGTCTCGGACACCGGCGACTGGCTGCTGCGGATCGCCCTGCCGCTGTTCGCCCTCTCGGCGACCGGCTCGGCGCTCGGCGCGTCCACCGTGTTCCTGGTCGAACTGGTGCCGATGCTGCTCGTCGGCAGCTTCCTCGGGGTGCTCGTCGACCGCTGGGACCACCGCCGCACGATCGTCGTCGTCGCCGTGCTTCAGGGGCTGTTCCTGCTCCCGCTGCTGGCGGCGAGCGCGGACCGGATGGGCATCGTCTACGCGGTCGCTGCGGTGGAGGCGGTGCTCGGCGCGGTCATCAACCCGGCCCGGCAGGCGATGACTCCGCAGCTCGTCGGCGCCGACCAGCTCGCGCGCGCCAACGCGCTGATCGCGGTCAGCGACAACCTGGCCCGGCTGATCGGGTCGCCGCTCGGCGGGCTCGCGTTCGCCTTGTGGGGGCTGCCGGGCGTGGTGGTGGCGGATGCGGCGTCGTACGTGATCACGGCGGCGCTGGTGGCGCTGAGCCGGCCGCATCCACTCGGCGTGTACGGCGACGACAGGAGCGCCGCGGACGGCGAGCCCGCAGTGGCGGTCGAGCGGCGCATCCTGCGCGAGTGGGCGGAGGGGATCGCACTGATCGCCCGCTCGGGCACCCTCCGCATCCTCGCGCTCATCGCTGCGCTCGGCGGGGTCGCCCAGGGCCTCTTCCTCGTGCTGTTCCTCGTCTACGTCACGCAGAACCTGGGCGCGGGCGACACCGGCGCCGGGGTGATCCGCGGCGTGCAGGCCATCGGCGGCGTGCTCGGCGGCCTGGTCACGGGACTGCTCGCCCGCCGGCTCGGACCGCGCTCGCTGATCGGCGGCGGCTACCTGGTGTTCGGGATGCTGTCCCTCCTCACCTGGAACCTCGCCCCGTTCACCACCGCGCTCTGGGTGTATTGCGGGCTGTTCATCGCGATGGGGCTCCCGGCCGTCACCACGGCGACCGGCGAGATCACGCTCGTGCAGACCGCCGTCCCGCCGCGGGCGCTGGGCCGGGTGATCGCGGCAGTGACGACGCTCGACGGCGCGGCGCAGGCGCTCGGGCTGCTGCTCGGCGGGCTGCTCGCGGGGTCGGGCGACATCGTTCCGCTGCTCGACGTGCAGGCGTCCCTCTATCTGCTCTGCGGAGTGATCGGCATCGTCGCGCTGCGGGGGGCCAAGCGTCTTCCATAACGGCCCGCCGCGAGGATAGTGTGGCGCCACGCTGGTCTCCCGGAGGTGGATGATGTCGTTCCGATCACCGCTGCTTCGCCGCACGGCGCTCCGCCGCACGGCGCTCCGCCGCACGATCGCCGCAGGCGCCGTCGCCGTCTGCGCGCTCACCGGGCTCACCGCGTGCGACCTGTTCGCGCCCCAGGACACGCTCTACATCCAGTCGGCCATCGTCGGCGCGAGCGCTACGGTCGGGCAGGTCTACGTCGGCAACGCGGTGCTGGTCACCGGCGACGACGACAGCGCGAACCTCGTGATGACGCTGGTCAACCAGAGCCAGACGGACGCGCAGGAGATCACGATCATCCCGACCGGCGGCCAGACCATCCAGGTGTCGCTGCCGGCACGCGCGACCAAGAAGCTCGGCGATCCGCCGTCCGAGACCACGCTGGTCACCGGGCTCGACGCGAAGCCGGGTTCGCTGACAACGGTCTCGGTCACCAGCAGCGGCAACTCGGTCGGGCTGCAGGTGCCGGTCGTCACGCAAGCGCTGCAGCCGTACGGGACGCTGACGCCCGTCCCGGTGCCCACGCCGACCTCCACCTCGACGCCGTCCTCGACGCCGTCGCCCTGAGCGCGCCTCCGCGCCGGGACTCGCGCTCGCGCATCCCGGCGTGATATTGACACGAAACCCCCGCGATTTCCCGCTGATTCCGCGGAAGTGAACGTAGGGTGTCCGTGTGTGGCGACTGGACAGGAAGACCGACGATGACGACGCGACGTCGGACATCGCAGACGACGACGCCCTGAACCCGCGCACGACCACCTCCCCGCACACCCTCAGCCTGGGCGACCCGGCCCTCGTGGCCGGCAACATCGCCGAGCCCGTGTGGCGGCGCTGGCGGGAGGAGATCGCGGCGATCGGGGGAGACTCCCCGCTGCTCCACTTCGAGGACAGCCCGCGCACCCGCATCGAGCTGAGCACCACGCATCCCGGCGGCCTGCCGCAGTTCATCACCGGTCAGAGCACGCTGCTGTCGAGCCTCATCCGCGACGAGCTGGCGCTGCGCACCGCGCGCGCCGCCGCGAACGCGATCACCCAGAAAGGCATCGAGCTGCGCTCGGTGCGGGGCATCGAGTCGGTTCACCTGGCGATCGGCCTGGCCCAGTGGCGGCACGGCGCCGAGGAGTACTTCGCGCCGATCCTGCTGCGTCCGCTCGCCATCCGCCGCTACGGCCGCGACTTCGAGCTGAAGCTCAAGGGGCAGACGTTCCTCAACCCCGAGCTCGCGCGCGCCCTGAACGAGCAATTCCAGATCACGCTCGACGCCGACGCGTTCGTGGCGCTCGCCGTCTCCAACGGCGTGTTCAAGCCGCAGCCGGTGATCGACCGGCTGCGCGGCCTCACCTCGCACCTGCCGTGGTTCAACGTGCAGCCGCGCCTGGTGGCCTCGTCCTTCGCGGATGTGGCACCCGCGCTCAGCGAGGAGGCCCGCGACCTCGACACTGTGCTGCTGGACGCGCTGGCCGGCAACCCCACAGCGCGCACCACCGTCGAGGGCGCGTTCAACCCGGTGGAGCCCATCCGCCAGGACGAGCGCCCGCCCGCGACCGACACCCTGCTGCTCGACGCCGACGAGACGCAGGAGAACGTGGTCGCGCAGATCGCCGCGGGCAACTCGCTGGTCGTGAAGACCCTCCCGGGCACCGGCGGCACGCAGACGATCGTCAACGCGATCGGAGCCCTGGTGTCGCAGCACAAGCGCGTGCTCGTGGTGAGCCCGCGCCGCTCCAGCCTCGACGACATCGCGCAGCGGCTGACCAAGGCCGGCCTGCCCGGGCTCGCGGTCACCCCGCGCACCCTGCGCCGCGACCTGGTGCAGTCGATCGCCCGCAACGAGAAGGCGACCCAGCCGAAGGTCACGGACGTCGACGAGGCGCTGGTGCGGCTCCGCAAGGTGCTCGTCGACTACCGCGGGGCACTCACCCGCCGCGACGCCGTGCTCCGCGTGTCGGTGCTGGATGCGCTGCGCGAGCTGTCGCGCCTGTCGCTGCTGCCGTCGCCGCCGTCCACCACCGCCCGCCTCGGCCGGCACGCCATCGAGGCCCTCGCGCGCGACCGCGCCTCCTCCGCCGACGCGCTGATCCGCGCCGCGCGGCTGGGCGAGTTCCGCTACGGCCCCGACGACTCGCCCTGGTACGGCGCCTCCTTCACCACCACGGAGGAGGGCAAGGCCGCCCACGAACTCGCCAAGAAGCTGAACCGCGCCGAGCTGCCGCGCCTCATCGACCGCGCGCAGGCGCTCATCGGCCAGACCCGGATGCGCCCGTTCGCCTCCATCGCCGAGCTGGGAGTGTACCTGCGGCTGCTGCTCGACATCCGCGAGACGCTCGACAAGTTCACGCCGTCGGTGTTCGACCGGTCGCTCACCGAGCTGATCGCGGCCACCGCATCCCGCCGCGAGTCGCCGTCGATGTCGAGCGCCAACCGGCGCCGCCTGCGCAAGCACGCACTGGAGTACGTGCGCCCGGGCGTTCACGTGACCGACCTCAACGAGAGCCTGCGGCGCATCCAGCAGCAGCGCATCCTGTGGAACCGCTTCGCCGTCGCCGGCGTCGTGCCCGAGGTGCCGGTGGGCATCGCTGATGTGCAGGTCGCCTACCAGCGCGTCGCCGAAGACCTGGCGCGCCTCGACATCCCGCTGCGCCGCACCGGCACCCCGCAGTCCCTCGCCGCGCTGCCGGTGGAGGAGCTGACCCGCCAGGTCGCCGGTCTCGCCGCCGAGTCGGAGGTGCTCGCCAACCTGCAGGAGCGCACCGCGCTGCTCACGCAGCTCCGCGACCTGGAGCTCGACCCGCTGATCTCCGACCTCTCCATCCGGCACGTGCCAGAGAGCCAGGTCAGCGCCGAGCTGGAGCTGGCCTGGTGGCAGTCGGTCCTGGAGTCGCTGCTCGCCTCCGACCGCGCGCTGCTGAGCGCCAACACGGGCGTGCTCGACCGGCTGGAAGCCGACTTCCGGCTGGTGGACGAGGCGCACGCCTCGGCGACGGGCAAGCAGCTCGCGTGGATGCTCGCCGAGACCTGGAAGATCGGCATCGTCGACTGGCCCGACGAGGCGGCCGCGCTGAAGCGTCTGCTGAAGTCGAGCATCCCGACCGCGGCCACCCTCAACGAGGCGGCGCCGCACCTGGCGCGCCCGCTGGCGCCGGTGTGGCTGATCTCGCCCTACGAGGTTCCGTCGATCGGCCGCGAGGTCGGCTTCGACGCCGTTCTGCTCGTGGACGCGGGCGCGTCGAGCCTCGCCGAGAACGTGCCCGTCATCCGCCGCGCCAAGCAGGTCGTCGCATTCGGCGACCCGGTGACGCAGACGCCGTCGCGCTTCGACATCGGCGTGCACGAGTACGGCACGACGGTCGAGGACGTCGATGTGGATGCGCTGCACGCGGACTCCGCGCTCAGCCGCCTCTCCGAGCTTCTCCCGGTCTACACGCTCAGCCGCAGTTACCGCGCCGGCGGCGAGGACCTCGCCGAGCTCGTCAACCGCCGTTTCTACGGCGGCATGATCGACTCCCTCCCGTGGGCGGGAACCTACCTCGGGCACGGCAGCCTCGCGCTGCACTACGTGACCGGCGGCCAGGGCATGCCCGACAGCGACACCGGAGCCGTCGAGTCGACGGACGCCGAGGTCGCCAAGGTGGTCGAGCTGGTGCTGGCGCACGCGACCGAGCGGCCGCGCGAATCCCTCATGGTCATCACCGCGAGCGAACGGCACGCCGTGCGGGTCAACCAGGCGGTGCTGGCGGCGTTCGCGAAGCGGACCGAGCTGGCGGACTTCATCCTGGGCGAGCGCGCCGAGCCGTTCACCGTGGTGACCCTCGACCAGTCGGTCGGCCAGAGCCGCGACCGCGTCATCTTCTCCATCGGCTACGGGCGCACCCCGCACGGCCGCCTGCTGTCGAACTTCGGCGCCCTTGCGGAGCCGGGCGGCGACCGCCTGCTCGCGGTCGGGATGACCCGCGGACGCCGCGGGATGGACATCGTCTCGTGCTTCAAGCCGGACGACATCGACGAGTCCCGGATGCGCCACGGCATCGCCGCGCTCGCGCAGGTGCTGGGGGAGGCCGACCAGATCCAGGCGGCGGCGCCCGAGTACCTCAGCCCGGACGCCGACCCGATGGTGCAGGACCTCGCGAAGCGGCTCGCCCGCCGCGGCCTCGACGTGCAGCTCGGCTACCGCGGCAAGCTGACGCTGGTCGCCGCGCACGAGGGCCGCGCGGTGGTCGTCGAGACGGACCAGGATGTGTCGAAGGGCAGCCTCCGCGAGTCGCTGCGGCTGCGCCCGGACGTGCTCCGCCGCCTCGGCTGGCACTACCTGCGCGTGCACAGCTTCGAGCTGTTCGCCGACCCCGACGCTGTCGCCGGCCGCATCGCCGCGCTGATCGGCAAGGCGGAGCCGGACGCCCAGACGGCGCCGATCACGCTGCCGCCGCTGCCGTAGGGTCTGCTCCCCTCGTTCTAGGCTGGATGCGTGAGCGAGACACCCGGGAGGCGGCGCAACCGCCGAGTGCAGCGTCCCGGCGCGCCCGGAACCGACCCGGCGCCCCGCGTCGAGCCGCGCGACGAGCCCCCTCCCGCCGCCCCCGACTCCGACGACGCCCCCACCTGGGGTTCGAACGACGAGCGGCTCCGCCGCGACGTCCCGCCCCACTGGTAGCGCGCGCCCGCGCCCGCGTCGGCGCTGCGCCCTCCCCTCCCTCCTCCGTTCGTCGAGGTGCACGTAGTTGCGCACCTGCCCGGCGTGTCGCCCGCAACAAGGTGCACCTCAGCGAATGGAGGGTGGGTGGGGCCGCGGGTGTCCGGATCGCCGAGGTGCACGTAGTTGCGCATGTGGGCGGCGTGTCGACCGCAACAGGGTGCACCTCAGCGAATGGAGGGTGGGTGGGGCCGCGGGTGTCCGGATCGCCGAGGTGCACGTAGTTGCGCATGTGGGCGGCGTGTCGCCCGCAACAAGGTGCACCGCGGCGGGAGGCGCGGACGGGCGGATGGGCGGAAGCGCGGAGGCGCGGAGGGGCGGAGGGGCGGATGGGCGGATGGGTGGGATTCACGCGACGACGCACGTCTCGTCGCGTGGAGGTGCGCACGGATGCGGCGAGTGGTGAGGCGATGTCGCCGCTCGTGCGGAATGGGCGCGGCGAGTCGCCGGTCGGATGGGCGAAGGGCGAGATTCCTGCGTCAGGTGAGGGGGTCGGCGTGCTTACCGGAGGGCTGCGGCGGGGACTGCTGCGCCTGCAGGAGGTCGCGGATCTCGGAGAGGACGTCGAGTTCCGTGATCGGCTTGTCGGGCTGCACGACGCCCTTCTTCCGCAGCCGCTCCGCGCGCTGTTTGACCTGGTTCAGCGGGTACACGAACACGAAGTACACGACGACCGCGACGATCAGGAAGTTGATGACCGCCCCGAGCACGGCGCCGAACTTGATGTCCGAGCCATTGAGCGTCACGACCATCGCGCCGTCCAGGGTGCTCGACTTGAAGAACGCACCGATCAGCGGATTGATCAGGTTGTTGACGATGGACGTCACGACCGCCGTGAACGCCGCGCCGATGACGACCGCGACCGCGAGGTCGATCACGTTGCCGCGGAGGATGAACTCCTTGAACCCTTTGAGCATGACCGGACGAACCCTTCTACGCGGCGGAGCCCGACGACGGCGTCGACGGGCTCGAGGAGGTGGAGGAGCTGGAGGAGGAGCTGGAGGAGGAGCTGGATGAGGTGGGAGCGGAGGAGGAACCGGAACCGGAGGACGACGAGTCCGGCTTCTTCGCCCCACCGCGCGAATCCGTCCGGTAGAACCCGGACCCGTTGAACGTCACGCCGACCGTCCCGAACACTTTGCGCAGCGATCCGCCGCAGTTGGGGCAGACCGTGAGGGCGTCGTCGGTGAAGGCCTGCTGGATGTCGAAGGCGTGGCCGCAGTCGCGGCACGAGTAGGAGTAGGTGGGCATTCTTCTTCCGCTGCGCTTCAGGGTGGAGTCAGGTGGGCCGGCGGCTCAGGTGAACTGGACGATCCGGGTCGGGGTGACCGCGCCGTCCACCGGCTGGTCGTGGCGTTCGCGCGGCACCTCGTCCACGAGCTCGCCATCGAACAGCACCGCGTACACCGGGGGACATTTTTCCATGCTGCCGAGCGTCTTGTCGAAGTACCCGCGGCCCCAGCCCATCCGCATCCCCGTCGCGTCGACCGCGGCGGCCGGGACGACGATGAGGTCGACGTCGTTGATCGCGATGGGCCCGAGCAGCTCGCCGACCGCCTCCGGGAGGCCGTACAGGCCTTCCGTCTCGGTCTCGCCGTCGCCGGTGGTCCAGTCGAGGAGGCCGTCCTCGCGCGAGATCGGCAGCAGCACCCGCAGCCCCTGGGCGTGCGCCCAGTTGAGGAACGGCCGCGTGTCCGGCTCGATCGTGGTGGAGAGGTACGCGGCGACGGAGCGGGCGGAGAGGTCGGTCGCGAGGTCGACGAGGTTGCGGGTGATCCCTGCCGTCGCCGTCTGCCGCTCGGTCGTGGTGAGGTTCTGCCGGCGCTCGCGGAGCTCCGCGCGCAGGGCGCGCTTGCGATGAGCGGCAGTGTCCGGATCCATACGGCAATCCTAGGAGATGCCATCCTGTGCTCCGCTGAAATGCGGATACTGTAGGCGGCATGGCTAATCACGACCGCGTTACGAAAGCAGTGATCCCGGCAGCCGGTCTCGGAACCCGGTTCCTCCCGGCGACGAAGGCGATGCCCAAGGAGATGCTTCCGGTCGTGGACAAGCCCGCCATCCAGTACGTGGTGGAGGAGGCGGTGGATGCGGGCCTGCACGACGTCCTGATGATCACCGGCCGCAACAAGAACGCCCTGGAGAACCACTTCGACCGCAACGCCGAGCTCGAGGAGACGCTGACGAAGAAGGGTGACACCGACCGCCTGCAAAAGGTCCTGTATTCGACGGCTCTCGCCGACATGCACTACGTGCGCCAGGGCGACCCGAAGGGTCTCGGCCACGCGGTGCTGCGCGCCAAGATGCACGTCGGCCGCGAGCCCTTCGCCGTGCTGCTCGGCGACGACATCATCGACGCGCGCGACGACCTCCTCAAGCGGATGCTGACGGTCCAGGCGCGGCGCCACGCGACCGTCGTCGCCCTGCTCGAGGTCGACCCCGACTCCATCCACCTCTACGGCGCCGCAGCCGTCGAGAAGACCGACGAGGACGACGTGGTCCGGATCACCGGCCTGGTGGAGAAGCCCGACAAGGAGCACGCGCCGTCCAACTACGCGGTCATCGGCCGCTACATCCTGCGCCCGGAGGTCTTCGACGTGCTGGAGCGCACGGAGCCCGGACGCGGCGGCGAGATTCAGCTGACGGATGCGCTGCAGTCGATGGCCGAGGCCCCGGACTGGACCGGCGGCGTCTACGGCGTCGTCTTCCGCGGCCGCCGCTACGACACCGGCGACCGCCTCGACTACATCAAGGCCATCGTGCAGCTCGCCGTCGACCGCGAGGACCTCGGCCCCGACCTGCGCCCATGGCTGCGCGACTTCGCGTCCGGCCTGGAGGACGAGCCCGTCGAGATCGTCGAGGAGATGCCGGCCGACCCGACCGGCCCCATCCAGACGCTCTCCGCTCGGGACCTCTGACAGCCGGCCGAAGGAGGAGTCCGTGGCGATCGTGGTCCCCACCCTCACCGAGGGCCGCGTAGGGTTGCGCCCCATCCGCTTGCGGGATGCGCGTGCCCTCGAGCGCTCGCTGCTCGACAACCGCGGCTGGCTGCGCCAGTGGGAGGCGACGAGCCCGTACTCGCCGGGCTCCTTCGACACGCGGGCGAGCATCCGCTCGCTGCTCGGGAATGCGCGCGCCGGCCATGGCCTGCCGTTCATCGTGGAGTGGGACGGCCAGCTCGCCGGCCAGCTGAACGTCTCGTCGATCGCCTACGGTTCGCTGTCGAGCGCGACCATCGGCTACTGGATCGCGGAGGAGTTCGCCGGGCGCAACATCACGCCGACCGCCGTGGCGCTGGCGACCGACTACTGCTTCTACCAGCTGGGCCTGCACCGGATGGAGATCTGCATCCGCCCCGAGAACGGCCCGAGCCTGCGCGTGGTCGAGAAGCTCGGCTTCCGCTATGAGGGGCTGCGGCGCCGCTACATCCACATCAACGGAGACTGGCGCGACCACTTCTGCTTCGGTCTGGTGTCGGAGGAGCTGACCCAGGGCGTGCTGCGCCGCTGGCTCGACGGCAACGTGCCGGCGGATGCGGCCAGCATCCCCGCCGAGGACCGCGCGGCCGCGGCGATCCCGCTGCCGGTGGCACGTCATCGCTGAAGCCTCGCGCCGCGTCTCCTGAAAGAACTCTGGATCGCGTGACACACCCCTCCGCCTGACCGGGCGCGGGCGGCGGCCGCCCCTACCGTAGAGGCATGAACGGGGATGTGATGGGCGGTGGGGTCGTCGTCGCGCTCGCGGCCGCTCTCTGGCTGGCCTATCTCGTCCCGGTGTGGCTGCGCCGCCGCGAGTACATCGCTACCGAGCGCAACGCGGTGCGGCTGCAGCAGACGCTCCGTATCCTCGCCGAGACCAGCGAGCTTCCGGACGAGGTGCGCATGGAGGCCACGGCGCGGACGGTGGCGGAGCAGCAGCGCATCCTGCGTCGCGCCGAGCAGAAGTCCCTCGCCGCTGCCCGCGCGGAGGCCGCCGCGCACGCCCGACGCGAGCAGGCGATCGCGGAGGAGCGGCGCCGCGCGGCCGAAGAGGCCGAACGGGCCGCCGCCGAGGCGATCGCCATGGAGCGCGCCGCACGCGCGGCAGCGGCCCAGCGGGCCCGCGCGATGGCCACCGCAGCGGTGACCATCCCGATGTCTCCCCGGCGCCGGCGACGCGTGCGCCGTGCCCGGGCGATCTGCACCCTCGTGCTCGTCGCGGGGCTGACCGGCTTCGTCAGCGGAGCCGTAGTTCTCTTCGAGACCGGCGCGTGGCTGCTCGCGATGGCCTCCGCCGTCGCCGTGGTGCTCTCCGGCTGGCTGCTGGGCCGGCTCGCGCGCCCGCAGCGTCCGGTCGCATCCGCTCAGCCGCTCGTGCGGACGTCGCCGATCGCGCCGGAGCTGTACGACGACGCCCAGCACGACCTGCCGGTGCAGGAACGCCTCAAGCAGAGCTGGACGCCGCGCCCGCTCCCGAAGCCGCTGCACTTGTCGCCGGGCACGGTCGCGGCGTCGGCCATGGCCTCGGTGGATGCGGCGGCCGAGCTTCGGCGCGCCGCGGCCCGCGCGGAGTTCGAGCGGAAGGCGGCGGAGGTCGCGCCGCCGGCGCCGAAGCCGGTGCCGCTGCGGGCGGTGGGTGCTGCCCCGGCTGTGCCCGCTGCGGTCGCGCCTGTTGCCACGTCTGTCGCGGTCGCGCCGGTCGCTGCGGCGCCTGTTGCGGTCGCGCCGGAGGCCGTCCCGAGCCGCTACGCCAGCATGGGCGTGCTCGACGATGTGGACACCGGGAGCATGGATCTGGACGCCGTCCTGCGCCGTCGCCGGGCCGCCAGCTGAGCCGCGCTCGATTTCGACTCGACCCGCGTTGGGTGCTATTGTTTCTAAGCAGTTCCCCGGGGCTATGGCGCAGTTGGTAGCGCGCTTCGTTCGCATCGAAGAGGTCAGGAGTTCGAATCTCCTTAGCTCCACCACCACCGGAAAGGCCGCCCGAGTCGGGCGGCCTTTCCGTATGTCCGGGGTGGCATCCGGTGCGGGGCGCGGCACCATCCGGTTGAGGCCCAGGCGGGTTGAGGCCCAGGTGGGTTGAGGCCCAGGTGGGTTGAGGCCCAGGCCGGTTGAGACCCAGGCCGGTTGAGACCCAGGCCCGTGGGGCTCAGACGACGAGCAGCGCGGCCAGCACCAGCATCAGCACGGCGATGCCACCGTCGAGGATGCGCCAGGCGACCGGCTTGGCGAACACCGGCGCGGCGAAGCGCGCGCCGAAGCCGAGCAGCCCGAACCAGAGGAGGCTGGCGGTCGCTGCTCCCGCGCCGAACACCCAGCGGCCGGGATCCCCGTGCGACGCGGACAGCGAGCCCAGCAGGAGCACGGTGTCCAGGTACACGTGCGGGTTCAGCCAGGTGATCGCCAAGCACGTGCCGATGGCTGCGGCGAGCGAACCGGCGACGGCTCCCGAGGCGTTCAGAGATTCGGGTCTCAGGGCGCGGCGGGCGGCGAACACCGCGTAGCCGACGAGGAAGGCGAAGCCCGCCCAGCGCACGATCTGCAGGGCGATGGGCGCGTTCTCCACCAGCACGCCGATGCCGGCCACCCCTGCGGCGATGAGCAGCGCGTCGCTGACCACGCAGATCATCACGACGGGCAGCACGTGCTCGCGCCGCAGTCCTTGGCGCAGCACGAACGCGTTCTGGGCGCCGATGGCGACGATGAGGGAGGCGGCCGAACCGAGGCCGGTGAGGAACGTGGGCAGCACCCTTCGACGCTAGGAGGACGCTGCTCATAAGTACAGCTCAGGTTGCTTACGCAGGATTAGCATGACTTCATGGCGGAGATCGAACACCTGCGGACCCTGGCCGCGGTGGTGGACGGCGGCACGTTCGAGGCCGCCGCAGCATCCCTGCACATCACGCCGTCGGCCGTGAGCCAGCGGGTCAAGGCGCTGGAGGAGCGGAGCGGACGCGTGCTCGTGCGCCGCAGCCGGCCGGTCGAGGCGACCGAGCCGGGCCGGGTGCTCCTCCGGCTCGCCCGGCAGCTTGTGCTGCTCGAATCGGAAGCGGAACGAGCCCTCGCCGCGGACGATGCGGGGCGGGCGACGGCGATCCCGCTCGTCGTCAATGCCGATTCACTCGCCACCTGGGTGCTGCCGGCCCTGGCGCGGCTGGACGGGATAGCGTTCGAGCTCGTTCTCGACGATCAGGAGCACACGCTCGACCGGCTGCGCGACGGTACCGCCCTGGCGGCGATCGGTTCGGACCCCGAGCCTGTGCAGGGCTGCGTCGCGCGGCCGCTCGGGTCGATGGTCTACCGCGCCGCCGCCAGTGCGTCGTTCGCCGCCCGGTGGTGCCCGGACGGATGGACGCCGCAGGCCGCGGCCGCCGCGCCGATGCTGGTGTTCGACCGCAAGGACGCCCTGCAGCACCGCTACCTGCGCGCGTTCGCGCCGGACGCCCGCCCGCCGCAGCACTTCATCCCGGCCTCGACCCAGTTCGTGGAGGCGGCAGTGCTGGGCCTGGGCTGGGGGATGCTGCCCGACCTGCAGGTCGACGAGCTCGTGCGCGACGGTGTCCTCGTCGTGCTGGACGCGGAGCGGGTGGAGGAGGTGCCGCTGTTCTGGCACCAGTGGTCGCTGCGCTCGTCCACGATCGATGCGGTGGCGGCGGCGATCGCGGACGAGGCGGCGCGGGCGCTGCGGCCGGTCGCGTCGGGCGCTGCGGCGCCGGGCGTTACGGCGTCGGGCGCTGCAGCGTCGCGAGCACCAGGTCGAGGGCGTCCACGAAGCGGTCGGCGCTCTCCCGCGTGATGCAGAGCGGCGGCTTGATCTTCAGCACGTTCTTGTAGTCACCGGTCGGCTGCACGATGCATCCTTCGGCCAGCATCCGCTCGCACACCAGGGCGGCTTCGGCGGTCGCCGGAGCGAGCGTCTCCCGGTCGAGCACCAGCTCCATGCCGAGGTAGAGGCCCATGCCGTGGACCGCGCCGACGAGGGGATGCCGCTCGCCCAGGCCGCGCAGACGTTCGGCGAGGTGGTCGCCGACCGTCGCCGCGTTCTGCTGCAGGCCCTCGTCGCGCATCACATCCAGCACGGCGAGCCCGACGACCGCCGAGACGGGACTGCCGCCCGCAGACGAGAAGAAGCTGCCCTCGGCGGCGAACGACTCGGCGATCTCGCGCCGCGTGATGACGGCGCCGAGCGGCTGGCCGTTCCCCATCGCCTTGGCGATCGTGATGACGTCCGGAACGACGCCCTGCTGCTCGGAACCCCAGAAATAGTGCCCGAGCCGGCCGTAGCCGACCTGCACCTCGTCGGCGATGCAGACGCCGCCCCGGGCGCGGACGCGCTCGTATACGCCCGCCAGGTAGCCGTCGGGGAGCATCAGACCTCCCGCGTTCCCGAAGACGGGTTCCGCGATGTAGCCGGCGACCTGGATGCCCGCCGCGTCGAGCGCGGCGAGGTCCGCATCCAGGTCGGCCAGGTATGCCGGACCGGCGTCGGCTCCGGTGTGGATGCCGCGCAGGCAGTTGGGGGCGGCGACGAGCTTCACCCAGTCGGGCCGGGTCTCGAGGGCGCGCGGGTTGTCACCGAGGGAGGAGGAGACGGCGTCGGAGGCCATCGTCCACCCGTGGTAGGCCTCCGTCACGGCGAGGATGGTGCGCCGGCCGGTGTGGATCTGCGCGAGCCGCAGCGCGAGATCGACGGCCTCGCTGCCGCTGTTCACCAGGAAGACGGTGTCGAGTCCCTCCGGCGCGATCTCGGCCAGTCGTTCGGTGAAGCGCGACAGCTCGTCATAGTGGAAGCGCGAGTTCGTGTTGAGCCGCGCCCATTGGTCGCGCACGGCATCCACGAGCCGCGGATGCCCGTGCCCGATCTGCGTGACGTTGTTGACCATGTCGATGTATGACTGGGCGCGCGTGTCGACGAGGTGGTGGCGCCAGCCGCGCTCGATGAGCGGGGGATGCGCGAAGTAGTGCTCCTGCACGGTGGCGAAGGTGGCGTCCCGGCGCGCCAGCGACGCCTCCGGATCGGGTATCACGACGGCGAGCTCGAGGCCGAACAGGGCGGACGGGTCGGGCGACACCGCGAGCCACTCGGAGAACGGCAGGGTCGGCGTGACGAACGCGGGCGGACGGTGGCCCGTCAGGGTGCTCAGCTGCGCCGTCAGCCGGACCGCCGTTCCGATCACGTCGCCGGCTCGCGCCGTCGCCGTCGTGAGTGGGCGCGTCAGCCCGTCGAGCCAGAGCTCCAGCCCGTTGCCGCGAAGCAGCCACGACCCTCCGCTCAGCGACAGCTCTCCGTCGAACGGTGCGGTCACCTCGACGCCGGTGGGCGCCTCCAGCGTCACGGCGAGCGCCATCGTGCGGCTCGGCAGTGAACGGTCCGTGGACGCCCGCGTCAACCGCGCCTCGCCGAAGCGGGTGACGGCGTGGCCGTGCTCGCGGCAGATCCCGGCCAGGATCGCGTCCTCGGCGTTCGGCCGGAGCCAGGCGCCGGAGTCGAGGTCGCGGGCGGTGACGGAGAAGTCGGCGAGCTGAGCGGGGGTCGTGCTCAGCGAGACGAGCGGTTCGACGACGGGACGGCCGGCCGTCGCCGGCCGGTCGTCCGCGGCCAGGCGGGCGCGGATCAGAGTCTCGACCTCGTCGGCGTCGAGCCGCCGGGCGACATCGAACGCCACCCACTCGTGGGCGCGGTTCTCGGCGGCGTAGACGTTGTCCGCCTCCAGGGCGACCTGCTGCTCGCCGCTCACGACCAGAACGGCGCCCCGGAGCACCACCAGCGGCCACAGGGCGGCGAGGTCGCTGTCGTCGAGCGGCGCCTCCGCGTGGAACGCGGAGATCACCTCGAGCACCGCGAGCGGCTCATCGGGGACGTGGTGCAGGGCGCTCGTCACCGTGGCGGCGAGCTCGGCGACCAGCCACCCGTCCGACACGTCGCCGAAGTCGATGACGCCCGGGCCGCCGTCGCCGAGGACGATGTTGTCGTCCGTCACGTCGCCGTGCACCGCCTGAACACGCAGCCGGTCGCGCAGCGGCGCCAGGCGGTCGAGCGCGGCGTCGGTGGCCTCGCGCACGACGCGGCGCTTGACCGGCTGCTCGACGTGCTCCAGCAGGAGGTCGACGACCTCGCCGCCGATCCGCGCATCCCACTGGGTCGACCGGTCGAGTCCGGGGTGACGCAGCGCCGAGAGCCCGGAGGCGACGCGACCGGCGAGGGTTCCGAGGGTCCGCAGCTGCTCGGGTGTGGGGCGGCCGACGTCGGTGAGCGGGTCGCCGTCGAGGTAACGGAGGACGCGGGCGAGAAGGGTGACGCCCCGTACGTCGACCTCGACCAGCTCGTGGCCGTCGAGCGAGGCGATCACTTCGGGGATGCGGACGCCGGAGCCGGACAGCGCTGCGAGCGCCGCATTCTGCGCCCGCACCTCGTCGGCGGAGAACACCGGGTTGGCGAGCTTGAGCACGTAGCGGGCGTCGCCCGTGTCGACGCGGAAGTTGCGGTCCTGGTTGCTCCCGAGCTCGGTGATGCGGCCCTGCAAGCCGAATCGCTCTGCCGCGATCGCGACGGCGTCGTCGGCCGTCACGTCGGGCCGCGGAAGCGCGGGTTGTGTGAGGAAATCGAAGTTCGGCAACGGGGCTCCAGGGCTCGGCGGCGATCTGACGTCAGTCTATTGAGAGGGGTTCGACGTCTTGTCGACGGATGAGCGGATCTGTGGACAGCCTGCCGCTTGTGGATGGATGAGCCGCTGGATCCTGCTGACGCGGTGCGGCGTGATCTCATGTCGCCTGTACGCATAACGGCCAGCATCACCACGGGTTCTGTCCAGGCAACGCTCGGGCGGCGCCGCGTAGCCTGATGGCGTGAAGCCCTGGAGGACCGCGCTCGTCGCCTTCGTCATCGACGTGGCGTTCGTGGTCGTCTTCGTCCTGGTCGGGCGTCGGAGTCACGGTGAAGCCAACTCGGCCGCGGGCATCCTCGAGACGCTGTGGCCGTTCCTCGTCGGGCTCGTCGTCGGCTGGCTCGTCACGTGGGCCTGGCGCCGCCCGCTCGCGATCGTCTGGCCGGGCGTGCCCGTGTGGCTGATGACGGTGGCGGTCGGGATGCTGATCCGCACCTCCGCGGGTCAGGGCGTGCAGCCGACGTTCATCGCGGTGGCCGCTGTGGTGCTCGGCATCTTCTTCGTGGGCTGGCGGCTCCTCGCGCTGCCGTTCGCGCGGCGCCGGTCGGCGCGCCTGGCGGAGCAGGAGCGCCACGGGCACGCTCAGGCGCGCGCCTGAGCCGGTCCGGCGCGGCGAGCTGCCCGGCTCACTCCACGAGGTGCAGCGCGCGGCTCACTCCACGAGGTGCAGCGCGCGGCTCGAATTGTTGAGGCGGTGCGGACCGTCCTCCGCGGCGACTACGATGTCCTCGATGCGAACACCGAACCGGCCCGGCAGGTAGATTCCGGGCTCGATCGAGAAGCACATCCCCGCCTCGATGGGCCGTTCCTCGCCCTCCACCATGTACGGGGGCTCGTGCGTCGTCACGCCGATGCCGTGTCCCACCCGGTGGATGAAGAACTCGCCGTAGCCTGCGTCCCGGATCACGGCACGCGCAGCACGGTCGACCTCCTGGCAGGGGACGCCGACGGCGACCGTCTCGAAGGCGGCCTGCTGCGCCTGACGCACGATGTCGAAGACCTCGTGCTCCTCGTCGCTCGGCTCGCCGACGTGAACGGTGCGTGTCGTGTCGGACCCGTAGCCGTCGAGCAGACCGCCGAAGTCGAGCACCACCATGTCCCCGTCCGCGATGGGACGCTCATCCGGCTCGTGGTGCGGATCGGCGCCGTTCGGTCCGGATGCGACGATCGTGAAGTCGACCTGCTGGTGACCGTGCTCGCGAAGCAAGCGGTCGAGGTCGGCGGCGACCTGCTTTTCGGTGCGTCCCGCGAACGGCAGGCGCAGGACGTCCTCGAATGTCGCGTCGGCCGCCGCGCCGGCAGCGGCCAGCCGGTCGATCTCGTCGACGCCCTTGACGGCCCGGAGCATCGGCAGCGCGTGCGAGATGGCCTCGAATCGCGCGTGCGGCAGCTTCTGCTGGAGCGCGAGGAGGTGCATCGCCCACGTGGCGTCGGAGATCGCGTAGCGGCCCTCGGCGCGCAAGAGGCCGGCCGCGGGCACGTACTCGTCCTCGCCGTCCGACCAGTCCACGATGCGGATCGCCCCAGCGGCGCGGCTCTGCGCTGCTCCGCCGTGCTCGAGGGCCGGAACCAGCATGGCGGGCTCGCCCTCGGCCGGGACGACCAGCAGGGTGATCCGCTCGGTGGTCGCCACGGGGAGGTAGTCGGCGAAATACGCCAGGTCGGGACCGGGCGCGACGACCAGCCCGTCGAAGCCCGCCGCGGCCGCCTGCCTCGCTCCGCGTTCGAGTCGCTCGGCGAAGTGCCGGGCTGTGATCTCCTGCATCGTGCCTCCTTGTCGTCGCCACCCGTGCGGCGTGCTACTCCTCGATGGGCCCGAGCCACGCGTTGGCCACCGTGTTGTGGGCCGACTCCGCGTCGGACGGGTGGAAGATGCCGGCGAGCACATCCCGGTACAACCGGCCGAGCTCGTTGCCGGAGAAGAAGGTGGACCCTCCGGAGACCCGGATCGCCTGGTCCACGACGCGTCGCGCCGTCTCCGTTGCGCGGACCTTGAGGCCGACGAGCTTCGGGAACCACAGACGCCCGTGGTCCGCGCGCTCGTCGACGTCTCGCGCGAGCGCATCCAGCTGGGGGAGGAGCGCATCCTGGTCGATGGCCGCCTCGGCCACGCGCCAGCGGATGTCGGGATCGTTCGCGTAGCTGCGTCCGTCGTTCTTCAGGCTCGTCCGGCGGTGCGCCGCCGCGACCGCCAATTCCAGTGCTCGCTCCCCGATGCCGGTGTAGACCGCGGCGAGGAGGATCTCGAAGTTGGCGAAGATGGCGAACACCAGGGGATCCGGGTTGGGGCCGGGATCGAGCCGGCGCACGATGCGGTCGGCCGGGGCGGGCGCGCCGTCGAGCACCGTGGTGTTGCTCTGCGTCGCGCGCATCCCCAGCGTGTCCCAGTCTTGACGGATCTCGAAACCGCCCCCGGTGCGCTCGATGAACCCGTACACGATCTTGGGCGCATCCGGGCTGGTCGTGTCGAGGCCCATGGTGCCCAGCCGCGTCCACGCCGGGGAGAGGGAGGTGAAGATTTTGCGGCCGTGGAAGCGGTACGAGCCGTCGGGCTGCGGGCGAGCCTCCGTCGTGGACCCGAACAGCACGAGATCGTTGCCCGCTTCGCTCAGGCCGAAGGCGAACACCTCGCCCCCGCCGGCCTCGCGGAGCACGAATTCGAGGGAGTCGTCGCCACGGTCGCGCAGCGTCTTGGCGATGCCCGTCCACACCAGGTGCATGTTGACAGCCAGTGCCGTCGCGGGCGCGGCTCCCGCCAGCCGCACCTGCAGACGGGCCGTCTCCTCCAGGCTCAGTCCGAGGCCGCCGAACTCCGATGGGACGAGCGCGCGCAGATAGCCGGCGTCGGCGAGCTCGGCGAAGTCTTCCGTGAAGAAGCGGTTGTCGCGATCGTAGCCGTCGGCGCGCTGCCGGATGCGTTCCAGCAGCTCGTCGGTGAGGGGTTCAGGGGCGTCGTGCTCGGTCACGCTCCTCAGAGTAAGGGAGCGTGACCGGGCGCGGCAGGAGGCTCCGAACTCTGTGGAGAACGCGGCCGCTGTGGACTACCGGGCCGCGAACCTCGACGCCGGGGCCCTGCGACGACGGCGGAGCCGGGCGCCCGCTGAGGGCGGTACCTGGCAGCTCGGAGCGGACTGGGGCGACGTCTCCGAAGACGACGCCCTCGGCGTGCTGGAGGCGGCCGCCGAATCCGGTGTCACCTTCTTCGACACGGCCGACGTCTACGGCGACGGGCGCAGCGAGCAGATCATCGGGCGGTTCGTGACCGCGCATCCCGAACTCCCGCTCACCGTCGCCACCAAGATGGGTCGGCGGGAGGAGCAGGACCCGGCCAACTTCACCCTCCCGAAGTTCCGGGAGTGGACGGACCGCTCCCGCCGCAACCTCGGCGTCGACCGCCTCGACCTGGTGCAGCTGCACTGCCCGCCCACGCCCGTGTACTCGACCGAGGCGGTCTACGACGCGCTCGACACGCTGGTCGAGGAGGGCGCGATCGAGAACTACGGCGTGAGCGTCGAGACGGTGGATGAGGCGCTCGCCGCGATCGCGCATCCCGGGACGGCGACGGTGCAGATCATCCTGAACGCCTTCCGCCTGAAGCCGCTCGACCGCGTGCTGCCCGCTGCCCGCGAGGCGGGGGTCGGCATCATCGCGCGTGTGCCGCTGGCGTCCGGCCTGCTCAGCGGCCGGTACACGGAGCAGACGACGTTCGCCGCCGACGACCACCGCTCGTACAACCGCCACGGCGAGGCGTTCGACGTGGGCGAGACCTTCTCGGGCGTGGACTTCGAGGAGGGTGTGAAGGCGGCGCGCGAGTTCGCGGAGCTGGTGCCGGACGGGGCGACGCCCGCGCAGGCCGCGATCGCGTGGATCATCGCCCAGGACGGCGTCACCACGGTCATCCCGGGCGCCCGCTCGCCCGAGCAGGCGCGTGCGAACGCGGCCGCCGCGTCCGTCCGCCTGCCCGACGGCTTCGACACTGCGGTGCACCGCATCTACGACGACCACTTCCGCGCCTCCGTCCACCCGCGCTGGTAGCGCGCCCCGCGCCTCCCGTGCGGGCTCGGTGAGGTGCACGTTGTTGTGCGCTTCTACGGCGTGTCGGACGCAACGACGTGCACTTCGGCGGAGGGGCGCAGGGGGAGGCGCGTGCGGAGCAGGCGGCGGATGCGGGAGAGGAGCGCGGAGGGAGAGCGGAGGTCGTCGGCGGTGACGCGCACCATCCGCCAGCCGAGGTCCTCCACCCGCTCGCGGCGCCGGATGTCGCGGCGCCACACATCCTTGTCGAGCCGATGGACGTCGCCTTCGTACTCGATCGCGACGCGGGCACGGGCGTAGACCAGGTCGGCGCGGGCGACGAACGTCCCGTCGCGGTCGAGGATCCGGTGGTTGAGCTGCGGCTCGGGCAGCCCGGCGTCCACCAGGAGCAGGCGAAGCCGGGTCTCCCCAGGCGACTCCGAGCCCGCGCGGACCCGCTCGAGCGCAACCCGCGCCAGGCCGATGCCTCGGCGCCCCGAGGACGCCGAGATCGCCGCGCGAAGCGCCGGGCGGTCGGTGAGCGGCGGTTGGCCGGAGACCAGGAAATCGCCGGCGACGACCAGCGCTTCGTGGTCGAGGGCCGGAGCGAGGTCGAGCCAGGTCTGCTCGGGTGTGGTCACCGGGAAGCCCGCGACCTCCCGGACCGCCCAGCGCTTCAGCTTGTGCCCGACGTACCCGGCGATGTGCGGTGCGCGTCCCGGGTCGGGGACGCTCACATGGATGTCCTCCGGACGGTAGGAGGGCAGCGGTATCCCGTACAGGAGGGCGGCCGTCATGTGGCTGAAGGCGAAGTCGCGCTGGCGGTGGAGTGCATACGCGGCCAGGCGCTCGGCAAGCCCGGCGTGCTCGGTGGCCACGCGCACGCCGCGGATGGGGCGAGCCAGGTTGCGCTGGCGGAGGCGGTCGGTGGACAGCCCGCGGCGGCGCGCGTCCCGCACGAGGAACACGTCGCCGAGGAGTTCGGAGGGGGTCGGATGCTGTGGTGCCATCCGCACACCCTCGCACCCCGCATCCACTCACCAACACTTATCCACAGCCCCTCGCCTCGCCCTTTCGTCGAGGTGCACGTAGGTGTGGTCAACACGCCGTAGAAGTGCACAACAACGTGCACTTCGGCGAAAAAACGGAGAGCCGCGGGCGGGCTAGGAGGGCTGGACCGGGACGGGCTCCGTGTCGGGGATGGGGGAGGCGTCGCGGCCGCGGAGGTCGGGGTGGACGCGGTGGGCGAGCGCCGGGACGGCGAAGCCGACCAGCGCGAACGCGCCCGCGATCCAGAACGCGCCCACCGCGCCCACCCCGTCGATGAGGAAGCCGGCGAGGGCGGAGCCGAGCGCGGCGCCGATGAGCTGGCCGGTGCCGACCCAGCCGTAGGCCTCCGCGGTGTCCGAGAACTTGACGCTCGCGGACACGATCGCGAACAGCACGGCGAGTGCCGGCGCGATGCCGAGACCCGCGATCAGGAGGGTCAGCGACAGCCCCCACCACGACCACAGCATGAAGGTGGAGAGCACGATGCCGATGAAGACGATCAGCATGCGGCGGGCGGTCGCCCAGGGGCCGATCGGGACGTGGCCGAAGGCCAGGCCGCCGACCAGGGAGCCGAGCGACCAGATCGCGAGCACGATGCCAGCGAGCGGCGACCCCTCGCCGAAGGTCGCGACGACGCCCGCCTCGACCGCCGAGCACGAGCCGATCAGCAGGAAGCCCACGACCGTCGCGAGGAGCACCGGCGGGCGCGCCAGCACCGTCCCGAACCGCCGCTTGCTGCGGGGGATGCGCACCCGCCCGACCTCGGGCGACGCGATGAACCAGAAGCCCCCCGCGAGCATGATCGCCACCGACATGAGGATGCCCTCGGTGGTGCCGATCTGGGTGGAGACGAAGGTGATCGCGACAGGCCCGGCGATCCAGATGATCTCCTGCGCGGACGCGTCGAGCGAGAAGAGCGGCGTGAGCTGGCGCGAGTTGACCATCTTCGGGTAGATGGTGCGCACCGCGGGCTGGATGGGCGGCATGCTGAGCCCGGCGAAGAAGGCCACGGCCATCGTGACCGGGATCGGCATGACGACGAGGCCGATGACCGCGACAGCGGCCGAGCAGAAGAGGAGCGTCGTCCACAGCACCACGCGCATCCCGAGCACGCCCATCAGCCGGCTGGTCATCGGGCCGGCGATCGCCTGCCCGATGCTCATCGCGCCGAGCACCAGGCCGGCCGCGCCGTACGAGTCGTGGATGCGCTCGATGTGGAGCAGGAAGGCGAGCGAGAGCATCCCGAACGGGAAGCGCGCGGTGAGCTGAGCCGCGATGATGCGGGCGACGCCGGGCGTCTTCAGAAGGCTCGAGTAGCTGCTCACAATCGTCCACACTATCGGTCCGGATGGGCGTGAACGAGGTGTCCGCACGGGCGCCATCCCCCCTTCGCGGGGTGTGGAAACTGTGCATAACTTCTCCCCATCTGTGGACGACACGCCCACTAGATGTGGGGGAGTGGAAATGTCGGACCCCCGCTATATAGTGGTCGAGCACACAGAGCCGGTCAGCCTTCCCGGGATGGGAGAGGGCACGGTTCCGCGGGGATTTTGAGCCGCCACAGGCGGTATATCGAAGAGGGAGAGACAGTGGCAATCACAGTCGTCAAGCGCAACGGCGAGCGCGAGCCGTACGACGCCAACAAGATCAACCTGGCCATCGAGAACGCGGCCCAGGGACTGGACGAGAACATCACGTGGGTGACGCAGATCGCGAGCGAGCTCGAGCTCACGCTGTTCGACGGCATCACGACGCAGCAGCTCGACGAAGCGGTCATCCAGGTCGCCCTCCAGAACGTCAAGGACGACCCCGCGTTCGACACCGTCGCTGCACGCCTCCTCCTCAAGACGATCTACAAGCGCGTGCTCGGCGACTACGAGAGCCACGATGAGCTGGTCGAGCTGCACACCTCCCGCTTCCGCTCCTACATCGAGCGCGGCGTGGCCGAGACCCTCCTCGACGGCCGCTTCACCACCGCGTTTGACCTCGACCGCCTCGCCGGCTACCTCGACCCCTCCCGCGACGAGCTGCTCAAGTACATCGGCGTCGTCACGCTCAACAACCGCTACGGCATCAAGGCCCGCAACGGCGACTCGCTCGAGGTCCCGCAGTTCTTCTGGATGCGCATCGCGATGGGCCTCTCCCTCAACGAGGCCGACCCGACCAGCCACGCCATCGCGTTCTACGACAAGATGTCGAAGCTCGAGTACCTCGCGGCCGGCTCCACGCTGGTCAACGCGGGCACTGCGTACCCGCAGCTCTCCAACTGCTTCGTGATGGAGATGCAGGACGACATCGAGCACATCGCGAAGAGCGTCCGCGACGTCATGTGGCTGACCAAGGGAACCGGCGGCATCGGCCTCTCGGTCACCAAGCTGCGCGCCCAGGGCTCGCCCATCCGCTCGAACAACACCACCTCCACCGGTCCGATCCCGTTCATGCACACGATCGACTCGGTGCTGCGGGCGGTCAGCCGCGGCGGGAAGAAGTTCGGCGCCCTCTGCTTCTACATGGAGAACTGGCACATGGACTTCCCGGAGTTCCTCGACCTGCGCCAGAACTCCGGCGACCCCTACCGCCGCACCCGCACGGCCAACACCGCCGTGTGGATCAGCGACGAGTTCATGAAGCGCGTGCAGAACGACGAGGACTGGTACCTCTTCGACCCGCTGGAGGTCGCCGACCTCAACGAGCTGTACGGCAAGGCCTTCTCCGAGCGCTACGCCCACTACGTCGCCGAGGCCGAGGCCGGAAACCTGCGGATGTTCAAGAAGATCAGCGCCCGCGCGCAGTTCAAGGACATCCTGATGAGCCTCCAGACCACCAGCCACCCGTGGCTGACCTGGAAGGACACGATCAACAACCGCGCCCTCAACAACAACACGGGCACCATCCACCTCTCCAACCTGTGCACCGAGATCACGCTGCCGCAGGACCGCGACAACGTCTCGGTCTGCAACCTCGCGTCGATCAACCTGTCGCGCCATCTGGTCGACGGGCGGATGGACTGGGAGCGCATCGAGGCCAGCGCCCGCCAGGCGGTGCGCCAGCTCGACAACCTCATCGACATCACGGTGTCGAGCGTTCCCGAGGCCGACTACTCGAACCAGCAGAACCGTGCGATCGGCCTGGGCGTCATGGGCTTCACCGACGTCGTCGAGAAGCTGGGCCTCAGCTACGAGAGCGAAGAGGCCTACGCCCTGATCGACGAGATCATGGAGCACGTCTCGTACGCGGCGATCGACGAGAGCGCCGACCTGGCGCAGGAGCGCGGCGCGTACCCGAACTTCGAGGGATCGCGCTGGTCGCAGGGCCTGGTGCCCTACGACTCGATCGCGCTGACCGAGGCCGACCGCGGCACGCCGATCACGGTGGACCGCACCATCCGCCTCGACTGGGACCGACTGCGCGAGAAGGTCAAGGGCGGCATGCGCAACGCGACGCTCATGGCCATCGCGCCGACCGCGTCCATCGGCCTCGTCGCCGGCACCACGCCGGGCTTCGACCCGCAGTTCTCGCAGATCTTCAGCCGGTCCACCTCGTCGGGCAAGTTCCTCGAGGTCAACCGCAACCTGGTCGAGACGCTGCAGGAGCGCGGCATCTGGCAGGACGTCCGCGAGGCGATCCTGCGCTCGCAGGGCGACATCCAGAACATCGCGGAGATCCCGGACGAGGTGAAGGCCACCTTCAAGACGAGCTTCCAGCTCTCGCCGTACGCGTTCATCGAGGTCGCGGCCCGTGCCCAGAAGTGGATCGACCAGGCGATCAGCCGCAACATGTACCTCGAGACGCGCGACCTCGGCGACATGATGGACATCTACTACGCCGCGTGGGAGAAGGGCGTCAAGACGACGTACTACCTCCACATGAAGCCGCGTCACCAGGCCGAGCAGTCGACGGTCAAGGTCAACAAGGCCGAGGAGATCAGCGGAGGCCGCAAGGGCTTCGCCTCCGTCGGCGCCGGTGCGCCGGGTCCCTCGGCGGCCCCGGCCGTCACCGAGACCGCTCCCGCGGCAGCACCCGCCCGCCGTGGCTTCGGCTTCGGCGGACTGACCTCCTCCACCTCCGCGGGGGGTGACAACTGATGAGCACCACCACCCGCGTCGAGGACTACTACGTGCCGGTCGACCCGATGGACGACCTGCAGTGCGAGTCCTGCCAGTAATCCGGCCGTAGCAACGAGGAGAGAAACACCATGGGGATTCTGGGCACCGGAATCGAAGAGGGTCTGCTGCTGAAGCCCGTGACGTACCAGTGGGCGATGGACCTGTACGACCAGGCCGTCGCGAACACGTGGTTCCCGAACGAGATCCAGCTGGGCGAGGACATCGCCGACTTCAAGCGGATGACGGACGAGGAGCGCCACGCGGTCACGTTCCTGATGAGCTACTTCAACCCGAACGAGCTGCTCGTCAACAAGGCGCTGGCCTTCGGCGTCTACCCCTACATCAACGCGGCCGAGGCGCACCTCTACCTCGCCAAGCAGATGTGGGAGGAGGCGAATCACTGCATGTCGTTCGAGTACGTCCTCGAGACGTTCCCGATCGACCGCGAGCAGGCCTACAACTCCCACGTCGATGTGCCGTCGATGGCGAAGAAGGAGGAGTTCGAGGTCCGCTTCATCAAGCGGATGACCGAGCAGGCCCTCGACATCACCACCACCGAGGGCAAGCAGGACTTCATCCGCAACCTGGTGGCGTACAACGTCATCCTCGAGGGGATCTGGTTCTACTCGGGCTTCATGGTGGCGCTGTCGTTCCGCCAGCGGAACCTGCTGCGCAACTTCGGGTCGCTGATCGACTGGGTGGTGCGCGACGAGTCGCTGCACCTCAAGTTCGGCATCAACCTCATCCTCACGGTGCTGGAGGAGAACCCCGACCTGCAGACGCCGGAGTTCGCCGACGAGATCCGCCAGATGATCCTCGACGCCGTCGAGATGGAGGAGCAGTACAACCGCGACCTCCTGCCGGGTGGCATCCTGGGCCTGAACGCGAACTACATCAACCAGTACGTGAAGTACCTGGCCGACCGCCGTCTGGAGGAGCTGGGCTTCGAGGCCGAGTACAAGGTCTCCAACCCGGCGAAGTGGATGGCCACGGCCAACGACACGCTCGAGCTCGTGAACTTCTTCGAGTCCACGAACACCTCGTACGAGTCGAACGCCAAGGCGTCCACCGGTCGCTGACATGCCGACGGAGCCCTCTCCGCTGATCACCGCCGCCGCGCTGGACGTCGCTCTCGGGGCCGAATCCCTGTGGAGCGGCGCCGGCCGACGGCGTTCGGGGTGGCGCGTGCTCGATGTGCGCTGGAAGCTGGGCGGACCGCCCGGACGTGGGGAGTACGAGCACGGCCACATCCCGGGCGCCGTCTACGTGGACCTCGACACGGAGCTGGCCGGCCATGGCGCACCCATCGATGGACGCCATCCGTTGCCGACCGAGGAGGACTTCCAGGTGGCCGCCCGTCGCTGGGGACTCGACGACGGCGACGCGGTCGTGGTGTATGACGACGCCTCCGGCACGTCGGCCGCCCGCGCCTGGTGGCTGCTGCGCCACGCGGGCGTGCGCGACGTGCGCGTGCTCGACGGCGGGATCGCCGCGTGGCGTGATGCCGGCTACGCCGTGGAGACCGGGACGCCGACGCCTCCCCGTCCGGGCGGCATCACCCTCCGGTTCGGAGCCCTCCCGACGCTGGATGCGGACGGGTCCGCCGCCCTCGCCGCCAGCGCCGACGGCATCCTGCTCGACGCCCGCGCCGCGGAGCGGTTCCGAGGTGATGTGGAGCCGGTCGACCCGCGGCCCGGCCACATTCCGGGAGCCGTCAGCGCCCCCACGACGGACAACGTCGACCCGAGTGGCCGGATGCTGCCCGCAGAGACCCTGCGGGAGCGGTTCACCGCGCTCGGCGTCGACGAGCACACCGCCGTCGGCGTCTACTGCGGCTCCGGCGTGACCGCCGCGCACGAGGCCCTGGCCCTGGTGGTCGCGGGCCTCCCGATGCCCGCCCTGTACGCCGGGTCGTATTCGGCCTGGTCGAACGACCCCGACCGTCCGGTCGTTACGGGAGCGTGACCTCGGCGCAGGAAGCGCCCGACCGGGCGCACCCCGCGACGGTTTTGCAGCGCCCCCGTGCACGAATCCACGGATTCCGCGGCCAGAATCGGCGAAACGTGCCGGAAACGTCCGCGAAAAACGCTGTTCCCTGCGCGAATTAGTGTTGAAGTGCGGCAACGCCGCTGGGGTATCCTCCCCTTACCCGTGCAATACGCATCGACACATTCCTGTACCAGGAAGAAGGACAACGACAACATGCGCATCCGTTCCGCGGCTCCCATCGCCGCAGTCGCCGCCGTTGCAGCGCTCGCGCTCACCGGCTGCGTCGACAACAGCACCCCGTCCGGCAGCTCAACGACGAGCTCGGTCTCGGACGTGAAGAAGGACGACACCCTCGCCGGGCAGCTGCCCCAGAAGGTCAAGGACGCCGGCAAGCTCGTCGTCGGCATGGACAACACCTACCCGCCGAACGAGTTCAAGGACGACAACGCCCAGCCCGTCGGCTGGGAGGTCGACCTCGCCAAGGCCATCGGCGACAAGCTCGGAGTGAAGACGGAGTTCGCGATCGCGAAGTTCGACAACATCATCCCGAGCGTCGCGGGCGGCAAGGACGACTACGGCATGTCCTCGTTCACCGACACCACCGAGCGGGAGCAGCAGGTCGACTTCGTCAACTACTACTCGGCCGGCATCCTCTGGGCCTCCCAGAAGGGCAAGAACATCGACCCGGACAATGCCTGCGGCCTGAAGGTCGCCGTCCAGTCGACGACGTACGAGGACACCGACGAGGTCCCCGCCAAGTCGAAGAAGTGCACGGATGAGGGCAAGCCCGCCATCCAGGCGCTCCGCTACGACACCCAGGACGACGCGACCAACGCGGTCATCCTGGGCAAGGCCGACGCCCTCAGCGCCGACTCGCCCGTCACGCTGTACGCGATCTCGAAGTCGGACGGCAAGCTGCAGGAGGCCGGGAAGACCTTCGACGAGGCGCCGTACGGCCTCCCCGTCAAGAAGGACTCGGAGCTCACCCCGGTGCTGCAGAAGGCCGTCCAGGCCCTCATCGATGACGGCACCTACAAGAAGATCCTCGACAAGTGGGGCGTCGCCGACGGCGCCGTCGAGTCTGCCGAGGTCAACGCGGCCTCGAAGGGCTGACCTTCATGTCACAGAGCAACACCGCCCGCCCGGCGATGGGATCCGTCCCGTCGCCGGGCGGGACCCGTCCCGAGCCGATCAAAGCGATCAAGCTCCGGCACCCCTGGCGCATCGTCATCGCGGCGATCCTCGTCCTCCTGCTGGTCTGGTTCATCGTCGACGCTTCCCAGCGCGAGGCCTACGGCTGGCAGTACGTCGGCAAGTACGTCTTCGACAGGCGCATCAGTGCTGCTGCGCTCGTGACCCTCCAGCTGACGATCTACTCGATGATCATCGGCGTCGTGCTCGGCCTCGTCCTCGCGGTCATGCGCCTCTCGCCGAACCCCGTCGTGAAGTCGGTCGCCTGGCTGTACCTGTGGATCTTCCGCGGCACCCCGGTCTACGTGCAGCTGGTCTTCTGGGGGCTGTTCTCGCTGATCTACCCGCAGATCTTCCTCGGCGTGCCGTGGACGAACATCGGCGTGGATCTGAACCTCGGGTTCATGCAGAACGCCTTCATCATCGCCGTCATCGGCCTCGCCCTGAACGAGGCCGCGTACATGGCGGAGATCGTGCGCGCCGGCCTGCTCTCGGTCGACGAGGGCCAGGAGGAAGCGGCGACCGCTCTGGGCATGTCGTGGTGGCAGACCATGACCCGGATCGTCATCCCGCAGGCCATGCGCGTCATCATCCCGCCGACCGGCAACGAGGTCATCTCGATGCTGAAGACGACGTCGCTGGTGGCGGCCATCCCGCTCACCACCGACCTGTACGGCGTCGCCCGGGACATCTCGGCGGTCACCTACACACCCATCCCGCTGCTCATCGTGGCGTCGCTGTGGTACCTGCTCTTCACGTCGCTGCTGATGGTCGGGCAGTACTTCCTCGAGAAGCGGTTCTCGCGCGGCGTCAACGCGCGCCGCCCCGACCGCAACGACCCGGCACTGGCGACGGGCGCGCTGCCCGCTGCGGGAGCACCCGACGGAAACGACCTCGGAGGCAAGGGATGACCGACACGAAGACCCCCATGGTCCTGGCGGAGGGCGTCTCGAAGAGCTTCGGCTCGAACGAGGTGCTCAAGAGCATCGACCTCAAGGTGAACCCGGGCGAGGTGCTCTGCATCATCGGGCCGTCCGGCTCGGGCAAGTCCACCTTCCTGCGCTGCATCAACCACCTGGAGCGCGTGGATGCCGGCCGGCTGTCCGTCGACGGCGAGGTCGTCGGCTACCGGCAGCACGGCGACAAGCTGTACGAGCTGAAGCCGAAGGAGGCCGCACGCCAGCGCCGCGAGATCGGCATGGTGTTCCAGCGGTTCAACCTGTTCCCGCACATGACGGCGCTGGAGAACATCATCGAGGCGCCCATCCGCGTGAAGGGGTTGTCGAAGGCGAAGGCCGTCGAACGCGCGACCGAGCTGCTCGCCCGCGTCGGCCTCTCGGACAAGGGCGACCACTACCCGTCGCAGCTGTCCGGCGGGCAGCAGCAGCGCGTCGCGATCGCCCGGGCGCTCGCGATGGACCCGAAGCTGATGCTGTTCGACGAGCCAACGTCGGCGCTCGACCCTGAGCTCGTCGGCGAGGTGCTCGACGTGATGAAGGGCCTGGCCGCCAGCGGTATGACGATGGTCGTGGTCACCCACGAGATGGGCTTCGCCCGCGAGGTCGCGGACGAGCTCGTCTTCATGGACGGCGGCGTGGTCGTCGAGTCGGGCGACCCGCGCGAGGTGCTCAGCAACCCGCAGCACCAGCGGACGCAGGCGTTCCTCTCGAAGGTGCTCTAGCCGGGAGACCGCGCCGAGCGGGCGTCGGCTGTCTGACAGAATCGTCGGATGGACAACGACGCCCGCTCCGCACGTCCGGTGGTGTTCGTGACCGGGGCCAGCCGCCCCGGGTCGATCGGCGCCGCCATCGCCCGCACGCAGGCGTCCCTCGGCTGGGATGTCTCATTCGCGTTCTGGGACGACTACGACGCGGAGATGCCGTGGGGAGCGGGCGAGCGCGCACACGACGCGCTGGCGGACGAGCTGCGCGCTCTGGGGGCGCGAGCGCTGCCCGTCGCGGTCGACCTGTCGCACCCGGAGGCCGCGGCTCGCGCCGTGGAGCGGGTCCGGTCCGGGCTCGGGCCGATCCAGGCCCTGGTCGCCAGCCACGCGCACTCGGTCGACAGCGGCGTGCTCGACACCAGCGTCGGGGCGTTCGACCAGCACTTCGCCGTGAACACCCGCGGCACCTGGCTGCTCATCAAGGCGTTCGCCGAGCAGTTCCCGTCCAGAGCATCGGGTCTCGGCCGCATCGTCGCGCTGACCAGCGACCACACCGCCCACAACCTCCCGTACGGCGCCAGCAAGGGCGCGCTCGATCGGATCGTTCAGGCCGCCGCCGTGGAGCTCGCGCACCTCGGCATCACGGCGAACCTGATCAATCCCGGCCCGATCGACACCGGCTGGATGACGCCCGAGCTCGCCGAGCAGCTGAAGTCGGAGACCGCCCTCGGCCGCCTCGGCACACCCTCCGACACCGCCGACATTGTCGCGTTCCTCCTGTCGCCCGCCGGCGGCTGGATCACCGGCCAGCTCCTCCATTCCAACGGCGGCTTCCACCTCCCCGTCTAGCCCCCACCGTCGAGTACACGAAAAGTGCACGCGAAACGCCGACCGAGCGTGCACTTTTCGTGTACTCGACGGAGGGGGAGTGGGCTCAGGGGGACGTGAGGACCTTGCGGATGCGGGGGAGGGAGACGGTCTCGGCGGTGCCGAGGGACTGGGCGAAGAGGGAGACGCGGAACTCCTCGAGCATCCAGCGGGCGTGCACGAGCGACGGTGGCGAACCGGGCGCCAGAGGGATGCGGCCGCCGGCGTCGGCGTACAGGGCGACCGCGGTCTCCACCTGGGTCTGCCAGGCGCGGTCGCGGCCCGGGTTCGTCGGGAGGGCCTGCATCCGCTGGGTGATTCCGGCGAGGTAGCGCGGGAGGTGCCGCAGCTGCTCCAGGCCGGTCGCGGAGACGAAGCCGGACCCTTTCGAATCAGCCCAGACCAGCCCGGCCAGCTGCCCCTTCGCGTCGTTGAGCGCCGGGAGGTAGGTCAGTGCTGTCACGCTCGAGATCGCCTTCTCGGCGGCCCGGGCGGCGGTGAGGATGCGTGTGACCAGCGCGACCGTTTCGAACATGGAGTCCATCACGATGCCGGACACGCGGTCGCGCACCGCCTCGAACTCGGCGCGCATGAACAGCTGGCCGTCGGGCTTCATCCGGTAGAGCACCGAGTCGACCACGGCCAGCAGGCAGTCGTCGAACAGGGCCTTGGTGTTCGGGTACGGGCTGGTCGCGAGCGTCAGCTTCTCGTTGGAGGTGAGGTGCTGCTGCACGTAGGCGACCGGCGAGGGGACGCTGGCGAGCAGCAGCCGCCGGACGCCTCCCGGCATGGCGCGCGCCTGCTCGGCCGGGGTGCCCATCAGGCGGATGGACACCGAGGCGCCGTCGTCGACGAGTGCCGGGTAGGCGCGGATGACGTTCTTCGTGCCGCCCGGCCCGGTGTGGGTCGAGTCGACGTAGCGCGGGAGTTCGTCGAAGTCCCAGGCGGTGAGGCCGGAGCGCTCGATGGCGTTCGGCGTCCGAGCCTCCGCGACCGCGGCGACCGAGTCGCGCGCCCGGGTGCGCAGCCGGTCCTGCAGCGCGGTCAGGTCCTTGCCACTCGCGAGCGGGCGGCCGCGCTCGCCGATCACCTGGAACGTCGGCCGGAGGTGCGGCGGCAGCCGGTCGAGGTCGAAGTCCGTGCCGCTGACGCGCGATCCGGTCAGCCGCGAGATCGTGGCGGCGAGGGTGTCGGCGAGGGAGGCGGCGGGCCGCTCGCCCTCGTGCGCGCGCATCCCCGCGGTGCCGCTCAGTTCGCCGAGCAAGCGCTGCGCCCAGTCGGCGGCCGGCACCACCTGGCGGCGGATCGCCTTCGGCAGCGACTTGATGAGAGCCGTGACCAGCTCGTGCCGGAGGCCGGGCACCTGCCAGTCGAATCCGTCCGGCAGCAGGCCGGCGAGCAACGGCAGCGGCACCTGGACGGTCACGCCGTCGTCCTCGGCGCCCGGCTCGAACCGGTACCGCAGGGTGAGCCGCTGGTCGCCCTGCCGCCACACCGGCGGGAACGCCTCCTCGTCCACCTCGGCGGCTTCGTCGTCGAGCAGCGCCTCCGGGGTCATCGTCAACAGGTCCGGCGTCTCCTGCCGCACCTTCTTCCACCAGCCCTCGAAGGAGCGGGTGGAGACGACATCCGCCGGGATGCGGGCGTCGTAGAACTCGAACACCGCTTCGTCGTCGTTCAGGATGTCGCGCCGCCGGGTGCGCTCCTCCAGTTCGCGCAGCTCGGCGCGCAGCTTGCGATTGGCGCGGTCGAAGGCCTGGTGCGAGTCCCACTCGCCGTCGACGAGGGCGTGCCGGATGAACAGCTCGCGGGAGAGCGGCGCATCGATCCGGGCGTACTGCACCCGGCGGCGCGGGATGATCGGCACGCCGAACAGGGTGACGCGCTCATAGGCGACGACCGCGCCCTGGTTCTTCTCCCAGTGCGGCTCGCTGTACTGCCGCTTGCACAGGTCGCCCGCGATCGGCTCGGCCCAGGCGGGGTCGATGGATGCGTTCATCCGGGCGAACAGGCGGGAGGTCTCGACGAGTTCGGCGCTCATCAGCGCGTTCGGCTGCTTCTTGGCGAGCGTCGAGCCGGGGAAGATCACGAACCGGGTCTGCCGGGCGCCGAGGTACTCCGCCTGCCGGGGGCCGCGCGCGCCGCCGCCCTTTCCGCCCGAACCCGACTCGCGCACATCCTTCAGCCCGATGTGCGAGAGCAGCCCGGCGAGCAGCGAGCGGTGGATGCCGTCCGGATTGACGGACGGCTCGCCGATCGTCAGCCCGAGCGGCTTGGCGAGCTGGCGGAGCTGGCGGTAGACGTCCTGCCACTCGCGCACGCGCAGGAAATTGAGGTACTCGGCCTTGCAGAGTCGGCGGAAGGCGCTGGACGAGAGTTCGCGCTGCTGCTCCTCCAGGTAGTTCCAAAGGTTGAGCAGGGTGAGGAAGTCGCTGGTCGGGTCGGCGAAGCGCGCGTGCTTCTCGTCGGCGCTGCCGCGCTTCTCGACGGGACGCTCGCGCGGGTCCTGGATGGTGAGCCCGGCGACGATGGCCATCACCTCGCGCGAGGTGCCGTGGCGCTTGGACTCGACCACCATGCGGGCGAATCGCGGGTCGATCGGGAGCTGCGCGAGCTGGCGGCCGATGGCCGTGAGCTTCGTGCCGTCCTTCGCGGTCGTGATGGCGCCGAGTTCGGTGAGGAGGTCGAGGCCGTCCTTGATGCCGCGGGAGTCGGGCGGCGTGAGGAACGGGAACGCCGCGATGTCGCCGAGGCCGAGCGAGATCATCTGCAGGATGACCGCGGCGAGGTTGGTGCGCAGGATCTCCGGTTCGGTGAACTCCGGGCGCTTCTCGAAGTCCTCCTCCGAGTACAGGCGGATGGCGATGCCGTCGCTCGTGCGGCCGGACCGGCCTGACCGCTGGTTGGCGCTCGCCTGCGAGATGGCCTCGATGGGGAGCCGCTGCACTTTGGCGCGCGTGCTGTACCGGCTGATGCGGGCCGTTCCCGCATCCACCACGTACTTGATCCCGGGAACGGTGAGGCTCGTCTCGGCGACGTTCGTGGCCAGCACCACGCGGCGGCGCACGCCGGGCTGCGTGGACGGCTGGAAGACGCGGTGCTGCTCGGCGGCGGAGAGCCGGCCGTAGAGCGGGAGCACCTCGGTGCCGGCCAGATTGCGGCCGCGGATCGCGTCGGCCGCATCCCGGATCTCGTTCTCGCCGGAGAGGAAGACCAGCACGTCCCCGCGGTCCTCGCGGGCGAGCTCGTCGAGCGCGTCGTTGATGCCCTGCAGGTAGTCGCGGTCGGCGGCGGGGATGGGGTCAGGATCGTCATCGTCCTCCTCCATCGCCTCGGAGACGAGCGGACGGTAGCGGATCTCGACCGGGTACGTGCGCCCGGATACCTCGACCACGGGTGCGGGCGTCCCGTCGGCGGCGGCGAAATGCCGGGCGAAGCTCTCCGGATCGATGGTCGCCGAGGTGATGATCAGCTTGAGGTCGGGCCGCTGGGGGAGCAGCTGCTTGAGGTAGCCGAGCAGGAAGTCGATGTTGAGGCTGCGCTCGTGCGCTTCGTCGATGATGATCGTGTCGTAGGCGCGCAGCAGCCGGTCGCGGCGTAGCTCGTTGAGCAGGATGCCGTCGGTCATCAGCTTGATCCGGGTCGCCTTCGACACGCGGTCGGTGAACCGCACCTGGTAGCCGACCAGCTCGCCGACGGACTGGCCGAGCTCCTCGGCGATCCGCTCGGCGATCGTGCGCGCGGCGATCCGGCGCGGCTGGGTGTGCCCGATGCTGGTCCGGCCCAGCTCGAGGGCGATCTTCGGGAGCTGCGTGGTCTTGCCCGAACCGGTCGCACCCGCGACGATGACGACCTGGTTGTCACGGATGGCGCGCGCGATATCCTCCCGCCTCTGGCTGACGGGCAGCTCGGGCGGGAAGACGATGCGGGGGAGGGTCGCGGTCGAAGACATCAGCCCTCCAGTCTAGTCGCGCGGCGGCCCCGGGGGCGGGGCGTTGCCCCGCGGCCCCGGGTGACGTAGGTTCGGCTCAACCCGATCGGGTCCTGTGTCGATGAGGACGAGGAGAACCCATGAGTCACGGCTATGCGACCATGTCCGTCGCGAGCATCCTGGCGGAGACGGCGCACCGGCTGCCGGACAGCGTCGCGCTGATCTTCGCCGGCGAGGAGATCCGGTACCGCGAACTGTGGGAGCAGACCCGCGCCTACGCGGGCGCCTTGCGCGACCTCGGCGTCGGGCCGGGCGACAAGGTCGCCCTGATGCTGCCCAACGTGCCTGATTTCCCCAGGTCGTACTACGCGGTGCTGGCCCTCGGCGCGGTCGTGGTGCCGATCCACGCGCTGCTGAAGGCGGAGGAGATCTCCTTCGTGCTGCGCGACTCCGGCGCCTCGCTGCTCATCTGCGCCGCGCCGCTGCTCGCCGAAGGCGCCCGCGGCGCGGGGCTCGCGGGCATCCCGACCATCTCGGTGCTCGTGCCCGACGAGATGTACGAGCAGGCGCCGTTCCCGCGGCTGGAGGAGCTGGCCGAGGAGACCGAGCCGATCGACACGTACGTGCCGCGCGAGCCGCTCGACACGGCCACGATCCTCTACACGAGCGGCACGACCGGCAAGCCGAAGGGCGCCGAGGGATGCCATTTCTCGCTCATCGAGCAGGTGAACGTGCTGCTCGCCGGCACCCTCGACCTCACGCCGGAGGACCGCATCCTGGGCTGCCTGCCGCTGTTCCACACCTTCGGTCAGACGTGCGTGATGAACATGGGCTTCCGCGCAGGCGCCGCGGTCGTCCTCGTGCCGAAGTTCGACGGGGCCACGGCGCTGCAGCTGTTGAACCGGCACGCGTGCACGATCATGACGGGCGTCCCGACGATGTACATCGCACTGCTGGAGGCGGCCAAGACCGACCCGGACCGGCCCCCGCTGCGGTACGGCATGAGCGGCGGCGCCGCCATCCCGGTCGCCGTGATCGAGCGGATGAAGGAGGTCTATGGGATCGACGTGCACGAGGGGTACGGGCTCACCGAGACCTCGCCGGTCGCCTCGTTCAACCACCGCGGCCGCCCGACGCGCGTCGGCACCGTCGGCACGCCGATCTGGGGCGTGGATGTGGAGATCGCCGACGCCGAGGTCGACGACCGCATCGAGCTGCTGCCGCGGGGTGAGCTCGGCGAGATCGTGGTGCGCGGTCACAACCTGATGAAGGGGTACCTGAACCTTCCGGAGGCGAACGCCGAGGCGGTCGTCGACGGCTGGTTCCGTACGGGCGACCTGGGCACCAAGAGCGACGACGACTACATCACGATCGTGGAC
Source organism: Leifsonia sp. KNZ13-11D (assembly GCF_056754895.1). Lineage (NCBI taxonomy): Bacteria > Bacillati > Actinomycetota > Actinomycetes > Micrococcales > Microbacteriaceae > Leifsonia > Leifsonia sp. KNZ13-11D. The sequence continues at coordinate 1,238,103 of NZ_JBPGWU010000001.1, forward strand.
CGGAAGAAGGACATGATCGTGCGCAACGGCTACAACGTGTACCCGCGCGAGGTGGAGGAGGTGCTGTCCACGCATCCCGCTGTCGCCATGGTGGCCGTATTCGGTGTCGCCCACGAGACGCACGGGCAGGAGATCGTGGCGGCGGTGACGCTCATGCCCGGAGGCGAGGCCGATCCGGACGAGCTGGTCGCCTTCGCGCAGGACAAGGTCGCCGCCTACAAGTACCCTCGCCGGGTCGAGATCCTCGAGGTGCTGCCGCTCGGACCGAGCGGGAAGGTGCTGAAGCGGGAGCTGGTGGAGCGGTTCGAACAGGAGGGTGCGCACCCGGTCGGCTGAGTCTGCGCGGGCTGGTACCGTGGCGGATATGGTTGCACACGCAAATACTCCGCTTCTGGCCCTGAACAACGGGACCAGCATCCCGCAGCTCGGCTTCGGCGTCTTCAAGGTCGACCCGGCCGAGACGACCCGGATCGTCACGGACGCCCTCGAGATCGGCTACCGCCACATCGACACCGCCGCCATCTACGGCAACGAGGAGGGCGTCGGTCAGGCCATCGCGTCGTCCGGCATCCCGCGCGACGAGCTGTTCGTCACCACCAAGCTGTGGAACGACCGCCAGACGGACGCCAAGAACGCCTTCGAGGAGTCGCTCGGCAAGCTGGGCCTCGACTACGTGGACCTGTACCTCATCCACTGGCCCACCCCGCAGAAGGACACCTTCGTGCAGGCGTGGAAGTCGCTGGAGAAGATCTACGCATCGGGCCGCGCCAAGGCGATCGGCGTCTCCAACTTCCTGGTCCCGCACCTGCGGAAGCTGCTCGCCGAGACGGACATCGTGCCGGCGGTCAACCAGATCGAGCTGCACCCGGCCCACCAGCAGCCCGAGGTGACCGCGTTCTCGCGCGAGAACGGCATCGAGATCGAGGCGTGGGGACCGCTCGGCCAGGGCAAGTACCCGTTGTTCGAGACCCCGGAGGTCGCTTCCGCCGCCGAGGCGCACGGCAAGACGCCTGCGCAGGTCGTCATCCGCTGGCACCTGCAGACCGGGAACATCGTGTTCCCCAAGTCGAACTCGCGCAGCCGCATGGCCGAGAACTTCGACGTGTTCGGTTTCGAGCTGACCGCCGACGAGGTCGCCGCCATCAGCTCGCTGGAGCGCGAGGGCCGCGTCAGCGCCCACCCGGACGAGGTCAACTGACCGCGATCCGACCGGGCGGTCCCGGGGATGCGCGGCGCGGACGCGGTGTCGCATCCTCGGGCTAGGCTCGAAGGGTGAGGATCACGTCGGTCGCGGGGAAGATCAGCTACATCGTCGGCGCTTTCGCGCTCATCCTCATCATCAACGTGTTCGTCATCGCTCGGCTGGTCAATCCCACGTTCGACGTGCTGATCGTCGCCGTGCTCAACGTCGCGTACGTCATCGTGGGCGTCCGCAGCTTCCGCGGCGCCGGAGAGAACAAGACCGACCCGCGCCCGTGGTGGCGAGCGACGGCCCGGCCCGCCGCCGGCTTCTGGATCGGCGCGCTGCTCGTCGTGCTGGCCTTCATCTCCGGTGTGGGAGCGTTCGCGAGCGATGCGGAGGATGCGTTCATCCCGGCGCTCGCCTGCCTGACGTACGCGGTGCTGGGCGCCTTCTACCTGAACTCGTCGGTTCGGCTGCAGGGGATGGACACCCCCAGCTGACCGGGGCTTCCGTTCGCGTGCCGCGGTCGTAGGGTGAGCCCATGGCCAACCGACTGGGCGACGCGATCAGCCCCTACCTGCGCGCGCACGCGGACAACCCGGTGGACTGGTTCCCCTGGGGCGCCGAGGCGTTCGGGGAGGCCAGGAGGCGGGACGCCCCCGTCATGATCTCGATCGGCTATGCGACCTGCCACTGGTGCCACGTCATGGCGCGGGAGAGCTTCAACGACCCGGCAACGGCCGAGGAGCTGAACGCGCGCTTCGTGGCGATCAAGGTCGACCGGGAGGAGCATCCCGACGTGGATGCCGCCTACCTGTCGGCCGCCAGCGCCTTCACCGGCAACCTCGGCTGGCCCCTGACGGTGTTCGCGACGCCTGACGGGAAGGCGTTCTTCGCCGGGACCTACTTCCCGCCCCAGCCGGTCGCCGGGCGTGCGTCGTTCCGGCAGGTGCTCGATGCGGTCTGGGACGCCTGGACGGAGCGGCGCGCCCAGGTCGAGTCCGACGCGGGCGCGGTCGTGACGGCGCTCGCCGCGGCGGCGGACGCGGCGACGGCCGTGGCGGACCTCCCCGACGGGCGGCAGCTGGATGCGGCGGTCGCCCAGCTGGCGGAGGCGGAGGACCCGGAGTTCGGCGGCTTCGGCACGGCGCCGAAGTTCCCCGTCGCGCCGGTGGTCGACTTCCTGCTCACGCAGCCGTCCGGCCACGAGCTGGCGGCGCGCACCCTTTCGCGGATGGCGGCCTCGCCGCTGCGCGACCCGGTCGACGGCGGGTTCTTCCGCTACGCCACGCGCCGCGACTGGAGCGAGCCGCACTACGAGCGGATGCTCTACGACAACGCCCTGCTGCTCGACGCCTACGCGCGGGTGTGGCGGCAGACCGGTGAGGACTGGGCGGAGCGGACCGCCGACGGGGTGGGGGCCTTCCTGCTCGGCGTGCTGCGGCGGCCCTCCGGCGGCTTCGCCTCGGCGCAGGACTCGGAGAGCACGATCGACGGAGCCCGTGTGGAGGGCGCGTACTACACCGTGTCCCCCGCCGAACGGGGCCGGCTCGACCCTCCGCCGATCGACGCCAAGGTGCTGACCGGATGGAACGGGTTCGCGATCGGTGCGCTCGCGCGGGCGGGGCGCATCCTGAACCGTCCGGCGTGGGTGGTGGCGGCGCGGGAGGCGGCGGACGCCGTGCTCGGCCGGCACCGCCGGGAGGACGGGACGCTGCTGCGCGCCTCCCTCGACGACCGCCGGAGCGAGGCAGGAGCGACCCTGGAGGACTACGGCGGGCTCGCCGCAGGTCTGCTGGAGCTCGCGCTCGCGGCGGGGGATGCGTCCGCCGCGGGCACCGCCCGGGACCTCGTGGACCTGTGCCTGGATGCCGCCGGCTCGGGAGACTGCCCGTTCGGGACGCCGGGTGGCGGCGACCCGGTGCTGGAGGCGACGGGGCTCGCGGTCAACGTCGACCCGTCCGAAGGCGCGTACCCCTCGGGCCTCGCCTCGCTGGCACAGGCCGCGCACACGCTGTACCTGACGACCGGGGAGCGCCGGTACGAGCGGGCGGCCCGCGAGGGGATGCGGATGGTCGCCGCGCAGGCCGTGCGGGTGCCGAGCGCGTTCGGGACGTCGCTGGCGCTCATGTCGCGGCTGGCGGGGGAGGTGGAGCAGCTGGTGGTCGTGGTGCCGGACGGTCCGGGGGCGGGGGTGCCGGGTGCGAGGGTGCCGGGTGCAGGGCTGCCGGGCGCGGGGGCGCCGGGCGACCTGCTCGCCGCGAGCCGGCGGCATCCCGCGCCGCTCGTCGCCGTGGCCACCGAGGCGCAGGCGCAGCAGCTCGCCGCGGGCGGCTTCGAGCTGTTCGCCGCGCGCACCACGCGCGACGGCCTGCCGACCGCCTACCTGTGCCGCGACTTCGTGTGCCGGCTTCCAGTGACGGACGCGGCCGGGCTCAGCGCCGCACGCGATAGGTGAGGTGAGCGACCTCCGGCGTGACCCGCGAACGAACCAGCTCGAGGTCGAGGGCGGGGACCCGGTCGAAGACCCGCTCGCCGGCGCCCAGGGTCACCGGGGTGACGTGCAGCCGGAGCTCGTCCACGATCCCGGCCCAGAGCGCCTGGTTCAGCGTCTCGGCGCCGCCCGCGATCGCGACGTCGGCGTCGCCCGCCAGCTCGCGGGCCCGCTCCACCGCCGCGTGGATGCCGTCGGTCACGAACGTGAAGGTGGTGCCGCTCAGCTCCAACGGCTCCCGCTCGTAGTGGGTGAGCACGAACACCGGCGCGTGATACGGCGGCTCGTCGCCCCACCAGCCGATCCAGTCGCCCAGCGGCTCGTCCGGCGCGGGCCACTCGTGCCGGATCGGACCGAACATGTTCCGGCCCATGACGTACGCGCCCGCGGCGGTGATGGCGTCGATCTCGGCCGCATGGGCGTCGCCGTACTCGAACATCCACGCGTGCAGCCGGTTCTCGGCGCCCTCGCCCAGCGGCTGCTCCAGCGACTGGTTCGGACCGGCGGCGAAGCCGTCGAGCGAGATGGCGATGTCAGCGGTGACGATACCCATGCGGGCAGCGTAGTCAGGCGCGCTCGACCTTGTCGAGCATCCCCCAGACGGCTTCGCTCAGCTCGGGATGTTCGAGCGCGATGCGGCGGAGGACCGAGTACTCGAAGCGGGTGAACATCTCGCGGCCGGCCGCGGGATGGTGCGCCCGGGACTGCTCCTCGGCGAGGTCGAACGCCTCGATCGCGCCGGCGCGCAGGGAGATGACCACCTGCTCGTCCACGCTCGGGAGCTCGGGGATGAACTGCCACGGGTCCTCGCCCGCGCGGCAGCGGTGCTCGATGATCGCGGACAGCTCGTCGCGCGCCTGCTGGCGCAGCAGCTCGATGCTGCGGGGCACGTGCTCGCTCATCTCGCACCTCCCTTCCCCGGGGTCGTCGACGCTTCAGCGGCCGCCGCGCGGTCGCCGTCGGCCGCGCAGTGGATTCAGCCTAGGCGCTGCCGCCGACGCTCGCGAATCGGGGTGACACGGTGTGTCTACCGGTCACTCCGTCCGTGCGAGGAGGTAGGTATTGAGCTCGGCGGTGAGCGCCGCATCCACCGGGTACTCTCGGCCGTCGAGGTGCGTGACCGGGGCGGCCTGCCGGACGCTGGAGACCAGCCAGATGGCGTCGGCGGACACGACGTCGTCGAGGGTGAGCGGAGCGAACTCGGTGCGGAGGCCGCGGCCCGCGAAGAAGTCGAAGACGGCCGCCTGGGTCGTTCCGGCGAGGATGCCCTGGTCGGTGTTCGGCGTGCGGACGACCCCGTCGGTGAGTGTGACGACGTTCGAGGTGGGGCCCTCGAGGGCGTAGCCGTCGCTGCTGACGAACAGCACGTCGTCGGCGCCGCGGCGCACGGCCTCGCGCTGGGCGGCGCGGTTCACCGCGTACGACAGGGTCTTCGCGCCGGCGAGCAGCCATGGTGAGGTCTCGGCGACGTCGTGCCGGACGCCGCGGTCGAGAGCCACGACCTTGATGCCGAGGCGGGCCTGGCGGAAGTCCTCGCCCAGGTCGACGAAGAGCCAGCCGCTCGGGGCGCCCGCGCCCTCCACACCGCGCGTGTAGATGAGCTTCGCGAACAGTTCGTCCCCGACGGAGCCTGCGCCGTTGCGGGTCAGGTAGTCGGCCACCCCGGCGTGGACGGCCTCGCGCCACACATCGAGCGCGGGCGCGGGCAGGTCGAGCAGCTCTGCGGAGTGCGCGAGACGGGCGAGATGCGGCTCCAGCGCCTGCGGGTGGCCGCCGATGACCGCAATGGTCTCGAATACGCCGTCGCCGCGGGTCACCGCGAGGTCGGTGATGCGCACCTGCGGCGTATCGAAGTCGGCGACGACGTATCCCGGATCACCCGCCTCCGGCGTCCCGGTCGGCGTGGTGATGGTCAGCAGTGTGGCGCGCGTCATGCCCCCATTCTGCCCGCGCGCCTGCTCCGCGTCTCCCCGTCGCGTCTCCCCGTCGCGTCTCGCCGTCGTCCGTCCCCTCCGTCGAGTCCACGAAAAGTGCACGCTCTGGCAGCGTGTGGCGTGCAGAAATCGTGTACCTGATGGTGGGGGCTCGACGGTTGGGGGCTCGACGGTGGGAGGCAGGGGCGTCAGGCGGTGGTGCGGATGCGGAAGGCGTCGTCGGTCTGGGGCGGCAGGTCGGTGACGGTGACGGAGTCGACGGAGGCGCCGGGCGGACCGGTGCGCAACCAGTCCAGCATCCGGTCGACCTTGTCCTGGTCGCCCTGCACCTCCGCCTCCACCGTGCCGTCGAGGCGGTTGCGCGCCCAGCCGGTCACCCCGATGCGCTGCGCGGCCTCCCGCGCGCCCCAGCGGAAGCCGACGCCCTGCACGCCCCCGGTCACGATCGCTCGCCTGCGGATCATGGCCCCATTGTGCCCCCGCGCACGCCCGCGGCGGGCGGGGCCGCGCCGGAGCCGCTCGGCGCCGGCCGCTGCGCGACCGCTGTCGGCGGAACGTCTGCCGGTGCGACTGCTGCGACGCGGAACGTGTGCGGGTGCGCGATGGGGCGCAGTCGTTCCCAGACGGCGCAGTCGTTTCCCAGACGGCGCAGTCGTGACCGGAGCGGCGTCCGCAGGGCGCAGGCGCGCCGCGGCAGCGGCCGCGCATGCGTTTCAATGGAGGGATGACCCACCCCGCCCTCCCGGCCGCCGACCGCCTCCCGGACCTCCGCTCCGACCTGCTCGCGGCGGGGCTGTCCGTCGACGCGCTGACCCGGCTGTGGGGCGAGGAGGCGGCGGAGGCGCTGCACCGGGGCCAGCGCGTCCCGGCCGTGCGGGCGCTGGCCCGGCGCGAGCCGTCCGGCCTCGCGACGTTGGCACGCTTGTTCGTGCTCGGCCTCCCGGTGACCGTCGACGCGGCCGGCGCCGCCCTGCCGGCGCTCGGCGTCGGCGGCGCGGTCGCGCTGGGACTCGTCAGCGCGGATGCGGCGTCCGGCACGATCTCCGCGGCCGTCGACCTCCGTCCGTACGGCTTCGTGGATGCGGCCGGCCCCGCCGAGTGGTGGATCGTCTCCGACCCGGGCGAGCTGGCCCTCGGCCACGCGCTCCCCGAAGACCACGTGCTCGGCGTCGGCGGCGCCTCCCTGACCCTGAGCGGTCTCATGCTGCAGGCGCCGGTCGAGAATGCGCTCGACCTCGGCACCGGATGCGGCATCCAGGCCATGCATGCCGCCCGCCACGCCCGCCGGGTGGTCGCCACCGACATTTCGCCGCGGGCGCTGCGGATCGCCGCGCTCAACCTGGCGCTGAACGAGATCGACGGGGTGGAGCTGCGCCTCGGCAGCATGTTCGAGCCGGTCGCCGGGGAGCGGTTCGACCACATCGTGTCGAACCCGCCCTTCGTCATCACGCCGCGCACCGACGGCGTACCCGCCTACGAGTACCGCGACGGCGGCATGGTCGGCGACGGACTGGTCGCGTCGTTCGTGAGCGGATGCGCCGAGCACCTGACCCCCGGCGGTGTCGCGCAGCTGCTGGGCAACTGGGAGTACCGCGGCACGGGGGACGGGCTGCTGCGGGTCCGCGACTGGGTCGGCGCGTCGCCGCAGCCGCTCGACGCGTGGGTGATCGAGCGCGACGTGGAGGATGCGGCGCGGTACGCCGAGACGTGGATCCGCGACGGCGGAACGCGCCCGGGAACGCCGGAGTTCGAGCGGCTGCTCGCCGCGTGGCTGGACGACTTCGACAGCCGGGACGTGCGATCGGTCGGCTTCGGCTACCTGCTGCTGCGCCGGGCGGAGGGCACGCCGACGCTGCGCCGTTTCGAGCGGTTGCACGGGTCGCTCGGCGCCAACGAGGCCGGTCTCGGCGTCCACTTGGGCGAGGCGCTGGCCGCGCACGACCTGCAGGCGGCGCTCACCGACGATGAGCTGCTGCGGATGCGGCCGGTGGTCGCGGGCGACGTGACCGAGGAGCGCCACCTGTGGCCGGGCGCCGACGCGCCCACCGCGATCCTGCTGCGGCAGGGCGGCGGCTTCGGCCGCGCGGTCGCGGCCGACACGGGGCTGGCGGCCCTGGTCGGCGCGTCCGACGGCGAGCTGAGCGTCGGCGCGATCGTCGCCGCCCTGGCGCAGCTGCTCGAGGTGGATGAGGACGCCCTCCGCGCCGACCTCCTCCCCGCCGTGCGCGGGATGCTGGTCGACGGCTTCCTGCGCGCCTGACGCGCGCGTCCCGCCGGGCCGCCGGCGTCACGCGGCCGTCGAGGGGTCGCAACACGCCGTTTTGGCGCGCGGATAACGGCGTGTTGCGACCCCTGGATGGAGTGGCCGGCCGCGGCTCCCGCCAGCCGCTGCGCACACGCGGGCGGCGGCCGTCAGGGCCGCGGGACCGGCACCAGCGTCACGTCGGCCACCCGGCCGCCGACGAGGTCGACGGTGAGGTACGTGCCGACCGGCTGGCGCCGCCGGTCGGTGGGCGAGCCGGGGTTGAGCAGCCGCAGACCGCGCGGCGTCACCGTGTCCCAGGGGATGTGCGAGTGCCCGAACACGAGGACGTCCGTCTCCGGGAAGTCCCGGTCGCACCGCGCCTCCCGTCCCGTCGCCGGGCCCGTCTCGTGCACGACCGCGACGCGGACGCCGTCCAGCGACACATGCGCCACCTCCGGCAGCCGCCGCCGCAGCTCCGGCCCGTCGTTGTTGCCGTAGACGCCGACCAGCCGTCTCGACCGCTGCTCCAGGAGGTCGAGCGTCGCCGCATCCACCCAGTCGCCGGCGTGCACCACGACGTCGGCCGCATCCACCGCCGCCAGCACAGCGTCGGGCAGCGAGCGGGCGCGCTTCGGGATGTGCGTGTCGGAGATCAGGAGGAGCTTCACGAACGCACAGAGTAGGCGAATCGCGGATGCGGGGCTAGGTTCGCGCTATGCAGCTACGGAATCTCGGAAACAGCGGAACGATCGTGTCGGAGTTCGCCCTCGGCACCATGACCTTCGGCGCGGAGGCCGACGAGCGGACCTCCCACGCCATCCTGGAGCGCTACCTGGACGCCGGGGGCAACTTCCTCGACACGGCCGACGTCTACACGGCCGGTGCGTCGGAGTCGATCATCGGACGCTGGCTGTCCCGCAACCCCGGCCGCCGCGACGGCGTGGTGATCGCGACGAAGGGCCGCTTCCCGATGGGCGGAGGACCGAACGACCTCGGCCTCTCGCGGGCCCACCTGCGGACCGCACTGGACGCGTCCCTCCGGCGCCTCGGCGTCGAGCACATCGACCTCTACCAGATGCACGCGTGGGATGCGCTCACGCCGATCGAGGAGACCCTGCGGTTCCTCGACGACGCGATCAGCGCGGGCAAGATCTCGTACTACGGCTTCTCGAACTACCTGGGCTGGCAGCTCACCAAGGCCGTGCACGTGGCCCGCGCCCACGGCTGGGCGCCTCCGGTGACGCTGCAGCCGCAGTACAGCCTCATCGTGCGCGGGATCGAGCACGAGGTGGTTCCGGCGGCCCTGGATGCGGGCATCGGACTGCTGCCCTGGTCGCCGCTCGCTGGTGGCTGGCTGAGCGGCAAGTACCGCCGGGATGAGCCGCCGACGGGCGCGACCCGCCTGGGCGAGAACCCGACCCGCGGGATGGAGGCGTGGGAGGCGCGTAACGCCGACCCGCGCACCTGGGAGATCATCGACGCCGTCGACGCGGTCGCACGGGAGACCGGCGCCTCCGCGTCTCAGGTCTCGCTGGCGTGGCTGAGCGGCCGCCCCGCGGTGACGTCCGTCATCCTGGGCGCTCGCACGGTCGAGCAGCTCGAAGACAACCTGGGAGCCGCCGACGTCCACCTGTCGGAGGAGCAGCGCGCCCGGCTCGACGACGCGAGCACGCCGCGGACCGACGTCTACCCGTACGGCGAGCAGGCGGTGCAGCAGCGGCACCGCAAGCGGGAGGGCGGCCGGTAGAGCGCCGCGACGGCGCAGCTGCGAGGCTCTCACAACGAGGGCGGCCCGGCCCGAAGGGATAGATACCTTCGGGCCAGGGCCAGGGCCAGGGCCAGGGCCAGGGCCAGGGCCACGGCCAGCGGACGGGCCGATCACCCGGGGACCAGGGTCACCTTCCCGTCGCCGGTGTCGTCCGCTGTTGCGGCGGTAGCCACACCCAGTGCCACCGCGACAACGATTGACATGCTGAGCAGGACGATCGCAGTGGTGAGTATCCCCACCGAACGGGGCCGTTGGCGGGCCAATCGCACCGAGGCCCAGACCAAGAGGACAACCGCGCCGATGAGAGCCGGCCACACGATCGGGGCGAGAACGCTCACTCCTACTGAAGCGACCAGCAGCCACCGGTTGGCTACGGCGGGGTGGGTTCGGGCCATCGCAGGGGTGGTCATGGCTAGATGTTCTTCAGGCTCGCGCTGATAAGCCTGGTGCCCGTGTACACGAGCTGCTGCTGCTTGTTGGTGCTGAAGAAAGACCCCTTGAAAGCAAGCGACATGTTGTACTTGACCGTGCATGCGCCCTGACCGCCGGAGACGTAGTTGCTTTGGCTGGTGCTGATGTTCCAGACTCCGGCTGCTCCGGTGAACCATCCCGTGCATTCCAGGTTCCGGGTGACGTTCGTCGACGTGGCCTCGAACACGTAGCGCAGGTTGAATGTGCCCGTCGTGATCCCGAACAGGCTTGCGTTCACCGGGTAGGTCGCCGTGTACCGAGGCGCAGCCGCGGCCGCCTGAATGTGGAGCCTGCTGGCGGCATTCCGTGCAGAGCCTAGTTTGGTGGTGGCGACGTTGAGATGCGCCGCAGTCGTGATGGAGCTGGCGATGTTGCGCGCCAGCGCCGGCTGAGCAGTGGTTCCCGTTCCAGACGTCAGCGTTGGTGCACCGGCGTCGAACTCCATCACGGACAACGGATTCTCCTCGATTGCGTCCGCGACCCGCTCCTGCTCGGCTGGTGGCAGGTCATCGAACCGCTCGCTCAACGCGGCATCGGTCTTGGCGTCGACTTTCAGGGTGTCCACGAATTCATCGAACACGGCCTCAGCTGAGCCGGGTGCCTCGTCCGCATGAGCCGCGGTGATGCCGGTCCCGAGGATCAGGCCCAGCGCAATGCCGCTTGCCGACGCCACCTTCGTCAGTCGGTTCATCTGAATCTTCCATTTCGTTCGTCTTCGAACGCGCGATCCTCGTGTCCCTCACCCGAAGTTCGGAAGGGGCGGTGCAGTTCGCGACCGTACGGGGGATGACCCCGTCACCCATGAAGACGACGCATCGGGCGGATCGTTACGCGGCATCCACCGAGGTGTTCGGTATGCACGCAATAAGCACCCCCGCTCCCTTCGCGTTGGAAAGGAGTGGGGGCACGTGATGCGGTGGTGGGGGAGAGGGCGGCCGGTAACGCCCGGTCCTCACACGTCCGCGGGCCGCTCCGCGAGCGCATCCACCTCGGCGATGAGCTCGCGGGCGGCCGCGATCACCGCCCCCTCCGACGTGCGCAGCCCGACGACGACGTCCGTCGTGCGGGTCCCTTCCGAGCGCATGCGCAGCACCGCGATGCGCAGGTCGACCGTGCCGCCCGGGATGCGGTGGCCGCTCATCGAGACGGCGTTCGACGCGAAGGCGATGGCGGTCCACTCGTCGGCGTCGGCGGTGGTGTCCTCGGCGAGGCCGGCCAGCCAGGCGGCGAGGTCGCGCGCCTCCGCGGTGGTCAGGCAGGCTTCGGAGAGCGTCCAGCGGCGAGCGTCGTCGTGCACGACGGCGTCGACAACGATGCGGCGGGCCCCGTCGTGCTCGGCGCCGCCGTCCTCCCGGGCGGCCGGGCGCAGCTCCACCGAGCGCGTGCCGCCCTCGTCTTGGAGCTTCACGATGCCGGCGGCACCACCGTCAGCACGCGCTCGATGTACTCGAAGAAGGCGTTCATGTAGCCGCGCAGGAATTCCTCGGTGCCCGGGTCGGTGACGGTGCCGTCCTCCTCGATGAGGCCGGGGCGCATCCAGATGTAGGCCTCCGGCGCGTTCATCTGCGGCGCCTGGAGGAAGCTCAGGATGCTCCGCAGGTGCTGCTGCCCGACCGCGGTGCCGATCTGTCCGGGGGAGGCTCCGATCACCGCAGTGGCCTTGCGGGCGATGACGTTCTCGCCGTAGGGGCGGCTGGCCCAGTCGATCGCGTTCTTCAGCGCGCCCGGGATCGAGCGGTTGTACTCCGGGGTGACGAAGAGCAGCGCATCCTGCCTGGCGATCAGGGCCTTGAAGTCGCGCGCCTCAGGCGGGAAGTCGCCGTCGAGGTCCCGGTTGTACAGCGGCAGTCCACCGATCGGGATCTCGGTGAAGGTGAGATCGGAGGGCGCCAGCCGGAGGAGGGCGCGGGAGAGCGTCCGGTTGACCGAGTGCGTGGACAGGCTGCCCACGAAGTAGCCGACCGCGTACGGAGGCTGGAGTTCGTTGATCGTCGCCATGCGCACCATGCTGCCCCCGCGCCCCCGCCCCGTGAAGCCCCTTATGCGTCGCGGTGTCTTAAGCGCAGGCAGGCAGTGCGGAATAGGGCATCCTCCCGATGTCCGGGGGATGCCTTAGCGAGCAGTCTGAAGTCATCGCCGGGCAGAGCGCGCGGCGGATGCAGGAGGGGAGCGACCATGCTGCTGGAGGAGTTCGTGGACATGCGGGTACGGGCCGGCGAGACGGCGCGTACCGAGGCCGAACGAGGACGGCGTGCGCGCGCTGCCGAGCAGGCCGGGGGACGGGCCGGGCGCCACGGCGGGGAGCGGGCTCACCACCGCTGGCAGCGTGCCCGACGGGCTCCTGCCGCGGCACCGGAGGCGTCTGTGGATGCCGCGGGTGGCGCGTCGCCGGAGACAGCTGCAGCAGCCCCGCAGAGGGAGCTCGCCCACGCCTCCCGCTGACCCGGAGCCGCCGGTCCGGTCCAGCCTGTCTGCCGCGAGCGAAGCGGGGCGGCAGGGTGGCCCGGATGTCGGTGGCTCGTGGCACGATGAGGCCATGCGAGCAGCGACGTCGAGCCTCACCCTGATCGGGCGCGAACCCGATCTCGAGGCTCTGCGCGCCGAGGCGGCGGCGGCCGCGGCGGGGGAGCCGCGGGCCGTCGTCATCGGCGGCGAGGCGGGCATCGGTAAGTCGAGACTGCTCGAGGAGTTCCTGGCCGGGCAGGAGCCCGCCGCCACGGTGCTGCTCGGACGCTGCGTCGATCTGGGGGCTGACGGCGCGCCGTACGCTCCGTTCGCGGCTGTGCTGCGGCGACTCGTCCAGGTCGCCGGGCTGGAGCGCGTACTCGAGATCGCCGGGTCGAGCGCCGGCGTCCTCCCCGCGCTGCTGCCCGAGCTGGCCGACGAGTCGGCGGTCCCGCCGCGCACCGGGGCCGAGCGGCTCTACGAGCTGGTCACCGAGCTGCTCGAGAAGCTGTCCGCCGAGCGCCTCGTCATCCTGGCGATCGAAGACCTGCAGTGGGCCGACCGGTCCACGCTCGAGCTGCTGCGGTTCATCGTCCGCATGTCCGAGCACGGGCGCCTCCTGGTCGTCCTGACCTACCGCAGCGACGAGGTGCCGCGCGGGCACGTCCTCCGCTCCTGGCTCCCCGAGCTCGAACGCACCCGCCGGGTCACCCGCTGGGAGCTCGCGCGCCTGGGCAGGGAGCAGGTGGCCGAGCTGGTCGAGCAGCTGCTCGGCCGAACGCCCGATGACGGGTCTCTGGAGCGCGTGACCGAACTCAGCGAAGGCGTGCCGTTCTTCGTCGAGGAGCTGGTCGGCATCGACGGCCTGCGCTCCGGCGACGACCTGCCCGAGACGCTGCGGGAGCTGGTGCTCGCCCGATTCGAGCGCCTGAGCGACCCTGCCCAGCGATTGCTGCGGGTGCTCGCCGCCGGCGGAGTCTGCGTCACCCACGACCTGCTGGCCGCGGTGTTCGAGGGCACACCGGAGGAGCTCGACGCCGCCGCGCGCGAAGCGGTCACCGCGAACATCCTGGCGGCCGACTCCACGGAGTACTCGTTCCGCCACACCCTGGTGCGGGAGGCCATCCACGCCGACCTGCTGCCGGGCGAGCGGACGCGGTTCCACACCCGCTACGCGGAGGCACTGGAGGCATCGCCGCAGTGCTCGGCGGTGCAGCTCTCCGCGCACTGGCTGGCCGCGCACGAGGTGCGGCGCGCGTTCGTCGCGTCGCTGGAGGCGATGGAGGAGGCGAAGCGCTCCTACGCCTACGCGACCGCGGCGGCGATGGGCGACCGGGTGCTCGAACTGTGGGACAGCGTCCCGGATGCGGAGGCAATGAGCGGCCGCGACCGCATCGCCGTCATCGCCCGCACGGCATCGGCGCTCCGCAACGCGGGCAACAACGAACGCGCACTGGCTCTCGTCGACGTGGCGCTCGCCGAGGCGGACGGGCTCGCGCCCTCGCGTCACGCGCGCCTGCTGCGTGACAAGGCGCAGTATCTGGCGAACCTGAACCGGCCCGGCGGGGCGCGGCTGCTGGAGCACGCGCTCGCCCTGGTGCCGCCGCAGGCGGTCCCCTCCGGCGATCCGCTGCGGCCGCACCTCCTCACCGAGCTGGCGGCGCTCCGGATGCTGTCGGGCGACTTCGAGGCCGCCATCGAGACGGCGCGTGCGGCGCTCGGGGAGGCGGAGACGACCGCGCCGCCCATGCGCTCGGTCGCGCACAACATCCTCGCGTCCTCCCTGGTCGCGTCCGACCGGCTCGACGCGGGGTTCGCCGAGTTCGAGCTCGCCGGGTCCCTCGCCGCCGGCGACGTGGGCGCCACACTCCGCTACGCCGTCAACGCGTCCGACGCGCTCAACTCGGTCGGCCGGTACGCCGACGCGGTCCGGCTGGCGCAGTCCGGCGTCGCCCGCGCGCGCGAGCGCGGGGTCGAGCGCACCTCCGGCATCTGGCTCGCGGCGAACACCGCCGAGCCGCTCATCGCCCTCGGCGAGTTCGAGCGCGCGGAGGACCTGCTGCGCGTGGCGCTCGGCTTCGACGACCGCGCCGGGCTGTGTGCGCAACTGCAGCGCGCCCGCCTGTGGGTGTGGCACGGCGAGCCGGAGCGGGCGGACGAGCTGCTCCGCCGGTTCCGCACGCCGTTGCGCGCTCTGGCCGAGCTGGAGCAGCAGACCCGGCTGTCGCTCGCCCGCGTCGCGGGGGAGACCGCGATCGCCCTCGGCGACTACGAACGGGCGTGGACCGAGACGCACGGGCTCGGGGCGCCGCCGTTCCGGCGCATGCCCGGCTACGACCTCCCGGTGCTCGTCAACGCCGCGCGGGCACTCGCAGAGCTGGCGGCGCAGGGCGGCGGCCGCCCGGTCGTCGAGGTCGCGGGAGCCGCACTCGACGTGACCGCCGAGACGAAGCGGCTGGAGGCCGTGCTGGACGACCTGCGGGGCTGGCCGACCGCGGCCGCCTGGGCGCCGCTGGCCGACGCGGAGATCGCGACCGCGCGGGCCGCCGTCTCCGGCGTGGCCGACCGTGCCGAGCGCTACGCGGACGCGCAGGAGGCGTGGCGCGTCGCAGCGGACGCCGGCGCGGATCCGGTCGCGCCCGTGCACGTGCGCCCCTACGCCTTGCTACGCGGCGCCCGGGTGGCTCTCGCCGCGGGTGACCGCGAGCGGGCGGCGGCCCTCATTTCGGACGGCCGCGCACTCGCGGAGGTCGACGGGATCCGCCTGCTGGTCGAGGCCGCGGACGCGCTCGGCGCGCAGCCCATGCTGCGCTCGGCGCCGGTCGCGGCGGCGCACGGCGCACCCCTGACCGAACGCGAGGAGCAGGTGCTCGCCCTGATCGAGCAGGGCCTGAGCAACAAGCAGATCGGCGAACGGCTCTACATCAGCGCCAAGACGGCGAGCGTGCACGTGTCCAGCATCCTGCGCAAGGTCGGCGCCTCCAGCCGCACCGAGGCGGTCTACCTGGCGGCGCGCTCGTCCAGTTGACCGCCGGCGCCTGGTCGAGTTGACCGCGGGCGCGCCGTCGAGTCGACCGCCGGCGCCTGGTCGAGTTGACCGCTGAGGCGTCGTCCAGCTGACCGCGGATGCTCACCCGGCCGGGCGGCTCAGCTCTCCACCGCGACCGCGCAGCGGATGCACAACTCCGCCGTCGGCCGAGCCCGCAGGCGGTCGACGCCGATGGATCGGCCGCACCGCAGGCACGTGCCGTACGTGCCGCGGCGAATCCGCTCGAGGGCCGCATCCACCGCCACGATGTCGTGCGCGGCATCCGACCGCAGCGCCTGCAGCCGGCTCCACTCCGACGACAGCGTCGGACCTTCCGGGTCATGCTCGTCGTCGGCGGTCGACTCCGACCGCGACGCCAGCAGCACCCCGAGCGACTCCGCCATCCGCTGCGCCTCGGCGACATCGCCGTCGCGCCTCTCCCGCAGCAGAGCCTTCAACTCATGCAGTTCGGCGGCCGTCAGAGCGTCGTCGTCGACCCTCGTCACCTCGAGCTCCTCCGTCCTCGCATCGTTCACGAGCGCACCCCTTCCGATCCCCCGATCGTGCCTTTCCCGACCGGGTCAGCGTACGCCTAGCCGCCGGGAACCGGGACAGCGACGCGCGTAGGCTCAGCGGGTGCCCTCCTTCCGCGTGATCGTCGCCGTCGGTCGTCTGCGGCCGGGTGTGGACCCGCGTTCCGTGGAGCCGACGGCGGCCGACGCGGCGCGCGAACTCGCCGTCGTGGAGGCCAGCAGCGTCGACGTCGTCGCCGGCGAGGCGCGCATCACCGTGCGGTTCACCGAGGACGGCGTGCCCTCGGCACTGCGCGTCGCCGAGCACACGGTCGCGCGGCTCAGCGCCGTCGCGGAGACGGGCGGTTGGCGGCTCACCGAGCGCGTCGGCGGACGCTGGTACCGGCGCGCTTGAGGCGTGGCCGCGGCGCTGCGCCGACCGCGCGCTTCAGCTGGCGGGGCGCGCGAGCCGGCCTGGCGCTTCAGCTGGCCGCGCGCTTCAGCTGGCCGCGCGCTTCAGCTGGCCGCGCGCTTCAGCTCGCCGTGCCTCAGCCGGGCGCGCGGTTCAGGCGACGTCGCGCGTCAGCCGACGGGGGCGTCGGGCGGCTGCGCGTTTCAGGCGGCCGCGGGCAGCGACTCCTCGATCAGGTCGATGATCGCGGCGTCGTCCGGCTCGGTCTGCGGGCGGAAGCGGTACACGGCGCCGTCGGGCGTGATGACGAACTTCTCGAAGTTCCACTTCACCCGGCCCGCCTTGCCGTCCTCGTCGGGCGACTTCGTGAGCTCCTGGTAGAGCGGATGCGCGTTGCGCCCGTTCAACCGCACCTTCTCCATCATCGGGAACGTGACGCCCCACGTGGTCGAGCAGTACTCCTTGATGGCGTCGGTCGTGCTGAGCTCCTGCAGGAACTGGTTGCTGGGGAAGCCCACGACCGTGAACCCGCGGTCGCCGTACTCCTCCTGCAGCTGTTCGAGCTTCTCGTACTGCGGTGCGAGCCCGCAGCGGGAGGCGACGTTGACGACGAGGATCACTTTGCCCGCGAATGCGGACAGGCTGGTCGGGGCGCCATCGATGGTGTGGAAGGGGATGTCCATGACGGTCATGATCGCGAGCGTATTGCGGAAGGCTCCGAACCGGCTCGGAGTCCGTGGCCGCGGTATGCGGCGGCGCCGTGTGCGTCGCCCCGCGGTCAGCACTCGATGACGTTCACCGCGAGTCCGCCCTCGCTGGTCTCCTTGTACTTGGTGGACATGTCGATGCCGGTCTGGCGCATCGTCTCGATCACCGTGTCCAGCGACACCAGGTGCCGCCCGTCGCCGTGCAGCGCCAGCCGCGCGGCGGAGACCGCGGTCGAGGAGGCGATCGCGTTCCGCTCGATGCACGGGATCTGCACCAGGCCGCCGACCGGGTCGCAGGTCAGCCCGAGGTGGTGCTCCATCGCGATCTCGGCGGCGTTCTCCACCTGCCGGGGAGACCCGCCGAGCACCGCGCAGAGGGCGCCCGCGGCCATCGCGCAGGCCGAGCCGACCTCCGCCTGGCAGCCTCCCTCGGCGCCCGAGATGGAGGCGTTCGCCTTGAACAGCGAGCCGATGGCCGTCGCGGTGAGCAGGTACTGGCGGATGCCCTCGACCGACGCTCCTGGAACGAAACGCAGGTAGTAGTGGGCGGCGGCCGGCACGATGCCCGCCGCCCCGTTCGTCGGCGCGGTGACCACGCGGCCTCCCGAGGCGTTCTCCTCGTTCACCGCCAGGGCGAAGGCGTGCAGCCACTCCAGGGCGGTCGCGCGGCCGGGGTCGTCCTGAACGGACTCCAGGTGCTCGCGCATGGCGGCGGCGCGGCGGCGGACGCCCAGCCCGCCGGGCAGCGTGCCGTCGCCCGCCAGTCCGCGGGCGACGCACTCGGCCATCGCCTCCCAGATCAGGTCCAGCCTCTCACGGGTCGCGTCGGCGCCGTGCAGGGCGATCTCGTTGCGGCGGGCGACCTCGCAGATCGGGATGCCGTCCCGCTCGCAGATCGCCAGCAGCTCCTCGGCGGTGTCGTACGGCAGCGGGTGCGACTTGCGGGCGGCGAGCTCGGCCTCCTCACCGTCGCGGCGGATGAACCCGCCGCCGATCGAGTAGTAGGTCTCCTCGAGCAGGGGGAGCGGCGACCGCTCGCCCGACTCCGACCGGCCCCAGGCGCGCAGGGTGAGCGCGTTCGGGTGGCCGGGCAGACGCGTCCGCGGCTCGAACGCGATGTCGTCCTTCGCGAGGGGGATGCTGCGGGCACCGGACAGCAGCAGGGTGGCGCCCGGCTGAAGGTCGGACCAGGCACCGCGGACGTCCTCCGGGCGACAGGTCTCCGGCTGCAGGCCGCGCAGGCCGGCGATGACGGCGTCCGGGGTCCCGTGGCCGATGCCGGTCGAGCCGAGCGACCCGTACAGGGTGCAGGTGACCTGGTCGACGCGGTCGAGCATCCCCTCGTCCCGCAGCCGGGAGGCGAACGCCGCGGCGGCCCGGAGCGGTCCGACAGTGTGCGAACTCGAGGGACCGATGCCGATCGAGAACAGGTCGAAGGCCGAGACGTACGCTGTCACTTCTCCAGTGTATGTCGCCTGGAGCGACGCTTTCCCGCGTCGGGCCGCGCATTCGCGCACGGATCGTGCGCGGGCCCCGTTTCGGCTGCGCGCCTCTCCCTCGCGCGCCGCGGCCGCGATTCGTGCCGAATGCGTGCCTCCCCCGCGCGGCAGCCGCGATTCGTGCCGAATGCGTGCCTCCGTCGCGCGCGCCGGGGCGCGATTCGTGCCGAATGCGTGCCTCCCCCGCGCGCGGCAGCCGCGATTCGTGCCGAATGCGTGCCTCCCCCGCGCGGCAGCCGCGATTCGTGCCGAATGCGTGCCTCCGTCGCGCGCGGCAGCCGCGATTCGTGCCGAATGCGTGCCTCCGTCGCGCGCGGCGGGCGCGATTCGTGCCGAATGCGTGCCTCCGTCGCGCGCGCCGGGCGCGATTCGTGCCGAATGCGTGCCTCCCCCGCGCGGCAGCCGCGATTCGTGCCGAATGCGTGTCGGCGTCGCGCGCGGCGGGCGCGATTCGTGGCGAATGTCGCCCCACGCAGCCGCAGCCCGGGCGCCAGGCGGGCTCGCGATTTGTGCCAAATCGCGGTTTTCGGGCGCCCAGAACCGGCATTTGGCACAAATCTCGGGCCTTCCCACGGCAAACGCCACGCGACGCTACGCCACGCGACGCCACGCGACGCCACGCCACGCCACGCGACGCCACGCGACGCCACGCGACGCCACGCGACGCCACGCGACGCGATGCGGCGCGCGCCCACGCGGAAGCGGCCGCCGCATCCCTCCGCAGGATGCGACGGCCGCCGTCGGGGGACCGGTGCGCCGGTCAGGCCTTCCGCATGTACGCGCGCACGGTGAGCGGCGCGAACACCGCGACGATCACGGCGGCGCCGGCGAGGGCGATCCAGCCGTCCGAGCCGAAGGTTCCGTTGTTCGCGAGGTCGCGGACCGCGGTGACCAGGTGCGACACCGGGTTGACGTTCACGAACCACTGCAGCCAGCTCGGGAGGGTGTCCACCGGCACGAAGGCGTTCGAGAAGAACGTCAGGGGGAACAGCACGAGGAACGAGATGCCCTGCACCGACCCGGCGGTGCGGGCGATCACGCCGAAGAAGGCGAAGATCCAGCTGATAGCCCAGGCGCAGGCGATGACGAGCAGTCCCGCCAGTACGACGAACCCGAGACCGGCCGCCGGGTGGTAGCCCATCAGGAAGCCGACGACGAAGGTGATCGTCGTCGCGATCGTGTAGCGCAGGGTGTCCGCCAGCAGGGCGCCCGACAGCGGCGCGATGCGCGCGATCGGCAGCGACTTGAAGCGGTCGAACACGCCCTTGTCCATGTCCTCCCGCAGCTGGACGCCGGTCACGACCGAGGTCGTGATGACGGTCTGCACGAGGATGCCGGGGATCAGCGCGGGGAGGTACGACTGCACGTTCCCGGCGATCGCGCCGCCGAACAGGTATGCGAACATGACGGTGAAGATGATCGGCTGGAGCGTCACATCCATCAGCTGCTCGGGCGTCCGCTTGATCTTCAGCAGGCCGCGGTGGGCCATGGTGACCGTGTTGGCGAGCGTCTGACGCAGGCTGACGTGGTTCTTCAGGGTGCGCTCGGAGGGCGCGGTGATGGTGGTGATGGCGGTCATGCGCGGATCCCTTCGACGGCGCCGGCGTTCTCTTCTTCTGCAGGCTGCTCGCCCGGCTGCTCCTCCTCGACACCGTGACCGGTCAGGGTGAGGAACACCTCGTCGAGCGTGGGCTTCTGCACGGACATCTCCTGCAGGTGGATGCCGGCCTCGCGGAACGTGACGAAGAGGTCGGTGACGGCGTCCGCATCGCGCATCGGGGCGGTGATGCGGGAGCCTTCGGGCGACACCACCGCATCCACGCCGAGTACGGTCTGGATGGCGCGCCGCGCGTCCTCGATGTCGGCCGGGTCGGTGAGGCGCAGCTGCAGCGAGGACTCGCCGACCGACGCCTTGAGCTCGTCGGCGGTGCCCTCGGCCACGACGCGGCCGCGGTCGATGACCGCGATCCGGTCGGCGAGCTGATCGGCCTCGTCGAGGTACTGCGTGGTCAGCAGCACGGTGGAGCCGGTGGAGACGAGGCGGCGGATGGTGTCCCACATCTGGGCGCGGGTGCGCGGGTCGAGACCGGTGGTGGGCTCGTCGAGGAAGATCAGCGGCGGCTGGGCGATCAGGCTGGCCGCGAGGTCGAGGCGGCGGCGCATCCCGCCGGAGAACTTCTTCAGCGGGCGCTTGGCCGCCTCGGTCAGTCCGAACTCCTCGAGGAGCTCGGCGGTCTTCCTCTTGGCCTCGCGGCCGCTCAGGCCGAGCAGGCGGGAGAAGATGATGAGGTTCTCATTCGCCGAGAGAGTCTCGTCGACGGAGGCGAACTGGGCGGTCACGCCGATCAGCTGGCGCACGACCTGCTGCTCGCGGCGGATGTCGTGGCCGAAGATGAATGCGTCGCCCGCGTCCGGCTTCAGCAGGGTGGCGAGCATGGAGATCGTGGTGGTCTTGCCGGCGCCGTTCGGTCCGAGGACGCCGTAGACGGTTCCGGCACGGACGGTGAGGTCGACGCCGTCGACCGCGCGGTTGTCGCCGAAGACCTTGACGAGCCCGTGGGCTTCGACGGCCCATTCGGAACTGCGAGTCATGGTGATCCTTTCCTGGTGGGAATGGTGATGCTCCGATGGTGCCGACCCGCGCTTACACCGCCCTCACGTGCGGCTTACAGCGGGAGAGGGATGGTGTAAGCGGAGGTGAGCGGGTGTCAGGCGGCCCGCAGTGCGCGGGCGAGCACAGCGTCCCGGTCGACGCCCGCGAGCGTCAGTGCGCGGGGGACGGTGCCCAGCTCCAGTCCGAACAGGGCGGCCAGGAGGTCCACTTCGGCCGCGCGCTGCCGGCGGCGGGCGATGGTGACGCGATGCGCGCGCACCAGTGCCTCCTTGGCGGAGGCCCCCCAGCGGGGACGCGCGACGCGGGGAGCCGCGGCGAGGCGTTCCTCGCTCGGCGGCGTGACGCCGGCGACCCGCAGGCTGGCTGCGCGCTCGGCGGCGAGCACCGCGACCAGTCCGTCGTGGTCGAGCCCCGCCTCGGCGAGCGCGGCGCGGACCGGCATCCCGCCGTCGGCGGAGAGCGCGAGCAGCAGGTGCTCCGCCTCGACGAGCGGGGCGCCCCGTCGTTGCGCCTCGCCGACGGCGCTGAGCACCACCGGCCGGAGCGCCCGCGACACGGGCTGGCCGGGGAGGTCGGCGGCGGGATGCGACTGCTCAGACATTTCGTCTCCTCAGGTCGACGCCGGCCGCGGCCACCCGGCGCAGGTGCTTCTTGTGGACCGCCTGCCGCGTGATGCCGAGCGCGTCGGCGATCTGGGTCCAGCTCCAGCCCTCGCGGAGGGCGCGTTCCACCTCGGCGTCTTCGAGGCGGTCGGCGAGTTCGCGCAGGGCGACCACCGCGGCGAGCCCATCGGCGACGCCTCCGACCGGGTCCGGGAACGGTGCTTTCGGAGTCATGGAAGCAACCTTAGTTGCTTATCCTGAGTTGTCAACCCGAGTTGCTTGAACGAGGGGTCGCAACACGCCGTTATCGGCGCCGGATAACGGCGTGTTGCGACCCCTCGATGGCGGGCGGGCGGGCGGGCGGGCGGACGCGGCGGGGCAGGCGGGGGACGGCCGCGCAGGGCGCCGGCCGCTACGGGCGCAGGTCGGACAGCAGCCGGAGGCCGCGGGCTACGGCGTCGGCGGGCGACAGCGCGCCGACGGCGGCGCTCGCCGCCGCGAGGCGATCGCGGCCCCACGTCGCGGCGATGCGGTCGGCGAGCGCGTCGCGGTGCAGGCTCGCGACGTCCTGCCGCGCGCTCGCGCGCCCGGCGAGCGCGAACAGCGTCAGGCCGTCGTCGACCCAGGAGGGGGATGCGGGATGCCGCTCCGCGGTACGCGCGTCCAGCATCCACACCGAGAAGCCCGACATCCCCGACCCGATCACCGGCCGGTCGAGCGCCGGCGGGTTGAGCCGCGAGCTGACCAGAATGCGCACGCGCAGGGCGACCGCCGCCGCATCGGTCTCGTCGCGATCCACCAGGTCCGGTTCGACGGCGAACACGTGCAGACGCGCCACCAGCGCAGCGGCGGCGAGCATGATCGTCCACGGGTTGAGGGTGCGCTCCGCCGCGGTCGGGGCGCTGCCGAAGGCGCCGAGCGCCTCGTCGTACAGCCGGACGGCCTCCGCCGGGTCCTCCTCGGCCAGGGCGATCTCCGCCATCCCGGCGTAGCCGATCGCGTAGTAGTCGGCGTAGTCGAAACCGGCGCGGTCCGGCTCGGCGGCCAGATACCGCTCCAGCAGGCGACGGCCCCGGGCGGTGTCGCCGGTCGAGATCGCGTTCACGGCGATCAGCCAGTCCAGCTGCCGGAGGTCGCCGTCCGCCTGCAGCTGCGCCAGCTGGTCGTACGCCCGCTGCCCCCATTCCAGAGCCTCGGCGGGATGCGCGAGCTGGCTGTGCGACTGCGCGATCGACTGCGCGGCCGACGCGAGCGACCACGCGTCGCCCGCCTCGTTCGCGCGTTCCCAGGCGCGGGTCGCGGCGGCGAGCGCCGCATCCAGCTCGCCGGAGTTCTCGTGCAGCTGGGCCAGCAGCAGATTTCCGATGGTGGCGCGTTCCGGGTCGGCCGACACCGCGTAGGTCTCCAGCAGCTGCATGCCTTCCGCGACGCGCCCGGCGTTGAGAACCAGGGCCGCCATCGCGTCGAGGCGCGAGTCGGCGAACGGCTTGGTCCGGCGGAGCCGCCGCAGTCCGGAGATCGCGCGGGCGGACGTGCGCACGTCGACGAACAGGAAGGTGCCGCCCAGGACGGTGTAGCAGGCGGCCGCCGCCTCGCGGAACGACCCCTGCGGCTCCCAGTGCGCGAGGGCGTCCATCACCGCGGGCCCGAAACCGATCACCTCCGAGTGCGCGCTGCGCAGGGACCAGTAGTACGACAGGGCCGCGAACACCGCGGCGACGGTCTCGCGCCGACCGCCCTCGAGGGCGGAGCGGAGCACGGTCACGAGGTTGTCCTGTTCAGCGGTGACCCGCTGGAATGTGGCGACCTGCTGCCGGCCGTGCATCACGGAGAGCGCGTCCCGGCAGAACGCGACGGCCCAGGCCTCCATACCGTCGCGCACCTCGTCCTCCTCGCCGGCGGCGACGAGCGCCTTGTCGCCGAACTCGCGGACCGTTTCGAGCATCCGGTACCGCAGCAGCCCGGTCGTGCCGTCCTCTGTGACGGTCACGAGGGACTGCACGACCAGCGCATCCAGGTCGTCGAGCACCGTGGAGGCGCGGCTGCCGGCCACCGCCTCCGCCGCCTCGGCGCTGAAGCCGTCGGGGAAGCGCGACAGCCGCCGCAGCAGCGCCTGCTCGGACGCGCCGAGCAGGTTCCAGCTCCACTCGATCACGGCGAACAGCGTGCGGTGCCTCTCGGGCGCGGTGCGCTCGCCGCCGGTCAGCAGGGCGAAGCGGTTGCCGAGGCGGCGCTCGATCTCGTCCACGGAGAGGGAGCGCGTGCGGGCGGCGGCGAGCTCGATGGCGAGGGGGAGGCCGTCGAGACGGTCGCAGAGCCGTGCGACCACGTCGAGCGGGAGCACGGCGGCGGGCCGCGCGGCGCGGGCGCGCTCCACGAAGAGGGCGACGGCCGGGCCGTAGCCGTCCACGGCCGCCGGGCGCGTTCCGCCGGCGCCGTCCGTGCCTGTCAGCGCGTCCGTGCTCTTCAGCGCGGCCGTGCTCTTCAGCGAATCGAGCGGATACACGCGCTCGGCGCCGATCGCCAGCGGCGCGCGGCTGGTGGCGAGCACCTGCACGGTGCTGGTCGAGTCGAGGATGTCCTGCACGTACGCGGCCACCGCATCCACGATGTGCTCGCAGTTGTCGACGATGAGCAGGGTCTCGCGCTCCGACAGCAGGCCCAGGATGCGCGAGCGCAGGTCGAGCTGCGACCCCGGGTCGGCCGGCCGCGTGGTCCGCGCCTCGCGGATGCCGAGCGTGGAGGCGAACGCGAGCTCCACATCGTCGTCCGACCGCACGCTGGCCAGTTCGACGACGATCACGGCCGGGGTGTGGACGGCGCGGTGGCCGACCTCCTGCGCGAGCCGGGTCTTGCCGAGGCCGCCGGGGCCGAGGATGGTCGTCAGGCGCGAGGTCGCGACGAGGTCCTCGACCGCCTCGAGGTCGTATTCGCGGCCGACCAGCGCGTTCGGGGCGCTCCGTAGCCCGATGCGCACGCGGCGGGGAGCGGCCGGCCGCTCGTCCTCGTCGGCGGCCAGCAGTTCCGCGTTGAGCGCCACCAGTTCGGGGCCGGGGCGCGTCCCCAGCCGGTCGAGCAGCGCCTCCTTCAGCTCGGCGAAGGCGAGCAGGGCCTCGCTGCGCCGGCCCGCGGCGGCGAGCGTGCGCAGCTGTTCGAGGCGCAGCGTCTCGTCGAGCGGCCGGGCTTCGAGCAGCGGGTGCAGGTCGGCGAGGGCACCGGCGTGGTCGCCGGTGGCCCGGCGGGCGCGCGCCCGGATCAGCAGCAGGTCGTCGCGCAGCTCGGCGGCGGTGCGCTGCAGCTCGTCGGCGAGCGCGGTCGCGCCGAGCTCGGCGCCCGGTTGCCCGCGCCAGAGCGACAGCGCAGCGGTGGACTCGGCGACCGCCGCGACCGGATCGCCTGCATGGAGGGCCGCCGCCGCCCGGTCGGCTGCCGCACGGGCGCGTCCCAGGTCGGTCTGCTCCGGGGCGATGGCCAGCGCGTAGCCGCCGGGAGTGGACTCGAGCAGGCCGTCGGCGCTCGCCGTCCGCACCCGCGAGACGAGGGTCTGCAGGGCGGCGCGCTCCTGCCGGGGCGGCCGGTCGTCCCAGAGATCCTCGACGAGCGAGGGGACGCTGGCCGCACCCCGGGCGAGCACCAGGGCGACGATGAGGCTCTTTCCGAGTGCGCCGGAGGGTTCCGTCAGCGCGCCGCGCCGATCCTCCACGAGCACCGGGCCGAGCACGGCGACGCGGGGTGGCGAGGGCGCGGTCTGCACCCGCCCGATCATAGCCAGTGCGCCCGGCAGCGCGTGTGTAGGCTCGGCCCCATGGCGTTCGACTGGTCCCAGTTCTACGAGAAGCAGGGCGGCCGCGGCGTGCGTCCCACCTTCCAGAGCGCCCTCGCCGCCTGGGACGGACCGCCCGGTCAGGCGATCGACCTCGGCTGCGGCGACGGCGTGGAGACCCGGCACCTGGCCGAGCACGGCTGGCGGGTGCTGGCGGTGGATGCGGACCCCGGCGTCGAGGAGAGGGTGCGGACAGGGCTCTCGCCGGAGGCGGCGGACCGCGTGACCATCCGGTGCTCGACGTTCGAGCAGCTCGGGGAGCTTCCGCCCGCCGACCTCGTCTACGCCGGCTTCGCGCTGCCGTTCTGCGACGAGAGCCACTTCCCGTACCTCTGGGCGGACATCCGCGAGGCGCTGCGGCCCGGCGGCCTCTTCGCGGGGGAGCTGTTCGGCCCGAACGACGAGTGGGCCGGCCGCCCCGGCATGAGCTTCCACGAGCGGCGCCAGGTGGAGGGGATGCTCGCCGGGATGGACGTGCTGCAGCTGGTCGAGGACGATCGCCGCGGCATGTCGTTCGACGGCCCGAAGCACTGGCACGTCTTCCACGTCGTGGCGCGCGCCTGACCGGCCGGTCGAGGGCGCGCATCCAGGGGTCGCGACACGCCGTTGACGCGCGCGCATAGCGGCGTGTCGCGAGCCCTCGATCGCGCCGGGCCGCCGCGGCGTCCGCCGGGCTACGCCGCCGTGCTCACCCAGACCGCCGCCAGGGCGAGCACGGCGATCAGCGCCCAGGAGGCCAGCGCGGCGACGAGCGCACGCCAGCCCGTCCCCAGCAGCGTCCGGAGCCGCACCGCGGTGCCCAGCCCGAACAGCGCCATGGCGAGCAGGATCGTCTGCGCCGTGTCCGCACCGTCCGTCACGGCGGCCGGGAGCGGGACGAACGTGCGGATCAGCACGGCGAGCAGGAATCCGGCGACGAACAGCGGGACGATCGGCGGACGCTTCACCGAGGGGTCACCGGCCACGTGGCGACGCCGCTCCACGACGGCGGCGATCGCGACCATCGGGGCCAGCATCAGGACACGGGTCAGCTTGACCACCACGGCGACCGCCAGGGCGGCGGCCCCGGCGAGCTGAGCGGTCGCGACGACCTGGCCGACATCGTGGACGCCCGCACCGACCCAGTGGCCGAACTGCTGCGCATCCAGGCCGAGGGGATGCCACAGCAGCGGCAGCACGAAGATCGCGAGAGTGCCGCAGAGCGTCACCAGGGCCACCGGGGTCGCGGCCTCCTCATCCTTCGGCTTGACGACGCCGCTCATCGCGCCGATCGCCGAGGCCCCGCAGATCGAGAATCCCGTCGCGATGAGCAGCGGCTGGTGACCGGGCAGCCGGAGCAGGCGCCCGATCCAGAAGGTGCCCGCGAAGCTGAGCAGGACGACCACGACCGTGGTGAGGATGGCGACCCAGCCGAGGTGCGCGATGTCGCCGAGGCTCAGCTTCAGTCCGAGCAGCACCACTCCGACCCTCATGAGGCGTTTGCCGCTCAGAGAGAGTCCCGGCGCCAGGGCTCCGGTCACCGCCGCACGGGCTGCCGGGAGCTGCCCGACGACGATGCCCAGAACCACCGCCGCCGTGAGCAGCGGGATCGCCGGCGCCAGCCAGTGCAGTCCCCACGC
This sequence comes from Leifsonia sp. KNZ13-11D, assembly GCF_056754895.1. NCBI lineage: Bacteria > Bacillati > Actinomycetota > Actinomycetes > Micrococcales > Microbacteriaceae > Leifsonia > Leifsonia sp. KNZ13-11D. The sequence continues at coordinate 1,265,459 of NZ_JBPGWU010000001.1, forward strand.
GACGGCTGCCGCGACCGCGCAGGCGACGAGGCCCGGGAGCCAGGGAAGGGGCCGGACAGTGTGGGAGGGAGTGCTCACCGTCCTATTCTGGCGAGCACTCCCTCCCGTTCGTGGCCGCTCAGTGCTTGCGCAGACCCTCCGACACCGCGGACAGGGCGCCGCGCAGGGTCGACGGATCGGCCTGCTCGGGCGACGTCGGCTTCGCGGTGACGGCGCCCGACTTGGTCGTCGCCGTGTAGCCGTAGGCTCCCTGCGGGCACTCGATCAGATCGGTGATGTTGTCGCTCAGCACGTTGACTCCGCCGACGGCCCAGTAGGTCGAGACTCCGAGGGCGGTCGAGTCGGACACCTCCCCGTACGGCAGGCACTGCGGCGGGGCGAGCAGCAGTGGCGAACCCAGGGCTCCCGCGACGGCGGAGATGGACAGCGCGTCCGGGAACCCGAGGCCGCTCGCCACGAAGGCGTCGTCGGCGAAGCGGAACACCTCGCGGTTCACGGCCTGCGCCGTGCCGAACCGGTCTCCGCCGGCGAGACGCACGACCTCCGGGACGCCCAGTGTCTGGAGGTCGGCCTGGATGCCCGCGGAGATCGTGTTCAGACCACCGACGATGTAGATGCGCGAGGGGGACAGCGAGGCGATGAGAGCCTTGGTGTCGGCGTCGACGGAGCTCGCCGCGCCGTCCACGAGGAGCAGCGGGCCGTACTGGTGCCCGGCCGCGGAACCGGCGACCAGCGCGTCGGGGAAGTTGCGCCCGGTCGCGATGAAGACGCTGGTCACGGGGCCGGTGCCGAAGGCGTCGCTCACGATCGCGCGCGAGGTGTCGAAGCGGTCGCCGCCGGCGACGCGGGTCACGGTGGGGGCCAAGCCCTGGAGCTGACCGAATGCGGCCGCGCCGACGGCGTTGATCCCGCCGACGACCACGATCTTCTGCGGCTCGAGCCGCTGCAGCTCGGTGATGACCGACGCCGGCACGTAGTCCGGCCTCGTCAGCAGCAGGGGGCCGCCGAAGTAGGCGGCCGCCGCGCTGGCGCTCAGGGCATCCGGGAAGTCCACGCCGCTCGCGACGTACGTCACGGGACCGCTGCCCACGCCTGTCCCTGGGATGAAGATGCTGCTCGAGACGGCGGCCGAGGTGGCGAACCGGTCGCCGCCGGCGATCCGGCCGCTGTACCAGGTGCGGGGGCCGACCGTTCCGTCGATTCCCGTCACGTTCTGGCCCGCGGTCACCGTCACCGGATCCGACTGCCACCAGGTGTTCGTGTTCTGGTAATACTGCGAGGAGGAGCCGGTGTCGCCGAGCCACGCCCCGAAACGGACGATGTAGGTGCCCGGTGCGAGGTTGCGGATGGTGTAGTTGCCGCTCGCCGTGGTGTTCACGTCACCGTAGCCCATGGACTGCTCGACCAGGCCGGTGGCGGGGTCGTACAGGAAGGCGTTCGCATCGGCCGGGTTGGCTGTGCCCTTGCTGTCCGTGATGGTGCCGCTGATGGATCCGCCGGCGGGGCGATCGACGTCCAGCCCGGTCAGGTCGTGGTCGACGGTGACGACCGTCGCCTGGTCCTCGAGCGACGTGTCGCCGTACCAGATGTCGCCCGTTCCCGGACCCACTTTGTCGCCGGAGAGGGCGTTGCCGAAGAAGATCCGGTAGCGCCCGGACGGGACGCCCGTGAGCTGCCAGGAGGTCGTCGTCCCATTGCTGTCCGCCGTGGCGACGTACTGGCCGGGGACGTGGGCGTCGCCGCTGACCGGGTAGAGCTCCACGAAGGTCTCGGTGTCGGATGTCGTCGTCGCGGCCCCGGCGTAGGTGATGGTCCCGCTCAGCGAGTAGGTCGGAGCCGCGCTGGCGGCGGGGGCGATCGCGAGGGTCGCGACGGTGGCGATCGCCGTGGCGGCGCCGAGGAGGAGCGAGCGCACTCGGCGCATTCTGGTGAGGTGGGGCACGGGGGGAGCGTACTGGGCGTTCTGCCTCTTCAGCACGCCCCACGAACAGGGGTGGCCGAAACCACCCCTGCCTGTTTTCAGAGTGCCGTCAGCAGTTTCGTGCCGTTCGGCACGCCGAGGCCGGTGCAGGCGTCCCAGCCGGGCGCGGCCCGGTAGGCGCCGTTGTCGCCTGCTGTGATGTCGCGGAAGCCGTCCGCGGCAGTCCCCGCCGGCACCGCGTCGTAGAGCGCGGGCTGCGCGAGCCCGAGCGGCTTTCCCGTCGACTGGACGATCCGTGCGACGAGGGCCGCCCACAGCGGTGCGACGGCGCTGGTGCCGCCGATCACCGTGTCCTGCCCGTCGACCCGGACCTTGTAGCCGGTCTGCGGGTCGGCGACCGCGGACACGTCGGGCACCCCGCGTCCACCCGGCCCGTTGGTGGTCCCTCCTGCATCGGTGCCGTCCGCGCCGGACGGCACGCCGACGCCCTTCTGCCACGACGGCAGCGGGAAGACGGCGCTCACACCGCCGCCGGTCGCCCCGCCCCCGGTCCCGTTGTTCCAGACCGTCTCCGAGTGCACGGTCCCGGTGCCGGCGTCCGCCTCCAGCCGTGTCCCGCCGCAGGCGAGGGCGTGCGGCGAGGAGGCCGGGAAGTCGACGTGGGGCCGGCCGTCACCCACCCGGTCGCTGCTGCCGTCGTCGCCCGCCGCGGCCGTCGTCGTCACGCCGAGCGCGGCCGCGTCCTGCAGCGCCTGGTCGAAGGCGGTGCGGGCCTGGGCCGTCCACTGGTCCTCCGACTGGCCCCAGCTGATGCTGATGGAGGCGGGGGTGGGGTCGGCGTGCGCGGCGGTCGACACCGCGTCCAGGAACCCGGCGTCGGTGTTCGGCGCGAAGTAGACGACGATCTTCGCGCCGGGGGCGAGTGCGCCCGCCACCTCGATGTCGAGCATCACCTCGCCGTCCGCGCCGTTCGGGTTGCCCTCCGGCGCACTGGACCCGCCGTCGACGCCGACCGCGGTGACGGACGGTGTCGGGATGCCGAGCCCGGCGAAGTACGTGTCGAGATCGGACTGCACGTACCCGCCGCCGAGCTCGATGATCGCGATGGTCTGACCGCTGCCGTCCGTCCCCTCGGGGAACTCGTAGACCCGGCCGAGCTCCGGCGGCGTGTAACTCGTGCTGACCGCCGCTGCCGGGACGTACCGGAACTGCGCCCGCGCCTGGGGACGGTCGTCGAGGCCGAGCACGGCCGTGACCACCCCGTCCAGCGCGGCCGGGATGCTGAGCCCGCCCGTTCGCTGCCGGTAGGTCGGTGCGTCGTCGCCGGCGTCGTCGGCCGTCGACTGCGCCAGGTCGGTGCCGAAGACGCGGGCCATGGTCTGCACCGGTCCGGACACGCGCACCCGGCGGGCGCCCGCATCCACCTCGTCGATCGTGAGGCCGAGACCCTCGAGGGTGTCGCGCACGAGCGACACGTCGTCGGGCGCCGCACCGTACCGCTCGGCCAGCTCCTCCCGGCTCAGCGGTTGCGCGAAGGCGCTCTCCGGCAGCGGCTCCCTGCGCCGCAGGACGAGGGTGGCGTCGACGCGCGAGTCCGGCGCGAGGCCGCCGTGGGCCTGGAATCCGGGTCGGTCGGGGCGCTCGCTCCCGGGCAGCGGGACGAGATCGAAGGGGCTGTTCGGCATCCGTCATACTCCTCGGTCTACCACCGCCCTCCGACACCGCCCAGTGCGTGCGGCCGTCGCGTCACACCCAGCTGGGCAGCCACATGTGGATCTGCCAGAACCAGAACGGCACCTGCTGGCCGGTCCAGATCGGCCAGAAGAAGACGCTCACCACCGTGCAGGCGGCCAGGTACACGCCGGTCACTGCGATGCCGCGCCGCCGTCTCCGCGCCGGATCATGTCGGCTGCCCAGGATCAGCGCGATGACGGCGGTGAGTGCCAGGATCAGGTAGGGCTCGAACGCGATCGAGTAGAAGGTGAAGATCGTGCGGCCCATGTACAGCCACCACGGCAGGTAGCCCGCCGCGAGTCCGGTCAGGATGAGGCCGATGCGCCAGTCCCGCGTGCGGACGAGCCAGTACAGCAGGAACAGGATCGCCGCAGTGCCCGCCCACCAGATCAGCGGGTTGCCGAGCGACGTGATCGCCGCCGAGCACGACGAGGACGTGCATCCGTTCTGCCCCTGCGTCGATCCGACGTAGTACATGCTCGTCGGCCGCAGCATCAGCGTCCACGTCAGCGGGTTCGACTGGTACGGATGCGGTGTGTGCAGGTTGATGCTGTAGTTGTACATCTCGGTCTGGTAGTGCCAGAGGTTCTGCACCCACAACGGCACCCACGAGAGCGCGCCGGTCCACTGCAGGTGAACCGACTGCGCCCAGTGCCGGTAGTAGCCGTCGCCCGTGACGATCCAGCCGGCCCAGGTGGCCACGTAGGCGACGAAGGCGAGCGGGACCATCAGCACGAAGGTCGCGGGCGCCTGCTTGAGCAGCGAACCGCTGACGTAGAAGGGCAGGCCCGCCCGGCGGCGGCCCAGCGCATCCACCAGCACCGTGTAGACGGCGAAGAACGCGAGGAAGTAGAAGCCCGTCCACTTGACGCCCGCGCACAGTCCGCACAGGATGCCGGCGGCGATCAGCCACGGACGCCACCACAGCACCGGACCCCACGCCGGGTCGCGGCCGCTCGCGCGCTCGGCGGCGACCCGCGCCGCCAGCCGGTCCGCCGCCCATTTCCGGTCGAGAAGGATGCAGCCGAACGCCAGCAGGGCGAAGAACATCACGAACCCGTCGAGCAGCGCCACCCGGCTCATCACGATCGCGTGGCCGTCGATCGCGAACAGGAAACCGGCGATCGTGGCGATCATCGTCGACCGGAACAGCATCCGGGCGATCAGGAAGACGAGCAGCACCGCGAGCGTGCCGGCGATCGCCGTGGAGACGCGCCAGCCGAACGAGTTGTCCGGGCCGGTGGCGGCCATGCCGAGCCCGATCAGCCACTTGCCGAGCGGTGGATGCGCGACGAACGACGGATCGGACGAGAAGATCTGCGTCTGGCCGGCGGCGAAGCGCGGGTCCGCCTTGTCGGGCCAGCTGCCCTCGTAGCCCAGGTTCCAGAGGGTCCACGAGTCCTTCACGTAGAAGGTCTCGTCGAACACGAGCGAGTGCGGCTGCCCGAGGTTCCAGAGCCGGAGCACCGCCGCCAGCAGCGTCACGCCGATCGGGGCGCCCCAATACCAGACCCGCAGCCGGGCGGGGGTGCGGAGGACGCGCGCCCACCAGTCGTCGAGGCGGGTGCCGGAGCGCTCCGGGGCGCGGTGCACGGCAGCGACGTCGGTGGCAGGAGCGGAAGTCACCCAGCCATGCTAGGGGCGCAGCCTCCGTGTCGCCTTTCGGCTGACAGACTAAGAGCCATGATCATCCTCGCGGCGACCCCGATCGGCAATCTGGGCGACGCCTCCCGGAGGCTCGTGGAGGTGCTCGGCTCCGCCACCGTCGTCGCCGCGGAGGACACGCGCGTCGCCCAGCGCCTGCTCGCCGGGCTCGGCGTCGAGAACCGGCCGCGGCTCATCGCGCTGCACGACCACAACGAGCGCGACCGGGCCGCCGAACTGGTGGAGCTGGCGCGCGACCAGGATGTGGTGCTGCTCTCCGACGCCGGGATGCCGACGGTCTCCGACCCGGGCTTCCACCTCGTGGAGACGGCCGCCGCCGCGGGCGTCGGCGTCACGGCGCTCCCCGGGCCGTCCGCGGTGCTGACGGCGCTCGCCGTCGCGGGGCTGCCCACCGACCGGTTCACATTCGAGGGCTTCCTGCCGCGCAAGCAGGGGGAGCGGCTGTCCGCCCTGCGGGCGCTCGCCGCCGAACCGCGCACGATGGTCTTCTTCGAGTCCCCGAACCGGTTGGCGGGCTCGCTCGCCGATCTCGCGACGGTGTTCGGCGACGACCGCCGCGCGGTGGTCTGCCGGGAGCTGACGAAGCTCTACGAGGAGGTCAAGCGCGGGACGGCCGCCGAGCTGGCGGCGTGGGCGGCGGAGGGCGTGCGCGGCGAGATCGTCGTCGTGGTGGGAGGGGCGCCGGCCCGGGAGGCCGACCCGGAGACCGCGGTCGCGCAGGTTCTCGCGCTGGTGGCGGCAGGGATCCGGCTCAAGGACGCGGCCGCGGAGGTCGCCGACGCGACCGGACTGGGCAAGCGCGACCTCTATCAGGCGGCCCTGGCGGCACGTTCTCCACAGGCGGAGTAACACGAGGGATCGCGCGCCCGCGCGCCCGTAGGATAGTCACCATGTCCGACGGCTCCTCCTTCTACATCACCACGCCGATCTTCTACGTGAATGATGTCCCGCACATCGGGCATGCCTACACGGAGGTCGCGGCCGACGTGCTGGCCCGCTGGCACCGCCAGGCCGGCGACGACACGTGGCTGCTCACGGGCACCGACGAGCACGGCCAGAAGATCCTTCGCACCGCGACGGCCAACGGCACGACGCCCAAGGCGTGGGCCGACAAGCTCGTCACCGAGGAGTGGCTGCCGCTGCTCGAGACCATCGACATCGCCAACGACGACTTCATCCGCACCACCGACGAGCGGCACGAGGTCAACGTCCAGAAGTTCCTGCAGAAGCTCTACGACGACGGCTACATCTACGCCGGCGAGTACGAGGCGCTCTACTGCGTGGGCTGCGAGGAGTTCAAGCCGCAGAGCGAGATCGTCGACGGCACCGGCGAGTACGAGGGCCAGAAGGTGTGCGCCATCCACTCGAAGCCGCTGGAGCTGCTGCAGGAGAAGAACTACTTCTTCCGCATGAGCCAGTTCGCCGACCGCCTGCTGGCGCTCTACGAGGAGCGCCCGGACTTCGTGCAGCCCGAGTCGGCGCGCAACGAGGTGGTCAGCTTCGTGCGCCAGGGCCTCAGCGACCTCTCCATCTCGCGGTCGAGCTTCGACTGGGGCATCAAGGTGCCGTGGGACGAGTCGCACGTCGTGTACGTCTGGTTCGACGCGCTGCTGAACTACATCACCGCGGTCGGCTACGGGCAGGACGACGAGGAGTTCGCACGCCGCTGGCCGGCGAACCACCTGGTCGGCAAAGACATCCTGCGTTTCCACGCGGTCATCTGGCCGGCGATGCTGATGGCCGCGGGCCTCGAGGTGCCGAAGCGGGTGTTCGGCCACGGCTGGCTGCTCGTCGGCGGCGAGAAGATGTCCAAGTCCAAGCTGACCGGCATCGCCCCGACGCAGATCACCGACACGTTCGGGTCCGACGCGTTCCGCTACTACTTCATGCGCGCCATCAACTTCGGCCAGGACGGCTCCTTCAGCTGGGAGGATCTCGCGGCGCGGTACCAGGCCGAGCTCGCGAACGGCTTCGGCAACCTCGCGTCGCGCGTCGTCGCGATGGTCACCCGGTACTTCGAGGGCATCGTGCCCCCGGCGGCCGCGTACCAGGACGTCGACCGGCACGTGCAGGAGGTGGTCCGCACGGCAGCGTCCGACGCGGACGCCGCGATCTCGCGCCTGGCGATCCACGACGCCCTCACGGCGATCTGGCGCATCGTCGACGAGCTGAACGGGTACATCACGGAGCAGGAGCCGTGGACGCTGGCGAAGGACGAGACGCAGCGCGAGCGGCTGGGCACCGTGCTGTACACGGCGGCCGAGGGGCTGCGCGCGCTCGCCGTCCTGCTGTCGCCGGTAGTCCCGGTCGCCACGGCGAAGCTGTGGGAGGCGCTCGGCGTCGAGGGCGAGCTGGGAGCGCTCACGGCGCAGCCCCTGCGCACCGCGGGGGACTGGGCGCCTGCCCGCCGGCACCGAGGTCAACGGCCTCGCCGCGCTGTTCCCGCGGATCGATGCGGAGGCGGTCGCCGCGGTATGACGGACCCGTCGTTCGTCCGCCAGCGGCACGTCACCGACGGCCGCGACCTGGCCTACCCGCCACTGCCCGAGGCGCTGACGGTCCCCGTGTACGACAACCACACGCACCTCGAGATGGCCGACGGCGCGGAGCCGCTCGACTACCGGGAGCAGCTCGACCGCGCGTCCAGCGTCGGTGTGCGCGGCGTCGTGCAGGTCGGGAACGACGTGGAGACGTCCCGCTGGTCGGCGGAGATGGCCGCGATCGAGCCGCGCATGCTGGCCGCGGTCGCGCTGCACCCGAACGACGCGCCCGACTACGAGGAGCGCGGCGAGCTGCACGACGCGCTGGCCGTCATCGCAGAGCTGGCCGGACGCCCCCGGGTGCGCGCCGTGGGCGAGACGGGTCTCGACTTCTTCCGCACCGAGGAGGGGCCGCGGCGGGATGCGCAGTTCCGCTCGTTCGAGGCGCACATCGAGATCGCCAAGCAGAACGACCTCGCCCTGCAGATCCACGACCGGGACGCGCACGCCGCCGTCGTCGCCACCCTCAAGCGTGTCGGCGCCCCGGAGCGGACCGTCTTCCACTGCTTCTCCGGCGACGTCGAGCTCGCCCGCATCTGCGCCGAGAACGGTTGGTACATGTCGTTCGCGGGCACCGTCACGTTCAAGAACGCACCGAACCTGCGGGAGGCGCTGGCCGTCGCGCCGCGCCACCTGATCATGGTCGAGACTGATGCGCCGTTCCTCACCCCGACTCCGTTCCGCGGCCGGCCCAACGCTCCTTACCTCATGCCGCACACCCTCCGCGCCATGGCAGAAGTGCTCGTCACCGACGCCTCCACCCTCGCCGCCCAGATCAACTCCAACACCGAGCTCGTCTACGGCCGCTGGGACAGCGAGCCGGTCGGACCGCCGCCCACCCGGCCCATCGGGATCATCGCGTGAGCGAGCTCCGGCTGCTCGGCCCGGCCGAGATCCGCGACCTCGCCGAACTGCTCGACGTCACCCCCACGAAAAAGCTCGGCCAGAACTTCGTCATCGACGCGAACACCGTGCGCCGCATCGTCCGCGTCGCCGAGGTGCAGCCCGGCGACCGGGTCGTCGAGATCGGCCCGGGCCTCGGCTCCCTCACCCTCGGCCTGCTCGAAGCCGACGCCGACGTGATCGCCGTGGAGATCGACGGCCGCCTGGCCGAGCAGCTCCCGAAGACCGTGGAGCAGCTCGCCCCGGACGCCGCAGACCGCCTGACCGTCGTGCATCGCGACGCCCTGCAGATCACCGAGCTGCCGGCCGACCCCGTCCGCCTGGTGGCGAACCTGCCGTACAACGTGTCGGTGCCCGTGCTCCTGCACTTCCTCGAGCACTTCCCCAGCCTGCGATCGGGGGTCGTGATGGTCCAGGCCGAGGTCGGCCACCGCATCGCGGCGGTGCCCGGCTCGAAGATCTACGGCGCGCCCAGCGTGAAGGCCGCCTGGTATGGCGCCTGGCGCACCGCGGGCGCGGTGAGCCGGCAGGTCTTCTGGCCGGTCCCGAACGTCGACTCGGTGCTGGTGGCCTTCGAGCGCCACGACGAGCAACCGGGTGACGAGGCCCTGCGGCTGCGCACCTTCGCCCTGGTGGACGCCGCCTTCCAGCAGCGCAGGAAGACCCTCCGCCAGGCGCTGGCACCCGTCTTCGGCGACCCGACCTCCGCGGCCACAGCCCTCCAGGCGGCGGGCCTCGACCCGAGCCTCCGCGGGGAGCAGCTCGCCCTCGCCGACTTCGCACGCCTGGCTTCCGTCCCCGTCGCGCCGCACGCCGCGTAAGGCACTCGGCGCGCGCCCAGCAGCCGGGCCGCCGGGTGTGTAGGTTGGAAGCATGGTGGACGGGTGGGACGTTGACAGCGTGCACGTTCGCGCTCCCGGCAAGATCAACGTCTTCATGCGCGTCGGCGCCGTCATGGAGGACGGCTACCACGACGTCGCCACGGCCTACCAGGCGGTCTCGCTGTACGAGGACGTCCGCGCGTACCCGGCGGACAGCTTCTCGGTCGTCTTCGGCGGCAGCATCGACACCAGTGGCCTGCCGCTCGACGACTCCAACCTGGCGCTCAAGGCCGCCCGGCTCCTGGCCAAGCGCACCGGCTTCAGCGGGGGCGTCCACCTGGAGATCGACAAGCACGTGCCCGTCGCGGGCGGCATGGGCGGAGGGTCCGCGGATGCGGCGGCTGCGCTCGTCGCATGCGACGCGCTCTGGGGAACCGACGTCGGGCGCGAGGAACTGCTCGCGCTGGCGGCCCGGCTCGGCGCCGACGTGCCGTTCGCGCTCGTCGGCGGCACGGCCATCGGCACGGGCCGCGGCGATCGCCTGAGCCCGGCCCTCGCGACGGGCCAGTTCCACTGGGTGCTCGCGCTCCCGGAGGGCCAGCTGAGCACCCCGCTCGTCTACAGCGAGCTCGACCGCCACCGGGAGCGCCACGCGCGCGACATCGCCCCGGCCCAGCTCACCCCGAGCGTCGACTCCGCGGTACTGCAGGCCTTGCGTGCCGGCGACCCGGCGATGCTCGCAGAAGCGCTCACCAACGACCTGCAAGCGCCGGCCATCCACCTCGTGCCCGAGATCGCCCAGGTGATCGAGCTGGGCGAGACGAACGGGGCGCTGGCCGGAATCGTGTCCGGATCGGGCCCGACGGTCGCGTTCCTGGCGGCCGACCTCGACTCGGCGCTCGACCTGCAGATCGCGCTCAGCGCGGCGCGGGTGCGCGCTGTGCGGGCCACCGGGCCAGTGCACGGGGCGCGCATCCTGAACGACTGACGCGTCGTGGGCGGCTGACGCCTCGTGGGCGGCTGACGCGTCGTGGACCGCTGACGCGTCGTGGGCGGCTGACGCGTCGTGGGCGGCTGACGCATGTCGAGCGACTGAGCGGGGGCGGCCGGAGGTCGGGCTTGCGACGTGTCGGTCGGTGGCGTCGGGACGGAAGAATGCGCTGGGGCTGGTGTCGAGGAGCATGCGCCCAGCCTTCCAGCGGCGGGGCGACCGACGGCACGAGTCCGGCGGATCTGTGGAGAGTCGTCGGGCGGCGCTGATTGTGGAACGGCGGAAAGGAGGCCCCAAATCTCCGACGGAAGGCGTTGCAGAAGGAGTTCCGCGCCCGGATCGGCCGGATCTCCGACGCAAGCCACCGGATCTCCGACGGAAGGCGTTGCAGAAGGAGTTCCGCGCCCGGATCGGCCGGATCTCCGACGCAAGCCACCGGATCTCCGACGCAAGCCCGCCGGACCTCCGACCGCCCCCCGAAAGACCTCCCCTGACGATGCCCGGCCGCAGCCGACGTCGGGTTGAGACGATTCGTCGATGTCGGGAAGCGTTTCCGCCTGCTGGGCCGGGCATCCCAGGTGTCATCACACTAGCGAGGGCCTTGGCGACACTCCCAGTCCGGCGGACGAAACCGTCAAGATTTGACGGGTCTCCTCTTCGCCAGCGTCCGCAGGTCGCGGCGTGACCGCAGGCCCAGCTTGGAGAGGATGTTGCGCACGTGGAAGTTGACGGTCGTCACCGACACGTACAGCCGCTCCGCGATCTCCTTGTTGGTCATGCCGGCGGCGAGCGCGTGGGCCACCTGGCGCTCCCGGGTGGTGAGGCCGGCGAGCGGGTCGACGGCCGACGACTCGACCGCGGCCTCTTCGAGCAGGTGCAGGCAGCGGGCCAGGTAGCCCGAGGCTCCGAGCGCACGGAATGTGGCCGCGGCCGACTCGAGCAGCGCACGACCCGCGGCCCTCTCCCCGCGGGAGCCGGCGAGCCGGCCCGCGTCCAGCGCGGCGACCGCACGAGGGAACGGGAAGCGGTCCGCACCCGGCTCCTCGACGGCCGCGCGGTACGCGGTGAGCGCCTCCGGCGCACGTCCCTCCGCTTCGAGGGTCCGTCCCTCCAGCCAGCGCAGCGACCCGTAGTAGGGACGCCACGCGCCGGGCGCGGCGCACCGGTCATAGGCCGCGCGCGCCTCGTCGGCTCGGCCGAGCGCCGCGAGCGCGTCGACCCGGTAGGTCAGCCAGCCGAGCGTCGAGCCGCGTGAGGCGGCGGCCTCCGCCTGCTCGGCGGCGGCCAGCTGCTCGGACGGCCGGCCGAGCGCGCGGGCGAGCTCTGCGCGTGCCAGGTACGGCAGGTCGCCGTCGTACGATCCGGTGATCCGCGGGTCGGCCTGCGCCGCGGCGCTCAGCCGCTCGTCGACCGCCTCCGCTTCTCCGCGTCCGGCGCGGACCAGGGCCGACGTCCAGAGGGCGATCGGCCAGCAGGAGAGGTCCGTCTCGTCGAGCGCGAGTGCGACGGCGGTGTCCGCCAGCGTGGCGGACTCCTCCCACTCGCCGACCAGATACAGGATGTGCGCGTACATCGTGCGCGCGAAGCCGGCCGTCCAGCTGGTCGGGAAGCGGCGCACCAGGTCGTTCGCCCGCGACAGGTCGGCGCGTGCACGGTCGATGTCGCCGCCGAGGATGAAGACGCGGGAGCGGCTGACCAGCGCATCCACCGCCGCGGGGACTCGTGGCCGTCGACCAGCTCGTCGAGTTCGGCCGCCAGCGGCACGAACACGTCGGGGCGCTGGGCGTGCGCCGCCGAGATCACCGACCAGCCCAGCAGACGCGTCAGGTCGTCGACCGGCGCGGCCAGCCACCGCAGAGCCGGGTCCGCCACCTCGGCGGGGGCCGGGCTGTCCGCGATGTGACGTCGCGCCGCGTCGAGGTGGTCGAGCACCGCCGGGAAGTCTCCCATCGCCATCAGCACTTTGGGCAGCGCCTCCGCCACGTGCGCGCGGATCGCCCGCTCGTCGGGCGTCCGGGCGGGTCGCTTCTCGAACGCGAGCGCGAGGGCGAGGGCGCCGGGCAGGTCGCCGGAGAGGGTCCGCAGTTCGACCAGCACGGCATCCCGGGTCCGCGACGGCGGCATCGCCTCGAAGGCGGGCCTCAGCTCCAGGATGCGCTCGTGCATCCGGAACCGCATGGCGATGAGTCCGAGTTCGCGGAGCGCCCGGTCCGCCTCGGCTCCGGAGGCGAGGTCCACCGCCGAGCGCGCGTAGCTGAGCGCCTGCTCGGCCTGACCGAGGTCGGACACGGCGAGGGCGGCGGTGAGCAGCTCGTCCACCAGTGTGGGGTCGGTGCGGTCCGCGGCCTCCACCCGGTGGCGGAGGGCGCGATGCCCGGAGAGCACCTCGGCGGCGACGCGGTGGATGGCGACCCGGCGGTGCAGCGGCACCCCCGCAGCGAGGGCGTCGGCCAGGATGGCGTGGGCCGGTTCGACGCGGACCACGCCGTCCCGGGTCTCGGCCAGCACGAGCCCTCGCGCGACCGCGCCGTGGACGTCGATGTCGAGGCCCAGCCGGTCGGCGATGGTGCCCACGAGCGGCAGCGGGAGGGGGTCCCGGAGCACGGCGACGAGCTCCGCCGCCACGCGGACGGACGGGGGAGCGCCCTCGAGCGACGCGGAGATCGCGGTCGAGAGCGGCGTGATGGCCGTGGCGGGCAGATCCCAGCCGGCGGGATGCAGCGCCTGCGCGAACGTCTCACGCAGCTGACCCAGCAGCACGCTGAGCAGCAGCGGCGAGCCCTGCGTCGCCTCGGTGAGGCGCGTCGCCGTTCGGCGCGAGACCGGGTGGCCCAGCAGGTGGCGGGCGAGCTCCTGCGTGTCGCCCACGGTCAGCGGGGTGAGCTCCACCCGGGCGTGGTTCGCCGTGGTGGAGGCGAGGTCGTCGAAGAGCGCGGTGATCCGGTTGGGCTGCGGGCGCGTGGCCGCCGTGAACAGGAAGCGCTGGTCCACGAGGCGCCGCGTCAGGAACCGCAGGGCGCGCGCCGACGGCTCGTCCACCCACTGCGCGTCGTCGATGATCAGGCACACGGGCCCGTCGATACCGTCGATCGCGTCGAGGAGGAAGCGCCCGACGGTGAGCGGGTCGTCCCCGGGCTCGGGCGGCCGGATGGGGGTGGCCGAGCCCGCCCGTGCGCCGGTGGCGCGCAACGCGTTCAGTCCGCGCACGAGCGTCTCGACCGTCGCGTAGGCGAGGTCGGATTCGAACGAGTCGGCGTGGACGCGGAGGACCGTCCAGCCCTCCAGGCGCTGTGCCACATCCGCCAGCAGGGCCGTCTTGCCGAGGCCCGCCTCGCCGGCGACGAGCAGCGCACCGCCGTGCTCGCGGGCCTGGTGGGCCACCAGGAGCATGGTCTCCCTGGCGCGGTCCCTGCCGAACAGGGGCCGCTGGTCCGCGGCCCGCTTCTGGTCACTCACGTGCCGCTCCCGTCCCCATCGGCCGCGTCGGGTCGGGTGAGCGACCGATGCTCTGGATCATGGCACAGCGACCGGAGGGCTTTCGTTCCCCAGTCCGGGGGTGCGGGCCCGCAGCAGGAGGCGCCGTGCACGGCGCCGGGTCAGCCCTCGAGCTGCTCGGAGAGCTCCAGCCAGCGCGTCTCGAGGTCGGCGATCTCGCCCTCCAGGGTGCGCAGCTCCTCGGTCAGCCGGCCGAGGCCGACGTAGTCGCTCTGGTCGTGCCGCGCCAGCTCCTCGTGCTTCGCCGCGACCTGGTCGGTGACCTTGGCGAGCCGACGGTCGAGGGCCGAGAGCTCCTTCTCGGCCGAGCGCAGGGCCGCGCCCGAGAGGGCGGGCACCGCGGCGGCGCCGGCGGACGGCGACGCGGAAGTCGCGGAGGCGTCGCCCGCTCCCGACAGACCGCCGCCGCTCGACGGCCCCTCCGCGCTCTGCGCGCGCCGGAGCCGCAGGTACTCGTCGATGCCGCCGGGCAGGTGCCGCAGCCGTCCATCCATGACCGCGTACTGCTGGTCGGTGACCCGCTCGAGCAGGTACCTGTCGTGCGAGACGACCAGCAGCGTGCCGGGCCACGAGTCGAGCAGGTCCTCCATCGCCGCCAGCATGTCGGTGTCGAGGTCGTTCGTCGGCTCGTCCAGGATGAGCACATTGGGCTCGTCGAGGAGGATGAGCAGGAGCTGGAGGCGGCGCTTCTGACCGCCCGACAGGTCCTTCACCGGGGTGGAGAGCTGCGCGTTCGAGAAGCCCAGACGCTCCAGCAGCTGCCCCGGCGACACCTCCTTGCCGCCGGCCAGGTAGGTGGACTTCTTGCCCGCCACGACGGCGCTCACGCGCTCCTCGGCGATGTCGTCCAGCTCGCTGAGCTGCTGCGTCAGCGTGGCGATGCGGACGGTCTTGCCGCGCTTCACCCGCCCGGAGTCCGGCTCGACGGTTCCGGCGACGAGGCCCAGCAGGGTGGACTTGCCGGCCCCGTTCACGCCCAGGATGCCGGTGCGCTCTCCGGGGGCGATCCGCCACTCCACGTCGCGCAGCACGGTCTTGGGCGGATAGGAGGCCGAGACGTCGAGCAGGTCCACCACGTCCTTGCCCAGGCGGGAGGTGGCGAGTGTGGTGAGCTCGACCGTGTCGCGCGGCGGCGGCTCGTCGGCGATCAGCACGGCCGCCGCATCCATCCGGAACTTCGGCTTCGACGTGCGTGCGGGGGCGCCACGGCGCAGCCAGGCGAGCTCCTTCCGCATCAGGTTCTGCCGCTTCGTCTCGGCGACCGAGGCCATCCGGTCGCGCTCCACCCGCTGCAGCACGTAGGCGGCGTACCCGCCCTCGAACGGCTCGACGATGCCGTCGTGCACCTCCCACGTCGCCGTCGACACCTCGTCGAGGAACCAGCGGTCGTGGGTCACCACGACGAGCGCGCCCGAGCCGGTGGGCCAGCGGCCCTTCAGGTGCTGCGCGAGCCAGGCGACGCCCTCCAAGTCGAGGTGGTTGGTGGGCTCGTCGAGGAAGAGGATGTCGTGGTCGTGCACCAGCAGCGCGGCCAGGGCCACCCGGCGGCGCTGTCCGCCGGAGAGCTCGCCGATCGTCGCATCCCAGCGGATGTCCGACACGAGCCCGGCGAGCACGTCGCGCACCCGGGGGTCGCCCGCCCACAGGTGCTCCTCGCGGTCGCCGACGATGGCGTGGCCCACGGTCAGCTGCGGCGGCAGCTCGTCGCGCTGGTCCAGCATCCCGACCGTGACATCCCGGCGCCGCGTGACGCGGCCCGCATCGGGTTCGAGCCGGCCGGCCAGCAGCTGCAGGAGGGTCGACTTGCCGTCGCCGTTGCGGCCGACGACGCCGATGCGGTCGCCCTCCGAGATGCCGAGGGTGACGGAGTCGAACACGGTGCGCGTCGGATACTCCAGGTGCAGCGCTTCCGCGCCGAGCAGGTGAGCCATGAGACCATCCAGCCTACCGGGGCCGGCCGCACTAGACTCCCGCCATGGTCACCCACACCGTCGTGAACCAGCCGCCGCCGCGCGTCGACGTGGACGAGTTCGCGGCCAACCCCGCCCTCCGGGAAGGGGTCGAGCGGTACGACGCCGCGTGGGCCACGACGTCGCTCGGCGAGGTCGGGCGGCTGGTGGGGTCGGCGTCGTTCCAGCGGGATGCGGAGCTCGCGAACCTCCACGAGCCCCAGCTGCGCTCCTTCGACCGGTGGGGCGCCCGGATCGACGAGGTCGAGTACGACGACGGATACCACCGGGTGATCGCAGCGGCCGTCGCGGCGGGAGCCCACACGTCGGCCTGGGCCGACCCGCGCCCCGGCGCGAACGTCGCGCGGGCCGCCGCGTTCATGCTGTTCGCGCAGATCGAACCGGGGCACGCCTGCCCGGTGTCGATGACGCACGCGGCCGTGCCAGCACTCGCCGTCTCCGAGGGGCTCGCCGCCGAATGGATGCCGCGCCTCCTCAGCCGGGAGTACGACGGCCGGCTGAGGGCGGACAAGAGTTCCGCGCTGTTCGGGATGGCGATGACCGAGAAGCAGGGCGGATCGGATGTGCGCGCCACCACGACCCGCGCGCTCGCCGACGGCGACGGCCGCTGGCTGATCACCGGGCACAAGTGGTTCTGCTCCGCTCCGATGTCGGACGCGTTCCTGGTGCTCGCGCAGACCGCGAACGGCCTCTCCTGCTTCGTGGTGCCCCGCGTGCTGGAGGACGGCGACCGGAACGTGTTCCTCATCCAGCGCCTGAAGGACAAGCTCGGCAACCGGTCCAACGCCTCCAGCGAGGTGGAGTTCGACGGGACGGTCGGGTACCTGCTCGGTGAGGAGGGGCGCGGTGTGCGCACCATCCTCGAGATGGTCAACCGCACCCGGCTCGACTGCATCCTCGGCAGCGCGGCGGGGATGCGGCAGGCCGTCGCCGAGGCCGCCTGGCACGCGCGGCACCGTTCCGCGTTCGGCGCGCGGCTGATCGATCAGCCGGCGATGACGGCGGTGCTGGCCGACCTCGCGCTGGAGGCCGAGGCGGCGACCGAGGTGGCCCTCCGTCTCGCGCGGGCGCACGACGCGGACGCGCCGGCGACGGATATCGCGTTCCGGCGCCTGGCGACCGCGGTCACCAAGTACTGGGTCTGCAAGCGCGGACCGGGCCACGCCTACGAGGCGCTGGAGTGCCTCGGCGGCAACGGCTACACCGAGGCGTTCCCGCTGGCCCGGCGGTACCGCGAGCAGCCGGTGATGGCGATCTGGGAGGGCTCGGGCAACGTGATCGCCCTGGATGTGCTGCGCGCGCTCCGCCGCGAGCCGGCGGCCTGGGACGCCTTCGACGTCGAGCTCGCGCACGCCCGCGGCCGCTACCGCACCTTCGACGCGCACCACGACCGGCTGCGCGCCCGGGTGGCGTCCTGCGTCGCGGGCGGCGCGGCCGGCGGCGGCGCCTCCGACAGCGACGCGGCCGCCTCGGACGCCGACGCGGCCGCCGCCTCCGCCGAGGCCTCGGTCCGCCCGCTGGTCGCGGCGATGGCCGTCGCGCTGCAGGCCTCCCTGCTGATCCGTCACGCACCGGCCGCCGTCGCCGACGCCTTCGTCGCCGCACGCGTCGGCCCCGAGCGCGGCTCCCTCTACGGCGAGCTCCCACCCGGCCTCGACCTCCGCGCCCTCCTCACCCGCGCCTGACCCCCCACCGTCGAGTACACGAATAGTGCACGCCTTTGCGGCGTGTCGCGTGCACTTTTTGTGTACTCGACGGCGGGACGAAGGGACGGAGGGGAGTCGCGGCGCGAGTCGGTCAGGCGCCGATGGCGGCGTAGAACTGGGCGACGGCCTTGCGGTTGTAGGCGTGGTAGTCGAAGTGGCTGTCGGGGACCGCGCCGTTCAGGAACGCGCGCATGCCGTCGGCGACGCCGTCGACCGACTGCGGCACGACCATCCCGCTCCCTGCGGGCAGCGCGTTCTTCGCCGACGCGAACTCGACCGTGACGATCGGCAGCTGCAGCACCAGCGCCTCCAGCAGCACCATCGGCTGGCCCTCGTAGTCGCTGGAGAGCACGAAGCAGTCCGCCTTGGCCATGATCGCGTGCGGGTTGCGCTGCATGCCCGTGAGGAAGACCGAGCCCTGCAGCCCCAGCTCGGCGACCAGCGACTCCAGGTCGCCGGCCAGCGGGCCCGAGCCGACGACGACCAGACGGGTCCGCGGGTTCTCGGCGTGCACGGCCGCGAACGCCCGGATCAGCCGCGTCTGGTTCTTCTCCGGCGACAGCCGCCCGACGTTGACGAACGTCGTCACGTCGTCGTCGGCGAGCAGCAGCTCCGCCCAGTCGGGGATGCTGCCGGTCTCCTCGTCGAAGGTGAGCTCGTGCAGGTCGGCGGCCGCGTTCTCCAGGATGTGCTCGGCGTCGACAGTGTTGAGGGCCGACACGAACTTCTCCGGCGGCGCGTACTCCGCCAGGGCGTCGCGGTTGATCTCCGACAGGGTCGGGGACACGGAGACCAGGTGGTCGTACTGCCGGTACAGCGTGAAGATCTGCGTGAGGCTGTGCAGCATCCGCTTCTCGCCGTTCACCTCGCGGTGGGCGTCCGCCGCGAGGTCGTTGTGCAGCCAGATCGCCCGCTGCGCGTCGGGGGAGTGGAGCAGCAGCGTCGCCCAGAACGGTCCGTAGCCGGAGAAGTCGACCACGTAGTCGAATCGGCTCTCGCCGAAGCAGCGGTACCACTCGTCGTCCCACAGCCGGTTCTGCGCCGGGATGTCGGCGTGCTGCGCGATGCGTCCGCGCCGGAAGTCGAGGTGGCGGGCGAGGTGCACGAGCTTCGCCCCGTTCATCCCCCCGACCCGCGGGAACTGGCGGACGCCGGGATGGATCTGCCGCTGCTTTCCGATGATGACCTGCGACCGGCTCTGGGCGAAGAACGCCGAGACGTCGAAGCGCTCGTGGTCGATGTTGTTGAGCAGGTTCAGCGCGGAGGTCGTGATGCCGTTGGGGCGCATCCCGCCCAGGTAGAGCAGGATCTTCTGGCGGCCGTCGTCGGCGAGATCGCTGCGCAGGCGGTAGCCGTCCCGCTTGCCCCGGAAGACGATGTCGACGATGCGGGCGGATGCGGACCCGTCCTCGTAGGGCGTGAACCGCTCCTGCATCGACCGGTAGCGGCCGGCCGATTCGGCCGGCAGTGCTCCTCCGGCCCCGGCGATCGCGTGCAGGGCGTCGCCGACTTCGCGGGCCGACATGAGCACGGGCCCCGGCCACTCGTCCGGCTCGAAGTACAGGCCGCGGGTGCCCGCGTAGTCGGCCAGGTCGGGCGTGAAGAACACGATCGGCCGGCCGGTCCGGAGGAAGTCGAAGAAGATGCTGGAGTAGTCCGAGATCAGCATGTCCGTCGCACCGAGCACGAGGTTCGTCGGGATCTCGTTCGGCACGAGCATGCGCGCCAGCTCCGGCCGGTCCGCGGCGAGCGCGTGCACCGACTGGTGGGTCTTCAGCAGCACGGCGTAGCGGCTGGTGTCGATGCGCTCCTCGATCTGGTGGATGTGCGCGAGCAGCGCATCCAGGTCGTCCTCGGGGCGGCCGAACACCTGGCCCTTCCAGGTGGGCGCGTACAGGATGACCTGCCGGTCGCCGAGCGGGATGCCCGCGGCGACGAGCCGGCGGCGCACCTCCTCGCGCCCGCGGTCGTCGAGGAACTGCCGGTCGATGCGCGGGTAGCCCTCCTCGACGAGGGTGCCGCGGTAGACGCCGGTCAGCTTGTAGCCGGTCTCGTACATCTGCTCCGACATGAACGGGTTCGCCGAGAGCAGGTAATCGGCCTGCACGAAGTTGCGGATGATGTTGGCGGTGCCGAGCGCGCCGTCGGCGATGTCGTACCCCATCCGCTTCAGCGGTGTGCCGTGCCAGGTGTTGAGGTACACCTGCCCCGGGCGCTTCGAGAAGTCGGGCGGGAACGTCGCGTTGTTGACGAGGTACTGGCTGGTCGCGAGCGCGCGGTAGTAGGCGACGGAGCCGTAGCGGACGAAGCTCACCCGGTCGTCGCCGGCGAACTCCTCGACCGCGGCCCGGTACTGGCGCAGATCGGAGAGCGCCCAGATGTGGGTGAGGTGACCGAGGTCGGGGGAGGCGAGCAGCTCGCGGAAGACGGCCTCCGGGTTGTCGAGCATGCCGTTGCCCGAGAACGACTCGTACAGCACGGCGCCCCGGACGATCGGCTGCCGCCGCCAGTGCGCGTGGATCTCGTAACGCGCGGCACGCTTGGCCCGGGACGGCAGTCGCTTCAGTCGGGAGAGTCTCATCGCCCTCGATTTTATGAGAGCGGCATAACGGCCACCTGGGAGCACGATCTGCGGCACGCGAGGGTGGGTGTGCTCATGTGATGCTGTTCACTCCGTGGGTGTAGTCGAGCGTGGAGGTGACCTGTTCGACGCCGTGTTCGATCTTTTTCTGGACCATTCCGGACTGCACGGCATTGCTGACCCTCACCGCGGCCGTACGTCCGCCGATTTCCAGGGTGTGGGCTTCGATCCGGGTCCAGGCGACGGAGCGGATCGACGCGTTCTGCGCGTGGACGATCGGCGGGAGCAGCGAGTTCAAGAGTCCGACGGCCGCGTTGTGGATCTGCGCATCGATCGCCTGCTGGATCCCCTCGACGACGTCGTGGACACCGCTGCCCAGCTCGCCGATCAGATCGCCCAGGCTCGGCTGTGCCGAGCCGTATGCCGTGCCGGAACGAGACATCCCGTCCCTCCTTTCGCGGGCTAACGCCCGCCATAGATGTGCGCCCACTGCGCGTCTTCCGCGAGGGCGTTCTGAACGGATGAGCCGATCCCGACAGCAAGCTGGGCCACGAGCGTGAGGTGGTCGTCGACCCGCCGGTCGACCTCGGCGAGGGCCTTCTTGTCGACGTTGTGCTGGACCTCCAACAGGTGAACGGCGACGCAGTTCTCGATATCCGCTTCGGTGATCGACGGGATCATCGCCACGGCGCTTTTCGCCCCGGCCAGTTCTTGTTCCATCTGCGGCACCAGCCCGCTGTTGATCGCCTTGATCGACTGCAGCGGGGTCTCCATCTGGAGGACAGCCGATGCCATGGAGGCGGCTGCCATCGTGTCAACGGTGACCGCCAAAGCCGAGACCGCCATCCCGGCCACCGCGCCGACCGCCGGATTCTGCACAAGGGCGACCATGCCCGTCAGCAGCGGACTCAGATAGATCCGGGCGCCTTCCGGCACTCCGCTCAAGAGGTTGTCCGTGATCTCGGTCACGCTGCGGCCCTTCGCGCCGTCTCCGATGATGCTGCCATCGGGGTTGAAGCCGAAACCGGGGCTGATGTTGTGGTTGTCGAAGAGACCTTGGCCTGGTTGGCCTGTGACGTAGTGGGCTGCGCCGGAGCCGTTGCCGTGGATGTTTCCGACCAGGTCCCATTCGTTGACGTAGTTCGTGAACGGGTTCTTCCCCGCGGCGATCTGAGCCAGCACCCATTCTTTCGCCTGGGGGGAGAGCGCCTCCCATGCGTCGGGGCCGTTGAAGGATGTCGACGACAGATGCAGTTCGCCCGCGACATACATCGCCAAGAACCCGCCCAGTGAATGGCCGACGGTCTGGAAGGTCGCGTTGGGATGCGTCTTCCGCACCTCCGCCATGGCTGCTTGGGCGTATGCCGTCGCCTGATCCGCTTGGGTTCCGGGGCCGGTCTGACCGCCCACGACGACTTGCCCGTCCGCGCTGTAGTCGGGGTGGTGGTTGGGATTGGTCCCGGCGTAAGCGATGAATGCCTGTGAATAGTCCAGCTCGCCGTTGAGCACCGGTACCACGGTCATCGCCTGGAAACCCGTCACCGGATCACTCACCGGAGGCGGAGGAACCACCTGGTACTCCTGGCCGGGTTTACCCGGGAGGATTGAATCGCTGCCCTGATTCAAGGGGCTGATTCGTCCGCAGCGGATCCGCGTCGTAAGCAGCCTCCGCGATGGTTGCGTAGTCTTCTGCCGTTGTCATCCGAGCGCCTCGGATGAGCCGTCACTGTAGGTGACGGGGACTGGTGAGTGCGTCGGATTTGGCTCCGGAGCGGGGAGCGGGTCCCCGCCAACGAGGCTGAGGCCCAGGTGCTCGCCATAGTCCTTGCCCGCAATTGTGACGATCGAGTACGCCGACCAGCCGCCGGCACCGTTATATCCGCCTTCTTCAGTGAATTTGATTCGTTCTGTTTCCGGCCGGTCGTGAACGAATAGAAGCGCTGCCTTCTTCTGGTTCGCGAGGTTCGTCGCTATTCTGCTCTGCTGGTTCATCCTGCCGTTTCCAAGTATCGAACAAGAGGTCAAGGCCACAAGGACCGTCGCGGCAACACCGAGGCCCAGGAGGAGCCGTTTGCGCCGCTGGCCCGCCCGGGCGCTACGTCCGCTCACCGTCGGACGGCCGCTGGAAGCTGGATGGCCGGGTGCATGCTCCCACCATACATGCTTGATGCGTCTACTTCCACACGGTATTTTACGTGCATTACCTGTTCGAGCGATCTGTATGCACGCGTCCGGCGGATGCCCTGCTTGGTTTGTGGGCCGGTCTGGCCACTCACGATCACATGCCGACCGCGCCGAAATCGGGGTGGTGAGCGGGATTGGTCCCTCGTACGTGATGAATGCCTGCGAGTAATCCAGCTGGCCGTGAACCACCGGCACCACGGTCATCGCCTGGAAACCCGTCACCGGATCACTCACCGGAGGCGGGGGAACCACCTGGTGCTCCTGGCCGGGATTGTGTTAGGTGCTGAATCTCTTTCCTGTGGCATACGGCGGGTTCTTCCACAAGGGATCCACGTTGTAGGCCGCGCCAGCGATGGCGGCATACTCTTCGGCTGCCGTCATCCGAGGACCTCTGACGAGCCGTCGCTGTAGGTGACGGGGACTGGTGAGGGCGTCGCGTCGGAGTCCGCAGTAGGGAGCGGATCCCCGGCTACCAATGCCAGTCCAAGGTCCTCTTGATAATCCTTGCCCGCAATAGTGACCATTGCGTATGCCGACCAGTAACCTGCACCGTTGGCGCCTCCCTCTTCTGTGAATTCAATTCGTTCTGTTTCCGGCCGGTTACCGATGAACAGGAGCGCTGCATTCTTCTGGTTGGCGAGATTCGTCGCCAGGGTGTCGTGGTGGTTCATCCCGCCGTTTCCAGATATCGAACAAGAGGTCAAGGCCACGACGATCGTCGTGGCAACACCGAGGCCCAGGAGGAGCCGTCTGCGCCGCCGGCCCGCCCATGCGCTGCGCCCGCTCACCGCAGGACGGCCGGTAGAAACTGAGTGCCCGGATGCATGCTCCGACCGTACATGATTTATTCGTACTGCAGCACGGTATTTTACGGCATTACTTGTCCTGATCGGTCACTACCTCTCGCAGGCTGCCACGCCCCAGCCGGGCACCGTCAGCCGGAGGCCGGCCACCCCTGGTCGCCGATGAGCGGCACGAACGCCACCGCCCCGAGGTTCGTCTCGTGCAACTCCCCGTCGTCCTGCAGCGTGTACGCGGCGAGGTGCTGGGCGCGTCCCGGCCGCCCGACCGGCATCACGATCCGTCCGCCCGGACGCAGCTGCGCCGCCCACGCCGCCGGCACCGACGGCCCGGTCGCCGCCGCGACGATCGCGTCGTACGGTGCGCGAGCGGGCCACCCCAGCGTCCCGTCGCCGGTGACGACCTCGACCCGGTAGCCGAGCGCCTCCAGCGTCGCCGCCGCCTCCACGGCGAGCCCGGGATGCCGCTCGATGCTGACCACCCGGTGCGCCAGCTCCGCGGCGACCGCCGCGGCGTAGCCGGAGCCCGTCCCGACGTCGAGCACGGCGTCCTCCGGCCCGATCCGGGCGGCCTGCAGCATCAGCGCGACGATGTACGGCTGCGAGATCGTCTGTCCCTCGCCGATCGGCATCGGGTGGTCCTCGTAGGCGTACGGCGCCGCCGCCGGCTCGACGAACAGGTGCCGGGGCACGCGTCTCATCGCGTCGAGGACGCGCTGGTCCTCGATCCCGCGGGCGGCGAGCTGCTGCTCGACCATCCGCGCGCGTTCGGTCAGGTGGTCGTACTGCGTGCGGCTATTGAACCACCGCGGCACCCCCGCCCGCACCCCGCCCCGCGCATCCCGCCACCGCAATCGAGGAGTCGCAACACGCCGTTATCCGCGTCGCATAACGGCGTGTTGCGCCCCCTCGAGGCCGCCCGGGGCGCCGGCGGGGCCCCGCCGCCGGGCCCGCCGTCAGGCGCCGGGCACCGGCACCACCGCCGCCGCCGGCCGCCCCTCCAGCGCGCTCCGCGCCGCGTCCACCGCGGCCGGGTCGGCGCCGGCCGACTCGAGGGCGAGCAGCGCGGCGCCGAGGATGGGCGCGGCCGTGACCAGCTCCATCCGGGCGGCCGGCGCGCCCTCCGCGAGCAGCCGCTCGATCGTCCCGAGAAGCCGCTCGTCGCGCCCGCCGATGACGCCGCCGCCCAGCACCACCGGCACCGGCCGGTCCAGCAGGTCGAGGCGCCGCAGGGTGGTGATCGCCATCGTGGCGATCTCCTCCGCCTGCTCGTCGACGAGGCCGATGGCGATGGCGTCGCCGTCGCGGGCGCAGGCGAACACGGTCGGGGCCAGCCGCGCGAGCCCGCTGCTCGGCAGGCGGCCGAAGTGGAGGGCTTCGATCACCTCCTGCACGCTGCCGAGCCCGAGAGCCGCCGGCACTGCGTCCGCGAGGGCCGTCGGACCGCCGCGACCGTCCACCGCCCGCGCCGCGTACCAGAGGGCGCGCTCGCCGAGGTGCCAGCCGCCACCCCAGTCGCCGGAGATCGTGCCGAGCGACGGGTAGCGCACCACCCGGCCGTCGGCCCGCACGCCGATGCAGTTGATGCCCGTCCCGCAGACGACCGCCACCGCGTCGGGCTCGCCCGTGCCCGCGCGCAGCAGGGCGAAGAGGTCGTTCTCGACCGTCGCCCCCGCCCACGGCGTGTGCGCGATCGCGGCGCGGAACTCCGCCAGCTCCGCCGGGAGGTCGAGCCCGGAGAGGTACAGGTTCACGGCGGCCAGCGGGCGCGGGCCGGTCCGTTCGAGCAGGGTGCCGATCAGGCCGGAGACGAGCTCGGCCGCCGCGTCCATCCCGATCGCGTGCGGGCTCGACGTGCCGGCCCGGGCCTCGGCGACCACCGTGCCGTCGAGTTCGAGGGCGACCGCATCCGTCTTCGAACCGCCGCCGTCGACCGCGACGACCAGCGGCGCCCCCTCGGGGCGATCGGTCACTGCGCCCATGCCAGGTGCTCCCGGTTGTGCGCGATGAGCAGGTCGGTGAGCCGCTCCGCCCGGTCGTACTGCCCGACCAGTGGATGCGCGAGCATCGCGCGCAGCACCCGGTCGCGTCCGCCGTGCACGGCCGCGTCGAGGGCGAGGCGCTCGTAGCAGGCGACGTGCGCCACCAGGGCGGCGTGGTCGGCCGGCAGCGGGTCGACGGGCAGCGCCGTCACGCCGCGCGCGTCGACCGTCGCCGGGACCTCGATGACGTGGTCGTCGGGCAGGAACGGCAATGTTCCGTCGTTGCGGAGGTTCACCACCTGCACGTCGCCCCGGTCGCCGGTGAGCGACGCGATCAGGTCGACGGCCGCCTCGGAGTAGAACGCGCCGCCGCGCTGCGCCAGCTGTTCGGGTTTCGTGTCGACCGCAGGGTCGCCGTACAGCTCCAGCAGCTCGCGCTCGACGCGCTGGACCGCCTCGGCGCGCGTCGGCGCATCCAGCTGCTCGCGCAGCACCTCGTCGTGCGCGTAGTAGTAGCGAAGATAGTAGCTGGGCACGTCGCCGAGCAGCCGCAGCAGGGAGGCGGGCAGCTCGACCTCGCCGGCCAGCTGGTCCAGGCGCCTGTCCAGCAGCTCCGGGAGCACGTCGCGCGTGCGGTCTCCGTCGCGCACGAGCACCGAGCGCTCCCAGGTCAGGTGGTTGAGCCCGACGTGGCCGAGCTGGACCTGCGCGGGTTCCAGCCCCAGCATCCCCGCGAACCGCCGCTGGAAGCCGATGGCGACGTTGCACAGCCCGACCGCGCGGTGGCCCTCCTGCAGCAGCGCCCGGGTGACGATGCCCACGGGGTTGGTGAAGTCGACGATCCAGGCGTCGGGCTTGGCGTGCCTGCGCACCTCCTCGGCGACGCGCAGCACCACCGGGACCGTTCGCAGCGCCTTCGCGAACCCGCCGGGGCCGGTCGTCTCCTGGCCGATGCAGCCGCACTCGTGGGGCCACGTCTCGTCCCCGTGACGTGCGGCCTGGCCGCCCACCCGCAGCTGCAGCAGCACCACGTCCGCATCCGCCACGCCGGCCACCAGGTCCGAGGTCGGCACGATGCGTCCGGGGTGCCCGGCGGCGCGGAACATCCGCTGGCTCATACCGCCGACCAGTCGCAGCCGCTCGGGATCGGGGTCGACGAGCCACAACTCCTCGACCGGGAGCACGGCGCGCAGCCGCGCGAACCCGTCGATGAGCTCGGGAGTGTAGGTGGAGCCGCCTCCGACGACCGTCAGTTTCACGAGTTATCCCTTCACGCCGGTGAGTGTGATGCCCTCCACGAAGACGCGTTGGGCGAAGAAGAAGATGAGGACGACCGGCACGGTGACCAGCATCGTCATGGCCATGCTGAGCCCCCAGTCGGTGCCGTGCACACCGCGGAACGACGCCAGCCCGTAGGCGACGGGCCAGGCGGCCGGGTTCTCCGAGGTGTAGAACCGTAGTAGTCGTTCCACGAGGCGAAGAACAGGAAGATCGCGGTGGCCGCGATGCCCGGCTTCGCCATCGGCAGCACCACGCGCCAGAGCACGCCGAACTCGCCGTTCCCGTCGATGCCGCCGCATCCGAGCGCTCGCTCGGGATCGTCAGGAAGAACTGCCGCAGCAGGAAGATCGAGAACGCGACGCCCAGCAGGTTCGGCAGGATGAGCGGCCACAGTGTCCCGGTCAGCCCCAGCTGCGACCCCAGCACGTAGATCGGGATCGCCGTCACCTGCGGCGGCAGCAGCATCGCGATGATGATCACGGTGAACAGCACACCCGACCCGCGGAAGCGGATCTTCGCCAGCGCGTAGGCGGCCGGAACGCTCGACACCAGCATGAACACGGTCGCGAGCACCGCGTACATCGCCGAGTTCGCGAACCACTGCGCGAGCGGCACGGTCGTGAACACCTTCACGTAGTTGTCCCAGTGGAACGGCTGCGGCCAGAGCGACGCCGTCAGCGTCTGCTCGCTCGACATCGCCGAGGTCAGGAACACGAACACGACCGGAGCGATGAACAGGACCGCGAGCACGACGAGCACGACGTGCTCGGCGATCCACGCCAGGATGCTGCGGGCGCGCGATGACCGAGGCGTCGGGATACGTCGCGAGGGCGGCGGTCCGCTGGTCGCGGTCGTGCCGGGGGAGAGCGTGGCGGAGGTCATTGGGCGCCTTCCGGGGTGAACGCCGTGAAGCGGCGCAGCAGCAGGACGAGGATGACGGCGGCGACCGCGAACAGCAGCACTGCGAGCGCCGAGGCGTAGCCGAGCTGGTACGTGCCGAAGCCGCGGACGTACAGCCACTGCGTGGAGGTGAGCAGCGAGCCCCCGGGGTAGCCGAGGTTGGCCGAGATGCCCTGGCCGACTACGGCCTTGCCCGACGCCACGGACGACGCGACCGCCGCCTGCTTGTCCCAGCCGATCTTCCAGAAGGAGACGTTGCCGCTGAAGTCTTTCGGGGCGGTGTCGCTGAAGTTCGCGCCGCCGGACCATCCGGAGCATCCGGAGAGGGCGAGCGCAGCGGCCGCGGTGATCGCGGCCGCTGCGACGAGGTGACGGTGTTTCACGGGTGTGGCTCCCTCACTGTCTGTGGTGCGGGTGGATGGTGCAGGGCGGGACGCGGGACGCTACGGTGCGATCCGCGACACTTCGGCGAACAGGGCGTCGCGCACGTCGCCGACGAGGTGCTCCCGGGCTCCGCGGAGCACGGGATGGGCGGCGACACCGGTGGCGACGACGCTGCGGTCGCCCCAGGAGGGGCGGAGCTCGGCGGTGACGAGCTCGGCGAGGCGCGGTCCGCCGGCCAGGCCGGTCGCGCCGCCGAGCACCACGAGCTCGGGGTCGAGGAGGGCGAGCACCGGCACGACGCCGACGGCGACGCGCCGTGCCAGCTCGCCGAGGAAGCGCTCGCGGGCACGGTCGTCGCCCTCGAATCGGTCGGTCAGGCCGTGGCCGGCCGCGAGCCGTGTCACCGCCGGGCCTCCGATGAGGTCCTGCAGGTCGCGCGCCTCCGGGTCGAGCTCGGCGGCGGAGCGGGGGATGGGCAGGTAGCCGATCTCGCCGGCCCCGCCCGAGGCGCCGCGGTGGATGCTGCCGCCCTGGTCGACCGACAGGCCGAGGCCTTCGTCCATCCAGAGCAGTGCGAATCCGCCGGTGTCGCGGCCGGCGCCGTCGGTCCGCTCGGCCAGGGCCGCCAGGTTCACGTCGTTGTCGATGTGGACGGCGATGCCCAGCGCATCCACGAGGCGGCGGCGGATGCCCTGCTTCGGCCAACCGGGGAGGGTCTCGATGTAGGTCAGCTCGTCCGTCCGGGGATCGAGGGCGCCCTGGACACCGATGCAGACGGCGCCGACGCGCTCGGGGTCCGCTCCCGACGCCGCGCAGGCCGCGTCGATCGCGGCGCGGATGTCGCCTTCGGGGCTCCGGGCGGCGAGCGGGGTGACGGCGATCGGCCGTTCCGCCCCCGCCGCGTCGACCACCGTGGCGCGGATGGCCTCCGCGCCGATGTCGACGGCCACGCCCAGCATCCGGTCCGTGCGGACGGCGTAGCTCGCGGCGTTGGGGCCGCGGCCGCCGGAGACCTCGCCGACGACGTGGATGAGTCCGGCGGTCTCGAGCCGCGCCACCATCTGGGCGGCGGTGGGCTTCGAGAGCCCGGAGAGCTCGCCGATGCGCGTGCGGGTGAGGACGCCGTGCTCGAGCAGCAGCGACAGCGCCGTGCGGTCGTTGGTCTCGCGCAGCCACCCAGGGGTGCCCCGAACCGGTCCGGTCATCCTCATCCCTCCGTCGGAACGATGTCCTCCGGCGAATGTATCAGGAAAGTTTCTTTATAGTAAAGCTCTTGTCTCCCCGATCGGCCTGTCTTTTCTCTCAGACGATGAACCTCCGGCACCGTGGGCAGCGTGCACCAGGTGGAAGGGAACATCCATCATGAGAAGCACCGTTTCACCCTCGCGCCTCGGCGCACTGGCCGCCGGAGCGGCCGCCGTCCTCCTCGCGCTCGCCGCCTGCTCGTCCGCCGGGGGAGGGACGTACGCCCCGCCCAGCGGTTCCGGCTCGTCGTCGTCATCCACTTCGAGCGCCTCCGGTTCGGCTGCCGGGTCCACCGCGCTCAAGACCGGCACGACGACGCTGGGCACCGTGGTCGTCGACGGGACCGGCCTCACCGCCTACGTCTTCGACAAGGACACCGCGAACTCGGGCAAGAGCGTCTGCACCGGCGCGTGCGCCGCGCAGTGGCCCGCGATCGAGACCAGCAGCGACCACCCGACCGTGTCCGGGGTCACCGGCACAGTCGGCACCATCACGGGCGTCGACGGCAAGAAGCAGGTCACGCTCGACGGCTGGCCGCTGTACACCTTCGCCGGCGACTCCTCCGCGGGAGACGTGACCGGTCAGGGCCTCGGCGGAATCTGGTGGGCGGTGGCGCCGGACGGCACGAAGATCACGTCGTCCTCCTCGTCACCGTCCTCCACGTCCGGCAGCGGCGGCTACACGAAGTGACGCCCGCCCGCGCGGCGGCTCAGCCGAACGCGCGGGCGTGCTCCACCAGCCGGTCGAACGCCGCATCCAGGTCGGGGTCGACGCGCTGGCGGTCGGCGTCCTCGAGGAACCAGTCCACGATCTCGCCGGCCCCGCGCGCGAACGGCACCCTGGCCTGGAAGCGGGGCACGAGCGCCTTCACCTTGCTGTTGTCGAAGTGCATCGAGTGGGCTTTGTCGCCCACGAGACCGGGACCGACCTCCGGGATCACGCGCGCGATCGTCTCGCTGGCCACGTGCACCAGCTCCGCCTCGACGCCGAGCGCCTCCGCGAGGTCGCAGTAGATCTGGTTCCACGTCGGAGCCTCGTCGCCCGTGATGTGGAAGGTGTCGCCCACGGCCTCCGGCAGGCCCAGCAGCCCCACGAAGCCGACCGCGAAGTCGGTGCTGTGCGTGATCGTCCAGCGGCTCGTGCCGTCGCCGTGCACCACGACCGGCGCGCCGCGGCGCATCCGCTCCAGGTCGGTCCAATTCCCGCTCGTCGGGATCATGGTGCGGTCGTACGTGTGCGACGGCCGCACGATCGTGACGGGGAAGCCGCGATCCCGGTACGCCTCCACGAGCAGGTCCTCGCACGCGATCTTGTCGCGGGAGTACTGCCAGAACGGGTTGCGCAGCGGGGTGGACTCGGTCACCGGCACCCGCGCCGGCGGCTTCTGGTACGCCGACGCCGAGCTGATGAACACGAACTGCCCGACGCGCCCTTCGAAGAGGTCGAAGTCGGTCCGGACATGGTCGGGAGTGAACGCGAGGAACTCGGCGGCGACGTCGAAGCTGCGCTCGCCGAGCACGCGGTGCACGCTCTCGGGGTCGCGGACATCGGCGTGCAGCACCTCCACGCCGTCGGGGAGCGGACGCGTGGAGCTGTTGCCCCGGTTCACCACCGTGACCTCGTGACCCTGCTCGAGCGCCTCCACGACGCACGCCGAGCTGATCACACCCGTCCCGCCGATGAAGAGTGTCCGTGTCGCTGCCATTCCCGCTCCTTACGCGCTCGGTCGGGACCTGCCCCGACTGCACAGGCTAGTCCCGGTTCGGGGTGCCCGCGAGCTCGGGCAGCAGGGGATGCTGCGCGTACACTGCATCGCGAATCCCGACCGTGAGGAGCCCGCCCACCCGTGTCCGCCCTGCGCACCTGGCCCGGCCTGGCCGTCGCCTGCCTGCTCGCCGTGATCGTCGCGGTGGTCGTCACGGCCGTCCTCGCCCTGATCCTGCGGCTCATCGGACGGCGCCAGCAGTGGCCGGCCGTGCTCATCCGGCGCGCGCGCATCCCGTTCCGGCTGTTCCTCCTGGTGATCGTTCTCTGGATCGCCGTCGCCGTCAGCCTGCCGCCGGAGACCACTTCGGCGTGGCGCGACGGCATCCGGCACACGTTCCTGATCCTCGCCATCGCCACCGGAGTGTGGTTCGCCGCATCGCTCGTGATCTTCGTCGAAGACCTGGGCCTCGCCCGGTACCGGCTCGACGTCCCCGACAACCGCTACGCACGACGCGTGCGGACGCAGGTGCTCATCCTGCGCCGTCTCACCGTGGTCGCGGCGGTCGTCATCGGGCTCGGCGCCGTGCTGCTCACGTTCCCCGCGCTGCAGGCGGCGGGAGCCAGCCTGCTCGCGTCCGCCGGGGTCGTCGGCATCATCGCCGGTGTCGCGGCCCAATCCAGCCTGGCGAACCTGTTCGCCGGCATCCAGCTCGCGTTCTCCGACGCCATCCGCATCGACGACGTGGTGGTCGTCGAGCAGCAGTGGGGCACCATCGAGGAGATCACGCTCACCTACGTGGTCGTGCACGTCTGGGACGACCGCCGACTGGTGCTCCCGTCCACCTACTTCACGACCAAGCCGTTCGAGAACTGGACCCGTCAGCACAGCGAGCTGCTCGGCTCCGTCGAGTTCGACCTCGACTGGCGCGTCTCCACCGGCGGGATGCGCGCCGAGCTGAACCGCATCCTCGCGACCACCGACCTGTGGGACCACCGCACCGGCGTCCTCCAGGTCACCGACGCCGTCGGCGGCTGGGTGCGCGTCCGCGTGCTCGTCACGGCGAAAGACGCGCCGACGCTGTTCGACCTGCGCTGCCTGGTGCGCGAACGCCTGATCGACTGGATGCAGCGCTACTCGCCGCTCTCCCTCCCGCGCCAGCGCATCGAGCTGACCGAGGAGCCGGTGCCGAATGAGCGGCCACCGCGGGTCCGCACGGAGGAGGAGGGCCGGCTGTTCAGCGGCTCGCCGGAGGGCGAGCAGCGGGCGCAGCAGTTCACGGACGCGATCCCCGTGATCCGGGAGCCGGACGGGGCGCCGGTTGCGGCGGAGCCGGCATCCGGAACGGCACCGGCTGCCACTGCGCCGACACCGATGACAGGGACACCCGCGACAGGGACACCGACGACAGGGACACCGGCGACAGGGGTACCGACGACAGGGGTACCGACGACAGGGATACCCGCGGCGGCGACGCCGGCACCCGCAGCGAAGGAGAACCGATGACCGAGTCCGGCGAGTCCCGCGAAGCCCGTGCCGACGGGCCCGACGAGCAGCACACGCGTCCCGACGGCCTCGACGATGCGACCGTCGACGCGCTCGGCACGCTGTCCGAAGCGCTGGAGGTGGTCGAGCACGCGCGCGGGCTGCTCTACGGCTTCCACCGCCTCACCGGCAAGGCCGACCTGACCCTCGGCGACGCGGTCGACAAGCTGCGCGAGGCAGGCCACGCCGACCTCGCCGACCGCATCGACCGCGAACTGCTCGGTCGCAACGTGATCGAGGGACGCTGGACCTTCCAGATCGTCGAGGACTACGACGACGGGTACTACGCCCTGTTCCGCGACCTGGAGCGCACCGCCCGCGACGAGCTCGCCGCTGGCCGCCGCCACCTCTTCGAGGCCGAGATGAAGGAGGAGCGGCGCACCCACGGCGAGCCGGGTCACGAAGCGCGGCCCTGACCGGCCGCCGGCCTGGTCGTCGTGCCGGTCAGGAGAGGGATTCGGCCGCCGCGACGATCGCGCCCGTCGCCACGTCCGGTGCCGAGAGCATGGACACATGGCTGGAGGGCGTCTCCACGATCGTGGCGTCCGCGCGTTCGGCCATCCGGCGCTGCAGGGCCGGCGGGATGATCCGGTCCTCCGTCCCGACCACCGCCCACACCGGGCGGCTCTGCCACGCCGGGACCGGCGCCGGCGACGTATTCGCCGCCAGTGCGATGGGCCGCTGGCCCGCCGCGATCTGGTCGCGCGCCTCCTCGGCCAGGTCCTGCGCGAAGAACTGATGGACGGTCGACGGCTTCAGGTAGGCATCCGCATCCCCCTCCGGAGCACCGGGGTAGCCCACGATGTCGAGCACCGCGGTGGGGTCGGGCACGTCGAGCGCCGAGCCGGAGCCGCCGAGCAGCCCGACCACGGTCTCACCCTCGTCGGGCAGGAACGCGTCGATGTAGACGAGGGCGCGCACGTCCCCGCCGTTCAGCCCTGCGGCGCTGATCACCGCACCGCCGTACGAGTGGCCGACGAGGATCACCGGCCCCTGGGTGCGCTGTGCGACGAAGGAGGCGACGTAGGCGCTGTCGCCCGCCGCGCCGCGGAGCAGGTTCGGTGGCGCGAGCACGTCGAAGCCGCGGTCGCGCAGATCGGTGATGACGGGGTTCCAGCTGGACGCGTCGGCCCAGGCTCCGTGGACGAGGACGATGGTGGGGTTCGGCATGGCGCTCCTTCGTTCGGTGCTGTGAACGGGTGCGATGACTCTCCGGGAACGCCGCCAGGCTAGGGGCCGCCCCGCTGGTGCGTCTACCCCCGCGGGCGCGCGGCGCGCGCTTCCACTGCCGGGCGCGGCGCATCGTCGGAGTTCTGCCACCCATCGTCGGAGATCTGGCCCCGCTCGTCGGAGATTTCGCCCCGTTCGCCGGAACCCTCCGTCGTCCGCGCGTTGTCCCGGCCGGCATCGCGAATCGTCGGAGTTCTGCCTCCCATCGTCGGAGATTTCGCCCCGTTCGCCGGAACCCTCCGTCGTTCGCGCGCTGTCCCGGCCGGCATCGCGCATCGTCGGAGTTCTGCCTCCCATCGTCGGAGATTTCGCCCCGTTCGCCGGAACCCTCCGTCGTTCGCGCGCTGTCCCGGCCGGCATCGCGCATCGTCGGAGTTCTGCCTCCCATCGTCGGAGATTTCGCCCCGTTCGCCGGAACCCTCCGTCGTTCGCGCGCTGTCCCGGCCGGCATCGCGCTCCTCGGAGTTCTGCCTCCCATCGTCGGAGATTTCGCCCCGTTCGCCGGAACCCTCCGTCGTTCGCGCGCTGTCCCGGCCGGCATCGCGCTCCTCGGAGTTCTGCCTCCCATCGTCGGAGATCTGGCCCCGATCGCCGCAAACCTCCGTCCGTCGTGCACTTTGCTCGCCGGCATCGCGCATCGTCGGAGTTCTGCCTCCCATCGTCGGAGATCCTCGGCATTTCGGCGCGGATCTCCATCCGCAGAGCGTTGCGTCGGAGATTTGGGCACTTTTTTCCGCCGTTCCACAGCCCCCGCCCTCGACCGGTTCTCCACAGATTCGCTTTCCGAGCGCCGCGCCGCCGAGGCGCCCGCGAGGCTGAACCCATGATCGATGAACACCTGCTCCAACGCCTCGGCGGTATCGCCACCACTCACCAGTTGCGGGCCGCAGGCGCATCCGCCCCAGAGCTCGCAGCCGCCGTCGCCGACGGCCGGCTTCGGCGCCTCCGCAAGGGCATCTACGCCGCACCGTCCGCGCCGCCTCTGGCGGTGGCCGCGGTCAACGCGCGCGGGCGACTCTCCTGCGTCTCGGCGGCCCGCACCTACGGTCTCTGGTCGGGCACCGACACGCGGCTGCATCTGCAGCATCCACCTCACGTCCGGGCGGGTCCGGCCGTCGCCGCGGTGCGGCACTGGCTCCCGACTGAGCACGACGAGCAACTGTGGCGGGTCACCCTGGCCGATTGCCTGCGTTCCGTCGCGCGCTGCGCAGACCGCGAGACGGCCGTGGCGGTCTTCGACACGGCCATCTCAGCCGGGCTGACGACGCCGCTGGCGATTCCGCGGATCCTGGACGGTCAGCCGGCGAGGGTGACGAGTCTCGCCGCGCTCGCCCGGCCGGGCTCGGAGTCGGGCGTGGAATCCCTCGTGCGGCAGCGGCTGCACGCTCTCGGCCACGTCGTGGAGCAGCAGGTGCACGTCCCCGGCGTCGGCCGCGTCGATATGCGGGTGGACGGGGTGCTCTTCCTCGAGATCGACGGGTTCGCGTTCCACGCCGACAGGCAGTCGTTCGAGCGTGACCGGGCTCGGGATGCGACGCTCGCGCGTCTCGGCTCCGCCCGCCTCCGGGTCTCCGCCGTCCAGGTTCTGGAGGACTGGCCGACCGTCCTCGCATCCATCCGCTCACAGCTGGGCCCGACTGCGGTAGCGTGACGCCATGCGGGGGAGGGGCGGCGCGACGCACGCTGCACGGCCGGTGGCGGGATGGTGAGCGTGCTCGTCCGGCTCGCCAGCGCCTCGTGCGCTACGGCTCCGCCGGACGGGCAGGAGTGCAACGACACGGTTGCAATGGTGGCGCTGCCATCGTGGGTGCCGCTGCTGGTGATCGCGGCGGGAGTGCTCGTCGTCGCGGTGGCGGTGTTCTTCGGCACGCGGGCGCCGCGGGACTGAACATCGGCCCTCGCGCGTGGCGGTTGCCCATAGCCAGACCGTTCCGCACTCGGCCGTTCCGCACCCGGCCGTTCCGCACCCGACCGTTCTGCGCTCGGAGGTTCCGCGCGCGATGGTTCCGCGCTCGGTGTGGTTCGTACCCTCCGGCACTCGGCGAACTCACAGGAACCCCGGGACCATCCCGACCCCCACCGGTGTTCCACCTACTGACGGCGTCGCAGCCAGCGCGCCGCACGAGGAGGAAACGTGACACAGGACTACCGCAAGAGCCCGGAGGCCGTCTCGAAGCTGACGCCGCAGCAGTACGCGGTGACGCAGGAGGCCGCGACCGAGCCGGCGTTCCGCAACGAGTTCTGGAACAACCACGAGGAGGGCCTGTACGTCGACATCGTGTCGGGCGAGCCGCTCTTCGCGTCCGTGAACAAGTACGACAGCCGTTCCGGCTGGCCGAGCTTCACCGTGCCGGTCGAGCCCGCCAACATCGTCGAGAAGACCGACCGCACCTACGGGATGGTCCGGACCGAGGTCCGCTCCGCCCACGGCGACAGCCACCTCGGCCACCTGTTCGACGACGGGCCCGCCGAGGCCGGCGGCCTGCGCTACTGCATCAACTCCGCGGCCATGCGGTTCGTGCCGCTCGCCGAGCTGGAGTCCGCCGGGTACGGCCAGTACGCACACCTTTTCAGCAAGTGACGAACCGAACGAAGGAGTAACACCATGACGCAGAAGGCCATCCTCGCAGGAGGCTGTTTCTGGGGAATGCAGGACCTGATCCGCAAGCTCCCCGGCGTGGTGAGCACGCGTGTGGGCTACACGGGCGGAGACGTCCCCAACGCCACCTACCGCAACCACGGCACCCACGCCGAGGCGATCGAGATCGAGTACGACCCGGAGCGCACCAGCTACCGCGACCTGCTCGAGTTCTTCTTCCAGATCCACGACCCGTCGACGAAGAACCGGCAGGGCAACGACATCGGCACCAGCTACCGCTCCGCGATCTTCTACGTGGACGACGAGCAGCGCCGCGTCGCCGAGGACACCATCGCCGACGTCGACGCCTCCGGTCTCTGGCCCGGCAAGGTCGTCACCGAGGTGACCGCGGCCGGTCCGTTCTGGGAGGCCGAGCCGGAGCACCAGGACTACCTCGAGCGCATCCCGTGGGGGTACACCTGCCACTTCGTGCGCCCGGGCTGGAAGCTCCCGAAGCGCGAGGCCGCCGCGAGCTGACCCGAAGACGCCGAGCCGCGGGGCCGCATGCCGGCCCCGCGGCGACGCCGCAGTCACGCGCCATCGTCACCCGCGACCGGCGTTTGCCATACTGACCCCGTGAGCAGCGACAGCGCGGTGGTGGTCCGCGGCCTGGCCAAGTCCTACGGGGCGGTCAGCGCCGTGCGCGGCGTGGACTTCGACATCGCGTCCGGTGAGACGTTCGCGCTGCTCGGGCCGAACGGCGCCGGCAAGAGCACGACGATCGAGATCCTCGAGGGCTACCGCCACCGCACCGCAGGGCAGGTGACCGTCCTCGGTGTCGACCCTGCGTCCGGGGGCACCGCCTGGAAAGCGCGGCTGGGGATCGTCCTGCAGACCAGCGCCGAAGCTCCGAACGTCACCGTCCGAGAACAACTGACGCACTTCGCCCGCTTCTATCCGGCGCGACGTGACGTCGACGAGGTCATCGCGGCCGTCGGCCTCACCGAGAAGGCCCGCACGCGCGTTCGCAACCTGTCCGGCGGCCAGCGCCGGCGGCTGGATGTGGCGCTCGGGGTGATCGGCCGGCCGGAGGTGCTGTTCCTCGACGAGCCGACCACCGGATTCGACCCCGAGGCCAGACGGCAGTTCTGGGAGCTCATCCGCTCCCTGAAACGCCAGGGCACCACCATCCTGCTCACCACCCACTACCTCGACGAGGCGGCGCAACTCAGCGATCGTGCCGCCGTGATCGCGCAGGGCCGGCTGATCGCCATGGGCGCAATCGACGAACTGGGCGGCCCGTCCGCCCGCATCCCCATCGTCCGCTGGCGCGACGCGTCCGGGGCGGAGCGGAGCGAGCGCACCGAGAACCCCGCGTCGGTCGTCGCGCGTCTCGCCGCCGAGGCCGGCGGTGAGCCGGCCGCGCTGGAGGTGGTGCGCCCGAACCTCGAGGACATCTACTTCGACCTGGTGCACCGGGCGAACGAGGCCGCGGAGGTGTCGCGATGACCGCGATCGGCCTCGGAGTGGAGCGCGCCCGCTACGAGACGATGATGTACTTCCGGCAGGGCGACACCATCTTCTTCACCTTCCTGTTCCCGGTCGTGATGCTCGGGATCTTCTCCGTCGCGTTCCAGGGACTCGGCAACGTCGGCGCCGCACCGGACGGCAGCGGAGGGATCACCCGCGCCGCCTACTACCTCCCCGGCATGATCGCAGCCGGGATCCTGCTCTCCGGTGTGCAGAACCTCGCCGTGGACATCGCGGGGGAGCGCAGCGACGGGACGCTGAAACGGCTGGGCGGGACACCGCTCCCGGTGTTCTCGTACTTCCTGGGCAAGATGGGGCAGGTCGTCGCGACGAGCGTCCTGCAGATCGCGCTGCTTCTGGTCGTCGCCCGTGTCGCGTTCGACGTGGCGCTGCCGACCGAGCCCGAGCTGTGGCTCCGCTTCGCGTGGATCTACGCGCTGAGCATCATCACCTCCGCGGTGCTCGGCATCGCGCTGTCGGCCGTCCCGCGCACGGGGAGGAGCGCGACCGCCGTCGTGATCCCCATCGTCCTGATCCTGCAGTTCATCTCGGGTGTCTACATCCCCTTCAACGTCCTTCCCGCCTGGTTGCAGAACGTGGCCTCCGTCTTCCCGCTGAAGTGGATCGCACAGGGCCTGCGCAGCGTCTTCCTGCCGTCGGACTTCGTCGCCCAGGAGCCCAACGGCAGCTGGGAGCTGGGCTGGATCGCGCTGGTTCTGCTGGTGTGGCTCGTCGGCGGCCTGATCGCCTGCCGCATCACGTTCCGCTGGATCCGCCGCGACTCCTGAGCGCTCCGCCCGCACCGCACCGCTCCGCCGCCCGCTCCGCGGTACCGCTCCGCCCCGCGCCACGCGGCACCGCTCCGCCGCCCGCTCCGCGGTACCGCTACGCCGTCCGCTCCAGCAGCACCGCGACCTCCATGTGACCGGTCTGCGGGAACATGTCGAGCACGCGTCCGGCGCGGACGCTGTACGACGGCATCCTGGCCAGATCGTGCGCGAGGCTCTTGGGGTTGCAGCTGGAGTAGACGACGCTCGGCACGCCCGACCCCTCGAGCCAGCCGGCGAGTTCGGCGCCGACGCCGCGCCGTGGCGGGTTCACGATCACGAGCTCCGGAGCCGTCGCTGCGTTCAGGGCGAAGGCCGTCGCGTCGCCCGCGCGGAACGCGACCTGCGGCAGTCCCGCGGCCGCAGCGCTCGCCCGGGCGCTGCGCACCGCCTCCCGGCTGGTCTCGACGCCGACGACCCGGCGGCCGGGCGCCGCGACGTGCAGCGCGAAGCCGCCGACGCCGCAGTACAGGTCCCACACGGATGCGGGGGAGACGTCGTCCACCCAGGATGCGACCTGCGCGTACAGCTCCCTGGCGACGGCCGTGTTGGTCTGGAAGAAGCTCTGCGGCCGCAGCCGCAGCGACACGTCGCCCAGCCGCATCGACAGCGCCGACTCCCGCGTGAGCACCACGTCGGTGTCGCCTTCGACGACGGCCTTGTGCTCCGGCTGGAGGTTGACGGTCACGACCCGAGCCTGCGGCAGCTGCGCCTGCAGCCACCCGAGTCCGGCCCGGACGCGCGCGACCGTCTGCTCCGACCGCGCGACGAATCGCACCATCAGCTCGCCGTCGGGCGTCTCCGTCACCAGCACGAACTTGAGCTCGCCGCGGCGCTCCGGCACGCGGTACGGCTCCAGCCGCTGCCGCGAGACGAATCGGGCGAGCACCGGCAGGGCCGCCCGGATGCCGGGGGCGCAGATGCCGCACTCCCGGAGGTCGACGCCGCGTCCTGCTTCGTCGAGGATGCCGATCGTCGGCGCCTCGATCGTGCCGCCCACGACCATCTTCGCCTTGTTCCGGTAGCCGGATTCGGCGCTCGCCACCGCAGGGAGCCAGACCGGATCGCCGAACGGCGCGAGCAGCTCCCGGGCGAGACGCTCCTTGCCCTCCAGCTGCTCCGCATAGGGCACGCCCATGAGGGTGCACGAGCGGCACACGCCGGCGTCGAAGTAGGAACAGTCCATGGGATCTCGATCAGTGGTGCCCCCAGTAGGATTTGAACCTACGGCCTTCTGCTCCGGAGGCAGACGCTCTATCCCCTGAGCTATGGGGGCCAGGGTGCCGAACCAGGCTAGCATCCCGCGGGCGGGCTTGTGACATCCCGCGGCCGCGCTCAGGATGCCGGGATGTTCCCCAGCACGCTCTCCATGAGCGGTGCCGCGTCGCCGGGCTCGAAGAACGCGGGCGACTCGGCGACGATCCAGTAGCTGCCCCGGAACACCTGCACCTGGCCCGAGGTGCCGGGCTTGAAGTACCCCTCGACCGTCGGCGGCACGCCGTAGGTCGGCACCGGCTTCGCGTCCGTGATGGCCGCGTTCTTCAGGCCCTCCAGCTGGCTGGCCGGCGGCTTCGCGACCGCGACCTCGATGACGTCGCCGCTCGTCTGGTTGAGCCAGGCGCACGCGACGCCCTGCCAGTCCGTGATCTTCTTCTCGAGCGATCCGTCCTTGGGCGCGTACCCGGGGTCGGTGCCGTAGTTCGGGTTGACGGCGTACAGCTGGTCGGCGGTCAGCACCTGGTCGCAGGTCAGCCCCACCGGCGTCGGCGGGTCGGACGGGGTCGGCGCCGGTGTCGCGACCGCGCTGGACGACACGCCGCCCGCGGCCGCTGAGCCGCTCGGCGAGGCGGCGGGCTTCGCGGACGGCGAGCACCCGGTCAGTGCGAGCGCGGCGACCAGGCCGAGCGCGGTCGTGGCGGTGAGGAGGGCGGAGCGGCGGGTGGTGGATGGCATGCTGCGTGTCGTCTCTCTGCTCGGCGCGCGCGGTGCGGGAGCGCGCGTCCGCGACGACCCTATATCAACCGAGGCACAGGCAACCCCCGCACGGGGGTGAGCCATGCCCCCACCGCCGCCCCAGTAGAATCGATCCTCATGACTCCTGCTGACCTCTCCGCCGCCCTCCTCGACATCGTCACGACGGTGGTCGAGCAGCGACGCGAGGCCGGCGCGGACGTGCCCGAGCTGACGCTCACCGTCGACGACGTGCCCCTGGAGCGGCCCAAGAACCGCGAGCACGGCGACTGGGCGTCCAACGTCGCGATGCGGCTGGCCAAGAAGGTCGGAGCGAACCCGCGCGAGCTCGCCGAGCAGATCGCGGCCGCCGCCGCCGGAATCGACGGGGTCGCGTCCGCCGAGGTCGCCGGCCCCGGATTCATCAACTTCCGTCTGGAGGCGGCAGCCGCCGGGCAGCTGGCGCAGACCATCGTCGAGTCGGGCGAGGCGTACGGCCGCGGCGACATCTACGACGGCCTCCGCGTGAACCTGGAGTTCGTCTCGGCCAACCCGACGGGGCCCGTCCACATGGGCGGCGCGCGCTGGGCGGCCGTGGGCGACAGCCTGGCCCGCATCCTGCAGGCCGAGGGTGCGGATGTGACCCGCGAGTACTACTTCAACGACCACGGCTCGCAGATCGACCGCTTCGCGCGCAGCCTGCTCGCCGCGTACCTGGGCGAGCCGACGCCGGAGGACGGCTACGGCGGCGCCTACATCGGCGAGATCGCCGAGCGCGTCGTCGCCGAGGCGGCGGCGCAGGGCACCGACCTCGGCACCCTGCCGCGCGAGGAGCAGCAGGAGGTGTTCCGCTCGATCGGAACCCAGCTGATGTTCGAGGAGATCAAGCAGCGCCTCCATTCGTTCGGCGTCGACTTCGACGTGTACTTCCACGAGGACTCGCTGCACGAGTCGGGCGCCGTCGAGCGCGCCATCCTGCGCCTCCAGGAGCAGGGCCACATCTTCGAGGCCGACGGCGCGATCTGGCTGCGCACCACGACCTTCGGCGACGACCGCGACCGCGTGGTGATCCGCTCCAACGGCGAGCCCGCGTACATCTCGGGCGACCTCGGCTACTACCTGGACAAGAGGGAGCGCGGCTTCGAGCAGAACATCATCATGCTGGGCGCCGACCACCACGGGTACATCGGCCGCATGATGGCGATGGTGGAGGCGTTCGGCGACGTCCCGAATGTGAACCTGCAGATCCTCATCGGGCAGCTCGTCAACCTGGTGAAGGACGGCGAGCCCGTCCGCATGTCGAAGCGCGCGGGCACCATCGTCACCCTCGACGACCTGGTGGATGCGGTGGGCGTCGACGCCGCCCGCTACGCCCTGGTCCGCTCGTCCACCGACTCGCAGCTCGACATCGACCTCGACCTGCTGGCCAAGCGCAGCAACGACAACCCGGTCTTCTACGTGCAGTACGCCCACGCGCGCACGCGCTCTGTCGCCGCGAACGCAGAGAAGGCGGGCGTCGACCACAGCACCTTCGCCCCGGAGCTGCTCACCCACGAGACCGAGTCCGCCCTGCTCGGCGGCCTGCAGGAGTTCCCGCGCATCGTCGCCCAGGCGGCGGAGCTGCGCGAGCCGCACCGCGTCGCCCGCTACATCGAAGAGCTGGCCGGGCTGTACCACGCCTGGTACGCCGTCCGCGACGGCTCCACCCGCGTGCTGCCGCACGGCGAGGAGCCCGTGACCGACCTGCACCGCACGCGACTGTGGCTGAACGACGCGACCGGTCAGGTCATCCGCAACGGCCTGGGCCTTCTTGGCGTGTCGGCACCGGACCGCATGTGACCGGCGCCCGCCGAGCGCACCAGCAGATTTCACGCAAGCACACCGGAGGGGATGGCCGATGAGCGACAGCACCACACAAGTTCTCACGGAGCCGGGGGAGCGGCCACCGCGGCGGCGGCGTCCGCTCTGGCTCCGCCTGCTCCTGTGGATCGGCATCCCGGTCGTCGTCATCGTCGTGCTGCTGGTCGTGGTGGATAGCGCCGCCCGCGCCTACGCCGAGCAGCGGGTGTCCGCCGAGGTGCAGAAGAACCTGCCGCCCGACGTCCAGGGCACGGTCACCACGCACATCGGCGGCTTCTCGGTCATCCAGCAGTACCTCTCCGGCTCGTTCCAGCGGGTGGAGCTGGACGCGCCGAACGCGGTCGTCCAGGGCGCCCCGCTGAGCGCCGAGCTTGTGGCGACCGGAGTGCCGACCGATCTCTCGAAGCCGATCGCCGCTGCGACGGGCACGATCTCCATCAGCCAGGACTCGCTCAACAAGCTGGTCAAGATCCCGGGCGCCACCGGTGACATCACCCTGGGCGACGGGACGATCGGCTACGACGGAACCCTCAGCCTCCTCGGGCTGCCGGTCGGCTACACCGTGACCGCGACCCCGGAGGCGGCGGGGAAGC
The DNA here is from genome assembly GCF_056754895.1 of Leifsonia sp. KNZ13-11D. Taxonomy (NCBI): domain Bacteria; kingdom Bacillati; phylum Actinomycetota; class Actinomycetes; order Micrococcales; family Microbacteriaceae; genus Leifsonia; species Leifsonia sp. KNZ13-11D. The sequence continues at coordinate 1,308,380 of NZ_JBPGWU010000001.1, forward strand.
AGGTCCTGCTCAAGCCCGAGAACGCCTCGCTCAAGACCGGCGCCGGCAATGTCAACCTCGACAAGCTGCTGCAGGCGCTCACCTCGCAGGGCCCGTTCCCGGTCTGCGCGGCGCAATACCTGCCGGACGGTGTGGAGGTGCAGGACATCGCCGTGACCCCGGGTCATGCGACGGTGACGCTGACCGCCTCGGACGTCGTGCTCGACCAGAAGTTCCTGAACAGCAAGGGCAGCTGCTCCTAGCCGAGCGAACCGTGACGCTCAGGAGCGCGGGCGCACCGAGACCAGCCGTCCCGTCGCTGTGAGCAGCCAGGCGAGCCGCGCGATCGTCGTCGCGGCGTCCAGGCCCGCACCGTCCGAGCGCACGATCACGCGGTAGGCGCCGTGGGTGCCGTCGGCGGGGGCGTCGACCGGCTGGATGCTCAGCACCGGCCGCTCGGAGACGCTTCGCGCGTAGGAGGCGAGCCGGCGTCGGCTGCAGCTCTGCACGCGGAGGTCGTAGGTGAAGGTGCTCATGGCGGTGTCCTCTCGACGGTGTCCTCTAGGTGGTCGTGGTCGCGCTTTCCTTCAGTGACCAGGGCAGAAGGCGGAGGCTGACGCGGTCGTCCTCCGTAACACGCACCGAGCGCGGCTCGCGGCCTCGATAGACTTCTGCTGTTTCTCCATCCGGCTTCAGGGGCCAATCCGGGTCCGCTCGCCTAGGAGGCCCCCACTCGTCGCCACCCGTGAGGATCCCTATGGCCGATTCCGACGTCGCTGCCCGCAGCGCGAACGCCCCCGCCGCCCCCAATCCGCTGGCGCCGGGGTGGCTGCACGTCCCCGCCGACGCCAACGCGCTCGCGCCGGGACTGTGGTCGCGCACGGTCCACCGCGACGGCGAGGCGCTGTCCGTCGGGGGCGTCCCGGTGGGCGAGCTCGCCGAGCGCTTCGGCACCCCGCTCTATGTCGTCGACGAGGAGGATGCGCGGTCGCGCGCGGTCGAGGTGCGTACCGCGTTCGAGCGCGCCTTCGCCCAGATCGGCACCGCCGCGAAGGTCTACTACGCGGGCAAGGCGTTCCTGAGCGTCGAGGTCGCCCGGTGGATGGACGACGCCGGCCTGTTCATCGATGTCTGCAGCGGCGGAGAGCTCGCGGTCGCGCTCGCGGCCGGCGTCGACCCCGAGCGCCTCGGCTTCCACGGCAACAACAAGTCGCTCGCCGAGATCGACCGGGCGGTCTCGGTCGGGATCGGCGCCATCGTCATCGACAGCGTCCAGGAGATCGACCGCGTCGCCGCGGCGGCCGAACGGCACGGCGTCGTGCAGCGCGTCCGTCTGCGGGTGAACAGCGGCGTGCACGCCCACACCCACGCGTTCCTCGCGACCAGCCACGAGGACCAGAAGTTCGGGATCGCGCTCGAGCACGCGGTCGGCGCCGTCGAGCGCATCCGGTCGCACACGTCCCTGGCTTTCCGCGGGCTGCACTGCCACATCGGCTCGCAGATCTTCGGGGCGGACGGCTTCGCCGAGTCCGCCGCGCGCCTCCTGAGCCTGCACGCCCAGCTGCTGGAGGGCGGCGAGGTGCCCGAGCTCAACCTCGGCGGCGGCTTCGGCATCGCCTACACGTCCGCCGACGACCCCGCGCCGATCCACGAGCTCGCCCACCGCATCGCCGAGACGGTGGCGGCGGGATGCGAGCAGCTCGACATCCCGGCGCCGGTCGTCGCCTTCGAGCCGGGCCGGTCCATCATCGGCACCGCCGGGCTGACCCTCTACACGGTCGGCACCACGAAGGATGTCCCGGTCGGCTTCCAGGACGACGGCGAGACCGCCGTCCGGCGCTACGTCAGCGTCGACGGGGGGATGAGCGACAACGCGCGCCCCGCGCTGTACGAGGCCGAGTACTCGGCCCGCATCGCGAACCGCACCTCGACCGCAGCTCCGGCCCTCGTCCGCGTCGCGGGGAAGCACTGCGAGAGCGGCGACATCGTGGTGAACGCCGAGTACCTGCCCGGAGACGTGGCGCCCGGCGACCTGCTCGCCGTCCCGGCGACCGGCGCCTACTGCTGGTCGCTGGCCAGCAACTACAACTTCCTCGGCCGGCCGCCGGTCGTCGCCGTGCGCGACGGCGCCGCCCGCGTCATCGTCCGCGGCGAGACGATCGACGACCTGCTCGCGCGCGACGCCGCGTACGACCCCGCCGCCGCCCGTCCCCTCGCATCGAAGGAGAGCGACCGCGCATGATCGAGTACCGCAACCTCCGTGTGGCCCTGCTCGGGGCCGGCTCCGTCGGCTCCCAGGTGGCCCGGCTGCTGCTGGAGCAGGGCGACGAGTTCGCCTCCCGCATCGGCGCCCGGCTGGAGCTCGTCGGCATCGCCGTGCGCGACGTGGATGCGCCGCGCGACGTCGACCTGCCGCGCGAGCTGTTCACCACCGACGCGAGCTCCCTCATCCTCGGCGCGGACATCGTCGTGGAGCTCATGGGCGGCATCGAGCCGGCCCGCGGGTACGTGCTCGAGGCGCTGAACTCCGGCGCCGACGTGATCACCGCCAACAAAGCCCTCCTCGCGACGCACGGCCCCGAGCTCTTCGAGGCGGCGGAGCAGGTCGGCGCCCAGCTCTACTACGAGGCGGCCGTGGCCGGCGCGATCCCGATCATCCGCCCGCTGCGGGACAGCCTGGCCGGGGACCGCATCAACCGCATCCTCGGCATCGTCAACGGAACCACCAACTTCGTGCTCGACCGGATGGACGTCCACGGCGAGACGCTCCAGGACGCCCTCGCGACCGCGACCGACCGCGGCTACGCCGAGGCCGACCCGACCGCCGACATCGGCGGCTACGACGCCGCGCAGAAGGCGGCCATCCTCGCCAGCCTCGCCTTCCACACCACCGTCCCGCTGGAGCGCGTGTACCGGGAGGGCATCACCAGCGTGACCAAGGCCCAGGTGGATGCGGCGCGCGAGGCCGGCGCGGTCATCAAGCTCCTGGCGATCTGCGAGCGGCTCACCGACCCGGAGACGGGAGAGGAAGGCGTCTCGGCCCGCGTCTACCCGGCGCTGATCAGCCGGGATCACCCCCTCGCCGCCGTGCACGGCGCGCACAACGCCGTCTTCGTGCAGTCGGCCGCCGCGGGCGACCTCATGTTCTACGGCGCGGGCGCGGGCGGCGTCGAGACGGCCTCCGCCGTGCTCGGCGACGTGGTCTCCGCCGCCCGGCGGCACGTCGTCGGCGGCCCGGGCGTCGCCGAGTCGACGCACGCCGACCTGCCGGTGCTCGACATCGGCCGCGTCGTCACCCGGTACCAGATCACGCTCGACGTCGAGGACCAGCCGGGCGTGCTGGCCGCTGTCGCGCGCATCCTGAGCGACGGCGACGTCAGCGTCGAGACCGTGCAGCAGTCGGTCCCCAGCCACACCGGTCCCGTCGTCATCGCGGGTAACGCGGAGCCGTCGGCGGCCCGCCCGATTCACGGCGGCGCGACCCCCACCGCTACCCTGGTGATCGGTACCCACGAAGCCGAGGAGGCCGCACTCGCGGCCACCGTGGAGGCTCTCGCGGCGAGCGACGTCGTGATCGCCATCTCTTCCGTTCTCCGAGTCGAAGGATCGTAATGCCCCAGCCGAAGGCCTACAGTCGTCAGTGGCGAGGCGTCCTGCACGAGTATGCGGACCGCCTGAACATCTCCGACGCCACTCCGATCGTCACGCTCGGCGAGGGCGGCACCCCGCTCATCCCGGCCCCGGCGCTCTCCGCGCGCACCGGCGCCGACGTGTACGTGAAGTTCGAGGGCATGAACCCGACCGGGTCGTTCAAGGACCGCGGGATGACCATGGCCATCTCCAAGGCCGTGGAGCACGGTGCGAAGGCCGTCATCTGCGCTTCCACCGGCAACACCTCCGCGTCGGCCGCCGCCTACGCGACGCACGCCGGCATCCAGGCCGTCGTGCTGGTGCCCGAGGGCAAGATCGCAATGGGCAAGCTCAGCCAGGCGATCGCCCACAACGCCCAGCTGCTGCAGGTGCAGGGCAACTTCGACGACTGCCTCGACATCGCGCGCGAGCTCGCCACCAACTACCCGGTGCACCTGGTGAACTCGGTGAACCCGGACCGCATCGAGGGCCAGAAGACGGCGGCTTTCGAGGTCGTCGAGGCGCTCGGGGACGCGCCGGACTTCCACCTCGTCCCCGTCGGCAACGCCGGCAACTACACGGCCTACCACCGCGGCTACTCCGAGGAGCTGCAGCGCGGCGAGTCGACGAAGCTGCCGCGCATGTTCGGCTTCCAGGCCGCCGGCAGCGCGCCGATCGTGCTCGGCCATGCCGTCAAAGAGCCCGACACCATCGCGACCGCGATCCGCATCGGCAACCCGGCCTCGTGGGAGCTCGCGCTCAACGCTCGGGACGACAGCGACGGCTGGTTCGGCGCGATCGACGACGCCAAGATCCTGGAGGCGCACCGCATCCTCTCCGCCGAGGTCGGCATCTTCGTCGAGCCTGCGTCCGCGATCAGCGTGGCCGGCCTGCTGGAGCGCGCCGAGGCCGGCGTGATCCCGGCGGGCTCCACCGTGGTGCTCACCGTCACCGGGCACGGCCTCAAGGACCCGCAGTGGGCGCTCCGCACCGCCGACGGCTCCGACGTGCAGCCGACCGTCGTGCCGGTCGACACCACCGCGATCGCCGATGTGCTCGGCCTGTCGCCCGCCGGCGGCACCTCCGCTGCGGAGAACGCCGGGGCGACCGCGTGAGCTCCCCCGACCTGCGCGGCCGCACGGTCGCGGTGAAGGTTCCCGCTACGAGTGCGAACCTCGGACCGGGCTTCGACACGCTCGGCCTCGCGCTGGCGCTCTACGACGAGCTCGAGGTGTCGGTCCGCGACGAGCCCGGCGCGACGGTCGAGGTGACCGGCGTGGGCGAGGGCGAGGTGCCGACCGACGAGAGCAACCTCGTCGTGCGGGCCATCGCGCACACCTTCGAAACCGTCGGCGTGCCGCTTCCCGGGTTGCGGCTGCGCGCCCGCAACAGCATCCCGCACGGCCGGGGGATGGGCTCCTCCGGCGCCGCGATCGTGTCCGGCATCATGGCTGCCAAGGGACTGCTCGAGGGCGTGGTCGACCTCGACGCCCAGCAGCTGCTGGCACTCGCCAACGACATGGAGGGGCACCCGGACAACGTTGCGCCCGCCCTGTTCGGCGGGCTCACCATCGCGTGGGTGACCCCGGAGGGTCCGCGCTTCAAGAAGCTCATCGTGCACCGCGGCGTCTCGCCGCTCGTCCTCGTGCCCGAGACGGTCATGTCGACGGCGCTTGCGCGCAGCCTCCAGCCGCAGTCCGTGCCGCACGAGGACGCCGTGTTCAACGTCTCGCGCTCCGCCCTGCTCGTCGCGGCCCTCATCCAGAGCCCCGAGCTGCTGCACGCGGCCACCGAGGACAAGCTCCACCAGAGCTACCGTGCCTCGGCCATGCCGGAGACCGACCGGCTGATCACCCTGCTGCGCGAGAACGGATTCGCCGCCGTCGTCTCGGGGGCCGGGCCGTCCATCCTGGTGCTCGGCAGCGACCCGGGGCAGCGTCTCGCCGCGGCCCGGCTGGTGGAGGAGGCGGCGCAGACCCGCTGGCAGCCGCTCATGCTGGCCGTCGACTTCAAGGGTGCGACGGTCGCGCGCCAGGAGGCCGTACCGGCGGAAGTGACGTCGTCGGACACACCGGCGGCCTAGCGTCCGAGGCGCCACCGCCGAGGTGGTAAACTGCACTCGCACCCGAGAAGGACCCGCGTAACGAGCGAATCCAGCTTTCCGGGTGATCTCCTAGCAATCATGCCGTCACTCCTGCCTGCCCGGCCCGGCACCCCTTTACGGGATTCCGGGGCGGCGACGTCGCGCGGATCAGAACGCAGCACGTACCGGCAGTTCATGTGGCGAAGCTTCACAGACGGCGCGCGAAGACGCGCCGGGGGAAAGGATCCTCTTCCGTGACTGATGTCGAACTCCACGCCGGGGGCGTGGACACCAGCGACCTGACCGGCCTCAAGGTGGCGGAGCTGCAGGCTCTCGCCGCCGGGCTCGGGCTCCAGGGCGCCACCCGGCTCCGCAAGGGCGAGCTGGTCGAGGCGATCGCCGCCGCACGCGCGGCCTCCGCTCCGGCCGACGCCGCCGAGCCGGTTCAGCTCGAGGGCTTCGGGGACGAGGCGGCGCAGCCCGCCGCGGCGTCCCAGGTGCTCACCGAGCCGCTGATCGCCGAGCCGCTCATCGCCGAGCCGGCCGGCGCCGAGCGCGTCGAGCCCACCGTGGGCGACCCGCTGCTTCCGACCACCGCGGACGCCGGTTCCGCCGAGCCGCGCCGCCGCGGCTCCCGCCGCGCCACCAGCCCCGACGGCACCGGCATTTCCGCCGGCACGGGTATCGCCGCCGGCAGCGGTATCGCCGCCGGCAACGGTGTGGCGGCCGGTTCACACGTCAACTCCGGCGCGACCGGCGTCGACTCGCTCATCCCCGACGTGGATGCGCTGCTCGACTCCGCCCTCGCCTCCCGCGAGCAGGCGCGGGGCCCGCAGAACGGCGAGCAGGCCCAGGGCACCGGCGGCCGTCGTCGCCGCGGTCGCGGCCAGGGCGGCCAGAACGGCGAGCAGGGTCAGGACGCCGCAGGCGCCCAGACCGCCGAGCAGCCGCAGCAGGAGCAGACCGACGGCCGCGCGGAGGCGCAGCAGGGCGACGAGGCCGGCTCGACCGAGCAGCAGGGCACCGGCCGCAACCGCCGCAACCGCAACCGCAACAAGAACAACGCCCAGCAGAACGAGCAGGGCCAGCAGGCTCAGGGCGGCCAGCAGGGCCAGGGCGGCCAGCAGGGCCAGGGCCAGCCGAAGGACCTGCAGCAGGGCGGCCAGGGTCAGCAGAACCGCGGCCAGAGCCCGCAGAACGACCAGCAGGCCGAGGGTGAGCGCGGCGGCCGCTACCGCGACCGCAACCGCAAGCGCCGCGGCGGTCCCGCCGGCGACGAGTTCGAGCCGGAGCTGACCGAGGACGACGTCCTCATCCCGGTCGCCGGAATCCTCGACGTGCTCGACAACTACGCGTTCGTGCGCACCACCGGCTACCTGCCGGGCGCCAGCGACGTCTACGTCTCGCTCGGACAGGTCAAGAAGTACAACCTGCGCAAGGGCGACGCCGTGGTCGGCGCCATCCGCCAGCCGCGGGACGGCGAGAACAACAGCCGTCAGAAGTACAACGCCCTGGTGAAGGTCGACTCGATCAACGGCCAGACCCCGGAGGAGGCGGCGACCCGCGTCGAATTCGGCAAGCTGACGCCGCTCTACCCGCAGGAGCGCCTGCGCCTCGAGACCGAGCCGACCAAGGTGACCCAGCGGATCATCGACCTGGTCGCCCCGATCGGCAAGGGCCAGCGCGGTCTCATCGTCGCCCCGCCGAAGGCCGGCAAGACGATCGTGATGCAGCAGATCGCCAACGCGATCACGGCCAACAACCCCGAGGTGCACCTCATGGTCGTGCTGGTGGACGAGCGGCCCGAAGAGGTCACCGACATGCAGCGCACGGTCAAGGGCGAGGTTATCGCCTCGACCTTCGACCGTCCTGCTGAGGACCACACGACCGTCGCCGAACTCGCCATCGAGCGCGCGAAGCGCCTCGTCGAGCTGGGCCATGACGTGGTCGTGCTGCTCGACTCGATCACCCGCCTGGGCCGTGCGTACAACCTGACCGCTCCAGCGTCGGGCCGCATCCTCTCCGGTGGTGTCGACGCCTCCGCGCTGTACCCGCCGAAGCGGTTCTTCGGCGCCGCCCGCAACATCGAGCACGGCGGCTCGCTCACCATCCTCGCCTCGGCGCTGGTGGAGACCGGCTCCAAGATGGACGAGGTCATCTTCGAGGAGTTCAAGGGCACCGGCAACATGGAGCTCCGCCTGTCGCGCCAGCTGGCCGACAAGCGCATCTTCCCGGCCGTCGACGTCAACGCCTCCGGCACCCGCCGCGAGGAGATGCTGATGGGCCAGGACGAGGTCAAGATCACCTGGAAGCTGCGCCGCGCCCTCGCCGGGCTCGACCAGCAGCAGGCCCTCGAGATCGTCCTCGGCCGCCTGAAGGAGACCTCGAGCAACGTCGAATTCCTGATGCAGGTGCAGAAGTCGATGCCCGCGCCCGCCAACGGCCACGGCACCGCGCACTCGCACGGCCACGAGAACGACCACCGCTAGCTGCGATCAGCGCCCGTCCGCTGTGCCCTGTGCACGGCGGGCGGGCGCTTCGTCGTTTCCCGGCCGCATCCTCCTCAGAAAGAAGACCCCATGTTCGAGTCCGTGAACACCCTCATCGCGGAGCACGACGACCTCCAGCGCCAGCTGTCCGACCCGGAGCTGCACAGCGATCCGGTCCGCTCGAAGCGCGTCAACCGGCGCTATGCCGAGCTCTCGCGCATCGTGGCGGCGTACAACGAGTGGCGGCAGCTCTCCGACGATCTGGAGGCCGCACGCGAGCTGGCGGCCGAGGACGTCGCGTTCGCCGAGGAGATCCCGGGCCTCGAGCAGAGCGTCGCCGACTCGTCCGAGAAGCTGCGCCGGCTGCTCATTCCGCGCGACCCGAACGACAGCCGCGACGTCATCATGGAGATCAAGATGGGGGAGGGCGGCGCCGAGTCCGCGCTCTTCGCGGGCGACCTCCTGCGCATGTACCTGCACTACGCGGACTCCAAGCGCTGGAAGGCCGAGATCATCGAGCAGACCTCGAGCGACCTGGGCGGCATCAAGGATGTGCAGGTCGCGTTCAAGGGGAACTCCTCCGACCCCGCCGAGGGGGTGTGGGCGCACCTGAAGTACGAGGGCGGCGTCCACCGGGTGCAGCGCGTGCCCGCCACCGAGTCGCAGGGCCGCATCCACACGTCCGCCGCGGGCGTCCTCGTGTTCCCCGAGGTGGATGAGCCGGAGGAGGTCGAGATCAACCCGAACGACCTCAAGATCGACGTGTTCCGGTCGTCCGGTCCTGGCGGTCAGTCGGTCAACACGACCGACTCGGCGGTGCGCATCACGCACGTGCCGACCGGCATCGTCGTCTCGATGCAGAACGAGAAGAGCCAGCTGCAGAACCGCGAGGCGGCGATGCGCGTGCTGCGCGCCCGGCTGCTCGCCCGCCAGCAGGAGGAGGCGGACGCCGAGGCGGCCGAGTTCCGCAAGGGCCAGATCCGCACGATGGACCGCTCGGAGCGCATCCGCACCTACAACTTCCCCGAGAACCGCATCGCGGACCACCGCACCGGCTACAAGGCCTACAACCTCGACGCCGTCATGAACGGCGCCCTGGACCCCGTCATCGAGTCCAACATCCACCTGGACGAAGAAACCCGCCTCACCAACCTCGCCGACTGACCCGCTTTCCCTTCGCGCCCCGCCCCCCCACCGTCGAGTACACGAAAAGTGCACGGGAAACGCCGTCGCGGCGTGCACTTTTCGTGTACTCGACGGAGGGGGACGCCCGAAGCGCGACGGGAGCCGCGGCGCGGGTCAGCGGAGGGCGGTCGTGGCTCGGTCGCGGGTGGTGAGGTCGCGGTGGGTGGCGGCGGCGCGCCAGCCGTCGGCGGTCAGGAGGTCGCGGATGGCGGCGCCCTGCAGTTCGCCGTGCTCAAGGACCAGCGTGCCGCCGGGGCGGAGGAGGCGTCGGGCGACGCGGGAGATCGTGCGCACGACGTCGAGGCCGTCCGGGCCGCCGTAGAGCGCGGCGTGCGGGTCGTGCAGCCGCACCTCCGGGTCGCGGGGGATGGCGTCGTCGGGCACGTAGGGCGGGTTCGAGATGACGACGTCGACCGTGCCGTCGAGCTGTGGCAGCGCGTCGGCGAGGTCGATGAACACGGGCGTCAGGTTGGCCGCGCCCACCTCGTCGATGTTGCGGCGGGCCCAGACATACGCCTCGGGGGAGTTCTCCACCGCGTAGATCCGCGCGTGCGGCACCTCGGTCGCCAGGGCCAGGGCGATCGCGCCGCTTCCCGTGCCGAGGTCCACCCCGACCGGCTCGGGCGACGGGACCGCGCGCAGCGCGTCGATCGCGAACTGCGCGACCTGCTCCGTCTCGGGCCGGGGCACGAAGACGCCGGGACCGACGTTCAGCTCCAGCGACCGGAACGGCGCGCGCCCGGTGATGTGCTGCAGCGGCTCCCGCGCAGCCCGGCGCTCGACGGCAGCGCGCATCCGCTCGACGTCCGGGCCGTCGACCTCCGCGTCCATCACCATCAGCGCCTGCACGCGGCCGCGGCTGACGCCGAGCACGTGGGCGAGCAGGAGCTCGGCGTCGACCTCGGGGTCCGGGACGCCCGCGCGCGCCAGCACGCCCACCGCGTCGTCGCGGAGGGCCCTGGCCGGGACGGGGGCGGATGCGGAGCCGGGAAGCGGGGTGGGGGTGGGCGCTGTGGGGGTCATCGCCCGACGAGCCTACCGTCCCGTCACACAGCTTCCGTGCCGGGTCACGGCGTCTAGAGTGGTGACGCGTTCCCATCCACCGCCCCGCACGAGGAAGAGACCTATGTCAGCGCAGATCTACGACAACGTCACCCAGGCCGTCGGACGGACGCCGCTCGTGCGGCTCAACCGGCTCACCGAGGGACTCGATGCGAGCGTGCTCGCGAAGCTCGAGTTCTACAACCCGGCGGGAAGCGTCAAGGACCGCATCGGCGTCGCCATCATCGACGCGGCCGAGAAGGCGGGGGCCCTGCGCCCCGGCGGGACCATCGTGGAGGCGACCAGCGGCAACACCGGCATCGCCCTGGCGATGGTGGGAGCGGCGCGCGGCTACCAGGTCGTCCTGGCCATGCCGGAGACGGCGAGCAAGGAGCGCCGCGTGGTGATGCGCGCGTTCGGCGCCAAGGTCGAGCTGACCCCGGGCGCCGATGGGATGCGCGGAGCGGTCGAGACCGCCAAGCGCCTCGTCGAGACGACGGACAACGCCATCTGGGCGCGGCAGTTCGAGAACGAGGCCAACCCTGCCATCCACCGCGCCACCACGGCGGAGGAGATCTGGGCGGACACCGACGGCGGCGTCGACATCTTCGTCGCCGGTGTCGGCACCGGCGGCACGATCACGGGCGTCGGCCAGGTGCTCAAGGAGCGCAAGCCCGAGGTGCAGGTCGTAGCGGTGGAGCCGCTGGACTCGCCCATCCTGAACGGCGGGAGCCCCGGTCCGCACAAGATCCAGGGGATCGGCGCGAACTTCGTGCCCGAGATCCTCGACACGACGATCTACGACGAGGTCGTCGACGTGTCGCTCGAGGACGCGCTCGACGTTGCGAAGCGCCTCGCCAGCGAGGAGGGCATCCTCGCCGGCATCTCGTCCGGCGCCATCGTCTGGGCGGCGCTGCAGCTGGCGAAGCGGCCGGAGAACGCGGGCAAGACGATCGTCGCGGTCGTCTGCGACACCGGCGAACGGTACATCTCCACGCCGCTCTGGGCGGATCTGCTGGACTGACCGGCGTGCCGATCTTCCGGGCGCGCGAGGACCTCCGCAACGCACGCCGGCACGACCCCGCCGCGCGGGGGTCCTTCGAGATCGCGGTCGCCTATTCGGGGCTGCACGCCATCTGGTCGTACCGGGTGGCCCACCGCATGTGGCAGGCGGGACTCCGGACGCCCGCGCGCTTCCTGTCGCAGTTCACGCGCTTCCTGACCGGCATCGAGATCCACCCCGGCGCGCGCATCGGCCGGCGGTTCTTCATCGACCACGGGATGGGCGTGGTGATCGGCGAGACGACGTGGATCGGTGACGACGTCATGCTCTACCACGGCGTGACCCTGGGCGGCCGGGGGAGCGGGCACGGCAAACGGCATCCCACCGTGCACGACGGCGTCGTGGTCGGCGCCGGGGCGAAGGTGCTGGGCGCGATCACGATCGGCGAGCACTCGGTGATCGGTGCGAACGCGGTGGTCACCCGCGACGCACCGCCGAACTCGCTGCTCGTCGGGGTGCCCGCGCACCCGCGTCCGCGCTCGGGCCACGAGCAGATCCCGGGCGACAGCTGGATCGACCCGGCCATCTACATCTGACCGCGCGGCGGCCGCAGCCTAGGGCAGCGTCCTATCGGGCAGGGCCTCAGCGCGCGGCCCGCTCCCGGGCGCGCTCGATCGCCTCCCGCTCGCGCTTCCGCGCCTCCCGCAGCTTCGACTCCGCCTCCCGCCGGGCCTTCGCCGCCTCGCGGACGGCCTTGTCCCGGGGGACCGGCTCGGGCAGGGGTTCGGGCGCGGCGGGCGGCTGCGCGCCGCGATCGGCGATATAGCGTTCGATCCCGTCGAGGATGCGGTCGAGCCCGAAGGCGAAGTCGTCCTGCTCGCCGCCGTCCGCGTCGGCGTAGGTGCCCGTCGCCACCAGCGGGCCGAGGTCCGGGAAGCGCTCGGGCGTCACCAGTTCGGAGAGGGCACGGGTGAAGGCCTCGCCGTTGGCGGGCGGACCGTCGGCCTGACGGGCGCGGTTGACGTCGCGTTCGACGATGCCGACGGCGCGTGCGTACGATGACAGGAGCAGCGCGGTCGACATCTTCTCGGCGTCGGTGAGCGGCAGCGTCCGCATCTCGCGCAGCCCCCAGTCGAGCACGGCCAGGTTGTTCGGCATGAGCGGGATGCCGTTGATCGGGATGTCGGGGAACCACGGATGCTCCCGCATCACCTCGATGGTCGCCATGGCCCAGCGGCGCAGTCCGCCGCGCCAGTCGTGGGCGGCCTCACTGCCCGTCGCGCCGTTGGTGAGGTCGTCGTCGGGCGGGATGGGGAGGGCGCAGACGGCGTCCTGCATGAGCGCCAGCACGTCGTCCTTGCTGGTGACGTAGCGGTAGAGCGACATCGTGGTGAAGCCGAGTTCGCCCGCGATGCGGCTCATCGACACCGCGCCGAGGCCTTCCGCGTCGGCCAGCTCGATGGCCGTGTCGACGATCCGCTCGATGCTGAGCTCTCGCTTCGGCCCGCGCTGCGGGTGCTCGGCGACGCCCCAGCTGAGCGCGACGGCGCGGGGAGGGCCTCTTCGACGTCTTCGGCCATGTGCGGCGCCCTTTCCGAGGAGTGTTGACACCCATCCTAGAACTGTGTATCACTTAAACAACTGTATGCGGCATAAACAGTTTACGAGACACACAGTCGAAGGGAAGATCATGAACCGACCGGCGATCGAGGTGACGGGGCTGCGCAAGGCGTTCGGCGCGCAGACCGTCCTCGACGGCATCGACCTGCGCGTGGAAGCGGGGAGCGTGTTCGCGCTGCTCGGCCCGAACGGAGCGGGCAAGACCACACTCATCACCATCCTGTCCACACTCGTCCGGCCCGATGCCGGGGACGTGACCATCGCCGGACATGACCTGGCGAGCGATCCGGACGGCGTCCGAGCCTCGATCAGTGTCACCGGCCAGGCCGCGGCCGTCGACGGCGTGCTGACGGGCGCCGAGAACCTCCGCATGATGGCGCGCCTCTCCGGCTTCACCGCGGCCGAGGCGCGGCAGCGCAGCGACGAGCTGATCGACCGGTTCGACCTGGCCGACGCGGCACGGAAACGGGTGTCGACCTACTCGGGCGGGATGCGCCGCCGGCTCGACCTCGCACTCAGCCTGGTCGCCGCGCCGCCGGTCATCTTCCTCGACGAACCGACGACCGGCCTCGACACCCGCAGCAGGCAGACGCTGTGGGACATCATCCAGGACCTCGCCCGGCGGGGGACGACCATCCTGCTGACCACGCAGTACCTCGAGGAGGCCGACCAGCTGGCCGACCGGATCGCCGTGCTCGACCACGGCACGATCGTCGCGGAGGGCACCGCAGCGCAGCTCAAGGCGCAGGTGGGCGGCGAGGTCGTCGAGCTGCGCGACGCCCGCGGCGACATCGTGCGCGAGCTCCCCACCGACGGCAGCGTGGATGCGCTCCGCGCCGCCATCGACGACCTGGACGCGCTCGCCGTGCCCGGTGCATCCATCGGCATCCGCAAGCCGTCGCTCGACGACGCGTTCCTCGCCCTGACCGGCCAGCAGAACACCAGCCACGAGACCGAGAAGGAGGCCGTCCGATGACCGCCCTCACCGTCCCCACACGCCCCGAGCGGCCGGTCACGCCGCTGACGAGCACCGTCGTGTTCGTCGGGCGCGGCATCCGCCATTCGCTCCGCGACGTCGAAGCGCTCACGATGGCGATCGTCCTGCCCGTGATGCTGATGCTGCTGTTCACCTTCGTGTTCGGCGGCGCCCTGGACCGTGAGGGCGGCTACGTGCAGTACGTCGTGCCCGGCATCATCCTGCTCTGCGCCGGGTTCGGCGCATCCAGCACCGCCGTCGACGTCGCGCGGGACCTCAGCGACGGGATCGTCGACCGCTTCCGCACGATGCCGCTGCGCTCGCGCGGAGTGGTGACCGGCCACGTGGTCGCCAGCCTCCTGCGCAACCTGGTGGCGACCGGTGTCGTCATCGCGGTCGCTCTGCTCGTCGGTTTCCGTCCGACGGCGAACGCGCTGCAGTGGGCGGGGGCGCTCGGTGTGGTGGCCCTGTTCATCCTGGCGATCACCTGGCTCTACGCCGGGATCGGGCTCGCGGCGAAGAGCCCGACCGCCGCGAGCGGGTACGGCTTCGCGCTGCTGTTCCTGCCGTACCTCTCGAGCGCGTTCGTCCCGACGGACACGATGCCGACCTGGCTGCAGTGGGTCGCCGAGAACCAGCCCATCACGCCGATCATCGAGACCATCCGTTCGCTGCTGTTCGGCCGAGACCCGGGCTCGGACCTGTGGTGGGCCCTCGGCTGGTGCGCGCTGATCATCGTGGCGGCCTACGTCTGGGCCGCCTGGCTGTTCCGCCGCTCCGCCGGCCGCCGCTGAGCCCCTCCACCCGAGCTCGCGCCCCTCCGCCCTCCGTCGAGTACACGAAAAGTGCACGCCCGCGCGGCGTGTCGCGTGCACTATTCGTGTACTCGACGGAGGGGGAGGGGGCGAAGTCAGCGGGGGCGGTTCGCGAAAGCGCGGATGGCGTCGCGCATGCCGTCGGTGTCGAACGTGCCGTCCTCGCGCTTTGCGAAGTGGTAGGCGTGCATGCCCGTCTCGCGTGCGCCCTCGACGTTGGCGATCGAGTCGTCGAACAGGATGGCGTCCTCCGGCTGCACCCCGTACCGCCCGAGTGCCCGGGTGTAGATGCGGCGCTCGGGCTTCCGGGCGCCGAGCACGGCGGAGACGAGGTCGTTGCCGCCCAGCACGTCCACGATCTCCGGGGTGAGCACGGGCAGCGAGTCCTTGAACGGGATCGGGTTGTTCGACAGCAGCGACACTGTGCCGAGCCCGGCTGCCTCGTGCAGGGCGGCGATGGCGCCGGGGATGGGCGTCATCGCGGCCTTCCGCGCCTCCTGCCACTGGGCGAGCGTGAGCCGGGCGCCGGTCACCTCGGCGAACGCGGCCAGGTACTCCTCGCTGGTGGCGTACTCGCCGATCTCCGCGGCGCGCTCGTGACCGCCCGCCCACCAGGAGGAGGCGAGCCGGTACTGGCTCACACCTCCGAGCTCCGCGAGCTTCGGGAGCCGCTTGTGGAAGTCGTAGTCGTAGAGCGTCTTGTCGCAGTCGAAGAAGTAGACATCCATCGACTCCAGTATCGTCCTCCCAGTTCCGCCCTCCGCGCCCCGGCTATCATTGGAGCCGTCATGGCTCCCATCTACGACTGCTCGGTCGACTCCGAACTGCTCACCGGCATGCGTCTCGCCCGGGCGGCGATCGGGCGCGGCGAACTCGTCGTCATCCCCACCGACACCGTGTACGGTGTCGCCGCCGACGCCTTCAACCCCGCCGCCGTGCAGCGCCTCCTCGACGCGAAGGGACGCGGCAGGCAGTCTCCGCCACCGGTGCTCGTCCCCGGCATCCCCACCCTGGCCGCGCTCGCCGAGCGGGTGCCCGACGAGGTGGACGCGCTGGTCCAGGCGTTCTGGCCGGGCGGCCTGACCATCGTGCTGCCCGCATCCCCGTCGCTCGTCTGGGACCTCGGTGAGACGAAGGGCACGGTCGCCCTCCGGATGCCGAAGGACACGATCGCGCTGGAGCTGCTGTCCGAGACGGGGCCGCTCGCGGTGTCGTCCGCCAACCTGACCGGGCGTCCCGCCGCGCGCACCGCCGCCGAGGCCGAGGCGATGCTCGGCGGCTCGATCTCCGTCTACCTCGACGGGGGAGAGGCCGGCGCCGCCTACGAGCGCGTCGAGGGGAAGGACTCCTCCTCGACGATCGTGGACGCGACCGCCCTGGCCTCCGGGTCGGGCGGACTGCGCATCCTCCGCCAGGGCGTGGTCTCGATCGATCAGCTGCGGGAGGTCGTCGGCGACGCCCTCGCCGTGCCCTCGGACGCCTGACCCGTGACCCTTCTCCTCGCCCTCGCCCTGATCTCGGCGGTCATCACCTTCGGGATGTCGTTCGTCGTCTACAAGCTGGCGATGCGCTACCGGCTCTACCCGAAGATCCGCGCCAGGGACGTGCACACCCGGCCGACGCCCCGGCTCGGCGGCGTCGCGATGTTCCTCGGCATCCTCGTCGCGTTCGGCGTCTCGTGGCTGCTGTCGAGCCAGTTCGGCGTGCTGTCGCTGATCTTCTCGGACCAGGGGCCGATCCTCGCCATCCTGGGCGCTTCGCTGCTCATCGTCGTGATCGGCGTGGCGGACGACATCTGGGACCTCGACTGGATGACGAAGCTCGCCGGTCAGTTCGTCGCCGCCGGTCTCGTGGCCTGGCTCGGCGTGCAGATCTATTCGCTGCCGATCGGCGGTCTTACGGTCGGCTCGCCCGTGATGTCGATCATCATCACCCTCTTCGCGATCGTGCTGGTGATGAACGCGATCAACTTCATCGACGGCCTGGACGGCCTGGTCGCCGGTGTCGCGCTCATCGCGAACGGCACGTTCCTCGTCTACACGTACCTGCTGCAGCGCGAGATCAGCCCGCAGAACTACTTCAGCCTCGCGGGGGTCATCGCCGCGATCCTCGTCGGCGCGTGCGCCGGGTTCCTTCCGCTGAACTGGCACCCCGCGAAGATGTTCATGGGGGATGCGGGGGCGCTGCTGATCGGTCTCCTGATGGCGACCTCGGCGATCTCGGTGACCGGCACGATCAATCCGGAGGCTCTCCAGACCCTCGGCAAGTCGTCGCTGGTGCCCGCGTTCATCCCGGTCATCCTGCCGTTCGCCGTGCTCGTCGTGCCCCTGCTCGACTTCGGTCTCGCCGTCATCCGGCGGCTGCGCGCGGGCAAGTCGCCGTTCAGCGCCGACCGCAAGCACCTGCACCACCGACTGCTCGACATGGGCCACACCCATCTGCACGCGGTGCTCATCTTCTACGCGTGGACGGCCGTCCTCTCCATCGGCTGCCTGCTGTTCTTCTTCGACCCGTACTGGATGGCGATCGTCTTCGTCGCCATCGGCCTGGTCGTCTGCACCGCCTTCACGCTCGCGCCGCTGAGCCGCCGCAAGGCCAACGAGGCCGTGGCCGAGCTCGCCCCCGCGGGCAGTCGCGAGGCCGAGGAGACCGCGCGCTTCGACCAGCTCGACGCTGCCAGCGAGCGCCCGGCCGCCCCCACCGAACCCGCCCTCACCGAGGAGTCCCGATGACCGACCGCACCGACGGCGCCCCGGCGCAGCCGTCCTCCAACCCCGTCCTGCGCGATGTGCTGCGCTACGGGCTGATCCTGGCCGGCGTCATCGCCGTCGTCGGGATGCTGCTGGGCGGGTTCTTCGCCGGCTGGATCGGCGTGACCAGCGCGCTCATCGGGACGGCGATGGCGGCGGTGTTCCTCTCGATCACCGCGCTGAGCATCCTCATCGCGAACCGGTTCATCGGCTCCGATCTCTTCGTCGGTCTCTTCTTCGGGATCGTCCTCGGGGGCTGGATCGTCAAGTTCGTGCTCTTCCTGGTGCTCGCCGTCGTGCTCAAGGACCAGCCGTGGATCAACCCCGCCGTGCTGTTCCTGAGCCTCATCGCAGGCGTCATCGGATCGCTCGTGGTCGACATGGTCGTGGTGTTCCGGTCGCGCGTCCCGTACGCCAGTGACGTCACCCTTCCGGGCGAGAAGCGCTGACCCGTATCCAATTCGTTATGGGCTGAAAACTCTTGTAGAGTTGTCAGTGATCCCCCACCCGTTCGCGCTCAGAAAACGTGACGTGCGAGTAGTGCAGGGTTACCCACCGTTCGTCGTCGCGAGAGCCATGAGCTCGACGCCCCGAAACAGGAGATAGCGCTGTTAGCTAACGCTGTGAACCTGCTGGTCCAGGCCGCAAGCTCCGATGATGGAAGCTTCCACGGGCCCTCGATCAACGAGTTCTTCCCGCCCGCCATCTTTTCCATCGGTGGCTTCGAAGTCAACCGCATCACGCTGGTGCGCGTCGTCGCCGTCGTCGCGATCCTCCTCATCTTCTGGCTCGGCACGCGGCGGATGAAGCTCATCCCGGGCCGGTTCCAGTCGGTGGTCGAGATGGGCCTGGACTTCGTCCGCGTCAACATCGCCGAAGACCTGCTCGGCAGGAAGGACGGCCGCCGCTTCCTCCCGATCCTGACCACGATCTTCTTCATGGTCCTGTTCATGAACCTCACGGGCATCATCCCGTTCCTGAACATCGCGGGAACCTCCGTCATCGGCGTTCCGCTCGTGCTCGCGATCGTCTCGTACATCTGCTTCATCTACGCCGGCGTCAAGAAGAGCCCTGGCAACTTCTTCCGCAACGCGCTCTTCCCGCCCGGCGTGCCGTGGTTCCTCTACATCCTCGTGACGCCGATCGAGTTCGTCTCGACCTTCATCCTGCGCCCGATCACGCTGACGCTCCGACTTCTCATGAACATGGTCGTCGGCCACCTGCTCCTGGTGCTCTTCTTCAGCGCCACCGCCTTCTTCTTCTTCACGGCGGGCAGCTGGTGGTCGCTCTTCGGAATCGGCACCTTCGCCTTCGGCTTCGCCTTCACCCTGTTCGAGATCCTGGTCGCAGTCCTGCAGGCCTACGTCTTCGCGCTGCTCACCGCTGTCTATATCCAGCTCGCAGTCGCCGAGGAACACTAAGAACGATCCGCGCACCCGCACGGATCGCCATCACGGAAGGAAACACACAACGTGGACATCGCTGCAATCTCCGGCAACATCGCCACCGTCGGTTACGGCCTCGCCGCCATCGGCCCGGCCATCGGCGTGGGCATCGTCGTCGGCAAGACCATCGAGGGCGTGGCCCGTCAGCCTGAGCTGGCCGGCCGTCTCCAGGTCCTGATGTACATCGGTATCGCGTTCACCGAGGCGCTCGCGTTCATCGGTATCGCCGTCGGCTTCATCTTCCAGTAACCCCTCTTTATCCCTCAGTAAGGAGGAGTGATGATAAACGGTGTGATTCGCGCCGCCGAGTCGGGTGAGACGATCAACCCGCTCATCCCGGCGTGGTACGACATCGTCGGATCGTTGATCTGCTTCGTCATCATCCTGGTCTTCTTCTGGCGGCTCGTGCTGCCACGCATGCGGAAGCTCCTCGATGAGCGCGCCGAGGCGATCGAAGGCAACATCGAGAAGGCCGACGAAGCGCAGCGCAAGGCCGAGGCCCTGCTGGAGGAGTACACCGCCCAGCTCGCCGAGGCGCGTGCGGAGGCGGGCAAGATCCGTGAGACCGCTCGTGCCGACGGACAGAAGATCGTCGCGGAGGCCCGTGAGGCCGCTGCGACGGAGGCCGCTCGCGTGACCGCCCAAGCGCAGGCGCAGCTCGAGGCGGAGCGCCAGACGGCGCTCGTCCAGCTGCGCAGCGAGGTCGGCTCGCTCGCGATCGACCTGGCGTCGACGGTGGTGCGCGAGGCGCTCGATGAGGACAAGCGCGCTCAGGCCATCGTGGACCGCTTCCTGGCGGACCTCGAGGCGGATGAGCAGAAGGCAGGATCGGGCAACTGATGGGAAGCGCCACCAGAGAAGCATTGGCCCGGTCCGTGTCGGCTCTCGCCGACCTGGGATCCAAGGCCGATCTGGCGACGGCTGAGGACCTGTTCGCCGCAGGACGGGTCGTCGCCGACTCGGCCCAGCTCCGAGCCGTCCTCAGCGACCCCACGGCCGATCCGGCGGCGAAGTCGACGCTCGTGAAGCGCATCTTCGCCTCGCTGCCGGCGGACACCGTCGCGCTGCTCGGCGTCGTCGTCGCGCAGCGCTGGTCGTCGCACGACGACCTGCTCGCCGCGATCGAGGAGCTCGGCATCCGCGCCATCGCCGCCTCGGCGCCGCGCGACGTCGACATCGTCGCCGAGCTGTTCGCCTTCGGAGGCGCCGTGACCTCCGACGCGCAGCTCGAACTCGCTCTGCGCAGCAAGCTCGCCTCGACGGAGTCGAAGGTCGCGCTGGTCGAGCGCCTGCTCGCCGGGCGCTCCTCGCAGCAGACGATCGCGATCGTGCGCCAGCTCGTCCAGCAGCCGCGCGGCCGAAGCATCCGCGAGTCGCTCCGCGCCGCAGCGCGCGTCGTGGCGTCGCAGGACCGCCTGACCATCGCGACGGTCTACACGGCGGCTCCGCTGCCGGAGGCCCAGACCGAGCGGCTGCGCTCCGCGCTCAGCGCCACCTACGGCGACCTGAAGATCAACCAGGTCGTCGACCCCTCGATCATCGGCGGATTGCGCGTGCAGATCGGTGACGACGTCATCGATGGAAGCATCGCGTCGCGTCTCGCCGAACTCCGGCTTCAGCTGGCGGGCTGACCGCCTCAAGATAGGAATCACAATGGCAGACATCCAGATCAGCCCCGACGAGATCCGCGACGCGCTCAAGGACTTCGTCAACAGCTACGAGCCGTCCGGCGCCGAGGCGACCGAGATCGGCCACGTGCTGGACGCCTCCGACGGCATCGCGCACGTCGAGGGCCTCCCCAGCGTCATGGCCAACGAGCTCATCCGCTTCTCGAACGGCGTCCTCGGCCTCGCGCAGAACCTCGACGAGAACGAGGTCGGCGTGGTCGTGCTCGGTGAGTTCGACGAGATCGTCGAGGGCATGGAGGTGACCCGCACCGGCGAGGTCCTCTCGGTCCCGGTCGGCGACGGATACCTCGGCCGGGTGGTCGACCCGCTCGGCAACCCGATCGACGGCCTCGGCGAGATCGCCAGCGAGGGCCGCCGCGAGCTCGAGCTCCAGGCGCCCGGCGTCATGCAGCGCAAGTCGGTGCACGAGCCCCTCCAGACCGGCATCAAGGCGATCGACGCCATGATCCCGGTGGGCCGCGGTCAGCGTCAGCTGATCATCGGCGACCGCCAGACCGGTAAGACGGCCATCGCGATCGACACGATCATCAACCAGAAGGCCAACTGGGAGTCGGGCGACGTCAACAAGCAGGTCCGCTGCATCTACGTCGCCATCGGTCAGAAGGGCTCGACCATCGCCTCGGTGAAGGGCGCGCTCGAGGACGCCGGCGCGATGGAGTACACCACCATCGTCGCGGCCCCCGCCTCCGACCCGGCCGGCTTCAAGTACCTGGCCCCCTACACCGGCTCGGCCATCGGCCAGCACTGGATGTACGGCGGCAAGCACGTCCTCATCGTCTTCGACGACCTGTCCAAGCAGGCCGAGGCGTACCGCGCCGTGTCGCTGCTGCTCCGCCGTCCGCCGGGACGCGAGGCCTACCCGGGCGACGTCTTCTACCTGCACTCCCGCCTGCTGGAGCGCTGTGCCAAGCTCTCCGACGAGCTGGGCGCCGGCTCGATGACCGGTCTGCCCATCATCGAGACGAAGGCCAACGACGTCTCCGCCTACATCCCGACCAACGTGATCTCGATCACCGACGGCCAGATCTTCCTGCAGTCCGATCTCTTCAACGCCAACCAGCGTCCCGCGGTCGACGTCGGCATCTCGGTCTCCCGAGTCGGCGGTGACGCGCAGGTCAAGTCGATCAAGAAGGTCTCCGGCACGCTCAAGCTCGAGCTGGCGCAGTACCGCTCGCTCGAGGCGTTCGCGATGTTCGCGTCCGACCTCGACGCCGCGAGCCGTCGCCAGCTGGCGCGCGGCGCCCGCCTGACCGAGTTGCTCAAGCAGCCGCAGTACTCGCCGTTCCCGGTGGAGGAGCAGGTCGTCTCGATCTGGGCCGGCACCAACGGCAAGCTCGACGAGGTCGCCGTGGAGGACGTCCTGCGCTTCGAGTCGGAGCTGTTGGATCACCTGCGCCGCAACACCGACATCCTGACCACGCTCCGCGAGACCAACGTCCTCGACGACGACACGGTCGCGAAGCTCGACTCCGAGGTTGACGCGTTCAAGCTCGAGTTCCAGACGGGCGAGGGCAAGCCGCTCGCCTCGGTGGGACGCGAGGAGTTCGAGGCCATCGACGAGGACGCGGTCGACCAGGAGCGCATCGTCAAGGCCAAGCGCTGAGCGCCGCCGCGATCGAAGACTGAGTAAGAGGAGACACATGGGAGCCCAGCTTCGGGTCTACCGGCAGAAGATCAGGTCTGCCCAGACGACCAAGAAGATCACCCGTGCGATGGAGCTGATCTCCGCCTCCCGCATCCAGAAGGCGCAGGCGCGGGTGGCCGCCAGCACGCCGTACGCCCGCGCGATCACGCGCGCGGTGTCGGCGGTGGCCACCTACTCCAACGTCGACCACGTGCTGACCACCGAGCCGGAGAAGATCGAGCGCGCTGCGATCGTGATCTTCTCCTCCGACCGCGGCCTCGCGGGCGCGTTCAACTCGAACGTGCTCAAAGAGTCGGAGAAGCTCGCCGAGCTGCTCCGCAGCCAGGGCAAGGAGGTCGTGTACTTCCTGGTCGGCCGCAAGGCGCAGGGCTACTTCAGCTTCCGTCGCCGCGCGTTCGAGCGGGTCTGGACCGGAAACACGGATGCCCCGGAGTTCGAGCAGGCGAAGGAGGTCGCCGACGCGATCCTCGAGTCGTTCCTGCGCGACGCCTCCGACGGCGGCGTGGACGAGATCCACATCATCTACAACCGCTTCATCAGCATGCTGACGCAGGAGCCGCAGGTCGTGCGCCTGCTTCCCCTGGAGGTCGTGGAGGGCGTGGAGGAGCCGGACCGCACGCAGGTCCTGCCGCTGTACGAGTTCGAGCCGGATGTAGGGACCGTGCTCGACGCTCTGCTGCCCGTCTACATCGAGAGCCGCATCTTCAACGCGATGCTGCAGTCCGCCGCCTCGAAGCACGCGGCGACCCAGAAGGCGATGAAGGCCGCGAGCGACAACGCCGACAAGCTCATCACCGACTACACGCGTCTCGCCAACAACGCCCGTCAGGCGGAGATCACCCAGCAGATCTCCGAGATCGTCGGCGGCGCCGACGCCCTGAGCTCGGCAAAGTAAACGTCCTAACGAGAGAGAACGAATCATGACTACCGCTACCGCCGAAGCCCAGGCTTCGACCGCGCAGCCGGGTGGCGTCGGGCGCATCGCGCGCGTCACCGGCCCGGTCGTCGACATCGAGTTCCCGCACGATGCGATCCCGGGTATCTACAACGCTCTGAAGACCACGATCACGATCGGCGAGGAGTCGACCGAGATCACGCTCGAGGTCGCCCAGCACCTCGGCGACGACCTGGTGCGTGCGATCGCCCTCAAGCCGACCGACGGCCTGGTCCGCGGCGGCGAGGTGCGCGACACCGGTTCGCCGATCACGGTGCCCGTCGGCGATGTGACCAAGGGCAAGGTGTTCAACGTCACCGGTGACATCCTGAACCTCGAGCCCGGCGAGAAGGTCGAGATCACCGAGCGCTGGCCGATCCACCGCAACCCGCCGGCGTTCGACCAGCTCGAGTCGAAGACGCAGCTGTTCGAGACCGGCATCAAGGTCATCGACCTGCTGACCCCGTACGTGCAGGGTGGCAAGATCGGCCTGTTCGGTGGCGCCGGTGTCGGCAAGACCGTCCTCATCCAGGAGATGATCCAGCGCGTGGCGCAGGATCACGGTGGTGTGTCCGTGTTCGCCGGTGTCGGCGAGCGCACCCGTGAGGGCAACGACCTCATCCACGAGATGGAGGAAGCGGGCGTGTTCGACAAGACCGCCCTCGTCTTCGGCCAGATGGACGAGCCGCCGGGGACGCGTCTGCGCGTCGCCCTCTCGGCGCTGACCATGGCGGAGTACTTCCGCGATGTGCAGAACCAGGACGTGCTGCTCTTCATCGACAACATCTTCCGGTTCACGCAGGCCGGTTCCGAGGTCTCCACGCTGCTCGGCCGCATGCCCTCCGCGGTGGGCTACCAGCCGAACCTGGCCGACGAGATGGGCCAGCTGCAGGAGCGCATCACCTCGACCCGCGGTCACTCGATCACCTCGCTGCAGGCGATCTACGTGCCTGCGGACGACTACACCGACCCGGCGCCGGCGACGACCTTCGCCCACCTGGACGCGACGACCGAGCTCTCCCGTGAGATCGCGTCGAAGGGTCTCTACCCGGCCGTCGACCCGCTGACCTCGACCTCGCGCATCCTCGACCCCCGTTACCTGGGTGAGGACCACTACCGCGTGGCCACCACGGTCAAGCAGATCCTGCAGAAGAACAAGGAGCTGCAGGAGATCATCGCGATCCTCGGTGTGGACGAGCTGTCGGAGGAGGACAAGATCACGGTGTCGCGTGCGCGCCGGATCCAGCAGTTCCTCTCGCAGAACACCTACATGGCGAAGAAGTTCACCGGTGTCGAGGGCTCCACGGTCCCGCTGAAGGAGACCATCGAGTCGTTCGACGCGATCGCCAAGGGCGAGTTCGACCACGTGGCCGAGCAGGCCTTCTTCAACGTCGGAGCGATCTCCGACGTCGAGGAGAAGTGGGCGCAGATCCAGAAGGAGAACGGCTAACGATGGCTGTCCTCAACGTCAGCGTCGTCGCCGCCGACCACGAAGTGTGGACGGGTGAGGCGAGCATGGTCGTCGCACGCACGGTGGAGGGGCAGATCGGTATCCTGCCCGGCCACGAGCCGCTGCTCGCCATCCTCGCCGAGGGCGAGGTGCGCGTGACCCTCAGCGGGGGCGAGTCCATCGCGGCCAGCGCCGACGACGGTTTCCTCTCCGTCGAGAACAACACCGTCACCATCGTGGCCCGCCAGGCCGAACTGGTCTGACATGGCTGCGACCCCGGGAGCCCCGTTGGAGCGCCAGTTCGGAGACGTCCACGTCCCGATGCTGGTGGCGATGGCGGGGCTTCCCGGTTCCGGCAAGTCCACCCTCGCCGAGATCCTGGCCGGACGTCTGGGCGCCACAGTGATCTCGGTGGACCCGATCGAGGCGTCCATCCTCCGTGCCGGCATCGACTCGGACCAGCCGACCGGGCTGGCCGCCTACCTCGTCGCCGAGACGATGGCCGAGCAGGTGCTCCTTTCGGGGCACTCGGTGGTCGTCGACGCGGTGAACGCCGTGGAGCCCGCGCGCCTGCAGTGGCGCGACCTCGCCGAGCGGTGCGATGTGAAGCTGCGGGTCGTCGAGACGGTGTGCTCCGACCCGGCGCTGCACGAGGAGCGTCTGGCGAAGCGCACCGGGATCGTCGCAGCATACGCCGTCGAACAGAGCGTCGACGAGTACGACGAGTGGCGCGGCGCCTGCGGAACGCTGCCGCGCATCACCCTCGACACGGCCGCCCCGCTGGGCGAGAACGCCAACACCGCTCTGGACTTCGTGGAGGGCTAGAGTGCTCATCCTGCTCCCGCCCTCGGAGACGAAGAGGGACGGGGGAGTGGGGTCCCCGCTCGCCCTCGAACGCCTGAGCTTCCCCGCGCTCACCCCGGTGCGGCGGGAGGTGGTCGACGCCGTCGTCGAGCTGGCCGCCGATCACGACACGGCCGTCCGCGCCCTGAAGCTCGGGCCGAAGCAGTCGGGCGAGGTCGAACGCAACCGCGGCATCCCGGACGCCCCGACGATGCGCGCGCTCGAGCGGTACACCGGTGTGCTGTACGACGCGCTCGATGCCGGGACGCTCGGCGACAGCGCGTGGGCGGCTGCCGCCGATGCGGTCGCTGTGCAGTCCGCCCTGCTCGGACTGGTGGGGGCGGCGGATCCGGTGCCCGCTTATCGGCTCTCGTTCGACTCGCGACTGTCGCTGCGTCGAGGCTCGCCGTCGCTGAAGAAGCGCTGGGCCGCCGCCGGGGCGGCCGTCCTGGCGGAGCGGGACGACCTGCTGCTGGACCTGCGCTCCGAGGGCTATGCCGCCCTGGCGCCGCTCCCGGACCGGGAGGGTGCCCACTACGTGCGTGTGCTCGCCCGTGATGAGGGCGGCCATATGCGGGCGCTCAACCATTTCAACAAGCAGGCGAAGGGTCTGCTCACCCGTGCGCTGCTGGAGGCGGGCGCCGGCTTCGCGACCGCCGAGGAGCTGCTGGCGTGGGCCGGAGCCGAAGGCTACGAACTGGAGCTCGCCGCCGACGGAACGCGCGACCTGGAGCTGGTCGTCCCCGAGGTGCGCGGCGTGCCCGGGCGGCTGATGGCCTCGCTGCGGGCCTGACCCGCCGCAGGCCGCTGGGCCGCGCGCATCGGCCGTCTCCTCCGAGGCCACGAGGAGGCACGACTCACTGCTGATTCACAGTGGTGCGCGACAAGAAAGTGAGCTATGCTCACAACCAAGAGAGAGGATCACTGATCCGAGGGCGTCGACGCACCTGGTGCGGCTTCGGCCTCACTTAGTCGGGCCGACGTGTGGTGGCCGGCGTGTCATCCCCATACGCCGTTTCCACACCGGAGTGTGAGCACCATCAATCCGCCTGCGGTCGGGCACGAGCGGTCGCGTCCTCACCAGCGAGAATCCGGCGTCGGAGCCATTTCCGCCGTCGGCCCGACTCTCTCGGTACTGTCTGCCGGCCGCGCGCGGTCGACGGCCGCGTCACGCGCGGAAGCAGCCTTCGACGTGGTCGTCGACCATTCCGGTCGCTTGCATCAGCGCGTACATCGTCGTCGGCCCGACGAACCGGAATCCGCGGCGACGGAGCTCCTTGCTCATCGCGGTGGACTCGGCCGTCACGGCCGGGATCTCACCCCACGAGCGCGGACGCGATCGGTCGTCCGCGGGCGGCGCGAACGCCCACATCAGCGCATCCAGCGGCTCCTCGAGCGCGAGCACCGCCCGCGCGTTCGAGATGGTCGCCTCGATCTTGCCGCGGTGCCGGATGATGCGCGCATCCTGAAGCAGCCGCTGCACATCGGCCTCGGTCATGGCCGCCACCTTCTCGGGCTCGAACCCGAGGAAGAGCTCGCGGAACGCAGGGCGCCGTCGCAGGATGGTGATCCACGAGAGCCCCGCCTGGAAGCCCTCCAGGCACAGCTTCTCGTAGAGCGCCCGCGGGTCGTGCTGCGGACGTCCCCACTCCTCGTCGTGATAACGCCGGTATTCGGGGTCGCTCGCCGACCAGGAGCAGCGCGCGAGCCCGTCGTCGCCGACGACCAGCGCCGACCGTGTCACTGCGGTGGTCTCGCTCATGCCGCCAGCAGGATCCCCTCGTGCTCCAGCAGCCACAGCTTGGTGGGGATGCCGTCCCCTCCGCTGTAGCCGGTGACCCGGCCGCTGGACGACAGCACGCGGTGGCAGCCCACGATGATCGGCACGGGGTTGGCGCCCACCGCACCGCCGATGGCGCGGCCGTAGCCGGCGTGACCGAGCGCCGCCCCCAACTCGCCGTAGGAGACGAACGTGCCGAACTCGAGTTCGGACAGCTGCTCCCACACCGCCTGCCGGAACGGGGTGCCCTGCAGGCGCACCGGCACATCGAAGGCGCGACGACTGCCCTCGAAGTACTCGTCGAGCTGCGCCGCCGCGTCGTCGAGCACGGCGGTGCTGCGTTCGGGATGGTCATCGAGCGGCAGGTGGCCGGCCTTTTCGATGGAGAGCGACGTCACCGCGGTGCCGTCGCTGGTGAGCTCGAGACGCCCGATGGGGCTCGTGGTGCGGAGGAGGTAGGCGAAGGAACTGCTCATGGGTCGACTCTAGAGCGCACCGCCGACGTCCACTCGCGGGATTCGGACATCGGGGATAACCCACCTTGAGGGCCGGTTGTGGAGGGATTCCGGATGATGGTCGAGCGAGACCGCGTGCCTAGACTCGGGGCATGGCGAACATCGAATACCGCACCCTCGGACCGTCCGGTCTGATCGTCTCCACGGTCGGCCTCGGCTGCAACAACTTCGGCCGCGCAGGCACCGTGACCGAGACGCAGGAGGGCACGGACGCCGTCATCGGCGCGGCCATCGACGCCGGCGTGACGCTGTTCGACACCGCCGACATCTACGGCAGTCAGCGAGGGCTGTCCGAGACCCTCATGGGCAAGGCGCTGGAGGGGAAGCGTGACCGGATCGTGCTGGCCACCAAGTTCGGGATGGACATGGCCGGGCTCAACGGGCCGGACTGGGGCGTCCGCGGGTCCCGCCGCTACATCCGGCTGGCCGTCGAGAGCTCGCTCCGCCGGCTCCGCACCGACTGGATCGACCTGTACCAGCTGCACCAGCCCGATCCGGTGACGCCGATCGAGGAGACGCTCGAGACGCTGGACGACCTCATCGCGGAGGGAAAGATCCGCTACATCGGCCACTCCAACCTGAGCGGCTGGCAGATCGCCGAGGCGGAGTTCACCGCGCGGCTGCACGGCCACCCGAAGTTCGTGTCGGCTCAGAACGAGTACAGCCTTCTGTCGCGGGACGCCGAGCGCGAGGTGCTCCCGGCCGTGAACCGGTACGGGCTGGGCTTCCTGCCGTACTTCCCGCTCTACAACGGACTGTTCACGGGCAAGTTCACCCGCGAAGGCGGTCCGGCCGACAGCCGGATCATGAACCTCCGCAAGCACCTGCTGGACAACGCTCCGTGGGATCGCATGGACCGGTTCCAGGCCTTCTGCGACCAGCACGGCGTCACGATGCTGGAGGCGACCTTCGCCTGGCTGCTCGCCCAGCCGGGGCTCACGAGCGTCATCGCGGGAGCGACGAAACCGGAGCAGATCGTCGCCAACGCCGAGGCGGCGACCGCGTGGTCGCCCACCGCCGCCGAGGTGGCGGAGATCTCCGAGATCTTCGCGCGCGACTGACGCGGAAACCTTGTGAGTGAGCACTCACTCCGTTAGAGTGAGCGCGTGAATCCGGATGCCGTGCGCGACGCTCCGCGCACCCGTGCGCCGTCGATGTCGGCGGACGACCGCAAGGCGATGATCGTCGACGCCGTCATCCCGCTGCTGCTGGAGCACGGACGGGGCATGACCTCCCGCCAGATCGCCGAGGCCGCAGGAATCGCGGAGGGCACGATCTTCCGCGCCTTCGGCGACAAGGAGACGCTGGTGCAGGCCGCCATCGAGAAGTACCTCGATCCCGAGCCGTTGCGTGAAGCACTGCGCAGCATCGACCCGGCGCTTCCGCTCGAGCACAAGGTCCGCGCGATCCTGTACCTGCTCCGCGAGCGGTTCCACAGCGTGATGCGGATCATGTCCGTGATCGGGCCGCAGCGGCCGCCCGTCCCGCAGGAGCGCGGCGAGTTCGCGCGCATCATCGCCCGCATCCTCGAGCCCGAGACCGACGACCTGAACTGGCCGCCCGAGCGCGTGGCGCATGTCCTCCGGCTCATCAGCTTCTCGGCCGCGTTCCCCGCTGTGAACGAGGGCATCGAGTTCAGCATCGACGACCTCGCCCGCTTGGTGCTCGTCGGCGTCGCGGGCGAGTCGCCGTACGTCGCCGACCTCCGCCACCAGATCCCATCCTCATCGACGTCGTCCACCACGGAGGCATGATGCTCCTCAGACTCCTCGGCCGGTTCCTGCGGCCGCACTGGCCCCTCCTGATCGGGGTGATCGTCTTCCAGCTCGCGCAGTCCCTGCTGTCGCTGTGGTTGCCGACGCTCAACGCCGACATCACCGACAACGGCATCGCGAAGGGCGACACCTCCTACATCCTCGCGGTCGGCGCGGAGATGCTGGGTGTGACGCTCGTCCAGATCGCCTGCGCGATCACCGCGGTGTACTTCGGTGCGAAGGTGGCCATGCTGGTGGGCCGGGATCTGCGCGAGGCGATCTTCCACCGCGTCGGCGAGTTCTCCGAGCGCGAGGTGACCGCCTTCGGCGCGCCCTCGCTGATCACCCGCAACACCAACGATGTGCAGCAGGTGCAGATGCTCGTCATGATGACCTGCACCCTGCTCGTCTCCGCGCCGATCCTGGCGGTCGGCGGCATCGTGCTCGCCATGCAGCAGGACATCGACCTGTCGTGGCTGATCGCCGTCAGCGTCCCGGCGCTCCTGGTCGCGGTCAGCATCATCATCGCGCGGATGGTGCCGCAGTTCCGCCGGATGCAGGACAGGATCGACCGCGTGAACCGCGTCCTGCGGGAGCAGCTGAGCGGCATCCGCGTGGTGCGCGCCTTCGTGCGGGAGGACGTCGAGACGAACCGCTTCCGGACGGCGAACGACCAGGTGACCGAGACGGCCCTGAAAGCGGGGCGCCTGTTCGCACTGATGTTCCCGATCGTCATGCTCGTGCTCAACGTCTCGAGCGTCGCCGTCATATGGTTCGGCTCGTTCCGCGTGCAGGACGGCACACTGCAGGTCGGGACGCTGACCGCGTTCCTGCAGTACCTGATGCAGATCCTGATGGGCGTGATGATGTCGACGATGATGGCCGTGCTGGTCCCGCGCGCCTCCGTCTGCGCCGACCGCATCGGAGAGGTGCTCGGCACCGAGCCGTCGGTCCGTGCGTCCACCGACCCGATCACGGAGGTGCCCGCGCACGGAACGGTCGAGTTCGTCGACGTCGGCTTCTCGTATCCCGGCGCCGAGCATCCCGTGCTCACCGACATCACCTTCCTGGCCGAGACCGGCAGGACGACGGCGATCATCGGCAGCACCGGCGCCGGCAAGACCACGCTGGTGAACCTCATCCCGCGCCTCTTCGACGCCACAAGCGGCATCGTCCTGGTCGACGGGGTCGACGCGGCCGACCTCGACCCCGAGGTGTTGTGGTCACGCATCGGGATCGTGCCGCAGAGGCCCTACCTGTTCTCCGGCACCGTGGCATCCAACCTGCGCTACGGCAACCCGGACGCCACGGACGACGACCTCTGGCACGCCCTCGAGATCGCGCAGGCCCGGGACTTCGTCGAGGCGATGCCGGAGGGTCTGGAGGCGCCGATCGCCCAGGGCGGGACGAACGTGTCCGGAGGCCAGCGTCAGCGTCTCGCGATCGCCCGGGCGCTCGTCCGGAAGCCCGAGATCTACGTGTTCGACGACTCGTTCTCGGCGCTCGACACCGCCACGGACGCGCGGCTCCGCGCCGCGCTCGCCCGCGAGGTCACCGACGCGACCGTGATCGTGGTCGCCCAGCGGGTGTCCACCATCGTGGACGCGGACCAGATCATCGTCCTCGAGGACGGCCGGGTGGTCGGCCGCGGGACGCACGACGAACTCCTGGAGAGCAATACGACCTACGCCGAGATCGTCTCGTCGCAGCTCGCGGCTCAGGATGCGGCATAGGGGGACAGGCGATGAGCGAGAAGACGACAGCGCCCGAGCGTCCTGCCGGCCCGCCGATGCGGCGGGGCCCGGGAGGCGGCGGCCCGTTCGCGGGCCTGGGGATGCCGGTGCAGAAGTCGATGAACTTCGGCCCGAGCGCGAAGCGGCTGCTCGGCCGGCTGCGCCCGGAGCGGCTGGCCATCGCCGCCGTGACGGTGCTCGCGGTGATCTCGGTCACGCTCGCTGTGCTCGGCCCGAAGCTGCTCGGCAACGCCATCAACCTGGTCTTCGCGGGCGCGCTGTCGCTGCAGTTCCCGTCGGGGCTGACGCAGGCGCAGGTGATCGCGGGTCTGCGCGCCCAGGGCCAGGGCCAGCTGGCCGACCTCGTCTCGGGAACGACGTTCACGCCGGGCGCGGGCATCGACTTCACCGCCGTGGGGCAGACGCTGCTGTGGGTGCTCGCGCTCTACGTGGCGTCGTCGGTCTTCAGCTACCTGCAGGCGTACGTGCTGAACGGCGTGACGCAGCGGACCGTCTACCGGCTCCGCGCCGACGTGGAGGAGAAGCTGCACCGGTTGCCGCTGAAGTACTTCGACGGGATGCAGCGGGGTGAGCTGCTGAGCCGGGTCACCAACGACATCGACAACATCTCGCAGTCGCTCCAGCAGACCATGAGCCAGCTGCTCACGTCGCTGCTCACCGTCGTCGGCGTCATCGTGCTGATGTTCGTGATCTCGCCGCTGCTCGCAGTGATCGCGCTGATCACCATCCCGCTGACCCTGCTCATCACCACGGTGATCGCGAAGCGCTCGCAGAAGCTGTTCGTCGCGCAGTGGCGCCACACGGGCGAGCTGAACGGCCAGATCGAGGA
This sequence comes from Leifsonia sp. KNZ13-11D, assembly GCF_056754895.1. NCBI lineage: Bacteria > Bacillati > Actinomycetota > Actinomycetes > Micrococcales > Microbacteriaceae > Leifsonia > Leifsonia sp. KNZ13-11D. The sequence continues at coordinate 1,340,588 of NZ_JBPGWU010000001.1, forward strand.
GGCGTTCACCGGGCACTCGCTGGTGAAGGTGTTCGGCCGCCACCGCGAGGTGGAGGCCCGCTTCCGCGCCAAGAACCAGGAGATGTACCGGGCCAGTTTCGGGGCGCAGTTCATCTCGGGGATCATCATGCCCGCGATGATGTTCGTCGGGAACCTGATGTACGTCGCGATCGCTGTGGTCGGCGGCCTCCAGGTGGCGAGCGGAGCGATGCAGCTGGGCGACGTGACCGCGTTCATCCAGTACTCGCGGCAGTTCACCCAGCCGCTCACCCAGCTCGGGTCGATGGCGAACCTGCTGCAGTCGGGAGTGGCCAGCGCGGAGCGCGTCTTCGAGCTGCTGGATGCGGACGAGCAGTCCGAGGACCCGCGAGAGCCGCGGAGTCCCGAGGGCACGAAGGGACGGCTCGCGTTCGAGGACGTGTCGTTCCGGTACACGGAGGACAAGCCGCTGATCGAGGACCTGTCACTGGTCGCGCAGCCCGGCCAGACGGTCGCGATCGTCGGACCGACGGGAGCGGGCAAGACGACGCTCGTCAACCTCATGATGCGCTTCTACGAGCTCGATGGCGGCCGCATCACCCTCGACGGCGTGGACATCGCCTCCATGAGCCGGCACGACCTGCGCAGCCGGATGGGGATGGTGCTGCAGGACACCTGGCTGTTCAAAGGCACCATCCGCGACAACATCCTCTACGGACGTCCCGACGCCACCGACGAGGAGGTGATGGATGCGGCCCGCGCCACCTACGTCGACCGCTTCGTGCACTCCCTCCCGGACGGCTACGACACCGTGCTCGACGACGAGGGCGCCAACATCTCGGCCGGCGAGAAGCAGCTGCTGACGATCGCCCGGGCGTTCCTCGCCCGCCCGAGCGTCCTCATCCTCGACGAGGCGACGTCGTCGGTGGACACGCGCACCGAGCTGCTGGTGCAGAAGGCGATGAGCGCGCTCCGCGCGGACCGCACCTCGTTCGTGATCGCGCACCGCCTGTCCACCATCCGCGACGCCGACCTCATCCTGGTGATGGAGGCGGGCCGCATCGTGGAGCAGGGGACGCACGCCGAGCTGCTCGCCCGTGGAGGCGCGTACTACACGCTGTACAACGCGCAGTTCGCGGGTGCGGCGGGGGAGTAGGTCAGGGGTCGCGGAGGCGCGAGGCGAATGCCCGGACGCACCAGAACGCTCCGTAGGCGATCAGGCCCAAGGCGATCAGGATCAGGAGGATGACGCCGAAGGGCACCTGGACGAGCGCCTTCAGGCTGCCGTCGAGCCCGCCCGCCTTCTCGGGGTCGGAGGTCAGTGCGCCGAACACCACCAGCCCGCCCACGATGATGAGGGCGATGCCCTTGGCGACGTAGCCGACGCGACCGAGCGTCGTGGTGATGGTCGCCCAACGGTTCGGCGGGAGGCGCAGGTCGCGTTCGAAGCGGTGCGTGACCCCGTTGACGATGAACACGACGCCGACGGCCACCACCGCGAGACCGATCGCCGCGAGCAGGAACACGCCACCGGGCATCGCCAGCAGCTTCGCGCTCGCGCTCTGCTCGGACGAGGAGGCGTTGCTCCGCCCTCCCGCGGCGATCGAGATCGCGATGGCGGCGAGGGCCGCGTAGACGATGCATTTTGCGACCTCTGTCACCTTCTCACCCGGCCGCCGCGCGGTGATCGCCTGGAGGATCTGCCAGAGCGACAGGAAGATCAGCCCGACGATGACCGCCCACAGCACGAACAGTCCGCCCGGCACGGCGACCAGCGCCTGAAGGGCTCCCGACTGGTCGGCGTTCCCGCCCGCCCCGGCTGCGACGGCGAGGGCGATGATGCCGATGAGGATGTGGAGGATGCCGATGGCGGCCAGCCCCACCCGCGCCAGCGCGCGGACGGCGGGCTGGCGCTCGATGCGCGAGGCGGCCCGGCTGGGGGAGGTCATGCGGTGAACGGTACCCGGCGTTCCCGCCTTCCGGAATCTCGGGTACCGTAGAGGACTGAGTCCGTCGCGCTGTCACGCGGCGGCGAGATCTGAATAGAGGAGGCCGGCATGGACATCGACCTCAGCGTCTTGCGTCTCATGGAGCGCGAGAAGGAGATCCCCTTCGATGAGCTGGTGCAGATCATCGAACAGGCGATCCTGACCGCCTATCTGAAGCACACCAACCAGGCCGACCACCGTCACGGCCACAGCGACCAGCCGCCCGCGGCCCGCGTGCACCTCGACCGCAAGACCGGCCACGTCAGCGTCTACGTGCCGGAGCACGACGAGGAGGGCAACGTCGTCGGCGAGGCCGAGGACAGCCCCAGCGACTTCGGGCGCATCGCGGCCTTCGCGGCCAAGCAGGTCATCAACCAGCGGCTGCGTGACATCGCCGACGACGCGGTCCTCGGCGAGTTCCGGGGCCGTGAGGGCGACATCGTCGCGGGCGTCATCCAGCAGGGCCCGAACCCGCGGATGATCCACGTCGACCTGGGCTCGGTGGAGGCCATCCTGCCTCCCGAGGAGCAGGTGCCCGGCGAGGACTACGCGCACGGCTCCCGCATCCGCGTCTACGTCACGAGCGTCAGCAAGGGGCCCAAGGGTCCGTCGATCACCGTCTCGCGCACGCATCCCGCGCTCGTCCGCAAACTGTTCGCGCTCGAGGTGCCGGAGATCGCCAGCGGCGTCGTGGAGATCGTCTCGCTCGCCCGGGAGGCCGGGCACCGCACCAAGATCGCGGTGCGCGCGACCGAGCCCGGCGTGAACGCCAAGGGCGCCTGCATCGGCGAGCTCGGTCAGCGCGTCCGCGCGGTGACCGCGGAGCTCAACAACGAGAAGATCGACATCGTCGACTACTCGCCCGACCTGGCCACGTTCGTGTCGAGCGCCCTGTCGCCGGCGAAGGTCACGAGCGCCTTCGTCATCGACGAGTCGCTGAAGGCCGTGCGCGCCCTCGTCCCCGACTACCAGCTGTCGCTGGCGATCGGCAAGGAGGGGCAGAACGCCCGTCTCGCGGCCAAGCTCACCGGCGCCAAGATCGACATCCAGCCGGACTCGATCCTCGACCGCGACTGACCCGGTCGCCGCTCCGGGCGGCCGGGCCGGCCGGGCTCACTTCACGTAGGCGCCCAGCGCCGCCTGCACGCCGTCGCTGACGACGTCGCTGCCGCCCACCAGCGCGATGTGCGTGGGGCCGAGCCGCGAGAGCTGCGCCCCGACCTCGTCGGGCAGGGCGCCGCCGAGGGTCAGCAGGAGCGGGGCGCCGCTCGTGCCCGCGGCAGCGGAGGCGGACAGGGCGTCGGGGAAGTCGACCCCCGACGCCACGAACGCGGAGGCGGTGCCCGCCGGGAACGCGCTCGCCGCGGCGGCCGCCGTGGCGAACCGGTCGGATCCGCTCACGCGGGTGACCGACCCGGTCGTGTACGCCTTCAGCGCGTTCAGCACCGTGTCCGAGACGGCGGCCGGGCCGCCGACGACCACGATGGACTTCGGCGCGAGCCGTTGCAGCTCCGTCACCGTCGGCGCGGGGATCCACGATCCTGCGGTCAGCAGCAGGGGCGCTCCCGCCGTCCGCGCGGCGAGGGCGCCGGCGGCCAGCGCGTCGGGGAACGACTCGCCCGAGACCAGGTACGCGACGGCGGGAGCGGTGGTCGCTGTCGCCCGCGAGACGGCCGCGCTGGTGTCGTACCGGTCGCCGCCGCTGACGCGCGTCACCGATCCGGTCGTATACGACTTCAGCTGCGTCACGACGGAGTCGGCGATCGAGTCCGATCCGCCGAGGACCACGATCTTGGCGGGATGGAGCCGCTGCAGTTCCGTCTGGATGGCCGCAGGCACGGCGCCCGGCTGCACGAGCAGCATCGGACCGCCCGCGCGCGCGGCGGCGGGGGAGCCGGACAGCGCATCCGGGAACTGCAGCCCGGAGGCGATGTAGGCGACGGGCGCGTTGGCCGGATAGGTCGCCGCGGAGACGGCGGCGCTCGTTCCGAAGCGGTCGGATCCGGCGAGGCGTCCGACTTTCTGGGCGCTGGCGGGCAGCGCGTAGGCGCGGAGCTTTCCGCCGCCGTCGGTGAAGTAGAGCCGGCCGTTCACCACGATCGGACTCTGCCAGTGCAGACCGCTCGCGCCCGCGCTGTCCGTCCAGAGCTGGGCGCCGGTGGTGGGGTTGAGCGCGCGGACGCCGTTCCTGGAGAGGTAGAACAGCACGCCGCCCGCGATGACCGGGGTCGTGCCGGCTGTCGTCTGCTGCCACACCGGGACGAGGGAGGGGGTGCCGTTGGTCGACACGAGCTTCAGAGCCGAGATGCCGCTGTTGTTGGCGATGAACACCCACGAGGTGCCCGAGCCGTCCACCCAGTTCGCCGGTTCGGTGAGCACCTGGCCGCCCTGCGGGACGTCGATGGACTGGAGCTCGCCTCCGGTTGCGCCCGGATGTCCGGTGCCGCTCAGGTCCGCAGTGTTGAGCAGGCGGATCTTCGCATCCTTGCCGCTCTGCACGGCGAGATGGGTCAGGTTCGAGCCCGCCGGAGGTGCGACGACCTGCGGAGCCGTGCTCCCCAGATCGAGATCGGCGGTGTTGAGGTTCGCGTAGTTCGACGGGGTGTAGCTGTCCACGGGGCCGCCGTTCGCGCCCGTGCCGTCGGGGTTGATGGCGAGGACCGTGTCGCCGAAGTCGTGCGTGCCGTCGAAGACCGAGTTGCCGGTGGAGAACAGGATGCGCTGCGTGCCCGCATCCCACACCACGCTCGGGCGCGCCCACACCGCCGACTGCACGTTCGCGCAGCCGCCCGGGGCGATGTGCCCGGTCTGGTCGCTGCACAGCGTGTTGAAGACCCGCTGCGCTCCGGACGCGAGGTCGATGGTCGTCACATGACCCTGGTAGTCGCCGCGGTCGCCGGGGTAGCCGCCGTTCGCGACGTAGAGGTACGTGTGCCCGCCGGTGGTCACGATCGTCAGCGCAGGGGAGCTCTTCTCGTCGTACGGCTTGACGGTGGCGACCTGGGGCCAGCCTCCGCCGGTGGTCTCGGCGCCGGTGCCGGTGGCGTACTTGTGCACCTTGCCGTCGAGGCCGTAGCTGTACACGTACGCGCCCGACGGGTCGACGGCCGGCGACGACGTGGTGTAGCAGGGGGTGCTGCCGTTGTTGATCGTGCAGGATCCTGGACCGTTCTGGTGCTTCCACACCTCCGCCCCGGTGGTCGCGTCGGTCGCGGTGATCCAGCCGTCCTTCGTCGTGGTGAACAGCAGGTCTCGGGTGCCGCCCGCGGTGGCGACTCCGGGCTGCTCGACCGGCGGGCCATCCGACACCCCGGGCAGCGTCGCGGTGAACAGCGGGGTCAACGACCCGACCGTCGACGGAATGATCTGCGTCTCCGCTGTGTTGACACCCGTGTGCGAGGGGCCGTTGCCGAACTGGCTCCAGGCGATCGACGCGGCCGATGCCGGTGCGACCACGGGTTGCGCCGCCTGGGCGGCGGCGATGGCCGTCGCGGCCAGGGTGCTGGCGAGCAGGATGCGCAGAGTGCGCCGTGCGGCGGAGTTCGCTTCGTCGCGGGGTGTGTTCATTGTCCCTCCCGCGCGCAGTTTCCGCCGCTCCGCGTCCGGCGGCAAGTCCTCCAGGCGACGGACACGCGTTCGCGCACCGGTAGCCTGGATGCGCCGCCGGGCGACCGTCCGTTCGGCGCAGAGCGCCCGGAGGAGTAAGATGGAACCCGTCAGAACGTGCGTCGGATGCCGTTCTCGCGCTCCCCGGTCCTCACTTCTGAGGGTCGTCGCCCAGAATTCGGAACTCGTGGTGGATCCGTCCGCCACTCTTCCCGGGCGGGGTGCGTGGCTGCATCCGGTCGACGAGTGTCTCGACCTCGCCCTGAAACGGCGTGCCTTCGGGCGTGCCCTCCGGGTGGACGGGGCGCTCGGCACCGCGACCATCCGGTCGCAATTCATAAGAACAGGCTGAAGAAGTTGACTTCACATGAGTGACAACCGATGAGCGGCTCGAAATGAGATCCGTCCGCTACTAACGCCTGCCCTGTCCGGGGTAGGCCCAGACAGGAGAATTGTGGCTGCAAAACCACGCGTACACGAGGTCGCGAGCGAGCTCGGCGTCGACAGCAAGGTCGCGCTCGCGAAACTCAAGGAGATGGGCGAGTTCGTCAAGGGACCGTCCTCGAGCATCGAGCCTCCGGTAGCGCGCAAGCTGCGTGCCGCCTTGGAGGCCGAGGGTGCGAAGCCGTCCGCCGAGAAGGCGACCGCCACCGCCCCGAAGGCGCCGTCGCAGGCGCCCCGTCCGGCCGCGCCGCGCCCGCCGCAGGCGCCCGCCGCGGCGACCGAGACGGATGCCGGGCCCAAGCCGCAGGCGCCGATGTCGGTCGCCGAGCGTCAGGCCGCGGCCGAGAAGGCCGCCGCCGAGAAGGCTGCTGAGAAGGCGGCAGAGAAGGCTGCCTCGAGCACGCCGGCCGCCGGAGCCCCGGCGACCCCGGACGCCGTCAAGCCGAGCTCCGCACCCCGCCCCGGCGGCGGTGGCATCCCGCGCCCGAGCGCCCCGCGCCCCGGCAACAACCCGTACTCGTCCAACCAGGGCATGGGCCAGCGCACGCCGCGTCCGGGCAACAACCCGTTCTCGTCGTCGCAGGGCATGGGCCAGCGGCCCTCGCCCGGCAACATCCCGCGTCCGACCCCGCCGCGTCCCGGCGCCCCGCGCATCGGCGCGCCCGGCCAGGGCGGCGGCAACCGTCCCGGCCCGCGTCAGGGCGGCGGCGGCGGTCGTCCCGGCTTCCAGCAGCGCCCCGGCGCCGGCGGTGCGGGAGCAGGCGCCGGCGGCGGCTTCCAGCGTCCTGGCGGCGGCTTCGGCGGCCCGCGCCCCGGTGGTGGCGGCGGCCGCGGTCGTGGACCGGGCGGCGGCACGGCCGGCGCGTTCGGCCGCGGTGGCGGCAAGAGCAAGGCACGCAAGTCGAAGCGCGCGAAGCGCCAGGAATTCGAGATGCGGGAGGCCCCGTCGCTGGGCGGCGTGACCGTTCCCCGCGGCGACGGCAGCACCGTCATCCGGCTGCGCCGTGGCGCCTCGATCTCCGACTTCGCCGACAAGATCGACGCGAACCCCGCGTCGCTGGTCACTGTCCTCTTCCACCTGGGCGAGATGGCGACCGCGACCGAGTCGCTCGACGAGGCCACCTTCGAGGTCCTCGGTGAGGAGCTGGGCTACAAGATCCAGGTCGTGTCGCCGGAGGACGAGGACAAGGAGCTCCTGGAGGGCTTCGACATCGACCTCGACGCCGAGCTGGAAGGCGAGTCCGACGAGGACCTCGAGATCCGGCCCCCGGTCGTCACGGTCATGGGTCACGTCGACCACGGAAAGACGCGCCTCCTCGACGCCATCCGGAACGCGAACGTCGTCGCGGGCGAGGCCGGCGGCATCACCCAGCACATCGGTGCGTACCAGGTGTGGACGGAGCACGAGGGCATTGAGCGTGCCATCACCTTCATCGACACCCCGGGTCACGAGGCGTTCACCGCCATGCGTGCCCGTGGTGCGCAGGTCACGGACATCGCGATCCTCGTGGTCGCGGCGGACGACGGCATCATGCCGCAGACCATCGAGGCGCTGAACCACGCCCAGGCGGCGAACGTGCCGATCGTGGTCGCGGTCAACAAGATCGACAAGCCGGACGCCAACCCGGCGAAGGTGCGCCAGCAGCTCACCGAGTTCGGCCTGGTGGCGGAGGAGTACGGCGGCGACGTCATGTTCGTCGACGTCTCGGCCCGGAACAACATCGGCATCCAGGACCTGCTCGACGCGGTCCTGCTGACCGCCGACGCCGGTCTCGACCTCCGCGCCAACCCGAACAAGGACGCCCGCGGTGTCGCCATCGAGGCGAAGCTCGACAAGGGCCGCGGCGCCGTGGCGACCGTGCTCATCCAGTCCGGAACGCTCCGGGTGGGCGACGCGATCGTGGCGGGCACCGCCTACGGCCGTGTCCGTGCCATGGCCGACGAGAACGGCGAGGCCGTCTTCGAGGCCGCCCCGTCGCGTCCGGTCCAGGTGCAGGGCCTCTCCAGCGTCCCGCGCGCCGGTGACGTCTTCCTCGTCACCGAGGAGGACCGCACCGCCCGGCAGATCGCCGAGAAGCGCGAAGCCGCCGAGCGCAACGCCCAGCTGGCCAAGGCCCGCAAGCGCATCTCGCTCGAGGACTTCACCCGCGCTCTGGAAGAGGGCAAGGTCGAGGCGCTCAACCTCATCATCAAGGGCGACGTGTCCGGTGCCGTGGAGGCGCTGGAGGAGTCGCTCATGAAGATCGAGGTCGACGAGTCGGTGTCCTTGCGCATCCTGCACCGCGGTGTCGGCGCGATCACCGAGTCGGACATCGACCTGGCCACGATCGACAACGCGATCGTGATCGGCTTCAACGTCCGCCCGGACGTGAAGGCGCGCGAGCGTGCGGCCCGCGAGGGCGTGGATGTGCGCTTCTACTCGGTCATCTACAACGCCATCGAGGACATCGAGAACTCGCTGAAGGGCATGCTCAAGCCCGAGTTCGAAGAGGTCCAGTCCGGTGTCGCCGAGATCCGCGAGGTGTTCCGCTCCTCGAAGTTCGGCAACATCGCCGGTGTCATCGTCCGCTCCGGGACGATCACGCGAAACGCCAAGGCGCGGGTCATCCGCGACGGCGTCGTGGTGGGCGACAACCTCACCATCGAGTCGCTGCGCCGGTTCAAGGACGACGTCACGGAGGTCCGTACGGACTTCGAGGCCGGTATCGGTCTCGGCAAGTACAACGACATCCAGATCGGCGACGAGATCGAGACGACCGAGCTTCGCGAGAAGCCGCGCGTCTAGTCGAACGCAGTGAAGGCCCGGCGGTTCATCCCGCCGGGCCTTCCGGCTTCACCGGGTTATTTCAGAGGGAGACACAGTTCATGGCCGATCCGGCACGCGCGAGGAAGCTCGCGGACAGAATCAAGGAGATCATCGCCAAGCGGCTCGACCGCGGGCTGCGCGACCCGCGGCTCGGCTTCGTGACCATCACGGACGTCCAGGTGACGGGCGACCTGCAGCACGCGACGGTGTTCTACACGGTCTACGGCAGCGAGCAGGAGCGCGAGGACAGCGCCGCGGCCCTCAAGGCGGCGACCGGGATGCTGCGGAGCGAGGTGGGCAAGAACATCACCGCCCGGCTCACGCCGACGCTCGAGTTCCAGCTCGACGCCATCCCGGAGAACGCGGCCCACATCGAGGACCTGCTGCGGGAGGCACGTCAGCGCGACACCGAGGTCGCAGGTCTCGCCGCGGGCGCGGCGTATGCCGGCGACGAGGACCCGTACGTGAAACCGCGGTCGCTCGATGACGATGACGATGACGATGACGACGCGGACGAGGACGACGCGCACGAGGACGACGACGAGGAGTGACGTGACATCGCGGCCGGCGGTGTGGATCCGCCGGCCGTGACGCCCGCCGCGGTCCTATGCTGACGACATGTACGCCGTCTCGTTCTACGATCCCGATCCGGATGCAGGCCCCGAGCACTTCCAGCGGCTGCTGGAGACCTATCCCCGCCACCGCGCCTACCTCGACGAGTTCGCGAAGAGCGGCGACGTGCTCATGATCGGGGCGTTCGGCGACCCGGCGACGCAGGGCTCCATGGCGATCTTCCGCTCCCGCGAGGCCGCTGAGCGGTTCCTCTCCGACGACCCGTTCATGACGGAGGGCCTGGTGCACAGCTTCCGCATCCTGGACTGGGATCCGCTGGTGTTCCCCGCTCAGGGCAGCGTGTAGCCGCCCTCGGCGGCGACCGCGAGACCGTCCGCGAGCAGGCCCGCGAGTGCGCGGCCGCGCTGCGCCGCATCCGGCCACACGCCCTCCAGCTCCGCATCGCTGACCGGTACGTGCGCCGCCCCGAGCTCGGCGAGGATGCGGCCGCGCGCCTGCCGGTCGCTTCCCTCGTAGCGCTTCTGCGTCGCCTTCCGCTGCCCGTCGTAGGGCGGATAGCCGGCGCGGCGCCAGGCGCACTGCGCGGCGAGCGGGCACTCGTCGCAACGCGGCGTGCGGGCGACGCACACGATCGCGCCGAGCTCCATCATCCCCGCGTTGAAGGCCGCGGAGGCCGGTCGGTCCTCCGGGAGCAGCGCCTCCATCGCGGTCAGGTCGCGCCGGCTCGGCGGACCGGGCTCCGCCTGGCCGTCGACCGCTCGGGCGATGACGCGCCGGATGTTCGTGTCGACGACCGGATGCCGGTCGCCGTACGCGAAGACGGCGACGGCGCGTGCCGTGTAGTCGCCGATGCCGGGCAGCGCGAGCAGCGCATCCACATCCTCCGGAACGACGCCGCCGTGGCGCTCGGTGATCGCGACCGCCGCGGCGTGCAGCCGGAGTGCGCGGCGCGGATAGCCGAGGGACTTCCACGCGCGCACCGCCTCGCCCGGCGGGACGGCGGCGAGGTCGGCGGGAGTCGGCCAGCGCGTCAGCCACTCCTCGAGCCGTGGGATGACGCGGCTCACCGGTGTCTGCTGGAGCATGAACTCGCTGACGAGCGTCCCCCACGGGGTGAAACCGTCGCGCCGCCATGGCAGATCGCGCCGGTTGGCGTGGTACCAGGCCACCACCGTCGCGGCGAAATCGTGCATGCATCGAGGCTAACCGGTGCGGCGGCCTATGCTCATCGCATGATGCTTCCCCCGACCCCGCGCGTGCAGTCGTTGCGCGGGCTGCTGGCCGCGATCCGGCGGTCCTACCCGGCGGGGAGGGTCATCGTCGCCGTTGACGGCGGCGGCCGGGGAGGTGGGACGGCGTTCGCCGACGACCTCGCCGCGGTCTTCCGGGAGTCGGGCGCCGACACGTTCCGCGCCTCCCTCGACGGCTTCCATGCCTCCCGGGCGTACCGCACACGGCTCGGGCGCGAAACGGCGGAGGGGTACTACCGCGACGCCTACGACGAGATCACCCTGCGGCGTGTGCTGCTCGACCCGTTCCGGCTCGGCGGCAGCGCGGGCTTCCAGCTGAGCGCCTTCGACGCGGTGCGCGACCAGCCGGCTGAGTCGCGCTGGCTGACGGCCGGTCAGGATGCGGTGCTCGTCGTCGACGGCGAATTCGTGCTGCGGCCGTCGCTCGGCGGCGCGTGGAACGTGTCCATCCTGCTGACGAATGCCGCTCTCGACCCGCTCTACGTCGCGGACGCCGACCCGGAGGGGAGCGCGGACATCCTGGTCGACGAGGGCGACCCGCGCGAGCCGCGGTGGGTCGAGCGGGGTCCCTGAGCCCTGGGAGATGGGGGGCGCTTTCGAGACCGGGGCCTCAGGAGACGGGGCGCTCAGGAGACGAGCGGCCGCATCCGCTCGGCGACCTCGGCCGGGGAGAGGAAGGAGCCGGTGCGCTCCACCTCGTGCACGAGCGCCGTGAGCCGCGCGTTGATCGGAGCCTCCCGCCCGGCCGCGCGGGCCTCGTCGACGACCGCGCCGTTCAGGTAGTCGATCTCGGTGAGCTGGCCGCGCCGGATGCTCTGCAGGGTCGAACCCGGGTTGGGCGTCGAGCCCATCCGGCGCCGCATCAGCAGTGGGACCCCCTGCGCCGCCCAGCGCGGAGCGCGTGCGACGACGTGCAGAAGCCGGTCGTCGAGCCCCTGGATGCTGCCGTAGCGGACACCGCGCGCGTAGCCGATCCGCGTCGCCTCCTGCAGACTCGCCGTCAGGATGGCGCGCAGCCGGCGGTCTCCGATGACCTCCTGGGCGCTCAGCCCGGTGGTCGCTGGGAGCGCGTTGATCTGGTTGACGATGAGCTTCGTCCACTGGGCGCCGGTGAAGTTGTCGATAGCGAACGCGGGCATGGCGGCGTCCAGGATGCGCGCGGCCTCCACCGCCGCGGCCGGTGGCGGCCCGTCCCCGGCGCCGAGATACGTGTTGGCGGTCGTGGTGACGGAGACGCGGCCGGGGGAGAGGAAGCTGGCGGCGTAGAGGGCCAGCGCTCCGACGCAGCTGGAGCCGGGCAGGAACTGCTGGGCCTCGCGCAGACCCGCGAGGCCGTTCTGCACGACGACGACGGTGATGCCGTCGAGGCGGTCGGCATTGGCGCGGATCGCAGCCGCCGCATCCTGCGCCTTCGTGCACAGGAACGCCAGCTCGGGCCGCGTCTGCAGGGTCTCCGCCGCGGCGACGTGCGCCGTGTGCGCGCCCCAGCCGCCGTCGAGGCGCAGCCCCCCGGTACGGATGGCGTCCAGGTGCACGCCGCGAGCGGTCACCTCGACGAGGTGCCCGACCCGGTCGAGCAGCGCCGCGATCGTGCCGCCGATGGCCCCGGTTCCGATCACGCCGATTCGCACGCGTTCCAGCCTAACGGCGTCGCTGCCGCCGCCGGCGCCCCGCCGGGACCCCGCCGGCGAGGCGAACAACGAGGGGTCGCAACACGCCGTCATCCGCGCGGGATAACGGCGTGTTGCGACCCTTGGGTGGTCAGTCGGCGACGAGCGGGACCGGCTCGGCGTTTGCGAGGGCGGCGACGGCCGCCGGCTCGCCGGCCGGCGCCGGCTCTGCGGCCGCGATCGCGGCGGCGGCCCGGGCGGCCGCGCGGCGGCTCGGCAGCGCGAGGGCGATCAGCGTTGCGGCCGCCAGCACGCCCGCGCCGACCCAGACGGCGGGGATCGCCGCATCCACGTAGCCCGTCGGGGTGAGCGTGCCGCCGGCTCCGGTGAAGACGGCGGTCAGCACGGCGACGCCCAGCGCCACGCCCACCTCCCGCAGCGTCGAGTTCGTGCCGGACGCCTTCGCGTGGTCGGCCGGGCGCATGTTGGCGAGCACGGCGGTCGAACTCGGCGCGAAGACGAGTCCCATGCCGATCCCCGCGAGCAGGAAGGGCGGCCACATCTGCGAGTAGGGGAGCGTCGCCGAGAGGGTCAGCGCGATCCAGCCCATCGCGATGGCGAGGAACGCGAGGCCCACGACGACGGGGAGCCGTGTCCCGGTGCGCGAGGAGAGCAGCCCGGTGAGCGGGGCCACGACCATCGGCGCGAGCGTCCACGGCATGGTCATGACGCCGGCTTCGAGCGGCGTGTGCCCCTGCACCACCTGGAGGAACTGGATCAGGATGAAGATCGCGCCGAAGATCCCGAAGCTGAACGTGACGCCGACGAGGTTCGCGACGGTGAAGCTGCGGTCGCGGAACAGCCGCAGCGGGAGCAGCGGAGCGGTGGCCCGCGACTCCCACAGCACGAACGCGACCAGGAGGGCGGAGCCGGCGATCAGCGGGATCAGCACCTCCGCGCTGTCCCAGCCCGCATCGTTGCCGCGCACGATCGCGTAGACGAGCCCGAGGACGCCCGGCGCCGCAAGGAGCAGGCCGACGACGTCGGCGCGGACGCGCTCGCCGAAGGTGTTCGGCAGGGCGAGCAGCACGAGGGGCACGGCGATCACGCCGAGCGGAACATTGAGCCAGAAGATGGCCTGCCAGTTCCAGCCCTGCACCACGGCTCCGCCGATCAGCGGGCCGAGCGCCACGCCGAGGCCGGAGATGCCGCCCCAGATGCCGATGGCCGCAGGGCGGAGGCGGGCGCTCACACTCCCGGCGAGCAGCGTCAGGGACAGCGGCAGGAGGGCGGCGGCTCCTGCGCCCTGCAGCGCGCGGGCGCCGATCAGCATCCACGGCTCGGTCGCCAGGGCGCTCGCCGCGCTCGCGAGGGTGAAGACGGCGATCCCGGCGAGGAACACCGACCGGCGGCCGAGCCGGTCGCCGAGGCCGACCGCCATGAGCATGAGCGTGGCGAAGCTCAGCGTGTACGCGTTGACGACCCACTGCAGTTCTTCGATGGATGCGGACAGGTCACGGGCGATGACCGGCAGGGCACTGGTGACGACCAGGTTGTCGAGCGTCGCCATGAACATGGGCAGCGAGGCGGCGACGATCGCCAGCCAGACGGGCACCGCGCGGGTGCGCGACGCGGTGGGAGCGGACATGCGACGCCTCCAATTGTTGTTATTGGATGATTACAAGAGTTGACCTTAGTAATCGCCTGATAACCTGTCAAGAGTGACGGACAGGAACAACGAACGGATCCCCTCGGCCGAGCGCCGGGCGCAGATCCTCGAGGCCGCGAGCCGCGTGTTCGGCGAGCGCGGCTACTTCGGCGCGACCACCGACCAGATCGCCCGCGAGGCCGGGATCAGCCAGCCGTACGTGGTGCGGATGTTCGGCGGCAAGGAGAACCTGTTCGTCGGCGTGCTCTCGCGCTCGCTGGAGCGACTGCTGGTCGCCTTCACCGAGACGATCGAGCAGTGGAAAGCGGACGGGTCGCCGGAGAGCACGGAGGTTCCGGAGGGCGCGCGGACGCCGGAGGGCGCGCAGACGCCGGAGGGCGCGTCCGCGGCGATGGTGGCGGGAGGGCACGGCGAGATCGCCCGTCGCCTCGGCCTGGCGTACGTGAACCTGATCGAGGACCGCGGCCTCCTGCTGTCGCTCATGCAGGCGTTCAGCATGGGACAGGATCCGACGATCGGCGGGAAGGCCCGCGACGGGTTCCTGACCATCTACCGGCTCCTGCGCCAAGGCGCCGGCTTCGCCCCGGAGGAGGCGCGCTCGTTCCTGGCGGAGGGCATGCTGCTCAACACCCTGCTGGGCCTGCGGATGACCGACGAGTACGACACGAACCCTGCCGCGAAGGAGCTCATCGAGTGCACCTTCCGCACCAAGCTGCAGCTGGTCCTCGACGTGTCGGCCCACGAGGGCGCTCGCGCATGACCGGAAGCGGCCTCATCCTGATCGACAAGCCGGGCGGGATGACGAGTCACGACGTCGTCGCGCGCGTGCGGAAGGCGGCGGGCACACGCAAGGTCGGCCATGCCGGCACGCTCGACCCGATGGCGACCGGGCTGCTCATCGTCGGGGTCAACTCCTCCACGCGCCTCCTGACCTACATCGTCGGAGCCGACAAGGAGTACCTGGCGACCATCCGTCTGGGTGCGGCGTCCACGACCGACGACGCCGAGGGCGAGCTGCTGGCCGCTGCGTCCCACGACGCGCTGGATGCGGTGAGCGGCGAGGCGGTCGCCGCGGGCATCCTCGCCCTCACCGGCGAGATCGAGCAGGTGCCGAGCTCCGTGAGCGCCATCAAGGTGGACGGCAAGCGCGCCTACGCCCGCGTGCGCGCGGGGGAGCAGGTCGAGCTGAAGGCGCGTGCTGTCACTGTCTCCGAGTTCGCACTGCTCGAGACGCGGCGCGGTGAGGGCTTCATCGACCTGGATGTGCGGGTCGTCTGCTCCTCGGGCACGTACATCCGCTCGCTCGCCCGCGATCTCGGTGCCGCACTGGCCGTCGGAGGGCACCTGACCGCGCTGCGCCGCACCCGCATCGGTGCCTTCGCGGTGCAGGATGCGCACGAACTGGCTACGCTCGATGCGCGGGCCGCCCTCATCCCGGCGGTCGAAGCGGCCACCCGGTTGTTCGAGCGGCTCGACCTCACCGAGCAGCAGGCCATCGACCTGACCCACGGTCGCCGCATCCACATCGCCGACCGGGAAGGCCCGGGCGGAGAGCCGGTCGCCGCCGTCGCCCCGAGCGGCGCGCTCGTCGGGCTCATCGAATTCCGCGGAAAGGAAGCCAGGACCCTCGTGAACTTCCCCACGGACGAAGCCGTCGGACCGGCGGACGGCAACGCATGATCGAGTGGTTCACCACGGTGCAGGTCGTCGTGGCCTGCGCCGCCGGCATCCTCTGCGTCGTGCTCGGCCTCGTCGGCCGGGTGCCCGGCGACCTCAGCATGGGGGCGGTCGCACTCGTGGAACTGCTGCTGCTCGCGCAGCTGGTGGTCGCGATCGTGGCGCCGGCGGTGGGCAACTCGCCGTCGGGGAGCCTCGCCGAGTTCTACATCTACCTGATCTCGGCGATCGTGCTGCCCCTCGCCGGCGGGTTCTGGGCGCTGATCGAGCGGAACCGGTGGAGCACCGTCATCCTGGGCGGCGTCTGCCTCGCGATCGCGGTCATGGTCTACCGGATGGGGCAGATCTGGTTCGTGCAGGGCGCCTGAGGTCCCCTCGCGGCAAATAGAATCGAGACGATGTCCCACCACACCATGTCCGCGCGCACGAATCCCGATCCCGCCTCCCCGAGACGGCGCATGTCGGGGCTCGGCCGGGTGCTCGTCTTCGTGTACGGCATCCTGGCGCTGGCGGCGACCGGACGCAGTGTGTTCCAGATCATCGACCGCTTTCACGAGGCGCCGGTGGCGTTCACGCTGTCGGCGCTGTCGGCGCTCGTCTACATCGTGGCGACCGTGGCGCTCGTCGCGCCGGGCCGCGTCTGGTACCGCGTCGCGTGGGTCACGATCAGCTTCGAGCTCGCGGGTGTGCTGGTGATCGGCAGCCTCAGCCTGTTCGCTCCGGCGGCGCTCGGACTGCACGACATCGACCCGTTCGGGCGCGACGCCACGGTGTGGTCGGTGTACGGGATGGGGTACCTCTTCATTCCTCTGGTGCTGCCGGTGCTCGGCCTTCTGTGGCTGCGCGCGCACCGTCCGGCGGTGGATCAGGCTGTGACGGCGCCGGCCGCGACTTCACCGGACGCGACGGCGCCGGCCGCGACTTCACCGGATGCGACCTCGCCGGACGCGACCTCTTCGGGAGCGGCGTCGTGAGGGTCTTCCACGAGGTCGCCGAGATCCCGGACGGCTGGGGGCCGAGTGCGGTCACGATCGGCAAGTTCGACGGCGTCCACACCGGGCACCGCGCGGTGATCGACCGGCTCCGGACCGTCGCGGCCGAGCGCGGGCTGGTGTCGACCGTCATCACCTTCGACCGCAACCCGCTCGAGGTGCTCGCGCCCGAGAAGTGCCCGGCGTCGCTCGTGAGCAACGCCCAGAAGCTGGACCTGCTCGCCGCTACGGGCGTCGACGCGACGCTCATGGTGACGTTCGACCGCGCGCTCGCGGCACTGGAGCCGGACGCGTTCGTGCACCACATCCTCGTCGACCGGCTGCACGCGGCCGCGGTGCTCGTCGGCAGCGACTTCCGCTTCGGCGCCCGCGGGGCGGGCGACGTGGACCTGCTGCGCCGCCTGGGCGAGACGTACGGCTTCGCGGTCGAGCTCATCGACGACGTGCGACCCGAGCACGGCCGCCGTGTGTCGTCGACGTGGATCCGCGAACTCCTCGCGGCCGGCGACGTCGGCCACGCGACCCAGCTGCTGGGGTCGGCGCCGACGGTGCGCGGGCTCGTGGTGCACGGGGCGGCGCGTGGACGCGAGCTCGGCTTCCCGACGGCGAATCTGTCCCCGGAGTCGGAGGGCCTCATCCCGGCCGACGGTGTCTACGCCGGCTGGCTGACGGACGCGGGCCGGCGCTATCCCGCCGCGATCTCCGTCGGAAACAACCCGACGTTCGAAGGTGTGCCGCAGAAGCAGGTCGAGGCCTACGTGCTCGACCGCGAGCTCGACCTGTACGACCACACCGTCGAGGTGTCGTTCGTGAAGCGCATCCGCGGGATGGTCGCCTACACCGGCGTCGAACCGCTCATCGCGCAGATCGCCGACGATGTGGAGCAGGCGCGCCGCATCCTCGGGACGGGGACCGGGACGGGGACGGGGACCGCCGTCGGCGCGACGGGCGGCGTCGACCGCTCCGCGGCCGCGACCGGCGAGGTCACGGCCGCGGGCGAGCCCTCCTGATGACGGACGCCTCCGCGGCCGCCGGCGCGCGGCCGCTCTGGCACGGACGCGCGATCGCGCTGATCGGCATCCTGCTTGTCGCCGCGAACCTGCGAACGGCGGTGGCCGCGCTGTCGCCGATCTTCGCCGAGATCCGCGCCGACTTCCCGGTCTCCAGCATCGGCGTCGGGCTGCTCGGGATGCTGCCGCCGGTATGCTTCGCCCTGTTCGGGCTGATCGCCCCGTCGTTCACCCGCCGGCTCAGCCTCGAGGCCGTCGTGCTGCTCGCGCTGGGCGTGATGCTCGTGGGCCACCTCCTGCGCGCCGCGGCGCCCTCCTTCGTCGTGCTGGCCATCGGCTCGGCCGTGACCTTCGCGGGAATGGGGGTCGGGAACGTCCTCCTGCCGCCGCTGGTGAAGCGCTACTTCCCGGACCGCATCGGCCTGGTGACATCGCTGTACGCGACCGTCATGTCGGTGTCGACGCTGCTGCCTCCACTGATCGCGGTGCCGGTCGCGGACGCGGCGGGGTGGCACGTGTCGGTGGGGATGTGGGGCGTCGTCAGTCTGCTGGCGGTGCTGCCCTGGCTGCGCATCCTGATCACCAGGCGGCCGGCGCACCCGGACCGCGACGTGGAGCTCGAGACCGCTCAGCCGGCCATGCAGGGCCGCGTCTGGCACGCACCGCTGGCGTGGGCGATGGCGGTGATCTTCGCGGTGTCGAGCCTCAACGCGTACGCCATGTTCGCGTGGCTGCCGGAGATCCTGCACGACGTTGCGGGCGTCCCGCCGGCGGAGGCGGGAGCCCTGCTCTCGGTGTATGCCGGCATGGGCATACCGGCCGGACTGCTGGTGCCGCTGCTCGCCGCGCGGATGCGGAACGTGGCGCTGCTGATCTACGCGGGCGTCGCCTTCTTCATCGTCGGGTACCTCGGCCTCATCCTCGTGCCCGGCACGGCGACGTGGCTGTGGGTGTCGTTCGCCGGTCTCGGCCCGCTGCTGTTCCCGCTCTGCCTGGTGCTCATCAACATGCGGACGCGCACCCACGCCGGTTCGGTCGCGCTCAGCGGCTTCACGCAGGGGATCGGCTACACCCTCGGCGCCTTCGGGCCGCTGGCCGTCGGCGTGCTGCACCAGCTCACCGACTCGTGGACGCTCGCCCTCGTCATCCTGACCGCGACCGCTCTGGCCGCGGCCGCCGCCGGCGCCATCGCCGCGCGCCCCCACTACCTCGAGGACTGACCCCCCTCCTGCCCCGCCCTCTATCGAGTCCTCACTCAATCCACGTTTCCGGCTCGAAAACGTGGATTAAGTGAGGACTCGATGGCGGGGGTCAGGGGAGGAGGTGGGCGCGGTGGATGAGGGCGGCGGCTCCGATGAGGGGGCCCTCGGACGAGAGGGCGGAGGGGACGATGCGGACCTTGCGCACGAACGGGAAGTAGTGGTGCTCGATCACAGTGCGCATGTGGTCGAAGAGGTCGGGCGTCGAGTGCGAGAAGCCGCCGCCGATCGCCACCAGTTCCAGATCGAGCAGGGCGGTCGCCGAGGCGATCGCGCGTCCGACCGCCTCGCCGGTGCGGGCGATCGCCTCGCGGGCGACGATGTCGCCGGCGGCGTATGCGGCCGCCAGCTCCTCGCCGGTCGCGCCCTGGAAGCCCTGCTGCCGGGCCCACGCGACGGTGTGCGGGCCGGAGGCCATCGCCTCCAGTGCGAAGGGGTTGCCGAAGGTGTCCTCACCCCGCAGTGCTTTTCCGCCGAAGGTGGCCCCGACCTCGACGTGGCCGATATGCCCGGCGTTCCCGGTAGGACCGGTGATCACGCGGCCGCCGACGATGAGGCCGCCGCCGATGCCGGTCGAGATGACCATCCCCATGACGTTGTCCACGCCCTGCGCGGCTCCCACCCAGTGCTCCGCCATCGTGATGGCGACGCCGTCCATCTCCAGCACGACCGGGACGTCGAGCCCGAGCTCGGCGGCGACCGAGGCGACGTAGTCGCGCATCGGGTAGTCGCGCCAATGCGGGACATTGAGGGGCGACACGAGGCCGCGCGCGCGGTCGATCGGGCCGGCGCTGCCGATGCCGACCCCGACGATCCGCGCCCCGTCGGGCAGGGAGGCCGCAGCCGCGCGTACGACCCCGCCGACCGACTCCTCGAGCTCCGGGACGGTGGCGTTCCGTCCGGTCGGACGGCGGTGGCGGGAGCCCTCGACGAGTCGGCCGTCGGTGTCGACGAGGGCGGCCTCGACCTTGGTCCCGCCGAAGTCGACGGCGAGGGCGTAGGCGAGGGCGGAGGCGGTGGGGTCTGTGGGCACGACCCAACGATAAACGAAACGCACCGTGCTCATTTGAGCAGCTACCACGCACATGTTGCTCGTGTGCGCGGCGCTTCCTAAGCTGGACGGGTGGCCCTCAACGATTCCGACGAGATCCTCGCCGTCAAAGCCGCAGAGCTCTACTACGAGGCAGGCAAGACGCAGGACGAGATCGGCGTCGCGCTCAACGTCTCCCGCTGGAAGGTGGGGCGGCTGCTGGTGGCAGCGCGCCAGCACGGTTTCGTCCGCATCGAGATCGTGCACCCCAGCGCGCGCCGTTTCTCGCTGGAGCGCGAACTGTGCGGCTTCTACGGCCTCACCGACGCGGTGGTCGTCCCCGCGGCCGACTCCGACGCCGACGTCCAGGGACGCGTCGCACAGGCCGCCGCCGACTACCTCACGACCCTTCGCCCGGTCCCGCGCACCCTCGGCGTCAGCTGGGGCCGCACCCTGCACGCCGTGGCCGCGCGCCTCCGACCGGGCTGGGCCGTCGGGGTCAACCCGGTCCAGATCAACGGGAGCGTATCGTCCACCCGGCAGGCGACCGCCGCCGCCGACACCGCCGTCGTCATCGCGCGCAAGGCGCAGGGCACCGCGACGCTGCTGCCGAGCCCCGCGATCTTCGAGCACGCCGCCACCCGTCGCGCGATCGAGGCCGACCGCTCGGTGCAGAGCGTCCTCGAACTCGCCCGCAGCGCCCACGCGTACCTGTTCAGCGCCGGCGTCGTCGACACCAGTTCGGTGCACGTCGACTCCGGCTACCTGTCCGTCGAGGATGTGTCAGCGCTCGCCGAGAAGGGCGCCGTCGGCGACGTGGTCGGCCGCTTCATCACCGACGACGGCCGGGTCGCCGACCCCGAGCTCAACTCGCGCACGCTGGGCCTCAGCCTCGACGAGCTGCGCGAAGCCCGCACCTCCATCGCCGTCATCGCCGGCGAGGCCAAGCACCGCGTGGCGCACGCCGTCGTCGCCAGCGGGCTGTGCACCATCCTGATCACCGACGAGGCGACCGCCAACGACCTGCTCGGCCGTTCCGATCTGTCGGGACAGCCCGAGCCCGCGGCTGCGACCGACGCGGTCGCCGCCCGGAACTGACCCCGGCACCACCATGGAGGAACACGTGACCATCGAGACAACGCCGCCTGTGCGCACCCTCGCGCCCGCGGCCCGGGCCGTCGAGGTGCTCGGCGGCGACCTGACGGAGGGATCCCTCCGCCGCTACCTGGGCGGCATCCCGGGTGTGGATGCGGTGGGCCTGGAGCAGCGCGCGGCCGGCCTCGGCACCCGCTCCATCAAGACGACCAGCAAGAAGCGGGCGCTCGACACCGTCATCGAGCTGATCGACCTGACGACGCTGGAAGGCGCCGACACGCCCGGCAAGGTGCGCTCGCTCGTGGCGAAGGCCCTGGTGCCGGACGCGTCCGACCCCTCGACGCCGCGGCCCGCGGCGGTCTGCGTGTACGGCGACATGGTCCCGTACGCGGTGGAGGCGCTGGGCGCCGCCCACGCCGGGGCCGTGCGTCGCGCCGGAGGCGACGGAGGCATCAACGTCGCGGCGGTCGCGACCGCGTTCCCGAGCGGCCGCGCATCCCTCAAGGTCAAGCTCGCCGACACGGCGGACGCCGTGGCCGCCGGCGCGGACGAGATCGACATGGTCATCGACCGCGGCGCATTCCTCTCCGGCCGCTACGGGCAGGTGTTCGATGAGATCGTCGCCGTCAAGGGGGCGTGCCGTCGCGAGGACGGCACGTACGCGCACCTGAAGGTGATCCTGGAGACCGGCGAGCTGAACACGTACGACAACGTGCGCAGGGCGTCCTGGCTGAGCATCCTGGCCGGCGGCGACTTCATCAAGACCTCGACGGGCAAGGTGTCGCCGGCGGCGACCCTCCCGGTGACGCTGCTGATGCTCGAGGTCGTGCGCGACTGGCACCGGCTGACGGGCGAGGAGATCGGCGTGAAGCCCGCCGGCGGCATCCGCTCGTCCAAGGACGCCATCAAGTACCTGGTCACCGTCGCGGAGACGGTCGGCGAGCGCTGGCTGCAGCCGCACCTGTTCCGGTTCGGTGCGTCCAGCCTCCTCAACGACGTGCTGCTGCAGCGGCAGAAGCTGGCCACGGGCCACTACTCCGGCGCCGACTACGTGACGATCGACTGAACGCCCCCCAGAGCCTGACAGACAGAGAGCTGACACCATGAGTTTCCTCGAATACGCCCCGGCTCCCGAGTCGCGGTCGATCCTGACCCTGCGCGACGAGTACGGCCTGTTCATCGACGGCGAGTTCGTCGCGGGCCACGGCACGCCGTTCCAGACCATCTCCCCCGCGACGGAGGAGCGGCTGGCGACCATCGCGACCGCGGACGCCTCCGACGTCGACACCGCCGTCGCAGCGGCCCGCCGCGCCTACGACCGGGTCTGGTCGCGGATGAGCGGCTCCGACCGCGGCAAGTACCTGTTCCGCATCGCCCGCCTCGTCCAGGAGCGGTCGCGCGAGCTGGCCGTCGCCGAGAGCCTCGACAACGGCAAGCCGATCAAGGAGAGCCGGGATGTGGACGTCCCGCTCGTCGCCGCCTGGTTCTTCTACTACGCGGGATGGGCCGACAAGCTGGAGCACGCCGGCCTCGGCCCGGCTCCGCGCGCCCTCGGTGTCGCCGCCCAGGTCATCCCGTGGAACTTCCCGCTGCTCATGCTCGCGTGGAAGATCGCGCCGGCGCTCGCCGCGGGCAACACCGTCGTGCTGAAGCCGGCCGAGACCACCCCGCTCACGGCGCTGCTGTTCGCCGAGATCGTGCAGCAGGCCGACCTGCCGGCCGGTGTCGTCAACATCGTCACCGGCGCGGGTGAGACCGGCCGCGAGCTGGTCGCGCACCCCGACGTGAACAAGGTCGCCTTCACCGGCTCGACCGCGGTCGGCCGCGAGATCGCGCGCAGCGTCGCCGGCACGCAGAAGAAGCTGACCCTGGAGCTCGGCGGCAAGGCGGCGAACATCGTCTTCGACGACGCGCCCATCGACCAGGCGATCGAGGGCATCGTCAACGGCATCTTCTTCAACCAGGGCCATGTCTGCTGCGCGGGCAGCCGTCTGCTGGTGCAGGAGAGCATCCACGACGAGGTCGTCGACCGGCTCAAGCGCCGGCTGTCGACGCTGCGCCTGGGCGACCCGCTCGACAAGAACACGGACATCGGCGCGATCAACAGCGCCGAGCAGCTGCAGCGCATCCGCGAGCTCTCCGACATCGGTGAGGCGGAGGGCGCCGAGCGCTGGACCGCCGACTGCGCCATCCCGGAGAACGGGTTCTGGTTCGCTCCGACGATCTTCGACAACGTGTCGACGAGCCACCGCATCGCCCGCGAGGAGGTGTTCGGCCCGGTGCTGTCGGTCCTGACCTTCCGCACTCCCGCCGAGGCGATCGCCAAGGCGAACAACACACCGTACGGACTGTCGGCCGGCATCTGGTCGGACAAGGGCAGCCGCATCCTCGCCGTCGCCGACAAGCTCCGAGCGGGCGTCGTCTGGGCGAACACGTTCAACCGCTTCGACCCGGCCAGCCCGTTCGGCGGCTACAAGGAGTCCGGTTACGGCCGCGAGGGCGGACGCCACGGTCTGGGCGCCTACCTGGTGCCCGGCCGGTCCATCCCCGCCGCCGGCTCGCTCTCGTCGCGCATCCCCTCCGTCCGCCCGGCCCGCAAGGGAGTCACCAAATGAGCCGCCTGGCCGTCCCCAAGACCTACAAGCTCTACATCGGCGGCAAGTTCCCGCGCAGCGAGTCCGGCCGCACCTACGAGGTCGTGTCGGCGAAGGGCGCCTTCCTCGCGAACGCCGCCAAGGCGTCCCGCAAGGATGCGCGGGACGCGGTCGTCGCGGCCCGCGCGGCGGTGTCCGGCTGGTCCGGCGCGACCGCATACAACCGCGGCCAGGTGCTGTACCGCATCGCGGAACTGCTGGAGGGGCGCCGGGCGCAGTTCGTCGACGAGATCCAGAAGGCGGAGGGCGTCTCGGCCGCAGCCGCGACTGCACAGGTGGACGAGGCGATCGACCGCTGGGTCTGGTACGCGGGATGGGCGGACAAGTTCGCGCAGGTCGCGGGCAACGCCAACCCCGTCGCCGGCCCGTACTTCAACATCTCGGTGCCCGAGCCGACCGGCGTCGTCGCCATCGTCGCGCCGCAGGACTCGAGCCTGGTCGGGTTCGTCAGCGCCGTGGCGCCGGCGCTGGTCGCGGGCAACACGGTCGTCGTGATCGCGAGCGAGCGCTTCCCGCTGTCGGCGATCAGCCTCAGCGAGGTGCTCGCGACGAGCGACGTGCCGGGCGGTGTGGTCAACATCCTCACCGGCTCGCCGGCCGAGATCGCGCCGTGGCTCGCCTCCCACGCCGACGTCAACGCGCTCGACCTGGTCGGCGCTGGCGACCTCGACTGGGTGGACCTGCAGGTCGCCGCCGCCGAGACCCTGAAGCGGGTGCTGACGCCCGAGAACGGACCGGACGCCGCGGCGCCCTCCCTCGACCGCATCGCATTCTTCACCGAGACGAAGACGGTCTGGCACACGAAGTCGCTGCTCTAGCCCTCGCCCCCGCCCCCTGCCCCCCCGCCGCCCCCGCCCCCCTCGATCGCTGAGGTGCACCTTGTTGCGCCCGACACGCCGTGCAGCTGCGCAACAACGTGCACCTCGGCGAGATGGGGAGGGATGCGGGGCGAGCTCCGGGCTCCAGGGGGCGACCGCGGGGTTCGCTCGCGCGACTCCCGCCGGAGCCTGGTCGGTCCGCTGAGCCGACACCACCGTCGGAGATCCGTCGCCGTGCGTCGGAGATCGCCGCGAATCCGGCCTCGATATCCGTCGCAGAGCGCTGTGACGGAGATTTCGGACCGGTTCTCCGACGCAAGGCCCGACGGCTCCCGCCGCCGCGCCCGCCCCTGCCGTTCCTTCCCCTCCGTGCGGTTGTGGGGGAGGATGGGGGTGACGAGGGAGGCTGAGGATGGCGGACGAGTGGAGACCGGAGCGCGGTGACCTGGCCCTCGTCGGAGACAGCCTCACGCAGAACGGCGACTGGGATGCGCTCCTCCCCGGCGAGACGGTCCGCAACTTCGGCATGGCCGGCGACACCACCGACGACGTCATCGCCCGCCTCGGCGAGGTGATGGATGCGCGGCCCGCCACGATCGCCCTCCTCATCGGCACCAACGACCTGGCCTGGCGGCGGTCGGTGGAGCACGTCGTGCGGAACATCGAGACCATGCTGGTGACGCTCCGCAAAGAGCTGCCGGACACGCGCATCCTGGCCCAGTCGGTGATGCCGCGCGGCCGCGAGTTCGCCGACCAGATCCGCGACATCAACCGCCACCTGTGGCAGTTCGCGCCGAGTGCGCACGCGGGGTGGCTCGACCTCTGGCCGGCGCTGGCGCTGGAAGACGGCGAACTCAACCCGGTCTACACCGAGGACCGCCTGCACCTGAACGCCGAGGGCTACCGCGCCTGGGCCGCCGAGCTCGCCCCAGCCCTCGAGCGCATCCGCGAACTCCCCCCGAACAGCCGCGCGATCACCCTCCCCGACCTCGGCGGCGCCGCCTAGCCCTCTGCGCCCCTCCGCCCCCACCGTCGAGTACACGAAAAGTGCACGCGACGCGCCGCTGGAGCGTGCACTTTTCGTGTACTCGACGGAGGGCGGAGACCCGGGGAGACCGGAGACCGGAGACCGGAGACGGGAGGCGGGTCAGGAGTGGCGGAGGAGGTGCGCGTAGACGTCGATTCCGCGCAGCCAGGTGGCGACGTGGATGCGCTCGTCGCGCGCGTGCAGCGCGGCGCGCTCGTCGGCGCTCAGCTCGAACGGGGTGAACCGGTACACCGCATCGCAGAGGCCGGTGAAGTGGCGGCTGTCGCTCGCCCCGAGCATGACGTAGGGCGTGACGACCGCCCGCGGGTGCACCGCCCCGATGGATGCGGCCAGCCGCTCCCACTGCGGCCCCTCGCAGGGCGAGACGGGTGACGGCTCGCTGGCGTCGAGTGCCTCGACCCGCACGGAGTCGTCGCGGATCGCCCGGCGCAGGTGCTCCAGCGTCTCGGCGACCGACGAGCCGACCGCGATGCGCGTGTTCACGATCGCCTCCGCCGTCTCCGGCAGGGCGTTCGCCGCGAGGCTGCCGCGCAGCTGCGTCACGGCCGTCGTCGTGCGCACGATGGCGCGCGTCTCGTCGCTGAGCCGGCCGAAGACAGCGACGAGCAGCGGACGCAGCCGCCGCGCGCGCGTGAACACCGCGCGCAGCGGCCCGCGGGCGTGGGCGCCCAGCGTCTCCACCATCCGCAGGTCCGTCTCGCTGAGCCGCGCGGGGAAGGGGCGGTCCGCGATGCGCGTGATGGCCCGCGCCAGGCGCACGGTCGCGGTGATCCGCGGGGGAGTGGAGGCGTGGCCGCCGTCCTGCTCCACGACCAGCCGGACGCTCGTGATGCCCTTCTCGCTGACGCCGACGACTGCGATGGGTGCGCTGACGCCGGGGAAGATGCGCTCGACCACCGCTCCGCCCTCGTCCAGCACGAGCGCCGGGCGGATGCCGCGGCCCCGCAGCACGTCGGCGATCGCCCGGGCGCCGGACCCGACGGTCTCCTCGTCGTGCCCGAGGCTCAGGTAGACATCGCTCTCCGGCTGGAAGCCCTCCGCGACCAGCCCGTCGACCGCCTCGAGGACGGCGGCCAGCGCCCCCTTGTCGTCGATCGTCCCGCGGCCCCACAGCAGGCGCTCCTCGCCGTCACCGGTGACCTCCGCTTCGAACGGTGGATGCGTCCATCCCTCGTCGGTCGCGGGCACCACGTCGTAGTGGGCCATCAGGACGGTCGGGGCCCCGTCGCCGCGGCCGCGCCAGCGGTAGAGCAGCGAGTGCCCGTGACGCTCCCGCTCGAGGGTCGCGTGGAGCGCGGGGTAGAGCCGGGGGAGGGTGCCGATGAAGTGCTCGAACGCATCCCAGTCGGTCTCCTCGACGGCGTTCCTGGACATCGTGGGGATGCGCACCAGCGTCCGGAACCGCTCCAGCGCCTCCTCGGGCCGGTCGGTCGCCCCGGCCCGCTCGCCGGCCGTCACTCGGCGGCCGTCACTCGCCGGCCGCCGCGCGGAAGGCGGCCAGCGCGTCGTCGTTGAACAGCACGAAGCGCACGTGCTCGACCGACCCGACACCTGACGAAAGCACGGCGCGCACGGTGCTGACGGCGATCCGGGCGGCGTCGTCGAGGGGCCAGCCGTACACGCCGGCCGAGATCGCGGGG
Source organism: Leifsonia sp. KNZ13-11D (assembly GCF_056754895.1). Lineage (NCBI taxonomy): Bacteria > Bacillati > Actinomycetota > Actinomycetes > Micrococcales > Microbacteriaceae > Leifsonia > Leifsonia sp. KNZ13-11D. Next base: position 1,367,736 of record NZ_JBPGWU010000001.1, read on the forward strand.
AACGCCATCGTACGAGCACCCAGCTCGCGCGCCACGCGCACCGACGAGCGGTAGGCGTTCTGCAGGAGCGGCGTGCGGTCCTCGGTCGCCGACCACACCGGACCGACCGTGTGGATGACCCAGGTCGCGGGCAGGTCGCCGGCGGTCGTGGCGACGGCCTGGCCGGTGGGGAGCCCGTCCGGCAGCGTGGTCGCCCGCAGCTCGCGTGCCGCTTCGAGGATGGCCGGCCCGCCACGACGGTGGATGGCGCCGTCGACCCCTCCGCCGCCGAGCAGGGAGGAGTTGGCCGCGTTCACGATCGCATCGACCTGCTCGTCGGTGATGTCGCCGCGGACGATGGTGATCAGTTCTTCTCCGGTCACGATCGTCCTCAGCCCCGGTTGTTGGAGAGCTCGTACACCTTGAGCAGCTCGGCGATCGCGTCGTCGCGTGCGCTGCCGCCCTCCTCGAACATCTCGGAGACGTGGGTCTTCAGATGGTTCTCGACGAGCAGCTTGTTGAGCGAGCCGAGCGACTTCTGGATGGCGAGGGACTGGGTGAGGATGTCGACGCAGTAGTCCTCGTTCTCGATCATCTTCTCGAGCCCCCGGAGCTGGCCCTCCAGGATGCGCGTCCGATGCAGCGCGCGCTTCTTGATGTCTGCGATCACCTCCCCAGGATAGGCCCGCCGGGCGGATACCCCGAGGGGGTAGGTGCCGCGCCGGCGTTTGCGCACAATGGGAGCGGGTCGGAGGCGTACGCCGACAGTCCTCCCCCCTAATGGGGGGGTGGGGGTGGACATACCGCTGGGTCTATCCTCCAGGGAGGGGTTGAGAAATATTCGTTTAACAGGAAAGGCCCGACTTTGCTGAAGAACCTCAGCCCGCTGCTGTCCGGCGCGCTCCTGAGCGCGCTCGACGCCATGAGAGATGGCGAGACGCTGACCCTCGTGGGCAGCGGCTACCCGGAAGATCAGATCACCGCACCCGTCATCCACCTGGGTGACGACGTCACGACAGAGGCCGCCGCCGAGGCGATCCTCTCCGTGTTCCCGCTCGATCAGGACGACGCGTCGCCCATCGTGTTCCTCGACCTCGCCGACGAACCCTACGACGTACCCGACGTCGCGTTCGCGGTGAACGGGATCGCGTCCGACGCCGAACTCCGTCGAGTCCCCATGACCCGACTCGAGCTCGAGCCTTTCCTCGAGCTCGCCCGCGATTCCGCCGTCACCGTCCGTGTCGGCTCCGACGCGCCGCCGTGCGCGTTCCTGCTCCGCCGGGGAGTGCTGTAACCCGCAGCCTCCCCACCACTCACACAGCACCCTGCACCACAACGTCGCCCGTCCGGCCGGAGAGTGAGGTCTCCGTCACCGGGCGGGCGCACCACGTAGAGTGGTCCTTCGTGTCGAGACCACACACCCCGCAGCAGCCCGCCTTCAACCGTGCCGCTCTTGCGCCCGGCCTCCTCGGGGCGATCGTGCTGCTGGCCGGTCTCGCACTGGTCGGCGGCGAGTGGTACCTCTACGTGCGGTACGCGGTCAGCATCCTCGCGCTCATCCTCTGCGTGTTCGCCGGACAGGCGAAGCAGTGGTGGTGGCTGGCCGGACTCATCCCCGTGGCGGTCGTCTGGAACCCGGTCTGGCCGCTGCCGCTGAGCGACGCAGCGGTGCAGGGGCTCTCGCTCGCCGGCGTCGTGGTGTTCGTCGCCGCGGCGGTCACCATCAAGATCCCCGCCGACACTCGTCGCTGAACGGCTTCGCAGCCGGTAGAATGGGTGCTGCGCGGCCATCTCGTGCCGCGCTCCCGGCGTCACCCGCGTGAGCCCGGTCCACTCGGTACCGGTCCTCCCGCCTCCGCCGGCCTCATGACCACACGGCGTCGCGTCCTCCGGCAGCGCGCGACGCCTCCTCTGGAGGACCATGTCTCGTTCCGGTCAGCGCACCAGCCCGACCAGGCCGCAGCAGCGGAAGAACCGGCACGCCAACAACGACGGGCTGATCCCCGTGCTCGCGCGCAAGGTGCGCGAGGTGGAGGCGAAGGCCGCCGACGGCAAGAAGCTCGGCCCGACGAACCGCACCAAGTTCCAGGTCATCGCCTTCCTCATGCGCGAGGAGCGCGCCCGGGCGAAGTCCGACCCCGACCTGAGCGACGCCGCCCGAGCCGAGCAGCTGAAGCGCCTCGACGGCATCGCGACCATCCTGGCCAAGACGGCCGCTCGCGACACGTCGCTCATCTCGCTGCTCGAGAGCGAGTCGCCGTCGAGCGCCACCGCCCAGAAGATGCGCCGGGACTGGCTGCTCGAGTCGGGCACGGAGCTGTCGCCGGACGACCTGATCATCACGATCGAGCGTCCCGTCGCCAAGCAGGACAGCGTCATCCCGCCGGAGCTCGCCGAGAAGCAGGTCGTGCCCCCGTCGGTGAAGGCGCGGCAGCTGTCCAACCCGTTCCTCGCCCCCGACCTCTCCCGGTTGACGCCCGCGGCGCCCACGCCGCGCCGCCGCCTCGACTCGTGGGAGCTGCTCGGTCCGTTGTTCAAGTCGTTCGAGTACGGCGCGGGCGGCCAGGCGGCCAGCATGGAACTCCCTCCCGCACCGCTGATCGACCGCTACTCGCCGCACGACCTGGAGCTGATGCACCACCAGTCGCGCTTCATCGAGAGCGTCCGGCTGGGGCACCGCAGCTTCCTGCTGGCCGACGAGCCGGGTCTCGGCAAGACCGCTCAGTCGGTGCTCGCCGCCTCCGTCGCCGGCGCGTATCCGCTCCTCGCCGTGGTTCCCAACGTCGTCAAGATGAACTGGGCGCGGGAGGTCGAGCGGTGGACGCCGATGCGTCGCGCCACCGTCATCCACGGCGACGGGGAGGGCCTCGACGCCTTCGCCGACGTCGTGATCGTCAACTACGAGGTGCTGGACCGCCACCTCTCGTGGCTGAGCACACTCGGCTTCAAGGGCATGGTCGTCGACGAGGCGCATTTCATCAAGAACCTGCACTCGCAGCGGTCGCGGCTCGTGCTCGGACTGGCGGACGCCATCCGGCAGGCCACGCCCGATCCCCTGATGGTCGCGCTCACCGGTACGCCGCTGATCAACGACATCGACGACTTCAAGGCGATCTGGCAGTTCCTCGGCTGGATCGACGGAAACAAGCCGACCGCGCAGCTGATGGAGCACCTGGAGGAGACGGGGCTCACCCCGGCCGACTTCGGCTTCTACGCGGCCGCCCGTGAGGCGGTCATCGACATGGGCATCGTGCGTCGCCGCAAGATCGACGTCGCCGCCGATCTGCCGAGCCGTCGCGTCGTCGACTTGCCGGTCGAGCTCGACGACGAGCTGGGCCGCTCCGTCCGTCAGGCCGAGAAGGAGCTGGCCGCCCGCCTCGTCGCCCGGTACCACCGCGCCGCCGCGGCCGGTCGTCCGGACTCCTTCGACGGGGACGACGAGGCTCACCGCCGCCACCTCATCCGCCTGGTCGCCCAGTCGGAGCTCGAGGAGGCGAAGTCGGCCAAGACCGGCGACAACGTCTTCACCATGGTCCGCAAGATCGGCCAGGCGAAGGCGGGGCTCGCCTCCGACTACACCGCGCAGCTGGCGCGCTCGGTCGGCAAGGTCGTGTTCTTCGCGAAGCACATCGACGTGATGGATGCGGCGGAGGAGGCCTTCGCCGCCCGCGACCTGAAGACGATCTCGATCCGCGGCGACCAGTCCGCTCTCGCCCGACAGAAGGAGATCGACGCCTTCAACAACGATCCCGACGTGGCGGTCGCGGTGTGCTCGCTGACCGCGGCGGGCGTCGGCCTCAACCTGCAGGCCGCATCCAACGTCGTCCTCGCGGAGCTGTCGTGGACGGCGGCCGAGCAGACGCAGGCGATCGACCGCGTGCACCGCATCGGTCAGGAGGAGCCGGTCACCGCCTGGCGGATCATCGCGGCGCAGACGATCGACGCCAAGATCGCCGAGCTGATCGACGCCAAGCAGGGGCTCGCGGCGCGCGCCCTCGACGGCAGCGACGTCGAGCTCGGCTCGGCCGACTCGGTGCAGCTGGACGCGCTGATCACGCTGCTGGAGGACGCGCTGGACTAGCGGTCGCCCGTCGTGGTCGCTCGTCGGGTCGCCCGTCGTGGTCGCGGCTCAGGCGATCTCGGCATCGTCCGGGTCGAGCGGCACCGGGCGGTCGTCGTCCGGGAGCAGCTCGTCGTCCTCGTCGTCGACGACGGGCAGGTCTTCGGGGTCGTGCACCACCGGCTCCGGCTCGTAGTCGGTCTCCTGCGCCTCGCGGAAGTCGTCGAGGTCCTCGTCGTCTCTCGGGTCGCTCATGCCCCGAGGGTACCGCCGGTGGGGCCGCTCAGGAAGGCCGGTCTCCGTCGACCTCGAAGACGAAGAACGGACCGCGCTCGTCGTGCTCGATGCGGGCGCGCCCGCCGAACCCCGCGAAGTCCTCCGTGCCCGTCCCCGGCACGATGTAACCGAACGCCGACGCGTCCGAGGGATGCTGCAGCGCGCCGTGGTGGACCGTCACCGAGCCGGTCCTCCCGTCGTCGAGGCGTCCGCTGATCCGCTCGGCGGCGAGGTACCCGCGGCCGCCCTCCTCGGTGCCCGAGGAGACGAAGTGCGCCACCGACTCGCCGACGAGACCCTCGGTGTAGGTCTTGCGCATGACGACGGCTCCGAGCCAGTCGGCCGGGTCGCCGCCGAGTCCCAGCCCCGGGAGGTCTGCGGGCTCCCATCCGGTCACGTCGAAGCGGGCGATGATGGTCTCTGCTGTCATGCGTTCACCGTAGACCGGGCGCAGGCGGCCATCTTGTAATTTCGCGACAGAGGAAATCTGGGCTAGACAGGGGATATGCCCCATCACTCCCAGGTCGAGATCGAGCGCAAGTACGATGTGGACGCTGAGGCGCAGCACCCCCAGCTCGTCGGCGTCGGCGCGGTCGCCGTCCAGGGCGAGCCCGAGCGGCATGAGCTGGTCGCCACCTACTTCGACACGGCCGATCTGACCCTGGCCCAGCACCGCACGGCCGTGCGGGTGCGCCGCGGCGGCCACGACGCCGGGTGGCACGTCAAGCTGCCGGCGGACGAGGGCCGCACCGAACTGCACTGGCCGCTGACCGACGGCGACGAGCCGCCCGCCGAACTGCGCGAGCAGCTGCGCGAGTTCATCGGCGACCAGCCGCTCCAGCCGATCGCCCGGGTGACCAACCAGCGCGACAGCGTCCTGCTTCAGGATGCGGCCGGTTTCGAACTCGCCGAGCTGACCGACGACCACGTGCGCAGCGAGAACCTGCGCTCGGGAGGCACGCAGGAGTGGCGCGAGTGGGAGGTGGAGCTGCTCGCCGGGGCGCCGGACACGCGGGAACGCCGCACAGCCTTGCTCGAAGAGATCGAAGAGCGCCTGCTCGCCGCCGGGGCGCGTCCGTCCGCCAGCACGTCGAAGCTGCAGCGGGCGCTCGGGCTCTGATCCGCCTACCACTGCACGCGGCTCCTCGTCCAGTGCGATTTTGTGCAGCCCGGTCGGGGCGGGCATGATTCAAGCACGCACGAGAAACGGAGCAGCATGAAGATCGGCATCCTCACCAGCGGCGGCGACTGCCCGGGGCTGAACGCGGTCATCCGCGGCGCGGTCCTGAAGGGCGACCGCGTGTACCGCTCCGAGTTCGCCGGTTTCCGTTACGGCTGGCGCGGCGTGGTCGACGGCGACATCATGCCGCTCGACCGCCACAGCGTCCGCGGGCTGTCCCGCCAGGGCGGCACGATCCTCGGCTCCAGCCGCACCAACCCGTTCGAGGGAGACAAGGGCGGCCCGGAGAACATCCAGCGGATGATGGACGAGAACGGCATCGACGCGATCATCGCCATCGGCGGCGAGGGCACCCTGACCGCTGCACGCCGTCTCACCGACGCCGGCCTCAAGATCGTCGGCGTCCCGAAGACCATCGACAACGACCTGGCCGCCACCGACTACTCGTTCGGCTTCGACACCGCCGTGGAGATCGCGACCGAGGCGATCGACCGCCTGCGCACGACCGCCGAGTCGCACCAGCGCTGCATGGTCGTCGAGGTCATGGGCCGCCACGTCGGCTGGATCGCCCTGCACTCGGGCATGGCGGGAGGCGCGCACGCCATCCTCATCCCGGAGCAGCCGCAGTCGATCGAGCAGATCTGCGAGTGGGTGGAGTCGGTCCGCGACCGCGGCCGTGCTCCGGTCATCGTGGTGTCGGAGGGCTTCCACCTCGACACGATGGAGGAGGCGCACTCCCACAAGGGACTCGACGCGTTCAACCGTCCCCGCCTCGGCGGCATCGGCGAGATGCTCGCCCCGATGATCGAGGAGCGCACCGGCATCGAGTCGCGCGCGACCGTCCTCGGTCACATGCAGCGCGGCGGTGTGCCCAGCGCCTACGATCGTGTGCTCGCCACGCGTCTCGGCATGGCGGCCGTGGATGCGGTCTACGAGGGTCGCTGGGGCTCGATGGTGTCGCTGCGCGGCACCGACGTCGTCAACGTATCGATCGCCGACGCGACCGGCGGGCTCAAGACGGTTCCGGACGCTCGCTACGAGGAGGCGGCGCTGCTCTTCGGCTGAGCGCTGCTCCGGCCGGCTGCCGCTCCGGTTCCGCTCCGCCGCTGCTTCCGGTCGGCTGAGCGTCCGGCGCACTCCGTGCCTTTCGGTGGCCGGCGGGTCTAGGCTCCCTCCTGATAGAGGGAAGGAGCCCGTCCGTGCCGCGTTTCGTCCAGTTCGAGGAGTTCGGCTCCCGCGACTACCTGCAGGTCGTCGAGCGGGAGAAGCCCTGGCCGGGCCCGGGGCAGATCCTGGTCCGCGTGATGGCGGCCGGGCTGAACCCGATGGACTACAAGGCGTATCGGGACGAGCGGGCGGCCGCCCGGAGCGGCGTCACGCTGCCGAGCGGGATCGGCTCGGACTTCTCCGGCTTCGTCGAGGAGCTCGGCGAGGGCGTGACGCGGTTCGAGCTCGGCCAGGCGGTGCTGGGCACCGCTCCGTTCGCCGCGATCGCCGACTTCGTCGTGGTCCCCGAGGACGGCCAGGTGATCGTGAAGCCGGACGCGCTGACCTTCGAGGTCGCCGGGTCGCTCGGCGTCGTGGGCCGGACGGCCATGGCGAGCGTCCGATCCCTCGACCTGCACGAGCGTGACACGGTGCTCGTCAGCGCCGCGGCGGGCGGGGTCGGCGTGCTGGCCGCGCAGCTCGCCGTGCGGGCGGGCGCGACCGTCATCGGCACGGCGAGCGAGGAGAACCACGAGTACCTGGAGTCCCTCGGCGTCATCCCGGTCGCGTACGGCGAAGGCCTCGCGGACCGCGTGCGCGACGTGCTCGACGACGACCGGGTCACGGCCGTGCTCGACAATCACGGACCGGACACCATCGAGGCCGCGCTGGAGCTGGGCGTGCCGATGGAGCGGGTGAACTCGATCGCCGTCTTCGGGCCGGCCGCCCACGGCGCGCAGAACGTCGGAGGGCATTCCGCAGGCAACGACGAGCTGGCCGAACTCGCCGACCTGCTGGCGGAGAACGAGCTGGTGCTGCCCATCGACTCCATCTACCCGATCGAGCGGACGGCCGAGGCGTTCGGGCGACTGGAGGGCGGCCACGTGCGCGGCAAGGTCGTCGTCGTCACCGACTGAAGCCCGGCTGGCGCACCCGGCCGACGAGAGGAGCATCCATGATCGACGAGGACATCGCCCGCCAGCTGAGGACCGCGGGGCTGCGCTGGCAGCCGGCGTCGGGGGACACCTTCGCCATCGACCGCCCGGGGATGGACGGGGAGCGGTTCACGGTCAGCGAGATGACCATCGAGCCGCACCACTTCGACACCGGCACGATCCTCGGCTTCAACGGCACCACGGAGTGGGCGCTCGACTCCCTCGCCGTCGAGGACGCGCTGTGGATCCCGCGGGAGGACCAGCTGCGCGAGCTGCTCGGCGGCAGCTTCCGGCACCTCGCCCGGACCCCGGACGGCTACCGGGTGACCGTGTTCTTCGGCGAGCAGGAGCGGATGTTCGAGCACGACGACGCGGCGACGGCCTACGCGCAGGCGCTGCTCTCGCTGATCGGGGCGTCGGTCTCGTAGCGGCTCAGCGGCCGCGAGCGAGAACGGACGGTGCGAGCACCGACGGGTCGAGGTCGGCGACGCGGCGGACGCCCGCGAGCCCGAGGGTGATGTCGAGCTCGGCGATCGTGTTGCGCAGCAGTTCGCGCACACCCTCCTCGCCCGCGAGCGCGAGCGCGTAGACGTACGGCCGTCCGATCGCCACGGCCGCCGCACCGAGGGCGAGGGCGACCAGTGCATCCGGCCCGCCGCGGATGCCGCTGTCGAAGAGCACAGGGACGCGCCCGGCGACGGCGTCGACCACGCCGGGGAGCGCATCCAGCGCCCCGACCTCTCCGTCGATCTGGCGACCGCCGTGCGTGGAGACCTGCACGGCGTCCACCCCGGCATCCACGGCCCGTCGGGCGTCGTCGGGATGGAGCACGCCCTTCAGCACGATCGGCAGGCGTGTGCGCCCGCGCAGGAAGGCGAGGTCGTCCCAGGTCAGGGACGGGTCGGCGAACACGTCGAGGAACGTCTCGACCGCGGCGAGCGGCTCGCCCGAGCGCAGCTTCTCGCGCAGCGGTCCCGGGTGGTGGCGCAGGATGCTCGCGAAGGACGCGACCGCAGCGAGGGTGGGCGCGGTGGCCCGCCGGGCCTCGCCGTCGCGCTCGGTCGTGCGCGTCCGCCCTGCCCGCTCCCGGACCAGCTCCCGGAACACCGGATCGCTCGTGTATTGCGCGATACCGAGCCCGCGGCTGAACGGCAGGTAGCCGCGCACCAGATCCCGTGGCCTCCAGCCGAGCACGTGCGTGTCCAGGGTCACGACGATCGCCTCGCAGCCGGCGCGCTCCGCCCGCTCCACCAGGCTGGCGACGAGCTCGCGCGACGAGCTCCAGTACAGCTGGAACCAGCGCGACGCCCCGGGAGCCGCCGCATCCATCGCCGCCGCCACCTCCTCCATCGGCTGCGACGCCTGCGTGGACAGCACGGCCGTTACGCCGAGGCGTGCTGCGGCGCGGGCCGCGGCGGCATCCCCGCCGCGCCGGGCGAGCTCCAGCACGCCGATCGGAGCGAGCAGCAGGGGACTGGGACGGCGCACCCCGAACAGCTCCACCGAGAGGTCCCGCGACGACACGTCCCGCAGCACCCGGGGCACGATGCGGCGCTGCCGGAACGCGTCCAGGTCGGCGTCCGCCGTGCGCTCCAGCCCGGCGGACCCGGCGACGTAGGCGAACGCCGCACGGCTCATCCGGCGCTGCGCCGCCCGCTCCAGCTGCGGGAAGCCGACCGGGATGCGGGGGCGTCGCCCCGCGACACCGGCGCGGTAGATCTCGGACTGGGCGTCGCGTCCGGCGCTTGCGGTCATGCCCCCATCATGCTCCCCGGGACGGCCCGTTCACGCGCAGTCCGCGTCCTCGTCGGTCTCGTCGATCTCGTCGATGTAACGGTAGACGGCGCGTTCCGGCCAGGCGTCCCCGTCGACGAGCAGGAAGAGCTCCCAGATGCGGCGCCCGTTCGACCACGCCGGGTTCCGCAGCGCGGCGGGCGGCGAGCAGGAGTCCATGGGGAGCGCGAGCACGACATCCGCTCGACGGTACCGCTGGATCACCGCTTCGAACGTGCGCGTGCCGGCCATGGCTGAACGATAGGCACGCAGTCCACGACACTGATAGGCACTCGGCTCCGCACAACGACTCGATCCCGTGCCGCGAGCTTCCGGGACCGCCGCCCGCTAGCGGCGGCGCGGGCGCTTGCGCGCCGCGGGCGTCGCCGTGCGCGCCCGTGCGGGGGTCTTCCGGGTGCCGCCGGCCGCCTCGCGCGCCGCCACCTCGGGATTGCGCGAGCTGTGGGCGGTGCGCCCGCGCACGATGCCGATGAACTCGTCGACCAGGGGATGCTGCCGCTCGCGCGGCCAGGTCAGGCCGATGCGGCTCTGCGCGGCGTCCGCGACGCGGAGCGCGACCACGTCGCGCCGCCGCAGCGCCTTCGCCACCGAGGCGGGCAGGAGGGCGACGCCGCCGCCGGCGGCGACGCTGCGCATGAGCGCCTCCGACGGCTCGCCCTCGACGCGCGGCTCGTCGGCGAGGTCGGCCAGGTGCACGTCCCCCTCCTCGAGCGTGAGCAGGTGCTCGTGGTGCACGACCACCACCACGTCCTCCGCGTACAGCGGGATCAGGTGCCGCTCGTCGTCCGGCTCCGCATCGCGCGCGAAGACCATGTCGGCCTCCCCGGCCGCGAGGGCCGCCAGCGGGTCGGCGCTCGGCCGGGCCACCAGCTCCACCTGGGGGAAGCGCTGCTCGAAGGTGCGCGTCCACTTGCCCGGGGCGACACCCAGCGGGAAGGCGATGGCGAAACGGGAGGACACGAGTCGAGGGTAGCGAACGGTAGCCTGGGGGACATGAAGGCGCAGACCATGAAAGCGGCCACAGCGGCCAAGAAGCTCGGCATCTACCTGCCGGCGGCGCCCGACGACTTCCGCGACCGCGAGATCAGCCGCACCGAACTGGACGAGCTGATCGCGAACCCGCCGGAGTGGCTGCGCGCCCTCCGTGCGGACGGTCCGCACCCGCGCGACGTGGTCGCGCGGAAGCTCGGCGTCTCCAACTCCGGCCTCGCCCGCGGCGGCGTCACCGAGGCGCTGACCACCGCCGAGATCAAGGCGCTGCTGGAGGACCCGCCGCAGTGGCTCGTCGACGAGCGGGCGACGCAGGCGGCGGTCCGTGCCGAGAACGCGCGGGTCAAGCAGCGCGACGCCGAGCGCGCCGCCCGCCGGGCCGCCGACGGCGACCGGGCTTAGAGACCGGTCGTCTCCGTCCCGTCCGGCGACCGGGTCGCGTTCCGCGCGGCTCGGGCGATCGTCTCCGGTCCGGTGACCAGCGCCCGCCGCCACGGCGCGACGCCGTCGATCTCGACCTGCAGCGAGAAGCTCAGGATGGTGCGGATCAGCACGATGATGCCGAGCACGAACGCGTCGGTCAGCGACGGCGTCGACGTGACGGTCTTCACGAGGTCCGCGGCGACGAGGATCTCCAGGCCCAGCAGGATGACGCCGCCGAAGCTCTCGCGCAGCGTCCGGAACGCCGCCGCCCCGCTCCGCTGACGCACCCAGGCCACGAGCGCGAGTGCGACGGCCACGATCAGACCGACCGCCATCGCGGCCACCCCGACGAACTCGAACACCGTGCCGGTCGCCTCGAAGAAGGGGTGCGCATCCATGCGCTCATCGTGGCACGTAGAATTCACCGGTGCCTCCCGAAACCCCGGCCGTCCCCGGTCTCGATCCCGACGATCTCGCCGTCACCCTCCGCGTCCTGCAGCAGCTGCACGAGCTCGACCAGGAGCATCCCGACTATGTGAGCGTGCGTCGGGCGACCGCGCACATGTTCAAGGCGTCGAAGCAGGCACGGAAGCGCGAGCTCCGGCAACAGGTCGCCGAAGCCGACCGGGCCGTGATCGCGGCCACTGCCACGGGCGCTCCCGACCGCATCGACGACGAGACCCGTGGCCGCGAGCTGACCTCCAGTTCGACCGGATCCCGCACCGCCGGCACCCTGATCACGGCCCGCGCCTGCTACATCTGCAAGCAGCAGTACACCGAGGTCGACTGGTTCTACCACCAGCTGTGCCCGTCCTGCGCGGCCTTCAGCCACCTCAAGCGCAACGCGCGCACCGACCTCACCGGCAAGCGCGCTCTGTTGACCGGCGGACGCGCCAAGATCGGGATGCACATCGCCCTGCGCCTGCTGCGCGACGGCGCCCACCTGACCATCACGACCCGGTTCCCGCGCGACGCCGTGCGGCGGTTCTCGCAGCTGCCCGACGCGGGGCAGTGGATCGACCGGCTCCGCATCGTCGGCATCGACCTGCGCGACCCGTCGCAGGTGATCGCGCTCGCCGACTCGGTCGCGGAGCGCGGCTCCCTCGACATCCTCATCAACAACGCGGCGCAGACGGTGCGCCGCTCGCCCGGCGCCTACTCCCTCCTCGCGGACGCGGAGACCCAGCCGCTGCCGGACGGACCGCTGCCGGAGCTCGAGACGTTCGGCCACACCGCGGACCCGCATCCACTCGCCCTGGAGCGGTCGGTCGCGGCGCATCCACTGCTCTCGGCGGCGGATGTGCGCGGCACCATCGCCGAGCTCGCCGGCCCCGCCGCCCTGACCGCCGACGACCTGGCCACCGCCGCGATGAGCGCCGGCTCGTCGTCGCTCGCCCGGCACGCCGACGGCAGCGCGATCGACGCGGGCGGGCTCGTCCCCGACGTCGCGCACGTCAACAGCTGGACGCAGACCATCGGCGCGATCGACGCGCTGGAGCTGCTCGAAGTGCAGCTGTGCAACCAGACGGCGCCGTTCATCCTGATCGACCGGCTGCGGCCATCGCTCGCGGCGGCCGGGCGCTCCTATATCGTCAATGTGTCCGCGATGGAGGGCGTGTTCGGCCGTCGCTACAAGGGGCCCGGTCACCCGCACACCAACATGTCGAAGGCGGCGCTGAACATGCTCACGCGGACCAGCGCGGGGGAGCTGTTCGAGAGCGACGGCATCCTGATGACGAGTGTCGACACCGGGTGGATCACCGACGAGCGCCCGCACCACACCAAAGTGCGGCTCGCCGAGGAGGGCTTCCACGCACCGCTCGACCTGGTCGACGGAGCCGCGCGGGTCTACGACCCGATCGTCCGCGGCGAGGCGGGCGAGGACGTTCACGGGGTGTTCCTGAAGGACTACCGTGCCTCGGCGTGGTGAGCGCTACTCTGGCGACGGGGACGTGAGCGGAGGGACGCGGATGCCGGGCACTCCGGGACGACGGACGCCGCCCGAGGCGGCGGGTGCGCCGGCGCCGGGCGAGCCGGCCGTGCAGGCGCCGGGCGAGCCGGCCGTGCAGGCGCCGGGCGAGCAGGCCGTGCAGGCGCCGGGCGCGCCGGCGTCGGTTCCGCGCGTCACCCCGCGCAGCGGCATCCCCGTGCCGGGTCAGGCTCGTCCCGTGCCCGAGTCCGCCAAGGGCGGCTGGCTGCGCCACTGGCTGCTCACCGGTCTGGTGGATGAGCGCGGCACCCAGCAGGGACCCCACGGCCGCAACCCCGACCGCACCCACCCCTGGTGGCAGGTCATGTGCCTCACCGGTGTGGACTACTTCTCGACCCTCGGCTACCAGCCCGCGATCGCTGCGCTCGCCGCCGGGCTGGTCTCGCCGTTCGCGACCCTGGTGCTCGTCGCACTGACGTTGCTCGGCGCCCTGCCGGTCTACCGGCGGGTTGCGCGCGAGAGCTTCAAAGGCTCCGGCTCGATCGCCATGCTGGAGCGCCTGCTGCCCTGGTGGGCGGGCAAGCTGCTCGTGCTGGTGCTGCTCGGATTCGCCGCCACCGACTTCATGATCACCATCACACTGTCGGCCGCGGACGCCTCCGCGCACGCCATCGAGAACCCGTTCGCGCCGAGCTGGTTCCAGGGCAACAACGTCCTGATCACCCTCTTCCTCCTAGCGCTCCTGGGCGCGGTGTTCCTCAGGGGGTTCAAGGAGGCGATCGGCATCGCGGTCGTGCTGGTGGCGGTCTACCTGGCCCTCAACGTCGTCGTGGTCGGCACCTCCATCGTGGAGGTGTTCCAGCACCCCACCGCGATCGACGACTGGTGGAGCGCGCTGTTCCGCCAGAACGGCGACCCGCTGATCGTGGTGGGCGTCGCGCTGCTCGTCTTCCCGCGGCTCGCCCTGGGCCTCTCCGGCTTCGAGACAGGCGTCGCCGTCATGCCGCAGATCAAGGGCCGCCCGGACGACGACCCGGCGTACCCGAAGGGGCGCATCCGCGGCGCCGGCCGGCTGCTCACCACGGCCGCGATCATCATGAGCGTCTTCCTGATCACGTCGAGCTTCACCACCACGCTGCTCATCCCGCAGAAGGACTTCCAGCCCGGCGGCCCGGCCAACGGCCGCGCCCTGGCGTACCTTGCCCACGAGTACCTCGGCAACGGATTCGGCACGGTCTACGACATCAGCACCATCCTGATCCTGTGGTTCGCCGGCGCTTCCGCCATGGCCGGCCTGCTCAACCTGGTGCCGCGCTACCTGCCCCGCTACGGAATGGCTCCGCAGTGGGCGCGGGCCGTGCGTCCGCTGGTGCTCGTCTTCACGGCGATCGCGTTCCTCATCACCCTGATCTTCCAGGCCAGTGTGGATGCGCAGGGCGGCGCGTACGCGACGGGCGTGCTGGTGCTCATCACGTCCGCATCCCTCGCGGTGACGCTGTCGGCCTACCGCAAGCGGCAGCCGAAGCGCACGGTCGTGTTCGGCGTCATCACGGCGATCTTCGTCTACACGACGATCGACAACATCATCGAGCGGCCGGACGGCCTCCGGATCGCGACACTGTTCATCCTCGGCATCCTCGTGGTGTCGATCGTGTCCCGTGTCGGGCGGTCGTTCCAGCTCCGCGCCACCTCTGTCACCTTCGACGTGACCGCGCTGGACTTCATCCTCGAGGACGCGGAGGAGGGCGAGATCCGCATCATCTCGCACGAACCCGACGTCGACACCGGCACGGAGTACGCGCAGAAGAACAAGGACGAGCGCAAGTTCAGCCACATCCCGCAGCGCTCGCGCACGATCTTCCTCGAGGTGCTCCGCTCCGACTCCTCCGACTTCGAGGAGGACCTGGTCGTGCACGGCGTGGTCAAGCACGGCTACCGCGTGCTGCAGGTGAAGAGCGGCAACGTGCCGAACACGATCGCGGCGGTGCTGATCGAGATCCGTGACATCACCGGGGTGGTGCCGACCATCTACTTCGAGTGGACGGAAGGCAACCCGATCTCGAACATGTTCCGCTACCTGATCACGGGCGTCGGCGAGGTCGCCCCCGTGACGCGCGAGGTGCTGCGCGAGGCGGAGAAGGACGTCAAGCGGCGCCCGGCGGTGCACGTGTCCTGAGGTGCACGTGTCCTGAGGTGCACGTGTCCTGAGGTGCACGTGTCCTGAGGTGCACGGGTCCTGAGTGGATGGGCGTCCCCGTCCGTCTTGTCGTCGTTCCTATCGTCGGAGAAAGTGCCCCGAATCTCCGACACAGCGCTCTGCGGATGGAGATTTCGCGCCGAAACGGTCGGATCTCCGACGTTCGGCGTCGAATCTCCGACGATCGAAACTACTCGACCGCGAACTCCAGCCAGGCGAGGCCGCGCAGGTCGAGGAAGAGGCGGCCGGCGCGCTCGGAGGCGACCGCGAGCACGTCGCCGCAGACGGAGCAGCGCACCACCAGGCCGTGCTCGTCCACGTACACGCGGCTGCGGGCGACGACGGATTCGTCGCCGCAGCTGACGCAGCAGCCGACCGCCGTGGTGACGTCGGCGGCGAAGACCTCCGACAGCATCCCCGCGGCCGCGTTGCCGTCGAGGTAGTCCTGGTCCGTCATGTCGTGCCTCCGATGCCGCCGTAGCGCTCGGTGCGGATGCGTGCCGGGTCGTGGCCGGCGTCGACCAGCCAGCCGGAGACCGCCTCGACGAACGGCGTCGAACCGCAGATGTAGAAGGTGGGTGAGTCGGAGGCAGGCAGCACCCGCTGCATCAGCCCCTCGGCGGTGAGGCGGCCGGGCTTCGCGTCGGACCCGGGCGGCGCCTGCCGCGTGTACACGTAGTCGACCCGCAGCGGCGCCGCAGTGCCGGCGGCGAGGGCGCCGAGCTCGTCGGTGTAGTAACCCGAGAACGGCGCACGGAGCGAGTACAGCATCCGGAACGGCGCCGTGCTGGTCGCGGCGGCGTGCGCGCGCGCCATCGACATGAGCGGCACGACGCCCGAGCCTCCGGCGATCAGCTGGACGGGCGCCGTGTCGCCCGGCCGCCAGACGAACCAGCCGCCGACGGGACCGCGCACCTCCAGCTGGTCGCCGTTCTGCAGTCCGCGCACCAGGTACGGCGACACTTCGCCGTCGGCGAGCTCCTCGACCGTGAGCTCGAGCTCGTCGTCCGGCAGCTCAGGCGGTTCCAGCGCGCCGCGGCCTCCGCCGGAGGCGATGGAGTAGGAACGGACCGCCTGGTAGCCATCGGGCGCGGTCAGCCGGATGTCGACGTGCTGACCGGCCAGGTGGCCGTGCAATCCGGGGATGCGCAGCCGGATGGTGCGGGCCGTCGGTGTCTCCATCCGCGTGTCGACCACATCGGCCACTCGCCATACGCTGCTCACCAGTAGCGCTGTTCCTTCCACGGGTCGCCGTACAGGTTGTAGCCGTTCTGCTCCCAGAAGCCGGGCTGGTCCTGCGGCAGCATCTGCAGCCCCGAGACCCACTTGGCGCTCTTCCAGAAGTACAGGTGCGGCACGAGGAGGCGCGCAGGGCCGCCGTGCTCCGGCTCCAGGTCTTTGCCGTCGAAGCTGTGCGCGACCCAGGCCTTGCCGTTCAGCAGGTCGGCGAGCGGCACGTTGGTCGTGTAGCCGCCGTAGCTGTGCGCCATCGTGTACTCGAAGCTGGTGTCGACGTCCTCGAAGAGGGTGTCGAGGGCCACGCCGCGCCACGAGGTGCCGAGCTTGGACCAGCTGGTGACGCAGTGGATGTCGGTGCTGACGTCCTCCTGCGGCAGCGCCAGGAATTCATCCCAGCTCCAGCGGTGCACGTCGCCCTTCTCGGTGGTGATCGTGAACGCCCAGTCGTCTTTGGCGATGCGGGGCGTCGGCCCGGCGGACAGCACCGGGAAGCCCTCGGTCAGGTACTGGCCGGGTGGGAGGCGGGGGTCGTCGGTCCTCCGACGGCCGAGGAAGCCGGACGAGATGATTCCCATGGCGGAAGCTTATGGGGTCGGGTCCCGGCCGGTCTATGGTGAAGAGCATGACGGCCGTCAATCTGGGACTCCCGCTGCGGGCCGCGACCCCGCGGGCGTCGGGCGCGGGCGCTCCGCCCGAGACCTCGGGGCGGCCGGACCACCCCGGACTGATCGACCGGTTCGGCCGGGTGGCCCGTGACTTGCGGGTCTCGGTGACCGAGAAGTGCTCGCTCCGCTGCACGTACTGCATGCCGGCGGAGGGCCTTCCCGCGATCCCGCGCGATGACCTGCTGAGCGCTCAGGAGATCGCACGGCTCGTCGGGATCGGCGTGCGCGACCTGGGCGTGCGCGAGGTGCGGTTCACCGGCGGCGAGCCGCTGATGCGGGCCGACCTGGCCGAGATCATCGGCCTCTCCACGGACGCCGCGCCCGGCGTCGACCTGTCGATCACGACCAACGGGATCGGGCTGGAGCACCGCATCCACTCGCTCGTGGATGCCGGGCTCACCCGCGTCAACGTCTCGCTCGACACGGTCGACCGGGAGCACTTCGCCCGGCTGACGCGACGCGACCGGCTCCCCGCGGTGCTGGCGGGCATCCACGCCGCCCACGGGGCGGGGATGACGCCGCTGAAGCTCAACGCGGTGATGATGCGGGACACCCTGGGCGACGCGCCGGACTTGCTGGCGTGGGCGCTCGAGAACGGCTGCCGGCTGCGCTTCATCGAGCAGATGCCGCTGGATGCGGAGCGGTCCTGGCTGCGCGAGAACATGGTCCCCGCCGAGGAACTGCTCGCGGTGCTGAGCGAGCGGTTCGTGCTGGTCGAGGCCGGCCGCGACGACCCGCACGCGCCCGCCGAGGAGTGGCGGGTCGAGGGATGGACGGTGGATGGCGTGCCCGCGACGGTCGGCATCATCGCCTCGGTCACGCGGTCGTTCTGCGCCGCCTGCGACCGCACCCGCATCACGGCGGAGGGCACCGTTCGCTCGTGCCTGTTCGGGGACGACGAGACGGACCTCCGCGGACTGCTGCGCGCCGGCGCCGGCGACGCGGAGATCGCCCAGTGGTGGCGCGCGGCGATGTGGGGCAAGCAGGCCGGGCACGGGATGGACGCTGCCGGGTTCGCGCCGCCGGTGCGCAGCATGGGGGCCATCGGTGGCTGAGGTGCACGTCCGCTACTTCGCGGCCGCCGAGGAGGCCGCCGGGCGCCCCGAGGAGCGTCTGGACCTGACCGAGGCGACGATCGAGGGCCTCCAGCGCGAGCTGGTCGCCCGCTACGGCGCCCCGATGGAGCGCGTCGTCCGCTCCGGCTCCTTCCTCATCGGCGGCATCGTCTCCCGCGACCCCTCCCGCCCCCTCCCGCTAGCAACCCCCGTCGACGTCCTCCCCCCCTTCGCCGGCGGCTGACCCCCTCCTCGCCGCACCCGCCCTCCGTCGAGTACACGAAAAGTGCACGCGAAACGCCGGTCAAGCGTGCACTTTTCGTGTACTCGACGGTTGGGGGGGTGGGGTCAGGCGGGGTAGATGGTGACGGCGGAGGCGGGGACGTGGAGGGCCACGGGGGCGCCGGGGTGCAGGCGGAGGTCGGCGAGGTCGGCCGGAGGGATGAGGGCGTCGAGGCGGTCGGTGCGGATGCGCACGAGGTCGGCCTGGGGTTCGAGGGCCGTGACGGTGGCCGGGATGGTGTCGGCGGCGGCCGCCGAGGCCGTGGGCAGTGCGACGCGCACCGCCGAGGGGCGCACGGCCGCCAGCGCGGGCGCGCCGACCGGGACGCGCGCGGGCGCGGTGCCGCGGACGCGCATCCCGTCGGCGGTCTGCAGGCCCCCGGCGGTGCGCACGCCGCTCAGCAGGGTGAGACCGGAGAGCTCGGCCGTGAACGGGTGCCGCGGCCGTTCGAGCACCTGGCGTGTCGGACCCTCCTCGACCACGCGCCCGTCATGCACGACGGCGACCCGATCGGCCAGGAGGTAGGCGTCCAGCGCGTCGTGGGTGACCAGCACGGTCGTCCGGCCGGCAAGGACCTCCGCGAGCATTCCGCGCACGTCGGCGGCGACGGACACGTCGAGCGCCGAGAGCGGTTCGTCGAGGAGCAGCAGGCTCGGCTCGGCGGCGAGGGCGCGCGCGATCGCGACGCGCTGCGCCTGGCCGCCGGAGAGCTCGGAGGGCCGCCGGTCGGCGAGCGGCGTCGTGCCCGTGCGCCGCATCCACTCGTCCGCCCGTTGCGCGGCCTCGGCCCGCGACGCCCCGGCCGCGCGAGGACCGAAGGCGACGTTCGCACGCACGCCCAGGTGCGGGAACAGGAGGGCGTCCTGCGCCAGCAGTGCGACCCCGCGGCGGTGCGGCGGACGCCACGCGCCGGGCAGGTCGAAGAGGATGTCGTCGCCGAGCACCGCGCGGCCGGCGTCGGGGCGGACGAGTCCGGCCAGCATCCCGAGCACCGTCGACTTGCCCGCGCCGTTCGGGCCGAGCAGCGCGAGGGTCTCGCCGTCCGCGACGGCGAGGTCGACGCTCACGTCTCGCGACGCCGAGGTCGCCGCGAGGCGCAGGCTCACGCCGCCCCCTCGACCGCGCGCGCACGCTCGGCGGCCCGCCGGCGGGACCGCCAGGGCCGCACCCGCTCACCCGCACCGTGCGCCACCGCGACCACCACGATCGCCACGGCGACAAGCACGAGCGAAAGCGCCACGGCGGCGTCGGGATCGATCTCCCGCTGCAGGTAGATCTCCAGCGGCAGCGTCCGCGTGACGCCCTCGAGGCTACCGGCGAAGGTCAGCGTGGCGCCGAACTCGCCCAGGGCCCGCGCGAACGAGAGGATGGCGCCGGAGACGACCGCCGGCAGCACCAGCGGCAGCGTCACCCGGAACAGCACGGCCGACGGCCGCGCGCCGAGGGTCGCGGCGACCGCCTCGTAACGCTCCCCGCGCGCGCGCAGCGCCCCCTCGAGGCTCAGCACGAGGAACGGGAGCGCCACGAACGTCTGCGCGATGATGACGGCCGGGGTCGAGAACGCCACGTCCAGTGCGCCGCCGAGCAGCCCGCGGCGGCCGTACAGCGCGAGCAGCGCGAGCCCGCCGACGACCGGCGGCAGCACCAGCGGCAGCAGCACGACGGCGCGCACCACGCGTCGCCCGGCGAACGGCACCCGCGCGAGCACGATCGCCATCGGGACGCCCAGTACCAGGCAGCCGGCCGTCGCGATCAGCGACGTGCGCAGGCTCAGGAGGAGCGCATCCACCGACGACGGCGACGTGATCAGCGGGATGAACTCGGCCCAGTCGACGCGCGCCGCCATCGCCACGAGCGGGAGCAGTACGAACAGGGCGCCGATCGCCGCGACCACCACGATCCAGCGGGGCACGCCGAGCCGGGGTCCCGCCGCAGCACCGCCGCTCACGCCGCGCTCCTCACGGCGCCCCGAAGCCGGCGGCGGCGAGCACGCGGCGGCCTTCGGCACCGGTGACGAACGCGACGAACGCCGCCGCGCCGCGGGGGTTCGGGGCGTGAGCGACGGATGCGACCGGGTAGATGTTCACGGTCTTCGCGGCCTCCGGGAACGGCACCGATTGCACGGACGATCCCGCCCCCTTCACGTCGGTGCGGTACACGATGCCCGCGTCGGCCTCGCCAGAGCTCACCTTGCCGAGCACATCCGTGACCGACGACTCCTGACTCACCGGGTGCAGCGTCACACCCGCCGATCGCTCGACCTTCGCGGTGGCCGTCCCGCACGGCACCTGGGGAGCGCACACCACCGTCTTGACGCCGGGGGAGGCCAGGTCGGCGAAACTTTTCACGTGCGCCGGGTTGCCCGGCGGCACCGCGATCGCGAGCACGTTCGTGGCGAAGTCGGCCGGGGTGCCCTCGATCACCTTGGCGTCGACCGCCGTGGTCATGTTCGCCTGGTCGGCCGAGGCGAACACGTCGGCGGGCGCCCCGGCGGTCAGCTGGGTGACGAGGTCGGACGAGCCGGCGAACGAGAAGGTGACGTTGGCGCCGGGATGCGCGGCCTCGAACTCCCTGCCGAGCTCGGTGAACGTCTTGGTGAGGGACGCAGCGGCGAACACCGTGACCGTGCCGGTGACGCGCGCCCCCGAGCCCGAGGGCGTCGTGTTCGGTCCGGCGCCGGCGGCGCTGCAGCCGGTCAGCGCCGAGGCCGTGACGAGCAGTGCGGCGACAGCCGTCGCGCGACGCAGGCGGCCGCTCACCGCGGCCCCGTCGGAGCCTCGACCATGACGTTCGTGGCCTTGACGACGGCCACGGCGACCGAGCCGAGCTCCAGCCCGAGCTCGCGGACGGCCTCGCTGCTGATCAGGGACACGACGCGGTGCGGTCCGCACTGCAGCTCGACCTGCGCCATCACCCGGTCGGCCACGATGTCGGTGACCAGCCCGACGAAGCGGTTGCGCGCGGAGCCGGCGGAACCGGACGGGTCGGGCGGCAGCACGGCGTTCTGCTTGGCGAGCCGCGCGAGCTCGAGACCGTCGACGACCGTGCGCCCGGAGCCGTCTTGACTGCTCGTGAGCGTTCCCGCGTCGATCCAGCGGCGCACGGTGTCGTCGCTCACGCCCAGGTAGAGGGCGGCATCCTTGATCCGTATCTGCGGCATGGAACCCATACTAGAGGCGCGGATGCGGAAAAACGGGGATCAGAGGCCGACCCACTCCGAGTCGCCGTCGGTGAAGTGCTGCCGCTTCCAGATCGGCACGCGCGCCTTGATGATCTCCACGAGCTCCGCGCAGGCCGCGAACGCCTCGGCGCGGTGCGGCGCCGCGACGGCCGCGATCAGTGCGAGGTCGCCGATCGTCAGGGAGCCGACCCGGTGCTGTGCGGCCACTCGCAGACCGGTGCTGCGGGAGACCTCCTCGCAGCACTCGCGGAGGAACCTCTCGGCCTCGGGATGCGCGCGGTAGTCGAGCGAGACCACGCCCTTCCCGCCGTCGTGGTCGCGCACGATCCCCTGGAAGGAGACGACGGCCCCGGCCTCGGCGCGCCAGACGAACTCGTCGACGGTCGACGGGTCCAGCGGATCGCCGGTCACGGCGGCGAGCACGTCGCTCATCGGTGATCACCTCCGCGCAGCTGGTCGAGCAGGTGGGGGAGGAGGCCGTCGAGCACCTCGAGGCCGTCCTGGACGCCCCCGCGGGAGCCGGGGAGGTTGACCACCAGCGTCGATCCCGCGACACCGACCAGACCTCGGCTCAGCGCCGCGAGCGGTGTCGCCTGCGCACCGCGCGCGCGGAGCGCTTCCGCCACGCCCGGCAGCTCGCGGTCGAGCACTGCCGCCGTCGCCTCGGGGGTTCGGTCCGTTGGCGAGATGCCGGTGCCCCCGGTGGAGATCACCACGAGGGGACGCGCGGCGACCGCCTCGCGCAGAGCCGCATCCACCTCGGCGTCCGCGACGACGCGCACGACCGCGGGCAGGCGGCGCTCGGCCAGCCAGTCGGCGATGACCGGTCCGGTGGTGTCCTCGTAGACGCCCGTGGCGGCGCGCGTGGAGGCGACCAGGACGATCGCGCCGGCCACCGGTGCGGGCTGTTCCGCGTCGGCGGCGGATTCCGGATCGGGGCCGGAGGTGGCGGCGGCCTGCGCATCCCGCGTCCACTCGCCGCGCTTGCCGCCGCTCTTGGCGACGAGCCGGACGTCCGTCAGCATCGCGGCCGGGTCCACCGCCTTGACCATGTCGTGCAGGGTCAGTCCCGCCACCGCGACCCCGGTGAGCGCCTCCATCTCGACGCCTGTGCGACCGTGCGTCCGGGCGACGACTTCGATCTCGATCGTGCCGGACTCGGCATCCAGCTCGAAGTCGACCCGCACGCTGTTCAGCGGCAGGGGGTGGCACAGCGGGATGAGCTCGCTGGTGCGCTTCGCCCCGCCGATCCCGGCGATGCGCGCCGTGGCGAGCACGTCCGCCTTCGGCAGGTCGTCGGCCGCGACGAGCCGGATCACCTCCGGGGTGGTCACGAACCGTCCGCGGGCGACCGCCTCGCGGTCGGTCTCCGGCTTGCCGCCGACATCGACCATGCGGGCGCGCCCGTCGGCGTCGAGATGGGTGAGCTGCGTCATAGCGTCCAGACTGTCACGGGCGAGCCGGCTTCCAGGGTCTCCGCCTCCTCGGGCACGTCGATGAGCACGTCGGCCTTCGCCATCCCGGCGACCAGGTGCGACGAGGGTCCGGAGGCGGGGGAGACCGCGGCGCCGGCGCGGTCGAGCACGCCGCGAAGGAACTGCCGGCGGCCCGGGATCGACCGCACCTGCTCCCGGAGTGTCACCTGGCGCGGCGGGATGCCCGGCAGACCGGCCGCGGCGCGCAGCGGGTCGCGCAGGAACACGACGAACGACACCTGCGTGCTGACCGGGTTGCCGGGGAAGGCGAACACCGGGACGCCGCCGACCACGGCCGTCGCCTGGGGTCCGCCCGGCTGCATGGCGACGGTCGTCACGTCCGCGCCGCGCGGGTGCAGCACCTCCCGCACCACCTCGTACGCCCCGCGCGAGATGCCGCCGGAGGTGATGATCAGGTCGCTGATGTGGAGGGCGTCGTCGAGGATGCGCTCGAATGCCGCGGGGTCGTCGTCGCTGCTGGCGCGCACGGAGACGGTCGCCCCCGCCTCCTGCACCAGTGCGGCGAGGGCGATGCCGTTCGCGTCGTACACCTGGCCGAAGCCGGGCGTCCCGGTCGCGATCAGTTCGCTGCCGCTGGTGAGGATGCCCACGCGCAGCCGGGCGCGGACCGTCACCGACTCGACCCCTGCGGCCGCCAGCGCGGCCAGGTGCCGTGGCGCCAGCCGGGTGCCCGCTGGCACCAGCACGTCGCCGCGCCGGACGTCGCTGCCGCGCTCCCGCACGTACTCGCCGCGCCGGCGGCTGCGGCGGATCTCGACGATGGCGCCGGACAGGTCGTCGTCGCGCCCGAGGACCAGCTCGGTGTCCTCGACCGGGACGATGGTGTCGGCGCCGGTGGGCACCGGCGCGCCCGTCATGATGCGGAGGGCCGTTCCTGCGACCAGGGACACCGGGGTGGTGTGTCCCGCCGGGATGTCGCCGGTCACCTCCAGCGCGACCGGCACCGCGTGCACGTCGGCGGACCGCACCGCGTAGCCGTCCATCTGCGAGTTGCGGAACAGCGGCAGGTCGACCTGCGACCGCACCTCCTCCGCGGTCACCCGGCCGAGCGCGTGGTCGAGGGGGACGGACTCCTCCGCCGGCTCCTCGGAGAGCGGTTCGAGCATGCGCGCCACCAGGGCGGCGTGCTCCTCGACGGTGCGCGGTCGCGCGGACGGGTCGCCTGTCATGCGCCTAGTATCCCGCGTCCCTGCCGCCGCGCCACCGGCTGGTGCGACGAGGGGACGCAACACGCCGTTATCGCCCACGCATAACGGCGTGTTGCGACCCCTGGATGCGTCAGTAGCGGGGGAGCGACGGGTCGACGTCGCGCGACCACGCGTCGAGGCCCCCGGCGAGCACCAGCCCGGGCAGACCGGCCTCCGCCAGGAGGCGCCGGGCGGTCTCGGCCCGGATGCCGTGGTGGCAGACGATGACGAGGGGGTCGCCTGGGAGGCGCTCCGCCACCCCGGCGGGGTCGCGCTCCACGACCCCGAGCGGAACCAGCAGCGACCCCGGCAGCTCGACGATGTCGGCCTCCCACGGTTCGCGCACGTCGAGCAGCGTGTACGCCTCGCCCGCGCGCAGCCGCGCATCCAGTTCGGCCGCGGAGATGGTGTCGGTGACGCCGCAGAACAGGTCGTAGTCGATCAGGCCCGTGACGGGAGCCGCTTCGGGATCGCGCTCGTACGCCAGCTCACGGAAGCTTCCGCTGAGGGCGTCGTGCAGCACCACCCGTCCGAGCAGCGGCGTCCCGGTGCCGGTCACCAGCTTGACCGCTTCACCAACCATCAGGGCGCCGACCACTCCGCATTCCGACGGCAGCGCTCCGGCTTCGGCGCAGCTCGCGACGGTCCCGGGCGCGGGAGGCACCGGGAACAGGTCGCGGTACGTCGGGCCCTGCGCCGACCAGCTCAGGCCCACCTGACCGCCCGTCTGGTGCACCGCGCCCCAGACGACCGGGATGCCGGCCAGCGTCGCGGCGTCGTCCACGAGATAGCGGGTGGGGAAGTTGTCGCTGCCGTCGAGCACCAGGTCGAACCCCGACAGGATGCGCTCCGCGTTCTCCGCGCTGAGCCGCTCGGCGAAGATCCGCACCTCCACCTCGTCGCCGAGCGCACGCACGGTGTCGGCCGCCGACTCCACCTTCGGCCGCCCCACATCGGCGGGCGTGTGGATGTTCTGGCGCGGCAGGTTGCTCGGCTCCACCCGGTCGTCGTCCACGATCCCGATCGTGCCGAACCCGGACGACGCGAGGAGCGGCAGCACCGCAGAGCCGAGTCCGCCGGCGCCGACCACCAGCACGCGCGCGGCGCGCAGCCGGCGCTGGGCGTCCGTCCCGAAGCCGGGCAGCTGCGTCGTGCGCGCGTACCGGGAGACGCGGTCGGGCGTGAGGTCGGGGCCGGGTTCGACGAGCGGCGGGAGGGCCATGGGTTCAGCCAATCACACCCGGGCCGCCGGCCGCACTCCGGGTGGTCACACCACGGTGACCTGGATGCTGTGCAGCCCCGTCGCGCCGTCCGGCACGACGTCGCGCACCGCGGAGGTCTGCACCAGGCCCTCCGCGTCCGTGGCCCGCACGCGCAGCGTGTGCGTGCCGGGCGTCGCGTCCCAGTCGTACCGCCACTGCCGCCAGGTGTCGGCCGAGATCGCGTCCGCCAGGGTCGCCTGCTGCCACGGGCCGTCGTCCACGCGCACCTGCACGGCGCTCACGCCGACGTGCTGCGACCAGGCGACACCGGCGACGGTGACCGTGCCCGCCTTCACCTGGCGTCCGGACGCCGGGACGTCGATGCGCGACGACAGCTTGACCGGGCCCTTCTCCGACCAGCCGCGGTCGGTCCAGTAGGAGGTGTGCTGGTCGAACCGGGTGACCTCCAGCGACACGACCCACTTGGTGGCGGAGACGTAGCCGTACAGGCCAGGCACGACCATCCGCACCGGGTAGCCGTGCTCGAGCGGCAGCGGCGCGCCGTTCATCCCGACCGCGAGGATCGCGTTGCGGCCGTCGGTCAGCGCCTCCAGCGGCGTGCTCGCCGTCCAGCCGTCCTGGCTGGTCGAGAGCACCATGTCGGCGTCCGCGGACGGCTTCGCCCGCGCCAGCAGGTGCCGGATGGGGTAGCCGAGCCAGGTGGCGTTGCCGATCAGGTCGCCGCCGACCTCGTTCGAGACGCAGGTCAGCGTGGTCGTCGACTCCTCCAGCGGCAGCTTCAGCAGCTCGGCGAAGGTGAGCTCGACCTCCTGCTCGACCATGCCGAAGATGCGCAGTCGCCACGATGCCGGGTCGATCCCGGGGATCTGGAGGGCCGTGTCGATGCGGTAGAAGTCCGCGTTCGGCGTGATGATCGGCGACAGGCCCGCGATGTCGAAGGAAGCCGCAGCCGGGACGGGAGGCGCGGTGCGTGCCGGCTCCGGGAGGCGGATGGCCGCTCGCGCCGCGGAGGCGGCCCGGAAGCCGCCCGCGACGGCCTGACCGACGATCAGCGCGAGCGCGCCGCCCGCGGCAGTCGCGGCGGTCGTCCCCACGAACCGGCGGCGGCTCACCCGTCCGGCGGGCGCCACGCGGGTCGGCTCGGTGTCGCGCAGCATCCTCGTCAGCGTGCCGAGGAGGAGGATCGCCACGACGGCCGCGAGCACGGAGGGGATGCCCTCGAGCAGGCCGTTGCCCGAACGCGTCACCGCGGCGGCGACCCCGACAGCGCCGCCCAATCCGATCAGGATGCGCCCGAGCGGAGGGCGCATGCGTTCCAGCCACCCGGCCAGCGCCGCACCGACCAGCACCACGACGCCGAGCGACACGATCAGGAACGCCTTGTCGCCCGTGCCGAACAGGCCGATCACGGCCTCCTTCACCCACGCGGGCGCGAGGTCGATCAGCAGCGCGCCCACCGTGAGGACCGGGCTGCCGTTCTGGATCACGAACGCGCTGACCAGCTCGCCTGCACCGACGCCGGCGACCACGCTCGCCACGCCCGCGGCCGCCGGCCGCCAGAACTCCGTCACGGGCTCAACCTATGTCGCCCGGCTGGAAGCACGCCACGAGGCGGCGGGCATGACAGGCTTGGGGATCATGTCCGACACCACCGCACCCTCCGTCCGTCGTCTGCGCGTGGAGGACATCCCCGGCTGGTCGGGGCCCGGCTCCGTCAGCGAGGACGCGGTCTACGAGACGTTCGTCTCCTGGGTGGAAGAGGGCGGCATCCACCTGTACCCGGCCCAGGACGAGTCGGTGATCGAGGTCATCGATGCGGCCAATCTCATCCTGAGCACCCCCACAGGAACCGGCAAGTCGCTCGTGGCTATCGGCGCCCACTTCGCCGCCCTCGCGCGCGGCGAGCGCACCTATTACACCGCGCCGATCAAGGCGCTGGTCTCCGAGAAGTTCTTCTCGCTCGTCGACATCTTCGGCGCCGAGAACGTCGGCATGACGACCGGCGACTCCGCCGTCAACGCGGACGCGCCGATCGTCTGCGCCACGGCCGAGATCCTCGCCAACCTGGCGCTCCGCCACGGCGACGAGACGCCGGTCGGGCAGGTCGTGATGGACGAGTTCCACTTCTATTCGGACCCGGACCGCGGCTGGGCCTGGCAGGTGCCGCTGCTGACCCTGCCTCACACCCAGTTCGTGCTCATGTCGGCCACCCTCGGCGACGTCACCGCGCTCGCCGCCGACCTCGAACGGCGCACGGGTCGGCCGACGGCGACGGTCACCGGTGTCGAGCGGCCGGTGCCCCTGCACTACTACTACGAGGTCACGCCGGTGCACGAGACCATCGAGGACCTCCTGCACACCGGTCAGTCGCCGATCTACGTCGTGCACTTCTCGCAGCTGGCCGCCCTGGAGCGCGCGCAGTCGCTGTCGAGCGCGAAGATCGCGAGCCGGGAGCAGCGGGAGGCGATCGCCGAGCTGATCGGCGGGTTCCGGTTCACCACCAGCTTCGGCAAGACCCTGGCCCGGCTGCTGCGGCAGGGGATCGGCGTGCACCACGCGGGGATGCTGCCCAAGTACCGCCGCCTGGTCGAGCAGCTGGCCCAGCGGGGGATGCTGCGCGTCATCTGCGGGACGGACACCCTCGGCGTCGGCATCAACGTGCCGATCCGCACCGTCCTCCTCACCGCCCTCACGAAGTTCGACGGCACCCGGATGCGGCAGCTCAACGCGCGCGAGTTCCACCAGATCGCCGGGCGCGCGGGCCGGGCCGGGTTCGACACCGCCGGGACGGTCGTCGCGCAGGCCCCCGAGCACGAGTCGGAGAATCTCAAAGCGATCGAGAAGGCGGGCGACGACCCCAAGAAGCGCCGCAAGATCGTCCGCAAGAAGGCGCCGGAGGGCTTCGTCTCCTGGGGCGAGCCGTCGTTCCGCCGCCTGATCGAGGCGGAGCCCGAGACGCTCACCTCGTCGATGCAGATCACCAGCGCCATGCTGATCAACGTGATCGGGCGCGGCGGCGACGTCTACGGCCACGTCCGCGCGCTCGTCTTCGACAACCACGAACCCTGGAAGCGGCAGCTGGCGCTGGCCCGGCGCGCCATCGAGCTGTACCGCTCGCTGCTGACGGCGGGCGTGGTGGAGGCGGTCCGCAGCGGCGACCGGGTGGAGATCCGGCTCACCGTCGACCTGCAGCCCAACTTCGCCCTCAACCAGCCGCTGTCGCCGTTCGCGCTCGCCGCCTTCGAGCTGTTCGACATCGAGTCGCCCGTCTACGCCCTCGACATCGTCTCCGTCGTCGAGGCGACCCTCGACGACCCGCGGCCCGTGCTCTCCGCCCAGCAGTACCACGCGCGTGGCGAGGCGGTCGCGGCCATGAAGGCGGAGGGCATCGAGTACGAGGAGCGGATGGAGGCGCTCGAGGAGGTCACGCACCCCAAGCCCCACGACATCCTGCTGCACGAGGCGTTCGCCACGTACGCCTCCAGCCAGCCCTGGGTGGCCGACTTCGAGCTGCGGCCGAAATCCGTGGTGCGCGACCTGTACGAGCGGGCGATGACCTTCGGCGAGTTCATCGCCTTCTACACGCTGGCGCGGTCGGAGGGGGTGGTGCTCCGCTACCTGTCCGACGCCTACCGCGCGCTCAACCAGACGGTGCCGCTCGATCTCCGCACGGAGGACCTGCGCGACATCGTGGAGTGGCTCGGCGAACTCGTGCGCCAGGTCGACTCGAGCCTCCTCGACGAGTGGGAGGAGCTCGTCCACCCGGACGCCGCCCGCCACGCCGCCGAGGCCGCGGAGCTGGCGCCGCCGGCGCCCCGCAACGTGACGACCAACCGGCGCGCGTTCTTCGTGCTCGTGCGCAACGAACTGTTCCGGCGCGTCCAGCTCGCCGCGCTCGACCGGGTGCACGACCTCGGGGCGCTCGAGGCCGAGGCCGCCGTCCTCGCCGGAGGGATCGCTCCGTTCACCGAGGCGCAGTGGGACCAGGCGCTCGAAGGGTATTACGCGGAGCACGACGAGATCCTCACCGACGCCTCGGCCCGCTCGGCGGCGATGATCGTCGTCGACGAGCAGCCGGAGGGCGGGACCGGGATCTGGCGCGTCCGGCAGATCCTGGCCGACCCGGAGGGGCACCACGACTGGGGGATCGCCGCGGACGTGCTGCTCGAGGACTCGGCGCGCGAAGGGGTCGCGGTGGTGCGGGTGACCTCCGTCGGCCGGCTCTGACGCTCCCGGCCGTCCACCGGTTTGACCCTGCGGAGACGTCGTGTGAGTATCGTCACGGTGTCTGAACAGCGCCAGGTCCCTTGCATGAATTCCGAATGACGTCTTGCATCGGGAGGGACTGTATCCGACACGAGCAGCGACATCGCGAGAAGGGGAACGGTGGACCTCACCCTCATCGTCGTGCTGGTCATCCTGCTGGCGCTCTTCTTCGACTTCACGAACGGCTTCCACGACACCGCGAACGCGATGGCGACCCCCATTGCGACCGGCGCCATGCGGCCGAAGGTCGCCGTCGCACTGGCGGCGGTGCTCAACCTGATCGGCGCATTCCTGTCCACTGAGGTGGCCAAGACGATTTCGGGCGGCATCATCAAGGAAGGCAACGGCGGCGTGCAGATCACGCCGACGCTCATCTTCGCCGGGCTGGTCGGCGCCATCGTCTGGAACATGGTGACGTGGCTGTTCGGTCTGCCCTCGTCCTCCAGCCACGCGCTGTTCGGCGGCCTGATCGGCGCCGCGATCATCGGCGCCGGCATCCAGTCGGTCGACTTCCTGGTGGTGCTCGACAAGGTCATCCTGCCTGCCGTCATCGCCCCGTTCACCGCCGGCGTTGTGGCCTGGAGCGCGACCAAGCTCGCGTACTGGATCACCCGCCGCTACGACGGCCGCCCGGATGGCCGCGGAGGCTTCCGCTACGGTCAGATCTTCTCGTCGTCGCTCGTCGCCCTGGCGCACGGCACCAATGACGCGCAGAAGACCATGGGCGTGATCACGCTGACCCTCATCTCGGCCGGCCTCCAGCCGACCGGGTCGGGGCCGGAGACGTGGGTCGTCATCGCCTGTGCGCTCGCCATCGCGCTCGGTACCTACTCGGGCGGCTGGCGCATCATCCGCACCCTCGGCCGTGGCCTGACCGAGGTCAAGCCGGCTCAGGGCTTCGCCGCGGAGACCAGCACGGCCGCCACGATCCTGGCCTCGAGCCACCTCGGCTTCGCGCTGTCGACGACGCAGGTCGCCTCCGGATCGGTCATCGGCTCGGGACTCGGCCGCCGCGGGTCGTCGGTGCGCTGGGGGACCGCCGGCCGGATCGCCGTCGGCTGGCTGCTCACGCTGCCCTCCGCCGCCATCGTCGGAGCCGTCGCCGCACTGGTCGCCGATCTCGGCCCGATCGGCGTCGTCATCGACACGTTCGTGGGCGCCGCTGTCGTCACCTACATCTTCTGGCGCGCATCCCGGAACCGGGTCACCAGCGAGAACGCGGTCAAGCCGGTCCCGCTGCAGGGCAAGAGCGAGGTCGCCGCCTCCGGCAAGGCCGTCAAGATCGAGAAGGTCAAGCCGCTGAAGCGCCCGCGGAAGGAGTCCGCATGATCGACTGGGGAGCCTTCGTGCTCGTCTTCGCGGCGTCCCTGCTCGGGGCATGCGTCGTCGTCGCCTTCTACTCGCTCGGCACGCGCCTGCTCGCGGTCGCCGGTCGCGCCCTGTTCGTCGAGCCGGTGGAGTTCACGGACGCGATCACCGTGCTGACCCCGGAGAAGGCCGCGAAGCTGCAGCGCAAGGCCGAGAAGGCCCAGCGCAAGAGCCCGCTGACGGCCGGCCAGAAGCGCCTCGCCCTGACCGGCGCGTACGCGTGCTTCACCGGCTGCGCGCTGGCCGTCATCTACGGGCTGTACCTGATCATCCCGTACTTCCACCAGTAGGGGCTGGCCTCACCACTCGTCCCGTGCCGCACATTCGTCACGAATGCGGCGTGTACCGACGTGGGGGGCGACATTCGTCACGAATGTCCACCCCGCCGGTGCTCACACATTCGTCACGAAAGTGGCGTATGGGGGCAAACATTCGTCACGAAAGTGGCGTATGGGGGCACACATTCGTCACGAAAGTGGCGTATGGGGGCGCGAGAAGGCGACATTCGGCACGAATGTCGCCCTCGGCCAGCCGGTGTCGGCGGAGCGCGTCAGTCGGTGCCGCGCACCCGCGAGATCGCGTTCATCACGTGGTAGACGACGATCGCGGCGATGGCGCCGAGCGCGATCCCGTTGAACGTCAGCTGGCCGAGGTTGAGCGTGAAGTCGCCGATCCCGATGATGAGGGCCGTCGCCGCCGTGAACTGGTTCTTCGGCTTCGAGAAGTCGACCTTGTTGTCCAGCCAGATCTTCACGCCGATGATGCCGATGAGGCCGTACAGCGCCGTCGTGACGCCGCCGAGCACGCCCGCCGGGATGGTGTTGATGACCGCGCCGACCTTGGGGGAGAGGCCGAGCAGGATGGCGACGATGCCCGCGACCCAGTACGCGGCGGTCGAGTAGATGCGCGTCGCCGCCATCACGCCGATGTTCTCGCCGTACGTGGTCGTCCCGGAGCCGCCGAAGAACCCGGCGACGGTGGTCGCGAGCCCGTCCGCGAACAGTGCGCGGCCGGTGAGCCGGTTCACTGACGGATCGGTCAGCTGCGCCACTCCGCGGATGTGCCCGACGTTCTCGGCGATCAGCACCAGCACCACCGGCAGGAACGCCGGGAGGATGCCCCACGTCGACGCCGGAGCGGTGAACGGGTTCGCAGGGAGGGTGAACTGCGGCAGGCCGATCCAGTCGGCCTTGGCGACGCCGCTGAAGTCGACCTGGCCGACGAGGCAGGCGAAGACGTAGCCGACAGCGACGCCGAGGAAGATCGACAGCCGCCCGAGCATCCCGCGGAACAGCACCGTGCACAGGATGACCGCTGCCAGCGTGACGAGGGCCGTCACCGGCGCCTTGGCGAAGTTCGCGCCGGCCGCGGGGGCAAGGTTGAAGCCGATCAGCGCGACGATCGCGCCGGCGACGACCGGCGGCATGAGCCCGTCGATCCATCGCGTCCCGGTGCCGACGACGATGAGCCCGACGATGGCGAGCAGGATGCCGGTGACGACGATCCCGAACAGCGCCGACGGCATGCCGTGCGCCTTCGTCGCAGCGACGATCGGGACGATGAACGCGAACGACGAGCCGAGATAGCTGGGCAGCCGGTTGCCGGTCACGACGAGGAACAGCAGCGTGCCGACACCGGAGAACAGCAGCGTGGTGGCCGGCGGGAAGCCGGTCAGCAGCGGCACCAGGAACGTCGCCCCGAACATGGCGACGACGTGCTGGGCGCCGAGCCCGATCGTCCTCGGCCAGGTCAGCCGTTCGCCGGGCAGCACGATCTCGTGCGCCCCCACCTTCTTGCCGTCGCCGTGCAGCGTCCAGGGCAGAGCCATGCGTGTCCTTCACAGGTCTCGAGTCCGAATAGGCTTGATGCTGCGCATTCGCGCATTACCCGACCACGCTGAGTGCTCGCCGGGTCACCGCCCACAAGATCCTACGGGAGTCGACCATTTCCGCTTCGACCAGCGCGCCCACGTCCGCCCCCGGGCGCATCGACCGCTTCTTCGAGATCAGCGCCCGCGGCACCACCTGGGGCACCGAGGTGCGCGGCGGCGTGCTGACCTTCGTCACCATGGCGTACATCGTCATCCTCAACCCGCTCATCCTGGGCGGGACGAAGGATGTCGTCGGCCACACGCTCGGCACCACCCAGGTGGCCGCCGTCACGGCCCTCAGCGCCGGTGTGATGACCCTGCTCTTCGGCCTGATCGCCCGGCTGCCGTTCGCGTTCGCCGCGGGTCTCGGCATCAACTCGTTCCTCGCCGTCAATGTGGTCAAGATCCTGACCTGGCAGGAGGCGATGGGCCTCGTCGTCATCAACGGCATCATCATCGTGCTGCTGTCGGCCACCGGGCTGCGCACGCTCATCTTCAACGCGGTCCCCGCCCCGCTGAAGACCGCGATCACGGTCGGCATCGGCCTCTTCATCGCGTTCATCGGCTTCGTCGACAGCGGCTTCGTGCGCACCACCACCCTGTCGTCGCCGCCGGTCCAGCTCGGCGAGGCCGGGTCCATCGCGACCCTCCCCACCATCACCTTCCTGATCGCGCTGATCATCATGGGCGTGCTGATGGCCCGCAAGGTGAAGGGCGCCCTGCTGATCGGCATCGTCGCGGCGACCGTCGTGGCGATCATCGGCGAGGCGATCTGGCACGTCGGGCCGTCGTTCGGCAAGAACCCCGCCGGCTGGAACCTGACCGTGCCGCAGCTGCCGACCTCCCTCGTCTCGCTGCCCGACCTGAGCCTGGTCGGCCAGGTCGACCTGTTCGGCGCGTTCGGCCGGATCGGCGCGCTGGCCGCGATCATGCTCATCTTCACGCTGGTCTTCACCAACTTCTTCGACGCCATGGGCTCGATGACGGGTCTGGCCCGCAGCGCCGGCCTGGCCGACGAGGACGGCACGTTCCCGCGTCTCCAGTCCGCGCTGATCGTGGAGGGCGTCGGTGCGATCGTCGGCGGCGGCACCTCCTCGTCGTCCAACACTGTGTTCGTCGAGTCGGCCTCCGGCATCGGCGAGGGTGCGAAGACCGGCTTCGCCAGCGTGATCACGGGCGTGCTCTTCCTGCTGGCCATGTTCTTCACGCCGCTCACCCAGGTGGTGCCGCTGGAGGTGGCCGCCGCCGCGCTGGTGGTCGTCGGTGCGCTCATGGTGGTGCAGATCCGTCACATCGACTTCTCGGAGTTCTCGGTCACCCTGCCGGTGTTCCTGACGATCATCGTCATGCCGCTCACCTATTCGATCGCGAACGGCATCGGCGTCGGCTTCATCAGCTGGGTGCTCATCCGGTCGCTCGCGGGCAAGGCGCGCGAGATCAGCCCGCTGCTGTGGATCGTGGCCGCGGGGTTCCTGGTCTACTTCGCCCGCGGGCCCATCGAGGGGCTGCTCGGGCAGGTCTGACCGCCATTCGACGAGACCCTGAGGAGCTGCCCTCAGGGTCTAGTCGGGGGTTATCCGGATACCGGCGCGGAGCCGCCGCCGCTTGACTGGATCCATGACCACCACCACCACCACCACCAGTACCCCGTACCAGACCGTCGCTCCCGTCCGGACGCTCAGCATCACCAGCTTCGTGCTCGGTGCCGCCTCGATCGTCTTCGGCTGGACGCTCATCGCCCCCATCGCCGGCCTCGTCGTCGGCGTCCTCGCCCTGGGCCGCGAACCCGAGGGCCGCGCCTGGGCGATCGGGGGCATCGTGCTCAACGCCGTGATGCTCGCCGGCATCGTGCTCGTCGCCCTCTTCGCCCTGATCGGCGCCGGGATCGGTCTCGTCGCCCTGCCGTTCGCCTGGCTGTGAGCTTTCGTCCGCGACAATAGGGGGATGGAACCATCGCCCCTCGTCCGGCCGCGCAGCTACGTCGTCCGGGGACGCAAGACCGAAGCCCAGCAGCGGGCGATCGACGAGCTGTGGCCCGCCTTCGGGCTGGAGTTCGACGGGTCGCCGCTCGACCTCGACGCCGCCTTCGGGCGGACCGCCCCACGGGTCGTCGAGATCGGCTTCGGCAACGGCGAGAACCTCCTCACCCTCGCGGAGCGCCACCCCGACCGCGACTTCCTCGGGATCGAGGTGCACGGCGCAGGGGTCGGGCGCGTGCTCGGCGCGATGCGCGATCGCGCGCTGACGAACATCCGCATCGTCCGACACGACGCCGTCGAGGTGTTCGACGGGGGGATCGCCGCGGGCTCGGTGGACGAGATCCTGATCTTCTTCCCCGACCCGTGGCCGAAGGCCCGGCACCACCGCCGCCGGCTCGTCCAGCCGGACGTCGCCCGGCTGCTGGTCCGCGCCCTCCGGCCGGACGGGGTCCTGCGTCTCGCGACCGACTGGGAGCCGTACGCCGAGCACATGGTCGAGGTGCTGGACGCCGAACCCGGACTCGTCAACCTGGCCGGTGACGATCACTTCGTGCCCCGTCCCGTCGACCGCCCGGTCACCAAGTTCGAGCGTCGCGGCGAACAGCTCGGGCACGCCATCTTCGACCTGGCCTACCGGCCCGCCCGCTGACCCGAAGAGCGACTGCCGGCAGAGCCACTGCCTAGGATGAGCGCATGACGCATGCGCGCACGGTCGACGATCTCCGCTCATCCTTCGACCGGGGGGTCACCAAGCCGCTCGCCTGGCGTCTCGAGCAGCTCCGTGCGCTCCGCCGGATGCTCACGGAGCGCTCCGCGGAGTTCGAGGACGCCCTGCTCTCCGACCTTGCGAAGAACCCGACCGAGTCGCAGATCGCGGAGATCGGTTTCGTCGTCGGCGAGGTCGACCACGCACTGAAGCGCCTTCGCCGCTGGCTGCGTCCGCGGCGCGTGGCCGTGCCGGGTGCGCTGATGCCCGCGCGCGCCTCCACCATCCTGGAGCCGGTCGGCGTCGTGCTGATCGTCGCCCCCTGGAACTACCCGGTGCAGCTGCTGCTCGCGCCGCTGGTCGGCGCCCTCGCCGCAGGCAACGCCGTCGTGCTGAAACCGAGCGAGCTCGCGCCGGCGACCTCCGCCGCGATGGCCCGGCTCGTCCCCGAGTACCTCGACCGGCGAGCGGTCGCCGTGGCCGAGGGCGGCGTGGAGGAGACCACCGACCTGCTCGCGCAGCGCTTCGACCACATCTTCTACACCGGCAACGGACGCGTCGGCCGGATCGTCGCTGCGGCGGCGGTCGAGAACCTCACGCCGGTGACGCTCGAGCTCGGCGGGAAGTCGCCGGTGTACGTGGACGGCACGGCCGACATCGCCGCGGCCGCCCGACGCATCGCCTGGGGCAAGTTCATGAACGCGGGGCAGACCTGCGTCGCGCCGGACTACGTGCTCGCCGAGCGGGCGATCGCGCCGCGGCTGGTGTATGCGCTCCGGGACGCCGTGCGCGAGCTGTACGGCGACGACCCCGCGCAGAGCCCCGACTACGGGCGCATCGTCGACGACCGCCGGTTCGAGAGGCTGACGGGGATGCTGGGCTCGGGCGCGGCCGCGGTCGGCGGCGAGCACGACGCGGCGACCCGGTACCTGGCCCCGACCGTCCTCACGGGCGTGGCGCCGGACTCGCCGGTGATGGCGGAGGAGATCTTCGGTCCGATCCTGCCCGTCCTGCCGGTGGACGGGCTCGACGAGGCCATCCGGTTCATCCGTGCGGGCGACAAGCCGCTCGCGCTGTACGCCTTCACCTCCGATCCTCGCGCGCGCCGCCGCATCCTCACCGAGACGAGCTCCGGCGCTGTCGGGTTCGGAGTCCCCGCCGCGCACCTCGCGGTGGCCGGCCTGCCCTTCGGCGGGGTGGGGGAGAGCGGCGCGGGCGCGTATCACGGGGAGCGCTCGCTGCGGACGTTCAGCCACGAGAAGGCGGTGCTCAGCAAACCGCTCGGACCGGACACCCTGCAACTCGTCTATCCGCCCTACACAGAGGTCAAGGACCGCTTCGCGCGGGGTCTTCTGCGCAGGCTCGGCTGATAGACATGCTGTCGAAAGCCGCTGAGAGTGAGCGACAGGACGTCCAGCGGGGTCCCGGTGCCCGGGGGTAGGCTCGGCCATGCCGGAGGCCACGAACGTCCGGCGGAAGACAGACCTGCCACCGCACAACGAGAGGCAACGGTGCCAACCGTGAACCCGACAGCAACCATGGACGACTCGAAGACCTCACCCATCCCGGTGGTCACCGACGCGGTCGTCGCCGACCCCCTGATCGACGCATCCGAGAACGTCTCCGACGTCCCGACCCCCACCCCGGACGGTCGCCCCACGCGCACCGAGACGGACTCCCTCGGCAGCCGCGAGATCCCCGCCGACGCGTACTGGGGCATCCACACCTCCCGGGCGCTCGAGAACTTCCCGATCGCGAAGCGCCCGATCTCCGTCTACCCGGACCTCGTCGTCGCCCTGGCCAGCGTCAAGCAGGCCGCCGCCCGCGCCAATGTCGAGATCGGCGTGCTGGAGCCGCACAAGGCGGAGCTGATCGACCGCGCCTGCCAGCTGATCATCGACGGCCGCTACCACGACCAGTTCGTGGTCGGCGTCATGCAGGGCGGTGCCGGCACGTCGACGAACATGAACGCCAACGAGGTCATCGCGAACATCGCGCTCGAGCTCGACGGCCACCCGAAGGGCGATTACGCCCACCTGCACCCGATCGACGACGTCAACCGCAGCCAGAGCACCAACGACACCTACCCCACGGCGATCAAGATCGGCCTCACCTTCGCGCTCGCCCACCTGCTCGACGAGCTGGCACTCCTGCGCGACTCGTTCGCGAACAAGGCGGCGGAGTTCCGCAACATCCTCAAGGTCGGTCGCACGCAGCTGCAGGACGCCGTGCCGATGACGCTCGGGCAGGAGTTCCACGGCTTCGCCACGACCCTCACCGAGGACCACGCGCGGCTCACCGAGACCAAGTGGCTGCTCGCGGAGATCAACCTCGGCGCGACGGCGATCGGCACGGGCATCACCGCGGACCCGGGCTACGCCGCCGCGGCCGTCCGCCACCTCAACGCCATCACCGGACTCAATCTGGAGACCGCTCCCGACCTCATCGAGTCGACCAGCGACGCCGGTGCGTTCATGTCGTTCTCCGGCTCCCTCAAGCGCAGCGCGATCAAGCTCTCCAAGATCTGCAACGACCTCCGCCTGCTCTCGTCCGGTCCGCAGGCAGGTCTCGGCGAGATCAACCTCCCTGCGCGCCAGGCGGGCTCCAGCATCATGCCCGGCAAGGTGAACCCGGTCATCCCGGAGGTCGTCAACCAGGTCGCGTTCTCTGTGGCGGGGGCGGATGTGACCGTCACCATGGCGGCGGAGGGCGGCCAGCTGCAGCTCAACGCCTTCGAGCCGGTCATCGCGCACTCCCTGCTGCAGAGCATCACGTGGATGGCGCAGGCCTTCCGCACCCTCCGGATCAACTGCGTCGACGGCATCACCGCCAACGAGGAGCGGCTCGGCGCCATGGTCGGCTCGTCGGTGGGCGTGATCACGGCGCTCACCCCGCACATCGGCTACGCGGCGGCCGCGGCGCTCGCGAAGTCGGCCCTCCTGACCGGCCGCAATGTCGCCGACCTGGTGGTGGAGGCCAAGCTGATGAGCCGGGAAGAGGTGACCCGCCTGCTGTCGCCCGCGCGCCTCAGCGGCCTCGAGGTCATCACCACGGCCATCCCCGTCATCGAAGCGGACGCGATCGCGGAGGCGCGGCAAGAGTCGGAGTGACCTCCGTGGTCCCGCGGTCGCCCGCGGGGCCACGGACCTCACTGGAACGGCGCCCAGTCCTCCAGGTCGTACTCCAGCTCGATGCCGGAGTAGAGGCGGACCCGCCAGACGCGGCTGTCGCCGCCGACGAACTGCCCCCGCACCGTCTCCGCGCACCAGTCGCCGTCGCCCGACCGGCGCCAGCGCACCATCCCCACATGCTCCCGAACGCGCGGAGCGTGCGGTGGGTGGATGACATCATCCTCGGACATCCCAGCCTCCTCACCCGTGACTGCGCGACCATGGTCGGGCGGCGCAGATCGACGCGTCTACCCCTCAATCGGGGGACAGGGTGATGTCTGGATGCGGCGCGCTCAGCGCGAGGGGTGTGCGTCGCCGCCTTCGGCCTCCCGGAACAGGGCGATCATGTCCCGCCCGAGCTGGTGCGGAGCCGTCTCGCACGGGCTGTGCCCGGTGCGGTACACCGCGAGCCGCCCGCCCAGCGCTTCGGCGTTCGCCGCGTGCAGGTGCGTCGGCCAGAGGTCGTGGTCGCCGGTCGCGACCAGCACCGGGATGCCGCTCGCCGCGACCCGGGCGCGCACGTCCGGGACGCGCTTCATGAGGCCGACGATGTCGTCGACGCTCGAGCGGCGGGTGAACGCGAACCGCGACCGCACGAAGGCGAGGCGGCTGTCCGAGACGCGGTTCTTGTTCGTGGTGATGCCCCAGATCATCAGCGACGCGCCCTGCCGGGCGGTGGTCAGCCAGCTGAGCCACCCGATGATCCGCACGCCGCGGAACGCCTGGCCCGGCTCCGGCGGCGCGGTGAGCAGGGTCAGCGACCGGAACAGTTCGGGATGCCGCACCAGCGCCAGCTGGGCGAGGATGCCCGCGAAC
Organism: Leifsonia sp. KNZ13-11D; assembly: GCF_056754895.1. Lineage (NCBI taxonomy): Bacteria > Bacillati > Actinomycetota > Actinomycetes > Micrococcales > Microbacteriaceae > Leifsonia > Leifsonia sp. KNZ13-11D. The sequence goes on from NZ_JBPGWU010000001.1 coordinate 1,407,210, forward strand.
GAGTAGCCGAGCACGTGCGCCGCACCGCCCTCGCGCAGGAAGGCGACGACGTCGCCGACCAGCAGCTCGTAGGTGTACCGCTCGCCGGGCGGCGGCCCGGCGTCGGCGGACTCGTACTGCCCCGCGAGATCGTAGCTCTGCACGTAGTAGCCGGCGGCGACGAGGATCGGGGCGAGGAGGTAGAAGTCCTCCTTCGAGCCGGTCACGCCCGGGATGAGCACGACGCGCGGGTCGCCCGGGTCGCCGAGCGACGCCACGGCGAGCTCCCCGCTCGGCGCGCGGAACCGCGTGAACACGGTGCCCACCGGCGCGACGGACCAGTCGATGTCGGGCAGGGCGGCGTCGAGGCGCGCAGCCTCGTCGTCCCCACCCGTCACGGGTCGCCGCTCTCCGATCGACATGTGGCTACGCTAGCCCACCGCGGCGACGGCAGGTCTCACGTGACGCGGCAGTACGTGGTGAGGTAGCCGATCCCGCCGATGGACACCGTGACGGTGGAGCGATCGCGCAGGAAGACCGGCGGATTCCGCGAGTATCCGGCACCGCCCGGGCTGCCGGTGGAGATCAGGGTGCCCGGCGGGATGGTCGCCGAACGTGACAGGAACTCGATCAGTTCGGGGACCGACCGGACCATGTCGGCGGTGGACGCATCCTGCAGGATCGCGCCGTCCACGTTGGTCGTGAGCCAGAGGTCCTGCGGGTCGGGGATCTCGTCCGCCGTGACGACGACGGGTCCGGTGGGGGTGAACCCGTCGAACGACTTGCACCGCGACCACTGGGCCTCGGAGAACTGGAGGTCGCGCGCCGTGATGTCGTTGACCACGGTGTAGCCCCAGACGTAGTCCAGTGCATCAGTCACCGGGACGTCGCGGGCGGGCTTGCCGATGATGACGCCGAGCTCCGCCTCGTAGTCCACCTGCGTGGAGAGGTCGGCGGGCCAGACGGTGGTTCCGCCGTGGCCGGCGAGGGAGTTGGGCCACAGGTTGAAGACGGTCGCCGCCTTCTCGCTGCGCAGCTTCAGCTCGGAGGCGTGCGCGGCGTAGTTCGCGCCGATCGCGATCACGTGCGGCGGCCGCAGCACAGCGGACGCGTGGCGCAGCTGGTGGGCGGTGGGCAGCTCGTCTGCCTCCAGCTCCGCCTCGGCGATGATGGCGCGGACCTCGGCGAGCCCCTCGTCGCCGCGCTCGATCAGCTCCTGCAGGTCCCGCGGGGGCTCCGCCATCACCTCGTCCAGGAAGAGCGCCCCGTCTCCGATGACGGCGGCGAGGCGGGGCTTCTGATCGGCGGCGGTGCTGAGGTGCGAGAATCTCACCGATACAGGCTATCGGGATGCGCGGGCGCGGCCGAACGCGGGCGCTCAGGCGTCGCGAAGGCGATGGATCCCCGTTCATGCCCATCTCGCCGGGTCACCCACCGCGTCACGCGACGGCGCCCGGCGCCTCCTGCTCGCGCTCGCGCTCCAGGCGGCGGCGCGTCGTGCGGCGGCGCCAGGGGGACTGGTCGGGCAGGTGCATGCTCAGCGTGGTGTACGCCCAGTGGAGGCGGCGGCCCAGTCCGTGCCAGGTGGCGAAGGGGCGGGCGGAGATGCCCACGGTGAGGCGTTCGTCGTAGCGGACCACCGTCGTGGGGTCGAGATGGAACGACAGGTCGAGGTCGTCGTGGATGTCCGCGCGGTCGCGGTGCACGCGGGGGCGGACGTCCTCCCACACCTCGCGCCGCATGGCGAAGTTGGAGCCGAAGATGGGCGCGTTGCCGAGCCACAGCTCCATCGACCAGAAGTAGCCGCCGATGTAGAGCAGCTGGCCGAGCCCGGCGACGAGTGGGTTGCCGTCGTAGAAGACGCCCCGGCCGGTGACCACACCGACCTCCGGGGCGTCGATCAGTTCCGCCTCGATGTGCAGCAGCCAGTCCTCCGGCGGCCGCGAGTCGGCGTCGAGCCGGGCGATGATGTCGCCGGTGGCGGCGTCGTACCCGGCGGACGCCGCGGGCCAGATGCCGCGAACGGGCTGCTCGATCACGCGGGCGCCGGCGGCGCGGGCGATGTCGGCCGTATCGTCGGTGCTGCCGTTGTCGACCACGACGATCTCGTCGGCCGGGCGGAGCTGCACCGCCAGCGCCGCGAGGCAGCGGGCGAGCATCTCCGCGTCGTCGAGGACGGGGATCACGACGGAGACGGTGGGCACGGTGTGAGCTTACGCGCGGTGGAGCAAAAGGCGGCGCGGAGCGACGCCGCGACCCAAGCGCCGAGGGAGCCTGCGACCGAGGTAACCGAACCCCGAGCTCGCAGAGCCTTCACCCCCGCCACAGGTGCATCCCCGCGTAACTCCGCCAGGGCGCCCACCGCGCCCCGTACGCCTCGAGCGCCCGCGGCTCCGACGGCAGGCCCAGCCGCGCCGCGCCCTGGCGCAGTGCCAGGTCGCCGGTGAGGAGGACGTCGGGGCTGCCGAGCACGCGCAGGGCGATGTAGCCGGCCGTCCACGGTCCGACGCCGGGCAGGGCGAGCAGCCGCGCCTCCAGATCGTCCCGGGATTCGCCGACGTCGATGCGGAGGCTGCCGTCGGCGAGTTTCTCGGCGGCGCCGACGATCGCGTCGACCCTCCGCACCGGTCCGCGCAGCACCTCGCGGCCGTGCTCGGCGATCGCGCTCGCCGTCGGGAACAGCCGGGTGAACCCGCCGACCCCGCCGGATGCCGGAGCGCCGGGCATGGTCAGCGCCACGGGCTCGCCCAGCGCCTCGGTCAGCCGGGTCAGGGCCGTCCGTGCGGCGGCGACCGACACCTGCTGCCCGATGAGGGCGCGGAACACGATCTCCTCCGCATCCACCGCGCCCGGCAGCCGAAGTCCGCGCGTGGCCGCCACGCTGGGCGCGAGGGCGGGGTCGGAGGCGAGCGCAGCGTCGATGGCGTCGGCGTCGGCGTCCAGGTCGAGCAGGCGGCGCACGCGGGCGACGAGTGGCGCCAGGTCGGCCACATCGGCCAGCGCCGCCTCGCACTGCACCGCTGGCGCCTCCGGGCTGCCCGTCGGGGTCAGCCCGACGACCGCGGGTCCGTGCGGCAGCCGCAGTGCGCGCGCGTAGCCCGGTGCGCCGTCCCCGCTCGTCGCCGACTCCACCCCGCCGATGGCCCTGGCCGCCAGGAACGCGATCAGCGACGCGCCGTCGAACGGCGCCCGCGCGGGAAGGCGCAGGCTGATCGAGACCGCTCCGTGCCCGGGATGCGCGGCGACGGCGCTCCCGCGGCGGGCGGACGCCCGGAGCGCCCCGGGCGTGAGCCGATACACCTCCGCGATCGTCTCGTTGAACTGACGCACGCTGTGGAAGCCCGCGGCGAACGCGACGTCGGTGATCGGAAGGTCCGATCCGGTGAGCAGGAGCCGCGCGGTCTGCGCGCGGTGGGCGCGGGCCAGGGCGAGCGGACCGGCGCCCAGTTCCGCCGTCATCACCCGCGTGAGGTGCCGTGTCGTGTACCCGAGGCGGCGGGCCAGCCCGGGCACGCCCTCCCGCTCGACGGTCCCGTCGGCGATGAGCCGCATGGCCCGGGCGGCCAGATCGTCGCGGATGTTCCACTCCGGGGATCCGGGCACGGCGTCCGGCAGGCACCGCTTGCAGGCGCGCAGTCCGGCCTCGTGCGCGGCGGCCGCTGTCAGGTAGAACGACACGTTCCCCGGCTTCGGCGTGACCGCCGGGCAGCTCGGGCGGCAGTAGATGCCGGTGGTGTGCACGCCGGTGACGAACTGCCCGTCGAAGCGCGCATCCCGAGCACTCATCGCCCGGTACCGCTCGGCGAAGACCGGGTCGCCGAGCGGGTCGGCCGACCGTGCGCGCGGGGCTGCCACGCGTCGCGCTGCGGGATGCGAGGCGGGCTTCTCGATGGTGCTCATGCGTCCAGCCTGACACCCGCCGCCGACACCCGATAGCGGAAATCGGACATCACCGCGGAACGCCCTCGCCGCCCGATCGGTAGCCTGGGGGCATGGACGTCCTCGACTGGCTCTCGGCGGCGCTCGGCGAGGAGGCCATCGCCGAGGGCGTGCTCAGCACCGACCCGGCGCTGCTGGATGCGGCCCGCACCGATCGCTCCGGCTGGATCGCGGCCGGCTCCCCGCTCGCCATCGTCTCCGCCCGCACGGTGGAGCACGTGCAGGCGGCGCTTCGCGCGGCGAGCGAGTTCCGCATCCCCGTCGTGCCGCGTGGAGCCGGGACCGGGCTGGCCGGGGGAGCGAACGGCACCGAGGGCTCCCTCGTGCTCGACGTGTCCGGCATGAACCGCATCCTCGAGATCTCGGCGGAGGACCAGCTCGCGGTGGTGGAGCCGGGCGTCGTCAACGGCGACCTGAACGCCGCGCTGGAGCCCTACGGACTGTTCTTCGCACCCGACCCCGCGAGCAAGGCGATCTCGACGGTCGGCGGCAACATCGCCACCAACGCCGGCGGCCTGCTCTGCGCGAAGTACGGGGTGACGCGGGAGGCGGTGCTCGGCCTCACCGTCGTGCTGGCCGACGGGCGCATCGTGCGCACCGGTCACCGCACGGTCAAGGGCGTGACCGGCTACGACCTGACCGCGCTGTTCGTCGGGTCCGAGGGGACTCTCGGCGTGATCGTCGGCGCCACAGTGCGCGTTCAGCCCATCCCGCCCGGCGAGCCGGTGACGCTCGGCGCGCTCTTCCCCGACGTGCGCACCGCCGCGGAGGCCTCGGCGCGCATCACCGCCGCCCGCCTGCGCCCCGCGGTGATGGAGCTGCTCGACGCACCGGCGCTCGAACGCATCTCCGCCTACCTCGGCCGGGAGCGCATCGAGCAGGCGTTCGGCGCGAGCGCCGGTGCGGCCTACCTGCTCGTGCAGTTCGACGGCCCGGCCGCGGCGGCCGACGCCGGGGCGGCGGGCGCGGTGCTCACCGGGACGGGCGGCACCGTCCGGGTGGCGGCGGACGCCGACGAGGGCGAACGGCTGCTCGCACTGCGCCGCGCGTTCCATCCGGCACTGGCCTCGACCGGCGAGGTGCTGATCGAGGATGTGGCCGTGCCGCGCTCCCGCATGCCCGAGATGTTCGCGGCGATCGAGCGGATCTCCGCGCGCTACGGCATCCCGATCCCCACGGTCGCTCACGCCGGAGACGGCAACCTGCATCCGAACTTCGTCTACACCGGCGACGAGGTTCCTGCGGCGGTGTGGGATGCCGCCAACGACCTCTTCCGCACCGCCATCGAACTGGGCGGCACCCTGACCGGGGAGCACGGCGTCGGCGTGCTGAAGCGCCGCTGGCTCGCCGACGAGCTCGGGCCCGACTCGTACGAACTGCAGGTCAAGCTGAAGTCGGTGTTCGACCCGCTCGGCATCCTCAACCCGGGCAAAGTCTTCGGGGCCTGAGGAATTCGGGGCCTGAGGAATTCGGGGCCTGGCGAATTCGGGGCTTAACAGACTCGACCCCCGGTGGTGCGGCGATGCCTGCAGCGCTCCCGGGGGATCGAGTTATGGCCTTAAGGATGCTCCGCCCGGGGCGCGAGCGCAACCCCTGATCGCCGTGCGCGGTCAGCGAACGGCCTTTGACGCGGCCCCCGCGCACCGGTTGGATGGAACGCATGGCAGAGAACACCAACCAGAAGCCCGACGTCGACGCCCCCGAGGGCCCGGCTCCCGAGACGCTCGAGATCGTCGACATCATCGAGGGCACCGGCCCGGAGGCCACCCCCGGCTCCAAGGTCGACGTGCACTACCTCGGCGTCGAGTACGAGACGGGCGAGGAGTTCGACTCGTCGTGGAGCCGCGGCCAGTCGATCAACTTCCCGCTGAACAACCTCATCAAGGGCTGGCAGGACGGCATCCCGGGCATGAAGGTCGGTGGACGCCGTAAGCTCACCGTCCCGCCCGCGCTCGCCTACGGCCCGGCCGGCGGCGGTCACCCGCTCTCGGGCAAGACCCTGATCTTCGTGATCGACCTGCTCGGCGTGAGCTGAGCATCCCCTCGAACCGCGAAGCGCTCCCTCGGCACGGCCGGGGGAGCGCTTCGTCGTCTGCGGTGGGAGCCTCTCAGCGCGGGCCCCTCACAGGCTCGGCGGCTGCATCCGCGTGGGGATGGCGATCCGGTTCCAGATGTTGATCGTCGCGATGGCGAGCAGCAGGTTGGCCAGGCCCGTCTCACCGAACTCGGCGAGGGCCCGGGCGTAGAGCTCGTCGCTCACGCTGTCCTGGTGGATGAGGGTGACCGCCTCGGTCAGTTCCAGCGCGATGCGCTCGCGCTCCGTGAACCACGGCGACTCGCGCCAGGCGGACACGGCGAACACCTTGCGCAGCGGCACACCGCGGCCCTGGAGGTCGACCGAGTGCATGTCGACGCAGTACGTGCAGCCGTTCACCTGGGAGGCGCGCAGTTTGACGAGGTCGCCGAGCGGCTCTTCGAGCGCGCCGCCGACGTAGCCGTCGAGGTTGATGACCTTGCGGTAGCCCTCGGGGGCGAGGGAGGGGATCTGGATGCGTTCTGTCATGGCTTCGACGCTACGGAGCCGAATGGCGCGACGTAAGATCCAATCGGACAGCATCCGATCAGACCAATCCGGGGAGTGTCGTGGATCTTCACGTCGCCATCGAGGGCCGCGGGGACCGCGCCGAACGGATCTACCGTCAGCTCCGCGACGCCGTCCTCGACGGCAGGCTCCGCCGGGGCGAGCGCCTCCCGGCGACGCGCGAGCTAGCGGCGAGCCTCCAGGTCTCGCGCTCCACGGTCTCCACAGCGTACGAGCGGCTCGCCGCCGAGGGGTACCTGGATGCGCGGGTGGGCGCGGGGACGTTCGTCGCCTACACGCCGGCCGAGCGCCCCGCGCAGAGCACCGGCCGCCGGCGGGGAGCCGTCCGGCCGGCGCCGGCCTGGCGTGCGATCGACGACCCGCTCTGGAGCGAGCCACGACCGGTGGCGTACGACTTCCGGATCGGTTCGCCCGATCCGGCGCTGTTCCCCGTGGATGCGTGGCGGAGCATGATGACCGCCGAGCTGCGCGGGCCCGCGCTGCGGACGGCGTCCTACGACGACCCCGCGGGTGTCGCGCGGCTGCGCGAGGGGATCGCGCGCCACCTCGGCGTCGCCCGCTCGGTGGAGGCCGGACCTGCCGATGTCGTTGTCACGAACGGCGCCCAGCAGGCGTTCGACCTCCTCGCGCGGGTGCTCCTGCGCCCCGGCGACACGGTCGCGGTCGAGGACCCGGGCTATCCGCCGGTCCGGCAGGTGTTCGAGATGGCGGGTGCGCGGGTGGTGCCGGTGCCGGTCGACGGCGACGGTCTGCGCGTCGACCTGCTGCCTCCCGCCCGGCTGGTCTACGTGACGCCGTCGCACCAGTTCCCGCTGGGCGGCATCCTGCCCCTGGAGCGCCGCGTCGCCCTGCTGGAGTGGGCCGCCCGCCACGACGCCGTCGTCATCGAGGACGACTACGACAGCGAGTACCGTTTCGGCGCCCGGCCCCTCGACCCGTTGCAGCGGCTGGATGCGGAGGGCCGCGTCGTCTATGTCGGCACGTTCTCCAAGACGATGCTGCCGGCGCTCCGCCTCGGTTTCGTGATCTCGCCGCCCGCCGTCGTGGCCGCACTCCGGCACGCCCGGCGGCTCGCCGACTGGCACAGCGACACCGTGACGCAGCGGGCGATGGCCCGATTCCTGGACTCCGGCGGTTTCGCCCGGCACGTGCGCGCGGCCACCCGCGTCTACGAGGATCGCCACACGCTGCTGGGTCGGGCGGCGGAGCGGCTCGACCCCGGCCTCGTGCCCGTCCCCTCCGCGGCGGGGCTGCATCTCGCGCTGCTGCAGCGCGACGCGGACGCGCATTTCGACGCCGCGCGCGTCGCCGAGCGGGCGGCGGTGGCGGGCGTCGACGTGCAGCCGGTATCCCGTTTCCGGACCGGCGCGGGTCCCGATGGTCTGCTGCTCGGCTTCGGCAGCATCCCGGCCGCTCAGATCCCGGATGGGCTGCGCACCCTCTCGGAGGCGATCGCGCGCGAGGAGGCCGGCAGCGGCCGACCGGTGGAATGATCGGAGTATGACCGCGCCCGACGCCACCGCGCCCGGTACCGACGCGCCCGGTGCCACCGCGCCCGGTGCCACCGCGCCCGGTGCCACCGCGCCCAAGCGCAGGGGTCGACCGGCCGACGTGGACCCCGAGCGCGTCGCCCTCCTCGCGCTGCGGCACTTCGCCGAGCACGGCTACGAGGAGACGACGATGGACGACATCGCCGCCGTCGCCGGGATCGGCCGGAGGACGCTCTTCCGCTACTTCCCGAGCAAACCGGCGCTCGTCTGGGGCGGCGTCGAGCCGGTGGTCGGCCGGATGCACGCCGTGCTGGACGCGCCGCCGGACGGACGCGCCGTGGCCGACGTGCTGGCGGAGGCCGTCACCGCGGCCCTCACGCTGCCGCCGGAGGCGGAGGAGGCGACCCGGCGGCGGCTGGCCCTGATGGGCACGCATCCCGCGCTCGTCGGCTTCGGCGTCACCGCGATGGGGGCCGACCGCGACCTGCTGGTCGGCTTCCTCTCCACTCGGCTCGGAGCGGATGCGCAGGAGCTCCGGGTGCAGGTGCTCGCCGACGCGCTCAGCGCCGCGATCTTCTCGGCCCTGGTGTGGTGGGCGAGCCATGACGACGGGCCGCCGGCCCCGGTCGTCGTCGCCGCTCTGACGGACCTGCTGCGCGGGCTCTGAGGCTCCACCGGCGCGCCGTGGGCCGCCTCTCGCCGCCGGGGGTGCGGGCGAGTAGCGTGTGGCCATGCCGATCGAAGACGCGTTCCCGCACGGCACTCCCATCTGGGTCGACCTGCAGAGCCCGGATCACGCCGCCGCCGCCCACTATTACCGCGAGCTGTTCGGCTGGGAGGTGGGACCGTTCCTGCCGGAGACCGGCAACTTCGCCCTCGCCCAGAGCCGCGGTGTCGCGGTCGCGGCGATCGGCCCGCTGCCGAGCGCCGACGCCTCCGCCGCCTGGACCGCGTACTTCTCCGTGGACGACCTGCAGGCGGCCGCGGATGCGGCGCGCGCCGCGGGCGGCTCGGTGCTGCTGGAGCCCGGCGAAGCGGTCCCCGGCGTGTGGCTCGCCATCGTGGCGGATCCCGCCGGTGCGGTCTTCGGCCTGTGGCAGCGGATGGAGCGGAACGCGCCGTGGCTGCGCGACGAGCCGGGCGCGGTCGACTGGCTCGAGCTGGTGGCGCCGGACCCGGAGTCGACGTTCGAGTTCTACGAGTCCGTGCTCGGGATCGCGGTGAGCGAGATGCGCGTCGGCGAGCAGCCGTACGGGCTGTTCGACGTGGGGGAGACGAGCGTGGCCGGCGCGTACACCTCCGACGGCACCGAGCCCGCCCACTGGCTCGTCTATTTCAACGTCGCCGACCTGGACGCGGGTGTCGTGCGCGCCACGGAGCTCGGGGGCACCCTGAGGACCGAGCCGCTGTCCGCCCCGGGTGTCGGCCGGTGGGCCGAGATCGTCGACCCGCACGGCGCCGTCTTCGCCCTGCTCGAACCGGAGCCCGAACCGCTCTGAGCGCCCGCTCCGCGGCCGTCCGCGCGGACGGTTCCGCGTGGTGCTTCTGGTAGACTCTTCCAGTTGCCGTCTAACGGCCGCGGATCAAGAGAGCCCAGGCATACGGCCCCGGGCACCGCGCAACGAGCAGAAAGGGGATCCCTCTATGGCGCTGGATGCAGACACCAAGAAGGCGATCATCGAAGAGTACGCTACCCACCCCGGTGACACCGGATCCCCCGAGGTCCAGGTCGCGATCCTGACCAAGCGGATCAAGGATCTCACCGAGCACCTCAAGGAGCACAAGCACGACCACCACTCGCGTCGTGGCCTGCTTCTGCTGGTCGGCCAGCGTCGCCGTCTGCTGGGTTACCTGGCGGACATCGACATCAGCCGTTACCGCTCGCTCATCGAGCGTCTCGGGCTGCGCCGATAAAAGGCGTGCGTCGATAACTTCGATCGACACCGCGAACTTCTTCAGAACGGGCCGTCACCTTAGGGTGGCGGCCCGTTCTGTGTCTCCGGGGTTCGTCACGGACCACGCGATGTGCTGTATACCGCCGGACCCTCCTCGTGGGCGACCATGTCCGCGTGAGGACCGCCGCCCGGGCGGACCACCGAGAGGAAAGGCAGCACCATGGCAGCGGAGAGGAATCTCGTCCTGGTGGTCGGCGCGTACACGGACTCCACGTTGGCGGAGAGCGACTACGCCGCGCTCAAGTCCGGAGAGGACGTCGGCGACTACAAAGTGGACGGTGCGGTCGTGATGATTCGCGACGCCGACGGCAAGGTCACTGTGACCGAGCACGACACGGGCAAGGTGGGTCGCGGTGCGGGGATCGGGGCGGGCGCCGGCATCGTCGTCGGCCTGTTCGCGCCTCCGCTGCTGCTCGCCACCGCGCTCGGTGCGGGGATCGGAGCCGGCATCGGGGCGCTGCAGAAGCGGCACGACGAGAAGAAGCTCGGCGTCGACCTCGACGAGTACCTGCCGCCCGGATCGTCGGCGGTCGTCGCCGTCGTGGACGACACATGGGCGGACAAGGTCGAGGAGGCGCTGGTGAAGGCGGACAAGCGCATCGCCAAGGCCATCGACGAGGACGACTACAAGAAGCTTCAGGAGGCGATCGCGAAGTCGGAAGAAGAAGTGTCCAAAGCCGCGGACTCGTAGGCCCTGGATGCGGAGGCGCCGAGCCAGGGAGCCGCGGAGCTACGGAGGCGCGGCGGCGGCGAACCGGGCGGGGCAGGGCCGCCCCGGTCTAGGACTCGGCGCCCCCGGGCTGCCGGTCGGCCCTCTGCAGGGCGACCGCACGGTCGATCAGCGTCGCGGCCACGAGCCCCGCAGCGACCAGCGCGATCCCGATCGTGACGCCGACCAGGCCGATCACGGGGGAGGCGAGCGGCAGCAGGAGGATGAGCGCGATCGAGATCGCGGTCTTCAGCGGCCGGATGACGACCTCCGGCACCAGCGGTGCGTGCAGCACGTAGAGCATGAACAGGAAGACCGCCACGGGCACCGCGATCATGTACTCCACCGTCGTGTTCGCCGCGGCTTCGTGCGCGGCGCCCTCCTGCACCGCCACCTCCAGCCCCGCTCCCAGTGCGGCCAGCGACGCGAACACGAAGTAGTGCCCGTACCCCCAGTAGAACGACCGGCCGCGCCGCGAGCGGAGCCCTTCGGCGGCCGGCTCCAGGAAGTACAGCCACCACAGTGCGAACAGCAGCACCAGGCCGGCGACGGCGATCCACACAAGCGCGGCGGAGACGCCGGACCGGGCGAGCGCGCTCTGCACGCCCACGGCCGACGCGGAGACCGATTCGCCCAGGACGATGATCGTGAACAGGCCGTACCGCTCGGCGATGTGGTGCGGATGCCAGCTCGTCATCCCCGGACGCTCGGCCCACAGCGGAACCAGCAGCTCCAGCGTCGCACCCACCACGAACAGGTACACCGCGACGTGCGGCGGCAGGAAACCGTAGGCGACCCACAGCACCTGCACGGCCGAGACGCCGATCGCGTAGCGCAGCGCGGTCTTACGCCCGGCCGGGTACTCCACGGCCGCACGCAGCCACTGGCCGACCAGAGCGAACCGCATGATCAGGTAGCCGACGATGATGGCCGTGAAGCTCCCTCCGGAGAAGGCGGCGGGCACTCCCGCGGCGAGCACGAGCACCCCGCCCATCTGCACGAGCGTCATCACCCGGTAGAGCACGTCGTCGGTGTCGTAGGCCGAAGCGAACCAGGTGAAGTTCATCCAGGCCCACCAGATCGCGAAGAACACCTGCAGGTAGAGCGGCAGCCTCGCCAGCAGGTCGCCGCTCTCGCCCGCGTGGGCGAGCTGGCCGGCCACCTGCGCGATGGCCACGACGAACGTCAGGTCGAAGAGCAGCTCCAGGGGGCTCGAGACCCTGTGCTGCTCGTCGGTGGAGCGTCCGGTCATCGGGATGCGGAACGCGCTGGTCATGTGCGCCAGCATAGGAGGATGCGCCGCCGTGCCGTGCTCCCCGTCCTCACCGCCGTGTACCTCGCAGTGGTGGCGTGGATCACGCTGAACCCGACACCCGGGGACCCGGAGGGGAACCCGCTGCTGCGCGCGGTGCTGCGCGCGGTCTCCGGCCTGCCCGGCCTGCGCTGGGTGGACGCCGATGTCGCCGAGTTCACCGCCAACATCCTGCTGTTCGTCCCGATGGGCCTGCTGTTCACGCTCCTCCTCGGCGCCTGGCGGTGGTGGCTCGCTCTCGCGATCGGCGTTGCAGCGACGCTGGTCATCGAGTTCGTCCAGCTCTTCCTGCCCGAACGGGTGAGCGACCCGCGCGACCTGCTCGCCAACACGCTGGGTACCGCGATCGGCGTCGCCTTCTGCGCACTGGCGACTCGCGGGCGACGGTCGTCGTAGGGTGTCGGCGTGGAGACCCTGATCAAGCAGCGGCCGGATGCGCCCGCGCGGTTCTTCGAGGCGGAGGCGGCAGGGCTCCGCTGGCTCGCCGAGCCCGAGCGCGACGGGGGAGCGCGCGTCGTCCGGGTCGCGGACGCCGGGCCGGGCCGCATCGAGCTGGAACGGATCAGCGAGAGCCGGCCGACGGCCGATGCGGCGCGGGCGTTCGGAGCGGCGCTCGCCGTGACCCACGCGGCGGGAGCCGACGCCTTCGGCGCGCCGCCGGACGGCTGGGACGGTCCGCTGTTCATCGGCCGGCGCCCGCTGCCGGTCGCCCGGGAGACGACATGGGGTCGGTTCTACGTCCGTGACCGGGTCGCGCCGTACCTCGACATCGCGGTGGAGGCGGGAACGGTGACCTCGGCGCAGCTGCCGGTGATCCGCGAGGCGCTCGACCGGGTCGCGGCCGGCGAGTTCGACGACGACGAGCCCCCGGCGCGCATCCACGGCGACCTGTGGACCGGCAACGTGCTGTGGGATGCGCGGGGTGCGGTGCTGATCGATCCGGCCGCCCACGGCGGCCACCGGGAGACCGACCTCGCGATGCTCGACCTCTTCGGCGCGCCGTTCCTCGACGAGATCGTGGCGGGCTACGATGCGACCCGACCGCTGCGCACCGGCTGGCGGGAGCGCATCCCGCTGCATCAGCTGCACCCGCTGGCCGTGCACGCGGCCGGACACGGTCCGTCCTACGGACGGGCGCTCGCGGACGCCGCTCGCGCGACGCTGGCGCTCTGACCTGCCGGCCCTTCCCCGGCCCCGGCACCGCTCCGCATCCACCCACTGCACGGGCCCGACTGATAGGATGCTGGTGGTCGGCCGAGCGCCGTCCATCCAACTCAATACCGAGAAGGAACCCGGAGCAGGCTGGCAGGAGCTGGTCCTCGGTGGTGGTATCCGGATGCGGTGGCAGCGAGAGCGGCCCGCAACCGTGTATTTCTACTGATGGCCAGACGGGCTCAGCCCACGCGACCCGCATGGGATGCCGCGTACACACGACGTGTCGAACTGCCTGTTCCTGCTCCTTGAATGACAGTCGCGTCCACACGGGACAGCGACGTTAAACAAAGGAGAAAGACCTCTTGGAAGGTCCTGAAATCAAATTCGCCGAAGCCGTTCTCGACAACGGCCGCTTCGGCACCCGCACGGTCCGGTTCGAGACCGGACGCCTCGCCCAGCAGGCACAGGGCGCCGTCGCCGCCTACCTCGACGAGGAGACCATGCTGCTGAGCGCCACCAGCGCCAGCAAGCACCCGAAGGACAACTTCGACTTCTTCCCGCTGACCGTCGACGTCGAGGAGCGCTCGTACGCCGCCGGCAAGATCCCCGGCTCGTTCTTCCGTCGCGAGGGCCGCCCCTCCACCGAGGCGATCCTGGTCTGCCGTCTGATCGACCGGCCGCTGCGCCCCTCGTTCGTCGAGGGCCTCCGCAACGAGGTGCAGATCGTCATCACCGTCCTGAGCATCGCCCCGGACGAGTTCTACGACGCTCTGGCCATCAACGCGGCCAGCGCCTCCACGCAGATCTCCGGTCTGCCGTTCTCCGGCCCGATCGCCGGTGTGCGCCTCGCGCTCATCCCCGGCAACGGCACCCACGAGGACCAGTGGATCGCGTTCCCGAAGGCCTCGCAGCTCGAGGAGGCCGTGTTCGACCTCGTCGTCGCGGGCCGCGTGCTCACCAACGAGGACGGCTCGGAGGGCGACGTCGCGATCATGATGGTCGAGGCCGAGGCCACCGAGAACAGCTGGAACCTGATCCAGGGTGGAGCGGTCAAGCCGAACGAGGACATCGTCGCGCAGGGCCTGGAGGCGGCGAAGCCGTTCATCCGCCAGCTCGTCGGCGCGCAGAACGTCATCGCCGAGCAGGCCGCCAAGGCGATCGCCGACTACCCGGTGTTCCTGCCCTACTCGCAGGAGACCTACGACAACGTCGCGGGCCTCGCCTACGACGAGCTCGTGAACGTCTACCAGATCGCCGACAAGATCGAGCGCCAGAACGCCGACGACGCCCTCAAGGAGCGCGTCAAGGTCGCCCTGACCGAGAAGGTCGAGGCCGGCGTGCTCGACCCCGAGGTGCTGACGCAGTTCTCCGCCGCCTACAAGTCGGTCTCGAAGGTCGTCATGCGCGGCCGCGTGCTGCGCGAGGGCATCCGCATCGACGGCCGCGGGCTCACGGACATCCGTCCGCTCGACGCCGAGGTGCAGGTCATCCCGCGCGTCCACGGTTCGGCCATCTTCCAGCGCGGCGAGACCCAGATCCTGGGCGTCACCACGCTGAACATGCTCAAGATGGAGCAGCAGATCGACTCGCTGTCGCCCGTCACGAAGAAGCGCTACCTGCACCACTACAACTTCCCGCCCTACTCGACCGGTGAGACCGGCCGCGTCGGGTCGCCGAAGCGTCGCGAGATCGGGCACGGCTACCTCGCCGAGCGCGCCCTCGTGCCGGTGCTGCCCAGCCGCGACGAGTTCCCCTACGCGATCCGCCAGGTGTCCGAGGCTCTCGGCTCCAACGGCTCGACGTCGATGGGCTCCGTCTGCGCCTCCACCCTGTCGCTGCTGAACGCCGGTGTGCCGCTGCGCGCCCCGGTCGCCGGCATCGCCATGGGCCTGATCTCCGACGTCGTCGACGGTGAGACCCGCTACGCGGCGCTCACCGACATCCTGGGCGCCGAGGACGCGCTGGGCGACATGGACTTCAAGGTCGCCGGCACGAGCGAGTTCGTCACCGCGATCCAGCTCGACACCAAGCTCGACGGCATCCCGTCGTCGGTGCTGGCCGGCGCGCTGAAGCAGGCGAAGGACGCGCGCACCACCATCCTGAGCGTGCTCAACGCCGCGATCGACCGTCCGGACGAGATGGCCCCGACCGCGCCCCGCGTGATCTCGGTCCAGATCCCGGTCGACAAGATCGGCGAGCTGATCGGCCCGAAGGGCAAGACGATCAACGCGATCCAGGACGAGACCGGCGCCGAGATCTCCATCGAGGAGGACGGCACCGTCTACATCGGCGCCACCGACGGCCCGTCGGCCGAGGCGGCCCGTGCCCAGGTGAACGCGATCGCGAACCCCACCAACCCGGAGGTCGGCGAGCAGTTCCTCGGAACCGTCGTCAAGATCGCCGCGTTCGGTGCGTTCGTCTCGCTGCTCCCGGGCAAGGACGGCCTGCTGCACATCTCGGAGGTCCGCAAGCTCGCCGGTGGCAAGCGCGTGGAGAACGTCGAGGACGTGCTCGGTGTCGGCCAGAAGATCCTGGTGGAGATCACCAAGATCGACGACCGCGGAAAGCTGTCGCTCGCCCCGGTGATCGCCGACGAGTCCGCCGAGGCCCCCGCCCCCGCGGCCGAGACCCCGGTCGAGGCCCCTGCCGAGGCGTAACCCCTCTGCACACGAAGGCCGCGCCGACTGCTGTCGGCGCGGCCTTCTGCGTTTCCCGTCAGGCGTCTCGGGTGAGGAGGGGGCGCAGGCGGTAGGGGATGAGCTCGCCCATGTCGAGGGATGTCTCGGCGCGGTCGACGCCGTCGGTGGACTGGATGATGCCGGTGATCCGGAAGAGGTCCTCGGCGTCGACGCAGACCACCCGCAGCAGCAGGTCCGACGGGCCCGAGAGGCCGTGCGCCTGCACGATCTCCGGGATCGCGGCCAGCGACTCCACCACGGCGGCCAGCCGTTGCTGCTGCACGTGCACGTTGACGAACGCCGCCAGCGGGTACCCGGCGACACGTGCCGAGATCCGCCGTTCGAACGAGAGGAACGCACCGCTGCGCTCCAGCTCGGCGACCCGCGCCTGCACGGTGTTGCGGCTGAGGCCGAGCCGGTCGGCGAGGGAGACGTTGGTCGATCGCGGGTCGTCCGCGAGCGCCAGGAGGATGCGGCGGTCGGTGCTGTCGAAGCTGCGCATAGTGTGAAAGCTAGCAGTCGCCGCGTGCGCTGCATAGAGCACCCTGCACGGTCGACACGCCGATGGTTGTGCGGGCTGACCGCACAGCGTAGCCTTCCCACTAATTCCGGCAAGGAGGCCGGAAGCCGGTCGTGCGCGCCACAAGCAGCGACGGCCGGGCGCGAGAGTGAAGGTTGCGTGAACCGTGACGATCGACAATCAGCCGGCCACCCGTCGGGGTGGCACCCACTCGGACCTCGAATCCCTCGGCGAGCTCGGGCTCGGTGGGATCGACGTGGTACGCCTGCTCGACGCCGGCGGCGTCCGCCACGCGGACGACCGCTACGACGCCTGGGTCTCCGACATCGGAACCGACCAGCTGCTCGCGCTGTACGAGGACATGCGGGTCATCCGGCGCATCGACGCCGAGGCCACCGCGCTGCAGCGCCAGGGCGAGCTGGGACTCTGGCCGCCGCTGCTCGGCCAGGAGGCCGCGCAGATCGGCTCCGGCCGCGCCCTGCGTCACGACGACTTCGTCTTCTCCAGCTACCGCGAGCACGGCGTCGCCTACTGCCGCGGCGCCGGCCTCGTCGACCTGCTGCGCGTCTGGCGCGGCACCACCCAGAGCGGCTGGAACCCGTACGACATCAACATGGCGACCCCGCAGGTCATCATCGGCGCGCAGACCTTGCACGCGACCGGCTACGCCCTCGGCATCCAGGCCGACGGCACGGATGCCGTGGCGGTCGCGTACTTCGGCGACGGCGCCACCAGCGAGGGCGACGTGAACGAGGCGCTCATCTTCGCCGCGACCTACGCCGCCCCGGTCATCTTCTTCTGCCAGAACAACCAGTACGCGATCTCCGAGCCGGTGTCGCTGCAGGCGCAGCGTCCCATCGCGGACCGCGCGCCGGGGTTCGGGGTGCCGAGCATCCGCGTCGACGGGAACGACGTGCTCGCCGTGCTCGCCGTCACGCGCGCCGCCCTCGACCGCGCCCGCAGCGGCGGCGGCCCGACCTTCATCGAGGCGGTCACCTACCGGATGGGACCGCACACCACGGCCGACGACCCGACCCGCTACCGCGACGCCGCCGAGCTCGACGAGTGGCGCGGCAAGGATCCGGTGAGCCGTGTGGAGGCGTACCTGAACGCCCAGGGCGCCCTGACCGACGAGCGCATGGCCGGCATCATCGCCAAGGCGGACGCCGTGGCGGCCGAGATGCGCGCCGGCATCACCGCGCTCAGCGACCCGGAGCCGCTGTCCGTGTTCGACCACGTGTACGCGGAGCCGCACACCGGTCTCGCCCGCCAGCGCGACCACTACTCGCGCTACCTGCGCACGTTCGTGGGGAGCGACAGCCGATGACCGCACTGAGCATGGCGAAGGCCATCAACGCCGGCCTCCGCAAGGCACTGACCGCCGACGACCGGGTCGTCCTGATGGGCGAGGACATCGGCACGCTCGGCGGCGTCTTCCGCGTCACCGACGGCCTGCAGACCGAGTTCGGCCCGCGACGGGTGATGGATTCGCCGCTCGCCGAGTCCGGCATCCTCGGCACCGCGGTCGGCATGGCGTACCGCGGCTACCGTCCGGTGGTCGAGATCCAGTTCGACGGGTTCATCTACCCGGCCTTCGACCAGATCGTGAACCAGGTGGCGCGGATGCACTACCGCACCCAGGGCGCGGTGCGCATGCCGATCGTCATCCGGGTGCCGTTCGCGGGCGGTATCGGGTCGGCGGAGCACCACTCCGACTCGCCCGAGGCGTACTTCGCCCATACGGCGGGGCTGCGCGTCGTGAGCCCGTCCGATCCTCAGGACGCCTTCACGATGATCCAGCAGGCGATCGCGTCCGACGACCCGGTGCTCTTCTTCGAGCCCAAGCGCCGGTACCACGCCAAGGGCGACGTGGACGAGGATGCGCCCCTCGCGGACGCGCGCCCGATGGGCACCGCGCGGGTGCTCACGCAGGGCACCGACGTGACGTTGGTCACGTACGGCGGCCTGGTGCAGCTCGCGCGCGACGCCGCGCTCGCGGCGGGCGACGACGGCGTCTCGGTCGAGGTGATCGACCTCCGCTCGCTCTCGCCGCTCGACCTCGACACCGTGGTGGCCTCCGTGAAGCGCACGGGCCGCCTGGTCGTGACCCACGAAGCGGCGCTCTCGGGCGGCCTCGCGGCCGAGATCTCCGCATCCATCACCGAGCGCTGCTTCTACCACCTGGAGCACGCGCCGGTGCGCGTCACCGGGCACGACATCCCGTACCCGCCGGCACGGCTCGAGGCGGCGCACCTGCCGGACCTCGACCGCATCCTGGACGGCATCGACCGTGCGATGGACCGGCCCAACTCGCTGACCGGGGTGGAGGACTGATGGCCGTCCGCGAGTTCGCGCTGCCCGACCTCGGCGAGGGACTGACCGAGTCGGAGCTGGTGGCGTGGAAGGTCGCCGTCGGCGACACGGTTCACCTCAACCAGATCATCGCGGAGGTGGAGACCGCGAAGGCGCTGGTCGAGCTGCCCGCGCCGTACGACGGGCGGGTGTCCCGGTTGTTCGTGGAGCCGGGCGTCACGGTGGCGGTCGGGGAGCCGCTGGTGGCGTTCGAGGTGGATGTGGGGGAGCCGGCCCCGGAGCCGGCGCCCGAGGGGGCGGGTTCGCCTGAGGCGCCGGTGGATGCGGAGAAGCGCGAGCCGACGCTGGTGGGGTACGGGGCGCGGCCGGAGTCGGGCACCCGTCCGGCGAGGCGTCCGCGACCCGGGCTGGCGGTGGCGGCGGGATCGCCCGAGCGAGCCGTTGCGGCATCCGCCCGGGTGGCCGGCCCGGTGTCGCCGTCGCCGTCGCCGTCGCCGTCGCCGTCGCCGTCGCCGTCGGCGTCGCCGGTCGCGCTGGCGGAGCGCCCGCGGGCGACGCCGCCGGTGCGCAAGTTCGCGCGGGAGCACGGGATCGACCTGGCCTCCGTCGTCGGGTCGGGCGACCGCGGGCTGATCACGCGGAGCGACGTGCAGTCCTACGTCGAGCGTGAGGCGTCGCCCGCATCCGCGCCGGCGTCAGCCGGGTCGCGCGAGACGCGCATCCCGATCCGTGGCGTCCGCAAGGCCACGGCCGAGGCGATGGTGCGCAGCGCGTTCGGCGCGCCGCAGGCGACCGTGTTCCTGACGATCGACGTCACGCCGACCACCGAGCTCGTGGGGCGCCTCCGCGCCCGGCCGGAGTTCGCGGAGGTGCGGCCGGGGCTCCTGGCCGTCGTGGCCGAGGCGCTGCTGATCGCCGTGCGCCGCACGCCCGAGGTGAACGCCCGCTGGGACGACGCCGCGAACGAGATCGTCCAGACGGAGTACGTGCACCTCGGCATCGCGGCGGCGACGCCGCGCGGGCTGATGGTCCCGGTGATCCGGGATGCGGACGGGCTGTCGCTCGCCGGCATCGCGGGCGCGATCCGGTCGCTCGCCGAGACCGCACGCGCCGGGCGCACCGCGCCCGCCGACCTGAGCGGCGGGACGATCACGATCACCAACGTCGGAGTGTTCGGCGTGGATGCGGGCACGCCCATCCTGACGCCGGGGGAGGCGGCGATCCTCGCGGTCGGCGCCGTGCGGCGTCAGCCGTGGGAGTACGGGGGCGCCATCGCCCTCCGCGAGGTGCTCACCTTGGCGCTCTCGTTCGACCACCGCATCGTCGACGGCGAGCAGGCCTCGCGCTTCCTCGCCGACATCGGCCGCATCCTCGCCGACCCCGCCTCGACCCTCGCCATGCTCTAACCCCCTCCGCCCCCTGCGTCCCCCGTCGAGTACACGAAAAGTGCACGCAACACGCCGCGCGCGCGTGCACTTTTCGTGTACTCGACGGAGGGGGGAGGGGGGAGGGGGCGGGGTCAGGCGTGGAGGGCGGCGTTCAGCTCGACGCCGGTGCCGGCGCGGCGGAGCACCTCGACGGCGCCCGTGAGGGAGTTGCGGCGGAAGAGCAGGCCGGGCATCCCGGACAGCTCGGCAGCCTTGACGGTGCGGGGGCGGCCGTCGGCGGTGGGCGCCTCGCCGACGAGCACCACCTTCGTCCCGGCGGTCACGTAGAGGCCGGCCTCGACCACGGAGTCGTCGCCGATGGAGATGCCGATGCCCGAGTTCGCGCCCAGGAGCGCGCGCTCGCCGATGGAGACGCGGTGCGTCCCGCCGCCGGACAGCGTGCCCATGATGGACGCGCCCCCGCCGATGTCGGAACCGTTTCCGACCACCACCCCCTGCGAGATGCGCCCCTCGACCATCGAGGTGCCGAGCGTGCCCGCGTTGTAGTTGACGAAGCCCTCGTGCATCACGGTCGTGCCGGGCGCCAGGTGCGCTCCGAGCCGGACGCGAGAGGCGTCCGCGATCCGCACGCGCTCGGGCGTCACGTAGTCGAGCAGCCGCGGGAACTTGTCGATGCCCGAGACCTGGATGCCCGCGCGCTGCAGCCGGGGACGCAGGCGGTCGAGGTCGGCCGGGTCGACCGGGCCGGCGTTGGTCCAGGCGACCGTGGGGAGGTGCGCGAAGATGCCGTCGAGGTTCAGCCCGTTGGGGCGCACCAGCAGGTGGGAGAGCAGGTGCAGGCGCAGGTAGGCGTCCGGGGTCGACGCGGGAGGCGCATCCAGCTCGATCTCGACGGTCACGATGTCGATGCGGACGGCGCGGCGCGGGTCGTCGCCGGCCAGCTCCTCCAGCTCGGCCGGGGCGATCCAGCGGTCGCGCCCGGCGGGCAGCGTTCCCAGCCGCGGCTGCGGGAACCAGGTGTCGAGCACGGTCCCGTCGGCAGCGACGGTGGCGAGGCCGTATCCCCAGGCGGAGCGGGGAGCGGCGGGCGCGGCGGAACTGTCAGGCACGTCGGAAGGCATGCCCCTAGGTTAGTAGGGTGCAGAACAGCAGCGTGCCCCTGGACCTCAGCACCACCTCCATCGAGCTGACCCGTCAGCTGTGCGACATCGAGTCGGTCTCCGGCGACGAGAGGACGCTGGCCGACGCGATCGAAGCCGCGCTCAGCGGGCTGCCGCACCTGGAGGTGATCCGCGACGGCGACGCGGTCGTCGCCCGCACGAACCTCGGCCGGGAGCGGCGCGCGCTGATCGCCGGTCACATCGACACCGTGCCGCTGAACGGCAATCTGCCCACCCGTTTCGAGAAGCACGACGGCATCCGCTACCTCTGGGGCCGCGGCACGGTCGACATGAAGGCCGGCGTCGCGGTGCAGCTGAAACTGGCCGCCGAGCTCACCGACCCCGCCGTCGACGTGACGTGGATGTGGTACGACCACGAGGAGGTCAACGCCGAGCTCAACGGCCTCGGCCGCCTCGCCCGCAACCGCCCCGACCTATTCGTCGGCGACTTCGGCATCCTCGGCGAGCCGAGCAACGGCGTCGTCGAGGGCGGCTGCAACGGCAACCTGCGCGTGGAGGTGCGCACCTACGGCCTGCGCGCGCACTCGGCGCGGGGCTGGGTGGGCGACAACGCCATCCACAAGGCCGCGCCGATCCTCGACATCCTCGCCGCGTATCGGGCGCGCGAGGTCGAGGTCGACGGCCTCGTCTACAAGGAGGGCCTCAACGCCGTCGGCATCTCCGGCGGGGTGGCGGGCAACATCATCCCGGACGAGTGCATGGTGCACATCAACTACCGGTTCGCGCCCTCGCGCAGCTCGCAGGAGGCCATCGAGCACATGTACGAGCTCTTCGGCGACTACGAGATCACGGTCGTCGACCGCGCGGACGGCGCCCGCCCTGGCCTGGATGCTCCGCTCGCCCAGGAGTTCGTCGCCGCGGTCGGCGGCGTGGCCAAGCCGAAGTACGGGTGGACGGACGTGGCTCGGTTCAGCGCTCTGGGCATCCCCGCGGTGAACTACGGCCCGGGCGACCCGCTGAAGGCGCACGCCGACGACGAGCGCGTCGACGTGGAGCAGATCGTCGCGGTGGAGGAGGGGCTGCGTGCCTGGCTCACGGGTGCAGGCGCCCGCTGACCCGGGCGCGAGCGCGGAGACCGTCGGCCGGCGCGAGACCGGGCGCGGCGCATGGTGGGCGTCCTGGTGGGTGCGCGTCCTCGCCGTCTACGTGGCCTCGCGCGTCGTCACCACCGTCATCCTGCTGATCTTCGCGGCCGCCGAGGGCCCGAACGCGTGGACGTCCGCGTCGCCGGACTACTTCACCTTCGCCAACATCTGGGACGGACGCTGGTACGAGATCGTCGCGGCCTCCGGGTACCCTGCCGCCCTGCCGACGAGCGACGGCGTGCACGTGAGCGAGAACGCCTGGGCGTTCATGCCGGGGTACCCGGGCCTGGTGGATGCGGTGATGTTCGTCACCCGCGCGCCGTGGCCGGTGGCCGCGGTGCTCGTCTCGTTCCTGGCGGGAGCCGGTGCCGCGCTGGTCTTCCACCGGCTGATGCGGCGGGTCGGGCTGGGCCCGTCGCAGAGCCTGTTCGCGGTCGTCCTGTTCTGCGTGGCTCCCGTGGCCCCGCTGTTCCAGGTGGCCTACGCCGAGTCGCTCTACATCCTGCTGCTGGCCGTGGCGCTGCTCCTCCTCGTCGAGCGTCGCTACGGCTGGCTGTTCCCGGTCGTGCTGGCGATGGCCGTCACCCGGCCGAGCGGGCTCGCCTTCGCCCTGGCGCTCGCGCTGCACGTCGGCTACAGGTGGTTCCGCCGGCGCGAGGATCCGTTCCCCGCGCGCGAGCGCATCCTGAGTGTCGCGCTGACGGTGTTCAGCGGGCTCGCGGGCCTTGCCTGGCCCGCCGTCGCCGCGATCGGGACCGGGTCGCTCACGGCCTACACCGACACCGAGCTCGCCTGGCGCGCTCCGTACATCGGGTTCGCGCAGCTCCTGCCGTTCACCCCGTGGTTCCAGGGCGCCGACTGGTGGGCGAGCGCGATGCTCGGACTGCCCGGGTGGGTCGGCGTGGTCGCGCTGATCGTCCTGGTCGCCCTGTTCGCGGTGCTGCTGTTCTCGCCCGCGGTGCGGCGGCTGGGCGTCGATCTGCGGTTCTGGATCGCCGCGTACTCCCTCTACCTGCTCGCCGTGTTCTTCCCGCAGTCGAGCACGTTCCGCCTCCTGATGCCGCTGTTCCCGCTGCTCGGCGCGATGGCGCTGCCCCGCAGCCGCGTGTACCGGGTGGGCATGGTGGCGCTCTTCCTGGCCCTCCAGGTGGGCTGGGTGGCCGTCTGCTGGTCGATCGACGGATACGACTGGTCACCTCCGTGATGCCCACGATTTCCGCAGGCCCGCACGGATGGCGGATAATGGGAGGACATCCACGAAAGGGGAGCTGCATGGCGGCCATGAAGCCGAGGACCGGGGACGGGCCAATGGAGGCTGTGAAGGAGGGACGGCTCATCATCGTGCGTGTGCCGCTCGAGGGTGGGGGACGACTGGTGGTCTCCGTCAACGACGCGGAAGCCAAAGAGCTCCACGACGCCCTTGCGAACGTCGTGACCTCCGCCTGACCAACGTTTGCAACGAGAAGGGCCCCGATCGAACCGATCGGGGCCCTTCTCGCATGTGGTGCCGTTACGGGGCGAGTTTCGTGATCTGCAGCAGCCCCTCGCCTGCCGGCGACAGGGCGCTGATGACGGCCCCGGAGGCCGACGTCTCGGTGATCAGGGTGCGGAAGCCGGTGGCGACCTCGTCGCGGGCGGCGGGGTCGGCGACACGGCCGCGCCACAGCGCGCGGGCGACGAGGACCGTGCCGCCCGGCCGCACCAGGCGCAGACCGTGCTCGACGTACTCGATGACCGACTGCGGGTCGGCGTCGATGAAGACGATGTCGTAGGAGTTCTCGTTCATGCGGGGGAGCACCTCGAGCGCCCGGCCCGGGATGAGGCGCACCCGGTTCGACGGGATGCCCGCCTCGGTGAAGAAGGCGCGCGCGTGCTGCTGGTACTCGACCTCGACGTCGATCGAGGTGAGCTGCGCCTCCGTGCCGCCGGTGAGCAGCCAGAGACCGGAGACCCCGACGCCCGTTCCGATCTCGACCACGTTCTCCGCCCGGGTCGCGGCGACCACCACGGCGACCTGCGCGCCCGTCGCCGGCGAGATCGGCTCGACGCCCAGCTCCAGCGACTGCTGCCGGGCGCGGGCGATCACCTCGCTCTCCACGACGACGTCGTCGGCGAACCTCCAGTTCGAGTCCTTGTCTGACACAGTGCTCCCGTCGATCGACCGCGTTTCGTGGTCAACTCCGAGGATACGGTCGGCTCCCGCGGCATCCGTGCAGGCACCGCCGCGATACTCTGGAATGGTGTTCGGGCTCACCTTCGACAAGCTGCTGATCGTCGCGGTCATCGCGGCGTTCGTCATCGGGCCCGAACGCCTGCCCGCGTACGCCGCCAAGCTCGGTCAGCTGGTGCGCTCGCTGCGCGACTTCGCCAATGGTGCGAAGGACCGCATGCGCGACGAGATGGGCCCCGAGTTCGACGAGGTCGACTGGAAGAAGCTCGACCCCCGGCAGTACGACCCGCGGCGCATCATCCGCGAGGCACTGCTGGAGGACTCCGCGGAGCCCGCGAGCGCGATCAAGCCGGTGACGCAGTCGGCCTACGCGCAGCGGAGGATGCCGCTGGCGGCGGGCGCGATGCCGCCGTTCGACACCGAGTCCACCTGACCCGGCCGTCCGCCTGACCCGGCCGTCCGCCTGACCCGGCCGTCGGCCTGACCCGGCCGTCGGCACTGCGGCGCGGTCCGCGGGCGCGCATCCACTACGCTGCGGACATGATCGCAACGGAGCAGTCGCTGACCCGGGCGACCGTCGCGCGCTACGCCGTCGGCTCCCTGGGGACGGGCGGGTTCGCCACGCTCCCGGGCCTGGTGCTCGTCTACTACCTCACCGACTCGCTCGGCGTCGCGGCGATCGTCGCAGGCGTCGTCGTGACCGTCGCCAAGGTGTGGGATGTGCTCATCGACCCGGTGATCGGCGCCCGCAGCGACCGGATGCTCGCCGTGCGCGGCTCGCGCCGTCCGATGATGCTGCTCGGCGCGATCGCTCTGCCGGTCTTCTTCGTGCTCACCTTCGCCGTGCCTCCGGGGACGGCCGTCGGTGCCGCGGCCGTCTGGGTGCTGGTCGCGTTCGTGCTGACGGCCACCGCGTTCAGCCTGTTCCAGGTGCCGTACATCGCCCTGCCGGCGGAGCTCGCCTCCGGCTACGACCAGCGCACGCGGCTGCTCACCTGGCGCGTCGTCGTGCTGACGTTCGCGATCCTGCTGTTCGGCGCCGGGGGTCCGGCGCTGCGCACCCTCGGCGGCGGCAACTCGTTCGCGGGCTATCTGCTGATGGCCCTGGTCGCCGGCGTGGTGATCGGCGCCGGGATGCTGGTCTCCGCGTTCGTGGCGCCGCGCGGACTCCCGAGCGGCGTGGTCCCGCCGCGCGAGAGCATGTTCGCGACCGTGCGGTCGAACTACGCCGCGGGTGTGCGCGTGCTGCGCGAGAGCCAGCCGTTCCGCGTCCTGCTGCTGACGTTCCTCCTGCAGGGGCTCGCCACCGGTCTGATGCTCGCCGGGGCGAACTACGTGGCCACCTGGGTGCTGCACTCGGAGGACGCGGTCACGTTCCTCTTCGTCGCGCTGATCGCGCCCGCGCTGGTCGTCGCGCCGCTGTGGGGCGTGATCGCCCGCCGGATCGGCAAGGAGCGCGGGTTCGTCGCCGCGAGCATCCTGTTCGCCGTCGCCGCCCTCTCCATGGTGGGTCTGCTGTGGGCGCCCGGCGCGTGGGTCTACGCGCCCGTCGCCGTGGCCGGCGCCGCGTACGCCGGGATGCAGTCGCTGCCGATGGCGATGCTGCCGGACGTGATCTCGTACGACGCCCGCCGCAACGGCGAGGGCCGGGCCGGGACCTTCGGCGGCATGTGGACCGCGGGGGAGACCACCGGGATGGCGCTCGGCGCCACCGTTCTCAGCATCGTCCTCGCCGTCAGCGGGTACGTCTCGCGCAGCGCGACCGTCGCGGATGCTGCCGGCCAGCCGGCGAGTGCGGTCGCGGGGATCGCGCTCAGCTTCAGCCTGGTGCCCGCCGCGATCATCGCGATCAGTCTGGTGCCGCTCGCGCGCTACCGGCTGCGGAAGGGAGACATCGATGACGTCCTTTGACGCCGGGGCGATCCTGTCCCGGCTCTCCGCCCTCCGCGAGGCCGACGCCCCCACCCACGGCGGACGCGTCCTCAGCTACGTGTACGACTCCGGGATGCCGGAGCTCGACCGGCTCGCCACCGAGGCGATGCGGCTGGTGCAGCCGGTGAACGGCCTCGACCCGACGACGTTCACCTCGGTCGCGGTGATGGAGCGGGAGGTCGTGGCGTTCGCTCGTGAGCTGCTGCACGGCGACGACGACGTGGTCGGCTCCGTCACGTCCGGAGGCACCGAGTCCTGCCTCCTCGCCGTCAAGACCGCCCGCGACGTCTGGCGCGCCGCGGGAGGAACGGGGACGCCGAGGCTGGTGGCGCCGGTGACGGTGCACGCGGCGTTCCAGAAGGCTGCAGCGCTGTTCGACCTCGCGCTCGACCTGGTGCCGGTGGATGCGGTGAGCGGCCGCGTCGACGCCGGGAACGTCATCCGGCGGATCGGCCCGGACGTCGCGCTCGTCGTCGTCTCGGCCCCGTCGTACCCGTATGCGATCCTCGACCCCGTGGGGGCCGTCGCTGCGGCGTGCGAGGACGCGGGCGTCGCGTGCCACGTCGACGCCTGCATCGGCGGCTGGATCCTGCCGTTCTGGCGCGCGGCCGACGGTTCGGCGCTGCCCGCCTGGGACTTCCGCGTCGCGGGCGTCACCAGCGTGTCCGCGGACCTGCACAAGTACGGCTACGCCCCGAAGGGCGCGAGCGTGCTGCTGCAGCGGGGGCGCGACCGCCAGCGCCGGCAGTATTTCGCGACGACCGGCTGGCCGGGGTACCCGGTCGTCAACGCGACGCTCCTCGGCTCCAAGTCGGCCGGGGCGCTGGCCGCGTCGTGGGCGATCGTGCAGGCGCTCGGCGCCCGCGGCTTCGCCGAGCTGGCGGAGTCGTGCCGGCGCGCCACCCGCGGCCTGCGGGACATCGTGGGCGACATCGAGGGCCTGCGCGTGGTCGGCGAGCCGACCGGGCCCCTGCTCGCGGTCGCCGCCGACGACGCGGTGCCCGCCGAGCGGCGCGTCGACCCGCACCACTGGGCGGACCGGGCGCGTCGCCGGGGCTGGATCCTGCAACTTCAGCCGGGGCTCGCGCAGCCCGACGGCACACGTCTGCCGCACACCACGCACCTCACGATCACCCCGGTGACGGAGGGTCGCCTGGACGAGCTGGAGGCGGCGCTGCGCGGGGCCGCGAACGAGGCGCGCGGCGTCCCTGCAGTGGACCCTGAGGCGATGCTCACGGCGCTTCCGCCGCTGCCCGCCGGCGCGGTGCCCGACTCTGCGACCGCTGCGCACATCCTGAGCACGCTCGGCCTGACGGGAGCGGCGACGCCCGGTCTCCCGGACGAGCAGGCCCCGCTGCTCGCCCTCGTCGAGGCGCTGCCGCGCCCGGTCGCCGAGCGCCTGCTGGTCGAACTCCTCGCGCGCGCCGTCGAGCCGCCCGACGCCTGACGCACGCGGTTCCGCCCGCGAGTGGTGAGTCGCTGCTCGAACCGGCGCGTCGGCGCGTCAGCGCACGGAGAGGCCGAGCTTGCGGCCCGCCAGGCTGCGGGTGCGGGTGGCGAGCCGGTCCGCGACCGCGCGGATCGCGGCGGCAGCCGGGTCCGCCGGGTCGGTCACGACGATGGGCGCGCCCGTGTCGCCGCCCGCGCGCAACGGGATGCTGAGCGGCACGCTCGCGAGCAGCGGCACCTCCTCGGCCTGGCCGGCCGACAGCCGCCGGGCGACCTCCGCGCCGCCGCCGGTGCCGAACAGGTCGAGGATGCTGCCGTCCGGCTGCACCAGTCCCGCCATGTTCTCGATGACGCCGATGACGCGCTGGCCGGTCTGGCGGGCGACGACGCCGCTGCGCTCCGCGACGTCGGCCGCGGCGGGCTGCGGGGTCGTGACGACGAGCACCTCGGCCGTCGGCAGCAGCTGGCCGACCGAGATGGCCACGTCGCCGGTGCCGGGCGGCAGGTCGAGGAGCAGCACATCCAGGTCGCCGAAGAACACGTCGGACAGGAACTGCTGGATGGTCCGGTGCAGCATCGGGCCGCGCCAGGCGACCGCCGCCGAGGCGGAGTCCACGAACATCCCGATGGAGACCACCTTCACCCCGTAGGCGACCGGCGGCAGGATCATGTCGTCCACCCGGGTGGGACGCGGCGCCACGCCGTTCTCGTCGGTCAGGCCCAGGATGCCGGGGATCGAGAAGCCGTGCACGTCGGCATCCACGATGCCCACCCGCAGGCCGCGCTCCGCCAGGGCGACCGCCAGGTTGGCGGTGAGCGTCGACTTGCCGACGCCGCCCTTGCCGCTGGTCACGGCGTACACGCGGGTCAGCGAGTCCGGGCCGAACTGCGCCCCGCGCGCCGGACGCCCGGCCCGCAGCTTGTCCGTCAGGGCGCGCCGTTCGGCGGGCGTCATGACCGTGACGTCGACCTCCGCGGCGGTGACGCCCGGGACGGCGGAGGTCGCCGCCCGCACGTCCCGCTCGATGGCGTCGGCGGCCGGGCAGCCGACGATCGTCAGCTTGATGCTGACCGCGGCACGGCCCTCCGCATCCACCGTGACGTCGCCCACCATGTCGAGCTCGGTGATCGGCTTGCGGATCTCCGGATCGAGCACCGCCGCGAGCGCGCTCCGCACGGCGCCCGCGAGGTCGGCGCCACGCTCAGGCACGTGCTTGCTCGCCCTCGCCCGCCTCGGTCCGCTCCAGGTCTTCGAGCAGGGATCTCAGCTCGGCCCGGATGAAGTCCTTGGTCGCCATGTCCTTCACGGCGAGCCGCAGCGCGACGACCTCGCGCGCCAGGTACTCCGTGTCGGCGAGGTTGCGCTCGGCCCGCTGCCGATCCTGCTCGATCTGCACGCGGTCGCGGTCGTCCTGCCGGTTCTGCGCGAGCAGGATGAGCGGTGCGGCATACGACGCCTGCAGCGACAGCACCAGGGTGAGGGTGATGAAGCCCAGGTCGGCGGAGTCGAACCGCCACGTCTTGGGGGTCAGCGTGTTCCACGCCATCCAGGCGATGACGAAGATCGTCAGCCCGAGCACGAACCACGGGGTGCCCATGGCTCGGGCGATCCACTCGGTGAACCGCCCGAAGCGGTCGCTCGACTCCATGGGGTCGCGGCGGAGCACCGGCGTCCGCAGTCCCTTGGGCGTGTCGAGCCCCTTGGGGGCGTCGAGCCCCGAACCCTGCCTACCTCGTGCCACTTCCGCCCCTCCTTCCGTTCACGATGCGGATGCTGCCGGTCTCGTCGGACGGCGCCGTGCGTTTCACGGGCTCGTCCTCGTCTTGACTTCGCCAGTCGTCGGGGAGCAGGTAGTCGAGGATGTCGTCGATGGTCACCACCCCGACGAGACGGTGCTTGTCGTCCACGACCGGCACGGAGACCAGGTTGTACGAGGCGAGGATGCGCGACACCTCGGCCGCGGAGGTGTCGGCCGTGACCGGCTCCAACCCCGGGTCGAGCAGCGTGCCGAGGCGCACGTGTGGCGGGTAGCGCAGCATCCGCTGGAAGTGCACGACGCCGAGGAAGCGGCCGGTCGGCGCCTCGTAGGGCGGGAGCGTCACGCACACCGCTGCCCCGAGGGCCGGTGCGAGCTCGTGACGGCGGATGAGCGCCAGACCCTCCGCGACGGTCGCGTCGGCGGACACGATGATCGGCTCCGTGGTCATCAGGCCGCCCGCGGTGTCCGGGTTGTAGCTGAGGAGCATGCGGACGTCCTCAGCCTCCTCGGGCTCCATCAGTTCCAGCAGGTGCTCGCCGCGCTCGTCGGAGAGCTGGGCGATCAGGTCGGCGGCGTCGTCGGGCTGCATCTGGTCGAGCACATCGGCGGCGCGGTCGTCGTCGAGCTTGGCGAGGATCTGCACCTGCTCGCTCTCCGGCATCTCCTCCAGCACGTCCGCCAGGCGGTCGTCGGGCAGCTCCTCGGCAACCTCGAGCATCCGCTGCTGCGGCAGGTCGAGGAGGGTGTTGGCGAGGTCGGCCGGCTTCAGCTCGGAGTAGGTCGCGATCAGCTGCTCGGCGGACTGCGCCTCGCCGCGGTTCTGCTTCTCGCGCACCTCGTTCCAGGACACGAAGGCCGTCGCGCCCTTTCCGAAGGGCGAGGGGCCGGTCTTCGGCTTGCGCACGAACAGCTGACTGACGGCCCAGTCGCCGGTGTCCGTCTCCTCGATCGCGACGTCCTCGATCGTCGCCTCACCGCTGCCGTCGGCGAACACCACGCGGCGGCCCAGCAGCTCGGCGATGACGCGCACTTCTCCGCCGCGCTGCTCGAAGCGCCGCACGTTGATGATGCCGTTCGTGATGATCTGGCCGCTGCCGATGCTGGTGACGCGCCCGATCGAGAGGAAGACACGGCGTTTTCCGGGGATCTCGACGATCAGCCCGACGACCCGCGGAGGATCGTTCTTCCTGTACACGACCAGGACATCACGGACCTTCCCGACCCGGTCTCCCACGGGGTCGAACACGGTCGTCCCGGCGAGACGGGCGACGAAGACTCTGGCGGCACTCACCCTCATAACCTAGTCCTCGCGGGTGAACGACGGCTGGTCGCTGGGCCCGGCGCAGTCCCGGATGGGACAATGGGCGCATGAGCACACCTGGGTCCCTGAACGGGCGCAACCGCATCCTCTTCCCGACGCTGCCGCGCGGTGAGGTCGTGGCCACCTTCGAGAGCTACCCCGAGGCTCAGGAGGCGGTGGATGTGCTGGCCCGCGCCGACTTCCCCGTCGACAAGGTCTCCATCGTCGGCAGCGACCTGAAGAGCGTCGAGCGCGTCACCGGCAAGCTCACCTGGGGTCGCGTGGCACTCGCCGGGGCCGCCTCGGGCGCCTGGCTGGGCATCTTCTTCGGCCTGCTGCTGGTGATCTTCTCGCCGACGGTCAGCCTGGCCTTCGTTCTCGCCGCCCTCCTGCTCGGCGCGGGCTTCGGGATGCTGTGGGGCATCGTCTCGTACGCCGTCAACCGCCGGCGCCGCGACTTCACGTCGGTGCAGCAGGTGATCGCGACCAGCTACTCGGTGCTCGTCGACTCGGAGCTCGGCAACCGCGCCCGCAACCTGCTCGCGAGCGGGGGAGCGGAGCAGCAGCAGCCCGCAGCGCCGAAGGGCTGGACGCCGCCCGCACAGCCGCAGCACCCATCCGACCCGCCGCCCGCGCCCCCGGCTGCTGCGCCGCCCGCGGGCGACGACCTCCCGCCCGCGCCCCCCGCGTAGCGCTTCTCCGCCGAGGTGCACGTCGTTGCGGTCGACACGCCGTGCGACCGCACAACAACGTGCACTTCGGCGACGGGGAAACCGCGGGTCAGCGGGAGAGGCGGCGCACCCAGGCCTCGACGGCGTCGGGGGTGCGCGGGATGGCCGCCGAGAGGTTCTCGGCGCCGTCGGCCGTCACGAGGATGTTGTCCTCGATCCGCACGCCGATGCCGCGGAACCGCTCCGGCACCGTCAGGTCGTCGGGCTGGAAGTACAGCCCCGGCTCGATGGTGAACACCATCCCGCGCTCCAGCACCCCGTCGAGGTAGAGCTCGCGCCGCGCCTGCGCGCAATCGTGCACGTCGAGGCCCAGGTGGTGGCTCGTGCCGTGCACCATGTAGCGGCGGTGCTGCTGGTTGTCCGCCTCCAGCGCCTCCTCCGCCGTCACCGGCAGCAGCCCCCACTCGGCGGTCTTGCGCGCGATGACGGCCATCGCGGTCGCGTGGATCTCGCGGAAGCGGATGCCCGGGCGCACGATCGCGAACGCCGCGTCCGCCGCCTCCAGCACCGCCTCGTAGATCAGGCGCTGCGTCTCGCTGAACGTCCCGTCGACCGGGAACGTGCGCGTGATGTCCGCGGTGTAGTAGCTGTCCAGCTCCACACCGGCGTCCATGAGGATGAGGTCGCCGGGCACCACGGGTCCGTCGTTCCTGGTCCAGTGCAGGATGCACGCGTGCGGTCCGCTCGCCGCGATCGTGTCGTAGCCGACCGCGTTGCCATCGGCGCGCGCCCGGCCGTTGAAGACGCCCTCCACCAGTCGCTCGCCGCGCGGGTGCGCGGTGATCCGGGGCAGGTCCGCGATGACGTCCTCGAAGCCGCGGGCGGTCGCGGCGACCGCGGCGCGCAGCTCGCCGACCTCGAAGTCGTCCTTGATCAGCCGCAGCTCGGAGAGGTCGCGGGCGAGCTTGTCGTCGTCGGTGTGGTCCTCGGGGTCGAGCTCACCGCCGGCGCCGTCGGAGGCGTCGGCGCCCGTCCCCAGCAGCAGGCGGGCCGCATCCACCTCGTCGGTGATCGCCCGGTCCGCCTCGCGCAGCACGATCGTGTCGCCGTCCACCGCGTCGAGTACGGCCTGCAGCTCGGCAATGCCCCGGGTGGGGAGATTCAGGTCGCCCGCGACCTGCGCGAGCGACGGGCGCGGGCCGATCCAGAACTCGCCGATCTCGGGATTCGCGTAGAACTCGTCCGAGTCGCGCCCGGCGCGCTCGCGGAAGTACAGGGTCGCGTCGTGACCGGACGCGGTCGGCTCGAGCACGAGCACGCTGCCGGGCTCCGAGTCGGAGCCCCAGCCGGTGAGGTGCGCGAAGGCGGAGTGCGCGCGGAACGGGAAGTCGGTGTCGTTCGACCGCTGCTTCAGCCGGCCGGCCGGGACGATGAGCCGCTTGCCCGGGAACAGCTCCGAGATCCGCGCACGACGGGCCGCCGCGTACGCGGCCTGCCGGCGGGCACCCGGGACGATCTCCGGCCGGTCCGCCCATCCGCTCCCGATGTACTCGCGGAACGCGTCCGACCCGGGGGTCGTCGAGCGGTTCTGGGTGGCGCGGGGCGCCTGGTCGGCCGTGACGTTGGTGGACTGCGACATGCCGACCATTCTTCCACTCCTAGGATGGTGAGCATGGCTGATGCGCGACGGTTCCGCGGCCCCGTCGACCTGCACACGCACTCGAGCGTCTCGGACGGGACCGAGACCCCGGCCGAGCTGGTCCGCGCCGCTGCGGCAGCCGGTCTCGGGACGGTCGCGATCACCGACCACGACTCGACCGCCGGCTGGGCGGATGCGGCGGCCGAGTCCTCCCGCGTCGGCGTCACGGTCATCCCGGGCATGGAGCTGTCCACGCGCATCGAGTTCGCCAGCGTCCACATGCTCGGCTACCTGTTCGATCCGACGAACGAGCCGCTCACGGCCGAGACGCTGCGCATCCGGGATGGGCGGATGCGCCGTGCCGAGGACATGGTCCGGCGCATCTCGGAGGATTACGACATCACCTGGGACGACGTCCTGGCGCAGGCGACGGAAGGCGCGACGGTCGGACGGCCGCACATCGCCGACGCGCTCGTCGCCCGCGGGCTCGCGTCCGACCGCAGCGCCGCCTTCGCCGGCATCCTGCACTGGCGGAGCGGGTACTTCCAGCCGCACTATGCGCCGGAGCCGCTCACCGGCGTCCGCCTGATCCGCGGTGCGGGCGGGCTGCCGGTGCTCGCGCATCCTGCGACGGGAGGCCGCAGCCGCGTCATCCCCGAGGACCGGCTGCGCCGCCTGGTCGACGCCGGACTGTTCGGGCTGGAGCTCGACCACCGTGAGAACACCGCCGACGGCGTCGCCCGGCTGCGCGAGCTGGCGAACCGGTACGGCCTCCGGATCACCGGGTCCAGCGACTACCACGGTGCCGGCAAGCCCAACCGGCTGGGCGAGAACACCACCGACCCCGAGGTGGTCGACGCGATGATCGAAGAAGCGACAGGCGCGGCGCCTTTCTACGCTCCATGACGATCGGCCCGTACCCTGGACCCCGGACGGGGGAGAAGCGAGGTGCACGGGTGAGACGGTTCTGGCGAGGATCCGCAGTGGCTGCCGCCCTGACGGCTGCTCTGGTCATCGCGGGAGGCGCTGCCCCCGCCAGCGCGGACAGCTACCCGTCGTGGGATGACGTGCAGGCCGCCAAGAACAACGCAGCGGCCGCCCAGGCCGAGGTGGATCGCATCAACGGCCTGCTCCAGAGCCTCCAGACCGCGGCAAACGCCGCGGGCGACCTCGCGGTCAAGCGCCTCGGGGAGTACGGCACGGCCGAGGCGGCGCTTCAGACGGCGACCGCGAAGGCGCAGGACCTGGCCCAGCGCGCGCAGGCGGCCGGGGCGAAAGCCGACGAGCTGAAGGCGCAGAGCGGCACGCTCGCCGAGCAGCTCACCCGGGCGGGCACCTCCTCCGTGTCCCTGCGGCTGTTCCTCAGCCCGAACGCCTCGCGGTCCGATTCGCTGCTCTACCAGCTGGGCGCCGTGGCCAAGCTGGCGGACCGCTCCAGCGCCTTGTTCGCCCAGGCGAACGCGCAGAAGAACCTGGCCGCCTCGCTGAGCGCACAGGCGGCGGCGGCGCAGACCATCCGCGATCAGCTCGCGACAGCCGCCAAGAAGGCGCTCGACGTGGCCACGGCGGCGAAGCAGGCGGCGGATGCGCAGCTCGCCGACCAGAAGCAGCACGCGAACACGCTCTACGCGCAGCTGGCATCGCTGAAGAACACCGAGGCGTCGGTCGAGCAGAAGTACGCCGAGGGCGTCGCGGCGGCACAGGCCGCCCAGCAGGCCGCCAACTCCGGTGGCGGGTCCGACGGCTTCGCGCCTCCGCCCGGCATGGTGGTCGACCCGGCTGCAGCGCAGGCGTACGCCTCGAGCCGCCTCTCGGCCTTCGGCTGGGGCCAGGACCAGATGGGGTGCCTGATCAAGCTCTGGAACCACGAGTCGGGCTGGCGCGCCGACGCCTACAACACCTCGAGCGGCGCCTACGGCATCCCGCAGGCGCTGCCGGCCAGCAAGATGGCGAGCGCGGGCCCCGACTGGATGACGAACCAGAACACCCAGGTGAACTGGGGCCTCGACTACATCAACCGCGCGTACGGATCCCCCTGCGCCGCCTGGAACTTCGAGATGAGCCACGACCCCAACTGGTACTGACCCGCTGTCACTGATCGCCCCCCTTTCGCCGAAGTGCACGTTGTTGCGCGGTCGCACGGCGTGTCGACCGCAACGACGTGCACTTCGGCGAATGGACGGACGCGGTCAGCTGGCGGGGGTCGCGGGGGAGCCGCCGCGCGAACGGCGGCGACGCCGGCGCGGCGCGCTGTTGCCGTCGCGGTGCTGCGAGCCGCCGCCGTCGTGCGTGCCCGCGGCGGCCTTCTGCTCTGCGCCCTCGGACGCCTGGCCGCCCTCGGCCGGCGCCTCGGGCGCGCCACCCGGGGCGGACCCGCCCGACCCGCCCGTACGGCGCCGACGGCGGCTGCCGGAGCGCTCGGACGCCTCCGGGCCGCTCGAGTCGGTGCGGCCGCCGCGCGGGGTCTCCGGCGCCTTGACCGCCGGCGTGGACTTCAGCCGGCCCTTGGCGCCCGCCGGGATGTCGAGGTCGCTGAACAGGTGCGGCGACGACGAGTAGGTCTCGGTCGGCTCGGGCTGGCCGAACTCCAGCGCCCGGTTGATGAGGGCCCACTTGTGCAGGTCCTCCCAGTCGACGAAGGTCACGGCGATGCCGGTCTTGCCCGCACGGCCGGTGCGGCCCGCACGGTGCAGGTAGGTCTTGTCGTCGTCCGGGATGGTGTGGTTGATGACGTGCGTGACGTCGTCCACGTCGATTCCGCGCGCCGCGACGTCCGTGGCGATGAGGATGTCCTTCTTGCCGGCCTTGAACGCGGCCATCGCGCGCTCCCGCTGCTCCTGGTTCAGGTCGCCGTGCACGGCCGCCGCATTGAAGCCGCGGTCGTTCAGCTCCTCGACCAGCTTGGCGGCGGCGCGCTTGGTGCGCGTGAAGATGACGGTCTTCCCACGGCCCTCGGCCTGCAGGATGCGCGCGATCACCTCGTCCTTGTCGAGCGAGTGCGCCCGGTAGACGAGGTGCTTGATGTTGGCCTGGATCTGGCCCTCGTCCGGGTCGGTCGCGCGGATGTGCACCGGGCGCGTCATGAACCGGCGCGCCAGTGCGACGATCGGGCCCGGCATCGTGGCCGAGAAGAGCATGGTGTGACGGGTCGGGGAGGTCTGCGCGAAGAGCTTCTCGATGTCGGCGAGGAAGCCGAGGTCGAGCATCTTGTCGGCCTCGTCGAGCACCATCTCCTGCACATTCGCCAGGCTCAGCAGGCGCTGGCCGGCGAGGTCGAGGAGCCGGCCCGGGGTTCCGACGACGATCTGCGCGCCGCCCTTGAGCTGCGCGATCTGGCCCTCGTACGCCTTGCCGCCGTAGATGGCGGCGATGGAGGTCGGGCGGCCGGCGGCGGCGGTCTCGAGGTCTTCGTAGACCTGGATGGCCAGCTCGCGGGTCGGCACGACGACCAGGGCCTTCACGCCGGGCGCCGGGTCCGGGCCGAGCCGCTGGATCAGCGGGAGGCCGAAGCCGAGCGTCTTGCCGGTGCCGGTCTTGGCCTGGCCGATGATGTCCTGCCCGGTGAGGGCGAGGGGGATGGTCTGCGCCTGGATGGGGAACGGCTCGATGATGCCCTTGGCCGCGAGCGCGTCCACCATGTCCTGGTCGATGTTGAGTTCGGAGAAAGTCACTGGTGCGATGCCTGTCGATTCGATGGGAGGGTCCACGCCCTGTTCTCTGTCGCAGGCGTGAGGCCGTCGATCCTGCGCCGACGGCGTGACCAGCCTACTGGACTGTCCCGATACACTGCTGAGCGTGTCGACTTGGTTCACCCGTCGCCGGCCCTCCGGCGAGCTTCCGCGCCTGACCCCTCGGTCGCGCCCGGTCGCGACGGTGCGCGTCGACCTGCACGAGGTCATGCCGGACCTGCTGCCGTATCTGGGTCAGGCCGCCTACCTGCAGCTGGAGCAGTTCGAGACGCTGTCCCGGGTCGCGGCCGAGGCCGACGACCTGCGCGCGAAGGGGCTGGTCTCGGCCGCCGCCGGTCACGCGCTCTCGAAGCACCAGGGCATCGTGGCGGAGATCCGCCGCCGCGGCGACGACCCGGCGGCGGCGATGGAGCCGTTCGCGGTCGAGATCGAGGGCTTCAGCGCGCTCATCGTCGGTGCGGACTGGCGCGAGACGCTGCTCTCGGCTCTGGTGACCGGCGGCCTCCTGGACGACTTCTTCATCCGGCTCGCGGCGGGTCTTCCCGGCGACGTCGGCCCGCGCATCGCTCACCTGCTGGGCTCGGAGTCCGGCCAGGAGGGGGTGCTGGAGGTGCTCCGCACCGAGATCGGCGCGGACCCGCTGCTGGGCTCGCGCCTGGCGATGTGGGGCAGGCGGCTGGTCGGCGACACGCTGCTCGTCGCGCGATCGGCACTGCACCTCTCGGGCAACCGGGCCACCGACGAGGAGCGGATCGAACCGATCTTCACCGAGCTGATTGCAGCCCACACCCGCCGGATGGACGCCCTCGGCCTCACCGCCTGAGGGGCTCCCGCTCCGACACATTCGTCACGAATGCGCCCTCAGCGCGGGCGAGAGGCGACATTCGGCACGAATGTACGCGGAGCCACCGCGGAACATTCGTCACGAATGCGCGCTCAGCGGGTGCGAGAGGCGACATTCGGCACGAATGTCAGCGCGCGATGGCGCCCTTCGCGAGCGAGTGCAGCATGCGGGCGTCGCCCGCGGTGCGCAGGCGGCCGATCAGGAGGTCGGCGACCGCCACGATGAGGGCGGTGCCGAGCAGCGTGATCCACCAGATCCAGCCGCC
The DNA here is from genome assembly GCF_056754895.1 of Leifsonia sp. KNZ13-11D. NCBI lineage: Bacteria > Bacillati > Actinomycetota > Actinomycetes > Micrococcales > Microbacteriaceae > Leifsonia > Leifsonia sp. KNZ13-11D. Next base: position 1,445,235 of record NZ_JBPGWU010000001.1, read on the forward strand.
GTCCCACTTCAGCCCCGCCCAGGTCAGGGCGACCCAGAGGACGGACGCCGACACGACGCCGACAGCCGGAATGAGCACGGAGCCGTGCGTGTGCCGGTTCGGCAGGAAATAGCGGCCGGCGAGTCCGATGATGGCGCCGCCGAGGACGACGAAGAGCAGTTCCACGAGAGGGAGGCTAGCCGACGAAGCCGATCCGGCGGGATTCCTCGGTGCCGAGCTCGACATACGCGATGCCCGCGACCGGCACGACGTAGAGGCGGCCCTTGTCGTCGGTGAGCTTGAGCACACCGCCGCCGTCGGTCAGCGCCGTCTCCACCTGCTGCGTGAGCTGCTCGGCCGGCTGCGACGACTCGAAGCTGAGCTCGCGGGGGGCGTTGACGATTCCGATGCGGATCTCCACGTTTGGTGCCTTTCGAGTCTGACCGGCGGGTGTGAGTTCAGACTACGGCACACGGCTCGCGGCCCTCGCTCGCGTTCTCTGTCGGCGGACGCCGATAGCGTGAAAGCCATGACGACGCAGGGCTTCCGGATGCGCGCAGCACGGGCTGACGGCGCGGGCGTCCCGACGCTCGACACCGCGCAGGCCGAGGTGCTGAAGCTGCCCGACGAGGCCTCCGCCGCGGTGCTCGGCGCACCCGGCACCGGCAAGACCACCACGCTCGTCGAGGCGCTCGCCGAGCGGGTGCTCGGCCGGGGCTACGGCACGGACGAGGTGCTCGCGCTCAGCGCATCCCGCACCGCCGCGACAGCACTCCGCGACCGGATCGCGCTGCGGCTCGCGGTCCCGACGCAGGGCCCGCTGGCGCGCACGGCGACCTCCCTCGCGTTCCAGCTCGTCGGCGAGCGGGCGCGCCGCCTCGGCGCCGAGCCGCCGCGGCTCCTCACCGGCGGCGAGCAGGACCAGATCATCGCCGAACTGCTCAGCGGCCACATCGAGGACGGCTCCGGCCCGCATTGGCCCGAGCCCTTGGTGGAGGAGGTGCGCATCCTCCGCGGGTTCCGCACCGAGCTGCGCGAGCTGATGGCGCGCTGCGCCGAGCGCGGCGTCACCCCGTCCCGGCTCTCGGAGCTCGGCGCCATCACCGGCCGCGACGAGTGGCGCGCGGCCGCCCGGTTCATCGCCGAGTACCAGCTCGTCGTCGACAGCTATCGCGGCGGGTTCGTCGACTCGGCCGAGCTCATCGCCTCCGCCGTGACGGTCGTCCGCGAGGGCAGTTCGCTCGACCGCCTGCGCGCGGTGTTCGTGGACGACCTGCAGGAGGCCACGGTCGCCACGGTCGCGCTCCTCCGCGCCTTCGCCGACCGCGGCGTCGCTGTGGTGGCCTTCGGCGACCCGGACGTGGCCTCCACCACCTTCCGCGGCGCCGAGGCGACGGCTCTGGGGCAGCTGGAGTCGCGGCTCGGCGTCCCGGTGACCCGGTTCGTGCTCACCACCGCCCACCGGCAGACCCCCGCACTACGCGAGCTCACCGCCCGCGTCACCGAGCGGATCGGCACGGCGGCGGCCGGCGTCCAGCGCATGGCGTCCGCCGGGCGCCCCGAGCCCGAGCCGAAGACGGAGCCGGATGCTCAGACCGCATCCGCCGAGGTCCCCCGCCCGGAGATCGTCCGCCTGGTCGCCGCGTCGGCGCCGGCGGAGGCGTCCCGTCTCGCCCGGAAGCTGCGCGAGCGGCACCTCCTCGACGGCGTGCCCTGGAGCGAGATGGCCGTCGTCGTCCGCTCCGGTGCCCACGTTCCCGCACTCTCGCGCGCGCTCGCCGTCGCCGAGGTTCCGACCACGACGAGCGTCGCCGGCCGTCCGCTGCGCGACGATGTGGCCGCCCGGCAACTGGTCACGGTCGCCGGCGTGCAGCTGGGGGCGATCGAGCTCACGCCGATCGTCGCGACCGAGCTGCTGCTCGGACCGTTCGGCGGCCTCGACAGTGTGAGCCTGCGACGGCTGCGGCTGGCGCTCCGCCAGGAGGAGCTGTCGGGCGAAGGCAACCGTCCCGGCGACGAGCTGCTGGTGGAGGCGCTGCAGCATCCCGCGCACCTGGCCACGATCGACGCGGCCCCCGCCCGCCGTGCCGGACGGCTCGCCGAGACCCTGCGCTCCGGGCGCGAGAAGGCCGCGCAGGGCGCATCGGTGGAGGAGCTGCTCTGGCACGTCTGGGAGCGCAGCGGCCTCGCGGCGCGCTGGCTGGAGCAGTCGGGGCGCAGCGGCATCGTCACCGACGAGGCCAACCGGCATCTGGACGGCGTCGTCGCCCTGTTCACCGCCGCGCGGCGCTTCGTCGAGCGGTACCCCGAACGTCCCGCCTCCGACTTCGTCGTCGAGCTGCTCGGCGCCGAGGTGCCGGAGGACACCCTGGCCGCCCGCACCTCCGGGGAGGCTGTGCTGGTGTGCACCCCGAGCGCGGCCGTCGGCCGGGAGTTCGAGGTCGTGGCGGTCGCGGGCCTGCAGGAGAGCGTCTGGCCCAACCTGCGGCTCCGCGGCTCGCTGCTGCACCCGCAGGAGCTGGCCGACGCGCTGGAGGGGCGGCCGACCGAGACCGAGGACCAGCGGGCGGAGGTGCTCGGCGACGAGCTGCGGATGTTCGCGCTCGCGGTGTCGCGCTCCCGGGGCCAGGTGCTTCTGACCGCGACGGCGAACGACGATGAGCAGCCGTCGCCGTTCCTGCGGCTGGCCGGTGAACTGGCGGTGGACGACCAGGACGACCAGCTGCATCCGCTCTCGCTCCGCGGCATGGTCGGCCGGCTGCGGCGGCGCCTGGTCGCGACCGGCGCTCCGGATGCCGCCGAGGCGCTCGCCCGGCTCGCGGACGCGGAGGTCGAGGGCGCCGATCCGGCCTCCTGGTACGGGCTGATCGAGCCGTCGACCACGGAGCCGCTGGTCGACCTCGCCGACCCGGAGGCCGTGGTGCGCGTGTCGCCGTCCCGGCTGGAGACGTTCGAGAAGTCGCCGCTCGCCTGGTTCGTGGACACGATGGCCGCGTCGCCGAGCGGGCTCGCGGCGGGCATCGGCACGGTGGTGCACGCGGTGATGGAGGAGGCGAGCACCAGCGACGACCGCGACCTCAGCGTCGAGCGGCTCTGGCGCGGCATCGAGCGGCGCTGGGGCGAGCTGGAGTTCGAGTCGCCCTGGCTCGAGGAGCGCGAGCGGCGGCGCACGCGCACGCTGGCCGCGGGCGTCTCCGAGTACCTGCGCGACTTCGAGCGCGCGGGTGGCACGCTGCTGGGCTCTGAGGGGGCGTTCGAGCTGCGGGTCGGACGCGCGCTGGTGCGCGGGACGATCGACCGCGTCGAGCGCACCCCGGACGGCACAGTGGTGATCGTCGACCTCAAGACCGGCAACCGGACGCCGTCGGCGGCGGAGGCGGCCGAGCACGCGCAGCTCGGCGCGTACCAGCTGGCGATGGAGCACGGCGCCGTCGAGCAGGCGGGCGGTCTGCCGTCCGGTGGAGCGAAGCTCCTGTTCGTCGCCAAGGGCGTGCGGGGCAAGGGCTACCGCGAGGTCGCCCAGGACAGGGTGGACGAGGAGCGGCTGGACCGGCTGCGCGACCGCGTGGCGGGAGCGGCCGAGGGGATGGCGGGGTCGACCTTCGCCGGAGTGGTCGACCTGGGCGAACGCGATCCGCACGGGAAGTACGAGTACCGCATCCACCTGGTGCCTGCGGTCAGCGCGGGAGGAGCAGCATGACGGACGAAGCCACCCGCATCGACGAGGACGGCCTGCTCGAATGGGCGACCGAGGAGGCGGGCCGCGACCTCGTCGAGCAGGCGTTCTCGCTGGCCGAGGCCCACGAGGCCGGCCACGCCGACGGGGATGGGGTCGCTGCGGCGGCCGGCCGCGGTCGGCCGCGCACCGCCCTCAGCGCTGCGGCGATCGCCGAAGCGCTCGGGCTGCCCATCCCGACCCCGCAGCAGCAGGCCGTCATCGAGGCTCCGCTGCGGCCCGCGATCGTGGTCGCGGGGGCGGGCAGCGGCAAGACCGAGACCATGGCGAACCGCGTCGTGTGGCTGCTGGCCAACGGACATGTCCGTGTGCCCGAGATCCTGGGGCTGACCTTCACCCGCAAGGCGGCGGGCGAGCTCGCCGGCCGCATCCGCACCCGCATCGAGCAGCTGGTGGCCTCCGGCGTGACCGACGTGGAGTTCGACCCGTTCGAGGCGCCCGAGGTCGCGACCTACAACGCCTTCGCGAACGCGATCTTCCGCGAGAATGCGCTCCTGATCGGGCGCGAGCCGGAGTCCGCCGTGCTCAGCGAGGCGTCCGCCTGGCAGCTCGCGCGGCGCCTGGTCGTGAGCAGCACGGACGACCGGCTGGTGGAGCTCGACCGTGGCGTGGAGGCGGTGACGAGCGCCGTCGTCGGCCTCAGCCGCGCCCTCAGCGAGAACGTCGCCGACGCGGGTGAGGTGGAGCGGATGGTGGAGCAGTTCGGTCGCACCGCCGAGCTGCCGACCGGCAACGGCCGGGTGAAGGAGCTGTACGCGTCGGTGCGCTCGGCGGTCGACGCAGTCGGCGCGCTGCCGCCGCTGCTCGACCTCGCCCGCGCCTTCGCCGACGAGAAGCGGCGGCGCGGGTTCGTCGAGTACTCCGACCAGGTGGCCCTCGCGCTCGACGTCTGCGAGCGGCTGCCCGCCGTCGTCGCCGACTACCGGCGGCGCTACCGGGTGGTGCTCCTGGACGAGTACCAGGACACCTCGGTCGTGCAGACGCGCCTGCTCTCGCGGCTCTTCGCCGGGCAGCCGGTGATGGCGGTCGGCGACCCGCACCAGTCGATCTACGGGTGGCGCGGCGCGAGCGCCGCCAACCTGGGCCGCTTCTCGGCCGACTTCACGGGCAGTCGGCCCGGTGCGCCGGAGGCCGCCGACGAGTACGCGCTGAGCACCAGCTGGCGCAACCCGACCCGGGTGCTCGACGCCGCCAACGTCCTGGTCGCGCCGCTGACCGCGGCCTCGCCCGTGCATGTCGAGCAGCTGCAGCCGCGGCCCGGCGCCGTCCCCGGCGAACTCACCGCAGTCTTCGAGCAGACGGTGGCGGACGAGGCGGACACGGTCGCCCGCTGGCTGGCCGCCCGCCTGCGCGACCGCGAGGCCGACGGCTCACCGCCGAGCGCGGCACTGCTCTGCCGCTCGCTCAAGAAGATCGACGTCTTCACCGGCGCGCTGGCGCGGCACGGCGTCCCGTACCACGTGCTCGGTCTCGGCGGACTGCTCGAGCAGCCCGTCATCGCCGACCTGGTGAGCGCGCTCCGGGTGATGCACGACCCGACGGCGGGCTCCGAGCTGATCCGGCTGCTCACGGGCGCGAAGTGGCGCATCGGGCCGAAGGACATCGCGGTGCTGCGGGAGGTCGCCTCCTGGCTCGCCGAGCGCGACCACCGCCACCGGCGTCTCGACCCGGAGCTGCGCGAGCGGCTCCGCCGGTCCGTCGCGGGGGAGGAGGGCGCCTCCCTCGTCGACGCCCTCGACTTCGTGCTCGACGCGCCCGACGGTCACTCCCTGCTCGCCGGCTTCAGCCCGGCCGGCCTGGAGCGGATGCGCGACGCCGGACGCAGACTCGACCACCTCCGCTCGCGGGTCGGCCTGGACCTCCTCGATCTGGTCACGCTCGTGCAGCAGGAGCTGCTGCTCGACATCGAGGTGGCCGCCAACGAGACGGCCCAGCTCGGCCAGGCCAGTCTCGACGCCTTCGCCGAGCAGGTCGCGTCGTACCTCGCCGCCGACGACCAGGCCACCCTCGGCTCGTTCCTCTCCTGGCTGGCCGAGGCGGAACAGCGCGACAACCTGGCGCCGCGCAGCGAGGAGCCGGAACCCGGCACGGTGCAGATCCTCACCATCCACGGCGCCAAAGGGCTCGAATGGGATGTCGTGGCGGTCCCGCGCCTGGTCGACGGCGAGCTGCCCGGGCCGCCGCAGAGCCGCAAGGGCTGGCTCGCGTTCGGCCAGCTCCCGAACGAGTTCCGCGGAGACTCGGCGGAGCTGCCGGTGATCGCCTGGCGGACGGCCGAGACCCAGAAGGACGTGCACGAGTCCATCGCCGCGTTCGAGGAGGAGAACGTCGTGCGGCACCTCGACGAGCAGCGCCGGCTGATCTACGTCGCCGTGACCCGCGCCCGGCGCCGGCTGCTGCTGAGCGGCTCCTACTGGTCGACGCAGACGAAGCCCCGCGGCCCGGGCGCGTACCTGCTCGAACTCCAGGAGGCCGGACTGCTGCCGGAGGACGCCTTCCCGGACTGCGACGAGCCGGACGAGAACCCGCTCGCCCTGACCGCCTCCACCGTCACCTGGCCGCTCGAACCGCTCGGCGGCCGCCGCACCCGCGTGGAGCAGGCGGCCGAGGCGGTCCGGGGCGCGCGTGAGCAGGGCACCGGCGACGGCGGCGTCTACGCCCGCGACCTCGACCTGCTGCTCGCCGAACGGGCGCGCCGCGCGGAGGACGCCGCACTGGTGGAGCTGCCCGCGCGCATCCCCGCCTCGCGCTTCAAGGACTACGTGACCGACCCCGCCTCGGTCGCCGCCGCACTGCGGCGTCCCATGCCCGAGCGGCCCTATCGGCAGACCCGGCTCGGGACGCTGTTCCACGGCTGGGTGGAGGAGCGGTTCGGCACCCTGGCGGGGGCTGCGGACGAATTGGATGCGTACAGCGCCGAACTCGACGACCCGGCGAGCGACATCCTGGAGGCCGAGCGGTTCGCCGAGCTGAAGGCCACGTTCGAGCGCAGCGAGTGGTCGGGCCGGCGTCCCGAGGAGGTCGAGCTCGAGATCCATATCACGCTCGCCGGCCAGGTGGTGGTCTGCAAGCTGGACGCGGTCTACCGTGCCGACGACGGTGCGCACGACTACCAGATCGTCGACTGGAAGACCGGGAAGGCGCCGCGCGACGCGGAGGACCTGGAGCGCAAGCAACTGCAGCTCGCGCTCTACCGGCTGGCGTTCGCCCGCTACGCCGGGGTGGAACCGGAGCGGATCGACGCCGTCTTCTACTTCGTCGCCGACGACCGCGTGGTGCGGCCGGAGCGGCTCTACGCGGAGGAGGAGCTGACGTCGCTCTGGTCGTCGGCCACGGGCTTCATCCCGCCGGAGCGGCGGTAGCCCTCGGGCCGGTCGCCGGGGGTCCGGTCGAGCATCGCCTCCACGTCGCCCACGGCCATGATCGGGCCGGTCGCGGTCGACAGCGGGTTCATCGAGTTGCTGTGCACCCGCTCGACCAGGCCGTCGAGCATCTCGACCGCGTCGTCCACGATGGACTGGTCGCGCACCTCGCGGCCGTGCAGCAGCCAGCGCGCCACCTCCAGCTCCGCGTACAGCATGGCGCGCTGGGTGAACTGGCGGTCGGTGGCGACCTGGCGGGTGGATGCGTAGGCGCCGAGCGCGCCGTCCGTCGCGTCCGGGTTCATGGCGAGCAGCCAGTGCAGGTCGCGGGCGGGGTCGCCGACGCGCAGCGCCGACCAGCCGAGAACCGCGCTCACCACGTCGTCCTGGACGAGGAACGAGTCGGCCGTGAGCGATCCGTTGATGACGGTCGGCTGGAACTGCCAGATCGAGTGGTCCGCCGCGGCGTCGCGCCAGCGGTCGCGCAGGGCGGTCGGCAGCAGCCCGGTGGAGGCCGCCGACTCGATGACCGCGTTGGCGGCGGTCAGGCATTCGGCGGCGGACATCACGGGGAGCCCGGCCTCGCCGACGAAGGCGGTCGGGAGCGCGTGGATGGCCGCGATCGCGTGCCCGATCGAGCCGGCGAGACCGTCGCCCGGGGGCACATCCTGAACCGCGATGTGGTGACCGGGCAGGAAGTCGTAGACGACCGCGCGGGTGCCGCCGATCGGAGCCTGGCCCAGGTACCGCGGCACGTCGAACGGCAGGCGGCTGCGGATGCCGGTGGTGAGCGCCCGCAGCGCCACCAGGTCGGCGCTCTGCTCGGTCTCGGCCACCTGCGACGTGGGCACGCGCACGATGACGGTGGAGCCGTCCCTCGTCGAGAGCAGCGCGGAGTCGAAGTCGCCGGACCCGCCGGCGCTGTGGGTGCGAGCGCCGGAGACGTCGAGGTCGGGGACGGCCGAGGTGGCCAGCGCGGCTAGAGTGAGATGGGATCTGGCCATGCACCCAGGCTAATCGGGCCTCCCTGCGACGGCCGTCCGCCACGCCCCGAAAGGACCTCGATGTCGTCCGCTTCGACCACCGCTCTGCCGCTCGCAGCGCTCCCCCTCTCCCGTCACGCGACCGACCGCGATCACTCCGCGCGCTCGCGTCCCGCTCTGTTCGACGAGCTGTGGCAGGAGCCGGCGACGCGCGTGCTCGCCCTCTGGAAGGGACGCGCCCTGCTCACCGCGGAGAGCGTGGCCGCAGCGACCCCCAGCGCCGACGGCTGGTCGGCCCCGGATGCCGGGCCGGCCGCCCTGGAGCTGCTGCCCGTCGATCGCGTGACGTCCGCCCTGATCCGCGTCTACCTCGGCCGCACCACCGTCGCGAGCGCGACCGAGCCGTCGGGCACGGCCGTGGTGCTGGAGGTGCTGACCGACGCCGCCGCGCAGGAGCTGGAGCCGGACGAGGCGCGCTGGGGCAACCTGCGGACGGTCGCGACGGCACTCAGCGACCGCGACGCGGGCCTGTTCACAGAGGCGCTGGCGATGGCGAACTGGCACGCGTCGCACACGCACTGCCCGCGGTGCGGCACGCCGACCGTCGTCGAGCAGGCGGGATGGGTGCGGCGCTGCCTCGAGGACGGCTCCGAGGTGTTCCCGCGCACCGACCCGGCGGTGATCGTCACGGTGCTCGACGCCGACGACCGGCTGCTCCTCGGCTCCAACGCCATGTGGGAGAACTCGCGCTACTCGTTGCTCGCCGGATTCGTCGAGCCGGGGGAGTCGTTCGAGGGCGCGGTGGAACGCGAGATGTTCGAGGAAGCGGGCATCCGGGTCGTCGACGCGCAGTACAAGGGGTCGCAGCCGTGGCCGTTCCCGGCGTCCGTGATGGTCGGCATGACCGCCCGGCTGGCCGACGACCAGGCCGCGGGCGCGCTCGACCCGGACGGCGAGGAGATCCTCGACGTGCGCTGGTTCAGCCGCCAGGAGCTGTGGGCGGCGCGCGAGCAGATCATCCTGCCGGGGCGCTCCTCGATCGCTCGCGCCCTCATCGAGGACTGGTACGGCGGCCCGCTCGACGAGCCGCCCGCGCCGTGACCGCGTCGCCCGCGGGGCCGGAGGCGCTGCTGGCCGGTCTGGACGCGCAGCAGCGGGTGGCGGCCGAGGCGCTGTTCGGGCCGGTCTGCATCCTGGCCGGGGCGGGAACCGGCAAGACCCGCGCGATCACCCACCGCATCGCGTACGGGGTCGCATCCGGCGCCTACGCGCCCAACCGGGTGATGGCGCTGACGTTCACGGCCCGCGCCGCGGCGGAGCTGCGGGGGAGGCTCCGGCAGCTGGGCGCCGGAGGCGTCTCCGCGCGGACGTTCCACTCCGCCGCGCTCGCCCAGCTCAACTACTTCTGGCCGCAGGTCGTCGGCGGCCAGCTGCCCTCCGTGCTCGACGGGAAGGGCCGCATCCTCGGCCATGCCGCCGAGACGCTGAAGCTGAAGGTCGACACGGCGACGCTGCGGGATGTGGCGGCCGAGATCGAGTGGCGCAAGGTCTCCGGCCTCGGCATCGAGCAGTACACCGCGGCCGGCCGGCCCACGCCGGGTTCCCTGTCGGCGGACCAGGTGGCCGCCCTGCTGCAGCGCTACGAGGACCTCAAGGACGAGCGCAAGCAGATCGACTTCGAGGATGTGCTGCTCGCCTGCGCCGGCATGATCGAGAGCGAGCCGGCGGTGGCGATGCAGGTGCGCGAGCAGTACCGCTTCTTCGTCGTGGACGAGTACCAGGACGTCTCCCCGCTGCAGCACCAGCTGCTGCAGCTCTGGCTCGGCACCCGCAAGGACCTGTGCGTGGTGGGCGACGCCAGCCAGACCATCTACTCTTTCGCGGGCGCCCGCAGCGAGTACCTGCTCGGTTTCGAGCGGGAGCATCCCGGGTCGACGGTGGTGCGGCTCGAGCAGAACTACCGTTCGACGCCCGCGGTCATCGAGACCGCCAACCGGCTGATGCGGGGCCGGTCGGGCGCCCTCACGCTGCGACCCGCGGAGGTGGTCTCCCACGGCGGCGGGGACTCGCCCGAGGTGGCCGTGCCCGAGCCCGCGGCCTATGAGGACGACCGGGCGGAGGCGCGCGCCGTGGCCGGGCAGATCGCGGGGGAGCTCGCCGCCGGTGCACGTCCGGAGCACATCGCGGTCCTGTACCGCGTGAACGTCCAGGCCGCGGCGCTCGAGCAGGCGCTCGGCGACCGGGGGATCAGCTACCAGATCCGCGGCTCGAAGCGGTTCTTCGACCTGCCCGAGGTGCGTCAGGCGCTCATGTCGCTGCGCGCCGCGAGCCTGGTGGCGACGGAGGAGCCGTTGTTCCGCACCGTCAGCGACGTGCTGCGCTCGCTGGGCTGGTCGGTGCAGCCGCCGGAGGGGCGTGGCGCCGTCCGGGAACGCTGGGAGTCGCTGAACGCCATCATGGGTCTGGTCGACGAGCAGCCGTCGGGGCAGACGCTGCGCGGCTTCACCGACGAGCTGCTCGCCCGCCAGGCCGGCCAGCACGAGCCGACCATGTCGGCGGTCACCCTGGCGACCCTGCACGCGGCGAAGGGCCTGGAGTGGCCGTCCGTCTACCTCGTCGGTCTCAGCGAGGGGCTCGTGCCGATCAGCTACGCCGGGTCGTTCGAGCAGGTCGACGAGGAACGCCGCCTGCTCTACGTCGGCATCACCCGCGCGCGGCAGCGCCTGCGCCTGAGCTGGTCGGCCCGGAGCAACCAGCCCGGCCGCCCCTCCCTGCGGCAGCCGTCGCGGTTCCTCGCCGAGTTGCGCCCGGCCGCTGCGCGCCCCGGGGGCGCCACGGCGTCCGGCGCCGCACCCGGTGGGGCACCCGGCGCGGCGGCGCCGGCCGGCGCCGGGGTCACGGCGGCAGCCCGAGGCAGCCGCACGCGGGGTGCGCCGACCACGTCCGGCTGACCCAGTCCGCGGAGCCGGGGGCGAGCCGCGCCGTCTCCCCGCTCGCGGGACCGCCGCCGCCGCGCAGGAGCGCGAGCAGCACCGCGGCGGCGCGTGCCGCCGTCGCGGCCGCGACGATCGGCGTCTCGCCCGGCGCGGGTCGCGTGTGCAGCTGTGCCGCCATCGCCGGCCAGGCCGGGTCGGCCTGCGTGCGGTGCAGGTCGAGGCAGCGCAGGCACGGTCCGTCGCCGGGCCGCACCAGCGGCCCGACCACTGCTCCGCCGTCGCCGAAGACGAGCGGCAGGTGCGGCACGTCGCGCCGGAGCCACCGCGCATGCCGCTGCGGTTCGATCGCGTACGAGGCGACGATCACCGCGACGTCCGCGCGTTCGACGGCCGGGTCCGTCCACGCCAGCCCGCTGCGAACCTCCACACCGGCGTCGGTCAGCATCCGTTCGAGCTGGATGGCCGTCGGTCCGGCCCCGTCGACCACCACCAGCGGGTCGCGAGCGGTCGGCGGCGCCGCAGAGGTCGGCGCCAGCACCGGGGCGAGCCGGCGCACCAGGTCCTCCTCCGCGCCTTCCGGCGCCCGTGCCCGGGAGGCGATCACCCGCAGCCCGTCCTCGGTGACGCCGGCGGCCAGCCCGGCCAGCATGCGCTCGTCGGCGTGGCTCACCGGTTCGAGCACGAGCACGGGTTCGTCGACGCCGAATTGGAGGCTGTCGGGGGTGCGCCAGACGCGCGGGATGCGGGAGTCGAGGACGAGGACCATGTCCGGAATCCTGCCCGACGGCCGAGGGCGATCCGGGGTTGTCCACAGCCCGGATTTCGTCAGCCCGTCCATCCACAGGTCGAGCGCCGACGACAGGGATCGTCAGCGGCTGGGGCGCCGGAAAACGGCCACCGAAGCGGACATCAGCCCTCGGTCGGACGGTCCCGGTCGTCGCGCAGCAGGTCCTCGATCGCCTGGTCCAGCGCGTCCTGCTCGGGCTCCTGGCCGGTCGCGGCCGCTGTCAGCCGGGCCACGAGCGCCGACGGGTCGTCGAGGTCCGAGGACTGGGGGAGGAGGTCCGGGTGCGACCACAGGTCGTCGCGCGCGTCCATCCCGACGGCGTCGGTGACCGCCTGCCACATCGCGGCCGCGTCGCGCAGGCGCCGGGGTCGCAGCTCCAGCCCCACCAGGGTCGCGAAGGCCGACTCCGCCGGGCCGCCCGAGGCGCGGCGGCGCCGCACGGTCTCGGCGATCGCGTCGGCGCGCGGCAGCAGCCGCGTGGCATTGGCGGTGACGACGTCCACCCACCCCTCGACCAGTGCGAGCACCGTCTCGAGGCGCGCGAGCGCCTCCTGCTGCTCTTCGGTGCGCGGCGGGATGAGCCGCCCGCTGACCATGGCCTCGCGCAGCTCCTCGGGATTCGACGGGTCGAAGTTCTCGGCCAGCGACTCCAGCGCGTCCGTGTCGATCGTGATCCCCTTCGCGAACGCGGTGATCTGCGTGATCAGCTGGAGGCGCAGCCATTTCGCGTGGCGGAACAGCCGAGCGTGAGCGAGCTCGCGCACCGCGAGGTACAGCTGGATCTGGTCCGCGGAGATGTCGAGACCATCGCCGAACGCCTCGATGTTCTGGGGGATGAGCGCCGCCTGCCCGTCCGGCAGCAGCGGGATGCCGATGTCGCCGCCGGAGACGACCTCCTTGGACAGCTGCCCGACCACCTGGCCGAGCTGCATCGCGAAGAGAGCGCCGCCGATCGAGCGCATCACCTGGCCGGCGTTCTGCAGCATCGCCTGCATCTCCTCCGGCGCCTGCTCCGAGAGCACCCGGGTCAGGGCGTCCGAGATGCTGAGCGCGACCGGCTCGGCGAGCTGGCTCCAGAGCGGCATGGTCTGCCGCGCCCACTCGGCGCGACCGATGAGCTCCGGGGTGGCGCTGAGCGACGCGACCCCGGTCGCCTGGTCGAGCCACAGCGACGCCACATGGAAGGCCTGGTCGAGGGATGCGCGCTCGGCCGGCGTCACGGAGTGCGCACCGTCCGCAGCGAGCTGCCGTGCCTGTTGGTCGGCGATGTCCCAGTTGATGCCGCCGCCGGGATTCATCAGCGCGTTCTGCAGCTGGCCGAGGAGGGCCTGGATGCTGGCCGGATCGTTCGGGAGACCCGCGGCGCCGGCCAGCCGGCTCGGGTCGATCGAGGCCCCGTTCCCGGACAGGAACTGGCTCAGCATGTCGCGGAACTCGTCGTCGTCGCGGTCCGGATCCCGGTCGTCGTTCCGATCGTCGGCCATGGTCAGCGTCCTCTTCTCGAAGTGAGCCGACCGTCGGCGCTTCGGCGCCGTCGGCGCGGCTTCAGGCTCGTGATCTACGCTAGCCGCTGGCGCCGGAGTGGCGGATGGGAATTGCCCTATGCTCGCCTTCGGGCCGTGCGCCCGTGGCGAACACTGACGGAGAGGACGGGCCCGTGACCCTGTTCAGCGACGACCGCCCGACTCCGGAGGGCACTGCTCCCGAGGGCTCCGCTCCCGGCGGCGAGCCGGTCCGGGTCGCGCCGCCGCGGCGCGTCATCGCCGGGTGGGTGGCCATCGGCGTCGCTGTGGTGCTCGCCCTGGTGCTCGCGCTGATTCCCGCTCCGTTCGTGATCGAGCAGCCGGGACCCGTCTTCAACACCCTGGGCACCGACCAGCAGGTCGGGTCGGAGCCGAGCGGCGACGCGAAGGAGCTCATCAGCATCCCCGGCCAGAAGACGTACCCGACCTCCGGATCGCTCGACCTGCTCACGGTCTCGGTCGTCGGCGATCCGGAGCAGCGGCCCAGCTGGCTCGAGCTCGCGGGGGCGTGGTTCCAGCCCAGCAAGGCCGTCCTCCCGCTCGAGACGGTGTTCCCGCCCGGCACCACCACCGAGCAGTCGAACGCCGAGAACGCCGCGCTCATGGTCGACTCCCAGCAGGATGCGATCGCCGCCGCGCTGAACCAGCTCGGCTACACCTTCCCCGAGCATGTCGCCGTCAAGCAGCTGATCACCGGGACCCCGGCGTCGAAGGAGCTGAAGGTCGGGGACGAGATCGCGTCCGTCAACGGCACGACGATCTCGAGCATCCAGCAGCTGCGCGACGCCGTGAAGGCGAACGGCACCGGCAAGGCCGCGCAACTCGGCATCCTGCGCGACGGTGCGGCGTCGACGGTCGAGATCACGCCCATCGAGTCGCAGGGTCAGGTGGTGCTCGGGATCGGCGCGGGGATGGACTACACCTTCCCGTTCGACGTCAAGATCCAGCTGAACAACGTCGGCGGACCGAGCGCCGGGCAGATGTTCGCGCTCGGGATCATGGACAAGCTCACCCCTGGTTCGCTGAACGGCGGCAAGCGCGTGGCCGGAACGGGCACCATCGACAACGCCGGCGAGATCGGCCCGATCGGCGGCATCCGTCAGAAGATGTACGCCGCGCGTGACACCGGCAAGGCATCGTACTTCCTGGCGCCCGCCTCCAACTGCGACGAGGTCACGGGCCACATCCCGTCCGGGTTGCATGTGTTCGCCGTGAAGACGCTCGCCGATTCGCTCAAGGTGCTCGACGCCGTGCGCGATGGAGGAAGCACGTCGGGGCTTCCCACCTGCCCCGCAGGCTGATCACCGCTGGACCGCAGCGTTCTCCAAGCGTTCGCTGCCTAGGATGGTTCTCACCTCCGCCACGAGACCAAGAAGGCCCTACGTGAGTTCAACTGCTGCAGTCCGTCCCGCAGGCCGCCGGCGCGCGGCGATCTGGATCACTCTCGGGGTGATCGTCGCGGTGGTCATCCTGTTCTTCGTCTTCGCGGGGCTCTACGCCGACATCCTCTGGTACGACCAGCTGGGGTACCTGAAAGTGCTGACCACGCAGTGGTTCGCCGGGATCACGATGTTCTTCATCGGGTTCTTCGGCATGGCCCTGCCGCTGTGGCTGTCCATCCAGCTGGCGTACCGGCTGCGTCCCGTGTACGCCAAGCTGAACTCCCAGCTCGACCGCTACCAGCAGGTGATCGAGCCGCTGCGCCGTCTCGCGATGTACGGCATCCCGATCGTGTTCGGCATCTTCGCCGGCGTCTCGACGGCGAGCCGCTGGCAGACCGCCGCGCTCTGGCTGAACGGCACGTCGTACGGCAAGACGGACCCCCTGTTCCACCTCGATATCGGCTTCTACCTCTTCGCGCTGCCGTTCTACCGCAGCGCGGTCGGCTTCGCCTCGGCGGTCGTCCTCATCTCGCTGCTGGCCACCCTCGCCACCTGCTACCTCTACGGATCGATTCGGGTGAGCGGCCGCGAGGTGCGCATCTCGCGGGCGGCACGGGTGCAGATCGCGATCATCGCCGCGCTCTACCTGCTGCTGCAGGGCGTCAGCATCTGGCTCGACCGCTACGCCACCGTCACCGACTCGAACGTCAACGACATGATCAACGGCGCCGCGTACACCGACGTCAACGCGACCATCCCGGGCCGGGCGATCCTCGCCGGCGCCGCCGTCTTCGTGGCCATCCTGTTCGTCCTGACCGCATTCATCGGCCGCTGGCGGTTCCCGATCGTGGGCACGGCGCTCCTGATCGTCGCAGCGCTCGTCGTCGGGGCCATCGTGCCCTGGGTCGTGCAGCGCTTCCAGGTCGACCCGAGCCAGAAGACGCTCGAGTCGCCCTACGTTCAGAAGGGGATCGACTTCACCCGCGAGGCGTACGGGCTCAGCGACATCGAGACGATCCCGTACAACGCGAAGACCACGGCCGAGCAGGGCGCCCTGCGTCAGGACGCCCAGACGACCGCACAGATCCGCATCCTCGACCCCGCGGTCGTCAGCCCCTCGTTCCGGCAGCTGCAGCAGTTCCGCCAGTACTACGCCTTCCCCGAGAAGCTGAACGTCGACCGCTACGAGGTGAACGGCACCCAGCAGGATGCGGTGGTCGCCGTCCGCGAGCTGCAGCAGTCCGGCCTCGGGGGCACGCGGAACTGGTTCAACGACACCATCGTCTACACCCACGGCTACGGCCTGGTCGCCGCGTACGGCAACCAGCGCTCGCCCGACGGGCAGCCGGTGTTCATGGAGTCCGGCATCCCGACCACAGGGACACTGGGCACGTACCAGCCGCGCATCTACTTCGGCGAGCAGTCGCCGACGTACTCGATCGTCGGCGGCCCGAAGGGCGGCAAGCAGGTCGAGCTCGACTATCCGGGCGGCGCGGACGGCGCGCAGCAGACCTACACGACGTTCAGCGGCAACGGCGGCCCCAAACTCGACAACATCTTCAAGCGTCTCGTCTACGCGCTGAAGTTCCAGGACGAGCAGATCGTGCTCTCCGACGCCGTCAACAGCAACTCGCAGATCCTGTACGACCGCGACCCGATCAAGCGGGTGCAGAAGGTCGCCCCCTATCTGACCCTCGACTCGCAGGCGTACCCCGCGGTCGTGGACGGCCGGGTCAAGTGGATCATCGACGGCTACACCACGAGCGACCAGTTCCCGTACTCGCATGTGGGCAGCCTCAGCGACGCGACGGCCGACAAGGACACGCCGAAGCCGGCGTACGCCTTCGACGACATCAATTACATCCGCAACTCGGTGAAGGCGACCGTCGACGCCTACGACGGCTCCGTGACCCTGTACGCGTGGGACACCACCGACCCCGTGCTGAAGACCTGGGAGAAGGTCTTCCCCGCGACGGTGAAGCCCGCGAGCGACATGAGCGCCCAGCTGATGAGCCACGTCCGCTACCCGTCCGACCTGTTCAAGGTGCAGCGCTCGGTGCTCGGCCAGTACCACGTGACCGACGCCGGCTCGTTCTACTCGCGCGAGGACGCATGGACGACGCCGAACGACCCCACCTCGCCGTCGAGCAACCCGGCCCTCCAGCCGCCGTACTACCTGACCATGAAGATGCCCGGCCAGGACAGCCCGGCGTTCTCGCTGTACTCGACGTTCATCCCGGCGGGCACCAGCGAGTCGAGCAGGTCGGTGCTGAAGGGCTACCTAGCCGTGGATGCGGATGCCGGGGACACCAAGGGGAAGGTGGCCTCCGGCTACGGCAAGATGAGGCTCCTGCAACTGCCCTCGAGCGATACCATCCCGGGTCCCGGGCAGATGCAGAACCAGTTCGACTCCGATCCCACCGTGTCGCAACAGCTGAACCTGTTGCGTCAAGGTAAATCGGAGGTGATCAACGGCAACCTCCTGACCCTGCCGGTGGGCGGTGGCCTGCTGTACGTGCAGCCGGTCTATGTCCGCTCGTCGGGGGAGACCAGCTACCCGTTGCTGCAGAAGGTACTGGTGGCCTTCGGCGACAAGATCGAGTTCGAGGACACTCTCGACCAGGCCCTCGACGCCCTCTTCGGCGGTGATTCCGGCGCCTCGGCCGGCGACAACAATGTGCCGACGGAAGGCACCGGCACGACGCAGCCCGGCACGGGCCAGTCCACCGGCGGGTCGACCGGCAGCGGTTCCGCCACGGGGAACACCGCGCTCCAGGAGGCGTTGCAGCGCGCCAACCAGGCGCTCAGCGACAGCCAGGCGGCACTGAAGGCCGGCGACTGGCAGGCGTACGGCGACGCGCAGGAGCGTCTGCAGCAGGCGATCGCGGACGCGGTGGCGGCCGAGGGGCAGCCGGCAGCCAAGTAGCGCGACTAGCAGCAACGGCCCGCACGGTTCCCGTGCGGGCCGTTGCGCTATCTTCGGGCGCCGTGCGAAGTGGCTGCGCCGCATCCTGGTGCCCGAACGCCGGTGTTCGTCGTCCGCAGAAAAATGCGTGCGAACAGTTGCCAGGACTTTGATTGTCAGCTTTACTAACAAACATGGCGATCGATCAGGGAACACGCTCCGCCCACTCGGAGCGGGCGGCAGCGCCCGACCGCGGCCTCGTTCCGGGGCGCGCGCTCCGGCCCCGCACCAAGGTGCTGCCGGAGCATGCCCGCGGCCACAACCGCTCCCTCGTGCTGCAGTCGCTGTACCGCTCCGGCCGGGTCAGCCGCGCCGACCTCGCCCGCACCACCGGGCTCACCCGGGTGACCATCTCCGACCTGGTGGGGGAGCTGATCGCCGAGGGACTCGTGGTGGAGCTCGGCCAGCGCGACGACGCCCGACCGGGCAAGCCGGCGGTGCTCCTCGACGTGAACCGCGGCGCGACGCAGATCATCGGCGTCGACCTCAGCGAGCACGCGGTGTTCCGCGGAGCCGTCCTCGACATGGACGGCCGCATCCTGACCGCCGTCGAGGTGGAACTCGCCGGAAGCCGCGGGGAGGAGGCCACCGAGAAGGTCCTGGCGCTGGTCGACCGGCTGGTGGAGGCCACGACGGCACCCGTGCTCGGCGTCGGCATCGGCTCGCCGGGCATCGTGGATGCGGAGGGCACGGTCGCCGCCGCACCGAACCTCGGCTGGGTCGAGGAACCGCTCCAGCAGCGGGTCGCCGCGCGCACCGGTCTCCCGGTGTTCGTCGCGAACGACGCCAACGTCGCCGTGCTCGCCGAGCACGGCTTCGCCGACGCGCAGGGCGACATGATGCTGGTGAAGGTCGGCCACGGCGTCGGCTCGGGCCTGCTGGTGGCCGGCGCCCTCGTCTTCGGCAGCCGGTTCGCCGCGGGTGAGATCGGCCAGGTGATGGTCGGCACCGACGGCGGTCCGGAGGCGCCCTACGACCGCGAACGCTGCCTGGAGGCCTGGCTGGCCGTCCCGCGGCTGGAGTCGCGCGTCGCAGCGGCCTCGGCGAAGGGCGAGCCGGCCGGTCCGGTGCTGCGCGAGGCGGGTCAGCGTCTGGGCGTCGCGCTCGCCCCGATCGTCGGCGCCCTGAATCTCTCCGAGGTCGTGCTCAGCGGGCCGGAGGAGCTCATCGACGGCGTCCTGCTGGAGGCGGTGGGCGAGACGCTCCGCAACCGCACCATGGCGGGCTTCCACTCGGGTGTCACCCTGCGGATGACGAGCCTGGGCCGCGACATCGTGCTCCGCGGCTGCGTGGTGATGGTGCTCTCCGCTCAGCTGGGGGTGTCCTGATGACCCTGGTGGCGGAGCCCGAGCTGCGGTCCGCGTCGCCCGTGACCTTCGGGTTCGCGAACGGCGTGCGGGATGCGCTGCCACGGTTCCGCGGACGCTGCACCGTCGTGCGGCTGGCCACCCTCGACAACGACGTGCTGGGTGTGCCGCGCTGGTACACCCTCCAGGACGCCTGGGCCGAGGAGGGCAGCGCGCTCGCATCCCGGTGGGCCGGCAACCCTGTCGTCGCGGTGGGGCCGTCGGACGGCCCCGAGCTCGTCCTGGCGACTGCGACCCCGGTGGTCGTCGTCGGCGCCGACAACGCGGCCACCCGCTGGGCCCGCCGGGTGGTGGATGCGGTGCGCGCCACCTGCCGCTCGGTGCTGGTGGTGGACATGGGCGCGCATCCCGAGCCGTCGTACGCCGACATCGCCACTTTCGGCCACGACCGGCGGCACGGCGCGGCTCTGCTGGCGCTGCTCAGCGCATCCTGAGCGCGCCGTTGCGACCGCGTCGCCGGGTCAGCCCGCCCAGCTGATCCCGAGGGTCGACCGCAGCGCATACTGCGCGGCGCCGCGATACGGCTGCTCCTGCGCGACCCGTGCGTACCGGAAACCGAGCGGCATCGCCGCCTTGACGGGATGCCGGGCCGCCTCGGCGCGCAGGTGACCGATGAAGTCGGGGCCGAGTCGCGGTGCGGCGCCGCCGATGACGATGTTGGGCACGTCGAGCGCCGCTCCCACCAGGAGCAGGGCGCGCGCGAGCACCCGCGCGCCGTCCGCGATCCGCTGCCGGGAGTCGGGCGCCGCGGCGAGGGCGGCGAGGTCCAGCGCCTCCAGGTCGGTGCCGTGGGGGAGCCCGAGCAGGCTGGTGACCGAGACCACCTCTTCGAGGCAGCCACGGTTGCCGCAGGCGCACACCGGCGCCTCGGGTCCGAACAGCACGGGGACGTGACCGATCTCTCCCGCCCGGTGCGAGGCGCCCGCGACCACCTCGCCGTCCAGGATGACGGCGGCCCCGACGCCCGTGCTGAGCGAGACGAAGAGCTGGCTGGCGCCGAAGTCGTCGGTTCCGGGCTCGTCTGCGGCGGTCGAGTCGGCGATGGCCTCGGCGTCGGCGTCGTTGATGAGATGGATGGGCGCCTCGACGATCCCGGCGAGCTCCCGAGCCAGGTCGACGTCCGTCCACCCGAGCTGCACGGATTCGCGGATGAGCGGGCCGTCCGCGATGCCGGGCACCTGGACGCCCACGGCCACGATGCGGGCGCTGGTGGAGGTCACCAGCTTGCGGACGACAGTGCGTACATCCTCGAGCGAACCCGGCGCGGCCGGGCGCTGGGAGGCGGTGGCGACCTCGGCGCCGAGCAGGTCGACCACGGCGCCGCGGACGAGGCCGGGCTGCACGATGAGGGCGAGCAGCACGTGGTCCTCGGCGGCGATCCGCAGCGTGGTGGCACGTTTGCCGCCCGTGGACTCGGCCAGTTCCCCTTCGGTGACGAGCCCGTCGGCGATGAGCCCGGCGAGCAGGGACGACACGGTCGCGCTGGTGAGGCCGGTGCGCCGGGCGATGCCGGCCCGGGTCGCCGTCCCGTTGCCCGAAAGCACGAGCTGCAGCGCGGTCGTCAGGTTGCGCTCGCGGACGGCGGCCTGCGTCGCCTTCCCGTGCTCCTCTGCCACTGCTGCTCCCGACGTGTCGTTGCGACACGACCCTAGCGAATCCGGCCGGAGCGGGCATCCGCCCCGTCCCTCCCTCGTCACGGCGTTCTGTCGGAGATGTGGTGCCGAGAGTCGGAGATCGGCTGAGATCCGCGTCGAAACTCCATCCGCTGGCCTATCCTGTCTCGGTCTAGCGAGACGCGGCCGTCAGGAGTTGCCGCGGTGGCGCCGATGCCACACGACGCAGAATCCGCCGTAGGCAGCGACGAGCAGCATCCACCCAGCTCCGGCCCAGTAGGTCCACTTCCAGTGCTCCCCGGGATCGGTCACCACGAGCAGAGCCAGTCCCACGCTGCATGCGAGCATCGCGACGAGGAGGAACCACGATCTCCGTTCGCTGCGGATGATCAAGGCTTCGTTCCCTGGGAAGCGCGAGGGCGGCACGAGATCGGTATGCCCGAGGGGACGTCGTAGCCGGCTGCCGGGCGCCCGCAAGAGGTGGTGTGTCTGCAGGGATCGGTTCGCGCCTCGCATTTGCCGGACGGACGATGAAATCGGTGGAGATCGTCTTCTGGCGAAGCACCTGAGAAGCGGACCCCTGACCCAAAAACAAAGACCCCCTGACCGGAGAATCCCCGGTCAGGGGGCCTTATTGGTTGCGGGGGCAGGATTTGAACCTACGACCTCTGGGTTATGAGCCCAGCGAGCTACCGAGCTGCTCCACCCCGCGGCACAAGAGACAACGTTAGCACGGGATTTCCGCGAGGTGAAATCGCGGGCACCCGCCCGGGCGCGTCCTGCCGTGTGGACCGGGCGTCCTACTAGAGTCGTTCCGAGATAGGGGATGCGATGGCGAGTGCCGTGACGAAGTTCCGGGTGGTGGTGGTCGAGGACGACCCGGATGTGGCCTTCTTCATGAAGACCGTGCTGGAGAAGAGGGCGGACGCCGTGGCGATCGCGGTCACCGACCCGTCGGTCGCACTGGACCGCATCGCGGAGTTCGAACCTGACCTCGTCATCACGGACATCGAGATGCCGGGCATCTCCGGTCTCGACCTGCTCAAGGAGCTCCGCAGCCAGTATCCGGGGATGCCGGTGGTCGTGATGACCGCCCACGTGTCCGTCGACTACGCGGTCTCTGCGCTGCGCGCGCAGGCCGACGAATTCCTGACCAAGCCCGTCGCGTCCGCCGAGCTCGTCGCGATCGTGAACCGCCTGGCGGCCGAGGGCCGCCTCAAGCGGGCCGCCTCGCGCCAGCAGGTGGTGCTCGCGATCGGCGCGCACCCGGACGACGTCGAGATCGGCGTCGGCGGCATCCTCGCCGCCCACCGCGACGCGGGCAACCAGGTCGTCATCCTCACCATGTCGCGCGGCGCGCGGGGCGGGGACGCGGACAACCGCCAGCACGAGTCGCTCGCCTCCGCCGAGCTGCTCGGCGCCCGGCTGTTCCTCGAAGACCTCGAGGACACGCGGATCTCGGCCGCGGATCCGACCGTCGGCGTCATCGAGCGCGTCGTGGCCGAGGTGCATCCCGACATCGTCTACACGCACTCGTCGCACGACCGCCACCAGGATCACCGGGCCGTCCACGCCGCGACCATCGTGGCCACGCGCTCGGTGCGCACGGTGTGCTGCTACCAGAGTCCCTCGGCGACCATCGACTTCCGGCCGACCCGGTTCGTGCCGATCGACGGCTTCACCGAGACCAAGCTGCGTCTCATCGACTGCTTCCGGTCGCAGAAGGAGCTCCGGGCCTACCTGGACCCGGACTTCGTGCTCGCGACGGCCCGGTACTGGTCGCGTTTCGGCGGCGGCAAGAACTGCGAACCGCTGGAGGTGATGCGTGACACCGCGGACATCTCCGTTCCGGCCTCGACGCTCTCCGCCGAGGCGCGCTACCCCGGAACCCGACCGTAGGGGACCGCGAATGACCGACTCGACACGAACCCGCGTCCTGGTCACGGGCGCCGGAGGTCCCGCGGGCGTCGCCGTCATCCGCTCGCTCCTCGCGCGGGCCGACGTGGACGTGTTCGCCGCCGACATGGACGGCTGGGCCAGCGGGCTGTACCTCGTCCCCGCCGAGCGGCGCCGCATCGTGCCGCCCGGACGCTCCGACGGGTTCGTGGATGCGCTCATCGCGATGAGCCGCGAGGACCGCATCGACGTGCTGTTCTCGACCGTGGACGTCGAACTGCCCGGCCTCGCCGCGCGTCGCGACGAGCTGAAGGCGGTCGGGACGGCGCTGGCGGCCCCGTCACACGACACGCTCGTGACCTGCCTCGACAAGTTCGCGCTGGTCCAGCGCGTCGCGGGGAAGGCTCGCGTGCCGGAGACGGGACTGCTGAACAGCGAGGGCGCCGGCGCCGATTGGACATTCCCGGTGATCATCAAGCCGCGGTCCGGCGCCGGTTCGCGCGGCGTCCGCCTGATCCCGGATCGCGAGGCGCTCGAGGCGCTCGGCACCGACGAGACCATCATCATCCAGGAGAACCTGCCCGGAGAGGAGTTCTCGGTCGACGTCCTCGCGAGCCTCGACGGCGATGTCATCGCCGCGGTTCCCCGGTCGCGCGAGCGGGTCGACTCCGGCGTCTCGATCGCCGGGCGCACCGTCCGCCGCCCCGAGCTCTCCGGCACGGCCGCCGCCGTCGCCCGCGCCATCGGGCTGACCGGCGTCGCCAACGTCCAGCTGCGCTACAGCACCGACGGCGTGCCCGCGCTTCTCGAGGTCAACCCGCGGTTCCCGGGGGCGATGCCGCTCACCATCGCGTCGGGCGTCGACATGCCGTCGCTGCTGCTCGACCTGGTGCTGGGGCGACCGGTGCCGTCCGCCGTCGACTTCGAGGAGCTGGCGAACGTGCGGTTCCTCGAGGACGTCTTCCTGCGCCCGGCCGACGTGCTCGTCTCGGAGAACGCCGCGCACACGGAGGGCTTCGAGGAGTGAGCGTCACCGAGGCCGAGCGGCTCCCCGCCCTGCTCCGCGGCGACTTCCACGTGCACTCGACATTCTCCGACGACGCCCGCAGCACGCTCGCCGAGAACGTCGCAGCCGCCTCCGCCGCAGGGCTCCGCACCGTCCGCCTGACGGACCACGTTCGTGCGTCCACCACCTGGGTGCCGGAGTTCGTCGCAGCGGTGGCGGCCGAGGGCGTCCCGGACGGCATGACGGTCATCACCGGTGTCGAGGCGAAGCTGCTGGACGCGTCCGGCGCCGTCGACACGCCCGCCGACCTGGTCGTCGGGCCCGGGGGAGTCGACGCCGTCGTCATCGGCGACCACCGGTTCCCGGGGACGGACGGCCCGTGGTCGCCCACGGCGACCCGCGAGCGGCTGGACGCCGGCCTGTCCGACGACGATGCCCTCGACCTGCTGATCGAGGCGAGCATCCGGGCGATGGAGCGGACGCGGCACGCCCAGCTGGCGCACTGGTTCTCGATCCTGCCGAAAGTCGGCCTGGACGAGGCGCAGCTGGGGCCGGCGCGCCTGCTCGCGTGGGCCGAGGCCGCTGCGGCGACGGGGACGATCGTCGAGGTCAACGAGAAGTGGGCGTGCCCGGGCCCGGCGGCGATCGCCGCACTGCTGGACGCCGGTGCGCGTATCGTTGCGTCCACCGACAGCCACGTCGCGAGCGATGTGGGGCGCTACTCGCGCGTCCCGCAGCTGCTCGATGCCGCCGCGGCATTCAGCCGCGCCGAACGGGAGGGAGGGCGATGAGCCCCGTCGAGCCACCGGCCGAGCTGCGCGAGCGCATCCAGGGCGAACTGGAACGCAACCGCCGTTGGGAGTACCGGCTGCCGGTGTACGGCGCCATCGCCCTGCTGATCTGCGCCGCCATCGTCGTCGTGCGGGTGGTGTTCCTGCATGTCTGACGTGGGACGCCTGAGGAGGGTCGTCATCGCCGACGACGACGACGACATCCGGGGCCTGATGACCATCGCGGCCAAGCGCGCGGGCGTCGAGATCGTGGCCGCCGTCGACAACGGCCGCGCGGCCCTCGACGCGGTGCGCGGCGGGGATGTGGACCTCGCTGTGCTCGACATCTCGATGCCCGGCCTCAACGGGGTCGAGGTGGCCGAAGCGATCCGCTCGGACGTCCTGACCCGCTCGACTCTGATCCTCATGGTCTCCGCCTCCGTTCAGCTGCTCACCGACCACGGCGTCGTGGCCGACCGCTCGGACAGCTTCATCGTCAAGCCGTTCAGCCCGCGCGTCCTGTCCACCCGCATCCGCGAGATGCTCGAACTGGGGGAACCGGCATGACCCTCGACCGCTGGCTCAGCCGCATCCCGATCGACTCGCCGTCGGCCTTCATGAAGCAGGTGCCGACGATCATCGGCTTTGCGATCGCCGCGGTGATCGCGGCCGTGCCGAACGGCGTCCCCGTGACCAACGGTCCGCTGTTCCTGGCCGGCATCGCGCTGGTGGTCGTCGCCACCGTCCTCTCGCTGATCGTTCCCTGGGGGCGCCTCCATCCCGAGTGGGCGGTCGTCATCCCGGTGCTGTCGATCCTCGCCGTCGGGCTGCTGCGGCTCGGGACCGGCTCGGCCACCTCGCCGTTCGCGGTGCTGATCCTGCTGCCGTTCGCATGGATCGCCTCGGAGGACGGCCGCGTCAACATCCTGATCGCCGGGCTCACCACCTTCCTCGTGCTGATCGCCCCGCTCGTGATGGACGGAGTCGCCCACACCGCAGGTGATGTCGTGCGGGCGTTCTTCTCGCCCGTGATCTACCTCATCGTGGCGATCGTGATCAACGAGATCGCCCATCGGATGCGCATCCAAATCGTGGCGGCCCGCGAGGCGAGCGAGCAGCAGCAGCAGCTCCTGGCGCAGGCGGTGCAGGTGCAGGACGAACTGGTGCTGAACGAGGCCCGGCTGAAGACGGCGAACCGGCTCATCCAGAGCATCTGGAACGCGGTGACCGAGCAGTCTGTGATCGGCACCGATCTCGACGGTCTCATCGACGTGTGGAACCCGGGCGCGGAGAAGATGTTCGGGATCACCGAGAAGCAGGTGCTCGACGCCAGGCGCCACATCGTCGACTTCCACCTCGAGTCCGAGCTGGCCGACCGGCTGCAGGACATGGACGCGCGTTTCACGACGGTCGCCAGCACCGACGAGTTCTCGGCGCTGGTCGACACGGTGCGCGCCGGGTCCGCCGACGTGCGCGACTGGACGTACGTGCGACCGGACGGCAAGCGCGTCTCGGTGCAGGTCGCGGCGACGCCGCGCCTGGACGAGAACGGCCACCGGGTCGGTTTCATCTTCGTGGCGACCGACATGACGCAGGCGCGCGAGTTCGCCCGGCTGAAGGACGAGTTCGTCGGCCTGATCTCGCACGAGCTGCGCACACCGCTCAGCTCGATCCTCGGCTACCTGGAGTTGATGCGCGACGACGAGGAGTCGCCGCTCTCGGAGGAGCAGCAGCAGTACCTCGGCGTCGCCGAGCGCAATGCGCACCGCCTCCTCCGGCTGGTCGGCGACCTGCTCTTCACCGCGCAGGTCGAGTCGGGGCGCTTCCCGCTGGATCTGAAGGATGTGGAGCTCGGCGGTGTCGTCTCCGCATCGGTGGAGTCGGCGCGTCCGGTCGCCGCGAGCTCGGGAGTGACCCTCGTGGGCGATGTCCCCGGGTCACCGCTCGAGTTGCGGGCCGACCCGCTGCGGCTCGGCCAGGCGGTCGACAACCTGATCTCCAACGCCGTGAAGTTCACGCCGTCCGGCGGCACGGTCACCGTGTCGCTGCGGTGCGAGGGCGAGCAGGCGGTGATCGCGGTGACCGACACCGGCATCGGCATCCCGGCCGTCGAGCTCAGTCAGCTGTCGCAGCGGTTCTTCCGGGCGTCGACGGCGACGCGTAACGCCGTCCCCGGCGTCGGGCTGGGCCTGAGCATCACGAAGGCCATCGTAACCGCGCACGGCGGCCGTCTCGACATCGCGAGCGAGGAAGGCGTCGGCACCTCGATCAGCATCGTCCTGCCCGTGGAGACGCCCCTGCCTGTCGTCGAGGCGATTCCGAGTGTGGAGGTGGCGCCGTGAGCGACCGGCCGGCCGAACTGACCGTGGACGACCGCTCCGTCGCCGTCGCGGTGGCCCAGTTCGCCCCGGGGGAGGACCGCGTGCACAACCGCGACATCGTCGCGGGGCTGGTGGCGGTGGCCGCGTCCCGGGGCGCCCGCCTCGTCGTCCTGCCCGAGTACTCCTCCTACTTCACCGACCCGCTCGGTCCGTCGTTCGCGCGGAACGCCGAGCCGCTGGACGGCGACTTCGTCGGCGGCCTGGCCGCGACGGCGCGCGAGCACGGCGTCTTCATCGTCGCCGGGCTGGTGGAGCGGACGGACGTGCACCACAAGTTCTCGAACACCCTCGTCGCCGTCGACCCGGGTGGGGATGTCGTCGCGACCTACCGCAAGCAGCACCTGTACGACGCCTTCGGGGCGCAGGAGTCCGACTGGGTCGTGCCCGGAGACCTGGATGCGCCGCAGACCTTCGCGGTCGACGGCATCGTGGTCGGCCTGCAGACCTGCTACGACCTGCGGTTCCCGGAGGTGACCCGGCGCCTCGCGGACGCGGGGGCCGACCTCGTCGCGGTCCCGGCCGAGTGGGTGCGCGGGCCGCTCAAGGAGCACCACTGGAACACGCTGCTGGCCGCCCGCGCGATCGAGAACACGCTCTACCTGGCCGCCGCCGACCATCCTCCGGCGATCGGCATCGGTGCGAGCGCCGTGGTGGACCCGATGGGGGTCACGCTCGCCGGGCTCGGCGAGACGACCGGGGTCGTGGTGGCCGAAGTGTCGTCGGCGCGCCTCCGCGAGGTGCGCGAGCGCAACCCGGCCCTGCAGCTCCGGCGGTACCGCGTCAGCCCGCTGTGATCGCGGCGAGCCGACTCGCCGCCTCCTCCAGCACCTCGATCCGCTTGCAGAAGGCGAAGCGGACGAGGGATGCGGTGCGCTCGGCGTAATCGTCGCGGGAGAAGGCCGACAGCGGGACGGCCACGACCCCGGCGAGTTCGGGCAGCTCGCGGCACAGTCGGACCGCGTCGTGGTAGCCGAGCGGCGCGGCGTCCGCGACCACGAAGTAGGTGCCGTCGGACGGGAAGACGCCGAACCCGGCCGCGCGAAGTCCGGCGGAGAGCACGTCCCGTTTGTGCGCGAGCGTGTCCGCGATTCCTGTGAAGAAGGCGTCGGGCAGCCGGAGGCCGGCCGCGATGGCGGGCTGGAACGGCGCGCCGTTCACGTAGGTGAGGAACTGCTTCACCGCGAGCACCGCCGTCACGAGCTCCGGGGGAGCGGTCAGCCAGCCGACCTTCCAGCCGGTCGTGCTGAACGTCTTGCCCCCCGACGAGATCGCCACGGTACGGCTGCGGGCGCCGGGCAGCGACTCGATCGGGATGTGCTCGGGACCGAAGGAGAGGTGCTCGTACACCGAGTCGGTGACGATGACCGCATCGTGCCGCTCCGCCAGCTCCACCACGAGCGAGAGCG
The DNA here is from genome assembly GCF_056754895.1 of Leifsonia sp. KNZ13-11D. Taxonomy (NCBI): domain Bacteria; kingdom Bacillati; phylum Actinomycetota; class Actinomycetes; order Micrococcales; family Microbacteriaceae; genus Leifsonia; species Leifsonia sp. KNZ13-11D. The sequence goes on from NZ_JBPGWU010000001.1 coordinate 1,473,327, forward strand.
TCTCCCGATCGAGGACGGCGCCGGTGGGGTTGTGCGGGGTGTTCACCAGGATGACGCGGGTGCGGTCGGTCACCGTCGCGCGGAGCCGGTCGAGGTCGGGCCGGAACGTGGGCGGTTCGAGCGGAACCGTGCGGTGGACGCCACCCGCGAGCGCGATGACCGCGCCGTACTCGTCGTAGTAGGGCTCGAAGGTGACGACCTCGTCGCCCGGTTCGAGCAGGGCGAGCAGCGCGGCGGCGATCGCCTCGGTCGCCCCCGCGGTGATCAGCACCTCGCGGTGCGGGTCCACCTCGAGCCCATAGAACCGGCGCTGGTGCTCGGCGACCGCCAGGCGGAGGTCCGGGATGCCGGGGCCGGGCGGGTACTGGTTGCGCCCGTCGCGGATCGCGGCGACCGCCGCATCCAGCACTTCGGCCGGTCCGTCCTCGTCGGGGAAGCCCTGGCCGAGGTTGATCGCCCCGGTGCGGGTCGCCAGGGCGCTCATCTCGGCGAAGATCGTCGGCCGCACCGTTCCGTCGGCGCCGAGCAGGCCCGCACCGCCCGCCGCTCGCCGCCACGCACCAGGAATCGTCATAGGACAACGCTACGGCCTTACTCGCATCGGACCCATCGGATACGTTGTGGAGAGTCATCGACATGCAGAAGGTCGCCCACAGCATCGGCAAATAGAACGCTCAGGTTGGCATCCCAAGCTGTCTGTGCTTGGAAGGAGCAACACCATGACCGACACCCCGAACACCCCGGAGCCCGCGAAGCCCGAGAACGACGCCGACACCGCCGCGGTCGTGGACGCTTCCACCGGTTCCGAGCAGACTCCGGCCGCGACGACCCCGGCCGCCCCGCAGCCGGCCGCCCCGCAGCCGGCCGCCCCGCAGCCGGCCGCCCCGACCCCCGCCGCACCGGCCCCCGCCGCCGAGACGCCCGTCGCACCGCAGCCCGCCGCCCCGCAGCCCGCCGCCGGATGGACCGCTCCCGCCGCCGATGGAGCCGCTCAGCCGACGGCGCAGCAGCCGACGGCGCAGCAGCCGACGGCGCAGCAGCCGACGGTCCCGGTGCAGCCGGCCGCCCACCAGACGCAGCCCACCCAGCCCGTGCCGCCCCAGCCGTACGGCCAGCCCTACGGTCAGCAGCAGCCGCACTACGGCAACGGCGCCTTCGGCCAGCCCGCCGGATACGGTCAGCCCTACGCGCCGAACGCCCACCAGCAGCCGTACGCGACCGCTCCGGGTGCTCCGGGCGTCGCCGCGCCCGCCCCGGCCAAGCCGGCCAAGCGCGGCAACACCGGCCTCATCATCGCGACGCTCGCGATCGGCGCCCTGATCGGCGGCGTCGCCGGCGCCGGCGCCGGCGTGGGCATCTTCGCCGCCACCGACGGCGGCAACGCGACGATCAAGACGGTGTCCGGGCCGCAGAACATCACGGTCAACGACGCGAACGACGCCAGCACGGTCACGGCCGTCGCGGCGAAGGCGTCGCCGAGCGTCGTCACCATCTCGGTGAGCGCGTCGAGCTCCGGGGGCACCGGCTCGGGCGTCGTGCTCAGCTCCGACGGCTACGTGCTGACCAACACGCACGTCGTGACCCTCGACGGCCAGGCCGCGAACGTCAGCATCACCGTCACCGACAACGACGGCAAGATCTACACCGCCAAGCTGATCGGCACCGACCCGACCACCGACCTCGCCGTGATCAAGCTGGACAACGCGTCCGGCATGACGCCGATCACCTGGGGCGACTCGAGCAAGCTGAACGTCGGAAGCACGACGGTCGCCATCGGCGCGCCGCTCGGCCTCTCCGGAACCGTCACCGACGGCATCGTGAGCGCGCTGAACCGCAGCATCAGCATCGCGTCCTCCGCCGCTCCGAAGGATGAACTCGAACAGCGGCGGCGGCAGCCAGAACCCGTTCAACTTCGACTTCCCCGACCAGGGCGGCTCCGGCTCGCAGCAGCAGCAGTCGGGCTCGCAGGGAACGATCTCGCTGCCGGTCATCCAGACGGACGCGTCGATCAACCCCGGCAACTCCGGCGGCGCGCTGCTCAACAACAAGGGCGAGCTCATCGGCGTGAACGTGGCGATCGCCAGCGCGGGCGGGTCCAGCTCCGACGGATCCCAGTCGGGCAGCATCGGCGTCGGCTTCGCCATCCCGTCCGACCTCGCCAAGCGCGTCTCCGGCGAGATCATCAAGAACGGCTCCGCCACCCACGGCCTCCTGGGCGCGTCGGTGGCCGACGCCTCCAGCGACAGCAAAGCGACCACGGTCGGTGCGCTGGTCAAGAGCGTCACCGGCGGCGGCGCCGCGGCGAGCGCGGGCCTCCAGGCGGGCGACATCGTCGTCAACCTCGACGACACCCCGATCACCGACGCCACCGACCTGACCGCGCAGGTGCGCGCGCAGGCTGCGGGCGCCAAGGTGGACGTCACCTACATCCGCGACGGTCAGACCAAGACCGCCTCGGTCACCCTGGGGTCGCTCCCGGCCGAGTGAGCCACCCTGCGCCCGGAAGGCCGTCCCGACATGCTCGGGGCGGCCTTCCGCCGTCCAGGCCGTCCCCGGTCTTGCGCAGAGCCCGGCTGATAGGCTCGACGCCGACCCGCTACACCGAAGGATCAGATGCCGGACGACACCGTGAACACCCTCCCGGGTGTCTCGTACGTGATGCCCGTGCTCAACGAGGTCACCCACGTGCGGGCAGCCGTCGACAGCCTGCTGGCGCAGGACTACGCGGGCCCCTTCGAGGTGACCATCGCCCTGGGACCGAGCATGGACGGCACCACCGAGCTGGTCGAGGAGCTGGCGGCGGTCGATCGCCGCATCCGGGTCGTCGACAACGCCATCGGCTCGACGCCCGCCGGCCTGAACCTGGCGATCCGCGAGTCCCGCTACCCGATCGTGATCCGGGTCGACGCCCACAGCGTCCTCCCGCCCGACTACGCCCGCATCGCCGTCGAGACCATCCTCGAGACCGGAGCCGACAATGTCGGCGGACTGATGGATGCGCAGGGCACGACCGACTTCGAGCGCGCCGTCGCGCGTGCCTACGGCAGCCGGGTCGGCCTCGGCGGCACCAAGCTGCACGTCGGCGGCGAGGCGGGACCGGCCGAGACGGTGTACCTCGGCGTGTTCCGCCGCGATCGCCTGCTGGAGGTCGGCCTCTTCGACGAGGAGATCAAGCGCGGGCAGGACTGGGAACTGAACCGCCGGCTGCGCACATCCGGTGGGACGGTCTGGTTCACCCCGCGCCTCAAGGTCACGTACCGTCCGCGACCGAACCTCTACCGCCTCGCCCGCCAGTTCTTCTCGACCGGCATCTGGCGCGGCGAGCTGGCCCGGCGGTTCCCCGCCTCCAACGGCCTGCGCTACTTCGCACCGCCGGTGATGGTGCTGGGCGTCGCGATCGGCACGCTGCTCGGCATCGCCGGCATCGCGCAGGCGGCCCTCGGCGCCGCTCCGTGGCTGCTGTGGGGCTTCGCGATCCCGGCGCTGTACGCGGTCGTCGTCATCGCCTCGGCGGTGCTGTGGGGACGCAAGGACGGCTTTCGCCCGTTCCTGTGGTTTCTCGTAGTCTTGCCGTGCATCCACTTCAGCTGGGGGGTCGGGTTCATCCTCGGATACCTGTCGCTCACCCGCAACATCACAGCCCACACCGGAAGGTAGGCATGACCGCACCCGGACCTTCGGCGCACGGCGCCCGTCCCACGTCGATCGCCGAGCTGCGCGCGGTGGCGCAGCCGCCCGAGGTGCGTGGACGCCGCAACGCCGAGCACTGGACCGCGTCGCTCTACCTCCGCAACCTGTCGCCGTACCTCACCTGGGTGCTCCTCAAGACATCGATCTCGGCCAACGGGGTCACCGGGCTGATGATCCTGACGGGATGGGCGACCGCCGCCTCGCTGCTCATCCCGGGCATCGGGGGGGCCGCCCTCGCGCTCGTCCTCGGCCAGCTGCAGATGCTCGTCGACTGCTGCGACGGCGAGGTCGCGCGGTGGCGCGGGACGTCGTCGCCCGCCGGCATCTTCCTCGACAACGTCGGCCACTACTCGACGGAGACGCTGATCGCCATCGCGCTCGGCATCCGGGCGGCGGGCTACCCGTTCGAGACGCCGCAGGACTTCCTCTGGACCAATCTGGGCACGCTGCTCGCGCTGGTCATCGTGCTGAACAAGGCGCTCAACGACATGGTCCGCGTGGCCCGCGCGAACGCGGGTCTGCCGAAGCTGGCCGACACCCAGTCGGAGTACGCGCCGACCCACGGTCTGGTCGCGACGCTCCGCCGTGCCGCCCGGTTCCTGCCGTTCCACCGGCTCTATCACTCTGTGGAGCTGACCATCCTGATCTTCGTGTTCTCGATCGTCGGGCTGTTCATCGGCGCGACCCTCGCCGACCGCATTCTGCTGGTGGTGCTGGTCCCGCTGTCGATCCTGGCACTGATCGGGCACTTCGTGACGATCATGGCGTCGCGGCGCGTCCGTGGCTGAGCAGCAGTCGCCCACCGGCGTGCGGCCGCGGGTGGGCGTCGTGGTGCTCACCCAGGGCACCCGGCCGGTCGAGCTGCGCCGCGGGCTGGAGTCGGTGCTCGCGCAGGAGGGTGTCGCCACGGACATCGTGGTCGTCGGCAACGGCTGGGACCCTGCAGCGGCGGATCCGGCCCTGCCGGAGGGTGTCCGCGCGCTGGCGCTGCCGGAGAACGTCGGCATCCCGGCAGGCCGCAACGCGGGCGTCCCGCTGGTGACCGGGGAGTGGCTGTTCTTCCTCGACGATGACGCGGACATCCCGTCGGCGACCTTCCTCGCCGACGCCATCGCCCTGCTCCGGCGCGACCCCTCCATCGGGATGCTGCAGCCGCGGCTGCGCGTGCCCGACGGCACGACCCCGCCGCGGCGCTGGATCCCGCGCATCCGCAAGGGCGACCCGGCCCGGTCGAGCAACGTCTTCGCCGTGCTGGAGGCGGCGATCGTGCTCCCGCGCGACGTCTTCGAGCGTGCGGGCGGATGGGCGGCTTCGTTCTTCTACGCGCACGAGGGCATCGACCTCGCCTGGAAGGTCTGGGACCAGGGCAAGCGCGTCTGGTACGCCGGCGATCTGGTGGCCGAGCACCCGTCGGTCTCGCCCACCAGGCACTCGTACTACTACCGGCTCAACGCCCGCAACCGGGTCTGGCTGGCCCGCCGCAATCTGCCCGCCGTGCTCGTCCCGCTCTACGTGGGTTCGTGGACCGGCATCCAGCTGCTCCGCTGGTTCCGCAAACCCGCTGTGCTGCGCGCCTGGTTCGGCGGCTGGGCCGAGGGCTGGCGCACCGACCCGGGGGAACGGCGTCCGTTGCGCTGGCGCACGGTCGCGCGGATGACCGCCGCGGGCCGGCCGCCCATCGTCTGACGACGCCCGACCGCGTCACGGCTTCGCTCAGCCGGCGACGCTGGTGCGCTCGTCGCCGTCGCCCCCGTTGTTGCGGGACTCGGCGCTCGGCTCCGCTGCTTCGGGGGGCGATTCGAGCGCCAGAGGCTCTTCCGGCCCGCCCGGGACCGGGACCGACTGCTCATCGGCCGCACGCTTGCGCGGCAGAGCGCCGCGCAACGCCTTCCCGAGCCGTGCCGCGCGCTCGCCCGTGGCCCGACCGATCCGAGCGGCGCCTCCGCCGGTCGCGCGACCGACCCGGCGCACGGCTCCCGGCCCCTCGATCGGGGCGAGCGCGGCGGGGATCACCAGCGGCGCCGGCCCGAAGGCGAGCCGGGCGTTCTGAACGACCCGGCGCCCGAGGATGTTGTTCCCGGTGCCGCCGATGACCGCGCCGATACCGAACGGAATCGCGCGGGCCAGGATGCTGGCGCCGCCGCGGACCGCGAACTGACGGATGAAGGCGCTCTTCAGCCGGTCCACGAGCGGTCCGACCACCATGGTCGGCAGGCTGGAGGTCACGAGCTCACCCCAGTAGGCCGTGCGTGTGACACCTCCGCCGAACTGACCGGCGAGCTGGCGGACGAGGTCCGAGCCTTCGCGCCCGAGCATCATCGTCAGCACCAGGGCCCGGGCGCGCTCGGGGTCGTCGACCGCGATCCCGTGCAGCTCGCTCATCGACTGCGCATACAGGGCCGTCGCCTCGAGGAACCCGGCCGTCTCGAGCCCGGAGAGCGCCAGCGTGACGCCCGTGCCGATCGCCGGGATCACGGCCGTGGCGCCGACGGCGGCGCCGCCGCTCGTGACGGCCGCCAGGTAGCGGCGCTCCAGGATGCGCGCGAGCTCGTCGGCGGACGCCTGCGGGTTGCGGCGCCGGATGCTCCGGAGGTGGGCGAGCACCACCGGCCGCTGGATGCCGAGGAACCGGTCCAGGGTCGTGTTGAGCGCGCGCGGTGTATCGCCGCCGCGCTGCGGGCCACCCGTGACGGAGATGATCGGTTTCTGCTTGGCTGCCATCTCGGTAGAGTGTAGGCCGCCCAGCCGGAAGCGCCATCCGTGCTCGGGCCATCCGAGCTCGGGCCATGCGTCGTGGCTCGGTCGGCAGCGATCAGCGCCCGGGCGTCCGGCGGCGCGAGCGCTCGTCGAGGTAGTCGCGCGCCGAAAGCACCCCGAGGTCGGCCGGAACCGAGTCGCGCGTGATGTCCTGCATGAGGGACGCCACGTCGGTACCGAGGGCGACCGCGATGCGCAGGACGGTCAGCAGACTCGGATTCGCACGCCCCCGCTCGATCTTCCCGAAGTTCGTGACGTGCATGCCGGCGAGACCGGCGATGGCTTCCTGGCTGAGCCCGAGGCCGATGCGGGCCTGGCGGATGCGTTCGCCGAGCAGTGCGGCGGCGGGTGCGACGGAGTGGTGCATGATGCCTCCACTACAGAGCCAACCGCGTGGCGACTCCAGAGCGCCTGCACCCGAATGCGCGGACCTCACGATTCGGTGACCGGAAATGATGTCGATGCATGCGTTCCGGGAGGACTCGTGGTGCCCTGACGGCACGCCCGTCAGGGCACCACGATGGCGGCCATCTGCGCCCGGCGGCGGCCGGCGTCAGAGGCTGATCTGCCAGAGGTACTCGCGGCCGTCCGGCGGGAACCACCGCACCACGAGCAGCGTGTCGCGCGAGGGGTGCGGGCCGGTCACACTGGCCCGGACCGACCCTCCGGGAGGAACGGCGGCAGGGATGCTCACCCGGAGCCGGGACTCGCCCGCGATGCTCACGGTGACGCCGCGCAGGGTCTCGCGACCTGTGTTGACGATCCGGTAGTGCGGGGCCGTGGTGCGGTCGACACTCCACGGAACGCGGTACGCGTGGCGGCGGGAGGGGATGGCGGGCGAGGGGGTGCGGAGGAGCCGGAGAGGATTCATGGCTCGAAACTAACGATCCCCTCCGACGCTCGAGGGCCGGAATCGGGCACGAAAGCCCCTTCTGGGGAGAACTCGCCGAACTATTTTCTGTGGACGATTCCTCGTCGGTCCGCTGGCGGCAGAACGCGTGCGTTCAGGAGCCGTAGTCGGCGTTGTACAGCGCGAGGACATCATCGATCGGACCATCGAGCACGAGGGCGCCCTTGTCGAGGTAGAGCCCGCGCTCGCAGAACCGTCGCAGGTCCTTCTCGTTGTGCGAGACGAAGAACAGGGTCCGGCCGCCGGCCAGCAGCTCCTCGATGCGGCGATAGCACTTCTCGCGGAACCCGCGGTCCCCGACCGCCAGGACCTCGTCCACCAGGAGCACGGGCTCCTCCAGCTGGGCGATGACGGAGAAGGCGATGCGCACCTTCATTCCGCTCGAGAGGTGCTTGTAGGGGGTGTCGATGAAATCCTCGATCTCGGCGAAGCCGATGATCTCGTCGAAGCGCTCATCGATCTGCGCCCGCGACATCCCGTGCAGGCCCGCGGTCAGGTACACGTTGTCGCGCACCGTCAGGTCGTCGACGAAACCGCCGGTGATCTCGATCAGGGGCGCGACGCCGTCCGTCACGCGCACCGTCCCCTCGTCGGGCAGCATGACGCCGGCGACCAGCTTCAGCAGGGTCGACTTGCCCTGACCGTTGCGGCCGACGACACCGATGGCCTCGCCGGGGCGGACGTCGAAGCTGACGTTCCGGAGCGCCCAGAAGTCGTCGGGACGCGAGCGCCGCTGCTTCGACGAGAAGAGGTCCTTGAACGTGCGCCGGGCGCCCCGGTTGCGGCGGAACCGGACGCCGAGGCGGTCGACCGCGATGACGGGTGCCACTCAGATCTCCTTCAGGATGTCGCGCTCGAAGCGCTTGAAGACGCCCCAGCCGACCGCCAGCAGCACGAGCGACATCGCCGCGCTGACCCCGACCAGGAACCAGTCGAGCTCCTCGGGGAAGAACGCGGCGCGGTACAGGCTGAAGATGCCGGTCAGCGGGTTGAAGGCGGACCAGAAGTGCAGGGAGAAGAGCACGTCGGTCTGCGCTCCGGGATGCGTGGCCACGTACGTGGCGCAGTGCTTGGCCGCCACCCCCGCGCCGCAGCCGCCGGGCAGGTCGCGCGCGCTGTAGATGATCGGGGACGCGTAGAAGAGGAAGCGCAGCGCGAGCTTCACCGCCCGCTCCAGGTCGCGGTAGAAGACCACCAGGGGCGCGACGATGAGGCCGACGCCGACGGTGAGCACCGTCTGGATGAGGATGGCCAGCGGGAATAGCAGCGCCTCGACGTTGAGCCGCGCTCCCGTGAAGATCGCGAAGACGGCGAGCACCGGCAGCGAGAGCAGGAACTCGATGCCCTTGGACGCGGCGATCCGGTTCACCCAGATCGTGCGCGGGATCATCGTCGAGCGGATCAGCTTGGCCTCGCGGATGAAGGCGCGCGTGCTGTCCGAGACCGCCCCGTTGAACCACATCCACGGCAGCAGGGCCGCGAGGAGGAACACGATGTACGGGTTCTCACCGACCGTGCGGTGGAAGATGACGGTGAAGACGAACCAGTAGATCAGGCTCATCACCAGCGGGTCGAGGATCGACCACAGGTACCCCAGCGCGCTGGTGGAGTAGCGGACGCTGAGGTCTCGCTTGGTCAGCAGCCAGAGGGAGTGCCGGTAGCGCGTGAAGCGCGAGCGCTGCGCAGGGCGCACTTCAGTCGGGGTGCTGGTCACGAGTACCCATCGTATTGATCGAAGCTGCGTGAGGGCTCACGCAGCGTCGACTACACGAAAAGATTCGCGCGCTCCAGGTCCTCCTGGAAGTCGACCTCGACGGCGTACAGGTCGGAGATGTCGACCGGCTCGGCCAGCAGGTGGTCCTGCTCGATCGCGAGCTCGATGCCGCGCTCGAAGTAGTCCTGGTCGCCGACGCGCTGCAGCTGGCGCAGCAGCGTGGCCTTGTCGGCCGACGAGATGTAGTTGATGCCGACCGCCTCGCCGAGACCGTTCTTGACGGTCTTCGACAGCTCCTGGATGTAGCCCTCCGGGCCGGTCGTGTACTTGACCTCTTCGTCGGCGACGGAGGAGGTGTTGACCGTGACGAAGGTCTGGTCGCGGGCCACCATGGCCGCGCCGCGCACGAGGACGGCCGGGTCGAAGACCACGTCGCCGTTCATCCAGAGCACGCCGCCGGGGGCGGACGCCTGGAGGGCGCGCATGAGACTCTTCGAAGTGTTGGTCTGGTCGTACTGCTCGTTGTAGACGAACTGGGCGTCGGGGAACGCCTCGATGATGTGCTCCAGCTTGTAGCCGACGACGATCGTCACCTGCGCGTCCTTGCCGAAGGCGGCGTGGATGTTGTCGAACTGCTGCTGCATGATCGTGCGGCCGTCGCTCAGCTCGGTCAGCGGCTTCGGAAGGCTCCGTCCGAGCCGGCTTCCCATGCCGGCCGCGAGAATCACTACCTGGGTCGTCACAATCATCTCCTTGGGTCTGCGGGCCCGGGACTGGTTCACCCAGGATTCATCCGCGTGTGGGTCGATCGACACGCGCTGTACCGAAATTTCCCCCGAACGACTGCCCCAGACTACCGGGGGCCCCTGTCGGGGGGCAGGGGTTGACGGATGTCGTTGTTGGGTCGTTATGTTCCTCACAGGACATTCGGAGGCGGCGAAGTCGGGTGCTCAGGCGCCGGGGGGTTCGCGCCGAACCAGGTCTTGGTACGTTAGCGGGGTGAGTTCCGAGCACATCCGTCCCCAGATCACCGAGCCTGCCGCGGACCGGGAAAAGGGAGCGGAGCCGGAACCGCAGAGGGGGGAGACCATGGCGGAGGCTGCCGAGCCGACGGCCGCGCAGATGGAGGCGGAGGCCGCGCCACCGCCGCGACCCGCCCCGAAGCGCGCGCCGGCGAAGACGGCCGCGGCCGCAGCCGGCACGAGCACCCGGGCGCCGCGGAAGCGCACGACGACGGCCAAGCCCCGGCAGACGACACGCACCGCCGCGCAGTCCCGCGCGACCGAGGCCCCGGCTCCCGTGGCCGACAGCCGCCCGACCGTGCTGTCGCTGGGCGGCCTGCACAAGCGCTACGGCGATACGGTCGCCGTCGACGGCGTGAGCCTGGAGATCAAGAAGGGCTCGTTCTACGGAATCGTCGGCCCCAACGGCGCGGGCAAGACCACGACGCTGTCGATCGTCACCGGCCTCCTCCGGCCGGACGCCGGCCGAGTGGTCGTGCACGGCGTGGACGTGTGGGCCGAGCCGGTCCGGGCCAAGCACATCATCGGCGTGCTGCCGGACAAGCTTCGGCTCTTCGACCGCCTCACCGGTGCGCAGTTCCTCCGGTACGCCGGCACGCTGCGGGGCCTGAGCGCGAAGACCGTGCGCGCTCGCACCGCCGACGTCGCCGCGGCCTTCGGGATCGAGGACGCTCTCGACCGCCTCGTGGCCGACTACTCCGCCGGAATGACCAAGAAGATCGCGCTCGCCGCGGCGATGATCCACTCGCCGCGCCTGCTGGTGCTCGACGAGCCGTTCGAGTCCGTCGACCCGGTCTCCGCCGCGAACATCATCGACATCCTCCAGCGCTACACGGCCGCGGGTGGCACCGTCGTCGTGTCGAGCCACGGCATGGACATGATCCAGCGGGTCTGCGACAGCGTCGCGATCATCGTGCGCGGACAGGTGCTCGCCTCCGGCACGATCGACGAGGTGCGCGGCGGGCAGACGCTCGAGGAGCGCTTCGTGGAGCTGGCCGGCGGCCGCAAGGCAGCGGAAGGCATGGAGTGGTTGCACAGTTTCTCGGACTGAAACTCCGGATCATGGGCAACGCCTTCCGGCGGTCGCCCTGGCAGGTGTTCGGCCTGGTGATCGGGCTGCTCTACGGAGGCTTCATCACCGTCATCGTCGTCGGCTCGCTCGTGGCCGCCCGGGTGGTGGACGACGCATCCGCGACGCACAGCGTCATCGTCGTCATCGGATCCGTGGTCGTCGCCGGATTCGCGCTGCTCCCACTCCTCTTCGGGATCGACGACACGCTGGATCCGCGGGAGTTCTCGCTGTTCGGCCTTCCGAACCGGACGCTGGCGACCGGCCTGCTGTTCGCGGGCCTGATCGGCATCCCGTCGCTCGTGCTCATCGTGTGCAGCGCGGCGACCGTCGTGACCTGGTCGCAGAACGCCGGGACCGTCCTGGTCGCTCTGGTCTCGGCGGTGGTCGTTGTGCTGACCTGCGTGCTCGCCTCCCGCGTGACGACAGCGGTCGCGCACTCGCTGCTGAACACGCGCCGGTCGCGTGAAGCGGGCGGCGTCGTCGGCATCCTGCTGCTCGTGCTCATCGTGCCCGTTCTGCTGCTGCTGGTGACGGTCGACTGGGGCCGCGACGGGCTGGGCGCCCTCGGCGGCTTCGCCCGTTGGCTGGCGTGGACGCCGCTCGGCGCCGCCTGGTCGGCTCCCGGCGCCGCCGCGCAGGGGGCGTGGGGGACCGCCGTGCTGCAGCTGCTGATCGCGCTGGCGACCCTGGGCCTGCTCTGGCTGGGATGGATCGGTCTGGTCGCACGGGTGGTCGCCTCGCCGGAACGGGAGGCCCGGTCGAAGGCGTACCACGGCCTGGGCTGGTTCGACCGCCTGCCGGGCGGGCCGACCGCCGCGATCGCCGCGCGCTCCATGACCTACTGGGGGCGGGATGCCCGCTACTGGGTGTCGATCGTGCTCATCCCGGTGATCCCCGTCCTCGTGATCGTCGCCCTCGCCGTCGCAGGCTTGCCGTCGCATTTCGTGGCACTGGTGCCGCTGCCGCTGGTCTGCCTGTTCCTCGGGTGGAGCATCCACAACGACCTCGCGTTCGACAGCACCGCGATCTGGCTGCACCTCGTCTCGGGCACCCGCGGGATCGCGGATCGCGCCGGCCGCATGTTCCCGCCGGTGGTGGTCGGGATCCCGGTGCTCATCGTCGGGTCGATCGCGACGACGATCGTCTTCGGCGACTGGGCCGTGCTCCCCGCCGTCGCCGCCCTCAGCGGCGCCATCCTGGTGATCGGCCTCGGGCTCTCCAGCATCTCGTCGGCGCTGTTCCCGTATCCGGCGACGAAACCGGGGGACAGCGCGTTCACGCAGCCGCAGACCTCCGGCGCGTCCGCCGCTCTGGCCCAGTCGCTGAGCTTCTTCGCCATCCTGATCCTCGCCTCGCCCGTCCTGGTGTTCCTCGTGCTCGGGCTGACCGTGAACCCGTTCTGGCTCGGCATCGCCCCCGTCGTCGCGGTGCTGATCGGGTTCGGGACGCTGTTCTTCGGGCTGTGGCTCGGCGGCCGGCTGTTCGACCGCCGCGGGCCGGAGCTGATGGCGTTCGCCAACCGCAACGACTGAGGCGCACCCGCCGGCCGTCGGGGCCCGACCGCCCCGGAGCGTTCGGACCTCGGGCGTCTACACTGGAGACATGAACGAAGCCAGCATCTCCGATCCCTTCGGTGAGCCCGGCGGCGGCGGTGCGACCACGCTCGATCGCGAGCTCGAGCAGCTCCTGCAGAACCAGGAGCCGGGCGATCACGAGCGCTTCTCGCACTACGTGAAGAAGGAGCAGATCCTGGAGTCCGCGATGACCGGCAAGCCGGTCAAGGCGCTCTGCGGCAAGATGTGGACGCCGAACCGCGACCCCGAGAAGTTCCCGGTCTGCCCGACCTGCCGCGAGATCTACGAGGGCCTGCAGGGCGACTGAGTCCCGGCCGCTGCCGGGCGGGTGCTCCTCACTCGAAGATCGTCGGGAGCACCGGGTCGCCGCGGCCCAGGCGGAACGCCTCGTCCGGGAGCTCGCTCATCGCGAGTTCGCGGTGCTCGCGCGCGCGGCGCGTCCCCTCGATGCCGAGGTGCTCCTGGTGCACCTCGCCGCGGGTGATCAGCGGCACGAGCAGGTCGCGACCGGTGTCGTCCGGGATCTCGCCCTTCTCGACGATGTGCACGACCTCCGCCACCGCGGCCCCGGAGGCGTCGTGGCGCCGTACGGGATGCTTCCTGCCCCCGACGCCCGCCTTGCCGTCCGACTTCTTGGCCACCGGGATCCACTCGCCCGAGCTGCCGTGGCTGCGGTGCGCCACAAGCTTGTACACCATCCCGGACGCCGGATTGCCGGAGCCGGTGACCACGGACGTCCCGACGCCGTACGAGTCGACCGGGGAGGCCGCGAGTGCCGCAATGGTGTACTCGTCGAGGTCGTTGGTGACGGTGATGCGCGTCTTCGTCGCCCCCAGCGAGTCGAGCTGCTGGCGCACCTGCTTCACCAGCTTAGGGAGGTCGCCCGAGTCGAGGCGCACGGCGCCGAGCTCGGGGCCGGCCACGCGAACGGCGGTGTCGATGGCCCTGGTGACGTCGAAGGTGTCGACCAGCAGCGTCGTGCCGGGGCCCAGCGCATCCACCTGCGCCCGGAACGCCGCCTCCTCGGAGTCGTGGAGCAGCGTGAAGGCGTGGGCGGCGGTCCCCATGGTGGGGACGCCCCAGGTGCGGCCGGCTTCGAGGTTCGAGGTGGCCGAGAACCCCGCGATGAAGGCGGCGCGCGCCGCCGCGACCGCCGAACGCTCGTTCGCGCGGCGCGAGCCCATTTCGGCGAGGGGACGCCCGCCCGCGGCGGCGACCATGCGTGCTGCGGCCGAGGCGACGGCGGAGTCGTAGTTGAACACGCTCAGCAGCAGGGTCTCGAGGATGACGCCCTCGGCGAAGGGCGCATCCACGATGAAGAACGGCGAACCCGGGAAGAACAGCTCGCCCTCGCGGTACCCGCGGATGGTGCCGGAGAAACGGTAGTCGGCCAGCCAGTCGATGGTCTCGTCGCGGACGACCCGGTTGTCCCGCAGGAACTGCAGCTCGGCGTCCCCGAAGCGGAACTGGTCGATCAGCTCCAGCAGGCGCCCGGTACCCGCGAGCACGCCGTAACGGCGGCCGGCCGGCAGGCGGCGGGTGAACGCCTCGAACACGCACTCGCGATCGTGCGTGCCGGCGAGAAGGGCGGCGTCGAGCATCGTGAGCTCGTAGCGGTCGGTGAGGAAGGCGGAGGACGCGGGTCTCTCGGTCACGCCGTCCAGCCTACCCACGACCACTGCAGCGGAGGCGGCGAGCGGACGGCGGGTAGGCTGGACTGCTGTGACGGATGCGCCGATTGGGATCTTCGACTCGGGTGTGGGCGGGTTGACCGTCGCCCGCGCCATCCGCGATCAGCTGCCCAACGAGTCGCTGCTCTACGTCGGCGACACCGCGCACTCGCCGTACGGGCCCAAGTCGATCGCGGACGTGCGCCGCTACTCCCTGGAGGTCATGGACTTCCTGGTCGAACAGGGCGTCAAACTTTTGGTGATCGCCTGCAACACCGCCTCCTCGGCCATGCTCCGGGATGCGCGCGAGCGCTACGACGTGCCCGTCATCGAGGTCATCCAGCCGGCCGTCCGCCGCGCCGTCGCGGCCACCCGCACGGGGCGCGTCGGGGTGATCGGCACGGTGGGAACCATCGCCTCCCGCGCCTACGAGGACGCCTTCGCGGCAGCGCCCACGCTCGAGCTCTTCACCCAGGCGTGCCCCCGGTTCGTCGAATTCGTGGAGGCCGGCATCACCTCCGGCGAGGAGGTGCTGCGCGTCACCGCGGAGTACCTGCGCCCGCTGCGCGAGGCGGACGTCGACACGCTCGTGCTGGGCTGCACCCACTACCCGTTCCTGAAGGGCGCAATCTCGTACGTGATGGGCGAGGGCGTCTCGCTCGTGTCCAGCGACACCGAGACCGCCAAGGACGTCTACCGCACACTGGTGGGGCAGGGGCTCGAGCGGCGCTCGCCGCTGCCGCCCACCATCCGGTACGAGGCCACCGGCTCCGACGCCGACACCTTCCTGCGCCTGGCGCACCGCTTCATCGGCCCCGAGGTCTCGCGGGTCGACCTGGTGCAGACCGGCGTCATCGACCTGCCCCTGTAGAGCAACCGTCCCCGATCCGAGGAGATCCCCGTGACCGACATCACCCGCGCCGACGGGCGCACCCCCGACCAGCTGCGGCCGGTCACCATCGAGCGGGGCTGGAGCCGTCAGGCCGAGGGTTCTGCACTGATCTCGTTCGGCAACACGCGGGTGCTGTGCACGGCATCCTTCACGAACGGCGTGCCGCGCTGGATGGCAGGCAAGGGCCGCGGCTGGGTCACCGCCGAGTACGCGATGCTGCCCCGCTCGACCAACGAGCGGATGGACCGCGAGTCGGTGAAGGGACGCGTCGGCGGCCGCACGCACGAGATCAGCCGCCTCGTCGGGCGGAGCCTGCGCGCCGTGGTCGACATGAAGGCGCTGGGCGAGAACACGATCGTGCTCGACTGCGACGTGCTGCAGGCCGACGGCGGCACGCGCACGGCGGCGATCACCGGCGCCTACGTGGCGCTCGCCGAGGCGCTGGAGTGGGGCCGCGAGCATCGCTTCATCGGTCAGAGGGCGATCCCGCTCATCGACTCCGTCTCCGCGGTCTCGGTCGGCATCATCGACGGCACCCCGATGCTCGACCTGGCCTACGTGGAGGATGTGCGCGCCGAGACCGACATGAACGTCGTCGTCACCGGTCGCGGACTCTTCGTCGAGGTGCAAGGCACGGCGGAGGGCGCGCCCTTCGACCGCCGCGAGCTGAACGACCTGCTCGACCTCGCCCTCGCGGGGACCACCGAGCTGGCGGGCATCCAGTCGGCCGCGCTCACCCCCGCCGCTGCGGAGGCGTGACCGCCGTGCGCGTGGTCCTCGCGACCCACAACGCCCATAAGGCCCGGGAGTTCCAGGGCATCCTCGGCAGTGAGCTGCCGGGACTCGAGATCGTCGCCTACGACGGTCCCGTCCCGGTCGAGGACGGCACCAGCTTCGAGGAGAACGCGTTGATCAAGGCGCGCGCGGCGGCCGAGCACACCGGGCTGCCGGCGCTCGCCGACGATTCCGGCATCTGCGTGGATGTCATGGGCGGCGCCCCCGGCATCTTCTCCGCCATCTGGTCCGGCACGCACGGCGACGCCGCCGCGAACCTGCGACTGCTGCTCGACCAGCTGGCCGACATCCCGGATCCGGCGCGCGCCGCGCACTTCACGGCGACGCTCGCCCTGGTCGTGCCCGGCGGGGAGCCGACGATCGTCCAGGGTGTCTGGCCCGGGCGCATCGCGCGAGAGCCACGCGGCGACGGCGGTCACGGATACGACCCGATCTTCGTGCCCGACGGGCACGACGTGACGGCGGCGGAGCTGACTGCCGAGCGGAAGAACGCGGAGAGCCACCGGGCGCGGGCGTTCGCGGCCATCGTCCCGGCGCTGCGGGAGCTCGCGGCGGGAGCCTGCTCGTCGGGTGAGCGCGCCGGCAGCTGAGAACGCCACTCATTCCCAACTAGTCGCCGCCTCTGGCGGACGCCGAGACTTCTATCTACCGTAGAAGTCGAGATGAGTCACGACCACGGCCACACCGCCAACCGAAACCGCCTGCTGATCGCCATCGGCATCGTGGCGGCGGTGCTCGTCGTCGAGGTGTTCGGCGCGTGGCTGAGCGGTTCGCTGTCGCTGCTCGCCGATGCCGGGCATATGCTCAGCGACCTCGCGGGCCTCATCATCGCGCTCATGGCGACCATCGTCGCGGCGCGCCCGGCGACCGACCGCCAGACCTTCGGATACCGGCGCGCCGAGGTGTTCGGCGCGCTCATCAACGGGCTCATCCTCGTCGTCGTGGCGGTCACGGTGACGATCGGCGCCATCGGCCGGCTGGTCGGCGGCGAGACGGAGGTGCACAGCATCCCGATGCTGATCGTCGCCGTCATCGGGCTGGTCGCGAACCTGGGCGCTCTGCTGCTGCTCCGGCCCGCCGCCGGACGGTCGATCAACATGCGCGGCGCCTACCTGGAGGTGCTGGGCGACCTGGTCGGGTCCGCGACGGTCATCGTTGCGGCCGTCATCATCCTGACCACCGGCTTCGTCCCGGCCGACGCGATCGCCTCACTGCTCATCGCCGTGCTGATCGTCCCGCGCGCGTTCTCGCTGCTGCGGGATGTGGTGCGCGTGCTCAGCGAGGCCGCCCCGGCGGACACCGACGTCGCCGAGATCCGCGACCACATCCTGGGCACGCCGGGCGTGGTCGCGGTGCACGACGTGCACGTGTGGGCGATCACCTCCGGAGCACCGGTGTTCAGCGCGCACGTGGTGTGCGAGCAGTCGGTCTTCCGCTCCGGCCGCACCGGCGCTCTCCTCGACGAGCTGTCCGGCTGCCTCTCGAAGCACTTCGACGTCGAGCACTCCACCTTCCAGCTCGAACCGGCCGAGCACGCCGCCCACGAGGACGAGTTCCACCGCTGACCCGCACCCGCCCCCGCACCCCCGCACCCCCTCTCCCTTCTCGCACACCTCGCCTCCCATCTCGTCGAGGTGCACGTCGTTGTGGGCGACACGCCGTGCGGCTGCGCAACAACGTGCACCTCACCGCCGCAGGGGAGACGTGACGGCAATTCTCCGACGCAAGCCCTCCCATCTCGTTGAGGTGCACGTCGTTGTGGGCGACACGCCGTGCGGCTGCGCAACAACGTGCACCTCAGCGGAACGGGCGGGGCGCTGCGGCGGAGAATCCGGACCGGTTCTCCGAGGTCGTCGGGCGGGCTAGGCCTCGGGGCGGGTGGGCGCCGGGTGCGCCGCGCGCGGGGCGGCCGGCGTGTCGTGCGACGACGGCTCGCCGGCGACCGGCTGGGGGCCCTGCGCCGCCGCCGCCGCCGCGGCGGCCTGCTCCGCGGCGGCCTTCCGCTTGGCCTTGCGGGACGACTGGAAGTAATGGATCAGCGTGGGGATGAGAGTGATCAGCACAGCACCGATCAGGATGACGTCGATGTAGCTGGAGACGAAGTTCGCGACCGGCGGGATGTAGCCGATCAGGTAGCCGAAGTACGTCACGCCGGCGCCCCAGAGCAGCGCGCCGAGGGCGTTGTAGAGCGAGTACTTGCGGTAGTTCATGTGACCCACGCCCGCCGCGACCGGTGCGAAGGTGCGGACGATGGGGACGAATCGGGCGACGATGATCGCGAGCGCGCCGAAGCGTACGAAGAACGTGTTGGTCCGGCGGACGTTCTCCATCGAGAAGAGCCCGGACTCCTTGCGTTCGAACACCTTCGGCCCGGCCTTGTGGCCGATCAGGTAGCCGACCTCGCCGCCGATGAAGGCGGCGAACGCGATGGCCAGGGCCACCCACCAGATATCGAGCCCGAAGACGTGGGAGGTGTGCGTGAGCAGCCCGGAGATGATCAGCAGGGTGTCGCCGGGGAACAGGAAGCCGATCAGCAGGCCGGTCTCCGCGAACACGATGCCGCACACGACCAGCAGGGCCCACGGCCCGGCCGAGTCGATGATCGTGTGGGGGTCGAGCCACGGGATGAGGCCGGCGTGATGGATCACTGTTCTCCAGGAGGGATCGGTGGGAAAGCTGTGGCCGAGTTTAGCGGCGGCTGGTTGCCGGAAGCTGCACGAAGCGTGCGAATCCGGCGCCTCGGGGAAAGATCATCCCGTGGTCGTACTGTCGGTGCGGGAGAAGGGACTCGAACCCTCACGCCGAAGCACAGGAACCTAAATCCTGCGTGTCTGCCAGTTTCACCACTCCCGCGCGCGGTGCGCGGCTACGACATTAGCTCATGGACGCGCGGTGCGACCTCCGTGCCGTACAGCTCGATCGAGCGCATCAGGTCGGAATGCGGCAGCGTCCCGTTGCTCATCTTGATGTCGACGCGCGAGGCGCCGAGGCCGCGGGCCGCGTACACGATCTTCTGCGCGACGGTCTCCGGCGAGCCGACGACGAGCGCGCCGTCCGGTCCCGCCTCGTGCTCGAAGCGGGCACGGGAGGCGGGCGGCCAGCCGCGCTCGCGGCCGATCCGGTTCGTCATCACCTCGTAGTGCGGCCACAGCGTGTCCTTGGCCTCCTCGTCGGTCTCCGCGACGAAGCCGGGGGAGTGGATGCCGATCGGCAGCGTCGTGTCCTGACCGAACTGCTCGAGCGCGTTGCGGTACAGCTCGGCCAGCGGCTGGAAGCGCATGGGGCCTCCGCCGATGATCGCCAGCATCAGCGGGAGCCCGTAGTGCGCCGCACGGACGACCGACTCCGGGCTGCCGCCGACACCGATCCACGTCTTCAGCGGCGCGTTCTCGACGTGCGGGTAGACGGACTGCTCGGTGAGCGGAGCCCGGAGCTGGCCGGTCCATGTCACCGGCTCCTGCGTACGCAGGGCGGCGAACAGCCCCAGCTTCTCCTCGAACAGCTCCTCGTACTGGGCGAGGTCGAGCCCGAACAGCGGGAACGACTCGATGAACGACCCGCGCCCGAGGATCACCTCGGCGCGCCCTCCCGAGACGCCGTCGAGCGTGGCGAAGCGCTGGAAGACGCGCACCGGGTCGTCGGAGCTCAACACGGTGACGGCCGAGCCGAGGTGGATGCGCTCGGTGCGGCCGGCGATGGCGGCCAGCACGACCTCGGGCGCCGAGACGGCGAAGTCTGCGCGGTGGTGCTCGCCGACGCCGAAGAAGTCGAGGCCGACGCGGTCGGCCAGCACACCCTCCTCGACGACGTTGCGCAGCACCTGCGCCTGCGGCAACGGCGTGCCGTCGGCGTCCAGCGTCACGTCCCCGAAGGTGTCGATCCCGAGTTCCAGTCGTGCGGCCATGTCATCCTCGTCTCATGCGTATGCATGGAAGCTAGCACCGTCGGGGACGAGCGTATTCCCTGTCAGGCCGTGCGGGCCTTCCTCGGCACGTAGCGGGGGATGTAGCGGGCCAGCATCCCGGCGCCGACCAGCCCCAGCACTCCCATGACCCCGCTGGCGAACGAGATCGAGACGAGTGCCGTCAGCAGCGAGACGAAGAGGGGAGCGGCGGCCTGCCCCGCGTCCGCCGAGAAGCGCCATGCGCCGAGGAAGGGCGCGGGCCTGTCCTTCGGCGCGAGGTCGGCGCCGAGCGTCATGACGATGCCGGAGCCGATGCCGTTGGCGAGGGAGAGGAACAGGGAGACGCCGATGTACCAGGCCACATTGGTGCTGAGATCGTGCGAGAACGCGAGCACGAGGAAGCCGAGCCCCAACCCG
This sequence comes from Leifsonia sp. KNZ13-11D, assembly GCF_056754895.1. Taxonomy (NCBI): domain Bacteria; kingdom Bacillati; phylum Actinomycetota; class Actinomycetes; order Micrococcales; family Microbacteriaceae; genus Leifsonia; species Leifsonia sp. KNZ13-11D. Next base: position 1,493,744 of record NZ_JBPGWU010000001.1, read on the forward strand.
ATCATCGACGGGATGGCGCTCCACATCCGGCCGAACCGGTCCATGATCTGGCCGCTGGAGTAGAACAGCGCGAAATCGACCGCGCCGGCGATGCCGATGATGAGAGCGGTATGCGACTCGCTCAGGCCGATGGACACGGCCCACAGCGGGAGCAGCACCGTCCGCGCCGAGCGGATCGCGGCGACCAGCGAGACGCCCGCGCCCATCCGGGCGAGCACCTCGCGGAAGGACCAGATCGTGCGGAACAGTCCGTGTGTGCGCTCCTCGGCATCCTCCTCGCCCTCGGTCACCTGGGCGCCGTACTCGTCGGCGACCCGCTGCGAGGGGCCGAACATCGCCTCCGGGTCGGGGAGGGCGATCAGCACGATCACCGAGCCCAGACAGCTGACGATGAAGATCCAGAACACGGACTGCGTCGAGCCGGTCACCGCGATGACGGCCGACGCGATCAGGGGCCCGATGAACCAGCCGCCGCGGAAGATGCCGCCCAGGGTCGACAGCGCGCGAGCGCGGTAGCGAGCCGGCACATACGTGGTCATGAAGGCGTGCCGGGCGAGGGCGAAGACCGCCGTCGCGATCCCGACCAGGAAGATGCCGCCCATCAGCACCCAGTAGTTCGGGGCGAGCAGGCAGATCACGACGCCGACGATCGCCACGACGGCCGCGCCGATCATGGAGGTGCGCTCGCCGAAGCGCGACACCACCCATCCGCTCGGGATGTCGCCCACCAGCTCGCCCAGCATCACCATGGATGCGATGAAGCCCGCCATCGCGAGGCCCGCGCCGAGGTTGCCGGCCGCGACGGGGATGATCGGGATGATCGCGCCCTCCCCGATCGAGAACAGGAGGGTCGGCAGGAAGGCGGCAAGGGCGACGGAGCGGAAACGGAAGGGGCGCTCGTCGGAAGTCATGTCGTTAACACCGTACAACTTTCCCGGGCGCCTCCGCGCCGTCCCGCGGCGGCGACCGCCCGGTAGGCTGGAGGACGACATGATCGAACTCGACCTCTCCTCCCAGATCGCCGACCTGCGCTCCACCTTCGACGACATCACCGCGGTGGTGGATGTGCCGCGCCTCCGCGCCGAGATCGCCGACCTCAGCGAGAAGGCCGGGGCGCCCGACCTCTGGGACGACACCGCCAACGCGCAGAAGGTCACCAGCGCACTCAGCCACCGCCAGTCGGAGCTCGGCCGCATCACCGCGATCGAGCAGCGGCTCGACGACCTGGAGGTGCTGGTCGAGCTCGCCAACGAGGCCGACGACGAGGAGTCCGCCGCCGAGGCCCGTGCCGAGCTGCAGTCGCTGCAGACCGCGCTCGGCGACCTCGAGGTGCAGACGCTCCTGAGCGGCGAGTACGACGACCGCGCGGCGATCGTGACCATCCGCTCCGGAGCCGGCGGCGACGACGCCACCGACTTCGCCGAGATGCTGATGCGCATGTACCTCCGGTGGGCGGAGCAGCACAAGTACCCGGTCAAGGTGATGGACACCTCCTACGCCGAGGGGGCGGGCATCAAGTCGGCGACCTTCGAGGTGGATGCGCCCTACGCCTTCGGCACGCTGTCGGTCGAAGCCGGCACGCACCGCCTGGCCCGGATCAGTCCCTTCGGCTCGGCGGACAAGCGCCAGACCTCGTTCGCGGCCGTCGAGGTCATCCCGCTCATGGAGGAGGCGACGGAGGTCGAGGTCCCGGAGGGCGACATCCGCGTCGACGTCTTCCGGTCCTCCGGCCCGGGCGGCCAGTCGGTCAACACGACGGACTCCGCCGTGCGCATCACGCACCTCCCCACCGGCCTCGTGGTCTCGATGCAGAACGAGAAGTCGCAGATCCAGAACCGCGCCGCCGCGATGCGCGTGCTCCAGACGCGCCTGCTGCTGCTGCAGAAGGAGGAGGAGGCCGCGAAGAAGAAGGAGCTCGCCGGCACGATCACGGCGAGCTGGGGCGACCAGATGCGCTCCTACTTCCTCTACGGCCAGCAGTTGGTGAAGGACCTGCGCACGGGATACGAGTCCGGCAACCCGAGCTCGGTGTTCGACGGCGACCTCGACGGCTTCATCGCCGCGGGCATCCGCTGGCGCGCCGGCAACAAAGCGGAGGCTCAGGCGTAACAGCGCCGGCGCCCATCCGGCGTCCTGCCGACTGTCAGGCTTGCCTCGCGCGGGCATGTCGCTACTGCGGATCGGGCCGGGACTGCATAGTCTCAAGAAGTCATGATCCGGTTCGAACACGTATCCAAGCAGTACGCGGGCACGGCGCGCCCGGCGCTGAACGGCATCAACCTGGAAGTGCTGCGCGGAGAGTTCGTCTTCCTCGTCGGCGCCTCCGGCTCGGGCAAGTCCAGCTGCCTCCGACTGATCCTCAAAGAGGAGAAGCCGACCAAGGGCAAGATCCATGTGCTGGGGCAGGACCTCAACACGATCTCGTCCCGCAAGGTCCCCTACTTCCGCCGCAACATCGGCGTCGTCTTCCAGGATTTCCGCCTGCTCCCGAACAAGAACGTCTTCCAGAACGTCGCGTTCACGCTGCAGGTCATCGGCAAGTCCCGCGGCTTCATCCAGGAGGCTGTTCCGGATGTGCTGAAGATGGTCGGGCTCGACGGCAAGGCGCAGCGCCTGCCGCACGAGCTCTCCGGCGGTGAGCAGCAGCGCGTGGCGATCGCGCGCGCCGTGGTGAACAAGCCGCAGGTGCTGCTGGCCGACGAGCCGACCGGAAACCTCGACCCCGCCACGAGCGCCGGCATCATGGCCGTGCTCGAGCGGATCAACGCCGGTGGCACGACCGTGCTCATGGCCACGCACGAGGCCGCGATCGTCGACCAGATGAAGCGGCGCGTGATCGAGCTCGTGGGCGGTCAGATCGTGCGCGACGAGCGTCACGGCGGTTACGGATTCACGGCGGCCGTGCCGATCGCCCAGCCGCTCGAACGCGACGAGCCGATCTCGGTCGCGACGCCCGCCTACGCAGGCGGAGTGCCCGCGCAGCAGTCGGCCGAGGCGCCGATGACCCGGCCGCACGCGCCGACCTCGACACCTACGGCGCCGGTGTCCGTGCCGCAGACCGCGCCGCAGCAGACGGCGCCGGTGCAGCCGGTTCCCGCCGCTCAGCAGCCCGCTGCACAGCCGGCGCCCACGCAGCCGGCGCCCACGCAGCCGGAGCCCGCACGTCAGGTGCCCGCGCCCGTGCAGTTCGCGACGGCGCCCGTCACGCCGGCTCCTGCATCGGAGGAGCTGCCGGACCACCTCAACTTCACTGCGAACCTCGACCTCAGCGGCCTGCGCGAGGGCGCGGACCGCGACGGCGACCAGAATGTGGGGCCGACGAAATGAGATTCGGACTCATCTGGTCGGAGGTCGGCAACGGCCTCCGCCGCAATCTCTCGATGGTGGTCTCGGTCATCCTCGTGACCTTCATCTCGCTGACCTTCGTCGGCACGGCCGTCCTGCTGCAGATGCAGATCGGCCAGATGAAGACCTACTGGTACGACCGTGCCCAGGTCGCCGTGTACATGTGCACGCAGACCGACAACTGCACCGGCGGCGCCGCGACCGACCAGTCGATCGAGGCCGTCAAGAAGCAGCTGGAGTCGCCGGAGCTCTCGCCGTACATCCAGAAGTTCTACTTCCAGGACCAGAAGCAGGGCTACGAGCAGTTCAAGCAGCAGTTCAAGGGCAACCAGATCGCCGACTTCGTCACGCCGGACATGATCCCGCAGACGTTCTGGGTGAACCTCAAGGACCCGAACAACTCCGCGGTCCTCACCGAGACGCTGTCCGGATCGGCCGGAGTGCAGAGCGTCGTCGACCAGCGCAGCTACCTGGACCAGATCTTCAGCATCCTGAACGCCGCCAGCTACACCGCGATCGGTATCGCCGCGCTCATGCTCGTGGCTGCCGTGCTGCTGATCGCGACCACGATCCGGCTCTCCGCATTCTCCAGGCGCCGGGAGATCGGGATCATGCGGCTGGTCGGAGCGTCGAACCGTTTCATCCAGACGCCGTTCATCATCGAGGGCGTCATCGCGGCGCTGATCGGCTCGGTGCTGGCGTCGGTCGTGATCGCGCTCGGCGTTCAGTTCTTCGTGCGCGGCTACCTGAGCGACCGCATCCAGTCGATCAACTTCGTCGGTATGGAGCAGGCCTGGCTGGTCATCCCGATCCTGGTGGTGATCGGCATCGTGCTGGCCGCAGCCTCGGCGAACTTCGCGATAAAGCGCTATCTGAAGGTCTGATCCGCCCGCGCACCGAGTCACGATAGACTGGTCCGCTGCCCGGCGAACGCGCCGTGCGCAGAACCGATCGAGTCGAGGAGTGAGCTGTGCCGAAGGAACGTGGTCAGAAGGTCGTGGCCACCAATCGCCGTGCGCGCCATGACTACACGATCGAGGACACCTACGAGGCCGGGCTCGTGCTCACCGGCACCGAGGTGAAGTCGCTCCGGCTCGGGCGCGCGTCGCTGGTCGACGGCTACGCGTTCGTCGACGGCGGCGAGGCGTGGCTCGACGCCGTGCACATCCCCGAGTACGCCGACGGCACGTGGAACAACCACGCGCCGCGGCGCAAGCGCAAGCTGCTGCTCCACAAGGCGCAGATCCTGAAGATCGAGAACAAGGTGAAGCAGGGCGGCTACACCATCGTTCCGCTGTCGATCTACTTCAACGACGGGCGCGCGAAGGTCGAGATCGCGGTCGCGAAGGGCAAGCGCGAGTACGACAAGCGGCAGGCGCTGCGCGAACGTCAGGACAAGCGCGAGGCCGAGCGCGCCATGTCCACCCGCAATCACCTCGGCGAGTGACGGAGTGCGAGACTGAGTCCATGGACTCGATCGCACAGCGCATCCCGATCGCCGGCACCTACAACTTCCGCGACATCGGCGGGTACCCGGCAGACGGGGGAGCGACCCGGCCGGGCAAGCTGTTCCGCGCGGATGCGCTCGGCCGGCTCGGGGAGGCAGGGCGGGAGGGGATGCGCGAGCTCGGCATCCGGATCGTCATCGACCTGCGCGACGACTTCGAGGTGCAGGCGCTGCCCGACGACCTCGACGGGCTCGACGTGGAGGTGCTGCGCCTGCCCGTCTTCGAGGGGTCCGGCGCCTCGGCCTCGACGGTCGGCGCGACCATCGTGCACCTTTACGACAAGATCGTGTTCCAGCACACCGATGTGATCGTGCGGGCCCTCCGCGAGATCGCCGACACGGGCGATGAGCCGGTGGTCGTGCACTGTACCGCGGGCAAGGACCGCACCGGCATCGTGATCGCCCTCGCTCTGCTCGCGGTCGGGGTGGACCGCGAGACAGTCGTCGACGACTACGCCGTCACAGAGGGCAACCTCGAGGGCCCGTGGCTGGAGGGCATGCTGGAGCTGGTGCGCGGCTACGGGGTCGAGGTCACGCCCGACCTGCGTGTCATCCTCGGCGGCAGTCCGCGTGAAGCGCTCGAGACCGTGATCGACCACATCGAGCAGCGGCACGGGAGCGTGCGTGGGTACCTGCTCGCCGCCGGGCTCGACGAGCTGGAGCTGGCGAAGCTCCGCTCCGTGCTCGTGCAGCCGGCCTGAGATTCTCGCCCGATCCATAACCCGCTCCCAGGGCGCCTGGTGCTCTGACCTGCTTATATGTGATCATGAGCAACACCCAGCCCACCGAGCCTCTGCCGCCCCATCACGAACCTGCGGCGTCCCCGTACGCGCCGGGAGTCCCGCGTCCGGCCGGCGCTCCGAATGGGCTTCGTGAGCCGTTCTACAAGCGTCACGGTCTCGCGTTCGCGATCTCGACCCTGGTGCTGTCCATCGTCATCCTGCTCGGACTCGTCGCCGCGGGCGGCTTCGCGGTCGCGAACGTCGCCATGCGCGTCGGTGAGCGATTCATCTCCCAGTCCCAGCCGCACCAGGTGCCGCCGGCGCAGCCCGGAATCCCGGGACTGCCGGGCCGTCCGGGCGATGGCAACGGAGGCGGCCCGGGCGGCAAGCAGGGCGACGGGAGCAAGCCGTCGCGCGAGCTGGTCCGCGGCACCATCGACTCCATCTCCGGCGACACCTGGACGCTGACCCGCCAGAACGGCGGCACGGTGACCGTGACGGTCGACGCGTCGACCGCCTACGGGCTCCCCGGGCAGCCGACGACGGCATCCGCCTTCGCGAAGGGCGATGAGGTCCTCATCATCGGCACCCGCTCGGCCGACGGGGTGACCGCGACGCGCGTTCTCAAGGTGAGTGCCTTCCCGATCCGCCCGCCGTCGACGCCGGGGACGCCGCAGACTCCCGGTTCGTGATCGGGCGGCCCGCGGCGCTCCGATCGCTCGCCGCGTGCGGCGCAGCGACGTGCTGAACGACCGCGGTGTACTGCCCCAGGCGGACGGCCGTTCCCGCGGTCACCTCGACGCGGACGCGCGGCGGCAGTGACACCCCATCGATGATGCTGCCGTTGACGGAGTCCTCGTCCTGCACCCACAGCCTGCCCTCGGCGGTAAGTCCGAAGGTCAGATGGGTGCGGGAGAGCAACCGTTCGTCGTCGGACAGCGCCACCACGTGCGTGAAACCCCCGTCAGCGTCCGGTCGGCGACCCACCACGCCGGGGCCCGCCACATGCACCACATCGCCCGTCGAGAAGGCGATCAGCCACGAGCCCGGGCTGTCGGCGTCGGTCGGTGGGAATGCTTTCGGGAGAGGTGAAGGCGCCGCCGGGGATGTCGTGCTCGTGTCCGCGCTCCGGCGCCGCCCTGTCGATGATGGAGCGATCGCCGGTGGTTCTCCGATCGCCGGTGGTTCTCCGATCGTCGGTGGTGCGCCGATCGCCGGAGGGTCTGCGATCGGGGGCGGCGGTACGGTCGCCCTCCGCCGTCCGTCCGTCGCCGGTGCGACCCGGATCGGCGGGTCGACGACGCGCCGGGGGAGCGGGCCCGGATCGGGAGCCGTCGGCGCGGCCCGCGGGAGCGGCGGCGGGGTCACCGTGACCCGAGCCCGGGATTCGGGTCCGAGCAGACCGAGCAGGGACGGCTCGTGCGTGGCGCGGCGGCGTCGCAGCAGTCTCATGCGGCGGCCGGGGTGTCGAAGGCGAAGGTGTCCGTGATGAGAGCGAAGAGCTCGTAGAGCTGTTCGGCGATGCCGGTCGATGGCGATGCGCAGGTGACGAGGGCCACACCGTCCGGGTACGGCACGAAGGTGTTCATCGTGACGTACGGGATGGGCGGCCGCGTCGGGGCCAGCTTGATCGGCTGGACGCCGAAGCAACGGACGGCTCGGCCCGCTTTGGGCAGGTCCGTCATGGTCGTCTCCCAGTTGTACTGCTCGCTGCGTGCGGTCGCGCCCTCGCGTGCGTGCTCGGCCACGACATCCAACGGGCTGCGCCCCTTGCCGTCGGCGGGCGGCAGCACCGTGATCATCACCGATCCGGTGATCAGGCCGTCGCCGGCCGGCTGCACGAACGTGGCGCAGTAGCGCGCTCCGACCTCCCAGGCCTGGCGCGAGAGGTCGCGCACGTGGGCGACGATCTCCGACCGTCGGGGACGGAGTTCCGGGATCTTGTCGAGCCGGTCGGCCACGATCGTCTTGATCGCACGGTCGCGGGTGCGAGGGTGGAGGTCGAGCTGATCCCACGAGGACGGGATGTTGATCGAGAACGTTGTGGGGCGATGTTCAGGGGTGTCGCTCACGAGGAGGCTCCTTCGGGGGTGTCATCACTGTCGGTGAGGTCGGTGTTGTCGACGGGCAGGGGCAGCTGGATGACGGTGAGGCCGCCGCGCGGATCGTGCGTGAAGCCGCGGCCGGGCGGGAAGTCCGCTCCCGCCGCGAGGTCGGGGCGGGTGAGCTTGATGCCCAGGTCCTGGCCTTCGAGGATCTCGCGGGGCGCGAGCACGACGCCCTGTCGCGCTTTCGCGATGTCCTTGATCCAGCTGGCGAACCCGCGGAACAGCTCTGCGGCGTCGCCGGCGACCAGGAAGGACAGATCCCGTTCCTCCGACTCGGCGACGACCGCGCGCAGCCATTCGCCGGCCTCGATGTCGCGCAGCAGCTCGATGTCGTCGACGATGACCACCGTGGGTCCCGTGGTCTCGAGCAGCAGGGGAGCGAGCAGTTCGGAGGTGGGGGCCGGGTCGGTGACCACCGCTCGCACTCCGGGCGTTCCCTCCAGCGAGCGAACGGGCGAGGTGCGCGGGGCCAGTACGACGAGCTCGAATCCGGCTGCGCGGGCGCGGTGGGACAGGTGGAGCAGCGCGGTCGAGCGTCCCGACTTCGCGTGACCCGTGATGACGAAGCCGCGGTGGATGCGCGGTGCGAGGGCGATGGGCTCGATGTCTGCTCCGCCGATGCCGAGGAACAGCCTCCCGGGCTCGGCCTCGACACCGCCGTGGGCGGCGGGATCGAACCGGTACGCCGACGGCATCTCGATGATCGCGAACGGTCGCGATGCGGCGGGGACGGCGGCGTCGCGGGCGGTGAGCTCGACGCCCAGGTCCGTGATCCACGCCGTCTGCTCCTGGCCGCTCAGCTGCGGCTCGACGACCGCGATCTGCGTCTCCACCCCGGTGATCGCGGCGAACGCGCGTCCGTCGGGGATCTCCTCGGGCAGGTCGCGCACCTTGAGGCCGGCGAAGGTCACATCCGACCGGTCGACCAGGCGCAGGATCAGCTTGTTCTCGGTCAGGGGAGCCAGGCGGCTGGAGGTCAGCAGCGTCCGGTCGCCGGTGAGGAGGACGTGCACGCCCGCGGCGGCGCCCTCGCGGAGCAGGAAGTGCACCGTCTCGATGAGCCGGCCGCCGTCGATCTGCTGGAACGAGTCGACGAACGTCTCCCACGCGTCGATCAGCAGCAGTGTCTGGGCGGGCCGGTCCTCTCCGGTCGTGATCCGGCGGAGCTCGGCGAGGCTCGACACGCCGGCCGAAGCCAGCCGGTTCTGCCGCTCCAGCACCGTTCGGGCGAGCTTGTCGAGCAGGCGGGACACCTTCTCGGGCTGATGACGCACCGCGACGGTGCCGACGTGGGGGAGTCCGCCCAGCGCGAGCAGACCGCCGTTGCCGCAGTCGATCGCCTGCACGTGCACGTCGGAGGTGGGGAAGGCGACAGCCGCGGACACCGCGATGGTGCGGAGCGCCTGCGTCTTCCCGGCGCCCGCGGTGCCGACGATGAAGAGGTGCCCGTCCTGGTCCGGGTCGAAGCCGACCGGTCGTTGCGCCTGCTCCGCCGGGAAGTCCTGCATGCCGAACACGATCCCCTCCGACGCACCGGGCTTCCGCGCACCCTCCAGCAGCGGAGCGAGTGCGAGTTCGGTCGGCAGAGGCGGGAGCCAGGGCTGGCGCTGCTCGGGGAGGTCGAGCGCGCCGTTCGCCCCCGTGATCGCCTCGACGAGCGCGCGGAGGTCGGTGAGCTCCACGTCGCCCGTGCCGGTCCGCGCCGGGTGCGTCGGGGCCGGGAGGGCGAGGTCGGCGAACCAGGCGGGCCGGACGATGGGCGCCGGTGCCTCGTCGTGGGCGGCTTCCAGCGGCGAGCGACCGCCGACGCGTGCTGTCTGGAACGGAATGAGCGAGTCGGCTCCGAGGCGCGCGTAAGCCCGGCCGGGCAGTGAGGTCGGGATGCGTCCCGCGTCCGGCGAGTTGATCACATCCGCCGATTCACCCCCGTCGGTCATCCGCAGCGCGACCCGGAGGTTCGTGTTGGCCCGGATCTCCGACGACACCGACCCGCTGGGCCGCTGCGTGGCGAGCAGCAGGTGGATGCCGAGCGATCGCCCCCGCTGAGCGAGGTTGACGAGACCGGTGACGAAGTCCGGCAGGTCGCGGACGAGCGAGGCGAACTCGTCGACGACCACCAGCAGCCGCGGGATGCGCTCCAGCCCACGGCGCGCGGCGAGGTCCTGGTAATCCTCGAGGTCCTTCGCGCCCGCCGTGGCGAGGAGGTGCTCCCGCCGTCGCAGCTCGGCGCTCAGGGAGGTGAGCGCACGGCTCACGAGGTGGGTGTCGAGGTCGGTCACCATCCCGACGGTGTGCGGCAGGTGGTCGCAGTCTTTGAACGCTGCGCCGCCCTTGTAGTCGACGAGGACGAAGTTCATCTCCTCGGGGGAGTTGGCCACGGCGAGAGAGGCGACGACCGTCTGGAGGAACTCGCTCTTGCCCGATCCGGTCGTCCCGCCGATGAGCCCGTGCGGTCCGTCCGCCACGAGGTCGAGGGCGAAGGGGCCGTCGAGCGACTCGCCGACGACGGCCACGGACGACCGCGGGTTCAGCACCCAGCGCGCCTGGACGCCCTCCGAGGTCGGGGGATCCAGCTGCAGCAGTTCGAGCAGGCGCGAGGTCGCCGGGATCGCGCTGTCAGTCTCCGCTGGGCTCGTGTCGACGATCGGGGCGATCGCGCGACAGGTCCAGTCGAGCCAGTCGGGTGACACGAGGTCGGGCAGCAGGACGAGCCGGGCGGCCGCCTTCTGCCGTCCCAGCCGGGCGTTCGTGCCGTCGACGATGAGCACGGTGTCGCACTCCTCGGCGAGCAGCCGCTCGTCGCTCTCGACGCAGATCGTGTAGATCCCGAGCTGTGGGCCCTCCTTGAGGATGCGCACGACGCCGGGCAGCGAGCGCAGCCGGCTGACGCCCTCCATGACCACCACGACGGACTCGCCGTCGAAGGCGCGCGAACCGCTCTCTGCCTGGCGAGCGTCCAGGATGCGCAGCAGCTCGGCGAGCCGGGCCGCCAACGACGTCGTCGTCGCGCCCACCGCGCGGAGCGATCGCTGCGACGCGGGCACCGTATGGGGCAGCCATGCCAGGAACTCCCACGGGTGCGGTCGCGTGGGCGCCTCCGGCTGCTGGATCGACGTCAGGAAGTACAGCTGAGCATCCTTCGGGCTGTGCAGCACGCCGATCTGGGCGCAGAGCCACTGCGCCACCTGGCGGGCGCTGTCGATCGACCCGGCCCCGCCCGCGATGCCGACGACGCCGGCGTCGCCGAGGCGGACGGTGACCGGCGCATGGGGGATGTCCCAGACGACGGTCTGCTTGTGACTCAGCTGGTCGGGGTCCGTCAGCGTCACCCGTGAGGGCTGCGTCGCGGTGCCGAACCGGAGGGACAACCAGGAGTCGTCGCCGCGGCGCCGCTCCCACAGCCGGGGGCTGGGGCCGACGGCGATGGAGGCGAGAAGCGTCGGGTCGGGATCGGCCCGCATCCGCTCTGCGCGCTCCTCGGCGAGGGCCTCCAGCGCATCCGCCTCGATCCGCTTGCGGAGCTCACGATGCTCCGCCAGCCGCTTCTTGTAGCGCTTGCGTCCGCTGCGGCGATTGGTGAGCCAGGAGCCCAGCATCATCAACGGTGACATCAATCCGAAGGCCATCATGGCCGGATTTCTCCAGACCAGGGACATCACGATCGCCATTCCCATGGGCATCAAGCCCACGATGAGGGGAAGGGGCGGCCGGTCCGGCGGGGCCGGCTCGACCGGCAGGCGGAACTTCGGGTCGGGCTCCGGCGGCAGCATCCGGGGCGGGCGGTTGTAGCGGACCAGCCCCTCCACCGGGTCGTCCTCCAGGGCCGCGCGCGTGGTCTCGACCGGGCCGACCTGGAGCACCCGGTCGGCGTAGGCCAGCTGGCTCTGGGGCGTCAGAGTCTGTCCGTCCTCCAACTCTGCGCCGTCGAGGGTGGCCGGACTGGCGTGCGCTCCGCGCGCCACTGTGACGGACCCGTCCTCTCCGATGAGGAGGCCGAGATCGATCTCGTCGGCGGCCGGATCTGTGACCGCAATGTGGCCTTCGCTGCCTCGGCCGATGAGAACGACGCCCGGCTCGCTGTGCACGCTGGATCCCGCGTCCGCTCCGGAGACCGTCCGAACCAGCTGTACCCCAGATGGGGGGCGGAATCGCCGCGGCATGCTCGCCTCGGTGTGCAGGGTCACGAGCGAGCCTTCACGGAGTCCGCTGGAATGGATCGGACCGTCGACGCTGACGAACGTTCCGTCGACGTCGTAACCCGCCGTCGCGCCCGAGACATCAGCTCCCGTAATGCTGACGAGCGTCGCGCCGAGCGTGGAAAAGGGCAGGTCGCGGTTGATTTCGACGAAGATGGGCAGGCGTCCGCCGGTGGCGGAGTCGTGCACGGTGATCAGCATTCGTCGGCTTTCTCGGGTGGGGGCGGGTGCGAGCGGCGAACTTGCGCGAGCTAAAGCATATGTCAGTAATATCGGGCTTCGTCGCATTGACTATGAAATCTCAAGCAAGGAGTACACGTGACAAATTTCAAGATTACCTATGACGACCTCGTTGCCACGGGGGCCAAGCTGGCCGCAGGCGAACAGGAGATCGACGCCAAGCTGAACGAACTGAAAGCAGCCATCGATCAGCTCATCTCCGAGGGATTTGTTACCGACCACGGATCCGTGGCGATGGGCACCATGTTCGCCGAGTTCAACAAGAACAGCGTCGACCTCATGGCGACGCTGTCGGGCATGAACAAGGCGTTCGGGCAGATCTGCGCGACGGTCGCGGAGTTCGATGCCAACATCGCGAACTCGTTCGCTGGCAAGGACGCCCCCGTCCTTGCTGTCGCCAGGCCAATGGACTAGCAGTAGGGCTCAGGACCTCGGCTGCCGACCCGGTTGCCAGCGCACCGGGTCGGCGCCATCCACCCGAGCACAGGGGAAGGAAGACGCACAGTGCCGATTACGGTCACCTATGAGGACCTTCGGGCGGTGGGCCGCCGAATGGAGGAAGGTGCCAACCAGGTTCGAGACGTCCTTGACGTGGTCGGGAACGCCGCGGTTGACCTGCTCCACGGGGGCGGATTCGAATCCGACGCCGGCGTTCCCGCGTTCCGGCGCTATTACGCCACCTTCGACGACTCCGCCCGCAAGGTCGCCACCAACCTGGAGGAGATGGCCACCAACATGGACAAGATCGCCACCAGCTACGAGAGCCAAGATCACGCGATCGCGATGAGCCTCCAGGGCAAGAGCGAGGGCAGCGGCGGGGGAGCCGGCAGCAAGAGCCCCTCGGCGAATTCGGCAGGGTCCGATCTGAGGAACGTCCGATGAACGACATCCTCAAGGTCGACCCCAACGAGCTCCGCGACCTGGCCGCCGCCCTGGAGCACGTCCGTGACCAGATGTGGGAGACCTGGGGCGCCGTCCACCAGTATGACGAGGCACTGGGGCCGCAGCGGCTGGTCGACAAGACCATCACGTTCGAGGAGCACTGGAACAGGGGTCGGCGTCTGCTGAAGAACCACGCCGACGAGCTGAGCCAGGCGCTCCGCCAATCGGCGGATGCCTACGAGAAGACGGATACGGACCTGGGGGAGCAGATCGATCCGCCTCCTATGCAAAGCGTGGGGATCTTTCTCACACATCCTGATTCGTAACGGCGCGGGATAGCCGGTCACGAGATCGGTTATCCGCTTTTTTCTTGTTGTCTTCGATGTGTTGTGGAGTGTGTGGTGTCGCGTTCGGGTGATTGGTCGGTGGTTGGTCGGGGTCGGGATCCGGTGCCGGGTGATCCGGGTGGGGTTCGGGCGTTGGGGTCGTTGTATGGGGAGATTGCGGAGCAGGCGCATGCGGTGTCGGTGGGGATTGCGCGGGTTGCGGATGCGAGCGAGTCGGGGGGTTGGCGTGGTGAGGGTGGGGATGCGTTCCGGCCGAAGGTGGGGAGTTTGCCGGAGGAGGCGGCGAAGGCGGATGTGAGTTTCCGGACGGCGGCGGATGGGTTCGGGGTGTTCGCGTCGGTGATGGAGTCGTGTCAGTCGCGGGCGGATGAGGGGTTGGCGCGGGCGGTGGTGGCGTCGGCGGATTTGGCGTCGGCGCAGAGTGCGTTGAGTGCGGCGTCGAAGGCGTTGGTGTCGGCGGATGCGGGGTTGCATTCGTTGACGGATCTGGTGGATAAGTATCGGGATGCGGAGCCGCCGAAGGGGGTGTCGATTCCGTCGGATTGGGAGTTGGCGCAGGCGCGGAGTTCGCGGGATGCGGCGGCGGGGGAGAAGTCGTCGGCGCAGGCGGGGATCCAGGCGGCGCAGGCGGAGCTGGATGCGGCGAAGCGGTTGGTGGATGAGGCGGCGCAGGAGTTTGATGCGGCGACCACGACGATGATGCATGCGTTGAACGAGGCCAAGGATCAGGGGGTGCGGGAGGACTCGTTCTGGGAGTGGTTGGCGAACTCGGATGCGTTCAAGTGGATCGTGACGGCGATCGCGGTGATCGTGGCGATCGTGTTGACCCTGCTGGGGGTGTCGGCGTTGCTGACGCTGGTGATCGGGTTCTTGATCTCGGAGATCCCGTCGGTGATCGGGTTGGCGACGGGGGAGATGAGCCTGGATGAGTTCCTGGTCGATTTCTTCGTGAACCTGTTGTTCGAGGGGCTGGGCGAGGGGGTCGGGCATGCGTTGGGGGCGTTGCTGAGCGCGGTGATGAAGGCGTTGCCGGTGAGTGTGATCGCGGCGCTGAAAACGCCGGCCGCGTTGCTGAACGGCGGGTTCTCTCGCGGGATCAACAATCTGCTCTCCCTGAGCGAGCTGATCGCGTCTGTCTCGCTCCTCTCCAAATACACCCCGCCGGGCGGCGGCGTGTTCGAGGCCGGCTTCAGCGGTGCAGCCAAGGCGCCCGCAGGGACTCCCGGCGGGACGCTGGCCACGAGTCCGGGGGACGCGCCCATCGGGACGGCGATGGCCACTGGCGACGGGCCGGGCATCGGGATCACGCCCGGCGGGGAGGGGACGCTAGCTGGCGTCACCGCGCCGACGGTGCAGACTCTCGATGGCCGCGCGGATCTTCCCATGGGCACCACCAAAACGATCAGCCACCCCGACGGAAGCTCCACGTTCTACATCGTCAATGAGTATGGCTATTGGAGCCCGAACGGCACGATTTATCCCTCGCTGCCGACGGTCGGACCGGGCTCCCGGTATCCGGCCGGCACCGAAGAGCTGGCTCAGGGTCACTCCCAATACGGAGTGACACTGACCGAGGGCGGCTTCCGGCTCCCTGACGGCGACCTGGATCTGCCGTGGGGAACGAGCGGGCAGCTGTCCAGCGGCCAGTGGTCGCTGCCGCCCTATACACGGGTCCATCCGGACGGCTCCGCAACCCTGGTGATCGGCGGCGTCGTCCACGGAGTGGATCTGCCGCGCGGCACCACGGTGCTGGCGAACGGCGACGTGCCGCTGGAGGCGGGCTTCACGGTCCACGGCGTGAAGCTGTCCGAGGGTGCCATGTTGCGACCCGGCGGCGACGTGGAGCTCGGGCCGGGCGCGCGCGTTGACGACGCGACCGTGACCGGCGGAACGCTGAAGCCGGACGGCACTGTGGCCTTGCGGCCAGGGGCCGACTACAACGGCATTTCGGTCGACGAGGGCGGGACCCTGCTCCGGCCGGGTATTGAGCACATTTCGGGCCTCGTGCTGACTCACGGTGGTGTGGTGCTCCCGTCGGGAGAGGTCTTTCTCCCGCTGGGCACGCGCATCGGTCGCGTGACGCTGACCGAGGGCGGGATGTTGCTGCCACCGGGGACCATGGTCTACGGGCAGGAGCTTCGGTTCGGTGGGGTGTGGATGCCTCCGGGCAGTCTCTACGGCGGTGTGAGATTGCCGACCGGTGGAACGCTCCTCCCTCCGGGCAGCCTGTTCGCCACCGACGTGGCCCTTCCCGACGGCGCAGTGCTGCTGAAGGCTGGCGCCAGCATTCACGACGTCACGTTGAAGACCAACGGTCTTCTATTGCCGAGCGGAGCCGTGATGCAGATGGACATGAGCTTCGTTCAGCCTGCCGGCGCCGTACTTCGGCCTGGTGGAGGACGCATCGTGCCGCACGGTGCGACGCTCGTCCTTCCCGGCGGCATGAAGGGGCCGAGCGGGTACATGATCGCGACAGGCGGGATGACACTCCCGAACGGGGGCGTGATGCTGACGAAGAGACCGGACGGTGTCGTGACCACGAGTTATCTGGACCCTGGTCATTCCTTCCCTCCCGACCATCACTTTTCGGGGAACGTGACGCTGCTCCCCAACCCGGACGTGCCCGGGCCGCTTCGGCTGGAGCTGCCCGGCGGCCTGGACCTCGGAAGTGGCGGGATCACCCTCCTGAAAGGCGGGACAATTGAAGAGATCATCGAAAGGGTCGCGCCACTCTCGTCGGACTCGTCGCCGCGCATCCGTCGGCCAGGTGAGGTGTTCGAGGAATTCAAGCCGTTCGGGAATCACACCGAGGGCCATGCGTGGGCCCAGGTCACCTGGTCCGAAGACTGGGCGAAGGGCCTGAGCTCGCCTCAGACGACTGCACTGAACAAGTACACCGGCCCTGCCTACGAGGAGATCAACGCATTTCTGCGCGATCAACCGCGGGAGAATCCACGATTCACGACCGATCAGCTGTCGCAGTGGGTCGATCAGATCCAGTCCACGATGACAGCGCTGCCGTCGGACGTCGAGGTCAGTCGTGGCACGAACCCTGACTTCCTGTACACATTCCTGGAAGGGAAGAATGCGCCGGAGATCACCAACTTGCTCTTTCTTGAGGGCAGCACGATCACGGAATCGGGATTCCTGTCGACGACCCTGGGGCCGATCGTGCCGTCTCACAGCCAGGGGGGCGTGCAGTTCTACCTTCGTGTCCCCAAGGAGATTCAGGGGGTGTATATGCGGCCCTTTTCTGAGTACCAGAACGAGTACGAACTCACGCTTCGGCCGCCGCTGGTGACCGTCATCGATAGCGATGGCGTCTACATCGTCCCCTCGCCGTCGGGGACGGGCATCACCTGGCAGATCTTCGGCTCCGTGAGACCCTGGACCTCTGCTGATGACCTGAAGCCGGGCATTCTCTCTCCCCACTCACCCTCGACCGACGGGACCACACCATGAACGATCGCGACAAACAGGACGCCGCTCGCGCGCGTGCCGAGAACAGACTGTCCGGCCCGTTCGGCACCTCGCTGGAGCTGCCCGCGGATTACAACAACAACGCCGCCGGCCCGGTGCTCGCTGTTCCAGTCACCGTGGACTCCGACGACACGACTCCCCTCCTCGTAGGCTACCTCTGGTTCGCCGACGATGAGGATGCGGCGGGATACCTGAGCCGCGGCACCTTTTTCATCTACGGCAGTCCCTACATCCGGTTCCTCCGTTCGGCGAGGGTCCGCGGACTGAGCGTGCAGCAGGCACGGGAGGAGCTGGCCGCGACGCCCCCCGAGGGCAGCGCGCAGCCCGACTTCGGGAGGGCCACCACGTTCGACAGCCTGAGCGCCGTGAGGGACGCCGCCCGCTGAGGGCAGCGGGGGAATGCTGAGCGCCGCACGGCGTTGTATACTGAGTAGCTCGCCGCTCGTCGGCGGGCTCCGTATCTGGACAACTCAACAGCGCGTGACAGCGACCCGGCCTTCAGGCCGCGCAGGGGGATGATCGGTTTCGACATTGACTGCGTGACTGTGAGAAGCGGGTCGAGGATGCATGGTTATCTCGTTAACGATCCATGCGAAAAAATAAGTGCCAATAACAAGAGCACTGTCTCGGCCAAGGCCGACTTCGCCCTCGCGGCGTAAGTTCGCCTCCGCCATTTGAGAGACCGTCAGTCCGGGAATCGTCTCCTACCCGGATCCTGGCGTCAGCTAGGGGACTTGCTTCTGCGTTGAGCATCAGGGCGCAGAGGGACTTCCACTGATACTGGGTCCGTCGGGGCAGGTGCCAGCGACAAGCTCCGGGACCGAGAAAGCGACTTCACTGGCTACGCCCGTAGAAGGCACATGACCACAGCAGTGGACGGGGGTTCGATTCCCCCCATCTCCACCACTCGGTCGCTGTCACGCGTTGCTGAAAGTCCTTCCTTCGCACTTGTGCGTCACCGCTGTTCCCTGCTCGCCCATCGCGGCCCGACGTAGACCCGCCAACGATGGCGATGGAGTGACAGCTCGAGGTCTTGGGAGCGGTACGCGGGAGGTCCCTGCTCGACGAACATCCGGTGGTGCTTGCAATTGGAATCGCGGATGATCGACAGATGACTCGATTCGCCATCGATGCGCCGACGTGCGTTGCCCTCATCCGTCACCGCGTCGTTCCTTCTGCAGGACACCACCTCGTGGCACCCGCGGTCCTCCGGTCGGACGTGTTGAACCTCCTGTTCAGCGAGGTTCGGACAGGGCATCTGGATGAGAACGAGGGACGGCGTGACTTGGAGCAATTCGCCGAGATGAAGATCCGGCTCTTGGGAGATCGGGTCTCACGGGCGACCGCGTGGAAGATCGCCCGTGACCTCGGATGGACCGATCCTCGACCGGCTGAATACCTCGCAGTGGCTCGCCTTCAAGCCGATCTTCTCGTCACGGATGACCCGCGCCTCGTCGAGGGTGCCGCCGGCATCACCCCGGTCGCCGGCCGCGCCGTGTTCACCCAGCGCTCATCCGAGAATTCTCCGTAAGCGATCCGCTTGCGCGCATGCGCCGGCCGCATGCTGCCACCACGGAACTCCCCGCTCGACGGAACCAGGAGGGGCGTGTTCGCCCCACACATCAGAGCGCCTCGGCGGGTTCGATTCCCCCGTCTCCACCACTCGGTCGCTGTCACGCCTTGTCCGACTCAGTCCCTCGCGTCGGCCACCTCGTCGTCGAGCTTCTCGTCGTCGACCGCGATCTCCTTGCGGGTGATGCCGGTGGCGTGCACCAGCAGCTTCTCGGCCTCGTCTGCCTGCGCCGGGGAGGCGACGACGACGATGCCCGAGCTTCCCGCGTGGAGCGTCTCGCTGATCGACTTCAGGTCCTCGGCCGACGACTTCTTCTTGATGTGCCCGGCGAGGGCGCCGATTCCGCCGCCCGCCACTCCGCCGGCGATCAGCGCGCCGCCGAGAGCGACCGCGGGGAAGAGGGCGACGACGAGTCCGCCGGCGAGCCCGATGGCGAGGCCTTTGCGGCCGCCGTGGTGCTTGTCGCCGTCGTCCCGCTTCGGGATGGAGACGTTCCCCTCCTTGTCGCGGACGACGACGGCCGCGTCGAAGTCCGTGTGCTTGCCGGAGCCTTTGTAGTGCTCGTGGAGCGCGTCGAAGTCGGTGACGGCTTCGTCCTCGCTCGCGTACTGTGCGGCGATCGCCACATACGGCTGGTCTGTCATGGTGCTATCCCTTCGTGATTTGGCCGCGCCCGGTGCGCGACTGCATGGTGCGGATGAGTTCAGGCGGCGCTCGGGGGAGCGGCCGCGCCCGCCCCGACGGGTTGCGGGGCGCGGCTGCCGGGGAGGAAGCCGCTGACCACAGAGCCGGCGATGGCGACGATCACCAGCGCAGCCATGGCCAGCACGTAGCCGCCCGCGCGCTGGTCGACGCCGAAGCCGAGGATGGTGCCGACGATGGCCGTGCCGAAGCTGGAGCCCAGGTTGGAGATGCTGCGCGACAGGCCCGAGATCTCACCCTGCTGGTCCTCGCCGAAGGCGGACTGGACCACGTTCACGCTCGGGGTCAGCATCACCCCGATCCCGAGGCCGATCACCAGGAGCCCCGGAACGAACGGCCACCCGCCCGGGATCGCGCCCACCAGGAGGAGAAGCACGACACCCACCGCGGTGACGATGAAGCCGGTGAGGATGAGCGTGCGCTGCGCCACCAACCGCACGAGCCGTCCGGCGGCGAGCGAGGACACGAGGATGCCGACGGTCGCCGCCGTGAAGATCACCCCGGTCTCGATGGCGTCGTACTGCCGTACCACCTGCAGGTGGCTGGAGACCAGGAACGAGATACCCATCAGCAGCAGCCACTGGAAGTTCTGCGTCACGAGCCCCAGGTTGGAGACCCTGTTGCGGAACAACGCCGTGGACAGCAGCGGCTCCCTCTTCCGGCGCTCCAGGCGCCGGATCCAGGCGAAGAAGGCCGCGATGATGGCGGCGCCGACGACCAGCAGCAGCAGCGCGAGCCACAGCGTCCGGTCGATCGCCAGGATGCCGGCCACGAACACGACGAGGCCGCCGCCGGAGAGCACCGCCCCCACGGTGTCGTAGGGCCGGCTCGGGTCGGCCGGCAGCGGGTCCTTGAGGGCCAGCGCGAACAGGATGATGACCACGATGATGAGCGCCTGGAACAGGAACGCCGCGCGCCAGCTGATGGCGCTGCAGATCCAGCCGCCGATGAGGGGCCCGGTGGCCGCGCCGACCCCGCCCGCTGCGCTGACCAGACCGAAGGAGCGCGCCCGCCCCTGGATATCCTTCCAGTACAGCGTCACCAAGATGTACACCGGAGGGATCAGCAGCGCCGTTCCGGCGCCCTCCAGGATGGAGTTGCCCAGGATGAGCAGCCCCAGCCCCGGCGCCAGGGCACTCAGCACCGCGCCGACGCCGTAGATCCCCAGCCCGAGCAGGAAGCACGTCTTGCGTCCGAGCAGGTCGGTGAGCTTGCCGAACGGCACCATGAGCGCCGCCATCGTGAGCAGGAACAGGGTGATCGACAGCTGAATGCCCGCCACCGTCGTGCCCAGATCCTTGCTCATGTCGTTGAGCATGACGTTCATGTTCGAGCCGGCGAACGAGCAGATGAACTGCGCGAGCGCGAGCGGGACCAGCGTCCATCCCGCGACGGTCCGGGCGGTCGTTGCGGTCATGCGGCGTCCTCTCCGGTCGGTGCGTCGGGTCTGCGCCGACGGGGGTGGTGCGGCTCAGCTCCGCAGTTCGCGCCCGTGGACCGTGACCGCGTAGATCACCAGCACGTCGATGGCGACCATGACGATCGACCACCACGGTTGCGCCGGCAACGACATGAGCTGCGAGATGGCGTTCACGCCCGCGACGATCACGGCGAACACCCGCGCCCACATCGCGCCACGCAGAAGGAACAGCCCGGCGAGCAGCAGCAGGACGCCGATGATCAGCGACCACCATCCCCACGCGGCGACGTTGAACGAGGCGACGCCCCCGCCGGAGCCCACGAAGTACGCCGTGTTCGGCCCGATGATCGCCATGATTCCGTAGAACAGGTCGATCCCGGCACCGATGAACAGCATGACCGCCGCGAAATACGCCCAACCGACCCAGCCTGTCGCTCTGACTTCAGACATCTCGGCACCTCCTCTTGGGGTTTCGGCGGCAGGATGCACCCCTCGCGTCCGGCGCGGCTAGACAGTGTCGCGGAGAATTCGGTGTCTAGCGACCGGGCGCCCTGGTTGGGCACACTCGACGCATGACCGAAGCCGACATCACGGGTCCCACCACGCTCGGTCCCGGCCACGTGCCCGGCGGGATGCCGCTGAAGATCCACCTGAGCGAGCCCGAGTACGCGGCGCTCGTGCGTATCGCGCAGCATCGCCGGACGACGGTTGCGCGCCTGGTGGAGGCGCTGGTCCTGCACGCGCTGGAGAACACGCAGGTTCCCCAGCCTGCGGAGCCGTCGGTCAAGCGGCGCCACACCACCTACGAGGCGGCCACCAGCGGGTATCGCCCGGACTGAGCGTCCCGCGGTTTCGCTGATATCGGGCGGATATCAGCTGATTCGTTGCACGACGAGGTAGGCGGCGATCAGCCCGGCGATCGTCCAGCTGACCAGGCTGCCGATCAGGAACTCCTCCGCCTTCGAGCCGCCGCGGCCATCCGCGCTGATCTCCGGGAAGCGGACGATTCCCTTGGCCGCCAGGAGGCCGACGATGACCGCCCCCGCGCCGACCAGCGCGAGGCCGACGATGAGGATCCGCTCCAGTGGACCGATCACCCGGCCGCCGCGCAACGTGGAGGCGGCCCCGGCCGGTACGCCGGTCGACGGCGCATCCTCGACGACCGACGCGACCGCGCGCGTCCCGAAGGCCACCGACCAGCGCCGGGGTGCGGGGGCGCCGGGATCGGCGGCACGGTCCGTCGTCATCGCACGGCCGAACGCCGCCCGGCAGACGACGTTCGCCGTGCGGGTGAGCACGACGGCGGCCGCCACGGATGCGACGACCAGCGACAGGGAGACGGGCAGCCTCGCCGTGGCCATGGCGTCCCCGAACGCGCGGGCGGCAGGGGAGACGGCGAACGTCGGACGCTCGGCCACGACGGCGACGGCCATGACCGGGACGCTGAGAATGGCCGCGGTCAGCAGCGCGAGGTGTCCTCGCCGTCTGAGGAAGCGGACCTCCGCCCAGAGCCAGAGCAGCCCGCAGAGGGCGACCACGAGCGCCCACCCGGGAGGCGTGCCGAGCCCGAGCCACCCGGCGAGCGGCACGACGAGGGCCGCGACGACGGCGCCCGGGACGCCAGCGGGTGCCTCGCGACGGCCTGCACCGCCGAGCTTCACCAGACCGAGGACGGCATCGAGTGCGCCGATGGTCAGCAGGAGGACTGCCGAGATCATGCGCGGGCAGCCTCCGAGACGAGCTCGATGCCGGCGACCAGGGCGGCGGCTCCCGAGCGGTGCAGAGTCTGTGAGACGGCGGACTGGGCGATCCGCTCCTCCCGGGCGAGCTCCTTCTGGGTCCGTCCCTCGAGCAGGCCGGCCGCGAGGCGGCGCTCGCGGGCCTTCATCCGCGAGATCGTGTGGTCCCGCTGCAGGAGCAGCGCATCCACTGCCGCCGTGAAGCCGGGGTCCTCCGCCACGAGCCAGGTGCGGACGGCCGGCTGCGCCCGGTCTTGCAGACGGTGGGCAGTCACGATCGCGTCCCGCGCGCGCCACCAGGCCGAGCCGTCCTGGATCGCACCGCCCGTGCGCGACGGCTCGATCTCGGTGGCCTCCCCGATGCCCAGGCCGAAACGGCAGTCGATCCCGTCCGGCAGGATGAGGCGCACCAGGGCGGTCGCACCCAAGGCGGCGCCGAGGTCTGGGTAGCGTGCCTGGAATTCGTCGCCCACCGTCGCCCAGAGCGTCTGCTCGGGGGAGAAGCGGTCGTCAGCGCGCGCGAACGCGGCGCGCACCGCATCCTGGGCATCGGAGCGGCTGGGCAGGTTGCGGGAGCCGACGATGTCCGCGATCAGAGCCACAGTCGACGTCATGACACCACGATATCGCTTATATCCGCAGAATATAAGGCTTTTTGCGGCGGATGCGGTGTCACAGTGCTGCGCGCGCCCAGTCGAGTCCCGTCCCGAGGGCGGTGAGAACCGAGACATGGCCCTCGCGCGGGCGGATCCAGAGCTCGCCGTGGCGAAGACGTTCCAGCATCGCGGCAGCGTGCGGAGCGGGCACGACGCGGTCCGCGCCGCCCTGGATGAGGAGCACGGGAGCCGCGACCGCCCGCAGCTCGACGCCCCACGACGAGACGTAGGCCAGGTCGTCATCGGCTTCGCCGTCGGGCCCTTCGGCTGCGCCGGCGCCCGCGTCCGCGCCTAGAGGACCCCACTCGCCGGCCAGCACCTCGTAGTCGCGGGCGGTGAAGGAGTCGGGGTCGAACTCCGCGGTCGCCGCGTACGCGAGCCGTGCCTCCCGGCCCGACAGCGCCGCCTGCAGGCCGCCGGGGGCGACCATGCCCGAGAACCAGTCGGGGGAGCCGTCGTAGGGTGCGATCCCCGCCAGAGTGACGGCGGCCCTCGTCCGGTCGGCGCCCGCGAGCGCTGCGAGGGCGAGCGCGTGCGGGCCACCGCCCGACGCGCCGGCGGTCACGAACCGGTCGATGCCGAGCGCGTCGAGGACGGCGAGCACGTCGGCCGCCGCATCGGCGACCGAGCGACCCGGGCGGACGTCGGAGCCGGGGTAGCCGGGACGCGTCACCGAGACGACGCGCAGCCCGCGAGCTGCGGCCGCGGTCGCCAGGGGCCGGATCACGGCCCCGGTCTGCGGTGTGCCGTGGTGCCAGACCAGCACAGGCGCGCCCGTCTCT
Organism: Leifsonia sp. KNZ13-11D; assembly: GCF_056754895.1. Classification (NCBI taxonomy): domain Bacteria; kingdom Bacillati; phylum Actinomycetota; class Actinomycetes; order Micrococcales; family Microbacteriaceae; genus Leifsonia; species Leifsonia sp. KNZ13-11D. Next base: position 1,517,443 of record NZ_JBPGWU010000001.1, read on the forward strand.
CCACCGGTGTCGAAGTACCGCACCGCCCGCCCGTCGGCGGCGACGAACGACTGCGCTCCGGTCATGGGCGCCACGCCTCCACCTCGGCGAGAAGCGCGGCTTTGCGCTCGGGGGGCGCGAAGGACGCCTCGATCGACGTGCGGGCGAACCGTCGCGCCTGCTCCTGGGTCAGGCCGAGGGCATCCCAGACGGCCGTGAAGTTCTGCCCGGCGTAGCCGCCGAAATACGCAGGATCGTCGGAGTTGACCGTGACGCGCACGCCGGCGGCGTCGAGGCGCAACAGGGGATGGTCGCGGAGGTCCGGCGTCGCCTGCAGCCGCACGTTCGACAGCGGGCAGACCGTGAGCGGGATGCGCTCCTCGGCCAGCCGTGCGACCAGCCCGGGGTCCTCGATCGAGCGGATGCCGTGGTCGATCCGCTCGGCGCGCAGCAGGTCGAGAGCCTCGCGCACGTACTCCGGCGGTCCCTCCTCGCCGGCGTGGGCGACGGCGTGCAGCCCGGCCGCGCGCGCCCGCGCGTAGACGCCCTCGAACAGCGACGGCGGGTAGCCGACCTCGGCGGAGTCCAGCCCGACCGCCACGATCCGGTCGGTGCGCTGCAGCCCGGCAGTGAGCGCCTCCTCGGCGGAGGCGACCGGCTGGTCGCGCAGGAAGCAGAGGATGAGCGAGCCGGTCATCCCGAACTCGCGCTCCGCCTCGTCGAGGGCGTCGCCGATCCCGTCGACGACGTCGTCGAACGCCACCCCGCGCGCGGTGTGCGCCTGCGGGTCGAAGAACAGTTCGGCGTGGCGCACCCCCTGCGCGTGTGCGCGGCGCAGGTAGCGCCGGGTCAATTCGGCGAAATCCTCACGCGTGAGCAGCACGGCCATGGTGGCGTAGTAGAGGTCGAGGAAGGATTGCAGGTCGTCGAAGTCGTACTGCGCGGCCAGTTCTTCGACCGACGAGTACGGCAAGGTGACGCCGTTGCGGGCGGCGAGCTCGAACGCCAGCCCGGGTTCGAGCGTGCCCTCGATGTGCAGGTGCAGCTCGGCCTTCGGGAGGGCGAACAGGGCGTCGTCGGTGAGGGGGGCGTCTGTCATGTTCCCGATCCTCTCACCGACCGCCGACGTCTCCGACGCGCAGCAGGATCTTGCCGCGATGGGCGGAGGACTCCATCCGCCGGTGTGCGGCCGCCGCGTCCACCAGCGGGAAGACCGAGTCGATCACCGGCCGGATCCGACCGTCGGCGAGCAGGGGCCAGAGCTGCGAGCGCACCCCGGCGATAATCGCGACGCGCTCCGCGAGCGGGCGAGCACGGAGGGTGGTGCCCTGGATGCTGGCGCGTTTCCGCATCAGCAGGCCCATGTCGACCGACGCCGGCTCGCGGTCGCGGACGGCGATCGACAGGATGCGGCCCCCCGTCGCCAGGGCCTCGAGGTCCCGGGCGATGTAGGCGCCGCCGACGATGTCGAGCACCACGTCGACGCCGCGCCCGTCGGTGAAGGCGCGGACGGCCTCCACGAAGTCCTGCTCGCGGTAGTTCACCGCGGCGTCGGCTCCGAGCTCCCGGCAGAAGGCCGCCTTGTCGTCGCTGCCCGCCGTCGCGATGACCTCGGCGCCGAGGGCGCGCCCGACCTGGATGGCCATGGTGCCGATCCCGCTGGAGCCGCCGTGCACCAGCAGCGCCTTGCCTTCGGAGAGCCGTCCGAGGTCGACGACGTTCGACCACACCGTTGCGGCGACCTCGGGAAGCCCCGCGGCCTCCACGAGGTCGATGTCGTCGGGCACGGGGAGGACGAGCCCCGCATCCACCGTCACGAGCTCGGCGTAGCCGCCTCCGGAGAGGAGGGCGCAGACCCGGTCGCCGACGGTCCAGCCGATGACCTCGGAACCGACCGCGTCGACGACCCCGGACACCTCCAGCCCGGGCCACTCGGGCGCGCCCGGAGGTGGCGGGTAGAAGCCGCGGCGCTGGCTGAGATCGGCGCCGTTCAGGCCGGCGGCGACGACACGGATGCGCACCTCGCGCGCGGCCGGGACCGGCTCCGGCACCTCCGCGAGCGCCAGGACCTCCGGCCCGCCCGGCTGCGCGACGACGACCGCGCGCATCAGAGGCGTCCCGCCTGCTGCGGGGTCGCGCCGTCGGGGCGGCGCCCCAGCACATCCCGCACCCGCACCTTGCTCGAGTACTCGATCGATCCGTAGCGGAACAGCCGCACGGCGATGCGCAGCACGATATAGGCGAGCACGAACAGCTCGACGATGATGATGACCGCCTGCCAGAGCGGGAGCGAGCCGAACGCGTTCAAGATGAGCGCCGTGATCGGCGCCGTGTACGGGAAGTAGGCGAGCAGCTGGACGATGGGGGACTGCGGCGAGCTGATCGCGAACCCGGACGCGTACAGCGGGATCACGACGGCGAAGACCACCACCGAGAACACGGGAGCGGCGTCCTTCGCCGTCGGCATGATCGCGCCGACGGCGACCAGCGTCCCGGTGAAGAGGGCGAAGCCGCCGATGAGGATGAGCGCACCGACGATCATCTTCTGCGGATCGAAGACGAGGCCGCTCAGGTCGAAGTCCGGCAGTTGCAGCTGGTTGCGGAAGAAGAGGTACCCGATCACCATCGGCAGCGCGAAGACCGCGAGCTGGATGATCCCGATGGCGAACAAGGAGATGACCTTGCCGAGCAGCAGGTTGGTCGGGTTGATCGTCGTCAGGATCATCTCCGTGACGCGGTTCTCCTTCTCCTCCAGTGTGGAGTTCAGCATCTGGTTGCCGAGGAAGACGATGACGACGAAGAAGGCGCCGAGGAACAGCAGCGCGGGCAGGATCGCCTCGAACCCGGGCGCCCGCTTGCCGCCCGCGAACGTGGTGGTGGACGTCTTCACGTCGCCGCGCAGCACCGCGACGGTCGTCGGGTCGTCGAGCTTCTGCTCCACGCTCGCCGACAGCAGCGACTCCGCCACCGCTGAGTACTTGCTGTTCTGGAACACTCCGGCGTCCTCGCCGTAGACTCGGACCGTCTGCTTTGCCGGGTCCGCGGGGTAGGCGAAGTATGCCGGTGTCCCTCCGATCTGCACCTCCTCGACGCCCTCGGCCTGCGACGAGATCTCGGTGCCGCCGAACTGCTTGGCGATCGTCCGGTCGACGAGCCCCGACGCATCCGAGTAGAGGAACTCGAATCGCGCGTTCTTCTGCTGGTCGGCGGTGTTCGCGGTGGAAACATTGGAGGCGATGATCAGGCCGCCCAGCCCGAAGACGAGGATGGGGATGATGAGCGTGATCGCCCAGAACCGCCGCTTGGTGATGGTGCGGCGGAACTCGAAACCGATGACGGTCCTGAGATTGTGACGGGCCATGCTGTCAGTCCTCTTCCCGGCTCTCGGCGCCGTAGACCTCGACGAAGATGTCGTCGAGCGATTTGCGGGATGGGGCGTAGCGCGACACCCGCACGCCCGCATCCACCAGGTCGCGCAGGATGGTCGCGGGGTCCGTGCCGTCCGCCGGCTCCAGCTGGGCGTGGCCGCCGACATCGGACAGCACGCGGTAGGCGGCCGACGACGGCAGAGCGCCCTCGTGGTCGAGGTGCACGATGGTGCCGCCGAACTGCTCCTGAACCTCCTCGACGGTCCCGTAGGCGCGGGAGGTGCCGTCCTTCAGCAGGATGACCCGGTCGCAGAGACGCTCGACCTCCTCCATCTGGTGCGTCACCATCATCACCGTCGAGCCGGCGCGCTTCTGGTCGTCGATGATGTCCATCAGCAGCCGCCGGTTGACGGGGTCGAAGCCCTTCGTCGGCTCGTCGAGGATGAGCAGCTCCGGCTCGTTCATGATCGTGACGCCGAGCTGCACCTTCTGCTGCTGGCCGCCGGACAGCTTGTCGAGCCGCACCTTCTCCTTCTCGGGGATGCCCACGCGCTCCAGATACTCGCGCGACCAGCGGCGGGCCTGCTCGGCCCCGAGCCCCTTCAGCCGGCCGAAGTACACCATGACGTCGATCACGGACTCCTTCTTGTACAGCCCGCGCTCCTCCGGCAGGTAGCCGAGCCGCTCGCCGGCCTCCGGGCTGAACGCGCGGCCGTCGATGTGGAGCACCCCGGCGGTCGGCTGGTAGATGCCCAGCAGCGCCCGGATGGTCGTCGTCTTGCCCGAGCCGTTGCTCCCGAGGAAGCCGAACGTCTCGCCCCGCTGGATGTCGAACGAGAGGTCCCGGATGACGGTGGTGCGCCCGAAGTCCATGCGGAAGTTCGCGATGTGGACCAGCGGCTCCGTCGTCCGGGTGGAAGGGGGTGCGGATGCGGGTGTCGGTGCGCTCACCCGGGTCAGCCTAGGGCAGCCGCACAGTCGCGGGGGAGACCCGGCCGGGCGGGTCCGCCTGGCCGCCGCGCGCTCAGGCGAGCGCGGCGAGAAGGGCGTCGTGGATGAGGCCGTTGGACGCCAGCGACGAGCCGTTCCCGGGGCCCGGAGTGCCGTCCACCGAAGTGAACCGCCCGCCGGCCTCCTCGACGATCGGGATGAGCGCCGCGAGGTCGTAGGTCTTCACGCCGAACTCGCCCACCGCATCCACGAGTCCCTCCGCCAGCAGCATGTACGACCACATGTCGCCGTAGGCGCGGTCGCGCCACATGCGGCGGGTCAGGGCGATGAGCCGGTCGAGGTACCCCGCCTCGTCCCACTGGGCGATGCTCTGGAAACTCATCGACGCGTGCTCGAGGTCGGCGATGCCCGAGACGTGGATGCTGCGCGGCTCGGCGCCCGCCGCGTCCGTCGTCCACGCGCCCCCGCCGGTGACAGCCCACCAGCGGCGTCCGAGCGCAGGCGAGCTGACCACGCCGACACGGGGCACACCGTCGACGGCGAGGGCGATCAGCGTTCCCCAGACCGGGACGCCGCGCAGGTAGTTGGCGGTGCCGTCGATCGGGTCGATGATCCACTGCCTCGTCGCGTCGCCCTCGGTTCCGTATTCCTCGCCGAGGATGCCGTCGCCGGGCCGCTCGGCTGCGAGGGTGTCGCGGATCGCCCGCTCGACGGCGAGGTCCGCCTCGGTGACGGGGGAGCGGTCCGGCTTCGTCTCGACGTGCAGGTCGCGGTCGCGGAAACGGCTGAGGGAGATCCGGTCGGCTTCGTCGGCGAGGCGCAGCGCGAGGTCGAGGTCGGCGGTCAGGTCGGGCGTCGCGGTGTCGGTCACGGCACCGAGCCTACTGGTGGCCGGCTCGGCGGGCGGGCTTGGCGAGCGGCCCAGCGGAGAGTACCGATGGAGGCATGCGACGGATCGTGTATGCAGGGACGGCGTTCTACACCGGCGATGCGCTGGCGGAGGCGCTGCTGGAGTACTCGCGGGCTCTCGCCCGGCGCAACATCGCGGACACCGTGTTCGTGCCGGGCAGAACCGCGCAAGGCGACGTGGGGCCGGTGGAGGTGCTGATCGGGCCGGCGAGCCAGATCGTCAGCGAGCCTGCCGATGAGGTCGGGCCGGACCTCGAGGACGACGAGCTCGTCGACCGCCTCCGACGTCTCACGGACGAGCTGACCGCGCGCAAAGAGTAGTCCCCACGGGGGCTCTTGTTGACGGGTCGCGCAGCCCAATACGCTCGCGGTAGCCCGGAGGGCGGAGCGGAGGCGGCATGCGGTTCATCCGTCCACCCGTGAGCGGCCCTCGCCGGCCCCAGCCGGAGGCGGACTCGATCCTGCGGCGCAGCCCGCTGCTGTTCGGCTTCCTCGTCACGCTGGGCGCGATCGGCGCGGTCGCCACCGGCCTGATGCTGTACGGCCTCCGGTCGATCATCTTCTCGGTGTTCCTGGCGATGTTCGCCACCGTGGGCCTCGACCCGCTCATCCGCTGGTTCCAGCGCCGCGGGATGAGACGTGGATGGGCGATCACCACGGTGATCCTGATCATCATCGCAGTGCTCGTCGGAATCGTCTGGGTGATCGTCCCCCTCATCGCCAACCAGATCTCCTTCCTGGCGGCGGCGGTGCCCCACGAGATCGCGACCCTGCGCAGCCAGGGCTGGTTCGACTCCACCAACGACGCCACCAATGGCGTGCTCGGACAGGTCGTCGGCTGGATCTCGCAGCAGGCGCAGGACCCGAACACCTGGGCGACCATCGGCAACGGCCTCGTCGGGTTCGGCCTGTCGGTGCTGAACGCCGTGACGACGGGGTTCTTCATCGCGATCCTCACGATCTACTTCATCGCGTCGTACGACGCCACCAAGCAGGCCGCCTACCGCCTGGTGCGCCGCTCACGCCGGGACCGGTTCGAGAGCTACGCCGAACGCATCCTGCAGAACTTCGGCAAGTACCTCAGCGGGATGGTCATCCTCGCCTTCTGCAATGCCGTCTACAGCCTCGTCCTGCTGCTGGGCACTGGTGTGCCCGGGGCGTTCCTGATCGCGCTGGCGGCGTTCTTCATCACGCTGATCCCGCTGATCGGAACCGTGCTGACCACCGCCGTGATGTCGGTGCTGGCGTTCATCCACTCTCCGGTCAGCGGGGTGGTCGTGCTCGTGCTGATGCTCGTCTATATGCAGGTGGAGGCGTACATCCTCACGCCGCGCGTGATGGGCAAGGCCGTGCAGGTGCCCGGCTCGGTGGTGCTGATCTCGGCACTGGCCGGCTCGACGCTGTTCGGTCTGCCCGGCGCGCTGGTCGCCATCCCGATCTCGGCGGGCATCATCCTGATCATCAAGGAGATCGTGATGCCCCGGAAAGACCGCACCTGAGGCGAGCGATCCTCGATTGGCAACGCACCCGGATCGGATGCTAATGTTGAGCCTCGGTTCGGGAAACCGAATCGGATGCGCCTCTAGCTCAATCGGCAGAGCAATTGACTCTTAATCAATGGGTTCAGGGTTCAAGTCCCTGGGGGCGCACCACACACCGCGAGGTGGCGAGAAGCCCCCGATTCCTTTGAAACACTGGGATCGGGGGCTTCTTTGTTTTCGTGAGTCGGTGTCCTTTAAGGCCGTTTGCCCACATTTTGCCCACATCTGATTTCGTCGACGCGTGGTGGATCGAGTTTCGGAGCACGGACAACCGTGGACGACTGATGATGGTCAGCCGAAACGGCCAGGGGTTAGAGTCCCTCCACGGGTGAACGGATCGAGCACTTCCTCGATTGGGCTGCTGAGCCGAGCGGCCTTAGCGGCGGGAAGGACCTGCGGGTCTTCTGGAACGCCGTGCCTCACAACGAGGACGAGGCCTCCGCCGACGACAAGGACTGGGCTGCCAGCGAACCGGACCCTAACGCGCCATAGGCTCCAAGGGCCAGAAGTAGCGAGCGGAACGTCGACCCTAGTCCTACCCGCAACAGTGAAAGAGTTGATGCTGTGACCGATGCCGGCGAATTCAGCGTCCGATACTCGACGAAAGAGAGCGTCGAGTATCGGGAGGGTGGTAACGCCTTCGAGTTCTTCTTGGGTCGCTTCGTCGACATACCACGGGCCGAAGACTGGGATCGCGTGGTTCCCGAGGCCTTTCGCGGCCGTCGAGACGAGATTGTCGGGCGGTTGATGTGTAGCCGATTGCTGGTGGGCCCGCCCGCCCGGGATGTGTTCGCGTGAGGGACTTCATTCGCGGCTTGCTCGAAGCCGGAAGTCTGTTCCAGGGGTTGATTGCCTGCCAATATTGCTGCCGCTCTCGGCAAGCGCTGAGTCTCGAAAGCGGCGGACCCTAGCGAAACCTCAATCCGTAACGCCCTAGGTATCGTGTCCGGCGGTGACGGGAAGCGGTTCGTAGCCTGCCGGTTGACTTCGGCGAGCGAAGCCAAAGGCAAATGACGCCGCTATTAGCACTGCCCAGGCAACCAAACCGAGACCGAATGCCGACGCGAGTGGATGGGCGACCAGTGCGATTATCCCAGCGATGAGGGCGATGACTTTCAAGCGGATCCACGCGCGAGCCGAAAGTGCCGAGCGCACGCGTTCAACACCGAGCCCGCGATCGGCAGCGACCCTGTAGCCGGCCGTTGCAAACAGCGACGCGCTTGCCAGGCCATACCCGAACGGAAGTGCGAAGACAGCGATCGTCGCGATTGCCGCCGTCATGGAACGTGCGTGCCATTTGACATCGGCCTCGTCCCACCGCGTGTAGGCGCGAAAGCCGAAGACGCCGTGAACGGTCGCGGCGACGACGACGATCGCGGCAGTCGTGATCGCGTATGGCTTCAGCGAGGCAACCGGCATGAACCAGGCGACCACTCCGACCAGGACGACGATGAACACCGGAGGCAACAACCACTCCCACATGCTCAGTGGCACCCCACGCGGCACGGTGAGGGGCGCGCCTTCGCCCGCGGAGTCCGAGTCGGCCGCGTCAGCATGGGTCACGCGTGGAGCTTACAGACGCATGAATTCAGGGACAAGCAGAGCGACGGCCGAAGGCGGCTCCAATATGCCCTAGCCTCTGTTCCAAGGATTGATGGTCAACTTCGCGGCCGCCTCGTCGAGCCGCACGGCGACCATATCCAGATCCTCATCGAACAGATCCGCGTAGACGTCCAGGGTCATAGCCGCGCTCTTGTGGCCGAGCATCTTCTGCAGAACTTTGATGTTCGCGCCTGCGCTCACAGCCAGGCTTGCTGCAGTGTGTCGGAGGTCGTGCGGGGTCATGTACTCGAGGCCGGCGTTCGCCAATGCGATCGCGAACCAGGATGGGTTGTTCTCTCGATGATGCGGGCGCCCCAGAAACCCGCCGTGGCGGCGCTCAAAGATTAGGCTGTCTCTCGACTTGCCTGCGATCGCCCCCCGGATCGGACCGCCCATGATCGTCGGTAGAGGAACTGATCTGCGCTCCCAGCTCTTCGGCGTTCCGAGGATCACGTAGCCGTCGACCTGCGTCGCGGAGCGCACGATCGAGATCCGATGACGATCGAAGTCGACGTCGCGCGGCCGAAGAGCGATGGCCTCACCCCAGCGCAGACCGGTGTACGCCAGAAGCAGCACAAGAAGGGCCAGGTCGTCGTCCTCGATACATCGCACTAGGGAGGCGACTTGCGTGTGCGAGAGGTAGACACGCGGCTTCTCAGAGCTCTTCCGCGGGAGCCGCCGAGCGAGCTGCCGATGGTCATGAGGGCGTCGAGCAGGCGCCGCCCGGTCGCGGCAAGCGCGCGAGCGACGCGTGTCCGGCCGGTCCGCGGACGATCCCCCATGGCTGCTCCCTCGTCGTCTCGACCCTACGGGACTCGTCGATCCGCCCTCAAGAGCCCGGTCAGCCGCCGGTCGCCGCCTCCGCGATCGCCGGCCGGAGGACCAGGCCGGCCGCGTGCCCGCTCGCGGGCGTCGGGTGGATGCCGTCGACGGATGCTCCCGCACGCCACCGGCCGTCCGGGGTGCGGAGGGCCGCCCACGGGTCCACCCAGCGCCACCCGGAACGATCGGCGAGGGAGCGCAGGTCGGCGTTGTAGCGCTCCGAAACAGCGGCGAGCGCGTCGTTGCGTGGGGGAACCGCGCACAGGATGCGCCGCGGCGTCCCCGCCCGCTCGAAGATGCCGGCGATGTTGTTCAGCGTGGCAGCATCCACCCGCCCGTCCAGGGTGATGTCGTTCGTCCCCGCCATGACGACGGCCACCTGGGCGCCGGGGACCGGCCGCGAGCGTGCGAGGATCGCGGCCGTCGTGTCGCCCGAGTGGCGGTAGCCGCCGACATCCCGCACGTCGCCGGTCGCCGCGGTCGCGACCCAGGTCCAGTGGGTCGCGCGGCCGGTCCCGTCCGTAGCGGCGGTGATGGAGTCACCGTACGCCGCGAAACGGACTACGGGTGAAGCGGTCGTGCATCCGGACAGGATCAGACCGGCACTGATGACAAGGGTGAGCATCCGCACAAGCCGGACGGCCCGGTCACGTCGTCGCTGCACTCAGCCTCCCAGCTGCTCGTCGACGTAGGGGCCCAGCGCCGCCGAGTACTCCTCGCTCAGGTGCGAGAAGTCGCGGTAGACGATGATCGAGCCGACCTGAGGGTAGCACCACTGCCGATCGCAGAACCGGTCGCGCAGCGAGAGGCGGGTGACCTGACGGTCTCGCGCGGCGTCGGTCGCCGCGCGGGCGATCGACATGGTCGGCGGCAGCGCGTCCGCCAGCGGCACCGCACAGGCCATCGGGTCGGCCGCGTGTGCGGCGATGCAGGTGGGGACCGAGGAACCCAGCGTGCGGGGCACGTCGTCGAAGACGAAGACGTCCTTGCCCGCCGCGCGCCAGGCTGCCCATTCCTCCCGGAATCCCTCTGCCGCGGGATCGTCGAAGGTGCGTCCGGGTGGAGACGCGAACGTGTACGCCGACGAGAAGGCGGCGGTGAAGACGGCGCTGATGGACCGGTCCGATGCGAGATGCGCGTTCAGCCGTTCCAGCCAGGCGCGGCAGGCTGTCTGGTTGGCGTCCGTCGTCTCGTTGGGAAGCACCCGCACGGCCATCGTCGCCGGGCAGGAGGTCTTCGTGAAGGTCACGACCTGCCACCCGCGCTTCCTGCCGACGGCGGCGAGCGCGGGCACCCAGGCCGCGGCGTGCGAATCGCCGACGAGGGCCACCTTCTTGGTCGCTTTCGCCGCGGGTGCGCCGTAGGAGCAGCTCATGAGGTCTGAGCCCTCGAAGCCGGGGAGGCAGAGCGGCTGCTCCTTGGAGATGCTCACAGCCGAGCGGCTCGCATCCCGGCCGGTGACAGGCGAGCACGCGTTCGACGGGATGAGGGCGGCCGGGCCATGGCATGGGTCTGCGGCCGATGCGGCTGCGACGGGGTTGTTCGCGGCGGGGATGGCGACCAGGGCGACCGCGACGGCGACGACAGCGGCGCCGCCGGTCAGCGCGAAGGCGTACGGCCGCCACGCGACCTGGAGGAGACGTCCACGGCGCACCGGATCCTCGACCAGGACCTTCGTGGCCCAGGCGGCGGCGATCGCGGCCAGCAGGATGAGCACCTTGGTCCTCCAGCCGAGCGGGTGACCGAGGACGAAGGGCAGGATGACGATGGGCGGCCAGTGCCAGAGATAGAGCGAGTAGGAGATGTCGCCGAGGAAAGTCGCGGGCCTGCGCGACAGCCACCATCCCGGCGAATCCGGTCGCATCCGGCCCGAGCACAGGATGAGGGCGACCGTCGCCAGCACCGGGAGCGCGGCGGTGTAGCCGGGAAACGGGGTCGCCGACGTGTAGGCGGTGATGCTGAACGCCAGACCGCAGACGGCCGTCCAGCCGATCAGCGTCGCGGCCACGCCGCGGAACCGCCGGTCGCCTGCGAGCAGGGCGGCGAGCCCTCCGACTCCGAACTCCCAGACCCGCGTCGGCGTGACGAAGTAGGCGGCCGCCTGATCCACCGCCGTGTCGACGATGGAGTACGCGAACGAGAGCACGGAGACGGCGACCAGGCCGAGCACGAAGACGCGCCGTCCTGCGGAGACTGCCGAGCCGCGCCGCCGGGCCAGCGCGAACAGGGCGATGAGGAGGAGCGGCCAGGCGACGTAGAACTGCTCCTCGACGGAGAGGGACCAGAAGTGCTGCGCGACGGTCGCGCTGTCGTGCATGGCCGAGTAGTCGACGGCGTTCGCGGCCAACAGCCAGTTCTGCACGTAGAGTGCGCTGGCGGCGACCTGGCGCGCACACGCCTCCCACGTGGTGATCGGGGCCCACAGACACACCGCCACGCACGAGACGGCGAGCACCAGCAGCGCTGCGGGCAGCAGGCGGCGGATGCGCCGCCCCCAGAAGGCTGCGAGCCCGACCCGGCCGGTGCGGCCGGCGTCGCGGAAGAGGTGCGCGGTGATCAGGAAGCCGGAGATCACGAAGAACACATCCACCCCGACATACCCACCGGTGAGGCGTTCCGGCCAGAGGTGGTAGAGCACGACGGCCAGCACGGCGAGAGCGCGCAGTCCCTGGATCTCGGGACGGAAGCGATCGCCTGTCGCCCCCTCGGCGGGAGGGTCGTCGCGGAGACGGGAGGGGAGGTGGAGCACACCGGCGACCCTAGAGTATCCGCGAGCAGTGCTCCGACCTTACATGTATAAGGGATATTCTTCGGTTCAGCGGTCGCGAGCGATCACCGAGAAGTCCTGGTCCCCGTGTCCCGCGTCGATCGCTCGCTGGAGTTCCGCCGCGACGAGGGCCGCCGCCGGGAGCGGCACGTCGGCCGTCGCCAGGATCAGGCGCAGGTCTTTGGCCAGCAGGGCGGCGGAGAACTGCGTGTCGTCGAAGTCACCGGAGGCGACGACCGGCCCCTTCATCCCCGCGATCGGGGCGATGGAGGTGAGCGGCAGCACGTCGAGCACCTCCGCGGCGGAGAGCCCGCCCGCCGTTCCCAGCCGCAGTGTCTCGCTCAGCGCCTCCATGGAGATCGCCAGGGCCAGGTTGGCGACCAGCTTCGCGGCGGCCGCTTTCGCGGGCGTGTCGAATGTCCGGATCTTGTCCGGATCGGCCCACAGGCTGACGATGGTCCGCGCCTGCCGGACCGCGTCGTGCTCCCCGCCGATCAGCACGGCGAGACTCCCCGCGCGCGCCGGGGCGAGCGATCCGACGACGGGGGAGTGGACGTAGCGGACGCCCGCGCTCGACGCCCACGCCCCGAACTCGTCGGCGTCCGACGGGGCCACCGTCGTCACGTCGATCCACAGGGCGCCGGACGGGATCGGCAGCGACGGGCCGGTCACGGTCTCCCGCACGGCATCCGGGCCGAACAGCACGGTGATCACCGCATCGGCGCGGTCCACCGCCTCGGCCGCGGACGCCGCTATGCGCGCGCCGCGTCTGCCCACCGCCTCCGTCGGCTCCGGGGAGCGGTTCCAGGCGGTGACGGTGTGGCCGGCGTCGATCAGGTGGGTGACGAGCTCCCGGCCCATCCGGCCGAGCCCGAGCAGTGCGATGTCCATGGGGTCCACTGTCCGCCCTGGTCCGCTGACGCGGAAGGGGTGCTCAGCCTGCTCCCTGGTCCGGTTCGAGAAGCGCGACGCCGATCTTGGAGTCCGCCATCCCGTAGAACACCCAATCGCGGCCCTCGACCGTCTCGATGGCGGTCGGGAAGACGACGTTCGGCACGATGCCGCTGCGCTCGTCCTCCGTCTCGGCCGACAGCAGCGGCTCGCGGGTGCGGTCGAGCACCTTCCAGGGCTCGTCCGCGTCGAGGATCATGGCGCCCGCCGCGTAGTTGACGTTCTTCTGCTGGTCGACCCCCGGCTCCAGCCGGCCGGTGACGCCGTGGTGCAGCAGCAGCCAGCCCTCCGGGACGCGTCTCGGGGCCGGGCCCGCGCCGATCTTGAGCTCCTCGAACGGGTACTCCGGCCCCGCCAGGAACCGGTTCTGCCGCCAGCGCGCGAGCTCGCGCAGGTCGCTCTGCACGGCAGCGACCGGGATGAACGCGATCCAGATGCTCGGACGGGTCTCACCGGCCGGCGGATGCTCGCCCTCGCCGGGCCGGATGCCCCCGAGGTCCCACACCGGCCGGTGCAGCACGGCGAGCGACGGCGTGCCGTCCGGGGCGTGCACCGGCTCCGGGAAGAACACGGTGTCCTTGTTGTGGAAGAGGGCCAGGTCGATGCCGAGGTCGTCGTCGTATTCGAACGAGACCGGGCCGAGCCGTCGCCACGCGCGCAGGTCGTCGGACACCGCGACCGCCGTGTGCGGCCCGAGCGGCCCGTAGGCGACGTAAGTCATCACGTGCAGTCCGATCGACGGGATGAACGTGGTCCGCGGGTCCTCGACACCGGCGTTGCTGCGCCCGCGTTCGAACGGCCGGTCGGGTTCGAGCACGACGCCCTGTCGCTCGACGGCGACCGGGACGCCGTCCTCCACGACGACCCGGGCGAGACCGACGCGTGAGACGTTGCCCTCCGCGACCAGGCGCGGCAGGAGGTAGAGCTCGCCGTCGGGGCCGCGGCCGGAGGCGGGGTTGAGCACGCCCTCCGCCTCGAGCGGGTCGCCCGCCACGGGCGTCATCACGACGCCGGAGCGTGAGAGCCGATACGGAAACGGGGTCATGCGTCCACCTCCCGGTAGAAGTACAGTTCGCGCGTGTCGCGGGGTGCGTCCCAGCCCTGGGCGAACGACCAGCGGCCGCCGATCTTCTGCAGTCCGCCCCAGGCGAGCGAGCCGCCGCGGTTGAGCGCCCGCTGCGTGAAGGGGTCGTCGAGACGGTAGAGGGCCTGCGCCGCGGCGAAGTCGCCGTGCTCGTCGGCGTAGAAGAAGTCGAGCACCATCCGGTCGCCGTCGACGGCCGCGCAGGCGACCTCGAAGAGCGAGCCCGAGAGCGGCGACAGATCGAGGTAGGGCTGCTCGGCGAATCGCCAGTCGAGGCCGTCCGACGAGTGCCCGACCATCGGTCGGCCGCCGCATCCCTCCGACAGGAACATCAGGTACTCGCCGCCGACACGGACCGCGCGGCCGTGCTCGTCGCGCGGGATCACCGCCCCCTTCGCCCAGTATTCGGAGACCTCGTAGGGCACGACGAGGCCGCGCTTCTCCCAGTGCTCGAGGTCGTCCGAGACCGCCGACATGATGTCGACGGCGACCGAGCCGTCGTCACGCCGCCAGATGGCGTTGTAGAACAGCACGTAGCCGTCGTCGACCGCGTACACCTTGGGGTCCTCGCATCCGAGCACCTCGTTCGAGAAGGTCGGGTAGATCACCGGGTTGAGGGGCGAGTCGTGCCACCCCCCGTCCCGGCGCACGGCGTGGCCGATCCGGCTGGCCGTCGACTCCTTCCGCGGGGATGCGCGGTAGAAGAGGTGCAGTTCGTCGCCGCGCTCGATCACGGTCGGGTTGAAGATGGAGTCGCTCGTCCATCCCACCCCGGTCGGGTCGTCCCACTGGCCCTCCAGCCGGAAGGTCAGCGCGTCGTCCCGGCGGAACGGCCCGATCGCCCAGTCCGGGCGCTCCGGGTAGTGGGCGGAGAACTGGTCGGTCGAGATCCGGTCGGTGAGCGCGTTGGTGTGCGCGAGCGCCTCCCGGTAGCTGGCCAGCAGGGCGTCATGCCCCGCCGGGGGGATGCGGACGGTGTCCATGGTCTCCTTCGTCGGGCTCATCCCTTGACGGACGAGCCGATGTCGCTCGAGGTGAAGTAGCGCTGGAACACGATGAACAGGACGACCACGGGGGCCGCCAGCACGACCGCGCCGGCCAGGATGGCGCCGTACGGGTTCGCGGTGGAGCCCGCCACGGTCGAGATGTAGTTCGCCAGCGAGACGGCGAGCGGCTGCAGACTCGCCTCCTTCGTGATCAGGAACGGCCAGAGGAACTCGTTCCACGGGCCGATGAAGGTCAGCAGCAGCGCGGTCACCAGCGCCGGGCGGACGAGGGGGAGGGCGATCCGCCACAGCAGCGTGAACTCGCCCGCGCCATCCACCCGCGCTGCGTCGAACAGCTCGCGCGGCAGCTGCAGGAAGTACTGCCGGAAGATGAGCACCGCCGCCGAGTTGATGGCGAAGGGCAGGATCATCCCCAGGTAGTTGTCCGCGAGCCCGTAGTTGCGTGCGATCAGCACGTACAGCGGGATCATGAGCAGCTGGAACGGGATGGTCTGCACGAGCAGCGCCAGCGCGAACGTCACACCGCGGCCCCGCCACTGCAGGATCGCCAGCGAGTACCCGGCCAGCACGCCGAAGACCACGGTGCCGAGCAGCACGCCGCCCGTGAAGATGCCCGAGTTCACCAGGCCCGAGACCAGGTTGATGCGGGAGTCGATCTGGCTGTAGTTCTGGAGCGTCAGGTTGCCCGGGTTCGGGAACGCACCGGCCACACTGGTGTCCGGGGACGTCTGCAGCGATCCGATCACCATGTAGTAGAACGGGAACAGGAACGCGAACGCGCCGATGGTGAGCACGATGCCCTGCAGGATCGCCTGGCCCCGGCTGAGTCGTCGCGGGGCCGCGAAGTCGCGGCGACGCTTGCGCGGCTGGGGTACGGCCGCGGCGGATGCCGGCGGCGGAGTCGTCTGCGTCATCAGTCCCTCCCTCCTGCGAAACGGTTCTGGAGCCAGCCGATGATCAGCACCCCGATGACCAGCACGACGCCGATCGCGGAGGCGTAGCCGGGGTGGCCCTGCTGGATGCCCTGCTGGTAGATGAGCAGCACCGGGCTGGCCGAGTGGCCGTCCGGGCCGCCGCCCCCGGTGAGGAGGTACGGCTCGGTGAACAGGTTGGCGCCGGTGATCGTGGCGAGCAGCAGCACGAGCACGGTCGCCGGCCGCACGCCGGGGACGGTCACGGAGAAGAACTGCCGCACTTTGCCCGCCCCGTCGGTCGCCGCCGATTCGTACAGCTCGGTCGGGACGTTCTGCAGCGCCGCCAGGTAGAGCAGGATGTAGAACCCGAGGCCCTTCCAGGTGACGTAGATGGCGATGGTCGGCATGGCGAGCACCGGGCTGGAGAGCCAGCTCGGGCTGGGCGCCAGCGGTCCGAGGATGTGGTTGACCAGGCCGTTCTGGCCGAAGAGGAACAGCCACACCCCGATGATCGCGACGCTGGCCGTGACGTAGGGCACGTAGTAGCTGACCCGCAGGAACGTCCGGAACCGCACGATGCTGTTGAGCCCGGAGGCGAGCAGCAGCGCCAGCACGACCGTGAGCGGCACGTTGATGATCAGGAAGATCCCGACGTTGACGAACGACTGCTGCACCTGGGGGTCGGTGAACGCCTGGATGTAGTTGTCCAGCCCGACGAACGGCCGGTCGACCGTCGCGCCCGGGGCCGCGAAGAAGTAGTCGAAGAACGAGATGTACACCGCGAAGCACAGCGGGAACGCGAAGATCACCAGCACGAACACGATGTACGGCGCGCTGAACAGCCAGCCGAGCGGGTTCCTCCCGAGGATGCGCTGCACCAGCGGCGCGCGATGCCGCCGGGCCGCGCCGGCGGCGGGCGCGGTGCCCGCCGCCGGGGGAGCGGATGTGGTGCTCATGGTTACTTCTGCGCCTGGAGCTTGTCGATCTTGTCGGCGGCGGCCTTGAACGCATCCTCGACCGATCCGCTGCCGTTCACGACCGCCGTGGTGTAGGCGTCGCGCAGGGCCTGCATCTGGGCGATGGTGTTCGTGCCCGTCGGGTCATCGGCCGTGTGGGCGCTCTGCGCACCGAACTCCTTGTACGCCGGGTGGGCGTTGAAGTAATCCGCGAACGTCGTGGCGACGTCGGTCCGGATCGGCATCTGCCCGGTCACGTCGAGCAGCTTGCCGTCCTGCTCCTTGCTCGTCGCGAACTTGATCACATCCCAGGCCGTTCCCTGGTTCTTGCACGAGGTGTACATGCCGATGTTCTTCGCGTCCGGGAAGGTATAGGTCTCGTCGGCCGGCTTCCCGTCCTTGGTCGGCACGGGGACCGAGCCCCACTGCACCTTGTCGCCGTAGTAGGCGATCGCCCACGGTCCGACGATCGCCATCGCGGACTTGCCGTCCTGGAAGGCGTCGCCCTGGTACTGCTCCTTGCCGGCGAGTCCGTCGCTGTAGATCTGCTTCCAGAAGTTCGCGACGTCCAGCGAGTCCTGGCTGGTCACGGTGGCCTTGCCGTCCTCGATGAAGGTCTTGCCACCGGTCTGGGCGGCGAGCAGCGGCAGGTAGTCGAAGTTCACCTGGAAGAACTCGCTTGTCGGCGCCGGATAGATCGCGTAGGGCGCTGCACCGGACGACTTGATCTTCTGCGCGGCGGCCAGGAACTTGTCGTAGGTCGACAGGTCGGGGTGCTCGGGATCGAGGCCCGCCTTCTGGAAGATGGCCTTGTTGTAGAAGATCATCACCGGGTTCTGCTTCCACGGCATCTGGTAGTAGTCGCCGTCGGCGGACTTGTACTGCTTCGCGGCGTCTCCGCTGCGCGCCTCGATGTACTTGTCGCCGTCGGAGAACTTCGACAGGTCGACGAGGCCGCCCTGCTTCTGCCACTGACCGGTCGCGGCCGGGAGGTTGTTGAAGACCAGGCATGGCGTGGTCCCCGCGGTGATCGCGGCGCCGATCACCTCCTCGGTGCTCTTGCCGGCCGGCACCTCCTGCGCCTTGATCTGCTCCTTGGGGTGCGCGGAGTTCCAGGCCGAGACCATGGCCTTGCCCCACTGCACCTCCTGCGTGTTGTTGGAGTACCAGATGGTGATCGGACCGTGCGCCTTCATGGCGTCGCTCGCACCGCCTCCGCTCGACCCGCAGGCGGCGAGCGTGCCGGCGATCAGCCCGGCGGTGACGAGGGATGCGGCGAGTCTGCCTCTTCGCAGTGTGTTCTTTCGCATGGTGTGTGCCTTTCGATGGGGTGGGGTTCAGCGGGTGGGCGGCGCCGTGGAGGCGCGTACCACCAGCCGGGCGGGCGGTAGGGCGACGTCGTCGGCCTCGCCGTCCTCCACAAGCCGCAGCAGCGCGGTGGCGGCGGCGAGCCCGAAGCCCGCTGGGTCGTTGTCGAGGGTGGTGAGGGAGGGGTAGACGAACGACCCGATGTGGGATCCGTCCAGCCCGGTGACCGAGAGCTCGCCGGGGAGGGCGAGCCCGCGTTCGTGTGCGACGCCCATCCCGGCGATCGCCATGGGGTCGTTGCCGTAGACGATCGCGGTGGGGCGGTCCTCGCCGTCGAGGAGGGCCGCCGTGGCGGCCGCCCCCTGTTCGGGCGAGAAGTCGGTGGGGACGACGACCGGTTCGAGCCCCGCCGCACGGGCGGCCTCCTCGAACCGCTCGCGCCGGCGGAGGCCGTGCAGCATCCGCTCGTCTCCTGAGACGTGCGCGATGCGGCGGTGGCCGAGGCCGACCAGGTGCGCGACGAGCTCGTCGATGCCGCTGTCGTAGTCGCGGGTGATGACCGGGAACGGGCTGCCGCCGGGCGGGGCGCCCAGCGAGACGGCGAACGAGCCGAGGCGCTCGATGAGCGGGATGCGCGCATCCTCCGCCAGCAGGTCGGTGAGCAGGAAGCCGTCGACGCGCTTGTCGGCGGCGAGGCGGGCGTACGCGCGCTCCTCGGCCGCCGCATCCGGCACCACCGTCAGCACCAGCACGTTGCCGCGCTCGGCGAGCACCGTCTCGACGCCTGCGATGAACGCCGCGAAGAACGGGTCGACCTCGATCGTCCGCGGCTCACGACGCAGCACCAGTCCCAGTGCGTAGGCGCGCCGGGTGGTGAGCCCGCGGGCGCCGGGATTCGGCGTCCAGCCGAGCTCCTTCGCGGTCTGCAGGATGCGCTCCCGTGTCTCGCTCTTGACCCCCGGGCGGTCGTTGAGGGTGAGCGACACCAGCGACTTGCTCACGCCGGCGGCGCGGGCGACGTCGTTGATCGTGACGGCGGACGGGTTCATCGCGGGGTCACCGTGGTGAAGCCGCCCGGCGGGACGACGACGAGGGCGTGCGCGCCGACGGTCTGGGCGCGCCCGACCTGGCGCCCCGCCGCGTCGTAGGCGGTCGCGGTCATGGGCCCGGTCGCGTCGATCTTCTGCGGAACCGGGAGCTTCGTCGCATTCACGTACACATCGAGCGAGCTGGCGCCCGCGAGACCGAGGTGCGAGACGACCGGCTGGACGAGCAGCGCATCCAGGCGGGCCGTTCCGCTCACTTTCGCGGTCACGGAGGTGGCCTGCGCGGGCACCGGGACGGCCAGCGTCTGCGGCAGCAGGAACACCGGGCTGGGAGCGATGCCCTGCTCGGCGGGACGCACGTTGTCGGTGCGGCCGAGCGGGAGGGTGAACTTCCCCACCGAGGCCGACCAGCTGGTCGTACCGGATCCCCCGGGGCCGAGGTCGGCGATCGGGAGGATGCGCGCCGCCGGGTGGCCGGCGGGGAGCGCGATGGTGACCGTGGACCCCGCGTCGGCTTGCAGGTAGGCGCCACCCGACCAGTTGGCCGAGCCGGTCCAGGCTGACGGCGGTGTGACGGTCGTGACCGGACCGGTCGTCGTCCCGCTCTCCGCTTCGACGACCGTCAGGCCGCTCGTCGCGGTGGTGCGGCTCAGCGCGGTGGCGGCGCGGGCGATGGCTGGATGCGCATCCAGCGCGAGCATGCTGAGCTCGGTGTGGATGACCGACTCCGCGCCGCAGTTCCGGTTCACCGTGCCGTCGGCCGCGATGCCGTCGACGCAGACGCCGGTGGCCGGGTCGTAGGCGGCGACACCGGCGCGGTTGGCGCCGAAGTACCAGGCGGCCTGCGCGCCGGCGAGGGCGGCGAGCCCGCTCGCGCCGGTCGCATCGGCGGCGGCGGTCAGCCCTTCGAGCCGGGAGTCGACGCCGTACGCGATCTGCGTGCGGTCGGCCGGGGTCGGCGTCCAGCCGTTGTCCGGGCCGCCGGTGGCCAGCAGCTGAGCGGTGAACTGCGCCAGGTCGGTGGAGGCGGCGCGCTGCAGGGCGCTGTCGCCGAGCGTCTGCGCGGCGGCCGTGAGGGCGGCGGGCTCCATCCCGGCCCAGGCATGCCAGAAGGTGGGGGAGTTGGCCTCGGGGAGCAGCGCGCCGAACGGCCACTGGCCGACCCCGCCGCTCTGCAGGCGCGAGATGCCCTCGGCGTAGTGCGCCAGTGCGGTGCGCGCGTCCGTATCGGCGGGCTGGGCGGCTACGAAGGCGCTGAGCCCGAGCACGGCCTCCGCGGTCGCGCCCGCGCTGCCGACGATGAGCCAGCCGGGCACGGTCACGCCGTTCGCCACCTGGGTCGTCGGATACTGCGCGAGCGACTGGCGCTGCAGGGCGCCGAGAGCGAGGTGCATCCGGTCGGCGAGGAACGACGCGAAGGCCGGGTCGGCGGATCGGAAGCCGGCGTAGCCCTCGCCGAGAGCCCAGACGGTGCGCGCGAGCCAGAACGACTCGGCCGAGTCGGACGGGTCGGGCAGGTCCTTCGGGATGGCGGACGGGTTCAGCGTGCCGTCGTGCTGCTGCCAGAGCACCACGTTGCCGGCGTTCGGCCCGTCGGTCGTCTGAAGGTAGGTGATAGAGCGCAGCAGCTCGTACGCGCTGGTCCGGCTCGAGGCGGTGCCGTTCTGCTTCCAGTCGCGCAGGTAGACGACGGCCGCCCGGGAGATGTCGTCCGCGTCGTAGGCGCCCTGCGCGTACCACCCGCGGGCCGGGTCCGTGATCGGCCCG
The DNA here is from genome assembly GCF_056754895.1 of Leifsonia sp. KNZ13-11D. NCBI lineage: Bacteria > Bacillati > Actinomycetota > Actinomycetes > Micrococcales > Microbacteriaceae > Leifsonia > Leifsonia sp. KNZ13-11D. The sequence continues at coordinate 1,538,415 of NZ_JBPGWU010000001.1, forward strand.
CCTCCGACCCGGTGGAAAGTGCCGTCGGGCTGGCGGTCGGCGTAGACCCAGGGAGCGCGGGCGGTGGGCTCCTGCGTCGCCCGGTAGGTGGTGTGCCCCGGCACGCCCGGGAGGAGGGGCACGTCGTCGAGCAGGAAGTCGAGGTGGGCCAGGTTGGTGAGCTTCGGCGGAGTGCCTGCGGCGGTGGTCTCCGCGGCGGCTTGAACGGCGCGCGGAGCCTGGCTCGCCGCCTGGGCGGGGAGGGCGGTGGCGCTGGCGGCGAGCGTCGCCCCCAGCAGTAGGGCGAGTGCCGCCCTCGGCATGGTCAGTTGTCGGTTGCGCATCGTTGCGACCCCTCGAATCGTGGGGCGCCGACGGTCGGAACATCCGATCGGCGACGTCATCTAAACCGGTTTAAAGGACGGTAGGCGCTCTTCGCCGAGAAGTCAATACGAGTCTTGTGAAGGCACCGGGAGTGCGGCCAGACTTGCCCCACCGCGACCGACCGCGCCGCACCGCTGGGGCAAGGAGGACCACACGTGGAGTACAAGGACATTCCCACCAGGGCCGACGTCGAACGGATCGCCGCACTGCGGCAGCCCGGGTGCGTGAGCATCTACCTGCCGACGGGGACGACACCTGCGGAAGCGGACCGCGCGAGGATCGAGCTCAAGAACCACCTCGCGAGCGCGGCACGGGCCCTCGAAGAGCTGAAGGTGGAGCGGGCCCGCATCCGCGCGGTGCACACCGAGGGGGAGCGCATCCTCGACGACCGGGATTTCTGGCGCTACCAGTCCCGATCGCTCGCCGTCTTCCTCGACGGCGAGCTGGCCGAGACCTTCCGGCTCCCCAACCGGCTCGGCACGTCCTGCGAGGTCGCGGACCGCTTCTACGTCAAGCCTCTGCTGCGCACCCTGACGTTCCCGCAGTCGGCGCTCATCCTGGCGCTCGCGGGCAACTCGGTGCGCCTCCTGCACATCACCCCCGACCGGCCGCCCGAGCGGATCGACGTGCCCGGGATGCCGCGCGACGTCGCCGCGGCCGTCGGGCTGGCCTCGGTGAGCGGTCGCTCGCCGGACGGGCGCATCCAGGGATCCGAGGGCCAGAAGGTGCGGATGCTGGAGTACGTGCAGGCGATCGACCGGGCCCTGCGGCCGATGATCGCCACCTCGACCGAGCCGCTCATCCTCGCCGCCGCGGAGCCGCTGGCGGGCATCTTCCGCGGCGCGGCCGAGCATCCGCGCCTGGTCGCCGAGACGATCTCCGGCAACCCGGAGGAGAAGACGGACGAGGAACTCGCCGCAGCCGCCCGGGGGGTGCTCGACCGGCTGTACGCGAGCAAGGTGAAGGCTCTGCGAGAGGGGTACGAGGCCCGGATCGCCGCGGGCACGGCCCTGGTCGACCTGAGCGACATCGCCCGTGCGGCCACGTTCGGCGCGGTCGAGTCGCTGGTCTTCGACATCGACCGGCGGGTGCCGGGCTCGGTCGACGACGAGACGGGTGCGATCACCTTCGCCGACGACGACGACGCACCCGGTGACTACGGGGTGGTGGACGAGATCCTGCGCCGCGCGCTCGGGTCGAAGGCGTCGGTGTACGCGCTGCGGGCGCAGGACGTGCCGGGCGGGGGAGCGGCGGCCGCGGCCGTCCGGTACCCGGTCTGATCGCAGAGCGCCCGACCGTCAGCGCCCGACCGTCAGCGCCCGACCGTCAGCGCCCGACCGTCAGCGTCCTAGGGTCAGCGCCGGGGCCGCACCGCCAGCACCAGGAACTCCTGCACGGCGGCCAGCCAGTCGTAGACCGCGCGCTGCATCGCCGACTCGTCGTCGTGCACGTCGCCCTGGTCGCCGTCCTCGTGGATGCCCAGCCGTGCCGCGAGCACCAGGCGCAGATCGGTGATGGTGCGGAGCCACGCGGTCGCCTGCTCCGCGTCGAGCACGACGTGCACAGGGCCGGTGGCAGGCGTGCCCAGACTGTCGATGACCGTCCGGGCGCCCGCCTCCTTGCGCTCGGCCAGCCCGGCGGCGGTGAAGCGGCGGAACTCCGCCGACGCCTCGGGATCGTCCGGGTACGCGTCGGGCAGCAGGCGGCGCAGCGCCGGATCGGCGGAGCCGTCGTCGGCGGCCGACGCGCGGGCCAGCTCGACGGCCTCCTCGGCGAGCGACCGCAGCAGCTGCGCCTCGTCGGCGCGGAAGCGGGCCGACACGCGCCCGTCCTTCCGCCGGTGGAACGGGATCACTCGTCCGCCTTCCGCAGCGTCGCCCAGAGTCCGTAGTCGTGCATCGCCTCGACGTGCCGTTCCATCTCTTCGCGCGTGCCCGTGGCGACCACGGCGCGGCCCTCGGTGTGCACGAGCATCATCAGCCGCTCCGCCTCGCGTCGCGGGAAGCCGAAGTAGGTCTGGAAGACGTAGGTGACATAGCTCATCAGGTTGACCGGGTCGTTCCAGACGATGGTGATCCAGGGCGAGCCCAGCTGGAGCAGTTCATCGGTGCCGGTCTGCTCGAGCGTGCCCGCGTCGGCGGCGGGAGCGGGGCTCACAGCGGGACGCCCCCGATCGCGTCCGCGGCGCGGACCAGGGCGAGGTGGGTGAGCGCCTGAGGCGTGTTGCCGGCGTGGGAGCGCCCTTCGACGTCGTATTCCTCGGAGAGCATACCGACGTCGTTGGCCAGTCCGACCAGCCGGTCCATCAGCCGGACGGCATCCTCGTGGCGCCCCGAGTGCGCGTACTGCTCGACCAGCCAGAACGAGCAGGCGAGGAACGGATGCTCGCCCGGAGGCAGCCCGTCCACCCCGCTCTCGGTGCGGTAGCGCAGCAGCAGGCCGTCCCGCAGCAGGTCCTCTTCGAGCGCGCGGACGGTCCCCAGCATCCGCGGATCGTCCGCGTCGATATAGCCGACCTGCGCCAACTGGAGCAGCGACGCATCCACCTCGGTGGAGCCGTAATGCTGCACGTACGTGCCGCGGTGCGGGTCCCATCCGTTCGCCTCGATGTCGGCGCGGATCGCGTCCCGTTCGCGCTTCCACCGCTCCACCGGGCCCTCGAGGCCGTAATCCTCGACGGCGCGGACGGCGCAGTCGAAGGCCGCCCACACCAGAGCGCGCGAATGCGTGAACTGCTTCGGCTCGTCCCGGATCTCCCAGATGCCGTGATCGGGATCCCGCCAATGCTGCTCCAGGTATCCCATCAGCGCCCGCTGGAGCGCCCAGGAGAACCGCGTCTCCGGGTTGCCGGCTCGGCGTCCGCGGTCGAGACCGAGCATGACCTCGCCGATCACGTCGGCCTGGAACTGGGTGGACGCGCCGTTGCCGACCCGCACCGGATGCGCCCCCTGGTAGCCGGGGAGGCTGTCGATGATGCGCTCATCGAGGTCGCGTTCGCCCGCCAGACCGTACATGATCTGCACGTCGCCGGGGTCGCCGGCGATCGCGCGCAGCAGCCAGTCGCGCCAGTGGTCGACGTAGTCGTTGTAGCCGTGCGCGAGCAGCACGCCGATGGTGAGCGACGCATCCCGCAGCCACACGTAGCGGTAGTCCCAGTTGCGCTCGCCTCCGAAGGCCTCCGGCAGCGAGGTGGTCGCGGCGGCCACGATGCCCCCGGTCTCCAGGTGCGAGAGCGCGCGGAGGAGGAGGAGCGAGCGGACCACCTCGTCGCGGTACGGACCTTCGTGCGCGCAGCCGCTCGCCCACCCGGCCCACCACTCGCGGGTGTGCTGCAGCGCGCGCTCCACGTCGAGAGCCGGGGGAGAGTCGCGGTGCGACGGGAACCACGTCAGGACGAGGTCGATGGTCTCGCCGGCATGCACGGTGAACGACCCCTGGTGGGAATGGTTCGCCGGGCGCAGCTCGGTGCCGCGCACCACGATCGCGTCGGGCCCGGCGACCGCGATCAGCGCGTGCGGGTGCTCCTTCTTCTCCTGGCGCACCCAGGGGATGGCCGTGGCATAGCCGAAGCGGATCCGGAGATCCTGCTGCATCGCGACGGTGCCGCTCACGCCGCGGACCCGGCGGATGATGTCCGCACGGTGGTCGTCCATCGGCATGAGGTCGGTGACCTCCACCTCCCCGCTCGTGGTGGACCACCGGGTGACGAGGATCATCGTGTCCGTCTCGTACCGACGGGTGCTGCTCGCGGACGCGTCGGCAGGCGCCACCAGCCAGCGTCCGTGGTCCTCGGTCCCGAGCAGCGCACCGAACATCGAGCGCGAGTCGTAGCGCGGGAGGCACAGCCAGTCGATGCTTCCGTCCTTCCCGACGAGGGCCCCGGTGAAGCAGTCACTGATCAGGGCGTAATCCTCGATGGGGAGCGACATATTCCCAGTATGGCCGTACTGTGATGGGCATGACGCAGTCCGTGGACACTCTTGTGATTCTCGGAGCATCCGGCGACCTCACGTCACGGCTCCTGCTCCCCGCCATCGGACAACTGCTCACGGATCAGCCGGATCGCGCGTTCGCCCTCGTGGGTTCGAGCAGCGACGACCTCGACGACGACGCCTGGAAGAAGATCGTCCGCACGTCGTTCGAGACGGTCGAGGCGAAGGGCGACGCGGTCGACCGGCTGCTCGACGGGACGCGGTACGTCAAGGCCGACGCGACGAGCGCCGACGACCTGAAGAAGCTGCTCGGGAGCGTGGACGGCGTGCCCGCCCTCTACTTCGCCCTCCCGCCGGCGGTCACCGCGAAGGCGTGCGGGGCCCTCGCCACGTTCGAGCTGCCGAAAGGCCTCACCCTCGCGCTCGAGAAGCCCTTCGGCACAGACCGCGAGAGCGCGATCGCGTTGAACGCGCAGCTCGCGCAGCTGGTGCCGGAGGACCAGATCCACCGGGTGGATCACTTCCTCGGCCGTTCGAGCGTCTTCAACATCCTCGGCGTGCGTTTCGCCAACGGCATCCTCGAGCCCGTCTGGGACGGCCTGCACCTCGAGCGCGTCGACGTGATCTACGACGAGACCCTGGCTCTGGAGGGACGCGCCCGCTACTACGACGGCGCCGGGGCGCTGATCGACATGATCCAGAGCCACCTCCTGCAGGTGATGGCGGTGCTCGCCATGGAGCCGCCGTCCACGCTCGGAGAGGCGGACCTCCGCGACGCCAAGCAGCTCGTGCTGCGCGCGACGAAGGTGTGGGGCGACGACCCCGTCGCCTCCAGCCGTCGCGCTCGCTACGGTGCGGGCGAGATCGACGGCCGGACGCTGCCCGCCTACGCCGACGAGGAGGGCGTGGACCCGGCCCGGGAGACCGAGACGCTCGCCGAGGTCACGCTGCAGATCGACACCTGGCGGTGGAAGGGCGTCCCGTTCACGCTCCGCTCCGGGAAGGCGCTCGGCGGCCGGCGACGCGAGATGGTCATCACGTTCGCCCCTGCGCGGCAGATGCCGGTCGGGCTGAAGGGCACGATGGAGCCGGCCAAGCTTCGGCTGATGTTCGCGCCGGACTCGATGGAGCTGGAGCTCAACATCAACGGCACCGACGACCCGTTGGAACTGGAGCGCACGACGCTGACAGCCGACTTCGGTCCCGGCGCGCTGCTCGCCTACGGCGAGGTGCTGGAGGGCATCCTCGACGGCGACCCGTCGCTGTCGGTGCGCGCCGACACGGCGGTGGAGTGCTGGCGCATCGTCGAGCCGGTGCTGGACGCGTGGCACCGGGGGCGCGTGCCGCTCGAGGAGTATCCGGCCGGGTCCGACGGGCCGAAGGACTGGGCGCCTCTCGGCTGAGCGGGATGCGGTGCTGAGCCGAGTGGCGGTCAGGCCGCCGAGCGGTGCGAGACCAGTGGGAACTCGCCGGTCACGGGCTTGCGCAGGTCGGTCCACTGGGTGATGGGCGCAGGCTCCCAGCCGAGGGCGGCAGGCTCGGCCTCGACCGGCGCCTCGGCGACGGCGGGCGTGGGCTCGGAGATCGCGGCGTCCGCATCCACGGCCACGGAGGCGGCGACGGGCTCGACGACGGCGGCGCTCTCGGTCGCGGACCGGTCGGTCACCGCGGCGGCCAGGTGCTGCGGCTCGGAGAGCGATTCACCGGCCTCGAGGCGGCGGCGCGCTTCGGCGATCGCGGCGGCGATGCCGACCGAGACGGACTGGGCGAGGATCGAGTGGAAGATGGTGTCGGTGTCGTTCTGGGCGCGGCGGACGACCGTCCACTCGCCCTTCTCGCCGATCAGTTCGGCCACCTTCGTGTGCACGAGCTCGAGGATCTGGGCATCCGTCAGCTGAGGGACCGGCGCCGCCGGCACCGCTGCTGCGTGCCGCCTACGACCAAACATCGCGCACCCCTTCCAGGTTCACCTTCGAATACAAGTGTCCTGGACGTGCGCGCCGTGAGACCGCGCAACACGCCGGGGAATTTGCCGGAAATCAGCGGGTCAACGCCCCTTTCGGGATCCGAGGGGGTGGGATTCGCGCTCGGACGCCTCCTTGGACTCCTGGAGCACCGCACCGACGGCCAGCACGAGCGAGATCCCGGCGTTGAGCCACATCAGCGGTATGCGCCAGTCGCGCGGCCCGCTCTTGGACGACTGGATGGTGGTCCACAGGCCGATCGCCGCACTGATCACGGCCCCGTTGAAGAGGTACTTGCGCATGCCGTTCCTTTCGGTGTCGCCCCGTAGCGTACGCTTCCACAGTCGGTACCGGGAGGAGGAGGATGCGCACCGCGATTGTGGGCGCCGTGCTCCTCGTGCTCGGCGGCATCGCCGTGGCGACGGGCCTTCTGCCCGTCCCGGAGGCCGTCGAACTGTGGGACCGCGTGTGGCCGATCCTGCTCTTCGTCATCGCCATCACAGTGGTGACTGAGCTGGCCGCCGAAGCCGGCGTCTTCACCATCCTGGCGCAGCAGACCGCCCGCTGGGGGCGCGGACGCGCCTGGGTGCTCTGGCTGCTGGTGGTGCTGGTCGCAGCGCTCAGCACGATCTTCCTGTCGCTGGACACGACGGCCGTGCTGCTCACGCCGGTCGTGATCGTGATGGCACGGCACGCCGGGCTCAACCCGCTGCCGTTCGCCCTCACCACCGTATGGATGGCGAACGCGGGGTCGCTCCTGCTGCCGGTGTCCAACCTGACGAACCTGCTGGCCCAGCATGCGATGGGGGATCCGGCCCCGGCCGCGTTCGCCGCGCTGATGCTCGCCCCGGCGCTGGTCGCGATGATCGTGCCGATGGTCGTCGTGTTCGTGATCGCCCGTAAGTCCCTGCTCGTGCGCTACGAGACGGGGGACGAGGACGGCATCGAGGACCGCGTACTGTTCTGGGTGTCGGGCGCGGTCGTCGTGGCGCTCATCCCGTTGCTGGTCTCCGGGATCCCGGTCTGGTTGCCGACCAGCATCGCGGCAGTGGTGCTCATCGTGCTGTTCCTGGTGCGGCGCCGGGCGGTCGTGCGGTTCGGGCTGGTGCCGTGGCAGCTGGTGCTGCTCGCCTCCGGGCTGTTCCTGTTCATCGAGGCGCTGCACGCGGCCGGCCTCGGGGCGATCATGGCGGTGATCTCCGGCACCGGCGAGTCGCCGCTGGCCCTACTGCGCCTGTCGCTCACGGGGCTCGTCGGCGCCAACGCGATCGACAACCTGCCGGCCTATCTCGCCCTGGAGCCGGTCGCGACGAACCCCGCGCGGCTGGCGGCTCTCCTCATCGGCGTGAACGCCGGTCCGCTGATCACGCCGTGGGCGTCGCTCGCGACCCTGCTCTGGCACCAGCGCCTGACGTCGTTCGACGTGGAGATCCGCTGGAGCCGCTACATGCTCCTCGGGCTGATCGTGGCGCCGGTGACGGTCGTGCTCGCGACGCTCGCCCTCTCCGCCACGCTCTAGCCGAGCGCCTGCCTGGCTGGTCATCGAGGGGTCGCAACACGCCGTTATCCCGCCCGGATAACGGTGTGTTGCGACCCCTAGATCGCGGCGAGCGGCGGGTCGGCGGCTACTCGGCGGGGAGCAGCTGCGCGGCGTTGACGACGCGGCGGCGGGCCACCGCGATCAGCGCGAGGGCGAAGCCGAACGCCGCCCACAGCAGCAGTCCGCCCAGGCCGCGCCAGGCATCCGCCGAGCCGTCGATCGCACCCTGGAGGGCGGTGATGGCGGGCGAGGTCGGCAGCCACGGCAGGGCCGCGTCGAAGAAGGTCGGGGCGGTCGAGACGATGCCGGAGGCGAGGGTCACCACCACGACCAGCATCGACAGGAACCGCCCGACGCCGCCGAGCAGCGCCACGAGTCCGTGGTTGACGGCAGCGAACGCGATCCCGGCCGCCCCCGCCAGGGCGGCGAAGCCGAACCAGTGGCCGACGTCCAGCCCGAGGGCGGGAGCCATGACGGCCGACACCAGCACGCCCTGCGCCACGCCGAGCACCGCCGCCGGGACGAACCCGTCGAGCGCGATGAGCCCGGCCGCACGCGCGGTCAGCAGCGCGCGCCGCGACAGCGCCTGCAGCACGAGGAACGTCGCCAGAGCGCCGAGCCACAGGGCGACGGAGGCGAACAGCGGGATGCTGGAGGTACCGAACGCAGTCGTGCCGGACGCCTTCTGCGTGACCGGCTGCGCGGCGACGTCGGCCAGGCTCTTCCGCTCGCTCGTGTCGTAGCTCGGGAGCTGCTTCACGGCCGAGTGCAGGCCGGTGGCGAGGGAGGATGCGCCCGAGGCGGACTGGTCGGCGCCGGAGGCGAGCGCCGGGATGCCGTCGCTCAGCTGCTGCACGCCGGTCGCGAACTGCTGCGCGCCGTCCGCCGACTGGGAGGCGCCGGAGGCGAGCTGCTGTGCGCCGGACGCCGACTGGGCGGTGCCGGAGGCCAGCTGCTGGGCCCCGGACGCCGACTGGGTGATGCCGTTCGTGAGCGCCGGCATCCCCGCCGCGAGCTTCTGCGTGCCGCCCGCGACCGTCGAGGCCAGGCCGGTGAGGCTCGGGTTGCCGCCCTGGGGAGTGGTCATCCCGGCACGCGTCTGCGCGATGCCCTCACAGGTCGGGTCGAGCGCGCCGTGCGCTGCGACGCATCCGTCGTAGAGCTGTCCGAGCCCGTCCGCGGTCTTCTGCACGCCGGCGGAGACGCCCGCTGCGCCCGCCGCCAGCTGCTGCGTCTGTGCGGGCAGACCGGCGGTGCTCTGCTCCAGGGTCGTCAGGCCGCCCGCCAGCGAGCCGGCGCCGCCCGACAGCTTCTGGAGGCCATCGGCCAGGCCCGAGGTGCCGTCGGACAGCTGCGAGATGCCGCTCGCCAGCGACGATGCGCCGGTCGACAGCTGCGCGGCGCCGTCGGCGAGCCGGTGCGTGCCGCTCGCCAGCTGCACCAGTCCGCCGGAGAGCTGATCGGCGCCCGTCGCCGCCTTGCCGAGCTGCTCGCCGAGGGTGTTGAAGCCGACGTACACGTTGGAGATGTAGGTGGAGGTGAGCTGCTTGTTCAGCACGGAGGTCGCCGTGGTGGTGACGGCCTGGCTGATCGCCGGGTCGACCAGTTTCGACTGGGGGCTGGTGCGCACGTCGATGGTCGCCTGGGTGGCGTCGGAGGCCGCCCCCGCGGTCGAGGTCGCCGCCTTCGAGAAGTTCTCCGGGATGGTCACCACCGAGACGTACTCGCCGCTCGCGAGGCCCTTGTCCGCATCCTTCTTGTCGCTGAGCACCCAGGTGAAGTTGTCGTTCGCGCTGTCGAGGAGCCCGGCGGACAGCTGACGTCCGAGCGGCACCGTCTGTCCGTCGACCTTCACCGGCTGGTCGAGGTTCACCACCGCCGCCTTGACGTCGTGGAGGCGCTCGGTCGGGTTCCACAGCGCCCAGACGAGGAGGCCGCCGATGACGATCGGCACGAGCAGGATGCCGACGATCGTCAGCCAGGTGACGCGCTTGTCGGAGCGCATCCGCTCCAGCGAGAACAGGGAGCGCGGACGGCGGAGCGGGGGCGTTGGCGTGGTCATCAGGCGTTGGTCTTCTCGAGGTGGGCGCCGTGCTCGGCGCGGTCGGTGTCGGTGAGGTCGGTGGCGGCGTCCGGACGCGTGCGGCGGCTGCGGGGCTCGCCGTCGAGGTCGACGGCGGTGGGCTCCACCGCCTCCGGGAGCAGGTCGTCGAGGCCGGACGGATCGACGCAGCTCACCACCAGGGCGAACGGGCGCTCTTCGACCCGGGCCCGGCTGAGGGCGGCGGTCAGCTCGGCGCGGATCCGCCGGCGCTCGACCGGGTCGGTGACGCCGTCGACGCCGTCGAGGGCGAGCAGCTGCGGGCGGCTGGCGAGGGCGCGGCGGAGGTCGTCCACCGGCGTCTCGGCCGCGTCCAGCCGCACCATCGATGTGCGGGAGCGGACGGCCGCACCGCGCGTCGGGAGCACGAAGCCGGCGACCTTCACGGTTCCGCCGTCGATACGCGTGCGGCCGGTGATGGCCATCAGCAGCGCGACCGCCGCAGTGCGGTCGCCGCCGTGGACGACCAGGACCTCGCCGTCGCGGAGCCGGAACGACACGTCGCCGACCAGCCGCCGCGAGCGCGCACTGACGCCCAGGCCCTCGGCCGCAGCGACATCGCGGGCGCCGGCCTCCGGCCAGTCGGCCAGCTCCAGCTCCTTCTGCAGTCCGTCGCCCTCCACGTCGAACGACGGCAGGATGCGGTCCAGCCAGCGCGGCATCCACCACGCCTTGTCGCCGAGCAGCTGGAGCACCGCGGGGACGAGGGTCATGCGGACGATGAAGGCGTCGACGAAGACGCCGACGGCGAGCCCCAGCGCGATCGGCTTGATCGAGGCGTCGCCTTCCGGCACGAACGCCGCGAAGACGGAGATCATGATGATCGCCGCGGCCGTGACGACCTTCGCTGAGCCCACGAAGCCGCTCTGGATGGCGCGCCGGGCGTCGCCGCCGTGCACGTAGTCCTCGCGGATGCGGCTGACCAGGAAGACCTCGTAGTCCATGGCGAGGCCGAACAGCACGCCCATGAGGATGATCGGCATGAACGAGATGATCGGGCCGGTCTTGTCGACGTGCATCACATCTGACAACCAGCCCCACTCGAACACGGCCGTGACCGCGCCGAACGCCGCTCCGACCGACAGCAGGTAGCCGAGGGCCGCCTTGATGGGAACTGCGATGGACCGGAACACCATGGTCAGCAGGATGAGCGAGAGCCCGACCACGAGCACGCCGAAGGGCAGCAGCGCCCCGGCCAGCCGCGACGACACGTCGATCTGCGCGGCCGTGTTGCCGGTCACCTTGAGGTCGACGCCGTACTCGTCGAGGAAGTGCTGGTGCTTGGAGCGGATCTCGGCGACCAGGTCGGCCGTCTTCTGATCGTCCGGTCCGGTCGTCGGCACCACCTGGACGATGCCGGTGTCGGCGGTCGCGTTCGGCGTGGCGAGCGGCACGGAGGCGACGCCCGGGAGCTCCGCGATCTCGTCGCCGATCTTGGTCATCAGACCGACGGGGTCCGTGCTCTGGATGATCGAGCCGGTGACGATGAGAGGGCCGTTGTAGCCGGGGCCGAAGTGCTCGGAGACCAGGTCGTAGGCGACGCGCGCGGGCTTGCCCTCCGGCTGCGACCCGGCGTCGGGCAGCGCGAGCCGCAGCTGCAGCGCGGGCAGCGCGGCGACGCCCAGCGCGATGATGACGGCCACGACGGTGATGATCGGGATGCGCGTGACCACGCGGACCCAGCCGCGGAAGAAGCCGGGCGGGATCTCGGCGGTCGCGGCGTGGGTGAACGACGGCGCGGCGGAGGGGGACGCTGTGGGCGTCGTTCGGATGGGCAGGTCGCCGGTCGCTTCCGCTCCGGCGTCGACCGCTCCAGCGGATCCCGCCGCCGCCCGCTTCGCCTTCCGGGCGGCCTTCCGCCGTCCCGGGGTGAGCCGGGCGCCCGCGAAGCCGAGCAGGGCGGGCGTGAGCGTCAGCGCGACCAGCACCGCCACGAAGACCGCGACCGACGCCGCGATGCCCATCGTCGTCAGGAACGGGATGCCCGCGACGGCGAGCCCGGCGAGCGCGATGATCACGGTGATGCCGGCGAACAGCACGGCTGAGCCGGCAGTCGCGACGGCCCGGGCGGTCGACTCCTCCGGGGGAGGCCGGATTTCAGCTGTCCCTGATGCCTCGAGATGATGAACAGCGAGTAGTCGATCCCGACCGCCAGCCCGAGCATGAGGGCGAGCATCGGGGTCGTGGACGAGATGGAGCCGAACAGCGTCGCGATGAAGATCAGGCACATCGAGATCGCGACGCCGAGCAGCGCGGTGAGCAGCGGCATCCCGGCGGCGAGGAACGACCCGAAGGTCACGATGAGCACGACGAGCGCGATCCCGACGCCGATGAGCTCGACGGCGGACAGCGTCGGCAGGTTCTGCGAGAAGAGCTGGCCGCCGACCGCGGACTTCGATCCGTCCGGCAGCTGCTTCGCCAGGTCGGCGCCCGCATCGTTGATCGCCGTCTTGGTGGCGTCGGTGACCGTGGTGATCTGGCCCTTCAGCTGAACCGTGATGATCGCCGCCGAGCGGTCGTCCGAGATGAGGTCCTTGACCTGGGTGGAGTAGGGCGAGCTGACGCCCGAGACGCCCGGGATGTCCTTCACCGCATCCACCGTGTGCTCGATCGGCTGCTTGACGTCGCCGTCGTCGACGGTCGTGCCGTCGGGTGCGACGACGACGATCTGGGCAGTCGTGCCGCTGACCTGCGGGAACGTGCGGCTGAGCGTGTCGAGCGCCTCCTGGGACTCGGTACCCGGGATGCTGAAGCTGTTGTCCGTGCCCTGGTTGAACAGCAGGGCGCCGCCGCCGAGGAGGGCGAGGAGGCCGATCCAGACGATCACGACCAGAGCGCGGGCGCGGTAGGCCCACCGGCCGACCGAGTACAGGAGCGATGACACGGGTTCTCCAGTGGGTGAGTACCGAAAGCGACGACAGGGATTCGATACATCCTTGTATCCGTACAGAACCGTATCGGATACACTGCTGTATCGAAAGTTGGATTCAGGAAGGTTTCAGCTTGGAAAGCACGACTCTCAGTGACGCGGTCCCGGCCGACGGACGCGAGGACGCGCCCGCCGAATCGGCGCGCCGCCAGCGCACCAGGACGCGCCTGCTCGACGCCGCGTTCGAGGTCTTCGCCGACCAGGGCGTTCGCGCCGCCAGCGTCGAGACGATCGCGGAGGCCGCCGGCTTCACGCGCGGCGCGTTCTACTCCAACTTCTCCAGCAAGGAGGAGCTGTTCTTCGCCCTCATGGAACGTGAGAAGACGATCCGGCTGGAGCAGCTGAACTCCGGCGTCGCGCAGTTCCTCACCCCGCTCGTGGGGGAGCACGGCGCCGACCTCGGCGACCAGGACGTCCTCCAGACGATCACGCGCATCCTCGAGCTGCAGTCCGACGACCGCCGCTGGTGGCTGGTGCAGGCCGAGTTCCAGCTGTTGGCGCTGCGCGACCACTCGATCGCCGCCGACTACCTGCGCTACCACGACGACTTCATCTCCGACCTGACGGAGATCGTCGTCGAGGCGCTGAGCAGCGCCCGGCGCCGGTTCACCATCGACCCCGAGGAGGCGGTACGGGTGATCGCGGAGCTGTGCGCCAACGGGGAGGCGCGCGCCGTGCTCGCCGACGACCAGCGGACGTTCACCGAGCGGCTCTCCGCGTCCGTCCCCGCCATCCTGCTGGCGCTCACCGAGCGCATCTGACGCCGGGCGATCCGGCCCGGCACGTCTGAGCGTTCCCCAAGGGTCCCGGGCTAGAGTCTGGGGGATGCGACCCGAAGCATCCCGAGACCGCCGCGCGCTGCGCGCATCCCGCCTGCTCCGTGCCGCCGCCGTCACGGCCGCCGCCACCCTCGCGCTCGTTCTGACCGGCTGCTCCGGCGCACCCGGCGGGGCGGAGACCCCGGATGCGCAGTCGCGCGCACAGACGGCCGCGCCGACGCCGGCCGCCACGCCCGATCCGTTCCCGAAGGAGCCTCTGACGCCGGAGACGCGGTACGTCGCCCTCGGCGACTCCTACGCCGCCGGATTCGGCGGGGGAGCGGAGCAGGGCTCATGCCGTCTCAGCGCGAACGGCTACCCGTCCGTGTTCGCGAGGAAGGCCGGGATCGACCTCGTCGTGAATGCGGCGTGCGCAGGAGCGACCACGTCGGACCTGCTCAAGCACCAGCTGATCGCGCTCGACGACCGCACGGACCTCGTCACGGTCAGCATCGGCGGCAACGACCTGGGCGTGGCGGAGATCGCCGGGGACTGCGCGGCGGGCAAGGCCGCCGCCTGCCGCAACGAGGTGACGGCCGCTCTCTCGCTGCTCAACGTCCTGCCCGACCGGCTGAAGACCGTCTACAGCGCCATCGCGCAGGCGGCGCCGAACGCGCGGATCGTCGTGACCGGCTACACGCTGCTCTACGACGTCTCGGCGCCGGGGGCCCCGGACTTCCAGACCTCCGCGGCGATCAACGCCGCCACGCTCGGCCTGAACGAGGTGATCCGGCAGGCGGTCGCCGACCAGCGCGCGGCGGGCAAGCCGCTCACCTTCCTGCCCGTCGACTTCGCCGGGCACGAGGTCGGCGATGCGAAGCCCTGGCTCAACACGAGCGGGGCGGGCGTCTTCCACCCGACCGCCGCCGGGTACGCCGAGTACGCGAGCCGGCTGGTCCAGCTGCTCGGAACGGCGCAGTGACGCCGAGCTGACCGGCCCGGGCCCGGCGGAGGGACGCTGGTACCCTGGCTGGTGTCTCACGTCCCGATCTCCCGAGGGAGTTGACCCACCATCACCACCACGCCTGCACCGACCGCCTCCACGTCCACCGCCGGGCCGGAAGCCGACACATACGACCTGATCATCGTGTCGAACCGGCTCCCCGTCGACCGCGTGCTCGACGAGAGCGGGAACGCCGACTGGCGGCCGTCGCCGGGCGGTCTGGTGGCGGCGCTGGAGCCGGTGATGCGGTCGCAGGACGGCGTGTGGATCGGCTGGGCCGGCGTCGCGGACGAGGACGTCGATCCCTTCGAAGCCGGCGGCATCAACATCCACCCGGTGCCGCTGTCGGAGCAGGAGCTGCAGGAGTACTACGAGGGCTTCTCCAACGACACTCTGTGGCCGCTCTACCACGACGTGATCGCGCAGCCGAGCTACCACCGGGAGTGGTGGGAGAGCTACGTGAGGGTCAACCGCCGCTTCGCGCAGGCCGCCGCCGACGTGGCCGCGAAAGGCGCAGTGGTCTGGGTGCACGACTACCAGCTCCAGCTGGTGCCTGCGATGCTGCGCGAGCTGCGGCCGGACCTGGTGATCGGGTTCTTCAACCACATCCCGTTCCCGCCGTACGGCATCTACTCGCAGCTGCCCTGGCGCCGCCAGATCATCGACGGCCTGCTCGGCGCGGATGTGATCGGCTTCCAGCGCGTCGCCGACGCGGGCAACTTCTCACGGGCCGTGCGGCGCCTGAAGGGTTACGAGACCCGCGGTCCGATCATCGAGGTGCCGATCGACACCGACGACCCGGAGGCGGGCTCCCACCGCCATGTGACGACCGACCGGCGCGGCGGTCTGGCCCGTACGGTGCTGGCGCGCCAGTTCCCGATCTCCATCGACGCCGACCAGTACCAGGAGCTCGCGCGCAGGCCGGACATCCAGGCGCGCGCCAGGGAGATCCGCGAGGAGCTCGGCAATCCCGAGAAGATCATGCTCGGCGTCGACCGCCTGGACTACACGAAGGGAATCGGCCACCGGTTGAAGGCCTTCGGCGAGCTGCTGGAGGAGGGTCGCGTCAAGGCCGAGGACGTCACGCTCGTCCAGGTCGCCAGCCCCAGCCGCGAGCGCGTCGAGACCTACCGCCAGTTGCGCGACGAGATCGAGCTGACGGTCGGCCGCATCAACGGCGACTACTCCACTCTGGGCCACACCGCCGTCGCGTATCTGCACCACGGCTACCCGCGCGAAGAGATGGTGGCGCTCTACCTCGCCGCCGACGTCATGCTCGTCACCGCCCTGCGCGATGGCATGAACCTGGTCGCGAAGGAGTACGTGGCGACCCGCGTGGACGAGGACGGCGTGCTGGTCCTCAGCGAGTTCGCGGGGGCGTCCGACGAGCTGCGCCAGGCGCTGCTGATCAACCCGCACGACATCGAAGGCCTCAAGGAGAGCGTGCTGCAGGCGCTGGCGATGCCGAAGCGCGACCGCACCCGCCGTATGCGCGCTCTGCGCAAGAAGGTCCTGACCAACGACGTTGCCCGCTGGTCGGCCTCGTTCCTGGATGCGCTCACGCGCCGTGCGCACGGCGACCACCCGCTCCAGGACCCGCCGGTCAACCGGCGCTGAGCCGACCGCCGCACCCTCCCGCCCCACCTCTCCGCTTTGAAGGACGCATGACCGACACCGCCTCCCACCGTCCCCCCGCCGCCGCGGTCGCGCTCGCCACCGCGTTGCAGGAGCTGGCACGCGCCGACCGCGTGCTGCTCGCGCTCGACTTCGACGGCACGCTCGCCCCGTTCGTCGACGTGCCGCGCGGCGCCCGGGCGCTGCCGGAGTCGAAGGCCGCACTCGACCGGCTCGAACACCTTCCCCGCACCTGGGTCGCGTACGTCTCCGGGCGTCCCCTCACCAGCCTCGAGACCGTCACGGAAGCGGACGAGGACGCGCTCCTGATCGGGTCGCACGGCGTCGAGATCCGGTTCGGACGCGACGGCGTCTCGCTCGACCTGACCGACGACGAGCAGCGGATGCTGGAGCGCCTGGGCCGCGTGCTGCAGGAGCTCGTGGACAGCGTCCCCGGCGCGAAGCTCGAGATCAAGCCGGTCGGGTTCGGCGTGCACTACCGGCAGGTCGATCCGGCCGAGGGCAGGACAGTGGTCGCTCGCGCGCGGGAGGCCGCCGCGGCCGTGAGCGACGCGCTGACCATCCGCGACGGCAAGGACATCATCGAGTTCTCGGTGCGCGGCGCCGACAAGGGCGACGGCGTCGAGCGGCTGCGCGAGTACACGAAGGCGACCGCCGTGCTGTTCGCCGGCGACGACGTCACGGACGAGGACGGCTTCGCCGTGCTGCGTCCGGAGCGCGGCGACGTGGGCATCAAGGTCGGTGCGGGCGAGACCGCCGCGCAGTACCGGGTCGCCGACGAGCGCGCGATCGCGGCTCTGCTCGGCCTGCTGGCGCAGGCGCGCGAGGCGCACCTGAACTCGTCCACACACTGACAGCCGGGCGAGCTCTCCCCAGCCAAGGGACACATGGTCGGAGCGGCATTCCAGACGTCCTAGAGTTGACCCATGCCAGAAGTCGATTGGAAACCGCGTTCGCGCGTCGTCACGGACGGGATCGAAGCCACCACCAGCCGCGGGATGCTCCGCGCCGTCGGAATGGGCGATGAAGACTGGGAGAAGCCGCAGATCGGCATCGCGTCCTCCTGGAACGAGATCACGCCCTGCAACCTCTCGCTCGACCGCCTCGCGCAGGGCGCAAAGGAGGGTGTGCACGCCGGCGGCGGCTACCCCCTGCAGTTCGGCACCATCTCGGTCTCCGACGGCATCTCGATGGGCCACGAGGGGATGCACTTCTCGCTCGTCTCGCGCGAGGTCATCGCCGACTCGGTCGAGACCGTCATGATGGCGGAGCGCCTCGACGGCACCGTGCTGCTCGCCGGCTGCGACAAGTCGCTCCCCGGCATGCTCATGGCCGCGGCCCGCCTCGACCTGTCCGCGGTCTTCCTCTACGCCGGTTCGATCGCACCCGGCTGGGTGAAGCTCTCCGACGGCACCGAGAAGGACGTCACGATCATCGACTCCTTCGAGGCGGTCGGGGCGTGCAAGGCCGGCAAGATGAGCGAAGAGGACCTCAAGCGTATCGAGTGCGCCATCGCCCCGGGCGAGGGCGCCTGCGGCGGCATGTACACGGCCAACACGATGGCGTCCGTCGCGGAGGCGCTCGGCATGAGCCTCCCCGGCTCCGCCGCGCCGCCCTCGGCCGACCGCCGCCGCGACTACTACGCCCACCGCTCCGGCGAGGCCGTCGTCAACCTGCTCAAGAAGGGCATCACGGCACGCGACATCCTCACCAAGGAGGCGTTCGAGAACGCGATCGCCGTCGCCATGGCGTTCGGCGGCTCGACCAACGTCGTGCTGCACCTGCTCGCGATCGCGCACGAGGCCGAGGTCGACCTCACGATCGACGACTTCAACCGCATCGGCGACAAGGTGCCGCACATCGGCGACCTGAAGCCGTTCGGCAAGTACGTGATGAACGACGTCGACCGTCACGGCGGCGTCCCGGTCGTGATGAAGGCCCTGCTCGACGCGGGCCTGCTGCACGGCGACTGCCTCACCGTCACGGGCAAGACCGTGGCCGAGAACCTGGCCGAGATCAACCCGCCCGCACCGGACGGCGAGGTCATGCGCTCGCTCGACAACCCCATCCACCCGACCGGTGGCATCACCATCCTCAAGGGCTCGCTCGCGCCGGAGGGCGCGGTCGTCAAGACCGCCGGCTTCGACGCCGAGGTGTTCGAGGGCCCGGCCCGCGTGTTCGAGCGCGAGCGCGCCGCGATGGACGCCCTCACCGAGGGCAGTATCAAGGCCGGTGACGTGCTCATCATCCGCTACGAGGGTCCCAAGGGCGGCCCGGGGATGCGCGAGATGCTCGCCATCACCGCCGCCATCAAGGGCGCAGGCCTCGGCAAGGATGTACTACTATTGACGGACGGACGATTCTCAGGCGGCACAACCGGCCTGTGCATCGGCCACATAGCACCCGAAGCGGTGGACGCAGGTCCCATCGCCTTCGTGCGCGATGGTGATCTGATACGGGTCGATATCGCGGCTCGCTCCCTCGACCTACTTGTCGACGAGTCAGAGCTGACCGCCCGCCGTGAAGGGTGGGCGCCTCTTCCTCCGCGCTATACCCGTGGCGTTCTCGCGAAGTTCTCCAAGCTCGTGCGCTCCGCAGCAGAAGGAGCCGTCACGGGCTGAGGCTCTCGCGCCGGCTCCATCCACCACTATTCGCACGTAAGGGACTGATACAGGCATGTCCACGGATGCAACCCCCAGCACTGTGTTGCCGTCCGCGACGCCGGGCAAGGCGTCGCCCGAGATCCTGACCGGCTCGCAGTCGGTCGTCCGCACCCTCGAGCTCCTCGGCGTCACCGACGTCTTCGGCCTGCCCGGCGGCGCCATCCTCCCCATCTACGACGCCATCATGGACTCGACCCGGATCCGCCACGTGCTGGTCCGTCACGAGCAGGGCGGCGGCCACGCGGCCGAGGGCTACGCGGTCGCGGCCAACAAGGTGGGCGTCGCGATGGCCACCTCCGGGCCGGGTGCGACCAACCTGGTCACCGCCATCATGGACGCCCACATGGACTCCGTCCCGGTCGTGTTCATCACCGGCCAGGTGTTCTCCACGCTGATGGGAACGGACGCGTTCCAGGAGGCCGACATCGTCGGCATCACCATGCCGATCACCAAGCACTCCTTCCTGGTGAAGGACGTCGAGGACATCCCGGCCACGATCGCGGCGGCGTACCACATCGCCGGAACCGGCCGCCCGGGCCCCGTGCTCGTCGACATCACCAAGGACGCGCAGCAGAACTCCGCGCCCTTCAACTGGCCGCCGAAGGTCGACCTGCCGGGCTACCGTCCGATCACCAAGGCGCACGGCAAGCAGGTGCTGGCCGCGGCCCAGCTGCTCGCCGAGGCGAAGAAGCCGGTGCTGTACGTCGGCGGCGGAGTGATCCGCGCCCGCGCGTCGCAGGAGCTGTTGGAGCTCGCGGAGGCGACCGGCGCGCCGGTGGTCACTACGCTGACGGCGCGCGGCGCCTTCCCGGACACTCACAAACAGCACCTCGGCATGCCGGGGATGCACGGGACGGTGCCGGCGGTGCTCTCGCTCCAGGAGTCGGACCTCATCGTGTCGCTCGGCGCGCGGTTCGACGACCGGGTGACCGGCAACACCTCCCTGTTCGCGCCCAACGCGAAGATCGTGCACGTCGACGTCGATCCGGCCGAGATCTCGAAGATCCGGACCGCCGACGTCCCCATCGTCGGCGATGCCAAGGATGTCATCGTCGATCTGACCGCGGCGTTCCAGGACGCCACCCGCAGCCAGAAGGCCGACCTCGTGGAGTGGTGGACCTACCTGAACGGCCTCCGCGAGGAGTTCCCGCTCGGGTACACGCCCACCAGCGACGGCCTGTTGGCCCCGCAGTACGTCATCCAGCGGATCGGCGAGCTGACCGGGCCGGAGGGCATCTACACGGCCGGCGTCGGCCAGCACCAGATGTGGGCCGCGCAGTTCATCAAGTACGAGCGCCCCAACTCGTGGCTGAACTCCGGCGGGGCCGGCACGATGGGATACTCCGTGCCGGCGGCGATGGGCGCGAAAGTGGCCCAGCCCGACCGCGTGGTGTGGTCGATCGACGGCGACGGCTGCTTCCAGATGACCAATCAGGAGCTCGCCACCTGCACGATCAACAACATCCCGATCAAGGTGGCGATCATCAACAACTCGTCGCTCGGGATGGTGCGGCAGTGGCAGACGCTCTTCTACGACGGCCGCTACTCCAACACCGATCTCAACACGGGCCACGACACCGTGCGGGTGCCCGACTTCGTGAAGCTCGCCGAGGCGTACGGCGCGCTCGGCATCCGGGTCACGAAGGAAGAGGAGGTCGACGCCGCGATCAAGCTCGCGCTCGAGACCAACGACCGCCCCGTGGTGATCGACTTCGTGGTGAGCGCCGACGCGATGGTGTGGCCGATGGTGCCGCAGGGCGTCAGCAACAGCTACGTGCAGTACGCCCGCGACCACAGTCCGTCCTTCGGAGGGGAGTGACCCATGAGCACGCACGTTCTGAGCCTCCTGGTGGAGGACAAGCCCGGTCTGCTGACCCGCGTCGCGGGGTTGTTCGCCCGGCGCGGGTTCAACATCCACTCGCTCGCCGTGGGCACCAGCGAGGTCGACGGCCTCTCCCGCATCACGGTCGTGGTGGATGTGGAGGACCTGCCGCTCGAGCAGGTCACCAAGCAGCTCAACAAGCTCATCAACGTGATCAAGATCGTCGAGCTCGAGCCGTCGCAGTCCGTCCAGCGCGAGCACCTGCTGATCAAGGTGCGGGTGGACAACTCGACGCGGTCGCAGGTGCTCGAGGCCGTGAACCTCTTCCGCGCCCGCGTCGTCGACGTGGCCACCGACGCCCTCGTCATCGAGGTCACGGGCGACAGCGGCAAGACGCAGGCGCTGCTCAAGGTGCTCGAGCCCTACGGGATCAAGGAGATGGCCCAGTCGGGGCTGCTCGCGATCGGCCGCGGCGGCAAGTCCATCACCGAGCGCGTCTTCAAGAACTGACTCGCCCCCCGGGCGACTCATGAACTAAGCAAGCACGAATCGAACCAGCAAGGAGAAGCACCAAGTGGCTGAGATCTACTACGACAACGACGCGGACCTGTCGATCATCCAGGGCAAGAAGGTCGCCGTCATCGGCTACGGCTCGCAGGGCCACGCCCACGCGCAGAACCTCCGTGACTCGGGCGTCGAGGTCGTCATCGGCCTCAAGGAGGGCTCGAAGTCGAAGCCGAAGGCGGAGGAAGCGGGCTTCCGCGTCCTGAGCGCGGCCGACGCGGCGGCCTGGGCCGACGTCATCGTCATCCTCGCGCCGGATCAGGTGCAGCGTCACCTGTACGCCGACGACATCAAGGACAACCTGCAGGAGGGCGACGCCCTCGTCTTCGGCCACGGGTTCAACATCCGCTTCGGCTACATCGAGGCGCCGGAGGGCGTCGACGTCATCATGGTCGCGCCGAAGGGGCCGGGCCACACGGTCCGCCGCGAGTACGAGGCCGGCCGCGGCGTTCCCGTGATCGTCGCCGTCGAGAAGGACGCGTCGGGCAACGCCTGGCCGCTGGTCCTCTCGTATGCCAAGGCGATCGGCGGCCTGCGCGCGGGCGGCATCAAGACCACCTTCACGGAGGAGACCGAGACGGACCTGTTCGGCGAGCAGGCCGTGCTCTGCGGCGGCGTCTCGCAGCTCGTCCAGTACGGGTTCGAGACCCTGACCGAGGCCGGCTACCAGCCGCAGGTCGCCTACTTCGAGGTGCTGCACGAGCTCAAGCTCATCGTCGACCTGATGTGGGAGGGCGGCATCGCCAAGCAGCGCTGGAGCGTCTCCGACACGGCCGAGTACGGCGACTACGTCTCCGGCCCGCGCGTCATCGACCCGCACGTCAAGGAGAACATGAAGGCCGTGCTGTCCGACATCCAGGACGGCACCTTCGCCAAGCGCTTCATCGCCGACCAGGACGCGGGCGCTCCCGAGTTCCTGGAGCTCCGCAAGAAGGGCGAGCAGCACCCCATCGAGGCCACCGGCCGCGAGCTGCGCAAGCTCTTCGCGTGGAACGCCTCCAACGACGACGACTACGTCGACGGCGAGGTCGCCCGCTGATCGCAACGATCCACCGGTAGAACCCGCGGTCCGGCCGCCGGGTCCTCCGCAGTAGTCTCAGGGTGCCGCACGCGACGCGTGCGGCACCCTTCTGCGTGAGGAGCAGCGATGGGCATCGCCGTCGAGATCGCCGTTCAGGACATCGCCGGCGTGCGGGTCGCCCTCACCGAGGGAGCCGACCGGATCGAGCTGTGCACGGCGCTCGCGCTGGGCGGTCTCACGCCGTCCGGGGGCCTGGTGCGGGCCGCGGTGGACGTGGCCCGGCGACGGGGACGCGACGGTTTCGTGCACGTGCTGGTCCGCCCGCGCGGCGGCGGCTTCCTCTACGACGCGGACGAGGTCGCGATCACGGTCGCCGACATCCGGTTCGCCCGCGAGGCGGGCGCGGGCGGCGTCGTCGTCGGCGCGCTCGACGAGCGCGGCACCGTCGACGGCGACGCGGTCCGCCGGTTCGTCGACGCGGCCGAGGGACTCGACGTAACCTTCCATCGTGCACTGGATGTGGCGGCCGACCCGCTGACGGCCGTCGAGGAGCTCGCCGACCTCGGTGTCGACCGTGTGCTGACCTCAGGCGGCGCGGCACGCAGCGTGGACGGCATCCCCGCCCTCCGCGAGCTGGTGGGTCACGCTGCCGGGCGGCTCCAGGTGATGGCCGGCGGAGGAGTCCGCGTCGACGACATCGCGCCGCTGACCACCGCCGGGGTCACGGCGGTGCACCTGTCCGCCCGGACGACCGTGACCGGCGGTCCGAGCGGGCCCGGCGGGGGAGAGGCGCGCTACGAGATCACCGACCCGGCGGCCGTCGCCGCAGCGGTCGAGACGGCCCACGACCCGCGCTGATCCGGGCGTCGCCGGTCCGTCACACCGTGCAGAACAGGCACGCCGCGATCAGCACGATCTGGAGGATGGCGCGCGGGACGAGCGGCGTGGCGAAGACCCCGAACCGCTCGGTCTTCCCGGCGGCGTAGACGTTCGCCGGGAAGACCGCGACGAGGAACACCGCCAGGCAGATCGCCGCGGCGACCCGGGTGGCGGGCACGAGCAGCCCGACGCCGCCCGCCAGCTCGCACAGCCCGGTCACGGCGACCAGGGCGCGCGGGAAGACGATCCGCAGGGCCGGCGGGATCATCGCCGCCATCCCACGGGCCGGCCCCGGCACGAAGTGCAGCGTGCCCATCGCGACGAACACCAGCGCGAGCAGGATGCGGGCGACGAGCTGTGCTGGCTCGAAGAGGGTCACCGGACCATCCTCCCCTGCGGGCATCCAGGGACGGCGTAACGCAGCGAAAGGCGCCGACGGCCGCCCGCTAGAGTCAAGCCGTTCCGCGCCCCACCGACCGTGGCGCACTTCTTCCCAAGCCAGCCCTCGCACCTCGAAGGAACTGCCACGTGACAAAGCCGGTCGTCCTGATCGCCGAAGAACTCTCGCCCGCCACCGTCGACGCCCTGGGGCCCGACTTCGAGATCCGCTCGGTGGACGGGACCGACCGGCCGGCGCTGCTCGACGCGGTGTCCGGCGCCGACGCCATCCTGGTGCGTTCGGCCACGAAGGTCGACGCCGAGGTCATCGGCGTAGCGAAGGCGCTCAAGGTCATCGCCCGAGCCGGTGTCGGCCTCGACAACGTCGACATCAAGTCCGCCACGAGCGCGGGCGTGATGGTCGTGAACGCTCCGACCTCGAACATCATCTCGGCCGCCGAGCTCACCGTCGGCCACATCCTGAGCCTCGCCCGCCACATCCCGGCCGCCCACAGCGCCCTGGCCCAGGGCCAGTGGAAGCGCTCCAAGTACACCGGCGTCGAGCTGTACGAGAAGACCATCGGTATCATCGGGCTCGGCCGCATCGGCGCGCTGATCACCGCGCGCCTGCAGGCCTTCGGCACGAACGTGGTCGCCTACGACCCGTACGTGACCAGCGCCCGCGCGCAGCAGCTCGGCGTCCAGCTGGTCACCCTGGACGAGCTGCTCGCGCAGTCCGACTTCATCACCATCCACATGCCGAAGACGCCGGAGACGACGGGCATGATCTCGGACGACCAGCTCGCGCAGATGAAGAAGACCGCCTTCATCGTCAACGTCGCCCGCGGCGGCCTGATCGACGAGGACGCACTGTACCGGGCCCTCACGACCGGCACGATCGCCGGAGCGGGCCTCGACGTGTTCGTCTCCGAGCCGCCGCAGGACTCCCCGCTGCTCGCGCTGGACAACGTGGTCGTCACCCCGCACCTCGGCGCCTCCACCGATGAGGCGCAGGAGAAGGCGGGCGTCTCGGTCGCCCGTTCGGTGCGCCTCGCGCTCTCGGGCGAACTCGTCCCGGACGCCGTGAACGTCGCCGGCGGCGTCATCGATCCGTATGTTCGTCCCGGCATCCCCCTCGTGGAGAAGCTGGGCCAGGTGTTCTCCGGTCTGGCGAGCAGCCCGGTCACCAGCGTGGACGTCGAGGTGCGCGGCGAGCTGGCCGACTACGACGTCAGCGTGCTCAAACTGGCCGCTCTGAAGGGCATCTTCACCAACATCGTCAGCGAGACGGTGTCGTACGTGAACGCACCGCTGCTCGCCGACCAGCGCGGCATCGAGGTACGGCTCATCACCGACTCGGTCAGCGAGGAGTACCGCAACCTGATCACCCTCCGGGGCGCGCTGAGCGACGGATCGCAGATCTCGGTCTCCGGAACGCTGACCGGTCCGAAGCAGATCGAGAAGATCGTCGGCATCAACGGCTACGACGTCGAGGTGCCGGTCGCCGAGCACCTGGTCGTCATGGTCTACGACGACCGCCCCGGCATCGTGGCGGTCTACGGTCGCGAGTTCGGCGAGGCCGCGATCAACATCGCCGGAATGCAGGTCGCCCGGACGTCGGCCGGTGGCAAGGCGCTGAGCGTGCTGACGGTCGACTCGCGGGTGCCGGACGGGCTGCTCGAGAAGGTGCGCCTGGCCATCGACGCCGACCTGATGCAGGAGATCGACATCACCGAGGCATGACCGGAACGGCGGCCGGGGAGAAATTCTTCTTCCCGGCTGTCGATTCCGGCGGTTGACTTGCGTCGTAGGGATGTCGATATCCCTACGAACCGAGGAGACCACGATGTCCGACGAGTACGTTCTGCTCATCCGCGAGCCGAACTGGAACCCCGACGAGATGACGCCAGAGCAGTGGCAGGCCGGCATGGCCGGTCATGCCGCCTTCCAGGAGGCGGTCGCTGCTGCCGGCGAGCGCATCGTCGCAAGCAGCGCCCTGCAGGAGGCCAGCCACGCCACCCGCATCGAGCCGAACGGGGGCGGCGAGCCGGTGTACACCAGCGGCCCCTTCGGCGAGACCAGCGAGGTGATCACCGGCTTCTACAGCTTCACGGCGTCCAGCCCCGAGCAGGCGCGCGAGCTGGCCGCGCTGTGCCCGACGCAGGGCTGGCTCGAGCTCTACCCGGTGCTGGTGCTGAATGCGGTGCGCTGAGTGACGCCGGCCGCTCCGCCCCCGCATGCTCCCGTCGGGCGCGCCGGGGCGGAGCGCGCCCGGGCCGAGGCGGGCCGGCGCGAGGCGGGCGGCCGCGATGCCGGCGCGCTCGATGCCGGCGCGCTCGATGCCGGCGGCCGCGATGCCGGCAGCCTCGATGCGGGCGCGCTCGAGGCCGCCTGGCGTGAGGAGGCTCCGCGCATCCTCGGCGCCGTCGCGCGCACGACCGGTGACCTCCTGCTCGCGGAGGACGCGGTGCAGGAGGCGTTCGCGCGCGCCCTGGAGGAGGCCGCCCGCGGCCGCATCCCGGCGAACCCGGCGGCGTGGATCACGACGGTCGCACGCCGTGTCGCGCTGGATGCGCTGCGGCGCGAGCAGACCGCGTCCCGTGCCGCGCCCGTCCTCGCCGCCGAGCTGGCCCGGGCCGAGCGCGCGACGTCCGACGACGCAGGGGAGGGGATGGTGTTCACCGGCGACGAGCGGCTGGAGCTCATCCTCCTGGTCGCGCATCCGGCGCTCTCGGCGGAGGCCCGCGTCGAGCTGGCTCTCCGGTTCGTGTGCGGACTGCCGACGGCCCGGATCGCCGAGGTCTTCCTCGTCCCCGAGGCGACGATGGCCGCCCGTCTCACGCGGGCGAAGAAGCGCATCCATTCGGCCGGCGTGCGGTTCGCGCTCGACGACCCGCGGGAGGTCGCCGATCGGATGCCGGACGCGCTGGCGACCGTCTACCTGCTGTACACGGTCGGACACCTGACCGCCGATCGCGCCCTGCGCGCCGATGCCGTCGCCCTCGCCCGCGACGCCCACCGGATCTCCCGGACCGACGAGAGCGCGGGGCTGCTCGCCCTGCTGCTGTTCACCGAGGCGCGCCAGGCCACCCGCCTCACCGCCGACGACGAGTTCGCCCTGCTCCGCGACGCCGACCGTTCGCGGTGGGACGTCCCGCTGATGGCGGAGGGCGAGGCGCTCGCGACGGCCGCACTGGCCGGGGGAGGGCGGTACGCGTTGCAGGCCGGGATCGCCGGGCTCCACGCCGTCGCCCCCAACTGGGAGGCCACCGACTGGCCGGCGATCGTCCGGCTCTACGACGGCCTGGTGCGGCAGTGGCCGAGCCCCGCCGCCCGGCTCGGCCGGGTGGTCGCGCTGGGTCACAGCCCGGACGCAGGACCGGAGGTCGCCCTCGCCGCTCTGGCCGCCGATCCGGAGCTCTTCCGAGGTCCCGCCGCCGCCCAGGCGTACGCCGCCCGCGCGGAACTGCTGCGGCTCTCGGGCCGCTCGGCGGAGGCGGTGCACGACCTGCGCCGTGCGGTCGAGGCGGCGGGGGATGAGCGGACCGCGCGGTCGCTCGCACGGATGCTCGCTGCCGTCGAGTGAGGGGCGGAACCGGGTCCGTTACTCGGCAGGGTGCGCGAACCTCTGCACGAGCGCGATGAGCTGGTCGACGTCGGTCTCGTCCCGGAGCACCGTGTTCGCGGCGGGGAGGAGGGCGGTGTTGTAGTACATCCCGTCGCCGATGAGCATCACCATGCGTGCCGCGAGCGGGTCGCCCACCGACTCTTCGAGCACGCCCAGCCAGACGCGCTGGGCGTCGGCGAGGGCATCCCGGGCCCGAGGGTCGGCCGCCTGGGCGAGCCGCGCCACCGCGACGACGGCGCGCTCGAACCGCGAATCGGTCGGGATGGAGGTGCGCAGGAAGTAGTCCACCGGCCCTGCCTCCGCCGCCCGCATCCGCTCGACATCATCGGCGACGAGCGCGGAGAAGCGGTCGAGCACGCCGTCGACCAGGGCTTCTTTCGAAGCGAAGTGATACAGCAGTCCGCCTTTGGACACCCCGGCGCGCGCCGCGACGGCGTCGAGGGTCGCGGCCCGCTCGCTCTGCTCGGCGAGCAGCTCCTCGAACGCATCGAGGATGCGGTCGCGTGCGGAGCGGGAGGGGGCGGGCGAGTCACTCGGCATGTGGCCATGCTAGCCCGGGCACGTTGACCACTGTACCGTCCAGACGGTACAGTTTACGCATGTCCTCGACCGCCACCCGTCCCGTCACGCCGTCCGATGTCCCGGCGCGCGCGGGCGGCCGGGCGTGGGCGGCCCTGGCCGTGCTGATGCTGCCCACCCTGCTGGTGTCGGTGGACAACACTGTGCTCAGCTTCGCCCTGCCGTCGATCTCCGAGGCACTGGAGCCCAGCGCGACCGGGATGCTGTGGATCGTGGACGTGTACCCGCTCGTCCTCGCGGGGCTCCTGGTGGCGATGGGGAGCCTGGGCGACCGGATCGGCCGCCGCAGACTGCTGCTGATCGGCGCGACCGGGTTCGCCGCAGTCTCGGCCGCCGCGGCGTTCGCGCCGACGGCAGAGCTCCTGATCGCGGCGCGCGCCGCGCTGGGTGTCTTCGGCGCGATGCTCATGCCGTCGACGCTGTCGCTGCTCCGCAGCACCTTCTCCGACCGCGAGCAGCGCCGGCTCGCCGTCGCCATCTGGGCAGCCGGCTTCGCCGCCGGGTCCGCGCTCGGTCCGATCGTCGGCGGCCTGCTCCTGGAGCACTTCTGGTGGGGCTCCGTCTTCCTGCTCGCGGTGCCCGTGCTCATCCCGCTGCTCGTGCTCGCCCCGCTGCTGGTGCGGGAGTCGCGCGATCCGGCTCCGGGGCCCGTGGATGCGCTCGGCATCGCGCTCTCGCTGCTGACCATGGCGCCGATCGTCTACGGCATCAAGACGCTCGCGGTCGACGGCTTCTCGGTGGTCTCCGTGGCGGCGATCGTCGTCGGGGTCGCGTCCGGCGCGCTGTTCGTGCGCCGCCAGCTGCGGCGTCCCGTGCCGATGCTCGACATGCGGCTCTTCACGCGGCCGGCGTTCAGCGGCGCGGTGGTCGTCAACCTCCTGAGCGTGATCTCGCTCGTCGGGTTCCTGTTCTTCGTGTCGCAGCACCTGCAGCTGGTGATCGGGCTGACGCCGCTGCAGTCCGGGCTGGTGCTGCTCCCCGGGCTCGCCACGATGATCGTCGCCGGGCTGCTGGTCGTCCCGGTGGCCCGCCGGGTGCGGCCCGGGCTCGTGATCGCCGGCGGCCTCACCCTCTCGGCCGGCGGCTATCTGCTGGTCGCGCTCACCGGCGGCGGGGCGCCGTGGGGCGTCCTGCTCGCATCGTTCGTGCTGCTCGGCGCGGGAATCGGAGCGGCCGAGACGGTCTCGAACGAGCTCGTGATCTCGACCGCGCCCGTCGAGAAGGCGGGCGCGGCGTCGGCGGTCTCCGAGACCGCCTACGAGCTCGGCGCCGTGCTCGGCACGGCGACGCTCGGCACGCTGATCACGGCGTCCTACCGTGCGGCGCTGGTCGTGCCCGATGGGCTGACGGCCGCGCAGTCCGACGCCGCGGGGGAGACGCTGGGCGGTGCCGTGTCGGTCGCCGGCGCTCTCCCGGGTCCGCTCGCCGGGCAGCTGCTCGCCTCGGCGCGCGCCGCCTTCGACAGCGGCGTCGGCGTCACCGCCGTGATCGGGGTCGGTCTGGTGGCCGCGGCAGCGGTCGTGGCGCTCCTGACGCTCCGGCATGTGCGGTCCTGAGCGGGAGCGCCGCGGGCGAGGCCCGGGCAGCGCCGGGCGAGCGCGGGCGCGGCGATAGGGTGGACGTACCGGTTCCGCATCCATCAGCGAGGAGTCCCATGTCGCGTACCGTCAAGCTCGCCGTCATCCCGGGTGACGGGATCGGTCCGGAGGTCATCGCCGAGGCGGTGAAGGTGCTGGACGCGGTGACGGAGGGCAACGGCCTCGCGTTCGAGAAGACCCACTTCTCGCTCGGGGCCGACCGGTATCTCGCGACCGGCGACGTGCTGACGGACGAGGACCTCGCGGCGATCTCCGCACATGACGCGATCCTCCTCGGCGCGGTCGGCGGCACGCCGGGCGACCCGCGGCTGGCCGGGGCGAACATCGAGCGCGGGCTGCTGCTGAAGCTGCGCTTCTCGCTCGACCACTACGTCAACCTGCGGCCCACCACGCTCTTCCCCGGGATCGCCAGCCCGCTCGCGAACCCCGGAGACGTCGACTTCGTCGTGGTGCGCGAGGGCACGGAGGGTCCGTACGTCGGCAACGGCGGCGCCATCCGCGTGGGAACGCCGCAGGAGGTCGCGAACGAGGTCTCGGTCAACACCGCCTACGGCGTCGAGCGCGTGGTCCGCTACGCGTTCCAGCAGGCAGCGCGGCGGCGCAAGAAGCTCACCCTCGTGCACAAGACGAATGTGCTGACCTTCGCCGGTTCGCTCTGGAAGCGGATCGTGGATGCGGTCGCCGCCGAGCACCACGGTGTCACGGTCGACTACCTCCACGTCGACGCTGCGACCATCTTCCTGGTGACGGATCCTGCTAGATTCGATGTGATCGTCACGGACAACCTCTTCGGCGACATCCTCACCGACCTCGCGGCCGCGATCAGCGGCGGCATCGGGCTGGCGGCCTCGGGCAACATCAACCCGGCCGGGGCCTTTCCGAGCATGTTCGAGCCGGTTCACGGATCGGCCCCCGACATCGCCGGCCAGCAGAAGGCCGACCCCACCGCCGCGATCCTCTCCACCGCGCTCCTGCTCCGCCACCTCGGCGAGGCGGAGCTCGCCGAGCGGGTCGAGCAGGCGGTGACCGCCGACCTCGCCGTCCGCACAGGCGCTGCGCGAACGACCGCCGAGATCGGCGACGCCATCGCCGCCCGAGTGGCGCAGAATTGATCCACCGTCGCACAAAGGACCTGTCATGACCTCGACCAGCATCTCTCTCACCAGCGGCCCCACCGAGACCTCCGGCCTGCTCTGGAACGTCACCCGCAACGAGGCGGCGCGCGACGCCGCCGCGCGCGCGGAGATCCTCGCCAACCCGGGCTTCGGAAACTTCTTCACCGACCACATGGTCGACATCTGCTGGTCCGTCAAGGGCGGTTGGCACCGCCCCCGCGTCTCGCCCTACGGGCCGATCCAGCTGGAGCCGTCCGCCGCCGTCTTCCACTACGCGCAGGAGATCTTCGAGGGCCTCAAGGCGTACCGCCACGAGGACGGCTCGATCTGGGGCTTCCGCCCGGAGGCGAACGCCGCCCGCATGCAGCGTTCGGCGTACCGTCTCGCCCTCCCCGAGCTGCCCGTCGAGCACTTCCTCGACTCGCTGAAGCAGCTCATCGCCGTCGACGGCGACTGGGTGCCGGACGCTCCGGAGACGAGCCTGTACCTGCGGCCGTTCATGTTCGCCAAGGAGGCTTTCCTCGGTGTGCGCCCGGCCAACAAGGTGGCGTACTACCTGATCGCGAGCCCCGCCGGCGCGTACTTCCCGAGCGGCGTCGCCCCGGTGTCCATCTGGCTCTCCGACCACTGGTCGCGGGCGGGCAAGGGCGGGACGGGCGCGGCGAAGACCGGAGGCAACTACGCGTCCAGCCTGCTGCCCCAGGCGGAGGCGTACGAGCACGGCTGCGCCCAGGTGCTGTTCCTCGACTCGGTCGAGGGGAAGTACATCGAGGAGCTCGGTGGGATGAACGTGGTGCTGGTCCGCAAGGACGGGACGCTGGTGACCCCCGACTCCGATAGCATCCTCGAGGGCATCACCCTCGACTCGGTGCTGCAGCTGGCCCGCGATCGCGGCCACGCGGTGGAGCGCCGCCGGGTCACGATCGACGAGTGGCGCGACGGCGTCGAGTCGGGCGATATCGTCGAGGTGTTCGCGTGCGGCACCGCCGCGGTGATCACCCCGATCGGCGAGCTGAAGTCGGACACGTTCACGGTCGGCGACATCACCGCGCCTCCGGGTGAGCTGACGATGTCGCTGCGGCAGGAGCTCACCGACATCCAGTACGGCCGTCAGCGCGACCGCCACAACTGGATGTACCGCCTGGACGCGTAACCGGGATGGTCTTCGCTGTCGTCGGGCCGGGCGCCGTCGGCGGGCTGTTCGCCTGGCTGCTGCAGCGCGCGGACGAGGAGGTCGTGGCCGTCGGGCGCCCGGCGACCGTCGAGGCGATCCGCCGCGACGGCATCGAAGTGCGCAGCGAGCTGTTCGGCGACGCCGTGCGGGCGGTGCGCGCCGAGACGGAGGTGCCCGAGGGCGCGAGCGTGATCCTGGCGACCAAGGCGTACGGGCTGCAGGATGTGCTGCCCACCATCGTCGCCGCACGGCCGGCCGAGGTCGTGTCGTTCCTGAACGGGGTCGAGCACATGGCTCCGCTGCGTACGGCGCTGCCCGGCGTCCCGGTCGCGGGAGCGTCGGTCGCGGTGTCCGCGCTGCGCGCATCCACCACCGTGATCGACCACCGCAGCCCGTTCGTCCGCATCGAGGCGCCGGAGGCGGCGGCCGGTTTCGCGGCCGTGCGCGCTCTAGCGGATGCGGGCCCCAGCGTGCGCGCCGGCGGCACCGAGGCCGAGGTGCTGTGGGCGAAGTTCCGGCTGCTCGCGTCGCTGGCGCTCCTGACCTCGTACTGGCGGCAGCCGGCGGGCGCGGCGCTCAGCGAGGACCCGGAGCTCACCGAGGCCGTCGTCGCCGAGGTCGTCACGTGCTCGGCGGCCGAAGGCGTCCGCGCCTCGGAACTCGACCTGATCCGCGCGCTGCGGAGCGTCCCCGGCGGCATGCGCACCTCCCTCCAGGAGGATCTGGCGGCGGACGCGCCGAACGAGCTCGATGCGATCGGCGGCGCACTCCTGCGGATCGGCGAGCGCCATGGCATCCCCACGCCCGCGCTCACCCGCATCGTCACGGCGCTAGGCTCGAACGCGTGAAGATCGCACGATTCAGCCACACCCGCGACGGCCAGAGCACCCCGGCGATCGACTACGGCATCGTCGACGACGACGCCCTGGTCGTGCTCGCGGGCGACCCGATGTTCGTCGGCTTCGACACGACGGGGGAGCGCGTGCCGCTCGGCAAGGTCGGCGCGCTGCTCGCACCGGTCATCCCGCGCTCGAAGGTGGTGGCCGTCGGCAAGAACTACCGCGAGCACGCCGCCGAGATGGGCGGAGAGGCGCCGGGCGAACCGCTGCTGTTCCTGAAGCCCAACACGTCGGTCATCGGCCTCGGCGACCCGATCGTCGTCCCGCCGCAGTCGGAGCGCGTCGACTACGAGGGCGAGCTGGCCGTCGTGATCGGTACGATCGCCCGCAACGTGCGTCGCGAGGACGCCGCCCAGCACATCTTCGGCTACACGGTCGCCAACGACGTCACCGCTCGCGACCTGCAGGAGAAGGACGGCCAGTGGACGCGCGCCAAGGGCTTCGACACCTTCTGCCCGCTCGGGCCGGTGATCGAGACCGACCTGGCGCCCGACGCCGTGCTGCGCACCCGCCTCAACGGCGAGCTGAAGCAGGAGGCGCCGATCTCCGACATGGTGCACGACATCCCGTCGATCGTCGCCTACGCGTCGAGCGTGTTCACCCTGCTGCCCGGGGATGTGATCCTCACCGGGACGCCGTCGGGCATCGGCCCGATGAAGGCCGGCGACACGGTCGAGGTGGAGATCGACGGGGTCGGTTCGCTCGTCAATCCGGTGCGCGACCCGAAGTAGCCCCACCGGTAGGATCGGAGTCGTATGTCTGACTCGATCGCTCACCTGTTCTCCGAAGCCACCGGCACCGATGTGCGCGTGCGCTTCTGCCCGTCGCCGACCGGCACGCCCCACGTCGGGCTGATCCGCACCGCCCTGTTCAACTGGGCGTACGCCCGGCACACCGGCGGCAAGCTGATCTTCCGCATCGAGGACACCGACGCGGCCCGCGACAGCGAGGAGAGCTACCAGCTGATCCTCGAGGCGCTGCGCTGGCTGCGCCTCGACTGGGACGAGGGTGTCGACGTCGGCGGCCCCGACGGCCCCTACCGTCAGTCGCAGCGCTACGACATCTACCGCGACCTCATCGAGCGGCTACGCGAGTCGGGCCACATCTACGAGAGCTTCGCCACGACCGAGGAGATCGAGGCGCGCAACGTCTCGCTCGGGCGCGACCCCAAGCTCGGCTACGACAACTTCGAGCGCGACCTCACTGACGCGCAGAAGGCCGCCTACCGCGCCGAGGGCCGCTCGCCGGCGCTACGCCTCCGGGTGCCGGACGACGACCTGAGCTTCGACGATCTGGTGCGCGGCGAGATCACGTTCAAGGCGGGGTCGTTCAGCGACTTCGTCGTCGTGCGCCCGAACGGGCATCCGCTGTACACCTTCGTGAACCCGGTCGACGACGCGCTGATGGGCATCACGCACGTGCTCCGCGGTGAGGACCTGCTGTCGTCCACGCCCCGCCAGATCGCCCTGTACCACGCGCTGATCGACGTGGGCGTGACGACCTTCGTGCCGCGCTTCGGCCACCTGCCGTACGTGATGGGGGAGGGCAACAAGAAGCTCTCGAAGCGCGACCCGGAGTCGAACCTGTTCCACCACCGCGACCGCGGCTTCATCCCCGAGGGCCTCGTCAACTACCTGGCCCTGCTGGGCTGGTCGCTCACCCACGACCGCGACGTCTTCTCGCTCGAGGAGATGGTGGCCGCGTTCGATGTGAAGGACGTCAACCCGAACCCGGCGCGTTTCGACCAGAAGAAGGCGGAGTCGATCAACGGCGACCACATCCGGCTGCTCGACGTCGCGGACTTCGCCGAGCGCACCATCCCGTACCTGGCCGCCGCCGGGGTCGTGGAGGACCCGCTGACCCCCGAGCAGCATGCGGTGCTCACGGAGGCCGCCCCGCTCGTGCAGGAGCGCGTGCAGCTGCTCGGCGAGACACCGGGGATGCTCGGCTTCCTGTTCACGGACGCGGCATCGCTGGTCATCGAGGACGACGCCCGCGCGTCCCTTCCGGCGAACGCCGGCGAGGTGCTCGCGGCCTCGCTCGGCGCGCTGGAGCTGGTGCCCGAAGCCGAGTGGACGCACGAGGCGATCGAGTCCGCGCTGCGCGACGCGCTGATCGAGGGGCTCGGGCTGAAGCCCCGGGTCGCGTTCGGTCCGCTGCGCGTCGCGATCTCCGGCCGCCGCGTGTCGCCGCCGCTGTTCGAGTCCATGGAGATCCTCGGCAAGGCGGAGACGGTCGCGCGACTCGACCGGCTGTCCGCAGCGCTGGCGTAGCGGTGAGCGGGATGCCGGGGGCCGCGGGCCCGGGGGCGTCGGTCGAGTCGGTCGAGGTCGTCGTCATCGGCGGTGGTCCGGCAGGGCTGTCGGCCGCACTGAACCTGGCGCGGGCGCGCCGGCGCGTGCTCGTGGTGGACGGCAACCGTCCGCGCCACGCCGCGACGCTGCTGGCGCACGGCTTCCTCACCCGTGACGGGGTGTCGCCGCTGGAGCTCCGCCGCCTCGGTCGCGAGGAGGTCGACGCCTACCAGAACGCGTCCGTGGTCTTCGCGCAGGCGAGCGCCGTCTCGATCGAAGGCGACGGTCTCCGGGTCACGGCGAAGGGCGTGCGCGGCGGCGGCGATGTCGACGTGCGGGCCGACGCCGTGCTCATCGCGACCGGCGTCACGGAGACGATGCCGGCCATCCCGAGCCTGCGCGCCTACTACGGCACCCAGCTGCACAGCTGCATCGAGTGCGACGGCTTCGAGTCGGCCGGGCGGCCGCTCGCGCTGATCGGCGAGACGGCCGACCTCGCCGAGCGGGCCCTGCTGCTCACCCAGTGGACCGACGACCTGATCGTCTTCACGAACGCCGCGGAGACCGTCGACGCCGACGAGGAGCGCACGCTCGCCCGGCTCGGCGTGCGGGTCGAACGCCGCCGCATCGACGACATCGTCGGCGAGAAGGGCGTCATGACCGGCGTCCGCCTCGAGGACGGTGCCGTGATCGAGCGGGCCGGCGGTTTCCTCCGTCCCGTCTGGTCGCCGGCGCTGGCGTTCGCCGACGCCCTCGACCTCGACCGCGACGCCGAGGGCTACCTGGTCACCGACGCGCAGGGCCGCACCTCGCTGCCCGGCGTGTATGCAGCGGGGGAGACGACGGCGCCCGGACCGCAGCAGCTGATCGTCGCGGCGGGCTCCGGCGCGGTGGTCGCCGCGGCGGTCAACCGCGACCTCATCGGCGTCGCGCTGGACGGCGCCGCCGTTTTGTAGTCCGCGCCGCGGGTAGGCTAGAGTTGGTTCTCGTGCCCGGGCCGCGGTCCGAAGCAGTGGGGTATGGTGTAATTGGCAACACGGCTGATTCTGGTTCAGTTGTTCTTGGTTCGAGTCCAGGTACCCCAGCAGTGACATGACGTCGAAAGGCCCGGATTTCCGGGCCTTTTTTGGATCGCGACCGGCCATTTCCCGTCGTCCGCCAAGCCCGGCGTCCGCGAAGTCTCTTCTTCTCTGGATCATCGCTGGTCATTGCAGATCACCCCGAGTTGTTCCAGTTTTCTACGACTTTTCTGCAACTCTGAACGTCCGCCCGAGACAGAAATGCCCCCGCCGGGTCGACGGGGGCATTCACTTTTTTTTGGAGCGTCAGCGAAGCAGGCTGGTCACGCTCGAGACGTCGGGTGCGATCTGGACCCTCTCGATGTACGACTCCCTGGTGGTAGCGACGGAAGCGTGACCGAGAACTGCTGCCGCTGCTTCTTCACCGTGCTCCCGGGCGACCGCGTTGCCGACTGTCCTCCGCATGGTGTGAGTGGAGAGCCAGCCCTCGAAGTCGGAGCCGCCGATGACCTCGCGAAGAGTCCGTCGCAGGTTGTTGAGGTTGAGCGGCTGACCGGTTTCCGTCGCGAACAGGAGCCCTGTTTGGGTAGCACCGGCGCGCCGAAGTAGGACAGCCGCCGCCCACTCATCTGCCCACACGAGGCGCCTCTGGTTCGTTTTGTTGTGCTCCTGGACGATGTAGCGCCCAGGTGTCTCGTAGATCGGACGTTTTCGTCCCGGCACGGTGGTCTTCGTGCCGCTTGCTTCCTTGTAGACCACGGCGCCGTGGACGCGGACTTGAACGCGTCCGTCGGAGTGCAGCACGAGGTCTTCGGCGCTGAAGGCCGCGACTTCGCTCACTCGGAGGCCGGTTCCGAGTTGCACGGTCAGCACGTCCCGAAGCGTGTCGTGAGCGCGCCGGGAATTGGGGCCGCTCCGAGGACGCTGCCTGTCGGATTCCAGCATCGTGAATAGCGCGTTGACCGAGGTAGCGGACAGGGCGCGGACCTCACCGCGACGCCTGGCGAGGCGCTTAGGGAGGCCCGATGCCCAGTCGTCTCGGATTGCTCGGCCTGCCCTCGTGTGCATCTTTCGGATGATGGTGCGGCAGCTACGGGCCTCGCTTGGGTGCTTCGAGTTGAGCTGAGTGAGGAACTCGCCGAGGAGGTGTCCGTCGACTTCATCGAGGCGCAGGTTGCCGATGGTCGGGATGATGTGGTTGCGGATGGACGCCCGGTAACGGCTCACCGTCTGGGTCGCCAGGTCGGGGCTCTGCTCATAGTCCTTCAGGACCAGCTCCGCCAGCTCACGGATCGTGGACTCCGACTTGAGCGTCGACGCGCTGCTGCGGCGGCCGGTGATCTTCTCGGCGGCAGCGAGACGCAGCTTGTCCGCGGCAGCGCGTGAGCCAGCCGTTCGCTGGATGCGGTGGGTGGTTCCCCACGGGTCTCGGTACGCACCGCTCACCCGGACGCGGCTGTCAGGGAGTGTGGTGTAGGAGAGTTTGCCCCACGATCCCAGTGAGGTGCGCGGACGGCCAGTCACCGCGCGCTCCGACGCGGGCCGAAGAAGGCGATCACGTCGTCATGGCGCCACCGCCGAGACCGACCGATGTTGTCCACCGGGGCGGGAAGCTGTCCTCGGGAAGACATGTTGCGGACGGTGCCGACCGCAACCTGGAGGTATGCCGCGATGTCCTCCATCGTCCAGAGCCGGTCGACTCGCAAGGTCTTCTTCGTGCTCTTGTCGCTCATGTGGTTCTCTCTCCCGCAAGAGGCGAGTCGTCTCCGAGGCGGGCGAGACGACCGTTGAGCTTGGTGCTCAGAGCGGAAGCGATCATCCGGGATCACTCAGGCTCAACACTGCTATGCGCGGGGGCGGCGTTTCAGCTGTGAGTGCCCGGCTGAGCGGCGTGGCCGGGGTGAGCCACGTAGCGGTTACTGGCCACGCTGCGTCGCCCAGGCGCAGTAAGCGGACCAGGCGCCCACGAACCGGCAGTGGGAGGGCCACCTGAGCCGACCCTTCCCGCACACGCAACCTCAGCGTTCATACGAGACGGCCGCCGCCACGCATCGCGAATAAGCGGACGTTCGCGCTGCAGCGAGACAGGCGGGCCCCGCACGGGTGCCCGAACCAACGTGACCGCTTGAGCACCTTGACGCACGCTCTGCCGAGTCCCGCCCACGGAAGGGATGTAGCGGGGGAGAAGGACCTTCGCAGAAACCAGAAGGAGCCCACCTACGATCGAGATCGCTGCCTCGAAAGGCCAGGTCGTGACCGCCCTCGTCGCGATCGCCGTCGGCATCATCGTCGTCCTCGGCAGCATCGCGTACGTGGCCACCACATACAGCGCCGCCGCACAGCACACGCGTAGCTCCAACGCGCTTTCGGACTAGACGAACGACTGCCCTCTGTGGCGCACGGCACGCCCAGCCCCGCCCACAGAGAGAGTGAAGGGCCAGAAGGCTCGTTCACCACCACAGAACGAAAGGCACCCATTGCACGGAAAGACCCTCGTGGCCGGCCTCGCCGGCGCCGCGATCACACTGGCACTCGTCGGCCTGGGAGGCTGCACCGCACAGCAGACCCCAAGCGCGGCGCAGCAGCCACACACCACAGCACCCGCAGCACCGAAGACCGCCGAGGCGAAGCAGCAGCCTGCACAGCAGACCCCGCTGCAGACCCTCGCTCCACCGGTCGCCCAGCAACCGGTGAGCTCCGCACCCGTGATCCAGACCATCCAGGGCCCTCGTGGTGCCGCGGGCGCGCGCGGCGCGACCGGCACACCTGGCGTGGGGGCTCCCGGAAAGGACGGCCAGCCCGGTCCGGCGGGCCCAGCGGGCCCCCAGCAGGTGACGGCGACGACAGCGGCGGCGACCCGCCCGTCGCCGACACCACGCCGTGGAACGTCCCGGATGCCACTCTCCGTACCGCCATTCTCATCTCGCTCGGCCTTGATGCCAACCATTCGCTGACTCTGAGCGACGCAGCGCAGCTCACGGATGCGAACGACTCGCCCGTTCTGGCTTACGCCGCGTCGAACGGTGCTGGCGCCCAGCACGACTACACGGGCCTGGACACCAGCAAGATCACGGCGCTCGGGTCCGTCTACCTCGGAACATCGACGACCACGCCGACTGCGGGCCTGGAGAGGATCCGCTACATTGGCGACCTCGAAGCCAACGGACTGAACGGTGACCTGACGATGCCGGCCCTCGAGTCGGCTGGAACGATCACCGTGAACATGGGAGCGGGCCTGACGGCGCTCTCTATGCCGAAGCTCGCCCACGTCCAGAGCGGGATGTACGTCGAACAGCTCGACAACCTGACCACAGTGGACCTCGCTGCCCTGCAGTCCGCGGGCGACCTCGAGTTCATCGCCTGCGACGCCCTGCCCGACATTCACCTGGATAGCCTCGTATCGGCGACGTACTCTGTCGGGTTCTCGGGCACGTCACTGGCGCAGATCGACATCCCTGTCCTCCAGACCGTGGGTGGCTTCGGCGTGAGCAGTACGGCAGTAACGGAGATCTCCGCTCCGCAGCTGGCCACGGTGGGTGCACAGGGTCTGGCGATCGGCGCCAACCCAGCGCTGACTGCGGTCGACTTTCCGCGGCTGAACAGGCTCCACGGGCAGATCATGCTGTACAACTCGCCGAACCTGGTCTGGGACCCGGCCGGGTTCCCTGCACTCACGGGAACCGTGGATCAGGGCGCCGCCGTTTACATCGACCCCTGGCCGGTGAGGGACCTGCCGACCACTCTGCAGGCATACCTCGCCGCCAACTAGTGGCTAGCGCAACGAGGCCCGGGAGCGCAGAGCTCCCGGGCCTTCGCGTCCCGCCAAGCAGCTGAGGACCGCAGTGGAGCTGAGACCACCCATTGAAACGGGCCGCCTTTCTCACCGGAGGCGGCCCGATTCCGTGCCGGCGCCATCCACGCCCGGGATCCCGCGCATAAGTAACGCGTCCGTCCGTACGATGTGGGAGAGCGAGAAGGAGACCGGTGTGACCACAGATGCCGCCCACCGCGCAGCCGACAGGCTGCTGGAGCTTTTCGGGGAGATCACACTGGCACTCAAGCCGGAAAAGGCTGACACCACCGAAGAGGCGCGGGTTCATTTCGCCCGTCAGGTCGCTGCCGCGAACGACTACTACCTCCAAACCGCGAACGTCGCGCTCCCGGCCGGCGACGTCACGGCGATGGAGGCGGCCGCAGTCAAGATGCGGGAGCTCCTCGACGCTCTTCGTGGGGGAGACGTCGACGTTGCCGAGTTTCTCGAAGTCGGCCGCTGATGGGTCGCCCGAAACACATGGAGATGACGACCAAGGAAGCAGAGCCGATTCCCGTCGCTCTCGACCATCTCCTGGACGCGTGGGGTGATCTGTGCTCCACCCTCGAAGGCCGCGCTGAGGCGGGCCTCATCAGCGACGAGCTTCTCTTACGCCAGGTCGCTGATTCCCATGCATGGCAGCGCAGCGTTGCGCGGGACGATCCCGAGGCGATGCGCGCAGCGGCCACGCGGTTCGCTGAGCTCTCCGCAGTCCTGCGCGAAACCCCGGAAGCGGCCGTCAACGTGAGCTCGTTTCTTAACCGGTCCGCGAGCTGATCCCGCTCGTCAGACGCACATCCTACGATCATCCTGTGCGTACCGAAGACGAGGTTCGAGCCGCTGCCGGCCGCCTACAGGTCACGGCTGATATTGCGGTCGAGCGGATCGGCGCTAGTGGACGCCCGGCCGCCGACGACGAGATCGCCGCGGTCCGCTCCTATGTCGCCGCGACCCCGGCCGACTGGTATCCCCTTGTGGTCGCCGAAGGACGGGTCTCCGCCATGATCAGCTGGCTCGA
Source organism: Leifsonia sp. KNZ13-11D (assembly GCF_056754895.1). NCBI lineage: Bacteria > Bacillati > Actinomycetota > Actinomycetes > Micrococcales > Microbacteriaceae > Leifsonia > Leifsonia sp. KNZ13-11D. The sequence continues at coordinate 1,579,102 of NZ_JBPGWU010000001.1, forward strand.
GCACCCTGTCCCTACCCCGAACTTGGCGGCGATTCTAGGCGCCCCACCGCCGGCCGGGCTCCCGGAGCCGTGGTTGCTGACCCATCTACGACCGCGGCCATCCGCCGAAGAGCTGGCCGCCCTGGATGTGCTGGTTGTCCTGGACGTGGATGGGGTAATCCTCAGGCAGCCCCCGCGCCCCGGTGTGAAGCACCCTCAGCTCGAAGACGACGCTGGCCGTGTCTATGACCTGGACATTGTCAGCGGAGTCGGCAAGCTCAGCGACGTTCTCTATCGGGAGGGCGTGGACTTCTGTTTTCTGTCGTCGTGGTCAGCGGCCGGGGCGCTCGACCTGGACCAACTTCTGAGGAGACTGCCGGATCAAAGCCTGTGGGGCGGGTTCGTTCTCGCCGGCCAGCCGGCGGACGGCTCCATCGCGAGCTGGAAGCTCAACGCCATCCGGAGGCTCGAGGAGGAACTGCCAGGGCACGTGGGATTGATCTGGCTCGACGACCAGTTGCGGCAGCTGACCGCACTGGACCCTGCCTGGGCTGCGGACACCACGAGCCGCGACCGGCTCCTTATCGCACCACACCCATCCACAGGACTGCTGCCTGGCCATCTCCGGCAGATCGCGGCGTTCGTCGACGCTCACCGAAGCGGGCGCGACACGGCGCAGCCATGACGCGACAATCGGCCCCGCCGAATCGTCCTCTGCGGCGGGAGCGGAGGCGTCGACCGCTGCACCTTCGCAGGCGTCCTGGCCTTCGGATCCTGTCGCGGCTCGCGCAGCTTGTCTCCTGACAGGTACCGTCAACCACTTTCGTGAGCACTTTGCCCACCACCCCGCCAAGATTGTTCGCCGCGTTAGTCAGTGCCGTTGCGGTGCACCGTTGTCGCCTCTACGATCGCGGCGTGACCTCGCCCACGGAACGCGCTGACCAGTACTGGGCCGCGGTGTTCGAGGTCGAGTGTTCGGCCCTGCGGCAGCCGGGGTTGCACATCTCCTACGTCGCCGACCGAAACGCAGGAATATACGTGCTTGAGCTTGACGAGGCGATCCGAGTACGGGCACCCAGAAGTCGGGCAGCCGAAGTCAACAGCCTCGCCGCTGACGCGGCTCTCGATCGAGATGCATGGATAGCCACGCTGCGTGGCCCGGAGCCCCTGGTCCTGGGACCGGCCGCTCACTACCTCGCTAGTGAGAACGTCGATTCGTCGCGCGAAACCGCCGACCCCTCCCTGGCCGAGTTGCACCAGATGGTTACAGGCATCTCCGCCGAAGAAGTCGAGGAGTCGGGCGTGCTCGAGCCGGAAATCGACCGCTTCGGGCTCTGGGTGGACGACACGCTCGCTGCGGTCTCTTCACTAAGCGCCTGGGTTGGCGGCCGCACGGATGTTGGCCTGCTCGTGGCGCCGGAGTTTCGAGGTCGAGGTCTCGGTCGGCAAGTCGCCGCAATCGCGCTCAACGCTGCCACCCGCCGGGCGGGCATCGCTCGCTGGCGCTGTCGAGAGGACAACGCGGCCTCGATCGCCCTTGCGACCGGGTTCCGGCTACAGCCGTATGCGCGGAACCTCGGCATCCGACTTTGAGGCGTAGACCGAATCGCGAACTACGGGACCGCAATCACCTGATATGCGTCCTCGTACACCACCCAACCGGGGCAGCGCTCTCGACACGGTCCCAGGCCACATCATGCGCGTCCAAGAGTTCCGTGTAGAGCAGCGTCTGTGCGATCAGCTCGCTTCCCGAGAGCTTGAACCAAGCCACCGCGCCAGGATTGGCAGCACGATCGTAGACGAGTCGACTCGTTCTCGAGGGCTCCGGATATGCAGCCTGGAACCAGTCATTGCTGCACCTCCACCGCTCGTGATCTTCGGTGCTCAGCAGCCCGGCGCGCGAGGCCGTTGGCATGTGCGAACACACCAACCTGGATCCCACGGGCGTTGGAGGTGGGTGAGCCGAAGCGCACGAGTCGAGGTTGAGACATCGCCTAGACACTAGCGGCAGAGCCACGTTCTCAGAGGCGACAGCACGCGATGCGGCAGTGTCGCCCCGGAGCTGAAGCCGAGATCACTTACGTTGCGCTCGACGATGCTGATCTCCTCATGCTCTCGTAGATCGAAGACGGCGTGCTTGATCAAAGTTTCGGCGTACGAGTTGAGCAAAATGCCACGGGAGCCGAGTTCGGCTAGCAGTTCGGAGCATGTCATTCCACCGACTTGAAGACACAGGGGGGTTCGTTTCATATCGATCCAGTGAACGCACGGAACAAGAGTATCCAGCCCACCGCACGTAAGCGGATCCCCCAATGAGACCTGCATGGGTGGGGTGGTCCCTGCGGTTCTCAAACTTGGATCGCCTGGTGCAGTAGGGCTGATGCGACGACGAAGGCAGCTAGCTCGAGGAGAATCCCCCAAATCGGGATCCACCAGCTTCGGATGACAAGGTGCTTCTGCACGGCTAGAGCGGCTGCGGTGCACGCGATGGTCAGAGCGGTCGCGCACGGGGTGATCCACGTGGTGGCGCCGAGTAGCTCGAAATCGCACGAAGTCGGGCTGCCCGAGCAGGCCGCCACGCCCATCTGCTGCATGACAACACCAAAGGACAGCAGGAACCCGATGAGGACTGCGACAGCAACAACGAGAATCGTGCCGGCACCTCCATCACCGTGGCCCGTATCGGTCGAGGGGCGGGACTGAATCTGAGCATCGAAGTCATCGTCCCAGTCGTCCCAACGCATCCCCACACCGTGACGATATCGCTCGCAAGTGATTGCTCACGCGGTTGCCAAGGGCCGCATGCACTTCAGGTCGGACGCAATTCGTAAACATGCAAGGAAGCGCATCTTCCATCGTGCGGAAGCCAACAGCCCTTCGTCGCCTTCAGTCTCACCCATGACAAGACTCCAATGATCGCGAGTTCGCGAAGGTCTAGCATGCGCTCTGAACTCGCTTCCGACTTCCCGGAAGAGCGAAGACCGCGGCCCTCCTTTGCGCACCCCGCTCCCCCTCACGGGCAGCCGGAAAGTCTGAGGCGAGTCCATCCGGTCGTCCTGCGGCCATCGCGCTCGCGCCCCGCGTTCGGGGGTCTTTGATGCTCCGCGTTGGTGGCATACGCTCAACCGACGCCCGGATTCGCCTGCGGCGACGAACGGGGAGTCCTCGCATGCGACGAGAGAAACATACGGCTCGAAATGGGCTGATCCGAGGCACAGTGGTCGTGGTGGGCGCGCTGGTGGCGGCGTCGCTCTCCGTCTCCGCGTCGCCTGCGCTCGCGGCGAACGCTGCGCCCGACCTGGTCCCCTCGGCCCCGCTCGGCCCAGTCGCGGACGCCACGTTCGACGGGACGCCCGTGGTCGACTCGGCGACGCACACTATGTACGCGATGGCGGGCAAGCTCAATGCCTATGGCGAATACGTAGGCGACGAAATCCTAGAGTTGAACGATCTGACCGGGCAGACCGTCGGAGCGCTGTCCCCGCTCGGCAGCGTCGCCACCGGCGAGTTGGCTCTCGACGAGAGCACGCACACGCTGTACTTCGCAAGCTCCCAGGCCGTCGAGTCGTTCGACACGGTGACCGGAGCGCAGACGGGTCTGAGGCTGTTCCCGTCCGGGACCGTCCACGACATCGCTCTGGACACCGCCACCCACGACCTGCTCGTCGCGTGGGACAGCGCTATGCCGTCGACGCTCTACGAGTTGTCGGGCGACCTCACGACGGTGATCGCCCAGGCGGCCCTTCCGCAGCCGATCACCTCGCTCGCGGTCGACAGCGTGACCGGGAAGGCGTTCCTCTCGGAGTACTGGACCGCGATGGCGGAGGTCGACCTCCCGACTTTCACTGTCGGGGCCACGACCTCGGCGACCCAGGTCGACTCGCTCGCAGTCGACACGGCGACGGGCCAATTGTTCGGGCGGCAGTACGTCGGCGTGGATCACGTGCTCACCGCGTTCTCCGAGACAACACTCGCCGTTACGGCCACCGCCGTGCCGCCGATCGCAGCCTTCGTCGTCGACTCGACCCGCGGATTCGTGTACGCCTCCAGCGCGGACCGCACGACCGTCTCCGAGATCGACACCGCAAGCGACACCGCAGTGCGGACCGTGTCGACTCCGTCCCCGAACCAGTTCAGCGTCACGACGGAGGACGTCGCGACCGGCAACGTCTTCGACAGCTCGAACGAGAACTCGAACGGCTTCATCCAGGTCCTCGCCGCGCCGTCCGCGATCACGTCCGCCGCTCCGCCCGCCGGCTCGACGTGGAACGACTACTCGTTCACGCCGTCGCTCTCGCCCGCGGGAGTCTTCTGGAACACGTACGGCAACCTCCCGCCGGGTCTCACGGTCGACCCGGCCACCGGTACCGTTTCGGGAACCCCCACGACGGCAGGCACCTACACCTACACGCTGACCGGCCGCGACGCGCACGGCGACGGGACGGCGGCGACCTACACGCAGACGATCCAGCTCAACCGCCTCGTGGACCAGGTCTACGGGTCTGACCGCTACCAGACGGCAGTCGCCGTCGCGCAGAACGCGTTCCCGACCAGCGCTCCGATCGTGTTCGTCGCGAGCGGCGCCTCCTTCCCCGACGCGCTCTCGGCGGGGCCGGCGGCGGCGAAGCTCGGGGGTCCGGTGCTGCTGACCGCGCCGTCCGTCCTCCCTGCGGAGGTCGCTGCGGAGATCACCAGTCTCCACCCGTCGAAGGTCGTCGTGGTCGGCGGCACCAGTGTCGTGTATCCAGAGGTCCAGGCTCAGCTCACCGCCCTCGTGCCGAACACGGTGCGCTGGTCGGGCTCGGACCGCTTCGCGACCAGCCGTGTGATCGCTCAGAACGTCTGGGGCACCGACTTCACCTACGTCTACGTGGCGACGGGCAGGAACTTCCCCGACGCCCTCGCGGCGGGAGCGGCAGCTGCCAACGGCCCCGGGGCTCCTCTCCTCCTGGTCGATGGAGGTGCGGCGGGACTCGACCCCGCCACCCGCGCATACCTCGCCTCGCAGGTGAACGCCTACAGCGTCAGCATCGCGGGCGGGGTCAACGCCGTCTCTGCCGGAATCGAACTCGACCTCAGGAACACCGGGGCGCGCGTCTACCGCTTCGCGGGCGCGGACCGGTACACCACTGCGACTTTGCTCGACGAGGCGGTGTGGAACGTGGCGGGAGCGAGCCCGACGCAGGCGACGGAGAATCTGGCATTCCTGGTCACCGGGCTCAATTTCCCGGACGCGCTGGCGGCGGGCCCCTGGGCCGGTGGCACCGGCGCGCCCATGTTCCTGGTCACCAGCACCTGCGTCCCGAACGGCGTCATCAGCGACCTCAACGCGCTCGGCGTAGACCTCGTTGTTCTGGTCGGCGGCCCGACGGTGCTCACCGAGCCTGTCGCGCAGCTCACCCCGTGCGACCTCTCCGCCGCCTCTGCGATCGTCGGCGCGAAGGCGACCGTCGGAGGCGCTCCGCTGCCGCGGCTGGACGTGGCGGCGCACGTTGGGGTGTCGCAACAGCAGTCGCGCTGATTCGAGCCGTTCCCAACAACGGCGCACGCGGTTGAGAGTTGTTTCGGCTGGTCAGGGTAGGTTTCCGCCGCTTGTCTGGCGGACGGCCTTGAGCTTGGTGCGCCGCGATGCCTTTGAGCTGGTGGTTTCCTGGATTTAACGCAGGTTTCGACGAGGAGGCGCGGAGTCGAATCGAAGGACCGCCCGCAGAAGGATGGGCGACTAGCGCACCGGCCACCTGGCCGCCCTGCGTCAGTAGCCCATCGGCTACCGGGCCTGAAGGCTGTGGCTCTTCGATAAAGGGTTCCCCAATATGCGCCCGATGACTCCGATTCGCCGTTGCTCACCCACCTAGTAGTGCGACTTCGAAGGAGTCCGTAGGGCATTGCCCGGAGGACCGGCGTCGATGGCAGCATGCTGTCATGGCTGAGAACACCGATACCGACGTCGCCGAGGCTCGGCGGTGGCTGCTTCTCGATATTGGCGGTGTCCTTGAACTGGTGGACGACACCGCTCGATCCGGGACGTTCGCTTCTCGGTGGGCGCCGATGCTTGGACTCACCAAAGAGGAATTCACGCTGCGAATAGCGGAAGCAGAGCTTCCGGACGCCACCCGTCAAACCGGCGTTGCCGAGGCCTACTGGCAGGGGATTGCCGATGCCGTGGGAGCGTCGACCGAGCAGCTAAGCCTGATGCAAGCGAACTTCTGGGATGACTACTGCGGGGTCGCGAACGATGAGCTCATTGCGTATCTAGCCGGACTTCGCGATCGAGTTGGGCTGGCCATCCTGTCCAACTCGGGAGATGGAGCTCGCGAGGAGGAAGAGCGACGTTTCCGGTTTTCAGAGTTGTTTGATCCAATCTGCTACAGCCACGAGATCGGCGTAACGAAACCAGAGGCTGCCGCCTTCCACATTGCGCTCGACCAGATGAACGCATCTCGAGGCGACGTCCTTTTCATCGACAACGTGCAGGAAAATGTCTCAGCCGCCCAAGGGCTGGGCTTCCAAGCCCATCTTCACGTCGACACCGAGACGACGATCGCAGCTATCGAGCGCGCCCTTCGCTGGTGAACACAGCGCCACCGAACGTCTAAATCTCGTCAGCCGTCGCGCACGTAATCCGATCCTCTGCGCGATAACCGATTCCGTTCCGGCTGCTGTCGAGTGGATAGTGTCGCAGGGTGTCGTTGACTTTGATGTGTGGGCTTTCGTTCTCCGGAAAGAGTACCTTTGCTGAGCTGCTGGCTGATGCCCTGGACGCCAACCTGCTCAGCTTGGACGCTATCAACGCGGAGCGAGGGCTCAACGGTGGCGAGGGCATCCCGCTCGAAGAGTGGGCTCGGACGAACGATCTCGCCCACGCTCGCGCCGCGGGGGCACTCGAAGCCGGGCGCGCTGTGGTTGTCGACGACACGGGGTCGCCGCGATTCATTCGAGATGGGTGGAGGAAGGTTGCGGCGGAGGCCGAGGCGAGTTTCTCGATCGTCTGGGTCCGAATCGACTCGGTTCGGCAACGGCAACGGCTTCTCGCCAATCGCGCTGTCGCGGGCCGTCACGACGTGACGGATGAGGTGATGGCTGCGCATGTGGCCAGCTTCGAGGCTCCGGTAGACGAGGATCCGCTTATCGTTGACGCGGACGACACTAGGAATCCAGAGACTGTGGCAGCGATCGCGAGAAATATCCGCCAGCGCGCCCGATGAGGGGTGGTTCAGCGGTCGAGTATGCGCTGGAGCTGGTCGAGTAGCTTCCCCGTGCCGTGTTCGGTGTTCGAATCGTAATTGACGATGGGCCCGTCGAGGTCGAGGGTTTCGATCCGTCCGTCCGTGAGTGTGCGGCGGAACTCATCAACGCGATCGGAATCGGCGTGTCCGGGGTGGCGGGTGCCGTCTGCGGAACGGGCGATGAAACGTTCGGTGAGCACTTCCGCGGGGGCTGTGCAGTGCACCTGCACGGCGCGAAAGCCGTATCTCTGCTGCCAAGCCTGAAACTTCGCGTTCTCGTAACGCGCGTCGTAGGCGGAATCGATGAGAAACGAATGACCGGTCTGCAACTGAAGCTCGATGACGTAGTCCAGCACCGCGAAGGATGCCCGACCGAGCTTGATCGACCAATCTGCGTCGCTCATGCCGAGCGTGTCGAACAGCACCTCCTTGATGGCGTCCTTAGCAACGACCGGGAGGCGCCATCGCTGCGCGATGTGCCGGGACAGGGTCGACTTCCCCGAACTCGGGCGTCCGACGACCAGCACAACATCGGTGCCCATCAACGCACCCACTGCTGTCCGGCGCTCATCCCGCAAGTCTCGCATCCCTCTGCCACGAGCTGCGGCCGGCGTAGACCCAGAAGCCGCCGCCGGCGCATAGCATGGTCGCGGCTACGACGGCCAGCGTTTTTCGCACGGCTCAGTGTCGCATGAGTTCTCGGCCGCTAAAGCGACGACCCGGGGGGCGATCAATCTGGGCCACTAGAGCGGCGGAGGCACAGCTTGCCGACAAGTAGCGCCTTTCATTTCGCACTGGTTCATGCCCGGAGGAGGATCCATGTGCGGGCGGTTCCCATTGCCAACGCCGGCACGATTGCACTGCTGGGGTCGTCGTAGTTTGCTAGCTGTGGCCGCCGCCGGGATGTGTCCTATCTGCCTGGTGCCCGGCAGATAAACGCCCGCGACGATCGCGACGACCATCAGTCCACTGACGACTGCAGTGACTGCCGGGCCGCCCCGGTCGAGCCAAAGCTGCCGAGCGGGAATCCGCCGGCCCAATCGGCCTGTAGCAAGATCAGACCGCTTCAGCGCTCCTCGCGGCGGGTCCAGTGCTCGCGCATGAACATACGGCCGAACCAGGCGCTCAGGCCGTTGCCCTGGTACTCCTCCGGGTCCGCCTCAAGCACTTCGTTGCCCTCCGGTCGTGGCAGCGCCTCGGCGTCATCTACCGTCAAGGTGGTGTGCACGCTAGAGGAGGTGATGCCGTCCACGAAGTTCGCATCCACGAACCGCAGCCCGGCGTCGGTGCTCACGGCGATTCCATCGAAGAGGTCGAGGCTAGGATCCTGCAGCACATGCTCGACAGTTCCGATGCGTGTGCCGTCGGCGGCAATCACGTCGACGCCCTTTTGCAGGGCGGTATAGGCGATGGGTGTCTCGTCGGTCATGTTCGTAACTCTAGGACGCTGCCCCGTCCGCTGTGGCGAATTCTGCTGAGGGACCGAACCGGCACGAAGGCACAGCGTTCGAGTCCGGACCCCCGCCCGTTAGCGATCCCGCTGCGGGCGCGAGTCATCCGCGTTCTTCCGCGTATAGCGCCGAAGCGTGTTGAGCTTTGAGTCTCACGAAGACCCATATCCGAATGGCGACGCCCACCCCGAGAATTGCGACGACCAGCGAAAGCACGACGAGCCCACCGATCGGCCAGCGGTTAAGTAACCCGTACACAAGACACGCAACGGCACCACCGAATACAATTGCACTCACGACGATGAATCGCAGCATCGACGCTCGGGACTCCGGGAAGCTTCTCGGAACAGTCACGTCGCGCACGACGCCAGTATCAGCCGGCGCTGGCGATCTGTCTATGGCAAAATCACTCCACAACGCACGATGGACGATCCTTCAGCGTGCGGCCCGCTGATGTGACAGGATTTTGCCAATATGGCTGACAGTGAGGTGCCGTCCCGACGACACGTAGAAGGGTTCCATCTTGAGTCCGCGGTGAAAGCCGCACGGCTGTCAGACTCGCATCGTTCCTTCGGGGCCGCCCTCTCTTCCGGCCGCCACGCCGAAATCGTCCCTCTTGACCCTGTTACCCTCGTCCCACCCACGGACGACTGCTCCACGGTCGGCTATTCCATCGATGTTGACAACCATGCGACTGTGGTCTGGGCTTCGGGAAGAAGACCCGATCGATGGTACGTCTCCCGCCAGCGAGAGCGAGAGGTGTTCGAGGTCGTAGAAACCGCGGCTCGAACGTGGCGCGGCGGCGCCTTATTCGTTCAACCACTACTAGGCGGTTTTGTGATCGCAACCTCCGACTGCGAGTGGCGCTCCAGTGGGGCAGACCGCAATGCCGTAATCATCGACGACCACGGACACGATATTGCCGCGGACACGATTGGCGGGGGAATTCGGCATCTTCAGGCCACGAGCACTGGGGAAATCTGGGTCGGCTACTCCGATGAAGGCGTCTACGGAAATTATGGATGGAACCACCCTGGACCCGAGACACCTGGGTGTTGGGGTATCGCGCGGTTCGATAGTTCGCTGACCAAGGTCTGGGACTACGCGCCTAGGTCGCTCCATGACCCGGATGCACCGGAGGACGTTATCTCTGATTGCTACGCGCTCAACGTGACTGACGACCGGGCCATAGCGTGCACATACACTGACTTTCCGATAGTCCAGATTGACCGCGGCGGCGACGTGACCGTTCACCGCGTTGGCATCGAAGGCGTCGACAACATTCTTGTTAGCGGCCAGGTGTGCGCGCTTTTCGGCGGTTACCGTGGCGACCAGGACCGCGTCACCATCGGCGAACTTGACGAAGGCGGCTTCGACAAGCGCGGTGCGGGAAAGCTACAACTCGACAGACTTCCCGAGGAAGACCTGAGGCCGGTCTTCGTTTCGCGTGGGAGCCAACTCAATCGGTTGAGCGACCGCTCTTGGCTGCGCTGGCGCCTCGAGGTGAATTAGCGACCCAATCGGGCGCTCAGTGCTCCCCGACCGATAGCGGGGTGCGTCAATTACCGATCCGCTTTCGTTCGGCCGGCGGAAGCGCTTGTGGCCCCAAAGGCCTGCGGAAGTGCAACCAGTCAGTATTCGAGCTCATGCGCCCAATGATGGGCTAGGCTTGCAATCGGTCAGCGATGTCCGAGAAGCCTTGTTTGCGCACGATCTTCGCCGCAACCGGCCAATGACTTGACGGCCCGCTCTTGGCAAGGAGGGCGTCCACGTGCGCACTGAAGAGGTCGCGCGCGCGGTCGCGGTTGCCCAGCTTCGCGTGGAGCGCACCGATATCGAGCGGTGCGTGCGGTGCGATTCCCAAAGCTTCTCCGCCATCACGATCGAATGCGGCGAGCAAAGCCGCAACACTGTCGAACTTGCCCAGTCGCTCCAGGCCCGCCGTCAGCAGAAGGTCGGACGCGACTTGGACCCCTGCTTCGTCATCGAGGCCCCACCAGAGGTCGCGTCCCTCGTGATGGAGTTCCCCGATCCGCCACCGAAGGTCGCAGTCATACTCGTTTACCCAGAGACCGCGGGAGCCTGAGCTGACCTGGTTGAGTCCTGGCACGAAGACGCCGAGATTGATCGTGAACTTGCCAGTGCGGTCGTAGGACCTGAGCTGCAACGAAACAACGTGCACTATCCCGTCAGCGACCTCGCGATTGAAGGAGTTGCGTCGCTTCCGGAATCCGGCCCGCTTCAGCTGCGGAGCAACGCTTGAGACGATCGCGGCCGCACGTTCCTGATTTTGCGTCACCCGCAGATCCTGTCATAGGTGCGAATTCCTGTCGCCCGTAAGGCGGTCCCTGAGCGGTCTAGCGATGACCGAGGTATATGGACGCTTCATAGGTCGCGGATGTTCAGGAGTGCGCGAACTTGCAGCGAACGGCGAAGCCCAGCTTCGTGCAGACCATCGACAACGACCGCGGCGCCGCACCATCGGGCGCCACTCATCTCCACGAGGGAACGGCAAGCACCAGCCTGTGCACCGGTGTCTACCCAATCGTCCACGAATAGGACCGAGTCACCTGACTTCAAAAGCGAGCGGCGAAGTCCCAGCCGAAGATGCCTATCGCGATAGTCAGGGGCCGTAGACACCTCCCACCACGCGTCACTGTCGGCGGCACGACCGGGATCCTTCCTAACCTCGGCGAACCCCACACCAAGATGATGCGCCACCAGGGCTCCGAGCAGGCTTCCCCTCGACTGCGTGCCCAACACCACGGTCGGCCGCTGATCAGAGAACAGCCCGGCGAGAGCTGCTCCGATCTGTCTAACAATCTCGGGATCCCTCCACCAGCCCGTGACATCGGCACGGTAGTCCGGATCAGTGCGGTCGCCGATCCAACGGAAAGACGTACGCAACCGGTGCCGCAGCTCTGACATCGCACCATCGTGACACACCACGCGACGGAGCAAGGAGGGATCCTTGTGCGCGTCCGAGAGGGCGTGCGGCTTGATGGATCCAGGAGAGGCTTGATCGCAGGTGGGCGATGAAAACTCAGTATGTCTGGCAGTCGTCGACGCCCTGGGCACTCAGCCTCGACCTGGGTCGAACAAGCTCGAAACATAGCGGGTTACCCGACCCGGAATCGATCCCAAATGCGATTGTCCGTTCGTTGTTCCGCCCGGTCACGAAAAGCACGCTGCCAGAGCACTCAGCCGGAGAAGGGTTTGCTGGAACCAACGTGAGGTTCTGGACCGATTTCATGAAGCTCCACCTACCAGAGCAGTTCAGCGTCGGAGAGTGTGATTCACCTGAATCCCCCTGGACGACATACTCCGGCATATCCGTCATCTCGAACGTGCCATCTCCGGCCAGCACGAGGCGCGCTGAACCATGCACCCACGATCCAGTGAGGTCGGCGCCACTTTTGGCTGGCGGGTGGGAATCAAGAAGTGAGCATCCCGTCAGCGCGGCGCAAAGAGCGACAGCCAATGCAACAAGAGCAGCGGCACTCGGTCGCCTGATATGTCGCATGAAGGCGAAGCTAGCAGACAACGACCTCGCACCATGAGTCCGGGGCAAGGTTCGTGATCGTTGCGTCTTCGACGGAATATGCGGCGAGCGAGCGGCCGACAATAACATTGGGCGCGGAGGAAACAGCCAGGGTCTCGTCGACAACATGGCCGACCTACTGCGACGAGTCGACAGATGGGTAGACCGTTTGCCGGTCGGGGTCCGAACGTCGTTTGCACCGCATAGCAAGCGCGACGATGCCAGCAATCAGCTGGACGGCTGATTCCCGTATACCTGTCCCGAAAAAAGGCCCGGTGAAGGGGCGCCAAACGCTACAAATGCGGCACTCACCATAAGGCGGACTTCCGACTCGACCCGCGACCCTCGGTGTCCGTGATCGGAAGTGTCGCGAGCACTCTTCATCGGCCGATGCAGCGTGGTGTCGCGCGAGGTCGGGCGACAGAACCCGCCACTTAGATTGTCCACGACCTGAAAAGGGACAAACTTCGTGGCGGGGAGACAATCTACGGCGACGGTTAACATCGGCTCTGAATCAGTGCTCACTCGTCCTGCACTAGCGGAAACGACGCTTATCGCTACTGGAGTGGCCATCCCGCGCATAGATGGACCGTGGACCCCGAGATGACCGTTTCCGTCGAACTCTTCGACTCTGCCGAGCTGGCGCCCCCGACCGACCCGGCCGCGTTCCTGCCCGGGATCGCCAAGCGGGTCGAGTCGGCCCTCAGCCCGAACACCCGCAAGGCGTATGCGAGCGCGTTGCGCCAGCTGGACCGGTTCGCGGCGGAGCACCGCTGGGATCCCAACCTTCCGGGGACGATCGCGTCGTATCTGACCTGGGCGCTGGATGAGCGCACCGACGCGTCCGGGAAGAAGGTGGGCATCTCCGCCTCCGCCATCGACATTCTGCTCGCGGCCGTCCGTCGCCGCGCCCGCGAGCTGGGCATCCCCAACCCAACCGAGACCCGGGTGCTGCAGGACTTCGTCGCCGGCGCCCGTCGGGAGCTCGCGGGCCACCGGGTGCGGAAGGCGAGCGTATTCACTACCGACCAGTTGCGGCAGGTGCTCGCCGCCATCGACCTCACCGACCCGGTCGGACGTCGCGATGCAGCGCTCCTCCTCACCGCCTACTCGGCGGCCCTCCGTCGCAGTGAGCTCGTGGCCCTCACCATCGGGGACCTGACCTTCACTCGCGAAGGCGTCGCCGTCTACATCAGCCGGTCAAAGACAGACCAGGAGGGTAAAGGCGAGGAGCTGGCTATAGCGCGCGGCAGCGGCATCACCGATCCGGTCGCCCATCTCGAGGCGCTCGTCGAGCAGCGCCGCCGCGAGGTGGGGCGTCTTACCGAGTCCACGCCCCTGTTCGTGCGGGTCTGGTCCAACGGCCGCGCCTCCGACCAGGCGCTCACCGGGCAGTCCGTCCCGCTGATCCTCCGCGCCCGGGCGGAAGCAGCCGGGCTCGACCTTCCCGCGCTGACCGGACATAGCCCGCGCAGATCACATATCACCACCGCGGCCGCGGCAGGGATTCCTCTGGAGCGGATCGCAAAGACGAGTAGGCATCGAAACCTCGCCGTGCTGGCCGGCTACGTCGACCGCAGTCGCATTTTCGACGCGACAACTTCGCGGGAGCTGGGCCTCTAACCCCGGAGCGCTTTCCTGACCCGCCGCGCCTCAGCCTCCGAGAGGTACCCGCTCCGGCGCGCGTCACCGACCGCGGCCAGCAGCCGGACCGTCTCGATCCGCCCTCGACACTCCAGCAGCGCGTCGCTGACCGGTTGGGCTCGCAGGCCCTCGTACTCGACGACGCGAACGGGCGGGGTGACCTGGAACAGTTCGATCGTGCCGGGGAGCGTGGGCCGGGTTCGGCCCGGCACAGCGACGTGGATCCGGCGCGGGTTCACATCCGCCAGCCGCAGCAGCGCCAGCACAGTCTCCCCGTGAAGGAACGCACTGTCGCCGACCCGCAGCAGCGCCTCCGCGTACGGGGCGAGCCCGTACGGTGGGAGGTCGGTCACCCGGTATAGGCCATACGCGATGCGTTCCATCCGGCCGCGCTGAGTCAGCTTGGGCAGCTCGACGGCGGGGACACCAGCGGCTTCGGCGGCTTTGGTCGTGACGTAGCCGAAGTTGTCCATCGCTACCTCGCGGACGATGTCGCGGTACGTGCGCCGCCGGGTCATCCCCGGACTCTACCCAAACCGGCCGTGTTGTGACGATCACGCCGGTTGTCTGTCACAGAACTCGGAGGGGTGTCCGCGCAGCGTCGTCATGGCACATCTATGCGCGGGATGCCGCTCGTCGCTGCGCTCCTCGCTCACGCCCTCGTCCCGCCCACCGCGGCGCCAACGACCCGCCACCGTCCCGCCCGTTCCGCTTCCGGCTCGTCCCGCGGCGCAAGCGAGGGCCCCTCGTCTTTGGCCACGAGGGGCCCTCATGGACTTCCAGTTCCCCTCCCGGGGGAGGGACCTCCACGGTACCGTTTCCCGAATCCACTCACCACAGTGGCCGCTGGCCGGGCCGGCGCTCGATTTCGTCGATCGCGACCACGGCGCCGACGCTCCGCCACGCCTCACCGGTTTCGCCAGCGGCCCGTCACCGCGGCGCTGTCTATCCGCGGCACCGGGCAACGCGGCATGCTGCTGTTGCGGTGGGTTGCGGCTGTGCAGAGCAGCCGGAACCGTCCGGGGTGTATCGCTATTTTTCTAGCGGCATCGCTACTATTCTGACGATCCACCGACGCCCCGCTCCGGACCGTCACCGGGTCCATCGCCTGCTCCCGCTCCCGGTCGCGGACCTCGTCCGCCTCGGCTGTGAGCTCGTCGTCCGGCAACGTGGCGGGAGACGTGAGGTTCGTCTCCGAGAACTCGGCAGACCCGTCGACTGTGGCGCCGTCATCGAATGCCTACGGAATACCGTCGCAACTTCCGCACCCCCGGATCGTGACGTGGGCGCCCCGCCGACGCTGAGGCCACGGCGTGATCCTTGCCAGCCGCGGTTACCCGTTCGTCTGACGCACCAGCCGGCCGACCTCCGCGAACGCCGCCTTCTTGGTGGGCGACCCTACGGGCCCGCTCGTCTTTGTCCGGAGTGAACAGGGCCTGCCGCCCCGGGTGGATCGTCGCGACGACGGACACTCCGCGGTCCTCCACCGGTTCCGGGAGTCGGCGTGCGACTCGCTTCCATCCTGCTTCCGCATCGCGTCCCTGCAGCAGCACCACCCGAAGGTGCGGCAGCAGCTCGAGCAGCTCGACGATGACCTGCCCGCCGGCGTCGAGCTCCGCCGCTGATGGCGCCCGGTTGACGTACCAGGGGTATGCGTTCCACGGCAGCACTTGCCGCGGGGAGATACCGGCCGACTCGAACAGCGCCATCTGCCGTTCAGCGGTCGGGTCATCGTTCTCCACGGCGAGGAACCCGGAGCCGACGCCGTCCTGGGTTGCGGGCCCCGGGTCGCGGAGGATCGAGAGCACTTCGGCGTCCGTCCCGCCGTGCAACGGGGCGACGTACGGCGCCCACCCGCGGCCGTCCCGGTCCCGGATCGAGTCGACGAACACGTTGATCGGGACGATGTGGGAAGCGGTGAACGCGGCAGTTTCCTGCGCGGCACGGAACGTGGGGTCCGCCATTCGACGAGGCATGGCTCCGACCGTAGCCGACACCGGCGACAGCCGGGATCGGCTCCCCTCGCTTGGGGGCTGAGCGCGCTGGGCCACCTAGCGCTACCATTCCCTCGAACTGTGAGGAGCTCTCATGTCTGATGGGGAACTGCCACCTGCGCTGGCGGAGGCCTACGGCAACCGGAAGC
Source organism: Leifsonia sp. KNZ13-11D (assembly GCF_056754895.1). Classification (NCBI taxonomy): domain Bacteria; kingdom Bacillati; phylum Actinomycetota; class Actinomycetes; order Micrococcales; family Microbacteriaceae; genus Leifsonia; species Leifsonia sp. KNZ13-11D. Next base: position 1,595,086 of record NZ_JBPGWU010000001.1, read on the forward strand.
CGTTCGGTCGAGGCTTCGAGACCCGCCCAAACCCGAAGGACCTGCGATCCGCGAACGGCGCACTCACCGCACTAATCACCATCTATGTGCTGGCGCTCGCGATCTCCGTCGTCCTCTACTTCATCGCCGGAGCTACCTTCTCCGGTGATCCACTCGGTGCCGCTGGGAACATCGTCTGGGCCAACTACCTCGGCGCGATCGGTGTCCTCGGCGGGATGCTTCACCTGGCCGTTGCCGCCATCCGGCGCGTCATCGAAGACAACGCCGCCTGAGGATGACTGCGTTGACCGCTGCGCGCCAGGTCGGCGCGCCGTAGTGGTCTCCCGGCACAGCGCTGTCCGGCCACGGCGCGACACCATCCTGGGGTGGCTACTCATAGCGGCCGGCCTCCTCATCGTCGCCGCCGGCTTCCTGGCACTGATCTTCTTCCCCGACACGCACGGCGCGAGCCTGATCGAGCGGTTGCCGCGCCTCCCAGCGTTCCTCGCCGGGCCAGCCGGCGTCGCCGTCGGCGGATACGGCGCCCGCCTCCTCCGGCGGCGCTCTGAAACCGCGGAGCGAGACCATGACCATTGACCCATCCACTCCGGAAGGTCGACGACGGACCCGGCGTGGCCTGCTGCTGTTCGGCTTCGTGCTCGCGTTCCTCGCCGTGCAGGGTCTGCTTCTGCGGTGGGCTGTCGTGTCTGGATCGGCGGTGGTCTGGGCGTTGTGGGCGTCGTTCGTCGCGGGCGCCGTATTCGGGTTCGTGGTCGAGTCGTTGTCGGAGCGACGGCGGAGGCGTCGATGAGGCGGCGCATGTCCTCGTCTATCGGAAGGACAGGCAAGCTCGTGAATAGTGGGCGTCGCAGTGGTCCGACGGGCAACTCGCTCATATGCTGGCCTTCGTGCCGGAGAATGGTGAGATCGCGAAGTCGATCGGGGCCGCGCTCGCGATCCCTCTCAAAGCTGCCGGCTTTCGCAAACGGGCCAACAGTTTCAACCGCCTGGCCTGTGATGGCCTGGTGCATGTGGTGTCGATCCGGCTTGCGCCCTACGAATACTTCGGGGCACCTGCGGTCCCCGGACTCGAACCGGACCTTTGGGGTCGGTTCACGGTCAAGCTGGGTGTCTACGTGGCGGAGATGAGTCGGCTGGGTAGCCCGCGCAGTAGCTGGGTCAACGAGCCGAACTGCCAGCTCCGGTGGTCTCTCGGCAGAGTCATGCCTGGAGGGTTGGAGCAGTGGTGGGACCTGCGGGACCGGTTGTCGCTGGAGGAGATGCTGTCCGCCGTCGCGGAGTACGGGCTGCGGAAGCTGGACTCGTTTCCGGACGCTGACAGCGTACTTGCCGCGTACGCTGCGGAGGGATACCGCGCGTTTGGTAGTCTTTCCACTCGCTCGGCCGCGCTCGATGTTGCGGATCTCCATATCGCGCGAGGCGATCGGGCTGCAGCTGAAGTCCTGCTCCGGTGGTATATCGACGAACTCGTCTCTGACTCGGAACCGCACGTGCCGCATCAAGGTTACGTCCGCGAGTACCTGGCTGACCGCGGATTGGAGCATCTCGACGGCCCACTCCGGTAGACGCTCGAGCCTGGTGCGGTCTTCGCTACCGGGTTCCTGGTCGAGGCGGTGGCGGAGCGGCGGGTAAGACGAGGGCACCGCTGACCGGGAGTATGGTCGGCGTGTGAGCATTGCTCGGAAACGCCCCTGGTGGGTCCTCTCCTCCAGCAGCGGCGCACTGACGAAGGCCGTCATCTTGAGAGTCTGGGCGGCGCTGAACTGGTTGCTGGTCTTCCCGGACCGGCTGTGGGCCGCCCGTGTTCTGGTGCTGGTTGGCACCGGTCTGCTTGCGATCGCCGGATGGGCGAGCTACATCTACTACCAGCGACACCCCGAAGCGGAGCCGATCGCCTCTTCGTCGAGGCGTGATGGACGCTGAGCCTACCGGTGGTGAACCTGCCGTGCCGGCAGTGGGCGATGCCGCGGAAGAGACGCCCCTGATCCGGACCGGTGAGAGTGAACTGCGCAGCGGCAAATGGCTTCTTGCGGTTGGGATCGCCGCCGTCGTCTTCGGCGTCGTGATGCTGGTCTTCGCGATTCTTCGACCGCACAGCATCTTTGATTCGCTGCTGGTGATCACTGTTTCCGGCGCTGGGAGCATGCTCGTTCTTGGCACCCAGAAGTTCCGCAACGGCCGCGCCACGCTTCGAGACGAGACGAGGCGGCAGGCGGAAGCGGCGTCGTCCGGTACCACGGCTGACCCGGAGCGCGAGTGACGCCGGTGCAGATTCAGATCGGCCTCATCGTCGCCGCAGCGGCCCTCGTTCTGGCTGCTGCCGTCCTCTCCTGGCGTCGCATCCGGTCTCTTGGCAGCGATGAAACGCTCGACGGGAACCGTCCCGGTCTGATCCGCAATGTCGCTCTGGTTAGCGGAGCGTTCTGCGCGATCGTCGTCGTGGTAACGGTGACCGCGCTCGGCTTGCACTGACAACCCGCGGGTCAGCGACCGTGGCGGAGGCAGATGAGCGGCGTCAGTACCACGCCGACAACGACGGCGGTCAGTGCAAATACGCGAGCCCGGTTCGCTGCGTGGTGAGCGAACCATTCGGGGTCACCGGGCCGGGTTCTGTCAGAGCGCGACGCCACAACGACACGATGGCCCGGGGCGCGTTTCCGCGAGGTCAAGCGATGCCAGACCGGATGAGGGCCCAGATCACGCTCAGCGTCGCTCCGAAGATCAGCGCGACCCCAGCTGCGATGAAGAACGCTGCGTTCGTCGGGATCACCGGGCCAGATCCTGGACGTCGCGACGCCGCCCACAGGCGTTCGAACGTCCGGGCTAGGGGCCGTCGGGACACGACGAGAAGTACTCCGACGGCGATCACGATGGCTGGTATGACGAGCGAAGCGGGGTGGAGTGGCGTCACGTGCGTGGCCGCCGGAAGTCGAAGGGGTCGCATTTCTTCCTCGTCTCGACTCAGAAGATGTGGGCCGATGGGAAGAATAAGAAACTGGCAACCAGAAGCACGATCGCTATGCCGAGCAACACCATCCGCGTTCGAGGACTCAGCGGTTTTCCGCCGTGACGCTGGGCCACGTTGCCTCCTTCAACTGGTTCGCCTCTATGACGCGGTTAACGCACTCGTCCCCGTCGGACCCCTCTAGTGGGCCCCTACGGCTTCTTCGACGACGCACCGGTCACGGGCTGAACTCTACTCGCGGCACCGCGTGATCGGGCGGGCGTAGCATGCGGGCATGGCAGAACCTCAGTCGCCGCACGGGTTCCTCGGGTGGCTTCGTGAGCACTACCTCGGCTGGCAAATCGGTGTCGCCTGCTTCTGGGGCTTGTGCGCTGCCTGGTACGCGTTCCTTGTCATCGCGAACCCTTCGGACCGCGGGCACATTTTCATGCTCGTCCTCGCCATCGTGGTCTGCGGCTTGACGTCGGTCGGGGTTCTGCTCGAGCGCCGCCGCCGGAGGCAGCAGCCAAGCGAGGACAAGCCAGACGACGCGGCCAACTGAAGGGCAAATCCCGCGGGGCCCGGCACCCACTGTATCGGGGAGATTACGGCCAAGAGCGATGCCCCGAAAGTGCTGTGTCGGCGCCTCAAGCTACGCTCCAGCGCCTGCACTCAAGCGCTCACAGGAGGCGATACTCACATGAAGGTCATCAGCGTGCTCAACCAGAAGGGCGGAGTCGGCAAGACCACCGTCTCAACGAACCTCGGCCGCGCCCTGCAACTGCGCGGCATCTCGACTGCTCTCGCCGACAGCGACCCGCAAGGGTCGGCCCGCGACTGGGCTGCCGCACGGGAGGACCAGCCGCTACTCACGGTTGGACTGGACCGGCCAACTCTTGACCGCGACGTCGTTCGGCTTCCCGCGGACATCGTCGTCGTCGACGGCGCACCGCAGGTCGCCACGCTGGCCGCCGCTGCCACCCGTGCGGCGACCCTCGTCCTCATCCCCGTTCAGCCGTCTCCCTACGACGTCTGGGCAACATCGGAACTCGTGGACCTGGTGAAGCAGCGCCGCGACATCACTGGTGGACAACCCGCTGCCGCATTCGTCATCTCCCGCGCGATCGCCGGCACCGTCCTCGGCCGCGAGATCGGTGAAACGCTCGCAGACTACGGACTGCCTGTGCTCAACTCGGTCATCCACCAGCGGGTCGCATACGCGACGTCCGCGGCACGAGGCGAGACCGTCGTCGATAACCCACGGGCGTACCCCGAGGCGGCTGCCGAGGTCGATGCTCTTGCAGTTGAGGTCCTGGCTCTCCTGGAGCGGCCGTGAGCGCGGGGCTCCGCGCCGGTCGGCCTAGCAGGTCGACAGCGACGCCCAGCTTCGAGGAAGTAGCGAGCGTTCAGGAGGATCTCGTCAGGATCAACTTCAACGTGCCGCGCACGACCCGGACGGCGCTGAAGGTCTACGCGGCGGAGCGCGACACAACGATCAGTGAACTGCTGACCCGGTTTGTGGAGGGGTTGGTGTCTAGCGGGCGCTAGTTGGTAGGGAAGAGGCGGGGGCCGCCGACTGTACCGATCACCCACGGTCAACTATGCGGCGCGGCGCCAGAACTCTCCTAGTCTGGCCGCAAGAAGATTCTGGGCTACTTGCGGCTTTGCGCCCTGCGCGCGATAACGTCCGCTGACACAAGGAGAGGCGCGTGGCGGCTAGAGGTAAGCAGAACGCATGGTTCTCCCTTCTGCGCGGAGTGCTACCAGCCGAGAGTGTTCTCGAAGAAGAGCTGGCACCGAGTTGGCTGGTCCGCCCCGGCCGCAGCGAGGCCCGCGACGCCTGGCCTCTCCTCACCGAGGCGTACCAGCGGCTCACCGGACGTCAGCTGCCGAACACGATGCCGCCACGAGAGAGCCGCCGGCTCGATGTCCTGATGACTTACCCCGATGGCCGCCAGCGCGCCATCGAGTTCGACGAGAGGCAGCACTTCACCGCCGCCCGGCTGATCACCCTCGACCTCAGCCAAAGCGTCCGCGTCGGCTTCGATGTCGACGAGTGGCGTGCCCAGAGCACCGCCCGCATTGGACGGGAGCCAGGCGGTGGCTTCGCCCGACCCTGCCCGCCGCTGTTCGATGAACTCGGTGGACGGCACAAGCAGCGGGCGTTCCGAGACATGATCGCCGACACGCTCCCCGCCCAGTACGGGTGGCTGCCAACGGTCCGATTCCATGAATATGAAACCCGGGAAGTGCTCCGCGCATCGAGACCGGCGGAAGCGATGTCAAAGCTCTGGGCCGACAAGACGCGCTGATCGGTGCACAAGCGGGGCATAGGGCATCGTCGCGCGGGTGGTTCGGTCGGACAATCGGCAGTTGCCATCTTTGTTGGCAACACCACCCGACGACGCTGTCGGTGGCGCCCGAAACGCTGCAGCTCGTGCCTGTGGTGGCGGTCGTCGGCGGAGAACGCGTGGAAGCGTGGACCTTCGACGCGACCAGCTGGGAGACTCTGAAACGCGGATACCGTTCTACCGGGCTTGTGATGTCGTGTGGTCAACCCGGGATCCCCGGAGACACCCCCGGTTGCCCCCGAAATGGTCACGCTGTCCGCGGCGAAAGGAGGCGATCAGAGGTGGCATCTGGACGCCCGCCAACTACTCGTCGCCTCCGAGCGCTACGGAAGAGCGCCGCCGTTCGGCCTTGGCGAGTATCCGAAGCAGAAAATCCGCGAGTTGGACGGCCTCCGCTGCTTCTATCGGATCCTCATACTCGATCTCGCGGTGGCCGGAAGGATTGCGCAGAGCCCCCATCGCTCCGCTGAAGAGCTGCTGGATCGCAATCTGTTCGCTGGGCTCCGAGTCGGGATCGGTGAGTGGCCCGCCGTTCGACGAGAAGGCCTGCTCCATGAGCTTGGTGCCGATCAGCCGGTTCGGCAGCCCAGAGACGCGCCGCACCTCGACCTCGACGACCTTAAAGGCTTCGAAAATCGCGGTGGCATACGCCGCGCGCTCGAAGTTGGCTCGCGCGTTGTCCAACCGAGGGGAGAGCCCTCCGGCGAGACGCGTAGCCGCGTGAAGGCGAGTGATTCCCTCGGGATCATTCGCGAATTCGAGCCCTGCTGAGGTAACGCGCTGAACTCCGTAGATGCTCGGCTGACTGATCGTTGGGCCGACGAAGCCGTACTGGATCAGCCACGCCCAGGCATCTGAGAGCCGGTTCTTCAGATCCACCGAGTCAGGCTGGCCGTTGTAGCTTCGGTCGGCCAATCCGACGCCCGTAGCGAACTGCACGGCGTCAGGATCGGGCAGTACGGTGAGCAACAAGTGTTGTGCCAGCTCGGACGTGGTCAGTCGGCGGACCAAGTCGGCATCGGGAGGTATCAAATCACCCATTGGCTCACGTTAGCGTGGCGTCCACTTGGCCCCACTAGGGGCAGGCCACGAGAGGACCGTGTGACTGGGACCGGCGGGAGCCAAGGGGGTGGAAGTCGGGGGTACCTCCGATGAGAAGCGATGATCTCGGGTGATGTGGGCGGGGTTGAAACCCGTTTTCGACGCCTTTTCGGCAATTGCAAAGCCTGGTGGGTGCCCGGGCTACAAAAACATCCCGGTGAGAGCATAAATGTCAGGTGCCCGGACCTAGACTCAGTTGTTCTTGGTTCGAGTCCAGGTACCCCAGCAGTAGAAATCCCGTCGAAACCCCGGCCCTGACCGGGGTTTTCTGCTGTCCGGCGATGCGCGGTTCGCCGAAGTGCACGTTGTTGTGCGCCCGTACGGCGTGTCGGCCACAACGACGTGCACCTCACCGGGTGCGGGGCGGCGGGGACAGGGATTCCTGTATGGATTCTCAGACGGTGGCTTGTTGTTTCGGCTGTCGTGCAGGAGTTGGATGAAGCTGCGCCATCAGCGCGATTCCGCATCGATGAAAGGACCATCCGTGCGCACGACAACAAGAACCCTCAGGGCCGCAGCCGTCACCGCCGGCGCGGCCCTTCTGTTTGTCGCGGCAGCCGCCACACCGGCTGTCGCGGCATCGGGACGCAGTGCTCTGGCCGGCAGTCAGCCGGCGTGGGCGAATGCGAAGGCACTCCGCTCCGCCGCTCCCGCCACCGACACCGTCGACCTCCGGGTGTACCTCCCGTGGCAGAACGCCTCCGCCGCGGCGCAGACCGCACTCGCCGTCTCGACGCCCGGCTCCTCCAGCTACCGCAAGTTCCTCACGCCGCAAGCGTTCCGGCAGAAGTTCGCTCCGAGCCAGTCGAGCGTCGTGGCGGTGCAGCAGTTCCTGCGCAGCGCCGGCTTCACCATCGTGGACACGCCCAGTAACAACCGCTATGTGTCGGCCGAGGGCACCGTCGCCCAGGCGCAGAACGCGTTCGGCGTCACGCTCGGCGAGTACAGCGCATTCGGGACCACCCTGCGGGCCCCCGAGTCGGCCGTGACCGTCCCCGCGTCGCTGGCCGGCATCGTGGAGAGCGTCGCCGGGCTCGACCAGGGCGCGTCGCTCATCCAGCCGTCGATCACAGACGGCAGCGGGAACGGCAACAGCCCGAAGCAGAACCACGGCGCCCCCTCGGTCGGCTTCCGTGCCGGGGAGCCATGCTCCCTGTGGTACGGCGAGAAGACGGTGGCCATGCCGAACGCCCCGGCGTACGGGACCAGCACGAAGCCCATCGCTCCGTGCGGCTACACCCCCGCTCAGGTTCGCGGGCTGTACGGCCTCGACCAGGTCGCTGCGGACGGCTCCGGCCAGACCGTCGCGTTCGTCGGCGCCAACGCGAGCCCGACGCTTGTCCAGGATGTGACGAAGTACAGCAGCCTCCACAACCTGCCCGCCCCGAAGATCACCCAGCTGGTTGCGCCCGGTGTCTACAAGCACCCGGACACCCCGCAGCAGGTGCCGGGGGACTACTACGGCGAGGAGACGCTCGACGCCGAGGCCATCCACACGACGGCCCCGGGCGCGGACCTGCTGTATGTCGCCTCCGCGAACGCGCGGCAGGACTTCGACGCGTCGGTGAACCACATCGTCGACAAGCACCTGGCGAGCATCCTCTCGATCAGCTACGGGTTCGCCGGTGAGGCGGTGCCGCAGGGCTTCGTCAACAGCCTCAACAACACCTTCATCGAGGCCGCAGCGACCGGGGTCGGCGTCTTCGTCTCCAGCGGAGACAGCGGCGATGAGGTCGGTTCGTTCGGTACGCCGACGGTCGACTTCTACGCCGACAGCCCGTGGGTGACGGCGGTCGGCGGCAGCTCCGCCTCCGTCGTTCCGACGGCCGCGCCGTCGGGGCTGAGCTATTCGGCCATCGATGACCCGGCGTCGCCGCTCAACAACACCGGCTGGAAGCGGTCGTTCGAGGTCGGTTGGCAGACCGGGCTCGATGCGGTGAACCCGACGGCGACCGACCACATGTCCTCCGCCCCGTACGAGCTGGACGGCACCTTCGCGTCGCCGTTGCCCGGCACGTTCAACGGAGGTGGGGGCGGTGGCGTGAGCCGCCTGTTCGCGCAGCCCGCCTACCAGGCGGCCGCCGTCGGTGCAGCGTCAGGACGGCTGGTGCCCGACATCAGCGCACTGGCCGACCCGAACACGGGCCTCCTGGTGGGTCAGACGCAGACGTTCAGCGACGGCACCTACTACGACGAGTACCGCATCGGCGGAACGTCGGTCGCAGCTCCGCTCACCGCGGGCATCGCTGCGGTCGCGAACCAGGTGGCCGGTGCGCCGCTCGGATTCCTGAACCCGCGGATCTACGCGGCGTACGCGGCCGGAGGCTCGGCGTTCTACGACGTCGACCAGGCGGACATGTTCGGCACCACCGTGCAGTCCCCGCTGCCGTCGGTGCTGCGGGTCAACTACGTCGATAGCGAGAGCGCTGCGGGCGGTCTGAGCTACAGCCTGCGCACGCAGGAGGAGCCGAACCAGACCCTCCACAGCACGAAGGGCTACGACACGGCCACCGGGGTCGGGACGCCCAACGGCGCCGCCTTCTTCGCGGGCATCACGAAGTAGCCCGCATCCATCACACCGTGCGCCCCTTCCCCGACGGGAGGGGGCGCACGGCGCGTTCCGGGCGCTGTTCAGTCGGTGGGGGCGTCCTCGGCGGCTTCCTCGGCCTGCTCGCCGTGCTGGACGATGTCGCCGTCCTGGAACAGGATGCCCTTGGCGGTCTCCCGCCACTGCGGCTTGGCCCGCAGCAGGAACTCGAGCTCCATGCTGAAGTGCTTGTACTCCTCCGCCAGCGAGTCGAGCATGATCGCGCGGGCGACGTCGTCCTTCTCGACGGCGATCCGCTGCTCGTACCAGCCGATCGCCTCGGCCTCCTCGGAGAGGCTGGCGCACATCCGCGCGAATGTTCGCGTCTCCGCGCTGAGCTCCCCGGGGGGCTCGTGATATTGATCCGTCGACATGGATCTCCCTTCGTCGAGACCATCCAATGCCCGCCGATGGGAGCCGACAAGAGCGCAGGGTCCCCGACGTGCTCCGGACGCCGCCCTTATGCGGGGGCACCGGATGCGGCAGGATGTCGCGCATGACGGACACGGACGGAGCCGGCATCGTCGGCGTGAGCACGATCGGAATCCCGGTCGCGGATCAGGACAGGGCGCTCGCTTTCTACCGCGACATCCTGGGGTTCGAGGTGCGGGTGGATGCACCGCTCCCGCAGACCGGCGGGCGGTGGATCATGCTCGCGCCACCCGGCTCGCCGGTGTCGATCTCGCTGGTGCTCGCCGGCGACGGAGCGCCCGCCGGGGTGGAGACGGGCGTGCGCTTCGCTGCCAGGGATGCGGAGGTCGCCCACGCATCCCTGTCGCAGCAGGGCGTCGACGTGGGCGAGCTGCTGCGCTGGCCCGGCGTCCCGGCGATGTTCGCCGCGCACGACCCCGACGGCAACCGGTTCGAGATCGTGGAGGCTTCCTGAGCGGGATGCCGCGCCGCTAGAGTGCGGGCAGGGGGTGGCGCATGAACGCACTGATGGGGGCGCTCCAACGGGACGAGCGGCGGCGCCGGAAGGTGGCGTTCCTGGTCGTGCTGGCGTTGCTGGCCGGGGCCGGCGCATGGCTGACGGGGCCGTGGGGCGTCGTGCTGCTCACCCGGGGCGAGGCTGTCGGCTCGCTGCTCGTCGCGGCCGGTGCCGCGCTGCTCGCGGCGGCAGTGGCGGCCATCGTCGCGGCGCGCCGTCTGCACGTGCCCGCGGAGAGCCTCCCGGGCAAGCCGAACCCGCGCTTCGGGGAGCCGGAGCCCTCGCGCAACCCGAACGGCGGGTACTCGCTCGTCGATTCGCAGCTCGGGTCGCACTAGCCGCGACGGCACCTGGTCATGCCCACCGGTAGGGTGGCGGGATGGCCCCCAGCGTGATCGTCATCGGCGCCGGAGTCGTCGGCGCCTCGGCCGCCTGGTCGCTGGCGCGTGCCGGCGCGTCCGTCCTCCTGCTGGAGGCGTTCGAGCGCGGGCACGACCGCGGATCGTCGCACGGGGCCACCCGGATCTTCCGGCACGGGTATGCCGAGCAGGACTATGTCGCCCTCTCCGTCCGTGCCCTGGAGGGCTGGAAGCAGCTGGAGCGGACCTCGGGGCGCCGCATCCTCGACCGCACGGGCGCCGTCGACCACGGCGACCCCGCGGCGCTCTCGGCGATCGCGGCCGCGCAGGAGGCGGCCGAGCTGCCCGTCGAGTGGCTGACCGGCACCCAAGCGGCCGGGCGCTGGCCCGGGTTGCGATTCGAGGACCGGGTGCTGTTCAGCCCTGGCGGGGGACGGCTCCACGCGGCCGAGGCGGTGGATGCGCTGCTCGACGCCGCGGAGGCGTCCGGGGCGCGACTCCGGTTCGGCGTCCGCGTCTCGGGCATCGATGCGGACGACGACGCCGTGGCCGTGACGACTTCCGACGGCACGCACACGGCCGATCGGGTCGTCGTCGCCGCAGGGTCGTGGACGCCCGAGCTGGTGCGACCCTTGCTGGATGCGAACGGTGCCGCGATACCGACGGTCACCGTCACGGAGGAGCAGCCGGCGCACTTCCCGCTGCTGCCCGGCCCCGCGGACGAGGAGAGCAGGTGGCCGAGCTTCGTGCACCATCCCACCGGCGACGGCCTGCCGAGCGTGTACGGACTGCTCACGCCGGGCGACGGCGTGAAGGTCGGCTTCCACGGAACCGGACCGGCTGTCGACCCCGACCGGCGCGACCGGACCATCGACCCGACACGGCTCGGTCGCCTGCAGGAGTACGTCTCGGAGTGGGTGCCCGGCGTCGACGCGAGCCGGCCGGAGGGGATCAGCTGCCTCTACGACAGCACGGAGTCGGAGGACTTCGTCCTGGACCGGGTCGGCCCGGTGGTCGTCGCGACCGGGTTCTCGGGACACGGCTTCAAGTTCGGTCCGGCGCTCGGCGACATCCTGAGCCGCCTCGCGCTCGACGGCGAACCCGCGGAACCGCGCTTCCGGCTCGCGGTCGCGTCGCCCGACGTCTAGGCGTCGGCTCAGCGGCGCGCCGGGTCCAGGTTGATCCCGATGCCGGCCCTGAGCTCCGGGTCGGGACCGATCATCCACGGGTTCAGCCAGAGGAGCTGGACCTCGCTCACCCCGAAGCGGCGCGAGACGGCGTAGAGGGTGTCGTACGGATTCGGTGTGTAGCTGACGACGGCCCCGTCCTGGATCTGCGGGGTGCCGCGCGCGAACTTCTGTGCGCCCCCGTCGACGGCGTGCAGGCCCGGGTAGGGCGAGGGGAGCGTCCAGGTGAGGTCCGCCGCGGCGAACACGCGCGCATCGCCGGGCAGGGTCTCCTCGATCGAGTGCAGGTACGACGGGTCCCCGAGCGACGGAACGTCGGCGCCCACGACCGGGAGGACCAGTTCGCCGTCGGGGTCGACGCTGTCGAGACCCGAGATCAGGCCGAAGCGCAGCGTGCTCTGCGCCTGGATGTTCTCCGGCTTCCCGTCATGGCGTGTGGGTGTGAGGAGCAGGTCGATCCCGGTCAGCGACGCGGACTCCGGATCGTCCGGCCGGATGCGGACATCCACTCTCATGTCGCTGCCGACGACGAGCCGGACCGTCCCGGTGAGGGGATGGTCGGCCCGGGGGTCGTCCACCGGCTCGTGGTCGATGGGACGCAGCACACCGGCGCCGATGGTCTGCCCGGCCACCAGGAGGGCGGGGAGGCGCTGCACCAGCGGCACGGCGTCAGGCGTCTGCGTCGAGGTCGGAGGGGGCGACGGCTTCGCCGGAGGGGCGAGCAGCGCGCATCCCGACACCAGCCCGACAGCGACAGCCACCACCACGGCCGCGGCGACGCGGCCGGCCCCCCGACGAATCATGGCTCGACCCTACCAAGCGCCACGCCCCGGCGTGTCAGACCTGGGCGCCGAGCTTGAAGCCCCGGGGCTCGTCCTCCTTGCGGGTGTACGAGAAGCCGTCCGCTCCGATCGTGACCTCCAGCTCGGAGTCGTGGGTGCGACTGGTCAACGGCTGCGGGTTGCCGTCGAGGTCGAGCACGGTCGACGCCTCGGTGTACCAGGACGGGACCACCGGGTTGCCCCACCAGTCGCGGCGCTGGTTGTCGTGCACGTCCCAGGTGACGACCGGGTTGTCCGGGTCGCCGGTGTAGTAGTCCTGCGTGTAGATCTCGACGCGGTGGCCGTCCGGGTCGCGCAGGTACAGGTAGAAGGCGTTCGAGACGCCGTGACGGCCCGGTCCCCGCTCGATGCAGTCGCTGCGGCGCAGGGCGCCGAGCTTGTCGCAGATGGCGATGATGTTGTGCTTCTCGTGGGTGGCGAACGCGACGTGGTGCATCCGCGGGCCGTCGCCGCCGGTCATCGCGGTGTCGTGCACCGTGGGCTTGCGGCGCATCCAGGCGGCGTAGGTCGTGCCGTGCTCGTCCTGGATGTCCTCGGTCACGCGGAAGCCGAGGTCCTCCATGTACTTCACAGCGCGCGGGACGTCCGGGGTGACCTGGTTGAAGTGGTCGAGCCGCACCAGGGCGCCGGGGGTGTAGAGGTCGTAGCGCCAGGCGAGGCGCTCGACGTGCTGGACGTCGTAGAAGAACTCGTACGGGAAGCCGAGCGGGTCCTCGACCCGGACCGAGTCGCCGATGCCCTTCGTGAATCCCTCGGCCCGGCGTTCGACGCGGCAGCCGAGCTCGGTGTAGAACGCGACGGCGCGGTCGAGGTCCTCCGGCGTGCGGACGCGGTACGAGAAGGCTGCGACGGCCGCGACCGGGCCCTTCCGCAGCACGAGGTTGTGGTGGATGAACTCCTCGAACGATCGCAGGTAGACCGCGTCCTCGTCCTCCTCGGTCACGACGAGGTCGAGCACGTCGACGTAGAACTCGCGGCTGGCCGCGAGGTCGGTGACGACGAGCTCCATGTATGCGCAGCGCACGACGTCCGGCGGGGTCGCCGTGGGCGTCGGGATGCGGTCGGTCGGCGCCGGGATGGGGTCGGTGTCGGTCACGGTGGGCTCGGGGGAATCGGGGGTGATGGTCATGGTGGTGCGTCCTCTGCGTTGAGTCTGGGGGTCGGATCGGTCAGGCGTCGCCGGCGTCCTCGGCCGCCTCTGCAGCCTCTTCGGGCTGGTGCGCGCTCGCGCCGAACCGTGCGGTGTGGACGGGGCCCAGCGTGATGTGGACCGCCTGCTGGTCGGTGTAGAAGTCGATCGAGCGGTAGCCGCCCTCGTGCCCGAGGCCCGACGCCTTCACGCCGCCGAACGGGGTGCGGAGATCGCGCACGTTGTGGGAGTTCAGCCACACCATCCCGGCTTCCACGTTCTGGGCGAAGGTGTGCGCGCGCTCCAGGTCGCTGGTCCAGAGGTACGCCGCGAGGCCGTAGCGCACGCCGTTGGCGAGCTCCAGCGCCTCCTGGTCGGTGTCGAACGGCGTGATGGCCACGACCGGGCCGAAGATCTCCTCCTGGAAGATCCGCGCGTCGGGGGCGACGTCGGCGAAGACGGTCGGGGCCACGTAGTTGCCGTGGTCCAGGCCCTCCGGACGGCCGCCGCCCGCGAGCAGGCGGCCCTCCTGCTTGCCGAGCTCGACGTACGACATCACCTTCTCGTAGTGCTCGGGGTGCACGAGCGCTCCGACCTCGGTCTCGGGGTCGTGCGGGTCGCCGACGACGATGTGCTTGGCGCGTTCGGCGTATCGCTCCAGGAACTCGTCGTAGACCGGGCGCTCGACCAGGATGCGCGAACCCGCCGTGCAGCGCTCGCCGTTCAGCGAGAAGACGCCGAACAGGGTCGAGTCGATCGCGGCGTCGAGGTCGGCATCGGCGAAGACGACGGCGGGCGACTTGCCGCCGAGCTCCATCGAGAGCCCCTTCAGGAAGGGCGCGGCGTTCGCGAAGATGATCTGGCCGGTGCGGCTCTCGCCGGTGAACGAGATCAGCGGCACGTCCGGGTGCTTCACGAGCGCGTCCCCGGCCTCTTCTCCGAGACCGTTGACGAGGTTGAAGACGCCGTCGGGAACGCCGGCCGCCCGGAAGATCTCCGCCCACAGGCTCGCGGAGAGCGGCGTGAACTCGGCCGGCTTGAGCACGACCGTGTTGCCGGTCGCGAGGGCCGGAGCGAGCTTCCAGCTCTCCAGCATGAACGGCGTGTTCCACGGCGTGATCAGGCCCGCGACGCCGATCGGCTTGCGGTTCACGTAGTTCAGCTGGCTGCCGGGCACCTTGTACGCGTCGTCCGCCTGCGCGACGATCAGGTCGGCGAAGAAGCGGAAGTTCTCGGCCGCGCGCTGCGCCTGTCCCAGCGCCTGAGTGATCGGCAGGCCGGTGTCGAAGGTCTCCAGTTCGGCGAGCCGCGCATCCTGGGCCTCGACCGCGTCGGCGATCCGGTTCAGCACGCGGGCGCGTTCGCGCGGCTTCATCCGGGGCCAGGGGCCCTCCCGGAAGGCGCGGGTCGCCGCGGCCACGGCCAGGTCGATGTCCTCCTTCTGCCCGGCCGCGGCCTGCACGTAGACCTCGTTCGACACCGGGTCGAGCACGTCGAAGGTTCTGCCCGACACACTGTCGACGAAGCGGCCGTCGATGAAGTGCTGGATGCGATCGGGGAGATTCTCGGGGATGTGGTGCTGCGCCATGCGCGGCCTCCTGTCGGTGGATGCGGTCAGTGCTGCTGCTTGTGCTCGCTCTGGTACGCGTGCAGCGAGTCGAGGGTCGCCAGCCGGTGGCTGCGGGCGGCGAGTTCGATCTCCAGCGGGTCGGCGCCGGACTCGATAAGGGCGAGGATCTGCTCGTGCTCGTCGACCGACTCGCGGGCGCGGCCCGGCACGAAGCTGAAGGTGGAGTCGCGCAGCACGGTCAGGCGGTTCCAGCCGCGGTGCACCAGGTCGAGGATGTGCGGGTTCGGGCACTCCTCGAACAGCACCGCGTGGAACTCCTGGTTGAGCTGCGTGAAGCGGTGCGGGATGAAGTCGTCGAGGCAGGCGATCATCTCGCGGTTGATCATCCGCGCGCGCTCGATGTGGTCGCCGTCCAGCAGGGGAGCGGACATCCGGGTCGCCGCGCCCTCCACGAGGGCGAGCGTCTCCATCGTGTACGTGTACTCGGCCTCCTGCAGCAGGGCGACCTGGGCGCCGACGTTCTTCTCGAACGTCACCAGCCCCTCCGCCTCCAGCCGCCGGATGGCCTCCCGGACGGGGACGACGCTGATGTCGAGCTCGCCGGCGATCTGGCCGAGCACCAGGCGGAACCCGGAGACGTACCGGCCGTCGTCGATGCGCGTGCGGATGAAGTCGTAGGCGAGCTGCGACTTGCTCGGGGACGTCTGCTTCAGTGCTGCGTCGACCATGCGCTGTACCTCTCTCTCCACTCGGCGTTCATCGGGAACAGTCCGTCGACCGCGTGGCCTGCGGCGACCTGCTCGGCGATGAACTCCTCTTCCCGCTCCTGCTCGATCGCGTCGGTGACGACCTCCTCGACCAGCGCGGGCGGGATGACCAGGAGGCCGTCGGAGTCGCCCACGATCACGTCGCCGGGTTGCACGGTGGCGCCGCCGCAGGCGATGGTGATGTCGGTGTCCCAGGGGACGTGCTTGCGGCCCAGCACAGCAGGGTGCGGGCCGTTGTGATAGGTGGGGATGTCGAGGGAGGCGACCACGGCGAGGTCGCGCACGCCGCCGTCGGTCACGATTCCGGCGGCGCCGTTGACCTGCGCGCGCAGCGCGAGCACGTCGCCGACGGTGCCGCTGCCACGCTCGCCGCGCGCCTCGATGACGAGCACCTCGCCGCGCCCGACGGCGTCGAACGCGCGCTTCTGCGCGTTGTAGCCTCCACCGTGCGAACGGAAGAGGTCCTCCCGGTTCGGGACGTAACGGAGCGTGCGGGCCGTACCCACGACTCGCACGTCGGGTCGCGTCGAGGTGAGGCCGTCGATGGAGACGTTGTCGAGGCCGCGTTTGCGGAGCTGCGAGCTGAGGGTGGCGGTGGCGACGCTGCGGAGCTTCGCGCGCAGCTCGTCGGTCAGTGTCCATGCCGGTTCGGGCTGCGTTGCCCAGGCCTCGGCTCGCTGGAGGTCGTCGACGCTCGGCTTCGTGCCGAAGTCGCCGAAGGGGATGCGGCCCTCGGTGATGCGCGTCACCAGGCGGCCGGTGGTGGGCGCGCCCGGAGCGCCGGGCGCATCCACCTCGACCTCGACCGTGTCGCCGGGGACGGTGACGGAGGAGCCGGCGGGGGTTCCGGTCAGGATGATGTCGCCTGGCTCCAGGGTCATCAGCTGCGAGAGGTCGGCGACGAGCCGCCCGAACGGGAAGAGGAGGTCGTCGGTCGTGCCCTCCTGCACCAGCTCGCCGTTCAGCCAGGTGCGGACACGCAGAGCGGCGGGGTCGACTGCGGCGGCGCGCAGGACGTCCGGGCCGAGGGGAGTGAAGCCGTCGCCGCCCTTGGAGCGGACGTTGGACCCCTTGTCCGCGGCGCGCAGGTCGTAGAGGCCGAAATCGTTCGCCGCCGTCACCCCCGAGATCACGGACCAGCCGTCCTCGGGGGAGACGCGACGGGCGGCCCGTCCGACGATGAGGGCGATCTCGCCCTCGAAGGCCAGCAGTTCGGTGCCGGCGGGACGCTCGAGCGCGCCGCCGCTGGCGGCCACCGAGGACGACGGCTTGAAGAAGTAGGAGGGCTGGGCGGGGGTGCGGCCGCGCTGCGCGGCCCGCGAGCGGTAGTTCAGATGCACCGCGATGATCTTGCCGGGCCGAAGGATGTCCGTCACGGGTGGTGGCTCCTCATCGTCGGGGATCGGTCGCAGGACCATATCCGAAATGATATACGATCGGTCGGCGGTACGCAATTGCAATCAATAGGAGGCGGCAGCCGGCGCGTCGGGGGAGGCGCCGATGAAGCGGTCGGCGAGCGCCTCGGACGCGCGCGCGAGCAGGGTCACGTCCGCTCCGACGAGCACGTACGCGGCGCCCGCGCCGGCGTAGCGCTCGGCGGTGGCCGGGTCGAACGCGTTCACACCGACCGGGGTGCCCGCCTCCCGGCCGGCCTCGATGACGCGCTCCACAGCGGCGACGACCTCGGGGTGGTTCTGCTGCCCGAGCAGGCCCATCGACGCGGCGAGGTCCGCGGGGCCGACGAGCAGCGCATCCACACCGTCGACCGCGGCGATGCCCGCGGCCGCGTCCAGCCCGTCGGCCGACTCGATCTGGACCGTCAGCGACACGAGATCGCCCGCCCGCGCCAGGTAGTCCGGGATGCGGCTCCAGCGCGACGAGCGGGCCAGCGCGCTGCCCACGCCGCGCACGCCGTGCGGCGGGTAGCGGACGGCGCGGACCATCGCCTCCGCCTGGGCCACGCTGTCGACCATCGGAACGAGGATGTTCTGGGCGCCCAGGTCGAGGAGCTGCTTGAGGATCACCGTGTCGCCGAACGGCGCGCGGACGACCGGCACGGCCGGATACGGCGCGACGGCCTGCAGCTGGGCGAGGATCGACTCCAGGTTCACGGGGGAGTGCTCGCCGTCGATGAGCACGATGTCGAGTCCGCTGCCCGCGCAGATCTCCGCGACGAGCGGGCTGCCGGCGCAGGACCACATCCCGTACAGGGTGCGGTCCGCCTGCCGGAGGCGGTCGGCGAAGGTCGGCGTCGGGGCTAGACGAATCGGCATGTGACGGCTCCCAGGGTTCCGTAGTCGGCGTGGACGGTGTCGCCGCGCTCGACCCACATCGGGCGGGTGAACGAGCCGGCGAGGACGATGTCGCCGGCGTCGAGGCGGCCGCCGTGCTGGGCGAGCTTGTTCGCGAGCCAGGCGACGCCGGTGGCGGGGTGGTCGAGGACGGCCGCGGCGACGCCGGACTCCTCGATCGTCTCGTTGCGGTAGAGCAGGGCCGAGACCCAGCGCAGGTCGACGGCGTCCACGGCGACCGGGCGGCCGCCGACGACCATGCCGCCCATCGCGGCGTTGTCGGAGATCGTGTCGACGATCGTGCGGCCCTGCATCTCGATGCGGGACGACAGGATCTCGAGCGCAGGGACGACGTACTTCGTCGCGTCCAGCACGTCGAACAGCGTGACGTCGGGACCGGCCAGAGGCTTGGCGAGCACGAACGCCAGTTCCACCTCGACGCGCACGTTCGAGAACTGCTCGAACGGGATGACGGAGCCCGTCTCGTAGACCATGTCGGCGAAGATGGCGCCGTAGTCGGGCTCGGTGATCCCGGTGGCCTGCTGCATGACCTTGGAGGTGAGGCCGATCTTGCGGCCGACGAGCCGCCGGCCCTCGGCGAGCCCGCGCTCGACCCACAGGCGCTGGACGGCGTAGGAGTCCTCGACCGTCATGTCCGGGTGGCGCGCGGTCAACAGCGGGACGGTCGTGCGGTCGCGCTCGGCGGCGGCGAGTTCGTCGGCGATGGCCTGGATGGTCGGGCGATCGAGCACTCGGAGTCCCTTCGGCATCGGAGGAGGGGGCGATGAGCCCTGAGTGGATCGTATATCTTCCTGTACACCTCGGCCAGGCGCTCGGTCGCAAATGCCTTCATAGCCCGGCGGATTCGGGGCGCGCGCTCAGGCTGGCGGATATGATCCTACGTAGCTACATCGAAGGAGGCGGGATGGCCATCATCACGGCGCGGGAGTTCAACCAAGACACCTCAGCGGCCAAGCGGAGCGCCACCACGGAGCCGCTCATCATCACCGATCGTGGTGAGCCGTCGTTCGTCCTGCTGACCTACGCGGAGTATCAGCAGCTGACCGGTGGGGTTCGCAGCATCGTCGACATGCTGAGACAGGACGAGCGAGGAGACTTCGACATGGAGTTCCCGCGGGCCCGCATCGAATCGAAAGCGATCGACCTGTGAAGTGGCTGCTGGACACGGTTGCGCTTTCGGCCACCCGGCGGCCCGATCGGGCGGACCCGGCCGTCATCCGCTGGCTGGAGCTGCAGAACCCGTACTCGCTGTACATTTCGGCGATGACCATGTTCGAGATCGAGCTGGGCACAGCGCAGAAGGAACACACCGACCCAGCGCAGGGTGCGGATCTGCGACGGTGGGTGGACGACGTGCAGCTGACCTTCGGGGAGCGGATCCTGCCAGTGGACCACGAGATCGCGGGGGTCGCGGCGGCGTATCACGTCCCCGATCCGCGGCCGGAGCGCGACGCCCTCATCGCGGCGACGGCCGAAGTCGCGAATCTGGTCGTCGTGACCCGGAATGTGCGCGAATTCGAGGCCTTCGGTGTCCCCCTTTTCGACCCCTGGTCCGCCGGCTCCTGAGCCCACGAGAACAGCGGCGCCGGCGTCAGCGCGCCGCTGTCCGGCGCCGCCGCTCCCCCCAGACGTAGAGGGCGAGGTACACGACGAACGCGCCCGCCAGACCGCACACCAGCATCGGCGCGGACGGCCGCGACCACAGCAGTTCGCCGCCGCGGAGCAGGAGCGCCAGGAGGATCGCGGCGAGGCTCACCAGCTGCGCCTGGAAGATCTGCCGGAACGCGCTCCACCGGGCGTCGCCGAGCATCCACACGTTGACCATGCCCGGCAGGGTCAGGATGGCGCCGCAGACCCGGGCGGTCAGGGGTGTCAGCGGCCATGCCCACACCGTGATGGCGAGCTGCGGAGCGACGAACAGCACCAGTCCGACGACCAGCGAGCAGAGGCCGATCAGAGCGAGCAGGATGCGCACCCAGCGCGGGATCGTCGCGTCCGGCTCCGCGACGGCGCGTCCGAGGTCCTCGCCGCGGTTGACGATCATCGCGGCGAGTACGAGGAACGGTGTCGTGACGTACAGCGTCACCCACACGATGAACGACAGGTACCCGAAGTGGAAGCGGTCCCAGTGCAGGAAGGTCGCGACGGCGAGCAACGTCGCGAACAGCAGGACTGCGGGGAAGCCGTGACGGACGGCGTGCCAGCGGTTGGGGCGCACCACGTGCACGAAGAACACGATGCCGCCCGCGTAGGCGCTGCCGAGGAGCATCGCGGTGATCGATGGCCGGATGGTCCAGGCGAACAGCCGATCGGTCGTGTCGGCCAGAGGGTAGAGCAGCACGAAGGCGGCCACCAGGAACGGCAGGATGATCGCGCCGACGGCACGCGTGAACGGGTGCACGCGGTCGGTCACGGACGCAGCCTCTCCGCTTCGGCGACGGCCTGGTCCACCGGAAGGGACCGACCCTCCGCGACCGCTGCTTCGAAGGCCTTCGCGTCGATCCCTGCTGCGGAGCCCGCGGCGAGCATCCGGTCGACGAAGAGCTGGTGGAACGAGAACGCGGGAACGTTGTGCAGCCCGGTCCGCTCCCGGAGCGAGCGGGACGCGCCGAGCAGCCGGCCGGCGCGCCGGGCGTCGCCCGCGACCGCCGCGACAGCCACCATGCCCTCGAGCCCGTAGGCGATGCCCTCCGCATGCCCGAGCCGGCTCGACAGGGCGACGCACGCCGAGAAGTCGGACGCGGCCCCCGCGGCATCGCCGAGCAGCAGTCGCGCCCACCCCCGGTGATGCTGGGCGATCGTCACGCCGAGCTCGTCCCCGTTGTCGTTGGCCAGCGCCAGGCTCTGCTCGAAGTGGGCGAGCGCCGCATCCACCTGCTGCCGGAGCAGTGCCACGCGCCCCAGCATCACCTGCGCCATCGCCTCGCCCCAGCGGTCGCCGGAGCCACGGAAGAGATCCAGGCTCCGCGCCATGGCGTCATCGGCGGCGGCCGGGTCCGGTCGGGGTGAGGCGAGCACGGCGAGTGCGAGAGAGATCAGCGCCAGCGCTTCGCCGTCGTCGACCCCGGTGCGGTGGAACAGGTCGGCGCTCTCGGTGAGGCTCTCGGCGACCGTCCCCGCCGGGTCCTGCCAGAACGTGATCGCCTGCGTGAAGTACAGTGCGATCGCGCGGGTGCGGTCGTCCACGGGTTCGTCGGCGGCGAGGACCTCCTCCATCCAGCCCCGCACCTCGCCAAGCAGGCCGGCGATCCACCAGTACACGTACAGGCTCCAGGCGAGCTGGGCGGCACGCGGCCAATCACGCCGGTCGAGAAGGTGCCGGACCGCGGCGCGGAGGTTTCCTGTGTCCGCACCGAGGCGGACCACCCAGTCGTGCTGGGCCGCGCCTTCGAGGGCGGCGTCCGCGCGCTCGCCGAGCGCGAGGTAGAACGCGGCGTGGGCGTCGCGCACCGCCTCCAGCGCCCCCGCCTGCTGCGCCTGCTCCACCGCGTACTCGCGCACCGTGGCGAGGAGCGAGAACCGGGCGGCGTCGGTGTCCTCGTGCTGCTGGACCAGGCTGCTGTCCACCAGCGCGGCCAGGGCGGGCAGCACATCCACGACCTCGCCGTCGGCCGGCACCGCCGCAGCGACGGCCTCTGCCGCCTCCAGCGAGAAGCCTCCCTCGAAGACACCCAGCTGGGCGAGCAACGCCCGCTCGGGGCGGTCGAGCAGCTGGGCGCTCCAGTCGATCGTGGCCCGGAGGGTGCGCTGCCGCTCCGGGAGGTCACGGGCGCCGCCGACGAGCAGGGGGAGGCGGCGGTCGAGCCGGCTCGCCAGTTCGCGGGGCGGGAGGACGCGGACGCGCGCGGCCGCCAGTTCGAGTGCGAGGGGGAGTCCGTCCAGGGCGGTGCAGATCCGGGCCACGTCGTCGGCATTGTCCGCGGTGATCTCGAAGTCGGGGCGCACAGCGTGCGCGCGTTCCACGAACAGCGCTGCGGCCTCGTCGGCAGGCAGCGGTCCGAGCTCATACCGGTGCTCGCCGCCGACCCGCAGGAGCGAGCGGCTGGTCACGATCGCCGCCGTACCGGGGGCCGCCGCGAGCAGGGCGGTCACGACCGGCGCCGCCGGGAGCGCCTGCTCGAAGTTGTCGAGCACGAGCAGCAGACGACGGTCGCGGAGGGCCGTCGTCACCTTGTCGGCGAGAGGGGCCTCGCCGGTGTCCCGCACCCCGAGGGCCTGGGCGAGCGCACCGACCACCGCGCTCTCGTCGCGCGCCGGGGCGAGGTCGACGAACACGGCGCCGTCGGGGAAGCGATCGCCCGGATCGGCGGCCGCGGCGATCGCCAGCCGGCTCTTGCCCATGCCGCCGGGCCCGGTGATGGTGATGAGCCGGGCACCGCGTGCGAGCATCGCGCGCACTGCATCCACGTCCGCTGCTCGCCCGATCAGCCGGGTCAGCGGCGCCGGCAGGGCCGGACGCTCCGCGGGCGCCTCCGTCACGGTAGGGGGTTCGGGGGCTTCCGCGACGCGGCTCAGCTCGAACCGCTCGGCGAGCAGGATGGCCAGGTCGGCCTCCAGCAGCACCTGGAGCTCCTTGGCCGATTCGATGTACTTGAACGACGCCCGGTCGTCGTTGCGGATGCGGTCGAGCAACTCGGCCAGCCGGGGCTCCCGCCCCGGCGCCTGGTCCTTGATGTAGATCAGCCGCGGCAGCTGCGGCGGGCACAGGTTGTACTCGTCCTCGAGCCCGGAGACCTGCTCCTGCGGAGCGACCCAGCCGTACCGCTCCCAGTACAGGCCGACGAACACATCGCTCTGCTCCAGGTACGCCCGGTACAACTCGCGCGGCGGGTGCGGGCGGGCGCCGAGCTCGAACATCACCGGAGCGAGGTGCAGGCGCTCGATGGCGGCCCGCGCCGCCCGTCGCTCGGGGGCGAGCTCCTTGAGGGTCGAACTGACGAAGACCCGCAGCCTCTGATCCGGCGTGCGGATGACGCGAGGCGCCGCGCTCATGCACGCATTCTGTTGCACGCGTCTCGTGTCGCACCAGGGGGCATTCCGCTCCGGGCAGCGGCTGATCCGCGGCGGGACCGCGCCCTACTTCGCCCGCAACCGACCCGCCGAGGCTGTGGTCACGGTCAGGGCCGCGCCGTCCGCCGCCACCTCATCCCGCAGCGCCTGCAACGCGACGGCGGAGGCAGACCCTGGCGCCGCGTGGTAGATCACCAGCAGCTGACCGCCGGAGTCGCCGATGAGCGGCTTCTCGCGGCGGAGTTCCAGCATCCCGACGCGCGGATGGTCGAGCCGGGACGCGCCGCCCCCGAGCCCCTTCACGTCGTGGCGGGCCCACAGGCGCCGGAAGTGGTCGCTGCTCAGCGACAGCTCCCCGACCAGCTGCGCGATGCGCGGATCGTCGACATCGCTGCCGATGGAGGCGCGGAAGGACGCGACACGCACAGCTCAGCCCCCAGCGACGTGTCCCGGGGCTGCGCTGTGTTGGTGCACCTTGCCGCGCGGATCGGCGTCGGGGCGGGGCGCGCCCTAGTCACGGCAGGGCGGAATGTCCCCCGCGACGAGCCCGGGTTGGGCGCAGCTGATTTGCATGGACCAAAACTCGGGTCCAGGAGTACACGTGTAGATCCGCACCTCGCTCCAATCCGCAAGGATTTTGCCCGGGCCGTCCGAGACCCGGTACTTTGAGCCCGGAAAGGTTATCTCGAAGTCGTAGTCAGAGGCTTTCCGCCAAGTGATCCTGCCGTCATAGCGGTCCTCGCTGGTGACTTGGATACAGAGGTTGTTCGACATCTTCTGGTGTCCGCGAGGGACACCGACCGCGTAACCGGTTCCATCGGTCCGCAGCGTGAGCGTCATAGGCCCCAGGGGTGCTTGGATGAGGCCCTTCCCTTGACTGTAGAAGGTCCCGCCCTTCCATTCGGTTGTCTCGGTGAACAATCTGCCGTCCGAGCACCCAGTGAGTGAGAAACACATCAGGAGTGCAGCAACGAGCATGACGCATGTACGAACGCGTCTTCCTGCTCTCACGATGCCGGTCACCCGGTGAGGCCATTCAGGTGCGAATTCGCGATCTCCTCGTAGAACTGCTTCTCAGACAGCCCATTCGGGTACTTCTTGTAGAGGTCATAGCCAAATTTCACGGCTTGATCGTCCAGTTTGTCGTTCACTCCTGCATTGATGCCTGCTGCCGTTCCCAAGTTCGCACCATCGAGCGCGGTGTCGAGGTGTACGCCCCAGTGGGCGAGCATCGCTCCGTACATGACGTTGCCAAAGACATCCGACCGGACGACGCGCCCCTGGTCGTCATGGAGATAAAAGGCACTGCTCCCGTACCCGTAGTCTTCGGCGAGGTAGACCTTCATATCCCACTCCATACCAGTGGGGAAGTTTTTGATGAATGCTGCGACGCCCTGCAAAGCGACGATGTTCTCGAAGCTCGTTCCACCGATGTCCATGAGTACGGCGAAGTAACCCCAGGGGTCGTGCTTTGCCTTGGCGTTCATGCCGTCGCGCAGCAGCTGATCAAACTTCCCGGGGTTCTCACGCGCTAGCCGGTACAGCGCCTGCGCCTGATCGGAATTCATCCATTCCACGAGCTTGTCGTAGCTGAGCGCCGAAGCGTGCTCCAGGGTGTCGTAGTCGAGGTAGCCGTCTGGGATGCCGAGCCCGGCTTTGCTGTGGGTGGTGATCTTCGCCGTGGACAGCCCTCGGATGAGCGCGAGGTCCACACCGTTCGTGTAGTAGCTGCCGTCGGCCTCAACCGCGACCTTGTTCAACTCCAGTGCAGCTCGGGTGGAGAGACGCATCACTTCCCGGCTGTCGGTGAAGTACTTCGACACATCAGTGACGAACCACTCCAACTTCTGGATCTTTTTCTCGAGGTCATCAATCTCGTGCTCGACCTGCTCCTTGAGTCGCTGGAGCACGGTGTTCTGGTGGGCGAGTCGGTCCAGGTTGCCGGTGAACACTCCCTGTACCTGGGTGAAGAAGTCGGTGTTGTGTTCGATCTGCGCCTCGATCAGCCGTAAACGCTCCCGCGCCTCCTGCAACGCCTTCGTGAGGTCGTCGTGGTCGAGGGTGCCGTATTCGGCGACCACGGAGTGCGCGTGCTCGTAGGAGGCCAGTTCGGCTTGGATATCGCCAACTGCTTCACGGAGCTTCGCGATCCCTGGCAGGATCAACTCCGCGAACAGGCCCCGCCCCGCGGTGAACGCCGCCCCCTGGAGTACGCCCGCATCAAGCTGGGCGACCAGATGTTGCGAACCCGAATCCAGGCGGCCGACGATCAGGTCGGCGGTCGTGATGTTGTTGCGCATCGCGTTGATGAGATTGCTCGAATCAGCGGCACTGAACCTTACTCCCATGGCAACGCGTTCCTTTCCGCGAGCAGTTTCTCGCGTTCATCGTCCAACGACTGCCGGACCCGCGAACTCGTCTGCTCGACCTCGTCCACGGTTTCATCGACATATCGGTCGATCTGTGACAGCAACTCTTGGCGTGCCTGGAGTTGATGTTGCGCGCCGCTGTCGCCGGCTTGCATCTGCTCCCAGAGGGAGGTTTCCCGGTGCCGCCCCACCGCATGGAACTGTTCGCGGAACTGCTGCAACGAACGCACATGGCTCGCCCGACGTTCGGAGAGCTCATCCTCCTGCCGTTCTACCCGCTCGATCTGACGACCCAACGCGGCACGTTCCGTGGCACTGTTGTCGGCGCTCATCGCGTTTCGGCCCAGCGTGCGGCATCGGCGACATCACGCTTCTCGATGCTGCTGGCAAGTTCCGGGAACTTGTTCGCCTGCCCCAACACCGCAGCACAGAACCTGCTGACGGTCTGGAACATCTCGTTGGTGACATCGCGGCCGGCATCCATCCCGGGGACACCTGCCGTGAAACCGAAGGTCACGTGCTGATCGGCATAACCGGAGGTGTCGATACCGACCAACTCATTCACCGCGGCATCCGCACCGGCCGTACTCGAAATGATCTTTCCTACTGACATCTGTCCCCTGTCACTACATCGGCAGAGCGACACCACATCTGCACACTGGGGCATAAACATACCAGCTAAAGAAACGCACCCTCCGAGCCTTCTCGCGGGCCAGGGAGTTAACGTCTCGGGCTTTTGCGCGCATCGCGTACGTTCAGCACCCGTTGCGTCGGATCCGAAATCGTATATCATTGCCGCACGGAGCGCCGCTCCGGACAACGATGTCGCACCCCGGGAGTACACAACGATGAGCACATCCCCCTTCACCCCCACCGGCAGCATCCGCTCGCAAACGGACCGCCGCCGCGTCGTCTTCGCCACGGTCATCGGCACCACCGTGGAGTGGTACGACTTCTTCATCTACGCCTCGGCGGCCGGACTCGTCTTCGGCCAGCTGTTCTTCGCGCCGGCCGGACCGCAGTTCGCGACCGTCCTGTCGTTCCTGACCGTCGGCGTGAGCTTCCTGTTCCGGCCCCTCGGCGCGTTCCTCGCCGGTCACTTCGGCGACCGCTACGGGCGGCGCCAGGTGCTCGTCGTGACGCTCATCCTGATGGGCCTCGCGACGGCGCTCGTGGGCCTGCTGCCGACGTACGAGGCGATCGGGATCGCCGCGCCCATCCTGCTCGTCCTGCTGCGTGTGCTGCAGGGCATCTCGGCGGGTGGCGAGTGGGGCGGCGCGGTGCTGATGGCCGTCGAGCACGCGCCGACCGCCCGGCGCGGTCTGTTCGGCGCGTCGCCGCAGATCGGTGTCCCGCTCGGCCTGCTGCTCGCCTCCGGCGCCATGGCGCTGATGACCGTCATCGCCCCCGGGGACGCCTTCGTGGCCTGGGGCTGGCGCGTGCCCTTCCTGCTCTCCGTCGTACTGATCGTGATCGGCTACTGGGTGCGCCGCCGGGTCGAGGAGAGCCCGGTGTTCACCGAGATCGCGGAGCGCCGTGAGCGCACGCGGATGCCGATCGTGCAGGTGTTCCGCAAGCACGCGCTGCTGGTGATCGTCGCGGCGTTCGTCTTCGCGGGCAACAACGCGGTGGGCTACATGACCACCGGAGGCTACATCCAGAACTACGCAACGAACCCGGAGGGCCCGCTGAAGCTCGAGCGCGGACCGGTGCTGTGGGCGGTCGCCGCGTCCGCCGTGACCTGGCTGGCCGCGACCTGGTTCGCCGGGTGGCTGAGCGACCGCATCGGCCGCCGCACGACGTACATCGTCGGGTGGATCCTGCAGCTGGTCGGCGTGTTCGCGCTGTTCCCGCTGGTCAACACGGGGAACGTGGTCCTGCTGTTCCTCGGCCTCGCGATCCTCACGATCGGTCTGGGCTTCACCTACGGCCCGCAGGCGGCGCTGTACTCGGAGCTGTTCCCGGCGTCCATCCGCTTCTCGGGGGTGTCGATCTCGTACGCGATCGGTGCGATCCTCGGCGGCGCGTTCGCTCCGACGATCGCGACGGCGCTGGTGCAGGCGACGGGCACGACGCTGTCCGTCACCTGGTACCTGGCCGGCATGACGCTGCTCGGCCTGCTCGCCACGCTCGTCCTGCGCGACCGCACCGGGATCGCGCTCGGACCGGACCACGAGGCGGAGCAGGCGGTCAGCCCCATCCGCGGATTCTCGGGACGTCCCGAGCGCGAGGGCGCGACCGTTCGGGGCTGAGCCCGCCGCACAGCGGACGGCCCCGGTCGGCACTCTCACGTGCCGACCGGGGCCGTCCGGCTTCTCGTCAGTCCGTGACGAAGCGGAGCAGATGCGGCGCCAGGGCCTCGCCGGACACGTCGTGGGTCTGGCCGGCCACCAGCTCGAAGGAGCCGTCCTGTGCGCCCGAGGCCACACCCTCCGCGCCCAGCCGCAGGAAGTCGGGCGTCTGGTCGCCGGCGAGCCCCAGCACGGGGACGGAGATCGCCTGCAGCAGGTCATCCGGCACCCTGCTGTCGCCCATGGCGGCGTCGTCGTACGCGAGCGTGGGTGCGAGCGCGAGGGTGGCGTCCCAGCCGGGCGAGTTCTGCATCCCCTCGATCCCGGCCTCCGGCACGCCGACGCGCCGCAGGAACAGCTCGACGGCGGCGGTGCGGTCGTCGGTCGCCAGCGCCGCGAGCAGCTGCCGGGTGTACGCCTCGGCGGAGGGGAGCATCGGGTCGGGCAGGTACGGCGGCTCGTACACGACGACGCGCGGCACCCGGTCGGCGCCGAGCGCCGCGGCCGCTGCGAGCACCAGCGCGCCGCCCGACGACATCCCGAACAGGGATGCCCGCCCGCCCGCCGCGTCGATGAGGGCTCCCAGGTCGTCGATCTCGCGGGCGACCGCCGTGGCTCGCGCCGACGGGTCGGCGACGGCGTCCGTACTCGCCCCGCGGCCCCGTCGGTCGTAGAGCACGACGGTCAGGCGGTCTCGGAGTGCCGCGGCGATCGGGCGCATCGGACCGGCGTCGCGGAAGCACAGGGCGCCGTCCACGAGAACCAGCACGGGACCGGTCCCGTCCAGCTCGTAGGCGATGGTGCTTCCGTCGGGGGAGGTGAGCGTGCTCATGGGACGTCAGCGTAGCCCCCGGAGGGGCAGGTCGGCCGGACGAGTCGCACCCGGCAGGAAACCGGAGGTCCGGTTAGCGCCCCTGACGCCGACGCACCCCGAAGCCGATGAGCACGCCGCCGCCGATCGCGACCAGCACGCCGGCACCGCGGATCAGCCACTGGACGTCGCCGGTCGCCGCATCCACCAGCAGCGGACCGGCCAGGCCGACGACCACGAGCACGATCCCCACGATGAAGAACCAGGGGGAACCGTTCGTCCGCTCGACCATGCCCCGAGCCTACCGGGGCACGGCCGGGCGGACGTCGGTCACGGCAGGTAGTAGGTCGGGTTCGGCAGCTTGACCGTGCGGTCGGCGTGACCGCCGATCAGGTCGCTGAACTGGTCGCCGTAGTTCGCCACGATGTCGTACCCGCCGCCCGCGGCCGACTCGATGTGCGCCCGCGTCTGCGACTTGTACTCGATGGTCGTGCACTTGGGCGTAGCGCAGGTGATGTAGGAGGGCTGCTGGGACGCTCCGACGCCCGTCCACTTGGTGTAGAAGTTCTGCGCGGTGAAGCCCGTGTAGCCGACCTTCGCCAGGTTGCCGAGGGTCGCGGCCTTCTGGTCGTCGTTGCGTCCGGTGAGGCCGATCAGCGTGCAGCCGGCCTTCTGCGCCACGGCCGCGAGAGTCGTCATGTGGGGGGTCGCGGGGAAGCGCTCCTCCTGCACCCAGACGTTCTGCTCGACCGGGTCGAACGTGAAGTGCATGTCCGCCACCTCCATGTCGTACGTCCACAGGGTGGTGTCGTCGGTGTCGAGCACGATCGCCGGGTTCTTGTGCAGCTTCTTCTCGACGAAGCAGGTCGCTGCGAGCACCGGCAGCTGGCGCTGCACGATGCCGCGGAGCTCGCTGATGTAGGGCGACGAGGTCTTGTCGGCGATGCCGGTGCCGGGGTCGCCGTAGTAGGTGGCGATGGTCTTCTTCACCGAGTCGATGTTCGGGATGCCCTCGCCGCCCTGCGTCGCGCCGCTCGACCCGTCCGGCGCCATCGTGAAGTGCGTGCGCGCTGCGAGCTTCGGCTCGGAGACGCCCGGCAGGTCGGGCGACGGGAGGTAGTACGTCGGGTTCGGGAGCTTCAGCGCCTCCTGCGCGTAGCCGCCCTGCAGGTCCGACCACTGGTCGCCCACGTTGAGGGAGATCGTGTAGCCGAGGTCCTCGATGTGCTTGCGCGTGAGCGCCTTGTACTCGACGGTCGTGCAGCTGGCGGCGGCGCAGGTCACGTACGACGGCTGCTGGGAGGCGCCCTTGCCGGTCCACTTCGTGTAGAAGCGGTCGGCGGCGAAGGCGGTGTATCCCACCTTCGCGAGGTTGCCGAGGGTTGCCGCCTTCTGATCGTCGTTCCGTCCGGTGAGGCCGAAGACGGTGTACCCGATGGCGGCCGCCTGGTTGACGAAGTCCACCATCCCCGGGGTCGCGGGGAAGCGCTGGTCCTGCACCCAGACGTCCTGCTCGGCCGGGTCGAAGGTGAAGTGCATGTCCGCGACTTCCATGTCGTACGTCCACAGCGTGGTGTCGTCGGTGTCGAAGACGATCGCCGGCTTCTGGCCGTGCTTCACCGCCCGGTCGTAGCCCGCCTGCAGCTGTGCCTTCTCGCGGGACAGGATGCCGTCGAGCTCGCTGACGTAGGGCGAGGAGGTCTTGTTGGCGATGCCGGTGCCGGGGTCGCCGTAGTAGGTGGCGATGGTCTTCTTCACCGAGTCGATGTTCGGGATGCCCTCGCCGCCCTGCGTCGCGCCGCTCGACCCGTCCGGGGCCATCTCGAAGGTGGTCCGCGGCGCGAGCGCCGTGCTCCCGTGCCCGGAGCCCGGGCCCGGATCCCAGGCGAGCGCGGCCGGGGCGTCGGCGAGCCCGACGCCGAGCACGAGCGCGAGGGCGCCGGCGGCGCCGAGCAGCCCGCGGCGGAAGCGTGAGGTGGTGGAGGGAGTGGTCGTCATGAGAGCACCTTCGCCATCGATCGGATCGTCTGCCCCCGTTCAGGGGCCGGAAGCAGCCTACCCATGCCCCTCCGGGGAGGGAAGCGCGCGGATGCGCAACACCCAGCGGGATTGAAGCAGGCACCGCTAACGTTGACGCTCGTATGCGCACCGACACCGTCCTCGACCCGGCCGCCCTCCGCGCCGACTTCCCGATCCTCGCCCGCGAGGTGAACGGGCACCCCTTCGTCTACCTCGACTCGGGAGCGACCTCGCAGAAACCGCGACAGGTGCTCGACGCCGAGCGCGCGTTCGCCGAGCGGTACACCTCCGCGGTGCACCGCGGAGCCCACACCGTGGCGGGGGAGGCGACCGAGCTGTTCGAGGACGCCCGCGCACGCGTCGCCCGCTTCGTCGGCGCCCGGCCCGGCGAACTGGTCTGGACCTCCAACGCGACCGAAGGCATCAACCTCCTCGCCTACAGCATGTCCAACGCGTCCCTCGGGCGCGGCGGCGCCGCCGCCGAGCGCTTCCGGCTGGCCGCGGGGGACGAGATCGTGGTGACGGAGGCGGAGCACCATGCCAACCTCATCCCCTGGCAGGAGCTCGCTGCCCGCACCGGGGCCACACTCCGCGTGATCGGGCTCACCGACGACGGCGCGCTCCGGCTCGACCAGGCGGCCGACCTGATCGGTGAGCGCACCAAGGTCGTCGCCTTCTCCCACGTGTCCAACGTGCTCGGTGCGATCAACCCGGTCGCAGACCTCGTGACGCTGGCGCACGCGCAGGGCGCCCTGGTGGTGCTCGACGCGTGCCAGTCCGTCCCGCACCTGCCTGTCGATCTCCCGGCCCTGGATGTGGACTTCGCCGTCTTCTCGGGCCACAAGATGCTCGGCCCCACCGGAGTCGGCGCGCTCTACGGGCGGAGCGAGCTTCTCGACGCGCTCCCGCCGTTCCTCACCGGCGGCTCGATGATCACGCAGGTGACCCTGGAGGGCGCCGAGTACCTGCCGGCGCCGCAGCGGTTCGAGGCCGGAACGCAGCGCGTCTCCCAGGCGGTCGCACTGGCAGCCGCCGTCGACTACCTGGATGCGGTGGGCATGCAGGCGGTCGCCGCCCACGAGGAGGCGCTCGGGCGCCGGCTCCTGGCCGGTCTCGGCGAACTCGAGGGTGTGCGCATCCTCGGTCCCGGCCCCGACGTCCCCCGCGTCGGCCTCGCGAGCGTCGTTGTGGAGGGCATCCACGCACACGACGTCGGCCAGTTCCTCGACGACCGCGGCATCGCCGTGCGCGTCGGCCACCACTGCGCGCAGCCGGTGCACCGCCGGTACGGCGCGACGGCCAGCACGCGCATCAGCACCTACCTCTACAACACGCCCGACGAGGTGGATGCGGCGGTGCAGGCGATCGCCGATTCGCGCGTCTTCTTCGGCGTGACGGACGGAGCGGCCCGATGAGCGACCTGCAGAACCTGTACCAGCAGGTCATCCTCGATCACGCCCGCGAGAAGCACGGGTTCGGGCTGGCCGGCGACGAGGCGGCCTCGTCCCACCAGTTCAACCCGACCTGCGGCGACGAGGTCACCGTCGGCGTCCGCACCGCGGCCGACGGGCACATCCTGTCGATCGGGTGGGAGGGTCACGGCTGCTCGATCTCCACGGCGTCCGCGTCGCTGCTGAGCGACCTGGTGCAGGAGACCGACCGCGAGCACCTGGCGGCGTCCATCGGGGCGTTCCGCGAGCTGATGCACTCGAAGGGGGCGCTGGAGGGCGACGAGGAGCTGCTCGGCGACGCCGTCGCGCTGGCCGGCGTCTCGAAGTACGTGACGCGGGTCAAGTGCGCGATGCTGCCGTGGGTGGCGCTGGAGGACGCGCTCCTGAAGTCGGCCGCCTGACCGTTCGCCCGGGCTGTATTCGCCGCGCCAGGTGGGTGACTGCTGCGTTTCGGAACCTCTGCGCCCCGTCGACCGACCGCAGTCGTTCCGAGACGCCGCAGTCGCCCCGCCCGGATCAGGGGACGGGCGCCAGGTCGGCCTCGTCGGCGATCGCCTCCAGGGCCGAGGGGAGGGACGGGAAGGTTGTGCCGTAGACGAGGCCCGAGGGCCCGGCGGCCGTCCACGACTGCGTGCCCTTCGCGACCCGTCCGACCAGGTAGCGCCGGTGTCCGCCCAGCACCTGGCGCTGGGCGATGGGCAGGGTCAGCGGGAAGGCGTACACGTCGCCCTCGGGAGTGACCACCAGCTCCCAGCGGGCGCGGCCCGGGTTGAACTTGCTCGTGAAGATGCGCGACATGATCGACCGTTTCTACCGCGCGGCCGCCCGTGGCCGCCAGGAAGATGACGACCTGTTGCGAAAGCCTTCGTCACATGACGCGGTCAGTCGGCGAGGGACTCCAGGAAACCGCGGGTCGGCGCGAAGAACGTGCTTCCCGTCGCGGCCGTGGAGAAGTCGAGGATGCGGTCGTAGCTGCCCTCCGGATCGCCGACGAACATGCGCTGCAGCATCCGCTCGATCACCCAGAGCGCGCGCGAGTAGCCGATGAAGTAGGTGCCGAACTCGCCGTGGCCGGGGCGCCCGAAGGGCATGTTGTCGCGGAGGATCTCGTGCTCGACACCGGTCTCGTCGACGATCGTCGCCAGTGTCTTGTGCGACTTCTGGCCGTGCTGCGCATCCGGCAGCTCGATGTTCTCGACCTTGGTGCGGCCGATCACACCCTCCTGCGACGGCACGGGCAGGCGGTTCCAGCTCGACAGGTCGTGCAGGTACTTCTGAACGACGACGTAGCTGCCGCCGGCGTGCTCCGGATCCTCGTCGCCGACGCAGGTCGCCCCGGCCATGTCGCCGCCGGCCGGGTTGGCGGTGCCGTCCACGAAGCCGAGCAGGTCGCGGGCGTCGAAGTAGCGGAAGCCGACCACCTCATCCACCACCTGAACGGCGTCGCCGAGCGCGTCGAGCAGCTGGCGCTCCAGCTCGAAGGTGAAGTCCCCGCGCTCGGCGCGGATGTGGAACAGGATGTCGCCGGGGGTCGAGACGGCGGTGTGCACCGGCCCGGCGATCTCGCGGAAGGGGTGCAGCTCGCGCGGCGGGATGACGTCGGTCAGCCGCGACCAGAATTCGGCGCCGATGCCCACGTTGCACGACAGCCTCGCGCCCAGGTCGCGGAACCCGACGGTCTTCACTTGGTCGGTGATCCCGCCGAGGACCGCTTTCGCCGTGGCGAGCGCCTCCGGGGTGTCCGCGACGGTCACGATCAGGAACACCGCCGCACGCGAGAGCGGGGCGTCAATGCTCTGCGGGTCGATCGGAACGCGTTGCCAGGGCTGGTCGCCGGTGTTCGCCATAGCGTCATGCTGCCGCATCGGAGCCTCGCGCCGCCACCGGCCGCCGGACCCTAGGCTGGAGGGATGAGCCTCCCCAGCACCGACACCGTCGTCACCTATCCGGATGGCGACCTCACCGAGTCCGCGACGGTCGTGCACCTGGAGCCCCTCGCCGATGGGCGGACGGCCGTGGTGCTCGACCGCACCGCGTTCCACCCCGTCGACCCGGTCTGGCCGGACCAGCCCGCCGACACCGGAGAGCTCGTGCGGGGCGACCGTGCCTACCCGATCGTGGATGCGGTGGTCGGCGCGACCGACGGCGGCTCCCTCTTCGTCGGCGACGCACCCGTGCGCACCGGGACCGAGGGGTGGGCGTTCGTCGTCTGCCACCTGGTGGAGGATGCGAGCGGGCTGGAGGAGGGCGCCACCGTGGACGTCTCCGTCGAGGCCGAGCGCCGCCGGGCCCTGTCCACCGGTCACACCGCCTGCCACCTCGCCTCCCTGGCGCTGAACGAGGCGCTCGCGCCGCTGTGGACCAAGGAGGTCAGGGTGGATGGACATGGGCGCCCCGACTTCGACCAGCTCGCGATCGTGAGCTCCCGTATCCTTCCCGACGGCTCGATCGACGAGTACCGGGTCGGCAAGAGCCTGCGGAAGAAGGGCTTCGCCGCTGCGGAGCTGCCGGACCGTCTGAACGAGCTCAGTGCCACCATCGACGGCCTGCTCGCGGAGTGGGTCGCCACCGGCGCCCCGGTCGGGATCGCCCGCGACGGCGACGGCCACGGTCTCGGCGACCGCCGCCGCTGGCGCGCCGAACTGCCGGACGGTGTCGTCGAGATCCCGTGCGGCGGCACGCACCTGCACTCCCTGTCCGAACTCGCCGCGGTGACGGTGACGCTCGAACTCGTGGAGGCGGAGGGCGCCCTCACACTGACGATGCGGACCAGCGCCGAACGAGGCTGAGCGGGAACGCGCGCGCGTCATCGGGGGACGTGACCGGCTGCCATTTCGCGGGGTCGCCGAACAGTGCCGCGGCACGCGCCACGGTCTCCGCATCCACGCGGGCGGGCCGATGAGTCAGCCAGCGCAGCAGATTCTCCGAACGGACGACGGGAGCCCGGGCCGGTATCCCGCGCATCCGCAGTTCGCGGGCGCCCACCACGACGGTCACCGGCAGCACGGGCGCCTCGACGCCGGCGCGGAAGAGCAGACCACGCACCCGGGACGCGTGCAGCTCCGCATCGCGCAGGGACGGCTGCTTGACGCCGTCGATCAGCAGAGCGCGTTCCTCCACGGTGAGTCGCGCGCCGTGGTGGCGTCGCGTGCCGATCACGAACACGCCGCCCGGCCCGACGACGAGGTGGTCGGGGTCGGGACCACCGGATGCGGTGGGCGCCGTGCGGAAGGCGCTCCAGCCCTCGGGCAGCCGGGCCAGCAGCGTGTCGATCTCGCCCTCGCGCATCCGCCGTCCTCTCACCCCGCAACCGTACAGAGCGGCAGGCGCGCGCCCCAGTCCCCACCCGGGGACAGGCGGGCGCGGCTACCCCTGTTCCGGGGAGGGATGGGTGCGGGGGAGGTCCGTGTCGTCGGGGAGGCGCTCCTCGAGCGACTCGTTGTGCTCGGCCACGGCCTCCAGCCGGTCTGTGTCGGTTTCGCCCAGGTGGCTCACGCCTTCGGCGAGGTCGTCGGCGTCGCGGGGCTCTGCGGTGTCGTCCGGTCGATCGGTCATGCCGGGCACTGTACGCGCGTACGGACGCCGGACTTGACCGGCCAGGCGGCGGACGGGCTAGCATGCGGAGCATGAGCCGCATCGAAACCGGGATCGTCTCCTACACCGTCTCCGGCGACTACCTCGCCCGGGTCGGGGCCGACTTCGACACGGAGGCCGTCGACGACGCGATCCTCGCTGAGCTGAACCGGATGCTGCCCGAGGGCATCGTGGTGGAGCGCAGCGGCCGGGTGCTCGCCGAGGAGGAGCTCGCCGAGGAGGCGCGCTCGATCGACTGGGAGGCGCTGCTGCGGCAGATCGACGTGGACCAGATCCTGGCCGAGCACGGGCGCTGAGCCCGGCGCTTCAGCGTGAGCGCTTGACCGCGTCGTATGCGGCGAGAGCCGCGCGCCGTGTCTCCGCGAGATCGACGATCGGCTCCGGATAGTCGCCGGTGTCCCACTCCGGCACCCAGCGGCGCACGTAGTCGCCCCGCCCGTCGAACTTCTCGCGCTGCAGTTCCGGGTTGAACACTCGGAAGTAGGGCGCGGCGTCCGCGCCGCTTCCGGCGACCCACTGCCAGTTGAACGGGTTGTTGGCGGGGTCGGCGTCCACCAGCGTGTCCCAGAACCACTGCTCGCCGTGCCGCCAGTCGATGAGCAGGTTCTTGATCAGGAACGACGCCGTCACCATGCGCACCCGGTTGTGCATGACTCCGGTTGTCCACAGTTCCCGCATCCCTGCGTCCACCAGGGGCACACCGGTGCGACCCTTCTGCCAGGCCCGCAAAGCGGATGGATGCAGCCGGGGCCACGGGAAGGAGTCGTATTCACGATGGATGTTCACGGTCGCGATATCGGGATGCTCGAAGAGCGTGTGGTAAGCGAACTCGCGCCAGCCCAGTTCCGACTGGAAGGTCGACGCGCCCTCGGCGGTCGACCGGTCGCGCCGCTCGCTCGTGGCGTGCCAGACCTGATGCGGGCTCAGCTCGCCCCACCGCAGTCGCGGGGAGAGGCGGGAGGTCCCGTCCACGCCGGGCACATCGCGCTCCTCCTTGTATGCGGCCAGGTTCTCGGCGAGGAAGCTCCGCAGCTGGTCGTGCGCGGCCTTCTCCCCGGGAACCCAGGCCTCGCGGAGCCCGGCCGCCCAGTCCGGATGCGTCGGCAGCAGCCCGAGTTCGTCCAGGTCGACCGCCGGGACGCCCGGCGGCACGCTGCCGGCGCGCAGCGTGCGCGGGGTCGGTCCGGGCTTCCGTGGAGCGGGGGCCGCCAGGCAGGCGCGCCAGAAGGGGGTGTACACCGAGAACGCGGTGCCCTGGCCGGTGCGGATCGTCCACGGCTCGAACAGCAGGTTCGCGCCGAAGCTGGTCGCCTCGAGCCCGGCGTCGCGCGCGGCGGTCTTCACCGCCTCGTCGATGCGGCGCTCGACGCCGCCGTAGCGCCGGTTCCAGAACACCGCCGCGGCGTCCGTCTCCCTCAGCAGGTGCGCCATCGTGGCCTCGGACGCGCCGCGGAGCAGCGTGAGGGCCCCGCCGATGCCCTGCAACGACTCGGCGAGCGCCGCGAGGCTGTGGTGCAGCCACCAGCGGCTCGCCGCGCCCGGGGGCCGCAGGCCGGGCGTCTCCTCGTCCCAGACGATGGCGCAGATCACCGGGCGGCCGGATTCCGCGGCGGCGTGCAGGGCGGGATTGTCGGCGATGCGCAGATCGTCGCGGAACCAGACGATCGCCGGCCGGTCCTGCTCGCCTGTGGAGCTCACGGTCGCGCCGGGCTCAGAGGTCGAGGGAGTCGCCGGGCTCCAGGGCGTAGAAGGTTCCGCCGTTCTGCTCGGTGGCCCACTGCAGGCGGCCGTTCGCCATGTCCTTGCCGCCCCGTGAGAGCACCATCTCGTGGATGGGGAAGCTGCGCTTGGGCTTCACGGCCAGCACGTAATCCATCGTCTCCGCGATCTTCATCCACGGGGCGCCCGCCGGTGCGGCGAGCACGTCGACCTCGACCCCCTCCGGCACGAAGAACGAGTCGCCCGCGTAATAGAGGGTGTCGTTCACCAGCACGCCGACGTTGTCGACCACCGGGATGCTCTCGTGGATGACGGCGTGACGCCCGCCGAAGAAGCGCAGGGTGAAGGGCTCCGCCTCCACGGTGTCGCCCGGGTGGACGACGGTGACGTCGAAGTCCGTGGCGGCGGCAGCCACACCCTCCGGCGCGAAGATCGTGGCGTCGGGGGAGAGCTCGAGCACGCGGTTCAGTTGTTCGGGGGTCCAGTGGTCGGCGTGCTCGTGCGTGATGACGATGGCGACGGCGTTCGCGGTGTCGGTCAGCGGAGAAGTGAAGCTTCCCGGGTCGATGAACAGCTTGCGGCCGTCCTGTTCGAGGAGCAGGCCGGCGTGTTCGAACTTCGTGAGTCTCATGGCTCCAAGGAAATACCGGATGGGATGCGTACGCAAGCGCGGGGAGGTTGAGGAATATACCCTGGGGGGTACTGTTGGAGGCGATATGGACGACACGAACGAGCACACGGCCGTCGACCACGCGGAGCACGATCCCTCCGGACACACCGGACACGATCACTCGGCGCCCGCGGCGGATGACCACAGCGGCCACGATCACGCGGGTCACGCGGGTCACGCGGGTCACGCCGACCACGCGGGTCACGCGGACCACGGTGATCACGCCGACCACGCTGGTCACGCTGGTCACGCCGACCACGGCGGCCACGGCGGCCACGACCATTCCGGCCACGCCGGACACGACCCGGCCATCTTCCGTCGCAAGTTCTGGTTCACCCTCGTCCTGACCATTCCGACGCTCGTCTTCTCGCCGGGGTTGCAGGAGATCCTCGGGCTCTCCGGCCCCCGGTTCCCGGGCAGCCAGTACATCCCCGCCGTCTTGGGCGTCGTCATCTTCTTCTACGGCGGCCTGGTCTTCCTCCGCGGAGCGGTGGATGAGCTCCGGGCGAAGCAGCCCGGCATGATGACGCTCATCTCCCTCGCCATCGTCGTGGCCTTCGGCTACAGCGTCGCGGTGACCCTCGGTCTGCCCGGCATGGACTTCTGGTGGGAGCTCGCCACGCTCATAGTGATCATGCTGCTGGGCCACTGGATCGAGATGTCCGCGGTGATGGGCGCCCAGGATGCGCTCGGCGAGCTCGCGAAGCTCCTGCCGGACACGGCGGAGCGCGTCGCGGACCCGCACGCGGAGCCTGAGACCGTCGCAGTCGGCGACCTCCGCGTCGGCGACCTGGTCCGGGTGCGCCCGGGTGCCGCCGTGCCCGCCGACGGCGAGATCGTGGACGGCCGCAGCGACATCGACGAGTCCCTGCTGACCGGGGAGTCGAAGCCGGTCACCCGGGGCCCGGGGGAGCAGGTGGTGGCCGGGAGCATCTCGGGCAGCGGATCCCTCGTCGTCCGGGTCGGACGCACGGGCGGCGACACGGCCCTCGCCGGCATCATGAAGCTCGTCGCCGACGCGCAGGCCAGCAAGTCGGGCGCGCAGGTGCTCGCCGACCGCGCTGCGGCATGGCTCTTCTACGTTGCGCTCGCCGTCGCGGTGGTCACCCTGGTCGCCTGGACGATCATCCGCCCCGGCGATCCCGCGTTCATCCTCGAGCGGGTGGTCACCGTGCTCATCATCGCGTGCCCGCACGCCCTCGGACTCGCCATCCCTCTGGTCGCCCAGATCTCGACCGCGCTCGGCG
Organism: Leifsonia sp. KNZ13-11D; assembly: GCF_056754895.1. Taxonomy (NCBI): domain Bacteria; kingdom Bacillati; phylum Actinomycetota; class Actinomycetes; order Micrococcales; family Microbacteriaceae; genus Leifsonia; species Leifsonia sp. KNZ13-11D. Next base: position 1,634,344 of record NZ_JBPGWU010000001.1, read on the forward strand.
CCCGCAAGGGGCTGCTGATCCGCGACCGTCACGCGATGGAGGACGCCCGGAGGATCGATGTCGTCCTGTTCGACAAGACGGGCACCCTCACCGAGGGCAAGCAGGGAGTCGCCGCCGTCTCCGCCGCCGACGGCGATGACGACCGGCTGCTGGCGCTCGCCGCGTCCGTCGAGGCGCCCGCGGAGCACCCCATCGGCGCGGCCATCGTGCGCGAGGCGCGCAGCCGCGGCCTGGCCGTGCGTCCGGTGTCCGGCTTCGAGGCGCTCGGTGGACGTGGGGCATCGGCGGTCGTCGGGGCCGAGGGCACCGTGACGGTGGGTGCGCCCCGGCTGCTCGCCGAGCGCGGGCTCGAGGCGCCCGGCGCCGTGATCGAGGCGGCGGAGCGGGCGGCGGATGCGGGTCAGACCGTCGTCTACGTGCTGTCGGCCGATCGCGTGCTGGGGCTGATCGCCCTGGCCGACGTCGTCCGGCCGGAGTCGCAGGAGGCCGTCCGCTCGCTGCGTGAGCGCGGCGTCCGGGTGGCCATGCTGACCGGCGACTCGCGCGCGGTGGCGACGGCCGTCGCAGCCCGACTCGGAATCGACGAGGTCTTCGCCGAGGTGCTGCCGGCCGACAAGTCCGGCACCGTCGCGCGGCTGCAGGCGGACGGATCGCGCGTCGCCATGGTGGGAGACGGCGTGAACGACGCGCCGGCGCTCGCGCAGGCGGATGTCGGCATCGCCATCGGCGCGGGCACCGACGTCGCCATCGAATCGGCGGGAGTCGTCCTGGCGTCGAGCGACCCGCGCGGTGTCGCCGCGGTCATCACGCTCTCCCGTGCCACCTACCGCAAGATGCTGCAGAACCTCGGCTGGGCCACCGGGTACAACGTCATCGCGCTGCCGCTCGCGGCCGGTGTCGCCATCGGTGCGGGCATCGTCGTCTCGCCGGCCTTCGGCGCGGTGCTGATGTCCCTCTCCACCATCGTGGTGGCGCTGAACGCGCAGCTGCTCCGCCGGCTGCGGCTCTGATCCGCCGCGTCGCCGCGGCCGGCGAGCGCGCATGTGCCATCATCGTGCACTGTGACTGCACCTTCGCGGACCGTCGTCGTCGCGGTCAACCCGATGGCCTCCTTCGGCCATCGGCGCGAGGTGGGCCCTCGCGTCGTGGAGCGTCTCCGGGCGGCGGGCCACCGCGTCGTCGCGATGGACGAGGCCAACATCGAGCTCCTGCGGCGCGAGACCGCCGCGGTGCTCCGCGAGGGGGCCGATGCGCTCGTCGTGGTCGGCGGCGACGGGATGGCCAACCTCGGGATCGACCTGGTCGCCCAGACCGGGATGCCGCTGGGCATCGTCCCGAGCGGAACCGGGAACGACCTCGCGGACGGCTTGGGCATCCCGGTCCGCGACACGGAGGCCGCGATCGACCGGCTCCTGGCCGCCCTGGACGGCGAGCCGCGGGTCATCGACGCGGGCACCATCCGTCACGGCGAGCTGACGACCTGGTTCGGGTGCGTCGTCTCCGCCGGTTTCGACGCGACCGTCAACGAGCGCGCCAACCTCATGACGCGTCCGAGGGGACGGAGCCGCTACATCGTCGCCCTCTTCCGCGAGCTCGCCACCCTGAAGGCGCGCGCGTACCGCATCCACGCCGACGGCCGGACGATCGAGGTGCGCGCGATGCTGGTCTCCGTTGCGAACAACCGCTCCCTGGGCGGTGGGATGCGCATCGTGCCCGACGCCGACCTCGCCGACGGCCGCCTCGACCTGTTCATCGTCGAGCGGATGTCGCGGCTGCGGTTCCTGCGCATGTTCCCGAAGGTGTTCCGCGGCGAGCACACCGCGCTGCCGGAGGTGACCATCCTACCGGTGAGCACCGTCCGCATCGAGGCGTCGGACGTGATCGCGTACGCCGACGGGGAGCGCATCGGGCCGCTGCCGATCGAGGTCGCCGTCGTCCCCGGGGCGCTCCGCATCCTGGCCTGACCGGGCGGCACGGAGGACCCGCGGAGCCCGTTGCGCCACGCCCGGGACGGCCGCCTCGTTTTGGCACGCACCCGCCATCTGTGGCATGATCTTCTAGTTGCCAGACGGCCCCATCGTCTAGCGGCCTAGGACGTCGCCCTCTCACGGCGGTAACGCGGGTTCAAATCCCGCTGGGGTCACCAACAGCCCGCTTCCCTTGGAAACACAGGGAAGCGGGCTTTTTGTCTCTCGGGATCAGGTAGCCCTGGAAAACGACAAACCCGCAGTTCCTGGTGCCTCATAACGCCTTTGCAATGTCGTGCAGCCAGTCGTTGGCGGCTTCAGAGGGAGGGCTCCCGGCCATCGCGGCCAAAGCTGTCTGATATCGGTCAGAGGAAATGATGGTCACGCCGATCCAGGTGGCGTCCACGGGCAGGTCTCGTTCGATGCCGACCAGATGACCCGGGACGAGAAGCGAGCGCAGCATCCCCTTTGTGCTATCCAGATCAAGGTTCCCGTTCACGGGAGGCAGCGCCGGCGGCCACTCCGGGGTCGTCTTCGCGAAATCGGTCCTCGAGAGACCGATCCGCCCGGACGCCTTTGATGTCGCTGATCCGAAGGACCGCGTGGCCGTCGAAGTAGCCTCCTTCGGTCGTCTTCGACAGCAGGACCCATCGTCGTCCGACGGCGAGGACGAAACCGTCGATTGTGTAGCCGGGTCGCAATCGCCGCCGAACGTTCACGATCCGGTCGGATCCGAGGTGGCTACCGAGCTTCGATCGAGCTGCTGCGGGCGATGTCACTTGCTGATCGTGTCATACAGGGCCGCCCGCCCCGGAATGCCGGCTCGCCGCGCGCGGCCGAGCCGTCACCTTGTGGCCTTCTTAGCTATTTAGCAATTATGCTATAGTGCGAATCATGCAAGACAACGTCAGTGACATCTTCGAGGCGCTCGCGCACCCGACCCGCAGGCAGATCCTCCAAGACCTGAAGGGCGGAGAGCTGGCGGCCGGCGAGATCGCTGCGAAATTCAGCGCATCCGGCCCCACCATCTCTCGCCATCTCGGGGTGCTCCGGAACGCGGGCCTCGTCAGCGAGCGGCGTGACGGGAATCGGATCCTGTACTCCCTCGTCGGCGACCGGCTGGCGCTGTCGGTCGGGGATTTCCTCTCCACGATCTGCCCCGAGCAGATCGTGTTGCGCGAAGTTCGCAAGCGGACGGGTCCCGCGGTACGCAACGCGAAGGGCGCGACCGCATGAGCGGCTTCAAGACGCTGCGGGCTCAGGTGCGTCGTCGTCTTCTCATCAGCTACCGGGTGAGCCCGGAGGTGGCGCAGACTCTGATCCCGCAGCCGTTTCGTCCGCAGATCGTGGACGGAAGCGCTGTGGCGGGTGTCTGCATGATCGGGCTCCAGTCGGTTCGGCCAGGTTGGCTCCGACCTCGACTCGGGTTCCGAACAGAGAACGTCGCGCATCGGATCGCCGTCGAGTGGGACGAGGGCGGGATCACGCGAAGCGGCGTCTACATCGTGGAACGTCACAGCTCGTCGCTGCTGCCCGTCCTCGCTGGTGGTCGGCTCTTCCCGGGAGTCCAGAAGCGGGCGAAGTTCACGCTCGACGAGACGGCAACGCGGTTCCGGGTGGCGATGTCCGCCCCAGGAACTCGAGTCGCCGTCGACGTGGAACTCGGTGGCACCTGGAGCAGCTCGCTGTTTCCTACCGTCGAAGCCGCCTCCTCTTTCCACGAACGCGGCGCCGTAGGGTGGTCACCCCGCAGAGACGGCCAAGGGGTGGAGCCGCTCGAGTTGACGTCGAACGACTGGATGGTCGAGCCCGGACGAGTGGTCAGCGTCCAGTCGTCATTCTTCGATGGACTCCCCGAAGGGGCGGCTGTCCTGGACAGCGTCGTCGTGATGCGGGACCTTCCCTTCTTCTGGGATACGCCGGCCATCGTCCCGGCGCGCGTCCCAGACCATTCAGGCTCTTCCCGGTGATCACAGGGGCCGCTGCGCAGTAGTCCGCGTCCTCCTCACAACGCGATGACGCTGACATGGTCCTTGCCGCGGTCCTTCGACCGGTACATCGCCTTGTCCGCGACGCGGAGCAGCTCCGGGCCGTCGAGGATGCGCGACTGCCCGGGCGTGTGCACGGTCACGCCGACGCTCGCGGTGATGGTGCGCGTCCAGCCGTCGTCGTGGAGCGGCTGCTTGATGGCGACGCGGATGCGCTCCGCGATGGCCGCGGCACGCTCGTGGTCGGTGTCGCGGCACACGATGATGAACTCGTCGCCGCCGTAGCGGCACACCAGGTCGTCGCCGCGCACCGCGCTGCTGAGGCGCGCGGCGATGAGTTTGAGGACGGTGTCGCCCGCGGTGTGGTCGAGGTCGTCGTTCACCGCTTTGAAATCGTCCAGGTCGACGAAGATCAGCGCGAGCGGCTCCTGCCGTTCGACCGCCGCCGTGACGCTGGCGGCGATGTGCGTCCGCAGCAGCACCCGGTTGGCGAGCCCGGTGAGCGGGTCGTGGAGGGCGATGGCGGCGAGCTGCGCCTGGAGCCGTAGCCGGGCCACGGTCTGCGCCGCCTGCCGGCACAGCGACCGGAGCAGATCGGTTGCGTGGTCGTCGAGTTCGGGGGGCCGGGAGAAGTAGCAGGCCAGCGTCCCGATCGGCGTGCCCGCCTGCAGCAGCGGAACGGTGAGCATCGTGTCGAGCCGGGCCGCGCGCAGCGCGGTGGCCGTGCCCGGATGCGTTCGATCGTCCCGCACCGTCCAGGTGAGGATCCCGTCGCCGGCCAGCGCCTCGGGCGGGACGCCGCCGGGCAGGAGGTCCGGGTCGAGGGGGACCGCCCCTCCGGCCAGTCGTGGATGGTGGTCGTCGAGGAAGACGGCGGCGGCAGCGGCTCCCAGGGCTTCCCGGGCGCTCTCCGCCAACGCCTGCGCCAGCCGCTCCACGGTCTCGCTCTCGCCGAACGCGGTCGTGGCGTTCTGCAGGACGCGCGTGCGCGCCTCCGAGCTCTCGGCGATCCGCCGGGCCGACAGCAGCTGGCGCTCGTAGTCCTGCCGCCGGCTGGCATCGAACACGGCGACGTGGACGAGCGGCGCCGCACCGCTGCGGTCGAGGGCTGCGTTGACGAGGACGGGCAGGGCCGCATCCCGCGTCGTGCGGAAGGCGAGCGCCACCTCGCGCACCTCGCCTTCGAGGTGGAGGATCGGCACGAAGCGCGTCTCGTAGAAGATCCGCGCGCCCGGTTCGAGGAGGTCGCTGAGCGGTGTCCCGGTCAGCTGCTCCGGCGTGATGCCGGTCCAGGCCGAGAAGGTGGCGTTCACCCGCACGATGCGGCCCGCCTCGGTGAGGGTCAGCAGGCCGCACGGGGCCCGGTCGTACAGCTCGTCCGGCGAGACCGGCGGCACGGAGGTCGCGGTCGGGTCGGTCATCGAAGGCGGCTCCGGATGGCGTGCGCGAGCTCGTCGGGGGCCGACAGGTTGGGGCAGTGGCCGCTCGCGCTGAGCTGCACGAACTCGCTGCCCGGGATGGCCTCGTGCACGTACCGCCCGACGGCCTCCGGCGCGATGGCGTCGTCGGAGCACTGCAGCACGACGGTCGGAACGCTGACGGCGGAGAGGTCCGCGCGGTTGTCGGAGAGGAAGGTCACCCGGGCGAAGTGCCCCGCGATGACCGGATCGGTGCGGCAGAAGCTGGCCGTGAGCTCCGCACCCACCTCCGGCCGGTCGGCGTTGCCGGCGATGATCGGCGCGATCGTCTCCGACCAGCCCAGGTAGTTGACGTCGAGGGCGTCGAGCAGCCCGTCGATGTCGGGACGGGTGAAGCCGCCGACGTAGCCGTCGTCGTCGGTGTATCGCGGCGACGGGCCCACCAGGATCAGCCGGCCGAAGCGATCGCGGGAGCGATTGGCGGCGAGGATGCCGATCATCGCGCTAACGGAGTGCGCGACGAGCACGACGTCCTCGAGGTCGAGGGAGTCGACGATCTCGAGCAGGTCGTCCGCGTAGCCGTGCAGCGAGTCGTACTTGGCGCGGTCGTAGGCCGCGAGGTCGGAGTGGCCGGCGCCGACGTGGTCGAAGACGATCACGCGGTACTCGTCCGAGAAGAAGGGGACGACCGCGTGCCAGACCTCCTGGCTGCACCCGAACCCGTGGGCGAACACGATGGGACGTCCCGCCGGGTTCCCGTACTCGCGAACGTTGTTGCGTCGCAGTACGTCGACGGCCTCGGTCGATCGCGTCATGCGCGGTCCCCTCTGTCATTCACACACCGATACGGGTGCGAGGACCGGTCCCTCCCGGCGCTCTCCCGCCGTATCCGCATTCCCGAGCCTACCCGCCGGTCGCAGTGCACGCGGCCTTCACCGCGTCGCCGCATCCGGCATCCACTCCTCGGGGTAGTGGTCGCGCACCTCGGCGTTGAAGTACGCGCCGGCGGAGTCGGCCGACCGCAGGTCGCGCCAGACCCTCGCGGGCACGAGGAAGTAGCGGTAGACCTCGCCGGAGACGAACTCCACCTCCAGCGTCCGCAGGACCGGGTCGTAGCCGGCCGACGCGATGACCGAGCTGTCGAACCCCTCCCGCTCCATGTGCTCCTCCCGGCCCTGCCGTTTCTGACCCGGACACTACGCCCGGCCGTCCGTCCCGCTAGGCTTGCTCCAGCGAAGGGGAGTATCCCGGACGGCCCCGCCCGCGGCGACGCGGAGCGACGGCCGGCGCTGCGCACGTCATCACGGCCCGCCACGACGGCGGACCCGGGCGCAGGGGCACCGCACGGTGCGGGAGAGACTTTCGGCGATAGCCCGCGCCCTTCGAGAGGTTTCCATGCATCTGGCCCTGCCCGCCTGGTTCGAGATCACGTCGTTCATCGTCCTGCTGCTGATCCTGGCGTTCGATCTGCTCTACGTGTACAAGCGGCCGCACATCCCGAGCCCGCGCGAGTCCGCGCTGTGGGTGTCGTTCTACGTCGTCCTCGCGCTGATCTTCGCCCTGCTCATGCTGGTGATCGGGGACGCGGAGCACGCCGGCCAGTTCCTGGCGGGCTGGCTGACCGAGTACAGCCTGAGCATCGACAACCTGTTCGTCTTCGTCATCATCATGGCCAGGTTCAAGGTGCCCAGGAAGTACCAGCAGGAGGTGCTCATGGTGGGCATCATCCTGGCGCTGATCTTCCGCGGCGTCTTCATCGTGCTCGGCGCCGGGCTTATCGCCAGCTTCAGCTGGATCTTCTACATCTTCGGCGCCTTCCTGCTGTGGACGGCGTTCAACCAGGCCCTCACGAACCACGAGGACGAGGGCGCCGAGGACTCGTGGTTCATCAAGTTCGCCCGCCGCCACCTCAAGGTGTCGACGCAGTACGAGGGCAACAAGCTGCGGACCACGGTGTCCGGGCGGCGGATGTTCACGCCGCTGATCATCGTGTTCCTCGCTCTCGGGACGACCGATCTCCTGTTCGCGCTCGACTCCATCCCCGCCATCTTCGGCATCACCCAGAGCCCGTTCATCGTGTTCACCGCGAACGTCTTCGCCCTGATGGGTCTCCGCCAGCTGTACTTCCTGCTCGGCCACCTGCTCGACAAGCTGGTGTACCTCAAGTACGGGATCGCGTTCATCCTCGCGTTCATCGGCGTGAAGCTCGTCTTCCACGCGATGCACGAGAACGAGCTGCCGTTCATAAACAACGGCGAGCACATCGAGTGGGCGCCCGACATCAGCACCTGGACGTCCCTCGCGGTCATCGTCGGTGCGATGCTTGTCGCTACGATTGCAAGTCTGGTGAAGCTGCGGATGAGCGGCACCACCGTCGCCGCGGCCATCCACGGCGACGACACCGAAGAGCACGACACCGACGACGCGGCCGTCGACGGCACCCAGGAGGACCCCCGCACATGAGCTCTCTCGTCGGCGTGAGCGTCCGCAGCGACACGGGTGCGGTCCGGCACGTCAACGAGGACAGCGCTCTGGCGCAGGACCCGGTGTTCGTCGTGGCGGACGGGATGGGCGGGCACGCCCGCGGCGACCTGGCGAGCCGCACGGCGGTGGAGAGCCTGGCGCGCACCCTGCTGCCCGGCTCCCGGCCGACGCCCGAGGAGGTCGTCCGGGCGATCGACGAGGCGAACGCCGCCGTCCGAGCCCTGTCCGGCGCCGACGAGTCCGGCGCGGCGGTCGCCGGCACCACGCTCACCGGCATCGTCCGGGTGCGCGTTCCCGAGCTCGCGGCCGAGCAGTGGATGGTCGTGAACGTGGGCGACTCCCGCGTCTACTCGTGGGACGGCCGGGTGCTGCGGCAGCTGACGGTGGACCACTCGGCCGTGCAGGAGCTGGTGGATGCGGGCCTGATCTCCGAAGCCCAGGCGGCCGTGCATCCCGAGCGCAACGTCATCACGCGGGCGCTCGGGGCCGAGGACTTCGTGGACACGGACAGCGCGCTCATCCCGGAGCAGGGGCGTCAGATCTTCCTGGTGTGCTCCGACGGGCTCACACGCGAGCTGAGCGACCGGCGCATCGCCGAGATCCTCGCCGAAGCGCCCGAGGACCCGGCCGCGGCCCTCGTGGACGCCGCCAACGAGGCGGGCGGCCACGACAACATCACGGTCATCGTGGTCGAATCGGTGACCGGAGAGGATGCTCCGGCCCCGGTCGACACGCGTGACCGTGCGGACGGCGGAAGCGATCGCAGGCTCGAAGACACGCAGCCGAGGGAGTAGTCCGTCCGTGTGCGGGTACGCGGCTGCGCGAGCTCCACTGGCCCGAGCAGAGGCCCCGCGCTGCCGGTGATAACCTGTCATTCGTGTACGCGGGTCTTCTCCTCCTTAGCCGCCGCGGCGAGTCCTAGACATCAGGCCACCCTCGCCGCGGAGTCCGTCGACGGCTGATCCGTTCACACGCTAAGGAGTTCGCACGACATGAGCACCCCCACTGTTCCCACATCCTCGGGACCGCTGACGCTGGCCGAGAAGGTCTGGAACGACCACCTGGTCGCGAAGGGCGAGGACGGCTCGCCCGACCTCATCTACATCGATCTGCACCTGGTGCACGAGGTCACCAGCCCGCAGGCCTTCGACGGCCTCCGCATGGCCGGGCGACCGGTGCGCCGGCCCGACCTCACCATCGCCACCGAGGACCACAACACCCCGACTATCGGCATCGACAAGCCGATCGCCGACCTCACCAGCCGTACGCAGATCGAGACCCTGCGCCGCAACGCCGAGGAGTTCGGCATCCGCCTGCACTCGCTGGGCGACGTCGAGCAGGGCATCGTCCACGTCGTCGGTCCCCAGCTCGGGCTCACCATGCCCGGCATCACCGTCGTGTGCGGCGACTCGCACACCTCGACGCACGGCGCCTTCGGCGCGATGGCGTTCGGCATCGGCACCAGCGAGGTGGAGCACGTGCTCGCCACCCAGACGCTGCCCCTCAAGCCGTTCAAGACCATGGCGATCACCGTCGAGGGCGAGCTGCGGCCCGGCGTGAGCGCAAAGGACATCATCCTCGCCGTCATCGCGAAGATCGGCACCGGCGGCGGCCAGGGCTACGTGCTCGAGTACCGCGGCAGCGCCATCCGCTCGCTCTCGATGGAGGGCCGGATGACGATCTGCAACATGTCCATCGAGGCCGGCGCACGCGCGGGCATGGTCGCACCCGACGAGACCACCTTCGCCTACCTGAAGGGCCGGCCGCACGCCCCGGAGGGCGCCGAGTGGGACGAGGCGGTCGCGTACTGGAAGACGCTGCAGACCGACGAGGACGCGGTCTTCGACGCCGAGGTCTACCTCGACGCCGCGGAGATCGAGCCGTTCGTCACCTGGGGCACCAACCCCGGTCAGGGCGTCTCGCTCAGCCAGGCCGTGCCGGACCCGGCTGCGATCGCGGACCCGAACGCCCGCGCCGCCGCCGAGCGCGCGCTGGAGTACATGGACCTGCAGCCCGGCACCCCGATGAAGAGCATCCCCGTCGACGCGGTCTTCATGGGCTCGTGCACCAACAGCCGGATCGAGGACCTGCGCGCCTTCGCGTCGATCATCAAGGGCCGCAAGAAGGCCGACGGGGTACGCGTCATGGTCGTCCCGGGCAGCGCCCGAGTGCGCATCGAGGCCGAGGCCGAGGGCATCGACAAGATCGTCGAGGAGTTCGGCGCCGAGTGGCGGTTCGCCGGATGCTCGATGTGCCTGGGCATGAACCCCGACCAGCTGGCGCCGGGGGAGCGCTGCGCATCCACCTCGAACCGCAACTTCGAGGGCCGCCAGGGCAAGGGCGGCCGCACCCATCTCGTCTCGCCGCTGGTCGCGGCGGCGACCGCGATCCGGGGCACGCTCTCGAGTCCCTGGGACCTCGAGCGCGAAGGCGGCGACACGCCGCGCGATGGCGGCACGGATGCACGTATCGGAGAGAAGGTGGGCGCCTGATGGAGAAGTTCGAGACCGTCACCGGAACCGCCGTCCCGTTCCGGCGCTCCAACGTCGACACCGACCAGATCATCCCGGCGGTGTTCCTGAAGCGCGTCACCAAGACGGGCTTCGAGGACGCCCTCTTCCACGCCTGGCGCCAGGACCCCGACTTCATCCTCAACCGGCCCGAGTACCAGGGTGCGACCGTGCTCGTCGCCGGCGCCGATTTCGGTACGGGTTCGTCACGCGAACACGCCGTGTGGGCGCTGCGCGACTTCGGGTTCCGGGTCGTTCTGAGCCCGCGCTTCGCCGACATCTTCCGCGGGAACGCGGGCAAGCAGGGCCTTCTGACGGGCATCGTGACCGAAGAGGATGCGGAGCGCCTCTGGGAGGCGATCGAGGCCCGGCCGGGAATAGCCGCGACGGTGGATCTGGTTGCCAAGACTGCGACCGTAGGTGAGGTCCAGGTGTCTTTCGACATCGACGACTACACTCGCTGGCGTTTGCTCGAAGGGTTGGACGACATCGCCCTGACCCTGCGCGACGAGGCGCTCATCTCCGAATACGAATCGGGCCGCGCGAGCTGGCGGCCCACGACCCTCCCGGTGAAACTTTGAACTCACTTCTTCAGGACGCACAGGCAGCAGGAGCCCGCGTGGGCCTCAAGGGCGATCGCATCACGATCAACGGCGGCATCCCCCTGCGGGGCCGCATCGAGGTCCGCGGCGCCAAGAACTTCGTCACCAAGGCGATGGTCGCGGCGATCCTCGGCGAAGGCCCCAGCGTGCTGCGGAACGTCCCGGACATCTCGGACGTCCGCGTGGTCCGCGGGCTGCTCGAGGTGCACGGCGTCAAGGTGACGGACGGTGCGGAGGAGGGCGAGCTCCTGCTCGACCCGAGCGCGGTCGAGTCGGCGCACATGGCCGACATCGACGCGCACGCGGGCTCCAGCCGCATCCCGATCCTGTTCTGCGGCCCGCTCCTGCACCGCCTGGGTGAGGCGTTCATCCCCGATCTGGGCGGCTGCCGCATCGGCGACCGCCCGATCGACTACCACCTCGAGGTGCTGCGCAAGTTCGGCGCGGTCGTCGACAAGCTGCCCAGCGGCATCCGGATGACCGCCCCGAACGGCCTGCACGGCGCGAAGCTCGAGCTCCCGTACCCGAGCGTCGGCGCCACCGAGCAGGTGCTGCTGACCGCGGTGCGCGCCGAGGGCATCACCGAGCTCAAGGGCGCGGCGATCGAGCCCGAGATCATGGACCTCATCAACGTCCTGCAGAAGATGGGCGCGAGCATCTCGGTCGACACCGACCGCGTGATCCGCATCGAGGGCGTCGACAAGCTCGTCGGCTACAGCCACACGTCGCTCTTCGACCGCAATGAGGCCGCCAGCTGGGCGGCCGCGGCGCTCGCGACGGGCGGAGACATCTTCGTCGGCGGGGCCCGCCAGCCCGAGATGCTGACCTTCCTCAACGTCTTCCGCAAGGTCGGCGGCGCGTTCGAGATCGAGGACGACGGCATCCGGTTCTTCCACCCGGGCGGTCCGCTCAAGCCGGTCGTGATCGAGACCGACGTCCACCCCGGCTTCATGACCGACTGGCAGCAGCCGCTCGTGGTCGCGCTGACGAAGGCCGAGGGCGTCTCGATCGTTCACGAGACCGTGTACGAGCAGCGCTTCGGCTTCGTGGATGCGCTGATCGACATGGGCGCGAAGATCCAGGTGCACAAGGAGTGCCTCGGCGGCCACCCGTGCCGCTTCGGCCAGCGGAACTTCAACCACTCCGCGGTCATCATGGGTCCGGTCGACCTGAAGGGCGCCGACATCGAGGTCCCCGACTTGCGCGGCGGCTTCAGTCACCTCATCGCGGCGCTGACCGCCGAGGGGCGTTCGACCGTGAGCAACGTGGGCATCATCAGCCGCGGCTACGAGAACTTCATCACGAAGCTCCAGCTGCTCGGTGCTGACTTCACCCTCGAGGGCTGAAACCGCTCACAGCCGGGGCGACCCCGCAGTTTCCACAGATCCCCCGCGGTCTCACCGGTGATACACTCCGATCATGGAGACTGTCAGCGTGAGAGACCTACGCAACCATGGCGGCGACATCCTCGACAGGGTGGCCCGCGGCGAACACCTGACCATCACGCGCGACGGCGCCGCCGTGGCGGAGCTGTCTCCGCTGGCGACGCCGGGGCGTGCCCTGTCGACGCTGATCGACGCGCGTCGCACACTGCCCGCTGTCGACCCCCGCGGCCTGCGCGCAGACGTGGACGCGGTGGTGGAACAGCAGTGGTGATGCAGCCCGGGCTCCTCGACACGTCCACGCTCATCCTGTTGGCGCGTGTGGCGGATCCGTCCGAGCTCCCCGACATCCCGTCGATCAGCGCGGTCACCCTCGCCGAGCTTTCGGTGGGGCCGCTCGTGGCTTCCACGGAGAGCGAGCGGGCGGCGCGCCAGGCCCACCTGCAGCTCGCCGAGGCCGACTTCGACCCCATCCCGTTCGACGCGTCGGCGGCCCGCGCCTTCGCGCGGGTCGCCCAGTCGCTGCGGCAGGCCGGCCGGAAGCCGACCTCGCGGGCGTTCGACGCCCTCATCGCCGCGGCGGCCATCTCCCGCGATCTGCCGCTGCACACCTGCAACCCCGACGACTTCGCGGGCATCCCCGAGCTCGATCTGCGGCCCGTCACGGTGGCGCCGTGAGCGCGCGGCGCGCGCCCGCATGCCCCGAGCGCCATGGCCGTCACGGATAATGGGATGGTGCCAGCAACCGATTCCCCTGCGAAGAAGCAGCGCTCCGAGAAGAGCCGTCCGTCGATCTTCTGGGTGCTGGCGGGCATCCTGCTGCCGATCGGTTATCTGCTGGCCCGGTTCAAGATCGTCGACGGCGGGAAGCTGCCGCGCACCGGCGCGTTCATCCTGACGCCCAACCATTACAGCGAGATCGACCCGGTGATGATGGGCATCGTCGCCTGGAAGCTGGGCCGCCTCCCGCGGTTCCTGGCGAAGGAGAGCCTGTTCCGCGTTCCGGTCGTCGGCTGGTTCCTGCGCAGGTCCGGGCAGGTCCCCGTCGCGCGCGGCGGGAGCGCCCGGGGAGCGGCGCCGCTCGAAGCCGCCCAGAAGGTCGCCGACGAGGGCCGGATCGTCGTCATCTACCCGGAGGGCTCCCTGACCCGCGACCCGGACATGTGGCCGATGCGCGGCAAGACCGGCGCGGCGCGGATGGCGCTGGAGCACGACATCCCGGTGATCCCCATCGCGCACTGGGGCACCCAGCAGGTGATGGCGCGTTACGCCAAGAAGATCAGCTGGTTCCCCCGCAAGACCATCGACGTCAAGGTGGGCGATCCGGTCGACCTGTCGGCGTTCCGCGGACGTCCGCTCGACAACGCGACGCTCACGGAGGCGACCGCCGTCATCATGGATGCGATCACCGCCCTCCTCGAGGATCTGCGGGGCGAGAAGGCTCCCGCGGAGCGGTGGGACCCGTCCCAGCACAACCAGAAGGAGACCGGCCGCTTCGATGGCTAAGGCAGTGAAGGCTCCCGTCGCCCGCCCCCGCCGGATCGCCGTCCTCGGCGCCGGCAGCTGGGGGACCACATTCGCGAAGATCCTCGCCGACGGCGGTTCCGACGTCGTCCTCTGGGCACGCAGGCCGGAGCTTGCCCGCGAGATCAACGAGGTCAAGCGCAACAGCGACTATCTCGAAGGCATCAACCTGCCGCGCAACCTGCGTGCCACGTCCCGGCTGGGGGAGGCGATGCGCGACGCCGAGCAGGTCTTCGTCTCCATCCCGAGCCAGACCCTCCGCTCGAATCTCGAGGCGATGATCCCGTTCCTCGGACCGGAGACCGTCGTCGTCAGCCTGATGAAGGGTGTCGAGAAGGGCACCGGCCTGCGCATGAGCGAGGTCATCGCTGAGGGGCTCCCGATCGAGCCGGACCGGATCGCGGTCGCCTCCGGCCCCAACCTGGCGCTGGAGATCGCCCGGGAGCAGCCGACGGCGGCCGTCGTGTCGTCGTCGAGCCTGGAGACCGCGCAGGCGGTCGCGATCTCCGCTACGAACCGGTACTTCCGCAGCTTCGTGAACACGGACGTCATCGGCACGGAGTTCGGCGGTGTCCTCAAGAACCTGATCGCCGTGGCGATCGGCATCGTCGACGGCGTCGGTTACGGCGAGAACACGAAGGCCTCCATCATCACGCGCGGACTTGTCGAGATGACGGATTTCGCCGTGGCCTACGGGGCGAAGCCGGAGACGCTGTCGGGCCTGGCCGGGCTCGGCGACCTCATCGCGACGTGCGAGTCGTCCCTCAGCCGCAACAACACCGCCGGACGTCTGCTCGGGCAGGGCTACGGCTTCCACGACGTCGTGAAGCAGATGAACCAGACCGCGGAGGGGCTCGCCTCCGTCGCCCCCATCCTCACCCTCGCCGAAGCGCGCGGGGTCGAAATGCCGATCGTCCGTCAGGTCAGCCAGGTGCTCGCCGGTACGCTCGATCCGAAAGACATCGCACCGCATCTCACGACGGATTCGGACGAGCCGCAAGGCGAAAGGACTACGGATGACGGACAAGGTCGCGGTCGCGCTTCTCTTTGGGGGTCGCTCAAGCGAGCATTCGATCAGCTGCGCGACGGCGGCGGGCGTCCTTGAGGCGATCGACCGCGACCGCTACGACGTCATCCCGATCGGGATCACCCACGACGGCGCCTTCACCCTTCAGCCCGACGACGCGGCGCGCTTCGCGCTGAATGCCGAGAAGCTCCCCGAGGTCGACGACAACGGCACACGGATCCTCTGGCCGGACAGTGCATCCAGCCGGGCCCTGTCGGTGGTGAGCCCCGACGGCTCCCGCTCGTCGCTCGGCGACGTGGACATCGTCTTCCCCATCCTCCACGGCCCTTGGGGCGAGGACGGCACGCTCCAGGGCATGCTCGAGCTCGTCGGGCTGCCCTACGTGGGCAGCGGCGTGCTGGCGAGCGCGCTCGGGATGGACAAGCACTTCACCAAGACCGTGCTCGAGCAGGCGGGAATCCCGGTGGCGCCGTGGCGCACCGTCACCGCCTACGAGTGGGGGTCCCACCCGGAGGCGATCCGCGAGGCGGTCCGCCCCCTCGGTCTTCCCGCGTTCGTCAAGCCGGCCCGCGCCGGTTCGAGCGTCGGGGTGACGAAGATCTCGGACTGGTCCGAGCTGGATGCGGCGATGGCGACCGCCCTCGCCGAGGACGACCGCGTGCTGATCGAGTCGATGGTGGCGGGTCGTGAGGTGGAGATCGCCGTCCTCGGCGGCCGCCCAGGCGAGCCCGCGCGCGCGTCGGTCGCCGGTGAGATAGTCCTCACCGGCCGCGAGTTCTACGACTTCGCCGCCAAGTACCTCGACGCTCCGGGCATCGACCTGGTCTGCCCGGCCGACCTCACCGACGATCAGCTGGCGGAGATGCGCGACCTGGGCATCCGTGCGTTCGACGCGATCGGCGGCGAGGGACTGGCCCGCGTCGACTTCTTCCTGACCGCGGACGGCTTCGTCGTCAACGAGATCAACACGATGCCGGGCTTCACGCCCATCTCGATGTTCCCGCGCTGCTGGCAGGAGTCGGGGCTCAGCTACCCCGCGCTGATCGACGAGCTCATCCAGGTCGCGCTGGCCCGCGCCGCCGCCTGACCCTCGCGGCACGGCTGCGCGCCGTCCGGCGCGTCCCGATCAGGGCGCCGTCGTCGCGCTCGGCGCAGGCGTCTGCGTCGGGCCCGTGTCCGTGTCCGTGTCCGTGTCGAGCGTCGAGAGGCACTTCTGGGTCTGCTTGATCGTGGAGATCGCGCTCGCGAACTCGGGCAGCACCGACGAGTCGGACACACCGGAGACGTGGTCGATGATGACCTCGGTCGCGGGGATGCGCCCGAAGGTCTGGTAGACGATCGTCTTGGCCGCCGGATCGGTCATCAGCACCCAGTCGACGCCGTTGACGTTGACGCAGGGCTTCGTCGTCGGCCCGATCGGCGGGACGCCGCAGCGCAGGATGACGACGGCCGGGTCGCCCCATGCGCCTGTCGCCTGGGCGTCCGTCTCGCGCGCCGGCTCGTCGGCGACGGTGTCGGGGAGGCGCACGCTGATCTCCGCGCATCCCGGCGCGTTGCTGCCGGCGGCCGGGTCGAGGGAGACGGTCGGCGCGCAGCCGGCGAGGAGGAGAGCCGCTCCGGCGAGCAGCAGGGCCGGGAGGGCGCGGCGACGGGAGTTCATCGGTTTCAGGCTACCGTTTCAGATCATGGGAATCTCTGGGAGCGACGCGTCCGCCATCACGATCGGGGAGGCGTCGGAACGGGAGGCGCTGCGGCGCATCTTCCCGCGGCTCCCGCAGTCGTCGGCGACCCTGGTCGGCCCGGGCGACGACGCCGCCGTGCTCGCCGCGCCGGACGGACGCTTCGTCGTGACCACCGACATGATGGTCCACGGACCGGACTTCCGTCTCGCCTGGTCCGGACCGGTCGACCTGGGCTGGAAGGCCGCAGCGACGAACCTGTCGGATGTTGCGGCCATGGGCGCCGTCCCGACGGCGCTCGTCGTCGCGATCGCCGCGCCCCCCGAGACTCCGGTGGCGTGGCTGGAGGGGGTGGCGGACGGCTTCCGCGAGGCGTGCGCCGAGCTCGCCCCGGGCTGCGGCGTCGTCGGCGGGGATCTGTCCGTCTCCGCCACGCTGACTTTCGCCGTGACCGCGTTCGGCGACCTCGAGGGCCGGACGCCGGTGCTCCGCAGCGGTGCGCGGCCGGGCGACATCGTGGCGGTGTCGGGCATTCTCGGGCAGGCGGCGGCCGGCTTGCGTGCCCTGTTCGCGGAGGCGGTGGATGCGTCGGGCGAGCCGGACGCGCACCGCTTCGCCGCCGTCGCGGCCGCGCATCCGGACACGGTCGCCGCGCAACTCCGCCCGCGCCCGCCCATCGCGGACGGACCGCGCGCCGCCGCCTCCGGTGCGACCGCCATGCTCGACCTCAGCGACGGCCTCGCGCTCGACGCGCGCCGCGTCGCGGAGGCGAGCGGTGTCGCGATCGACCTCGACACGTCGACGCTGGGTCCGGATGTCGCAACGGCACTCCGCGGCGGCGAGGATCACGGACTGTTCGCCGCCTTCCCGGCCGGCACCGAGCTCCCGGGCGGCTTCCGCCGCATCGGCGTCGTGCGCGAGGGGGACGGCCTGCTATTGGTGGATGGAGTCCCGTTCGGCGAACGCGGCGGATGGGATCCCTATCTGGAGTGGGACGGCGGTCAGGGCTGACCCGGCGCCAGCCAGAAGATCGCGGTCTCGCCGTAGTCCTTGCGGCGTTCGAGCACGAGGCCGTCGGGGAGTGAGGGCCCGGGTCCGCGGGCGCTGCGCTCGACGCAGACCACGGCATCCTCCGACAGCGTCGGTTGGAGGGCGCTCAGGACGGCCGTCAGCTCCTCCTCGCCGACCTCGTAGGGCGGGTCGATGAAGACGACGTCGAACCTCCCGGCCGCCTGACCGAGGTACGACTGCACGGAAGCGGCTCGCACGTCGATCGAGGGCGGAGGGCCGTGGTGCCTGCTCGAGCGGGCTGCCGCGGCCACTGCGGCCGCGTTGCGCCGGCACACCTGCGCCGCCGCGGGGCTCCGCTCCACGAGCACGACCGACGTCGCGCCCCGGCTCGCCGCCTCGAGCCCCAGCGCTCCCGAGCCCGCGTACAGGTCGAGCGCCCGGGCCCCGTGGAGCGCATCCCGCGCCTCCAGGGCCGAGAACACCGCTTCGCGCACGCGGTCGGAGGTCGGGCGGGTCCCGCTCTTCGGCACCTGCAGCGTGAGCGATCCTGCGAAACCGGAGACGATTCGGGTCATAGCCCCCTGAGCCTAGCGTCGCGGCGGACGCACCCGCCAAGATATGAGGATGGAGGAACGCCTGGAGCAGGCAGAGCTCGACCGCCTGTGGCTCCCCGGTGACCCGATCGCCTCCGAAGAACGCCTGGCCGACGCCGTCGCCCGTTCGGACCGGTCGGAGGTCGTCCGCGCGGAGCTGGAGACGCAGCGAGCGCGCGCCCTCGGCCTGCAGGGGCGCATCGAGGAGGGCGAGGCGCTCCTCGACTCCTTGGAGCCGGCGTCCGGAGTGCTGGAGGTCCGCGTGCTCCTGGAGCGGGGTCGCCTGCGTCTCGCCGCCGGCCGGCCGGACGAGGCGGTCCCTCTGCTTGAGGCGGCACTCCGCGCCGCGCGCCACGACGGCGACACGGGTCTCGCGCTCGAGAGCGCGCTGACCCTCGCCGAGGCCGATGCACCGAGATCGGAGCAGTGGGTGGAGGAGGGCCTCGCCGACCTCGCCGCGACGAGCGATCCCCGGTTGCTGCGCTTCGGCGCCGTGCTGTTCGACCTGCGCGGCTGGGCGCGGTTCGGCGACGGCGACGCCGCGGCCGCGCTGGTGTCGTTCGAGGACGCGGTACGTTCCGCCGAGCTGTACGGAACCTCCGACCAGCGCTTCGCCGCGCAGTGGGCGGTGGGAAGGGCCTTGCGGGCGCTCGGCCGGACGGCCGAGGCGCTGGCCGTCCAGCAACGGCTCCACGAGGAGCGACCGGGCGAGCGGGCGGTGGCCTCCGAGCTCGCCGAGCTTGCGGGGTCGGCCGACCAGGAGCCCACCGGCACGGATTCCTCCAGAGCGTCCGGGACGCGTCCCGATCCCACCGCACCGCCGCCGGACGGCGGAGTGCCGGGGGAGACGCATACGATCGAGTCATGACCTCCGCCTCCGCCCCGGCCGGCTCCGGGATCGACGCGGGCGCCGTCGGCCTCGACTCGCGGCTGAGCGGCGTCCTCGGGGGCCGCACGGCCTCCGCGTTCGAAGAAGGCGTTCGGGATGCGCACGGTCGCCGACCTCCTCAGCCACTACCCCCGCCGCTACGCCAAGCGCGGCGAGCTCACGGCCCTCGCGAATCTCCCGCTCGATGAGAACGTCACGATCATCGCCGAGGTGCTGCGGGTGCAGGAGCGGCCCATGCGCGCGCGGCGGGGGAGCATCCTCGAGGTGAAGATCTCCGACGGGGAGGGCATCCTGACCCTTACCTTCTTCAACCAGGCGTGGCGGTCGCGCGAGCTCACGCCGGGAGTGCGGGGCATCTTCGCCGGCAAGGTGTCGGCGTACCGCGGTGCGCTTCAGCTCGCGCATCCCGACTACGAGCTGTTCGAACCGGACGGGGAGAACGCCGTCGTCCCGGGCAGTTCCGCCGCGAAGGAGTGGGCGCAGACCCCGATCCCGATCTACCCCGCCACGGGCACCGTCGCCAGCTGGCAGGTGCAGAAGGCGGTCGGGCTGGCCCTCGACGCGCTGGGCGACGTGCCCGACCCCATCCCCGATTCCGTGGTGGTGGAGCGCGGACTCGTCCCGTTCCGCGACGCACTGGAGGGCATCCACCGCCCTCAGAAGGATGCGCAGTGGCAGCGCGCCCGTGACACGTTGCGGTTCCAGGAGGCGTTCGTGCTGCAGGCGGCGCTTCTGCAGCAGCGTGCGGCGACGCGCGAGGTGGCGGCCACGCCGCGGAAGGCGGTCGCCGGGGGCCTGCTCGAGCGGTTCGACGCCGCGCTGCCGTTCGCTCTCACGGGCGACCAGGATGTGGTGGGCGGCGAGATCGAGCGCGACCTGGCCGGCACGGCGGCTATGCACCGGCTGGTGCAGGGGGAGGTCGGGTCCGGCAAGACGCTCGTCGCGCTCCGGGCGATGCTCGCGGTCGCCGACTCCGGCGGACAGTCCGCGCTGCTCGCACCGACCGAGGTGCTGGCCGCGCAGCACCTGCGGTCGATCGCCGCGATGCTCGGTCCGGACCTCTCCGCTCAGCTGATGCCGACCCTGCTCACCGGTCAGCTGTCCGCCGCCGAGCGCAAGCGCGCGCTGCTGCGCACGGTGTCCGGCCAGGCGCGCATCGTGGTCGGCACGCACGCGCTGCTGGGGGACGCGGTCACTTTCTTCGATCTCGGTCTCGTCGTCGTCGACGAGCAGCACCGCTTCGGCGTCGAGCAGCGGGAGGCGCTGCGGGCGAAGGGCGGCACTCCGCCGCACGTGCTCGTGCTCACCGCCACGCCCATCCCGCGGACGGTCGCCATGACCGTCTTCGGCGACCTGGACGTCTCGACGATCGCCCAGCTGCCCGCCGGTCGGCAGGGCATCGAGAGCTTCGTCGTCCCGCTCGCCGACCGCCCCGGCTGGGAGCGGCGCATCTGGGAGCGGGCCTCCGAGGAGATCGCGAAGGGGCGCCAGGTCTTCGTCGTCTGCCCGGCCATCTCGGGCAAGGACGCGGAGGACGACGGCGAGGAGGCGGAGCCCGACGAGGAGCAGCCCGACGGCGCGCCGCCCCGGCCCATCGCGAGCGTCGAGGCGGTCGCCGCCCAGGTCCGCGCCGATCCGCTGTTCAGCGAGGCGCGCATCGGTGTGCTGCACGGCCGGCTGCCCTCCGAGACCAAGGACGAGGTGATGCGCGCCTTCGCCACCGGCGACATCGACCTGCTCATCGCGACGACGGTCATCGAGGTGGGCGTGAACGTCCCGAACGCGTCGGCCATGGTGGTGCTCGATGCGGACCGGTTCGGCGTGTCCCAGCTGCATCAGCTGCGCGGGCGGGTCGGCCGCGGCGACATCCCCGGACTGTGCCTGCTGGTGACGGCGGCCGAGCAGGACACGCTCGCCCGCGAGCGGGTGGAGGCGGTGGCGGCGACCCTGGACGGGTTCGAGCTGGCGAACGTCGACCTGGAACTCCGTCGCGAGGGCGACGTGCTCGGCAGCAGACAGTCGGGCGGCCGGTCGTCGCTGCGCCTGCTGCGCGTCGCCTCCGACGGCGAACTGATCGCCGAGGCCCGGGTCGCCGCCGAGGAGACGCTGGAATCCGACCCGGGGCTCGGCGCGCATCCTGCGCTTCGCGCCGCGCTCGCCCGCCGCCTGGACGAGAGCGAGCGGGCCTTCCTGGGCAAGTCCTAGCCGCCGGGCCGCGACGCGCGGCCGAAACCGTTTGGTAACGGATTCACAACGAAATGCCGGGATCCGCGGGATAGTCTGAAGGTCTATGAACAGGATCGCCGTTGTCCCTGGATCGTTCGACCCGGTCACGCTCGGGCACCTCGATGTGATCGAGCGTGCAGCGGGCATGTGGGACGAGGTCCACGTCCTCGTGGTCCACAACCCGGACAAGTCCGCGCTGCTGCCCATCGCGCAGCGGGTCGCGCTGCTGGAGCGGTCGATCGAGGATGCGGGGATCGTCGGCAACATCGTCATCGCCTCCTGGTCCGTCGGCCTGCTCGTGGACTACTGCACCGATGTGGGCGCGCACGTGCTGGTGAAGGGCATCCGCTCGCAGGTGGACGTCGCCTACGAGACGCCGATGGCGATCGTCAACCGTCACCTCGCCGACGTCGAGACGGTCTTCCTGCTCCCGAACCCCGCGAACGCGCACGTCTCCAGCTCGCTGGTTCGCCAGGTCTCCGCACTGGGCGGGGACGTCAGCCCGTACGTGCCGCCGGTCGTGCACGAGTACCTGCAAGAGACGTGAATCCAGAGACGTGAATCCAGAGACGTGAGCCGAGGGCAATGAACAGTTACGCGACGCGCCAGCCCACCGAGTCCTCCGTGGCCCCCGAGGAGGACACCGGCGCGGCCGCTCTCATGGACCTGGACGAGCTGCGGCGTGCCGCCGAGCAGATCACGGCGAACGTCGAGTCCGTCATCGACGGGAAGCACGAGGCGGTGCAGACAGCGCTGGTCGTCCTCCTCGCCGAAGGACACCTGCTGATCGAGGACGTCCCGGGTGTCGGCAAGACCATGCTGGCCAAGTCGCTGGCGAAGTCGGTCGACTGCACGGTCAGCCGCATCCAGTTCACTCCGGACCTGCTGCCGAGCGACGTGACGGGCGTGTCCGTGTACAACCAGGCGGAGCGGCGGTTCGAGTTCAAGCCGGGAGCCATCTTCGCGAACATCGTCATCGGCGATGAGATCAACCGGGCCAGCCCGAAGACCCAGTCCGCGCTGCTGGAGTGCATGGAGGAGCGCCAGGTCACGGTCGACGGTTCGACGTATCCTCTCACCGCGCCGTTCATCGTGGTGGCCACCCAGAACCCGGTCGAGATGGAGGGCACGTACGCGCTCCCGGAGGCCCAGCGCGACCGCTTCATGGCGCGGATCGCGATGGGGTACCCCGACGAGGGCTCCGAACTCGCCATGCTGACGACCCGCGACACGTCGAGCCCGCTCTCGCGCATCCGGCCGGTCGTGACCTCCGGCGAGTTGCGGGCGATGATGATCACCGCCCGCAACGTGTTCGCGTCGACGCCGGTGAAGCAGTACGCGGTCGATCTCGTGCGTGCCACGCGCGAGGATCGGGACCTGCGGCTCGGCGCCAGCCCCCGCGCGACGCTGCAGCTGATCCGCGCGGCGAAGGCCATGGCCGCCCTGGCCGGCCGCGACTTCGTGCTCCCCGACGACGTGGATGCGCTCGCGGTCCCGGTGCTCGGGCACCGCCTGCTGCCCACCAGCCGTGCGCTGGGCCACCACCACGAGAGCGCGCCGGTGATCGCGGACATCGTGCGCCGCATCGTCGCCTCCACGCCGGTCCCCGTCGGATCGGGCTCCGCCGGCTCCGCGCAGGCGCCGGGCCCGGTCGGCGCCGCGACCCTGGGTCGCTCGGGACGTTAGCGTGCTGGTCCGCGGTCGCGCCTCCTCGCCGCTGAAGCGGCCGCGCCCGACCGCGCGCGGATGGACGCTGGGCGCCGTCGGCGTCGTGGCGCTGGTCGCCTCCGCGCTGTTCGGGCGCACGGACGTGCTGTTCGCGGGCGTGTTCCTGACCGTCCTGCCGCTCGCCGCGATGATCTCGGTCACCGTCGATCGGCCGCGCCTCACCGTCACCCGCAGCTTCCACCCCGACGTCGTGGCCGTGGGCGAGCGGACCACCATCGTCACGAGCGCGCGCAACCAGTCGGCGCGGCCGAGTCCCGCGGCGCGCTGGCGCGAGTCGGCGCCAGCCGTGGTCGGCGTGCAGCCGTCCGCCGCGTTCCCGCGGCTGGGTGCGCACCAGCCCGACGGGAGCCTCGGCCGCGACACCGTCGTGCTGCGCCAGGACGTGGTCCCGGAGCGCCGCGGCGCCCATGCGGTCGGCCCGCTCGTCGTGAGCCGCACCGATCCGTTCGGTGTCGCATACGCCGAGTACGCCATCGGCCAGCCGAGGCAGCTGCTGGTGACCCCGCGTGTCGTCCCGCTGTCCCGCGGCGAGCTGGATGTCGCCCACAGCGAGGGCACGGAGCACGAGCTGCTTCGCCACAGCATCCCGAGCGCCGATGAGCTGATCGCGCGCGAGTACCGCCCGGGCGACCCGCTGCGGCGCGTCCACTGGCGCGCCACCGCGCGCCACGACCAGCTCATGGTTCGGCAGGAGGAGCAGCGCAGCAACCCGGAGGCGTGGATGCTGATGGACACCCGGGCGCCGGCCGCGCACACGCCGGCCGCCTCCGACGAGTTCGAGACCCTGGTCGACCTGGTCGCCTCGATCGGCGTGCACCTGCTCGACGAGGGGTTCGTCGTGAGCGTGGTGGAGACGGGGGACCGGCAGCTCTCCGGCCGCAGCGGAGCAGGCCGCACCGGCACGCTGGGCTCCACCACCGCGACGTACGACTCCGGAAGCGCGGACCGCATGCTGCTCGCCGACCTCGCCGCGGTGGAATCGTCCGGCCTGGGACGCGACGACGCGGTCGCCGAGCTCGGCGGCGGCCTGCGCAAGGCCGGGCGTCCCGTGCCGGTGTTCGCCGTGCTCGCCGGCTCGCCCCTTCCGGAGCTCGGCGCGCTGGCGTCGCTGCGCTCGATGGGCGACCCGGGGGTCGCCTTCGTCGCGTCGTCCACCCCTGTGGAGGCCGTCGAGGTTCTCGCGGACGGCGGCTGGCTCTGCGTCCGTTTCGAGGCCGGGGACGACCCCGCCGAGTGCTGGCAGCGCGCGCTGCACCGCCAGCGGGACCGGGTGGTGGCCGGTGGCGACTGAATCCCTCGCTCTCGCCGTCCCGCGCGTCGCGGCGCGCCGGCGCGTGGGCTACTGGCGCATCACCGGCGCCCTGATGCTGCAGGTGCTGGCCGTGAGCTACGCGCTGGTCGGTCTGATCCAGGGGCCCGGCTGGTGGTTCGCGCTCGTCGGGACCGCAGCGGCCGTCCTGGCGACCGGCGCCGGGCTGCGCAGCCTCGGCGTGCACCGCGGTCTCGTCCCGGTGCTCCTGTCCGCGGAGTCGGCGGCGATCATGACGATCGCGTTCGGCCGGGGGACCGGGTTGCTCGGGCTCATCCCGACACCCGCCACCGTCTCGGCCTGGTCCCAATCGCTGCAGCAGGCCATGCTCTCCATCTACCAGCAGGGGACGCCCGCCGAACCCCTTCCCGAGTTCCTGTTCCTCGTGGTCGGCGGCGGATGCCTGCTGGCGCTCATGCTCGACATCCTGGCCGTCGCCGTCCGGACCCCGGCGTTCACGGCTCTCGCCGTGGCGGCCGTGCTGGTGGTGCCGGGCGCCCTGCTCGGCGACGGGCTCGATCCGTTCGCCCTCGCCGCTTCCGCCGCCGCGTACCTCTGGCTGCTGCGCAGCGACGTCCGCACCCGGCGCTCGGCGACGCCCCGCCCCGGCGCTGCGCTGTCCGTCGGCGCTTCGGCCGTCGCGATCGCGGTCGTGCTCGCGGGCACCGCGCCCGGTTTCGACCAGGGCGGCGCCACCTCCTTCACCGCCGGGGGCATCTCGATCGGCGGCACAGTCACCCCGCTCGTGGACCTGGGCAAGGACCTGCGCCGGCCGGCGGCCGTCCGGGCGCTGACGTACACGACCTCCTCGGCGAACGGGCAGTACCTCAAGCTCGCGTCGCTGGATCAGTTCACGGGCTCGGTCTGGAAGCACCGCGAGCGCGACACCAGCCGGCTCACGGACGGCGCGACCATCGGCCCGGTCGCCGGCCTGTCCAGCGCCGTCAAGACGACGAAGATCACGACGACGATCGACATCGACAACATGACCAGCCGCTGGCTGCCGGCGCCCGCCCCCGTGCGATCGGTGAAGGGACTCAGCGGCACGTGGTCGTGGGACCCCGACGATCTCACCATCGGCGGCATCAACGCGACGACGCAGGGCCAGAAGTACACGGCCACGAGCCTGGTCCTGGAGCCGACCGCGGATCAGCTCAAGGCGGCGGGCGGCTTCGTGCCGGCGGACGTGCAGCGCGACCTCTTCCTCCCCCGAATCTGCCGACGATCATCGAGCAGACCGCCCTGACGGCGACGAAGGATGCGCTCACCGAGTACGACAAGGCCGTTGCGCTCCAGGACTACTTCCGCGACAACGGCTTCGTCTACTCGACCCAGACGCCGCTCAAACAAGGCTTCGACGGTGACGGTTCGCGCGTCATCGCCCGGTTCCTGGAGGTCAAGAGCGGCTACTGCGTCCACTTCGCCTCCGCCATGGCCCTCATGGCCCGCACGCTCGGCATCCCGTCGCGCGTCGCCGAGGGGTACCTGCCGGGCGCCACCAGCGGGGGGACCGCGACCAACCCCGGCGAGTACACGGTCACGAGCGACGATCTCCACGCGTGGCCCGAGCTGTACTTCGCCGGCGTCGGCTGGGTCCCGTTCGAGCCGACCGTCGGCCGCGGGACGGTGCCGGACTACACCCGTCCGCAGACCGATCCCGCCGCGCCGCCGCCCACGTCGGCCTCGACCTCCGGCGCGGCGCCGCGGGCGCTCGTGCCCACCGACCCTGCCAACCCGTCGGGTTCCGCGTCGTTCACGCCGCAGTCGAGCGCCCAGCCGATCGCCACGGGCATCGGTGTCGGCGTCCTGGTGATCGCCGTGCTCCTCGTCCCGGCCGCCTGGCGCCGGGTGCGACGCCGCCGGCGACTCCGGGAGCTCACCGACGAGTGGGGCGGAGCGACCATCGTGTGGGAGGAGCTGAGGGACACCGTCCGAGACCTGGGCTGGACCGCTCCGCCCACCGAGACGCCGCGCGTCTTCGCGAGCCGGGTGGAGGCGGCGGTGGCCGGCACGCCGGGGGAGGAGGCAGTGCGCCGTCTCCTGTCCGAACTCGAGCGCGACGCGTACGGACCGCCGACCCGGCGGTGGGCCGGAGGCCTCGCCGACGATCTCACTGCGGTGATCGCGGCGCTGGAGGCGCAGGCCGGAGCCGCCGTGCGGTTGAAGGCCGCGCTGATTCCTGTGTCCTTGCTGCCAGCGGGCTGGCCTTCCGCCGCACGACCCCGGAGCGCCGCGTAAAATAGTTCCTCGTGACCACGAAGAACTCCCCGTACGCCATCAATGTGTACGACCTCATCCGCCACCCCGGCGCCATGCGCGAGCAGCGCATCAGCATCCCCGTGACGGAGAAACTGGGCGAGGGGCTGATCAGCGTCCCGGAGGGCGAGACCATCGATCTCGACCTCCGTCTGGAGTCCATGCACGAGGGCATCCTCGCCACCGCGGACGCCGTGACGACCGCCACCGGCGTCTGCGGACGCTGCCTCACCGACATCGAGCAGACCGTCGAAGTCGATTTCCAGGAACTTTTCGCGTATCCTTCTGACGAAGCTTTCGATCATGAGGTTCACGACGACCACGTGGATCTTGAACCTCTGATCAGGGATGCGGTGGTGCTGTCACTGCCCTTCCAGCCGGTGTGCCGGCCGGACTGCCCGGGTCTCGACCCTGAGACCGGGGAGAGGCTGGCGGATGTACCGGATCGCGAACCCACGCAGACCATCGATCCTCGCTGGTCTGCGCTCGCGGGATTCCAGGCTTCCGACACCGATGAACCCCGACCGAACCCTCGCGGAACGAATACAGAGAAGAGATAGTCATGGCCGTCCCCAAGCGGAAGCAGTCGCGCGCCAACACCCACGCCCGCCGTTCGCAGTGGAAGGCCTCTGCCCCCACGCTGGTCAAGACCATCGAGGGCGGCAAGGTCACCTACAGCCTGCCGCACCGTGCGAAGGTCGTCGAGGACTCGGCGGGCACCGCCCTCTTCCTCGAGTACAAGGGCCGCAAGGTCGCCGACGTCTGATCGTCGCCCCGAAACGGCGAAGACAGACACGGTAAGCACAGACACGGTAAGCACAGACACGGTAAGCACAGACACGGTGAGCGCTGTGGTCGGAGAGAACCCTGACCGCAGCACACTTCTCGAGAAGCTCGGGGTCGACATCGACCCCGAGCTTCTCGAGCTTGCGCTGACCCATCGCTCGTACGCCTACGAGCACGGCGGCATCCCCAACAACGAGCGCCTCGAGTTCCTCGGCGACTCCATCCTGGGGCAGGCCGTCACGGTCAAGCTGTTCCGCGAGAACCCGGACCTCGACGAAGGCGAGCTCGCGAAACGCCGCGCCAGTCTGGTCAGCTCCGTCGCGCTGGCGGAGGTCGCCCGCGGCATCGGCCTGGGTGAATACCTCCGGCTCGGCCGCGGGGAGAACCAGAGCGGCGGTCGCGAGAAGGCGTCCATCCTGGCCGACACCGTGGAGGCGCTGATCGGCGCCACCTACCTGGACGCGGGCGGCGACGCCGCGACCGCGCTGGTCCTGCGCCTGATCGAGCCCCTGCTCGACGACCCGGAGCGCTTCGGCGCCGCCATGGACCCGAAGACGAGCCTGCAGGAGGCCGCCGCCCACCGCGGCGCCGGCCTGCCGGTCTACACGGTGACCAACACCGGGCCCGACCATTCCAAGACCTTCCACGCCACGGTCGCCGTCGGCAGCCTCGTGACGGCGACAGGGGAGGGCACCAGCAAGAAGCAGGCCGAGATGGCCGCGGCGCTCAGCGCCTGGACGGAACTGACGAGAAAACGTGCCAGAGCTCCCCGAGGTTGAGGTCGTCCGGGCGGGCCTGGCGCCCGCCGTCACCGGCGCCACGATCCTCGGCGTGGAGGTCTTCGAGCCGCGGTCGTTGAAGCGGCACGACCCGGTGGCCGGCGCGTTCGACGCGCTCCTCACCGGCCGGGTCATGGAGGGGCCGGTGCGCCGCGGGAAGTTCCTCTGGATTCCGCTCCAGGGCGCCCCTCGCCGCGCGATCGTCGCCCACCTCGGGATGAGCGGCCAGATCCTCCTCCGCGAACCGGGCACCGTCGAGGCGGGTCTTCTGCGCATCCGCCTGCACATCGAGAGCCCGGAGCACGGCGAGGTGTGGGTGCACTTCGTCGACCAGCGGATCTTCGGCTCGATGGCCGTGGATGCGCTGGTGCCGACGGACGACGGCGCCCACGGCGGTCTCGGCACGGACGAGCCGCTGATCCCGACGCAGGTGACGCACATCGCCCGCGATCCGCTCGATCCGGCGTTCGACGACGCCCGGTTCGCCGCAGCGCTCGCGCGCAAGAACACAGGCATCAAGCGCGCGCTGCTCGACCAGACCCTGATCAGCGGCATCGGCAACATCTACGCCGACGAGGCGCTGTGGGCGGCGCGCATCCACTACGCCCAGCCGGCGGCGTCGCTCAGCCGCGTCCGCGTGCGCAGCCTGCTCGCCGAGATCCGTCACGTGCTCGAGAAGGCTCTGGCCGAGGGAGGCACGAGCTTCGACGCGCAGTACGTCAACGTCAACGGCAACTCGGGCTACTTCTCGCACAGTCTGAACGCCTACGGACGCCAGGGCGAGCCGTGCCCGCGCTGCGGGACGCCGATCGTGCGCGAGCAGTTCATGAACCGCGGGTCGCACTTCTGCCCGCACTGCCAGCGCCTGCGGAACCCACCCGCGCCGGTCAGTCCAGCGTCTTCTGCCAGTGCCCGGTCAGGGCGTGCGGCCGGAAGCCGAACGCCCGGTTGATCGCCAGCATCGGGTCGTTCTCGTCGGCGTTCCAGGTGAGGATGCGGCGGATGTGCGGCGCACGCCGCCCGAGCTCCTGGATGTTCCGCAGCTTCACGGCCGTGCCCAGCCGGTGTCCCCGGTGGGCTCGGGCGACCAGCGTGTCGTACTGCTCCGCCTTCGTCCCGTCGGCCGGCACCGCCAGCTCCGTGTAGGCGGCGATCTCGCCCGTCTGCTCGTGCACCGCGGCCGTGACCAGCAACGGCTCGCCGCGCGCGACCAGCGTGCGCTCCTGCGACCGGACGCGCTCGCCGTCCCAGTCCTCCGGATCGACAGCGATACCGCTCTGCGGGATGTCGGTCGACATGCGGGCCTTCATCGCGGCGAACCGATCGAGCAGGTCGTCCGGCGCGGCCCCCCACCACGACACCAGCCGGAAGCCGTTCGGCGTCATGGTCAGGCCCGCCTCGCGCTCGGGCGGGAGGGGGAGGTGCAGCTCGCTCGACCGCTCGATCTGGCCGAGGGTGTAGCCGTGCTTCAGGGCGAAGCGCACAGCGGGGGATTCGCGGGGGAGGCCTGCTGTCCCGGCGGGTGCGCGCACCAGACGGTCGGCGCCTTCGAGCGTGCGCACCGGGTGCTCGGTGTAGGTCGAGATCACCCGCCTGCCGCCCTCGGCGGCGAGCTCCTCGCCCTTCTCGAGCAGCGCCGTTCCGATCCCGCGGCCGCGGAGTGCTGGCACCACGTCGACGAGCAGCGAGACCGTCTCCGAGTCCTCGTCGAGCGGGAAGACCGCCTCCACCCGCCCCACGATGGCGTCCTCCTCGACGGCGACGTGGACGATGCGCTCGACGTAGTCCTGCTCGCGGTACGCGGCGAGCGCCTGCTCGGCGGTCTCGACGAAGTCGTCGTCGCCCCACAGGTCGACCACGATGCCGTTCAGCACGCCCACGAGCTCCTCGAAGGCGGCCGACTCCCGGGTGCCGAGCGCGTCGGGGACGGGCAGCCGCGTCACACGCATCGGGGCACACCTCCTCGAGCCGATCCGGGCAGGGGATCAGCCTATCCGCGCGGTCGTCGCACTGTGAAGCGCGCGAACGGTTTGGTTTCGATCGTGTAAATCTGCGCCGCGATCACGGTTGCAAAACGTTGCGGGCACTGTATTCTCAGCACACATATTCGTGGCACGAACCAGCGAAAACGCAGGTTCGTGACGGATTTACGTCGAGAGGCAAGAGATGCTACGGAAGAAAGTCACCATCGGTGCGGCTGTTGCAGCGTCAGTCGCACTGTTCCTCGCGGGATGTGCCAACCAGCCGTCCACGGGAGGATCCACCAACGGGAACTCGTCGAAGGTCGACATCCCGGCGATCACGTCGGTCGATGTCCCCAAGGACGCGGTGCTCCCCGCCGGAGACGGAAAGGCCACCTGTCCTGCCGGCCTGACGATCGGCTACGTGGGCGCGGAGACGGGCCCGAACGCTCAGCTCGGCATCAACATCTACAACGGCATCCAGCTGGCCATCAACCAGCACAACGAGTCCAACAAGGGATGCCAGGTCGGCTTCAAGAAGTTCGACACCGAGGGCGACCCGAACAAGGCGACCGGTCCGGTGACCCAGGCCGTGAACGAGGCGGACATCGTCGGCGTCGTCGGCCTCCCGTTCTCGGGTGAGTCGAAGGCGACCGGCAACATCTTCGAGCAGCAGGGCCTCGTCCACATCACGCCGTCGGCCACCAACCCGGGCCTGACGCAGAACGGCTGGAAGACCTTCTTCCGCGGTCTCGGCAACGACGCCGTGCAGGGTCCGGCCGCAGCGAAGTTCCTCACGGGCAAGCTCGAGGCCAAGAAGGTCTACCTGGTCCAGGACGACTCCGACTACGGCATCGGCCTCGGCACCCAGACCTCGAAGGCGCTCGGCGACGCGCTGGTCGGCACCGACAAGGTGACCACCGGCCAGAAGGACTTCTCCGCGGTGATCTCCAAGATCATCAACGCGAAGCCCGACGCGGTCTACTACGCCGGCTACTACGCCGAGGGTGCTCCGTTCGACCAGCAGCTGGTCAACAAGGGCTACAAGGGCACCTTCGTGGGCCCGGACGGTGTGAAGGACGACCAGTTCATCAAGCTGGCCGGCGACGCGTCCAGCAACGCGTACTTCACCTGCCCGTGCATCCCGGGTGAGCTGATCCCCGACTTCGAGTCCGCCTACAAGAAGCTCGCGAACGCCGAGCCGGGCACGTACTCGATCGAGGGCTACGACGCCGCCACCGTCCTCCTCTCGGGCATCGACAAGGGCAAGACGACCCGCCCCGACCTGCTCTCGTGGGTGAAGGACTACGACGCCGACGGTCTGAGCAAGCACTACAAGTGGGACTCCACGGGTGAGCTTCAGGCTCCGGCCGTCTACGGCTACAAGGTCGAGAACGGCAAGATCGTGCCGATCGGCACCATCGGCTGAGAGCGACACCCCGGGGGTGCCGTGGGCCCCGGCCCGCGGCACCCCCGCTATTTCGACTACGCTCGCTACCGACCGGATCGACGGTGACCCGGCACTGAACCCTGGATGCTCGAATGCTCGAAACCCTCCTCCTCCATCCCGCCCTCGACAGCTCCTGGATCAACTTCGACGTCAACGCGCTCGTCCAGAACTTCTGGAGCGCGACGTTCGACGGGCTCACCTTCGGCGCTGTCTACGGCCTCATCGCCGTCGGCTACACGCTGGTCTACGGTGTGCTGAACCTGATCAACTTCGCCCACTCCGAGGTCTTCATCGTCGGCGCCTACGGCGTCGTCGTGACCCTCACCGCGCTCGGCTTCGGTCCGAGCGCACCAACGCTCGGCCCGGCGGCGATCATCGGCGACTTGATATTGGCGCTGCTCGTCGGAATGCTCGCCTCGGGAGCCACAGCCTGGATCCTCGAACGAGTCGCTTATCGTCCGCTACGCAAACGGAATGCGCCTCGATTGGTCTTCCTCATCACGGCGATCGGCGCCTCGTTCACGATCCAGTACCTGATCTTCCTCATCCCGGGGGTCGGCGCGAACGCGATGCCTGCGGTGACGATGTTCATCCCGCAGCCCATCTTCGACGTGTTCGGCACGATCGTGAACAGCCAGCAGCTGATCATCGTCATCGCCTCGGTGGTGCTGATGATCGCGACCGACTGGTTCATCCGCCGCACCCGCACCGGCCGCGGAATCCGCGCCGTGGCGCAGGACCCGGACACCGCGACCCTGATGGGCGTGAACAAGGAGCGGATCATCCAGATCACCTTCATCACCGGCGGAATCCTCGCCGGTGCGGCCGCACTGTTCTACGTGATGCTCGTGCCCTCCGGCGTGATCTACAACGGCGGGTTCATCCTCGGTGTCAAAGCGTTCGCCGCGGCGGTCCTCGGCGGCATCGGCAACGTCCGCGGCGCGCTGCTCGGCGGCCTGCTGCTCGGCGTCATCGGCAACTACGGGCAGATCCTGCTCGGCGACTCGCAGTGGACCGACGTGGTGGCGTTCGTCGTCCTCGTCCTGGTGCTGCTGGTCAAGCCGAGCGGCATCCTCGGCACTTCGCTCGGGAGGAGCCGCGCATGAGCATGACGGAAGGACCCCGGGTTCTGCCGGACGGTCGTGAGGAGCAGGCGGTCGACGCCTTCGAGGCGGCGCGCGCCAAGCGCAGCAACGGCCCGTTCGGGCAGCTCCGCGACCGCTGGAACAACCTGCCCCGCCCCGTGCAGTGGGCCTGGCTGCTCATCGTGGTGGTCATCGCGTACGCACTCCCGTACCTGAACTTCTTCCCCCTGAGCACGGCCCCGGGCAACGACTGGGCGCTGGCCTGCTTCTCGATGGCGGTCTACGCCCTCATCGCGATCGGCCTGAACGTCGTCGTCGGCTACGCGGGTCTGCTCGACCTCGGGTACGTCGCCTTCTTCGCGGTCGGCTCGTACACCGCGGCGATGCTGACCAGCCCGGACTCGCCGTTCCTGAAGATCCCGTACCTCTGGACCATCCCGGTCGCGATCGCCGTGACGATGACCTTCGGCATCATCCTGGGTGTCCCGACGCTTCGACTGCGCGGCGACTACCTGGCCATCGTCACGCTCGGCTTCGGCGAGATCGTCCGCATCCTCGCGACGATCATCCCGGCGATGAAGGGCCAGGTCGGCTTCCAGAACGTCGGCCACCCGCCGGGGACCAACGCGGACGGCGTCCCCATCTTCTCGAACTCCAACGGCGTGCCGTGGTACTGGCTGACGATCACCGTCATCATCGTCATCCTGCTGCTGGTCGGCAACCTGGAGCGCAGCCGTGTCGGCCGTGCCTGGGTGGCCATCCGCGAGGACGAGGACGCGGCGGAGATCATGGGCGTCCCGACGTTCAAGTACAAGGTGTGGGCGTTCGCCATCGGCGCCGGCGTCGGCGGCCTGTCCGGCGCCCTCTTCGCCGGCCAGGTGGGCTTCGTCAACAACCAGAAGTTCGACGTGCAGACCTCGATCCTGTTCCTCGCCGCCGTCGTGCTCGGCGGCGCGGGCAACAAGGTCGGAGCCATGCTCGGCGGTGCGATCGTGGCGTACATCCCGCTGCGCTTCACCGTCGTCGCGGACTACAAGTACCTGATCTTCGGCGTCGCGCTCGTGCTGATCATGATCTTCCGCTCGCAGGGCCTGTTCCCGGCTCGGCAGAAGCTGCTCGCGTACGGCAGGCACGCCTACCGCCGGGTGGCGGAGGCGGCGAAGGGACGGTCCGGGACACCGACGGCGGCGACGCCGGTGGTCGACCAGGGCTCGCTCGACGGAGACGGCGCGAAGGGAGGCGCACGATGACGGACGCACGCAACACGGTGCCGGAGGAGGAGCCCGCCCTCGGCGTGAACGAGGACGAGCTGGAGGCCGCGGGCATCGACCTGGAGGTCGCAGAGGCCGCGGCGCCCGACCGCGAGATCGCGGTCGAGGTGGGCGAGAACATCGTCGAGGTGCGCAACCTGACGGTGAAGTTCGGCGGCCTGACAGCCCTCGACGACGTCACGTTCGACATCCGCCGCGGCGAGATCCTGGGCCTGATCGGCCCGAACGGCGCAGGCAAGACGACGTGCTTCAACGCGATGACGGGCGTCTACAAGCCGACCAGCGGAGACGTGCTGCTGGAGGGCCAGACGATCAAGGGCCGCAAGCAGCACCAGATCACCCGCCTCGGCCTGTCGCGCACGTTCCAGAACATCCGCCTGTTCGGCGAGATGACAGCGCTGGAGAACGTGGTGGTGGGCCTGGATGCCCGGCACCGCACGTCGGTGCCGGGTGCCCTCCTGCGCCTCCCGCGCCACACCCGCGAGGAGAAGTCGTCCATCGAGCGCGGGATGGCGCTGCTCGAGTTCGTGGGCATCGCGGACCACGCCGGATCGCTGTCCCGCTCGCTGCCGTACGGCTACCAGCGTCGCCTGGAGATCGCGCGCGCACTCGCCACCGACCCCAAGGTGCTCTGCCTGGACGAGCCGGCCGCCGGCTTCAACCCGGCCGAGAAGGAGGAGCTCATGGAGCTCATCCGCACGATCCGGGCCGACGGCTACACGGTGCTGCTGATCGAACACGACATGAGGCTGGTCATGGGCGTCACCGACCGCA
This sequence comes from Leifsonia sp. KNZ13-11D, assembly GCF_056754895.1. NCBI lineage: Bacteria > Bacillati > Actinomycetota > Actinomycetes > Micrococcales > Microbacteriaceae > Leifsonia > Leifsonia sp. KNZ13-11D. The sequence continues at coordinate 1,669,043 of NZ_JBPGWU010000001.1, forward strand.
TCGTGGTGCTGGAGTTCGGGCGCAAGATCGCCGACGACACCCCCGAAGCCATCCGGAACGACCCGCGCGTGATCGCCGCCTACCTCGGGGAGCCCGAAGATGACGTTGCTTGAGCTGAAGAACATCAGCGTTTCCTACGGCCGGATCGAGGCCATCCACGACATGTCCTTCTCCGTGGAGGAGGGCGAGATCGTGAGCCTCATCGGCGCGAACGGCGCCGGCAAGTCGACGACCATGAAGACGATCTCCGGCATCCTCAACCCGTCGAAGGGGTCGATCCTCTTCGACGGCGAGGACATCACCAAGATGAAGGCGCACATCCGCGTGGTCCGCGGGATCTCGCAGGCGCCGGAGGGCCGGGGCATCTTCCCCGGCATGACGGTGCTCGAGAACCTCGACATGGGCGCCTTCGGCCGCAAGGACCGCTCCAAGATGGGCGAGGACTTCGACCGTGTGTTCTCGCTGTTCCCGCGTCTCGCCGAGCGCAAGACGCAGGTCGGCGGCACGATGTCCGGCGGTGAGCAGCAGATGCTCGCCATCGGTCGCGCGCTGATGTCGAACCCGCGCCTGCTGCTCCTCGACGAGCCGTCGATGGGTCTGGCGCCCCAGTTCATCCGGCAGATCTTCTCGATCGTGACGGAGATCAACAAACAGGGGACGACCGTCCTGCTGGTGGAGCAGAACGCCAACCAGGCGCTGGCCCGCGCGCATCGCGGCTTCGTCCTGGAGACGGGCTACATCACGCGCGCGGGCACCGGCAAGGAGCTCCTCGCCGACCCCGCCATCAAGGAGGCCTACCTCGGCGTCGCCTGACGCCCCTCCCTCCCGGCGGGTCGCCCCCCGTCGAGTACACGAAAACTGCACGGAATCCCCCGGGATACCGTGCAGTTTTCGTGTACTCGACGGGGGAGTCGTGCGGCGCTCCGGCGCGGCGGCGGCCCGAACGTCCGGTAAATTCGCCTGCGTGTACTTGAAGAGTCTGACGCTCAAGGGCTTCAAGTCGTTCGCTCAGCCGACGACGTTCGCCTTCGAGCCGGGCGTCACCTGCGTCGTCGGCCCCAACGGGTCCGGCAAGTCGAACGTGGTCGACGCGCTCGCCTGGGTGATGGGCGAGCAGGGCGCCAAGACTCTTCGCGGCGGAAAGATGGAGGACGTCATCTTCGCCGGCACGGCCACCCGGGGGCCGCTCGGGCGCGCCGAGGTACAGCTCACCATCGACAACTCCGACGGCGCCCTGCCGATCGAGTACTCCGAGGTGACCATCTCGCGCACGCTGTTTCGCAACGGCGGCAGCGAGTACGCGATCAACGGGCAGTCCTGCCGGCTGCTCGACGTGCAGGAGCTGCTGAGCGACTCGGGCCTCGGCCGCGAGATGCACGTCATCGTCGGTCAGGGTCAGCTGGATGCGGTGCTGCACGCCAGCCCGGAGGACCGCCGCGGCTTCATCGAGGAGGCTGCCGGCATCCTGAAGCACCGGCGCCGCAAGGAGAAGACCCTCCGCAAGCTGGAGGCCATGCAGGCCAATCTGACCCGGCTGAGCGACCTGGCCGGCGAGGTGCGTCGGCAGCTGAAGCCGCTCGGGCACCAGGCCGAGATCGCTCGCGAGGCGCAATCGATCGCCGCAGTGGTCCGGGATGCGCGGGCGCGCCTCCTCGCCGACGAGGTCGTCACCCTGCGGCGCACTCTCGACGATCACAGCCGCACCGAGTCGGAGCGGCACAGCGAGCAGATCGTGCTGCAGGAGCAGCTGGAGCAGAAGCAGCTGCGCCGCACCCGGCTGGAGCAGGCGCAGGTCGGCGACGCGGTCGACACCGCACGCAGCACCGCCTTCGCCCTCGAGTCCGTGCAGGAGCGGCTCCGCAGCCTGTTCACGCTCGCCAATCAGCGGGTCGCCCTGCTCGGCAGCCAGGGGGACGCGCCGGACTCCGGCCCGAGCGTCACCCCGCAGAACGTGCAGGACGCCCGCGACGAGGTGGAGCGGCTGCGCGGTGTTGTCGCGGAGGCGGAGGCCGCCTGGACCGCGGCGCAGGGGGCGACCCGGGACGCGCGCGCCCGGCTCGACGCGGTCGACGAGGAGATCGCGGCGCAGAGCGCCCTCGTGTCCCGCCACGACCTGGAGATCTCGAAGCTGAACGGGCAGGCGGAGGCCGCCGCCCAGCGGCTCGCCGCCGTCCGCGGCGAGGTGCTGCGTCAGCAGAACGCGCTGGACGCGGCGACCGAGCGCCGCGAGCGCGCCCGCGCGGAGTTCGCCGCCCGTGAGGCCGAGGCCGCGACCGCCGACGTGGGCGAGGGCGACCTCGACGAAGCGTACGAAGTGGCCCAGGCGACCGTCTTCGAGGCGGAGGGCGAGATCGAGCGGTTGCGCGAGGAGCTGCACACGCTGGAGCGCGAACGCGACGCCCTCGCGGCGCGCACGAGCGCGCTGTCGCTCGCGCTCGATCAGAAGGACGGCTCGGCCGCGCTGGTCTCCGCCCGGCTGCCGGGCGTGCGCGGTCTCGTCGCCGAGCACGTCCGCGTGCATCCCGGTTTCGAGGCGGCCATCGCGGCCGCCCTCGGCACGCTCGCCGACGCCGTGCTCGCCGACGATCGCGGCGCGGCCCGGTCCGCGGTCGCACACGCGGCGGCCGACGACCTGGGGCGGGTCGAGGTGGTCGTCGCGGACGCGCCCGCCGCCTCCGTCGACCTGTCGGGCATGAGCGGCGTCGTCCCCGCGACCAGCGTGGTGGACGCGCCGGAGGGCGTGCGCGGCATCCTGGCGTTCACCGCCGTCGCCGACGACCTGGAGGCGGCCCAGAACGCCTTCGAATCGTTCCGCGCCCGGTCGCTCGGCGGACCGGTGACCATCATCACCAAGAGCGGGGATGTGCTCACCGAGCACGTCCTCCGCGGCGGCTCTGGCGCCAAGCAGAGCCGTATCGAACTCATCGCCGACCGGGATGCCGCCCAGGAGCGGCTGACCGAGGTCACCTCGCTCGGCGACCGCGCGAAGTTCGCCCTCGCGGAGCAGCGCGGGGTGCTGCAGGTGGCCAAGGAGCAGTCGCAGGCGGCCCTCGCGACGCTGCGGGAGTTCGACGCGAAGCTCGCGGCCCGCACCGAGCAGCTGAACCGGCTGAAGGTGCAGCTGGAGGCGTCCCAGGCCGAGTTCGACCGGCTGAGCCGGGCGCTGGAGCAGGCTGCCGAACGCGTCGCGGAGGCCGAGCAGGCCGCCGACAGAGCGAAGGCCGAGCTGGACGCTGCGCGATCGCGTCCGCGCCCCATCCTCGACGTCAGCGCCCGGGACGCTCTCGCGACCGAGCTCGACGCCGCCCGTGAGGCGGAGGTGGAGGCCCGGCTGTCCGTCGAGACGGCCAAGGAGCGGGTGCGTGCCGAGCAGGCACGCGGCGAGGTGCTGGCACGGCGGCTGGAGGCGGAACGCGCCGCCGCGGAGGAGGCGGCACGACGCGCAGTGATCCGCCGCCGGCAGCTGGATGACGCGGAGACCGTGATCTCGGCCCTCCCGGCCGTCCTGGCGTCGGTCGACCGCTCCGTCGCCCAGGCGCGCCTCGAGCTCGCGCAGGCCGAGGCGGAGCGCGCCAGCCAGAACGAGGAGCTGGCGACGCTGCGGCGCGACGAGAACGCCGTGCGGGAGCGCCTGCAGGCGATCACCGAGTCGGTGCACGGCCTGGAGCTGCAGATCTACGAGAAGAAACTGCACCTCTCCAGCCTCTTGGAGCGCGCGGGGAGCGAGCTGGGGCTCGTGGAGGACGTGCTGGTCGCCGAGTACGGCCCGGCCGTGCCCGTCCCGGTGGACGTCGCGCGCGGCGCAGCCGCCGAGCGAGACGTCGACGAGAGCGGCGACACCGCCGACGGCCACACCGCCGACGCCGCGGACACCGACGCCGTCCCGGAGACGGTCCCGTTCTCCCGCGAGCAGCAGCAGAAACGTCTCGCGGCCGCCGAGCGGAAGCTCGCCCAACTCGGCCGGGTGAACCCGCTCGCGCTGGAGGAGTTCGCCGCGCTGGAGCAGCGGCACAAATTCCTCACCGAGCAGCTGACCGACCTCACGAACACCCGCAAGGACCTCCTCACGATCATCGAGGACATCGACGAGCGGATGCAGACCATCTTCGAGTCGGCGTTCGCCGACACCGAGGCGGCCTTCACACGCGTGTTCCCGATCCTGTTCCCGGGCGGCCAGGGCAGCATCAGCCTGACCAACCCCGACGACCTGCTGACGACCGGCATCGAGGTCTCCGTGAAGCCCGCGGGCAAGAAGATCGAGCGGCTGTCGCTGCTCTCCGGCGGCGAGCGGTCGCTGGCGGCCGTCGCGCTGCTCATCGCCATCTTCAAGGCCCGGCCCAGCCCGTTCTACATCATGGACGAGGTGGAGGCGGCCCTGGACGACGCGAATCTAGGCCGGCTGCTCACCATCTTCGAGGATCTGCGCGAGAGCAGCCAGCTCATCGTGATCACGCACCAGAAGCGCACGATGGAGATCGCCGACGCCCTCTACGGCGTGTCGATGCGCCAGGACGGCGTGTCGGCGGTGGTGGGCCAGCGTGTCGCCCAGGAGCGCGAGCAGGACCAGGAGCGCGCGAGTTAGTCCGGCGCCCGGGGGCCGGGTGCGTTCTCAGAGCCCGGCCGCGGCCTCCACCGCACCCAGCTTCTCGTCCAGGCCGACGAGTTTCTCGGCCGCGCGCCGTTCGCAGTCCTCCGCCAGCGCCTCGACGCCGGCCGTGACCGGCGCGGACAGGCCGTCCACCTCTGCATGCTCGCGCAGGTGCCGCGCCAGCAGGACCAGGTCGCGGTGGTCGCCCAGCGCATCCTGCAGCTCCTCCGCCGCCTCGGCGAGCCGCACGGCACCGCCCCCGAGGTCGTCCGGCACCGCCTCCGCGGCGTAGCGGAGGCGCCGGGCCGCCTTGCGTGCGGCGTGGCGCTCCTCCAGACGCTCGCCTTCGACGCGCAGCACCCGGCGCGCGGCCTTGCGGAGGCCTTTCCGCGCGATCCGTCGAGGATGCGCGGAGCCGTCCTCGGTGAGCGGGGGCGCCGCGGCGAACGACTGCAGGTCGGCGAGCAGCTCGCGGTGGCCGCGGCTGCGGACGTGCCGGAGCAGGTCGTCGAGCGCACGCCCGTACTGGGCCCGGGTCCTCGCCGCCATCGCCTCGACGGCGTCGACGACGGCCGGGTCCGCCTGCTCGATCAGCAGTGCTTCGAGGTCGCGTGCCCGCACGTCCAGGTCGCGCACATCGCCCAGCCGGTGCCCCAGCCGCTTGAGCCGCGCGCGCAGGCTGCGCTGTTCCTCCCGGTCGAACGCCTTCCGGTACACCGCGAGGATGCTGCGCAGCCGCCGCACGCGCGTCCGCGCCTGGTGCACCGCATCCTCGCCGCCGGTCTCGATCGCCACCAGCTGCTCCGCCAGCTCCGCCGAGACCTCCACGAGCGCGTACATGAGCACACCGTACATCCGCGCGGCTAGGCTGATCGTCATGGCTGACCGCACCCCCTGGTCTCTGTCGGGCGCCCTCCGCGGGCTGTTCGCCAAGAAGACCATCGACGACGACACCTGGGACGACCTCGAAACGGCGCTGATCACCGCCGACTTCGGCCCGGATGTCACCGAGGCCGTGGTCGACGATCTGCGCGCCAAGGTCGAGCGGTACCACACCACCGACCCGGCCGACCTGCAGCGGATGCTGCGCGAGACGCTCGAGGAGCGCCTGTCGAAGCTCGACACCACCCTCAAGCTGAGCGACCGTCCGGCGATCGTGCTGGTCGTCGGCGTGAACGGCGTCGGCAAGACGACGACGATCGGCAAGTTCGCCAAGTTCCTGCGCACCTACGACCGCTCGGTCGTCGTCGGAGCGGCCGACACGTTCCGTGCCGCAGCCGTCGAGCAGCTGGCGACGTGGGCGGAGCGGGCGGGCGCCGAGATCGTCCGGCCGCAGCAGCAGGGCCAGGACCCGGCGTCCGTAGCCTTCCAGACGGTCGAGAAGGCCAAGCGGGACGGCACCGAGATCGTCATCATCGACACGGCCGGCCGGCTGCAGACCAAGGGCGGCCTGATGGACGAGCTCTCCAAGATCAAGCGCGTCGTCGAGAAGCAGTCGCCGATCGCCGAGGTGCTCCTCGTCCTCGACGCGACCACCGGCCAGAACGGGCTCGCCCAGGCCGAGGCGTTCCTCGAGCACGCGGGCGTCACCGGCCTGGTGCTCACCAAGCTCGACGGCTCGGCGAAGGGCGGCTTCGTGCTCGCGGTGCAGGAGCGCACCGGCATCCCGATCAAGCTGGTCGGCCAGGGCGAGGGCATCAACGACCTGACCGGCTTCACCCCGCACGTCTTCGCGCAGCAGCTGGTCGGATAGGGGCGGCGACATGGCGATCGAGCACGACTTCTTCGGCATCATCGACGAGACCGCGAGCGGCGGCCTCGCCTGGGACGACACCGTGGAGCTGGGCGATCAGGCCGTCGAGGTCGAGCTGCTGGCCGACGACGAGAGCGCCGTGCCGGAGTTCGCGGTGGATGCGGCGGCCGCGCTCATCCAGGCGCTCGAGGGCTTCGATGCCCGCGCCCGGGATGCGCTGGTCGCCGAGCTGAGCTCGCGGCAGTCGGCGACGACCAGCTACATCGACGAGCACGTCGACAAGCTGGGGGAGAGCCTCCTCGACCTGCTGGTCTACAACTCGGGCGACATCGCGATCGACGTGCTGCGTTCGCTCCAGCTGCTCACCGTCGTCATCCAGGTGGACCACTCCGACGAGGACGAGGTCTTCGCGACGTTCGATTACTCGATCGCGCCGGACGAGTCGGATGCGCTGCTCACCGTGTCGTTCGACGTGCGCGGCGACGTCGTCTCGGTCGAGACATCCGGCGACTGAGCACGTTCACGGCGGCCGGCCGACGTCGCCCGATAGAATAAGCGCATCATGGCTACTTTCGGCTCGCTCTCCGACCGTCTTGCGGACACCTTCAAGAACCTGCGCACCAAGGGCAAGCTGTCGCCGGCCGACGTCGACGGCACCGTGCGCGAGATCCGGCGCGCGCTGCTCGACGCCGACGTCGCCCTTCCGGTCGTCAAGGACTTCACCGCGAAGGTGCGCGAGCGCGCGCTCAGCGACGAGGTCAACAAGGCCCTGAACCCGGCTCAGCAGGTCGTGCAGATCGTCAACGAAGAGCTCGTCGCCATCCTGGGCGGCCAGCAGCGCCGTCTGCAGTTCGCGAAGCGCCCGCCGACGGTGATCATGCTCGCGGGCCTGCAGGGCGCCGGAAAGACCACGCTCGCCGGCAAGCTCGGCAAGTGGCTGGTGAAGGACGGCCACACGCCGCTCCTGGTCGCCGCCGACCTCCAGCGCCCGAACGCCGTGACCCAGCTCCAGATCGTCGGTGAGCAGGCCGGTGTCCCGGTGTTCGCGCCGGAGCCCGGCAACGGCGTCGGCAACCCGGTGAAGGTCGCGAAGGATGCGCTGAAATTCGCCGAGACCAAGCAGTACGACACGGTCGTCATCGACACCGCCGGCCGTCTCGGCGTCGACGCCGAGCTGATGAAGCAGGCGGCCGACATCCGCAAGGCGACGGACCCCGACGAGGTGCTGTTCGTCATCGACGCCATGATCGGTCAGGACGCCGTCGCGACCGCCAAGGCGTTCCAGGACGGCGTCGACTTCACCGGTGTGGTCCTCTCCAAGCTCGACGGCGACGCGCGCGGTGGCGCGGCCCTCTCGGTCGCCTCGGTGACCGGCCGCCCGATCATCTTCGCGTCCACCGGTGAGAACCTCGACGACTTCGAGCCGTTTTACCCGGACCGCATGGCGTCGCGCATCCTCGACCTCGGCGACATCCTGACTCTCATCGAGCAGGCCCAGGAGGCCTTCGACGAGGAGGAGGCGCGCAAGGTCGCCGAGAAGTTCGCGACCGACAGCTTCACGCTCGACGACTTCCTCAAGCAGATGCAGCAGCTGCGCAACATGGGCTCCATCAAGAAGATGATGGGCATGCTGCCGGGCGCCGGCCAGATGAAGCAGCAGCTGGACAACTTCGACGAGCGGGAGATCGTCCGCACCGAGGCGATCATCCAGTCGATGACGAAGGCGGAGCGCACCAACCCGAAGCTGCTCAACGGCTCGCGGCGGCTGCGCATCGCCAAGGGCTCCGGCACAACGGTCACCGAGGTGAACCAGCTGGTCACCCGGTTCGAGCAGGCGGCCAAGATGATGAAGACGGTCGCGAAGGGCGGCGTTCCGAACGTGCCAGGGATGGGCCCGATCCCCGGTGCGTCCTACGCCGGCCGCAAGCAGCAGAAGAACAAGAAGAAGAGCGGTTCGCGCTCGGGCAACCCGGCGAAGCGTGCGGCGGAGAACGCCGCCCTCGCCGCGGGGGTCAAGCCCGGCGCCGGCGCGCAGGGGGGCGGCAGCGGCTTCGGTCTCGGCGGGGGAGCTGCAGCTCCCCAGGGCGGGCCCTCCGAGGAGGAGATGGCCGCGCTGCAGAAGCTCCTCGGCCGCTGACGCTCGGCGCCCGCGTTCCTGGAGCGCGGACCGTCGACGTCAGAGGGCGAGGTTGAGCGGGCGCAGCTTCGACTCGATCGTCTGCGCGACGACCTTCTGACCGGCCGCGTTGGGGTGGATGCCGTCCGCCTGGACCAGCTGCGTGCGCCCGACGAGCGGGAAGCCGATGTCCAGCCATGTGCCGCCGACGTCGCGCACGGCGTCGCCGACGATCTCGTCGACGTGCGTCATGGTGGCCGGGGGCTGGTCCGATCCCCAAATGCCCGTGACGCCGATGATAGTGGCGTGCGGGAAGCGCTCGCGCAGCTCGCGCAGCATCCGGTCGGCGTTCGCCGTCACCGCTGCCGGGTCCTGGTCGCGGTCGTTGCGGGTGGCGGCGAGGAGGATGACCTGCGGCTGCAGCCGCAGTGCGGCGTCGACCTGCTGCCGGTACGTGGTGCCGTTCCAGCCGGGCTTCACGAAGCCGGAGCCGGAGACGGCGAGGTCGGTGAGCTTCCAGCCATGCGAGGCGGACACGAGGGCCGGCCACGCCTGATCCGGTGTGACGCCCTTTCCGAAGGCGATGGAGTCACCGATCGCGACGGCATCGACGGTGCCTGTCGTCCCCTGACGGGCGGTCGTCCCGGCCGCCGCGACAGCGGTGGGCCGAGTGCCCTGGGCGGGCTGCACCTGCCCGGCCGCCGGCCGCACGGAGGGGAGCGCGGCGCATCCCGCGAGGGCCAGCAGCGCCGCCGCCACGGCCGCGGGCGCGACGAGCGCGAGGCGGGTGCGGAGGCGTCGGGTGTGGATGCGCACGGGTGCGAGGCTAAACGGTCGAAGCTCCGAACCGGCTGTGAGTCCCTTCCGGGCGTGTCTGCGCAGTGGTAACTCGGGCGCCGGACGACGCGGACTGGCGGTGCCTCAGCGCGGGAACGTCTGCTGGGCGATGCTGTTCGCGATCATCGTGGCGAGCATCCGCTGACCGGCGACGGTGGGGTGGACGTGGTCTGCGAGCACCAGGTCGTCGTGCCCGCTGAACGGCTGGCCCAGCGAGACCCAGGAACCGCCGACGTCGAGCACGGCGTCCCGGACCGTCGCCGAGATGACCGCCACCTGCGCCGGCGCGGGCTCGGCGCCCCACAGCGCGCTGACGCCGATGATCCGGGCGTCCGGGAGCGCGGTGCGCAGCCGCCTCAGGGCCGCCGTGGCATCCGCCTTCAGGGTGGTGGTCGGCGCGAAGAGGTCGTTCCGCGTCGCGCCGATGAGCACCACGTCGGGATGCAGGCGGATGACGGCGCTGACCTGGTCGTCGAAGGTGTGCGTGTTGAGGCCGGGCACGGTGAAGCCCGCTGCGCTCTCGCCGAAGTCGCTCAGCGTCCACCCGAACCGCTGCGCGACCAGCAGCGGCCACGCGTCCTCGGCGGGGACGCCGTTGCCGATCGCGATCGAGTCGCCGATCGCAGCGGCGATCACCGGGCGCGGCGTCGATGTCGGGCTGGGCACGGGGGCGGGCTCGGCCGTCGGCGCGGCCCGCGTCGCGGCCATGCACCCGACGAGTGAGACGCCCAGGAGGGCGGCGGCCAGGAGGGCAGCGAAGGAAGCGAGGAGTGAGCGTCGGGTCGTCACGTGATCAACGATAGGAGAAGCTGCCTGGGCGGAAGCTCACGCCCCGAGCCTGGTCTCGACCACTGCGGCGATCGCCTGCTGGCCGGGAAGGGTCGGGTGCTCGCCGTCGTCCTGCACCAGACCCGCGCCGTCCCGGTACGGCTGGCCGAGGTCGAGCCAGGTGCCGCCGACGCCCTCCACAGCCTTCTGGAGCGCGTCGTCGAAGGGGGCCAGTTCGTCGTCGCCGGCCTCGCCGGAGAGGGCGTTGAACCCGACGATGTGCGCATCCGGGAGCGACGAGTGGAGGCGGTCGACCTGCTTCTCCATCGCGTCCGCGACCTGGGAGACCCCGGTTCCGAGGTCGTTGTCGGAGGCGCCGATCAGCACCAGGTCGGCGTTGGAGGCGATGGCGCCGTCGACCTGGGCGGAGAAGTCCGCGCCGTTGGAGCCCTGCGCGACGAAGCCGGCCCCGGGGACGCTCAGGTTGTCGAGCCGCCAGCCCCGGTCCGCCGCCACGAGGGCCGGCCAGGCCTCCTGGGGCTCGAGCCCGAGACCGGATTCGATCGAGTCGCCGATCACCGCGACATGCGTACCCGACGCCGTCGTCGTGCGGCCGGCGACCGCGCCGGCTCCGCCCGCGCCGGCGGCAGCCCCGATACCGGCGCTCGCGCAACCGGAGAGGGCGCTGAGTGCCAGCAGCGCGGCGGTCAAGGCCGTCGCGGCGGTCGCGAGGGGACGGCGGGCGAGCATGCTCATACGGTACGCGCGCATCCTATGGATGGGCTCTGGCCGCGATGAGGATGAGCCGAGCCGGTCAGCGGCCGAGACCGCTCCGCAGTTCGTGCGTGAGCGAGCTCACGACGGCCTGGAGGCTGCCGCCGTTCGCCTCCGCCACGGCCAGCTGGCGCTGGTAGCTGCCGCCGGTGTCGAGGATGGTGAGCACGGTCGCCAGCTCGTCCGTGCATCCCAGCCGCTCGGCTTCGGGCTGGAGCTCGCCGACCAGCTCGCGCAGGGAGTCGGACACGAGTCGCTCGCTGCCGTCCGGCGCCACGATGATCTCCGCATCCAGCCCGTACCGTGCGGCACGCCACTTGTTCTCGCGCACGAACCACGGCTGCAGCGTCACCGGCTCGGCCCCCTCGTCCAGCTGCCCGGACATCCGGTCGGTGAGGCAGTGGATCAGCGCCGAGACCGCGCCGACCTCGTCCGCCGTCGACAGCCCGTCGCAGGCGCGCATCTCGACCGTTCCCCATTTCGGCGACGGGCGGATGTCCCAGCGCACCTCCGAGTGGTCCTCGACGACGCCCGTGGTCACGAGATCCTGCACGTACTCCTCGTAATTGGCCCAGGTCCCGAACTGCCAGGGCAGCCCCGCCGTCGGGAGCTGCTGGAACATCAGCGCGCGGTTGGAGGCGTAGCCTGTCCGCGCTCCCGCCCAGAACGGGCTGGAGGCGCTGAGGGCCTGAAGGTGCGGGTAATAGGTGAGCAGCCCGTTCACGATCGGCAGCGCCTTGTCGACCGAGTCGATGCCGACGTGGACGTGCACGCCCCAGATCATCATCTGCCGTCCCCACCACTGCGTGCGGTCGAGAAGCCGGTCGTATCGCTCGTTCGGCGTGACCTTCTGGTCGAACCACTGGGCGAAGGGATGCGTCCCCGCGCACATCAGCTCCACGCCGAGCGGGTCCGTCACTCCGCGGACCAGCCCGATCAGCTCCTGCAGGTCGGCGATCGCGGCGGGCACCGTGTTGTGGACGCGGCTGACCAGCTCGACGGTGTTCAGGAGCAGCTCGTGCGTGATCTGCGGATGCTCCCGGCCGTCCGGCGTGCCGAGCTCGCGGAGCACCTCGTCGGCGAGCTGGACCAGGTCGCCGGTGGACGCATCCACGAGCGCGAGCTCCCACTCGATGCCGACAGTGGAGCGCTCGGACTCCGCGAAATCGATCTGCATGCGGTCGTCCCGTCCGTCCGATTGTTCAAAGCAGCGCAGTATCTGACAGAATAGCTAGTTGAGTTCGACGTGCCCGACCCTCTATCCGGTGCGTGGGACGAACATTAGACCTCCTGCCGAGTGTGCCCCCACGCCCACGGCAGTCAGTTCGACACAACTCATCCACTCACACAGGAGAATCGTGGCCGTCAAAATCCGTCTGAAGCGCCTGGGCAAGATCCGCGCTCCGTACTACCGCATCGTCGTCGCCGACTCGCGCACCAAGCGCGATGGTCGCGTCATCGAGGAGATCGGTCTGTACCACCCGACCGAGGAGCCCTCGCGCATCGAGGTCGACTCCGACCGTGCGCAGTACTGGCTCGGCGTCGGCGCCCAGCCGACCGAGCAGGTCCGCGCTCTGCTCAAGCTGACCGGCGACTGGGGTCGCTACAAGGGCGACAAGAACGCCGTGAGCACCGTCAAGGTCGCCGAGGGCAAGGCGGAGTTCGTCGCCGACGACACGAAGAAGCCGGTCCTCAAGCCCAAGGCCGAGAAGCCTGCTGCCGTCGCCGCCGAGGCGGAGGCCGTCGTCGAGGCCGAGGTCGAGCGCGAGGAGGCCGCCGAGGCCAACGTGGTCGCCGAGGCCGAGGCGATCGCCGACGACGCGTCCGACGAGAAGGCCTGACGTCTTGCTCGCACCCGCGCTCACGCACCTGGTCAAGGGGATCGTCGATCACCCTGACGACGTCCACGTCGTGGCCAAGAGCTCCCCGCGTGGCGAGGTCCTCGAGATTCGCGTGAATCCCGAGGACCTCGGCCGGGTGATCGGCCGCTCCGGCCGCACGGCGAAGGCCCTCCGCACGCTCGTGGCCGCGCTGGCCGACGGCCGGCGCGTCCGTGTCGACGTCGTCGACGACTGAGGTGGCCGACCACAAACTGCCCCGCAAGGAGGTCGCCCCCCGGCCCGGTCAGACCGAGCTGCGGGTCGGGCGCCTGACCAAGGCGCACGGCCTCAAGGGCGCGCTCAAGCTGGAACTGTTCACGGACGAGCCGGAGAAGAGGTTCGTCCCGGGCGCGGTGTTCACCCTGCAGGTGCCCACCGCCTCCAAGTGGCACGGCAGGACTCTGGAGCTCCGTGAGCTCCGCTGGTACAACGGCCACCCGGTCGGGTTCTTCGAGGGGGTCGACGACCGCACCGAGGCCGAGACGCTCGTCAAGGCGATCCTCTGGGTCAGCCAGGACCTGAAAGAGCTGCCCGAGGAGGAGGACGCCTGGTACGACCACCAGCTGGTCGGACTCGACGCGGTCCGGGACGGCGTCACGGTCGGGCGGGTCGCCCGCGTCGACCATCTCCCGGCGCAGGATCTGCTGGCCGTGGCCACCGCCGAGGGCGAGGTTCTCGTGCCGTTCGTCAAGGCGATCGTCCCGGAGGTCGACCTCGCCGCGGGGACCGTCACGCTGACGCCCCCGGCCGGCCTCTTCGAGGACCTGCCGGACGACGATCCGGAGCCGGCGGCCGAGACGGAGACGCTGCCGGAACCGGAGTCGGAGACGCAGCCGGAGCCGGGGACGCAGTCGCAGCCGGACGCCGAGACCCCTGCGGCACCCTCCGACGAGGACTGACCGCATCGCTCTATGCGTACGAAGGGCGATCCGATCGGGTCGCCCTTCTCCGCGTCTGCGGACGATTCCGTGCGTCAGGACACGATCGCCAGCCCGCGGCCGCGCAGGCTGCGCGCCTGCGCATCCAGAGCGGTGACCAGGCCGTCGTGGGTCGCGACGATGTGGTGATGGATGAGCTCCGCGGCGTCGTCCGGACGGCGCGCTGCAAGCGCACGCACGATCTCCCGGTGCTCCTGCCACGCCTCCTCGCTCCGGGCGACCAGCCAGCGGGCGCGCGCCAGCCGTGTCATGGCCGCATCCACCGCATCCGCGAAGAAGTGGTTGCCCGACAGCGCGGCGAGGCGCACATGGAAGTCGGTGCCGGCTCGCACCGCCTCGTCGGCGGGGAGGGCGGTGTCGTAGGCGTCGAGCTCGTCCGCGAGCGCGGCGATCTCGTCGTCCGTCGCGCGGGCGCTGCTGAGACGGACAGCACCGGTCTCCAGCGCGTCGCGGAGTTCGCTCAGCCGTGCGATCTCCCCGAGGTCGATGGGGGAGACCTCCCACGCCCGGCCGTCGCGCACGACCAGTCCCTCGGACTCCAGGCGCATGAGCGCTGCTCGGAGCGGGGTCCGGGAGGCGCCGAGTTCCGTCTCGAGGCCGCGCTCGGTGAGGCGCGAGCCGGGGACGCGGTCCAGATCGAGGATCTGCGCGCGCAGTGTGGCGTAGACCTGCGGCTGCTCGGGCATGGATCCTCCTTTGGTATACCGCGGTGGTATACCGCTAGGGTATACCCATGGATCGCCGAATCGCCCGCCGTCCTCATCCGTGGTGGATGCTCAGCTTCGGCGTGCTCGCGCAAGCCAGCTCCACCGTGTTCGTCTCCACCCCGGCGTTCCTCATCCCGCTGCTGCACGCCGAGCGCGGGCTCAGCCTCGCCCAGGCCGGACTTCTCGCTTCCGCGCCGACCCTGGGACTCGTGCTGACCCTGATCGCCTGGGGCGCGCTGAGCGACCGGATCGGGGAGCGCTGGGTGATCGCCTCCGGCCTCGCCGTCACCGCGGCGGCCGCGGTGGGAGCGATGTTCGTCGACTCGTACCTGGCCCTCGGCGCGCTGTTCCTGGTGGGCGGCATGGCCTCGGCCAGCCCCAACGCGGCGAGCGGACGGGTGGTGATCGGCTGGTTCCCTAAGGAGCGTCGCGGTCTGGCCATGGGCATCCGTCAGATGTGCCAGCCGCTCGGCGTGGCGATCGCCGCCCTGAGCATCCCGCTGCTGGCCGCGAACGGGGGAGTGGCCGCGGCCCTCGTCGTGCCCGCTGTGCTGTGCGGCGTGTCCGCCGTCGTCTGCGCGATCGGGATCGTCGATCCTCCGCGTCCGCAGCGCAGCGCGGCCGACGGCGCCGAGGCGCATCCTCAGGCCGTCTGGCGGCCGTACCGCGAGACGTCGCTGCTGTGGCGCATCCACGGCGTCTCGATGCTCCTGGTGGTGCCGCAGTTCACGGTGTCGACGTTCGGGCTGGTGTGGCTCGTGGCCGAACTCCACTTCACGTCGCTAGCCGCCGGGATCGTCATCGGCGTCAGCCAGTTCGCCGGCGCCATCGGACGGATCGGGATCGGCGTGCTCAGCGACCGCGTCGGCAGTCACCTGCGTCCCCTCCGCTGGGTGTCGCTGTGCGCGGTGGGTGTGATGCTGCTGATGGCGGCCGCGTCGGCGCTCGGCTCGGCCGCCGCCGCGGTCATCCTGATCGTCGCGGCGATCGTCACCGTGGCCGACAACGGGCTGGCCTATACCTCGGTCGCCGAGATCGCGGGCCCGTTCTGGTCGGGACGTGCGCTCGGCGCCCAGAACACCGGGCAGTTCCTCGCCGCCTCGGTGGTCGGGCCGGCCGTGGGTGCGCTGATCGGATGGGTCGGATACCCGGCCGCCTTCGCCGTCGTCGCCCTCTGCCCGGCTGTCGCCACGCCGCTGGTGCCCCGCGACCGGGAGCTCGCCGTCGTCCCCGCCTGAGGAGCACCTCCTAGAATTCAGGGATGCGCATCGACATCGTCACGATCTTCCCGACCTTCTTCGATGTGCTCGACATCTCTCTTCTCGGCAAGGCCCGGCAGTCCGGCCTCATCGAGCTGGGCGTGCACGATCTGCGCGCCTTCACCCACGATCGGCACCGGACGGTCGACGACACGCCCTATGGAGGCGGCGCCGGCATGGTCATGAAGCCGGAGCCGTGGGGGAGGCGCTGGACGCCATCCTCGACGGCGCCGACGATCCGGTCGTCGTCTTCCCGTCGCCCGCGGGCGAGGTCTTCACCCAGCGCACGGCTCGCGAGCTCGCGCAGGAGCAGCACCTCGTGTTCGGCTGCGGCCGCTACGAGGGCATCGACCAGCGCGTCTTCGACCACGTGGCGAGCCGCGCGCGTGTGCGCTTGATCAGCATCGGCGACTACGTGCTGAACGGCGGCGAGGTGGCGACGATGGCGATGATCGAGGCGATCGGCCGGCTGATCCCGGGAGTGGTGGGCAATCCGGAGAGCCTGGTGCAGGAGTCCCACGAGGATGGTCTGCTCGAGTACCCGAGCTACACCAAGCCGGCGGTCTGGCGCGGGCTGGAGGTGCCCCCGGTGCTGCTGTCGGGCAACCACGGTGCTGTGGACGCGTGGCGGCACGATCAGCAGCTCGAGCGGACGCGCGCCGTCCGTCCCGACCTGCTGTCCTGAAGGCGTCCGCTACGGGGCGGTGAGGACGAGCGGCCCGTCCTCGGTGATCGCCACGGTGTGCTCGGAGTGCGCGCCGCGCGAGCCGTCCGCGCTGCGCAGCGTCCAGCCGTCCCGGTCGGTGTAGATCTCGTCCGTCGTCTCCAGGAACCACGGCTCGATCGCGATGACGAGTCCCGGTCGCAGGGGGTAGCCGCGTCCGGCGCGCCCGTCGTTCGAGATGTGCGGGTCCCCGTGCATCGTCCGTCCGACGCCGTGCCCGCCGAACTGCGTATTGATCGGGTACCCCTCGGCGTGCGCGACAGCGGCGATCGCGGCCGAGATGTCCCCGATCCTGCCCCCGGGCCGAGCCGCCTGGATGCCCGCCGCCAGCGCCCGGCGGGTCGTGTCGATGAGACGGAGGTCCTCGTCGCGCGGTGTGCCGACCACGAGGCTCACCGCGGAGTCGGCGACCCAGCCGTCCACCGCGGCGGCGAAGTCGAGGGTCAGCAGGTCGCCGTCCTGCAGGCGGTAGTCGTGCGGGAGACCGTGCAGCACGGCGTCGTTCACCGAGGTGCAGATGACCTTGCCGAACGGGCTCGCGCCGAAGGAGGGGTGGTAGTCGATGTAGCAGGATTCGGCGCCCCGGCGGCGGATGAGCTCGTGTGCGAGCGCGTCGAGCTCCAGCAGATTGACGCCGACGCGTGCGGCCGCGGCCGTCGCGGCCAGCACCTCCGCGACGAACGCGCCGGCCGGGCGCATCTGCTCGATCTCGGCGGGCGTCCTCAGCTCGATCACGGGATCTCCTTCCAGGTCGTACCGCTCCAGTCTCGCAGGTGTGTGTGGAGCAAACCCGCAGCCGCGGCACAGGCGCGCGCGAGTACGCTGATGCCGTGATCATCCGCAAGGCGTTCTACTGGTGGCTCTTCCCGTCCGCCGTGGTGCTCCCCGTGTGGGTGCTGATCGGCTGGGCCGCCTTCCACGAGGGCAGCGGCTGGTCGTTCCTCGGCCTGCTGGTGCTCTGCCCCATCCTCTTCATCGCGATGCTCGTCGTCGGCGGTATCGTCATGGCGCGTCGCAGCGTGCGCGAGCGCCGGGCCGTGTCCTGGTGGGATGCGGGGCTCTTCGCCCTCTGGCACCTCTCGATCATCGGTTTCGGCTTCTTCCCGCCCGGCGCCACCGGGTGGCTCGCCGTGCTCGGCGTGCTGCTCTTCCTCGCGATCTTCTGGGTCACGATCTGGGAGCTGCTCACCGAGACTCGTGCGCGGGTGCAGCAGACCTTCGCCGCCTACGAGCGGATCGCGCAGCCGCGCCCGGCCGAGAGCGCGCCGCGCGACGTGGCCGACGACGGCGAGTACATCGTCATCGAGGAGCGCCGCGACCGGGAGTGAACCGGCTGCGGAGGAGGCCGCTTTGGTAAAGCGGGCCGCCGCATGGCAGAATTGATCCTTGTGCCGCGGCCACGCTCTGCCACAGGGGAGCCAGCACTTCTCGCGACACCCACTTATCGAACCCAGACGGCCGACGCTCCGGATCGGAGCCGGCCCCGAGTCCGTTCCCGACCTGTGGCGGGTACAGAGAGCGAACAGCCATGCACATCCTCGACCAGGTCGACGCCGCGTCCCTCAAGCAGGACATCCCCGACTTCCGCGCCGGCGACACCGTCAAGGTGCACGTGAACATCATCGAGGGCAACCGCTCTCGTATCCAGGTCTTCCAGGGCGTCGTGATCGGCCGCTCCGGCGAAGGCGTCCGCGAGACCTTCACAGTCCGCAAGGTCAGCTTCCAGGTCGGCGTCGAGCGCACGTTCCCGGTCCACTCCCCGGTCATCGACAAGATCGAGGTCGTCACCCGCGGTGACGTCCGTCGCGCCAAGCTCTACTACCTGCGCGAACTGCGCGGCAAGAAGGCGAAGATCAAGGAGAAGCGCGAGAGCTGAGCGTCTCCGCGCCCCACGGCTTCACGAGCTCCCGGTCCGTTCTCGGACCGGGAGCTCTGCCGTTTCGTGGACGTCGCGGCGGGTGCGAGCGCTTATCCTGGGACGGTCGGAGAGTTCGGCGCGGAGGAGTGAAGAGCGGATGATGACCCCGGTGTCGCCGTCGCTGCGGTTCGAGAAGGCGCTCTACCGCGAGGGAGTCACCTCCATCGTCGCCGTGGACGAGGTCGGTCGCGGTGCGCTCGCCGGCCCGGTGGCGGTCGGGATGGTCGTGATCGACACCGCCGTGAAGCGCATCCCGCCCGGGCTGCGGGACTCCAAGCTGCTGCCGGAGCCCGTCCGCGAATCCCTCGACCCGCTCTGCCGCAAATGGGCGATGCACCACGCAGTCGGCCTCGCGACCGCCGCAGAGGTCGACTCCTTGGGGATCATGCGCTGCCTCGGACTCGCGGGCGCCCGCGCGCTCGCGCAGCTGGAGGAGCAGGGAGCGCTCGTCCACGAGAGCACCCTCATCCTGGACGGCAACTACGACTACCTGAACCCGGCGCTCATGCGGCCGGCCAAGGTGGTGACGCGGATCAAAGCCGACCGTGACTGCGCCTCGGTCGCCGCGGCGTCGGTCATCGCGAAAGTCCACCGCGACCGGATGATGATCGCGCACGACCTCGAGTACCCGGGATACGGCTGGGCGAGCAACAAGGGCTACTCCTCGCCCGAGCACTTCGCGGCGATCGCGGAGCTCGGGCCGAGCGCCCTGCACCGGCTGACCTGGCTCAAACAGCCCGCCCTGCTCGACCTCGGCGAGTAGGCCGACCGGCCGTCGGTGCGGCCGGGTTCGACCGCACCGGAGCGCGCGCGTCCCATCCGGCATAGACTTGACGGACGATGGATGAAGACGAGTTCGACGACTACGACCGCGAGGTCGAGTTGGCTTTGTATCGCGAGTACCGGGACGTCGTCTCGCAGTTCAAGTACGTGATCGAGACGGAGCGCCGTTTCTATCTCGCGAACGAGGTGGAGTTTCGTGCGCCGGGACACCGAGCACGACTTCTACTTCGAGCTGACGATGAACGACGTCTGGGTGTGGGACGTGTACCGGGCCGACCGGTTCGTGAAGTCCGTGCGCGTCCTGACGTTCAAGGACGTCAACATCGAGGAGCTCTCCTCCAAGGAGTTCGAGCTGCCCAAGGAACTCGCCCTCGACGAATAGCGCGGCCGAATAGCGCGGCCGAGTAGAGCGGCCGAGTGCCCGATCGTCGGAGATTCGCCGCCGATCGACGGAAATTCCCGGGTTTCCGGTCGATATCTCCATCCGCAGAGCGCTGCGTCGGAGATCTGAGGCACGTTCTCCGAAGATAGGAGGAACGACGCCTCACCTCGAGGAGCGCGGCCGACGTTCGCACTCCGGGCGTCGCCGATCCCAGCCGGTGCTCGTCTACGCCGATTCCTTCACAGGGCACGGGCTCTGCTGCTTCTCCACAGATTCGCCGCCCGCCGTCTCTCCGTTGCGCCGCCCCACGAGGCTGGACGCGGAGGTAGACATGGCACTGAAAGACGAATTGGGCAGGCGCGGCGAGCAGGTGGCCGCCGACTGGTTGCAGGAGCGCGGCTACACGCTGGTGGACCGCAACTGGCGGTGCCCGTCGGGTGAACTCGACCTGATCCTGCGGGACGGGTCGACGATGGTCTTCGCCGAGGTGAAGACGCGTTCCTCGCTCGAGTTCGGGCATCCCTTCGAGGCGATCACCGCCCGCAAGGCGGCTCGGCTCCGACGACTCGCTGCGGCCTGGTGCCGAGAACGCGAACCCGGGTCCAGCGGGGTGCGCATCGACGCGGTCGCGGTCACCGACGCGTGGAGCGAGTGCCCGGTGGTCGAGCACCTGACCGGGATCGCCTGATGGCACTCGCGCGCACGTTCGCGATCGCGCTCGACGGAGTCCGCGGCCACGTCGTCGAGGTGGAAGCCGACATCTCGGCGGGATTGCCGTCGTTCGTGCTGATCGGGCTTCCGGACACCGCCCTCGGCGAATCCCGTAAGCGCGTGGGCGCCGCGGCCGTCAACGCCGGGTGCCCGCTGACGCAGAAGAAGCTCACCGTGAACCTGTCGCCCGCGGCGCTGCCGAAGCAGGGCTTCGGCTTCGACCTGGCGATCGCGATCGCCGCGCTCGCTGCGGCAGGCGCGGTCCCTGGCGGCGCGGCAGCGAGCGCCGTGCATCTCGGAGAACTCGGCCTCGACGGCCGCGTCCGTCCGGTCCCCGGCATCCTTCCCGCCGTGCTCGCCGCCCGGGATGCGGGCTTCGCCACCGTGCTGGTGCCCGCGGGCAACCTCGACGAGGCGCGTCTGGTCGACGGCGTGGAGGTGGTCGGTGTCGCGAGCCTGAGGGCCGCGGCGATCCGGCACGGAGCCGACCTCGACCCGGTGGACGAGGAACCGGTGGCCGCGAAGGCTCCCGCCGTGACGGAGGCGCTCGAGCCCGATATGGCCGAGGTGGCCGGCAACGACGAGGCGGTGGAGGCGCTGGTCGCCGCCGCGGCAGGCGGCCATCACCTGTCGATGGTGGGGCCGCCGGGAGCGGGGAAGACCATGCTCGCGAAACGCCTGCCCTCGCTGCTGCCCGACCTCTCGGACGACGCGGCGCTGGAGGCGACCTGCATCCGATCCCTGGCCGGTCCCGGAGCGGCGGGGCGGCTCGTTCGCCGTCCGCCGTTCGAGGCGCCCCATCACACGGCGTCGGCGGTTGCACTGGTGGGCGGCGGGAGCGGCCGGATCACGCCGGGCGCGATCGTCCGGGCCACCCACGGGGTGCTGTTCCTCGACGAGGCGGCCGAGTTCCCGCCCTCGGTGCTCGACGCGCTGCGTCAGCCGCTCGAGAACGGCAGCATCACCATCCACCGGGCGAGCGGCGCGGCGTCCTTTCCGGCGCGGTTCCAGCTCGTCCTGGCGTCGAACCCGTGCCCGTGCGGGCATTACGGATCGTCGGATGCCGAGTGCACGTGTTCGCCGATGGCCCGCCGTCGCTACCTCGCACGGCTGTCCGGTCCGCTGCTCGATCGCGTCGACATCCGGCTCACGGTCCGCACGATGGGGCTGGCAGCGCTGCGGTCGGCGTCCGACGCGCGAGCGACCGGGCGGACGAGTGCCGAGCTGCGAAGACGCGTCGAGTCCGCGCGGGCACGCGCCGCCGAACGGCTGCGCGGGACGGAGTGGTCGCGGAACGCCGAGGTGGCGGGCAGCTGGCTGCGTGCCGGACAGCGCCGGCTCGGCGTCACCGCCATCGCGCCGCTCGACCGCGCCCTGGAACGGGGCGCGATCACGATGCGCGGGTACGACCGAACCCTACGCCTGGCGTGGACGCTGGCCGACCTGGATGCGGCGTCATCGCCCGACGTCGACCACGTCGGGCGGGCGCTCTTCCTGCGACGGGGGATCGGCGCATGAGCGGCGGGTGCGAGGAGTGCGCGGTGGCGGAGCACGTGCACGCAGGTGCTCCGGAAACTCCGCGGGCAGCCGCCCCCGGCGCGGCGTCGGCGGCGCATGCGTCGGCAAAGGCGGTTCGCCGCGACGCCTGGTCCGGCATCCCTGGGATCGGAACCTCGGAGCTCGCGCGCCTGGTGGGTTCCGTGCAAGGCGGACCGGACGCGGACGACGAAGGGCTCGATAGCGGTGCCCTGGTCGAGCGGTTCGCCCGTGCGGCGCTGAGCACGGCGATCGAGCCCGGCGACCTCGACGCGGGACGGGCGATCGACGCGATCGGTGCCCTCGGGCTGCTCCGGGCGATCGTCGACCGGGACGAGGCTCGCACGCTGCTCGACCGAATGCACGGCTCGGGTGCTGCGTCAGTCGGGGGAGGAGCAGAAGACGCCTGGAATGTTCCGTTCGCCGGGGGGCGCGCGTCAGGTGCGACGAGGCTCGACGCTCTCGAACGGCGGATGGCGGAGTCGCTGGAGCGCTGGCGTCCGCGGCTGTCCCTCGACGAAGCCCGGCGGGCGCTGGAGCGCGCACAGCACATCGGTGCTCGACTGGTCACGCCCGGCTCGCCGCTCTGGCCGGACGGCTTCGACGCGCTCGACGACGGACCGCCCATCGCCGTCTGGGTGCGAGGCGACCCCCGGCGGCTGCGGACGCTCGACCGGTCGATCGCCCTGGTGGGCGCTCGCGCCTCCACCCAGTACGGAGAGCATGTCGCCATGGAGAGCGCGTCCGGACTCGCCGACCGCGGGTTCGCCGTCGTCTCGGGCGGCGCCTACGGGATCGACGCCGCCGCGCACCGGGCGGCGCTTCTCAGCGGAGGTGTCACGGTCGCCTTTCTCGCCGGCGGGGCCGATCGGCTCTACCCCGCCGGCAACAGCGAGCTGCTGCGCCGAATCGCAGCGGAGGGACTGCTGATCGCCGAGCTGCCCCCCGGCTCGGCCCCCACCCGCTGGCGGTTCCTGATGCGCAACAGGTTGATCGCCGCCGCAGCCGGGGCGACCGTCGTCGTCGAGGCGGGGCACCGTTCGGGGTCGTTGAACACGGCCGGTCACGCCGCTCAGATGGGAAGGCCGCTCGGAGCTGTTCCGGGCAGCATCCTCTCGCCCGCGTCGGCGGGATGCCACCGGCTGATCCGCGAGTACGCCGCGACCTGCGTGACGACGGTGGAGGAGATGGCCGAACTGACGGACCCACTGGGCACGGGCCTCGACGACCCGGTGGCCGGCCCGTCCGCGGTCGACGATGCATCCGACGGTCAGGAGGGAGCGATCGTCGCGCACCTGTCGCGGACGCGTTGCGCTTCGGCCGACGAGATCGCTGCGCGGGCGTCCCTTCCGTTCACCACGGTTGCCGCGGTCCTCGGCCGCCTGGACCTCGCCGGGCGAGCCCGGGAGAGCGCCGGTGGCTGGATGCTGGTGGGGGAGAGGCGCGGGTGAGGGCGTCGGGGTGCGGGCCGATGAAGGGTCGCGGGTCGGTCGTGAGGCCGTGGAGAGTGTCGAGCGCGTCTGCACCCGGCGGGTCACCGCCCGCGCGTCGCTACCCTGCACCGCGGACGGGAGGGCGAAGCTTGAACGGTGAACCTGTTCGACGCGATCGACGCCTACGAGCGCCACCTCCGGGTGGAGCGCGGCTACTCGCCTCAGACGGTCCGGGCCTATCGCGCCGACCTGACGGCGCTCGCCGGGTTCGCCGGGACGCGGGGCGTCTCCTCGCCGGACGGCCTCACGCTCGACCTCTACCGCGACTGGCTCTGGGAGGGGTCGCAGCGCGGACTGGCCAAGGCGACGCTCGCGCGGCGGTCGGCATCCGCGCGGGGCTTCAGCGCGTGGTTGGCGCGGTTGGGGGGCGATGCCGGGACGACCGAGAGCCCCGCGGGAGCGGACGCCGCGGCGCGGTTGCGGGCGCCGAAAGCGGACAAGACGCTTCCCCGGGTGATCACACGGGAACAGATGGACGGCATCCTCGAACAGCTGGCGGCACGGGCGGACGACGGTGAACCCGGCGCCGTTCGCGACGTCGCCGTGATCGAGCTGCTGTACGCGGCGGGGATCCGCGTGTCCGAGCTGACTGGTCTCGACGTCGACGACGTCGACCTCGAACGGCTGACGCTCCGCGTGGTCGGCAAGGGGTCCAAGGAACGGGTGGTGCCCTTCGGGGTGCCGGCGCTGCGCGCGGTGCGGGCATGGCTCGACGGCGGCCGGCCGCGCCTCGCCGCGCCGGGGTCGGGGCCGGCCCTCTTCCTCGGCAGTCGAGGCTCCCGGCTCGGCAGCCGTGCCGTCTACCAGCTCGTCGCCGGGCTGCTGGCGGACGTACCCGGCAGGGGGCCGTCCGGTCCCCACGCGCTCCGGCACACGGCGGCGACCCACCTGCTGGACGGGGGAGCAGACCTCCGTGCGGTCCAAGAACTCCTCGGCCACGCCAGCCTCGGCACCACCCAGATCTACACGCACGTCTCCACCGAGCGCCTCAAAGAGGCCTACCGCATCGCCCACCCGCGCGCCTGACCACGCTCCCGCGCGCCTGACCACGCTCCCGCGCGCCTGTCCACGCTCCGGCGAGCCTGACCACGCTCCCGCGCGCCTGACCACGCTCCCGTGCGCCTGACCGCCCACCGCGGCGCCTTACCGGCCGGCCCGGGGGTCCGACCACTCACCCGCCCGCGACCACCCGCCGCTCACGGTCCTCCGAGCGGGAGCAGGACGGCGGGCGGAACCCGGGCGAAGAAGAGCAGCGGCGACACGTAGTCGCCGTCCACCCGGACACCGACGTGAAGACACGAGTCGGCACAGTGACCACCCGCCGTCACCCTCCCGACGATCGCACCGCGGGCGACCGTGGTGCCCGCGGCGAGCTCGGAGGCGACGGGCTCGTAGCTGGACAGCACGCCGCCGCCATGGTCCAGCGTCAGCACTGGGCGGTCCACCACGACACCGGAGAACCGCACCACAGCGTCGGCCGGCGCCGTCACCACGACGCCCGCCGACGCTTCCAGGTCGATGCCCCGGTGCCCGGCCGCGTACCGCGAGGCCGGCGCGGCATACGGGCCGGTCACCGCGTGCTCGACGAGCGGCCAGGACCACGCGGCGCCGACGCGCCCCGAGGCACGGCCGGCACCCACGACAGCGTCCGCCGCACCTGCCGCACGATCGACGCCCCCGAGAAGGAGCGCCACCACCACACAACCCAGAGCACCCATCCGCCGCCGCACGCTCGCCCGTCGGCAACGGGCCTGGTCGCCCACCGCATCCCTCTTCCACTCACCGTTCGACATCGCCCCTCCGCGTTCGCGCCGGGCATCTCCCGGCCACCCCGACTCTCCCGGCCCGCGGCGCCCAGGAGCGACGCGCGGACCAGATCTGTGGACAACGCGCACATGCGTGCAGGTGTGGCCGCACGAGACGCCGACGGTTCTGCGCGGGCGATTCGGGGCGTACCGTGAGTTCCGCCCTCGCGCCCTCCCCGGACGGCGCGGACAGCGAGGCCACGACAACCGAAAAGGGATGACATGTCTGAACAACGAAGGAACGCAGGCACCACGAGCGACGAGAACGTGCCGCAGCCCACCGCGAAGATGCGGCGGAGGGTCACCGGTCTGGCCATCGCGGCCGCGGTCGGCGGGTTCCTCTTCGGTTTCGACTCCTCGGTGATCAACGGCGCCGTCGACTCCATCCAGCACAACTTCGCACTCAACGCCTTCATCACCGGCTTCATCGTCGCCATCGCGCTGCTCGGCTGCGCCGTCGGCGCCTTCATCGCGGGCCGGCTCGCCGACCGTTGGGGACGGCTCAAGGTGATGCTGCTGGGCGCCGTCCTCTTCCTCGCCAGCTCGATCGGTGCAGGACTCGCGTTCTCCGCCTGGGATCTGGGCTTCTGGCGGGTGATCGGCGGTCTCGGCATCGGCATCGCCTCCGTCGTGGCCCCGGCGTACATCGCCGAGATCTCGCCGCGCCAGTCGCGAGGCCGCCTGGCGTCGCTGCAGCAGCTCGCCATCACCATCGGCATCTTCGTCGCGCTGCTCTCCGACGCACTGCTCGCCGGCATCGCGGGGTCCGCGTCCAAGGAGCTGTGGCTCGGCCTCGAGGCGTGGCGGTGGATGTTCCTGGTCGGCGTCATCCCGTCGGTCGTCTACGGCGTCCTCGCCCTGACGCTGCCCGAGTCGCCCCGCTACCTGCTGGCGAACGGCCGCCGCGACGAAGCCCGGGCGATCTTCGCGACGCTCGTCCCCGAAGGGGACCTCGACCGTCAGATCGGCGACATCGAGAACGCCATCAAGGAGGACCGCGAAGGCGCGAAGGCGACGCTCGCAGGCAACCGCTTCGGCCTCAAACCGATCGTCTGGATCGGCATCATCCTGTCGGTGTTCCAGCAGTTCGTCGGCATCAACGTGATCTTCTACTACTCGACCACCCTCTGGCAGGCTGTCGGATTCACCGAGAAGAACTCGCTGCTCATCACGGTCATCACCTCGGTCACGAACGTCGTCGTGACCATCGTCGCGATCCTTCTGGTCGATCGGGTGGGCCGTCGGCCGATCCTGCTCACGGGCTCCGTCGGAATGGCGCTGTCGCTCGGGGTGATGGCGCTGGCGTTCACCTTCGCGGTCAAGCACGACGGCGCCGTCAGCCTGCCGAACCCGTGGGGTCCGATCGCCCTTGTCGCCGCGAACATCTTCGTGGTGTGCTTCGGCGCCTCCTGGGGTCCGCTCGTCTGGGTTCTCCTCGGCGAGATCTTCCCGAGCCGGATCCGCGGCAAGGCCCTGGGCGTCGCGGCCGCGGCGCAGTGGATCGCCAACTTCCTGGTGACCATCTCGTTCCCGCCGATGGCCGACTTCTCGCTGCCGTTCACGTACGGTATGTACGCCCTCTTCGCCGCCCTGTCGTTCTTCTTCGTCTTCTTCAAGATCCCGGAGACGAACGGCATGGCGCTCGAGCAGGCGGAGACCCTGTTCAAGAACGCGGGAGGCCGCGGCCGCGGCGTCCAGGTGCGCTCCACCGGAGACTCCGCCTAGTCCCGGTTGCTGCTAGACTCTTTGGAGCACTCCGCTCGTCGGGGTGACTACGCGTGCCCGCAATCCTGAGCAGGAACCAACCCTGCACCGGACGCTCTCGCAGAGGGCGGCACGCGCATCCACTGGTCTCCCATCTCCCTCCACGGCAGCGCCGCGCGAGCGGGACGGGTGCGGATGCGCGCGGGGCACCAGGAGTGGCGGCCGCCGGCCGTCGCAGACAACCGCAACCAAAGGAGAACGGCAATGGCCGTCGTCACCATGCGCCAGCTGCTCGACAGCGGCGTCCACTTCGGACACCAGACCCGTCGCTGGAACCCGAAGATGAAGCGCTTCATCCTCACCGAGCGCTCGGGCAGCTACATCATCGACCTGCAGCAGTCGCTCGCGTACATCGACAAGACGTACGACTTCGTCCGCGAGACCGTCGCCCACGGCGGCACCATCCTCTTCGTCGGCACCAAGAAGCAGGCCCAGCAGGCGATCGCCGAGCAGGCGACCCGCGTCGGCCAGCCCTACGTGAACCAGCGCTGGCTGGGTGGTCTGCTGACCAACTTCCAGACCGTGTCCAAGCGCCTCGCCCGCATGAAGGAGCTCGAGGAGCTCGACTTCGAGGGCACCACCAGTGGCTTCACCAAGAAGGAGCTGCTGATCAAGAAGCGCGAGCTGGACAAGCTCCACAAGTCGCTGGGCGGCATCCGCAACCTGTCGAAGACCCCGAGCGCGCTCTGGGTGGTCGACACCAAGAAGGAGCACCTCGCGATCGACGAGGCCAAGAAGCTGGGCATCCCGGTCATCGGCATCCTCGACACGAACTGCGACCCCGACGAGGTCCAGTACCCGATCCCGGGCAACGACGACGCGATCCGCTCCGTCACGCTGCTGACCCGTATCGTGGCCGACGCGGCCGCCGAGGGCCTGATCCAGCGTCACCAGAAGCCCGAGGAGGGCGCCGAGCCGGCCGAGCCGCTCGCCGAGTGGGAGCAGGAGCTGCTGCAGACCTCGTCCGACGAGGTCCAGTCCAGCGCCGAGACCACCAAGGCCGCTGACGCCGACCTGGCCGACGCCAAGGCCGACTCGGCCGAGGTCGTCGCCGAGGGCGAGTCCGACGCGGAGGCCGCGGAGGCCGCCGCGACGACCGAGTCCGAGTAATCCTCCCCACCAGAAGTCTTCGAGAAGAAGAAGGTTCCAGTCAGAACATGGCAAACATCAGCATCGCCGACATCAAGGCTCTGCGTGAGCAGCTCGGCACCGGCATGGTCGACACCAAGAAGGCGCTCGAGGAGGCCGATGGCGACATCGAGAAGGCCACCGAGATCCTGCGCCTGAAGGGTGCGAAGGGCAACGCCAAGCGCGCCGACCGCTCCACCAGCGAGGGCCTCGTCGCCGCCAAGGAGAACGGCAACGGCACCGCCACGATGATCGAGCTCGCGTGCGAGACCGACTTCGTGGCGAAGGGCGACAAGTTCATCGCCCTCGCCGAGAAGGTGCTCGACGCGGCCGCTGCGGCCGGCGCGACCACCGTCGAGGAGGCCCTCGCGGCCCCCGCCGGCAGCCAGACCGTCGCCGAGCTCATCGGTGACGAGGCCGCCATCCTCGGCGAGAAGGTCGAGCTCCGCCGCATCGCCGTCGTGAACGGCGAGAACTTCGCGATCTACCTGCACAAGACCTCCAAGGACCTGCCCCCGCAGGTCGGTGTCGTGCTCGGCTACGCCGGCGACGACGCGGAGACCGCCCGCAGCATCGCGCAGCACATCTCGTTCGCGAACCCGACCTACCTCGACCGCTCGGACGTCCCGGCCGACGAGGTCGAGAACGAGCGTCGCATCGTCGAGGAGATCTCGCGCAACGAGGGGAAGCCCGAGGCCGCGCTCCCGAAGATCATCGAGGGTCGCCTCGGCGCCTACTTCAAGCAGGTCGCCCTGCTCGAGCAGGAGTACGCCCGCGACAACAAGCTGACCATCAGCCAGGTGCTGAAGGATGCGGGTCTCACCGTGTCCGGCTTCGCCCGGTTCAAGGTCGGCGCGTAGCAGACCATGAAGGAGTCCGGATCGTGACAACGATCCGGACTCCTTTTCTGTGCGCGGCACCCACTAGCTTCAACCAGAACCACAGACGGAAGGACGTTGATCACGCATGTCGGCAGCCACTCAGAGACATCCTTCACAGCGGCGCAGAGTCCTTCTGAAGCTCTCCGGCGAGGCCTTCGGCGGCGGCCAGCTGGGAGTCAACCCGGACATCGTCAGCAGCATCGCGCGTGAGATCGCGCAGGCCGCGGAGGACGTCGAGATCGCGATCGTCGTCGGCGGCGGCAACTTCTTCCGCGGCGCCGAGCTGTCGCAGCGCGGCATGGACCGCGGCCGGGCCGACTACATGGGCATGCTCGGGACGGTCATGAACTCGCTCGCGCTGCAGGACTTCCTGGAGCAGGCGGGCGCCGAGACGCGCGTCCAGTCGGCGATCTCGATGACCCAGGTGGCGGAGCCGTACATCCCGCGCCGGGCGGAGCGGCACCTCGAGAAGGGCCGCGTCGTCATCTTCGGCGCCGGCGCCGGCCTGCCGTACTTCTCCACCGACACCGTGGCCGCCCAGCGGGCGCTGGAGATCAGCGCGGATGTCGTGCTGGTCGCGAAGAACGGCGTCGACGGTATGTACGACGACGACCCGCGCACGAACCCGGACGCGAGGAAGATCGACCAGATCAGCCATCAGGAGGCGCTGCAGCAGAACCTCAAGGCGGTCGACTCGACGGCGCTCAGCCTGTGCATGGACAACGGGATGCCGATGCGCATCTTCGGGATCGAGCCGGCCGGCAACGTGACGGCTGCCCTCCTCGGCGCGGAGATCGGGACACTGCTCGGCTGACGCCGGGTGGCCGCGCAATAGACTAGAGACCGACCCACCTACGTATAAGGAGACACCGTGATCGCGGATGTGATTTCCGATGCCCGCCAGCGCATGAGCAAGACTGTGGACGCGGCGAGGGACGACTTCGGCACGGTGAGCGCGGGGCGCGCCAACCCCGCTCTGTTCCAGAAGGTGCTGGTCGACTACTACGGGTCTCCGACCCCGCTGGCCCAGCTGGCCGGCCTCCAGAACCCCGAGGCCCGCGTCCTGCTGGTCACGCCGTACGACAAGTCGGCGCTCAAGGACATCGAGAAGGCCATCGTCAACATGCCGAACCTGTCGGCCAACGTCGGAAACGACGGCGAGATCGTGCGCGTCACGCTCCCGGAGCTCACCGAGGACCGCCGCAAGGAGTTCGTCAAGATCGTCCGCAGCAAGGGCGAGGACGCCAAGGTCGCGCTCCGCAACATCCGCCGCAAGGCCAAGGACGACCTCGACGCGCTCAAGGGCGAGGTCGGGGACGACGAGGTGGCGCGCGGCGAGAAGGAGCTCGAGTCGCTGACCCGCACGCACGTGGACGCGGTCGACGAGGCTCTGAAGCGCAAGGAAGCCGAGCTGCTCGAGGTCTAGCCGATGAGCGACGACAGCAGTCCCGGCTCGCCGGACCCGGTCCCGCGCGGGAAGGCGCGATCCCGGGAGGAGTTCCGGGCGCAGGTGCAGGCCACCCGCGCCGACTTCGAGCGCCAGGTGCAGGCCCGAAAAGCGCAGCTCGACGCGACCCAGGAGCGGATCGCGGAGCGCACCGGCCGCAACCTGATCCTGGCGATCGTCATCGGCCTGGGCGTGGGCGCGCTCGTCCTCGTCAGCCTGATCTTCATCAAGGAGCTGTTCCTGGTGTTCGGTGTGGCGATGGCCGGCTTCGCCAGCTTCGAACTGGTTCAGGCATTCCGTGTCTCCGGGCGCCGCGTGCCGCGCATCCCCTCGATCGTGGCGGCTGCCGGCATCGTCCCGGTCTCGTTCTTCCTCCACTCGTGGGGCCAGCTGGTGTCGCTGTCCGCGGGCATCATGCTGGTCGTCGTCTGGCGGTTGATCGAGGAGGCCGCTGTCCCCGCCGCGCGACGGGGGTCGGCCGCACTCGGACGTGACCTGCTCTGGTCGGTGTTCGTGCAGCTCTACATCACCCTGCTCGCCAGCTTCGTGATCCTGCTGCTGGCGGAGTCCGGCGGCGAATGGTGGGTGCTGGCCTTCCTGATCCTGGTGGTGTCGGTCGACACGGGCGCCTACGTCAGCGGTCTCTCATGGGGCAAGCACCCGATGGCGCCCACGATCAGCCCGAAGAAGACGTGGGAGGGATTCGCCGGAGCGGCCGCGGCCGCCATCCTCGCCGGCATCCTGCTCTCGGTCTTCATGCTCGGGGAGCCCTGGTGGTTCGGCGTGGTGTTCGGCGTCGTGCTGCTCCTGACGGCGACCGCCGGCGACCTCGCCGAATCCCTGATCAAGCGGGATCTCGGCATCAAGGACATGAGCTCGTGGCTCCCGGGGCACGGCGGGTTCCTCGACCGGCTCGACTCGATCCTCCCGTCCGCAGCGGCCACCTACGTCCTGTTCCTCGTCTTCCGATGACAGAATGGGGGAGTGAGCACCTTCCCCCGCACCCCCAAGTCGAAGCCGGGGTACGACGTCGAGCAGGTGGACGAGTTCCTCGCGACCGCGCGCCGTGCCTACGACGGCGATGCGTCGGCGCCGGACCTGACCGCGGCTGACATCCGGCACACCGCCTTCGCGATGACGAAGGGCGGCTACTCCACGACCCACGTGGATGCGGCGCTCGAGCGGCTCGAGGACGCGTTCTCGGCGCGTGAGCGCGAGGCGGCGCGAGCGCGCCAGGGCGACGCCGCGTGGTTCGAGGAGGCGCGCACGACCGCGCAGGTCG
The DNA here is from genome assembly GCF_056754895.1 of Leifsonia sp. KNZ13-11D. Lineage (NCBI taxonomy): Bacteria > Bacillati > Actinomycetota > Actinomycetes > Micrococcales > Microbacteriaceae > Leifsonia > Leifsonia sp. KNZ13-11D. The sequence goes on from NZ_JBPGWU010000001.1 coordinate 1,700,517, forward strand.
TCCTCAACCGGCTCGACCGGCCCCTCGGGCGCCGTTTCGACCGGGTGAGCCTGCTCACGCTGGGGTACAACCGCAACGACGTCGACCGTTTCGCCAACCGGCTGGTGCGCTATTTCCAGGACGGGCGGCCGATGAGCGTCGAGGAGGTGCGCACCGTGACATTCCGCGAGCAGCGGGGCGGATACCGCGAGGTGCAGGTCGATCTGCTGCTCGACAGCGTGACCGACGTGATGCTGGCGGTTCGCTGAGTGCGGGGGCGGAATCTTGGGTTTTCCGCCGATCTCCGTTATCGTTCTGTGATCGTGGGTAGACGAGAAGCAGCAGCAGCAGAGATCGTGCCGCTGACTCCGGCCAACCCGGTCGGCGTCGCATTCAAGCGGTCCCGCCGTCCGCACATCCGGTCGCGAGCAGCCGTGTGGGGTTTCGCGTTCAGCGCGGCCGTCGGTTTCGCGCTCGTGAACGTGGTCGATCCCTTCTCCGGGGCGACGACGACGCCGGCCTATGCGGAGTCGCTGCAACAGATCCCCACGACCGAGCGCTACGACGGTGCTCCCGCCCAGAACCTCACGGCACCGGATTCCGCGGCCCTCACCATCGTCCGCGACGCGGTGACGGTGAAGGAGAAGCCGAAGCCCGCTCCGACGCCGACCCCGGCGCCCACGGCGTCCAAGAAGTCGTCCAGCGGCGGCGGCGCGCCGTCGGCGCCCATCCCGTCGCCGGGCACCGCCCAGGCGATCGCCTATCAGATGGTGCACGAGCGCGGCTGGGGCGACGACCAGTACGGATGCCTGGTCCAGCTGTGGAACCACGAGTCCGGCTGGCGTGTCAACGCCTCCAACCCGAGCGGCGCGTACGGGATCCCGCAGGCGCTCCCGGGCAGCAAGATGGGGCCGGGCTGGCAGACCGACGCGTCGGTGCAGATCTCGTGGGGCCTCGGCTACGTGTCCGGCCGCTACGGAACCCCCTGCGGCGCGTGGGGCGTCTGGCAGTCCCAGGGCTGGTACTGACCGCACTCCGGGCCGCCCCGCTTAGACTTGTGGCATGCCGCGCTCCAACCGTCCCCGAGGCCGCTCCGGCGGCCGGCCGGCGGAGGAGCCGGACAGCCTGGAGCGTCTGCTCTCCGGCTGGCGGCGGACGGAGACGCGCCGCGGCGTGACCTGGAACGTGCAGCCGGTGTCGGCCGCACAGGCCCAGAAGACGTACGTCTGCCCCGGCTGCGGCCGTGACATCCCGCCGGGGACGTCGCACCTTGTCGCCTGGCGCGCCGACGGCGTGCTCGGCGACGCCGCCGACCTGGCCGCACGACGGCACTGGCACGAGTCCTGCTGGAGGATCGCATGACGAGCGAGGGTACGACCATCGAGATCCGGGGCGGTGTCGAGCTCCCCGCCCGTCGCGAGGACGTCGAGTTCCGGACGCAGGACGGGCTCACACTGGTCGGCGAGCTGGCCACCCCGCTCGACCGTGCGCCGGTGGCGACCCTGGTGACGCTGCACCCGCTGCCCACCGCGGGCGGCTTCATGGATTCGCACATCCTGCGCAAGGCGGCTGCCCGCCTGCCCGCTCTCGCCGGGATCGCCGTGCTGCGGTTCAACACCCGGGGCACCGCGTCGCCGCGCGGACGGAGCGAGGGGTCGTTCGGCGACGGAGTGGGGGAGCGCTACGACCTGGAGGCGGCGATGGCCTTCGTCGGCGACCGCGGCCTGCCGCACCCGTGGCTCGTGGGCTGGTCGTTCGGCACGGAGCTGGCCCTGATGTACGGCCGCTCGTGCCCGGTCGACGGCGTCATCCTGCTCTCGCCGCCTCTCCACCGCGCCAAGCCGGAGCACCTGGAGGCCTGGGCGGGCGACGAACGACCGGTGGTGGCGCTCATCCCGGAGCACGACGACTTCCTCCGGCCGTCCGCGGCGGCGGAGAAGTTCGCCCCGCTGCCGCAGATCGAGCTGGTGACCGTCGAGGGCGGCAAGCACCTCTGGGTGGGGGAGAACCAGACCCGGCGCGTGCTCACGGAGATCGTGCAGCGCGTGAACCCGTCGGCGCTCCCGCTGCCGACGGAGTGGCCCGCGGGGGCTTAGCCAGCCGCTGAGCGCCTCTCAGAGCTCGTTCTGGCGCGGGATGACGACCTGCTTGACGATGAGCAGGATGGCCGCGGCGAACGGGATGGCGACCAGCGCGCCCAGGATGCCGAGCAGCGTGCCGCCGGCGAGAGCGGCGACGACCACGAGAGCCCCCGGGACGGACACGGCCCGGTTCATGATGCGCGGGCTGAGCACGTACGCCTCCACCTGCATGTAGATCAGGTAGTAGATGGCGGCGGCGATGGCCGTCGGCGGTCCGGAGAGGAAGCAGACCGCGACGATGATCACCGAGCCGGTGATCGTGCCGACGAGCGGGATCAGTGAGAAGAAGAAGGCGATCGATGCGAGCAGGATCGGGAACTTCGCCCCGATCACCGTCAGGAAGATCGCGCTGAGGACGCCGTTGACGAGGGCGAGGGACACCTGACCCATGACGTACTTGCCGACCGAGTCGGTGATCTGGTCGCCCAGGTCCGCGAACCGCGCACGGCGTGAGGCAGGGACGAGCTGGTAGGCGGAGCGCTTGATGCTGGGGAGGGACGCCGTGAAGTAGATCGTCAGGATGACGACGATGATCACGCCGAACGCGCCCTGGATGATGCCGACACCGGTCTGCAGCACCTTCGACGTGATGTCGGGGAGGTTCTTCTGCAGCCACTGGGTGACGGCGTCGATGTTCTGCTGGTTGATGATCGACGGGAACTGGTGCTGCAGGCTGAGGAACCACTTCTCGGCGGCGCCGCTGTTCACCCAGGAGATCGTGTTCTGCACGAGCTGCGAGGCCTGGTCGACCGCGATCGGCACGATCGCCCAGATCAGTCCGATGAAGGCGCCGATGATCACGACGAGCGCGACCACCAGGGCCAGCCAGCGCGGGAACCGGCGCCGCTCGAGGAACGAGATGAGGGGTTCGATGCCGAGGGCCAGGAACAGCGCGGCGCCGATGTAGGTGATGATCGTCGCCAGGCTGGTGACGGCGCTGAGGATGAGGATCCCGAGCCCGACGCCCAGGGTGCCGATGAGACCGAGGCGGAACGGATTCTGGATCTTCACGTGTCCCCCTGGGATCAGTCGCGGTCGGCGGTCACCTTCTCGGCCTGCTGGAGGACGCCTCGGAGGTTCTCGAAGTACCCGGCCACGGCCTCGCGCTCAATCCTAATCTGCGCCAGTCGCTGCTCCGCGTCCGCCACGAGCCGTTCCGTGCGCTCCTCGGTCTCGGCCAGGAGGGCGGCTGCGCGCTCCTCGGCGTCGCGGATGACGGCGGAGGCGGTGTCCTCGGCTTCCTTGCGCGCCTCGGTGACGGTGCGGCGCGCCTCCAGCTCGAAGGCCTCCGCCTCGGAGCGCGCCTGGGCGGTGCGCTTGACGGCGTCGGCGAGCTGGAGGTTCGCCTCGTCGAGGTACTTCTGGGTCTGAGCGACCGCCTCCTGATGCCGGGAGAGGTACTCCTTCTCCGCCTCGTCGCGGCGGGCGCGGAGCTCGACGTCGAGGTCGATGCGCGCCTGCTCCACCTCGCGCGTCCGGTTCTCGACCTCCTCGAGCGTGGTGTTGCGCAGTTCGGTGAGCTCCGCCTCCAGTGCCGCGCGGGCGGTCGCCGCCTGCTGTTCGAACGCGGCCAGCTTCTCGGCCAGCTCGGCATCCAGGGCGGTGCGCGCCTCGGCGACCTCGCGGGCGAGCTCGGCGCGCGCCTCCGCGGTCTCCTTCTCCAGCGCGGCACGCGTCTGCTGCGCCTCGTCGGCCAGAGCCACGCGCGTCCGTTCGGCCTCGCGCTCGAGTTCAAGTCGCTGCTGCTCGCGGTGGTCGGCCAGCTCGTTCGCGGTGGACTCCCGCTGGTCCGCGAGTTCGGCCGCGGTGCTGCGGACGTCTTCGGCGAGCCGGCTGCGGGTCTGCTCCTTCTCAGCCGTGAGGGCGCTGGTGGTCTGTTCGACCTCGGCGGCGAGGGCCTTCTTGGTCTGCGCAACTTCTGCCGCGAGAGCGGACTTCGTGGTGGCGACCTCGGTCTCCAGGGCCGATTTCGTCTGCTCGACCTCGGCGGCCAGCTCGCTGGTGGTCTGCTCGACCTCGGCGGCGAGTCCGGCGCGCGTCCGCTCGACCTCGTCGGCCAGGGCGGCCTTCGTGGTGGCGACCTCGGTCTCCAGCTCCTTCTTGGTCTGCTCGACCTCGGCGGCCAGGGAGGCCTTCGTGGTGGTGACCTCGGTCTCGAGGGCCGACTTCGTCTGCTCGACCTCGGCGGCCAGCGCGGATGTCGTGGTCTCGACCTCGGCCGCCAGCCGCGCCCGCTCGGAGGCGAGCTCGGCCTGCTGAGCGCTGCGTTCCCGGCTGAGCTCGTCGGCGAGCGCGGTGCGCGCGGCGTCGACCTCGGCGGCCAGGTCGGCGCGCAGCTCCGCCGCCTCGGCGTCGAGCTCGCGGCGGCGCCGCTCGGTCTCGGCGGCCAGGCGGGCCCGGGTCTGCTCGACCTCGGCGGCCAGCTCGCTGGCGGTCTGCTCGCGGTCCGCCGCGAGACGGGCGGCCGTCTCGGCGCGATCGGCCTCGAGCGCGGCACGGGTCTCGGTGGTCTCCTTCTCGAGGGTGGTGCGGGTCTGCAGCCGATCGTCCTCCAGCTGCTTCGTGGTGCGCTGCACCTCCTCGGCGAGGGCGGACTTCGTGGTCGTGACCTCGTTCTCGAGCGCGGCGCGGGTCGAGGTCACGTCGTTCTCGAGGGTCGAGCGGGTGGTGGTGACCTGCGTCTCGAGCTCCGAGCGGGTGCGCGTGACCTCCTCGTTCAGAGCCGAGCGGGTGCGGGTGACCTCGTCGGCCAGCTCGGCCTTGGTGCGCTCGACCTCGTCGGCGAGAGCGCTGCGGGTGGAGGTGACCTCCGCGTCGAGCGCCGAGCGGGCCTGCTCGAGATCCGCGGCGAGGCCGGCCTTGGTCTGCTCGACCTCGGCGGCGAGGGCCTTCGTCGTCTGCTCCACCTCGGTCGCGAGCGCGAGCCGGCGCGTCTTCTCCTCGTGCTCCAGGTCGGCCCGGGTCTGCGCGACGGACGCGGCGAGCTCGGCGCGCTGCTCCTCGACCTCGCCGGCCAGGTCGGCGCGGGCCTGTGCGGCCTCGGCGGCGAGCGCGTTCCGGGTCTCGGTCTCCTCGGCGGCCAGACGGTCGGCCGTCTCGGCGACGCGGCGGTCGAGCTCCAGGCGGGTCTGGGCGGACTCGCGCTCGAAGGCGGCGCGGTCCTCGGCGAGGGCGGTCTCGAGCTCGGAGCGGCGGGCCGCGATGGTGCGGTCGAGCTCGGCGGCCTCGGCGCGGGCGCGCTCGGCCTCGCGCGAGGCGACGGCCTTGAGCTCCGCGGCCTCCCGGTCGGCTTCTGCGCGCACGGCGGCGGCCTCGCGCTTGCTGGTGGCGCGCAGCTCGGCGGCTTCCGTCGCCACGGCGCCGCGGATCGCCGCAGCCTCGCGCATGGCGTCGTTGAGCAGGGTCTCCTTGTCGGCGCGGGTCTTCGTGAGCAGTTCGCCGGACTCGATCTGGGCGTCCTCGAGCAGCGTTGTCGCCCGGGCCTGGGCGTCGGCCAGGATGCGCTCGGCCTGCGCGGACGCCGCCTTCTTCATCTTGTCGATCTCGGCGGCGACACCCGCACGCAGCTTCTCGGCGTCGATGTCGGCCTGCGCGATCAGCCGCGTGGACTGCTCCTCGGCCACCCGCAGGGTGTTCTCGAGCTTGGTCCCGAGGCCCGAGTACGTCGGGCTGCCCACCTCTTCGATCTCGGCGTTGAGGTCGTCGATGCGCGCCTGGAGCCGCTTGACCTCCTTCGCCGAGTCGGCCGCCTGGGTGTTCGACTTGATCAGTTCGCGCCGCAGCTCCTGGAGTGCCTTGTCGACCTCGTCTTTGTCGTAGCCGCGGAAGACTTGGGTGAAGGTGGAATCGTCGGTGGCCACTGTCATTGCTCCTGGGGGATTCGGGTGGACCCGCTGCGCGCGTGCCGGAACGATCCTACAATTCAGTTGTCTGCGCCCGCACGGGGGGCTGCGCGAGCGTCCAGACAAGGGTTAGCTGCCTTTCAGGCACGTCCGGTATCGTCAGGTCACTGTGCCTGCCCCCGAATCGGCACATGAGGAGCCCTGTTTGCGTTTCGTACTCGCCATCGTCGCGTTCGTCGTCGCCGCGGTCATGATCGTGGCCGGCATCGCGCAGCGGACCGTCTTCGCCCCGCCGAGCCGCATCCAGGCCGCCGCCACCGTGTCCGGCGACCCCCGCTACGTGGTCATCGACGGCTCGGTGCTCAACGCGCATCCCGGACAGCAGACGCTGACCGTGACCGGCGCCCCCGACTCCTCGAAGCAGGTCGTCGCTTACGGCCGGACAGCGGACGTGAAGGCCTGGCTCGGCGGCCAGAAGTACGTCGCGGTCGGTTATCAGAAGGCCACAGGAAAGCTCTCCACCAAGGCCGTCACCGCGAAGCCGGCGATCCCGTCCGGCAGCGGTTCGGGCTCGACGGCGACACCGACCCCGTCGCCCACGCCGTCTCCCGCCGCATCGGGCGAGACCGACTCCACCCAGACCGACTCCACCAAGACCACTGCGTCGCCCACGGGCCCGGATCCGGCGGGCAGCGACCTCTGGCTCGAGGAGTTCGACGGCGACGCCGCCCAGGTCACGCGGATGAACATCCCGGACGACGTGAGCGTCATCGTCGCCTCGGACGGCCAGAAGTCCGCCCCGTCGCGCGTCAGCGTCACCTGGCCGGTCGACTCGAGCACGCCGTGGGCGTTCCCGCTGATCATCGGCGGCCTCGTCCTGCTGGTGATCGGCATCGGCCTCTACCTCTGGGGCCTCTACACCCACCGCCGCTCGCGCGGCCCCCGCCGGAAGAGCGGACCGAAGATGCCCAAGCTGCCCAAGGCGCCGAAGTACAAGCCCACCGCCATGGTCGAGGCCACGCCCCGCGGACGCCGCTCCAGCCGTCGTGCGCGCGTCATCCTCCCCGTCGCCCTGGCAGGAGCCCTGGCCCTGACGGGCTGCACCGCCGGAACGGACGCCGCGACCACGCCGTCCAAGACCGCGACACCGCTGGCCACGGAGGCGCCGGACCCGCAGGACCAGCTCCCGCCCGCCGTGACCGTTCCGCAGCTGGAGCGCATCGTGAAGCGCATCTCCGAGTCGGCCGCCCAGGCGGACGCGAAGGCCAGCGCGGACCTCGCCAAGGTGCGGTTCGTCGGTCCGGCCCTCCAGCTCCGCGAGGCCAACTACGCCATCCGCGCCCACAAGTCGGACGAGCCGGCGCTTCCGGCCATCCCGGCAAGCCCGATCGTGCTCTCGCTGCCGCAGGCGACGGACACCTGGCCGCGGACCGTCGCGGCCGTGATCCAGAGCCCGAAGGATGCGAAGGGCAACGCGCAGGCGCCGATCGCGCTCACGATGGTGCAGGAGACGCCGCGCGACAACTACCAGGTCGAGTACGCGGTCTCGCTGGAGCCCAAGGCGAAGGTCCCGAACCTCGCGCCCGCCAGCATCGGGGCCGCCGTCGTGCCGCCCGACTCGAAGCTGCTCGCGCTCCCGCCGCAGAAGGTGTCCGCCGCCTACGGCGACATCCTGATGAACGGCGACAAGAGCCAGTACGCCTCGCTCTTCAACGCCGACGGCGACACGCTGCGCACCCAGGTGGGGGCGGACTGGAAGGCGAAGCAGAAGGCCGCCGTCCCGGCGACCGCGTCGCTCGCGTTCACGACCGCTCCGGGGAAGGGGGCGGATGTCGCGATGGCGACGAACGACTCGGGCGCCATCGTCTGGACCGACCTCCAGGAGTCGCAGGTGCTCAAGGTCGTGGAGGCCGGCGCCGAGGTCAGCGCGGGCAACACGGCCGCCGCGCTGAGCGGCGTCGCGTCGTCGAAGACGGGTATCGAGTCGACCTTCGGGTATCAGCTCGCGTTCTACGTCCCGCCGGCGGGGTCGAACCAGAAGATCACGCTGCTCGGGTTCGCCCAGGGCATGATCGCCGCCAAGCAGATCCCGTAGTCCCCGGACGCTTCGCGAGTATCCTTGATTCTCGTGCCGCAGCACGCACGTCAGGAGGATCAATGAGCAACGTCCCGCCCCCGCCCACCAACCTGCGCGGGGCCGTCGACCTGAGTTCCCTCGTCAACCGGCCCGCGCCGTCGGCCGACGGAGGCACGTCCGGCCAGCCGGCCGCGGGAGCCGCTCTCACGCTGCCGAGCCTCTACTTCGAGGGGACCGACGCGAACTTCAACGACTTCATCGACCTGTCGATGCGTGTCCCGGTCGTGGTCGACCTCGTCACCGCGCGCGCGGAGCAGTCGGCGCAGTTCTCCGCCGTGATCGACCGCGTCGTGGGCAGCTACGGCGGGAGGCTCGTGGTGGTCCGGATCGACGTGGACGCGAACCCGCAGCTCACCCAGGCGTTCCAGGCGCAGGCCGTGCCGACCGTGGCCGCCCTGATCGCCGGCCGCCCCGTGCAGCTCTTCTCGGGCGCCGTGCCGGAGGAGCAGCTGCGCGACGTGTTCGACCAGCTGCTGCAGTTGGCGGCGCAGAACGGGGTCACCGACACGGTCGCCGTCGAGGGCGGCGCGGACGCCGTCGACCAGCCCGAAGGAGCCGCCGAGCCCGCGCCGGAGCCCCCGCTGCCCCCGCTTCACGCGGAGGCCTACGACGCGATCGACCGCGGCGACTACGAGGGCGCGATCCGCGCCTACCGGACCGCTCTGGCGCAGGACCCGCGCGACACGATGGCGGCCGCAGGGCTGGCGCAGGTCAGCCTGCTCGCACGCCTGAGCGGGCGCACGGCCGACGAGCTGCGGAGCGCGGCCGCCGAGGCGCCCCGCGACGCGGACGCGCAGCTCGGCGTCGCCGACCTCGACATCTCGGGCGGCCACGTCGACGACGCGTTCGACCGTCTGCTCAGCGTGTTCCCGTCGCTCGACGCGGCGGGCAAGGAGGCGGTGCGCACGCGCCTGCTCGAGTATTTCGAGATCGTGGGTGTGGACGACCCCCGCGTGGGCAAGGCGCGGGCTAGGCTGGCTTCGCTGCTGTACTGAGCCCGCTCTCCGGGCGGCGGTCGGCGGTTCCCCACTCGACTCTCGCTCAGGAGTGATCGCGCATGTCCCGTGTGCTCGTCGTCGGAGGCACCGGCCTGGCCGGGCGCGCCGTCACCGCTGAAGCGATCGACCGCGGCCACGAGGTCGTCGTGGCCGCTCGTCGGGTGCCCGACGACGACGCCGACGAGTACGTCCCCGGCGCCGCCTACGTCACGGCCGACCTGGTCACCGGCGACGGTCTGGAGGAGGCGGTCGACGGCGTCGACGTCATCGTGGACACCAGCAACGCGGTCGGCAAGCAGGCCGCGCACGTCTTCGCCACGGGCGCGCAGAACCTCGTCCACACGGCGGCCCGCTTCGGCGTGCACCGTGCGGTGCTCCTGTCCGTCGTCGGTGTCGACCACTCGTCGTACGGCTACTACCGGGCGAAGGCGGCCCAGGAGCGCGCGTACCTGGACTCGGCGCTGGACACGCGGATCGTCCGCGCCACGCAGTTCCACGACTTCGTCACCGCCATCTTCGACCGCGGACGGCCGCTCGGCGCGCTGATCGCGCCGACCCGCACCCGCTTCCAGCCGATCGCGGTGACCGACGTCGCCCGGGTGCTGGTCGACGCGGCCGAAGGCGCCGGGGAGCCGGACAGCGTCATCCACGTCGGTGGTCCGCAGGTGGAGTCGGCGCGCTCGCTCGCCGAGCAGTGGAAGCAGGCCAGCGGCACCCGCCGCTACATCCTCCCCGTCCGCCTGGGCGGCGCGCTCGGGTCCACCTGGCGCGCGGGACGCAACCTGGTGCCCGAGCACGCCGTCGACGGCCTCGGCTACGCGGCCTGGATCGACTCGCGCGCCTGAGGGACCGTCAGCGCGGGACCGTCGGCGCGGCACCGTCGGCGCTGCCGCGCCGGCTCCGCGTCAGCGCCGGGGCTTCAGCCAGAGAGCGCCGAGCGGCGGTAACGTCAGCACGGCCGACGCGGGGCGGCCCATCCACGGCTCGTCCACCGCGGTGACCGCACCGAGATTGCCGACACCCGAACCGCCGTAGGCCTCCGCGTCGGTGTTGAGCAGTTCCTCCCACTCGCCCGCGAACGGCAGCCCCATCCGGTAGCCGCTGTGCGGGTTGCCCGAGAAGTTGAACAGCATCGCGATCGGCTCACCGTCGCGGTCCTTGCGGAGGAAGGCGATGACGTTGCCCTGCGCGTCCGAACCGTCCAGCCACTCGAAGCCGGCCGGGTCGTTGTCGAGGACCCACAGCTGCGGGTGGTCGCGGTAGAGGGCGTTCAGCTGCGAGACCAGGTTCCAGAGGCCCTGGTGCGCCGGCTGGTCGAGGATCCACCAGTCGAGGCCGCGCTCCTCGCTCCACTCGGACGGCTGCCCGAACTCCTGGCCCATGAAGAGCAGCTGCTTGCCGGGATGCGCCCACATGAAGGCCAGGAACGCGCGCACGTTCGCGAGCTGCTGCCAGTGGTCGCCGGGCATCTTGGTCAGCAGCGACCCCTTGCCGTGCACGACCTCGTCGTGACTGATCGGCAGGAGGAAGTTCTCGCTCCACGCGTACACGAACGAGAACGTGATCTCGCTGTGGTGGTAGCCGCGGTACATCGGGTCCTCGTGGATGTACTGCAGCGCGTCGTGCATCCAGCCCATGTTCCACTTGAGGCCGAAGCCGAGGCCGCCGGACGAGGTGGGGGCGGTGACGCCGGCGTAGCTGGTCGACTCCTCGGCGATCATCACGGTGCCCGGGTTGCGCTTGTACGCGGTGGCCGTCACCTCCTGCAGAAAGCCGATCGCCTCGAGGTTCTCGCGGCCGCCATGGATGTTCGGCTCCCACTCGCCGTCGTTGCGCGAGTAGTCGAGGTAGAGCATCGAGGCCACGGCGTCGACCCGGAGGCCGTCGACGTGGAACTCCTCCAGCCAGTACAGCGCGTTGGCGACGAGGAAGTTCCGCACCTGCGAGTTGCCGTAGTCGAAGATGTAGGTTCCCCAGTCCTTGTGCTCGCCGCGGCGCGGGTCCGGGTGCTCGTAGAGCGGCTGCCCGTCGTAGCGGGCGAGCGCCCAGTCGTCCTTCGGGAAGTGGCCGGGCACCCAGTCGAGGATGACGCCGATTCCGGCCTGGTGCAGCCGGTCGATCAGGTACTTGAGGTCGTCGGGAGAGCCGAACCGGCTCGTCGGGGCGTAGTAGCCGGTTACCTGGTAGCCCCACGACCCGCCGAAGGGATGCTCGGCGAGCGGCAGGAACTCGACGTGCGTGTAGCCGAGCGCTCCGACGTAGTCGATCAGCTCGTCGGCGGCCTCCCGGTATCCGAGGCCGGGACGCCAGGAGCCGAAGTGGAGCTCGTAGACGCTCATCGGGCCCGCGTGCGGGTCCGTGTGGGCCCGCTGCTGCATCCACGTGTCGTCCGCCCAGTCGTGGCGGCTCACCGTGATCGTGGAGGCGGTGGCGGGCGGCACCTCGGCGAACCGGGCCAGCGGGTCGACCTTGCGCACCCAGCGGCCGTCCTGCGCGAGCAGGTCGAACTTGTAGATCTCACCCTCGCCGATGCCGGGCACGAACAGCTCCCAGACGCCGGAGGCGCCCATGTTGCGCATCGCGTGCAGCGTGCCGTCCCAGCCGTTGAAGTTGCCGACCACACGCACTGCGCGGGCGTGCGGCGCCCAGACGGTGAAGGAGGTGCCGACCACGCCGCCGAGGTCGCGGACGTGGGCGCCGAGCGCCGTCCAGAGCGTCTCGTGGCGGCCCTCGCCGATCAGGTGCAGGTCGAGCTGCCCGATGGTGGGGAGGAACCGGTACGGGTCGTCCGCCGTCCAGGTGCTGCCGTCGCCGTAGCGGGCCTCGATCTCGTACGCGCCAGGGCCGGTGATGTCGACGCCCTGCCAGACGCCGTGGCCCAGGTGGCCGAGCTCCACGTGCGCGCCGTTCGCCAGCAGGGCGAAGACTTCGGTCGCGAGCGGGCGCAGGGTGCGGATCACGGTGACCGGGTCGGCGACGCCGGGGGCCGCGATCCGGTGCTGACCCAGCACCGAGTGGGGATCGTGGTGGCTGCCCGCGGCGATCGTTGCGAGCAGGGTGTCGTCGAGCGTCGGCAGGTCGACGGCGGCCGCGCCTTCGGGAATGGGGGACATGGTGCTACTCCTCGGTTCTCGTGCGGGCGGTCAGAGCGGGCGGACGGACAGGATGTGGACGGGCTCCGTGAAGGCGTCGAGCCGGACGTAGTTGTCCGTGCCCCATGTCCACCGCTGCCCGGTCACCCGGTCCTTGACCTCGAACCGGGCGCCGGCGGGAATGCCGAACGCGGTCGGGTCGAGGTGGACGATCGTCTCGCGCACCGAGTGCGGGTCGACGTTGGCGACGACGAGCACCGCATCCGCCTTGCCGCTGCGCGTGAAGCGGCCGTCGAGGTACTTCGAGTACACGAGGATGCTGTCGTCGTCGCTCCAGTGGATGCGCAGGTTGCGCAGCTGCCGGAGGGCCGGGTGCTCGCTGCGCGCACTGTTCAGCATGGTCAGGTATCCCGCCAGGGAACGGCCCTGCGACTGGGCGCGGGCGTAGTCGCGGGGGCGGTACTCGTACTTCTCGTTGTCGATGTACTCCTCGGCTCCCGGCCGTGCGACGTTCTCGAACAGCTCGTAACCGGAGTAGACGCCCCAGGTCGGCGCGGCTGTCGCCGCGATGGCCGCGCGCACCTTGAAGGCGGGCTGGCCGCCGAACTGCAGGTACTCGGTGAGGATGTCCGGCGTGTTGACGAACAGGTTCGGCCGCAGGTAATCGGCGGTCTCGTGCGCGAGCGAGTCGAGGAACTCCTCCAGCTCCTCCTTCGTGTTCCGCCAGGTGAAGTACGTGTACGACTGCTGGAACCCGGCCTTGGCCAGAGTGCGGAGGATCGCCGGCCGGGAGAACGCCTCGGCGAGGAAGACCACGTCCGGGTCGGTCGCGTTCACTGTGTGGATCAGCCACTCCCAGAAGGCCAGCGGCTTGGTGTGCGGGTTGTCGACGCGGAAGATGCGGACGCCGAGCGACATCCAGTGCCGGACGATGCGCAGCACCTCCTGCCGCAGCCCGTCGTAGTCGTTGTCGAAGTTGATGGGGTAGATGTCCTGGTACTTCTTCGGCGGGTTCTCCGCGTAGGCGATGGTGCCGTCCGGGAGGGTGGTGAACCACTCCGGGTGCGTCGTCACCCACGGGTGGTCGGGCGACGCCTGCAGCGCCAGGTCGAGCGCGACTTCGAGTCCGGCCTGCTTCGCCTTGCCGAGGAAGAACGTGAAGTCCCTCTCGGTGCCGAGGTCGGGGTGGATCGCGTCGTGGCCGCCCTCGGCGCTGCCGATGGCCCACGGCGATCCCGGGTCGTTCTCGCCGGCGTCGAGCGTGTTGTTCGGTCCCTTGCGGAAGGTGCGGCCGATCGGATGGATCGGGGGCAGGTAGACGACGTCGAAACCCATCGCCGCGACCTCCGGCAGGCGCTTGGCCGCGGTGCGGAAGGTGCCGGATTTCCACGACCCGTCCGGGAGCTTCTTGGCGGCCTCGGAGCGCGGGAAGAACTCGTACCAGCTGCCGACACCGGCGCGGGTGCGCTCGACCTGGATGGCGCGGGTGGGCGACAGGGACGGCAGGCCGACCACGGGGCGCTCGGCGAGCACCTGCTGGATGCGCGCATCCACCGCCGCCTGGAAACGCTCGTCGACCGACCGCTTCTCGTCCGTGACCACCTTGGCGGCCTCCGAGAGGTGGCGCCGCTCGGCGGTGCTCCGGCGCTTGTCCTTGGAGGCGGTCACGAGCAGGTCGTGCCCCATCCGCAGCATGAGGTCCACGTCGATCCCGGCCGGCACCTTCACCTCGGCGTTGTGCCGCCAGGTGGCGTACTCGTCGGCGTAGGCCTGCACGCGGTAGCGCCACAGCCCGGTCTGCTCGAGCTGCACCTCCACCTCCCAGCGGTCGGTGCCGGGGGCGAGTGGATGCATGTGGTGCTCGGTCTGCCGGCCGGAGGGGTCGAGCAGCAGGAGGTCCACGCCGATCTTGTCGTGCCCCTCGCGGAACGCGGTCGCACGGAACGGGATCACCTCCCCGCTGAACGCCGTCGCCGCCCACAGTCCCTCGTCGACCTGGGGGAGAGCTCCAGGATCGGGATGCGGGGAGCAGGGGTTCGTACGGCTCGCCCTCGGCGGGCGCCGCGGCGGCGGGCGCCGCGGCGGCGGGCGCTGCGGAGGCAGGCGGCGCGACGGCAGGCGGCTGGGCCACCGGTGCCGGCGGGGTCGACTGCCTGCCGCGTGACTTCGTGCCCGCCTCCGGCGTTCCGGCCGGGGAGGATGCCGCCGTGGCCGCCTCGGGCGCGGCGGCTGCTGACCTGGTCGCTGCGTTCTTCACCACGCTCCCGAACGTACACTCATTAACACGCCCGTCATGAGGCTCGTTTACAGTGGACCGAGTGAAGGCCATCCGTCGATTTACCGTCCGAGCCGTCCTCCCCGAGAACCTCTCCGCATTGGAGGAGATCGCCGGCAACCTCCGTTGGTCCTGGCACGAGCCCACCAAGGAGCTGTTCGCCCGCATCTCGCCCGAACTGTGGCAGCAGGTCAGACACGATCCGATCGCGCTCCTGGGCGCCGTGGAGCCGTCCCGGCTCGCCGAGCTCGCCGCGGATCCCGGATACGTCGAGTGGGCCAACCACATCCTCGACGACCTGCACTCGTACCTCAGCGAGCCGCGCTGGTACCAGTCGCTGGGCGACGGCGCGCCGCAGACCATCGCCTACTTCTCGCCCGAGTTCGGCATCGCGGCGACCCTGCCGCAGTACTCAGGCGGCCTCGGCATCCTGGCCGGCGACCACCTGAAGGCGGCGAGCGACCTCGGCGTCCCCCTGGTCGCGGCCGGCCTGTTCTACCGCTCCGGCTACTTCTCGCAGGCGATCACGCCCGACGGCTGGCAGCTGGAGAGCTACCCGGTGCTCGACCCGGACGGCCTGCCGCTCAGCGTGCTCCGCAACCCGGACGGCACGCCCGTGCAGATCTCGCTCGCGCTCCCGGACGGCGTGCTGCACGCCCGCATCTGGCAGGCCGCGGTCGGCCGCGTCAAGCTGCTGCTCCTCGACACCGACATCCCCGACAACGAGGAGCGGCTGCGCTCGGTCACCGACCGGCTGTACGGAGGCGGCGGCGAGCACCGCCTGCTTCAGGAGCTGCTGCTCGGCATCGGCGGCGTGCGCGCGGTCAAGGCGTGGACGGACCTCACCGGCGCGCCCGAGGCGGAGGTGTTCCACACCAACGAGGGCCACGCCGGGTTCCTGGGGCTGGAGCGCATCTCCGACCTGATCGGCGAAGGGCTGACCTTCGACCAGGCGCTCCAGGTGGTGCGGGCCGGGACCGTGTTCACGACGCACACGCCGGTGCCCGCGGGCATCGACCGGTTCGACCGGTCGCTGGTCCAGCGGTACTTCTCCACCTCGCTCCTGCCCGGCGTGACACCGGATCAGGTGCTCCCGCTCGGTGCGGAGGACTACCCGGGCGGATCGCCGGACGTCTTCAACATGGCGGTGATGGGACTGCGGCTGGGCCAGCACGCGAACGGCGTATCGAAGCTCCACGGCGACGTCTCCCGGCACATGTTCAACGGACTGTACCCGGGGTTCGACCCGCAGGAGGTGCCGATCGACTCCGTCACCAACGGCGTCCACGCGCCCACCTGGACGGACCCGATGCTCCGGGCGCTCGCGCTCGAGCGGCTCGGCACCGAGGACACCACGCACGCCGACTGGGCGAACTCGTCGGCGGTGACCGACATCGACCTGTGGGGTGTCCGCACCCGGATGCGCGAACAGCTGGTGCTGGATGCGCGCCGCCGGCTGGCCGCGGCGTGGGAGGAGCAGAACCCGGGCGGGATCGCCCCGGCGTGGATGAGCGACCTGCTCGACCCGAACGTCCTCACCATCGGCTTCGCGCGGCGCGTGCCCACCTACAAGCGGCTCACGCTGATGCTGCACGACCCGGACCGGCTGCGGAGGATCCTCACCGACCCCGAGCGTCCCGTCCAGTTCGTGATCGCGGGCAAGTCGCATCCCGCCGACGACGAAGGCAAGCGTCTGATCCAGAAGCTGGTGCAGTTCGCCTCGGAGGCCGACATCCGCGAGCGGATGGTGTTCCTCCCGGACTACGACATCGGCATGGCGCAGCTGCTCTACCCGGGCACGGACGTCTGGCTCAACAACCCGCTGCGGCCGCTGGAGGCGTGCGGCACGTCGGGGATGAAGGCGGCGCTCAACGGGGCGCTCAACCTGTCCATCCTCGACGGCTGGTGGAACGAGTTCTACGACGGCGAGAACGGCTGGGCGATCCCGTCCGCCGACGCCGCAGGCGATGGTGCGGAGCGCGACGCGCTCGAGGCCGAAGCGATGTACGACCTGATCGAGCACCAGATCGCGCCGCGGTTCTACGACCGCGACGGCGACGGCGTGCCGACGGCCTGGGTGTCGCGCATCCGGCACACGCTGTCGACCCTGTCGTCGCCGCTGTCGGCCGAGCGGATGGTGCGCGAGTACGTCGAGCGGCTCTACCTGCCTGCGGCGGGCTACGAGAACCGGCTCAGCGAGAACGACTTCGCCGACGCCCGGTCGCTGGCCGACTGGAAGCGACGGGTGAAGGCGGCCTGGCCCGGCGTCACCGTCGCCCACGTCGACGCGGGCGGGGTGGATGCGGTGCCGCAGGTCGGCGACGAGCTGCACGTGCGCGCCCTCGTCAACCTCAACGGGCTGGAGCCCGGCGACGTCGAGGTGCAGGTCGTCTACGGGCGCAGCCAGGAGGGCGACGAGCTGGTCGACGTGCACCGGCAGGCACTCGCCGTCGACAACAGTGTGCCCGGTACCCACGACGCGTCCGTGCCGCACGAGTTCGTCGGCACGGTGCGGCTCGCCTGGGCGGGCTCGTTCGGCTACACGGTCCGTGTCGTCCCCGTCAACGACCTCCTGCTGACCCCCGCCGAGCTCGGCCTCGTCGCCTCCGCCTCCTGACCCGCGCCCTACCCCCTCCGTCGAGTACACGAAAACTGCACGCCGAACCGGCGTTTTGCGTGCACTATTCGTGTACTCGACGGAGGGGAGTGAGGCGAGAGGAGTCAGCGAGTCAGGCGGACGGTGGGGAGGGTGGCGGAGCCTGCGGGGTGGGAGGCGGTCGCGCCGTCGCGGGAGAAGCCGTTGCGGCGGTAGAAGGCCTCGGCGCGGGGATTGCCGTCGAGCACCCACAGGTAGGCGGGGGAGTCGCCGATGGCCGCGTCCAGCAGCTGCTGGCCTGCGCCCGAGCCGTACGCCTTCGCCAGCACGTAGATGCCCTCGAGTTCGCGGGGGCGCGGCGCGTCGTCGTCGCGGCCGGAGCCGGCGGTCGCCCAGCCGATCACCTCGCCGTCGCGTTCGGCGACGAAGGCATCGGTGTCGCCGCGCTCCAGGATTGCCGTCCAATTGCGGGCGCTGCGCTCCACGTCCATCCGGGCCAGGAATCCGGCGGGCATGCGACCGGCGTAGGCCTCGCGCCAGGCGCCGACGTGCACCACCGCGATGGCGTGCGCGTCCTCGACCGTCGCCGGCCGCACGGTCACCGCGCCCTGCGCCGTCACTTGGTGATGGGCGCGTACGCGGCGCCCGTCGCGGTGAGGAGGTCGGCGGGCGCGAGCTCGATGTCGAAGCCGCGCTTTCCGCCCGAGACGAAGACGGTGTCGAACAGCTGCGCCGTCTCGTCCACCACGGTGACGTGCCGGGTCTTCTGGCCGATCGGGCTGATGCCGCCGACGACGTAGCCGGTGCGGCGCTCCGCGACGGCCGGATCCGCCATGGACGCTCGCTTCGCGCCGATGGATGCGGCGAGCGCTTTGAGGTCGAGCATCCCGGTGACCGGCACGATGCCGACCACGAGCCCGAGGTCCGTGTCGGCGAGCAGCGTCTTGAAGACCCGGTCCGGTTCGACGCCCAGCGCCTCCGCGGCCTCCAGCCCGAACGACGGCGCCGCGGGGTCGTGGTCGTACGGGTGCGCGGTGAACGGGATGCCGGCGGCGGTCAGCGCGACCGTCGCGGGGGTTCCCGCTGCAGCTTTCGCACGCGCCATCAGACCGTCGCCTCCGGCTCCTCCACCCGCGGGCCGTTCGCCCGGTAGAGCTGCATCGACGTGCCGCCGACCAGTCGCGTCGTCCCGGGGCGAACTCGGTCGCCTCCTCCGGGATGGGGACCTCGGTCGCCGAGTCCCAGAGCAGCTGGTACGAGGTGACACCGGGCGCCACCGGCAGCGACACCTCCACGTCATCCTCCACGCCGTGGACGATGAGCAGGATGCGGTTGAACTCCTCGGTGACCGGTGTCGACGCCGCGAGGTACTGCAGGGTGCGGTTCTCCGGCGAGTTCCAGTCCTCGTCGTCCATCCGCTGACCCGTGGCGTCGTACCAGTCCATGTGGCTGGCGTTCGGCGTCGTCTGGCCGGAGACCGCGTAGCGGACGGGCCGCAGCGCAGGGTTCTCGCGGCGCAGCTGCAGCAGCCGTTTGGTGGTCTCGTGCAGCTCCCGCTGCTCCCGTGTGCGTAGCCAGCTCAGCCAGGTCAGCTCGCTGTCCTGGCAGTAGGCGTTGTTGTTGCCGCGCTGACTGCGCCCGTACTCGTCGCCCGCGGTGATCATCGGCACACCGGCCGAGAGCAGCAGGGTGCCCATCAGGTTGCGGATGGCCTTGGCGCGCGCCAGCAGGACGGCCTCGTCGTGCGTCGGGCCCTCGACGCCGTGGTTGAAGGAGCGGTTGTTGTCGGTCCCGTCCCGGTTGCCTTCGCCGTTCCCGAGGTTGTGCTTGACGTCGTACGCGGTGAGGTCTGCCATCGTGAAGCCGTCGTGGGCGGTCACGAAGTTGACCGAGGCGAGCGGGCCGCGCTCCGGCGAGAACGTGTTCGACGATCCGGCGAGCCGGGTGGCGAAGCCGCCGATGCCGACCGGGGCCTGCCCGTTGCGGCGTGCCTCGGCGATGTCCGCCAGCCAGAAGTTGCGGACACGGTCGCGGTAGCGGTCGTTCCACTCGGACCAGCCGGGGTGGTCGTCGGTGGGGCCGGGGAAGTTGCCGGTCTGCCAGCCGCCGAGGCCCACATCCCACGGCTCGGCGATCAGCTTCACGCCCTGCAGGCCCGGGTCCGACTGGGCGGCCACGAGGAGGGGATGGTCGCGATGGAAGGAGGCGTCCGGCCCCCGGCCCAGCGTCGCCGCGAGGTCGAACCGGAAGCCGTCGACCTGCATCTCGTTCGCCCAGTAGCGCAGCGAGTCGAGCACCAGCCGCTGCGGGACGGGGTTCCCGAAGTCGACGGTGTTGCCGCATCCGGTCACGTCGATGTAGGCGCCGGTGGCGTCGTGCCGGTAGTAGGTCGCGTTGTCGATGCCGCGGAAGCTCGTGCGCGGACCCTCCATGCCCTCCTCCGCCGTGTGGTTGTAGACGACATCGAGGATCACCTCGATGCCCGCGAGGTGCAGCAGCTTCACCATGCCCTTGAACTCGGCGAGCACCGCCTCCGGCCCGGCCGATTGCGCGGCGCGCGACGCGTACGGGGTGTGCGGGGTGAAGAAGTTGAGGGTGTTGTAGCCCCAGTAGTTGGTGAGCCCCTCCCGGATGAGACGCTGCTCGGACACGAACGCGTGCACCGGGAGCAGCTCGACGGCGGTCACGCCCAGATCCTTCAGGTAGCGGATCGTGGACTCGTGGGCGAGTCCCGCGTAGCTGCCGCGCAACTCCTCCGGCACGTCCGGATTCACCTTGCTGATGCCCTTGACGTGCGCCTCGTAGATCACGGTCCGGTCGAGCTCGACGCCCGGCTTGCGCGCGTCGCCCCAGTCGAACCCGTCGGCGACGACGACCGAGCGCCAGCCGTCCGACCCGACCCGCACGAGGCCCCGCGCGTACGGGTCGATGAGCAGCGCCTCCGGGTCGAACGAGTTCGCGGGGGCGTTCGGACCCGACACACGCAAGGCGTAGCGGGTGCCGACGGTCAGCGACCGCGAGCGGCCCACCCAGACGCCGTTCGCATCCCGGTTCATCGGCACCGCCTTGACGAGCCAGTTCGGGTCGGCCGCGTCGAAGAGGCACAGCTCCATCGCGTCGGCGTTGGCAGAGAAGACCCGGAGCTCACCCCCGTGCGGCCCGACACGGACGCCCAGGTTGCGCAGGGGATCGGTCGAGGTCATGCGATCTAGAGTAGTGACACACGCTCGGACCCAGCTTCGGAGGACACCGTGCCGGTCTACCTGGACCACGCCGCCACCACGCCGATGCGCCCGGAGGCGATCGCCGCCTACACCGAGGCCATGGGCGTCGTCGGCAACCCTTCCAGCATCCACAGCCAGGGGCAGCAGGCCCGGCGGATGCTCGAGGAGGCGCGCGAGCGGGTCGCCGCGACCCTCGGCGCCGACCCGATCGAGGTCGTCTTCACCTCGGGCGGAACGGAGGCGATCAACCTCGCGGTGAAGGGGATGTTCTGGGCGCGCAACGGCGGCGTGTCGCGCCCGCGCATCCTGGTTCCGGGCGGCGAGCACCACGCGACCGTGGACACGGTGGAGTGGCTGGAGCGCGCGGAAGGGGCGCAGGCGTCCTGGCTGCCCCTCGACCGCGACGGACGCATCGTCGTGCCGGAGCGGGTGCCGCAGGATGCGGCGCTCCTGACGTTCCTCTCGGTCAACAACGAGGTCGGGACCGTTCAGCCCGTGCAGGCGCTCGCCGCGGTGGCGCGGGAGGCGGGCGTACCGGTGCACGTCGACGCGGTCGCGGCCTACGGGCACCTGACGATCGATTTCGCGGCCCTGGGGGTGGATGCGCTGAGCGTCTCGGCCCACAAGATCGGCGGGCCGGTCGGCATCGGCGCGCTCGTGCTCAGCCGTGCATCCACCGTCGTGCCGCTCATCCACGGCGGCGGGCAGCAGCGCCAGGTCCGCAGCGGCACGCAGGACGTGGCGGCCGCGGTGGCGTTCGCGGTCGCCGCGCAGGCAGCTGCGGCCGAGCTGGAGGGAGAGTCCGCTCGGGTGTCCGCGTTGCGCGACCGGCTGATCAGCGGCGTGCGCGCTGCGGTCCCGGAGGCGGTGCTCTCGGGGCCGGAGCCGGGGCCGGACCGCGTGGCCGGGAACGCGCACTTCGTGTTCCCGGGCGCGCAGGGCGACTCGCTGCTGTTCCTGCTCGACATGGCGGGCGTGTCGGTCTCGACGGGTTCGGCGTGCCAGGCGGGCATCCCCGAGCCGTCGCACGTCCTGCTCGCCATGGGCCGCGGCGAGGACGAGGCGCGCGGCGCCCTGCGGTTCACGCTGGGCCGCACCTCCACCGAGGCCGACGTGGATGCGCTGCTCGCGGCGCTGCCCGCCGCCTACGAGCAGGCGTCGCGGGCGGGCCTCGCGGAGCGCGCGCCGCGGCTGGGGCGCTAGCGCCCGCGCATTCGGCACGAATGTCGCCTTCCGCGCGTCCTGAGCCTGCACTCGGCACGAATGTCGCCGGGACGGTGGCGGACATTCGGCACGAATGTCGCCTTCCGCGCGTCCTGAGCCTGCATTCGGCACGAATGTCGCGGGGACGGTGGGCGGACATTCGGCACGAATGTCGCCTCTCGCGCGCGCTGAGCCTGCATTCGGCACGAATGTAGGGCCCGCGGAGCGTCCGGCGAACGCCGGGTAGAATCGCGGGGTGAAGGTTCTGGCGGCGATGAGCGGGGGAGTCGACTCCGCGGTGGCGGCGGCTCGCGCCGTCGAGGCGGGGCACGACGTCGTCGGCGTGCACCTCGCGCTCTCGCGTATGCCGGGGACGCTGCGCACCGGCAGCCGCGGCTGCTGCACGATCGAGGACTCGATGGATGCGCAGCGCGCGGCGAACATCATCGGCATCCCGTACTACGTGTGGGACTTCTCCGAGCGCTTCAAGCTGGACGTGGTCGACGACTTCATCGCCGAGTACTCCGCGGGCCGCACCCCCAACCCGTGCATGCGGTGCAACGAGCGCATCAAGTTCGCCGCGCTGCTCGAGAAGGCGCTCGATCTCGGGTTCGACGCCGTCTGCACGGGCCACTACGCGGCGATCGTCACGGACGCCGTCGGCAACCGCGAACTGCACCGCGCCAGCGCCTGGGCGAAGGACCAGTCGTACGTGCTGGGAGTGCTCACCTCCGAGCAGCTGGCGCACGCGATGTTCCCGCTGGGCGCGACGCCGTCCAAGGCGGAGGTGCGCGCCGAGGCGGCCGCGCGCGGCCTGAGCGTCGCGAACAAGCCCGACTCGCACGACATCTGCTTCATCCCGGACGGCGACACCCGCGGCTGGCTGGCCGAGCGTGTCGGCACGGCGACCGGCGACATCGTCGACCGCGAGGGCAACCGTCTCGGCACCCACGAGGGCGCGCACGCGTACACCGTGGGGCAGCGCAAGGGACTGAACGTGGGATACCCGTCGCCGGACGGTCGTCCCCGGTTCGTGCTCGAGGTGCGGCCGAAGGAGAACGAGGTCGTGGTGGGCCCGCGGGAGGCGCTCGACATCGCCGAGATCGCCGGTTCCCGCTTCACCTGG
Source organism: Leifsonia sp. KNZ13-11D (assembly GCF_056754895.1). Lineage (NCBI taxonomy): Bacteria > Bacillati > Actinomycetota > Actinomycetes > Micrococcales > Microbacteriaceae > Leifsonia > Leifsonia sp. KNZ13-11D. The sequence continues at coordinate 1,723,130 of NZ_JBPGWU010000001.1, forward strand.
GCCGGCCTTCCCCCCGCGAGCCCCGAGACGCCGTTCGCGTGCGAGGTGCAGATCCGTGCCCACGCGGACCCGGTGCCCGCGGTCGCGCAGGTGCGCGGCGGCGAACTCGTGGTGCGGCCGGACGTGCCGCTGAACGGCGTCGCGCCCGGTCAGACGGCGGTCGTCTACGTCGGCACCCGCGTGCTGGGCCAGACGACGATCGACCGCACCGTCTCCGCCGTCCCGGTCTGACCTCCCGCAGACCGCCTCACGGTGCACGCGAACTCCTGCCTGCCCATGGGCCGCCCAGGGCTCTAGGCTCCGAACATGCCGGTTGAGAAGGCGATCCGACTGAGGCGCGAGGCGTGGGGCTTCGCCATCGGCTCGCTGTTCTTCCTGGTCGGCGCTGTTCCGGCCTACCAGCTCGCCGTCGGCGCCGTCGCAACGAACCTCACCTTCTTCGTCGGTGCGCTCTTCTTCACGGCGGCCGCCTTCATCCAGCTCGCGCTGAGCGGCCGCCGACCGCCCCGCCGCGGGGGCAGCAGGCCGGACCGGTACGACTGGTGGGCGGCCGCCGTGCAGTTCCTCGGGACGCTGTTCTTCAACGTCAGCACGACCGAGGCGCTGATCGTGGCCGCGAACGGCTCGGCGCGGGTCGGCGACGGCTGGCGCCCCGACGCGTTCGGCTCGGTCTGCTTCCTCATCGCCAGCGGGCTCGCCGTCGCGGCGACCGTCGACCGGGAGCGGCTCTGGGATCCGCGGGCGCGCACCTGGCACGGCACGTGGCTCAACCTGTTCGGTTCGGTGCTCTTCGCCCTGTCCGCTGTCGGCGCGTACACGATCCCGGCCAGCGGGGATCCGGTCAGCCTGCTCTGGGCGAATCTGGGCACGTTCCTCGGCGCCGCCTGCTTCCTCGTGGCGGCGGTGCTCAGCCGGCGGTCGATCCCGGTGCGGGTGCGCACGGCCTGAGGTCCGGCGCCGGAGGCCTCGGCGTCGGGGGTCCCGAATAAGCTGGGGGACGTGGCGATCGAGACGACGACCGACGACCAGTCCGCCGAGGCGCGGGCCGAGGCGCAGCAGCTGACGACGCGCATCCTGGAGTTGCGCGACGCGTACTACGAGCGCGACACGGTGCTCGTCAGCGACGAGGAGTACGACCGGATGATGCGGCGGCTCGAAGAGCTGGAGCGGCTGTATCCCGAGCTCCAGTCGCAGGACAGCCCCACCCAGACCGTGGGCGGCCGGGCGCAGACGACGCTGTTCGCGCCGGTGGAGCACGCCGAGCGGATGCTGAGCCTCGACAACGTCTTCTCGCTGGAGGAGTTCGAGGCGTGGGCGGCGCGCGTCGAACGCGACGCCGGGCGCCGTGTCGACTACCTCTGCGAGCTGAAGATCGACGGCCTCGCCATCAATCTCCGCTACGAGAACGGCGTGCTGGTCTCGGCGGCCACCCGGGGCGACGGTGTCGTGGGGGAGGACGTGACGGAGAACATCCGCTGGATCCCCGCCATCCCGAATCGGCTGGCCACCGACGAGCCGCCCGCGCTCGTCGAGGTCCGCGGGGAGGTGTTCTTCCCGGTGGCGGAGTTCGAGGAGCTCAACGCGCACCAGCAGGAGGCGGGCGAGCGCGTGTTCGCGAACGCGCGCAACGCGGCCAGCGGCTCGCTGCGGCAGAAGGCCGAGGGCAAGAACCCGGCGCAACTCGAGCTGATGCGCGACCGGCTGCGCCGCCTCCACATGCTGGTGCACGGCATCGGGGCGTGGCAGAACCCGCCCGTCGACGCGCAGTCGAAGATCTACGAGCTGCTGAAAGGCTGGGGGCTCCCGACCTCCACGCACTACCGGGTCGTCGACGACGTGAAGAAGGTCGACGAGTTCATCGAGTACTACGGCGCGCATCGCGGAGCGGTCGAGCACGAGATCGACGGCATCGTCATCAAGGTGGACGAGCTGGCGCTGCACGACGAGCTCGGCGCCACCAGCCGCGCGCCCCGCTGGGCCATCGCCTACAAGTACCCGCCGGAGCAGGTCAACACGAAGCTCCTCGACATCGTCGTCAGCGTGGGCCGCACAGGTCGTGCGACACCGTTCGCGGTGATGGAGAAGGTGCGGGTCGCCGGCTCCGAGGTGCGGCAGGCCACCCTCCACAATCAGGAGGTGGTCAAGGCCAAGGGCGTGCTGATCGGCGACACCGTGGTGCTGCGCAAGGCAGGTGACGTGATCCCGGAGGTGCTGGGTCCGGTGGTCGAGCTCCGCGACGGGACGGAGCGCGAGTTCGTCATGCCCGAGAACTGCCCGGAGTGCGGCACCCGGCTCGCGCCGGCGAAGGAGGGCGACATCGACCTGCGCTGCCCGAACGCGGAGTTCTGCCCGGCGCAGGTGCGCGGGAGGGTCGAGCACATCGGTTCGCGCGGCGCACTCGACATCGAGGCCCTCGGCGAGGTCGCGGCTGCGGCGCTCACGCAGCCGCGGTTCCCGGAGGCCCCGCCGCTGCCGACGGAGGCGGGGCTGTTCGGGCTGACCCTCGCCGACCTGTTCCCGATCGAGGTCGTGGTGCGGGATTCGGAGACGGGCCTGCCGAAACTGACCGACTCGGGGGAGGAGAAGGTAGACACTCCGTTCCGCCGCCGGCGGCAGAAGAAGGACGGCCCCTTCGAGCCCGGCAGCGAGGAGTTCGCCGGGAACGAGCTGTACGTCCCCTCGAAGAGTGCCGTCGAGCTGTTGAGCAACCTCTCGGCCGCGCGCGAGAAGCCGCTGTGGCGCATCCTGGTCGCGCTGAACATCCGCCACGTCGGCCCGGTGGCGGCTCGGGCCCTCGCCAACCACTTCGGGTCGCTGGATGCGATCCGATCCGCGTCCCGCGACGAGCTGGCCGCGGTGGATGGTGTCGGCGGCATCATCGCGGACGCCGTCCTGGCCTGGTTCGAGGTCGACTGGCACCGCGAGATCGTGGAGAGATGGGCGGCGGACGGCGTGCAGTTCACGACGCCGGGCCATCCGGGGCCGGGTCATGCCGACGAGGCCGGGGGAGTGCTCGCCGGCCTCACGGTCGTGGCGACGGGGTCGCTCGACGGCTACACGCGGGAGGGCGCTCAGGAGGCGATCATCGCGGCGGGCGGAAAGGCGGCATCCAGCGTGTCGAAGAAGACGGACTTCGTCGCCGCCGGTCCGGGTGCGGGCTCAAAGCTGGCCAAGGCCGAGGAGCTCGGGGTGCGCGTGATCGATGCCGCCCAGTTCCGCATTCTCGTCGAGCAGGGGCCCTCAGCGCTCGCCAAGTGACTGATTCGGTCCGTCATCCTGTGGACAGGATTCGAATTCTCCCCCTGAATCGGGGGTAGAACGGCCCGCCGTCCGCCACCCATTCATGGGTAGAGTCGAGACGTGCGCTCCCCCGGGCGCACGCGCCGCACATGCATAGGGCTTAGCTCGCTCGCTCTCGGAGGGACCCGGACGGAGTGCTAGTCGGCTTTGCAGCTGTACTCACTGTCACCTCGGCGGTCTCCGGACTGACCGGGGCCTTCGTGTTGCCTGCGGACGCCGCCCCTGCACCCTCGATGTCGGTCACCGCGGCGGTGTCCTCGGCTCCCGCCCTCGTCTCCGGTCCCGTCTCCGACGTGCCGACGGCGCCCACCGGCGGTGGCGCGTCCGCCTCGGTGCTCTCCGCCGTCAGCGGCGTCGACGCCTCGGCCCTGCCGTCGTTCCTCGACGCCAACCGCGCGAAGCTCGAGAACCTGTTGAAGCAGCATCCGGCCCCCGCCGACGTCAGCAGGCTGTGGAAGCTCATCGACCCGGCGAAGCAGAAGATGCTCGTGCAGGCCGCGCCGCATGTCGTGGGCAACCTCGAGGGGGTCCCGTACGACGTCCGCGGCCGGGCCAACACGATCGACCTCGCCCAGACCATCTCACGGGTGACGTCGACGCTGAAGTCGGAGCACGGCCGCACCGAGCGCGTCGCGCTGCAGCGCCAGCTGAAGACGCTCGACAACGTCTCGAAGTCCCTCTCGAAGCACGACGGCGTGAAGCGGACGCTGGTCTCCCTCGACCCGTCGCCCGAGGCCAAGGCGGCCATCGTCGTCGGCGATCTCAGCACGGCGCACTACGTCAGTGTGCTCGTGCCCGGCATGTACATGTCGGTCGGGGAGCAGATCGAGGCCTGGGCGCAGGTGGCCCAGGAGCAGTACGACCTGCAGACCGGCTTCCTGCGCCGGGTGCTCGGCCCGCGCGGCAACGGCGGTGCTCCCGGCGTCGCGGTCGTCGCCTGGATCGGCTACCAGACACCCGTTCTCACCAACATCGGCGGGACGGCCCTGGCCACCCAGGGCGCCGACAGCCTGGAGCGCACTCTCGAAGGCATCCGTGCCCTTCGCGACGGCGACCAGCCGTATCTGAGCGTCTTCGCCCACTCGTACGGCTCCACTGCCGCTCTGATGGCCCTCGAACGGCACACCGTGTCGGTGGATGCGCTGGCGCTCATGGGCTCGCCCGGCAGCGCCGCGCAGTCGGTCGCCGGGCTGTCCGTCTCCGGAGGGAACGTCTTCGTCGGCGAGGCTCCGCTCGACCCGATCGTCGACAGCGCGTTCTTCGGAAGCGACCCCGGGTCACCGGCTTACGGCGCGAAGCGGATGGGCGTGGACGGCGCGACCGACCCCCTCACCGGTGCCTCTCTCGCCGGATCGTCCGGCCACAACGAGTACTTCACGGCAGGCACGGAGTGCATGCGCAACCTCGCGATGATCGGCATCGACCGCGGCGACCTCGTGCTCTCGGGCGGCGGATCGGACGGCTCGACCTCCCAGACCGCGTCCGCGCGCTGAACCCGCCGCGCGGGCGCCGGAGGCGGCGTCGGCGCCTCGTCCCATAATGGAGGGGATGCGACAGGACGACGACCGGAGCGCTCAGCTGGGCGGCGGGCACGATGACGTCGACGTCGACGTCGCCGACGGCGCCGCGGGGCGTGGCGCCAGCCGCCGTGCGTTCCTGAAAGGCGCCGGTCTCGTGGCGGCCGGAGCCGTCGCGGGCGGCGCGGCCGGGGGTGCGGCCGGCGCCGCGTTCGGCGCGGCCGCCGGCTCGTCCTCGGCGACGGCGGACGAGTCCGGCGAGGAGTACCCGCCGCTCCCTCCACGCGGCGGCGGACCGGGCTTCGACCACCTGGTCGTGCTCATGTACGAGAACCGTTCGTTCGACAACCTGCTCGGTCGCCTCTACGACGAGGAGACGCTGCCGAAAGGCGCCCGGTTCGAGGGCCTGGCCTTCGGCGACCACAGCAACCCCGACCCGGCCGGTGGGCCCGACATCCCGGCGCACGTGTATCAGGGGACGACGGACTTCGTGATGCGGCAGCCGTCGCCGGATCCCGGCGAGGTGTATCCGCGGGTCAACACGCAGCTCTACGAGGTCGTCGATCCGCCGTCGAACGCCGACGAGCGCCTGCGCGAGCTGCAACCGCCGTACAACGCGCCGGAGCCGGGCGCCCGGCCCACCATGCGCGGGTTCGTGCGCGACTACGTCGGCGTGCTGCGCAAGGACACCGGCCGCGAGCCGGTGCTCGACGACTACCGCCGGGTGATGGGCGGGTTCAGCCCGGAGATGCTGCCCGTCTTCTCCACGCTGGCGCGCCAGTTCGCCGTGTACGACGACTGGCACTGCGCCGTCCCGTCGCAGACGTTCTGCAACCGCTCGTTCTTCAACGCCTCCACCTCGCACGGGTACGTCGACAACGGGGGCGCGGAGGGCCTCGGCAAGTGGTTCGACCCGAAGAACGACGCGCCCACGATCTTCAACCGGCTGGAGGAGGCGGGGCGCAGCTGGCGCGTCTACTACGACGACCGTCAGCTCATCTCGCTGACCGGCTTCATCCATGCGCCGGCGCTGCAGCCGTACTGGAAGACCCGATTCCGCACCATGTCGCAGTTCTACGTGGATGTGGCCGAGGGCACCCTCCCGGACTACGCGTTCGTCGAGCCGCGACTGCTCTACGACCACAACGACATGCACCCGCCGGGCGGCCCCAAGACGGCCGAGGACGTCGGCGGCGGGGTCGTCGTCGGCGGGGCGATCTCGGACGTCCGGGCCGGCGACCTGCTGCTCCACCGCGTCTACTCGGCCATCCGGTCCTCCCGCAGCGCTAAGGGGTCGAACGCGCTCAACACGTTGCTGCTGGTCACGTTCGACGAGCACGGCGGCACGTACGACCACGTCCCGCCCGGTCCTGCCGCGCCGCCCGACGACAGCGGACCGGGCGAGAACGGGTTCGCGTTCGACCGGCTCGGCGTCCGCGTGCCCGCGATCGCGATCTCGGCCTACACCGAGCGCAACACGATCATCCACGAGGAGATGCACCACGGCGCCGTCATCGCGACGCTGTGCCGGAAGTTCCGGATGAAGCACCTCACCGAGCGCGACCGGGGCGCGCGCACCATCGACAACGCGATCAACCGCACCGCCCCGCGGCAGCCCGGCACGTGGCCGGACACGCATCCGCAGTACCTTCCCGCGAACCCGGAGGCGGACGCACCGGCGCCCGAGGACGAGGACCGCCCGCTCAGTCCTCCCGGTGTCGGCCTCGTCGGTCTGCTGACGGCCCGCTACGGCGAGCCCGGCGCCGCCGTGCCGCGCACGTACAAGGAGGCGTACCAGGCGGTGGCGCGGCTGGGACACGGACTGTTCGGCTCGTCGTAGAGTCCTCGCCCTAGAATCGATACGGCGGCCTCGCGTTCGCGAGCGCGCCCCCATTTTCACCGAATCCACGGAGACGCACCTTGTCTGAAACCAGCGCAGGCGACATCAGCGCCGAACAGGTCGCGCACCTGGCGAATCTCGCCAGGATCGACCTCAGCCCGGAAGAGCTCGAGAGCCTCACGAAGGAGCTCGGCCAGATCGTCGAGTCCGTCGCCAAGGTTCAGGAGGTGGCCGGACCGGACGTGCCCGCGACCAGCCACCCGCTGCCGCTCACGAATGTCTTCCGCAGCGACGAGGTGCGCCCGTCGCTGACCGTCGAGCAGGCGCTGTCCGGTGCTCCGGACCGCGAGGGCGACCGCTTCAAGGTCGCGACCATCCTGGACGAGGAGTAACGCCCGATGACCGACCTCACCCGTCTCGCCGCCGCCGAGCTGGCGACCCGCCTCGCTGCCGGCGAGGTCTCCTCCGTGGAGGCCGTCCGCGCGCACCTCGACCGCATCGAGTCCGTCGACGCCGACGTGCACGCGTTCCTGCACGTGGCCGGCGACGCCGCGCTCCGCACCGCCGCCGATGTCGATGCCCGCCGCGCGGCGGGGGAGCGGCTCGGCCCGCTCGCGGGCGTCCCGATCGCGATCAAGGACGTGCTCGCCACCCAGGATATGCCGTCCACCGCCGGCTCGAAGATCCTCGAGGGCTGGCTGCCGCCGTACGACGCGACCGTCGTCCGCAAGCTGCGCGAGGCCGACCTCGTGCCGCTCGGCAAGACCAACATGGACGAGTTCGCCATGGGCTCCTCCACCGAGCACTCCGCGTACGGTCCGACGCGCAACCCGTGGGACCTCGAGCGCATCCCCGGCGGCTCCGGCGGCGGCTCGGCCGCTGCGGTGTCCGCCTTCGAGGCGCCGCTGGCGCTCGGCTCCGACACCGGCGGCTCCATCCGCCAGCCCGCCGCGGTGACCGGCTCGGTCGGGGTGAAGCCGACCTACGGCGGCGTCAGCCGCTACGGCGCGATCGCGCTGGCGAGCTCGCTCGACCAGGTGGGACCGGTGTCCCGGTCGGTGCTCGACGCCGGCCTCCTCCACGACGTGATCGCCGGGCACGACCCCTTCGACTCGACGTCGCTCTCGGACACCTGGCCGTCGATGGCGGACGCCGCCCGCGCCGGCGTTCGTGACGGAGCCCTCTCGGGCGTCCGCGTCGGCGTCATCCGCGAGATCGCGGGCGACGGCTTCCAGGCCGGGGTGAAGCAGCGCTTCGACGAGGCGCTGGCCCTGCTGGAGTCCGCCGGCGCCGAGATCGTCGAGGTGAGCGCCCCCAGCTTCGAGTACGCCGTGTCGGCCTATTACCTGATCCTGCCGGCCGAGGCGTCCAGCAACCTGGCGCGCTTCGACTCGGTCCGCTTCGGCCTCCGCGTCGACCCCTCCGACCCGCCGGTCACGGTCGAGCGGGTCATGGCGGCCACACGCGACGCGGGCTTCGGCCCCGAGGTCAAGCGCCGCATCATCCTGGGCACCTACGCGCTGAGCGCCGGCTACTACGACGCCTACTACGGCAGCGCCCAGAAGGTGCGCACGCTCATCCAGCGCGACTTCCAGGCCGCGTTCGAGAAGGTGGATGTGCTGGTCAGCCCGAGCGCGCCCACCACGGCGTTCAAGCTGGGCGAGAAGATCGACGACCCGATGGCGATGTACCTCAACGACATCACCACCATCCCGGCGAACCTCGCCGGGGTCCCGGGCATGGGCCTGCCGATCGGGCTGGCGCCCGAGGACGGCCTGCCCGTCGGCATGCAGCTGATGGCGCCCGCCCGTGCGGACGCCCGCCTCTACACGTACGGCGCGGCGCTGGAGCGCCTGCTGGAGGAGAAGTGGGGCGGCACGCTGCTCAGCCAGGCGCCCGATCTGAGCGCCACCGAGATGTTCGCGAGCGAAGAGGGAGCGGTCTGATGGCGAACGCCACCGCGCAGAAGCTGATGGACTACGACAAGGCTCTGGAGCTGTTCGAGCCCGTCCTCGGGTTCGAGGTCCACGTCGAGCTGAACACCAAGACCAAGATGTTCTGCGGCTGCGCCAACGAGTTCGGCTCCGGCGCCAACACGAACACCTGCCCGACCTGCCTCGGCCTCCCCGGCGGCATGCCGCAGGTGAACGAGAAGGCCATCGAGTCGAGCATCCGCCTCGGTCTCGCCCTCGGCTGCGACATCGCCGAGTCGAGCCGGTTCGCGCGCAAGAACTACTTCTACCCGGACCTCGCGAAGGACTTCCAGACCTCTCAGTACGACGAGCCGATCGCCCACGACGGCGCGATCACGATCGAGCTGGAGAACGGGCGCGAGCTCACCATCGACATCGAGCGCGCGCACATGGAGGAGGACGCGGGCAAGCTGACGCACGTCGGCGGCGCCACCGGCCGCATCCAGGGCGCCGACTACTCGCTGGTGGACTTCAACCGCGGCGGCGTGCCGCTGGTCGAGATCGTCACCAAGATCATCGAGGGCGCCGAGGCGGACGCTCCGGAGGTGGGCCGCACCTACGTGCGCGCCATCCGCGACATCGTGAAGGCGCTCGGCGTCTCGAACGCGCGCATGGAGGAGGGCAACGTGCGCTGCGACGCGAACGTCTCGCTCCGGCGCCGCGGCTCGACCGAGCTCGGCACCCGCACGGAGACCAAGAACGTCAACTCGCTCCGCTCGATCGAGCGCGCCGTCCGGTACGAGATCCAGCGTCAGGCGGCGATCCTGGACGCCGGCGGCACGATCGTGCAGGAGACCCGGCACTGGCACGAGGACACCGGCACCACGAGCGCCGGACGCCCCAAGTCGGACGCCGACGACTACCGGTACTTCCCGGAGCCCGACCTCGTGCCGGTCGCCCCGAGCCGGGAGTGGGTCGAGGAGCTGCGCGGCACGCTCCCCGAGCAGCCGTCGCTGCGCCGCAAGCGGCTGACCGCCGACTGGGGCTTCACCGCCCTCGAGTTCCAGGACGTCGCCAACGCGGATCTGCTCGACGAGGTGGAGGCGACGATCGCCGCCGGCGCGTCGCCCGCTGCCGCCCGCAAGTGGTGGACCGGCGAGATCGCCCGCCTGGCCAACGCGCAGAACGTGCCGGCCGGCACGCTGGTCAGCCCCCGGCATGTCGCCGAGCTGGCGGCGCTGATCGACGCGGGCACGCTCACCGACCGGCTCGCCCGGCAGGTGCTGGAGGGCGTGATCGCCGGCGAGGGCAACCCTCAGCAGGTCGTCGATTCCCGCGGCCTGGCCGTGGTCTCCGACGACGGCGCCCTCATCGCGGCGATCGACGAGGCGCTGGCCGCCCAGCCGGACGTGCTCGCGAAGATCCGCGACGGCAAGGTCCAGGCAGCCGGTGCGGTCATCGGAGCGGTGATGAAGGCGATGCGCGGCCAGGCGGACGCGGCCCGCGTCCGCGAGCTGGTGCTGGAGCGCGCGAGCGCGACCCCCGCCGAGTAGGCATGAGCGGTCTCGTCGTCGAACGGGTGACGGAGGAGAGCGCGGCGGATCATGCCGCCGCGCTCGCCTCCGTGCTGATCGCCACCGTCGCAGGCGGGGCGAGCGTCGGGTGGATCGAGCCTCCCTCGGTCGCGGAGGCGCGCGACTGGTGGGCTGCCCTCTTCGCCGACCCTTCCGCGACGACGTGGGTCGCCCGGGAGCGCGATCGCGCCGCCGTGCTCGGCACCGTGACCCTCCTGCGCGCGCTCAAGCCGAACGGCCCGCACCGCGGCGAGGTGGTCAAGCTGATGGTCGCCCCGGATGCTCGTGGCCGCGGTGTCGCGCCGGCCCTGCTCTGGGCCTTGGAGGAGCACGCACGCCGCACCGGCCTCACGCTGCTCGTGCTCGACACGGAGACGGGCAGCGTGGCCGAGACCCTCTACCGCCGGTGGGGCTGGCAGGCCGCGGGCGTCATCCCGGACTTCGCCGTCCGGCCCTCCGGAACGCTCGGCGGCACCACGATCATGTACAAGCGGCTGGCCGGCACCGAAGGCCCTCCGTTCTTGCCCGACTCCCAGCCGGCCCGGGCAGAGTAGGGCCATGGGCGTCTTCACTCTCGGCGGGCTCACCACCGCTCCGGCATCCTCCCGTCCCGACCTCCTCGCATCCTCGACGCTGGCGGCGCTCGACGTGCTCGGCCGCCTGGACGAGGTGGGCGTCGTGGAGATCGACCCGGACGTGTCGGACACGGCGGCGACGAGGGACCGCTTCGGCCTCCACCCCGCGGACCTCGCCAACTGCGTCGTCGTCGGCGGCAAGCGCGAAGGCGTCGAGCGGATCGCCGCCTGCGTCGTGCTCTCCACGACCCGCGCCGACGTGAACAACACCGTGAAGCGGATGCTCGACGTGCGCAAGGCGTCCTTCCTCCCGATGGACCGCGCCGTCGAGCTGACCGGGATGGAGTACGGCGGCATCACGCCGATCGGACTGCCCGACGGCTGGCCGGTGCTGGTGGACTCGCGCGTCGCCGAGCGCGACATCGTGATCATCGGCTCGGGCGTGCGGCGCTCGAAGATCCTGCTGCCCGGCCGTCTGCTCGCCGACCTTCCCGGCGCGCAGCTGATCGACGGGCTCGGCCTGGAGGCGGCCGGATGAGCCGGACCGCGGAGCGTTCGCGGCGATGACCGGGACGGCCGTCGACCGGGTGCTCACCCCGTTGCGCTCCCGGCTGATCGAGACGCTCGCCGGCCGCTCCGACGAGGTGCCCCCGTGGATCCTCCGGCTGGAGGAGGGGGAGGATGCGGGCTTCTTCGGCCCGGGGAGCGCATCCTGGGCCGTGCACGGCGGCATGCCCACGCTCGTGGCCGGTGTCCGGGCCCTGCTGCTGCAGGCGCTGCATCCCGGGGCTCTCGCCGGCGTCCGCGACTTCTCCCGCTATCGCGAAGACCCGCTGGGGCGCCTGGCCGGAACGATCCAGTGGATCCACACCGTCACCTTCGGCAGTCGCGACCAGGCCGTCGCCGGTTCCGAGATGGTCCGCGCGCTGCATCGCCGGGTCACCGGCACGTTCGTCGACGGCCACGGCGTGACGCGTCCGTACTCCGCCAACGACCCGGAGCTGGCCCGCTGGGTGCACCTTGCATTCACCGACGCCTTCCTCACCGCGCACGAGCAGTGGGGCGGCGAGCTGCCCGGCGGAGCCGACCGCTACGTCGACGAGTGGGCGACGGCCGCCGAGCTGATGGGAGTCGAGGATGCGCCGCGCACGGCCGCCGCGCTCCGCGGTCAGATCGACGCGATCACGGACGCGGGGGAGCTGCGGGGCGGACCCGAGGTGGAGGAGATCGTGCGCTTCATCCGGCGGGCGCCGCTCCGCCGCATGCTGCGGCCGTCGTACGGCATCCTGTTCCGCGCGGCGGTGTCGACGCTGGAGCCGCGGCACCGCGCCCTGCTGGGGCTGCCGTCCACCCCGGCCGAGCGGATGCTGCCGCTGCACTCGGCGACGGGCGCCGTGCTCGGCGGTGCGCGGGTGCTGCTCGGCCCGCAGACGCAGGCGGAGCTGGCGGCGCGCCGACGGCTCGCGCGGCTCGCCGGACGCTGACCGCGTGCGACAGGATGTCCTCATGCAGGAAGACCTGACCGAACGCACCCGCACCGTCGTCTGGGAGGACCCGGCGCCCGGCGTCGCCGTGATGCCCACGATGAGCGGACTCGACTACCTCCGGGCGATGATCCGCGGCGAGTTGCCGCCGCCTCCCATCGCGGAGCTCATGCACATGACGCTGGTCGCCGCCGAACCCGGCACGGCGACGTTCGTGTGCGACCCCGACGAGTCGCACTACAACCCGATCGGCACGGTGCACGGGGGACTGATGTGCACGCTGCTCGACTCCGCGCTCGGCTGCGCCGTGCAGACGACGCTGCCCCAGGGACAGGGGTACACCTCCATCGAGATCAAGGTCAACTACCTGCGCCCGGTGTACGCGCACACCGGACAACTCACCTGCACGGCGACGGTCACCAAGCCCGGCAACCGGGTCGCCTTCGCCGACGGCGTCATCACCGACGGCTCCGGCAAGACCGTCGCGACCGCGACCGGCTCGCTGCTGGTGTTCCCGATCGGCGGCTGAGCGCCCGGTCCCGGCAGGTGTCAGCTCGCCTGCATCGCGAGCAGCTGGTCGCGGACCTTGCGGCGGATCACCTTGCCGACGATCGAGCGGGGGAGCTCATCCACCGGCACGACGTGCTTCGGCACCTTGTAGGGCGTGAGGCAGTCCCGGCCGAAGGCCCGGATGGCCTCCTCGTCGAATGAGGCGCCCTTCTCCATGACGACCGCGGCCACGACGTCCTCGCCGCCGCGGCGGTGCGGGAGCCCGACCACGGCGACGTCCTCGACGCCGGGGAAGGAGCGCAGGGCGTCCTCCACCTCGGTCGGGGAGACGTTGAAGCCGCCCGTGACGATCAGCTCCTTGATGCGGTCGACGATCCGGACGAAGCCGTCCTCATCCATCGTCACGATGTCGCCGGTGCGGAACCAGCCGTCCGAGGTGAGCACCTGCGCTGTCTCGTCCGGCTTGCGCCAGTAGCCGCTGAAGACCTGCGGCCCGCGCGCCAGCAGCTCGCCCTCCTCGCCGAAAGGGCGGTCGGAGGACGGGTCGTCCGGATCGGCCACACGCAGTTCGGTGCTCGGCAGCGGCAGCCCCACGGTGCCCTCGCGCCGGGTGGCGCCGACCGGGTTCGCCATCAGGACGGGGGAGCACTCGGACAGGCCGTACCCCTCCACCAGGTACCCGCCGGTCTTGTCCTCCCAGAGGTCCACGATGCCCTGCGGCAGGCTCATCGCGCCGGAGATGGCGATCTCGATGCCCGACAGCGACACCTTCCGCTTGTCGGCCGCCTGAACCAGCCGCTCGTAGATCGGCGGCACCGCGGGCAGGAAGGTCGCCGGATGCTTCTTCACCACATCCAGTACCAGATCCGGGTCGAACTTGGGGAACAGCACGAGCCGCGCGCCCATGCTCATCGCGAAGGTGAGGCAGAGGGTCAGTCCGTAGGCGTGGAAAAGGGGGAGCACGGCGTACACCACGGAGGTGCCCCGCTCGATGGTGGGCACCCAGGCCCGCGACTGCGCTGCGTTCACCGTGAGGTTGCCGTGGCTCAGCATGGCGCCCTTCGGGCGTCCCGTCGTGCCGGAGGTGTACTGGATGAGCGCGAGATCGTCGCGCTCGGGGCGCGGCACCGACGCCTTGATGCGGCGGGAGGCGACCAGCGAGTCCCAGGTGATGGTTCCGGACACCTTCGCGGTCAGCTGTTCGCGCGCCTTCCGCGCCGCCGGCACCGGCAGCCGCAGGGCGAACCGCTTGGAGGCGGGCATCGCGCGCGTCAGATCCACCGAGACGATCGTGGTGACGCCGAGATCGGCGGGGAGCTCCTGCACGGTCGCTGCGACCTTGTCCCAGACGATCGCGACCGTCGCGCCGTGGTCCTCGAACTGGTGCCGCAGCTCCCGCGGCGTGTACAGGGGGTTGTGCTCCACGACGACCGCGCCGAGACGGAGTACGGCGTAGAACGCGGCGACGTGCTGCGGGCAGTTCGGCAGCACGAGGGCGACCCGGTCGCCCTTCGACACGCCGAGCTTGCGGAGACCCTCCGCCGCGCGGGCGATCTGGTCGCCCAGCTCGGCGTACGTGGTGGTCGCGCCGAAGAACTCCAGCGCGACGTGCCGCCCGTAGGTGCCCACCGACTCCTCGATGAGGTGCGAGAGGGAGCCCTCCGGCACCTCCACCTCGGCGGGGACGCCGGGCGCATAGCCCGACAGCCACGGCTTCGCGCTGTACGGGGACGGATCGCTCGTCACGCTGTCGCTCGTCACGCCCGCAAGCCTACGCGGAGGCGACCAGCGCCCGCACCGCATCCTCGATGGGGGTGTCGCCGGCGACGACCTCCCACTGGTGGCCGATCGTGGCCGGCTCGTGGAGTGCGAGGGCGATCAGGCGGGCGACGTCCTCGCGGGCGATACTCCCGCGCGGGACGCTGTCGCCGAGGGTGATGCGGCCCGTGCCCTCCTCGGTCGTCAGGCCGCCCGGGCGCAGGATGGTCCAGTCGAGTCCCGAGTCGCGGAGCGCCGCGTCGGCGTCGCGCTTGGCCTCGACGTAGGCCTTCCACACCGGGTCGGTGTCGTCCACCGGTGCGTCGACGCCCCAGGCGGAGACCTGCACGAAACGGCGGACACCCGCCTGGCGCGCGGCCTCCTGGGCGAGGACCGACCCGCCGTAGTCGACCGTGCGCTTGCGCTCGATGCCGGAGCCCGGTCCCGCGCCCGCCGAGAACACGACGGCGTCGCAGCCGTCGATCGCGCCGGCGAGAGCAGCGGCGTCCGACGTCTCGATGTCGAGCAGCACACCCTCGCCGCCGAGGCGGTAGACGTCGTCGGCGTGCTCGTCGTTCCGGACGATGCCGACGAAGTCGTCGCCGAGGTCGTAGAGCACCCGCATCAGCTGCTGGGCGACTTTTCCATGGGCACCGATGATCGCGACTCGAGTCATGGCTCCATCCTTCCACCGCTGCGGTCGCCGGCGGTGCGCTGGCCGCTCCCGGGCGGGCTGCGACGTGCACGTTCGTCGGAGAATGGGGTCGGAATCTCCGTCGCAACGCGCTCTGGATGGAGATATCGCGCCGGGTCGGCCAGATCTCCGGCGCACGCACGCGGATCTCCGACGCACGCACGGGATCTCCGGCGCACGCACGCGGATCTCGGACGCACGCACGCGGATCTCCGACGCACGCACGGGATCTCCGGCGCACGCACGCGGATCTCGGACGCACGCACGCGGATCTCGGACGTGCGTGGATGCGCGGCTCACCGTCGGTGGCGCGACACGCGTCCGCCGGGCGCGAACGCTCTGGGCTGCGGGCCCGCGCTCTGTTACGGTCGTGACCATGACAGCCCTGCTCGAACTCCTCGGACGCGCCTTCGCGTCCGGCGCGGGTTCGCTCGGCCTCGGGCACGTCGGCGGCAGCACGGCCGGCTTCGTGGCCCTGGCCGGTGTCGCGGGTGCGCTCGGCCTCGTCGCGGTGCTCGCCGCGGCCGCGGTGCGGTCGGTGGCGGCCCTCGCCGCCTCCCTGCGCGTGCGGCCGGTGTGGTCGCGTCCCGTGGAGCCTGCGGCGGGCTGGCTCGCCGAAGGGCCCTCGGATCCGGCGGCCGACGGACGGCCGCGTCCCCGAGCACCCGGCTCCTCCCTGCCGGTCGCGTAACGCGCCGGGCCCATCCGGGTCTGCAACGCTCACGTGACCACACGCGTCCTCACTCCGACGACACGCAGGGATCACTCACACCATGGACTTCTTCTCCTGGCCGCCGATCGCGGCCATCCTCGACGGCGCCTACGGCCTCGTCACCGGCCTCTCGGCCACTGTCGCGCCGTTCGCGGGCACGCTCTCCGGACTCGTCGCGGTCGCGATGCTGACCGTCCTCGTCCGCGTCCTCCTCATCCCGGTCGGTGTCAGCCAGGTGCGCGCCGAGTACGCGCGGCGCCGGCTCGCACCGCAGCTCGCCGAACTGCAGCGGCGGCACGCGGGCGACCGCGAGACGCTCGCCCGGAAGACGATGGAGCTCTACCGGGCCGAGCAGGTCTCCCCGTTCGCCGGGATGCTGCCGCTGCTCGCGCAGATCCCGGTCGTCACGCTCGTCTATGCGATCTTCACGCACGCCACCATCGCAGGGCACGCCAATGCCCTGCTCGGCGAGCACGCGTTCGGGGCGCCCCTCGGCACGAGCTTCGTCGGGCTGACGGGAGCGGGGACGGGCGTGTGGCCCGCGATGCTCGTGTACGTCGGCGTCCTCGCGCTGATCGCGGTCGTGACCACGGTGTCGCGCCGCGTGCTCACCCTGCCGCAACCCGAAGGCTCGACGGCGCCGGCCGGGATGCTGCGCGCGCTGTCCTTCCTGCCGTACGTGACCGTGCTGTTCGCCGCGTTCGTCCCGCTGGCGGCGGCGATGTACATCCTCACCTCGACCGCGTGGACGGTCGCCGAGCGGTGGACGCTGCGCCGCCTGCTCGATCCGGCCCGCGGCGCGGGCGGCAGCGCGCGGCCGACGACGTCGCACTGACCTTCGCCCGCTGACGCGCCCGCGCACTGGGTTCCCGGTCCGCTCACCGGGCGGGGTATTCTCGGAGCTTCCCCAGTCGCCGGGGTGCGAGCATGGACACATGCGGAAGCGTGGAGCGAAGGAGGGACGGCCCGCCGGCGGGCCGTCGGCGGACGGCATCCCGGGCCTCGGTGTTGGCGTGCAGGTGTACGTGCGCGAGCGGGAGCAGCCCGCGGCCGACGACTGGGTGGGGGAGCCCACCGGGGTCATCGTGGCGCCGGGCGACCGCAGCCTCCGCAACGTGTACGGTCCGGCGGACGGCTTCACGACCTGGACGGTCTCGTTCTTCGAACCGCAGCGGCGGCGCGACGGCCGTGGTCCGTTCGAGCGCGCCGTGATCCCGGCCGCGCTGCTGGTGGCGGAGGAGCCGCTGACCGACTGACGGCCCCGGCGGGGCCCTTCCGGGACTGAACCGGTTCGGCTGCCTCTACCTGCGCCGCCCCGGCGAACCTAGAATGTCGGCATGTTCGTCGAGGGCACCCTTCGATGGCAGGTCACGGAGGACTGCCCGTGGGACCTGCTGATGGCCCTCGCGGTGCGCGACCTCGCGGGACTGGCCGACCGGGTCCGCCCGACGCTTCCGGCCCTCGCCCCGGCGGTCTCGCCGGCGCTCCGCCCCCAGCGCACGGGAGGCGCCGACCGCCGGATGCGCACCCGTCCGGTGCCGCTGGGCGGCCCCGCGCGCTCCCAGCCGCACGGCGACGAGCCCGCGGCCGGGACGGACGAGTCGGACCCGCTCGCCCGCCAGTGGCAGGCCTGGTTCGAGGTGGCCGCCGACCGTCACCGCCGGCTCACCGCGCCGCTGCTGCAGCCTCCCCACTTCGAGGCGTTCGACCGGGCGATCGACCTGCAGGATGCGATCATCGCCCACTTCGACGCCGCCGCCGGCTGGGCGGCAGAGCGGCACGCCGAGTACGTGCGGTCGAGCGCGGCGAACCATGCGCAGCGGGCGGCGGACATCGTCGACGTGGTGCACGAGCGCGAGCACGAGCTGCGGCGGCAGGCCGGCTACTTCCGGCTCGACATCGATGTGCTTCCGCTCGCCGAGAAGGGCGCGTGGATCGTCGGCCCGCACACGGTCGTGATCAGCGCCACCATGCGCGACGACTCGGTCGCCTTCCGCGACTGGCTGCGCCCCCTCGTCGCTGCCCTGGTCTAGCTCGCGAGCGCCGCTCGCGTTCTCAGGAGCGCATCGCGACGCGTCCGATGCGCGTGCTTTTGCGCCGGCGATCCGCACACTTCCGTCGGAGATCCGGCCGACCCGACGCGATTTCTCCATCCAGAACGCCGTGCGTCCAGGTCTCGAGCGTTTGCGTCGGAGATTCGGTCACGTAAGTCGGAGATCCGGCCGACCCGACGCGATTTCTCCATCCAGAACGCCGTGCGTCCAGGTCTCGAGCGCTGCGTCGGAGATTCGGTCACGTAAGTCGGAGATCCGGCCGAATCGGCCCGAAATCTCCATCCAGAACGCGCTGCGTCGGAGATTTGGGCCCCATTCTCCGACGATAGTGCGCGCCGTCGCTCACCCAGCGAGCCGTGAGCGGTGAGCAGCTGCCCGAATCCGGCGCGGATTCGCGCATCCACTCACCACTTGATGCCAGCGGGGCCTCGCGACCCGCGGCCCGCGCGACCCCCGCCGCGCGCGACCCGCGACCCGCGCCGCGCGTGGCGCGCGACCCGCGCCGCGCGCCACGCGCGACCCGCGCCACGCGTGGTCAGCGACACGCGCCGCGCCACCCGCCCCACGCGCCCCACAGCCCCCTCAGGCGGGCCGCTTCTCCGGCGACACCGTGAGCGCCGGGTCCGTCTCCGCGACGTCGCCGACCGCCTCGTCGATGCGCGCGAGCACGTCGCCGCTGAGGGTGATGCCGGCGGCCTCCGCGTTCGACTTCACCTGCTCCGGGCGGGATGCGCCCACGATGGCGCCAGCGACGTTCGGGTTCTGCAGCACCCAGGCGACGGCGAGCTGCGCCATCGTGATGCCGAGCTCGTCCGCGATCGGCTGCAGGCCCTGCACGGCGGTGAGCACGTCCTCACGCAGGAAGCCCCGGATCGCGTTCGCCCCGCCCTTCTCGTCGGCGGCGCGGCTGCCCTCCGGCGCCTCCTGGCCGGGCTTGTACTTGCCCGTCAGCACGCCCTGGGCGACCGGCGACCAGACGATCTGCGAGATCCCGAGCTCGGCCGACGTGGGGACGACCTGCTTCTCGATGACGCGCCACAGCATCGAGTACTGCGGCTGGTTCGAGATGAGCTGGATGCCGAGGTCCTGCGCGAGCGCGTGGCCGGCGCGCAGCTGGTCGGCCGTCCACTCGCTGACACCGATGTAGAGCGCCTTGCCCTGGCGGACGACGTCCGCGAAGGCCTGCATCGTCTCCTCGAGCGGCGTCTCCGCGTCGTAGCGGTGCGCCTGGTACAGGTCGACGTAGTCGGTTCCGAGCCGCTGCAGCGAGCCGTCGATCGACTCCAGGATGTGCTTGCGCGACAGCCCGACGTCGTTGTGGCCCTTGGGGCCGGTCGGCCAGTAGACCTTGGTGAAGATCTCGAGCGACTGCCGGCGCTCGCTCTTCAGCGCGTCCCCGAGCACCTGCTCGGCGGCCGTGTTCGCGTACGCGTCGGCCGTGTCGAAGGTCGTGATGCCGGCGTCGAGGGCCGCGCGCACCGACTGCGTCGCGATGTCGTTCTCGACCTGGGATCCGTGGGTGAGCCAGTTGCCGTAGATGATCTCGGAGATCTTGAGTCCGCTGTTGCCGAGGTACCTGAATTCCATGGCTCAAACGTATCCCGTTCCGCGCCATGTCGGTCGCGGGTGAGAAGCTGGGGGTGTGGGACGAGCGGACGGCAGCCAGCGGCAGGTGAGCGCGGCGGACGTCGACGACTCGGAGTCCGCCATCCTGCACGTCGACATGGATGCGTTCTTCGCCTCGGTCGAGTTGCTGGAGCGTCCGGATGCGCGTGGCAAACCAGCGATCGTCGGGCACGCGGGCGGCCGGGGTGTGGTCACGAGCGCGACGTACGAGGCGCGGCGGTACGGCGTGCGCAGCGCCATGCCGATGTCGCAGGCGCTGCGGCTCTGCCCGAATGCGATCATCCTGCCGCCGCACTACGAGCGGTACACCGAGTACTCCGCGAAGGTGATGGACATCTTCCACGAGGTGACCCCGCTCGTGGAGCCGTTGAGCATCGACGAGGCGTTCCTCGATGTATCGGGGGCGCGCCGCCTGCTGGGCTCGCCGCGGCGGATCGCGGAGCTCATCCGCTCGCGCGTGCAGGAGGAGACGGGTCTGACGTGCTCGGTCGGCGTCGCCGCCACCAAGTTCATGGCGAAGCTGGCCTCGGGCCGCGCCAAGCCGGACGGCCTGCTGGTGGTCCCGCGGGCCGAGACGCTGAGCTTCTTGCGTCCGCTGCCGGTCGGCGCCCTGTGGGGCGTCGGGGCGAGCACCCAGTCGTCGCTGGAGCGGATGGGGCTGCTGACCGTCGCCGACCTCGCCGACGCGCCGCTGCACGTGCTCCAGAAGGCGGTGGGGGACGCGAGCGGCCGGCGCCTGCACGACCTCGCGAACGGCCGCGACCCGCGGCGGGTCGTCACCGAGTCGCGCGAGAAGAGCATCGGGCACGAGAACACCTTCGGCACCGATGTCGGCGACGTGGATGTGCTGCGCCGGGAGTTCCTGCGGCTCTCCGGCCGCGTCGGCGAGCGGCTGCGCCAGCACGGGATGGTGGCGCGGACGGTGTCGATCAAGGTGCGGTTCTCCGACTTCCGCACCATCACGCGCTCCCGCACGCTCGCGGAGCCGACGAATGTGGGCCGGCGGCTGTTCGAGGAGGCCTGGGACGTCTTCGACCTCCTCGGGCTGGATGTGCGGCAGACGCCGTTGCGGCTCATCGGCGTGCGCGCGGAACAGCTGCTCGACGCCGGCGGCGACGCGATCGCCCTGTGGGACCCGGACGAGGAGTGGCGGGAGACCGAACGGACGCTGGATGCGGTGAGCGCCCGCTTCGGCCGCGGCGCCATCGGCCCGGCTTCGCTGGTGCGGCGCTCGCGCGACGCGGACGAGGAGGAGC
Organism: Leifsonia sp. KNZ13-11D; assembly: GCF_056754895.1. Classification (NCBI taxonomy): domain Bacteria; kingdom Bacillati; phylum Actinomycetota; class Actinomycetes; order Micrococcales; family Microbacteriaceae; genus Leifsonia; species Leifsonia sp. KNZ13-11D. The sequence continues at coordinate 1,743,943 of NZ_JBPGWU010000001.1, forward strand.
GCGACGGCCGCAACCCCAAGTACGTGAGCGACTGAGTCCGCGCCCTGTTCACCCGGGCGGCGGAGCGCTACCGTGGCCTCATGACGAACTTCTCGCTGAAACTCGCCGAGACCGTGAGCGGCTCCGGCATCAAGTCGGTCTACGGCGAGCCCGTCGTCGTCGACGGCACAACGATCGTGCCCGTCGCCGCGGTGCAGTTCGGCTTCGGAGCGGGCGGGGCCGGGGATGAGGACGCTCCCGGCGGAGCCGGTGGTGGCGGTATCGCGATCCCGTTCGGCGCGTACATCTCGGACGAGGTCGGCGTGCGCTTCCGTCCGAACCTGATCACGCTGCTCGCGGTCGGCATCCCCTTCGTCTGGGTGGCCGGTCACGCGTGGTCGCGCGTGATCCGCGCCCTCAAGAAGTAGCGAGCGGTTCCGCTGCCGGCCGGGGACGTGCGATGTCCCGGCTGGGGCTACACTGAGTGCGAACACGGGAGTCCGGTGAGCCGGGCTGAGAGGAGACTTCTCCAAGTCTCGACCGTCGAACCTGATCTGGGTCATGCCAGCGCAGGGAGGCAATTTCTCACATCCCGTGCCCTGTTCCATTTCGACTGAAAGGGCACGAACAGTGCACGCAACCATCTCCACTGTGGGCGCACGCCCGCACACCCTCCGCTGGCGAGTCGTCGACATCGTCGTCGCCAGTGTCGTCGCCGTCGCATCCGGTGTCGTCTTCTGGGTCTGGGGCGTCGCCCAGAACCCGATCTCGGGGCCGATCGGCGCCGTCCTTCCCGGCTTCCAGGGCATCCTGAACGGTCCGTGGCTGTTCGCCGGGGTGCTCGTCGCCCTGATCGTGCGGAAGCCCGGCGCCGCGCTGTACGGCGAGCTGGTCGCCGCGATCGTGTCGGCACTCATCGGCACCCAGTGGGGCTTCGCCACGCTCCTCTCCGGCGTGGTGCAGGGACTGGGCGCCGAGATCGTCTTCGCGCTCTTCCTCTATGCCAACTGGCGGCTGGTTCCCGCGCTGCTGGCGGGCGCAGGTGCGGGCGTCGCGGAGTCGATCCTCGACCTCCTCTACTGGTATCCCGGCTCCAAGCCCGAGTTCGCGATCGTCTACACGATCACCACGACGATCTCGGGGATCGTGGTCGCGGGCCTCGGCTCGTGGCTGGTCGTCCGCGCCCTGGCGCGTACCGGAGCGCTGAGCCGCTTCGCCGCAGGCCGCGAGGCGCAGAAGGCCGCCCGGGTCTGACGACCGTGGCTGACGGACTGCCGGTCCCGGCCGCCGTTCGGGTCGACGGCTGGGGCTGGCGCTACGCGGGACGCAGCGGCTGGGCCGCGCGCGGTGTCGATCTGCGCATCGAGCCGGGCGAGCGCGTGCTGCTGCTCGGCGCGTCCGGCGCGGGCAAGAGCACACTGCTCGCGGGTCTCGCCGGGGTGCTGGGCGGCGAGGACGACGGCGAGTCGGAGGGCGTGCTGACCGTCGCCGGACGGCCGCCCGCCGAGGCGCGGGGGACCGCCGGGCTGCTGCTGCAGGATCCGGACGCCCAGGTCATCCTCGCCCGAGTGGGCGACGACGTCGCCTTCGCCGGGGAGAACCTCGGCGTGCCGCGCGACGAGCTCTGGGCGCGCGTGCGCGACTCGCTCGTCCAGGTCGGGCTCGACCTCGCGCTCGACACGCCGACCGCGCACCTGTCCGGCGGTCAGAAGCAGCGGCTGGCCCTGGCCGGCCTGCTGGCGATGCGCCCGGGCCTGCTGCTGCTCGACGAGCCGACCGCGAACCTCGACCCCGAGGGTGTGCTGGAGGTCCGGGATGCGGTGCGCGCGGTGCTCGACGCGGGCGGCGCGACCCTCGTCGTCGTCGAGCACCGGGTCGCCGTCTGGCGGGACCTGGTCACGCGCGTCGTCGTGCTCGGCGCCGACGGCGGGGTCCTCGCCGACGGGTCGCCGGATGCGGTGCTCCGGGACACGGCCGGCGAGTTGCGGCGGGCCGGTGTCTGGCTGCCGGACACGCCGGTCCCGGAGGCGCCCGACGTCCGCGAGGGGGATGCGCTGCTCACGGCGCGCTCCCTCGTGGTGGGCCGCGGACCGGCCGTCACGCGCGGCAGGCGGCGGAGCCGGCGATCCGGCCGTGCCGATACCGGCGCCCATGCCCTTCGGGTGGGTCCGGCGATCGAGCTGGCGCTGCGCGAGGGATCCGCCGTGGCGCTGGTCGGTCGCAACGGCGCAGGCAAGTCGACGCTCGCCCTCACCCTCGGCGGTCTGCTTCCCCCGGTGGCGGGCGACCTGACGGCGGAAGCGGCTCTCGCTGCCGGCGCGTCGCCGCATCCGGCCGACTGGCGGTCGCGGGACCTGCTGACCCGCATCGGGAGCGTGTTCCAGAACCCGGAGCACCAGTTCATCGCCTCCACGGTGCGCGACGAGCTCGCCGCCGGACCCCGGGCGCTCGGACTCGCGTCCGGCGAAGTCGATGCCCGAGTGGGGGAGCTGCTCGTCCGGCTGGCGCTGGACGACCTCGCCGACGCGAACCCGTTCACGCTCTCCGGGGGCCAGAAGCGGCGGCTCTCCGTCGGAACCGCTCTGGCCACGCGCCCCCGGCTGCTGCTGCTCGACGAGCCGACGTTCGGTCAGGATGCGCGGACCTGGCGCGATCTCGTCGCCCTGATCGCGGCCCTGCGTGCCGAGGGGCACGCCGTGGTCGCCGTGACCCACGACGCCGAGTTCGTCGAGGCGATGGGAGCCGCGCCGCTCCGGATGGACGCCGCGGAGGTGCGCGCATGACGCTCGTGGAGCCGCTGCGCACCGGACCGCTCGCGACCCTCAACCCCGTCGCCAAGCTCGGCGCGGCCCTCGTGGTGACCGTCGCGCTGCTGTTGTCCATCGACCCGGTGTCCGCCGGTGTGGCCCTTGTTCTCGAGCTCGTGCTGCTCGCCTTCGCCGGCATCCCGCTCGGCACGGTGCTGGCGCGCACGGCTCCGGTGTGGGTGGCGGCGCCGCTCGCCGGCCTCACGACACTGCTCTACGGCCAGACCTCCGGCACGGTGTTCGTGCAGTGGTGGGCGGTCGAGATCAGCGACGGCTCCATCGCGCTCGCCCTGGCGACGACGCTGCGGGTGCTGGCGATCGGCCTCCCGGCCGTGCTGCTGTTCGTCACGATCGACCCGACCGACCTGGCCGACGGTCTGGGGCAGCTGCTGCGCCTGCCCGCGCGTTTCGTGATCGGCGCTCTCGCCGGGCTCCGCCTCGTCGGCCTCTTCGCCGAGGACTGGCGCGCGCTCACCCTGGCTCGGCGGGCGCGGGGAGTGGCCGAATCGGGGCGCTCCGCCGCTTCCTCGGTCAGTCGTTCGCGCTGTTCGTGCTCTCGCTCCGCCGAGGCACCAAGCTGGCGACCGCGATGGAGGCGCGCGGCTTCGGTGCGCCCGGGCGGCGCACCTGGGCGCGCCCGTCGGTGTTCCGGGCGCGCGACTGGGCGGCGCTGGCCGTCGCGGTGGTCGTCGCCGTCTGCGCCGTGGGCGCCGCCGTCGCGACCGGGAGCTGGAATGCCCCGCTCGGCTGAGCTGGCGGCGCTGGATGCTGCGGTGGCCGCCGCGGTGGACGCCGCAGCCGCGGCGGGACGGACGCCGGTCGTGCTCATCGACGGCCCGAGCGGCGCGGGAAAGAGCTCGCTGGCGGATGCCCTGCTGGCCGGGTGGCCCGCGGCCGGCACTCCGCGGTTGGTGCGGATGGACGACCTCTACCCCGGATGGGACGGCCTGGATGCGGGGAGCGAAGCGGTCGGTCGCGATCTGCTGGAACCGCTGCGCGCCTCCGGCTCGGGCTTCTGGACCCGGTGGGACTGGAATGAGAGCCGCCCCTCCGGCCGAGTCGCGGTGGAGGACTGGGAGCCGCTCGTCGTCGAAGGCTGCGGCGCCCTGTCCCGCCGGAACGCGGCGGCGGCGGACCTCACCGTCTGGCTGCGGGCCGACGACGCGCTGCGCAAGCAGCGTGCCCTGGCCCGCGACGGGGAGACGTTCGCGGTCGAGTGGGACCGCTGGCAGCGTCAGTTCGACCGCTTCGTCGCGCGCGAGCATCCCGTCGAGCACGCCGGACTGGTGCTGGATGTGACGGGCGTCGACCTCACGGAGGGCCGGGCGGGGACTACGGTGGAGTCATGAGCGACGCACGACAGGACCCCGAGTACATCGTCGAATACGCCGACGGACCACTCGTCGGACAGACCGACCGCCGCTTCCTGGTGGACGGGAAGCCGGATGAGCGGATCGGCGTCATCGCCGCCGTCGAGGGCCTCGAGTCGACCTTCTGGTACGTCGCGAGCGACCAGCGCGAGGTCGAGGGCCAGCTGCTGGTGACCTACCGCTTCGACCAGCCCGACTCCGACCCCGTGGAGGCCGACCAGGAGGACGAGTCGATCTTCGGCTACGGGGCCTGAGCAGGCTTTCCGCCTTCGGGCGCGAGGCGCCGGCCTGCCGGGCTAGGCCCAGCCGAGTTCGTGCAGCCGGTCGTCGTCGATACCGTAGAAGTGCGCGATCTCGTGCACGAGAGTGATGTGCACCTCGTCGCGGAGTTCGTCCTCGTCCGCGCTGATCGCCAGCAGCGGCTCGCGGTACAGCACGATGCGGTCGGGCATCTCGCCGAACCCGTACTCGCCGCGTTCGGTGAGCGCGACGCCGTCGTAGAGGCCGAGCAGATCGAGGGAGCCGTCCTCCGGACGGTCCTCGACCACGAACACGACGTTGTCGAGCCCGTCGACCATCTCGTCCGGCAGGCGGTCGAGCTCGTCGGCGACCAGCGCCTCGAACGCGTCCGCGTCCAGTTCCAGGCTCATCGGATCGCCGCCTTCATCGGATCGCCACGCTCATCGGTGCGCTCGCTCTCAGCTCACCACGCCGCCGCGACGACGGCGTGCAGGACGAGCAGACCGTCGGTGCGCTCGCTCGGTCCACGGCCGAAGCCGCACTCCGTGCCGACCCCGAACGTCGTGACGGCGGTCGCGGCGGCCTCAGCGCGGCGCCGGGCGCCCTCCACGCCATCCTCGTGGTGCAGCAGGCCAAGGTAGAGCTCCGTCCCGGCAGGGATAGCGATCGCGGCGAGTGGCGCGAAGTACGTCTCGTCGTCCCGCTCGATCGGAACGGGCAGGTGCACCCAGGTGACCGGTCGCGGAGCACGGCTCAGGATGCCGCCCAGCACGTCGGCGAGCCGGCCGGCGTCGGCGGGCTGCACGAAGTGCTGCTCCTCGACGTCGCCGTAGCAGAGGTGGTAGCCCAGTTCCACGTCGGCTGGGACGGCCGCGGCCTGGCGTCCGGCCCGCTCGAGCACCCCGGCGAGCACGTCCTCGCCGAACCACGACGGCATCCGGACCTCGAGGAGGGCGAACTCGACCGCGGTGTCCCACTGGATCGCGAGGTCGTCATGCGGGATTCCGGCCAGAATACGGTCCAGCTCGCCGAAGAGCGCGCGCTCGTACGCCGGTTCGATCGCCGCCCGGTCCTCCGGCACGATGAAGGGCCCGACGACGCCCGCCGGCGTCGGCAACGACACCTGGAACCGCGTGCCGGGAGCGATGACGCCCTCCGAACGCAGCCGGTCGAAGACGGCATAGGAGTCGAGCGCCGCGTCGGCGTAACCCAGGTTCGGGAACACCAGGTCGTCGGCGCTGACGCCCGCGTCGAGCCGGAAGGGTCGCCCGTCGAACCGTCCGCGCAGCAGCGACAGCGGCACGTCGACGCGGGAGATCCCCGCCATCGTGTCGAGGCGTGCGGTCTGGAACTGAATCCAGTAGAACCGTTCGCCGACCTCGCCGTCCGGGATGCGGCGCATCCGGTCGCCGAGATGCCCGCTCACAGTGCGGAACACGGTCTCGGCGTCGGGCAGGTTGACGCTGCCGACGAGGTGCGCTCCACGGATGGTGGGGAGGGCGGTCGGACGTTCGGGGGTGCTCGTGCTCACCCGCGGAGTCTATCGGCGGGCGCAGACAGCACGACGCCTGCATGAAAGAACGGCGGCCGGGGAGTCCGCGGCCGCCGTTCGGCGTCAGCTCAGCGGATCAATACCAGTTGAACGACTCCGAGTGGCCCCACGCGCCGCACGGCGTCCCGTAGCCGCGGGCGATGTAGTCGAGGCCCCACTTGATCTGCGTCGTCGCGTTGGTCGCCCAGTCCGAACCGGCCGAGGCCATCTTGCTGCCCGGCAGCGCCTGCGGGATGCCGGTGGCGCCGCTGCCGGAGTTGGACGCCTGGTAGTTCCACTGCGACTCGCGCTGCCACAGCTTCTCGAGGCACCCGAACTGGTCGGCGCCCCAGCCGTACGTGCTGGCGGCCAGGCTCGCGGCCGTCGCCTTCGCACCGGCCGGGGTGTTGGCGTTCGCCTGCGCGGCGGCTGCTGCGGCCGCGGCGGCTGCGGCAGCGGCGGCCGCCTTGCGGTCTGCCTCCGCGCCCGCGGCGGCGAGCGCGTCCGACGCGGCCTTCGTCTTGTCGATGGTGCTGCGGAGCTTCGTGTCGTCGAGCTTGGTGAACCCGCTCAGGCCGGCGATCGCCGTCTTCGCGGCCGTCGGGTCGGCCTTCGCCTGGTTGGCGGCGACCGTCGCCTGGGCGCCCGCGAGCGTGGTCTTGGCCTCGGCCTCGAGCCGCTCGCGGACGATCGAGCCGTAGACGCCGAGCTGATCTCGGTGCATCCCGGTCGCCTCGGAGAGCTCACGGGTCTGGCGCTCGGCGGCCTGCTGCTGCGCCATGACGGGGGCGATCAGGCTGGCGCTCATGATCACGGCGGCCGCGCCGGTCACGATGCGGCTGAAGGGGATGGGACTGTTCTTGACGGTGGAACGGAGGGTACTCAGCATTGTCTTCCTGGATCGGGTTGTCCCGGCTGCAGCGCGCGGACGCCGGGGCGAGCGCGGAGGGACCAGGGCTCATCGGGAGCGGTCCAGCGGGCGACCGCGGAGCACGCGCGGAAGCGCCTCGTGGACCCGTGGTCCGGAAGGCGCGGCGTGCTGCGCGGGTGTGCCGGGCGTTCGGAAGGCTCGAGCATCCAGGAGCGGGCGCGGGGGCGCCTCAGGGGTTGGGGGGCTGGATGCCGCCTGCGCGGCACGGACGGCGCTCACGGCCGTCGCTCAACGACCCTAGGCCCCGATTCTGGACGGTTCGGGCATAGAGCCTGGCAAAGTCGTGTACGCGTCACCGACCTCGGGGGTCGTCCGCGCTCTCCGCCTCCTCGACCTCCTCGGCCTCGACGGCCGCTTCGGCAGCATCCATCCGCCGGTCCGTGACCCACAGCATCGGGATGAGCTGCAGCACGACGAGCCCGCCCATGATCCAGAACACCGACTGGACGCCGAACGCCTGGCCGAGGAGTCCGCCGGCCGCCGCGCCGAGCGGCATGGTGCCCCAGGCGAGCAGCCGGTAGGCGCTGTTGAGCCGCCCGAGGAGCCGGGTCGGCGTGACGCGCTGGCGGAGGGAGACGGTGATGACGTTCCACACGGAGACGGTGATGCCGCCGAGCAGCATCCCGGCGCCGATCACGAACGGGTTCGCCGTGAGCCCGGGCGTCGCCACGGTCAGCAGGGACCCGGCGATCGTGAGGACCAGAGCGCGCGCCCGCCCGAGCAGGCGCTCGGCCGGCTCCGCGAGGAATGTCCCGAGCACGCTGCCGATCGCCGAGCAGGTGAGCAGCAGCCCGTATGCGGGATCGCTCAGCTTCATCGTCGAGGAGGGGCCCGCCGCATACAGCACGAACACCGTGAAGACGGCCGAAGCGGCGAAGTTGAAGATGCCGACCATGATGGCGAGCGTCCGGAGCAGAGTGCTGCCCGCGAGGAAGCGCAGGCCCTCGGCGATGTCGGCACGGATCGTCGTCGGCTCCGTGCGCCCCGCGACGAAACGGCCGCGCACCAGCAGCAGCACCCCGATCGCCGCCACCCAGAGCAGCACCGGCGTGCCGAACGCCACCCCGACGCCGACGGCGACCAGGAAGCCGCCGAGCGGCGGACCCACGAAATCGTTCGCGGTGAGTTCGGCGGCGTAGAGGCGGCCGTTCGCCCGCGAGAGACGATCGCGCGGGACCAGCTGCGGCAGGATCGACTGCGACGACGTGTCGTAGACCGTCTCCGCCACGCCGATGCACAGCGCGGCCGCGTACAGCAGCCAGATCGATCCGGCGCCGGCGATGGTCGCGACAGTGAGGCAGGCGAGGAACAGCGCGCGGGCGCCGTTGGCCACGAGCATCAGCCGGCGGCGGTCGCGCCGGTCGGCGAGCGCTCCCGCGGTGAGGGCGAAGAGCAGCCACGGAAGCGTGAACGCGAAGGTGAGCCCGGCGATGATCGCGGGGGAGTCGGTGTAGCGGATCGCGACGAGCGGGAGCGCGACCTTCATCGCGCCGTCGGCCAGGTTGGAGAGCCCGGCCGATGTCCAGAGCCTCCAGTAGCGCGTGCCGAGCCCATCCATCGTCATGTGCCCAGGTTCGCACACTGATTGAGAAAGTTCAATCGATGGGAGTTCACTCAATCATTGATAGTCTGGGGGCCGTGACCGACGATCTTCCGCTCGCGAGCGGCTCCGACCCGGATGCCAAGCGCCGGCCGGCGACCCCGGAGGAGCTCAAGGCGCTCTCGCATCCGCTCCGGGTGCGGATCGTGCGCTTGTGCGGCGACCGCGACTGGACGAACAAGCAGCTGGCGGACCGTCTGGGAATCGACCCCGGCACCGTGTACTACCACGTGCGGCAGCTGGTCCGCACGGGATTCCTCGAGTCCGCCGACGTAAGGACGGGGGAGTCCGGCGCGCTCGAGAAGCCCTACCGCTCGACCGGCAAGAGCTGGTGGCTCACCGTCTCCCTCGACGACCTCGACCTGAGCCAGGGCCTCGCCCCAGTGGATGCGTTCCAGCAGGAGCTCGCGGAGGCGGGTCCCACATCCATCGCCACCTACGCGCGCTTCTCGCTGCACCTCTCGCCCGAGGATGTCGCCGAGCTCGACCGCCGCATCGTCGCGGTGCTCGACGAGTTCATCGAAACCGACGCCGAGCGCGCACAGCATCCCGCGCACGGCGGCATCTTCCTGGTCCACCGGGCCGTCGACTCCGGCCCCGCCCGGCCCGCCTCGGCCGCCGACTGACGGCGAGTGCGCCCGCTCGGAACGTCTGCGCCGCGGCGAGCGGTCGCGGACGTTCCGAGACACCGCAGTGGCAGCCGGGGACGTTCCGAGACACCGTGGTCGCAGCCGCGGTCGGGTCAGAGCGCCTTCGCGGCGGCGGCCAGCACCTGGGTGAGCGTCGGGACGCCCTCCGCGCGGAACACCTCGGCGCCGTCCTGGCCTTCGACGATCACGGTCGGAGTCGAACGGATGCCGTCGCGCTCGGCGCGGTCGATGTTGCGGGCGACGTCCAGCTCGGTCACCGCGATGCGGGGAGCGAGCCGCGCGGCCTCGGCGAGCACGGCGCGCGTCTGCATGCACGGTTCGCAGAAGGCCGACGTGTACAGGGTCAGGCGGGCGCGGGTCTGCGCGGCCCCGGTGACCTCCGGGACAACGGCCGGTGTCGAATCCACCCTGCCAGTGTACGTCCGGCGAAATCGCGGCGACGATCCTGCAGAACCGGGCGTCGCGACGCGCCGCGGCGGGTCGGTGCCACCCACAATCGTCCCGTGAGCCGAACGACCTTTACGCGCTACGTCGCCCTCGGAGACTCGCTCACCGAAGGGCTCTGCGACAGCGCGCCCGGCGCACCGGACGCGTTCCTCGGCTGGGCGGACCGCCTCGCCGGCATCCTCGACGGCGACGCGCGTCTGGCCGGCGACTCGGTCGAGTTCGCCAACCTGGCCGTGCGCGGGCGCCGGATCTCCGACGTGGTGGAGGCTCAGATCCCGCAGGCGCTGGAGCTGCGCCCCGACCTGGTCTCGGTGATGATCGGCGGAAACGATCTGATGAGTCCCTCCGCCGACCCGGATGCGCTGGCCGCTCGACTCGAGACCGGCATCCGCACCCTTCGCGACTCGGGGGCGACGGTGCTGCTGGCCAACATCTTCGACCCGCAGTTCGCGTTCTTCCTCAAGCCGTTCCGCGGCCGCGCCGCCGTCTTCAACGCGAACATCTGGAGCATCGCCCGGGATCAGCGCGCCGTCGTGCTGGATGTGTGGGGCGTGCGCGAGTTCCGCGACCCGGCGATGTGGGCATCCGACCGCGTGCACCTCAGCACGCGCGGGCACCGCCTGCTGGCCGCCCACGCGGCGCACGCCCTCGGCGTCCCGTACGCCGAGGTGAGCGGACCCGACGCGGCCGCCGTCCCGGAGCCGTCGGCGCCTCCCGACGGACTGCCCTTGCGCACGTGGCTCCGGGTCTACGCCATCCCGTGGGTGGCGCGCCGTCTGCGGCACGTCTCGACCGGTGACGGCCGCGGGCCCAAGCTGCCCGTCCCGCAGCGCGTCGGACTCAGTGGCCACACGATTCCAGGGACCGTCGGAGGCCCGCACTAGACTCGCTGTTATGGCTACCTCCTCGGATCGACTGGTCTGGATCGACTGCGAGATGACCGGCCTCGACCTCGAGGTCGACGAGCTCGTCGAGATCGCGGTGGTGATCACCGACTTCGAGCTGAACGTGCTCGACCCGGGCCTCAGCATCGTCATCAAGCCCGATGACTCGGCGCTCGAGCACATGGGCGAATTCGTGCGGCAGATGCACACCACCTCCGGGCTCATCGACGAGATCCCGAACGGCAAGAGCCTCGCCGAGGCCGAGTACGAGGTGCTGGAGTACGTGCTGAAGTTCGCGCCGACGGCACGCACCGCACCGCTCGCCGGCAACACCATCGGCACCGACCGGATGTTCCTCGCGAAGTACATGCCGCGGCTCGACAACCACCTCCACTACCGGAACGTCGACGTCTCCTCGATCAAAGAGCTCGCGCGGCGGTGGTTCCCCCGCATCTACTTCAACGCTCCGGAGAAGAACGGCGGGCACCGCGCGCTGGCGGACATCCTGGAGTCGATCCGCGAGCTCGACTACTACCGTTCCGCCGCGTTCGTCACGCCTCCCGGCCCGAGCACGGAGGACACCCAGGCGCTGGCGGCCGGCGTCGTGGAAAAATGGGCTCCCCGCATGTACTAGAATCGATGAGTTGCTTGCGCCGCCCACTCGGTTCGGCGCGACACATGGTGGGTATAGCTCAGTTGGTAGAGCGCCTGGTTGTGGTCCAGGAGGTCGCGGGTTCAAGCCCCGTTACTCACCCCACCAAGAAGGGCCGGACTCCACGAGTCCGGCCCTTCTTCACGTCTGCGTCCCTCTGCGTCCCTCTGCGCCCTCCTCCGTCGAGTACACGAAAACTGCACGCGACACACCGGATTCGCGTGCACTTTTCGTGTACTCGACGGGGGATGGGATGCGTGCACACGAGGGTGCCCCCGGCAGGAATCGAACCTGCGACCAAGAGATTAGAAGGCTCCTGCTCTATCCGCTGAGCTACGAGGGCGACGTTTGAAGGATACCGGAGCGCGCCGGGCTCAGAGCGTCGCGCCCGACTTGCCCGCGCGGTTGACGATCGCGATGACCGGGCGACGTCCGCGCAGCCCGAACCGCAGCCGCAGCCGGGCCTGGCGGGCGATCAGCACGGCGACGACCGCGGCCGCAGCGGCGGGGACCAGTCCGGAGATCGCCATCGCGATGTGCGGCCCGACCTGCTCGACGATGAAGCCCATCAGCGGCCCGCCGAGCGCCTGCCCGCCGAGCAGCACCAGGATGTACAGCGAGATCACCCGGCCGCGGATCTGCACGTTCGACGACATCTGCACCAGCGAGTTCGCCGCGGTGACGAAGAGCAGGTTGCCCACGCCGACGCAGATCAGCAGCATCCCGAACGCCAGCTCGCCCGGGGCGAAGCCCGCGAGCGCTTGCACGACCCCGAGGGCGGCCGCGGTCCCGACGACCATGGACAGCCGCACACTGGTGCGCCGGGTGGATGCGAGTGCCCCGGTGAGCGCGCCGGCGGCGACGAGCGCGTTGAACATCCCGTAGCCCCGGGCGCCCACGTGGTAGACGTTGTTCGCGTAGGCGGCGAGGAACACCGGCATGTTGAAGGCGAAGACCGCGATGACAGCGACCATGACGACGGTCCAGAAGATCACCGGCTTGCGACGTACGTAGCGCATCCCTTCGGCGAGCTGGCCCTTGGTGCGCGGCGCCGCCGGCGACGCGTGAAGCTCCGACCGCTTCAGGGTCGCGACCGCGAAGACTACAGCCAGGCACGCGACGGCGTTGATCGCGAACGACCACCCGCCGCCGACCGCGGTGATGAGGATGCCGCCCAGCGCCGGTCCGATGAGGCCGCCCAGCTGGAAGATCGAGGAGTTCATGCTGATGGCGTTCCGGAGGTATTTCGGCCCGACCAGTTCGTTCACGAACACCTGGCGCGCCGGGTTGTCGACGACGGTGACGAGGCCGAGAACGAACGAGATCGCGTAGACGTGCCACACCTCGATGACGCCGCTCAGGGTCAGCACCGCGAGGAGCGCCGCAAGCGTCGCTGCACAGGACTGGGTGACGACGAGGAGGCGCTGCTTGGAGTAGCGGTCGGTGATCACCCCGCCCCAGAGGCCGAACAGCAGCATGGGGGTGAACTGCATGAAGACGGTCACACCGACCGCGGCGACGCTGCCGGAGAGCTGGAGCACCAGCCAGTCCATCGCGATGCGCTGCATCCACACCGCCGTGTTGGCGACCAGGTTGCTCGCGGCGAAGCGACGGTAGTTCGGCACGCGCAGGGAGGCGAAGGTCTCCTTCCACGGCGGGCGGGTGGAGAGGACCGGCATGGGTCCGGTGGGCGGGGCCGCTGCGGGGGAGTGCGCCACGTGCGTGTTACCTCGATGTCGTCGCTGGTTCCGTATGTCGGTTCCTTATCGACATTACGCAGAACCGACTATTCTTGTTCCCGATCCGAGCAATAACTCCTATTGGCTTTTCGAATGGATGCGCACCATGTTCGATCCGGTCCTGCTGCAGACCTTCCTGGCCGTCGCCGACACGAGGAGCTTCACGCGTGCCGCCGCCCGGCTGGGGATCAGCCAGCCGACGGTGAGCCAGCACATCCGGAAGCTGGAGCAGTCCGCGAAACGGCAGCTGATCGCGCGGGACACCCGCGAGGTGCGGCTGACCGACAACGGGGATGCGATGGCCGGTTTCGCGCGGACGATCCTCGCCGCCCTCGCGGAGGCGGACAGCTACTTCAGCGGTTCGGCCATGCGCGGCCGGCTGCGCTTCGGCGCCGCGGACGACCTGGCGATCACGACGCTGCCGCGCATCCTGCGCCACTTCCGGCAGCAGAATCCGCAGATCAATCTGGAGCTGACCGTCGACCAGTCCGGTCCGCTGCACCGCAAGCTCAAAGGCGGTCAGCTCGACCTCATCTTCATCAAGCAGACGCCGGGCACGACCGAGGGCACGGTCGTGGCGACCGACGAGCTCGTCTGGATGGGGCAGGAGAAGACCATCCTCGACTCCGACGGCCCGGTGCCGTTGATCTCGTACCAGGGCCCGAGCCTGAGCCGGCAGGCGGCGATCGACGCGCTGGAGTCCGCGGGACGCACCTGGCGGATCACCTGCAACACCCGTGAGGTGAACGGCGTGCTCGCCGCTGTGCGTGCGGGGATCGGGGTGGCCGTGTTCCCGCGGTCGCTCATCCCGACGGACCTGATCAAGGTCACCAACCGCTTCGGCCTGCCGGAGCTCGGGCACGTCGACTTCACGCTGCTGTCGAACCCGTCCGCCGCACGGGAGCCGGTGGAGGCGCTGACGACGGCGATCCTCGCCCGTGCCGTCAGCCGCGTGGCCTGAGCGGGTCGTTCAGCCTTCGATCGGCACCGCGTCCGGGTCGGCCGGTCGCACCCCGCCGTCCGCCGAGCGGCGGCGCAGGAGCAGCGCGACCAGCGGGAAGATCAGCACCGACAGCATCCCCGCACCGACCAGCGCCGTCGCGGTCCCGCTCTGCAGGTCGTGCTCGCGCACCCCGATGGCGGTCACCGCGACGATGATCGGGAGTCCGGTCGCGGTGAAGAGGGTCAGCGCGACGCGGTCCCGTCCGGTCGAGCCCGGCGGTGCCGCGAAGGAGCCCGGGATACCGCGCACCACGACGAGCAGCACCAGGAAGATCGGGAGCAGGAGCAGTGCCCGCGGGTCGCCGAGGAGGGCCTTCAGGTCGAAGCCGATCCCCGTGTTGATGAAGAAGACCGGCACCAGGACGCCGAACGCCACCGCCTCCAGCTTGCTCTCGATGTGGTGCGCGTCCTCGGGAGCCGCCCCGCCGAGCAGGATGCGGCACAGCACTCCCGCGGCGAACGCGCCGAGCAGCATGTCGAGCCCCAGGGCGATGCTCAGGCCGACGAGAGCCGCGATCACGAGCACAACGAAGCGCACCGCGAACTGTCCGCTGGTGTGCAGCGTGGCACGGACGAGGCCCTGGAAGCGTTCGTGGCCGCCGCGCGACGCGATCCAGATCGCCGCGCCCGCGATGATGGCGAAGCCGATCAGCACCAGCGCGGCCGCCAGCGGTTTGCGGCCGCTGAGGAACAGCGAGATGGCGATCAGCGGCCCGAACTCGCCGACGGCGCCCACCGCGATGACGACGCGGCCGAACGGCGTCCGCAGCTCGCCCGCATCCCGGAGCACCGGCATCAGGGTGCCGAGTGCGGTCGAGGTCAGCGCGATCCCCAGGTAGACACCGGTGATCAGCTCGCCGACGATCAGCGTCGCCAGCGCGATCCCGGCGATCAGGGAGATGATCCAGGTCAGGGAGGCGCGGCGGATCGGGCGGCCGGCGATCGCGGCGAAGTCGATCTTGTTGCCGGCCATGAAGAAGAGGAACGCCAGGCCGAAGTTCGACACCGCTGTGAGCGCATCCGTCTCGGGCACCCAGCCGAGCACGCTGGGGCCCGCGATCAGCCCGAGCACGATCTCGAACACGACCAGCGGGATCTTGACGAACCGGCCGACGGCGGTGGTCAGCAGCGCCGCGGCGACGGCGATCAGCGGGACGAGCACGACGGTGGACACGGCGGGAGCCATGGGCGCATGCTAGCGACGACCGCGGTGGTCGCGGCAGACCGTGCCGGGCGTTCACACGGACGAAATCCGGCGGGACTATCGTGTCGTCATGCGTGAACTCCAGGCGAAGATCATCGAGGACCTGCACGTCCGCCCCGAGGTGGACCCGGCCGAGGAGGTCGACCGTCGCGTCGGCTTCCTGGTCGACTACCTGCGCGCCACCGGCGCGAAGGGGTACGTGCTGGGCATCAGCGGCGGGCAGGACTCGTCGCTGGCCGGTCGGCTCACCCAGCTCGCGGTCGAGCGGCTCGCGGCGGAAGGCATCGAGGCCGACTTCGTGGCCGTCCGGCTGCCGTACGCCGTGCAGCGGGACGAGGACGACGCGAAGCTGGCGCTGTCGTTCATCCGGCCGAAGAGCTCGGTCGTGTTCAACATCCAGCGTGGCACCGACGGCGTGGAGGACGAGTTCGCGGACGCTGTCGGCGAGCCCATGTCCGACTTCGTCAAGGGCAATGTCAAGGCGCGCATCCGCATGGTCGCCCAGTACGCGATCGCCGGACAGCGCGCGCTGCTCGTGGTCGGCACGGACCACGCGGCGGAGGCGGTGACCGGGTTCTTCACCAAGTACGGCGACGGCGGCACCGACATCCTGCCGCTCACCGGGCTCACGAAGCGGCAGGGCAAGCAGCTGCTGCGGTACCTGGATGCGCCGGCGCGTCTCTACGAGAAGGCGCCGACAGCCGACCTCCTGGACCTGAACCCGGGCCAGACCGACGAGGACAACCTGGGACTGACCTACAGCGACATCGACGACTTCCTCGAGGGCAAGGATGTCAGCGACGAGATCGCGGAGGCGCTCGAAGCCCGGTACCAGGCCACCGAGCACAAGCGGCAGCCTCCCGCAAGCATGTTCGACGAGTGGTGGGCCGAAGGGTCGTACAGCCGCTGAGAGCAGCGACGAGCGACGACGAAGGGCGCCGGCTTCTCAGCCGGCGCCCTTCGTATCGGGTGGAGTGTGCCGCCGTCGTGTGTGGCAGGGACGGTCAGACGGGCTGGCCCAGGCGCGTGGTCGGGGAGGTGTCGGCCGTCGCGTTCGACTCGGCGGCCGCCACCGCGAACGGGTTGGCGGCCGTGCGCTCGGGCTCCGTGGTCGGCGCGGTCGCCGTGGTGTCGCCTGCCTGCGTGGCAGCGGCGGGAGCGGAGTACTGCTCGTGGTGCTGCTGGGCGACCCACGCATCCTGCTGGGCGATCAGCGACCGCTCGCTGTCGGTGTTCTCGAAGCGCCACCGCTCGAGGTCGCTCTGGAAGATCTTGCGAGCGCGCCGCGGGTTGTTCTGCCACTCGATCAGCCGGTCGCGGAACTCGGCGATCGCCGGGTCGAGCTGGTAGCCGAAGGTCGCAGACGCGCGCTTCATCTCCGCCAGCTGGTGGCCCGCCCACGTGGCGGCGAGGCCGGAGTTCCGGATGGGGAGCAGGCGCACCATGATGTCGGCCTGCCCGACGGCCCGGTCGGAGAGCACCTGCTCGGCCGGGGTGAGGGAGTTCCAGACCGACGCCTCGGTCGCGGCGTCGACGAGCGCGGCGATCGCGGACGCCTTCTGCTGGCGGTCGGTGCGGGACAGGAGGCCCTTGATGGCGCCTCGGGCGATCCAGGCGGCGATGAGGCCGGAGAGGATCACGGCGATCGCGAGGACCACCGCATAGAAGATCACCGGACGCGCTGCCGGCGATGAGAGCCAATCGACGAAGTCATTCCACCACTGCATGCCGTGATGGTAACGGGGCTGCGGTCGGCGGCCCGGGAGCCCGCCCGTCGTGTCGCCAACACCGGGGCGCCGACGTGCTCAGGGCGCGGGCACGGCAGAATGGGTGTGCGTGACGAAAGGGGAACCCCATGCAGACCTTCGTAGTGGCCGGCGGATGCTTCTGGTGCCTGGATGCGGTGTACCGCGTCCTGCGCGGAGTCGAGGATGTGGTGTCCGGGTACACCGGCGGAACCGTGGTCGATCCCACGTATGAGGACGTGTGCACCGGCCGGACCGGGCACGCCGAGGCAGTCGCGGTGACCTTCGACCCGGAGGTGATCCCGCCGAGCGTCATCCTCGACGTTTTCTTCACCCTGCACGACCCGCGCCAGTTGAACCGCCAGGGAAACGACATCGGCACGCAGTACCGCTCGGCCATGTTCTACGACGGCGAGCACCAGCGCGAGCTGTTCGAGGCGGCGCGCGACCGTGCGTCCGGGTACTGGGACGGCGGGATCGTCACCACCATCGAGCCGCTCGGGCCGTTCTACCGCGCCGAGGAGTACCACCAGGACTTCTTCGCCAAGAACCCGGGCCAGGGCTACTGCCTCGCGGTCGCGCTGCCGAAGGTGAACAAGATCCGCGCGTCCTACGCGGACTACGTCGCGGCCTGAGGGTCGCTCGCCCGCAGATCTGTTCACAGGTCGGCCGCTCGCCGAATTCTCCACCGATGCGGCGGCCGCGTTTCCGCGGCGCCGCCCCTCCGCGAGAGTGGTCTCGGGGCCGCCGCCGGGGCGGTCCCGGTTAGGAGAGATCATGTCCGAGACCGTCGCCGTCCGCGGCTTCGTCGCCACCGAGCCGCGCCACCTCGTCACGGAGGGCGGGTTGCCGATCACGAGCTTCCGGCTCGTCACGACACGGCGCCGCTACAACCGCCAGGCTGCATCGTGGGAGGACGGCGGAAGCAACTGGTACACCGTGAGCGCCTTCCGCAGGCTGGCGCTGAGCACGGCGGACTGCGTCTCGAAGGGCGATCCGGTCCTCGTCTCCGGGCGCCTGTGCCTGCGCGAGTGGACCGGCGAGAAGCAGGGGATGACGGTGGAGATCGAAGCGGACTCGATCGGGCACGACCTCAGCTGGGGCCGGTCGCAGTTCACGAAGTCGGCCGGTGGCGAGCCGACCTCCGGTGCGCCGGAGGAGGCACCGGAGCCTCACGACGGAATCCCAGCGGGCGCGCCCTAAGATCAGGCATATGACGCCACCCGTGGTCCGCCGGACCGGTTCGTTCGCCGTGTCCACCGTGATGGCGGCGGCCGTCGCGTCGCTCGCCTTCGCGCTCGTCGGATGCACCGGCGCGCCTGCCCCGACCGCATCCCCGGTGGCGTCCACACCGGTCGCGGTGCCGACCCCGGCGGCCAGCACACCGGCGGCCATCGCGCTCGTTCCGGGTGGAACGGCCGAGCAGAACCTGCCGTACTTCGACCAGGTGAACCACGCGACGCTCGCGGCGAACCCAAACGCTCAGGGGCGCGACTTCATCGACGCACTCGTCGCGGCTGGGTTCCAGAAGAGCGACATGCAGGTGACCGTCGACACGACCACCATCGGTCTGAAGGCCAACAGCATCCAGTTCTCGGTGCGGATGGGTGACACCTGCCTGATCGGCCAGAACGGCGCGGACGCGGGCGGCTACTGGAGCGAGGCCGTGCCCGTGCTGCCCACGGGTACCTGCCTCATCGGGCAGACGCGCGCGATCGACTGGTGACCTGAGCACGACCGCCCGACGGGCGGCGCTATCCCGGTATCCTCGAATACGGCAAACAGCCGACGACAGGGAGTTTGAGAAGAAGAGTGGCCGAATACATTTACTCGATGGTGCGGGCCCGCAAGGCGGTCGGCGACAAGGTGATCCTCGACGACGTGACGATGGCGTTCCTCCCCGGAGCCAAGATCGGTGTCGTCGGTCCCAACGGCGCCGGTAAGTCCACCATCCTGAAGATCATGGCCGGCCTGGACACGCCGTCCAACGGCGACGCCAAGCTCTCCCCGGGATACACCGTCGGCATC
The DNA here is from genome assembly GCF_056754895.1 of Leifsonia sp. KNZ13-11D. Taxonomy (NCBI): domain Bacteria; kingdom Bacillati; phylum Actinomycetota; class Actinomycetes; order Micrococcales; family Microbacteriaceae; genus Leifsonia; species Leifsonia sp. KNZ13-11D. The sequence goes on from NZ_JBPGWU010000001.1 coordinate 1,762,752, forward strand.
CTGATGCAGGAGCCCGAGCTCGACGAGAACAAGACGGTGCTCGAGAACGTGCAGGAAGGCGTCGGCGAGATCAAGGACAAGGTCGACCGCTTCAACGAGATCTCGGGCCTGCTGGCCGACCCGAACGCCGACTTCGACACGCTGCTCGCCGAGATGGGAACGCTGCAGGAGCAGATCGACGCCGCCGACGCGTGGGACCTCGACTCCCAGCTGGAGCAGGCGATGGATGCGCTGCGCTGCCCGCCGGGCGACTGGCCGGTGAACACGCTGTCCGGTGGTGAGAAGCGTCGCGTCGCACTCTGCCGCCTGTTGCTGCAGAAGCCCGACCTGCTGCTCCTCGACGAGCCGACCAACCACCTCGACGCCGAGAGCGTGCTCTGGCTCGAGCAGCACCTGGCCAAGTACCACGGCGCCGTGCTCGCCGTGACCCACGACCGGTACTTCCTCGACCACGTCGCCGAGTGGATCGCCGAGGTCGACCGCGGTCACCTGTACCCGTACGAGGGCAACTACTCGACCTACCTCGAGAAGAAGCGCGAGCGCCTCGAGATCCAGGGCAAGAAGGACGCGAAGCTCGCCAAGCGCCTCTCCGAGGAGCTCGACTGGGTGCGCAGCAACGCGAAGGGCCGCCAGGCGAAGTCCAAGGCGCGTCTCGCCCGCTACGAGGAGATGGCGGCGGAGGCCGAGCGCACCAGGAAGCTCGACTTCGAGGAGATCCAGATCCCGCCGGGGCCGCGCCTCGGCCAGGTCGTCATCGAGGCGAAGGACCTGGAGAAGGGCTTCGGTGACCGCATGCTCATCGACGGCCTCAGCTTCACGCTCCCGCGCAACGGCATCGTCGGCGTCATCGGCCCCAACGGCGTCGGAAAGACGACCCTGTTCAAGACGATCGTCGGACTCGAGCCGCTCGACGCCGGCGACCTGAAGGTCGGCGAGACGGTCAAGATCTCGTACGTGGATCAGACCCGTGGCGGCATCGACCCCAACAAGAACGTCTGGGAGGTCGTCTCGGACGGCCTCGACTACATCCAGGTCGGCAAGACAGAGGTGCCGTCGCGTGCCTACGTCTCCACGTTCGGCTTCAAGGGACCGGACCAGCAGAAGAAGTCCGGCGTGCTCTCCGGCGGTGAGCGCAACCGTCTCAACCTCGCGCTCACCCTCAAGCAGGGCGGCAACCTGCTGCTCCTCGACGAGCCGACCAACGACCTCGACGTCGAGACGCTGTCCAGCCTCGAGAACGCGCTGCTCGAGTTCCCCGGCTGCGCCGTGGTCATCACCCACGACCGGTGGTTCCTCGACCGCATCGCGACTCACATCCTCGCCTACGAGGGCACCGACGAGAACCCGGCCGACTGGTACTGGTTCGAGGGCAACTTCGAGGCGTACGAGGAGAACAAGGTCGAGCGTCTGGGCCCGGACGCGGCCAAGCCGCACCGGTCCGCGTACCGCAAGCTCACCCGCGACTGAGCCGGGCGACCCCATGCGACTGCACGTCCCGATCAAGCTCCGCTGGAGCGACCTCGACGCCTACGGGCACGTCAACAACGCCGAGATGCTGCGCCTCCTCGAGGAGGCGCGCATCGAGGCGTTCTGGGTGACCGGCGACAGCGCTGAGGCCGGAGGAACGGACAGCGAGCCGGTGCAGGGCAGCGGCGAAGCGGTCGGAGCCTCCACGGCGGTCCTCGACGGACGCCCCGGCGCGGACACGCTCACGCTGATCGCCCGCCAGGAGATCGAGTACGTCGCGCCCATCCCGTACCTCCGGCAGCCGCTCGACGTGCAGCTGTGGCTCGGGCGGCTCGGCGGCGCGAGCCTCGAGGTCTGCTACGAGGTCTGGTCGCCGGAAGGCACCGAGCCCCGGACGCTGTTCTCACGGGCCGCGACCACGATCGTCCTCGTCGACGCCACCACCCAGCGCCCGCGGCGCATCAACGACCGCGAGCGCGACGCGTGGACGCCCTACCTCGACGAGCCGGTCGCCTTCGCGAAGCGCGCCTGACCGAGAGCCCGCCTGACGTGCTGTCTGATCGGCGCCAGGCGGGCAGCCCGCTCAGGGCGACGGCGACGGTGCGGTCGGCAGCGGCGTCGGGCTGAACGAGTTCTCCCAGATCGCCCGCGACCCCGCCTCGCCGATCAGGACGACCTCCACGATCGTGCCCACGGCGAGCACCAGGGCGATCACCGTCAGCACGATGAGCACGACCCGGTGCACCACCGGTGACGGCTGGCGCCGCGAGCCGGGCCGGTCGATGAAGAAGAACCACGCCCACTGCAGCAGCGAGAACACGAACAGCGCGATCACCCACGGCAGCAGCGTGCGCCCCAGGGCGGCGTGCTGCAGGATGAGCGGTGTCGACGGCACGCGCGCCTGCAACCACTCGCCGGCCTCGGTGACCACAGGGACCAGCACCAGATCCGCCAGAGCCAGCAACGGCACCACGATCCCCAGACGCCTGCGCGCCGCGGGCCAGATCGGCACGAGCAGCGCCGCGATCGCCGTCAGCGGAACCAGCACGACCACGAAGTGGACGAGCAGGACGTGCAGCGGCAGCCCGTTGACCTCCATGACGGCGCCTACTCGGTCACGGTCACGGAGTCGCCCGAGACCTGCGCCTTCAGCTTCGGCAGCGGATCGCGCGCCGGACCGCTCAGCACGTCACCGGTCGTCCCGTCGAACCGGGAGCCGTGGCACGGGCAGTCGAACTCCTTGCCCTGGGGCGCCACCGTGCATCCCTGGTGCGTGCACACCGCGCTGAACGCGACCACCTGGCCGGCACTCGGCTGCGAGACCACGATGGGCTGGCCGCCGAGTGTCGCCGACACCGCACCGCCCACCGGGATGGACGCCAGCGACACCTGGGCGGTACCCGAACCGCCGCCGGAGCCTCCGGAGCCCCCGGGACCGCCCGAGCCCTCGCCGGAGCCGCTGGAGCCGTCCGCACCACCCGGAGTGCAGGCGGCGAGCAGCAGCGCGCCGGCGGAGACTCCGCCGATCGACACGAGCGTTCGGCGGGTGAGCGGTGCGTGGTCGTTCATGCGGGTTCCTCCCGTTCGGTGGATTCGTCTCTTACGGTATTCACGAGACGATGCAGCGGTCGGTTCAACCGTGGCGTGTGAACCTTTCCGCCGGCTGCATCGTGTACAGGGTGGAGGTGAACATGCCGGAGGAGGACGCCCGCTTGCTGCGCGAGCTGCACGATCAGCACGCGCAGGCGGTCTGGCGCTACGTCGTGCACCTCACCGGCGACCGGGCGATGGCCGACGACATCGTGCAGGAGACGCTGCTGCGCGCCTGGAGGAAGCCGACCGTGCTGGACCAGTCTCAGCAGTCCGCCCGCACCTGGCTGTTCACCGTGGCGCGCAACCTCGTCATCGATGGACGCCGCAGCGCGCAGCACCGACACGAGTACGGCACCGACGAGGTGCCGGAGCGTCCGTCCCCCGACAGCGAAGCGGATGCGGTGCTCGACGCGTGGCTGGTCGCCGACGCCCTCGCCGAGCTGTCGGTCGAGCACCGGGCAGTCATCGTCCACGCCTACTACGGCGGACGGTCGGTGGCCCAGATCGCCCGCGAACTCGACATCCCCGAGGGCACCGTCAAATCACGCCTCCACTACGGACTGCGGGCCCTCCGGCTCGCCCTTCAGGAGAGAGGGGTGACGGAACGATGACCACGCACGACGAGTTCGCCGGCTGGGACGCCGCCTACGTGCTCGGCGCGCTCTCACCGGCCGAGCGCCGCGACTTCGAGTCGCACCTGCGTGACTGCGAGCGCTGCTCGGAGGCCGTCTCCGAGCTGGCGGGCATGCCGGGCATCCTGAGCCGGGTGCTCCGCGAGCAGGCGTTCGCGCTGCTCGACGAGGAGGCGCCCGAGGCTGCGCCCGCCGATGACCTCGGCCCGTCTCCCGAGCTGCTCCCGTCGCTCCTGCACCGCGTCCGGCGGCGCCGGGTCCGGGCGCGCTGGCTGATCGCCGGGCTCTCCACCGTCGCCGCCGCGCTGCTCATCGGCATCGCCGCGCTCGTGCTGCCGACCGTGCTCAACCCGGCGGCAGCGCCGCAGACGGCCGTCGCCATGCACCAGGTCGAGCCGAGCCCGCTCACGGCGGACGTCCGGCTGACCCCCGAGCCGTGGGGCACGCGCATCGACTCCACCTGCCGGTACGCGCACGTCGGCGGCGAGGAGGGCTCGCACACGTGGACCTACGCGATGGTCGTCACGGACCGTGCCGGTCACCAGTACACGATCTCCACTTGGACGGCCGACGAGGGGACGACCGCGCGGCCGATCGCGACGACCAGCGTGCCGCTGAAGGACATCGCGAGCGTGGACATCCGGGCCGCCGGCGCCGGGACCGTCCTGCTCCGCAGCACCTTCGACTGATCGCCGGGCCGCCCCGGGGCCCCCTGCTTCCGGCTCAGTCGGTCCGGGGGAGGCGGATCGTCGCCTCCTGCGCGACACTCGCCACCAGGCGTCCGTCGCGGGTGAAGATGCGCCCCTGCGAGAGGCCGCGGCCGCCGCCGGCGGTCGGCGACTCCTGGACGTAGAGCAGCCACTCGTCGACCCGCGCCGGGCGGTGCCACCACATGGCGTGGTCGAGGCTCGCCGCCTTCAGGCCCGGCGTCCCCCAGGCGATGCCGTGCCGCCGCATCACGGACTCCATGATCGTGTAGTCGCTCGCGTACGCCAGGGCCGCCCGGTGGAGCGCCATGTCGTCCGGCATGTCTCCGATCGTCCGGAACCACACCGCCTGGTGCGCGACACGGTCGCCCTCCACCGACAGGTAGATCGGCGACGTGACGTGCCGCATGTCGAACGGCCGCTGGCTCGCCCAGTACTGCGCGACCGGGTGCCGGACATCCTCGAGGGTGGACGCGGTGGAGGGCAGCTCCTCCGGCCCGGGGAGGCCGTCGGGCATCGCATCCTGGTGCTCGAAGCCCTCGTCCTCGGTCTGGTACGACGCGATCATCGACAGGATGGGCAGCCCGTTCTGGTGCGCCTGCGTGCGCCGGGTGGAGAACGAACGGCCGTCGTGGATCCGGTCGACCGAGAAGGTGATCGGGAAGTTCACGTCTCCGGGCCGCAGGAAGTACCCGTGCATCGAGTGGATGCTGCGGCCGTCCTCGACGGTGCGGGTCGCCGCGACGATGGACTGCGCGAGCACCTGGCCGCCGAAGACGCGGCCCAGCGGCATCCACTGTGAGGGGCCGGTGAAGATGTCCTCGCTGGTGCGGGCACCGGTGTCGGTGAGATCGAGCGCAGTCAGAAGGGAAGCCAGGGGCTCGGTCACAGTGCCTCCAAGTCGGTGGTCTGTTGGTAGTTTAGACACCCGATGAACCAGTCGTTTTCCCTGATGGATGCCCTCGCCGTCGCCGACCTGCAGACGTATCTGTCTCGGGCGGCCCGCGTCGAGGAAGGTTCCGTGCGCCTGATCGCCGGTTCGGGCGTGCTCGCCGTCTACACCGCGATCCTGTACCCGCGCGGGCTGCTCGACACCACGCCGACGGTGCTGGGTCTGCGGACGTTCGCCATCGGGAACGATGCCGAGTTCGACGCCGTCGTGCCGATCCGTTCGCTCCTCGACCGGGTGGCGCGCGTGCGCGAGAGCGCTGAGGCGGCCGCGGAGTCGGGGGACGCACCCGACGGTCCGATCGAGATCCGGCTGCCGCTGGAGGTGTCGACGGTCACCTGGGCGGGCATCTCCCCGCCGCGCGGCGGCTGGCACAAGGTCGGCGAGACCGACCCCGGTCGCCTGCGTACGGTGGCGCGCGACGGCATCGCCGAGGTCGCCGACGCGGTCCCGACGGGTACCGGCGAGCAGCTGGTGCAGCGCGTCCGCGCCGAGGTGTGGGGCCGCGAGATCGAGGGCCTGGAGTACGTCCCGGCGGGCGCCGGCTTCGCCGCCGAGAGCCTCGGCTTCCTCGGCGACGACGAGCCGGTCACCATCCATGAGACCGGCACCTGGACGCGCCTCACCACCCGCCGCGGCCACACCCTGGTCCGCCGAGCCTCCTGGACCCTCCGCCGCTAACCCCCCACCCCCCGTCGAGCCGAGCCCCTCCGTCGAGTCCTCAAAAAGTGCACGCGACACGCCGCAAAGGCGTTCACTTTTCGAGGACTCGACGGAGGGGGAGGGGGCGCAGGTCAGGCGAGGGCGGCGGCGCGGCCGGCCTGGCGGCCGGAGAAGAGGCAGCCGCCGAGGAACGTGCCCTCCAGGGCGCGGTAGCCGTGCATCCCGCCGCCGCCGAAGCCGGCGACCTCGCCGACCGCGTAGAGTCCCGGCACCGGACGGCCGCCCGGGCCGATCACGCGCCCGTCGAGGTCGGTCTCGATCCCGCCCAGGCTCTTGCGGGTCAGGATGTGCAGCTTGACCGCGATGAGCGGTCCCGCCGACGGGTCGAGCAGCTTGTGCGGCGGAGCGACGCGGATGAGCCGGTCGCCCCGGTACTTCCGCGCCGCGCGGACCGCTGCGAGCTGGAGGTCCTTGCCGAACTCGTTGTCGAGCTGCCGGTCGCGTTCGTGCACGTGCCGGGTGACCAGTTCGGTGTCGAGGGGGACGTCCGCGATGCGCTGCATGCCCGCGAGCAGGTCGTCCAGGGTGTCCGCCACCACGAAGTCCTCGCCGTGCTCCTTGAACGCCTCCACGGGGCCGGGGGCGCCGGGTCCGACGCGGCTGGCGAGCAGGCGCAGGTCCTTGCCGGTGAGGTCGGGGTTCTGCTCGCTGCCGCTCAGGGCGAACTCCTTCTCGATGATCCGCTGCGTCAGCACGAACCAGCTGTAGTCCGAGCCGGTCCGGCGCAGGTGCTCCAGCGTCCCGAGCGTGTCGAACCCCGGGAACAGCGGCGACGGGAGCCGGTCGCCGTGCGCGTCGAGCCACAGCGACGACGGGCCCGGCAGGATGCGGATGCCATGCCGTTCCCACACCGGGTCCCAGTTGGTGATGCCCTCGGTGTAGTGCCACATGCGGTCGCCGTTGATGAGGTGCGCACCGGCGGTCTCCGCGATTCCGAGCATCCGCCCGTCGACGTGCGCGGGCACGCCGGAGAGCATGTGCGAGGGCGGTTCGCCGAGGCGTGCGGGCCAGGATGCACGGACCAGGTCGTGGTTGCCGCCGATGCCGCCGGAGGCGACGATCACCACCGGGGCGCGGAACTCGAAGTCCCCGGTGACCTCGCGGTTGCTCGGCGCGCCGCGCTCGGCCCGGTCGGGCGCCAGCACGGCGCCGCGCACGCCGACGACGCGGCCGTCTTCGACGATCAGCTCGTCGACCCGGTGGCGGTTGCGGAGGGATGCGCGTCCGCTGGCGGCAGCCGACTGCACCCGCCGGGCGAAGGGTTCGACCACGCCTGGCCCGGTGCCCCACGTGATGTGGAATCGCGGCACCGAGTTGCCGTGGCCTCCCGCCGAGCCGCTGCCGCGCTCCGCCCATCCCACGACGGGGAAGAACCGGACGCCCTTCTCGTGCAGCCAGGCGCGCTTCTCGCCGGCGGCGAACTGCAGGTACGCCTCGGCCCAGCGGCGCGGCCAGTGGTCCTCCGCCCGGTCGAAGCCGGCCGAGCCGAACCAGTCGTCACGGGCGAGGGCGAGCGAGTCGTGCACGCCCATCCGCCGCTGCTCGGGCGAGTCGATGAGGAACAGCCCGCCGAACGACCACCACGCCTGTCCGCCGAACGACGCCGACGGCTCCTGTTCGACGATCGTGACGCGGCGTCCCGCATCGAGGAGCTCGGAAGCGGCGACCAACCCGGAGAGGCCGGCGCCGACGACGATCGCGTCGGTTTCGTGTGTCATCCGTGACTCCTTCGGCACCGGGATGGCGGGGGGAGGGCTACTCCTCGAATGTGTTGACCATAGCGAAGGCCGCCCGCTCCAGGTAGCTCCAGAGGGTCTCCTCCTGCAACGGCGGCAGCTCGAGCCCGTCGACCGCGGCGCGCATGTGGGCGAGCCAGCGGTCGCGCGCGTCCGGGTTGACCGTGAACGGGTTGTGCCGCATCCGGAGCCGAGGGTGGCCGCGGTGCTGACTGTAGGTGGTGGGACCGCCCCAGTACTGCTCCAGGAAGAGGAGCAGGCGCTCCTTGGCCGGGCCGAGGTCCTCCTCCGGGTACATCGGGCGCAGCACCGGGTCGTCCGCGACGCCGTCGTAGAACGCGTCGACCAGGCGCTGGAAGGTCGGATGGCCGCCGACCTCGTCGTAGAAGGACTTCTGCGGGCCGGTGGGGATGAGGGGCAGGCTCACGTCGGGCCTCCGTCCTTACGCTGCTCGGGTGCGGCCTTCGGAGCGGCGCCGCCCGGCTTGTTCTCGATCGCCGGGGTGACCCGGATGGCGCCCGGATCGGCCGGACGCGTTCCCTGCGCCGCGCCGCGCTTGGCCGCAGCGCGGGCCTTTCGGCCCTTCAGCGGCGGCTCGGGCGTGACCGTCGGGCTGGGCCGCGTGCGCGGCGGCTTCGCACCCATGACGCTGGCGGCGCTGTCGAAGCCGGTGAGCACGACGGCCGAGAGGGAGGGAAGCTTCACGTCGAGTTCGTCCAGGGCCTGCTTGATGCGGAGGCGCAGCTCGCGCGACACGTCGTCCTTGGCGGTCGTGCGCGTCTTCAGCACCAGGCGGATGACCATCGCGTCGGCCGAGATCGACTCCAGCCCCCACAGCTCCGGCTTCTCCAGGATGCGCGAGCGCCACTTGGTGCTCGACGCCAGCGCGTTGGCGGCCTCGAGCAGCTTCGCCTGCACGGCCTCCATGTCGACGTCGTACGGGACGGCGACGTCGATGATGACGCGGGCCCAGCCCTGAGACATGTTCCCGACGCGCAGGATCTCGCCGTTGCGGACGAACCAGAGGGTCCCGTTGACGTCGCGCACCTGGGTGACGCGGATGCCGACCGCCTCCACGACGCCGGTCGCCGACCCGAGGTCGACGACGTCGCCCACGCCGAGCTGGTCCTCCATCACCATGAACAGGCCGTTGAGCACATCCTTGACGATGTTCTGGGCGCCGAAACCGAGGCCGGCGCCGATCGCGGCCGTGAGGAGCGCGAAGGAGCCCAGGGCGTTCGGCACGAACACGTTCAGGATGAGGATGATCGCGATGATGCCGATCGTCACGTTGATGATGTTGGTGAGCACCGAGCCGAGCGTCCGGGTGCGCTGGACGAGGCGCACGGCCGCGAGCGGCGAGGCGACCAGCGCCTGCGTGTCGCTGACGTTCTGCCCCTTCTTCACTCCGCTGACGATGCGCTGCACGACCTTGCGGATGACCACTCGCAGGATCCAGCTCAGCAGGAAGGCGCCGCCGACGATGCAGGCGGCGCTCAGGATGTTCCAGCCCGCCGCCGCGGCCCACGACCCGAGTTCGGTCCAGAAGGTTGCTTTCAGGATCTCCATACCGCTCCGAGCCTAGCGAGCCGTGCCTTGGCGGTCGCTGGACCGCACGGGCGGTTCACGGTTCGCGCAGCCCGTTCTCGTAGGCGAAGATCACCGCGTGCACCCGGTCGCGAAGGTGCAGCTTCGAGAGCACGCGGCCGACGTGCGTCTTGACCGTCGACTCGGTGAGGTAGAAGCGCGCGCCGATCTCGCCGTTGCTGAGGCCCTGGCCCATGGCGACGAGGATCTCGCGCTCCCGCGGCGTCAGCGCGGCCACCGGGTCGTGGCCGGGGCGAGAGGATGCGCCGGCCGCCGGCAGCCGGTCGGCGAACAGCTCGAGCATCGCCCGGGTCACGCGACCCGAGACCGCCGCATCCCCGGCGGCGACGCCGCGCACCGCCGAGACGAGTTCGTCCGGCCGGACGTCCTTGAGCAGGAAGCCGCTCGCCCCGGCGCGCAGACCGCCGAAGGCGTACTCGTCCAGGTCGAACGTGGTCAGCACGATGACCCGCGCCGCCGGCTCGGCGGCGACGATCCGGCGGGTGGCCTCGATGCCGTCGAGCACCGGCATGCGCACATCCATCAGGACCACGTCGGGCCGGAGCTCCGCCGCGAGCCGCACCGCTTCAGCGCCGTCGGAGGCCTCACCGACCACGGCCAGGCCGGGCTCCGCCTCCAGCACCATCCGGAAGCCGAGGCGGACGAGCTGTTGGTCGTCGACGAGCAGGAGGCGGAGGGGGCCGTCGCTCACGGCGTCTCCTTCCGGGTCGGGGCGGATGCGGGGGTAGCGGTGGATGCGGGGGTAGCGGTGGATGGGGGGCTCGCGGCGGATGTGGGGGCGAGCCGCGCCGAGGCGCCGATGTCGGCCGCCGGCGTGCCCCGCAGCGCCGGGAACACCGCCCGCAGCCGCCAGCCGCCGCCCGGCCGCGGTCCGGCCTCGATCGTGCCGCCGTACAGCCCGACGCGCTCCCGCAGCCCGAGCAGCCCGCGTCCGGACCCCTGATGCGGCGGACCGTGCACAGTCGCATCGTCGTCCACCGTCAGGATGACGCTGCCGGGCTGGAACACGATCACCACGCGGACGGCGGTCGCCGTCGCCGCGTAGCGGAGCACGTTCGTGAGCCCCTCCTGCACCACCCGGTACACCGTGAGCTGCTGCCCGGCGTCCTCCGGCGGCACTCCCGACACGGTGATCCGCACCGGCAGACCGGCCGCGCGGAAGGTCTCGATGAGGCCGCCCAGGTCGGCGACGGCGGGCTGGGGAGCGCGGGCGGCCGGCTCGCCGTCGTCGTCCCCGAGTACCCCGAGCAGGCGTCGCATGTCGGCGAGAGCCCCGCGGCCGGTCTCGGCGACCAGCCGCATGGTCTCGGCCGAACGGTCGGGAGCCGTCGCGGCGAGCCGGCCGGAACCGTCGGCGAGCGTGATCATCACCGTGAGGCTGTGCGACACGATGTCGTGCAGCTCTCCCGCGATGCGGCTGCGCTCCGCCGCCGTCGCGATCTCGGCCTGCTGGTCGCGCTCGCGCGCGAGCTGCCGGGCGCGATCGATGAGCGCATCAAGGTACCGCCGGCGGTTGCCGACGTTGCTGCCGATCAGCACCGCCACCGCCGAGAAGAGCAGGACGATGATCCCGGCCGGGAGCGCGGCCGTCCGCAGCTGTGTGAACACCTGGGCCTGCTGGAGCAGCACCTCGGTGGTGAGCGTGGCGATCGTGACGGCGGCGGTGGCGGCGTAGGCGATCCAGGCGGAGCGGATGGAGCGGTACACCGCCAGGGCGTAGAGCGCGAACAGCGTCGGCAGCACATCCACGTCGCGGCCCAGGAACACGCTGGCGCCGAGCACGGCCGTGGCGAGCGAGAACACGACGAGCGGACGGTGCCGTCGCGCCAGCAGCGAGACGCCCGCCGCCGCCGAGAGCACCAGGAGCACGGCCTCCTGAACGCTCGGCCGGATCGAGAAGCCGACGAGCGACACGATGACCGACGGCACCAGGTAGACGGCAGCGACCAGCACATCCACGATGAGGGGATGCGACGTCAGGTAGCGACGGATCGCCCCGGGCGGTCTCGGCAGTTCGAGGCCGTCCGGGGCGTCCGGCGCGCGGGAGGGAGCGGTCACGTCAGCGGTCAGACGTCCCTGCGCTGCAGGAGGATCGCGCCGCCCACGAGGGCGACGGCGGCCCAGACGAGGGCGGTGACCACGTTCGCCCAGGGCTCGAGGTCGCCGTTGGCGAGACCCGCCATGCCGGAGCCCGCGTTGCTGATCAGGTAGTGCTGGGCGTCCTTGACCCACTGCGTCCGCGTCAGGCCGCCGACCAGGCTGGCGACGATCGGGAGCACGAGCAGCACGCCGAGCGCGCCCGCGATCCCGCCGGCGGTCGACTTCAGGATGGCGCCGACCCCGAGGGCGAACACGGCCACCAGGCCCAGATACGTGCCGGCTCCGAGGATCGCCCAGAGGGTGTCGCCCGAGAACAAGTCGCCCGTGTAGCCCTTGGCTTTCAGGATGGGCACGGCGACGGCCCACGACGCGGCCGAGCTGATCAGCCCGGCGACGAACGCGACGACGAACAGCACCAGCGTCTTGGCGGCGATCACCGGGAACCGGCGCGGCACCGCCGTGAACGACGAGCGGATCATGCCGGTCGAGAACTCTCCGCTGATGACGAGCACGCCGAGCACGGCGATGACCAGGGAGGCGAACGTGAGACCCGCGGTCGCCGCGCTCTGGGCGAAGTTCGCCGCCTGCGCCTCGACCGTGGCGCGCTGTGCGGCGGAGACCCGGTCGACCAGCGTCGACTTGTCGGGGATCGCGACGGCCACCAGGGAGGCGATGCCGACGACGAGCACGACAGCGCTGATCAGCGTCCAGAAGGTCGAACGCACCGTGAGCAGCTTGATCCACTCCGAGCGGACCACCCGCGCGAAGTTGAGGTGGCCGAGCGAGGTGTGGGGGTGGACGGTGCCCTGCTGGGCGGTGGTGGCGGTGCTCATCGGCTGACCTCCGTGCGGTATTCGACGTCGTCCTGGGTGAGTTCGAGGTAGGCCTCCTCGAGGGAGGCGCTGATCGGTGTCAGTTCGTGCAGCACGATGCCGTCGCGGGCGGCGGTCTCGCCGATCTGCGCCGCGGTGAGCCCGGTGACCTCCAGCAGTTCCGCCTCCACGCCGGTGACGGTGACGTCTGCGCCGGCCACTGCGCGGGCGAGCTGCTCGGGCTGCGGTGTGCGAACACGCACGGCATGCCGGGTGGCTCCGGCGAGGATGGTGTCGACCGGTGCGTCCGCGAGCACACGACCACGCCCCAGCACGACGATGTGGTCGGCCGTCTGCGCCATCTCGCTCATCAGGTGCGACGAGAGGAAGACGGTGCGGCCCTGCGATGCCAGGTGACGGGCGAACTGACGCACCCAGAGCACGCCCTCGGGGTCGAGACCGTTGACCGGCTCGTCCAGGATGAGCGTGGCGGGGTCGCCGAGCATGGCGGCGGCGATGCCCAGCCGCTGCCCCATCCCGAGCGAGAAGCCGCCGACGCGCTTGCTCGCGACCGTCTCCAGTCCCGTCATGCCGATGACCTCGTGAACGCGGGACTTCGGGATGCCGTGCGTCGCGGCGAGCGCGAGCAGGTGAGCGTATGCGGTGCGCCCGGTGTGGACGGCCTTGGCGTCGAGCAGGGCTCCCACTTCGGTGAGCGGGGAGCGGAACTCGGCGTAGCGCTTGCCGTTGATGAGCGCGCGTCCGCGGGTGGGCCGGTCGAGTCCCACGATCATCCGCATGGTCGTGGACTTCCCGGCGCCGTTCGGGCCGAGGAAGCCGGTGACCTTGCCCGGCTGGATGGTCACGGTGATGTCGTCGACGGCGGTCTTCTCGCCGAAGCGCTTGGTGAGGTGATCGAGCTGGATCATACGTCCGAGACTAGGGGCGCGGCTCGCGTCGCGGCATCCTCCCGCGGTACCACCCTGGAGCGCCGCCCGGTACGACGGAGGGGCCGCGCACTCGCGCGGCCCCTCCGGGATGCTGATCGAGCACCCGGCTCGTTCAGGCGGCGGCGTCCCGCTTCTGGGCCGCCAGCGCGCGCTCGACGCCCGCCAGGTTCTCGACCACCATGCGGCGCAGGGCGGCCGGCTCCTGATTCGCGTCGAGCCAGGCGCGGGTCGCATCCCGCAGCTCCTCGTTCGCGAGCGGCGCCGGGTACATGCCCTCGACCAGGTACTCCGCGATCTTGTAGGTGCGCGACGTCCAGATGCCCTGCAGCGCGGCGAAGTACGGCTCGACGAACTGCGCGAGCACGGCCTTGTCCTTGGCGCGCTGGAACCCGATGCCGGTGTACCGGACGATCGTGTTCGGCAGGGCGTCCGAGCCGAACACCGAGTCCCAGGCCGCCTGCTTGCCCTCGAGCGTCGGGATGCTCGCGCGGGCCTGCGCGGCGAACTGGCCGCCGTTCGCGGTGTTGTCCGCCGCCAGGGCAGCGTCGATCTCGGCAGTTCCCGCCGCGCCTCCGGCGACCAGGGCGATCAGCAGCTCCCACGACAGGTCTGTGTCGACGGTCAGGCCGTCGAGGGTGACCGAGCCGTCGCGGAGCGCAGCGATGGTCGACAGCTGCTCGTCGGTGGAGGCGAGCGCGGCGAAGAACTTCACGAACTGGAACTGCGCGTCGCTGCCCGCCTCGGCGCCCTTCGCCAGCTCCCACAGCGCGTCGGCCGCGCTCTGGGCGGTCTCCGTCTGGCGCTCCGGCGCGACGTAGGCGTTCGCTGCGAGCACGAGCTGGTTCAGCGTGGTTCGGATGGTGGTCGACTCGGTCTCCGACGCGATGTTGCCGAGCACCAGGCGCACGTAGTCGCTCGCGCTCGTCTCGGCGTCGCGGGTCGCATCCCACACCGCGCCCCAGACCAGGGAGCGCGCGAGCGGGCTCTCGATGTCGGACAGGTGCTCGATCGCGACCGCCAGCGACTGCTCGTCGAGGCGGATCTTCGCGTAGGCGAGGTCGTCGTCGTTGATGAGCACGAGGTCGGGGCGGCGGGTGCCGGCCAGGTCGGCGACCTCGGTGCGCTCACCGTCGACGTCGAGCTCGAAGCGCTCGTCCCGCGTCAACTTGCCGTCGCGCAGGTTGTAGAGGCCGATCGCGAGGCGGTGCGGGCGGATGGTCGGGTAGCCGGCCGGCGCCGATTGCAGCACGGCGAACGAGGTGATCGTGCCGTCCGCATCCACCGTCAGCTCGGGACGCAGGGTGTTGACGCCCGCGGTCTCCAGCCACTTCTCCGACCATCCGGTCAGGTCGCGGCCACTGGTGGCCTCGAGCTCGACCAGGAGGTCCTTCAGTTCGGTGTTGGAGTGGGCGTGCTTCTTGAAGTACTGCGCGACGCCCGCGAGGAAGTCGTCCTGGCCGACCCAGGCCACCAGCTGCTTGAGCACCGAGGCGCCCTTCGCGTAGGTGATGCCGTCGAAGTTGACCTGCACATCCTCGAGGTCGTTGATCGTCGCGACGATCGGGTGCGTCGAGGGAAGCTGGTCCTGGCGGTACGCCCAGCTCTTCTCCATCGCGGCGAACGTCGTCCACGCCTCGGACCACTCGGTGGCCTCCGCGGTCGCGAGCGTCGACGCGTACTCGGCGAACGACTCGTTCAGCCACAGGTCGTTCCACCACTTCATGGTGACCAGGTCGCCGAACCACATGTGCGCCAGCTCGTGCAGGATCGTGACGACGCGTCGCTCCTTGATGGCGTCGGTGACCTTCGACCGGAAGACGTAGGTCTCGGTGAAGGTCACCGCGCCGGCGTTCTCCATCGCGCCCGCGTTGAACTCCGGCACGAACAGCTGGTCGTACTTCTCGAACGGGTACGCGTAGTCGAAGCGCTCCTCGTAGAACGCGAAGCCCTCGCGTGTCTTGTCGAAGATGTAGTCGGCGTCGAGGAACTCGGCCAGGCTCTTGCGCGCGTAGACCCCGAGCGGGATGGTGCGGCCGTCACGGCTGGTGAGCTCGCTGTGCACCGACTCGTACGGGCCCGCGATGAGCGCGGTGATGTAGGAGGAGATGACCGGGGTCGGGGCGAACGACCAGAACTTCTTTCCGTCGCCCGCATCCTGCGGTTCGGGCGTGGGGGAGTTGCTGACGACCGCCCAGTGCTCCGGCGCGGTGATGGTGAAGGTGAACTCGGCCTTGAGGTCGGGCTGCTCGAACACCGCGAACATGCGCCGCGAGTCGGGCACCTCGAACTGGCTGTAGAGGTACACCTCGCCGTCGACCGGGTCGACGAAGCGGTGCAGGCCCTCGCCGGTGTTGGTGTAGACGGCGTCGGAGTCGACGGTCAGCTCGTTCTCGTCCTCGAGACCGTCGAGCCGGATGCGCACGCCGTCGCTCACCGCGGCCGGGTCGAGCTCGACGCCGTTCAGGGTGACGGCATGCACCGTCCGCGTGATCGCGTCGATGAAGGTCGACGCCCCCTCCTTCGCAGAGAAGCGCACCGTCGTGGTGCTGCGGAACGTCTCCGGCCCGGTGGTCAGGTCGAGCCTGACGTCGTAGCTGTGGGTGCGGATGAGCGACGCGCGCTCCTGCGCTTCGACGCGGGTGAGGTTTTCTCCGGGCAACGCTGGCTCCTTCGAGGGGATGACTAAAGAGGTCGAACGTGTGGATCGTGTCCACCGCACCCACCTTAGCCACCGAGCCGTCGAGGGTCGGCGGTCCTCCCTAAACTGTGGATATGCGCATCCACATCGCCACCGACCACGCCGGCCTCGACTTCAGCACGCATCTGCAGGAGCACCTGAGCGCGGCGGGTCACGAGGTGATCGATCACGGTCCGACGGAGTACGACCCGATCGACGACTACCCGGCGTTCTGCATCAACGCGGCGGCCGCGGTGGTCCGCGACCAGCAGGCGGGCGTCGAGGCGCTCGGTATCGTCTTCGGCGGCTCGGGCAACGGCGAGCAGATCGCGGCGAACAAGGTGCACGGCGTGCGCGCGGCGCTGGTGTGGAGCCACTCGACCGCCGTGCTCGCCCGGCAGCACAACGACGCGAACGTCATCGCCATCGGCGCCCGGCAGCACACGGTCGAGGAGGCCACCGGGTTCATCGACGCCTTCATCGCCGAGCCGTTCTCGTTCGAGGAGCGGCACGTGCGCCGCATCGCCCAGCTGGCGGAGTACGAGGCTACCGGCGACATCGCGGGCAAGAACGTGGAGCGCTGATGCCCGAAGGCCACTCCGTCCACCGCATCGCGCGGCAGTTCGCGGTCAACTTCGTCGGCCACCGCGTGGCCGTGTCGTCCCCGCAGGGCCGGTTCGCGGCCGACGCGACGCGCATCGACGGGCATGTCATGACGGATGCGCGCGCGGTCGGCAAGCAGATGTTCCTCGAGTTCGACAACGCGTTGTGGCTGCGCGTGCACCTCGGTCTCTACGGCGCGTGGGACTTCGCGGGCGACATCAGCATCGATCCGACCATCGCGAGCGCGAACGGGCGGATGGGCCAGACCAACCAGCGCGGCACCGACCTGGGGGAGCCGATCCTCGACGCTGCGGGCGAGAACTCCCTCCACTCGATCGGCGCGCCCCGGCGCACGCGCCTCCGTATGGCCGAGTCCGAGAAGGTGGAGGCGGAGATCACGTCGTTCCCGCCCGAGCCGATCGGCCAGGTGCGGGTCCGCCTCCTCACCGACAGCGCGGTCGCCGACCTGCGCGGACCGACCGCCTGCGAGGTGCTCGACCCGGCCCAGGTGGATGCTGTGATCGCGAAGCTCGGGCCCGACCCGCAGGTCGACGCCGGCCAGGAGGCGGAGGACCGCTTCGTCTCGATCGTGCGCCGCAAGCCCACCTCGATCGCCCTGCTGCTGATGGATCAGAGCGTCGTCAGCGGCATCGGCAACGTCTACCGCGCCGAGCTGCTGTTCCGGGCCCGGCAGAACCCGCACACGCCCGGCAAGAAGGTTCCGGAGGAGACGGTGCGTGCGCTGTGGCGCGACTGGGTGCACCTGCTGCGCATCGGTGTCGAGACCGGGCAGATGATGACGATGGACGACCTCGACGAGGCGTCCTACCGCAAGGCGATGGCGAGCCGTGACGACCGGCACTGGGTCTACAAGCGCGAAGGTCTGCCGTGCCGGGTGTGCGGCACGAACATCGTCATGGAGGAGCTGGGCGGCCGCAAGCTGTACTGGTGCCCCGTGGACCAGGCGTAGGAGGCGGGATGCGACAGAATCCGAGCTTCATCCTCGGCGACCCCGACGAGCTGCGACGCCTCGTGCGCGAGAACCCGTGGGCCACGTTCGTCAGCGCCGCCTCGACGGGACTCGTCGCCTCCCACTACCCGGTCATCCTCGACGAGACGCGGGAGGAGCTGAGCCTGCTCGCCCACGTCGGCCGGCCCGACGAGCAGCTGCACGAGCTCGGGCAGCACGAGCTGCTGATCATCGTGCAGGGCCCGCACGGGTACATCTCCTCGGGCTGGTACGACGAGAAGCCCGCAGTTCCGACCTGGAACTTCATCGCCGCGCACTTCTCCGGCATCCCGGAGATCCTGAGCGACGCCGAGAACCTCGAGGTGCTGGAGCGCCTGGTGGACCACTTCGAGGATGCGCTCCCATCGCCCCGCCGCATGCGCGGCGCCGTGCAGGATTCGGAGTACGCCGACCGCATCGCCTCCGGAACGGTCGGCCTGCGGCTGACGCCCACGCGCGTCGTGGCCAAGCAGAAGATGAGCCAGAACCGCCCGGACCACATCGTCGACGCGATCATGTCCGAGCTCGGCGGCGACAGCCCCTACGCGAGCGAGGGGCTGCTCCGCGAGATGCGGATCGTGCACGAGCGGCGACGCGCGGCACGATGACGGTGGTGCTCACCGGCGGCCGGGTCCCCGGGGTGGTGGCGTCTGGTGCGGGTGCCCTGGTGGATGTGGTGCTCGACGAGGGCAGGATCGCCGCGCTGCTTCCCGCCGGGACGACGCCGGACGCCGGGGCCGTGGAGCGCATCCCGCTCGACGGCCGGTGGATCGTGCCGGGACTGTGGGACCAGCACGTCCACTTCACCCAGTGGGCGCAGACCGCTCGTCGCCTCGACGTGTCCCGGGCGGCCTCCGCGGCCGAGGCCGCCGCGCTGGTGCGCGAGCGCGCGTCGCGCGAGTCCGGCGACGACGTGCTGGTCGGATTCGGCTTCCACGACGCACTGTGGCCGGACGAGCCGACGCGCGAGCTGCTGGACGCGGCGACGGACCGCCCGGTCGTCCTGATCGCGGGCGACCTGCACTGCTCGTGGCTCAACAGCGCGGCGGCGCGCCGCTTCGCTCCCGGCTCCACGGAGGCCGTGCTGCGCGAGGACGCCAGCTTCGCCGTCACCAGCCTGCTGACCGCGGCCGACGACGCGACGCTCGACCTCTGGGCGGCCGACGCGGCTCGCGCGGCGGCGGCGCGCGGGGCGGTCGGCATCGTCGACCTCGAGTACGGCTGGAACCTCGACGTGTGGGTGCGGCGGATGGGCGTCGGCGGAGGCGATGGTGACGGCGCCGCGGGCGCTCCGGGAGCGGGTGCGGCGGCCGGTGCGGGCCTACGCGTCGAGTTCGGTGTCTACGGCGAGCACCTCGAGCGCGCTGCCGGGCTCGGCCTGCGCACGGGCGCATCCATCCCCGGCACCGGCGGCCTGCTGACCGTCGGTCCGTTCAAGGTCATCTCCGACGGCTCGCTCAACACCCGCACCGCCTTGTGCGAGCATGCGTACCCGGACGGCGGCCACGGCGTCGCCAACCTCACGCCCGCGGAGCTCGTCGAGCGGATGCGCTTCGCCGTCGACCACGGCCTGGAGCCCGCCGTCCACGCGATCGGCGACGAGGCGAACCGCCGGGCGCTGGACGCCTTCGCTGCGATCGGCGCAGGCGGACGCATCGAGCACGCCCAGCTGATCGACCCCGTCGACGTCCCGCGCTTTGCCCGCCTCGGCGTGACGGCGAGCGTGCAGCCCGAGCACGCCATGGACGACCGGGATGTCGCCGACCGCCTCTGGCGGGGACGCACCGACCGCGCCTTCCCGCTCGCCGACCTGCACGCCGCCGGCGCGCGCCTGGCGTTCGGCTCCGACGCTCCCGTCGCCCCGCTCGACCCCTGGGCGGCGATCGCCTCCGCCGTCGGCCGCACGCGGGACGGCCGTGAGCCGTGGCACCCCGAGCAGGCGATCCCGGCGGACGTCGCGTTGCGCGCATCCACCCGCTCCACGCTGTCGCCCGGTCAGCCCGCCGACCTCGCGGTGCTCGACCGCGACCCGCTCGCCGCGTCGCCCGACGACCTCCGCGCGATGCCGGTCGCCGCGACCCTGGTCGCTGGCCGCTTCACCCACGACACGCTGCGCTGACCCCCGCGCCCGGCGTCCCTCCTGCGCCAGCTATCCCGGCACCATTCGTGCCGAATGTGGCTTCCCGCCCCGCCAATCCCGCCATTCGTGACGAATGTGGCTTCCCGCCCCGCCAATCCCGCCATTCGTGACGAATGTCAGCGCCGGACGCCGCAGCGCTCTCACCCTGACGCCCCTTGGGGGGCACGATTTGTGCCAAATCGTGGTTCTGACGTCGCCAAAACCGCGATTTGGCACAAATCTCGAGCTCGCCTGCTCGACGCGATCCCCGCGCAAGCCCCCTCGACGGTCCCCGTTCGTCACGATTCGTGCCAAATCGTGGTTTTCGCGGCGCTATAACCGCGATATGGCACAAATCTCCGCCCACACAGACGACGCCGCTGGCCAGCCGCCGCCTCAGTGCCCGCGCAGCAGCAGCCGGTCCGCGCCGGGCGTCGTCGCGACCGCGGTGTTGCGCAGCGACTCGGTGTACGCGTCCAGGTAGCCGTAGTGGGCGAGGTGCTCGGCGAACTTCTTCTCGAACAGCACCGTGTCGGTGATGCCCGACCACGCCGACGAGAGCGGGTCGTCGTTCCACGGCGAGTGCAGCACCGGCGCGTGCCCGGTCACCGCCAGCAGGTCGGCCTCCACGTCCCCGTCGACACTGATCACGGTCGCGCCGAACGACGGCGACCGTGGGTCGCGGCGGGTGATCCGCCCGAACCGCGCCTCGCCATCGGCCTCGGCTTCGCCGGCGTAGCTGTGCTGCACGTGCAGGGCGGCGGCGTTCGGGATGCGGCTCTCGATGCCCGCCGACCCGAGCATCACGAACGCGTACACGCCGAGGTCCGACGCGTCGGCGAGGGCGTTGGCGCTGGTCGTCGTCCCGTACGAGTGCGCCACCACGTTGACGGAGCGCGGCCGGCTGGCCACGCGCACGGCGTTCACGCCGCGCAGGTCGTCGGTGAGCAGCGGAGCACCGCGGGCAGCGTAGTCGCCGAGGGCCGCATCCAGCCCGGGCGGGGGAGTGACGTAACCGATCCACGAGACGACCGCCCGCCGTTTCGGTGCGCCCACCTGGCCCTGCTCGTCGTACAGGTTCTGGGCGGACTGCGTCCACAGCTGCATGTCGTCGGTGTAGGTGCCAATCCCGGGCACGACGAACGTGATGTCGGAGGCCGTGTCCAGGTCGCCCAGCGCGATCGCCGCGAGCGGTGGCCGGTCGAGGCTCAGCGTGATCAGGCGCCGCGCGGGCGTGCGTTTGCCCTGGAGGGCCTTCTGGATGGCCGTCATCGCCCCGAGCACCCGTTTCGTCAGCTCGTCGTCGGGGTGCGCGCGCACCTGCCGCTTCGCTTTCGCGACAGCCTGCCGCAGCGCCCGGCGGTTGGCGCGATCCCGGTCGCGGTAGTCGACGCCGTCGAGGTTGCCGATGATCTCGGGGAGCGTCTCCACCGCGTCCTCGCGATCGGTCGCATCCATCGACGCCCAGTCGTCGTGCACGGCGTCGGGGTCGGTGTTGGCGAGCCGGATGAGCAGCTCCGGATGCTTCCGGAGGTACGCCTCCTGCTGCTCGTCGTTCATCGCCTTGAGCACGTCGAACGTGGTGATCGGCGCTGCGCCGGCGGCGGGAGCGACCAGCAGCCCGATCACCGCGACGGCGACCAGCCCGCCCGCGACGAGGACCCGGCGCATCATGGCGCGAGCGTAGTGCTGCCGTGCTCCGCGTGTCCATGGCCCCGGCGAGGAGGCGGCCCACGGCCCGCCGCGATTCGTGCCGAATGTCCGCTTCGCCTCCGCTGAGGCCGCCATTCGTCACGAATGTCTTGGCTGACGCCGCCGTGACGCGTCGCAGGGAGCCGCTCGCCACGTCGTCGCCGCGCGGGAGGTGCCACGAGGGGATGCGTACCGAAGCCCCCAACGTGAAAAGGGCCGCCGCTTTCGCGGACGGCCCCTTTCGAAGCGCGCGACCTACTCGCTGATGTGGGCGAACAGGAACCAGCGGTCCTTGTCGAGCCCACGGGCGATCTCGATCGCGACGTCCTGACTGGTCTGGTCGAGCTCCGCGAGCTCGCGCACGGCCGTGTTCACCCCGGCGAGGGCGGCGTCGAGCTGCGCGATGACCTCGGCGATGGTCTCGTTCGACGGGCGGAAGCCCGCGGTGAGCTCGCCCGTGGTGGTCTTCGCCGCCACGGTGCCGAGGCGCGCGTCGACCGGGAGGCCGAGGGCGACGATCCGCTCCGCGGCGAGATCGGCCCACTCCTGCGCGTGGTCGACGATCGTGTCGAGCAGCTCGTGCACCCCGATGAAGTTGGCGCCGCGCACGTGCCAGTGCGCCTGCTTGCCGTTGACCACGATCGCAGTCAGGTCGATGACGACAGGGGTGAGGAACTGCGCGACTCCGGCTGCGACGTCGGGGTTCGAGACACTCTGGGTTGCGGCGATGTCCGTCATGGGTGGCGTCCTTTCTTCTGCCTGTGATGAACGCTAGCGAGCCGACGGAATTCCGACAACGAAGCGAAGGCTGCGCTTACCAGGTCGGGTTAACCCCCGCACGGTTCCGGAGGCGCGCGGGATGGGGTGCACGCGCCGATCCCGGAAGGCTGGGGTCATGTCCACTGAACCCGCCGCCGTCTCTGCCACTCTGGATGCCGTGACACCCACCCAGCCCCGTCCCGACCGAGCGAACTACGGCTCGCTGTGGCGGGGCGTCCCGCGCGAGCTGGGCTTCCTGCTGCTGACCATGCCGATCGCGATCATCGGCCTCTCCGTGCTCATGTCGCTGTTCTGGACGGGCGTCGGCACCATCGTCATCTACGTCGGCTTCTTCATCATCGTCGCCGCCTTCTACACCGCGCGGGGTTTCGGCGCGGTGGAGCTGACCCGGCTGGACTGGGCCGGGCGGCCGTCCATCCCGCGCCCGGTGTGGGAGAAGCCCGGCACGCCGCGCACGTTCCTGCGCTCCGTCTTCGGCCCCTTCGCCAACGGCCACTACTGGCTGTACCTGCTGCACGGCATCCTGATCAACCCGATCCTGAGCATCGTGTCGTGGACGCTGACGATCGTGTGGGTATCGGTCGCGCTGGGCGGGCTGACCGGGTGGATCTGGGAGCCGTTCATCCCGCAGGGCGACCGCTCCTTCTTCCTGTCGCCCACGATCGTGGATGCGGTGTTCCGCACGCACTCGACCTTCGATCCGATCGTGGGCGACCGCATCCTGTACGTGATCGCCGGCATCCTGTTCGCCGTGACCCTGCCCTTCGTGACCCGCGGGCTGACCCTGGCGCATGAGGCCGTGGCGCGCGGACTGCTCGGCCGGTGGCCGTCGGAGGCGCTGCAGCGCGAGGTCGCCGACTTGTCCGCCTCCCGCGGCGCCGCCGTCGCCGCCGAGGACCAGGCGCTGCGCAGGCTGGAGCGCGACCTGCACGACGGCCCGCAGCAGCGCCTGATCCGCCTGCAGATGGACATCGCAGCCGCCGAGCGGAAGCTGGCCGACGATCCGGAGGCCGCCGCCACTCTGCTCGCGGAGGCGCGGCAGCAGGCCGGTGACACCCTGGAGGAGCTGCGAGCTCTGTCGCGTGGCTTCGCCCCGCCCATCCTGCAGGACAGGGGCCTCGTGGCCGCCGCCGAGTCGCTGGCCGCGCGCAGCCCCATCCCGGTGACCGTGGAGTCGTCGCTGCAGCCGGGGGAGCGGTTCAGCCCCGAGATCGAGCGGAACGCCTACTACGTCCTGGCGGAGCTCGCCGCGAACCTGGCGAAGCACTCGGCTGCGCAGGCGGGCCGCCTGTTCCTGGAGCGGTCGGTGGATGTGTCGGGCGCCGCCTGGCTGAGCGTCTGGCTGACCGACAACGGCCGTGGCGGCGCTGCGCTCGTCGAGGGCCACGGGCTGCGCGGACTGGAGGAGCGGGTGCGCGGCCTGCGCGGCGAGCTGGTCGTCGACAGCCCGGCCGGCGGCCCCACCCGGATCGGGGCGCGCATTCCGCTCGGCTGATCGCGGTCGCGCCCTAGGCTGGGTGCGTGCCGAGCGAATCCGTCCCCCTCCGCGTGGTCGTCGCAGACGACTCCGTCCTCCTCCGCGAGGGGCTGATCCGGCTCTTCGACGAGGCCGGGTTCGACACCGTCGGGGCGTTCGGCGACGCCGACACGCTGCTGGAGGCGGTGCCCGACCTGATGCCGGATGTGGCGGTGCTGGACGTGCGGATGCCCCCGACGTTCCGCGACGAGGGCGTGCGGGCGGCTCTGCGCATCCGGAGGGAGCATCCCTCGATCGCGGTCCTGCTGCTGTCGCAGTACGTCGAGGGCACCTACGCTCAGGAGCTGCTGGCCGGCGGCGAGGGCGGCACCGGCTACCTGCTGAAGGACCGGATCGCGTCGCTCGATGAGCTGCGGGATGCGGTCTCCCGGGTGGCGGCGGGCGGCACAGTGCTCGACCCGCAGGTGGTCCGCGAGCTGCTGACCCGGCGCACGGACCCCCTCGCGACGCTCACGCCGCGCGAGCGGGAGGTGCTGGAGCTGATGGCCGAGGGCCGCACCAACGCCGCGATCGCCGCCCGCATGGTGGTCGGCGTCGGCGCGGTGGAGAAGAACGTGACGTCGATCTTCCAGAAGCTGGGCCTGGAGGATTCCGGCGACGACCACCGTCGGGTGCTCGCGGTTCTGGCCTTCCTGCAGCGCTGAGCGTTGGATGGCCGCATGGCCGGATTCCGCGACATCACCAAGAAGGCGCAGGTGTTTCTGAACGACCCGACGGTCGAGTACGTGCTGAGCTCCGATCACGCGGAGAATGTCAGCGACATGCTGCTCGACGGTGTCGCCGGCGCCGCCACGAAGGTCACCGGCGGCACGTTCGACGACAGGATCGAGCGCGCACGCGACGACGCCGGCAAGCGCGTCGTCAACGAATAGCGGTCAGTCGCTCGGCCGCAGCGGCCGATGGGCGCGGAACGCCTTCTTGTACGTGCGCATGCCCCAGAGCAGCGACAGGACGACGACCGCCAAGGCGACCAGTCCGCCGAGCACAGCGGCGACGACGGGATGCGCGCCCAGTGCCCACGACGCCCCGCCGACGAGCAGGCCGACGACGATCGCCTCCACGATGGTGATGATCATCATGGAGCTTCCGAGCACCGGACTGGGCCCCCGCGGGTAGAAGAAGTGGTAGGTGAGCCGTGCCCCGGCCTCGTCGTCGTGAGCGGACGCCATCAGGAACTGCTCGATCCCGGGGTCGAGTTCGACGTACGCCGCCCGGAGCCGGTTCATGGCGACGACGTACATCAGGTCCTCGCTGGCCGTGTTGAACGCCCGTACCTCCGTGACGAGCCCGAGCAGCGCCAGCGCGAGCAGCACCCCCAGCGCGGCCACGCCGAACCACCCGCGGAACCCGCTCGCCTGCCCGATGAACCCGAGCGTCACCAGTCCCGCCGACACGAGCGTCAGGAAGATCGCGATCCGCGTCAGCACCTCGCTCTGCGTCGTCGACCGCGACGCGAGCAGCCCCCAGTGCTCGGTCGCGAGCAGCTGCGCGCGCAGGCTGCGCTGCGCATCCGTGAGCCCGTCCTCCGGCGGTGGAGTGGCCGTCATGCGGCCATTGTGGCGCGCGGCCGCGCCCTTGGCACCAGCGACTGCGGTGCTGCGTCGCGACTGCGGTTGCTCGCGCGGCCGCAGACGTTACGAACGACGGCAGACACGCCCGACGGGCGAAAACGGAGGGGATGACGGGAATCGAACCCGCGTAATCAGTTTGGAAGACTGAGGCTCTACCATTGAGCTACATCCCCGAGCGCCGCGATTGCGGCACCGTGGCCGCCTTCTGTGCGACGGCCGGAGACCATCGTAGTACACGCGGGGGATGCGGGCGTGCAGTAGACTCGACCACGGTCTTTCGCACCGCTTCAAGCCGGGGCGTAGCTCAGCTTGGCTAGAGCGCCCGCTTTGGGAGCGGGAGGTCGCAGGTTCGAATCCTGTCGCCCCGACGAGGACCTCGTTCCTTGCGAGAAGACCACCGTTCGAACATTCAGGAGAACCCAGACATCGTGAAGACCACGGTCGAGAAGCTCAGCCCCACCCGCACCAAGCTCACCATCTCGGTGACGCCGGAGGAGCTGCAGCCGTCCATCAAGCACGCGTACGAGCACATCGCCGAGCAGGTGACCATCCCCGGTTTCCGCAAGGGCAAGGTGCCGCCGCCCATCATCGACCAGCGGGTCGGCAAGGCCGCCGTCCTGGAGCACGCGGTCAACGAGGGTCTCGACGGGTTCTACCGCCGTGCCATCGAGGAGAACGACGTGCGTCCGCTCGGGCGGCCGGAGGCCGACATCACCGAGTGGCCGAACGAGAAGGACTTCTCGGGCGACCTGCTCCTCACCATCGAGGTGGATGTGCGCCCCGAGGTGAAGCTGCCCGACTTCGACGACATCACCATCACGGTGGATGCGGCCGAGGTGGGCGTGGACGACGTGGAGGAGGAGCTCGACCGGCTGCGCAGCCGCTTCGGCACCCTCGTGACCGTCGACCGCCCGGCCAAGACCGGTGACTTCGCGCAGATCGACCTGACCGCCGAGATCGGCGGCGAGGAGGTCGACACCGCGGCCAACATCTCGTACGAGATCGGCTCCGGCGAGCTCATCGACGGCATCGACGAGGCGCTCGACACGCTGACCGCCGGCGAGACCACCACCTTCGAGGCCCCGCTCATGGGCGGCGACCACGAGGGTGAGAACGCGCAGATCACCGTCACGCTGAACGCCGTCAAGGAGCGCGAGCTCCCGGAGGCCGACGACGATTTCGCCCAGATCGCCAGCGAGTTCGACACCATCGGCGAGCTGCGCCAGAGCCTGCGTGCGCAGGTCGAGCGCGCCAAGGTGTTCGGCCAGGGCACGGCCGCCCGCGACCAGCTGGTCGACAAGCTCCTCGAGCTGGTCGAGATCCCGGTTCCGGAGCAGCTCGTCGAGGACGAGGTGCACCGTCACCTGGAGCAGGAGAACCGCCTCGAGGACGACGTGCACCGCGCCGAGGTCACGGAGTCCAGCGAGAAGACCTTCCGCACGCAGATCCTCCTCGACGAGGTCGCGCAGGAGAACGACGTCAAGGTCAGCCAGGACGAGCTCACCCAGTACCTCGTGCAGGGCGCCGCGCAGTACGGCATGGACCCGAACGAGTTCGTGAAGATCCTCAGCGAGAACGGCCAGATCCCGTCGATGGTCGGCGAGGTCGCCCGCAACAAGGCGCTCGCGATCATCCTCGGCAAGGTGAAGGTCGTCGACAGCAACGGCAAGCCGGTCGACCTGGCCGAGTTCACCTCGATCGCAGACGGGGACGACACCGACGACGCGGCCGCCGACGAGGCCCCTGCGGCCGACGAGGCCACCGCCGAGGAGCCCGCCGCCGAGGAGCCCGCCGCCGAGAAGCCGAAGAAGCGCTCCACCAAGAGGAAGGCCGACGACAAGTAAGCCTCCCTCGCTCCCGAAGCCGGGCCGCGTCTCCGCGGCCCGGCTTCGCTGCATCCAGGGGTCGCAACACGCCGTTACGACCCGGCGATGACGGCGTGTTGCGACCCATGGATGCCGGGCTCGCGATCTGCCACGATGGGCACGGGCACGGGCACGGGCACGGGCACGGGCACGGGCACGGGCACGGGCACCGGACGAAGGGGACGCGGATGGACGACTGGCGGCAGCGGGTGGATGCGGTGTGGGCGGCGGCCGACGACGCGGGGGAGGACGCGACCCTTGCGGCGATCGACGCCCTCGTCGCCTCGCGTCCCGCCAGCGATCCCGAGGCACTGTTCGAGTCCGCGAGCGCGCGCGACTTCGCCGGTCGCGAGGCGGACGCGGAGCCGTTCTACCGTGCGGCGCTCGCTCACGGACTCGCCGAGCCGTACCGCGGGCAGGCGATCGTTCAGCTCGCCAGCACGCTGCGCAACCTCGACCGGTCGCCGGAGGCGCTGGCCCTGCTGCGCGACTTCCTCGCGGCCGAGCCGCAGCATCCCCTCGCCGACGCCGCACGGGCGTTCGCGGCGCTCGCACTGTTCGATGACGGGCTGGCGGCCGACGCCCTCCGCGAGGCGCTGGAGGCACTGGTTCCGCACCTGCCGCGCTACGGTCGCGCCGTGACCGCGTACGCCGCCGCGCTCGACGACGACTAGGCCCGCGGCGCACCCGCCGCGACACCGCTCTCTGCCGAGGGCGAACAGCACGGAAACCGGCTCGGCGCTCCGATAGATTCGATGCCAAGCGACAAAGGAAATGGAGCGAACATGGCCGACATGGGTATCCAGCCCAGTGTTTTCGACAGACTGCTGAAGGACCGCATCATCTGGCTCGGCTCCGAGGTCCGGGACGAGAACGCGAACGAGATCGCCGCGAAGCTGCTGCTCCTGGCCGCGGAGGACCCGAAGCGGGACATCTACCTCTACATCAACTCCCCGGGCGGTTCGATCACCGCCGGTATGGCCATCTACGACACGATGCAGTTCGTGCCGAACGACATCGTCACCGTCGGCATCGGCATGGCCGCGTCGATGGGACAGCTGCTGCTCACCGCGGGCACCAAGGGCAAGCGGTACATCACCCCGAACGCGCGCGTGCTGCTCCACCAGCCGCACGGCGGCTTCGGCGGCACCGCGAGCGACATCCAGACGCAGGCGCAGCTGATCATCGACATGAAGAACCGCCTCGCGGAGATCACCGCGGCCGCGACCGGCAAGACCGTCGAGCAGATCAACGCCGACGGCGACCGCGACCGCTGGTTCACCGCGCAGCAGGCACTGGAGTACGGCTTCGTCGACCACATCCGCGAGTCGGCGCTCGACGTCGCCGGCGGCGGCGGCACCGAGCCGGAGAAGAACTGAACGACCGCGGAAGGACAAGGACAACGTCAATGAACATCCCCATGCTCGGCGGGGCCTCCCAGGGCGGCGTGCAGGCCCCCGGCGCCCGCTACATCCTCCCCAGCTTCGAGGAGCGCACGGCCTACGGCTACAAGCGCCAGGACCCGTACGCGAAGCTCTTCGAGGACCGCATCATCTTCCTCGGCGTGCAGGTCGACGACGCCTCGGCCGACGACATCATGGCCCAGCTCCTCGTGCTCGAGAGCCAGGACCCGGACCGCGACATCGTCATGTACATCAACTCGCCCGGTGGCTCGTTCACCGCGATGACGGCGATCTACGACACGATGCAGTACATCCGTCCGCAGATCCAGACGGTCGTGCTCGGCCAGGCCGCTTCGGCCGCGGCCGTGCTCACCGCCGCCGGCACCCCGGGCAAGCGCCTGGCGCTGCCGAACGCGCGCATCCTGATCCACCAGCCCGCCGTGGGCGAGGCCGGTCAGGGGCAGGCGTCCGACATCGAGATCCAGGCGAACGAGATCATGCGCATGCGCACCTGGCTGGAGGAGACGCTCTCGAAGCACTCCAAGCGCTCGGTGGAGCAGGTCAACAAGGACATCGACCGCGACAAGATCCTGTCGGCCGAGGAGGCCCTGGAGTACGGCCTGATCGACCAGGTGCTCACCAGCCGCAAGACGCTTCCGGCACTCGTCAAGTAGCAGTCTTCGCCGCACGACGGAGGGGGCGATCGTTTCGACGATCGCCCCGTCCGTCGTTTCCGGGGTCGGCGGAACCCATCTGCTGTGGGCAGAACCGCCGCGAGACGCAAAACGGCCGACATGCGCGCCAATGTCGGCTCCACGGGTTAGGCTCGACAGAAGACACCCGAAGAAGGAGGGGGAGGGATGGCACGCATCGGGGAAAGCGCCGATCTGCTCAAGTGTTCCTTCTGTGGAAAGAGCCAGAAGCAGGTGCAGCAGCTGATCGCCGGTCCCGGCGTGTACATCTGCGACGAGTGCGTCGAGCTCTGCAACGAGATCATCGAGGAGCGACTCGCCGAGGCGGGCGAGGAGACGTCGAGCGAGTTCGACCTCCCCAAGCCGAAGGAGATCTTCGGCTTCCTCGAGGAGTACGTCATCGGCCAGGAGCAGGCGAAGCGCGCTCTGGCCGTCGCGGTCTACAACCACTACAAGCGCGTCCGCGCCAAGCAGACCATCACGTCCGCCGACTCGATCGACGACGTCGAGATCGCGAAGTCGAACATCCTGCTGATCGGCCCGACCGGCTGCGGCAAGACGTACCTCGCGCAGACGCTGGCCCGGCGGCTCAACGTGCCGTTCGCGGTCGCCGACGCCACCGCGCTGACGGAGGCCGGCTACGTCGGTGAAGACGTCGAGAACATCCTGCTGAAGCTCATCCAGGCCGCCGACTACGACGTCAAGCGGGCCGAGACGGGCATCATCTACATCGACGAGGTCGACAAGATCGCCCGCAAGGCCGAGAACCCGTCGATCACGCGCGACGTCTCCGGCGAGGGCGTGCAGCAGGCGCTGCTCAAGATCCTCGAGGGCACGGTCGCCTCCGTCCCGCCGCAGGGCGGCCGCAAGCACCCTCACCAGGAGTTCATCCAGATCGACACGACGAACGTGCTGTTCATCGTGGCCGGCGCGTTCGCGGGGCTGGAGGAGATCATCTCCTCACGTGCGGGCAAGAAGGGCATCGGCTTCGGCGCCCCGCTGCACTCCAAGGGCGACGACATCAACCTCTTCAGCGAGGTGCTGCCGGAAGACCTGCACAAGTTCGGTCTCATCCCCGAGTTCATCGGCCGCCTTCCGGTCGTGACGACGGTGACGCCGCTCGACCAGGATGCGCTGATGCAGATCCTCACCGAGCCGAAGAACGCGCTGGTGCGCCAGTATCAGCGCATGTTCGAGCTCGACGGCGTTCAGCTGGAGTTCGAGCACGCGGCGCTGGAGTCCATCGCCGACCTGGCGGTGCTCCGCAAGACGGGCGCCCGCGGCCTCCGCGCGATCATGGAGGAGGTGCTCGGCCCGATCATGTTCGAGGTGCCGTCCAGCTCCGAGGTGGCTCGTGTGGTCGTGACGAAGGAGGCGGTGCTGGAGAACGCGGCGCCGACTATCGTGCCGCACCGCCCGCGGCGCGAGGAGAAGTCGGCGTAAGCACCGGCTGCTTGATCAGCATCTCGGGCGCCTTCGACACCATCAGCCAGGCCGGAAGGATGGCCAGGCACAGGATGGGCAGGATCAGCAGGTTCTGTGTGACGGCGACGCCGATGAAGATGGCGATCCAGCCGTCCCGTGCGACCGCCAGCGTGAGCCCCATCACGCCGGCGGCGACCGCGATCTGAATCGGGATGCCCGGCACCAGCGCATTCGCGAGCGTGCCGATGGCCGCCCCGATGAACACGGCGGGGAAGATCCTGCCGCCGCGGAACCCTGCGCCGGCTGCGACCAGCAGGGCCGCCAGCTTGACCACGACGATGAGTGCCAGCTGTCCGGCCGAATAGTCGGCACGGGATGTGACAAGCTGCCCCATCTGCGTCAGCCCCTTGAACAGGGTGATCGGGCCGCCGAGGGCTCCCAGGCCGCCGAGCACCGCGCCGCCCAGGACGGTCATCAGCAGCGGGTGCCGCAGCGCGTGGAAGGCCCGGTGGACGAACGGGAACAGGGTGACACCCGCGAGCCCCACAGCGGTGGCGATCACCCCGAGGACGATCGCGGCGAGCACATCCCAGCCGGTGATCGTCGTGTAGGCGGGCATCGGGATGCCGAAGTGCGGATGCGCGAGGAACGTCATCGTCAGCGACCCCGCGGCGGCCGCGACCAGCGGCAGGAACAGCTTGTCCCACAGCGCGCCGCCGCCTTTGATGGCCGCGACCATCCCGGTGAAGACCAGAGCGGCGGCGACCGGAGTGCCGAACAGGGCGCCGATGGTGCCCGAGGCGGCCATCATCAGCACCAGCTGCATGGGGACGGCCTTCCAGAGGCGCCCCACCAGCGCGACCATCAGGCTGATGTTGATCGCGATGATCGGGTTCTCCGGTCCCAGGCTCACCCCGCCGGCGAGGCCCAGGACGGCGGCCAGCGCCAGCGACGGCACGATCGCCGGCCGCAGCGGCGGCGCGACGAGCTCCGTCGTCGCCGAGTCCGGGCCCGCGTGACCGGGGACCAGCCAGACGGTCAGTCCCACCGCGGCGCCGGTCACGGTCAGGACCGCGAAGATCCACCACCCCGAGGACGGGTCGATGCCGAGCGCTTTCGGCAGGTTCGTCCACACGCCGTCCTCGATCAGGCCGGCCAGTGCCTCGATCGCCCACAGGGCGAGGGCGCTGACCACGCCGACGACGACGGCCGGGATGCTGAGGAGGACCAGCTGGCGAACCGACGGCGCGGCGAGCTCCGGCTGCGTGGCGGTCATGGCCACCCCCTCTCGACTGGGCTCAGCGTAGAGGGTGGCCGGTGAGGCGGGCTAGGCTCAGTTGTCCAGCCCGCGGCGCTTCAGCAGCGGCTCGATCTCGGCGTCCCGGCCGCGGAAGTCGCGGTACGCCTCCAGCGGATCCTTCGACCCGCCGACGCCCAGCAGGCGGTTGCGGAAGCGGTCGCCGTTCTCGCGCAGCAGGCCGCCGTTCTCGCGGAACCACTCCACCGTGTCGGCATCCAGCACCTCGCTCCAGATGTAGGAGTAGTAGCCGGCGTCGTACCCGCCCGAGAACGTGTGCGCGAAGTAGGTGCTCGCGTAGCGGGGAGGGACGGCCGGGTTGTCGAGCCCGACGGCGGCCAGGGCGTCCGCCTCGAACGAGGCGACGTCGGTCACCTCGTCGTCGGCGGTGATCCGGTGCCACGCCTGGTCGAGCAGCGCGGCCGCGAGGTACTCGCTGGTGGCGAAGCCCTCGTTGAAGCCCTCCGCGGCGTGCAGCCGGTCGACGAGCTCCTGCGGCATCCGCTCGCCGGTGACGTGGTGCACCGCGTAGTTCTCGAGGATCTCGGGCCACAGCATCCACATCTCGTTCACCTGGCTGGGGAACTCGACGAAGTCGCGGAACACGTTGGTGCCCGCGAACTTCGGGTAGGTGACGCGGGCGAACAAGCCGTGCAGCGCGTGGCCGAACTCGTGGAAGAGGGTGTGCGTCTCGTCATAGGTGAGCAGGGTCGGCTCGCCTGCCGCAGGCTTCGGCACGTTGAGGTTGTTCACGACGACCGTGGGGGTTCCGAGCAGGTCGGACTGCGCGATCAGCGGGTTCATCCACGCGCCGCCGCGCTTGGAGTCGCGCGTGTACAGGTCGAGGATGTAGAGCCCGAGACCGCTGCCGTCCTCGTTGCGCACCTCGAAGACGCGCGCGTCGGGGTGGTAGGCCACCAGGTCCGGACGCTCGGTGAAGCTGATGCCGTAGAGACGGTTCGCGGCAGAGAAGACACCGTCGTGCAGCACTCGCTCGGCCTCGAAGTACGGCCGCATCGCTGCGAAGTCGACGTCGAACTTCTCGGCGCGCACCTTGCCGGTCAGGTGCGCCCAGTCCCAGGCTTCGACGGTCTCGCCGTCGGGCAGCTGGCGCTGCAGGTCCGCCTGCTCCGCGCGCGCGTTGCGGGCCGCTGCCGGTGCGAGACGCCCCAGCATGTCGGCGACGGCCTCCGGGGTGCGGGCGGTCTCGTCGGCGGTGACATAGGCGGCGTGCGTGTCGAAGCCCAGCAGCCGGGCGCGCTCGGCGCGCAGCCGGGTGATCTGGAGCACGAGGTCGCGGTTGTCGTTGTCGCCCCCGCGGATGCCGCGCGAGCGCGAGGCCGCCATGATCCGCTCCCGGGACGGGCGGTTCGTCAGGTCGGCGAGCCACGGGTGTCCCGTCGGCAGCACGAGGGTGACCACGAACTTGCCCTCGAGTCCGCGCTCCGCCGCGGCCTGCGCGGCGGCGGAGAGCTCGCTCTCACCGAGACCGGCCAGTTCTTCGGCGGTGTCGAACACCACGGCGAGGTCGTTCGTGTCGGCGAGGAGGTTCTTCTCGAAACGGGTCGTGAGGGTCGAGAGCTGCTGGTTGTACGCCCGGAGCCGCTCCTTGCCGGCCTCGTCGAGCCCGGCGCCGGCCAGGGTGAACTCGGCGTAGTAGCGCTCGACCAGGTACCGCGACTCCGCATCCAGGCCCAGCTCGTCCAGCCGCGCGTGCAGGTCGGCGATGCGCTCGTACAGCCGCTGGTTCAGCCGGATGGCGTCGCTGTGCGCGGCGAGCTGGGGCGCGATCTCCTCTTCAAGGGCGTTGGTGAAGTCGGTGCTGTCGGACGAGCTCTTGTTGAAGAAGACCTCGGCGACGCGCTGCAGCACCTGGCCCGACCGTTCCAGCGGCACCATGGTGTTCTCGAAGGTGGGGGAGTCGTCGGTCGCGACGATCGCATCCACTTCGGCCAGCTGCTCCGCGAAACCGCGCTCGAACGCGGGACGGTAGTGCTCGTCGCGGATCTCGGCGAAGGGCGGGAGCCCGTACGGCAGGGTGCTGGGTGCGAAGAAGGGGTTCGACGTGTCGGCCATGCTCCCAGCCTAGACAGCCGCCACCGGATGACGCAAAGGATTCGTTGCAAACGAATGAATGCAAAGGGAAGCTTGCAAAGAAACCTTTGCGGTTCTACGATGGAGCCATGACGAACGAAGAGCTGCCGGCACAGCCCGCGGCGAGCGCGGCACCCGCGGCCGGCGGCGTGGCCGGCGGCCGGTGGCCCCATGAGGATGCGCTGGGCATGGCCGCGCTGCG
This sequence comes from Leifsonia sp. KNZ13-11D, assembly GCF_056754895.1. Taxonomy (NCBI): domain Bacteria; kingdom Bacillati; phylum Actinomycetota; class Actinomycetes; order Micrococcales; family Microbacteriaceae; genus Leifsonia; species Leifsonia sp. KNZ13-11D. The sequence continues at coordinate 1,796,995 of NZ_JBPGWU010000001.1, forward strand.
GGCCCTCGCGCACCCGCTGCGGGTCGAGCTCATGAACGAGCTGTCCGACTTCGGGCCGGCGACCGCGAGCATGCTGGCGGAACGCCTGGGGGAGTCGAGCGGTGCGACGAGCTACCACCTCCGCCAGCTGGCCAAGCACGACATCATCGTCGAGGACACGGAGCGCGGCTCCGGACGTGAGCGCTGGTGGCGCATGGCCCCGGGCGGCGTGACCATCGGCTCCGCGGAGACGCTGGACACCCCCGCCGGGCGAGAAGCCAACGAGCTGATCTCGCTCGGCTGGCAGCAGAACAACGAGCGCCGTCTCTCCACCTACTTGCGGCGCGGTCTGGACACGTTCGGGTTCGAGTGGATGGAGTCGAGCACGCTCTCGACGTCCCACCTGGAGCTCACCCGCGAGCAGCTCGCGGAGCTCGGCCGGGAGTACTACGCGCTGCAGGACCGGCTGAAGCAGAAGTGGAAGGCGCAGCAGGCGGAGGCCGAGGCGGCCGCCGCCGAGGGAGGGGCGGCCCCGGCGGAGCGCAAGCGCGTCCAGGTGCAGTTCAACGCCTTCCCGCTCGTGGAGCAGGAGGAGCGCTGATGGGCGGCACGGCGGCCACTTCTCTCGGGCGCGGTTTCGCCCGCCTGTGGACCGCGGCCATCGCGAGCAACCTCGCCGACGGTCTCGGGCGCACCGCCGTGCCGCTCATCGCGACGACGCTCACCCGGGACCCGGCGCTCATCGCCGGCGTCAGCGCGGTGACGTTCCTGCCCTGGCTGCTCTTCGGCATCCCTGCCGGGATGCTGCTCGACCGGGTCGACCGCAGGATCGCGATGGCCGTCGCGAACTCGCTCCGCTTCGCGGTCGCCGCTCTGCTCGCGGTGCTGATCACCACGGATGCGCTCACCATCTGGCTGCTCTACGCCTGTGTTCTGGCGTTCGGCCTGGGGGAGACCGTCTTCGACAACGCGACGACCACCGTGGTGCCCGCCCTGGTGTCCCGTCACCAGCTGGACCGCGCGAACGGGCGGATGCAGTCGGCCGAGATCACCATCCAGAACTTCATCGCGACGCCCGTCGCCGGGTTCCTGTTCGCCGTGGCCGTCGTGCTGCCGATCTGGCTGACCGGTGCGGGGTTCCTCGTCGCGGGTCTCCTGGCCCTGACGATCCCGGCGGCCGCCGCCCATGCCGCGCCCCGCGCGGGCGGCGCCGCGGAGGACGCCGTCGAACGGCCGCCGCTGTCCGCTGTCATCCGCTTCCTGTGGGAGTACCGCTTCCTGCGCTGGATGATCGTGCTCACGTCGATCACCGCGTCCGCCCTCGCGTTCGCGCAGGGGAGCGTCGTGCTCCTCCTGCTGCAGACCTTCGACGTCCCGGCCGCGCTGATCGGCGTGGTCACCGCGGCCATCGGGGTGGGCGCGCTCGTCGGCGCGCTCGTCTCCAGCCGCTTCGTCGTCCGCTTCGGTCGCGGCCGGGTGATGTTCTGGGCCATCCTCATCAGCGGGGTCGGCATCCTGGGCGTCGGCCTCACCGCGAACGTCGGCATCGCGATCGCCGCCTACGCGATCGGCGCCTTCGGCGTGGCCGTGTGGAACGTGCCATGGGGCGCGCTCCGCCAGGCCGTCATCCCCGGCGACATGCTCGGCCGTGCGCTCGGCATCGTGCGCACCATCGGGTGGGGGCTCACCCCGATCGCCACCGTCCTGGGCGGCTTCGTCGCCCGCATCGACCTCCGGCTGCCGTTCGTCATCGGCGGCGGGCTGGTGGTCGTCCTGACGCTCATCGCGTCCCGTCTCATCCTGTCGGCGTCCGCTCAGGCGCCCGCCGTCGCCGAACCCGTTCCGGAAGGGCAACCGTCATGACCGCCGTCCTCGTCCCCGTGCACCGTCCGCTCACCCACCGCGTCGCCGTCCGCCTCGGCCGGGCGCTGACCGCCTGGGGCGACCGCCCGCTCGCCCGCGACCTGGGTCACGCCGAGCGCGTCGCCAGGGTCGAGGGCACGCGCGACACCGCCGCACGGATGCTGCCCCAGCTCCCGCGGTGACCGTGTCGCCGCGAGGGTGCTACGCCTCGTCCTCGTCGTAGTCCGACGTGTCGACCTCGACCTGCTGCGTGATCGTGGCCGAGTCCTCCTGCGGGTTGTAGCGGATCTCGGTGCCGTCATCGAGCGTGACGACCGGCTTCCCCTCCAGCCAGGTGAGCGTCCAGCTCCAGCCGGTGGTCGCAACGTCGGTGGCGACGAGCTCCTCCTCGACGGTCTGCACCGCATAGGCGACGACCTCGGGCAGGGAGGCGGGCGCTGCCTCGCCGACGGCCCAGCGCGTGCCGAGCTGCATCAGGCGCGTCCCGCCTCGGTCGTGGCCGTCGCCGTAGCCGTGGCCTTGGCGAGGTCGATCTCGTAGGTCACCCAGGAGGTGCGTTCCGCGACCGAGTCGTAGAGCTGCTGGGCGGTCTGGTTGTCGTGGGCGGTGATCCACTGCACGACCCCGAGCCCGCGCTCCTCGGCGATCGAGCGCGCCTTCTGCAGCAGTGCGCCGCCGACGCCCTTCGTGCGCTCCTCCTCGACGACGAACAGATCGTCGATGAAGAGGCCGCGGTCGCCCTCGAGCGGGCGGGCGAACTCGCGCACGTGGGCGAGGCCCACGATGCGGTCGCCGTCGACGGCGACGTAGCCGCTCTCCTCGTGCTCGGGAGCCGTCAGCCACGACCACAGGACGAGCGCCTTCTGGTCGGTCAGCTGGGTGTCGTAGAACTCCGCGTACTTGGCGTACACGTCGAGCCAGGCGAAGAAATCGCCGTCCTTGACCGGTCGAACCTCGATCGACATGGATTCCTCCGTTCGCGTTTCGCGCCCGGCTGTGAGTCCGGTGCGTGTTCCGACCATATAACGCTCCCGTTCAGGGGACGAGATCGTAGGTGACCCACGTGGTCTTCTCGGCGAACCTGTCGTAGAGGCGCCGCGCGGTCTCGTTGTCCTTCGCCGTGATCCACCGGACGACCGACAGGCCGCGCTCCTTTGCGCTGTCGCGCAGGGCCTCCAGCAGGGCGGAGCCGGCTCCGGCGCCACGCGCGTCGGGGCTCACGAACAGGTCGTCGAGGTACAGGCCCTTGCTGCCGTCGAGGGGACGGACGAACTCGCGCACGTGCGCCAGCCCGATCGGGGCGTCCTCCTCGTCGACGGCGAAATACGCCTTCGAGCTCGTTCTCCGGGTCGGAGATCCAGCTCCAGACCAGCAGAGCCTTCTCGTCGGTGACCGGCCTCTCGTAGAACTCGCCGTAGCCGACGTAGAGGTCGAGCCAGGTGAAGAACTCGTTGTCCTGGACGCCTCGGACGGTGATGGTCATCGTTCCTCCTCGGTCGGGGCCGCGGCGAGCAGGATATCGGTCACCTGCAGCTCGTCGGCGGAGGCGAACCGCAGGTCGGCGATTCTGCCCACCGAGCGGAGGTCGCCCGCGGCCGACTCGACGGCGGCGATCTCCGCGGCCGGACCGGCGATGACGGCCGAGTCGACGGGGGTGCGCTGTGACGCTTTGGCGGCGGTCTTCGCGCCGCGGATGCCGGTCAGCGCGCGACCGACGATCGCGAGGACGTCGCCGTCGGCGCTCCAGTCCAGGGCGACCTCGGTCGCCGCCGGCCACGGCGCCACGTGCACCGAGCCCTCCTCGGACCAGCTCCAGGCCTCCTCGGCCGCGAACGGCAGCACCGGCGCGAACAGGCGGAGGAACGTGGAGAGCGCGACACGGAGCGCCACGACCGCCGAGGCCTGCTCCTCGCCGGCCTCGCCGTAGGCACGCTCCTTCACGAGCTCCAGGTAGTCGTCGCAGAACGTCCAGAAGAACGGCTCGACGATCTCCAGCGCCCGGGAGTGCTCGTAGTTCTCCAGAGCCGTGGTCGCGTCGGCCACGACACCGGCGAGGTTCTGCAGCATGCTGCGGTCGAGCGGGCTGGTGACCCGGTCGAGGTCGAGCGAGGCGGGGGCGTCGAAGCCGAGGATGAACTTCGCTGCGTTGAGCAGCTTGATCGCCAGACGGCGGCCGATCTTGATCTGCGTCGGGTTCTGCGGGTCGAACGCCGCGTCCGTGCCGAGCTTGCTCGACGCGGCCCAGTAGCGCACCGCGTCCGATCCGTGGCGTTCCAGGATGTCGGCGGGCGTCACCACGTTGCCCTTCGACTTCGACATCTTCTTGCGGTCGGGGTCGACGATGAAGCCGGAGAGGGCTGCGTTGCGCCAGGGGGCCGCATCCGCCTCGAGCTTCGCCCGCAGGAGGGTCGAGAACAGCCAGGTGCGGATGATGTCCTGACCCTGCGGGCGCAGGTCGTACGGGAAGACGGCGTCGAACAATTCGTCGTCACGCATCCACCCGCCGGCCAGCTGCGGGGTGAGGGAGGACGTCATCCACGTGTCCATCACGTCGTGCTCGCCGACGAAGCCGCCGGCCTGACCGCGCTGCACCTCCTCGAACCCGGGCGCGGTGTCGGACGACGGGTCGACCGGCAGCATCTCCTCCGTCGGGAGGATCGGCTCGTCGAACAGCGGGTTGCCGACCGCGTCGAGCGGGTACCAGACCGGGATCGGCACGCCGAAGAAGCGCTGGCGCGAGATGAGCCAGTCGCCGGTGAGCCCGTTCACCCAGTTCTCGTAGCGGATGCGCATGAAGTCGGGGTGCCAGTCGATCTCGCGGCCGAGCTCGATGAGCCGCGCGCGCAGGTCCTCGTCGCGGGCGCCGTTCTTCACGTACCACTGGCGGGTGGAGACGATCTCGAGCGGCTTGTCGCCCTTCTCGAAGAACTTCACCGGGTGCTGGATGGGCTTGGGCTCGCCGTCGAGGTCGCCGGACGCGCGCAGCAGCTCCACCACCGCCTGCTTCGCCGAGAACACGGTCTTGCCAGCCAGCTGGGCGTACGCCTCCCGGCCGGTCTCCGAACTGATCACCGCGGGCGGCTCGGGCAGGATGCGGCCGTCGAAGCCGATGATCGCGCGGTTCGGGAGGTCGAGCTCGCGCCACCAGGTGACGTCGGTGATGTCGCCGAAGGTGCAGATCATGGCGATGCCCGATCCCTTGTCCGGCTGTGCCAGGTGGTGCGCCACCACGGGGACCTCGACGTCGAAGAGCGGCGTGCGGACCGTCGTGCCGAACAGCGGCTGGTACCGCTCGTCGTCGGGATGCGCGACCAGCGCCACGCAGGCGGGCAGCAGCTCCGGACGGGTGGTCTCGATGTACACGGGCCCGTCGGCGGTGTGGAAGGCGACGCGGTGATACGCGCTCGGCTGCTCGCGGTCCTCCAGCTCGGCCTGGGCGACGGCGGTGCGGAAGGTGATGTCCCACAGCGTCGGCGCCTGCGCCTGGTACGCCTCGCCGCGCGCGATGTTGCGCAGGAACGCCAGCTGGGAGGTGCGGATCGAGTCGCGTCCGATGGTCCGGTACGTCTGCGACCAGTCCACCGAGAGGCCGAGCGTGCGCCAGAGCGCCTCGAACTGCTTCTTGTCCTCCTCGGTCAGCCGCTCGCACAGCTCGATGAAGTTGCGGCGCGAGATCGGCTTCTGGTCCGCCGCCTTGGTGCTCTTGTTGTCGCCGCCTTCGAACGGAGGTGTGAAGTCCGGGTCGTAGGGGAGCGACGGGTCGCAGCGAACGCCGTAGTAGTTCTGCACGCGGCGTTCGGTCGGCAGGCCGTTGTCGTCCCACCCCATCGGGTAGAACACCTTCTGTCCGCGCATGCGGTGGAAGCGGGCGATCACGTCGGTGTGCGTGTAGCTGAAGACGTGGCCGATGTGCAGAGACCCGGAGGCGGTCGGCGGCGGGGTGTCGATCGAGTACACGCTGTCACGGCCGGCGGCGAGAGCGCCCTCACGGTCGAACAGGAAGGTGCCGTCCTGCTGCCAGCGGTCACCCCACTTCGACTCGAGGCCCTCCAGTGCGGGCTTGTCCGGAACGCGAGCGGCGGGCGTGTTCTCGCTCATAGGGGTCCTCCGAGTCGATATGTGCGGCACCGTGTCCACGGGGTGCCTGAGTGTAGGGGTCCCCTCCAGCGTATCGAAACTCGGCTGCGGACGCGTCCGGGAACGCGTCCGCAGCCGCGTCCGCAGCCGACGTCAGACCTCGTCGATGATCGGCTTCCGGCGTGCGGCGAACACGGCGGCGACCAGGGTGATCAGCGACATGACGGCCAGCACGATGCCCGGATGCCACCAGGCGTTCCCGGTCGCCTGGCCGAAGATCAGCGTGAGCGCAGGGACGAACGAGGTGAGCAGCGCCGCGATGCTGTACGCGACGGAGAGGCCGCTGTACCGGACGTCGCTCGGGAACAGATCGGACATCAGCCCGCCGAGTCCCGCCCACGAGAGGGTGGGCAGGATGCCGCCGATGATCATGCTGCCGACGAGCACCGCGAAGGAGGCGGACTGCAGCAGGAAGTACATCGGGAACGCGACCAGCAGCGTCCCCACCGCACCGATCGCGACGACGCGCGCCGACCCGATCCGGTTGGCCCACAGCCCGAACAGCGGGATGGTGACGAGCTGCAGCAGGCCGCCGATGGTCGTCGCGACGAGCAGGTCCTGGTACTTGAAGCCCAGCACCGCGGTGCCGTAGTCGACCATGTAGGTGTTCATCAGCGAGTAGGAGCCGATGCCGAGGACGGCCGCGCCGATCCCGATGATGAAGCCGGTCGGCGCCTTGCGGAACACGTCGACGACGGGGAAGCGGTCGCGCTGCCCGGTCTCCAGCAGCTTCCGGAAGACGGGCGTCTCGTCGATGGACCACCGCAGGTACAGCGAGACGAGGAGCAGCGGGAACGCGGTCAGGAACGGGATGCGCCATCCCCACGCCGCGATGTCGGCCGACGACATGCTCAGGGTGAGCACGATGAAGACGACGGCGCTCAGGATGGAGCCCACCGGCGAGCCCAGCTGGGGGAGTGCCGCGTAGAAGCCGCGGCGCTTCGGGTTGGCGTACTCGGTCGCGAGAAGGATCGAGCCGCCCCACTCGCCGCCGACCGAGAAGCCCTGCACGAGACGGAGGAGGACGATCGCGATCGCGCCGAACCATCCGGCCGCCTGGTAGGTGGGCAGCACGCCGACGAGACCGGTGCTGAGCCCCATCAGCAGGATGGTGATGAGCAGCGTCGGGCGTCGCCCGATCCGGTCCCCGAGGTTGCCGAACACGACCGCGCCGATCGGGCGGATGACGAAGCCCGCGGCGATCGCCAGGAACCCGGCCAGCGCCCCGCCGAACGATCCGAGCGGCGCGAAGAAGAGGGGACCGACGAAGAACGCCGCGAAGTACGCGTAGAGGTAGAAGTCGTACGATTCGAGCGCCGTCCCGACGAACGACGCGATGGTGACGCGCCGGGCGGTGCCCGGGGTGATGCCCGGGCGATCGGTCTCGCTGCGGACGGGGGCTGTGGTGGTAGTCACGGGAGTCCTTCGAAGGTGAATAGTATGTGGACCGGGTCCAATAATGGCACGAGGGGGAACGCCGCATGCCGCAGCCGCATTCCCCGAGTACGTCCTCCGGGTCGGGTTCCCGCGCGTCCGGCAGCGGGCGGCCCCGCTCGTCCTCGCGGGCGATGCTCGCCGAGGCGGCGGCGGAGCTGTTCCTCGAGCAGACCTACGCGGGAACCACGGTCGACGACATCGCGCGGCGGGCCGGGGTGAGCCGGGCCACCTTCTTCAACTACGTGGGCTCGAAGAGCGACCTGCTCTGGCTCGAGGTCGACGAGGCGCTCGCCGCCTTCGACACCACCGTCGCCTCCGTGGCCGCCGACCTGGCGCCGATGGATGCGGTGCTCGACGCGGTCACCCGCCTCGCGGACGCGTTCGGCCCGGGCCGCCTCCCCCTCGCCGTCACGCAGGTCGACCTCATGGGCACGGATGCGGAACTGCAGGCCTCCGCCCTTCCCCGCTTCGTAGCACTGGTGCGCCGGCTGGAGGCGTTCGTCGCCGCACGCGCCGGCCTGCCCTCCGACGCCCTCCTCCCGCGCGCCGCCGCGACCGCGGTCGTCGGCGCCGCCGTCTCGGCCGCAGCCGCCTGGGCGCGCGCCGGCGTCCGCCGCGGCCCGCTCACCCCCCTCGTGCGCACCGCCGTCGCCCCGGTCTGCGCCGGCTACGCCCCCCTCCTCTGACCCCGTCTCCCCATCATCGAGTCCTCACTTAACGCACGCTCGCATGGCGTGTCGCGTGCATTAAGTGAGGACTCGATGGCGGAGGCGCGGGGAGCCGGTAGGATGGACGGCACAGACAGCGACCCGGGCATCGCCGGCGAGTCTTCGGAAGAACGGCGCGCAGCGCTCAGTAGAACCGAACGGGTACGGCCCGTCACAGCCGCGAGATGAGTGGCCCTCCCCGGCGACGGAGGCGGAGCGGGCAAGCGGGGTGGTACCGCGACGGGCGTGAGAGCGTCCGGCGTCCTCGTGCAGCACGTGAGAATCTGCCAGGAGAGAGATGCCGTACCCCAAGTCCGCGCCGGACTCGTCGCGCGACGACGACTCAGAGCGCCCCGACGCACAGCGCCCCGAAGCACGGCGCCCCCACGTTCAGCGCCAGGAAGTCGTGGCCAGCCCGGTCTTCCCCGAGATCGAGACCGACGTCCTCGCGTTCTGGGAGAAGGACGGGACCTTCCGCGCCTCCATCGACAACCGTGACGGCGCCGAGGAGTGGGTCTTCTACGACGGGCCGCCGTTCGCCAACGGCCTCCCGCATTACGGCCACCTGCTGACCGGCTACGCGAAGGACGTCTTCCCGCGCTTCCAGACCATGCGCGGCAAGAAGGTGGAGCGCCGCTTCGGGTGGGACACCCACGGCCTTCCCGCCGAGCTGGAGGCCGAGCGGCAGCTCGGCATCACCGACAAGAGCCAGATCGAGGAGATGGGTCTCGCCGCCTTCAACCAGGCGGCGAAGGACTCGGTGCTCCGCTACACCCGCGAGTGGCGCGAGTACGTCACCCGCCAGGCGCGCTGGGTCGACTTCGACAACGACTACAAGACGCTCGACACCAGCTATATGGAGTCGGTGATCTGGGCCTTCAAGCAGCTGCACGAGAAGGGCCTCGCCTACGAGGGCTACCGCGTGCTTCCCTACTGCTGGCGCGACCAGACCCCGCTGTCCAACCACGAGCTGCGGATGGACGACGACGTCTACAAGATGCGGCAGGACCAGACCGTCACGGTCACCTTCCCGCTGGTCGGCGAGAAGGCCGAGGTGCTCGGGCTCACCGGCACGCGCGCCCTCGCCTGGACGACGACCCCGTGGACCCTCCCGACGAACCTCGCCCTCGCAGTCGGACCCGACATCGAGTACGCGGTGCTGCCCGCAGGCCCGCACGGAGCCGCCGACTCGCACGGCGACCCCGACCAGCAGGTGCTGAGCGGCCGCTACCTGCTCGCCCGGGACCTCGTGGGCAACTACGCGAAGGACCTCGGCTACGACTCGCCCGCGGATGCGCTGGCGGCGGTCACCGGCACGCTGCGGGGCTCCGAGCTCGACGGCGTCGAGTACGACCGGCTCTGGGACTACTACGCCGACACCGAGAAGTGGGGCACGCAGAACGCGTGGCGCATCCTGGTCGACGACTATGTGACCGTCGAGGACGGCACCGGCATCGTCCATCAGGCGCCCGCCTACGGCGAGGACGACCAGCGCGTCACCGAGGCCGCGGGCATCCCCGTGATCATCTCGGTGGACGACGGCGGCCGCTTCCTGCCCGACGTGCCGGAGGTCGCCGGGGTGCAGGTGTTCGAGGCGAACAAGACTCTGACCCGCCTGCTCAAGGAGCAGGGCCGGCTGCTGCGCCAGGCGAGCTACGAGCACTCGTATCCGCACTGCTGGCGCTGCCGCAACCCGCTCATCTACAAGGCCGTCTCCAGCTGGTTCGTGCGTGTCACCGACTTCCGCGACCGGATGGGCGAGCTCAACCAGCAGATCACCTGGGTGCCCGAGAACGTCAAGGACGGCCAGTTCGGCAAGTGGCTGGCCGGCGCCCGCGACTGGTCGGTGTCGCGCAACCGGTACTTCGGCTCGCCGATCCCGGTGTGGAAGAGCGACGACCCGTCCTATCCGCGCGTGGATGTGTACGGCTCGCTGGAGGAGCTGGAGCGCGACTTCGGTCGTCTTCCGCTGAACGCGGCCGGCGAGCCCGACCTGCACCGCCCGTTCATCGACGAGCTCACCCGCCCGAACCCGGACGACCCGACCGGCCGCTCGACGATGCGCCGCATCCCGGACGTGCTCGACGTCTGGTTCGACTCCGGGTCGATGCCGTTCGCCCAGGTGCACTACCCGTTCGAGAACCGCGACTGGTTCGACACCCACAACCCGGCCGACTTCATCGTCGAGTACATCGGGCAGACCCGCGGCTGGTTCTATCTGCTGCACACGCTCGCGACGGCGCTGTTCGACCGTCCGGCGTTCAAGAACGTGATCAGCCACGGCATCGTGCTGGGCAGCGACGGGCAGAAAATGTCCAAGTCGCTCCGCAACTACCCGGACGTGAACGAGGTCTTCGACCGCGACGGGTCGGATGCGATGCGCTGGTTCCTGATGTCGAGCCCCGTGCTGCGCGGCGGCAACCTGGTGGTCACCGAGGAGGGCATCCGCGAGGGCGTCCGCCAGGTGCTGCTCCCGCTGTGGAACACCTGGTACTTCTTCTCGCTGTACGCCAACGCGGCGGGCTACGAGGCCAAGCGCTCGACCGCGTCCAGCGACGTGCTCGACCGGTACCTCCTGGCCAAGACCCGCGACCTGGTGGAGGCCGTGACGGCCGACCTGGAGGGACTCGACTCGACGCTCGCCGCCGCCAAGCTGCGCGACTTCGCCGACGTGCTCACCAACTGGTACGTGCGTCGCTCCCGCGACCGGTTCTGGGAGGGTGTGGGCGAGGACGGCACGGGTTCCGAAGCCTTCGACACGCTCTACACGGTGCTGGAGACCTTCACCCGGGTCGCCGCGCCGCTGCTGCCGCTCGTCGCCGAGCGCATCTGGAAGGACCTCACCGGCGGCCGCTCCGTGCACCTCACGGACTGGCCGGAGGCCGGCGAGTTCCCCGCCGACGACGCGCTGGTGGACGCGATGGACCGCATCCGCGCGATCAGCTCGACAGCCCTATCCCTGCGCAAGCAGGCGGGCCGCCGGGTGCGGCTGCCGCTGGCGTCGCTGACCGTGGTGGCGCAGAACGCGGGGGCGCTGCGTCCGTTCGAGGGCATCCTGCGCGACGAGCTCAACGTCAAGGCGGTCGAGCTGGTCGAGCTGCGCGACGAGAGTGCGGCGGAGTACGGCATCACGAGCCGCCTCACGGTCAACGCCCGCGCCGCCGGGCCGCGCCTCGGCAAGCAGGTGCAGCAGGTCATCCAGGCCGCCCGCGCCGGCGACTGGAGCGAGACGGACGGAGTGGTGACGGTCGGCGGCATCGAGCTGATCGAGGGCGAGTACGACCTGGTGCTCGAGACCGCATCGGGCGGCGACGACTCGTCGGCGCTCGCGCTGCTCACCGGCGGCGGCTTCGTGCTGCTCGACACCGCGACCACGCCGGAGCTGGAGGCCGAGGGTCTCGCGCGGGACATCATCCGGGCCGTGCAGGACACGCGCAAGGCGGCGGGGCTCGACGTGAGCGACCGCATCCGGCTCAGTCTGGCGTTCGACCACGAGGACGACGCCCGCGCGCTCGATCTCGCGGGCGATGTCGATATCGCGACCGAGACGCTCGCGCTGGCGATGGAGATCGCCGCGGCGGACGGCGCGTTCCAGAAGCGGTTCGAGGCGGGGCAGTTCGCCAACGCCGGCGCGTTCACCGTCGGCGTGACCAAGGTGGAGGTGGAGTCGTGACCGACGAGGAGGACTTCCGCGAGCGCGCGGACGAGGTCTACCAGGCACTCCTGGCGCGGGTCGGGGAGGGCGCCCCCGAGCGCCGGCTCGACGCGACACGGCGGGCCGTCGAGCTGCTCGGCGATCCGCAGCGGGCGTACCCGATCATCCACGTGACGGGCACCAACGGGAAGACCTCGACCAGCCGCATCGCCGAGAGCCTGCTGCGCGCCTACGGCTTGCGCACGGGCCTCCTGACGAGCCCGCACCTGGTCCGCTTCAACGAGCGCATCGTCATCGACGGGCAGCCGATCGACGACGAGTCGCTGGTGCGCAACTGGGAGGACATCAGCCCGTACCTGGAGATCGTGGATGCGGAGCTGACGGAGGCGGGCAAGCAGCCGCTGACGTTCTTCGAGGCGCTCACCGCGCTCGCCTATGCGGCCTTCGCGGACGCCCCGGTGGATGTGGCGGTGATCGAGGTCGGCATGGGCGGCGAGTGGGACTCGACCAACGTCGGCGATGGCCAGGTGGCCGTGTTCACGCCGATTGCGCTCGACCACACGAAGGCGCTGGGCGACACCATCGAAGAGATCGCGCGCACCAAGTCCGGCATCATCAAGCCGTCCGCCGATGTCGTCTCGTCGGCGCAGACCCCCGAGGCCGACCGCGTGCTGCGGGAGGCGTCGGAGCTCACCGAGTCGACCTTCGCCGAGCAGCCCGCCGACTTCGGCGTCGACAGCACGCGCGTGGCGGTCGGCGGCCAGCTGGTGACGGTGCGCGGACGCGCGGCGACCTATGAGGACGTCTTCCTTCCGCTGTACGGCGACCACCAGGCGCAGAACGCCGCCGTCGCGGTCGCCGCGGTCGAGACGTTCCTCGGCCGGGGCACGCAGCCGCTCAAGACGGACCTCGTCGAGGAGGGCTTCGCGACGGCCACCTCTCCCGGCCGCCTGCAGCTGATCGGCATCGAGCCGAGCATCCTGGTGGATGCCGCGCACAACCCCGCGGGCGCCGAGACGCTGGCCGACGCGCTCCGCAGCTACTTCGACTTCGACGAGATCACGTTCGTCATCGGCATCCTGGGCGACAAGGATGCGCGCGGCGTCATCCGCGCGCTCGCCCCGGTCGCCACGCAGTTCTTCGTGACGCAGCCCGACTCCGAGCGGGCGCGGGACGCGGAGGACTTCGGCGACCTGGTGCGCGAGGAGGTCGGCGACGAGGCGACGATCGTCTACTCGGATCCGATCGACGCGCTCGAGTCGGCCCGGGAGTGGGCCGGCGAGGAGCCGCGGCGCGCGGTCGTCGTCGCAGGGAGCATCGTGCTCGTCGGCCAGGCGATGGCCTACGCCGAGGAGCAGGAGTGGAAGCAGGCCGCGTCGTGACCGACGCGCCGCAGGGCCGGGTGCGGCGTCAGCGCTCCCTGCGCGAGCTGCTCGGCTCGATCGTGCTCGGTTTCGAGCTGGTCGTGGTGTTCCTCGGCGCGCTCGTGCTGTTCGGCCTGCACGCGCTGCCGGCCTGGCTGGCGCTCGGCGGGGGAACGGCGCTGATCGCGCTCATGATCGTCGCGATCGGGCTGCTGCGGTACACCGCAGGCGTCGTGCTCGGCTGGATCGTTCAGCTGATCGTGGTGGCCGCCGGCATCCTCGTGCCCGCCTTCTTCATCGTCGGCGCGATCTTCACCGCCATGTGGGCGTACTGCATGATCGCCGCCGCACGCATCGACCGCAACAATCGAGCGGCCGCATCCGCGGCCGACAACGGAACGGAGAATCCATGACCACCGCCGTCGAAGAGACCCTCGTCCTCATCAAGCCCGACGGGGTCGCCCGCAACCTGACCGGCGAGATCCTGCGCCGGATCGAGGCGAAGGGCTACTCGCTCGTCGACCTCCGGATGCTGCAGGCCGACCGCGACCTGCTCGCTCAGCACTACGCCGAGCACAAGGGCAAGCCTTTCTACGAGCCGCTGGTGGAGTTCATGGAGTCGGGACCGATCGTCGCCATCCGGCTGGCCGGGAACCGCGTCATCGAGGGCTTCCGCTCGCTCGCCGGCGCGACCGACCCGACGACCGCCCTCCCGGGCACCATCCGCGGCGACCTCGCCCGCGACTGGGGTCTCAAGGTGCAGCAGAACCTCGTGCACGGCTCCGATTCGCCCGAGTCCGCGCAGCGCGAGCTGGCCCTCTGGTTCGACTGACCCGCACCGCGCATCCCGCGCGCGCCACATTCGTGCCGAATGTCGCCTCCTGCCCGCTGAGAGGGGACATTCGGCACGAATGTCTGCCGAGCGGGTCGCGTCGCGTCAGACGAAGGCGCGGTGGATCCAGTCCAGCTGCAGCTGCGCCAGCACCGCGACGATCGCGTAGCAGACGATCGTGATCAGCGGCACCCAGCCGTACAGCGTGCGGAAGAACGCGCGAGCGCGCTCCGGCAGCGGGATGTTGCCCTCCTTGAGGTTGTAGAGGGTCACCGCCCAGAAGGTCGGGATGGTCACGACCCACGTCACCATGCACCAGGGGCACAGCACGTTCAGCACGGTGAGCGACTGGGTGATCAGGAAGATGACCAGCACCAGCGCCAGCACGACGCCCACGTTGAACGCGATCCAGTACCAGCGGGCGAAACGCGCCCGGGTCGCCAGGAGGCCGACGCCGACGGCGATCGTGGCGGTCCACCCGCCGATCCCCAGGAGCGGGTTCGGGAAGCCGAGCAGCGATCCCTGCCAGGAGTTCAGGTTCTTCGAGCAGCCGACCAGCACCGAGAAGTTGCAGGACAGCTGGGCGTCCGGGTTCTCGAGCAGGTGGAACTTGTCCACCGTCAGCATGAAGGCGGCCCAGAGGCCGATCAGTCCGGCGATGATCAGGAAGACGGCGAGAGCGGTCGGGCGGCGGTAGGCGACCTCGGCGGGACTGGCTGACACCCTCGGATTATGGCATGCCCCCTGCGTGTCGTCCTGGGAGGCGACCGCCGGGAGGCGCAGGCGTGCGATAATCGTTGCAGCAGTCGTCCCGGCTCCGGCCGGGAACAGCGACAGAAGGCTTGCGGGCGCCTGGAGTGCCCGGGAAATGCCGGCCCTGGAGGCCGGCGCGAACAGTGAACCGGATGCAGACGGCGCCACGAGCCCGGCGGCATCCGAACAGGATTGAGGGAGGCGCCGCACGCGCCGCCTCCCGACGGAGAGTACCCGGCGAGCGGGGAACCGCCGACCGGTCGAGGAGTGCACCAGCGATGGTGGATAACGAGAATATCGACAACACGGACAACAACGAGACGGAGACAGGAGGACGGAAGCGCAAAGGGCTCTTCGGCACGCGACGCGTGGTGAGGAAGGCCTCGCCCGCGTTCGGTGACGAACCGCCCGCATCCGCTTCCGAGCCTGAGGCCTCCGAGACGGCGCAGGAGGCTACGGCACCGGCCGAGGCAGGAGCACCCGCCGCGCACGAGCCGCCCGCCCTCCCGGAGAAGCACGGAGAGGACGAGCCGCCGGTCGTCGCCGCAGCAGCGCCCGGCCTGCCGCCGACCACCCTGCTGTTCCAGGCGCCCGACATCCTGCCGCTCCCGCCGCTGCCCGACGCCGACGAGGAGCCGGCCGGCGGAGTGCGCCGCCGCTCGCGCCGCCGCGCGGGAGAGACCGGACGCGAGGGCGCGAACGACCCCGCGAACACGGTGGTCAAGGTGCGGACCCCGCGCGAGCCCGAGCTGATCACCGAGCCGCAGAAGGTCAAGGGCTCCACCCGCCTCGAGGCCAAGAAGCAGCGCCGCCGCGACGGCCGCGACGCCGGTCGACGCCGTCCGGTCATCACCGAGGCCGAGTTCCTGGCGCGCCGCGAGTCGGTCGACCGGCAGATGATCGTGCGCTCGAAGGGCGGCCGCATCCAGATCGGCGTCCTGGAGGACAAGGTGCTCGTCGAGCACTACGTCGCCCGCTCGCAGGAGGCGTCCCTCATCGGCAACGTGTACCTCGGTCGCGTGCAGAACGTCCTCCCCAGCATGGAGGCCGCGTTCGTCGACATCGGCCGCGGCCGCAACGCCGTGCTGTACTCCGGCGAGGTCGACTGGGATGCCGTCGAGACCGGCAACCAGCCGCGACGTATCGAGCTCGCGCTGAAGGGCGGCGACCGCGTCCTCGTGCAGGTCACCAAGGACCCGGTCGGCCACAAGGGCGCCCGCCTCACCAGCCAGATCTCGCTGCCGGGCCGCTACCTCGTGTACGTGCCCAACGGCTCCATGAACGGCATCAGCCGCAAGCTGCCGGACACCGAGCGGTCGAGGCTGAAGAAGATCCTCAAGGAGGTGCTCCCGGAGAGCGCCGGCGTGATCGTGCGCACGGCCGCCGAGGGCGCCACGGAGGAGCAGCTGACGCTCGACGTCAACCGCCTCACCGCGCAGTGGGCCGACATCAGCTCGCGCGTGGAGACGCAGCAGGCGCCCGCGCTCCTGCACAGCGAGCCGGACCTCCTGATCAAGATCATCCGCGACGTCTTCAACGAGGACTTCCAGAAGCTCGTCATCGCGGGCGACGACGCGCGTCAGACGATCGAGAACTACCTCCGTCAGGTCGCGCCGGACCTCCTCGACCGCGTCGAGGCCTACACCGGCGAGCGGGACGCGTTCGACGAGTTCCGCATCACGGAGCAGATCGAGAAGGCGCTCGAGCGCAAGGTGTGGCTGCCTTCGGGCGGTTCGCTCGTCATCGACCGCACCGAGGCGATGACGGTCGTGGACGTCAACACCGGCAAGTTCGTCGGCTCGGGCGGCAACCTCGAGGAGACCGTCACCAAGAACAACCTGGAGGCGGCCGAGGAGATCGTGCGCCAGCTGCGCCTGCGCGACATCGGCGGCATCATCGTCGTCGACTTCATCGACATGGTGCTGGAGTCGAACCGCGACCTCGTGCTCCGCCGCCTGGTCGAGTGCCTGAGCCGCGACCGGACGAAGCACCAGGTCGCCGAGGTCACCTCGCTCGGCCTCGTGCAGATGACCCGCAAGAAGCTGGGGCTCGGCCTGCTCGAGACGTTCAGCGAAGCGTGCGAGGTCTGCGCGGGACGCGGCGTCATCGTCCACCACGACCCGGTGGTCAAGCACCGCCAGCCGCAGCAGCAGCCGCAGAACGAGCGCCGTCGCGGCCGTGGAGCCACCGGCGGCGGCAACGGGGCAGCGAACGGCGTCCCCGTCGCGAACGGCCACACCGGCACCCACGCCATCACCGACGACGCCAAGAACGCGCTGGCGCAGATCGCCGCATCGACCATCCACCACCACGAGGACGGCACGAAGCCCGCGGAGGCCGGCGAGGTCTCCGAGGTCGCCATCGCCGAGGTGACGGTGACCGAGGTCACGGCCACCAAGAAGCGCCGCCGCAAGGGCAAGGGCGACCGGCAGCGTCCGGCCGCCGAGCAGGTCGGCGACGCCGCATCCGAGCAGTCGCAGCCGGCCGGGGCCGAGTGGGCCGCCGACGAGCGGACTGCTGACGAAGATGGGCTGGCCGCGGTCGAGGCCACCGAGCTGGACGTGGCGGAGATCGACGTCGAGACCGCCGAGGCCGGCGTTCCGCTGATCGAACTGCCGGAGCCGGCTCCGACCCACACGCCGGCCCGCCGTTCGCCCGAGGAGACCGAGCACCTGCTCGACTCCGTGCTGGATGCGCTGCCGCAGCCGAAGGAGCCGGGCCAGGGCCGCAGCCGCAGCCGTCGCGCCAGCACCGCGGTCATCGCGGGCGGCGAGAAGCTCCCCACGTCCGACTGACGTCAGGGTACGTCGCCGCCCGGGTCAGTGACCCGGGCGGTCGCGTGCGCGCACCCGCAGGCCGCTGGCGATGAGCCGCGCGACGAGCTCCTTGCCCGGCACGGGATGCGCCCCCGCCGCCACGAGCTCTGCGTAGCGCCGGTCGGGCACGTCGTAGTGGTCGAGATCGAACGCCCGGCGCTGGATGCCGTTGGCCTCCGCGAAGGCGTGCAGCTCGTCCAGTGATGCGTCGCTGACCAGATGCGACCACAACATGCCGTGCGCCGGCCATGCCGGGGGATCGATCAGGACCGTCATAGAATGATTGTAGGAACCGGTTCCACTGGCGGAGCCGTGCGGTCCCGACGGCCCTCTGCGGGCCGTTCGCCGCGGTGGTGCCGAATTGACGGCATCCTGGGCGTCGGGTAAAGTTGACCGTTGGTGTGTGTCGGGCGTGGCCCGCATCGCCATCATGGTTTTCTGAGAGCCGCCGGGTGTGAAAGCTCCCGGGCGGACTCGCCAGTGCCTTGCGATCAAGGCGAATTCCAGAAAAGTTGAAGAGCAGGACCAGATCCGCGGCTGCGCCGGGAGCTGTTCCCCGACGAAAAGGTACTGACAAGTGGTTTACGCAGTTGTGCGCGCCGGTGGCCGGCAGGAGAAGGTCGAGGTCGGCACCATCGTGACGATGGACCGCATCAAGGCCGACGAGAACGGCACGGTCGAGCTCGCACCGGTGCTGCTCGTCGACGGTGACAAGATCACCTCCGATGCCGCGTCGCTCGCGAAGGTCACCGTGACCGCAGAGGTCCTGGGCGACCTCCGTGGCCCGAAGATCGTCATCCAGAAGTTCAAGAACAAGACCGGTTACAAGAAGCGCCAGGGCCACCGTCAGGAGCTCACGCGCGTCAAGATCACCGGCATCAAGTAACCGACGGCCACGTAGCCCGACAGCCTCGAGGAGAAGACACCATGGCACACAAAAAGGGAGCGAGCTCCACTCGCAACGGCCGCGACTCCAACGCCCAGCGCCTCGGCGTGAAGCGCTTCGGCGGCCAGACCGTCAACGCGGGTGAAATCCTGGTCCGCCAGCGCGGCACCCACTTCCACCCCGGCGTGAACGTCGGCCGTGGCGGCGACGACACCCTCTTCGCCCTCGCCGCCGGTGCGGTCGAGTTCGGCACCAAGGGCGGCCGCAAGGTCGTCAACATCGTGGAAGCCTCGGCCTGAGCCTCACCACGAGCAACACCTTCCGGATGGGCGGGCTTCGGCCCGCCCATCCGCCGTTTGAGCAGTAATAGGAGAGCACCATGGCGACGTTCGTTGATCGCGTGACGTTGCATCTGCGCGCCGGAAACGGCGGCAACGGGTGCGTCTCGGTCCGGCGCGAGAAGTTCAAGCCGCTGGCCGGTCCCGACGGCGGGAACGGCGGCAACGGCGGCGACATCGTGCTGGTCGCCGACCCCCAGGTCACCACGCTGCTCGGCTATCACCGTCATCCGCACCGTTCCAGCGAGAACGGCGGCTTCGGGATGGGCGACCATCGCAGCGGCCACACGGGCGAAGACCTCGAGCTGGCCGTCCCGGTCGGCACGGTCGTCAAGGACGAGGCCGGCAACGAGCTGGCCGACCTCACCGAGCCGGGGATGCGCTTCGTCGCCGCCCCCGGCGGCGTCGGAGGCCTCGGCAACGCGGCCTTGGCCAACCCGAAGCGCAAGGCGCCGGGCTTCGCGCTGCTCGGCACTCCCGGGTGGGAGGGCGACATCCGGCTCGAGCTGAAGACGGTCGCCGACATCGCCCTGGTCGGCTACCCGTCCGCCGGCAAGTCGAGCCTCATCGCCGCGCTCTCTGCCGCGAAGCCCAAGATCGCGGACTATCCGTTCACCACACTCCACCCCAATCTCGGCGTCGTGCAGGCCGGCGACGTGCGCTACACCGTGGCCGACGTGCCCGGCCTCATCGAGGGCGCGAGCGAGGGTCGCGGCCTCGGGCTGGAGTTCCTCCGTCACGTCGAACGCTGCTCGGCGCTCCTGCACGTGCTCGACTGCGCCACGCTGGAGCCCGGCCGCGATCCGCTGAGCGACCTGGACGTCATCCTCGCCGAGCTCGCCGCGTACCCGGTCCCCGAGGGTCAGACGCCGCTCCTGGAGCGGCCGCAGCTGGTCGCGCTCAACAAGATCGACGTGCCGGATGCGCGTGAGCTGGCCGAATTCGTCCGTCCGGAGCTCGAGCAGCGCGGGTACCGCGTCTTCGAGATCTCCACGGTCAGCCACGAGGGCCTCCGCCCGCTCTCCTTCGCGCTCGGCGAGATCGTCGAGAAGGCGCGCGCCGAGCAGGCGGCGCTCGAGGAGGCGCGCCCGCGCATCGTCATGCGCCCGAAGGCCGTGGACGACTCCGGGTTCGTGGTCAAGGTCGAGGGCGGCACGGACGGACCGGTGTACCGCATCCTGGGCGCCAAGCCCGAGCGCTGGGTCGCGCAGACCGACTTCGCCAACGACGAGGCCGTCGGCTACCTCGCCGACCGCCTGGCCAAGCTGGGCGTGGAGGACGAGCTGGTCCGCGCCGGGGCCGTCGCCGGCTCGACCGTGGTCATCGGCCGGAACAACGGCGTCGTCTTCGACTGGGAGCCGACCCTCACCTCCACCGCCGAACTGATCACTGCGCCCCGAGGAACGGACACGCGGCTCGACACCAACCAGCGCCCGACCCGTGCGCAGCGTCGCGAGGACTACTTCGAGCGCATGGACGCCAAGGCCGAAGCCCGCGAAGAGCTCCAGCGCGACCGCGCCGCGGGCCTCTGGGCGGACGACAGCTACGACGAGAACGCGGTCCGCGAGGCGGACGCGAGCCCGGAAGACGCACGCGCAGACAGGGAGACCAGCGAGGGATGACGATCGACGACCGCAGCCAGATCCCCTCCGCCCGCCGGATCGTCGTCAAGGTGGGCTCCTCGTCCATCAGCGGCGAGAACGCGGGCCAGATCGCCCCGCTGGTCGACGCCCTCGCCGAGGCCCACGGCCGCGGCACGCAGGTGGTCCTGGTGTCGTCGGGCGCGATCGCCACGGGCATCCCGTACCTGTCGCTCACCGAGCGTCCCACCGACCTGCCGACGCAGCAGGCCGCGGCTGCCGTGGGCCAGAACGTCTTGATCTACCGGTACCAGGACAGCTTCGACCGCTACGACATCGTGGCGGGCCAGGTGCTCCTCACGGCCGGCGACATGGAGAATCCGACGCACCGCAGCAACGCCAAGCGGGCGATGGAGCGGCTGCTCGACCTCCGCATCCTGCCGATCGTCAACGAGAACGACACGGTCGCGACCCACGAGATCCGGTTCGGCGACAACGACCGGCTCGCCGCGCTGGTCGCGCTGCTCATCGACGCCGACCTGCTGGTGCTGCTGTCGGATGTCGACGCCCTGTACACGCGGCCGCCGCACGAGCCGGGCGCCGAGCGCATCGAGCACGTCGGCTGGGACGACGAGCTCGACGGTGTGGAGATCGGCTCGACCGGTCTCTCGGGCGTCGGCAGCGGGGGAGCGGTCACCAAGGTCTCCGCCGCCCGGCAGGCGGCCGAGCGCGGGACCGCCGTCGTGCTGACGGCGACCTCCCTGGTGTCCCGCGCGCTGCGGGGCGAGCGGGTGGGTACGTGGTTCGCGCCCGCGCCCGTCTCGTCGGCGCCGCTCGCGCCCGGCGCGGTCTCGTCCGACGTCGCCGCGTCCTAGAATCGACGCATGTCCTCGATCACCGATTCGGCGCCCGCCGCGACCCTGTCGCTGCGGGAGCGCCTCGAGGCCGCGAAGACGGCGTCCCGCTCTCTCGCGACGGCCAACACGGACCAGAAGAACCGTGCCCTCCGTGCCATCGCCGACGGCGTGCTCGCGGCGTCCGCCGACGTCCTCGCCGCCAACGAGCTCGACCTGGCCAACGGCCGTGAGAACGGTCTGACGACCGGCCTGCTCGATCGGCTGACGCTGAGCCCGGCGCGACTGCAGGGGCTGGCGGATGCGGTTCTCGAGATCGTGGGGCTCACCGATCCGGTCGGCCAGGCCGTCCGCGGCAGCGCGCTCCCCAACGGCATCCAGATCACGCAGGTGAGGGTCCCGTTCGGTGTCGTCGGCGTCATCTACGAGGCACGGCCGAACGTGACCATCGACATCGCGGCCCTCGCCGTCAAGAGCGGGAACGCGGCGGTCCTGCGCGGCGGGAGCGCCGCGATCGAGACCAACCGCGTGCTCGTCCGCGTCATCCAGCAGGCGCTGGAGTCGGCGGGGCTCCCCGCCGATGCGGTGCAGACCATCGACGACTTCGGCCGGGAGGGCGCCGCGGAGCTCATGACGGCCCGCGGCTACGTGGACGTGCTGATCCCGCGTGGCAGCGCCGAGCTCATCCAGGCGGTCGTCACGCAGTCCACGGTCCCGGTCATCGAGACGGGCGCCGGCGTGGTGCACGTAGTGCTCGACGAGTCCGCGCGGGAGGACTGGGCGGTCGACATCGTCCGGAACGCCAAGGTGCAGCGTCCCAGCGTCTGCAACGCGGTCGAGACGCTGCTGGTGCACCGCGCCGCCGCCGACCGGCTGCTGCCGCCCGTGCTGGGCGCCCTGCGCGACGCCGGGGTGGCCATCCACGCCGACGAGCGTGCGCTGCCGTTCGCGGCGGACGCCGTGCCGGTCACCGAGGAGGACTACGCGACGGAGCACATGAGCCTCGACATCTCGGTGAAGGTCGTGGACGACCTCGACGAGGCGATCGAGCACATCCGGCGCTACTCGACGCAGCACACCGAGTCCATCGTGACGAACGACCTGGCGAACGCCGAGCGGTTCCTGGCCGAGGTCGACTCGGCGGTCGTGATGGTGAACGCGTCCACCCGGTTCACCGACGGGGGCGAGTTCGGTTTCGGCGCCGAAGTCGGCATCTCGACCCAGAAGCTGCACGCACGCGGGCCGATGGGGCTCCCCGAGCTCACGAGCACGAAGTGGATCGTCCGCGGGTCCGGGCAGATCCGGGCGTAGGCGACCGCTAGACTCGACAGCGGGCCTCGCGGCCCGGAGAAAGGATTACGCACGATGTCATTTCTGACGACCGTCCTCGCCGAGGCGGAGACCCACGTCGAGCTGCCGATGCCCACCTGGGCGTTCGGGGCGATCGCCATCGCGCTGTTCATCGCTCTCGCCTTCGTCGCGTGGAGCTTCAAGGACGTCGCCAACCGGCACAGCCACCGGTCGGCCCCCGACGCGGCGGCCCACGCGGGCGCCCCGGGCGCCACGCACCACGGCACCGGCCACCCGACCCAGGGGCACTGAGCCACCCGGGCATGGAGCTGACGGAGACGGGCCGGCCGCGCATCGGCGTGATGGGCGGCACTTTCGACCCCATCCACCACGGCCACCTCGTCGCCGCCAGCGAAGTCGCGCAGTCCTTCGACCTGGACGAGGTGGTCTTCGTCCCGACGGGCCAGCCGTGGCAGAAGGGGCCGGTCACGGAGGCGGAGCACCGCTACCTGATGACGGTGATCGCGACGGCATCCAACCCGCGCTTCACCGTGAGCCGGGTGGACATCGACCGCGAGGGCCCCACGTACACGATCGACACGCTGCGCGACCTCCACCGCGAGCGTCCGGAGGCCGAGCTCTTCTTCATCACGGGCGCCGACGCGATCGCACAGATCCTCAGCTGGCGCGATGTGCGCGAGCTCTGGGAGCTCGCCCACTTCGTTGCTGTGAGTCGCCCGGGACACGACTTGAGTATTTCTGGATTGCCGGAGCAAGACGTAAGCTTGTTGGAAGTTCCGGCCCTGGCGATCTCGTCGACCGATTGCCGGAGCCGGGTGAGCAGGGGATTCCCGGTCTGGTACTTGGTGCCCGACGGGGTCGTTCAGTACATCTCCAAACACCATCTGTATCGGAGCGTGGCATGACATCGTGGCCTGAACAGCCGCCGACGGGCCAGCCGCAGGCGCAGACGCGGCGACAGGCGAGGGAGTTCGAGCGCTCTGCAGCGCGCCGCGCGGGAACCTCCGAGCCGACGCCCGGCGGCCAGATCCCCGAGATGACCACCACCGCACCACCCCGCGACGAGCAGCCCGCCGAGACCGGTGTCGATGAGGCCCGTGTAGACGAGGCCCGTGCCGATGAGGCCCGTGCGGATGAGGCCAGTGCCGATGAGGCCAGCGCCGACGACGCTCCCGCCACGGCGTCCGCCGAGGCCCCGGCCGCTGCGGACGAGCGTCCGGCCATCCCGGCCAGCGCCTTCGCCGAGCCCGGCGTCACGTCGCCCTCGCGCGACGCCTTCGACTTCTTCCGCCAGTCGCCCGATCCGTCGCAGCCGGAGCCGGTGACCCAGCCCATGGCGATCCTGCAGCCGGCGCAGCCGGTCCAGGCCCCGGCCGCTCCGGCCGCCGCCTCCCCGGCGACTCCGGCGGGCGAGCGGACGCTCACCCGGCGCGAGCTGCGCGCGATGCTTCAGGCCCAGGAGGCGAACGCCCAGGCCAACCACGCGCCGACGAACGGCGAGGCCGTCTTCCCCGTCTCCTTCACCTCCGACTCCGCAGGCGGTTCGTCGGAGGCCGCGGCCGAGACGACGGTCGAGGGCACCGCGACCGCGGCGACCTCGATCCCCGCCCCCGCCGGAACACCCTCGAGCGAGAAGTCGTCCTGGCCGTTCGCATCGTTCGCCCCGTCGGCCGCGTCGGCGGCGCCCACCGCGCCGGCCTCGTCGCGCTCCGCGCAGGACGAGCCGACGGTCACGCAGAGCCCGACCTCGCCGTTCGCCGCCTTCGGGGCCCCGGTCGCGGCGAAGCCCGCGTCCGAAGCGCCGGAGGAGCCCCCCGCCGTCGCCGCACCGCAGGAGGCCGCCGAGGACACGTCGACGCAGGAGCGCCGGCCGTTCACACCGCCGACCGGCCACTGGTCGACCGCCGCAGAGCTGGAAGACCAGAAGCAGCCGATCACGACGCGCAACGTCGCGCAGTCGACCGCGGCGACCACGACCAACGCGCTCATCCTGCCCGTCATCCCGCAGCCGGACACCAACGCACCGCTCACCAGCACGGGGGAGATCCTGGTGACGGGGTCCATCGACCTGCCCCGGGGCATGGGCGCGACCGGCGCTCATCCCGACCGCATCGACTCGTCCGACATCGACCGGCTGCTCGACGGCGAGGAGAACGAGTTCAACACGTCCGAGGTGCAGCCCGTCCGCGCCTCGCGCGCGATCAGCACGCACACGTCGACGCGCGGTGTCATCGCCCCGCCGAAGAAGCGCGGCAACGCCCTCCCCGTCATCCTCATGGTGACCGCGGGAGTGCTCGCCGTCGGTGTCATCGGGCTGCTCGTCGCGGCCTACGTCCTGAAGGTGTTCTGATCATCCGCGCTCTCGCAACCCTTTCCACCCTGACGCACCGAACGCGACCGGAGGACCGTCCGTGACCGCATCCCCGCACGCCCGCGAGATCCTGCAGGTGGCAGCAGCCGCCGCCGACTCGAAGGGCGGCCAGGATCTCGTCGCCCTCGACGTCTCCGGGCCGCTGCCGCTGACCGACGCCTTCCTGCTGGTCAGCGGGCGTGTCGAGCGGAACGTGCTGGCCATCGCGTCCGAGGTGGAGGACAAGCTCAACGAGGCCGGCGTCAAGACGCTGCGCCGCGAGGGCAAGGCCGAGGGCCGCTGGGTGCTTCTGGACTTCGGCGACCTGGTGGTCCACGTCTTCCACGAGGAGGACCGGATGTACTACGCGCTCGAACGCCTGTGGAAGGACTGCCCCGTGCTTCCGATCGAGCTCCCCGTCCACGAGACGGCGGAGTAGAGGACGCGCGGGAACTGGCGCAGCGAGCTGTTCGACCGACGCGAGCCCGGCTCAGTTTTTTCTGAAGGCCCCGATGTAGTAGGCTGGACGAGTTGTTCCGGCCGGTCCGAAAGGTCCGGACGAGCAGCGTCCGGGTCTGTGGCGCAGCTGGTAGCGCACCTGCATGGCATGCAGGGGGTCAGGGGTTCGAGTCCCCTCAGATCCACCGAAACCCCCGGTCAGAAGCTCTTCCGCTTCCGGCCGGGGGTTCTTTTCGTTTGGAGTCTGCGTTGTGCGGCCTCGGGGCGCTGCGTTAGCCTCCGACCGGGTGGATGCGGCCATGACCATGCAGAACGGATCCGAGTCCCGCGGCCCGCGCGCGATCGGCAGCGGCGGCTGACGGGCGATGGATGCGGACGAGCGGACGTGGATGCGCGACCTCGGCGCGCTCCTGGCCCTGCCGTCCCTGTGGGTCGACCACACGCCGCCCGAGATCGCGGACGGCCTGCTGAGCGTCGTCACCGGGATGCTGCGCCTGGAGGCGGCGTACGCGCGCTTCCACGGGTTCGACGGTGGGCCGGCCCTGGAGTCGTGGCGTCCCACCGGTGCCGAGCCGCCCGTGCGGCTCGTGCGCGCGGTCGACGGGTCGGGCGTGACTGCGGCGGCCGTCGACAGCGGCATCGAGACGGCGGCCGTCCGGGCGGGAGGCGGACCATCGGAGCCGCCGCTCCTCGCCCGGGTCACCACGCTGGCGCTCACGCTCCCATGGGGGACCGGGCTCATCGCCGTCTCTGCAGTGCGGCCCGGCTTCCCGACGGAGCGGGAGACCCACCTGCTCCGGGTGGCGGTCGGGCAGGCGGCGATCGCCCTGCACACCGCACGCCGGCTGGCGGGGGAGCAGCGTGCGCGACGGGAGGCGGAGCGAGCGCTCGAGCGCCAGAACCGGGTGCTGCGGTCGCTGGTGGAGGAGGTCGGTCCGGCGCTCGGCGCCGCCTCCCGACGCGTGGAGGAGGCCTCGCGTGAGGCGGCGCGCGAGGCGGCGCGCGAGGCGGTGCATCCGGCCGGCGCGCCGAACCTGACACGCCGCGAGCTGGAGGTGCTCGGCCTGCTCGCCCAGGGGCTCAGCAACAAGGAGATGGCCGCGGTCATGTGGCTGAGCGATCGGACGGTGGAGCGGCACATCACCGGGCTCTACCGCAAGATCGGCGTGGCCCGGCGCAGCGAGGCGACCGCGTACGCGCTGCGGCACGGGATCGCCTGAGGTCGGGGCCGGCGCCTCCGGCCGGGCGGATGTCACGCAGGGGGTGCGCCGCTACTCCCCGTGAGCGCGATCGCGCGTACAGTGCATGAGGCCCGCATGGCGGGTCGCCTGTGCCGCCCTCCCGAAAGGCCCGAATCCTGTGCCCACAGCCGTTGACGCTCGTCCGAGCCGCCTGTCCGACTGGAACCGGCGGTTCGTCGTCGAGGAACGGTACCTCCCCGCGGAGAACCGGCGACGCCTGTACGTGACGTCCGTCGTCCTGGCGGCCGTCGGTCTGACGGCGTTCGTGATCCTCGCGATCAACGTCATGACGCACACCGGCTTCGAACGGCTGGACGTGCCGGTCGAGCGCTGGTTCAACGCCCAGCGCTCCGCGGAGACGACCGGCTTCATGACCGTCCTGGCGATCATCTTCGGTCCCGTGGCCATGCCGTTCATCGTGGGGATCACCGTGGTCGTGTGGTCGGTGACGGCCCGGCACATCTGGCGCCCGCTCCTGCTGGGCGCCGGGATGCTGACCGGTGTCGTGCTGGCGCAGATCCTGGCGCCGCTGATCCGCCACCCCCGGCCGCCGCTGTCGCTCATGCTGATGCAGCCCGACCACACCTTCTCGTTCCCCTCCGGGCATGTGCTCGGGGCTTCCGACTTCTTCCTCCTCCTCGCCTTCCTGCTGGCCAGCCGCATGCAGAAACGCTGGTTCACCGTCGTCGCGTTCGTCGTCGCGGCGGCCCTGACCGTGCTGCAGGTCGCGAGCCGGCTGTACCTCGGCTACCACTGGATCAGCGACACGACGAGCTCTGTCGCCCTGTCGCTCGCGGTCGTGGGAGGCGTGATCGCCCTCGACACCCGGCGCACCGTGCGCGTCGAGGGCGAGAAGATCGAGGGCGAGCTCTCGCAGCCGCAGGTGGACGGAACATGAGCGGCGGCGGCTCGACGGGTGCGGATGCGGGCGAACGCGTCCGCGAGGTCGCCCGTGACGCGCGCGACAGCGCGATCTTCCACGCCCTCGCCCGGGTGGGCTTCGCCGCGAGCGGACTGGTGCAGGTGCTGCTCGGTGCGCTCGCGATACAGCTCGGGGTCAACCATTTCGCCGACGCCGACCAGTCCGGCGCGATGGAGCAGCTCGCGCAGCTGCCAGGGGGCGTCGTGCTTCTCTGGGTGAGCGTGATCGGCTTGTTCTCCCTCGCGGCGTGGCTGGTGATCGAGGCGACCGCGATGCGCGCCGGGAAGCCGTCGGTGCGCTGGGCCCGTCGGCTGCAGAATGTGGGCAAGGCGCTGGCCTACGCCGCACTGGCCCTGACAGCGCTGGGGGTCGCGCAGGGGCATCACGACGACGCCAGCTCGTCGACACGGGTGATGAGCGTGCACATCCTGGCACTGCCGGGGGGCGCCGCTCTGCTCGTGCTGGCGGGGCTGGGGATCGTCGGGATCGGCGGCTACCTGGTCGTCAAGGGTGTCCGCCGTCGCTTCCTGCGTGACATCGACCTCCCTGGCCTGGCGGGGATGGCGACGGTCGTCTCCGTCCTCGGCGTCGCCGGCTACATCGCGAAAGGCTTCGTGCTCGCGGTCGCCGGCGTGCTGTTCGTCGTCGCCGCGGTCACCGTCCACCCCGACGCGGCCTCGGGACTCTACGGCGCGTTCGCGTCGCTGCTGACGCTGCCGCTCGGGAACGTGCTGCTGATCGCCACCGGCGCCGGCCTGATCGCGTCCGGCGCGTACAACGCGCTGCGGGCGTGGATCGCGCGCTTCTGACGACGGGCGGGGACCCGTTCCGCGTCACCCGAACGTGAAGCAGTACGCCTCTGCGCCCGCCCGGTCGAACCGCACCTCCATCACCCGCTCGGCGATGGGGCCGGTCTGCCGGATGAGCTGGAAGGTGTCCTGGTGGTCGAGCGTCCCGCGCCCGTCCGCATCCACGTCGCTGCCGTGCGCGTCGCCGGGCGGGTGCCCGTCCAGCAGCACCTGGAAGGGGATACCGGGCTCGCCCGCGGCCGGGCCCATCACGAGGTTCGCGTCGCGTGCGTGGAAGGCGTAGGCCAGCTCGCCGCCCGCCTCGTCGAGCACGGCCGCCGTGCGGGTCTGCGTCCACCGCCCGGACAGCGCCCAGCCGTTGAGCGGCAGCTCGCGCGGCGCCTCGTAGGGCCACGGGCGGTCGTAACGGTCGGGCGACTCCGCGACGAAGCCGCTGCTCTGCCCGTACCCGAGGTAAGTCTCCGGAGACCGCAGGTCGCGCCAGTCCGCGGCGACCTCCAGGCCCACCGGCTCCACCATGACCAGGTCGAGGTCGAGGTCGGGCGCGCCGGCATCCGACAGCAGCCGCTGGACCATCATCTCGGTGCCGGCGTACTCGCCCTCTCCGAAGTGGTGGTAGCGCAGCCGCCCGTCGGCATCGGCGAGGTAGAGGGCCGGCCAGTAGTGGTTGGCGAAGTCCTCCCACACCCCGTAGTCGTCGTCGACCGCGACCGGGTAGCGGATGCCGAGCGCGGCGGTCCGCGCGGTCACGTTGGACCGGTCGTGCTCGAACCCGAACTCGGGGGTGTGGACGCCGACGATGGTGAGCCCGGACGCCGCGTACTTCTCGTGCCAGGCCCGCAGGTAGGGCAGTGTCCGCAGCCAGTTGACGCACGTGTACGTCCAGAAGTCGACCAGCACGACGCGGCCGCGGAGTCCCTCCGGGGTGAGGGGTTCGCTGTTCAGCCACCCGGTCGCCCGGGTGAAGCCGGGGAGGCGTCCCTCGTCGGGGAGACGCTCGGGGTCGCCCGCCAGCCGGTGGGCCAGGGACCGGAACGGCCGGCGTTCGCGCTCATCCGCCATGACGCACCGCGCCCGCGGTCACGCTGTCGTGCCCGTCCGCCATCCGTGCTGCGTCGATCATCGCCTGCGCGAAGATCTCCGGCCTCTCCTGCGGGAGGTTGTGTCCGGCGCCGCCGCCGACCTCGCGGTGCTCGTACGGTCCGGTGAAGTCGGACCGGTAGGCGGACGACGGCGGGTGCGCCGCACCGTTCGCGTCGCCCTCGAGCGTGATGGAGGGCACCGCGATGGGCGGCCGGGCGGCGAGCCGGTCCTCCAGTTCGTCGTAGGCGGGGTCGCCTTCCGCGAGCCCGAGCCGCCACCGGTAGTTGTGGATCACGATGTCGACGTGGTCGGGGTTCGCGAACGACTCCGCCGAGCGGGCGAACGTGTCGTCGTCGAAGTCCCACCCCGGGGACGCGGTGTGCCAGATCAGGCGCGCGAACTCGTCGCGGTTCTGCCCGTAGCCGAGGCGGCCGCGCTCGGTCGCGAAATAGAACTGGTACCACCACGCGAGCTCGGCCGCCGGCGGGAGCGGCTGCGCGTTCACGGCCCGGCTGCCGATGAGATAGCCGCTGGCGGTCACCTGGGCGCGGCAGCGGTCCGGCCAGAGCGCCGCGAGGATGTTGGCGGTGCGCGCCCCCCAGTCGAAGCCGCCGACCACCGCCGACCGGATGCTCAGCGCATCCAAGAGGGCCAGGGCGTCCAGGGCGAAGACCGCCTGCTGCGCGTTGCGCGGCGCGGACGGATCCCGGAAGGTCGTCGTCCCGTACCCGCGCAGGGACGGGACGACGACACGGAACCCGGCCTCCACGAGCAGGGGCACCACGGCGTCGAAGCTGTGGAGGTCGTAGGGCCAGCCGTGCAGCAGCAGCGCCACCGGGCCGTCGGCCGGTCCGCTGTCCGTGTAGCCGACGTTCAGGTCGCCGGCGTCCACCTGTAGGAGTCCTGGCATGTCCGCGCCGCCTCAGCGCAACGACCGGAAGGTGGCGCGCATCTCCTGCGTGAACAGCTCCGGCTGCTCCCAGGCCGCGAAGTGCCCGCCCCGGTCGAGCCGGTTGAAGTGGATGAGGTGCGGGTACGCCGCCGTCGCCCAGCTCCGTGGCGCGGCGTAGATCTCGTCCGGGAAGACGCTGACCCCGGTCGGGAGAGGCACGCCCTTCGGGGCGAAGAACGCGAGTTTGCTCTCCCAGTACAGCCGCGCGGACGAGACCGCGGTGTTCGTGAGCCAGTACAGGGTCACGTTGTCGAGCACGTCGTCCCGGCTCAGCCCCTCCGAACCGCCGGCGAAGACGCGGGCGATTAGGTCGTAGCTGCGGGCGTCGTGGTCGAGCATCCAGGCGGCCAGGCCGACGGGGGAGTCGGCGAGCGCGTACAGGGTCTGCGGGCGGTTGCCCATCTCCTGCGCGTAGGCGAGGCCGTGCGCGGAGAAGAAGGCGAGCTGGTCCCAGGCGCCGCGCTCCTCCTCGTTCAGGTCGGCGGGCGGCTGCTCCTTCGCGTCCAGAGCGTTCTGGATCGCATCGGGCACGGTGGCCGGCATGTTGGTGTGGATGCCGATCAGCCCGGGCGGGGTGAGCAGCGCCAGCTGCTCGGTCACCGCATTGCCCCAGTCGCCGCCCTGCGCGACGTACCGGTCGTAACCGAGCCGGGTCATGAGCGTCGCCCAGGCCCTGGCGATACGGATGGGGTCCCACCCGGTCGCGGTCGGCTTGCCGGAGAAGCCGTGCCCCGGAAGGGACGGGATGACCAGGTCAAACGCGTCGGCGGCGTCGGCGCCGTGCGCCGTGGGGTCGGTCAACGGTCCGATGATCTTGAGCTGCTCGATGATGGAGCCCGGCCACCCGTGGGTGACGATCATCGGCAGCGCGTCCTCGTGCGGGGAGCGCACGTGGATGAAGTGGATGTCGAGCCCGTCGATCTCCGTCGTGAACTGGGGGAGGGCGGCGAGCCGGGCTTCGACGCCGCGCCAGTCGTAGTCCTCGGCCCAGTACCGGGCGAGGGCGCGCATCGTCTCGAGTCGGACGCCCTGCGACGTGTCGTCGACCGTTTCGCGCTCCGGCCAGCGGGTGGTGCGGATGCGGCGGCGGAGGTCGTCGAGGTCGTCCTGCGAGGCGGTGTACGAGAACGGACGGACGGCGGCAGGCGTGCTGTCTGCGTCCGGCCGGGGTTCGGCGATGGTCATGTCGTGCCTCCTGGGATGCGTCACCGGCGGTCGGGCGGCCGCCGCAGTCCGAGGCTGGACCGCGCGGTGCCGCTGCGGCATCCGGGAAACCCCCACCGCCGTCCCGGCGGGCGGCGGAATTGGGGGAACCACGCACCGCGGCCGATCCGTGTGAACCCGTTCATCCGCGGAGCGCGTCTCGCAGCCGACGGAAAGCGCCGCCGACTAGGATTTCGTCAACGACCGACGACCCGAGGGATGCCGATGACCGATCTGCCGCGACGTCACCAGCGCGCCCGCGGACCGGAGGGCATCCGTCACGGCCGGCTGCCCCGGCGGCGCGGCAGCGTGGCGGTGCTCAAGCTCCTGGCCGCCCTCGTCGCGGTGGTCGTCGTGAGCGTCGGCTCCATCGCGGCGTACGCCGTCTGGGATGTCGCGCACTCGATCAAGACCGGCGTGCACCTCCAGGCCCTCCCCGGGCACTCGGCGATCCCGCAGGACATCCCGAACGTGTCCGCGATCCCTGGCGGCGTGAACCTGCTGCTCGCGGGGACCGACAGCCGCAGCGACTTGGGCGGGGTCTACAGCAGCGCCGCCGAGCAGGATGCGAGCAGCGGCGCCGGCAACAACGACGTGACGATGCTGCTGCACATCGCGCAGGACCACAAGAGCATGGTCGTGGTCAGCTTCCCGCGCGACCTGATGGTCGCGATCCCGGACTGCCCGTCCCCCGACGGCACGGGCACGGTCGACGGCAGCTCCTACGCCCAGTTCAACTCCGCGCTCTCCCGCGGCGGGCTCAACTGCGTCGTGGCCACCGTGTCCAAGATGACGGGTCTGACCATCCCGTTCGCGGCCGTCATCAACTTCAACGGCGTGAGCGCCATGTCGAACGCGGTCGGCGGCGTCACGGTGTGCCTCGCCAGCCCGGTCACGGACGACTACACCAACCCGCCGCTCGACCTGCCCGCCGGGGAGAACACGATCGTCGGGGATATGGCCCTGTCGTTCCTGCGCAGCAGGCACGGCGTCGGCGACGGCAGCGATCTGGGCCGCATCTCCAACCAACAGGTGTTCCTCTCGGCGCTCGCCCGCAAGGTCGTGAGCGGAGGCGTGCTGTCCAACCCGGTGGAGCTCTACGCCCTGGCGAAGGCCGCCGTCAACAACATCACGCCGTCCGAGACGCTCACCAACCCCACGACCCTCGTCCAGATCGCCCTCGCGCTCAAGGACACCGGACTCGGCAACATGGTGTTCGTGCAGTACCCGGCCGTGACGGATCCCGACAACCCGAACCGCGTCATCCCGCAGGACTCGGCGGCGGATGCGCTCGATGAGGCCCTGGTGAACGACCAGCCGGTCAAGCTCACCGGCTCCACCGGCCGGGCCGCCGAGGATCCGACCGCGACGGCCTCTCCGGCGCCCGACGCCGGCGCGGGTGGAGAACCGTCCCCGGTGACGCCCGCGACGCCGGCGGCGCCTGCGGCTCCCGCGCCGGGCGCGACCCCGGCGCCCACGGACAGCGGCGGCGCGCCGGTCGATCTTCCCTCGACCATCACCGGTCAGACCGCGGCGCAGCAGACGTGCACCAAGGGCAACGACTGAGCGAACGCCGACCGACCGGTCACGTCTAAGGTTGGGGCGGCACGGCGAGGAAGTGCCAGCCGAGCCACCACCAGAACAGCAGGATGACCACGCGCGCCGCGCGGTCGGCCATCACCCGGTCGAGCAGCACGCTGAGCCGTGCGAGCCGCAGTGGCGCGGCACGCGCCTCGACGACCAGGGCGGCGAAGAGCAGTCCGCAGACGACGAAGCCGGCGATCGTGACGTCTCTCACCGGCGCCACCCCCTTCGCACCAGCGCATACCCGCCGACGAGCCATAGAGCAACCAGGGCGGCTCGCGCCGGCGGCCACGCGACCACCGGATCGAGCAGATCGGAGAGCGCCGGGAACTGCGTCTCCTCGGCGGGGATGCCGCGACCGAGGAAGAAGGCGCCGATCTCCCAGACGCATCCCGCTGCGATGACGACGGACCAGAGGACGGCCGCCCGGCGCAGCGCTCTGCGCTCGGCCGCGACCTCGACCGCCATGTCCGCGGGCGGCGCACCGGCCAGGTCGCGCGGCGGTCCGTCGCGGTCCGCCCACGCGACCGGCAGCACGAGCAGGCCGATCCCGATCACGACGGCGGTGTCCACCGCTCCGTACAGCGGGCTGAGCGCCATCGTCAGCGCGGCGACGGCGATGAGCACGCCGACGACGAGCCGGCGGGAGGCGAGGCCGCCGCCGTCCGCGCGCACATGCAGCGGAACGCGCAGCCAGCCCAGCAGATCCAGCACCAGCAGTGCGGCTCCGACCGCGTAGATCGCCGCATCGACCGGGGCGCCCCGGATGACGTGGAAGACGGCGGTCAGCGCGAGCACGCCCACCCAGGCGAGCCGGGTCAGCAGTCCGGCCCGGTCGGTTCCTGTCGAAGGTCTCAGCGATGCGGAGCGCTCCTCCTCGGACATGGCGGCACTCTACGCCGGAACCGGCGCATCCTGCGGCGCAGCGCGCTTGCAACCACAGGGGCCGGACACGTTTACTGAGGACATGACCAACACACGGATCGAGCCGATGACGTCGCTCCAGCTGCGGGTGCTCATCATCGCGATCCTGTCGAGCTTCGTCGCCTTCCTCGACGGCGCCGTCATCAACGTCGCGCTCCCGGCGATCTCACGCGACCTGGGCGGCGGCCTGCCGCTCCAGCAGTGGGTGGTGGATGCGTACCTCGTCACCCTGGGGTCGCTCATCCTCATCGCCGGGTCGCTGTCCGACGTGTTCGGCCGCAAGCGCGTGCTCTACGCCGGGCTGATCGGGTTCGGCGCGACCTCGCTGCTGTGCGCGTTCGCGCCGACCGGCGTCTTCCTGGTGCTCGCACGGGCCCTGCAGGGTGTCGCCGGAGCGCTGCTGGTGCCCAGCTCGCTCGCGATCATCATCTCGCGCTTCGAGGGACCGGCTCAGGCGAAGGCGATCGGCCGCTGGACGGCATGGACGGGCGTGGCGATGATCGCCGGCCCGGTCGTCGGCGGGGTGTTCGTCGACACCCTGGGGTGGCGGTGGGTGTTCGTCATCAATGTGATCCCGATCGCGATCACACTCGTCCTGATGATGACGCTCGGCACCACGGACACAGGGATGGGCGGCCGCGTCGACTACGTCGGAGCCGTCCTCGGTTCCGTCGGTCTCGCCGGCACGGTGTTCGCGCTCATCGAGCAGGGGACGTACGGCTGGTCGAACCCACGGGTGTGGATTCCGCTCGTGCTCGGCCTGCTCTGTCTCGCCACGTTCTTCGTGGTCGAGACCCGCGTGAAGCAGCCGATGCTGCCATTGGGCCTGTTCCGGGTGCACAACTTCTGGGTCGGGAACATCGCCACGTTCTTCGTCTACGCCGCCCTCTCGTTCGGCCCGCTGATCGTGACGCTGTACCTGCAGCAGGTCGCCGGGTTCTCCGCCATCGCCGCCGGGTTCGTCTTCATCCCGTCGACGTTGTGCATGCTTCTGCTGTCCGGCCTGTTCGGCGGGCTGGCCGGGCGGTTCGGGCCCCGCCTGTTCATGGCGATCGGCCCGATGATCGCGGCGGCCGGTTTCGTCTGGCTGCTGATGATGGGCAGCAACGTCGACTACTGGACGTCGCTCCTTCCGGCTGTCCTCCTGTTCGGCGTCGGTCTCTCGATCACCGTCGCGCCGCTCACCAGCGCGATCCTCGGCGCGATCCACCCGGAGCAGGCGGGAATCGCCTCCGCCGTCAACAACGCGGTCTCCCGCATCGCCGGCCTGCTCGCGATCGCGGCGGCGGGCATGATCATCGGCGGGACGCTCGACACGGCCGGCCTGCACCGCGCGATGCTGGCCGCGGCTCTGCTGCTGCTGGTCGGCGGCGTCGTCTCGGCCGTCGGCATCCAGAACCGCGCCAGGGCGGCGGCGAAGGTTCAGACCGTGACGGACTGACCGGAGAGCGCGAGCATCGCGACGTCGACGATCGCGCAGGTCATGATGAGCTGCATCAGCAGGCGCGTCGGGCTGCGGCGCAGCAGGAGGACGACACCGGCGACGGTGGCCGCCAGGCCGATGACGAGGCCGACGATCAGCAGCGGCCGGACGGGAAGGCCCGGACCGAAGGTGATCAGCAGAGTGGCGACGGCGAGCGCCGCGAAGGCGAGCAGCCCGCTGACCCGCGCCCCCAGGCGGTGAGGCAGGCCCCGGATGCCGGTGCGGGCGTCGTCGTCGAGGTCCGGGAGCACGTTGGTCACGTGCGCCGCGACGCCGAGGAGGGCGCCCGCGGCGAACACCCACCACTGGGGGAGCGCGGGCGTCTGCTGGCCGAGCGTCACGATGGCGGGCAGCACTCCGAAGGCGACGGCGAACGGAAGCCAGGACCAGGCGGTCGCCTTGAGCCCGAGGTTGTACGCCCATCCGCTCGCGATCGCGATGACGTGCGCGGCGAGCGCTGCGTACCCCAGCGGCAACGTGAGGAAGACGGCGGCGACGAGCGCCACGAAGGCGGAGGTGCGCACAGTGCCGACGGACACGTCCCCTCGCGCCGCCGGCTTGTCGGTCCGGGCGACCTCGCGGTCCCGAGCGGCGTCGAGCCAGTCGTTGCACCAGCCGATGGAGAGCTGGCCGAGCAGGACGGCCAGGGCGAGCACGGCGAGCCGGAGAGGCGGATAGCCGAGGCCGAGTCCGAGGCCCGTCGCGATCACCGTCACGACGACTGTGGGCCCGGGGTGGCTGGCGAGCAGGAGGGAGAGCACCTTCTTCGCCATGCCGGTCATCGTATCCCGATCCCTCACTGCAAAGATCTTGCGCAGATCTGCAAGCACTTGCGTACACTGTCGGCATGTCGAAACGTCTGGCCGAGGTGGCCCGCAAGGTCGGTGTGAGCGAGGCGACCGTGAGCCGGGTGCTCAACGACAAGCCCGGGGTCTCGGAGGCGACTCGGCGCGCGGTGCTCACCGCGCTCGACGTGCTCGGGTACGAGCGGCCGACCAAGCTCCGCGGGGAACGCGCGCGCCTGGTGGGGCTCGTGCTGCCCGAACTGCAGAACCCGATCTTCCCGGCCTTCGCCGAGATCATCGGAGGCGCGCTCGCCCAGAACGGCTACACACCGGTGCTCTGCACGCAGACGGCCGGAGGGATCACCGAGTCCGATTACGTCGACCTGCTGCTGCAGCAACAGGTCTCCGGAGTCGTCTTCGTCGGCGGCGCCTATGCGCAGCAGGATGCGGACCACTCGCACTACGGGCGCCTGGCCGACCTCAACCTGCCGACCGTGCTCGTCAATGCGCCCGTCGACTCCCTGAACTTCGCCACGGTCTCCTGCGACGACACCGTCGCAACGCACCAGGCGCTGAGCCACCTCCGCTCCCTGGGCCACGAACGGATCGGGCTCCTGCTCGGGCCGCGCGACCACGTGCCGTCCCAGCGCAAGCTGGAGGCGGCCCGCCGTCTGGCGGAGGGCTGGGGTGCGCCCCTCGACGAGTCCCTCGTCGTGCACTCGCTCTACTCGCTGGAGGCCGGCCAGGCCGCCGCCACCCGCCTGCTCTCCGCGGGTGTGACGGCGATCCTGTGCGCGAGCGATCCGATGGCGCTCGGGGCGATCCGGGCGGCGCGCCGAGCGGGGCTCTCGGTGCCGGCGGACGTGTCGATCGTCGGCTACGACGACTCCGCGCTGATGAACTGCACCGAGCCTCCGCTGACCACGATCCGGCAGCCGATCGAGCCTATGGGGCGCACGGTGATCGAGCTCCTCCTGCGGCAGATCTCGAGCGATTCGGCGCTCCGCGACGAGCTGCTGTTCGAGCCGGAGCTGGTGGTCCGCGGGTCCACGGGCCCGGCCCCGCACGTGGCCTGAGCACGCAATCGAGCGCAAGAGTACGCAAACCAATTGCGTATTGTTGAGTTCTTGCATCAATCTGTCGCCTTAGCTACATTTCGGTGAACGACGACGGCGCCGCACGGTCCGTCGGCTCGGACGACCGAAAGGCTCAGCGTGGATCTCTCCGTGATGGACGGCGACGGCACCGCGACCGCGGCGCGCGGCACGGGCTTCCCCACGCCTCCCGACGACGATCCCGACTGGTGGCGCAGCGCCGTCATCTACCAGATCTACCCGCGCAGCTTCGCCGACGGGAACGGCGACGGCATCGGCGATCTCGCCGGCGTCCGCCAGCACCTGCCGTACCTGGCCGACCTCGGCGTCGACGCGCTCTGGTTCACCCCCTGGTACGCATCGCCCCTCGCCGACGGAGGGTACGACGTCGCGGACTACCGCCGCATCCACCCCGCCTTCGGAGACCTCGACGAGGCCGAGGCGCTCATCCGCGACGCGCTCGCGCTCGGCATCCGCACCATCGTGGACGTCGTCCCCAACCATGTCTCCGACCGCCACCCCTGGTTCCAGCGGGCCCTCGCGGCGGGACCGGGCTCGCCGGAACGGGAGCGCTTCTGGTTCCGGCGCGGCCTCGGACCCGGCGGAGACCGGATGCCGACCGCGTGGCGCTCGAACTTCTCCGGAGACACGTGGACGCGGACCACCGACCCGGACGGCACGCCCGGCGAGTGGTACCTGCACCTGTTCAGCCCGCAGCAGCCCGACCTCAACTGGAACCACCCGGACGTGCGCCGCGAGCACGAGGACATCCTGCGCTTCTGGTTCGACCGGGGCGTCGCCGGCGTCCGGATCGACTCGGCGGCCCTGCTGGTCAAGGACCCGTCGCT
This sequence comes from Leifsonia sp. KNZ13-11D, assembly GCF_056754895.1. Lineage (NCBI taxonomy): Bacteria > Bacillati > Actinomycetota > Actinomycetes > Micrococcales > Microbacteriaceae > Leifsonia > Leifsonia sp. KNZ13-11D. Next base: position 1,835,244 of record NZ_JBPGWU010000001.1, read on the forward strand.
GCCCGAGGTGCCGGACGAGCCGGCGGCGGGCGCGCATCCCACGCAGGACCGGGACGAACTGCACGAGATCTACCGGGGCTGGCGCGCCCTCGCCGACGGCTACCCGGGCTCTCGCGTCCTGGTGGGGGAGCTGTGGCTGCCGGACATCGAGCGGTTCGCCGCGTACCTGCGACCGGACGAGCTGCACACCGCGTTCAACTTCGACTTCCTCGCGCGGCCCTGGGACGCTCGCGAGCTCCGCGCCTCCATCGATGAGACGCTGCGCGCCCACGCTCCCGTTCGCGCGCCGAGCACCTGGGTGCTCTCCAACCACGACGTCACCCGCGCGGTGACCCGCTACGGCCGGGAGGACTCGTCGTTCGCCTTCGCCACCAAGCGCAAGGGCACCCCTACCGATCCGGAGCTCGGCCGCCGCCGGGCCCGCGCCGCGGCCCTGCTCACGGCAGCGCTGCCCGGGTCGCTCTACATCTACCAGGGCGACGAGCTCGGGCTGCCCGAGGTCGAGGACCTGCCCGACGAGGTGCGGGAGGACCCGATGCACGAGCGCTCCGGCGGGGTCGACCCCGGGCGCGACGGGTGCCGGGTGCCCCTGCCATGGCGGGGGACCGCCGCACCCTTCGGGTTCAGCCCCGACGGCGCGACAGCCCCGCCGTGGCTGCCGCAGCCGGCCGACTGGGCCGGGCTGACCGTCCAGGCGCAGCAGAGCGATCCCTCGTCGATGCTGTGGCTCTACCGGCAGGCGCTGCGCATCCGCCGCGCCGAGCCGGGACTCGGCGACGGCACGCTGCAGTGGCTGGACGCGCCCGACGGCGTGCTCGCCTTCGTGCGCGGGCCGGTCTTCACCAGTGTCACGAACCTCTCCGCCGTGCCGGTGCCCCTCCCGGAGCACCAGGCGATCCTCCTCAGCAGCAGCCCGCTCGTCGGCGGGCTGCTCCCTCCCGACTCCACGGCCTGGCTGCGCACGCACGCCCGGCCCGCGGGGCACCTCACCACCTGAAACGCACCATCCACGCAACACATCGCACTCGAAAGGGTCAAGACAATGAAGTCACCACGCACGATCGCGGCCGTCGCCGCGGTCACCCTCGCCGGAGCGGGTCTCCTGGCCGGATGCTCGTCCGCCGCCGGCGACTCGGCCGACGGGAAGGTCCACATCACGGTCGCCAGCCTCATCCCGGGCAGCGACAAGGCCGCCTTCAAGGCCTTCGACGACCGGGTGAAGGAGTTCGAGAAGGCCAACCCGGACATCGTGATCAAATCCGAGGAGTACCAGTGGACGGGGCCGACCTTCGCGACGCAGCTCGCCGGCGGAACCCTCCCGGACGTGTTCAACGTCCCCTTCACCGACTCGCAGTCGCTGCTGCAGGCCGGCCAGCTCGCGGACATCACCGCCGAGGTGAAGAAGCTCCCCTACGCCGACAAGTTCAACGAGAACGTGCTGGCGGTCGCCAAGTCGGGCGACAAGATCTACGGGATCCCGTACGGGCCGTACGCCATGGGGCTCTCGTACAACCGCGAGATCTTCCAGAAGGCCGGTCTCGACCCGGACAAGCCGCCCACCACCTGGGACGAGGTGCGCGCCGACGCGAAGACGATCGCCGAGAAGGTGCCGGGCGTCGCCGGCTACATGCAGATGACCCAGGGCAACACCGGCGGCTGGGAGCTGACCACCACGGTGTACTCGCGCGGCGGCCGGATGGAGACCACCGACGGCGGGAAGACGAAGGTCACCACGAACAACCCGGTCACCAAGGAGGCGCTGCAGTGGCTGCACGACCTCCGTTGGAAGGACGATTCGGTCGGCAGCAACTTCCTGCTCGACTGGAGCGGCATCAACCAGGCGTTCGGCGCCGGCCAGATCGCGATGTACCCCTCCGGCTCGGACGTGCTCACTTCGCTGGTGCAGCAGAACAACGTCGACCCGAAGGACTACGGCCTGACGATGCTGCCGATCGACAGCTCGAACAGCGACGCCGGAGTGCTCGTCGGCGGCAACGTGGCGGCGGTCAGTCCCAAGTCGTCGCAGGCGCAGAAGGAGGCCGCCGTGAAGTGGATCGACTTCTACTACATGCAGAAGCTGCTCAACAAGGAGCAGGCCATCGCCGACGCCAAGGTGCTGGTGAAGTCGAACCAGCCGGTCGGCGTCCCCACGCTCCCGGTCTTCGACAAGGCCACCTACGACCAGAACATGGAGTGGATCACGGACGAGGTGAACGTGCCGCAGGAGAACGTGGCGCCGTTCACGGACAAGATCTTCGACGCCTCCCTGGTGCCTGAGCCGAACAAGCACACGCAGGAGCTGTACGGCGCGCTCGACTCGGTCGTCCAGGCCGTGCTGACGGACAAGAACGCGAACATCGACCAGCTGCTCACCAAGGTCGACGGCGACATCCAGAAGCTCGTCGACGCCGATAAGTGACGAACACAGACAAGTGACGACACACGATCGACAGCTGAGCCGTCCCCGCCGCACGCCCTTCACCTGGGTGCGCGGCGGGGGCCTCAGCTCGCTGCTGTTCCTCCTGCCGATGCTGGTGATCTTCGGGATATTCTCGTGGTGGCCCATCGTCCGCAGCGTGGTGATGAGCTTCCAGCACACCAACCTCGTCAGCGCGCCGACGTGGGTGGGCTGGGACAACTTCGTGCAGGTGGTGAACGACCCGCTGTTCTGGACGGCGGTCGGCAACACCGCCTGGTTCGCCCTCCTGGCACTCGTACTCGGCTACCCGGTCCCGCTGATCGCGGCGGTGCTGATGAGCGAGGTCAAGCGGGCGCGGGGACTGTACAGCGCGCTCGCGTACCTGCCCGTCGTCGTTCCGCCGGTCGTGGCGGTGCTGCTCTGGAAGTTCTTCTACGACGCCCGACCCGACGGCGTGTTCAACACCATCCTCGGCTGGGTGGGCATCCCGCCGCAGCCGTGGATCCAGTCGGCGGCGCAGGCCATGCCGTCCCTCGTCGTCGAGGCGACCTGGGCGGCGGCCGGCGGCACGATCATCATCTACCTGGCCGCGATCACCGGTGTGGCGCCCGAACTCTACGACGCGGCCGAGGTGGATGGCGCGGGCATCTGGCACAAGATCTGGCACGTCACCCTTCCCCAGCTGCGCAGCATCCTGCTCATCACCCTGATCCTGCAGATCATCGGCACGGCGCAGGTGTTCCTCGAGCCGTTCCTCTTCACCGGCGGCGGGCCGGTCGATTCGACGGTGACCATCCTGCTGCTGATCTACCGCTACGCGTTCCAGAACTCGCTCGGCGGCGACTACGGCGCGGCCACGGCGCTCAGCCTGATGCTCGCCGCCTTCCTCGCCGTGCTCTCGCTCGTGTACTTCCGCCTCACCAAGTCCTGGAGCCAGAATTGACCACCACGACGTCCCTCCCGCCCGAAGTCCGCACCATCCTGACCGGCGTCATCGAGGACGGTGCGTCGCCCGAGCCTCCCCGTCGGCGGCGGCGGCGCCGCCGCGCAGCGGGGTCCGCCGACCGTGGCATCCTCTCGGTGTCGGACCGCCGCAAGCCCGGGGTGCGCTGGAGCACGCGCGTCGTCCACGGCGTCCTCCTCGTGGTGCTGGTGATCGTGGGTCTCGGGCCGCTGCTGTGGCTGGCGAAGTCGGCGATCACGCCGACCGAGGACACGCTCCGGACGCCGATGGCCCTGTTCCCGCACGGCGTGGACTGGGCGAACCTCTCGACCGCGTGGTCGACCGTCCACATCGACGTGCAGTTCATGAACACGATCTGGGTGGCCGCGGGGTCGTGGGCCGCGCAGCTGATCGTCGCGACGACGGCGGGCTACGCGCTCAGCGTGCTGCGGCCCGCTTACGGGAAGGTCCTCTACGGGCTCATCCTCACGACGCTGTTCGTGCCGTCGGTGGTGCTGCTGGTGCCGCTCTACCTGACGATCCTGAACCCGCCGCTGCTCGGGCAGTCGCTCATCAACACCTTCTGGGCTGTCTGGCTGCCCGCGGGAGCGAGCGCGTTCAACGTCGTGCTGGTGAAGCGGTTCTTCGACAACCTGCCGCGCGAGGTGTTCGAGGCGGCGCGGACGGACGGTGCGGGTCCGTTCCGCCTGTTCTGGTCGATCGTGCTGCCGATGTCGAAGCCCATCCTGGGCGTCGTGTCGGTGTTCGCGATCATCGCGGCCTGGAAGGACTACCTCTGGCCGCTGCTCGTGCTCCGGGACCCGGGCATGCAGCCGCTGTCGGTGCGGCTGCCCACCCTGCAGGCGGCCATCCAGCTCGACGTCTACCTGGCGGCGCTCGCGATCTCGACGCTCATCCCGATCGCGCTGTTCCTCGTCTTCCAGGGGCTGTTCCTGCGCAGCGCGGGACTCGGAGGCGCCGTCAAGGGCTGACGGCTAGCATCGAGGGATGCGCAGAGCCGGGCGGAGGACGACCGCGATCGCGGCCGCCGCCGTGACGGCGGTGCTCGCCGCGAGCGTGGCGGGGTGCGCCTCGGCGGCGCCGGCCGCGCGGCCGAGCACGAGTACGGCGTCCCCTTCCCCCTCGGCGCGTGCCACCGCTGCACCCGCGCCCGACCCCGTCGCCGCCTACGCCCGGCAGCGGCTGTCGAACATGACGCTGCGCCAGAAAGCGGCGAGCCTGTTCATGCTGCACCTGCCGGGCACCGACCCGGCGGCACTGCGCGGCTTCGTCGACCGGTACGGCGTCGGCGGCGTGATTGTGATGGGCGACAACATCCCTGCGACGCCGGCCGCCCTGGCCGCGGAGACGGCGGCGATGGGCGCCTCGGACCCCGGACTGCCCCCGCTCATAGGGATCGACGAGGAGGGCGGCGACGTCACCCGGCTGCCGTGGGACGACCAGCCGGGCGCCGAGGCCCTCCGCGGCGAGGCCCCGGCCGCGACCCAGGCCGCCTTCGCCCGCCGGGCGCAGCTACTCAAGCAGGCGGGTGTCTCGGTGAACTTCGGGACGGTCGCGGACGTCACCGCCGATCCGGGCTCCTTCATCGCGGACCGGGTCCTCGGGACGGACCCCGCAGCATCCTCCGCCCGCGTCGCCGCGTCGGTCGCGGGGGAGCGCGGCACCGTCCTCAGCACCCTGAAGCACTTCCCTGGTCACGGCGAGAGCGAGGCCGACTCGCACCACGCCATCCCCTCGACCGGTGTGAGCGAGGCCGAGTGGGCCGCGCGTGATGCGCCGAGCTTCCGCGCCGGGGTGGATGCGGGCGCCGAGCTGGTGATGTTCGGCCACCTCGCCTACACCCAGGTGGATGCGGCCCCCGCGTCCCTCTCCGCCGCCTGGCACCGCGTGCTCACCGACAAGCTCGGCTTCCGCGGCGCCTCCATCACCGACGATCTGCGGATGCTGCAGGACTCCGGTCTCCCGCAGTACCAGGATCCGGGCGAGAACGCCGTGCAGGCGATCGCCGCGGGCAACACCATGGTGCTGGATGTGATCCCCGCCGGCTCCGATCCGGCGGCCCTGGTGGATGCGGTGGTCGCCGCCGTGCAGCAGGGCCGCATCCCCGCCGCTCAGCTCGACGCCGACGCGCTGAAGCTGCTCCAGCTGCGCCGCTCGCTCGCGCCCGAAGAGTGACGCGTCAACTTTTTTTTCCGGAATCGGGAATGAAGCGACGATCGATGCGCTTGCATGTATTCGACGCAGGGTGGAAGGGCCGCCCGCGCACGACTTCGAGGAGACAACCGTGACCATCGAGATCCCCGGCTACAAAGCAGGCACCTGGACCATCGACCCCGCCCACAGCGAGGTCGGCTTCAGCATCCGCCACCTGATGATCAGCAAGGTCAAGGGCGTGTTCGAGAACTTCGACGCCACCTTCGTGACCGCGGAGAACCCGCTCGAGTCGAAGGTCACCGCCAAGGCCGACGTCGCCTCCATCAACACCAAGGACAAGAACCGCGACGCGCACCTCCGCACCGGCGACTTCTTCCTCGCCGACGAGCACCCGACGATCGACTTCGTGTCGACCGGTGTTCGCCACGAGGACGGCGAGTTCCTCGTCGACGGCGACCTCACCATCAAGGGCGTGACCAAGCCCGTCACCTTCGAGTTCGACTTCGGCGGCTTCGGTCAGGACCCGTACGGCAACTACAAGGCCGGCGCGACCGCGAAGACCACGATCAACCGCGAGGACTTCGGCCTCACCTACAACGCCGCGCTCGAGACCGGCGGCATGCTCCTCGGCGACGAGGTCACCATCACGCTCGAGCTCCAGGCCGTCCTCGCTCAGGCTTGATCGCAGCCGCCTGAGCCTCCGCGCTCCCTCGACGACGCCCCGCCGTCGAGTCCGCACTTTCTGCACGCGAATCGCCCCGCGAGCGTGCAGAAATCGTGGACTCGACGGCGGGGCGTCGTCGTTCAGTGGCCGATGAGCGGGCCGAGGGCGCGGGAGACGACGGAGGGGTGGCGGGTGACCGACTCCTCGAGGTCGGCGGACTCCATCGCGACGAGGCCGGCGTTCGCGCCGGCGAAGCGGAGCGGCTCCGGCTCCCACCGCGGGGAGCGGTGCCCCACCCACGGCAGCGCGGTGAGCTCGGAGCGGGTGCCGGTCAGCAGGTCGGCGAGGGTGCGGCCGGCCAGGTTGGTCGTGCTCAGTCCGTCGCCGACATAGCCGCCGGCCCACGCCTCCCGGGCCTCGATGTCGTAGCCGACGCTCGCGTGCCAGTCGCGCGGCACGCCGAGCGGACCGCCCCAGTGGTGCGTCACCCGGGCGCCCGCCGCATCCGGGAACAGGTCGAACAGCGTGCGGATGAGGTGCTCGCGGACGCGCGGCGACCGGTCGTACTCGGGCCGGATGGCGCTGCCCAGGTGGTACCGCGCGCCGCGGCCGCCGAACGCGAACCGGTTGTCGGCGGTGCGCTGCCCGTAGACGATGAGGTTCCGGAAGTCGGTGAATGTCTGGCCGTGCTCGATGCCGATGCGCTCCCACGTCGCGTCGGGCAGCGGCTCCGTCGCGATCATCAGGGAGTAGAGCGGCAGGATGCGCCGGCCCACCTGCGGAAGCTGGGAGCCGTAACCCTCGGTCGCGTTCACCACCGTTCCCGCCCGGACGATGCGGTCCGCACCTCCCGAGCGCACCCGGACGGTCCCACCCTCCCAGGACTGCACGGTGCTGCCCTCGGCGATCGTGGCGCCCCGCCGTTCCACGACGCGGGCGAGGCCCCGCACCAGCTTCGCCGGGTGGATGCGCGCGCACGCGGGCGTGAAGGTCGCGGCGACCGCATCCGCCGCCCGGAACCGGCCGCGCACCGTCTCGGTGCCCCACAGGGACACCCGGTCGACGCCGAAACGCTCGGACTCCTCGAACTCGGCGCGGGCGGCGGCCAGCTGCGGGGCGGACCGCGCGAACGTGACCGTCCCTCCGCGCGCGTAGTCGATGTCGATGCCCTCGGCCTCGGCGACCCGGCCCACCTCGTCCACCGTCCCGACCATCGCGCGCCGCGTGGCCACGGCGGCATCGAAACCGTACCGCTGCTCGAGCTTCGACGCCGACCACGGGAACAGGGAGGAGCACCAGCCGCCGTTGCGGCCGGAGGCACCGAAGCCGGCGACCTCCTTCTCCAGCAGCAGGATGCGGAGCGCCGGGTCGCGTTCGAGCAGATAGTACGCGGTCCACAGGCCGGTCAGCCCGGCGCCGACGACGGCGACGTCCGCCTCTGTGTCCGCGTCGAGGCCGGGCCGGGGACGGAAGCCGTCCTCGGCCTCGGCGATGGAGTCGAACCAGAAGCCGACGCTGCGGTAATCCATTGCGCTCCTCCTCTCTTAAGAGACGAGTCCGGGACCGCGTGCGCGATCCCGGACTCGTCCCTCGGGTGGCCTACAGGTGGTTCGACGCCTCGGTGAGCACCGACTCCAGGATCTGGCGGATCTCGACGAACTCGCTCGGCCCGATCGTGAGCGGCGGGGCGAGCTGGACGACGGGGTCGCCACGGTCGTCGGCGCGGCAGTAGAGGCCCGCGTCGAAGAGGGCCTTCGACAGGAACCCGCGGAGCAGGCGCTCCGACTCGTCGTCGTCGAAGGTCTCCTTGGTGTTCTTGTCCTTCACCAGCTCGATGCCGAAGAAGTACCCGGCGCCGCGCACGTCGCCGACGATCGGCAGGTCGAGCAGCTTCTCGAGCTCGGCCCGGAACAGCGGCGAGTTCTCGCGGACGCGCTCGTTGAGGCGCTCCTCCTCGAAGATGTCCAGGTTGTCGAGCGCCACCGCGGCGGAGACCGGGTGACCGCCGAAGGTGTAGCCGTGGTAGAACGACGTGTTGCCGTGCTTGAAGGGCTCGTAGATCCGGTCGCTGATGATGGTCGCGCCGATGGGGGAGTAGCCGCTGGTCATGCCCTTGGCACAGGTGATCATGTCGGGCACGTAGCCGTACTCGTCGCACGCGAACATGTGGCCGATGCGGCCGAAGGCGCAGATGACCTCGTCGCTCACCATGAGCACGTCGTACTTGTCGCAGATCTCGCGCACCCGCTGGAAGTAGCCGGGAGGCGGCGGGAAGCAGCCCCCGGAGTTCTGCACCGGCTCGAGGAAGATCGCGGCGACGGTCTCCGGACCCTCGAACTGGATCATCTCCTCGATGCGGTTCGCCGCCCAGACGCCGAAGGCCTCGATGTCGTCGCTCGGAGCGCCCATCTCGTCGGCACGGTAGAAGTTGGTGTTCGGCACGCGGAACCCGCCCGGCGTCAGCGGCTCGAACATCTCCTTCATGGCGGGGATGCCGGTGATGGCGAGAGCGCCGTGGGGAGTGCCGTGGTAGGCGACGGCGCGGGAGAGCACCTTGTGCTTGGTGGGGCGCCCCTGCAGCTTCCAGTAGTACTTGGCCAGCTTGAAGGCGGTCTCGACCGCCTCGCCACCGCCGGTGGAGAAGAAGACCCGGTTCAGGTCGCCAGGAGCGTAGGAGGCCAGCCGGTCGGCCAGCTCGATGGCGTTGGGGTGCGCGTACGACCAGATGGGGAAGAACGCGAGCTGCTCGGCCTGCTTGGCCGCCGTCTCGGCGAGGCGCTTGCGGCCGTGGCCTGCGTTCACGACGAACAGACCGGAGAGACCGTCGATGTACTGCTTGCCGTGCGAGTCCCAGATGTGGTGGCCCTCGCCGCGCGTGATGATCGGGACGCCGTGGCCCTCCTCCATCACCGACTGACGGGCGAAGTGCATCCAGAGGTGATCGCGCGCCTTGGCCTGCAGCGCCGCCTCCTCGGCCGCGATGGGTTCGCCGAACGTTTCTACGGTTGTCGTCATGGTTATCGCGTTCCCCAGTTGTAGAACTGCTTGTGGAGTTTCAGATACACGAACGTCTCGGTGGAGAGCACGCCCTCCAGCGTCCGGATCTCGGAATTGAGCATCGTGATGAGGTCGAGGTCGTTCTCGCACACCACCTCGGCGAGGATGTCGAAGGTGCCGGCAGTCAGCACCACGTAGTCCACGTCCGGCATGGCCGCCAGCTTGTCGGCGACCGCCCGCGTGTCGCCCGTGCAGCGCACGCCGATCATCGCCTGCCGGTAGAAGCCGAGCTGCATCGGGTCCGTCACGGCCACGATCTGCATCACACCCGACTCGGTGAGCTTCTGCACGCGCTGGCGCACAGCGGCCTCGCTGAGACCGACGGCCTTGCCGATCTCCGCGTACGACTTGCGGCCGTCCACCTGCAGCTGCTCGATGATCGCCTTCGAGACGTCATCGATGGTCGCAGCCTTCTGGCCGTTCGTTGCCCGAGGGGTACTCATGGACCGATTCTGTCAGCGGATGAGGGACGTGGCAAGCGATTCCGCACGTATGTGGCCATTCCGGTGACGAAATCAGTAGGCTCCGGGGCATGACGGCACCCGAAGTGCGGAACTTCGTCGCCGGCGGCACCGCGCCCGTGCCGACGGCCGCGGATGTGGCCGACGCCTATCGTGCGCCGGAGCGCGCCTTCGGCGTGCGGGGCCGGACGACCCCTCCCGAACGGCGGTTCGAGTGAATCATCCTGTCCTATAGGTATCGGGCTCCGGTCTCCGCTACGCTGCCTCCACACACATCGTCGTGTGGAACAGAAGCGAAAGGCAGTCGATGTCTGCAGAGCACCCGTCCGCGCACCTCGAGGACGGCGAGCACCTCGCCGTCCTGGGTTACGAGGACTCCTTCAACCGCTCGATGACCTTCTGGGCGAACTTCGCCCTCGGGTTCACCTATCTGTCGCCCCTGGTCGGCGTGTACTCGCTGTTCGCCGTGGCGATGGCGACCGGCGGACCGCCCTCCATCTGGTGGATCGTGATCGTCGGCGCCGGGCAGCTCCTGGTGTCGCTCGTCTTCGGCGAGGTGGTCTCGCAGTACCCCATCCACGGCGGCATCTACCCGTGGGCGAGGCGGCTGTGGGGCCGGAGGTACGCCTGGATGGCGGCCTGGATCTACATCTGGGCGATGATCGTCACCATCACCGCGGTCGCAGGGTACGGGAGCGGCTTCCTCGCCAGCCTGTTCGGGCTGGAGCCGACCAAGGAGGTCACGCTGGGGCTCACCGTGCTGCTGCTCGTGGTGGCGCTGGCCCTCAACTTCACGGGGACGAAGACGCTGGCGACCGTCGCCCGCATCGGGCTGGCCGCGGAGCTGATCGGCGTGATCGCGGTCGGGCTGTACCTGCTGATCTTCCAGCGCAAGCACCCGTTCTCGGTGTTCTTCGACACCATGGGCGTGCAGGGCGACGGGTCGTACCTCGTGGCGTTCCTCGGCGCGGCCCTGGCCGGCCTGTTCCTGTTCTACGGGTTCGAGGCCTGCGGGGATGTGGCGGAGGAGGTCGCGGACCCGGCGCGTCGCATCCCGAAGGCCATGTCGATGACGATCCTCGTCGGCGGCGTCTCGGCGCTGTTCGCGTTCGGCGGCTACGTGCTCGCCGCCCCCGACCTCGAGAAGATCGTCGCGGGCAAGGACGTCGACCCGATCCCCGAGATCCTGCAGTCGGCGCTCGGCACGGTGGGCGCGAAGATCTTCCTCGTGGTCGCCGTGACGGCGTTCCTGTCGTGCGTGCTGAGCCTGCAGGCGGCGGCGAGCCGGCTGCTGTTCTCGTTCGCCCGCGACGGGATGATCCCGGCGCACCGGTGGCTGGCGAAGGTCTCGCCGCGGACGAAGGTCCCCGTCAACGCGCTGATCGTGGCGTGCAGCATCCCCGTGCTCATCACGCTGATCGTCTATGTCGGGCCCGACGGCCTGATCACGCAGGTGACCGCCTTCGCGGTGCTCGGCATCTACGTGGCGTTCCAGTCGGTGGTGCTGGCGTCGCTCCGGCAGCGGGTGAAGGGGTGGCGTCCTGCCGGGCCGTTCAGCCTGGGCGGCGCGGGGCTGCTGATCAACATCCTGGCGCTCGCCTACGGAGTCTTCGCGATGGTGCTGCTGGCGTGGCCGACGGCGACGGGGAGCGTGTTCAACGACTGGATCGTGCTCATCGGCTTCGGGATCGTCGCCGCCGCCGGGCTGATCTACCTGTTCGTCGCGCGGCCCGACCGGCACTCGGATGCGCCGGAGGGCGACGCGATCCGGGTCGCCGAGCTGCTGCGCGCGCGGCGTGCGGCACCGGCGGCGACGGCGCCCGCTGCGCCCGCTCCCGACGCGGCCGTCTGAGCGCACGATGTGTGCCGAATCGCGGTTCTCACCTCCGTGAGACCGCGATTCGGCGCACATCTCAGCCCCGGGTCAGGACTCGCGGCGGGGATCCCGAGGGGGTTGCCGTCGCGGAACTCGGACGGGAGCACCTCCTGGGGAGCGTCCTGGTAGGCGATCGGCGCGGCCGGTGCGTCCGATGCCGGACCGTGCGGCTGCGGCGACGGCAGCATCCACCGCCGTCGCCGAGGCCGTTTGCTGCGCCGCCGCGCCGCTCATGCGAACGCCGCCAGCCCGGTGAGCGCCCGGCCGAGCACCAGGGTGTGGATCTCGTCGGTGCCCTCGTAGGTGCGCACCGACTCCAGATTGGCCATGTGCCGCATCACCGGGAACGCGTTCGTGACACCGTCGCCGCCGAGGATGGTGCGGGCCTCGCGCGCGATCGCGAGCGCCTCGCGCACGCTGTTCAGCTTCCCGACGCTGATCTGGGTGGGGTCGAGCTTTCCCGCCTCCTTGAGGCGACCGAGGTGCAGGGCGAGGAGCACGCCCTTCTCGTATTCGACGAGCATGTTCGCCAGCTTCTCCTGGATGAGCTGGTTGGCTCCGATCGGACGGCCGAACACCTCCCGGGTCGTCGCCCGGCGGATGGACACCTCCAGGCAGTCCCGCGCGGCGCCCATGGCTCCCCAGACGATCCCGTACCGGGCCTCGTTGAGGCAGGAGAACGGCCCGGAGAGCCCGCGTGCTCCGGGCAGCTGGGCCGAGCCGGGGACGCGCACCTCGTCGAGCACGATGTCGCACTGCACCGACGCGCGCATCGAGAGCTTGCCGTCGATCGCGGTCGCGGTGAAGCCCGGGGAGGATGTCGGCACGAGGAAGCCGCGGACGCCGTCGTCGGTGGCGGCCCACACGACGGCGATGTCCGCGAGCGCGGCGAGCCCGATCCACCGCTTGGTCCCGGTGATGACCCAGCCGTCGCCGTCGCGTCGCGCGCGGGTGCGCATGGCCGCCGGATCGCTGCCGCCGTCGGGCTCGGTGAGGGCGAAGCAGCCGATCCGCTCGCCGCGCGCCATCGGCGGGAGCCACTCGGCCTTCTGCTCGTCGGAGCCGAACTTCGAGATCGCGCTCATCGCGAGCGACCCCTGCACCGAGACGAAGGTCCGCCAGCCGCTGTCGGCCGCTTCGAGCTCGTGGCAGACGAGGCCGTAGCTGACGGCTCCCGCGCCCGCGCATCCCTCATCCTTCAGGTGCATGCCGAGCACGCCGAGCGCGCCCAGCTCGGCGACCAGTTCGCGGCGGAAGTGCTTGTCCTCGAAGTCCTGCTCGATCACCGGCCGGATGCGCTCCGTGGCGAATGTGCGCGCGCGGTCGCGCCAGCCGCGCTCCTCGTCGCTGAGCAGGTGGTCGATGCTGAACGCCTCATCGAGCGTCGTCGTCACGGTCGGTCCTCTCGCCGGTGGTCAGTTCTCGTCGGCCCAGCGCGCATCGTGCGCTCCGAGCAGCGGGGCGGGTGTACGGTGCACGGCCGGTGCCGTGTCCAGGTGGATGGGCGTCGCCGGCTGCCGGGAGCGGCGGCCGGTGGCGGGGTCGGTGGTCTCGACGACCGGGTCGAGGCCGAGCGACGCCGCGAACGCGAAGGCCTCGGCGACGCCGTTGACGAGACCCGTCGGCACACGCTCGCGGGTCAGGGTCGCGACCCAGTCCGCGGCGGGGCGGGCCGCGAGAAGCGGCGCGAGCGTCTCGCGCAGTTCCGCCCGGTGGCCGACGCGCGCCTCGTTCGTCGCGAAGCGCGGGTCCCCCGCCAGCGCGGGGCGGCCGAGCGCGGCGGCGAACGCGGCGAACTGACGATCGTTGCCGACGGCGACCACCAGTTCGCGGTCGGCGGCGTGGAACAGCTCGTACGGCGCGATGCTGGGGTGCGCGTTCCCGAGCCGCTCGGGCGATCGTCCGGTGGCCAGAGTGCCCGACGCCTGGTTGGTGAGGGCGGCGAGCAGCGAGCCGAGGAGGTCGACGTCCACACGCGAGCCGCGCCCGGTGGCATCCCGTTGCCGGAGGGCGAGCAGGATGCCGGAGAACGCGTTCAGGCCGGTGAGCACATCCACCAGAGCGACGCCGACCTTGGTGGGCTCGCCGCCGGGGGATCCCGTGATGCTCATGAGACCACCGACCGCCTGGACGAGCAGGTCGTAGCCGGGCAGGTCCGCGCCGGCGTCGCGGCCGAAACCGGTGATCGAGCAGTACACCAGCCGGGGGTTGACGGCCCGGAGGGACGCCTCGTCGAGGCCGAAGGCCTCCATCACGCCCGGGCGGAAGTTCTCGACGACGATGTCGGCGGTCTGGGCCAGCCGGCGCGCGGCGGCGAGACCGTCGGACGTCCGGAGGTCGCAGACGACGGACCGCTTGTTCCGGTTGACGGCGCCGAAGTACGTGGACTCGCCCGCCTCGTCCGCAGGAGGTCGCCAGGCGCGCGTGTCGTCGCCTGTCGGGCTCTCGATCTTCACCACGTCCGCGCCGAAGTCGGCGAGCATCATCGTGGCGTAGGGCCCGGCCAGGACGCGCGAGAAGTCCGCGACCCTGACCCCTGCGAGGATGCCGGCAGCGAGGCCCTCCGGGGTCTGCTCCGCCATCCGCGCTCCCTTGCTCGACGTCGATTCATCCTATATCGAATGAATGAGGCGGGATATCGTGGTCCCGTGACCAGCGAGCCCCGCACCGTGCCGCAGACGACCCGCGCTGTCCCCGGTGCCCGGGACGCCGTCTTCGCCCAGCTCGCCGAGGCCGGCCGGGCCGAACAGGTCGCCCGGCGGCTCGCCGATGCGATCGTGCTCGGCGTGCTGGCGCCGGGGGAGCGGCTGCCCAGCGAAGCGGAGCTCGCCCGCCGCTTCGGCGTCGCACTGGTGACCACCCGTGAGGGCTTGGGGATGCTGCGCCAGGAGGGACTGCTGGAGACCCGCCGCGGGCGCGACGGCGGGAGCTTCGTCGTGCGCCCCGGCGATCCGGACGACGCCCTGCTCACCACGCGGCTGCGCGGACTCTCGCAGGTCGAGCTGGGCGACCTCGCCGTGTACGTGACCGCGATCGCGGCGGGCTGCGCCGACCGTGCCGCGGAGCGCGCGACCTCCGACGACGACGCGCGGCTGCGCGCCTGGCTCGCCGCGGCGGACTTCTCGGCGGCTCCGGAGGCGCGGCGCAGCGCCGGCGGCTTCCTGCTCGAGCTCGCGGTGCTGAGCCAGTCCACCCGGCTGGTGCGCGAGCAGCTGCGGCTGCAGGCCGAGTTCGGGCCGCTGCTCTGGTTGGGGATGCGCGACGCGGCCCTGCGCGAGGCGACCCGGGATGCGGTGCACGGCACCGCGGACGCGGTCGCGGCACGCGATGCGGAGCGCGCCCGGACCGGCGTGAGCGCACTGCTGGACGCGGTCGCCCGGTGGCTGCTCGCCGCGAAGGCGCGGATCGAGACCGGGGGTGCGATCGGTGGGTGAGAGCCGGGAGGCGGTCGACGCGGCGGCGGCCCAGGTGGAGGGGCTGTTCGCGCGCATCCACGCGTCCCTCGACGGCTGGCGCGAGGCGCTGCCCGGCCCGGGCGACGGGACCGTGGACGACCGTGTCGCCGCTCTGGTGCTGCCGGCGCTCAACGAAGACGACCCGCTGCTCATCGGTGCGGGCTACATCGCCGCGCCGGAGGGGCCGGACGGCGACCTGCGGTTCGCCTGGTGGCTGGGCGCTCGACGACAATCCCGTGTTCGGCGCCACCTCCGGGCCGTCGAAGCTCGACCTCGCGTCGCGTGCGTACTCCGAGTACCTCCGGGACCTCGGCTCGATGGAGTGGTACCGCATCCCGCAGTCCACCCACCGCACCCACGTCACCGGCCCGTACGTCGACCACCTCTGCGCATGCGACTACATCGTCACCGTGACCTCCCCGGTGGAGCGCGCGGGCGGGATGGTCGGCGTGGTGGGGGTCGACGTGTACGTCAAGCGGCTGGAGCGCGAGCTGCTCCCCGCGATGCTCGCCGCCGGGCGGCCGCTCGCCCTGGTGAACGCGGCGGGGCGCGTCACGGTCTCCACCGACCCGGCGATCGCGGTCGGGACGATCGTCGCGGTGCCGGACGACGCGCGTCGCTGCGCGGGGACGGCGTTCCGCCTGGTCGAGCATCCCGTCGCTCGGTGACAGCGCCCGTACCCCGCTACACTCGCATCGACCACGAGAGGAGCCGACGATGACTGGCGGCTTCATCCGTTATGCCCCGACGGCCGGGCCCTCCCGGTGGCTGCTCGTCGCCGGGCGCCGGTTCGTCGCCGCCGTCGAGAGCACCGTCTCCGACGAGATCGTCGACGCCGTGTACTGGCTCGCCGACTCGGACCTCGCGACGATCGAGTCCGTGGTGGGCGCGTTCCCGCTCGCAGGGCCCGACAGCGTGCGGTCGTTCGCCGTCGCCGAGCTCGCGGAACCGAACGCCGCGGGCGAGGTCACAGTGACGGCCGTGGTCCGGGGCTCCGCGGCGATCGACGTGTTCTCCGTCGGGGGAGCGCGCCGGTTCTCCGCCGGCGGCGTCCAGCCCTGGGTGCTGGCCGAGTTCCGCACCGTGACGGGCCTCGTGCTGCAGGGCGACGACGCCGCGACCGGGCCGGTCGCGCGACTGGCCATCGGCTCCCTGCCGCTCGGCATCGGCGTCGCCGACGGCGAACTCCTCACCTGGACGCTGACCCCCATCGAGCGCGCCGGGCGGAGCGTTGCGCCCGCCCAGCAGGGCGCGACGGCCGCGCAGGCGGGCGACGGCTCCGAGGACGCTTCCGCCGGACCGGCGGCCGAAGAGACGATCATCCGGGACCGCAACCGGAGCTCGAGCCTGTTCGGCCGGGGTGCGGGCGACCTGGCCGGCGCTCCGGCGAACGACCCGGAGGTGGTCCCGCCCGCCGTGCATCCGGCCGCCCACGAACTGCCGGGCGCGGTCGACATCGTGGAGCCGACCGCGGTCCCGGCGCCGGGACCCGCGAGTGCCGCGCCGCGCATCCCGCCGCCGCCCGCTGGGCCGCTGCCCGCTGGGCCGCTGCCCGCTGGGCCGCTGCCCGCTGGGCCGTCGGAGCGCGACACGCCGTCCGCTCCGCTCGCCGTCGTCCCCACCGGTGAGCTGCCCGTCACCGAGCCGGTCGTCGCTCCTCCGCCCCGGGCGTCCTTCGCGGTACGCCTTCCGTCGGGGGACACCGTCGCCCTCGACACTCCGCTCCTGGTGGGACGGCGTCCCACCCTGCAACGCGTCGAATCCGGCGTGACGCCGCGGCTGGCGACGGTCGTCTCGCCCACGCAGGAGGTGTCGTCGACCCACGCCCGCATCGAGCAGTCGGGGGACGCCGTCGTGGTCACCGACCTCCGTTCGACGAACGGCACCGTCGTGACCGGTCCCGGAGGCGCCCGCCGGCTGCGTCCGGGGGAGTCGGTGGTCGTGCTCGCAGGAGCGAGGGTCGAGATCGGCGACGGTAATATCATCGAGATCACCGCCCGACGAGACGAAGGACGCGAGTGACCCAGATCGGTCGCAGCAGCAGACGCCACACGGTGGCCGTCCCCGGCGATCCCGACGCGCGGATCAGTCTCTCGTGGGCGGCGCTGAGCGACACGGGCTACCGGCGCAGCGTCAACGAGGACAGCCTCCTCGCGCGGTCGCCGATCTTCGCCGTCGCCGACGGGATGGGCGGTCACACCGCGGGCGACTTCGCCAGCACGGCGGTGGTCACCCGCCTCGCGGAGAAGGTGAAGGCCGACTTCGTCGGGGAGGTGTCGCTCACCGAGGCCCTGCGCGCGGCGGTGGACGACATGAGCCGCGGCGTCGGGCACACCGATCTCGGCACCGGGACGACGGTGACCGGGATCGCCCTGACCCTGGTCGACGGCTCGCCCTACTGGCTGGTGTTCAACATCGGCGACTCCCGGGTCTACAGCTACCGCGACGGCACGCTGGAGCAGCTGACGGTCGACCACTCGATCGTGCAGGAGCTGCTCGACGCGGGCGCCATCACCCCGGCCGAGGCCGAGGTCCATCCGCACAGCAACGTGATCACCCGGGCCGTCGGCTTCAACGAGGACCCGGTCCCGGACTACTTCCTGCTGCCGATCGTCGCCGGCTCCCGGCTGCTGGTCTGTTCGGACGGCCTGACGAAGGAGCTCACCGAGCACGGCATCCGCTACTTCCTCGGCGAAGGCTCGTCCCCGCTCGACGCGGCGCAGCAGCTGATGGATGCGGCGCTCGGCAACGGCGGCCGCGACAACGTCACCGTGGTGGTGGTGGACGTGCTGGCGACCCCGGAGTCGGGAGCGCACCGGGACGGCGAATCCCGCAAACCCGCCCGCAGGCACTGAAATCTGTCCCCCGACTTGGGGGTAATCGAGTTGTCCCCAGTGCGGGTCCGGCCCGGCTGCGGCTCAGGAGCGGCTGCCTACAATTGTCAAACGCTTTGCAGCCGCGAACGCGTTTCGTCGACGAACCGGAGGAGCCATGGCCCGGCGTTTGCCGTCCCAGCCGCCGAACCTCCCCGGTTTCTCGTACGTGCGCGTGCTCGGGTCCGGCGGGTTCGCCGACGTGTTCCTCTACGAGCAGAACCTGCCACGCCGCCAGGTCGCGGTCAAGGTGATGCTGGCCGAGGTGGTCACCAGCCAGGTCAAGCAGATGTTCCAGGCCGAGGCCAACCTGATGGCCCAGCTGAGCACGCATCCCTCGATCCTCACGGTCTACCAGGCGAGCGTGTCGTCGGATGGGCGTCCGTACCTGGTCATGGAGCTGTGCTCCGCGGCGATCGGCCAGCGCTACCGGTCCGAGCCGCTGTCCGTGCCCGAGGTGCTCAGCATCGGGGTGCGGATCGCCAGCGCGGTCGAGACGGCCCACCGCGCGGGGGTGCTGCACCGCGACATCAAGCCCTCCAACATCCTGAGCACCGCCTACGGGCACCCGGTGCTCAGCGACTTCGGCATCGCGGCGACGCTCAGCGAGGCCGACGTCACCGAGGCGATCGGGCTCTCGATCCCGTGGTCGGCGCCCGAGGTGCTGCTGGATGAGACCAGCGGCACGATCGCCAGCGAGGTGTGGTCGCTCGGCGCGACGATGTACTCGCTGCTGGCCGGGCGCTCCCCGTTCGAGGTGCCGGGCAAGGAGAACACCTCCGCCGAGCTGATCCAGCGCATCACCAAGAGCCGTCCGCTGCCGATCGGCCGGGCCGACGTGCCGCCGCGGCTCGAGCAGGTGCTGCTGCGGTCGATGTCGCGCAAGCCGGGCCAGCGTCAGCGCAGCGCCCTCGAGTTCATCCGCGAGCTGCAGGCCGTGGAGGCCGAGCTCGAGCTGCCGCAGACGCCGATCGAGGTCGCCATGGACGACTGGGCGCTCGCCACGGCGGGCGACCCGGAGGACCGCACCCGCGTGAAAGGCGTCGTCGTCGTCGATCCCGGGGCGCGCCGCCGGCGTCGCCGTGCGGCGCCCGCGTCGGCGACGGTCACCCGGGCCGCCACGCGCACCGTGGTGCGGGAGAGCGCCGGCAGCGCGCAGACCCCCCAGCAGGCCCCGCCGTCGAAGGCCTCCCGCGCCCTCGTCGCGTCGCTGATCGCCTGCGCGGCGCTGGTCGTGGTGCTGGCCGTCACGGCCTCCATCGTCCTGGTGCGAGCTGGAGCGAGCGGCGACATCCCCACAGTGCGCGACCTCAGCGGCCGGGTCACCGGGAGCACGATCGTATTCAGCTGGAGCGACCCCGGGCTGCAGAACGGCGACACCTACCAGGTGACCGTGCAGGACCAGCCGCCGAGCAGTCAGCACGCCACCGAGTTCCGGGTGGATGCGAAGCCCGGCGAGACGGTGTGCGTGACGGTCACAGTGAACCGCGACGGCAAGACCGGCACGCCCAGCGGGCAGAAGTGCGTCGAGAGGACGGACGGGACGTGACCCCGCTCGCGCGCCTCGGGTCCTGGCTGGCCGCACACAAGTCCGTCGCGGCGACGGCTGTCAGCGGCACGGCCATCGCGGCGCTCGTGACCACGCTGGCGGTCGTCTCCGGGGGTACAGCGCGCAGCACCTCCACCTCGACGACGCGGCGGTGTGGGTGGCCAGCGACGCCAAGAAGTCGTTGGGACGCGCCAACACCGTGATCGACAAGCTCAACTCGGTGGTGCCGGGCACCGGCGAGGCGCTCGACGTCGTCCAGGACGGCACCGACGTGCTGCTGATCGACCGCGAGGCCAACACCGTCGCGGTCGTCGACCCCGCGAAGGCGGAGGCGGGCAAGTCGGTCGCCCTCCCTCCTCGGTCGCCGCAGGTGTCGCTCGCGGGCGGTCATGTGGCCTTGCTGTCGCAGGCGACCGGTCAGCTGTGGCTGACATCGGTCCCGCAGCTCGATCAGTTCAACTCGGGCTCGGCGGCCACGGTCGACCTGGGCGGCCGCGCCGTCTCGGCGATGGATCCCTCCGGCGTCCTCTTCGCCTACCAGCCGGGCACGCGGTCGCTGCTGCGCGTCGACCTCAACGCGGCCGAGCCGTCCACCACCACCACCCCCGTCGCGACGCGCGGCGACGGCGCGAACGTGTCGCTCACCGCAGTGGGAGGGCACTGGGCGCTGCTCGACCCGGACCAGCGCACGATCTGGGTGGACGGTCGCGCCGTCGACCTGAGCGCACTCCTGCCGCAGGGAGCCGACGTGGCGCTCCAGCAGCCGTCCGCCGACGGCGACGCGGTCTGGATCGCCACGGATACGGGTCTCGTGCGGGTGCCGCTCGACGGCGGACGGGCGACCCGTCCTGTCACGCAGGTCAGCGGCACGCCGGCCGCGCCAGTGACGGTGGCGGGCTGCACCTACGCGGCCTGGAGCGCCGGGACGGCCTGGCGCTCCTGCTCGAGCACCGGCGCGGGGGAGCGCTCGACGCTCGACCAGGTCCCGGCCGGCGCCACGCTCGCGTTCCGCGTGAACGGCGACCGGGCGGTGCTCAACGACGGGCGCTCCGGTGTCGCGTGGGCGGTGCAGAGCGGCAACGCGCGCATCGACAACTGGGACGAGCTCGTCTCCAAGAAGACCACGCAGGAGCTGGTCAACCAGACCAAGCAGGACACGGCGCCCCAGTACGAGAAGCAGGAGCAGCCTCCCGTCGCCGTCGCCGACAGCTTCGGGGCCCGCCCGGGCCGCGTCACGCCGCTGCCGGTGCTGCTCAACGACTACGACCCCAACGGCGACGTGCTGACGATCGACTCGTTCACCGCGGTGCCCGCCACGCAGGGAACGCTGCAGCTCACCAACGCCGACCAGCAGCTGCAGCTCTCCCTGCCGGACACCGCCACCGGCTCGATCGGCTTCGACTACACGATCTCCGACGGGCGCGGCGGCACGGCGAGCGCTCACGTCACCGTGACGGTCCGGACCGCAGCCGAGAACGCGCCGCCGGTGTGCGTGCGGAACGCCAAGGCGGTCGTCCAGGCCGGCGGACGCGTGACCTCTGCGGTGCTGGGCGACTGCTACGACCCCGACGGCGATTCGTTCTACCTGTCGGCGGCGTCCATCCCGGCCCCCGACACGGTCACGTTCACCCCGCAGGGCCAGGTGGCGTACTCGGACCACGGCGACGGCTCCGGCGTGAAGGATGTGGCGCTCACCCTCTCCGACGGCCGGGCCGAATCCGCCGGGCTGCTCGCCGTGACCGTCCGGCCTCCCGGGCAGGTTCCGATCATCGCCGACCCGTTCGCCGTCCTGGCGTACCAGGGCCAGGAGGTCACGGTGTCGCCGCTCGACCACGTGAGGGGAGGCAACGGGACGGTGCGGCTGAGCACGGTGCCCACCAAGGCCGACGCAACGATCACCCCCGACTACCAGGGCGGCACGTTCCGCTTCGAGTCGGACCAGGCGGGCACGCACAATATCGAGTACTCGGTGACCGACGGCATCGTCACGTCCACCGGCGTGGTGCGCGTCGAGGTGAAGGCGCCGCCAGGGGCGAAGACCGCGCCGATCGCGGTGCCGCACACCGCGTTCATCCGCGAGCAGTCGTCGCAGGACGTCGACGTGCTGTCGACCGACATCGACCCCTCGGGGGGCGTGCTGCTCGTGACCGGGGCGACAGAGCCGGAGGCGTCGACGGGGGTGCGCGTGCAGGTGCTGCAGCAGCGCACCCTGAGGGTGACGCTCAGCCGGCCGCTCGACGGACCGGTCGACTTCCACTACCGCCTCAGCAACGGCCTGGCGGACACGGTCGGAACGGTCACGGTCGTCCAGCTGCCCCCGCTGACGGTGCACCAGCCGCCGATCGCGGCACCCGACTCGGTGTCGGTGCGCGTGCGCGACGTGGTCGACATCCCCGTGCTGGCCAACGACGTGCAGCCCGACGGCGACACCCTGACCCTCGACCCGACGCTGGCGACACCGCTGCCGAGCGGAGCGGGCCTGCTCTTCGTCAGCGGCGACCACCTCCGCTACCTGGCGCCCTCGAAGCCCGGCAATTACACGGCGGCGTACAAGGTCTACGGAGCCGACGGCCAGTGGGCGACCGCCGAGGTGACCATCGCGGTGCGCGAGCGCGATGCCGCGAGCAACAATCCACCGGTGCCGAAGACCGTCACCGCACGCGTGCTCGCCGGGGACACCGTCCGCATCACCATCCCGCTCTCCGGCATCGACCCGGACGGCGACTCCGTGCAGTTCATCGGCCAGGAGACCAACCCGCAGAAGGGCGCCGTGATCGCCTCGGGGCCCGACTGGATGGACTTCCAGGCCGGCGACTACTCCGCCGGCACCGACACCTTCACCTACGCAGTGGTGGATGCGCTGGGCGCCCGAGCCACCGGAACCGTCCGCGTCGGCATCGCCGCCAGGGCGGAGGGCGCGCGCAACCCGATCGCGGTGGAGGACGACGTGACCGCCCGCCCGGGGCGCACCCTCACGGTCCAGGTCCTCGCCAACGACAGCGACCCCGACGGCAGCCCGCTGAGCGTCACGGCGGTCGCCTCGCTCGACGGCAAGGCGAAGGCGAAGGTGAGCGACGACCTCGTGACGGTCACGGCGCCCAAGACGCCGGGCGCCTACGGCTTCCTGTACACGATCCAGAACGAGCGCGGCGGCACCAGCCAGGCGTTCCTCCGGCTGACCGTCGACCCGAACGCGCCGCCCGCCCGGCCCGTCGTCTCGGACACCACACTCGGGCTCTCCGACATCCTGGGCAAGCAGCGGGTCGACGTCAACGTGCTCGCCAACGTGTTCTTCGCCGACGGCCCGGTCTCGACCCTCAAGCTCTCCCTCGTGCCCGGCTACAGCGCGGACGCCCAGGTCACCTCCTCGAAGCGGCTGCGGATCGGCATCGGGGCGAAGAGCCAGATCGTCCCGTTCCGGGTCGCCAACCCGGAGGACGAGTCCGTCGTCGCCTACGGCTTCGTCCACGTCCCCGGCTACGACGACGCCCTGCCGCAGCTCAAGCGCGGGGCCCCGAAGCTGACGGTGATGAGCGAGAAGACGCTCACCATCCACCTCAACGACTACATCGTCGCGGTCGGCGACCGGAAGGTGCGGCTCACCGACGCGGCCACTGTGCGGGCGACCCACGCGAACGGCGACGACCTCGTCGTCGGCAACGACACTCTCCAGTTCACGTCGTCCCCGCGGTACTTCGGCCCGGCGTCGATCTCGTTCCAGGTGACCGACGGCGCCAGCGCCACCGACCCCGCCGGGAACGTGGCGACGATCGTGCTGCCCATCGAGGTGACGCCCCGGCAGAACCAGCCGCCGGTGTTCACCGGCGCGCTCATCGACTTCGAGCCGGGCCAGACCAAGACGATCGACCTCACCAAGATCACCAGCTACCCCTACGCCAAAGACCAGGACGAGCTGGTGTACTCCATCCAGAACCCGCGGCCCGACGGGGTGAGCGCCTCGCTCGACGGGCAGAAGCTGACGGTGACCGTCGCCACGGGAACGGAGAAGGGATCGACGCTCTCGCTGTCGATCGGCGTGAAGGATGCGGTGAACGCCGGTCAGGCGGGGCGCATCGACATCTCGGTCGTTCCGTCGACCCGGCCGCTGGCGAGCCCGCAACCCGACCGCGTGATCGCGCCGCGGGGGCAGACGACCACCGTCGACGTGCTGGCCAACGATGGCGCCACCAACCCGTTCCCGGGCAAGCCGCTGACCGTCGTCGCGGTCCGCGGGATCGGCAGCGGACTGCCGGACGGCCTGACCATCACCCCGAGCGCCGACAATTCGCAGCTCGAGGTGTCGGTCTCGTCGACCGCCGCCGCCGCCGACACCACGCTCCAGTACGAGGTCGCGGACGCCACCGGCGACCCGGACCGCTACACCTGGGGCACGGTCACCGTGTCGGTCCAGGACCGCCCTGCGCCTGTGTCGAACGTGCAGATCGGCACCATCGCCGACCGCAGCCTGACGCTCAGCTGGATCCCCGGCGCGTTCAACAACTCGCCGATCACCGGGTTCGAGGTCACGATGGCGAACGCCTCGACCGGGCAGGTGCTCTCCACGACCCCGTGCGCCACCACCACCTGCGCGATCACGACTCCCGGCAACGGCCCGGCGAACGCGGTCACGCTGAGCGTCCGCGCCCGTAACGCGCTCGGGCTCTCCGACCCGACCTCCTACGCCGAGCCGGTCTGGTCCGACGTCATCCCGAACGCGCCGGCGTCGCTCTCCTCGACTCCGCTCGACCAGGGTCTGCGCATCACCTGGACGAAGCCGGCCGACGCACCGGGCGCCAGCCCGATCACCTCCTATGTCGTGTCGGTCGGCGGCGTGACGAACGCGCTGCAGGTCTCCGGCTCCGATCCGGTCGGGACCTCCTACGCCCTCAACATCACCGACCCGGGCATCGCGAACGGCGCTGCCATCGGGTACACCGTGTCGTCGCGGAACGAGTTCTACCAGGGCCGCACCACGTGGAACCAGAGCCAGGGGAGCGGCGTCCCGGCCGGCGCGCCCACCACGACCGGCATCGCCCCGGTGGCGACCCCGGACACCAAGGACGGCACCAGCGCGACGCTCAGCTGGTCGAGCGTGTTCGGCGACAACGGCAAGGCGATCACCGACTACTACGTCGCCGTGTTCCAGGGCGGCAACCCGACCAGCTGCCAGGTGACGGGCGTCCAGTCCGGCCAGCCCACGCTGTCCGCCAGCGGCCTCCGCCGGGTGCAGGGCGGCAGCACCGTCTTCACCGGGCTGAGCCCCAACCAGAGCTACAACTTCATCGTCTATGCCTACAACGGCCAGGGCTGCACGCCGGCCGCCATCGTGAGCGCCACGCCGCGCCAGTCGCCCGGAGACGTGACCGGGATCGCGGTGGGGGCGCGGCAGCAGGACGGCACGACCGTCGACTTCCCGGTCACGGTCTCCTACAACGCCGGCGGCGGGTCGAACCCGCGGTTCGACTACCAGCTCGTCAGCGGAGGCGCGGTCGTCGACTCCGGCACGCTCGCGGGCACGAGCGGGGTGCTCACCGGCTCGGGCAACCACTACGGCGTGCCGCTCTCCGTGCGCATCACCCGCGTGTGCGAGGGATACCCGGACGGCTCCTCGCTGTGCACCGACCAGAACGCGACCCAAGACCTCGGCGTCGCCGTGAGCCTGGCCATCGACGGCCAGCGCTACGACCCCGCTAGCCACGTGTTCACCTGGACCGGCTGGCCGACCGGCGCGTACGACGCGGTCACGTACAGCTGCGACGGCACGACGCAGCTGCCGATGCCGCCCGCCGGGCAGACCGCGTCGTGCACAGCGCCGGCGAACGATCCGTCGCCAACGCTGGTGGTCAGGGTGGTCTCCGGCAGCGACACGTACTCCGCGGCCTACCCGGGATCGGAGATGCAATGAGCAGCGGACGCCATACTGGGGTGAGCCGCATCCCGCGGCACACCATCCCATCCCTGCGGCCCCTGCGGCCGCGCCCCGAACCGAAAGAGGCCGGAGCATGACGATGACCCCCGAGCAGGCCGGCTGGTTCTCCGGAGTGTTCGAGCGCCTCGTCGCGAACATCGACCGCGTGCTGCTCGGCAAGACGCACGTGATCCGACTGGCGCTCACCGCACTGTTCAGCGAGGGGCACCTGCTCCTCGAGGACTACCCGGGCACCGGCAAGACATCCCTCGCGCGTGCGATCGCCGAGAGCGTGCGCGGCACGACGAACCGCGTCCAGTTCACCCCCGACCTCCTGCCCGGCGACATCACCGGCGTGAACATCTACGACCAGCGCACCGGCGCCTTCGAGTTCCACCGGGGGCCGGTCTTCGCCAACATCGTCCTGGCCGACGAGATCAACCGCGCCAGCCCGAAGACCCAGTCCGCGCTGCTCGAAGTCATGGAGGAGCAGCAGGTCACCGTGGACGGCGTCCGCCACTCGGTCGGCGCACCCTTCATGGTCATCGCCACCCAGAACCCGATCGAGCAGGCGGGCACGTACCGCCTGCCGGAGGCGCAGCTCGACCGCTTCCTGATGAAGGCGTCCATCGGCTACCCCGACCACGAGGCGACCCTGCGCATCCTGGAGGGTTCGGAGCGGAAGGCGCACGAGGTCGTCGTCCCCGAGGTGATCTCCGCCGCGACCGTCGTCGAGATGGGCACCATGGCGCGCGGAGTCCACGTGGACCCGACGATCAACGACTACGTCTCCCGCCTGGTGGAGGCGAGCCGTACCGCCGACGAGATCCGTCTGGGCGTCAGCGTGCGCGGTGCGCTGGCGCTGCTGCGCGCCTCCAAGACGCTGGCCGCCGCGTCGGGCCGCTACTACGTGACCCCCGACGACGTGAAGGCACTCGCCGAGCCCGTCCTCGCCCACCGCCTTGTGCTCGACCCGGAGGCCGAGTTCGAGGGCGTCAGCGCGTCCAGCCTCATCGGCCAGCTCCTCATCGAGACCCCGCCGCCGAGCGATCGGGCCGCCGTGTGACCACCGTCACCCGTTCGCAGACCGAGCTGACCAACGCGCGCGCCCGGATCGTCGGCGAGCGTGAGGGGTTCCTCGCCGACGCGATCGTGTGGGTCGTTCGCAACTCCGCCGCCGCCGGCCGCGCGATCGGCGCGGTGGCGCGCCGGGTCGGCGCGGTGGTCACGGCACTGGGCTGGTCCATGCTCCTCCTCGCGGTGCTCGCCCTCACCGCGGGCTACGTGTGGGGATGGGTGGAGGCCGTCGTCGCCGGCTGGACGGCGCTCGTGCTGCTCGTCGTCGCCTCGGGCTACCTGATCGGACGTACGGCCTACGAGGTCGGGCTGTCGCTCCCCGCCAACCGGGTGGTCGTCGGCGACCGTGCGCCCGGCGAGGTGGCCGTGCGCAATCCGTTGCGGCGGAGGCTGCCGGGCGTCCGGGTGGAGGTGCCGGTCGGCCACGGCCTGGCGGAGTTCGCAGCGCCGTCGCTCGCGCCGTCCGAGGAGCACTCGGACGTCTTCGTCGTCCCGACCACGCGCCGGGGGATCGTGCCGATCGGACCGGTGCGCACCGTTCGCGCCGACCCGATCGGGCTGCTGCGGCGCGAGGTCGTCTGGGCGGACTCGCTCGACCTGTTCGTGCATCCCCGAACGATCGCCATCCCGAGCATGAGCACCGGGTTCGTCCGCGACCTGGAGGGCTCGCCGACGCGCGACCTGACCTCGAGCGACATCGCCTTCCACGCACTGCGGGAGTACGTCCCCGGCGACGAGCGCCGCTACATCCACTGGAAGTCGACGGCGAAGACCGGCAGCTACATGGTGCGACAGTTCGAGGAGACTCGGCGCAGCCACCTGCTCGTGGCGCTGAGCCTCTCGGCGGCCGACTACGCCACCGACGACGAGTTCGAGCTCGCCGTGAGCGTCACCGGCTCCCTCGGCGTACGGGCCATGCTCGACTCGCGCACGGTGTCGGTGGTGGCCAGCGCCGAGACGCCCGAATTCGCCAAGCGGATGGTGTTCAGCGCCCGCAGGCTGAGCACCGTCAATCGCGGCCGCCTGCTCGACGACCTCGCCGGGGTGGAGACGGCGGAATCCGCCCTGCGTCTCGCGGAGCTCGCCCAGGTGGCGTCCGACGACTCCGCCGGCATCTCCATCGCGTTCCTCGTCTGCGGGTCCACCCCGACGGCGGCGCAGCTGCGCGGTGCCGCCGCGCACTTCCCGCTGGGCGTGGACGTCGTGGCGATCGTGTGCGACGAGGGCGCCGTGCCGTCGCTGCGCCGGGTCGCCGACCTCAGCGTCCTCACCATCGGCTACCTGGAGGATCTCCAGCGCAGCC
Source organism: Leifsonia sp. KNZ13-11D (assembly GCF_056754895.1). NCBI lineage: Bacteria > Bacillati > Actinomycetota > Actinomycetes > Micrococcales > Microbacteriaceae > Leifsonia > Leifsonia sp. KNZ13-11D. Next base: position 1,863,004 of record NZ_JBPGWU010000001.1, read on the forward strand.
TCGCGAAACGACTGGCCACCTGATGCCCGCCCGTCGTTCCCCACGCGCGCTCGTCGACGTCGTGTTCGCCCTCGGGGCGGTCGCGCTCGGCGCCTGGTCGTTCTGGCCGGTGTACCAGTCGAGCGCTTTCGTGATCATGCTGGTCGCAACACTCCTGCTCGGCACGGCGATCGGCGTCGTCGGATGGGCGTGGCGGCTTCCCAGCATCGCGATCGCGGGCCTGATCGTCCTCGTCTACCTCGGCACCGGCGTTCAGCTGGCCGTGCCGTCGGAGGCGTCGGCCGGCGGTCTGCTCCCCACCCTCCCCGGTTTCGTGGACCTGGTGCAGGGCACCTGGCTGAGCTGGAAGCAGCTGGTGACCATCAGCGTCCCGGTCGGCTCCTACCAGGCGTTGCTCGTCCCGGCCTTCCTCCTCACACTGTTGGCGACCGTGGTGACGGTGTCGACGGCGCTCCGCTCGTCCCGCCCGGAGCTGGCGGCCCTGCCCCCGGTGCTGCTGCTCGTCGCGGGCATCCTGCTCGGCTCCTCGGTCGCGCCCGTCCCGTTGCTGCTGCTGTTCGCCCTGTTCGCCGTGCTGCTGGCGTGGCTCATCCGCTTCCGGCTGCTGCGGCGATCGGCGGCCGTCCGCTCGCTGCGCGAGCAGAGCGGGCAACTGGTCGAGTCGCGCCGCGAGCGGCGCTCGACCGCGCTGCTGACCACCACCGGCGCGACGGTCATGCTCGTGGCGGCGTCCGCGGGAGGCATCGCCGCTGCGGCGCTGCTGCCTCCGCCGGGGGACCGCGAGGTCGTCCGGACCGCCGTCGAGCAGCCGTTCGACCCGAGGCACTATCCCAGCCCGCTGAGCGGCTTCCGGTCGTACCTGGAGCCCGCGGAGGCGGAGAAGACGATGCTCACGGTGGCCGGCCTCCCCGCAGACCGGCGCCTGCGCATCGCGACCCTGGACACCTACGACGGCGTCACCTACTCGGTGGGGAGCGGCGACGTCACCAGCGCATCCGGCTCGTTCGCCCGCGTCCCGTACCGGCTCGACCAGGGCGCGACGAAAGGGAAGCGCACCACGACGACCGTGGTGGTCGGCGCCTACCGCGGACCCTGGCTGCCCGGCAGCGGTCAGCTCGAGCAGGTGGAGTTCCGGGGCGCCGATCCCGGGCGACTCGCGGACTCGTTCTTCTACAACGACGTGACCGGCACGGGCGCCGTCACCGCTCCGCTCCGCACCGGCGACATCTACACGGAGCAGTCCGTGGTGAAGCCGATCCTCACCGCCGGCCAGCTCGAGAAGGTGCAGCCGGGGACCGACTCCGTCCCCCGCCCCTCGGTGATCCCCGACGAGCTGCAGTCGGTGCTGCAGAAGTACACCGCGGGAGTGTCGGGCGCCGGCCCGAAACTGGCCGCCGCCCTGCGCGGGCTGGCGCAAGACGGCTACATCAGTCACGGCATCGGCCCCAAGGAGCCGGCCAGCCGGTCCGGTCACGGCGCCGACCGGATCACCGAGCTGCTGACCGACGTTCCCATGCTGGGCGATCAGGAGCAGTACGCGGTCACCGCTGCGCTGATGGCCCGGCAGCTCGGCTTCCCCGCCCGGGTGGTGATGGGCTTCGTCGCTCCGAAGGACGTGACCTCTCCGATGGTCGCCTTGACCGGGTCGGACATCTCGGCCTGGATCGAGGTGCAGACGACCGCGGGCTGGGTGACCGTGGACCCCACTCCGCCGCTCCGGCCGGTGCCTCCGAAGCAGCCGCAGCAGCCCACGCAGATCTCGCGGCCGCAGACGAACGTGCAGCCGCCGGTGGACGACAACCCGCAGCGCAACGACGAGCCGCCGCAGGCCCAGGTCGACCCGTCGAACCAGCCCAAGCCCAACCCGGTGCTCGAGACCCTGCTCGCGGTGCTCGTGGTGGCGGGATGGACGCTGCTGGTGCTCGCGCTCGTCGCCTCCCCGTTCCTGGCCGTGCTCGCGGCGAAGTGGCGGCGGCGCGTCCTGCGGCGGTCCGCGCCGACGGCCCGCGAGCGCATCGTCGGCGGCTGGCGGGAGTTCGCCGATGCCGCCGTCGATCACGGCTACGACCCGCCGCCCGCGGCCACCCGGGTGGAGTTCGCGGGAACCATCGGAGGATCGCGGGCAGCGGCCCTGGCGAAGGTGGCCGACCGGGCCACCTTCAGCGGCGTCGCTCCGACGCCCGCGGAGGCCGAATCGGTCTGGAAGGCGGTCGACGACCTGCGCGGCCAGCTCGCGAAGCGCGACACGCGCTGGAAGCGGCTGCTCGCGGCGGTCTCGCTGCGATCGCTCGGCTACCGTGGGAGACGAAGCGGGAAGGGACGGAACCGATGAACTGTCGCGTGTGCGGAGCGGAGCTGGCCGACGGCACGCTGTTCTGCCCGATGTGCGGCAGCTCGGTCACCTCGTCGCGGCTGCGGCCCCCGGAGATCGCCGACCAGCGCCCCTCCGACACGTCGATCATCTCCGACCGCCTCGCCGAGCGTCCGCCAGCGCCCGCGGTCGCCGGGCGTTTCCCGGACGAGCTCGAGCTCGACGAGGACGGCCTCCCGCCGACGCAGGCGATGACGATCATCCCCGTGGAGGAGGCCCCGCCGCTCCACCCGGTGGTGCACCGCTCCTACACGCTCAGCTTCTCGACCGGCGATGTCGTCGAGGTGTCCGGCGCCGGGCTGATCGGGCGTCGCCCGATCACGCAGCCGGGGGAGCACGTCGACCAGCTCGTGGTGCTGTCCGACCCGACGCGCAGCGTCTCCAAGACGCACCTGGAGTTCGGGCTCGAGGGCGACGAGCTGTGGATCTGCGACCGCTACTCCGGCAACGGGACGGTCGCGCATCCACTGGGCGGGGTCGCCCGGCAGTGCGAGGCGGGCCGCCGCTACCGCGTCACGCGCGGCACCCGCGTGGAGATCGGCGACCAGTGGTTCGACGTCTCCTGAGTGCGGGCGCCGCGCGGCGCCGCTGAGAGCAGCGGTTACGCCAGGGCGTCCCCCACGGCGACGGCCTCGAGGCCGTGCGCGGAGGCCACGCCCTCGTTGGTGACGCGTCCGTCGTGCACGTTGAGACCGAGCGCGAGGGAGGCGTCCGCGCGGAGCGCCTCCTGCCAGCCGCGGTTGGCGATGGCGCGGGCGTACGGGAGCGTCGCGTTGGTGAGCGCGTAGGTGGAGGTGTGGGGGACCGCTCCCGGCATGTTGGCGACGCAGTAGAACACCGACTGGTGCACCGTGAAGGTGGGGTCGGCGTGCGTGGTCGGGTGGGAGTCCTCGAAACAGCCGCCCTGGTCCACCGCGATGTCGACGAGCACACTGCCCGCCTTCATCCGGGACACCATCTCGTTGGTGACGAGCTTCGGCGCCTTCGCACCCGGGACGAGAACCGAGCCGATGACGAGGTCCGAGGCCACGACGGCCTTGTCGATCTCGAAGCTGTTCGACGCGATGGTCTTGATGCGTCCCGCGTAGAGGGCGTCGAGCTCCCGCAGGCGCTGGATGTTCGTGTCGAGCACGGTGACCTCGGCGCCCAGCCCGACGGCGACGGAGATCGCGTTCGTGCCGGCGACGCCGCCGCCGAGCACGGTGACGACGGCCGGGTGCGTGCCGGGGACGCCCGGCACCAGCAGGCCGGGGCCGCCGTTGGGCTTCAGCATCGTGTTGGCGCCGACGATGGGGGCGAGCCGGCCGGCCACCTCGCTCATCGGGGCGAGGAGCGGCAGGGCGCGGGTCGGCAGCTGGACCGTCTCGTAGGCGATCGCGGTGACACCGCTCTCGACCAGGGCGCGGGTAAGCGCCTCGTCGGCAGCCAGGTGCAGGTAGGTGAAGAGGACGAGGCCGCGGCGGAAGTACCCGTACTCGCTCTCGATCGGCTCCTTCACCTTCAGGATGAGGTCGCCGGCCTCCCAGGTGGCACGGGCGTCGGGCAGGATTGTCGCTCCGGCTCCGGCGTAGAGCTCGTCGGGGATGGAGGAGCCGACGCCGGCCCCGGTCTCGACGAACACCTCGTGCCCCGCGCCGACCAGGTCGTGGACTCCAGCCGGCGTGATCGCCACCCGGAACTCGTTGTTCTTGATCTCGCGGGGGATCGCGACCTTCATGGGGCTCCTTCGACACTCGACGTGGGTTCGCATTCACCATAGCCGGGTTCACGGAGGATTTCGATGGATATCTCGGCACCGCGGTGCTGATTTCGCGGGACGACCCGGCCGTGGCAGACGATTTCCGCACTCGGCCGGGTGCGCGATGCCGCGTGGGGGCCGGGCCTCCTGGCAGAACAGCCGGTCTGCGGTTTCCCGGGCGATTCGACCGATCCGGCACGGATTTCGTAAAGATTGTGTTTCCGAATGGACGATCCGACCACTTTTTGCTGCGAATCTCGACGGTTCTATGTCAGGATCGGTCCACCGCGACGGCACGACGACGTGCCGCCGAAGCGCCGTCGCCCGTGGTCCGTGTTCGATCCCCGAGGAGCACCGAAGTGAAACCGAGCAACCTCCCGCAAGACCCGATGATCCGCCAGCTCGTGCAGTCGGCGCGCGCCTCCCGGTGGACGCGCCGCGGCCTCCTGGCCGGCGCGGGAGCCGGCGCCGCCGCACTCGCCCTCGCAGCGTGCTCGACCGGTGGAGCGTCCAGCAAGCCGACCGCCGCCAAGGACCAGTCCGCCTCCGACAAGACGCTGACCTGGGCCAACTGGCAGGCGTACCTCGACCAGGACGACGCCGGCAAGTACCCGACGCTGGAGGCGTTCGAGAAGCAGAGCGGCATCCAGGTCAAGTACGACGTGGCCGTCGACGACAACAACACCTACTACGCCAAGGTGAAGGACCAGCTCGCGCTCGGCAAGGACATCGGCGCCGACACCGTGTGCCTGACCGACTGGATGATCGCGCGCTGGATCCGCCTCGGCTACGTCCAGCCCTTCGACGAGTCGGCCATCCCGAACAAGAAGAACCTCGTCGCCAACCTGCGGGACGTGGACTTCGATCCGGGCCGCAAGAAATCCCTCCCGTGGCAGAGCGGCTTCGCCGGCATCTGCTGGAACAAGGAGAAGCTGCCCGGCGGCCTGAAGTCGGTGGATGACCTGTGGAAGCCCGAGCTCAAGGGCAAGGTCGGCGTGCTCAGCGAGATGCGCGACACCATGGGCCTGATCATGCTGCAGCAGGGCGTGGACATCTCCAAGGACTTCAGCGACGCCGAGTACGAGAAGGCGATCGAGAAGATCACCAAGGAGGTGAACGACGGCCAGGTCCGCAACATCAAGGGCAATTCGTACCTCAACGACCTGAAGTCCGGCGACACGCTCGCCGCGATCTGCTGGTCCGGCGACATCACCCAGCTGAACGCCGAGGCGGGGGACAACTGGCAGTTCGCCATTCCCGAGGCGGGCGGCACGCTGTGGAGCGACAACTTCGTCATCCCCATCGGCTCGTCCCGCAAGGCCAACGCCGAGAAGCTGATCGACTACTACTACCAGCCCGAGGTCGCCGCCGAGGTCGCCGCCTGGGTGAACTACATCACCCCGGTGCAGGGCGCCAAGGAGGCAGCGACGAAGATCGACCCGTCGCTCGCCGACAACCAGCTGATCTTCCCGGACGACGAGACCCTGTCCAAGGTGAAGATCTTCCGTTCGCTGACCCCGGCAGAGGAGCAGAAGTACCAGGCGTCGTTCCAGAAAGTGATCCTGGGGGCCTGATGGCCAAGGGAGTCTTCGCCGAGTCCGGCGCCGACCTGAGGCTGGACGGCATCACCAAGCGGTTCCCCGGGTTCACCGCCATCGAGGACCTCAGCCTCACCATCCCGGCCGGCTCGTTCTTCGCACTGCTGGGGCCGAGCGGATGCGGCAAGACGACCACGCTCCGCCTGGTGGCGGGGCTCGAAGAGCCGACCGCCGGCCGGATCGTGATCGGCGGCGAGGATGTGACGCGCACCAAGCCGTTCCAGCGTCCCGTCAACACGGTGTTCCAGAGCTATGCGCTGTTCCCGCACATGACGATCCTCGAGAACGTCGCCTTCGGGCTGCGACGCCGCCGCATCGGCGACCCGATCGGGAAGGCGCACGAGGCGCTGCGACTCGTGGAGCTGGACCACCTGGCCGCGCGGCGTCCCGCGCAACTCTCCGGCGGCCAGCAGCAGCGCGTCGCGCTCGCGCGCGCGATCGTCAACCGCCCCGCGCTTCTCCTGCTGGACGAGCCGCTCGGCGCGCTCGACCTGAAGCTCCGGCGGCAGATGCAGCTGGAGCTGAAGTCGATCCAGACCGAGGTCGGGCTGACCTTCGTGCACGTCACCCACGACCAGGAGGAGGCCATGACCATGGCCGACACCGTCGCCGTGATGAACAAGGGCCGGATCGAGCAGATGGGCTCGCCCGAGATCCTCTACGAGCTGCCGTCGACAGTGTTCGTCGCCAACTTCCTGGGACAGTCGAACCTGTTCGCCGGGCCGGTCCGCGACACGTCGGGCGACCTGCTCGGCGTTGACGTCGGGGGAGAGCGCATCCAGGTGCCCCGTGCCCGCGCGCAGCGCACCAGCGGCTTCGTCACCGTCGGTGTGCGGCCGGAGAAGCTGACCCTGCACGAGACGCCGGAGGCGATCCCCTCCGGGGCGAACCGTCTGGGGCCCGGTCGGGTGACGGACGTGTCGTTCAGCGGTGTGAGCACGCAGTACCTGGTGGATGTTCCGGGCCTCGGCACCATCGTGGTGTTCGCGCAGAACACGGCCAGCGGACCGATCGCCGGGCTCGGCGCCGAGGTGTGGGTGGCCTGGGACGCGGGGCACACGTTCGTGCTCGCCGACGAGCCGCCCGCGGATGGGCGCTTCTCGGACGACGCCGACACCCAAGCGATCGCGGCGCAGGCCCGGGAGCGGATGCTCACGGAGCTGGAGGAGGCGTAATGGCTCTCGCCGCGTTCACGGGGGCGCCCCCTGTCCAGGACCAGGAGCCCGCGGTCCGCCGCAAGAGCGGGATCGCGCTCGTCCTGCTGCTGCCGGGCGTGCTGTACCTCGTGCTGTTCTTCCTCACGCCGCTTGTCTCGCTGATCATCACGTCGTTCCAGGCGCCGGTGGTCGACGGCGACATCGGGCAGTACCAGACGGCGTTCCAGTGGCAGAACTACGTCGACTCGTTCACGGAGTACTGGCCGCAGATCCTGCGGTCGTTCGCCTACGCCCTGATTGCGACCGCCGCGGCGCTCCTCATCAGCTACCCGCTCGCGTACTTCATCGGCGTGACGATGCGGGGACGGCCACTGGTGCAGAACCTGCTGATGACCCTGGTGATCGCACCGTTCTTCATCAGCTTCCTGCTGCGCACGCTGGCCTGGAAGGCGCTGCTCAGCGACGACGGCTGGATCGCCAGCTCGCTGAAGGCCCTGTCCATCCTTCCGCCGGATGCGCACATCACCGGGACTCCGTTCTCGGTGATCTTCGGGCTCACGTACAACTTCATCCCGTTCATGTGCCTGCCGTTGTACTCCACGCTCGAGCGGCTGGACACCCGGCTGCTGGAGGCCGGCCAGGATCTCTACGCCAGCCCGTGGACCACGTTCCGCAAGGTCACCGTGCCGCTGTCGATGCCGGGCATCGTCTCGGGGACGCTGCTCACGTTCATCCCCGCCGCCGGCGACTACATCAACGCGTCGCAGGACTTCCTCGGGGCCGCCGACACCTCGATGATGGGCAACGTCATCGAGAGCAACTTCCTGGTGCTGCAGAACTACCCGGCCGCCGCGTCCATGTCCGTGATCCTGATGGCGGTCATCCTCGTCATCGTCGGGTTCTACGTGCGGCGGAGCGGGACGGAGGAGCTGCTGTGACGACCATGATGACGCCCACCGACACCACGACGCCGCCCAGCGCCGCGCGCGGGCGGCGGCGCTACAAGGGTCTCGGCCTCGGCGTCTACGCCTTCCTCGCGCTGGCCTTCCTGCTGATCCCGATCGTCTACACGTTCATCTTCTCGTTCAACGACGCGATCAAGAACAACATCGCCTGGCGCGGGTTCACCTTGCGCAACTGGACGAACGTCTGCGACGCCGCGGGCATCTGCGACGCGTTCATGGCGAGCATCATCATCGGCATCATCTCGACGGTCGTCGCGACCGTGCTCGGCACGATGATCGCCATCGCCCTGATGCGGTACCGGTTCCGCTTCCGCTCGCAGACCAGCCTGCTGCTGTTCCTGCCGATGGCGAGCCCGGAGGTGGTGCTCGGTGCGGGTCTCGCCGCCCAGTTCCTGAGCCTCGGCGTCAACAAGGGCTTCGGGACGATCATCATCGCCCACGTGATGTTCTGCATCAGCTTCGTGGTGGTGACGGTCAAGGCGCGCGTAGCATCCCTCGACCCGGCGCTGGAGGAGGCCGGGCGCGACCTCTACGGGTCGCCCAACGCCGTGTTCTGGCGGATCACGTTCCCGCTGCTGCTCCCGGGCATCCTGTCGGCGGCGCTGCTGTCGTTCTCGCTGAGCTTCGACGACTTCATCATCACGAACTTCAACGCCGGCGCGGTGACCACCTTCCCGATGTACATCTACATCGCGGCGTCGCGCGGCATCCCCGCGCAGGCCAACGTGATCGCCTCGGCCGTCTTCATCCTGACGCTGCTCGTGGTGCTCGTCTCGCAGCTCACCGCCGCCGCGCGCGCCCGCCGCCTCGCCCGCCAGTAGCCTCCCGCTCGCGCCCCTGCGCCCTGCGCCCCTCCGTCGAGTACACGAAAAGTGCACGCTTTCTCACTGAGAAGCGTGCACTTTTCGTGCACTCGACGGGGTGGTCGGTGGGGTCAGATGTAGGAGGCGCGGATGGCTCCGACGGGCTCGCCGCGGCCGAGGACCGCGAGGTCGAGCTTCGGGGCGACCCGGTCCACGTCCTCGTGGCTGAGGGCGCCGGCGTCCGCCAGGAGCCGCAAGGCCACGATCGAGGCCGCGCGCAGGCTGCCGTCGAGCACCTTGAGCGTCACGGTCGTCCCGTCGGGGGCGGCCATGACCATCACGCCCTCCGCCCCGCCCTTGGCGAAGACGCCGAGCTCGTCGATCACGACGGTGTTCGCGCGTCCCGGGCCGTCGATCGCCCAGCCGTCGGCGAGCACCGCGTTCTTGAGCAGGGCCGCGTTGCGGAACAGCGCGAACGGCGAGCCGTCCGACGCGGTGGCGATGCGCTGGATGCCGCGCGCGAGCGCGACGAGCGACATCGCGTGGACGGGAGCGCCGCATCCATCGACGCCGGTGGCGACGACCTTCTCACCCGTGAGGCGCTCGATGGTGTCGCGGATGTGCTGCTGCACGGGATGCTGCGGGTCCAGGTAGCTCTCGGTCGGCCAGCCGTTCACCCGGCAGGCGAGCAGCATGGCGGCGTGCTTGCCCGAGCAGTTCATGAACACCGGGTGCTTGTGCTCCCCGGCGCGCACCAGCTCGTCGCGGGCGGCCGTGTCGAGCGGCCAGTCGGCCGGGCAGCGCAGTGCGTCCTCGGTGAGCTGCGCCTGCGCGAGCAGACCCCGCACGATCGAGAGGTGCGCGGGCGTCCCGGCGTGGCTGGCGGTCGCGAGGACGGCATTCGCGCCCTCCAGCGGCACGCCGGCGCCCATCACGGCGACCGCCTGGAACGGCTTCATGCTCGACCGCGGGAACACCGGCCGCTCCGGTGCGCCGAGGGTCCGCACGATCGTCCCGTCCGCGCCGAGCACGACCGCGGAGCCGGCGTGCCGGGACTCCACGAAGCCGTTGCGCTCCACCACGGCCAGCTCGACGGACTCGTCGACGGAGAACACCTCGGCGCCCACGGGGACCTCGGGGCTCACAGGTCCGAGATGGCGTCGTCGATCACCGAGACGGCGTCGGCGATCAGCTCGTCCGAGACGGCCAGGCTGGGCAGGAAGCGCAGCACGTTGCCCCAGGTGCCGGCGTTCAGGAACAGGATGCCCTGCTGCGCCGCGGCGGCGACGATCGCGTTGACCGCCTCCGGGTTCGGCTCCTTGGTGGTCTGCGCGGTGCCCGGCTTGACCAGCTCGATCGCGATCATGGCGCCGATGCCTCGGACGTCGCCGATGATGTCGTGCTTCCGCTGCAGCGCCTCCAGGGCCGGCTTCAGCGCCTTCTCGATGCGCTGCCCCTCGGCGAGCAGGTCGTTGCGCTCGATCGTCTCGAACACGGCGATCGCAGCCGCGGCGGCGACCGGGTTGCCGCCGAATGTGCCGCCGAGGCCGCCCGGCTGCGCGGAGTCCATGATCTCGGCGCGGCCGGTGACGGCCGCGAGCGGCAGTCCGCCGGCGATGCCCTTGGCGCTCAGCACGATGTCGGGGACGACGCCGAAGTGCTCGCTGGCGTAGTACGCGCCGGTGCGGGCCACCCCGCTCTGGATCTCGTCGGCGATGAACACGACACCGTTGGCCGTGCACCACTCCTGCAGCGCGGCCAGGTAGCCCTCGGCCGGGACGATGAAGCCGCCCTCGCCCTGGATGGGCTCGGCGACGAGGCAGGCCAGGTCGGTGGCTCCGACGACCTTCTCGAGGTACGCGATGGTGCGGGCGGCCGCTTCGGCGCCGCTGAGACCGTCGCGGTACGGGTAGGAGTTGGGCGCGTGGTAGACGTCGCCGGCCAGAGGGCCGAAGCCGGTCGCGTACGGCATGGCCTTGTAGTTCATGGCCATCGTCAGGTTCGTGCGGCCGTGGTAGGCGTGGTCCAGCACCGCGACCGCGCGGCGGCCGGTGTGCTTGCGGGCGATCTTCACGCCGTTCTCGACGGCCTCGGCGCCCGAGTTGACGAGCACCGTCTTCTTGGCGTGATCGCCGGGGGTGTGCGCAGCGAGGAGCTCGGCGACGCGCACGTACTCCTCGTACGGGGTGATGGTGAAGAGCGTGTGGATGACGTCCTGCAGCTGCCCGGCGGCGGCCTCCACGACCGCGGTCTCGGTGTGGCCGACGGTCGTGACGCCGATGCCCGCGCCGAAGTCGATGAACTGGTTGCCGTCCACATCCACGAGGATCGCGCCGTTGGCCCGGGCGATGTACACGGGCAGTGCGGAGGAGACGCCGGTCGGCACGACGGCCAGCCGGCGCTCGTGCAGCGCCTGCGACTTGGGGCCGGGGATGGCGGTCACGATGCGGCGTTCTTGTGGAACGGAGAAGACGGGCGCGGGGGTGCTCACGGTGTCAGTCATGGTCATCCGAGTCTAGCCGCGGTGCGAGAATCGGAGGATGAAGCTCGAGCACTCGTATGCGATCGACCTGCAGTGGACCGGCAACCGCGGGACGGGCACCAGCGGATACAAGGAGTACGGTCGCGACCACGTGGTGAGCACCGAGGGCAAGCACTCGATCGAGGGCTCGGCGGACCGCGTCTTCTTCGGCGACCGCGACCGCTGGAACCCCGAGGAGCTGCTGCTCGCGGCGCTCTCGCAGTGCCACATGCTGAGCTACCTCGCGGAGGCGGCCGGGGCCGGCGTCGTCGTGGTCGGCTACACGGATGCGGCGACCGGCACCATGGCGCAGACGGGCGACGGGGGCGGCCACTTCACCGAGGTGACCCTGCGCCCGCGGGTCACGATCGCCGACCCGGCGCAGGCCGAGCTGGCCGCATCGCTGCACGCCCCCGCCTCGCGCAAGTGCTTCATCGCCGCGAGCGTCAACTTCCCCGTCCACCACGCGCCCGAGCTCCTGACCCTCGCCTGACCGCCGGCTCGCCCCGGAGGGCGCGAGAGCGGAGGGCGCGAGGGCAGCGGGCTAGAGGCGCTCGGGGCGGAGGGCGCGCTTGACGCGCTCGACGGTGTTGGCGGGCGGCGCCTCGTTGTAGACGCCGGCGAGCTCCTGGCCTGTGAGGCCGTGGATCGCGGCCATGATGGCGTCCGTCGCCTGACGCCGCGCGCGGCCCGATTCGGCGGGCCCGAAGGTCGAGACGTCGATCGGTTCGCCGAAGCGGACGGTGATGCGGTGGATCTTCGGGATGCGCGCACCGACCGGCTGCATCTGGTCCGTCCCGATCAGTCCGACGGGCACGACGACCGCACCGGTCGTCAGCGCCAGCCAGCCGATGCCCGTCCGACCTTTGTAGAGGCGCCCGTCGAGCGACCGCGTCCCCTCGGGGTAGATGGCGAACGCCGCTCCGGTGTCGATGATGCGCTTCGCCTGGTCGAGCGCCTCCTGAGCTGCCGCCCCGGCGCCCCGCTTGACGCCGACCGCGCCGATGGCCGTGAAGAACGCGCGCGACACGCGGCCCTTCATCCCGGTGCCCTCGAAATAGCTCGACTTCGCGAGGAACTGCACCCGGCGCGGCGCCGTCATCGGGATCACCACGGAGTCGATGAACGACAGGTGGTTGCTGGCGAGGATGACCTTGCCGTGCTTGGGCACGTTGCGCTTGCCGATCACGCGCGGCCGGTACACCAGCTTCAGCAACGGCGCCATGAGGATGCGGCCGGCGAAGTACAGCGCGCCGGGCCTCTTCACCTCGGCGACGCCATCGTCGGGTTCGTCGATGCTCATCCCTCCGAGGGTAGGCGCGGGCGTATGCCGCGGGCGGCATGCGCCCCGGTTCGGCGCGTCACGGCTCGAGCGGCGTTCCGAGGGTGCAGCCGAACCCGCCCTGGTAGATGAGGCAGCCGTCCACGAACCCCGTATAGCGGACCGCGAGCGGCGAGCCGAACCAGGCGCTGTAGAGCCGCGAGAAATTCAGGTTGCCGTACGCGGAGCACGCCCCGCCTGGACCCTTCGGCGCCTTCAGCGTCTCGCCGTTCGGCTGGTAGGGCGTGTAGTTGTAGAGGTTCGCGGTGGCCTGGTTGAGGATGGTCACCCTGCTCGACCCGCAGGCGGCATCCGGGTGGTACTGGATGGTGTTGCCGCCGACCCTGTACCGCCAGTCGCCGGGGTGGACGGTGTATTCGCGGAACTGCCAGGCCGCCCGGTACACCTGGTTGAAGAACCCGAAGTAGCGCGTGTCGCAGGCGGCCGTGTCCGGGCAGGCGTAGCCGGTCGCCCGCTGATACCCGTAGGCGCTGGGAGCGGTGAGCAGCGACTGCTCCTTCTGCAGCAGCACCAGCAGCACGCGCGGGCTGATCGTGCAGGCGTGGGCGACCCGGGCGATGATGCTGCTCGCACGCTCGTCCCGCTTCGCCGGGATCGCCGTGCACCGGTCGGCGGACGCGGGCTGGGCGGGCACGTCCATCCGGAAGTCGGACAGGCAGGGCGACGCGTCCTTGGGATGGCACGAGCGCTGCTCCAGGAAGTGCTGGATCTGCGCGGCGGTCATCGCGTCCGGGTTGAAGAAGCTGTCATCGCTGATGATGTAGCCCGGATAGAACGGCGCGGGGGGATCCGCGACGGCGGCCGCGGGCACCAGCGCGAGCGCCGCCGCCGCGGCGCACGCGGCGGCGATCAGCCGCAGGCGGGGGAGCCGCACCGGTCGGGCCTCAGCGCGTGGTCTTCAGGATGTCGATCACGAACACCATGGTGTCGGTCGCCGTGATCTCGCCCGAGCCGGCCGAGCCGTAGCCGTCGGCGGGCGGGACGATCGCGATCACCTGCGAGCCGACCTTCTGGCCTTCGAGCGCCTTCTTGAAGCCGGGGACGACGCCGGTCGTCTGGAAGGAGGCGGGGGCGCCGCGGCTCCAGCTGGAGTCGAACATCTCGCCGTTGCGCCACAGGACGCCCTTGTACTGCACCGTCACCGTGTCGCCGGGCTGCACCGTCTCGCCGTCGCCCTGCTTGAGCAGCGCGATCTTGGTCTCGGTCGGCGGGTCGGACTTGGGGATGGTGATGGTCGGCTCGCCGGTCTTGGCGTTGAGCTTCACCGTCGGGAACCCGGCGGTCGGGGCGACCGGCGTCCCGTCGGCGCGCGTCGGGGTCAGCGCGACCACGTCCGCGACGAAGACGACGCTGTCCTTGGCGGTGAGGCCCAGCTGCGAGAGGTCCTGGTTGCCGAAGGCGTCCTTGGCCGGCGCGGTCAGCACCACGCGCGACCCGGTCGGCAGGCACTCGACCGCGCGGACCAGGCCGGGCACGTACGCCTTGTCGTTCACCTGGATGGTCGCCGCAGCCGAACCGTCGAAGCCCTGCGAGGCCGTCAGCTCCTTGCCGGTGGTCCCGTTGTAGGCGGCCAGTGCGACGTCGACGCTGGAGCCGCCCTTCGCCTCGGCGCCGTGGCCCCTGATCACGACCGTGCGCTCCACGTCGGTGGCCTTGAGCGGCGCGTCGAACGTGACCTTGGGGGTCGCGCGGTAGTCGCCGGTCACCGTCACGGACTTCGACGTCTTGCCGGAGGCGACGTTCTGGCACGCGTTCGCGGCGGGGGTCGCGGTGGCGGCGGGAGCGGCGGAGCTGCAGGCCGCGAGTCCGGCGACGAGGAGGGCGGCCGTCGCAGTCGCGGTCAGGGCCTTGAGAGAGGTACGCACGGTCGTCCATCCTGCCCTATCAGCCTCCGCCGAACCTGACAGGCGGGAATGGGTCGGCTGGACGCGCCGCCTACGATGGTTCCATGACCCGTGAATTCACCGTGCCCCAGTCCCGTCACCTGGTCACCGAGCTGCCCGGCCCGCGCTCGGTCGAGCTGCAGCAGCGGCGGGTCGCGTCTGTAAGCCGCGGCGCCGGCACACTGGCGAACATCTACATGGAGTCCGGCTCCGGCGCGATCCTCGTGGACGTGGACGGCAACCGCCTGATCGACCTGGGATGCGGGATCGGCGTCACCACCATCGGCCACGCGCACCCGGCAGTGGCGGCGGCGGCCGCCGAGCAGGCGTCGAAGCTCACGCACACCCTGTTCACGGTGACGCCGTACGAGAACTACGTCGCCGTCGCCGAGAAGCTCGCCGAGATCACGCCCGGCGACTTCGAGAAGCACAGCATCCTGGTCAACTCGGGAGCGGAGGCGGTGGAGAACGCGGTGAAGATCGCCCGCAAGTTCACCGGCCGCCGCGCGATCGCGACGCTCGACCACGCCTTCCACGGCAGGACCAACCTGACGATGGCGATGACGTACCGCCCGTGGCCGGAGCGCGCCGGCATGGGGCCCTTCCCGGGCGAGATCTACAGCGTCCCGATCAGCTACCCGTTCCGCGACCCCGAGGGGATGACGGGGGAGGATGCCGCGGAGCGCACCATCGACTACATCCGCACCCACATCGGGGCGACCGAGCTCGCCGCCCTCTTCGTCGAGCCGATCCAGGGCGACGGCGGCATCATCATCCCGGCGCCCGGCTACTTCGCCCGGCTCGCCGAGTTCTGCGCCGAGAACGGCATCGTGTTCGTCGCCGACGAGATCCAGGCCGGCATCGGCCGCACCGGATCGTGGTACTCGATCGAGCACCACGGTGTCGTCCCCGACCTCGTCACGAGCGCGAAGGGCATCGCCGGCGGCTTCCCGCTCGCGGCGGTGACCGGCCGTGCGGAGATCATGGATGCGGTGCAGCCCGGCGGAATCGGCGGCACGTTCGGCGGCAACCCGGTGTCGACGGCTGCGGCCCTCGCAGTGTTCCAGGCGTTCGAGGACGAGGACCTGCTCGCCGAGGCGCGGCGCGTCGAGAAGGCGCTGTGGGCGCGCATCGGCGACTGGGCCGAGCGCTTCCCGGTGGTCGGCGAGGTGCGCGGCAAGGGCGCGATGTTCGGTGTGGAGCTGGTCCAGCCGGGTACGAAGACCCCGAACCCGGAGGCGCTGAAGGACGTACTCGCGCACGCCACCCGCAACGGCGTCATCCCGCTCGACGCGGGCAGCTGGGACAGCGTGCTCCGGCTCCTGCCGTCGGTGGTCATCAGCGAGGAGCTGATCGACGACGCGGCCACGGTGCTGGAGGAGGCGCTGGGGCGCCTGGGCTGAGCAGTCCCGCCGGGCGACCGCTCTCGTACGATGGCCTCGTGCGCAGAGTCATCATCCTCGGGTCCACCGGCTCCATCGGAACGCAGGCGCTCGACGTCATCGCGGCGAATCCGGACCGTTTCCGCGTCGTCGGTCTGAGCGCCGGCCGGAGCGCGGACGAGCTGGCCGCCCAGGCGGAGCGCTTCGGCGTGGTCGACACGGCGCTCGGCGCCGCCGACTCCGAACTGCTGGTGCGATCCGTGGAGGCGGACGTAGTGCTCAACGGCATCACCGGCTCCGTGGGCCTCGGCCCGACGCTCGCCGCGCTCGAGACCGGCGCGATGCTGGCGCTGGCGAACAAGGAGTCGCTGATCGTCGGCGGCGGACTGGTGAAGCGTGCCGCCGCCCCCGGTCAGCTGGTGCCGGTCGACTCGGAGCACTCCGCCATCGCGCAGGCTCTCCGCGCAGGGTCCGCCGGTGAGGTGCGGCGTCTCGTTCTGACCGCGTCGGGCGGCCCGTTCCGCGGGCGCTCCCGCGATTCGCTGCGCGACGTCACCCCCCAGCAGGCGCTGGCGCATCCCACCTGGGACATGGGGCTCGTGGTGACCACCAACTCCTCGACCCTGGTGAACAAGGGCCTGGAGGTGATCGAGGCGCACCTGCTCTTCGACGTGCCCTACGACCGGATCGACGTCACCGTGCATCCGCAGTCCGTCATCCACTCGATGGTGGAGTTCGTGGACGGCTCGACCATCGCGCAGGCGTCCCCGCCGGACATGCGCCTGCCGATCTCGCTCGGCCTCGGCTGGCCGGACCGCGTTCCCGACGTCGGCGTACCGCTCGACTGGACCGCGTCCCACACCTGGACCTTCGAGCCGCTCGACGACGAGGCGTTCCCCGCGGTCGCGCTGGCGAAGCGCGTCGGGATGGCCGCGGGCACGTACCCGGCCGTCTTCAACGCAGCCAACGAGCAGGCGGTCGCGGCCTTCCACGCCGGGGCGATCGGCTACCTCGACATCCTCGGGACGGTGGAGCGCGTCGTCGACGCCCACGTGCCAGCGGGGGAGCTCACCCGCGAGTCGCTGGCCGAGTCGGAGCGCTGGGCGCGGGCGAAGGCCGACGCGCTGATCGCGGCGCGCTGAGTGCGGCGCGGTGGGTGCGGCGCGGTGGGTGCGGCGTAGCGGCTATCGTCGGAAAATCGGCTCCAAATCTCCGTCACAACGCTCTGGGGATGGAGATCCGCGCGGATTCGCCCGGTATCTCCGATGGTCGTGCGCAGAACTCCGACGATAGGGACGGAAAGGGTGGGTGCGGCGCCCGGACGCCCGCGATCCTGTACCCCGCAGCCTCGCCACGAAGCGATCGTCGGAGAAACGGCTCCGGATCTCCGTCACAACACTCTGGGGATGGAGATCCGCGCGGATTCACCCGGAATCTCCGATGGTCGTGCGCAGAACTCCGACGATAGGGACGGGACTGGAGGGTGCGGCGCCCGGACGCCCGCGATCCTGTACCCCGCAGCCTCGCCACGAAGCGATCGTCGGGAAAAGGGCTCCGAATCTCCGTCACAACGCTCTGGGGATGGAGATCCGCGCGGATTCGCCCGGTATCTCCGATGGTCGTGCGCAGAACTCCGACGATAGGGACGGAAAGGGTGGGTGCGGCGCCCGGACCCCCGCGATCCTGTACCCCGCAGCCTCGCCACGAAGCGATCGTCGGAGAAACGGCTCCGGATCTCCGTCACAACACTCTGGGGATGGAGATCCGCGCGGATTCACCCGGAATCTCCGATGGTCGTGCGCAGAACTCCGCCGATAGGGACGGGAAGGGAGGGTGCGGCGAAGAGCATCCGCGGCGGAAGCACGGGGCACCCGGGACTTCCCAGCCCCGGCATAGCGCTCACCGGGCGGCTTCGCGGCCAGCTCCAAGGCGCACGCCGCTAGCCTGAACCCGTGGATTCCGTGCTCCTGTTCGTCCTCGGCGTCGTCATCATCCTGGTCGGCGTCGCCCTGTCGATCGCGCTGCACGAGATCGGGCACCTGGTCCCCGCCAAGCTGTTCGGCGTCAAGGTGACCCAGTACATGATCGGCTTCGGCAAGACGCTGTTCTCGTTCCGCCGCGGCGAGACCGAGTACGGCCTCAAGGCCATCCCGCTCGGCGGCTACATCTCGATGATCGGGATGTTCCCCCGGGCAAGGAGGGCGGCCGCGGGCGCAACGCGACCACCGGCTTCATGCAGCAGATGGTGCAGGATGCGCGCGTCGCGAGCTCCGAGACGGTCGCGGTCGGCGAGGAGGAGCGCACTTTCTACCGCCTCTCCGTCTGGAAGCGCATCGTCATCATGTTCGGCGGCCCGTTCATGAACCTCCTCATCGGCGTTCTGCTGTTCGGCGTGCTCCTGATGGGGTTCGGCGCGCCGCAGAGCTCCACGACCGTCGCGACGGTCAGCCAGTGCGTGCTGCCCGCCGGGAGCACCGCGAAGTCGTGCCCCGCCGACGCGACCCAGGGGCCGGCCGCCGCCGCCGGGCTCAAGCCCGGCGACACGATCGTGAGCATCGACGGCACCCGCATCACCAGCTGGGACCAGTCCACCGCGATCATCCGGAAGTCGGCAGGGCAGACCCTCACAGTCGTGCTCAGCCGCGACGGCGAGCAGCGGACCGTGCAGGTCACGCCCGTCGTGAACAAGGTCGCCAAGACCGACGCGAACGGCGCGGTCGTCAAGAACGCGGCGGGCGGCATCGAGACGCTGACGGTCGGGTTCGTAGGGATCGGGCCGGTCGCCAAGCTCGTGCCGCAGCCCGTCACGGCGGTCCTCCCCGCGGTGGGCGCGCAGACGGGAGCCGTCGTCAACGTCTTCGTCCACCTGCCGCAGCGGATGGTCGACGTCTGGAACGCCGCCTTCGGCTCCGCGCCGCGCGACCCGAACGGCCCGATCAGCGTGGTCGGCATCGGCCGCGCGGCGGGCGAGCTTACCGCGCTGGACGGCGTCCCGGTGGTGGACAAGGTCTACACGATGATCGGGATGCTCGCCTCGCTGAACATCGCGCTGTTCGTCTTCAACCTGGTCCCGCTGCTCCCGCTCGACGGCGGCCACATCGCGGGCGCCCTGTGGGAGGGACTCCGGCGGACGTTCGCGAAGCTGTTCCGGCGTCGCGACCCGGGTCCCGTCGACATGGCCAAGTTGATGCCGCTGACCTTCGCCGTGGTGATCGTGCTGGGCGGGATGAGCGTGCTGCTGATGTACGCCGACATCGTGAAGCCGGTCAATCTGTTCGGCTGACCTGCCGTCCGGCCGACCCGCAGTTCGGCTGTCCCGCCGCACGGGTCGCGCGCACCGAGCCCCCAGCCGACTCCCACGCACCCGCGTAGGATTGGGGACGTGGCAGCAATCAATCTGGGGATGCCCAAGGTCCCCGAAACCCTCGCCCCCCGTCGCAAGTCCCGCCAGATCCGCGTGGGCAAAGTGCTGGTCGGCGGCGACGCCCCGATCAGCGTGCAGTCGATGACCACCACGCCGACGACCAACATCAACGCCACGCTGCAGCAGATCGCCGAGCTCACGGCATCGGGCTGCGACATCGTCCGTGTGGCCGTCCCGAGCCGCGACGACGCCGAGGCGCTGCCGATCATCGCGAAAAAGAGCCAGATCCCGGTCATCGCGGACATCCACTTCCAGCCCAACTACGTCTACGCGGCGATCGACGCCGGATGCGCGGCCGTCCGCGTCAACCCGGGCAACATCCGCAAGTTCGACGACCAGGTGGGGGAGATCGCACGCCGCGCCAAGGCGGCGGGTGTCTCGCTGCGCATCGGCGTGAACGCTGGGTCCCTCGACCGCCGCCTGCTCGAGAAGTACGGCAAGGCCACCCCCGAGGCGCTCGTCGAGTCGGCGGTCTGGGAGGCCAGCCTGTTCGAGGAGCACGACTTCCACGACTTCAAGATCTCGGTCAAGCACAACGACCCCATCGTGATGGTGAAGGCGTACCGGATGCTCGCCGAGCGCGGCGACTGGCCCCTCCACCTCGGTGTGACGGAGGCCGGACCCGCGTTCCAGGGCACCATCAAGTCGGCCACGGCGTTCGGCATCCTGCTGGGCGAGGGCATCGGCGACACCATCCGCGTCTCACTCTCGGCCCCGCCCGCCGAAGAGGTGAAAGTGGGCCTGCAGATCCTGCAGTCGCTGAACCTCCGCGAGCGCAAGCTCGAGATCGTCTCCTGCCCCAGCTGCGGCCGCGCGCAGGTCGACGTCTACTCTCTGGCCGACAGCGTCACGGAGGGCCTCCAGGGCATGAGCGTTCCGCTGCGCGTCGCCGTGATGGGCTGCGTCGTGAACGGCCCCGGCGAGGCCCGCGAGGCCGACCTCGGTGTCGCGAGCGGCAACGGCAAGGGCCAGATCTTCGTCAAGGGCGAGGTCATCAAGACCGTGCCCGAGTCCGAGATCGTGGCGACGCTCATCCAGGAGGCCAACCGTCTCGCCGACGAGATGGCCGACCGCCCGTCGGGCGAGCCGACGGTCAGCGTCGGGGCGCACTGATCCGTCAGGGCTGACGGACCGCGTCGGACGGTACCGGCTCGAAGGCCACCCGTCCGGTCCCGATGTCGGCCGCCATCACGCGGAGACGGATCCGGTCGCCCGGCTCGACGCTGTCCCAGCGCGGCGTCGACGCGGTGACGGCGGGCTCGTCGAGCTGCACCAGCACGGTCCCGTTGCGCACCGCGAGCACCGTCGCGCCGAGTTCGGCGCCGATGCGTGAGCTGAGCAGCGCAGCCTCCACCCGATCCACCGCGCCCGCCTCCACCTGAGCGGCGAGGCGGCTGGAGGCGCCCATGATCGACGGGAGGGTGCCGAGCGACGTCCGCGCCCATTCGGGCACCGGACGTCCGGCGCAGAGCGCCTCGCAGACGACGAGCCCCCAGCGGTCGACGAGCCTCCGCAGGGGCGCGGTGACGTGCGCGTACGGCGCCGCGATCGCCGCCTGCTGCGGGTCGTGCGGGGGCTCGCCGTCGAACGCCACGTAACCGGCGCCCCGGAAGAGCGCCGTGGCCGCCTGCAGCACCGCAGCCGCCAGCGGGTGCGCCGGGTCGAGCGTGCGCAGGTAGGCGCCGTACGGCATCCCCTCGCGCCACGGCAGACCCAGTGCTACCGTCTGGGCGCGGAAGGTCTGGAACGCCTCGTCGGTCGGCGCGGGCATGGTCCGCAGGATGCCGACGCGGCCGTCGATCATCAGCTGCGCCGCCGCCATCCCGGTCAGCAGCGACAGCTGCGCGTTCCACTCCTCGACGGGCAGTGGGGCGCGGCGTTGCAGCGCGTACGTCCCGTCTCGCACGACGACCTCCTCGTCGGGCGTGTTGAGGCTCGCGCCCCCGCGCTCGCGCTCGCACGCGATCCTGGCGCGCCCGATCTCCCTGAGCAGCGCGAGCTCCGGCGGTGCGGTCCCGTCGTCGAGCGCGGCCTGCGCCTCCTCGTAGCTCCAACGGCGGCGCGACCGGATGCGCGCCCGCGACACGTGCGCGGACGTCTGGTGACCGTCGGCGTCGAGGCCGATCTCCCAGACGAACGCTCCGCGCACGACGTCGGGGAGGAGCGACCCGGCGTCCTCGCCGATGACGTCGGGGTGCAGCGGCACGCGCCCGTCGGGAGCGTAGATCGTCTGCCCGCGGCTGCGCGCCTCCGCATCGACGGCGCCGCCGGGCGCGACCAGGGCGGGGACGTCGGCTATCGCGTAGCGCACCAGGAAGCCGTCGCCCGCGCGCGAGAGGTGCATCGCCTGGTCGAGATCGGTGGACCCCGCCGGGTCGATGGTGAGGAACGGCACGTCCGTCGCGTCGGTCTCGGGCAGCGGACGGGCGGCCGCCGCCTCCCGCGCTTCGGCTTCGACTTCGGGTGGGAAGGCCTCCGGCAGCCCGAGCTCCTGCTGGAAGGCGGCGAGCGATGCGGCGAGCGGTGCGGCCGCGGGGGAGGCGGCGACGCGGGTCCTGCGGTCGGGCATGCCGCCACCCTAGTCTCCGGAACGGCGGGCCCTCCGGCTCCCCTTAACATGGAACGGTGCCTACACGCCTGAGCAACTACTTCCTCCGCACCCTCCGTGAAGACCCCTCGGACGCCGAGGTCACCAGCCACCGCCTGCTGGTGCGCGCCGGCTACATCCGCCGCCAGGCGCCGGGCATCTTCGCGTGGCTGCCGCTGGGGCTGCGCGTGAAGGAGAAGATCGAGCGGATCATCCGCGAGGAGATGGCGGCCGCCGGCGCCCACGAGGTGCACTTCCCCGCGCTGCTGCCGCGCGAGCCCTACGAGGCCACCGGGCGGTGGGAGGAGTACGGCGACGGCCTGTTCCGCCTGCAGGACCGCAAGGGCGCCGACTACCTGCTCGCGCCGACGCACGAGGAGGTCTTCACGCTGCTCGTCAAGGACCTCTATTCGTCCTATAAGGACCTGCCGCTGACCATCTTCCAGATCCAGGACAAGTACCGCGACGAGGCCCGTCCGCGTGCCGGCCTCCTGCGCGGCCGCGAGTTCACGATGAAGGACGCCTACTCGTTCGACGCCACGGATGAGGGGCTCGACGCGAGCTACATGGCGCAGCGCGACGCCTACGAGCGGATCTTCACCCGGCTCGGCCTGTCGTACGTCATCGTGCAGGCGGACGCCGGAGCGATGGGCGGCTCGCGGTCGGAGGAGTTCCTGCACCCGACCCCCGTCGGCGAGGACACCTTCGTGCGCTCGCCCGGCGGGTACGCCGCCAACGTCGAGGCCTTCACGACCATCGCGCCGCCCGCGCGCTCCTACGAGAAGCTGACGCCGCAGGAGGTGCTCGACACCCCCGGGTCGCCGACGATCCAGACGCTGGTCGAGGTGGCGAACGAGAAGCACCCGCGGCCGGACGGGCGCGCCTGGACGGCGGCGGACACGCTGAAGAACGTGGTCCTGGCCCTGACGAACCTCGACGGCACCCGCGAGCTGGTCGTCGTCGGCCTGCCGGGCGACCGCGAGGTCGACCTCAAGCGCGCCGAGGTGGCCTTCGCGCCCGCCGAGGTGGATGCCGCGACCGACGACGACTTCGCCAAGAACCCCGGTCTCGTGAAGGGCTACATCGGCCCGTGGTCGGCCGACGGACCCGTGCTGGGCGAGAAGTCGGCCACGGGCATCCGCTACGTGGTCGACCCGCGTGTGGTCGACGGCTCGGGCTGGATCACCGGCGCCAACATCGAGGGCAAGCACGTCTTCGGGCTGGTCGCGGGCCGTGACTTCTCGTGGGACGGCGTCGTCGAGGTCGCCGAGGTCAAGCCCGGCGACCCCGCGCCCGACGGGTCCGGACCGGTGGAGCTCGCGCGTGGCATGGAGATCGGTCACGTCTTCCAGCTCGGCCGCAAGTACGCGGAGGCGCTCGGCCTCAAGGTGCTCGACGAGAACGGCAAGCTCGTCACGGTCACGATGGGGTCGTACGGCATCGGCGTGACGCGCATCCTCGCCATCCTCGCCGAGGAGAACAACGACGACCGCGGGCTGGTCTGGCCCGAGTCGATCGCACCGTTCGACGTGCACGTCGTCGCGACCGGCCGTGACCAGGTCGCCTACGACCTGGCCGAGGAGATCATCGGCCAGCTCGAGGACGCGCGGCTCGACGTGCTCTACGACGACCGGCCCAAGGTGTCGCCCGGTGTGAAGTTCGGCGACGCCGAGCTGATCGGCGTGCCGCGCGTGCTCGTGGTGGGTCGCGGCGCGGCCGACGGCGAGGTCGAGCTCTGGAACCGTCGCACCGGCGACCGGCGCACCCTGCCGGTGGCCGAGGCTGTCGCCGAGCTGACGGCGTAGCCCGGGACCGCGGGCACGGCCCTGCCGGCTCGGCGCCTCAGCCGGACGCGGCGTCGTCGCCGGCGATCTCGACGTGGATGCGCCGCAGGTCCTCCACCAGGGAGCCGATCAGCACCCAGTGGCGCGGATCGGGCGTCGCGACCGTCAGGGGCGCGGTGAGGACGGGGATGCCCGCGGTCTCCGTGCCGGGCTCGACGATCGGCTCGTCCGGGTCGCGCGCCAGCAGCCGCAGGTCGTGCGCGGCGCGGTGCAGCTCGTCGGCGATGGCGTGGATGGTCGGTTCGGCGGCGAGGCTGTCGTCGTAGTGGTCGTGGTAGGCGCGAGTCATCCCGAGCGTGCGGTTGATCAGCGGGCGGAGGCTGTCGAACAGCTGCTGGTCGTGCTCCAGGTAGACGCGGTGCTTGCGCTGGCGCGGGTTGAGCGACAGGCTCTCGTCCGCCGCGGTGATCGCGCTCTGCGCCTTCGCCTCCATCGGCCGCAGCAGGCGCGCTTCGATGAGCAGCGCATCCAATTCGCCCCGGGTGTGCCGGGTGGTGAGCGCGTCGGCGAGCCGGTCGAGCGTGGAGGCGATCTCCGCGCCGAGCGCGACCACCGCCTCCCGGGCCGGGGCGGTGAGCACCGGTGGCACGATCGCGACGTTGACGATCACGCCGACGGCCGCGCCCAGTACGGTCTCCACGATCCGGGCCAGGGCGTACTCGGGATCGGAGGCGCCGATGGCGAGTACCAGCATGGCGGTGATCGGCACCTGGTTCGCCGTGCCGGGGGTGAGCTTCAGCGCCCAGGCGAGCAGAACGGACACGACGACCGCCAGCAGCACGATCCAGCTGTTGGTGCCGAAGGCCAGTCCGATCAGGTATGCGACGACGACACCGCCGATGACGCCGAGTGAGCGCTCGATCGCGCGCCCCACCGACTGGTTCACGCTCGGCTGCACCACGAGGAGGGCCGCGATGGTGGCGAAGATCGGCAGCTCGCCGTGCACGAAGACGCTCGCCACCGCCCACGCGACGATCATCGCGACGGCCGTCTTGACGACCTGGAGGAACGGGGCGCGAGTGGAGGTGCGGATGGTGGCGGGGAGCGCGATGCCGGGCGGGAGCCTGCGAGGGGTCGAGCGGGTGCGTGCCACCCTCCAACGCTACCCGGCGTACCGGGCGTAGGCCGAAGCGGCCCTCTCGAGGCGGGTCCGGCGGGCGCTGCTCAGCTCGCCGAACGGCGCGGGGACGACGCGGACTCCGTCGCGGCGCCACGTGCCGATGATGCGGCCGCCGGCGACGATGATGGGCTGGAAGATGCCGTTGCCGCCCGGGACGATGAGGTCGGCGTGCTCGTCGTCGAGAATCGGCGAGCGGTCCTGGTAGCCGAGCAGGTACTCGTCGAAGGCGGGCAGGAGGTGCACCGCCTCCTTCTCGGCGCGCGTCGCCGGGGTGGCTGCCGCCCGGTCGGCGAGCTCGGTGGTGACCAGGTACTCGATGCCGTCGCATTCGACCGCTGTCAGGGCATCCCCGAGTTCTGTGCGGGCGGCCTTCGCCGCGCCCATCGTGCCCTTCGTCCACCAGACGAAGTCGCGGATCGTCGCCGGGCCGTGGCCGGTCAGGTAGCGGAGCAGGAACCGCGTGTTCGCCTCGTCCACGCCGAGCGGCGGCGGGGCGGGCGCCCACTCGTCCAGCAGGACCAGAGCCTGCGCGAGCGTGCCGTTCGGACCGCGGACCACCGGACCCCAGCAGAGCAGGCCGGTCTGCGCGAGGAAGTAGATCAGGTGATAGCCGCGCTGGCCCGAGGTGCTGAGCCCGGCTGACTCCCACAGCTCCATCAGCTCCGCGCGCCCGATGCGGCCGCCGCCCTCCAGCGCGGCGGCGACGACATCGGCCCCGCGCACGAAGTCGGCGGCGGTCAGCGAGAGCCGCTCCTGGCGGCGCGTCAGACCCGCGACCATCCGGTCGGTCGTGACGGAAAGCATCCAGCGCAGGTCGCCCGGCGGCACGAAGTGCAGCGTCCCTCGCATCGGCCAGGAGCGGATGATGCGGCCTGCGTCCAGGTCGGCGAGGACGTCCTCACGGGTGGCTCCGTCGGTGCGCACGGCCAGTGCCCAGCATCCCGCCGCGAAGTCCTGGCCCTGCAGAGCGAGCAACCGTTGGGCCACCGCCGCAGGACCGGGCTCGCGGGGACCGTCGATCGCCTGCGCGATCCGGCGCATCCGGAGCAGGTCGGCGCGGTTCGCGTGGGCGACGGGACCGGAGGACATGGCCCCAGCCTGGCAGACGCCACCGACACGACGCCGCCGGCTACGGCAGGAGGCCGAGCTCCGTCAGCTGCTCGCTGAGACCGGCGCCGTCCGGCGCGTACACCCAGGGGGTGCCCGAGAGCTCCCGGTGCTTGTCCGCCTTGGAACGGCCACCGGCGAGCACCGCCTCGCCACTGGACAGCTGGCGGATCGCGACGGCGGCGACGTTGTCGGGGTGCGCGACCGTGAACTCGCCGTACAGGTCTTCGTCGTGCTGCCCGTCGTCGCCGATCAGCAGCCACTTGAGCCCCGGGAACTCCTGCGCCAGCCGCTCGAGGCTGGTGCGCTTGTGCTCCCGGCCGCTGCGGAACCAGCGATCGTGCGTGGGCCCCCAGTCGGTCAGCAGAAGGGGCCCGGCGGGGAAGAGATTGCGCGACAGGAATCGCGTGAGGGTCGGCGCCACGTTCCAGGCCCCCGTCGACAGGTAGACGACGGGCGCACCGGGATGCGCGGCGGAGAGCCGCTCCAGGAGGACGGACATGCCCGGGGTGGGGACGCGCGCGTGCTCGTCGAGCACGAACGTGTTCCAGGCGGCGAGCAGCGGCCGGGGGAGCGCCGTCACCATGACGGTGTCGTCCACATCCGAGATCACGCCGAAGGTGGACGCGGGGTCGAGCACGAAGACCGGCGCCTCGAACACGCGTGTCGACTCCGCTGTGGACAGTCGCACGGTGTGCCAGCCGGGGGAGAGCTGCACCGGTACGACCGTGTCGATCACGCCGCCGCGGTCGGTCGTCACCTCATGCCGGTCGCCCTCGATCTCGACCGTGACCGTCGTCTCCGCGAGCGGCACGCTGATGAACGAGCGCCAGCCGCGGATCGACTCCTCGCGTCTGCGGTGCAGCCGCTCGGCGCGGCTTCCCGGGCGCGGCTCCTTGGCGAGCACGACGCGGCCAAGGATGCGCACCCAGGAGGGCGACCCGTAGCCGGTGTACGGCACCACGGTCGCCAGGAAACCGCGCTTCCTGGCGCGGCGGGCGCGGAACTCGTGGAAGGCGTCCTCGACGCGGGCGGCGCGGTGCATGATCGGCTCGACCGCCGCGCCGCGACGGACGATGGGGTCGCCGGAGACCTTGTCATGGCGCGAGTCGGAAGAGGGCATCTAAGGCATTTTCTCACGGAGTGAACGTGCACACGAATGCATCCCCCAGATCTGGGGGACTGTTTCTGCGGCGCGTCGAAGGGTATTCCACAGCGGAAATGAGGTTTCCACGAATATGATCGTCTGAGTGCGACGGTGATCCCGTCGCCGGGCTGGGGACCCGAAACACCGCCTTGTTCGACTGAGAAAAGGAGTCGCCCTCGTGCCCATCAACGATCTGGTGGCCGGACAGAGCACGGTCGGAGCACCGCTCGTCCGCACGGAGCCCATCCAGGAGCGCAGCGCTGCGCGAATCGACGCGCTGCTCGACGCGGCCGCGGCCGTCGTGGATGAGATCGGATTCGACCGGCTGACCACCGCCATGGTGGCGGAGCGGGCCGGAGCCTCCATCGGAACCGTCTACCGATACTTCCCGGACCGCATCGTGCTGTTGCAGGCCCTTCGCGACCGCGCTCTCCTGCGCTATCGGCACTCCGTCGTGCAGGCGATCGACGCGCAGTCCCCGGAGCACTGGTGGAACGCGGTCGAAGCCGCGATCGACGCGTTCGTCGACATGTTCCGCACCGAGCCGGGCTTCCGGATCATCCGCTTCGCCGACGCCGAGCGGGCGGGCGTTTCGGAGGAGGAGGTCGTGCGCGACGCCGGCTTCGCCGGCCAGTTCGCCCGGATCCTGTCCGACGAGTACGGGCTGCCCGCCGGCGACGACCTGGCGTTCCGTCTCGACGTCGTCGTCGAGATCATGGACTCCCTGATCAACCGGGCCTTCGTGGAGGACCCGAACGGCGACGAGCGCTACATCTCCGAGGCGAGGACCGTGGCGAAGGAGTATCTCGAGCGGCGCTTCGATCCGCAGCACTGATTCCGCCCGGGCGGGAATGTCGGTGGTGGGTGGCAAGTTGCCATCCATACAGGTGAGCGCTCCGAACAGAGCGCGCACGCCGAACGGCCACATCACCGAACGAAGGGGGGCCGGAATGCGACCGACCCTGGACGTCACGATTCGTCTCTTTTCATTGCCAAAACCGCACGGTTTTGTTTGGGTGGAGGAGATGGCCGCACACGCCCCCGCCCCCAGGAGCGATTCCGATCGCGTAGCGACCCCGATCCGGGGAGAGCTCTCGTGATCGAGTTCCGCGACGTGACGAAGCGCTTCCCGGACGGCACGCTCGCCGTCGACGACTTCTCGCTCGTCATCCCGTCGCGGCGGATCACCGTTCTGGTGGGCTCCTCCGGAAGCGGTAAGACGACCATCCTGCGGATGATCAACCGCATGGTGGATCCGACGTCCGGGTCCATCGAGATCGACGGTCAGGACGTGCTCTCGCTCAAACCGGTCGCTCTGCGCCGCTCCATCGGGTACGTCATGCAGAACTCGGGGCTGCTCCCTCACCGCAAGGTCGTCGACAACATCGCGACCGTGCCGCTGCTCAAGGGCGTCAAGAAGAAGGAGGCGCGGGAGCACGCGCTGGAGCTCATGGACACGGTGGGCCTCGAACGGTCGCTCGCCGACCGGTACCCCAGTCAGCTCTCCGGTGGCCAGCAGCAGCGCGTGGGCGTCGCCCGCGGGCTGGCGGTCGACCCGAACATCCTGCTCATGGACGAGCCGTTCGGCGCCGTCGACCCGATCGTCCGCGACGACCTGCAGAACGAGCTGCTGCACCTGCAGCGCGACCTCGACAAGACGGTGGTCTTCGTGACCCACGACATCGACGAGGCCTTCAAGCTGGGCGACCAGGTCGTGATCTTCCGCAAGGGCGGCATCGTCGCCCAGAAGGGCACGCCCGCCGAGATCCTCGCCGACCCGGCCGACGACTTCGTCGCGTCGTTCGTCGGCGCGGACCGCGGCCGGCGCGCACTGCACGTCGAGGAGACCCCGACCGGTTCGGTGCTCGTCGACAGCGATGGGCGTGCCGCAGGCGTGCTCGCCGGCTCGCCGCAGGGCGCAGCCGTCCCCTCCGAGGCAAAGGCCGCGACCGTCTCGGTCGCGGGTGCTCCGGCGCAGGGTGAGGACGCGTCGTGAGTTTTCTGTGGTCGAACCTCGGCCAGGTCTGGAATCTCACGGTCTCCCACGTGTGGCTCGCCGCTCTACCGATCGTCATCGGATTCGTGGTGTCGCTGCCCATCGGGTGGGTGGCGAACCGCTTCCGCTGGAGCCGCGGCGTGCTGCTGACGATCGGCGGCATCCTCTACACGATCCCGTCGCTGCCGCTGTTCTTCGCGATGCCCGCGCTGATCGGCACCCAGATCCTGTCGCCGCTCAACGTCGTGGTGGCCTTGAGCATCTATGCGCTCGCTCTGATGGTGCGCACGACGGCCGACGCGCTGGGCTCCGTGCCTGGCGATGTGCTGCAGTCGGCGACCGCCGTCGGATTCTCGGCCTGGCGCCGCTTCTGGTCCGTCGAGCTTCCGCTGGCCGGTCCGGTGCTGCTCGCGGGCCTCCGCGTCGTGTCGGTCAGCACGGTCAGCCTCGTCAGTGTCGGAGCGCTTCTCGGCGTCCCGAACCTCGGCTATCTGTTCACGGACGGCCTCAACCGGTCGTACACCGAGGAGGTGGCGGTCGGCATCATCCTCATCATGGTGGTGGCGCTCGTCTTCGACCTGATCCTCGTGGGACTCGGCCGCCTGCTGCTGCCGTGGACGCGATCCGACCGGCGCGCCGCCCGCCTCAGCCGGCGCGCGGCGATGAGGGCGGTGACCGGCGCATGACCGACATCCTGGCCGCCTTCGGGTGGATCGGCGACCCGGCCAACTGGTCCGGGCCGAGCGGCATCCCCGCGCGCCTGGGCGAGCACATCGTGTACTCGCTGCTCACGCTGTTGCTCGCCGCGATCATCGCCCTGCCGATCGGGTTCGCGATCGGCCACACGGGCCGGTTCCGCGGGCTCGCGGTCGGCGTCTCCGGAGCCCTGCGGGCCCTGCCGACGCTGGGTCTCGTCATCTACCTGGCGCTGCTCACGACCAACCTGACCATCGTCCCGCCGCTGATCGCGCTGACGATCCTCGCGATCCCGCCCATCCTGGCCGGGGCCTACTCGGGGCTGGAGTCGGTGGACCGCGCCCCGATCGACGCGGCGCGCGCGATCGGGATGACCGGGTGGCAGGTCTTCACGAAGGTCGAGCTGCCGCTGTCACTGCCGCTCGTGATCGGAGGCATCCGCTCGGGCGGGCTGCAGGTGATCGCCACCTGGACGGTCGCGGCCATCCTGCCGGTCGGCGGCCTCGGCCGATTCCTCTTCGACGGCATCGCCGTGCAGAACTACCCGGAGATCCTGGGCGGCTCCATCATCGTGGTCGCCCTCGCCCTCGTGGCGGACGGCCTGTTCGCCATCGTCCAGCGTCTCGTCGTGCCGCGCGGGGTCACCGCCGGACGCGTCCGCGACAGCGCAGAAGGCGGCCGCCCGGCCGCCCGCCCGGTGCCGGAAGGCGCCCCAACGACCTGAACCCGTCCTGTCCGAACCCAGCACACCAGCCTCCCCGACCGGGAGCACCCAAGAGAAGAGAAGATCATGTTCGCATCGAAGAAGAGCCGCCTCGCGGCCGGCGTGCTCGCCGCCGGGGCGCTGCTCGCCCTCAGCGCCTGCTCCTCCGGGGGCGGCGCGTTCAGCACCGGTTCCGCCTCATCGTCCAGTGACACCGTCACGGTCGGCTCCGCCGCGTTCGGCGAGTCCGAGATCCTCATGCAGATCTACGGCCAGGCCCTCGCCGCCAACGGCGTGAAGGTCGCGTACAAGCCGAGCATCGGCCAGCGTGACGTCTACCTGAAGGCGCTGCAGGACGGTTCCATCGACCTCATCCCGGAGTACAGCGGCAACCTGCTGCAGTTCTACGACAAGAACAGCACCGCCACCTCCAGCGACGACGTCTACGCCGCCCTCAACGACGCCCTGCCCAAGGGGTACGAGGTGCTCGACCAGTCGGAGGCGCAGGACGCCGACTCGTACAACGTCACCAAGGAGTTCTCCGAGAAGTACGGCGTCACGAGCCTCGACGACCTCAAGAAGGTCACCGACCCGCTCACCGTCGGTGCGAACCCCGAGTTCGCGACGCGCCCGTACGGCATCCCGGGGCTGAAGTCGGCGTACGGCGTCACCGCGACGCTCAAGCCGATCAGCGACTCGGGCGGCCCGCTGACCGTGGCCGCGCTGAAGAACGGCGACGTGCAGCTCGCCGACATCTACACGACCACACCGGCCATCAAGGACAACGGCTTCGTGACCCTGAAGGACCCGAAGAACCTGATCGCGGCCCAGAACATCGTGCCGCTGATCAACAGTTCGAAGGCGTCGGCGAAGGTCAAGGATGTCCTGAACAAGGTCTCCAAGGAACTCACCACCTCCGACCTGATCGACCTGAACGGCGAGAACCAGGGCTCCAGCAAGACGCAGCCCGACGTGCTCGCCAAGAAGTGGCTGCAGGAGCACCCGATCAAGTAGCAGAAGGCTATTCGGCCTCATCGAGCGGCGGTCCGGGTTCCCGGGCCGCCGCTTCCATGTGCCGCGCCTCGCGCGCGGACAGCACCTTCTTGACCACGAACACCACCACCAGGAAGGCGGCGATCACCGCCACGAACACGTAGCCGGCGCCGTGGAGGTCCTGAGACAGCTCGCGGTAGCTCCCCGCCGCCGCGGAGCCGACGCTGACGTAGGCGAACGCCCACAGCACGCACGCGGGCGCCGTCCACGCGAGGAACGTGCGGTACCGCATCGGGCTCATCCCGACGGTCAGCGGGATGAGCGAGTGCAGCACCGGCAGGAAGCGCGAGAGGAACACCGCGACGCCTCCCCGGCGGGCCAGGTAGGCCTCGGCACGGTCGAAGTTGCGCACGCCGACCCGCCGACCGAGGGCGCCGACCCGGATGCGCGGCCCGAACCACCGGCCCAACGCGAAGCCGATCGACTCCCCGCAGAGCGCGCCGACGATCACGGCGGCCACCAGGGCCGCGTACTCCACGGGGCCGCCGACGCCGGTGGCAGCCACCAGGACGATGGTGTCGCCGGGAACGACCAGCCCGACCAGGATGGACGTCTCGAACAGGATGCCGAGCCCGGCGAGCAGCGTCCGCAGCGACGGGTCCACGCTCTGCACCAGGTCGAGTACCCAGGTCAGTGCATCGTTCATGTCGACGGCTCACGTCTCGGCATACCCGCAGCGTAGCGGCGCGCGCTGGCCGCACGCTGGCCGCACGCTGGCCGGCGCCTGAGCCGCCGCTGGGCTTTCGCGCGTCTGCGAGCTACATTCGCCACGAATGGCGGCTCCGGCGAGGCAAAAGACCACATTCGTCACGAATGGCGGCTCCGGCGAGGCAATAGGCCACATTCGTCACGAATGTCGCTTCACTCGCGTTCCGCGATGTGGCACAAATCGCGGCATCGGGCGCGACGAGAGCGCGCGAGGCGTCAGCTCAGCAGGATCACGAGGGGCGGCACGACGACGAGGAGCACCGTCGCCGTCACGACGCCCGCACGGAGCACCGGGCCGACGGTCCGCCGGCCGTCCGTCAGGCGCTCCTCGCGCGCGACGAGGGCCGCGCGCCGCTGCTCCGGCGTGCGCCGGTCCTTAGGGGCGCCGAGCGCGGCGCCGGCAGGACCGGTCGCGTCCACGAGCCGGATCGCCTGGGCGAGCACCGCATCCCCGGAGGTGCGGCGCGCCGTGTCGTCGGCCAGCATCTCGAGCAGCAGGGCCACCGCATCCTGCGCCCGGGTGGCGATCGGGAACCAGGGGAGCGAGCGCTTCCAGGAGCGGAACGCGTCCAGCAGCAGGTGGTGCTTCTGCCGCAGGTGGGCGCGCTCGTGCGCGACCACGGCATCCAGCTCGGCGGGGGAGAGCAGCTCGATCATGCCCTCCGACAGCACGGTCACGCTGCGTGCGCCGGGCAGGCAGTAGGCGGCGGGTGCGGGATGGTCGATGACCCTGGTGCTCGGAACGTCGGGCAGCGGGGAGGAGAGCAGGCGCAGCAGCTCCATGTGGCGGTGCCGTTGGTTGCGGCTGCGCACCGAGGTGAGTGCCAGGTTGAGCACGAGGTGCGCGGTCAGGAGCACCGCCGCGCTGAGCAGGAACGCGTTCAGGAGGCTGACCCCCGGCGGGAGCGGACCGTGGAAGAGGGAGGCTGCGGCTCCGGCGATCCGGCTCCACAGGTCGTCGCCGAACGGCTCGAGCCCGGCCAGCAGCAGGGAGCCGATCATCGCGATGCCCCCGGCGAGGGCGATCGACTGCCAGAGCGCCACGGCGAGCGTCGGCGCGGCGGACGGCCACTTCGCGCGGGCGAGGAGCAGCGGCACGGGCCAGGCCAGTGCGACGGCCAGCGCGCCGAGGAAGATCGCGCCGGCGAGCGGCGCGGCCGGGTCGGTGCTCACACGCTGCGGTCGGCCAGGAGGCGCCGCAGCACCTCGGCCTCGGATTCGTCGACCGAGCCGACGAAGTAGGCGAGCGCCTCGGTGCGGTCGGAGGACGACTCCAGCACTTCGCGCATCAGATCGGCGACGTGCCCGGCGCGCGACAGGGCCGCATAGTAGAGGTGCGGGCGGGCGTCGCGGTCGCGGCCGACGAATCCTTTCGCCTCGAGGCGGGAGAGCACAGTGAGCACCGTGGTCAGCGCCGGTGCCTTTCCGGTGTCTCGCGCCGCCGCTAGCCTGTCGCGGAGGTCGCCTGCGCTGAGGGGGGCGTCACCGTCCCACAGGGCGTCCATCACCGCCCGTTCGAGTTCACCCAGATTGGCCACGTCTCCAGGGTAGCGCGAACCGGCTGAGAATGTTCTACACTCTGTAGAAGTCGAAGTTCTACGTTGTGTAGAACAATCGGAGGGATGCACGTGAACGAACTGCTGGACCCGCTCCTGCTGTCGCGCTGGCAGTTCGGGCTCACCACCATCTACCACTTCCTCTTCGTGCCGCTGACCATCGGCCTGGTCACCTGCACCGCCGTCTTCCAGACCGCCTGGTACCGCACCGGCAAGCCGCACTACCTGCAGCTGACCCACTTCTTCGGCAAGATCTTCCTGATCAATTTCGCCATGGGCGTCGTCACCGGCATCGTGCAGGAGTTCCAGTTCGGCATGAACTGGTCGAACTACTCCCGCTTCGTCGGCGACATCTTCGGCGCACCGCTCGCGCTGGAGGGACTGCTGGCGTTCTTCCTGGAGGCGACCTTCATCGGCCTCTGGATCTTCGGGTGGGACCGATTGCCCAAGGGTCTGCACCTCGCCACGATCTGGGTGGTCTCGGTGGGCAGCATCCTGTCGGCGTACTTCATCCTGGCGGCGAACGCCTTCATGCAGAACCCGGTGGGCTACCGCCTCGACCCCGCCAAGGGCCGGGCAGAGCTCACCGACCTCTGGGCAGTGCTCACCAACAAGGTGGCGCTGGCGGCGTTCCCGCACACGATCTTCGGCTGCTTCATGGTGTCGGCCGGCCTGATCATCGCGGTGGCCGCCTGGCACCTGTCGCGCAACCGGCACCTCGACACGATGCGCCCCGCCCTCACGTTCGGCCTGTGGCTGATGGTCGGCGCCGCGATCGGCACCGTCCTGAGCGGCGACCAGCTGGGCCTCGCCATGGTCGAGACGCAGCCGATGAAGATGGCGGCCGCCGAGGCGCTCTACAAGACGTCGACCGGCGCGGACGCATCCTTCTCGATCTTCACGCTGGGCACGCCGGACGGGGTGCACGAGCTGTTCTCGATCCGCATCCCGTACCTGCTGTCGTTCCTGTCCACGCACAGCCTCAACGGCACCGTCGAGGGCATCAACGACCTGCAGGCCCAGTACACGCAGCTCTACGGCCCCGGCGACTACACACCGGTCATCTGGGTCACGTACTGGGCGTTCCGCTGGATGATCGGGCTCGGGATGCTGCACGTCCTGATCGCCGTGGTCGGCCTGTGGCTGACGCGGAAGGGCCGCAGCCCGGCCCGCGCCTGGATGTGGAAAATCGCGATCTGGGCGATGCCGCTCTCCCTCCTGGCCATGATCGTCGGCTGGATCTTCACCGAGATGGGCCGTCAACCGTGGATCGTGTTCAGCCTGATGAAGACCGCCGACGGCGTCTCGCCCGGCACGACGGGTCTGGAGGTGCTGATCTCGCTGATCGCGTTCACCGCCGTCTACGGCACGCTCGCGGTCGTCGAGTTCCTGCTCATCAAGCGGGCGGCGCAGAAGGGCCCG
This sequence comes from Leifsonia sp. KNZ13-11D, assembly GCF_056754895.1. Taxonomy (NCBI): domain Bacteria; kingdom Bacillati; phylum Actinomycetota; class Actinomycetes; order Micrococcales; family Microbacteriaceae; genus Leifsonia; species Leifsonia sp. KNZ13-11D. The sequence goes on from NZ_JBPGWU010000001.1 coordinate 1,898,127, forward strand.
CAGGACATCGACCAGCATCTCGACGAGGCCGGCGAGCCCATCCCGGTCGCGACGGTCTACTAGGAGGAGCACGGCAATGGATCTCGCAGTTCTCTGGTTCGGCATCGTCGCGTTCTTCTTCGTCGGCTACTTCGTGCTCGACGGCTTCGACTTCGGGGTCGGGATGGCGCTGCCGTTCCTCGGCCGCGACGACGTCGATCGCCGCGTGATGATCAACACCATCGGCCCGGTCTGGGACCTCAACGAGACGTGGGTCATCGTGGCCGGCGCCGCACTCTTCGCGGCGTTCCCGGAGTGGTACGCCACGCTGTTCAGCGGCTTCTATCTGGCGCTCCTGCTCATCCTGCTCGCCCTCATCGTGCGCGGGGTGTCGTTCGAGTACCGGCACCAGCGCGCCGGCGAGCGCTGGAAGAGGTGGTTCGACGGGATGATCGTGGTCGGCTCCGCGCTTCCGGCCTTCCTGTGGGGCGTCGCCTTCGCGAACATCGTGCAGGGCGTCGCCCTGAACGCGCACCACGACTACACGGGCACGTTCTTCGACCTGCTCAACGGCTACGCCCTGCTCGGCGGCCTGACGACGCTGCTGCTGTTCTTCACCCACGGCGCCGTCTTCCTGTCGCTGAAGACCGACGGCGACCTGCGCCGGAGGGCGCGGCGCCTCGCCACCGTCTCCGGCGCCCTCGCGGTGGTCGTGGCCGCGGCCTTCCTGGGCTGGACCGCGGTGACCCACTTCTCGCCGGTGTTCCTGGCCCTGGCACTCTTCGCGGCGATCGCGCTCGTCGCATCCTGGATCGCGAACCTGCGCGGCGCCGAGGGCTGGTCGTTCGGCTTCATGGCGGCGACCATCGCCCTCGCGGTGGTGTCGCTGTTCGCGGCGCTGTTCCCGGACGTGATGCCATCGTCGCCGAACCCGGAGAACAGCCTGACGATCGCGAACGCGTCGAGCTCCGACACGACGCTGTCGATCATGACGTGGGTGGCGGCGATCTCGCTGCCGCTGATCCTCGTGTACCAGGGCTGGACCTACTGGATCTTCCGCAAGCGGGTGACGCGCGACCACATCCCGCAGGAACCGGCCGAGCCCGTCGGTCCCAGCGTGACGGTCTGACATGCGCCCGCTCGACCCGCGTCTGCTCCGCTACGCGTCCGCCACGCGCGGCACGCTGGCGGCCGGCGCCGTGCTCGCGGCGCTGCAGACCGCATCCATCATCGCGTTCGCGTGGCTGGTGACCGACGTGGTGGTCCGTGCGATCGCGGGGGAGCAGCTGCCCGAATTGAGCGGGACTCTGGTGCTGCTCGGAGTCGTCGTCGCCGTCCGCGCGGTGCTGCTGTGGGCGGTCGACGCGGTGGCGTCCCGCGGAGGGGCGCGAGCGGTCGGCCAGTTGCGCCACCGGCTGGTCACGGCCGTCGGCCGGCTGGGTCCGGGATGGACTTCCCGCCGCAACAGCGCCGATCTCACCCTGATCGCGGGTCGGGGCATGGACGCGCTCGACGGCTACTTCGCGAAGTACCTGCCGCAGCTGATCGGCACGGCGGTCGCGACCCCGCTGCTGGTGCTGACGATCGGCTGGAGGGACCTGACCAGCGCGATCCTCCTGATGGTGACGCTCCCGCTCATCCCGGTCTTCATGGTGCTGGTCGGATGGGCGACGCAGGCGGCGCAGCAGCGGCAGTGGACGGCGCTCTCGCGATTGTCGCGCGGGTTCCTCGACGTCGTCGCGGGGCTGCCGACCCTCAAGCTGTTCGGGCGGCAGCACCGCCAGGAGGCGCGCATCCGCGAGGTGAGCGAGCAGTACCGCGTGCACACCATGCGGGTGCTGCGGATGTCGTTCCTCTCGGGTTTCGTCCTGGAGCTGGCGGCGAGCCTGTCGGTCGCGGTGATCGCGGTGACGATCGGCCTGCGGCTGCTGGGCGGCTCCCTCGACCTGTCGGTGGGCCTGTTCGTGCTGCTCCTGGCGCCGGAGGCGTTCCTGCCGCTCCGCAACGTCGGCGCGTCGTACCACGCGGCCGCGGAGGGGATCGAGGCGGCGGCGCGGGCCTTCGCGGTGATCGAGGAAGCGGAGACGGCGGCGCAAGCGGAGGCGCCGGATGACGCCGTGACACGGCGCGACGGCGCCGCCCGGAGCGCCGTGGCCCCGGGAAGCGCGGGACTGGTATTCGATCAAGTGAGCGTCGGCTACGACGGGCGGACGGTGCTCGAGGGGTTCTCCGCGACCTCGCTGCCGGGCGAGCTGACGGTGCTGCGCGCGCCGAGCGGCGCCGGCAAGTCGACGCTGCTCGCGGCGGCGCTGGGCTTCGCGCCCTTCGCGGGCAGCATCGTCGCGGACGGGCGCGTGGATGCCGACGGACGTCGCGAGGCGGTGGCCTGGGCCGGTCAGCGTCCCCGGCTCCTCGCCGGAACGATCGCGCAGAACGTCGCGCTCGGCGACGCTCAGCCGGACGCCGAGCTGGTGGCCTGCGCGCTCGTCGACGCCGCTGCGGACGAGCTCGACCCGGAGACGACCGTCGGCGCGGGCGGCAGCGGGCTGTCGGGCGGGCAGGCGCAGCGGGTGGCGGTCGCCCGCGCGCTGTACCGGCTGCGCTCGCGCGGCTGCCGCATCCTCGTGCTCGACGAGCCCACCTCCGCCCTCGACGCGCGTACCGAGGATCGACTGGTCGTACGCCTGCGCCGGATCGCCGCGGAGGGCATCGCGGTGCTCGTGGTCAGCCACCGCGAGGCCGTCGCCTCGGCCGCCGACTCGGTGATCACGCTGGAGGCACATCAGGAGGAGGCGGCGCATGTCGGCTGATCCGGAGGCTCGGCGCATCCTGCGGCTCGCGCTCCCACCGGCGAGGCGGCTCTGGACGGCGATCGCCTTCGGCGTGCTGAGCGGGGGCAGCGCCGTCGCGCTGCTGGGCGTGTCCGCCTGGCTGATCACCCGCGCGTCCGAGCAGCCGGCGATGCTGTACCTCTCGCTGGCGATCGTGGGCGTGCGCGCCTTCGCCCTCGGCCGTGCCTTCTTCCGGTACCTCGAGCGGTTGTCCGGCCACGACGCGGCGTTCCGCCAGCTGGGGACGGTGCGCGCCCGCCTGTACCGGCGCCTGGAGCCGCTCGCTCCGGACGGGCTGCGCGGCGTCCGTTCGGGCGACCTGCTCACCCGGCTGGCCGACGACGTGGACGAGCTGCAGAACCTGTCACTGCGCGTCGTCCAGCCGCTCGTCACGGCGGGAATCGTCGTGGCGGGGAGCGTCGTCGTCACTGCGCTGGTGCTCCCGGCAGCAGCCGTCGTGCTCGCCGTCGCTCTGGCCGGCGCCCTCGCGGCCGGCGTGCTGGTCGACCGGTGGGCGACCGGCACGGCCGAGCGCCGGATCGCCCCGCTCCGCGCGGCGCTGAACGACGCACTGCACGATCTGGTGAGCAATCTGGACGTCCTGACGGCGTTCGGAGCGCTGACGGGAGCACAGGAGCGGGTGCGGGCGGCGAGCAAGCGGCTGACCTCCGTCGCGCGCCGCCGTGCCGTGGGGCTGGGCGTCACGGCGGGAGCCGTGTCCCTGTTCGCCGGTGCGGCCACGCTCGGCGCCCTGGTCGTCGGCGTCCCCGCTGTTGGCCGGACGTTGGACGCGCCGTCGCTCACGGTGATCGCCCTCCTGCCGCTCGCGGTCTTCGAGGTCTTCGGGGCCTTGCCGCTGGCTCTGGGCGCCTGGCGTCGCGTCCGCACGAGCGCCGAGCGGATCGCCGCGACCGCTCCCGTCGGCGTGCCGGACGGCATCCCCGTGGATGCCCGAGATGCCGCATCCTTCGCCGGTCCCGACGTGCCCGAGCTGCGGCTGGAGGGGCTCTCGGCGCAGTGGCCCAGTGCGGACTCGCCGGTGCTGCGCGATCTCACGCTCCGCCTGGCCCCCGGCGAGCGCGTGCTGCTGACCGGCCCCACCGGCGCCGGCAAGACGGCGCTCGCGCACGTCCTCACCCGGCTGCTCGACCACGACGGCGGCTACCTGCTGGGCGGCTGCGAGACGCGCGGCCTGCGCCAGGACGACGTGCGCCGGGCGGTCGGCCTCGTGGAGCAGCGACCGCACGTCTTCGACGCGGACATCCGGCAGAACCTGCTCTTCGCCCGCGACACCGCGAGCGACGACGAGCTGCTCGGCGTGCTGGACCGGGTGGGGCTGCGGGACTGGGTGCTCGAACGCGGCGGACTCTCCGCCCGCGTCGGCGAGCGCGGGGCCCTGGTCTCGGGCGGCCAGGCCCAGCGCATCGCGCTCGCGCGGGCGCTGCTCGCCGGCTTCCCGGTGCTCATCGTCGACGAGCCGGCCGCCAACGTGGATGCCGCGGTGGCCGACCGGATCGTCCGCGATGTGCTGACCACAGCGGAGCAGGATGGACGCACCGTGCTCCTGATCTCGCACACCGAGGTGCCCGGCGAGCTGATCGACCGGAGCCTGCGGATGGAGGACGGGCGGCTGGTGGCCTGACCGCCCGGCGGCCTAGGCCTCCGGTTCGGGCAGCGGCCGGGCGAGCGCGGCGAAGCGTGCACGCCAGGCGTCGGTCCGCGCGGGGTCGACAGCAAGGGCCGGGCCGTCGACCCAGGCCGTGACCGCCCGGATGCCGTGCAGCGCGTTCACCGCCCACACCACGGCGCCGTCGAGCTGCGCCGGCCGCACCTCCTCCTCGTCGACCGGCACGCCGACCGCCGCGGCGATCCCGCGAACGGTCCGCGCGGCGACGCTGTCGACCCGCGGCAGTGCGAGCGGCGGCGTGAACAGCGTGCCGTCGCGCCACCACAGCAGCGCGGTGGTTGCCCCGTCGACCACCCGTCCGTCGTCGAGCAGCACGGCCTCCTGAGCACCCTTGCGCTGCGCGGCCTGACGCGCCGCGCTCAGACGTCCGATGTCCGGTCCCTTGAGATGCGGCACCCGGCGCGGGTCGCGGTCCGCCGTCGCCACCACCAGGCGGTCGGTCAGGTCGGGCGCGGGGCGCACCCGCACGCGCAGCCGGAGCGCGTCCCGCACGCGCACCAGCTCGAACCGAGGGAACCAGACGCCCGTTCGCGGCAGCGCCGCGACCCCGGCCTCCCAGAATCCGGCGACGTCGTCCCCGTCGTACCCCTGCTCGCGCACCGTGTCGGAGAAGCGCGAGCGGTGCAGCCGCAGGGCGAGGGCAGCACCGTGCCGGACCAGGAAGGAGTCCGCGGCCAGCAGCTCGGTCTCGACGACCTCGCAGTCGTCGCGGATCCGCAGCTCGCCGTCCGCCCAGTCGGCGAGGGTCGTCAGGGGTTCCGTTGTGCGCGCATCCACTCGCCTAGGCTAGTCCGGTGGCCCCACCGCTCCGTGTGCTCCGGCTCGACACCTGGGTCGACCCGGCGGACGCGTTCGCCGCGCTGTTCGGTGCGCCGGAGACGGGCGACGCCGTCTGGCTGGACAGCGGCCCGCACGCGTCGGAGGGCCGCAGCCTGATCGGCACCGGCCGCGTCACCGCGACCGCCTCGGTGGCCGAGGGCACCGTGACGCTCGGCGGCCGGACGCGCGAGGGCGACATCCTGAGCGTCCTGCGCGACGACCTGGCGGACCGGGCGAGCGGAGTGGGGTCCGGCCATCCACTGGGATGGTGGGGGCGGCTGGGGTACGAAGCCGGCGCCGCAGCGGCCGGCGCGCCCGTCGCTCCCGCCGGGGTCCCGGACGCCGCCCTCCTGCTCGTCGACCGCCTCCTGTCGTTCGATCACGAGGCGGGGACCATCGAGCTGGTCGCCGCCGACGATGCGGACGGACGGGGCTGGATCGCGACGACGGCCGATGTCCTTCTTGACTGCCGCGGCGCAGCAGCGGCTCACCTCGCGGAGCACCCCGTGCCGGACGCCGCGGCTGCGTGGCGTCACGACGACACCGCGTACCTCGCCGCGATCGCCGCCTGCCAGGAGGCGATCCGCGCCGGCGACGCCTACCAGCTGTGCCTCACCAACCGGGCGGAGGCACGGACGGTCGCAGATCCGCTCGCCGTGCACCTGCGGCTCCGCCGCGCGAGCCCCGCGCCGCACGCCGGGTTCCTCCGGATCGGCGGGGACGTCCTCGTCAGCTCGTCGCCCGAGGAGTTCCTCCGCGTCGAGGCCGACGGACGCGTCCGCACCCGGCCGATCAAGGGCACGCGGCCGCGCGGCGCGACCGTCGCGGACGACCTCGCCCTCCGGGCGGAGCTGGAGGCGAGCGAGAAGGAGCGCGCCGAGAACGTGATGATCGTCGACCTCATGCGCAACGACCTCGGCCGCGTGTGCGAGCTCGGCACGGTCGAGGTGACCCGGCTGCTCGCCGTCGAGAGCTACGCGCAGGTGCACCAGCTCGTCTCGACGGTGGAGGGGCGGCTGCGCGCCGGGCTCGGAGCGCTGGATGCGGTTGCCGCGTGCTTCCCGGCGGGCTCGATGACGGGAACGCCGAAGCTCAGCGCCATGCGCATCCTGAACCGCCTGGAGCGCGGTCCGCGCGGCGCTTTCGCCGGCTGCTTCGGGTACCTCGCACTCGACGGGAGCGCCCGGCTCGCCATGGTCATCCGCAGCCTCCACTTCACCGCCGGAACGGTGACCATCGGGGCGGGCGGCGGCATCACCGCGCTGTCGGTGCCCGAGGAGGAGCTCGCGGAGGTGCGGGTGAAGGCGGCGGCGCTCGTCGCCGCCGCAGGCCTGAGCACACAGGTTCCTCCGGCCGTCACGCCCGCGGCGAACTGAGGGCGCGCTGGGAACGGACTGGGCGGCGTCGACGTTTAGTACTCTGGAGACCCGGGCCATCTCGCCCGGACCTCTTCCGTGCCGCCCGATCCCGCCCGCGGCACGACGGAACCGAGAATGAGAGTCACGTGGCACACGAGCACGACGCAGCCGGCAGCACGGCCGCGAGCACCCCGCAGGACGCACCCGATCGCCCGCAGTACGACTTCGCGGCGATCCAGGAGAAGTGGCTCCCGGTCTGGGAGGAGCTGCGACCCTTCGCCACCGACGACCCGGCCGACAAGCGGCCGCGCAAGTACATCCTCGACATGTTCCCGTACCCGTCCGGCGACCTGCACATGGGCCACGCCGAGGCGTATGCGCTCGGCGACGTGATCGCGCGCTACTGGCGTCAGCAGGGTTTCAACGTGCTGCATCCGATCGGGTGGGATTCGTTCGGCCTGCCCGCCGAGAACGCCGCCATCAAGCGCGGCCTCGACCCGGCCGGCTGGACCAACGACAACATCGCCCAGCAGAAGGCGAGCATGCGCCGCTACGCGCCCAGCTTCGACTGGGACCGCGTGCTGCAGACCTCCGACCCGGCGTACTACCGCTGGAACCAGTGGCTGTTCCTGAAGCTGTACGAGAAGGGCCTGGCCTACCGCAAGGCCAGCCAGGTCAACTGGTGCCCCTTCGACCAGACGGTGCTGGCGAACGAGCAGGTCGTGAACGGCCGCTGCGAGCGGTGCGACAACCTGGTCACGAAGAAGAAGCTGACCCAGTGGTATTTCCGCATCACCGACTACGCGGACCGCCTGCTCGACGACCTGAACCAGCTGGAGGGCGCCTGGCCGTCCAAGGTCATCTCGATGCAGCGCAACTGGATCGGCCGCTCCACGGGCGCCGACGTGATCTTCCAGATCGAGGGGCGCGATGAGCCGGTCACGGTGTACACCACCCGACCGGACACGCTGTACGGCGTCACGTTCATGGTGGTCGCGCCCGACTCCGACCTGGCCTCCGAGCTGGTGAAGGATGCGCGTCCCGAGGTGCGCAAGCGTTTCGACGACTACCTGGAGGCCGTGCGCGGCACCACCGAGATGGACCGTCTCAGCACCGAACGCGAGAAGACCGGGGTGTTCCTGGAGCGCCACGCGATCAACCCGCTGACCGGCGAGCGGCTGCCGATCTGGGCGGCCGACTACGTGCTGAGCGACTACGGCCACGGCGCGATCATGGCCGTGCCGGCGCACGACCAGCGCGACCTCGACTTCGCCCGCGCGTTCGACCTGCCGGTGCGCGTGGTCGTCGACACCACGCAGCCGGTGACCGGCGCCATCCCGGTGATCCACACGGACCCGGCGACCGGCGAGCCGATCCTGCCCGAGGAGGCGGCGCTCGAGAACCCGTCCGAGACGGGGGTGGCGCTGACCGGCGAGGGCCGGCTGATCAACTCCGGTCCGTTCGACGGGCTGAGCAAGTCCAACGCGATCCGCCGGGTCACCGAGGCGTTGCAGGCGTCGCACCTGGGCGCCGCCGCGAAGAACTTCCGGCTGCGCGACTGGCTGATCTCGCGTCAGCGGTACTGGGGCACGCCCATCCCGATCATCCACTGCGAGCAGTGCGGCGAGGTGCCGGTGCCCGAGTCCGACCTGCCGGTGCTGCTGCCGCCGGCCGACGGCCTCGACCTGCAGCCGAAGGGTACCAGCCCGCTGGGCGGAGCGACCGACTGGGTGAACGTCTCCTGCCCGAATTGCGGGGGTCCGGCCAAACGCGACACGGACACGATGGACACGTTCGTCGACAGCTCCTGGTACTTCCTGCGGTTCCTGTCGCCGAACGACGACACGCAGGCGTTCGACCCGCGCGAGGCCGAGAAGTGGGCGCCGGTCGACCAGTACGTGGGAGGCGTGACGCACGCCATCCTGCACCTGCTGTACGCGCGGTTCATCACGAAGGTGCTGTTCGACCTGGGCTACATCAGCTTCACGGAGCCGTTCACGGCGCTGCTGAACCAGGGCCTGGTGCTGATGGACGGCTCCGCGATGTCGAAGTCGCGCGGCAACCTGGTGAAGCTGTCCGAGCAGCTCGACGAGCACGGTGTGGATGCGGTGCGCCTGACGATGGCGTTCGCGGGCCCGCCGGAGGACGACATCGACTGGGCGGACGTGTCACCCGCAGGAAGCGCGAAGTTCCTGGCGCGCGCCTGGCGCATCGCGGACGACGTGACCAGCGCGCCCGACGTGGTCTGGAGGACCGGCGACCCGGCACTGCGCCGGGTGACCCACCGCTTCCTCGCGGACGCGCCGGGCCTGGTCGAGTCCTTCAAGTTCAACGTCGTCGTCGCGCGCCTGATGGAACTGGTCAACGCGACCCGCAAGGCGATCGACTCGGGCGCCGGCCCGGCCGACGCCGCGGTGCGCGAGGCGGCCGAGGTCATCGCCATGGCGCTGAACCTGTTCTCCCCCTACACGGCGGAGGAGATGTGGCAGAAGCTCGGCTACGAGCCCTCGGTCGCCCTCGCCCAGTGGCGCAAGCCCGACCCGACGCTGCTGATCGAGGAGTCGGTCACGGCGGTGGTCCAGGTGGACGGCAAGGTTCGCGACCGCCTCGAGGTGTCGCCGAAGATCGCGTCGGACGAGCTCGAGGCGCTGGCGCGGCAGTCGGACGCCGTGCGCCGCTCGGTCGGCGACCGCGAGGTCGTCAACGTGATCGTGCGCGCGCCGCGGCTGGTGAACATCGCGACCAAGCCGCGAGGCTGAGCGTTCCTTATCGCGCGGAAGCGCCGAGTTGTTTCCACAGCCCGGCGCTTTCGCCGTCTCTGCACCGATTCGGCGTCGGCGCTCTGAGGAGGGCTGCGGCTTTCTAGCGTGAGGGGATGCGACACCGAGCACATCCCTCCCCGGCGGGCGACGCCGTGGATGCCGACCCGCAGAGGGCCGAAGCGGTGGCGACTCCGCCGGGCCGGCTCCGTCTCGGCGTCGGCGCCGCGGTCGTGCTGCTCATCCTGGCCGGGGTCGTCGCGGTGCTGGTCTCCGCGGGCGCGCAGCAGGGGCATTCGACGGGGCTGCCCACGCCCACCACCGCCTCGTCCGCCGGTTCTTCCCTGGGGGCGGCATCCGGCACCGCCGGCCCGAGCGTTCGCGGGGAGGTGCTCGTGCACGTCACCGGCGCGGTACGGAAGCCGGGCCTGGTGTCGCTGGCACCGGGAGCGCGCGTCGTGGATGCGGTCGCCGCGGCGGGCGGCCTCACGGAGGACGCGGAGTCGGCCGGTGTCAACCTCGCGCGGCCGGTCGCCGACGGCGAGCAGCTCGTCGTGCCCCGTATCGGTGAGACGCCGCTGGCGGCCGCGCCGGGTGCCGCCGGCACGGGAGCGTCGGCGAGCGGCGGGTCGGCGGGCGGAGCGACGGTGAACCTGAACACCGCCACGCAGGCCGAGCTCGAGACGCTGCCGCGCATCGGGCCGGCGCTCGCCCAGCGCATCCTGGACTGGCGTCAGGCGAACGGGCGCTTCGCCCAGATCACCGATCTCATGAAGGTGACCGGGATCGGGCCGAAGCTGTTCGACGGGCTCAAGGACCGGGTGGTCGTCTGATGCCCGACCTCCGGCTCGCGTTTCCCGCCGTCGGCCTCTGGGTGACGTGCGCTGTGCTGATCGGGTGGACGGACGGGGCGGCTGCGGTGTCCGTCGTCGCGGGGACCGCTGCTGCGGCGTGCCTCGGAGCCGCGCTTTTTCGGGCGCGACGGGCGTCCGCGAGACCGTGGCGCGCCGGTCGGGGCGGTCTCGACCGGGGCAGGTCGGCGTCGGCGTGCGCGTGGGGAGTGGTCCTTCTCGGGGCCGTCGCGCTGGGAGCGGGGGTCATAGCGGTGCAGGCACCCGGCCGGACGGCGGTGGAGCTGGACCGCGCCGCTCAACACTCCGACGTGGTCCGGGTCCTGGTGCGCGTCGAGCGGCCGCCGCACCGCATGGCCTCTGGCTTCGGCTCGGAGCCGCGCTGGACGCTCCGGGGCACCACCGTGGGGGAGCCGCGCGGAGTCCCGGTGACCATCCAATTCGACGGGAGAGCGGAGGACGCGCGCGCTCTCGCGCTCGGCGCGACCGTGCAGGCCGACGGGGTGCCCCGACGGGACGATCCGGGGGAGGCCACGAGCTACACCGTGCGCAGTTCCGGCGTCGGTGCGGTGCGTGTCGTGGAGCCGCCGCCACCCTGGCTGGCGTGGGCCGCTACGGCGCGGACGACGTTCGCCGCGGCCGCCGCACGGACACCGGGGGAGGGCGGCACGCTGCTGCCAGGCCTCGCCATCGGCGACGAGACCGACCTCTCGCCCAGCCTCGACGAGGCGATGACGGCGTCGTCGCTCAGCCACCTGACAGCGGTGTCCGGGGCGAACTGTGCGCTGGTCGTCGGCCTGGTCTTCCTGATCGCGCGTGCCGCCGGGGCCGGTCGGCGCACCCGCGTCCTGGCGGCCGGAGCAGCGCTCGCCTGCTTCGTCGCCCTCGTCGGTCCGGGCGCGAGCGTGACCCGGGCGGCCGCGATGGCGGGCGTCGTCCTCGTCGGGCTCGCGCGCGGACGACCCGCCGACGGCATCCCGGCTCTGGCACTGGCGGGTGTGGTGCTGCTCGTGCACGACCCGTGGCTGGCCCGCGATTACGGCTTCGTGCTGTCCGCGCTGGCCACGGCGGGGCTGCTGGTGCTCGCCGGTCCGCTCGCGACGCTGCTGACCCGGTGGATGCCGCGTGCGCTGGCGCTCGCCCTGGCGGTCCCGACCGCAGCTCAGCTGGCGTGCCAGCCGGTCCTCGTGCTCCTCTCGCCGACCCTCCCGCTGTACGGCGTGCCGGCCAACCTGCTCGCCGAGCCCGCTGCGCCGATCGCGACCGTGCTCGGCTGCCTCGCCTGCGCGGTCCTTCCCTGGGCGCCGGCACTCGGCGACCTCATCGTGCGGCTCGCCTGGCTGCCCGCCGCGTGGATCGCCCAGGTGGCGACCGCGATGAGCGCGCTTCCCGGTGTGGCTCTCCCGTGGGCCCCGGGTCCGCTGGGGGTCGCGCTGAGCGGGGCGGTGCTGGTGGCGGTCGCCGTCCTGGTGCTCGCCCGGCGGGCACCGCGTGCCGTCGCGATCTCGGCGTGCGTCGCCCTCCTCGTCGGGGCAGTCGGATACGTCGGCGCCCTCGGCGGCGCAGTCGTCGGGCGCGCCGTCGCCCTTCCCGCCGACTGGCAGCTGGCCGCGTGCGACGTCGGGCAGGGCGACGCCCTGCTCGTGCGCGACGGCGACGCCGTCGGGATGATCGATGTCGGACGCCACCCGGAGCCCGCAGCCGCGTGCCTCGACCGGCTCGGCATCCAGCACGTCGACGTCCTGGTGCTCACGCATTTCGACGCCGACCACGTCGGCGGGGTGGCCGGGGTCGCCTCGCGCGTTCGGCGCGCGATCCTGCAACACCCGGTGCGGGATGCCGACGACCGCACGCTCGACATCCTGCGCGCGGCGGGCGTGCCGGTGGAGCAGGGGAGCGCAGGACTGCACGGAGATCTGGGCGCGCTCACCTGGCGCCTGCTCTGGCCGACGGCGACCGCCGCGCCGGGCATGGACACGGGCAACCCCGGCAGCCTCACCCTGGAGACCGAAGGACGAGGGCTGCGGTCGCTGTTCCTAGGCGACCTGGGCGAGGAGGCGCAGGATGCCCTGCTCGCCACCCGGGCGGTCCGCCCCGTCGATGTGGTCAAGGTCGCCCACCACGGATCGGCCGATCAGAGTCCGGCGCTGTATCGCATGCTCGGAGCGCGGCTGGCCCTCGTGTCCGTCGGTGCGCACAACGGCTACGGCCATCCCACACGCCGGGCTCTCGACCTGCTGGCGTCCTGCGGGACGCCGGTGGCGCGCACCGACGAGCAGGGGCTTGTGCTCGTGTCGCCCGGGCCGGACGGCATCCGCGTCTGGAGCGAACGGCCGCCCGCGTCGAGTGCCGGTGGTCCACCGTATCCTGGAGGAGTGAACCGGCCCGATGCCGGTTCCGCACGATCGCAAGGAGACACGTGGCGACCCGAGCCGGCAGCAGGGGCGGAGCGAGCAAGGCGCGGCCCGCCGCGAGCGTCATCCCCCAGGTGCCGTGGAACCAGATCCGGTCGGCCCCGGTGGTGCTGGTCACGGGCTCGGAGGGCTTCCTGGCCGACCGCGCCGTGCGCACACTGCGCGACGCGCTCAAGGCCGACGACCCGAGCCTCGAGATCAGCGATCTGCACGCGGGCGACTACGCGCCGGGAGAGCTGCTCACCCTCGCGAGCCCCTCCCTATTCGATGAGCCGCGGCTCATCCGCGTGGAGGCCGTCGAGAAGTGCAACGACGCGTTCCTGGCCGACATGCTCGACTACCTGACCGCCCCCGCGGACGGCACCGTGGTGACGTTGCGGCACGCCGGCGGTGTGCGCGGCAAGAAGCTGCTGGACGCGATCCGTGCGGGTACCGGCGGAGGCATCGAGGTGGTCTGCGCCGAGCTCAAGAAGGATGCGGAGAAGTACGACTTCGCGCAGGCCGAGTTCGCGTCCGCGGGCCGCAAGGTGACGCCGGGCGCTCTCCGCGCCATCACGTCCGCCTTCTCCGACGACCTCGCCGAACTCGCGGCCGCATGTCAGCAGCTTCTCTCCGATTCGGCCGAGCAGATCACCGAGGCGACGGTCGACAAGTACTACGGGGGACGTGTCGAGACCAACGCGTTCCAGGTGGCGGACGCGGCGATCGCCGGCCGCCACGGCGAGGCGCTCGTCACGATGCGCCACGCCCTCGCGTCGGGAGCCGACCCGGTTCCCATGGTGGCGGCCTTCGCCAGCAAGATCCGCACGATGGCGAAGATCTCCGGCGCACGAGGCGGATCAGGGCAGCTGGCTCAACAGTTCGGGCTGGCGCCCTGGCAGGTCGATCGCGCGCGCCGCGACCTTCAGGGCTGGACGGAGGACGGGCTCGGCCGCTGCATCGAGCTCCTCGCCGAGACCGACGCCAACGTCAAGGGCGGCGGCCGCGACCCGGTGTTCGCGCTGGAGCGCCTGGTCCGCGTGGTCAGCGCCCGCGGACGCGACTGAGCCGCATCTCGCACATGCAGCGAGCCCCCGCCCGGACCATGGTCCAGAAACGGGGGCTCGCTCGCGGCGCGGGACAGGTCCCGCGGTCGGTCGTCGCTTAGAGCGCGGCGACCTGCTTGGCGATCGCAGACTTGCGGTTCGCCGCCTGGTTCTTGTGGATGACGCCCTTGCTGGCCGCCTTGTCGATCTTCTTCGCAGCGAGACGCAGCGCCGCGGTCGCCTTGTCCTTGTCGCCGGCGACGACGGCCTCACGGGTGGCGCGGATGGCGGTCTTGAGCTCGCTCTTGACGGCCTTGTTGCGCTCCTGCGCCTTCTTGTTGGTGCGGTTGCGCTTGATCTGCGACTTGATGTTTGCCACGAGTGGTCACTTTCGTTTCTGAGTGAGTTAGGGATGTGCCGCTCAGCGGAGAGGGCGCCTTGCGGCGTTTCGTGCGGACACATCCACACGCAAGCCAACAAACAACTCTACCAGCGGGTCCCGCATCCCGCCAAAATCGGTGCGACGTCCCGTCGGACGCCGACGCGCGGGAAGGTTCAGACCCGCGCCGGCGCGTACGAACCGACCAGCAGCTCCTCCAGCAGCGTTGCACCGTTCGGCTCCCAGCCGAGGTCGATGCGGGCCTTCGAGCCTCGGGCCTGCTGGTCGAGGAGCAGGGCCTCCGCCAGTCCTTCGCCGAAGCGGGAGCGCGTCTCGTCGACGGGTTCTGCCACCGCGCCACCGGCGAGTCCGGCCGCCTGCGCGGCCGCTTCGCCGAGCTCGCGCACGGTCGGGCTCTGGCCGCCGGCGCCGATGTAGGTGGCGCCGGCCGTCCCGTGCTCCAGCGCCAGCACGTAGAGCGCGGCGAGGTCGTCGACGTGCACGGTGGCCCAGTGCTGCGACCCGTCGCCGATCAGGCGGAGCGCGGGAGCGGCGCCCTCGGTGCGCGGCGCGTCGGCCACCACGTTCGGCAGCCCCTTGCCGTGACCGTAGACGATCGACGGGACCACGACGGTCCCGCGGACGGCGTCGGCGCCACGGACGAGGTCCTCGGCCGCCGAGCGCCAGGCGGTGATCGCCGGAGGTGCGATGGGCGACTCCTCGGTGATGTCGTCGTTCGACCCGTAGGTCCAGATCCCGCCGGTGTGCACGAAGGGCTTCCCGGAACCCGCAATCCCCGCCAGCACAGCCGGCACCAGAACGGCGTCGACGTCCTTCCCGGACGCCAGGTGGATCACGCCGTCGCTGTCGCGCGCGGTCCGCTCCACGAGGGCGGCGTCGGACGCGTCGCCGACGAGCGCGGTCGCGCCCGCGGTCTCGACGGCGGACGCCTTGTCCCCGTCGCGGACCAGAGCGGTGACGCTGTGACCCTCATCGAGAAGGCGGGTGAGCACGGAGGATCCGATGAAGCCGGTCGCGCCGGTGAGGAGGATGTTCATACTCGTCCACAACTCGACCGGCGTCCGGATATTCCACACATCCGGAGGGCCGCCGGAACGGCCGCGGCGACACGCGTACGCTCGGATCATGACTTCCTCCACCATCGCCATCGTCAACGGTCACGTCGTCCCCGTCGCCCAGCCGCCCATCGAGAACGGCACCGTCCTCGTCCGCGACGGCGTCATCGAGGCGGTCGGCCCGGCCGGCGAGGTGACGGTTCCCGACGGCGTCACGGTGGTGGATGCGGCCGGCAAGTGGGTGCTCCCAGGCTTCATCGAGTCGCACGGCCATGTCGGCATCCACGAGGAGGCCAACGGACCGGCGGGCGACGACACGAACGAGATGACGACGCCGAACACGGCCGCGGTCCGCGCCATCGACGCCATCAACATCGACGACGAGGGGTTTCGCGACGCGCTCTCCGGCGGGGTGACCTCCGTGGTGGTGAAGCCGGGGTCGGGCAACCCGATCGGCGGTCAGACGGTGGCGCTCAAGACCTGGGGCGGCCGGATCATCGACGAGCAGATCATCCACGAGGCGGTGAGCGTCAAGTCGGCTCTGGGCGAGAACCCGAAACGCGTCTACGGCGGCAAGAACCAGACGCCGAGCACCCGCCTCGGGGTCGCCATGATCATCCGCGAGGCCTTCGTCGCCGCCCAGAACTACCGGGCGCAGCGCGACAACGCCGAGCGGGAGGGCAAGCCGTTCGACCGGGACCTGTCGAAGGAGACCCTCGTCCGGGTGCTCGACGGCGAGCTCGCGTGGATCAGCACACCCACCGCCACGACGACATCGCCACCGCGCTGCGCCTCGCGGACGAGTTCGGCTACCGCCTGGTGGTCAACCACGGCACCGAGGCGCACAAGATCGCCGACGTCCTGGCCGAACGCGACATCCCCGTGATCTTCGGGCCGATGTTCACGTCGCGATCCAAGGTGGAGCTCCGCGACCGCGCGATCGCCAACCTCGCAGTGCTCGCGAAGGCCGGCGTGCGGGTGGCGATCACGACCGACCACCCGGTCGTGCCGGTCAACTTCCTGATCTACCAGGCTGCCCTCGCCGTGAAAGACGGCCTGCCGCGCGAGACGGCGCTCGAAGCGCTGACCGTCAACCCGGCCGCGTTCCTGAAGCTCGACGACCGCGTCGGCTCGCTGACCCCCGGCCTCGACGGCGACGTCGTCGTGTGGTCGGGCGACCCGCTCGACGTGAATTCGCGGGCCGAGCGCGTGTTCATCCAGGGCGCCGAGGTCTATCGGTTCGAAGACGGGCAGGGGCGCGTGGTCGAGCGCGCCGAGCGATTCGCCTGAGCGCAGGCGCGTCGGCCCGGGTGCGCTGCGCGGCCCGGGGACATGGGAGAATGGCCGGACGATGTCACCACGAGCTCTCCAGGCCCTCGAGCCCGCCGCGACCGACCCGGCCTCCCTCCGCAACTTCTGCATCATCGCGCACATCGACCACGGCAAATCGACGCTGGCCGACCGGATGCTGCAGATCACCGGCGTGGTCTCCGAGCGCGACATGCGCGCGCAGTACCTCGACCGCATGGACATCGAGCGCGAGCGCGGCATCACCATCAAGAGCCAGGCCGTGCGGATGCCGTGGGAGGTCGAGGGCCAGACCTTCGCGCTGAACATGATCGACACCCCCGGGCACGTCGACTTCACGTACGAGGTGTCCCGGTCGCTCGCCGCCTGCGAGGGAGCCATCCTCCTCGTGGACGCCGCCCAGGGCATCGAGGCGCAGACGCTCGCCAACCTCTACCTCGCACTCGAGAACGACCTCACCATCGTCCCCGTGCTCAACAAGATCGACCTGCCCGCCGCCGACCCGGACAAGTACGCGCAGGAGCTCGCCAGCCTCATCGGCGGCAAGCCCGAAGACGTGCTCCGCGTCTCCGGCAAGACCGGGATGGGCGTCGAGGCGCTCCTCGACCGGGTCGTGGCGGAGATCCCGGCGCCGGTCGGCGTCGCCGACGCCCCGGCCCGCGCGATGATCTTCGACTCGGTCTACGACAGCTATCGCGGCGTCGTCACGTACGTCCGCATGGTCGACGGCACGCTGCACCCGCGGGAGCGCATCCAGATGATGTCGACGCGCGCCACCCACGAGATCCTCGAGATCGGCGTCTCGTCGCCCGAGCCCACGCCGTCCAAGGGACTCGGCGTCGGCGAGGTCGGCTACCTGATCACCGGGGTGAAGGACGTCCGTCAGTCCAAGGTCGGCGACACGATCACGACCGCCGCGAAACCCGCCACCGAGGCGCTCCCCGGGTACACCGAGCCGAAGCCCATGGTGTTCTCCGGCCTGTACCCGATCGACGGAAGCGACTACCCGGAGCTCCGCGAGGCGCTCGACAAGCTGAAGCTCTCCGACGCCGCCCTCGTCTACGAGCCGGAGACCTCGGTCGCGCTCGGCTTCGGCTTCCGCTGCGGATTCCTCGGCCTGCTGCACCTCGAGATCATCACCGAGCGGCTCTCCCGCGAGTTCGGCCTCGACCTCATCACCACCGCCCCCAGCGTGATCTACGAGGTGACGACGGAGGACAAGAAGACGGTCACCGTGACCAACCCGAGCGAGTTCCCCGGCGGCAAGATCGAGAAGGTGGAGGAGCCGGTCGTCAAGGCCGCCATCCTCGCCCCGAAGGACTATGTCGGCGTGATCATGGAGCTCTGCCAGGGCCGTCGCGGCTCGTTGCTCGGCATGGAGTACCTGGGCGAGGATCGCGTGGAGATCCGCTACACGATGCCGCTCGGCGAGATCGTCTTCGACTTCTTCGACCAGCTCAAGTCGAAGACCGCCGGCTACGCGTCCCTCGACTACGAACCGTTCGGCGAGCAGGAGTCCGACCTGGTGAAGGTCGACATCCTGCTGCAGGGCGAGACGGTGGATGCGTTCAGCGCGATCGTCCACCGCGACAAGGCCTACGCGTACGGCACCATGATGGCGTCGCGGCTGCGCGAACTGATCCCGCGTCAGCAGTTCGAGGTCCCCATCCAGGCGGCGATCGGCGCCCGCATCATCGCGCGTGAGAACATCCGGGCGATGCGCAAGGACGTCCTCGCGAAGTGCTACGGCGGTGACATCACCCGCAAGCGCAAGCTCCTCGAGAAGCAGAAGGAGGGCAAGAAGCGCATGAAGATGGTGGGCCGTGTCGAGGTCCCCCAGGAGGCCTTCATCGCTGCGCTCTCCGGCGACACGGAGAAGAAGGACAAGAAGTAAGCGCCGGCGCGCCGCCCGGTACCGCGGGCAACCCCCGTTTCGCGAACCCCTCCGTCATGGCGGAAGATGAATACATGCGCCGCTCGACGTTCACCGACCAACCCGTGACGTACGGGGCGGTCGGCGCCACCCAGGCGGCCGATCTGCTGTACTACCCGCCGAAAGGCTACAAGCCGCTCGAGCGCAGCATCCGGCTGGGCAGCGGCGACGAGCGGTTCGAGACCTCGGCCACCGCGCTGATGGCGTGGGGCGTGCAGAAGGGGAGCGGCATCCACGTGACGGATGTGCGCGAGGGCACCGGCGTGCAGTACGAGGGCGTCGAGTTCGGGCCCGACGGCACGCCGATGCGGATGCGCACGAACCGCCCGGAGGAGGACGTCTTCGCCGAGGACGGCACGCCGTTCGTGCGCAACGGCATGACGGCGGTGCTGAAGATCCCGTTCGGACCGTTCCGCGTGTCCGCGCCGATACGCGTCGTGTACGTCGTCGACGAGCCGCACCGGCGCGGTTTCGCCTACGGGACGCTGCACGGGCACCCGGAGAGCGGCGAGGAGCTGTTCCTGGTGGAGCAGCGCGAGGACGGCACCGTCTGGTTCGTGCTGCGCGCTCTGTCCCGCCCGTCGAACGCCTTCTACCGGCTGGCGTCGCCGGTGCTCTCCCTCGTGCAGCGCCGCTATACCGCGAAGTACCTGCGCGCACTGCACCCCGCGAGTTCCGCCTGATGCCCAGCACCCTGCCTCTCGGCGACCCCGCTCCCGCCGATGGACTGCTGCCCGCATCCACCAGGGTGGACGCCCCGCAGCGGGACTTCGGCGTCTACCTGCACGTGCCGTTCTGCCGGGTGCGCTGCGGCTACTGCGACTTCAACACGTACACCGCCACCGAGCTGCGCGGCGTCTCCCAGTCCGACTATGCCGGCCACGCGGTCCGCGAGGTGGAGTTCGCGGCCCGGGCCCTGAGAGCGAGCGGCGTTCCCGACCGCCAGGCGTCGACGGTGTTCTTCGGCGGCGGAACGCCGACCCTGCTGCCACCCGGCGACCTGACGGCGATGCTCGGCGCCGTGCGCGACGCCTGGGGTCTCGCCGGCGGCGCGGAGGTGACCACCGAGGCGAACCCAGACTCGGTGGATGCCGACGATCTGCGCCGGCTCGCCGACGCGGGCTTCACGCGGGTCTCGTTCGGGATGCAGTCGGCCGTGCCCCACGTGCTGGAGACGCTGGAACGTACCCACGACCCCGCGCGCGTCCCGCTCGTCGTGGGCTGGGCGCGGGAGGCGGGACTCCAGGTCAGCCTCGACCTCATCTACGGAACCCCGGGGGAGTCGCTCGACGACTGGTCCCGCAGCCTCGACGCTGCCCTGGCGTGCGAGCCGGACCACCTGTCCGCCTACGCCCTGATCGTCGAGCCCGGCACGAAGCTGGCGCGGCAGATCCGCTCCGGCCAGGTGGCGGAACCGGACGACGACCTCGAAGCCGACATGTACGAGCTCGCCGACCAGCGACTCGCCGACGCCGGCTACGACTGGTACGAGGTCAGCAACTGGGCGACCGACGAGGCGCACCGGTCCCGCCACAACCTGGCCTACTGGCTGGGGCACGACTGGTGGGGGATCGGGCCGGGGGCGCACAGTCACGTCGGCGGAGTCCGCTGGTGGAACGTCAAGCACCCTGCCGCGTACGCGCAGCGCGTGCTGGCCGGCGAGTCCCCGGCGGCGGGGCGCGAGACGCTGGATGCGGACACGCGGCACGTCGAGCGCGTCCTCCTGCTCAGCCGCATCCGGGAGGGTGTGCGCATCGGAGAGCTCGGCGACGCCGGCCGCCGCGAGGTACCGGCCCTCATCGCCGACGGCCTGGTAGACGGACGAGCCGCCCTCCGTGGATCGATCGTGCTGACCCTGCGGGGGCGGCTCCTGGCCGACGCGGTGGTCCGCCGGCTGCTGGCCGACGACGCCGCGGAACGGACCGCTAGCTGACGAAGCGGATGGCGACCGGGTAGGTGTAGAACTCACCCTGGTTCGCCTTCACCGCGGCGATAATGCTGAACACGATGTTCAGCACCCACGCGGCGAGGACGATGAAGATTCCGATCACGACGATCGACAGGATGAAGCCCACCACATAGGCGATGAAGATCGTGATCTGGAAGTTGAGCGCGGTGGCGGAGTGCGCGCGCACGAACGGCCCGCGGTCTTTGAGGACGAGGTAGCCGATGAGCGCCGGGATCCAGCTGAACAGGATGCCGCCGATCTGGATGAGCGTCGCCCAGAGCTTCTCGTCGGCCGGGCTGAGCTGCGGCGCGCCGCCGCCGTAGGGCTGCTGCGGCGGGGGCGGCGGGGGTGTGGCGGACATGGTGCTGTTCTCCTCTGACTGGCCAGGGGTGGACGTGGTGCGTCCAGCCTAGGGCGCGGCGCCGTAGGCTGAAAAGAGTCTGAACGCGCGACCTGCTACTTGATGAAGCGGAAGTTGACCGGGTAGCGGTAGGTGCCGCCGCTGTTCACCCGCACGAAGCCGAGGATCGAGAACACCAGGTTCAGGATGTACAGCGCCCACGGGATGAGCAGGCCGAAGAGCAGGTAGCCGATGCCGTAGGTGAAGCTGCCGATGATGATCCCGATGATCTGCGACGCCACCCAGGCGATGATCCAGGTGATCTGCCAGTTGAGGGCTTCCTTGGCCTCCTGGTCGGTGAGCCGGCCGCGATCCTTGAAGACCAGCCAGATGATGAGCGAGGGAAGGAACCAGAGGATGCCGCCGAGGTGGGCGAACGACGCCCACTGCTTGTCCTGGGCGGGGTCGAGAGGTGCGGCTCCGGCGGCGGCGTACGGCTGCTGTCCCGCGCCGGCCGGCTGCGCGTAAGGCTGCTGGGGCGGCACGTTGCCGTACGGCTGCTGCGGCGGCACGCCTCCGGGCTGCTGCGGGGGGACGCCGCCTGCCGGGTCGGTGGGCTGGTTCGGGTCTGTCATCTGCGGAACCCTTTCATGATCGGTTGCGAGCGGGTCGAACCGGTGCCCATACGGTACTGCCGACGCGTCTCAGCCAGCAATCATCCGGCGGGCGTTTCCGCGCGGTAGGATTGGCACTCAGGATCCGCGAGTGCTAATAGATCGACGGGAGGCGGACATGGTCTCGGAACGCAGCCTCGAAGTGTTGCGCGTCATCGTCCAGGACTACGTGGCGTCGCGCGAGCCCGTCGGCTCCAAGAGCATCGTGGAGCGGCACTCCTTCGGCGTCTCGGCGGCGACCATCCGCAACGACATGGCGCTGCTCGAGGAGGAGGAGCTGATCGCGGCCCCGCACACCTCCTCCGGGCGCGTGCCGACCGACAAGGGGTACCGCCTCTTCGTCGACCACCTCGCCGAGATGCGACCGCTGACGCCGGCGCAGCGGACGGCGATCGAGACCTTCCTCGGCCAGTCCGTCGACCTCGACGACGTGCTCTCGCGCACGGTGCGCCTCCTGTCCCAGCTCACCAGCCAGGTGGCGCTGGTGCAGTACCCGTCGGTCGCCCGCTCCCGCATCCGGCACATCGAGCTCGTCGCGCTGGGCCCGCGGCGGCTCCTCAGCGTGCTGATCACCGACTCCGGAGCGGTCGAGCAGCGTGTCATCGAGCCGGTCGCCAAGCTGAGCGACGAAGACGTGGCCGAGATCCGCGGTGCGATCAACGGCGCCGCGGCGGGCCTCACCCTCGGCGAGGCGACCACGCGGTTGCGGGAGCTGCCCGGCGCTCTCACCGAGCGCACACGCGCCCTCGTCGAGCCGGTCGTCAGCGCCCTGCTCGACCAGATCGCGGTGAACCGCCAGGAGAAGCTCGTCATGGCGGGCGCCGCGAACCTCGTGCGCACCGAGCTCGACTTCCCCGGCACCATCACCCCGGTCCTCGAGGCGATCGAGGAGCAGGTGGTGCTGCTGCGGCTCTTCGACGAGATGGCCTCCGACCAGCACGGGGTCGCGGTCAGCATCGGACGCGAGAACGCCGGATTCGGCCTGACGGAAGCATCCGTCCTCTCCAGCGGTTACAGTGCGGCGGGGTCGGATGTCGCCCGCGTCGGCCTGCTCGGACCGCTCCGCATGGACTACTCGGGCAACATGGCGGCGGTCCGTGCCGTGGCCCGTTACCTCTCCCGGCTGCTCAGCGACCAGTAGGCCGCCCGGCAGCCCTCGATCACCACACGCGACGAAAGAAGAAGGAACAGCCCACGTGGCCGACCACTACGAAGTCCTCGGCGTCGAGCGCGACGCAAGCCCCGACGAGATCAAGAAGGCGTACCGCCGGCTCGCGCGCGAGCTGCACCCGGACGTGAACCCCAGTTCCGAGGCGCAGGAGCGCTTCAAGCTGGTGACGCACGCCTACGACGTGCTCAGCGACCCGCAGCAGCGGCAGCAGTACGACCTCGGCGGCTCCGGGGGATTCGGCGGCGGCGCGGGCACCGCCGACTTCGCCGGTTTCAGCGACATCTTCGAGACGTTCTTCGGCGGTGGCGCCACCGGTGGACGCGGGCCGCGGTCGCGCCGCGAGCGCGGTCAGGACGCCCTTCTGCGGGTGGAGGTCGACCTCGACGAGGTCATCTTCGGCACGCACCGCGACCTGGAGGTCGACACGGCCGTGGTCTGCGAGACCTGCAACGGCTCGTGCTGCCAGCCCGGCACGCAGCCGGTGACCTGCGACATCTGCCACGGGACCGGCAGCATCCAGCGCTCGGTGCGCTCGCTGCTCGGCAACGTCATGACGTCGAGCCCCTGCGGCACCTGCCGCGGCTACGGCACCGTCATCGCGACGCCGTGCGTCACCTGCCAGGGCCAGGGCCGCGTGCGAGCACGCCGCACCGTGCCGGTGGACATCCCGGCCGGCGTCGACACCGGCCTGCGTCTGCAGATGCCGGGCAGCGGCGAGGCCGGTCCCGCCGGTGGCCCCAATGGCGACCTCTATCTGGAGATCAAGGTCAAGCACCACGAGGTGTTCAGCCGCGACGGCGACGACCTGCTCTGCACCCTCGAGCTCTCGATGACGGATGCGATCCTCGGCACGACCGCGAACGTGAAGGCCCTCGACGGCGACATCCGCCTCGAACTCAAGCCCGGCACGCAGTCCGCCGACATCGTCACGGTCAAGGACCGGGGCATCACCCACCTGCGCGGCAGCGGCCGAGGCGACCTGCGGGTGGGCATCCAGGTGGTCACGCCCACCAAGCTCGACCACAAGGAGAAGGAGCTGATCAAGAAGTTCGCGGCGTCCCACAGGGCGCAGGAGCCCTCGCTCGCGCACTTCCAGCAGGGGCTGTTCGCGAAGCTCCGCGACCGGTTCCTCAACCTGTAGCGCCTCATGGCGTCCCTGTACGTGCGCGAGGACCTCGACGACGTCGAGGTCGGAGCGCGCCTGTCGCTGACGGGCGCCGAGGCGAAGCACGCCGCGACCGTCAACCGTACCCGGCCCGGCGAGTCCGTGCTGATCGGCAACGGCCGGGGACTGGTCGCGTCCGGCGAGGTGCTGGTCGCGACGAACACCGAGCTGACGATCGACGTCGAGGCCGTCTCGCGCGTCGAGCGCCCGGCGCCGGCGATCACGCTGGTGCAGGCCCTGGCGAAAGGCGACCGCGACGAGCTCGCGATCCAGGCGGCGACGGAGCTCGGGGTGGATGCGGTGGTGCCGTGGTCCGCATCCCGCTCGGTCTCGCGTTGGGAGGGCGCCAAGGTGCAGAAGGGCCGGGAGCGCTGGAATTCGATCGTCCGGGAGGCGGCGAAGCAGTCCATCCGCGCCTGGACGCCGGAGGTCGGCGAGCTGGCGACGACGAAGCAGATCGCCGCACGGGCCGCGACCGCGCGCGTTCTCGTGCTCGAACCCGACGCGGAGGAGCCTCTGACCGGCGTCGCGCCCGACGGCCGCGACCTCGTGCTGGTGGTCGGGCCGGAGGGCGGAATCGCGCCGCAGGAGCTGGCTATCCTCCGGGACGCGGGTGCGGAGCTCGTGCGTCTCGGCGGGACGGTGCTGCGCACCTCGACCGCGGGACCAGCCGCCCTCGCCGTGCTCAACGCGACGCTCCGCCGCTGGTGAACGCCCGCCGCGCTGTCGGCGGGCGCGAATAGGATAGAGGCATGGCAGAGACGGAGCGTTCGATCTTCTCCCGCATCATCGCGGGCGAGATCCCGGCCGACGTGGTGTACGACTCGGAGCGCATCATCGCGTTCCGCGACATCGCGCCGCAGGCGCCGCTGCACCTGCTCGTGGTCCCCAAGACCGAGCAGTACCGCGACGTGACGGAGCTCGCCGCTGGCGACCCCGACCTGCTCGCGGAGCTCGTGGCGACGGCGAACAAGCTCGCCGCCGAGCACTCCGACGGCGATTTCCGTCTCGTCTTCAACACCGGACGGGGCGCGGGCCAGACCGTGTTCCATGTCCACGCGCACGTATTGAGCGGTCAGCTCGAGGAAGGACGCCTTGGCCAACTCTGATTCCACCGCCCCCGGAGCGCTGCCCGAGGGCAACGCCGCCGAGGCGCACCTGAGCGTCGACGGTGTGCAGATGGTGCGCCTGCTCGGGCCGCAGGACCGGCTGCTCACCACGCTCGAGCGGCAGTACCCCCTGGTCAACGTGCACGTGCGCGGCAACGAGATCACGCTCGCCGGAGACCCGGCTCAGGTGGCCGCAGCGCAGCGGCTCGTCGAGGAGCTGCTGCAGATGGTCCGGAACGGCCAGGAGCTCTCGGCCGCCGAGGTGACCAGCTCCGCCCGCATGCTCGGCACCGACCTCAACCTCAGCCCGTCCGACGTGCTCGGGCAGGCGATCCTCACGGCTCGCGGCAAGAGCATCCGCCCGAAGACCCTCGGCCAGAGCCAGTACGTCGACGCGATCGACCACAACACCATCGTCTTCGGCATCGGCCCGGCCGGCACCGGCAAGACCTACCTGGCGATGGCGAAGGCCGTGCAGGCGCTCCAGCGCAAAGAGGTCAACCGCATCATCCTGACCCGACCGGCGGTGGAGGCGGGGGAGCGGCTGGGCTACCTGCCCGGCACGCTGACGGACAAGATCGACCCGTA
This sequence comes from Leifsonia sp. KNZ13-11D, assembly GCF_056754895.1. NCBI lineage: Bacteria > Bacillati > Actinomycetota > Actinomycetes > Micrococcales > Microbacteriaceae > Leifsonia > Leifsonia sp. KNZ13-11D. The sequence goes on from NZ_JBPGWU010000001.1 coordinate 1,923,541, forward strand.
CCTGCGCCCGCTCTACGACGCGCTCAACGAGATGATGGACCCGGAACTGGTCCCCAAGCTCCTCGCGGCAGGGACGATCGAAGTGGCCCCGCTCGCGTACATGCGCGGTCGCACGCTCAACGACTCCTTCATCGTGCTCGACGAGGCCCAGAACACGACGCCCGAGCAGATGAAGATGTTCCTGACGCGGCTCGGGTTCAACTCGAAGATGGTCGTCACCGGCGACATCACCCAGATCGATCTGCCCAACTCGGCCAGCGGTCTGCGGCTGGTGACCCGCGTGCTGAACGACATCGACGACATCCACTTCGCCCGGCTCACGAGCGAAGACGTGGTGCGGCACAGCCTGGTCGGACGGATCGTCGACGCCTACACCGAGTACGACGCGCGCCAGCAGGCGCGGCACCACGAGCGCGAACAGGCGGCCGAGTTCGCCAACCGCGCCGAGCGCCGCAGCGGCACGCCGCGCGACCACCTCCCGAAGCGACGATAGGGCCGCAGTGAGCATCGAGATCAACAACGAGTCGACCATCGAGGTCGACGAGGCCGCCCTGCAGCGGCTGGCGACGTACGCCTTCGACATCCTGCACGTGCACCCGGATGCGGAGCTCGCGATCGTGCTGGTCGACGAAGCCGCCATGGAGCAGCTCCACGTGCAGTGGATGGACGAGCCCGGCCCCACCGACGTCCTCAGCTTCCCGATGGACGAGCTGCGCCCGGGCACGGAGGAGGAGCCGTCCCCGGCGGGCCTCCTCGGCGACGTGGTGCTGTGCCCGCAGGTCGCCCAGGTGCAGGCCGAGACGGCCGGCCACTCGCTGATGGACGAGCTGCTCCTGCTCACCACCCACGGCATCCTGCATCTGCTCGGCTTCGACCACGCCGAGCCGGCGGAGGAGCGCGAGATGTTCGCGATCCAGCGCGACATCCTCGTCGGCTTCGCCCGCTACGACCGACAGCGGTAGGAGGCGGGATGCTGCAGGCGCTGTTCTTCATCGTCGCGTTCCTGCTCGTGGCTTTCGGCGGCCTCATGGCCGCCGTCGACTCCGCCCTCGCAGTGCAGTCGCGCGGCGACATCGCCGACCTGGCGGAGACATCGCGCGCCAAGAAGTCGCTGCGATCCATCGCGGAGGACCCGGGGGCGTACCTCAACGCCGTCAGCTTCACCCGTCTGCTGGCGGAGACGACCGCCGCCGTGCTCGTCACCCTCGCGTTCGAGCAGATCTTCGCCGAATGGTGGGTGTCGCTCATCCTCGCCGCCCTCATCATGACCGCGGTGTCGTTCGTGCTCGTCGGGGTGAGCCCGCGCAGCGTGGGCCGGGCGAACTCCACCCTGCTGCTGCGGCTCACGGCGCCCCTCGTGCGGTTCGTGCGCGTGGTGCTCGGCCCGATCCCCGGGGGCCTGGTGGCGCTCGGCAACCGCGTCACGCCGTCCCGCGCCCGATCGGCCCCGGTCACCAGCGAGGAGCAGCTGCTCTCGATCGTGGACGAGGCGACCGAGTTCGACGTGCTCGAGGAGGACGACCGCGAGCTCATCCACTCCATCTTCGAGTTCAACGAGACGGTCGTGCGCGAGGTGATGATCCCGCGCACCGACATGATCACCGTCGACGCGACCGCCGGCCTCGGCACCGCGATGGGGCTCTTCTTCTCCACCGGCGTCTCGCGCATGCCCGTGATCGACGGCGGCGACCCGGACGAGGTGGTCGGCATCCTGTATCTGCGCGACACCGCCAAGCTGAGCTTCGAGCGCCCGCTCGGCGCGGACGAGCTCACCGTGCGCGACCTCGCCCGCCCGGCCCTGTTCGTGCCCGAATCGCAGAAGGCGGATGCGCTGCTCGCCCAGATGCAGCGCGAATCGAACCACCTGGCGATGGTGGTGGACGAGTACGGCGGCATCGCCGGCCTCGTGACGCTGGAAGACCTCATCGAGGAGTTGGTGGGCGACATCTCGGACGAGTACGACCACGAGGTCGCGCTCATCCAGCCGCTCGGCGAGGGACGCTACCGCATCGCGACGCGCCTGCCCATCGACGACCTGGGGGAGTTGTTCGACCTCGAGATCGAGGAGGAGGACGTCGACAGCGTCGGCGGCCTCGTCACCAAAGCCCTGGGGCGTCTGCCCGAAGTCGGCTCGACCGTGAACGTGCACGGGCTGCGCTTCACCGTCGACCGGATCGAGGGCAAACACAAGCACGTCGCGTCCGTGCTGGTCGAGCGGGATGTGGCACTGCTGCCCGAGCCCGACGGCGAGCAGGTCCGGATGCCGAAGGACGAGGACCGGCCCGACCGGCACGCGTCAGAGCGGCACCATACCGAGCGGCAAAGCGCCCGCACCGACCACCGACACACCGCGCAGGAGACCAGATCGTGACCGAGTACCACGCCGGATTCGTCTCGTTCGTCGGCCGCCCGAACGTGGGCAAGTCGACGCTGACCAACGCGCTGGTGGGCGAGAAGGTGGCGATCACCAGCTCCAAGCCGCAGACCACGCGCCGCGCGATCCGGGGGATCGTCCACCAGAAGGACGGCCAGCTCATCCTGGTCGACACCCCGGGCATCCACCGCCCCCGCACCCTGCTGGGCGAGCGTCTCAACACGCTCGTGCAGTCGACGCTCGGCGATGTCGACGTGATCGGCTTCTGCGTGCCGGCCGACGAGAAGATCGGACCGGGCGACCGCTTCATCAACGACCAGCTCGACGAGTACCCGCGCGCCAAGAAGGTGGCGATCGTCACCAAGGTGGACGCTGTGGGCAAGGCGCAGGTCGCCGAGCAGCTGCTCGCCGTCTCCGCCCTGCGCGAGTGGGAGGCGATCGTGCCGGTCTCCGCCGTCAGCCACATCCAGCTCGAGACGCTGACCTCGGAGCTCATGAAGCTGCTCCCGGTGTCGCCGGCCCCGCTGTACCCGGACGAGGCCATCACCGACGAGGGCCTCGAGGACCGCATCTCCGAGCTGATCCGCGAGGCCGTGCTCGAGGGCGTCGAGGACGAGCTCCCGCACTCCCTGGCGGTCACCATCGACGACATCGTCGAGCGCGACGACAAAGACCTGGTCGAGATCTACGCGAACCTCTTCGTGGAGCGCGACAGCCAGAAGGCGATCGTCATCGGCAAGGGCGGCAGCCGCATCCGCGACGTCGGTGCCGCCGCGAGGGCCCCCATCGAGGAGCTGATGGGCCGCCACGTCTTCCTGTCGATCCGCGTCAAGGTCGCCAAGCACTGGCAGCGCGACCCGAAGCAGCTGGGGCGCCTCGGGTTCTGAGGCGGGCGACGGGCGCACTATCGGCCTCGCGCGTCGGTGTGAGACCGAGGGGCGATGGGCCGTCCCGATTGTGGCCACTCTGTCAGCCGCCTCGTTCGACGCCGCCAGCGGCGAGGTGATCGGAGCAGGCGAGAGCAAAGTCGACTTCGGGGTGATCCTGTACAACCTCGGCCAGCAGGACGCCGCCCGGGCCTACTGGGCGGCCCAGGGGAACTCCCGGTACGGCCGCATCCTCACCGACATGAAACCCGCCACCGAGCTCGCCGATCGGATCGGCGGGGTGGTCGACACGCTGCGGAAGATCAAGGACACCAACAATGGGCTCGCGGCAGAGATGCAAGCAGAACTCGAACGAGCAAAGACCCTGTATCGCACACTTCATCTCTCCGTGACCCAGTACGACATCGACCAGTGCGTCGACACGCATCGACTGGATGTCGAGCACAACCTGGACCAGGACGAGGTGCACAGGGTCATCAAGCGGGTGGACACGCATATCGCGACGGTGAAGGCGCTCCGTGACGGCATCCACAACGCCGTCACGAACGCGTTGATCCATGACCGCCGGTCTGCCGCCGCATTCGCTGGACAGTAATTTCGCTGGAGAGTAGTAGAGAGAAGCAAGACGATGCGCACCCCATATGACAATCCGCTGGGCGATGCGATCGCCGGCAGCACCGACCCGGACTCGATGCGTGCTGCGGCAGACGACGAACTCCGTCGCTCGGCACTAGCCCTGCTGAATGGCGCCCTGCCCGCGGACGTGCGACATCGCAATGCGGCCTTCCGGCCACGCCGACTGGCGGCGGTGAACGACGCCGAGCGCGCGGTCTGGGCGGTCCTGGCGAACGCTCGGGTTGATGGCGTCCTCGCCGGGGCGGTTGCTGAGAAGGTCAAGCAGGGCCTCGCCCAGGTGGCCGGCGACAACGACTATTCGACGGCGATCAGGAGCATCCGATCGTGACATCTCCCTCGCTCAGCGCACTCGAGAGGGATCACGACGACGAGGCCGCCGGAGCGCGACGCCGGTTAGAGCACGCCGAAGAGAACTTCATGTACTACCGGGCGGAGGCGTTCCGCTTGCAGGAGACGGCCCATGCGATCGCCCGGCACGAGGGCTTTCTCGACGACCCGGGATTCGCGCACGTCTTCGCCCAGGTGCACGCGGACATCAACGAGAACCTGCACGGAGGAGGCCGCGCCGTCGGTGAGCTGTACGACGAGCTTCAGGACCTCACCGTGCGGCACCAGCGCGAGCGGGAAGAGCTGCTGGCTCGCACCCGTACATCCCGAGGATGATTCCTCCGGCAGGATGCCCGGCGCCGGCGGTACGGACTCTACGGTAGAAGCATGCCCTCGCGCCGCCGACTCCTGAGCGCGCTGGCCCCGTACCGCTGGGTGCTGGAGCCCGCGCTGGCCGTCGCGCTGTTCGGGGCGTGGTTCGTCACGGGGCTGCCGTTCGAGCTCGCCGCGGCGCTCGCGCTCGTGTTCTACTGCGGTGCGGTCGCGCTGTCGCGCATCCTGCCCGCGGTGTCGCTCGCACTGGTGTGGGTGGCGGTGCTGCTGGAGCTGACCGAGCAGGAGTCGGCGCATGGCGCGTTCCGGGTGATCGCGGCGATCGCCGTGGTCGCCGCGCTGGTCGGGGTCGCCGCGCACGGCGGGCGCGTGCTGCGGTGGGTCGACTTCGGCTCGGCCATCCTGCTCGCGCCGGCGATGGCGTACCTGTTCACGGTGCGCGGCGAGCTGAAGTTCCCGCAGTTCGGTCCCGTGATCGGCGGCTATTACACCAGCCAGGGGGTCGGCTTCCTGCTGATGAGCCTGCTGCTCGCGGTGATCTTCGTCGCCGGCTGGCTGCTCGGGTTCCTCGTCGCGCGTCAGCGTGCCGCGCAGGCCGGTCAGGGTTCCCACGGCTCGTCGGTGCTCGTCTGGCTGGCGTCGAGCGGAGGGGCGGAGGTCGCCGAGGACGACCCGGACCGCGCCCAGCTGGTGCGGCGGCTGACCCGGACCCAGCTGACGGCGGACATCATCGGCGCGGTCGTGTTCGAGGTGTTCTGCCTGGTCGTCGGGGAGCAGGACCGCACCGCGTTCGTCGTGATCACCGTGTTCGCGGTCGCCGTCGCCCTGCGCCGCATGTCGCCCGCGGTCGCGCTCTCCCTGGCGTGGCTCGCGGCGGTCGTGCAGATGACGAGCGGCCACAGCATCCTTGTCAGCGACCTCGGCGTGCTCATCGTGCTGTACGCGACCGCGGCGTACGGCGACCGCATCGTGCGGGCCGCGGGTCTCATCTCCGCCGGTCTCGGCGCGCTGGTCGCCGCCCTGTATCTAACGGTGACCGCGGCCGTCGCGCAGGGGTACTACGACCTCCTGTCGAGCGCAATCGCGAGCGTCGCGCTGCAGTTCGCGTTCCTCTTCGTAGTGAGCGTGACCGTGCTCGGGCTCTCGTGGGTGCTCGGCCTGCTGGTGCGCACCTGGCGCAACGCCCGGGTGGCGCGCCGCGCCCGGCAGGCGGCAGAGCTCGACCGGGACCGCGCCGTCGAGGATGTCGTGGTCGAGCAGGAGCGCACCCGCATCGCGCGGGACATGCACGACGTGGTCGCCCACTCGCTCGCGGTCGTCATCGCGCAGGCGGACGGTGCGCGCTACGCGCGGCACTCCGACCCGGACGCGGTGGACGAGGCCCTGAGCACCATCGCCTCCACCGCGCGGTCGGCGCTCGGGGACGTCCGCGTGCTGCTCGCCGAGCTGCGGCAGTCGCATCCGGCCGACTCCGCGGGCGGGCCGCCCGGTCACGACGGACCGCAGCCGTCGCTCGCCGACCTCGACCAGACGGTCGAGCACATCCGCTCGGCCGGTCTCGACGTGGCCCTCGAGCGCACGACGACCGGCGAGGCGCTCGGGTCGGCGCAGCAGCTGGCGGCCTTCCGCATCGTGCAGGAGGCGCTCACCAACGCGCTGCGCCACGGCGACACCAGCCGCCCCGCGAGCGTCGTGCTCGCCGACGCCCCGGACGAGCGGGGTCCCGGACTCATCATCACCGTGAGGAACACCATGAGAGACACCACCGTCGAACCGACCGCCACCGGCTCGTTGTCACGCATCGGCCACGGCCTGCCCGGAATGCGCGAACGCGCCTCCCTCGCCGGCGGCTCGCTGACCGCGGGACCGCAGGGGCACGAGTTCGTCGTGTCGGCGTTCCTGCCGGGGGCGGCCGCATGACCGGGACGGGCGTGGGCACGCGCATCCGGGTGCTGCTGGTGGACGACCAGCCGCTGTTCCGCGCCGGGGTGCGGATGCTGCTGGGCTCGCAGGAGGACCTGGAGTTCGCGGGCGAGGCCGGCAACGGTCAGGAGGGCGTGCGGCTCGCGGCCGAGACGCGTCCGGATGTCGTGCTGATGGACATCCGGATGCCCGTCATGGACGGCATCGCGGCGACCAGCGCCATCATCGCCGACGCCGAGCGCGCCGGCCGCACGCCGCCGCGGATCGTCGTGCTCACCACGTTCGACCTCGACGAGGCGGCCGCCCGGGCGATCCGGGGCGGCGCGAGCGGGTTCGTGCTCAAAGACGCGGAGCCGGAGTTCCTGCTCGCCGCCATCCGGACGGTCCACGCAGGCAATGCGGTCATCGCCGCCGGCGCGACCCGGGAGCTGTTCGAGTACTTCTCCTCCGCACAGCCGACGCGGCCGGAGCCGCCGGAGTTCGCGTCCCTCACCTCGCGCGAGCGGGAGATCTTCGTTCTCGCCGCGCGTGGGCTCAGCAACGCGGAGATCGCCGGCTCGGAGTTCCTCAGCGAGGCGACCGTGAAGACGCACATCTCCCGCATCCTCGCCAAGCTGGGGCTGCGCGACCGCGTGCAGATGGTCGTCTACGCCTTCGAGCACGGCCTCACAGCGTCGGAGTAGCGGCGTCGGCGCCCGGGCCGGGTCCACGTCATCCTCCGGGAGGACACAGGATCGGCCCGCCGCCCGATCCGCCGGCGCAGGCCCGCTCCCTAGCGTTGATGGCATGGAGCTGACTCTCACCGGAACGGTGGCGCGCGTCGAAGCGGCCACGAAGACCTACGGCAGTGGAGCCGGGCGCGTGAACGCGCTCGACGACGTCACCATCGGCATCCCCGCCGCCGCCTTCACTGCCATCATGGGCCCGAGCGGTTCGGGCAAGTCCACGCTGATGCACGTGATGGCCGGCCTCGACTCGGTGACGAGCGGTCGCGCGTTCCTCGGCGACACCGAGATCACGGACCTGGGGGATGCGGAGCTGACGTTGCTGCGCCGACGCCGCGTCGGGTTCGTCTTCCAGTCGTTCAATCTGGTTCCCACCCTGGATGTGCGCGGCAACATCCTGCTGCCGTTCGAACTCGACGGGCGGAGGCCCACCCGCAGCCAGATGGAGTGGATCGACCACCTCATCGACACGCTCGGCCTGCGGGGACGGCTGACCCACCGGCCGCACGAGCTCTCCGGCGGCCAGCAGCAGCGCGCCGCGATCGTGCGCGCGCTCGCCACCCGCCCGGACCTCGTGTTCGCCGACGAGCCGACCGGCAACCTCGACTCGCGCACCGGCCGGGAGGTGCTCGGTGTGCTGCAGGAGGCGTCGCGCACCTTCGGCCAGAGCATCGCCATGGTGACGCATGACCCGGTCGCCGCGAGCTTCGCCGACCACATCGTGTTCCTCGCGGACGGCCGCGTCGTCGCCGAACGGTCGGCGTCGAGCGCCGAGGAGATCTCCTCGTTCATGCTCGGGATGGAGACGGGCGCGTGAGCCGGCCCTTCTCCGCCTTCCGGGCGAACGCCCGCGACCACCGCGCCGGCATCCTGGTCGCCGCCCTGAGTGCGGCGTTCGGGGTCGCACTGGTCGGCGGAGTGAACGTGCTCGGCGCGTACATCGGCCGGTCGGCGATGGGGGAGCACGGCAGCGTGCAGCTCGCGATCACCGTGGTGGCCGCCATCTTCTTCGTCGTGGCTGTGTATGTGGGCGCGATCGTCACGACCAACACCTTCGCCACGGTGATCGCCGGGCGCACCCGGACGATCGCCCTGCTGCGGCTGATCGGATCGAGCGCGCGGGCGCAACGCCGCTCCGTCGCCGGCGAGGGGTTGGCCGTCGGCCTCCTGGGGGCCGTCGTCGGCGGGGGTGCGGCCGCCGTGCTGGCGCTCGTGGCCGTGCGCGTACTCGTCCTGACGAGCGTGCTCCCCGACGCTCGCTACCCGGTGCTGTCGTGGACGATGATCCCGCCGGCCGTGATGGTCGTGCTCACCACCTGGCTGGCCTCCTGGGTCGGGAGCCGCCGCGTCCTCACCGTCACGCCCGTCCAGGCGCTGGGCGCCGCGCAGGAGCGACCGGCCGCTGCGGTGCGCAGCCGGGGGCGCCTGACCGTGTCCCTGCTCCTGATCGTCGCGGGCGGCGGGCTGCTCGTCCTCGGCCTCCTGCTCGGGCTCGGTGTGCTCGCCAGGCTCGGCGCGACCCTCGCCGCGCTGTCGCCGTTCGGGGTGCTCGTCGCGATGCTCGGCGGCATCCTCTCGTTCACCGGGATCGTGCTGGCCGCGCCGTTCTTCCTGCCCGGCGTGCTGCGCGTGGTCGGACTCCTCGTCGGGCGCGGCGCTGCAGGCCGACTCGCCGCGGCGAACGCGGTGCGCAACCCCGAGCGCAGCTCGCGCACCGCGATCGGCCTGGTGATCGGCGTCACCCTCATCACGATGTTCGTGGTGGCGGCGTCGAGCTGGCAGCAGCTCATCCGCCAGGCCGCGGCCGCGGAGCCGGGGATGTACGAGGGCGCCGACGGAGTGATCGGCGGAACCCTGGCCGTGTTCACCGTGCTGGTCGGTTTCTCCGCCGTGATCGCCGCGTGCGGAGTCGTCAACACCCTGTCGCTGAGCGTGCTGCAGCGTGCCCGCGAGCTCGGGCTGCTGCGCGCACTCGGCTTCAGCGCCGGGCAGGTGCGACGGATGATCCTGACCGAGAGCGCGCAGCTGACCGTCGCCTCGGTGCTCACCGGGCTGGCGCTCGGCACGCTGTACGGATGGATCGGCGCGCAGTCGCTCCTCGGGATGATCCCCGGCGGCGGTCTGCTCGCGCCCGCGCTCCCGTGGCCGTTCCTGGCCTCCATCGTCGTCGCGGCGGCGGCTCTCGCCGTGCTGGCTGCGCTGGCGCCGACGCGCCGTGCCACCCGGGTGTCGCCCGTGGAGGCGCTGGCCGTCGAGTGACCGCCGCTGAATGTTGGCTGAACTCTCACAGAGCCTCAGCTATCGGTGAACTGGGCACTGAATAATCGAACGCGGCCGTGCCGCCGAGCACCGTATCCACGCCCGCACCGAGAGGACCCGCCCTGAACTGGCTGCTGACCCTGAGGATCGACAAGCCGCCGTTCCTCATCGCGCTCGACGTCCTCGCCGCCGTTCTCGCGCTGTACCTGCTGATCCGGCCCACGTGGAAGCGGACGCTCGCCGGCCTGATCGCCGCTCTGCTGGGTGGGCTCCTCGGGTGGTTCCTGGTCTGGCTGCTGACGGATGCGATGGACCTCTTCGGCGTGGCGCTGACGCCGGTCACCACCCTCTGGACGGCGCTGGGCTTCGGCGGCGTCAGCCTGGCGGTGGCGAACCTGTTCCGCTCGCGCTGGTGGCGCAAGCTCATCGCGATCGTCAGCATCCCGGTCTTCCTGGCCGCGGCGTTCTGCGGGATCAACGTGGACTTCGGCGCCTACCGCAACCTCAACGACGCTCTCGGCGTCGTGCCCTACAAGGCGCTCGACCTGCATTCCGAGCGGGGGGAGGTGGTGGTCGGGACGGACTGGAAGGCCACCGCGGCCGCGGCCGACCCCGGCACGGTGCCGGCGAAGGGCGAGATCGGCACGGTGCGCATCCCGGGCACGGAGTCGCGTTTCCCGGCGCGTAAGGCCGTCGTCTACCTGCCGCCGATCGCGCTCACCGCGAATCCGCCCGCGCTGCCCGTGCTGTACGCGCTCTCCGGACAGCCGGGCGCCCCCGCCGACATGTTCACGGCCGGCGGAGTGGGCACAGCGATGGACCGGTTCGCCGCGGAGCACGGCGGCTACGCCCCGATCGTCGTCGCCGCCGACCAGCTCGGCGGTCCCGGGCGGAACCCGATGTGCGTCGACTCGCGCGATTACGGGAACTCTGCGACGTATCTGCTGGCGGATGTGCGGAATTGGGTGCGTTCGAACCTGCGGGTGAGCGGCGATCCGGCAGGATGGGGGGTGTTCGGCTACTCGCAGGGCGCCACCTGCGCGGTGCAGTTCGCGAGCGGCCGGCCGGACCTGTTCGGTTCGGCGTTGGCCTCGTCGAGCGAGTTGGGTCCGACACTGGGGGACGAGGGACTGACCATCAGCACGGGATTCGGCGGGTCGAAGGCCGCCTACGAGGCGGCGCAGCCCCCGGCGATGATGACGAGGAACGCGCCGTACCGCGACTCGGTGATGGTCTTCGGGGCCGGCCAGGACGACGCGAAGTACAGCGCGTTCGCCCGGACGCTCTACGGCGACGCGGAGCGCGCCGGGGTGCGTGCTCAGCTGCTGAGCTCGCCGGGCACCGCACACGACTGGAAGACCGTCCGGTATGTGCTCGCCCACGGGTTCCCGGCGATCGCCGCTCAGATGGGGCTCGGATCGTGAAACCGGCCGCTCTGCTCACGCGGACCGGCCGGCTGATCGCGCAGCATCCCTTCACGACCGGGTTGACGCTGCTGATCCTGGTGCTGGCCCTGGCGACGGGGCCCCTCCGCGGCCCGCACCGCCCGCTCCGCGGCTGGCTCGGCGCGGGCGCAGTCCAGCTGCTCGACGGGCACTGGTGGTCGCCGTTCACCGCGGTGCTCTTCACCGACGACCTGGTCGAGCTGATCGTCGTGCTCGTGCTGACCGTGGTGCTCGTCGGCGCCTCCGAGCGCCTGATGGGCACCTGGCGCACCGTGCTCGCCTTCTTCGGAACCGCGGTTGTCGGCATCGTGGTCGGCGCCCTGCTGCAGGTCGCCGCCAACGACATCGGCGAGCTGTGGGCGAGGAACGTGCACGGTCTCCTGGTGCTCGACGCGTACACGGCGATCGGCGGGACGATCATGACCGCGAGCGCCTTCGCCGGCACGCTCTGGCGGCGCCGCATCCGCGTGATCACGCTCCTCGTCGCCATCATGTACGTGCTGTACTCCGGACTCCCCTCCGATCTCTACCGCCTGATCGCGGTGCTGACCGGGCTGGCCCTCGGGCCATTGCTGCGCCAGACGAAGATCGCGGGGGACTGGCTGCGCAGCTCCCACCACGAGGTCCGGGTGCTGCTGGCCTCCGCCGTGACCATCACGGCTCTGGGGCCGGTGATCGGCCTCCTGGGCTCGACGCGCTACGGCCTGCTGTCGCCGATCGGCCTCCTGTTCAGCAACGAGGCGCCGAACGCGAGCTCGGTGGTGGAACGCTGCCAGGCGTTCGCCGTCACCCGGCAGTGCGTGCGCGATCTGACCCTGGAGCGGATCAACGGGCTCGGCCCCGTCCTCCTCTCGGTCCTTCCGCTCCTGCTGCTGCTGGTCGCCGCCTACGGTCTCGTGCGCGGGCGCCGGTTCGCCGTCTGGCTCGGCGTCGCGGTGAACGGCCTGCTCGCCCTGCTCTCCGCGCTCTATTACGGCATCCTGCCGATCGCGTCCGCCCGTCCGACGGTGTCGGCGAGGTACTGGGAGATCACGGCGATCCTGGCCCTCTCGACGCTGGTGCCGCTGGCCATGGCCGTGCTGCTGATCGTCTTCCGCCGGCACTTCACCGTGATGCCGTCCGCCCGGGCCGTCCGGCGGTACCTGGTGCTCGTGACGACGACCGGTGTGGCGCTGATCGGTCTGTACGTCCTGGTCGGCTGGTTGCAGAAGGACACCGGGTTCACCCGGCCCATCGACCTCAGCGACCTCTTCGACGACGTCCTCGAACGCTTCGTGCCGGTCAGCTTCCTGCGGCGGGAGCCGGTGCAATACCTGCCGACCACGCCTCTTGCGACGATCGTCTACCACAACATCGGAACGGTGTTCTGGCTGGTCGCGATCGTCGGCGCCATCCCCGCGATGCTCGGCCGCGGGCTCCGGAGACGCGGCACGGGCGAGGCCGCTCACGTCCGCGAGCTGCTGCACCGTGGCGGTGGCGACGCGATCTCCTTCATGGCGACCTGGCCGGGCAGCTCCTACTGGTTCGACCCCATCGGGGGCGGCGCGATCGCGTACCGGGTCGAGGGACGCGTCGCTCTCACCACCGGCGGTCCGTTCGGCGCCCCGGGCCCGCACGACGGGGCCATCCAGGGCTTCGCGCGATTCTGCGACGACAACGGCTGGATCCCCGTGTTCTACAGCGTGGATGCGCACCACACCGGCCTGTTCGAACGCCTCGGCTGGTCGACGATGACGGTCGCGGAGGAGACGGTCATCCTCCCGCAGCTGTGGGCGACGACCGGCAAGAAGTGGCAGGACGTCCGCTCCTCGATCAACCGGGCGGAACGGGCGGGCATCCGCTCGGAATGGACGACCTACGCGGCCCTGAGCCTGTCGGCGGCGGTGCAGCTCTCCGACATCTCGGAGCAGTGGGTGGCCGAGAAGGACCTGCCCGAGATGGGCTTCACCCTCGGCGGGCTCGACGAGCTGCGCGACCCGGAGGTGCGGCTCATGCTCGCCGTCAATGAGGGGGATGGTCCGGAGAACGGCCGCATCGAGGCCGTCACCAGCTGGCTGCCCACCTATCGCAACGGCATCGTGGTGGGATGGACGCTGGACTTCATGCGCCGACGTCCCGACAGCATCAACGGCGTCATGGAGTTCCTGATCGCCGAGGCCGCGACGCGGATGAAGGCGGACGGCATCGAGTTCATGTCGCTCTCCGCCGCCCCGCTCGCCCACACCGCGGCGACGCAGGAGGGGGAGAAGGACACGATGGACCGGCTCCTCGGCTACCTCAGCTCGTCGCTCGAACCGGTGTACGGCTTCCGCTCGCTGTTGAAGTTCAAGCAGAAGTTCCAGCCGGAGCTGCACCCGCTGATCATGGCCTACCCGGACCCGGTCGCACTGCCGGCCATCGGGATCGCCCTGGTCCGCGCCTACCTTCCCGGGCTGTCGGTGCGCCAGGCCGCGACGTTCGTGCGGGGGCGTGGCTGACCCGAAGGTGGTAGTCTCGGTGCTGTGTACGGTCTGCTCCTCCTTAGCTGCCGCGACGAGTCCTAGTTCCGGGCCTCACTCGTCGCGGAGTTCGTCGTCGGCTCTCCAGACACACCGCGAGGAGTAAGAAGACCATGAAGAACACGCAGGCGCCGAGCGCCATGCCGATCCACAAGTACCGTCCCTTCCACGAGCAGATCCGCGTCGACCTGCCCGACCGCACCTGGCCCGCGGCCCGCATCACGCAGGCCCCCCGCTGGTGCGCCGTCGACCTCCGCGACGGCAACCAGGCGCTGATCGACCCGATGAGCCCCGAGCGCAAGCGCATCATGTTCGACCTGCTGGTGCGCATGGGCTACAAGGAGATCGAGGTCGGCTTCCCGTCTGCCAGCCAGACCGACTTCGACTTCGTCCGCAGCCTGATCGAAGAGGACGCGATCCCCGACGACGTCACCATCCAGGTCCTGACGCAGTCGCGCGAGCACCTGATCAAGCGCACCTACGAGTCGCTGGTCGGCGCCAAGCAGGCGATCGTGCACCTCTACAACTCCACCAGCATCCTGCAGCGCGAGGTGGTGTTCCGCACCGACCAGCAGGGCATCATCGACATCGCGCTGAGCGGCGCACGTCTGTGCCGCCGGTTCGAGGAGCTGGTTCCCGGAACGACGATCTACTACGAGTACTCGCCCGAGAGCTACACCGGGACCGAGCTCGAATTCGCCGCCGACATCTGCAACCAGGTGCTCGAGGTGTTCGAGCCGACGCCCGAGCGCAAGGTCATCATCAACCTGCCGGCCACCGTCGAGATGGCGACGCCGAACGTCTACGCCGACTCGATCGAGTGGATGTCGCGCCACCTGAACCACCGCGAGAACGTCATCCTGTCGCTGCACCCGCACAACGACCGTGGGACCGCTGTCGCCGCCGCCGAGCTCGGCTACATGGCCGGCGCCGACCGGATCGAGGGCTGCCTGTTCGGCAACGGCGAGCGCACCGGCAACGTCGACCTGGTCACGCTGGGCGTCAACCTGTTCACGCAGGGCATCGACCCCCAGATCGACTTCAGCGACATCGACCAGATCAAGCGCACGGTCGAGCACTGCAACCAGCTGCCCGTCGGCGAGCGCAGCCCCTGGGGCGGCGACCTCGTCTTCACCGCGTTCAGCGGGTCGCACCAGGACGCCATCAAGAAGGGCTTCGAGGCGATGGAGGCGCGGGCCGAGCGCGAGGGCGTGTCGGTCGACGACCTGGTCTGGGCGGTTCCTTACCTGCCGGTCGACCCGAAGGATCTGGGCCGCAGCTACGAGGCGGTCATCCGCGTCAACTCGCAGTCCGGCAAGGGCGGCGTCGCCTACCTGCTGAAGAACGACCACTCCATCGACCTGCCGCGCAAGCTGCAGATCGAGTTCTCGGGCGTCGTGCAGGCCAAGACGGATGCCGAGGGCGGCGAGGTCACCAGCGACCAGATCTGGGAGATCTTCCAGGACGAGTACCTCCCGGCGCCGACCACCGACCCGGACGCCAAGTGGGGCCGGTTCGAGCTGGGCAGCACCACCACATCGAACGAGACCGGCGACCACGTCGTGCTCACCGTGACGCTGCGCGACGGGGACACCGTGTCGAAGGCCACCGGGGAGGGCAACGGCCCGATCGCGGCGTTCTTCGACATCCTGCACCAGCACGGTGTGGACGCCCACCTCTACGACTACTCGCAGCACACGCTGTCGGCGAGCGAGTCCGCCCTCGCGGCGGCCTACGTCGAGGTGGATGTGGACGGCCAGCGCCGCTGGGGCGTCGGAATCGACGCGGACACGACCACGGCATCCTTCAAGGCGGTCGTCTCCGCCGTCAACCGCGCCGTGCGCGCGGGCGCCGGCCGCTCGGAGGAGCAGCTCGTCGGGGTGTGACCCCGCGCGCTCTCTCTGCGCTACGCTCCGGAACCCGACATTCGTGCCGAATGTCGGGTTCCGTGCGTGCGGGGCGCGCATTCGTGACGAATGCGCGTCTCGGCGCGTGCCGACATTCGTGCCGAATGTCGGGTTCCGTGCGTGCGGGACGCGCATTCGTGACGAATGTGCGTCTCGGCGCGTGCCGACATTCGTCACGAATGTCGCTGCCGGAACGGCGAGACGCTACTCGCCGCGGTCGATACGGTAGCGCGGGATCGCGCCGGTCTCGGTGCGCTCGTCGGTCTGCGCGGCGCTCTGGCGGCGAGTGAAGCGCGGCCAGCGCATCCGAGGGAGGCGGCCGAGCTCGCGCTGTTCCGGCAGGCTCCAGCCGAAGCGCACGGCGAGCAGCCGGATGACGAGGGTCACGACGACGCACACCACCGCAGCCGGGATGAGCGGGACGCCGAGGTCCACCATGACGACCAGCACGATCGTCCCCGCACCGGCGGCGACCGCGTAGAGGGAGCCGACGTGCATGAGGGCGATCGGCAGGTTGAGCAGCATGTCGCGGAGGATCGAGCCTCCCACGGCCGACACCACGCCAACGAACACGGCCGGCACCTCCGGCAGCCCGAGCGCGAGCGCCTTCGTGGCACCGATCGCACCGAACAGGCCGATCGTCAGAGCGTCGAGGAACGTGATGATCGGGTCGAGCCGGCGGAACAGCCGCACCAGCAGCATCCCGAGCAGCGCCGCGACCACGGTGATCGGCAGGTACCAGTTCGACTGCAGCGCCACCGGCGTCACGTTCAACAGGATGTCGCGCAGCAGGCCGCCGCCGACGCCGGTGGCGACGCCGATGATCGCGACGCCGAGCAGGTCGAGCCGGCGGTCGCGGAAGCCGGAGGCGAACATCGCGCCCTGAAGGCTGCCCACGCCGACGGCGAGGAGGTCGCCCCACAGTGGGATGGCCAATGCGCCGATGTTGAGGGCGGTCGTGCTCACCCGTCATGTGTACCATGCGCGCGGTGGAGCTCATGGGCAGCGCGGAGCGATGCCGCGACCCCAGCGCCGCGGGAGCCCGCGCCCGAGGTCAGAAGCTGCGACCGAGGTCACAGCGGACGGCCGCGCGTCCGCCGCGCTGTCAGCCGCAGGCGCGATACTGGAGTGTGCCTGTCTATCGTGATGAAGCCGTCGTGCTCCGCACCCACAAGCTGGGGGAAGCCGACCGCATCGTCACCATGCTCAGCCGCCAGCACGGCAAGATCCGCGCGGTGGCGAAGGGCGTGCGGCGCACGGCGTCCCGGTTCGGCTCTCGGCTGGAGCCGTTCATGGTCGCGGACGTGCAGCTGTACGAAGGCCGCAGCCTCGACACGATCACGCAGGCCGAGACGCTCGGGGCGTACGGCGCCCTGATCGCGGACGACTACGCCAGCTACACCGCCGCGAACGCGATGGTGGAGGCGGCCGACCGGCTCACGGATGCCGAGGCGTCGCTGCAGCAGTACCTCCTCCTCGTCGGCGCGTTGCGCTCCCTCTCCCGGCGCGAGCACGGACCGGGCCTGACGCTCGACTCCTACCTGCTGCGCGCTCTCTCCTTGGCGGGCTGGGCGCCGAGCTTCCAGGACTGCTCGCGCTGCGGCGCGCCGGGCCCGCACACCGCGGTCGTGGTCCAGCTCGGCGGCGTGGTGTGCCCCGACTGCGCCCCGCAGGGTGCGCCGAGGGTCGACCCGGAGACGATCGCCCTGCTCGGCGCGCTGCTGGCCGGAGACTGGGAGGCGGCGGAGGCCGCGTCCGAGACGACGCAGGGGCGCGCCAACGGCGTGGTCGCCGCGTACACGCAATGGCACCTCGAGCGCGGGCTGCGGTCGCTCCAGCACGTGCAGCACGACCGGGATCGCCCGGTCGCGCAGGCGGCCCGTGTCGCCGGCGCCGCGTCCACGGATGCCGTCCCCACCGACCTCGGTAGCGCCGACCTCGGTACCGCCGACCCCGTCCCCACCGACCAGAAGGCGAGTGGATGAGTCCCAAGCCGTACACGCACAAGGATGCGGTCGAGTACCGCCCGCTCGACTGGACCGGGGTGCACCCGCCCGCGTTCCCAGCGGGCGGCGTCCCGGAGCATGTCGCCATCGTCATGGATGGCAACGGTCGCTGGGCGAACCGCCGGGGCCTGACCCGGATCGAAGGTCACCGCGCGGGAGAGGCGGCGCTCCTCGATGTCGTCGCCGGCGCCATCCAGGCCGGGGTGAAGCATCTCAGCGTGTACGCCTTCTCGACCGAGAACTGGAAGCGGTCGCCCGAGGAGGTGCGGTTCCTGATGGGCTTCAACCGCGACGTGCTGCACCGGCGACGCGACCAGCTCAACGAGTGGGGCGTGCGCGTCCGCTGGGCCGGGCGCAAGCCGCGGCTGTGGTCCTCCGTCATCAAGGAGTTGCAGTACGCCGAGCAGCTGACCGCCGGGAACGACGTGCTCACCCTGACGATGTGCGTCAACTACGGCGGACGGACGGAGATCGCTGACGCCGTGCGCTCCATCGCCGACGATGTCGCGGCCGGGAGGCTGCGGCCGTCCGCCGTGAATGAGAAGACCATCCAGCGTCACCTCTACCTGCCCGACATGCCGGACGTCGATCTCTTCGTGCGGAGTTCGGGCGAGCAGCGCACCAGCAACTTCCTGCTCTGGCAGAGCGCCTACGCCGAGATGGTATTCCTCGACACGCTGTGGCCCGACTTCAGCCGCACGGACCTGTGGGATGCGATCGAGCTGTACATGAGCCGCAACCGCCGGTTCGGGGGAGCGGTGGATGCGCCCAGCGCGGGAACGGCGGGCGCGGCGTCCTGAGCCCTGCGCTCTTCTCGGCGCTCCAGGAATAGGTGCAGTACTGCAGCGTTGTCCTCAGCGTGAGCGAACCCATCAAGATCGACATCTGGTCCGACATCGCCTGCCCGTGGTGCTACATCGGCAAGCGCAAGTTCGAGGCGGGCAGCGGCCTGTTCTCCGGGGCCGGTGAGGGCCGCGCCGTAGAGGTCGAATACCACTCGTTCGAGCTGTCGCCGGACACGCCGGTCGACTTCGAGGGCAGCGAGATCGACTTCCTCGCAGGCCACAAGGGTCTCCCCGCCGGCCAGGTGGAGCAGATGCTGGAGCGTGTCGAGGGCATCGCCTCCTCCGTCGGTCTCGACTACGACTTCGACAACCTCAAGCACACCAACACCGTCAAGGCGCACGAGCTGCTCCACTTCGCCAAGGAGCGGGGCGTGCAGCTCGAACTGGCCGAGCGACTGTTCCGCGCGTACTTCGTGGAGGGACGCCACGTCGGTCGCGTCGAGGACCTCGCCGACCTCGCAGCCGAAGTCGGCCTCGACCGCGCCCAGGCGCTCGAGGCGCTCGAGTCGTCGCGCTTCGAGCCCGCCGTGCGGGCCGACCAGGCGACCGCGGCCGAGTACGGCATCAACGGCATCCCCTTCTTCGTGATCGACGGTCGCTACGGCGTCTCCGGTGCCCAGGACGCCCAGACCTTCGCGCAGGTCCTCGAGCAGGTCTGGTCGGAGCGCGCGACGGTGACCGCGTGAGCGGCGCTGCGCAGGGCACCGCGTTAGAGACGGCTGCGAGGGGCGCGGCTGCGTCCGACGCGGCTGCCAGGGGCGCGGCCGCGGCCGACGCGGCTGCGAGGGACGCAGCTGCGTCCGTGACTGCAGCGGCGCCGGCCGGCCCGCCTGCGGCGGCCGCTCCCGCCGTGCGCCCGTCCCTGATCCCGCTGGGCGGCCCCGGAGCCGCTTGCGAGGGCGACACCTGCGCCATCCCGTGATCGAAGGGTCGCAACACGCCGTTATCGCCCGCGCATAACGGCGTGTTGCGACCCTTTGTTGCGCTCAGCGCGCGGTGAGCGCACGGCGGACGCGGTCGACGGCCTCGCGGGCGTGGTCGGTCATGTGCGAGCGGTTGAGGCGGATCACCCGCCAGCCGGCGGACTCGATCCGCCACAGCCGGTCGCCGTCGATGCGGTACTGGCGATCGTCGGTGCGGTGGTGGTCGCCGTCGTACTCGATGGCGACGCGGAGGTGCGGATAGGCGAGGTCGAGGTGAGCCGAACGTCCACCCCCGAGGTCGATCAGACGGTTGACCTGGGGTTCCGGCAGACCGGCTCGCACGAGCGCGAGGCGGACCTTCGTCTCCATCGGGGAGTCGGTGCGGGCCCTCACCAGCGTCGTCGCCTCACGGAGCATCCGGATGCCGGGACGTCCCGATGCCTCGGCGACGGCGGTCTGGAGTTGCTGCACGGTCGCCAGCGGGGCCTGACGTCGAACGAGCGCATCCCCGACCTCGACGAGTGCATCCACCGGGAGGAGCGCCGCCAGTTCGCAATAGACCTCGACAGGCGGAGGCACGGGGAGTCCGCGGATCGACCCGACGAGCGCGGGATCGAGTTGCAGCCGGTGGCCGACGGTCCCTTTCGCCCGGGGCGCCCGTCTCGGGTGGATGACGGAGACGTGGAGTTCGTCGCCGTGCATGCTGGGAAGCGGTAACCCGTACAGTTCGGCCGCGGTGAGATGGCTGAAGAACGCCCCGTGCGGCAGCACCGCGGCGTAGGCCCGGCAGCGCGCCTCGGTCGAGGCGGGCGGGGCGGCGCCGGCCTGCCGGACGCCGTGGAACGGCGCGACGAGGTCGCCGCGACGCAGACGGGAGGACGGGACGCCCGCTCGCCGGGCGGCCGCCGTGGAGAACGGGGCGGCCGCGACGCTCGCGGGGAGGGTGGCAGGTCGACGCATCCCGTCACCTTGCCGCATCCGGCGCCGGCTCGCGCCGGTTATCCACAGGCCCGCTATCGAGGGGGGGCAACACGCCGTTATCGCACGCGCATAACGGCGTGTTGCGACCCCTCGATAGGAAGGGCGCAAGGGAGGAAGGGCGCCAGCCGCGCCGCGGCCGCTACTCGGGGTCGGTGATGTCGGCGACCGTGGCGCCGAAGGCGGCGATCAGGGCGTCCGCGTCGACGTACAGCGAATAGCCGTGCTCGCCGGCTCCCATCGAGACCGTGCGTCCGGGGATCGTCGCGTCGGCGACGACCGGCCACGCCGTCGTGCTGCCGAACGGGGTGATGGTCCCGCGCTCGTAACCGGTCGCGGCGAGGGCCACGCTCGCGTCGGGCAGCTGCAGCTTGTTGACGCCGAGCACCGAGCGCAGCTTCGGCCAGGCGATCTTCCGGCCGCCGGGCACGAGCGCGAAGACGAACGTGTCGTCGCTGCGCTTCACCACGAGCGTCTTGACGATGTCTCCGGGCTGGATGCCGAGCAGCTCGGCGGCCTCGTGGAGGCTGCGGGCGGCGGGCCGTTCGACGATCCGGATCTCGACGCCACGGGCCGCAGCATCCGCCGCAACGCGCTGCCGTCCTTCGTCAACAGGACCGCCGTCGGGGGAGTACTCCACGGATTCCGGGCTCTCGGCCATAGCTCAGCACGCTTTCTGGGAGAATCGAGTGAGATGTCTACCACTGCAACGATAAGCCACGCCCCCCAGCTGACCATCGGTCCGCTGGCGCTCGACGTGCCCGTGGTCCTCGCACCCATGGCCGGGATCACCAACACGGCGTTCCGGCGGCTCTGCCGCGAGTTCGGCGCCGGGCTCTATGTCAGCGAGATGATCACATCGCGGGCGCTCGTCGAGCGCACGCCCGAGTCGCTGCGGCTCATCACCCACCACGAGTCCGAGACGCCCCGCTCCATCCAGCTCTACGGCGTCGACCCGAAGACCGTCCGCGAGGCCGTCACCATGCTGGTGGCGGAGGATCGCGCCGACCACATCGACCTCAACTTCGGCTGCCCCGTGCCGAAAGTCACGCGCAAGGGCGGTGGAGCGGCTCTGCCCTGGAAGCTCGGGCTGTTCCGCGAGATCGTCGAGGGCGCGGTCCAGGCCGCGGGCGACATCCCGCTCACGATCAAGATGCGCAAGGGCATCGACGGCGACCACCTCACCTATCTCGAGGCCGGGCGCATCGCCGAGGGCGCAGGCGTGGCCTCGATGGCCCTGCATGCTCGAACGGCCGCCGAGTTCTACTCGGGCCACGCCGACTGGTCGGCGATCGCGAAGCTGAAGGAGACGGTCACCTCCACGCCGGTGCTCGGCAACGGCGACATCTGGTCCGCCGCCGACGCGATCCGGATGGTGGAGGAGACGGGCTGCGACGGAGTCGTCGTCGGTCGGGGCTGCCTCGGCCGCCCATGGCTGTTCGGCGACCTGGCCGCGGCGTTCCGCGCCCGCGCCGGCGAGCTCAGCCAGGCCGAGGCCGACGCCGCGCAGGCGCGTCCGACGCTGGGGCAGGTTGCGCAGACGTTCCGCCGTCACGCCGAGCTGCTGGTCGAGTTCTTCGAGAGCGAGGAGCGCGGCTGCCGCGACATCCGCAAGCACGTGGCCTGGTACTTCAAGGGATACCCGGTCGGCGGCGACCTGCGGGCCAGCCTCGCGACCGTCGACACGCTGCAGCACCTCGACGACCTGCTCGCCACCCTCGACGGGGAGCAGGAGTATCCGGGCGAGGCCGCCGAGGGCCAGCGCGGACGAGCCGGCTCTCCCAAGCGCCCGGCGCTGCCGGACGGCTGGCTGCAGAGCCGCGACCTCGACGGCGTGCAGCGCGCCGAGGTCGCCGACGCGGAGGTGCACAACAGTGGTGGATGAGGTGGCGGCGAGCACGCGCGCGGCGGCGAACGCAGCGGGTGCCGATAGATCGGCGCAGGACGCATCGACGCACGACGCATCAGCGCACGACGCATCGGCGCACGACGCATCGGCGCACGATGCATCAGCGCACGACGCATCGGCGCACGACGCATCGACGCACGATGCATCAGCGCACGACGCAGCGGCGAGCGATGCATCGGCGCAGGCCGGATACACCGAGCACGACCGCGAGCGGTGGCTGCCGGAGCACCACTCGAACCGCCGGAGCGACTTCGCGCGCGACCGCGCGCGCCTGCTGCACTCCAGCGCGCTCCGCCGCCTGGCGGCGAAGACGCAGGTGCTGAGCCCCACCGCGGGACTCGACTTCGCCCGCAACCGGCTCACGCACTCCCTCGAGGTGGCGCAGGTCGGGCGCGAGCTCGCCAACAGCCTCGGCCTCGATCCCGACATCGTCGACACCGCGTGCCTCGCGCACGACATCGGGCACCCGCCGTTCGGCCACAACGGCGAACGCGCGCTCAATTCGTGGGCGGAGGACATCGGCGGTTTCGAAGGCAACGCGCAGACCCTGCGGCTGCTCACGCGCCTGGAGCCCAAGGTGTTCGGCCGCGATGGCCGCCCGTACGGGCTGAACCTGACGCGTGCGAGCCTCGACGCCAGCTGCAAGTATCCGTGGCCGGCGACGTCGTCGGTCGCCGACCCGAGTGGACGCGCGAAGTTCGGCTTCTACCCCGACGACCGGGCGGTGTTCGAGTGGATGCGCGCCGGCGCGCCCGACCGCCAGCGCTGCATCGAGGCGCAGGTCATGGACCTCTCCGACGACATCGCCTACTCGGTTCACGACTTCGAGGACGCTGTCGTCAACGGCTACATCGACGTCGCCGCGCTCGGCAGCCGAGTCGACCACGAAGACCTGGTCGAGTCCATGCATGAGTGGGTCGGGGGCGAGGTCAGCCACCAGGAGCTCATCGAGGCGTTCGACCGGCTCGACAGCATGGACATCTGGCTCGACGGCTGGGACGGCTCCCGCCGCTCGCAGGCACGCCTGAAGAACCTCACGAGCCAGCTCATCGGGCGCTTCGCTCACGCGGCCGTCCACGCCACGAAAGAGGCGGCGGGCCGCACCGACCTCATCCGCTTCGGCGCCGATGTCGTCGTCCCGCTCGGCATCCGCGCCGAGATCGCCGTGCTGAAGGGCATCGTGGCGACCTTCGTGATGTCGCGGAACACCCGCCAGCCGATCTACGCGCAGCAGCGTCAGATCCTCACCACGCTGGCCGACCTGCTCTACCAGCGCGGACCGGCCGAACTCGACCCCGGGTTCGCGGAGGACTGGCGCGACGCCGGCAGCGACGAGGAGCGCCTCCGCGTGATCGTCGATCAGGTGGCCAGCCTGACGGACCAGTCCGCGCTCAGCTGGTACGAACGACTCGTGCAGCATTGACGGGGCGGCCGACGGGATGCGCGCACGACCGGGGTTGAAACCGGTGACCGTGTGCAGAATGCTTGAGGTCAGGCCTTCGGGAGGAGACGAATGAGCAACGCACTACCACCGTCGGACGGCGACCGCCCCGAACAGGGCGGAGAAGCGGAGGCGAGCCCGGCGACGCCGGCGACTCCCCGCCGCGCGCCGCGCGCGTCCACGGGGAGCGGTGCCGCTCGTTCGAGCTCCCGCTCCGCGGCGGCCGCACCATCCGATACCACGGACGCCGACTCCGCCCCGGCCGCCCGGAAGCCCGCGGCCACGAAGCCGGCCGCCGGCTCCGCCGGAGCCGCCAAGACCCCGGCTGCCCGCAAGCCCGCCGGCACGGCCGCGTCCGCGACGAAGAAGCCGACCACTCCGCGGACGCGCCGGACGACCGCGAAGACCGCCCCGATCGCCCCGGAAGGCGAGGCCCCCGGCATCATGGACGCCACCCTCGGGGCCAGGGAGCCGCTCGCGCCCCCGTCGATCACGGACACCGACACCTCCTCGTCTCCGGCGGAACCACTGGTGGAGACGGGTCCCGCGTCGGCGGACGCGACCGGCGACGCCACGGGCGATGCGGCCACCAAGCGCCTGCCGACCGCTGCCGAGCTCTACGGGGAGGTGCCCGCGGGCGCACCCGCGGTCGGGCCCGCACAGGCCGCCGATGAGGTACCCGCACAGGTCGCCGATGAGGTACACGCAGAGGCCGCCGATGAGGTACCCGCGGAGGCCGCCGACGTGGTCGCCGCCGGGCCCGATCCGGCGCCGTTCGCCGCTTCGGGCGAGGAGCGGGAGGATGTGGCGTCCGCGACAGCTACCGGGGCCGCTTCCGACGCGGCTCCCGGCCGAATCGCCGGGTCCGCCGCAACGACGGATGCTGCCGCGACGACCCCCCTCACCAGTCAGCCGGAGTCGCACCCCGCGAGCGCCCACCCCACCGGCACCCACCCCACCGAACCCCACGCCGCCCACCAGGGGCGCACCGTCCACGACCTCGCCGACCGCCTGGACGACTCGCGCTTCTTCTCGTCGCTGTTCGACTTCACGTTCACCAATTACGTGACACGGAAGCTGGCCGGCCCGGTGTACGTGGTCGGGCTCGTGCTGATCGGCCTCGGGATCGTGGTCGGCTTCGCGAACTCGCTCACGTCGGCCATCGCGACGCATTCGCCGATCGGGGCGTTCGTCTTCCTGTTCGGCGTGCTGATCACGCTCGTCGGGGCGATGCTCTCCGTGCTGCTGCTGCGCGTCGGGATCGAGGTGTTCTGCGCCATCATCGAGATCGCCCAGAACACGCGCCGGCGGCGGCCGCCGGGGGAGTGACGGGAGGCCGGGCCCCGGTTCGCGGGATGAGCGTCGGTCCGGCTCACTAGAATCGAAGCATGGCCGGCCGGATTCGACAGAGCGACATCGAAGAGGTCAAGGCCCGCACCAACATCGGCGACGTCGTCGGCGACTACGTCAGCCTCAAGACCGGCGGGGTCGGCGCTCTGAAGGGCCTCTGCCCGTTCCACGACGAGAAGAGCCCGAGCTTCTACGTGCGCCCGGGCGTCGGCCGGTACCACTGCTTCGGCTGCGGCGAGGGCGGCGACGTCTACGAGTTCCTGCTGAAGATGGACCACGTCTCGTTCACGGACGCGGTGGAGCGGCTGGCCGCCCGCATCGGCTACCAGCTGCACTACGAGGAGGGTGGCGGCGGTCCCTCCGAGAGCAGCGGAAACCGTGCGCGCCTGCTCGCCGCCAACTCGGCGGCGGAGGAGTTCTTCCGAGAGCGTCTCTCCGCGCCCGATGCGGACCCGGGTCGCCGCTTCCTCGGTGAGCGCGGCTTCGACGCGGTCGCGGCCGCCCACTTCGGCGTCGGTTTCGCGCCGAAGAGCTGGGACGAGCTGACCAAGCACCTGCGGAGCAAGGGCTACACCCCGGAGGAGCTGCTGGCGGCCGGTCTGGTGTCGCAGGGCGACCGGGGCGTCTACGACCGGTTCCGCGGCCGGCTGGTCTGGCCGATCCGCGACGTCACCGGGCAGACGATCGGCTTCGGCGCGCGGCGGCTGCTCGAGGACGACAAGGGCCCCAAGTACCTGAACACCCCGGAGACGGCCGTCTACAAGAAGGCTCAGGTGCTCTACGGCCTCGACCTCGCCAAGCGCGATATCTCGCGCCAGGACCAGGTCGTCGTGGTGGAGGGCTACACCGACGTGATGGCCTGCCACCTCGCCGGCATCACGACCGCCGTCGCGACATGCGGCACGTCGTTCGGCGTCGACCACATCAAGGTGATCCGCCGCGTGATGGGCGACGACAACAGCCAGGGGTCGGTCATCTTCACGTTCGACCCGGATGCCGCCGGCCAGAAGGCGGCGACGCGCGCGTTCGGCGAGGAGCAGCGCTTCTCGGCGCAGACCTACGTCGCCGTCGGACCGGATGGGCTCGACCCGTGCGACCTGCGGCTCAGCAAGGGCGACGACGCCGTGCGCAGGATGATCGACGCGCGCAAGCCGATGTTCGAGTTCATGATCCGCCAGGTCGTCGAACGCTTCGACCTCGACTCGGTGGAGGGACGAACCGCGGCCCTGCGCGCCGGAGCGCCGATCGTGGCGACGATCCGCGACCCCGCGTCGCAGAACGGCTACACCCGCGAGCTCGCCCGTCTCTCCGGGGCGGACCTCCAGGACGCGATCCGAGCGGTCCGCGCCGCCCAGCGCAGCGGCGGCAGCGGCGGCGGCCGCGACGGGCGCGACGGGCGCGCAGACGCCCGTGACGGCTCCCGCGGCGGCCCCGGCGCCGCGTCGAGCGGGTACCCGGACGATCGGCCCGGCGACCGTGCATCGCGCCCGGTCCCGCTGACCGAGCCGACCGACCCGACACAGCGCACCGAGCGCGAGAGCCTCATGGTGCTCCTGCAGCTGCCGGGCGAGGTCGGGCAGGAGCGCGCCGCGCGCGCCGTGCAGGTGCCCTTCACCAACCCCACGCACGCGGTGGTGCGGGACGCCATCGCGAGTCAGCTCCCGACGATGGCCCAGCCGGGCTGGGTGGATCGCGTGCTCGCGGAGGTCCCGCAGGCGTACGCCCCGACGGTGAACGCTCTGGCGGTCGCCGAGCTGCCGCAGGGCGGTGACCCCGGGCCCTACGCCCGCTCGATCGTCGACGGGCTGATCGACCGCGACCTGCTGCGCGAGAAGGCGGAGCTCACCTCGCGTCTTGGCCGCACGGAGGACCCGGAGCTGCGTCGCCAGATCTCGATCGCCATGGTCGCCATCGAGACGGAACGGCGCCGGCTCCGCGGCGAGTGACGGCAGACGAAATCCTCCGCGAACTGCGCGGATGAGCGCTCTTTTGTTGCGTCCGTGTAAAGATCACGCCCGGATCCGCATCCGAATGCGGGGTCCATGAGCATTCCGTGCTAGGAAAGTTCTCACGCGATCGGCGATCACGCACGCCTGCAACGACGCCGCCGCGCATCCCACACCAGGAAGAGGTATTCGGATATGACATCCGCACACAACGGCGGACGGCGGTTGCTCGCCGTATCCGCCGCGTTCGCGGCCGCGGCACTGGTGCTCGCCGGCTGCTCGGGGAGCAACAACGGCTCCGGAGGCGGTGGCGCCCTCACCATCGGCACGACCGACAAGATCACCTCGATCGACCCGGCCGGTTCGTACGACAACGGCTCCTTCGCCGTCATGAACCAGGTCTACCCGTTCCTGCTGAACACCCCGTACGGCAGCCCCGACGTCAAGCCGGACATCGCCGAGAGCGCGGCCTTCACGTCCCCGACCGAGTACACGGTCAAGCTGAAGCCGGGCCTGAAGTTCGCGAACGGCCATGACCTCACGTCGTCGGATGTGAAGTTCACCTTCGACCGCCAGCTCAAGATCAACGACCCCAACGGTCCCGCGTCGCTGCTGGCGAACCTGGACAGCGTGTCGACGCCGGACAAGACCACCGTCGTCTTCAAGCTGAAGGTGCCGAACGACCAGACGTTCCCGCAGGTGCTGTCCAGCCCTGCCGGTCCGATCGTCGACGAGCAGGTCTTCTCGGCCGACAAGGTCACGCCGGACAACACGATCGTCAAGGGTCACCCGTTCGCCGGCCAGTACGACATCACCAGCTACGACTTCAACAACCTGATCGCCTACAAGGCCTTCGACGGCTACAAGGGCCTCCTGGGCAAGCCGGCCACGGCGAAGGTGAACGTCAAGTACTACACCGAGTCGTCGAACCTGAAGCTCGACATCCAGAAGAACGCCATCGACGTCGCCTACCGCAGCCTCTCGGCGACCGACATCGCGAGCCTCGAGAACGACAACAAGGTGAAGGTCGTCAAGGGCCCGGGCGGCGAGATCCGCTACATCGTGTTCAACTTCAACACGCAGCCCTTCGGCGCGACGACGTCGGACGCCGACGCGAAGAAGGCCCTCGCAGTGCGCCAGGCGGCCGCCGACCTCGTCGACCGCTCCGCGATCGCCGACCAGGTCTACAAGGGCACCTACACGCCCCTCTACTCGTTCGTCCCGGACGGCCTGACCGGCGCCACCACGGTGCTCAAGGACCTCTACGGCGACGGCAAGGGAGGCCCCAGCCTCGACAAGGCGAAGCAGACCCTCCAGGCGGCCGGTGTCTCCACCCCGGTCTCGCTGAACCTCCAGTACAACCCGGACCACTACGGCCCGTCCTCCGGTGACGAGTACGCGCTGGTCAAGGAGCAGCTGGAGAACGGTGGCCTGTTCAAGGTCAACCTGCAGTCGACCGAGTGGGTGCAGTACTCCAAGGACCGCACCAACGACGTCTACCCGGCGTACCAGCTGGGCTGGTTCCCGGACTACTCCGACGCCGACAACTACCTGTCGCCGTTCTTCATCAAGGACAACTTCCTGGCGAACCACTACGACAACGCCGAGGTCCAGGACCTCATCGCGAAGCAGGCGGGCACGACCGACAAGGCCGAGCGCACCAAGCTGATCGAGGAGATCCAGGCCAAGGTCGGCGCCGACCTCAGCACCCTGCCGCTGCTGCAGGGCGCGCAGGTCGCCGTCGTCGGCAAGGACGTGAAGGGCGCCGACAAGACGCTCGACCCGTCGTTCAAGTTCCGCTACGCGGCGCTCTCGAAGTAAGAAGGCGCGGAGCCACCAGCTCTGAGCCGACCGGGGGGTGGCTCGCTCACGTAGCGAGCCACCCCCTTCCACGAACCACCACGATTGGCTTCCATGACAGCGACTGTCAGCACCGCGGGCGCGGGAACGGCCCCCGGTCCCGAACGGACGAAGGCGAAGCGGCGATCGGGAGGCGGCCTCGGCCGCTACATCCTCGTGCGCGCCGTCCTCATCATCCCCACCATCTTCATCCTGGTCAGCGTCGTCTTCTTCCTGATGCGGTCGACCGGCGACCCGATCACGGCGGCGCTGGGCGGAAAGCTCCCGCCCTCGCAGCTCGCCGAGCGGGTGCACGAAGCCGGGTACGACCGGCCGATCATCGTGCAGTACTTCGAGTACCTCGGGCAGCTGCTGCGCGGGGACTTCGGCACCACGTTCACCGACAACCAGCCGGTGACCCAGGTGCTCCTGACCTACGGCGCGGCGACTCTGGAGCTCGCGTTCTACGCGCTCATCGTCGCGTTCGTCGTCGGCATCCCCTTGGGCCTCGTCGCCGCGTACTTCCGCGACAGGGCTCAGGATGCGAGCCTCCGCGTGTTCGCGATCCTCTGCTACGCGACCCCGGTGTTCTTCGTCGGACTGGTGCTCAAGCTCGTCTTCTCGATCTGGCTGGGCTGGCTCCCGGTCTCCGGCCGCGCATCCACCAGCTCGGAGCTGGAGATGCAGACGCTGGAGAACAAGACCGGCATCTACCTGATCGACGCCTTCCAGACCGGTGACCCGGCGGTGGTCGGCGACGTGCTGCTGCACGCGATCCTCCCCGCCGTCGCCCTCGGCCTCCTCACGGCGGGCATCTTCCTGCGCCTCGTGCGCACGAACGTCATCGGGACGCTGTCCACCGACTATGTGGATGCGGCGCGCTCGCGCGGCGTCACAGAGTCGCGGCTGCTGCGCAAGCACGCCTACCGTCCTGCGCTCATCCCGATCATCACGGTCATCGGCCTGCAGATCGCGCTGCTGCTCGGCGGCGCGGTGCTGACCAAGTCCACCTTCGAGTGGAAGGGGCTCGGCTTCCAGCTGGTGCACTACCTGCAGGCGCGCGACTTCGTGGCCGTGCAAGGCATGGTCGTGCTGCTCGCGGTGATCGTCACGCTCACCAACTTCGTGGTCGACGTCATCGCGGCCCTCATCGACCCGAGAGTGAGGTACTGACATGTCGACGGCATCGCTCACCTCCCGCAAGCGTCCCCTCTGGGACCGCCTGCCCGTCGTGCACCAGCTGCGGCAGAGCGTCGGGCTCCAGCGCGGGATGCTCGTGGCTGGACTGGTCCTGACGGCCGTCTTCGTCCTGCTCTCGATCTTCGCGCCGCTGGTCGCGCCGTACGGCTTCGCGCAGTCGAAGGCCGACGGGAAGTCGTTCGGCGCTCAGCAGCCGCCGAGCGCCGCGCACATCTGGGGCACCACCTCCGGCGGGTACGACGTGTTCTCGCGGGTGATCTGGGGAACGCAGACCGCCATCCTGGTGATCATCGTCGCCGTGATCCTGTCGATCTTCCTCGGCGTGTTCCTCGGCCTCATCTCCGGGTACTTCGGCGGCTGGCTCGACCGCGTCCTCGTCGTCGTCTGCGACGCGATCTACGCGTTCCCGTCGCTGCTCCTCGCCATCGTCATGGCCATCGCGATCAGCGGCGGCCAGTCGAGCCTCTGGGGCGGCATCCTGGCCGCGGCGATCTCGATCACCGTGGTCTACATACCGCAGTACTTCCGGGTGATCCGGTCCGAGGTGGTCCGCATCAAGGCGGAGGCGTACGTCGAGGCCGCGAAGGTGGTCGGCGCGAGCAACGCCCGCATCATGTCCCGTCACGTGCTGCGCAACTCCACCCGCACGCTGCCGCTGATCTTCACGCTGAACTCGTCCGAGGCGATCCTCACCCTCGCCGGCCTCGGCTTCCTCGGGTTCGGCATCGAGCCGACCGCGGCGGCCGAATGGGGCTACGACCTCAACAAGGCCGTCGACGACGTGACCAGCGGCATCTGGTGGACGGCGATCTATCCCGGCCTCGCGATCGTGCTCGTGGTGCTCGGCATCACGCTCGTCGGCGAGAGCCTGAACGACCTGGCGGACCCGCGGCTGCGCGGGCGCCGCCGCGCCGCCGCCGCGTCCGGGGAGGTCGCCGAGACCTCGGTCGTCCCGGGCGGAACCCTCACCGCCGGCCCCGGCGGGGTGGACGGCCTCGAGGGCGGGGAGTCCTTCGACGAGCACGGAATCGAGGTGCGTCCATGAGCGACGTCGTCCGGATCGACGACCTGTCGGTCTCCTTCTCCACCGACGCCGGCGCCGTCAAGGCGGTCGACGGCGTCAGCCTGACTGTCGGACCGGGCGAGGTGCTCGCGATCGTCGGCGAGTCGGGTTCGGGCAAGACCGTCACCGCGAAGACCATCCTGGGCCTGCTGCCGGAGACCGCGACCGCCTCGGGCACCGTGGTGCTGCGCAGCCGCGACGGGCAGACCGAGGCGGACATCGTCTCGATCGACAAGCGCCGCCTCCGGGAAGTGCGCGGCACCGATGTCGCGATGGTCTTCCAGGAGCCGTCGACGGCGCTCAACCCGGTGTACCCGGTCGGCTGGCAGATCGCCGAGGGGCTTCGCGCCCACGGCAAGCTGTCGAAGAAGGAGGCGCAGGCCAAGGCGGTCGAGATCCTCGGCCGGGTGGGCATCCCGGAGCCGGAGAAGCGGGTCAAGTACTACCCGCACCAGTTCTCGGGCGGTCAGAAGCAGCGCATCGTGATCGCGATGGCGCTGGTGCTGAACCCCGGGCTGATCGTCGCCGACGAGCCGACGACGGCGCTGGACGTGACGGTGCAGGCCGAGATCCTCGACCTGCTGCGCCGCTGCCGCGACGAGTTCGGCGCGGCAATCGTGCTGATCACCCACAACATGGGCGTCGTCGCCGACCTGGCCGACCGGGTCGCGGTGATGTACCAGGGCAAGCTGGTCGAGGAGGCCGACGTGCGCACGCTGTTCGCGTCGCCGCAGGCCGACTACACCAAGAAGCTGCTCGCCGCCGTCCCGAAGATCGGCCAGGGCCTGGTCGCGACGCAGGACCGCGCGATCGCGCGGGCCGAGCGCCCGGACCAGGCGCCGGTGGTGCAGGCGCGCGATCTGCGCATCCAGTACCCGGGCCGGCTCGGCCGTCCCGGCTTCGTCGCAGTCGACGGCGTCTCGTTCGACATCCGCCCCGGCGAGGTGCTCGGCCTGGTGGGCGAGTCCGGGTCGGGCAAGACGACCATCGGGCGCGCGATCGCCGGTCTGAACAAGGTCACCGGCGGCTCGCTCGAGGTGCTGGGCCTGGAGATGAACGGCGTGCGCGAGCGGCAGTTCCGGAAGGTGCGGAGCGACATCGGCTTCGTGTTCCAGGACCCGGCGTCGAGCTTCAACCCGCTGCTCACCATCGCGGAGTGCGTCGCCGAGCCGCTCGTCGTGCACGGACGCGCGTCCAATCCCCTCGAGGCGCGCCGCCGCGTCGACGAGCTGCTGGAGGCGGTGCAGCTGCCGCGCGCCTACGGCGACCGGTTCCCGCACGAGCTGTCGGGCGGCCAGCGCCAACGCGCCAGCCTCGCGAGGGCGCTCGCGCTCGAGCCGACCCTGCTGATCGCCGACGAGCCGACCTCCGCGCTCGACGTGTCGGTGCAGGCGCGCGTGCTGGAGCTGTTCGCCGACCTGCAGAAGGAGTTCGGGTTCGCGTCGCTGTTCATCAGCCACGACCTGGCCGTGGTCGACCTCCTCGCCGACCGGATCGCAGTGCTGCACCGCGGCAAGCTGGTCGAGGAGGGGACCGGCGCCGACGTGCTCGGCAACCCCCGTGAGGCGTACACGCAGCGGCTGCTCGCCTCCCTCCCCGTGCCGGATCCGATCGAACAGGCCGACCGGCGGGAGGAGCTTCACCGGTTGCAGACGCAGAGCGCCTAGGGTCGAGGGTGTGAGTTCCGAGCCCGCCATCGCCGTCAGCGACCTGTCCGTCGAGTACCCCGCGCGGGGCCCGAGCGCCTCGTGCGTCGCCCTGCGCGGGGTCACCTTCCGCCTGGAGCAGGGCCAGGTGCTCGGCATCCTCGGCGAGACGGGGTCCGGCAAGAGCACGCTCGCGCAGGTGCTCGCCGGGCGTGTGCTGCCGGCGCGGGCGTCCGAGCCGGGCCCGCGGATCAGCGGGGGCGAGGCGTCGGTGCTGGGGCACCGGCTGCGCAAGGCCAGGAAGCGCGACCTGGCGGAGGTGACCTTCCACGTCGGCTACCTGCCGCAGGAGGCCGGCTCGACGCTGGAGCCTTCGCTCAGCGTGCAGGACAACGTCGCGCTCCCGATCTTCGAACGCGACGAGCACTACCCGAGGCGGGCCGCGGGGGAGCGCGCGGCGACGATGCTCGACACCGTCCACCTGCCCCTCAGCGTGCTGAACAAGTACCCGTACGAGCTGAGCTCCGGGCAGCGCCAGCGGGTGGCCCTCGCACGGGCGCTCGTGCTCGGGCCCAGCATCCTGATCGCCGACGAGCCGACCGCGGGGATCGACGCGACCGTGCGCGACGCGGTGATCGATCTGCTCGCACAGTTGCGCGAGCACAAGGACTTCACGGCCGTCGTCGTCAGCCACGATCTGGCCGTGCTGCGGCGTGCGACTGACGTATCGCTCGTGCTTCAAGCGGGCCGGCCGGTCGGCTACGGGCCCATCGAGGAGGTGCTCGCCGACCCGGCGCACCCCTTCGTCGCGGGCCTCGCCCGCGCGCTCAACCCGCCGCAGCGGCGCACGGAACGCCGACCGCAGCGTGCCGCGGCACGCCCGACGACGAAGGAGAACGGATGAACGGCGAAGGACGGCACCGCGCGGTGCTCGCGGACGAGGTCACGGCACTGCCCGAGGACCGACGCCCCGAACCGGGCCCGATCGCGGTGCTGCCGACGCCCGAGCGGCAGTTCGTCGACGCCGTCGAGGCGGCCGGCGGCACGGTGGAACCGCTGTCGGACCGCACGCGCGGCGTCGTGTGGCTGTCGAACAAGGACGCCGCGGCGTTCCCGCCCGTGCTGGAGGCGCATCCCGGAATCGGCTGGGTGCAGCTTCCCTTCGCCGGTGTGGATGCGTTCAGCCGCATCATCGCGGACGAGGACCGGCCCGGGCTCGTCTGGACGAGCGCCAAGGGCGCCTATGCGCAGCCGGTCGCCGAGCACGCGCTCGTGCTCAGCCTCGCGCTGCTGCGGATGCTGCCCAAGCGCATCCGCGCCCGCTCGTGGGCGACGGAGCCCGAAGGCCGCTCGCTCTACGGCCTCGACGTCGTGATCGTCGGAGCGGGCGGGATCGCGCTGGAGCTGATGCGGCTGCTGGAGCCGTTCGGCGTCCGCGTGACGATCGTCCGCCGGTCCGAGTCGCCGGTCCCGGGCGCCGCCCGTACGGTGACCGCTGCGCACCTCGGCGAGGTGCTGCCGTCGGCCGACCTCGTCGTGATCGCCGCCGCGCTCACCGACGGCACGCGCCGCCTGTTCGGGCCGGAGGAGTTCGCGGCGATGAAGGACACGGCCTACCTCGTCAACATCGCACGCGGCGGCCTGGTGGACACGGACGCCCTGGTGGAGGCCCTGCGCGACGGTGCGATCGCGGGCGCGGGCCTCGATGTCACCGATCCCGAGCCCCTGCCGGACGCCCATCCGCTGTGGGACGAGCCGAACGTGGTCATCACCCCGCACCAGGCCGACACCCCCGAGATGACGGCGCCGTTGCTGGCGGAGCGCATCCGTCTGAACGTCCGCGCGTTCCTCGACGACGGCCGCTTCGTGGGCGTCGTCGACCCGAAGGCGGGCTACTGACCTCGACGCACCCGGGATGCCGTCCCGATTTCCGGAGCGGCGGCGAATCTTGCTAGAGTAGCTTCGCTGATCAAGCATTCCTCGATAGCTCAATTGGCAGAGCAGCCGGCTGTTAACCGGCAGGTTCTTGGTTCGAGTCCAAGTCGGGGAGCGATCGAAACCCCCGGTCTTCTGCGGAAGACCGGGGTTTTCTGGTTCCCGGGCAACCGCATCCCGTCGGCTCGGCTACTGCCAGCCGGGCTGCACGAGGCCCGTCTCGTAGGCCAGCACGACCAGGTGCACGCGGTCGCGCGCATCCAGCTTCGTCATGATCCGCGACACGTGGGTCTTCGCGGTCAGCGGGCTCAGATACAGCCGCTCGCCGATCTCGGTGTTGGTCAGACCGTGCGCGACCAGAGCCAGCACCTCGCGCTCGCGCTCCGTGAGCTGCTCGAGCCGAGCGGAGTCGGGGGCCGGGCGCAGGCCGCCCGACACGCGTTCGATCAGCCGCCGCGTCACTCCGGGCGACAGCAGGGCGTCGCCGGCGGCGACCACGCGCACCGCGCGGATGAGTTCGACGGGCTCGGTGTCCTTGACGAGGAACCCGCTCGCACCCGCGACGATCGCCTGGGCGACGTACTCGTCGAGCTCGAAGGTCGTCACGATCACCATCTGGGTCCCGGCGAGCGAGGGATCGCCGACGATCTCACCGGTCGCCCAGAGGCCGTCCCCGTCGGGCATCCGGATGTCCATCAGCACCACGTCGGGATGCTCCCGGCGGACGAGGTCGACCGCGTCGCGGCCGGTCGCCGCCTCCCCGACGACGTCCATGTCGTCCTCCGCCTCGAGGAGCGCACGGAAGCCCGCCCGGACCAGGTGCTGGTCGTCGGCCAGCGCGACGCGGATCACGAGAGGCCGCCCGGATGCGTCGGTGAGGAGGGTCGGGAGGACGCGGCCGGAACGGCGGCGGGGATGCGCGCCTCCAGCAGCAGGCCGCCCCCGGCCGGTGACCGGGCCTCGAAGGTGCCACCGAGCAGTTCGGCGCGCTCGCGCATCCCGAGCATGCCGCGACCGGTGCTGCCCGTGTCGGCGGCAGCGGCATCGCCGGGCAGACCCCGTCCGTCATCCTGCACGGTCAGCACGTACCAGCCCGGCTCCTCCGTCAGCACGATCGTCGCACGGCTCGCCTGCGCGTGACGTCCGATGTTGGTGAGCGCCTCCTGCACGATCCGGTAGAGGGCGAGCTGAGTCGCGGCGGACGGTGCCGAGTGCAGCTCGGGCCGGTACTCGACCAGCAGCCCCGCCTTCCGGTACGTCTCCACGAGTACGGGCACGCGGGCGAGATCGGGTTCGGGGGAGCGGGCGGCGTACCCGTCGGGGCCGCGGAGGAAGCCGAGCACCCCGCGCACCTCCTCGAGCGCCTGGCTGCTGGTGGTCTTGATGGCCTCCAGGCTCTCTCGCGCCTTCTCAGGACGGGAGTCGAACAAGTGGAGGCCCACGCCGGCCTGCACGCTGATCTGCGACAGCGAGTGCGCGAGCACGTCGTGGAGCTCTCGGGCGATCCGCAGCCGCTCGGCTTCCGCGGCGGCCTCCCGGCGTGCCGCGACCGAGCGGGCCACCTCCCGGTACCGCTCCCGCCGGTTGCGGAGGGCTTCGCCGACTCCGACCAGGAGGCACAGCAGCAGCGCGACGATCAGCGGGCGGATCATGGCGGCCGGCTGCCCGCGCAGCAGGTACGCGGCCGCCGGTCCGGCGACGGCGAAACCGGCGAGCGTCCACCACGCCCAGACGCGGGCTCCGCGCACGACGGCGCCGACCACGGCGAACGCCAGCGGGACCGCCGAGAACGGGGGACCGGTCGTCACCGCGATGGCCGGCGCGCACAGGGCCGCCACCAGCACCACCGTGAGGCCGGGATGGCTGCGCCCGGCGAGGAGCAGGAACGAGGCGGCGAAGGCGAGCAGTGTGAAGGCGAGGGTGACGGGATCCGTCGCTCCGTCATGTGCGGCGAGAACCACCCCCGGCAACTGGATCAGGACGGCGACGATGACCGCGAACCAGCGCGCACCCCGTGGCCGGCCGCGGTCGGTCCAGGGCGGCCGTCCCCAGCCGCCGCTGGCCGTGGTCACCGGGAGGTCAGAGCTTCCGGAGCGCACGTCTCCGCCTCGATCGGCGGGCGCGTTCCAGGGCATCTCCTCATGCTAGCCAGGGGTTCCTGTGCGGACGTCGGCCCAACGGTGTCTCGGGGGTACTCCCGGGGGAGTACCCGGGCGCCTCACGGGTTGTTCTGCGCGTTGAAACCGCCGTCGTCCGGATGGCGGTCGAACAGGTGCCCGAAGGTCGGGCCGCCGAACGAGGTCAGGCCCGCCTCCCGTTCGAGCGACTCGCGATTCTCCGCATCGTCGTTCTCGTACGCCTGGACCTCGTCGTCCGGCTCCCCGGTGCTGCGGTCGTCGTGCCGTGCGTCTTCGTGCTCCATGCGCGCATCGTACGTCGGTGCGCCGGCGCTCCGACAGGCGGCGTCTCCCTAGACGCGGCCGTGCCCCCACGTGCTCCCCGGGGAGTACCCGGCGACGCACCCGCAGGCGGATTCGCGGAAGCGCGCCGCGGACGAGGCTGACAGTGCTGTCCGCGAGAGTCGCGGACCCTCATCGATTGGACACATCATGCTCAGCACACTGGCCACCGCCGTCGCCGCCGCCCCGTGCGTCGTGCACTACGGGCCGCCGTTCATCGGCTGGTGGTGGATCTTCATCCCGATCTTCTGGATCCTCGTGTTCGCGCTCATCTTCGCCTTCGCCGGACGCCGGTGGCGCCGGGCGGCCGCGATGCGCGGCGGCTACGACGGCTGGGGCCCGCGCGGCGCCACCCGCTCCGCCGAGCAGACGCTCGCCCAGCGCTACGCCAACGGGGACATCGACGAGCAGGAGTACCGCGCCCGCCTGGAAGTGCTTCGCGCCAACCGCGACAGCGCCTGAGGATCCCCGCCCCGCGCGGCCCGGTAGGATCGACCGGGCCGCGCGGCGCGCGGCGGAGAGGAGGCGTGATGGAGGTCATCGCCCTGGTGGCCGCGATCGCCGCCGCGGTCGTCGCGCTCCTCTTCCTCGTGCTGTGGCTCACGGAGCGCGCCCGCCGCATCAGGCTGCGCGACTCCCGGCAGGAGTCGGAGTGGGACCGCGTCGACCGCGAACTCGACCTTGCCGAGCAGGCCGGGCGCTTCCGCATCGTCGGCGACCTCGGCGACGTGGCCATCCAGTCCGTCTCGCGGCTGGTGTCCCAGGCGGAAGGTGTCCGCTATGCGGCCGACGCCGACCCCGTGGCGGCCGTGCGCTCCGTCGGCGCCCTCGAGACCGCCGCCCGGGATGCGCTCGGCGACCTCCGCCGGCTGCAGGCCGTCGCCCGCGAAGCGCAGGATGCGGCACTGCCGAAGCCGAGCCTCCATTTCGGCCCGCGACCTGTTCCGCGTGCTCCGCGACGCCGGGCTCGCGGTCACGTTCCGCGAGAACGGGGAGCGCTTCGAGCTCCGTCAGGGGGCGGAGCTCGCGGTGTTCCGCATCCTGCAGACGAGCCTCGAGAACGCGCTGAAGCACGGCGGACCCGGCACGAACGCGTCCGTCGCCTTCTCCTGGACGGCCCAGGGCCTCCAGGTCAGCGTGGAGGACGACGGCATCCGTGCGGCCGCCCGCCGCCTGGGACTCGACCGCGACGGCGTCGACCAGGCGACGGCGTACACGATCCGCGACGACGTGCAGGCGCTGACCGAGCACTACGAGGGCGCGGGGATCATCGAGATGCGGGAGCGGGCGGCGCTGTTCGGCGGCACCCTCACCGCGCAGACCATCCCGGGCGTCGGTTTCACCCTGTCGGTGGTGTTCCCGGCGCTCCGCCACCACAACGG
The DNA here is from genome assembly GCF_056754895.1 of Leifsonia sp. KNZ13-11D. NCBI lineage: Bacteria > Bacillati > Actinomycetota > Actinomycetes > Micrococcales > Microbacteriaceae > Leifsonia > Leifsonia sp. KNZ13-11D. Next base: position 1,961,777 of record NZ_JBPGWU010000001.1, read on the forward strand.
AGTGCACGGGGTCGATCTCGGGCACTGACGCCGGCGACGCTGACGCCGGCGACGCTGACGCCGGCGATACTCGCCGGACGCCCGCTTCGCGGTGCTCAGTCCTCCAGGTGGTCGCGTCCGGGCAGCCAGCTGAGCCCCGGCACGCCCCAGCTGTTCTTGCGCTGCGTCTTGAGTGCGGCCTTGCCGTAGGGATGCGTCAGCCGGTCGACGTACAGGATGCCGTCGAGGTGGTCGTACTCGTGCTGGAAGATCCGGGCGAGCCAGCCCTCCGCGCGCACCTCGTAGGCGGCGCCGTCGAGGTCGGTCGCCTGCAGGATGGCGCTCTGCGACCGGCGCAGCGGGAACCGCTCGCCGGGGAACGACAGGCACCCCTCGGACTCCGAGTCCTCGTCGGGCTCGCCGACCGCGGCGGGGCTGAGCCAGAGCGTCGGGTTGATCGCGACCCCGCGGTGCAGCACGTCGTCGTCGTCCGTCCAGCCGTAGACGAACAGGCGCAGGGGCACTCCGACCTGGGGCGCCGCGAGCCCGACGCCGGGGGCCTCGTCCATGGTCTCGAACATGTCGGCCACCAGCGTGCGGATCTCGTCGTCGATCTCCGCGACCGGACGGGCGGGGGAGTGCAGGACGGGGTCACCGGTGATCCGGATGGGGAGGACGGCCATTCAGCAAGACTATCCGGATCATTCCCGGTAGGGTCGTGGGGTGGGTACGGAACTGATGGACGCTTTCGACCTGTCCTATCAGCCCAGCCAGCTCCTGGGCATCCCGGTCGCGCTGGTCGGTGCCGTGTTCCTGTCCGTCGGCGCGCAGCTCCAGCACCACGGAGTCGCGAAGGTCGAGGCGACCGCGGGGCGCGCCGAGAGCGGGCTCAACCCCCGCCAGCTCGGGCTCCTGCTCGCGCGGCCGTCGTGGGTCATCGGGACGCTGCTGCTCGGTCTCTCCATCGTCTTCCAGTTGGTCAGCCTGAAGCTCTCGCCGATCATCCTGGTACAGCCGCTCGGCGTCGTCGGGCTGGTCATCACGAGCATCCTGAACGCCCGGGTGAGCGGTGTGAAGCTCAACCACCAGTCGGTGATCGCCGTCACGCTCTGCGTCAGCGGTGTCGGCGCGTTCGTGCTGCTGGCGGCGGTATTCGCACGCGACCTGCCGGTGACCAGCCGAGCGCTCATCGTCATCCTGATCATCCTGGCGGTCGTGCTCATCGCCTTCGGCGTGCTGTTCGCGTTCCTCCGGCACCGCTTCAAGGCGATCATCTACATCGTCGGCGCCGGCGTGCTGTACGGCTTCGTGGCGACGCTCGCCAAAGTGGCCATCGACCGCATCTCCAACCAGGAGTGGGACTGGCTGCTCGTCGCCTGCATCGTCGCCCTGCTGCTCGCGGCGGTGCTGGGCGCCTACTTCGTCCAGAACGCCTACTCGTCCGGGCCGCCCGACCTCGTCATCGCCGGGCTCACCGTGATCGACCCGATGGTCGCCGTCACGATCGGCATCGTCGTCCTCAACGAGGCGGCGGGCGCGCCGTGGTGGGCCATGGTCGGATTCGCCGTCACCGGCGCCGTCGCCGTCCTCGGCGTATTCCGGCTCGCGAAGTACCACCCGCAGAGCGCCTCGGACGCGCCGGTGGCCGACCGCATTGCGGACGTCGCGAGTCAAAGCGGCTTAGACTAAGCGCTTGAACCGACCGGGCGAACACGAGCCCGGGCCGCGAACGCCGTCGCCGGATTCGCCATCCGAAGCCCACGACCGTAGGGAACGAACCACGTGCCTGATACGAGCGGACCGCAACCGACCCCGCCCGCCCCGGCAGCCAAGAAGCCGTTGACCATCGTCATGGGGTGCGACACCTTCGCCCCCGACGTCAACGGCGCCGCCCGATTCGCCGAGCGCCTCGCGGCCGGCCTGGTCGAGCGCGGCCACGACGTGCACATCGTGGCCCCCGCGGCGGGCCGCACCCACGGCACGTGGATCGAGGAGCACGAGGGGCAGAAGATGACCGCCCACCGGCTCCGCAGCTGGCGCTGGTACCCGCACGACTGGCTGCGCTTCGCTCTGCCGTGGATGAGCAAGGCGAACGCGCGGCGCGTGCTGGATGCGGTGCAGCCGGACGTCGTGCACTTCCAGTCGCACATCGTGGTCGGCCGCGGTCTCGCCGCCGAGGCGGAGAAGCGCGGCATCCGCATCGTCGCGACGAACCACGTGATGGCGGACAACATCGTCGAGTTCACGCTGCTGCCGAAATTCCTGCGCAAGACGTTCGTCAAGCTCGCCTGGGCCGACGCCCGCAAGAGCTTCGACCGCGCGGAGTCGGTCACCACGCCGACGCGGAAGGCGGCCGAGTTCCTGGAGGCGTCGACCGGTCTGCGCGGCGTCCACGCCGTCTCTTGCGGGATCGACGCACACAACTACACGCCCGACTTCTCCCCGCGCACGGCGAACCGCATCCTCTTCGTCGGCCGCGTGACCGGCGAGAAGCACATCGACGTGCTCCTCAACGCCGTCAAGCTGCTGCCCGAGAGCCTGGATGCGCGGCTGCAGATCGTCGGAGGCGGCGACCAGCTGAAGAACCTGCAGACGATGTCCGAGACGCTCGGCATCGCGGACCGGGTCGAGTTCCTCGGCTACGTCAGCGACGAGGAACTGCGCCAGGCGTACACGCGCGCCACTGTCTTCGCGATGCCGTCGATCGCCGAGCTGCAGTCGATCGCGACGATGGAGGCCATGGCCTCCGCGCTGCCCGTGGTGGCGGCCGACGCGATGGCGCTGCCCCACCTGGTGCACGACGGCGAGAACGGCCACCTCTTCCGCCCGGGCGACGCGCAAGACCTGGCCGACAAGCTGGAGAGCGTGCTCACCCTGCCCCAGGAGGAGCTCGACCGCCTCAAGCACGCGTCGCTGCGCATCGTCGCGGCGCACGACATCCAGACCACGATCAGCACGTTCGAAAGCCTGTATCGTGGTGAGCCGGTGGCCGACCCGGAGACGGAATCGGCCTCCAGCGTGTCCGCTCCGGAGTGACCGGGCCGGCGCGCGACCGGGGCGGTAGCTCAGCTGGTCAGAGCAGGGAACTCATAATTCCTCCACTACCGAAATCAGCCGAGGAAACTCGCGCGTTCGGTGTCCCTAGTGTCCCCTACGGTTTCCCCTACGCGCGGTGGCCCGTGAACAAGGGATTTTGCGGATCGTTGCTGGCGTGGTGACCTATGTCTGCGGACGCATGAGCTATGTTTTTGGAGGGTAAATCCACGTCGGTACGCCGACATGGGGCGGTAGCTCAGCTGGTTAGAGCAAGCGGCTCATAACCGTTCGGTCACGGGTTCAAGTCCCGTCCGCCCTACCGATGTATATACAGGATCGCCGGTTTCAGCGAGCGCTTTCCCGCGTTAGCAGCTCTCGATAGCCCTCGGGCCGTTAGATTGGAAACTCAGTTGCCGCGCGACCGAGGTGATCGTCAACCAGCTCCAGATCAAGAATGACCTGGTCTACGAGGTCTCGCTCGGCCTTCGGCTCTCTAAGCGATCTGGCCCGGTTGACGTGAGTGTGGGACGCAGGATTTCGCCGCGCAGCCATAGTGTCGAGGCTCGCCGTAATCGTGCCGGGTAATTCGGCATCTCTGAGGCCCACAGGAAACACCAATTTAAGGAAGTCTCTTCCGTCGATCCCGTGACTATTTTTTACGACGTCTGAGTACGCACGCAGGGCATCGTCGGCGCTGGCAGTTAGTGCGAACATTTCGTTCTCACGAACAGGCGTCGCTCGCATGGACTTTCTCACGACGTGCCAAGTAACTAGCGATCTACCCGTAGTGGTCAACTTGCCGGTTTTGAAGCGCTCGGCTCCTAGCGTTGCGATTTGAACGCAACGTTTCTCGACGAAGGATTCAATCTCAGCGCTCGCGAGCAACGAGAAAGCAATCGCATGCGCGTGATCGGCATCGCTGTACTCCTTGTAGTCCGGCTTTCGAACAATGAAGTACGAATCCAATAGCTGAATCTGCGACTTGAGCGAGACAAGAAGCGGTGAAGGCACGATCTAGCGATTCAGTAGCGCTTGCGCACGGGGAAGAATCTCGAGTGACTTCCCGGTGATTCTCTCGACCCCACCTCCAAAGGTCAGCACACGTCCGGCGGTAGAGGGAATCGTCTTTGTCGTTGTCTGCAGGCTCTCCGCAAACACCTGATCTGTTTCGCAAAGCTCCTCGAATAGCGCTCGGATAGCCACTTTGTGGGAGTCGACATCGTCGTCTGATAGTCCGTTGTCACCAAGCACTGATGTCATCACGTCGAACACGGCGATGTTGAATCGACGGTTGTATGTTCCTTCCTCGAAACGCTCGAACGAGTTGAATTGGTCAAAGACGTTGAACGTTCTCAGAATCGCCCGCTCGCAGCGGTCTGCGAGCTCGTCGTAGTAGGGCTGGCCGTGAGTTTCCCATCTTTCTTCACCGATGACGCATGCCTGGTCCAGAAATTCACGTAGATTTCCGCGATAGCTCTCGAACGACTCAGCGAAAGCGACATACCGGAGGAGCATTTCGGCGTCACGCATTCGGAAATCCGGGCGGTTGATCCTTCGGGCTCGCTGGATCAGTTCACTGTCCGCAGACCGTGCATTTACCCATCTCGTGAACTCGCTAGGAAAAAGCGCTTGTCTTAGCTCTTGCGGCGACAGTGACAGACTTCCTTGGTTCAAGCGCACGAACACTTGATACAGAACCGCGGGATCGCTCCAGTTCCGAACGACGATCGTCCTAATTGGCTGCGCGAGAAAATTCTCCGCCTGTTCCTGCGCGGTGAGCGAGCTCTGCATATCGGCAAACGTCATGTTCTCGACGTCTTTCGCAAACTCGAGCTTCTTGAGTTTGAACGACGGGAAGGCTGCATCCGGCGCGGCGAACTGCTTGAGCGTGATTAGCCTTTGCTTGCCGTCGAGTACGATGAAGCGCCCCTTATGCTCGCGGTCTTCCGCGAGCACGATTTGAGGAACGGGCAGCCCAACGATGAGCGATTCGATGTAAAGACTCTTGCGCTCCAAGGTCCACGCGTCGCGACGCTGAAACGTCGGGTTGATGTCGAAGCTTGTGCCGATACGTTCCAAGAGCGACTGCACGCTCCAATCGAGCCCGTAGAGTACGAGGCTAGAAAGCGATTCGAGCGTAAGAGTCTCGTCCTCTACCAGATCGTAGTCAACGACATCATCTTCGAGTTCGATATCGCTTGTGGCTGCGGGCGCGTTGGACGTCGTCATGATGTGACCATATATCCCTGAGGGATCGTCGCCGGCTATGCGTTCGAAACGAGATCCCCCCGGGGCGTCTCATTGTCAGTTCAACTCATGAGGTGCCCCGGGGCGTCGCTTAGCCGGTCAGAAGAAGCTGCCGTTTGGGCGGGGGTCAAGACTGTGAGCCCTACTACGTGAGAAGACGCGGCGACCGCTCATGCTGCTGGTGCTCGATCTCGACCTGAAAGGGCGGAGGTCGGTCACGAGGCGTTCGGCGCATCCTGGCGCGTCGGAGGCGACCTAACGGTGAGACGGCTAGTGCCGGGGTTCGACATTCCACCGCTCGCGAAGGGTCTTCCCGAAGTCGTCGATGCGCTGACGGACCGGATTGTCATTAAAGAGCCTTCTGTACAGTGACGTGACTTTCGGTGAAGCGGACTCTCGAGGACGCGTTTCGATACAATCGAGCGCATAGTCGTCCGTGCCGGTACGAGGGACAAAATCACGTCAACGTCCGACTACGTAGGGGACAGTGTCCTCTGGGCAACACCTGAATCGCTCTAGATGTCGGCATCGGGCCCGACGCACCGATGCCCTTCTGAACATCAGGGAACGACCGCAAGTGTCCCCTAAAGTGTCCCCTAAAGTGTCCCCTACGCTGGGAGTTGTATGGAGTTGCTGGGAACGTCACGTCGCCTGTGTCTCCTGGAAATTCCGCGGAATTCCGCGGAACTCTCACCGTGAACAGAGGATCATCCCGAAACTCATAATTCCTCGGTCACGGGTTCAAGTCCCGTCCGCCCTACGTCCGTGTGCGATGCGTGCCTTCGTCGGCCGGTCAGACGAGGCGAGGCGGAGGATCGTGTCGGCACACGTGCCGCCGATCCGGCGGCTGGTAGAGTCCCTCGGGTGAATCAGTCCCGCCGGGCCCTGGCGGGCGGCATCCTCCTGGTCGGAGCCGCGACCATGCTGGCCAACGCGGCCTCCTATCTGCTGTCGATGTTCGCCGCCCGCTGGATGAGCGTGCCCGAGTACGGCGCGCTCGGTGCGATGCTCAGCGTGTCGATCATCGGCGGCACAGCGGCGCTCGGGGTGCAGGCGGTCGCCGCGCGTCGCGTGGCCGCGGCCGGGGCGGGCGGTGTGGAGGAGCGCGCGGCCGTCGTCTCCCTCGGGCTGCGCCTGACGGCCCTGATCGCGGTCGGCGGCCTGGCCGTCGCCTGGCCGCTCGCGGCGCTGCTCACAGTGCCTCCGGCCGCGGTGATCCTCACGTTCCTGGCGACGGCGGCCTCCATCCCCGGCTTCGGCGCTCTCGGCCTGGTACAGGGCGAGGAGCGGCACCGTCACTACGGCTACGCGTACACCGCCATCGGCGTGCTGCGGGCGGCGGGGGGCATCGTCGCTCTGGCGATCGCACCGGATGTCACGTCGGCGTGCGCGGGCATCCTGATCGGGAGTCTTGCCGGGACGGTCGCGGCCGTGTGGTTCGCCGGCCCGGTCCGTCCGCAGCGCCGGCTCACCCCGCAGCTGGTGCGCGAGCTGACGGCGACCACCGGAACGCTGGTCGCCCTGTACGCCCTGTCGAACACCGACCTGCTGCTCGCACGGATCTTCCTCGACGGCCATGGCTCCGGGGAGTACGCGCTCGGGGCGCTCATCGCGAAGATCGCCTTCTTCCTGCCGTACGCGGTCATCACGGTGTTCTTCCCGAAGATGACGGCGGGGACGATGCGGCATGCGTTCACCGTCGCGGTCGGGCTGTCGGCGGCGATCGGCGTCGTGGCGACGGCGGCGACCGCGGTGCTCGCCGTGCCGATCGTGTGGATCATCGGCGGCGAGAAGTACGCGGATTTCGCCTCGCTCGCCTGGCTCTTCGCGCTCGAAGGCAGCCTGTTCGCGATCGTCCAGGTGATCCTGTACGCCGGCTTCTCGTCTCGGGCGCGCGCCCTCGGGGTGCTGACCGCCGTCGGCCTGATCTGCCAGATCGTCGTCGTCTCGCTCTGGACCCACCAGTCGGTGACGTCGATCGTCCTCACCAGTTCGGCCATCGCCGCCGCGCTCGTGCTGGTGGGGTTCGCCGTCGAGGTGCGGCGTGCGCGCTCTCCGCGGAACCCGGTCCCGGCCGCACTGGACGCATAGCTTGCTTGCATTGCATGTATACATGTGATATTCGACGGGTTCGCTGGTAGACTCGCGGCGAGCGTTCGACCTACGCCCGCTCCCAGGCGGCCCTCACGGGCGCCACGACCAGCCGAGGAAAACTGCTCCACCATGTCCCGAAGCTCAGACGGCCCGTCCACCAACCGGCTGTGGCCGCGCTCCACCAGCATCTTCCTCCTCCTCGTCGGCGTCGTGCTCAGTGTGATCTCGTTCGTCGTGGTCATCAACATGCCCGCGCTCGGCTGGCACTCCGCGCGCGACCATGAGCTGCGCGCGACCTACGACGCGTTCCGCGAGACCGGCACCCTGCTCATCAAGGCCGTCAACTCGGGCTCGAACTACACCCAGGTCGCTTCGCCGGGTCCGTGGGTCTCCGCCGCGTGGGATGACGACCCGGGCGCGTACATCGTCGCCAGCCTGATGAGCCTGGTGACGCACTCCCCGTCTCCGTACCCGGGCCTGGGGATCGCCGAGGCGCTCCTGGTGGCGCTGCCGCTCCTCTGGCTCCCGACCGCGGTCGCCCGTATCTTCAAGCGCGCGCGAGCCGGTTACGCGGTGGTGCTGCTTCCCCCGCTCATGTGGCTGCTCAACAACGGGACCATCCTCGCCGGTACGGAGTACGGGCTCTCCGACTCGGTCAGCACCACACGGGTGTACGCGCTGTACGGGATCGCCGCGTCCATCGCCTTCCTCTCACTCTCGCTGCTCGTGTTCTTCTGCACCTTCCGGCTGCGGACCAGCCTGCTGATCGCGGTGAGCGTCGGCTTCGTCGTGCTCGCCGCCATCGGCAACCTGTCGCGGTCCCTGTCCGGTATGGGCATCGCCGCCGCCGTCGGGGTGCTCTGGTGGCTGCACACACGCAAGAAATGGCGCTGGGTCGCCGGCATCGTCGCCGCGCTGACGGCGATCGCGCTCACGATCGGGCTGCAGAGCGCGACCATGACAGGACTCAATGCCGCGCGCGCGGCGGCCACCGGCCAGTCGATGGACAATCTGCCCAACGCCCACGGCACCTGGCACCCGCTCTACCTCGGGCTCTCCTACCCGCAGCCGATCACCGGCCAGCCCTCGCCGCTCGGCATCGTCTGGTCGGACGAGTTCGGTTGGAACAAGGCGCGAGCCATCGACCCGGATGTCGTGATCGCGAGCGAGAAGTACGACCTGATCCTCAAGGGCCTCTACCTCGACGAGGTCAAGGCGCACCCGCTGACCGTCGCGAAACTGTACCTGCAGAAGTTCCTCTACGTCGTCAAGCATTTCGGCGCGATGCTGGTGTTCATCCTGGTCGGCCTGGTGCTCGCGTTGATGAGGAGGGCTCCGCAACGGCGGCCGCTCGGGGCTGCCATCACCGTGACGATCCCGACCATCCTGATCGGACTGATCCCTCCGGTACTGGTGATGCCCCTGCTGTATTACTACTCGGAGCTCACGGCCGCGCTGAGCGTGCTCGTCGCCATCGCACTCGGCGGACTCGTGTGGTCGCTCACCTCCATGCCCTCGCACGTTCGCGCGTCGGAGCGCAACCGGCTCAGCTCGCGTGTCCTCCCCGCCGAGCCGCGCCCCGAGTCCACTGTGCGCCTCAGCGTCATCGTTCCCTCCCGCAACGGCTCGCGGGTGGTGGGCGCGACACTCGCCACGCTCGGCGAGACGCTCACCGCCGCGGACGAGATCGTCGTCGTCGAGAACGGCTCCACCGACGGCACCTGGGAGCTGCTGCAGCACGAGCAGTCCGCCTGGTCGGCCGCGCCGGCGCTGGTGCTGCGGCAGTCACCGCCCGGGCTGGGGGAGGCCCTCCGCACGGGTCTCCTGGCGAGCCGCGGTCGCCGCGTGCTCCTCACGGCCGACGACCTGCCTTTCGGGATGTCGGACTACGAGCAGTTCACCCGGCTCCCGGACGACGTGATGGTCGCGATCGGGTCCAAGGCGCATCCCGACTCGCAGGTGCGCCGGTCGTGGCGGCGGTCGATCCAGTCGAAGGTCTTCCGGTTCCTCCGCGAGGCGCTGCTGCAGTCCCGGGTCGGCGACAGCCAGGGCACGATCTGGGCGGACGGGGAATGGTGCCGATCGCTCGCGGTCGTCTCACGCGAGTCCGGCCTGATGTGGACGACCGAACTCGTCCTCGCCGCTGAACAGCAGGGTCTGCACGTCGTAGAGGTGCCGGTCGCGCTGGCCGACGGCCACGAAACGGGCTCGAGCCGCTTCCGCTTCGGCGACGCCTGGCGCTCCGTGGTCGGCTTCACCCGGCTCGCCGTCTACAAGGACGACTATTCGGACGAGAACTGGGTCGTGCCGCTTGCGCCACATACGCTCACGGCGGCGGATCGTTCAATCCCCTAGCTATTCCGCGCCGCGGGAGTACCGTGACGCGTCATGAACACAACTGGATGGATCATCCTGATCGTCGTCGTGGTGATCGTGATCGTGGTGATCGCCATCATCGCCGCCACCGTCGGCCGCAACCGCAAGCGCGAGGCGGACCGCCGCCGCGCCGAGGAGATGCGCCAGAGCGCCGCGCAGGCGCAACTCGACGCGCAGGAGCGGGAGGCGAAGGCCGCCCGCGCCGCCGCAGACGCCAAGCAGGCCGAGGTGGACGCGGAGCGCCTGCGTCGCGAAGCCCAGGAGCGCGAGTCGTCCGCTGCCGAGGCGCGCGCCCAGTCGGATGATGCGCTGCGGAAGGCCGACCACGTCGACCCCGACGTGCGCACCGACCGCCACGGCAACCGCGTCGATGACGGCGCGCGTGCCGCCGACGACCGCGCCGCGGCAGGCGCAGCACCCGCCGGAACCGCACCGGGTGCTCCCGGAACCGCACCGGCTGCTCCCGGAACCGCACCGGCCGGGACCGCACCGGCTGCTCCCGGCGCCGCACCGGCTCCCGCCGCTCCCACCGCCCCCGTCGACGACTCCACCGCTCGCGGCCCGCGCCACGAAGCGCCTCGCTTCGACGACGGCAGCGGCACGACCGGCCGCTGACGCCGTAGCATCGGTCCGTCGGACGACGGACGGAGGACGCGATGCCCGCCTTCGTCGTCGTGCCGTACGACACCGCCGACCCGTCCACCGTCGCGGCGCTCTCGCCCGGCGACCGCGCCCGCCTCGCCGCATTGAGCGGCGACGCGGGCGCGGAACGGCGCTTCCTCGCCGGCCGGTCGGCCCTGCTGCTGGCCGCCGCCCGGCTCGGTGAGCGCGACATCCTGATCGACGCCACCTGCCCGGACTGCGGCCTTGCGCACGGTCGCCCGTCCGCATCCCGCACCGCAGAGCCGCTGTATCTCTCGCTGGCGCACGCCGCCGGCACGGCCTTCGCCGTGGCCTCCCGCGCCCCGGTCGGCATCGACGCGGAGCCCGCGTCCACACCGCCGGAGCGTCTCGCCGCCATCGACCTGCTCGCGCCCGGCCGCTCGCATCCGCTCCGTCGCTGGACGGCCGCCGAGGCGGTGCTGAAGGCCGACGGCCGGGGACTCCGCGTCCCGCCCGGTGAGGTGCGGCTCGCGCTGCGGCGCGCCCGGCTGGACGACCGCCGCTATCGCGTGCGCACCGCACATGCCGCCGGATGCGTCGTCACCGTCGCGGAGCTCCTGCCCGCCTCAGCTCGCCCCGCAGCCGCACGCATGCCCGGCCGACCCGCCACCCCCTATGCGGACAGCGACGGCAGCCGCGTCTGACGCAGCCACCCGTCGAAGAACGCCCCCAGCGGCGCCCCGGAGACCCGCTCGGCCAGCGTCTCGAAGTCGGCGCTCGTCACGGTCCCGAACCGGTGCACCCGCGTCCACTCGCGCAGCAGGCCGAAGAAGCGCTCGTCGCCGATGCGGTTACGCAGCGCGTGCAGCAGGCACGCTCCACGCTTGTAGACGCGGTCGTCGAACATCGCATCCGGGCCCGGGTCGCCGAGCAGCAGATCCTGGGGCGCGACCCGCAGCCGGGCACGGTGGGCGCGGGCCTGCGTCGCCGCCGAGGGCCCGCCGGACGCCTCCGACCACAGCCACTCCGCATAACAGGCGAACCCCTCGTTGAGCCAGATGTCGCGCCAGGTCGCCAGGCCCACGCTGTTGCCGAACCATTGGTGGGCGAGCTCGTGCGCGATCAGCCGCTCGGAGCCTCCGCGCCCGTCGGCGTGGCTCGATCCGAACGTGGCCATCGCCTGCGATTCGAGCGGGATCTCCAGCGGGTCCTCCGTGACGACGACCGTGTACGACGGGAAGGGATACGGGCCGAAGAGCTCCTGGAAGCTCTCGAGCATCCTGCCCACCGGCGCGAAGTCGTGCAGCACCCGCCTGGCGAGCGCGGGAGGGTAGGCGACCGCCCAGTCGACGCCGGCCGTGCGCCGACGTTCGAGGGTGTAGCGGCCGATCTGCACGGCCGCGAGGTAGGTCGCGGTGGGCTCCTCCCGTTCGAACACCCAGGTGCCGCGTCCGCCGCCGACGCTGTGGCTGATCGGCTCGCCGGTCGCCACGACGGTGTACGCCTGCTCGGTGGTGACGCGGATGCGGTACGCGGCCTTGTCGAACGGCCGGTCGTTGCACGGGAACCAGGTCGGCGCGCCGGACGGCTGCGCTGCGACGATCGCGCCGTCCGTGAGCTCCTCCCAGCCGAGGGAGCCCCAGCGCGTGCGCCGCGGAGCGGGGGAGCCGTCGTAGGAGACCTCGACCGTGAACTCGGTGCCGGCCGGGATGAGCGACGCCGGGACGACGCGCAGGTGGGTGGCGTTCTGCGAGAACCGGACGCGCTTCTGGCCGTCCAGCCGCACGCGTTTCGCCTTCAGATGGACCAGGTCGAGCACGACGGCGCGCAGTTCGGTGACCGCCCGGCCCCGGATGACCGCGGTAGCGTCCAGCCGGTTGGTGGCGACCCGGTAGTTCAGGTCGAGGTCGTAGCTCAGCACGGCGTACTCGTCGGTTCCCGACCGGGGCAGGTAGCTGTGCGGCGGGACGTCCGTCATCCGCCGGCCCGTGCCCGGTACTCGCGCACGACGACCTCGCGCCACGGACCGATCGGGTTGCCGCTCCAGCGGCTGCCGGCCGGGACCGTCTCGCCGCGCATCACGAGCGACGCCGGTCCGACGGTCGCCTCCGGGCCGATGTCGGCGGCGGGCAGGATGACGCTGTGCGGGCCGAGCGTGCCGCCGCGCTCGATGGTGACCTGGTCCATGCTCATGATTCGATCATGGAACAGGTGCGTCTGCACCACGCAGCCCCGATTGACGGTGGATGCGTCCCCGAGCGTGACCAGGTCCGCCTCCGGCAACCAGTAGCTGTCGATCCAGGCGCCGGTGCCGATGCGGGCGCCGAGGCTGCGCAACCACCAGACCAGCGCAGGCGTTCCCGTCGCGGCCCAGGCGAACCAGGGCGCCGCCACCATCTCGGTGAACGTATCGGAGACCTCGCTGCGCCAGATGAACGACGACCACAGCGGATGCTCGCCCGGCCGCAGCCGGCCGAGCAGAGCCCACTTCGCGGCGGTGCTCACGGCCGCCGCGACAGCGCCCGCGACCAGGAGCACGGGCCCGCTCAGCACCACCGCCCAGACGGTTCCCCACGCGCTGTCGATCGCGCCGAGCCCGATCACCACGCCCAGCCCGATCGCGCACGTGACGAAGACGGGGAGGATGCGCAGCAGCTCCCACGCGGTACGGGCGACGCGGAGGGCGGTCGGCGGCTCGAACGTGCGGCTGAGGTCCGCATCCCGGGCCTGACGGCGAAGCCTCACCGGGGGCGATCCGAGCCACGACGACCCGGCCTTTGCCTTGCGCGGGGCGAACGAGAGGACGGCCACCAGGCCGTCGCGCGGCACGCGGTTGCCGCCCCCGGCCATCCCCGAGTTGCCGAGGAACGCGCGCGCGCCGATGTCGACCGCCGCGATGCGCACATACCCGCCGCCGAGCTCGTACGACGCCACCAGCGTGTCGTCGGCGAGGAACGCGCCGTCGCGGATGCGGGTCATCCGGGGAAGGAGGAGCACCGTGGACGCCTCGACGTCCGTGCCGACGCGTGCTCCGAGCATCCGGAGCCACACCGGCGTGAACAGGCTGGAGTAGAGCGGGAAGAGCACGGTGCGGGCGAGGTCGAGCAGCCGCTCGGTGGACCACGCCTGCCAGCCGGTCCGGCTGCGCACCGGGTAGACGCCCTCGCGCATCCCGATGCCGAGCAGGCGCACGAACAGCACGACGCTGACGGCGAGCGCCAGCCCGGCCGCGAGGGTGCCCGGGACGAGACCGGCGGCCGCGTGGGCGACGACCTCGACCCACGAGGCGGCGCCGCGGACGAACGCGGCCACGACCGCCGCGCCCGCGGCGAGAGAGAGGACGGGAACCAGCGAGACGACCAGCGACGCGAGCGCGTAGGCGCCCACCCAGCGCGTGCGCCGCGGCGGGCGCTCGGCCGGCCACCAGTCGTGTGCACGGCCCACCCGCACGGCTGGCGAGCCCGACCAGTTCTGGCCGGCCGGCACGCGGCCGAAGACCGCCGAACCGGGTGCCACCGTGGCGTTCCGGCCGATCTTCGTCCCCGGCATCAGCGAGCTGCGCGCACCGACCGCGCTTCCGGCGCCGATCCGGATCTCGCCGATGCGGACGACGTCCCCGTCGATCCAGTACCCGGCGAGGTCGACCTCGGGTTCGATGGAGGCGCCGGCGCCGATGCGCAGCATCCCCGTGACCGGCGGGAGGGTGTGGAGGTCGACGCCGCGGTCGATCGTCGCGCCGAGCGCCCGTGCGTAGTAGAGGATCCACGGCGCCCCTGCGAGGCTGGCGGCCCCGATCTGGTGCGCCACCTGCTCGGCGAGCCAGAGCCGGAGGTGCACGCCGCCGCCGCGCGGATGGTCACCCGCCTTCACCCCGGCGAGCAGCAGCCGGGCCGCCACCACAGCGATCGCCATGCGGCCCCACGGGGTGACGAAGACGATGAGTCCCACGATCAGCCACACCGGGTCGACCACCGGCAGCACGTCGAAGCCGCCGAGCGGGCGGAGCAGGAAAGCCGCCGTCAGCAGGTAGAGCAGCCAGCGGATGCCGCCCAGGATGAACAGCGGCACTCCGAGCACAGTCTGCAGCGCGCGCATCCGGAGCGGGGTGGGCGGCACCACGTGCGTGGAGGCGGCGGAGGCCGACGGCGAGCTGTCGGCCAGCGCCTGCACCATCGCCCCGAACCGCGGCGTCGCGTAGATGTCGGCGACGGTGATGTCGGGATGCCGCCGGCGGATCAGCGACACCAGCTGCGCCGCCGCCAGCGAGCCGCCGCCGAGGTCGAAGAAGTTATCGTCGGGGCCGGACACGGGCAGGCCCAGCACGCTGCGCCAGTCGTCGGCGAGCGCCCGCGCGATCGGGTCGTCGGTGACCGCGCTGTCGCCGACGTCCGCATCCACCAGCGGCCAGGGGAGCGCGGCCTTGTCCACCTTGCCGGAGGTGCGCACGGGCAGCTCGTCCACGACCGCGAGCAGGGGGACGAGGGCGGCAGGCAGGGTCTCGCGCAGGTGCGCCAGTGCGGCGCGGCGGTCGAAAGCGGCGGCATCCGGAACGGCCAGGTAGCCGACGAGCACGTCGTTGCCCGCCGACGATCGCCGGACGGCCGCAGCAGCCCCCGAGACGCCGAGCAACTGCTGAAGCGCCGCCTCCACCTCGCCGAGCTCGATCCGGCGGCCGCCGAGCTTCACCTGGTCGTCCGCGCGGCCCAGGTAGAACAAGCCGGCCGGGTCGAAGCGCACCAGGTCTCCGCTCCGGTACGCACGCTCCCAGCCGAGCGACGGCATCGGGGCGTACTTCTCGGCATCCTTCGCCTGGTCGAGATACCGGGCGAGTCCGACGCCGCCGATGACGAGCTCACCGCTGCCGCCGTCCGCCACCGGGGCGCCGTGCGCATCCACCACCGCCAGGTCCCAGCCGTCGAGCGGCAGGCCGATGCGCACCGGCTCGCCCGCGACGAGCGGGGCGGCGCAGGCCACGACCGTCGCCTCGGTCGGACCGTAGGTGTTCCAGACCTCGCGGCCCGGCACCGCGAGCCGGCTCACCAGCTCCGGCGGGCAGGTCTCGCCGCCGAAGATCAGCAGCCGGACGTTGTCGAGCGCATCCACCGGCCACAGCGCCGCGAGCGTCGGAACGGTGGACACGACGGTGATGCGCCGCGCGGAGAGCCACGGGCCGAGGTCCATGCCTGTGCGCACGAGCGACCGCGGCGCCGGGACGAGGCACGCGCCGTGGCCCCAGGCCAGCCACATCTCCTCGCACGAGGCGTCGAAGGCGACGGAGAGCCCTGCGAGGACGCGGTCCTGCGGGCCGATCGGCTCCTCTTGCAGGAACAGCCGTGCCTCCGCATCCACGAACGCCGCCGCCGAGCGGTGCCGCACGGCGACGCCTTTCGGCGTGCCGGTCGAGCCCGACGTGAAGATGATCCACGCGTCGTGCTCCGGAGTCGGCGGCTCGACGACCGGGAGGGCCGCGGTGCTCGGATGCGGTGCCGCGGTGGCGAACACCGGCTCCGGCCGTGCGACGCTGTGCACCTGCAGCCCGGCATCGTGCAGCCCGACATCGTGCAGCCCGGCGTCGTGCAGCCCGGCGTCTGTCAGCACGGCCCGCACCGCCGCCTCGCCGAAGACCAGCTCCGCACGCTCCTCGGGGTCGTCCACGTCGACCGGCACGTAGGCGGCGCCGACGGCGAGCACGCTCAGGATGGCCAGGTACAGGTCACGGGTGCCCGAGCTCATCCGCACGCCCACGCGGTCGCCACGGCGCACGCCGCTCTCGCGCAGGCGCGCGGCCGCGGCCGACACCCGGGCCAGCAGCTCCCGGTAGCTCAGCGCGCCCGCGGCATCCTCGAGCGCGGAGGCGTCCGGGTACCGCCGCGCGGTGTCGGCGAGGATGTCGATGAGCGTCCGTGCGGGAGGCGCCGCGTCGCCGCGCACCAGCAGCCCGGCCGGGCCAACCGTTGCGGCGGCGGGCTCGATCGCGTCGTCCTCGGACGGAAGGTCGGCTGTCGGTCGCTGGACCGCGTCGGGCACGTCGGGCACATCCGCACGCTACGGGCGGCGGGTTAAGGGCCGGTGAACGCGGGACGTGGTCAGCCCTCGCCGAGCGCGTGCAGCAGCTGCGCCTTGTTCATCCGCGAGTAGCCCTGGATGCCGCGCCCCTTCGCGCGGTCCCGCAGCTCGCGGAAGGTCGGGATGCCCGTGCTCGACGCGGGGCCGGCGACGTGGTCGGCCACCGACGCCGCAGACGTCCGCGCCTCCACGGCCGTCTTCTTGGCGCGGCGGACCGCCTTCTTTGCGTCCTTCGCGGCCTGCGCGAGCCGGTCGGCCAGATCCTCCGCCTCCCGGCGGGTCTTCTTGTCGAGCTTCTTCACGGCCCGTTCGGCATCGCCGACGGCGACGCGCGCCGTCACCAATGCCTTCTCGGCGGCCTTCTCGGCCTTGCTCTTCGCCACGGTGCCTCCTTCGCCAGGTGTCGCCCCTTGTGGGCCCAACCATACGGGCGCGGGAGGCTCTGCGGGCTAGTGGATTTCCGCGTCCTCCTCCAGGCGCGTGAGCAGCGCGTCCAGAATGGGCCGCTGGGCCTTCGTCAGTTTCGGGCGAGCCTCCTCCAGCGGGAACCAGCGCGCGTCGTCGACCTCCGGGAAGGACCGCATCCTCCCGGAGCGCGGCGGCCACTCCAGCTCGAATGTGTTGCTGCGCAGCACCTCCGGCTGGAACTCGCTCTCCGCGGCGAACACCACGATCGTCTTGCCCGAGCCGCGGAACTCGCCGAGCGGCACGTAGTCGGCGTCGGGCGGTGGTGTCCCGATCTCCTCCGTGAACTCCCGCCGGGCCGCCGTCAGCTCGTCGCCGAGGTCGCCGTCCTCCACGATGCCCTTCGGGAACGACCATGCGGCCTCGTCCTTGCGTGCCCAGAACGGGCCGCCCATGTGGGCGATCCACACCTCCACGTCGGCGCGACGGCGGTACAGGAGCAGGGCGGCGCTGCGGACGGTCATGAGCACAGCCTCCCACCGCGCGTCGCCGTGTGACACCTCGTGCGTCCGCCCTTCCCGCCACGACTAACGTGGAGACGTGGACTCGGGTGACGCGTGGGTGGAAGGGCCGGACGGCCAGCGGTTCTGGGGCCGATTCGGCGCGGCCGGCCTGCTCGTGCACGACCTTCGGCGAGGCGTGCTGCTGCAGCACCGCGCCGACTGGAGCCACTTCGGCGGCACCTGGGGCCTCCCCGGCGGCGCACGGCACGCAGGGGAGAGCGCTGTCGACGGTGCGCTCCGCGAGGCGGCCGAGGAGGCGGCGGTGCCGCCGGACGCGCTGCACGTGCTGTTCGAGAGCGTGCTCGACCTCGGCTTCTGGTCGTACACCACGGTCGTCGCCCAGGCGGTGCGCTCGTTCGAGCCGCACATGGCGGATGTGGAGAGCATCGAACTGCGCTGGGTGCCGGTCGACGAGGTGGTCGCGCTGCCGCTGCACCCCGGCTTCGCCGCATCCTGGCCGTCGCTGCGCGCGCGCCTGGCGGCCCTGTCGGACTAGCCGGGCACACACCGGTGTGCAACGAGGGGTCGCAACACGCCGTTATCGCAGCCGCGTAACGGCGTGTTGCGTCCCCTCGTTGCGCGAGCGGCGACGCGAGCGGCTGCGCGAGCGGCGACGGGACGCGCGTGTCAGGATGCGACGCGCGGCCAGAGCAGCGAGCTGGGCACGTCCTCGCAGTCGTCGGGCAGGCCCGTGTACGAGGCGGCGCCAGGGTACGGCGCGCCGCCGGGGTACGCAGGTGCGCCGGGATAGCCGGGCGAGCCGCGGTAGTGGAACGAGCTGCGGGCGAACAGGCGGTCGCCGCGGACCGTGCCGAGGTAGTCGCCCTCGGGGGTGACGGCGTCGTCGTCCCCCCAGGGGAACCAGCCGATCCAGTCACCATCGGGGTTGAACAGGTCGCGGGAGCTCGGGTCGGTCCGGAACGCTATCCAGACCCCCTGGCTGTCATGCAGGTAGACGGTCATCGTCGATCATGCCTTTCGGGTCGGCATCGTCGTTCCGTGAATTATCCTCACACTCCGCGCCGCGCGCAAGAGACGCGCCAATGCGTGTCGGCGGCAAGCCGGAGAATGGGAGGGTGCACATCCTCCTCGAGCGCTCCGGACGCGACGCCGCGCGCGTGACGTGGGTCGGCTCCGCGCGACGGGATGCGGATGCGGCCCCCGAGCGCAGCGGGGTCGTGCCGCTCGCCGAGCTGCCCGACCTGGTCGCCGCCGAGGAGGCCGGCAGCGAGCGGCCGCGCTGGGTGTGGGACGACACGCGCGCCTGGTATCCTGCGCTGCTGGCGGCGGGTGTCCGCGTCGAGCGGTGCGTCGACCTGCGGCTGTGCCACGCCATCCTGCGCACGTCGACCCTGACGGCGGCGACGGCTCTGGCCACCGCCGGCCCGGGCCCGTGGGATGCGGCGCAGGAGCCCGTGGCGGAGGCGGCGCCCCGCCACACGGCGCTCTTCGACCTGGACGACGCGGCGGGCGAGGCGGCGGGCGACGCGGCGGGCGAGGCCGCGGGCGAGGCCGCGGGCGACGGGACGGCGGCAGCGCCGACCGTCGGCGGTCCGGCGAGCCGCGATGCCCGCGCCGAGTTCGCGCTGCAGGAGGACGCCATGGCGCAGAGCGCCGACCCGCGACGCCTGCGCCTGCTGCTCGCCGCCGAATCCGCCGGCGCCCTCATCGGTGTCGAGCTGCAGCACGCCGGCCTGCCGTACAGCGCGGAGCGCCACGACGAGCTGCTCACCGGCCTGCTCGGCCGGCGGCCCGCCTACGGGCGTCCGGCGGTACTCGAGGAACTGGTCCGCGCCATCCGCGACGGGCTCGACAGCCCCGAGCTCAATCCGGACAGCCCGCCCGACCTGCTGAAGGCCCTGCAGCGAGCCGGGGTGATGGCCACCTCGACCCGTTCGTGGGAGCTCCGCCGCATCGAGCATCCCGTGATCGAGCCGCTGCTGCGGTACAAGAAGCTGTCCCGGCTCCTCACCGCGAATGGATGGACGTGGCTCGACGCGTGGGTGCGCGACGGCCGGTTCCGGCCCGACTACGTGCCCGGCGGCGTCGTCACCGGCCGCTGGGCCACGCGCGGCGGTGGCGCCCTGCAGCTGCCGAAGCAGGTGCGTGGGGCGGTCGTCGCGGATCCCGGCTGGAAGCTGGTGGTCGCGGATGCGGCGCAGCTGGAGCCGCGCGTCCTCACCGGACTCGCCGCCGACCAGGCGATGGCTGCCGCCGGGCGAGGGAAAGACCTGTACGAGGGGATCGTCGCCTCCGGGGCGGTGGACGAGCGCGCGCATGCGAAGGTCGCCATGCTCGGGGCGATGTACGGCGCGACGACGGGGGAGAGCGGCCGGCTCATGCCACGCCTGCAGCGTGCGTTCCCCCGGGCCGTCGCGCTGGTGGAGGAGGCGGCGCGCGCGGGGAGCGCGGCGAGAAGGTGACGTCGCGGCTCGGTCGCAGCTCGCCGCTGCCCGGCACCGGCTGGGCGGCCGCCCAGGCCGCGGCGTTCGCGGCGGAGTCGACGGCCGCCGACGAGCGCCGGGCCCGCAGCCGGGCGCGCGACTGGGGCCGGTTCACCCGCAACTTCGTGGTGCAGGCGAGCGCGGCCGAGTGGGCGCTGTGCTGGATGGCCGAGCTGCGCAACCGCCTCACCGCGCTGGCGCCGGGCGCCGCCCTGACCGAGGCGCCGCACCTGGTGTACTTCCTGCACGACGAGGTGATCGTCCACACACCGGCCGACCGGGCGGAGGAGGTCGCGGCGGCCGTCCGGGCCTCGGCGGAGCAGGCGGGACGGCTGCTGTTCGGCGCCTTCCCGGTCGAGTTCCCGGTGACCGCCGCGATCGTCGACAGCTACGCCGAGGCGAAATGATCCCGCGGACGGAATGCCCGAGTGTCGGACTTGGTTCTCACTGGCGACCTGACCGAGGATGGACACCATGACCGACACCGCCACCGCCCGCGACGAGACCGCGAAGCCCACTCCCGACGACGTGCTGGCGCGCTACCGCGCCCGCCGCGAGCAGGCGGTCACCGCCCCGCAGGGCAACCTGGCGCTCGTGAACACGCAGTGGATCACCGGCGACCCGGACACCGAGCAGCCGATCTGGGGCGTCCCGGGCCTGTGGTCGCCGCTGCCGAAGGGGCAGTCCGGACTCAAGGTCACCGCTTCCGCGACCGACAACATCTTCGTGGACGATGTGCTGGTGGACGGGTCCGCCATCGTGCGCGGCAAGGACGACCCCAACCCGGGCAAGATCCGCTTCAGTGACACCGTGAGCGGGTTCGTCATCGCCAGCGAGGACGGCGACTACGCACTGCGGGTGTGGGATGCGAATTCCGAGGCCATCCAGGAGTTCGGTTCGATCGACGCGTTCCCGTTCAACCCGGAGTGGATCATCCAGGCGGCCTTCACCCCGATCGAGGGCGGCAAGACCGTCGGCTTCGAGCACCTGAAGGACGACGGCGCGACCCGCGACATGGTCGTCCCCGGCGAGATCACGTTCACCAAGGACGGCGTCGACTACAACCTCGCCGCCTTCAAGGCCGGCCGCGCGCTGCAGCTCGTGTTCGCGGACACCACGAACGGCGACAGCACCTACTCGGTCGGCCGCTTCCTGTTCGTCGTGCCCAACGACGACGGGACAGTGACCCTCGACTTCAACCTCGCCGTACTGCCGCCGTGCGCGTTCAGCTACAACTTCAACTGCCCGCTGCCGCCGGCGCAGAACCGCTTCGCCGTGCCGATCGAGGCCGGGGAGAAGAACGTCCTCAACAAGCAGGGCGAGCTGCTCCACTGAGCGCGGCGTCCTGAGCGCCTGCGGGCCGCATCGTCCCGGAGCCGGCGCGCGCTGAGCTTGCGTCGGAGAATGGGCCCCAAATCTCCGACGCAACGCTCTGCAGCAGGAGTTTCCGCCCGAATCTCCGACGTACCGCGCCGGATCTCCGACGTACCGCGCCGGATCTCCGACGTAGCGCATCCGACCCCCCAGGCGGTGGGCCACTGGGCTTGCGTCAGGCGGTGGGCCACTGGGCTTGCGGCGGGCGATCGGCCGCTGGGCTTGCGTCGGAGAATGGGCCCCAAATCTCCGACGCAACGCTCTACAGCAGGAGTTTCCGCCCGAATCGGCCCGGATCTCCGACGTACCGTGCCGGATCTCCGACGTAGCGCGCCGGATCTCCGATGTACCGCGCGGGAGCGTCGACCCGCCACGCCGGACCCTCGACGCACCGCCCCCGATCCGCCACACCGTTGGCCGCGGTGCTTGCGTCGGAGAATGAGTCCCAAATGTCCGACGCAGCGCTCTGCGGCGGGAGATTCGGGTCGAATCGGCCCGGATCTCCGACGTACCGCGCAGGATCTCCGACGCACGCGGCACGCCGCGTCGGAGCGGTCAGCCGCCCGCGGCGCCCACGCCGCCCGCGGCGCCCACGCCGCCCGCGGCGCCCACGCCGCCCGCGGCGCCCACGCCGCCCGCGGCGCCCACGCCGCCCGCGGCGCCCACGCCGCCCGCGGCGCCCGCGCCGCCCGCGCCGCCCGCGGCGCCCGCGGCGGCCGCCGTCTCGGCGGCCGGGCGGCGCCCGCGCCGCGGGCGCTCGGGCGAGCGGGCCTGCACCAGCGCGCCGGGGTGCGCCCGCAGGGTCGCGGCAACCTCGTCCAGCCACTCGATGGCCGCTTTCGCGCCCAATTCGGCGGCGCGATTGGCGGCGAGGAGGGCGCGCGAGTCAGCCTCGTGCGTGAGGTAGCGGATCCGCTCGGCGTAGGCGGCGCGGTAGCCGTCGACGATGGTGAGCGCGTCGACCCCGCCGAGGGATGCCGCGATCAGCACCTGGTCCTGCATCTCGTCCCAGTCGGGGCGTCCGTCGGCGGGCCCGGCCGTCAGCCACGCGGTGGCCGCCTCCCGCCCGGCCGGCGTCAGGTCGTAGAGAGGGAGGCCGTCGTCGGTCGAGCCGGCGGAGGCCACGAGGCCCTGGTCGGTCATGCGGTCGAGGGTGGAGTACACCTGCCCCGGGTTCAGCTGGCGGCGGTGGGCGGCGCGGCAGAGGAACTCGCTCTGCAGCTGCGACCCGTAGGCGGGGCCCTGCGTCAGCAGGGCCAGGAAACCGTTCTGCACGGACATACTCGGTATGGTATTCCGGTCCGGCGTTCGCTGGGCGACCGAATCGCCGAATCACAATCTTGTAACTACCCGCGGTTCTCAGGCATAATCGTGGCAACGCGCGTGAGCGCATCCAACTTCACACCGCCGAAGCACTCCACCCGTTCCTGGTCGTAGGGGAAGACGCACCAACGAACGGAGGAGAATCATGTCGGCACACGCAGCTCGAGGGGTGCTCTACGTGCACTCCTCTCCCAGCGCGCTCTGCCCCCACATCGAGTGGGCGGCCGGTCGTGCACTGGGTCGCGCGGTCAACTTCACCTGGGAGACACAGCCCGTGCTGAAGGGCGCCCAGCGCACGGAGTTCTTCTGGGACGGCCCGCAGGGGACCGGCGCCCGGCTGGCGTCCGCCCTGCGCGGGTGGGAGCACCTGCGCTACGAGGTGACGGAGGACGCCGGGCACGGCACCGACGGCGGCCGCTGGATGCACACCCCCGACCTCGGCATCTTCTTCGCCCAGGTGGACACGGCCGGCAACATGGTCGTGCCGGAGGACCGCATCCGCTACGCCATGGAGATCGCCGGCGCCAACGCACTGGAGCTGCACCGCGAACTGCGCCTCGCCCTCGGGCAGGCCTGGGACGACGAGCTGGAGCCGTTCCGTCACGCCCACGACGACACCTCGGTGATCTGGCTGCACAACGTCGGCTGACCATCCGGGTGTCCACCCCAGACGTCCCGCGGCGGGCCGGGCTCCGGCCGCCCGCAGGCGGTGACACGCAGAAGGCCCCGGTCCGAACGACCGGGGCCTTCTGCTGTCGGGAGTTCCGCTCAGTAGGTGCGGAACGCGGCGACCGCGTTGTGGCCGCCGAAGCCGAACGAGTTGCTGATCGCCAGCTGGGGTCCGTCGCCGAGCGGCTGCGGCTCGCTCTTCACCTGCAGCGGGATGGCCGGGTCCATCTCGGTGATGTTGATCGTCGGCGGAGCCTGACGGTCGCGCATCGCGAGGATGGTGAACACGGCCTCCAGGGCGCCGGTGCCGCCGAGCAGGTGGCCGGTGGACGCCTTGGTGGCCGAGACGGGGATGGTGTGCACCCGCTCGCCGAACACCTCGCGCAGCGCGACGTACTCGGACGGGTCGCCGACCGGCGTGCTCGTGGCGTGCGCATTGATGTGGGTGACCTCGTCCGGGGTGGCGCCGGCGCGCTCCAGGGCGATGTGCACCGCGCGGCTGGCGCCGCGGCCCTCGGGGTCGTTCGCAGTGATGTGGTACGAGTCGGCGGTGACGCCGCCGCCGGCGAGCTCCGCGTAGATGCGGGCGCCGCGGGCGAGCGCGTGCTCCTCGGTCTCCAGCACCAGGCTGGCGGCGCCCTCGCCCATCACGAAGCCGTCGCGGTCGACGCTGTACGGGCGGGAGGCGTGGGCCGGGTCGTTGTTGCGGCGCGACAGTGCCTGCATCGACGAGAAGGAGGCGACCGTGATCGGGTGGATCGCGGACTCGGTGCCGCCGGCGATCACCACGTCGGCGAGACCGGCCTGCAGGTGCTCGTAGGCATTCACGAGGGATTCGGTGCTCGACGCGCACGCGGAGGCGACGGTGCGGGCGAACGCGCGCGCCTCGAAGTGCATCGACACCGCAGCGGAGGCGGCGTTCGGCATCAGCATCGGCACGGTCATCGGCAGAACACGGCGCGGACCGCGCTCGCGCAGCGTGTCCCACGCGTCGAGCAACGTCCACACGCCGCCGATGCCGGTGGCGTAGTCGACGCCGAGACGCTCGGGGGCGACCTCCGGGCGGCCGGCGTCCTCCCAGGCCTCCATCGCGGAGATGAGGGCGAACTGGCTCGACGGGTCGAGGCGCTTGGCGACCGGGCGCTCGAGCACCTCCTCCGGGCGCACCTTGGCCTCGGCGGCGAAGGTGACGGGGAGCTCATACTGGGCGACCCAGTCGTGCTCCAGGGTGCGTGCGCCGGACTCGCCGGCGAGCAGTGCGGCCCAGCTCTCGGGCGCGGTGCCACCGAGGGGCGAGGATGCGCCCACGCCGGTGATCACGATCTTCTTGGTCATAACGGCAACTCTCCGTGAATCAGGACGACGACGCGCTCAGCGGAGCGCGACGCACGCGCGGGCGGCCACTCGGCGTGCCGCCCGCGCGGAAGCATGCGCGAAGCTCAGGCGTTCTGCGCCTTGACGATGAACTCGACCGCGTCACCCACGGTCTTGAGGTTCTTGACCTCCTCGTCCGGGATCTTGACGTCGAACTTGTCCTCGGCGTTGACCACGATGGTCATCATCGAGATCGAGTCGATGTCGAGGTCGTCGGTGAACGACTTGTCCAGCTCAACCGTGTCGGTCGCGATACCGGTCTCGTCGTTGATGAGCTCGGCCAGGCCGGCAAGAACTTCTTCGGTGGACAATGCCATGGTTTATCTCTCCTTGAGGGGGTGTCGTTGTGACCGGGAAACAGTCTAGGGCAGCACGACGACCTGCGCGCCGAACACCAGACCGGCCCCGAAGCCGATCTGCAGCGCCAGTCCGCCGCTCAGCTCCGGGCGTTCCTGGAGCAGTCGGTGGGTCGCGAGGGGGATGGATGCGGCGGACGTGTTGCCCGTCGTCTCGATGTCGCGGGCGATGGCGACGGTGTCCGGCAGCTTGAGCTGCTTGGCGAACTCGTCGACGATCCGCATGTTGGCCTGGTGCGGGATGAAGGCGGCCAGCTGGTCGGGGGAGACCCCGGCCTCGTCGAGCGCCTGCTTGGCGACCTTGGCCATCTCCCAGACGGCCCAGCGGAACACCGTCTGGCCCTCCTGGCGCAGCGTCGGCCACGGCGCCTCGCCGTCGCGGAACTCGAGAAGGGTGTTGCCCATCCCCACCGCGTCGGCCTTCGAGCCGTCGGATCCCCACACCGTCTTGGCGATGCCGGGGTAATCGCTGGGTCCGATGACGACGGCTCCCGCGCCGTCTCCGAGCAGGAACGAGATCGTGCGGTCGGTGGGGTCGACGACGTCGGACAGCTTCTCGGCGCCGACGACGAGCGCGTAGTGCGCTGCGCCGGTGCGGATGAGGGCATCCGCCTGGGCGACGGCGTAGGCGTACCCGGCGCACGCGGCGTTCATGTCGTACGCGGCAGCGGGATTGGCGCCCACCCGGTCGGCGAGGACCGCCGCGATGGACGGGGTCTGCTGTACGTTCGAGACGGTCGCGACGATGACGGCATCGATCAGCTTCGGGTCGACGCCCGACTTCTCGATCGCCTCCTTCGATGCCTCGGTGGCGAGGTCGACGGCGAGCACATCGCGGCCCGCCCGCGTGCGGGTGATGATCCCGGTGCGCTGCCGGATCCACTCGTCGGACGAGTTGATCGGGCCGACCAGGTCGTCGTTCGGCACGATGTTCTCGCCACGGGCGGCGCCGATCGAGAGGATGCGCGTGTACTGCGGGCCGTGGGACTGCTGCAGGGTGGGGTGGGTCATCGGGGGAGCTCCTTGCGGCCTTACGCGGCCTGGTCGATGAGGTCGAACGCGGCGGCCAGGTCGTCGGGCGTCTTGATGGCTACGGTCGGCACGCCCTTGAGGCCGCGCTTGGCGAGGCCGACGAGCGCTCCGGCGGGGGCGACCTCGATCAGGCCGGTGACGCCGGCCTCCTCGAAGGCCTTCATGTCGAGGTCCCAGCGGACCGGCGAGGAGACCTGGCCCACCAGCAGCCGCAGGAACTCGGCGCCGTCGGTCACCTCCGAGCCGTCCTTGTTGGTCCAGAGCCGCAGGGTCGGGTCGTTCGTGGCCAGGCCGGCCGCGACCTGCTCCAGCGCAGGGACGGCGGGCGCCATGTAGCGGGTGTGGAAGGCGCCCGCGACCTGAAGGGGGATGACGCGGGCGCGAGCCGGCGGGTTCTCGGACAGCCGGGCCAGCGCATCGAGGGCGCCGGCGACGACGATCTGGCCGCCGCCGTTGTAGTTGGCGGGGGAGAGGCCCAGCTCGTCCAGCCGCGCCATCAGCTCGGACTCGTCGGCGCCGATCACGGCGCTCATGCCGGTCTGCACCTCGGCCGCCGCACGGGCCATGGCCGCCCCGCGCTCGCGCACGAAGGCCACGGCGTCGGTCTCGCTGAGCACGCCCGCGCCGGCCGCGGCGGTGAGCTCGCCGACCGAGTGGCCCGCGATGCCGCCGATCCGGTCACGACGGCCGTCCGCGAACAGGGCGGACAGCGTGAGCAGCCCGGCCGAGACGATGAGCGGCTGCGCGATCGCGGTGTCGCGGATGGTGTCGGCATCGCTCACGGTGCCGTGCGCGACCAGGTCGATGCCGACCGCGTCGGAGATGCCGGTGAGCTGATCGCGGAACGAGGACTCGGCGAGCCAGGGCTCGAGGAACCCGGGGGTCTGGGATCCCTGCCCCGGGCACACGATGACGATCACGGTTTCCAGTCTGCCAATCTTCCGCCGGGCGGATGTGTCGGATGGATACGAACTATTCGAAGAATGCTTGTGGTTGTCTACAAGCAGGAGGCACTCACCCGCCGCGGCGGGGCGAGTCCGGCTCGTTGATCGAGCCGACGATGAGCGCCGCCTGCAGGATGAGCGCCTCGCGCGCGCCTGTCGCATCCCACCCGATCACCTCGGAGACGCGCTTCAGGCGGTAGCGCACGGTGTTGGGGTGCACGAACAGCTCGCGGGCGGTCGCCTCCAGCGAGCGGCCGTTGTCGAGATAGCACCAGAGAGTTGTCAGCAGCTCGGTCGAGTACGCCTGCAGCGGCCGGTAGATGCGGCTGATCAGGGTGGCCCGGGCCAGGCCGTCACCCGCGAGCGCGCGCTCCGGGAGCAGGTCGTCGGCGTGCACCGGACGCGGGCAGTTGCGCCACGCCTTGGCGACCGCGAAGCCGGCGAGAGCCGCCTTCGCGCTCTTGGACGCATCCACGAGGCTCGGCACCTCGTGGCCGAGCACCAGGTGCCCGGCGCCGAATCCCGGCTCCAGCTGCTGGGCGATCTCCAGGAACGAGACGACGGGCGCCGGCCCGATCGCATCCTCGGGCGTGCTGTTGCTCGGCCAGGCGCGGCCGATCACCAGCACCAGGCGGCTGCCCTGCACGCCGATCAGCACATCCGCCGACATGTGCCGGGCCGTGCGGCGCAGCTGGTCGACGTCGAGCATCTTGGGCGCGGTGCCGACCAGGACGCTGACCTCGCCGTGCCCGTGCCAGCCGAGCGCTGCGATGCGGCTGGGGAGCTCGTCGTCGTACTCGCCGGTCAGGATGCTGTCGACGACCAGCGCCTCCAGACGCGCGTCCCACAGGCCACGCGCCTCGGCCGCGCGGGCGTAGACGTCGGCCGCGGCGAACGCGATCTCGCGCGAGTACAGCAGGATGGCCTCCCGCAGGTCCTCGCCGCCCCCGCTCTTCACCCGCTCCTCGACCACCTCGACGGTGATCTTGATCAGCTGGAGGGTCTGCTGCAGGCTCACGCTCCGCAGCAGCTCCCGGGGCGCCGCGCCGAACACGTCGGCCGCGATCCAGGGCGTCGACCGTGGGTCGTCGTACCACGAGATGAAGGACGAGATGCCCGCCTGGGCCACCAGGCCGACGGCGCTGCGCCGGCCCGGTGGCATGTCGCGGTACCAGGGAAGGGTGTCCTCGAGTCGCTTGAGCGTGGTCGTCGCCAGCTCACCCGAGATCTTGCGCAACCACGCGAGCGTCTCGGGCTTGGTCCTCTCCACCGCGCTGCCTGCCACGGCGGTGTTACGCCTCGCCGCCCGCCGAGCCGGTGGTGCCGGCGTTCACGTCGTGCAGGAGGTACTTCTCGATCGCCCACGCCGGAGCGTTCGGGTCGACCTTCCCCTGCGCGGCGAGCAGTTCGAGCGTCCGCACCACCATCGACGGTCCGTCGATCTTGAAGAACCGGCGGGCGGCGGGGCGGGTGTCCGAGAAGCCGAAGCCGTCGGCGCCCAGGGTGGCGAACTCGCCGGGGACGAACTGACGGATCATGTCCGGCACCGCGTGCGAGTAGTCGGTCACGGCGACGAAGGGACCCTCGGATCCCTGGAACTTGCGGGTGACGTACGGCACCTGCTTCTCCTGCTGCGGGTAGAGGAAGTTGTGCTCCTCCGCGGCCAGGCCGTCGCGGCGCAGCTCGCCCCACGAGGTGACGCTCCACACGTCGGCGGACACGCCCCAGTCCTGCGCGAGCAGGTGCTGGGCCTCGAGCGCCCACGGCACCGAGACGCCGGAGGCGAGCAGCTGGGCCTTCGGCCCGTCGCCCTCGCCGGCGCGGAGCTTGTAGACGCCGCGGACGATGCCGTCCACATCCACGCCCTCCGGCTCCGCCGGCTGCACGATCGGCTCGTTGTAGACGGTGAGGTAGTACATGACGTTCGGGTCGGGGTGGTTGCCGCCGTACATCCGCTCGAGGCCGGCGCGCACGATGTGGCCGATCTCGTAGCCGTAGGCCGGGTCGTACTGCACCACGGCCGGGTTCGTCGCCGCGAGCAGCGGCGAGTGGCCGTCGGCGTGCTGCAGGCCCTCGCCGGTCAGCGTGGTGCGACCGGCGGTGGCGCCGATCAGGAAGCCGCGCGCCATCTGGTCGCCGGCCGCCCACAGGGCGTCGCCGGTGCGCTGGAAGCCGAACATCGAGTAGAAGACGTACACCGGGATGAGCGGCTCGCCCTGCGTCGAGTACGACGTCCCGACGTTGGTGAACGCGGCCAGCGCGCCCGCCTCGTTGATGCCGACGTGGATGATCTGGCCCTGCGGGCTCTCCTTGTAGGCGAGGAGCAGCTCGCGGTCGACCGACGTGTAGTGCTGGCCGTTCGGGTTGTAGATCTTCGCGTTCGGGAAGAAGGCGTCCATGCCGAAGGTGCGGGCCTCGTCCGGGATGATCGGGACGATGCGGTGACCGAAGTCCTTCGAGCGCAGCAGGTCCTTCAGCAGACGGACGAACGCCATGGTGGTGGCGACCTCCTGCGTGCCGGAGCCCTTCTTCGAGATCGCGTACGCGGAGTCGTCCGGCAGGTTCAGCTGCGTGTACGTCGCGCGGCGCTCCGGCACGTAGCCGCCCAGGTCACGGCGGCGCTCGTGCAGGTAGCGGATCGTCTCGTCCTCGGCGCCGGGGTTGAAGTACGGCGGGAGGTACGGGTTCTCCTCGAGCTGCGCATCCGACACGGGGATGCGCATGGCGTCGCGGAACGCCTTCAGGTTGTCGAGGGTCATCTTCTTCATCTGGTGGGTCGCGTTGCGGCCCTCGAAGGACGGACCCAGGCCGTAGCCCTTGATCGTCTTCGCGATGATGACGGTCGGCTGGCCCTTGTGCTCGACGGCCGCCTTGAACGCGGCGTAGACCTTGCGGTAGTCGTGGCCGCCGCGCTTGAGGCCCCAGACCTGGTCGTCGCTGTAGTCCTTGACGAGCTCGAGCGTGCGCGGGTCGCGGCCGAAGAAGTTCTCGCGCACGTAGGCGCCGTTCTCCGTCTTGTACGTCTGGTAGTCGCCGTCCGGCGTCTGGTTCATCAGGTTGACCAGTGCGCCGTCGGTGTCGCGGGCGAGCAGGTCGTCCCACTCGCGGCCCCAGATCACCTTGATGACGTTCCAGCCGGCGCCGCGGAAGTAGCTCTCCAGCTCCTGGATGATCTTGCCGTTGCCGCGCACCGGGCCGTCGAGGCGCTGCAGGTTCGCGTTGATGACGAAGGTCAGGTTGTCGAGCTTCTCGTTGGCAGCCACCTGGAGCTGGCCGCGCGACTCGACCTCGTCCATCTCGCCGTCGCCGAGGAACGCCCAGACGTGCTGGTCCGACGCATCCTTGATGCCGCGGTTGGTGAGGTACTTGTTGAGCTGGGCCTGGTAGATCGCGTTGATCGGGCCGAGACCCATCGACACGGTCGGGAACTGCCAGAACTCGGGCATCAGACGCGGGTGCGGGTAGCTGGAGAGGCCGCCGCCGGCGTGCGACTTCTCCTGGCGGAAGCCGTCGAGCTGGTCGGCGCTCAGGCGCCCCTCGAGGAACGCGCGGGCGTAGACGCCGGGGGAGGCGTGGCCCTGGAAGAAGACCTGGTCGCCGCCGCCCGGGTGGTCCTGGCCGCGGAAGAAGTGGTTGAAGCCGACCTCGAAGAGCGTCGCGCTGGAGGCGTAGCTGGAGAGGTGGCCGCCGACGGCGATGCCGGGGCGCTGAGCGCGGTGCACCATGACGGCCGCGTTCCAGCGGACCCACGCCCGGTACCGGCGCTCGATCTCCTCGTCGCCCGGGAACTCGGGCTCGTTCTCCGGGGAGATGGTGTTGATGTAGTCGGTGGTCGGCACCATCGGGACGCCGACGTGCAGGTCCTTCGAGCGCTTCAGCAGGCTGAGCATGATCTCGCGAGCACGCTCGTGGCCCTGGGCCGCAACCAGTTGGTCGAGGGATTCACGCCACTCGGCGGTCTCCTCCGGGTCCGAATCGATGTTGTTCACCGAGTACGGGTCCTGGTCGTTTACAGTCACCCTCGACCTCTTTCTTGTGTCGGATGGATCGTGGACGTGCCGGAGCGCTGTCGGTTCTCGACAACTGCGGGCACCATCGTTCAGCCTAGCCTCACTCGGGACGTGCTGATGACCGTCGCTTGGCGCTCGGCGAGCGCGGGTCTATGCTGTGTGCTCGTGCCCGCGCGGAGCCACGTCGTGCGGGCCTGAAAGGACGACCGATGGCCCTCGAGAACGACACCCAGGCACCCGACTTCGAGCTGCTCAACCAGTTCGGCGAGACGGTGCGGCTCAGCGACTTCCGCGGGCGCAAGGCGGTGGCGCTGGTGTTCTTCCCGCTCGCGTTCTCCGGCACCTGCACGGGCGAGCTGTGCGAGCTGCGGGACAACCTGGGCCTGTTCGCGGACCACCGCGTCGAGCTGCTGGCGGTCTCCGTCGACTCCAAGTTCACATTGCGCGCGTGGGCGGAGAAGGAGGGCTACACCTTCTCGCTGCTGGCCGACTTCTGGCCCCACGGCGACATCGCCAAGGAGTACGGCGTGTTCCTGCACGAGAAGGGGATCGCCAACCGAGCGACCTTCCTCATCGACGAGCGCGGCATCATCCGCGCGTCCTTCATCACCGCGCCGGGCGAGGCCCGCTCGATCGAGGCCTACCGCGCGGCCCTCGACCGCCTGCCCGCGCACGTCTGACGCGCCCGCTGGGCCGCGATTCGTGCCGAATAGTGGTTATGGGCGTCGCATAACCGAGATGTGGCACAAATCTTCGAGACGGTACGGGTTCGGTAGGGTGGAGGGCGTTCAGGGCCTTTAGCTCAGCTGGTAGAGCGCCACGTTTACACCGTGGATGTCGTCGGTTCGATCCCGGCAGGGCCCACTTCACCAGAGGGTGTCGTCGGCTCGATCCTGCGCACCGAGCCAGGGCCCACCTATTCGCCCGGCGTTGCTGAAGCACCCCGCGCCAGCAGCGCGAACAGCGCGTCGACGGCGGCGGCCATGTCGACCGTCGGGTCCTGCAGCCACTGCAGCTGCAGGCCGTCGGAGACCGCCTGCACCAGCCGTGCGAGCGTGTCGGCGTCGACCGCCGCCGGGAGGTCGCCGCGCTGCTGCTGCGCCTCGAACGTCCGCGCGAACATCGCACGCAGGGCCGCGCTGCGCTCCACGAAGTAGTCGTGCGCAGGATGCGCGGGGTCGCCGGCCTCCACAGCCAGGCGCGAGAACAGCTGCACCAGTCCCGGCACCTCCGCGTTGTGGCGGACGATTCCGACGTAGCCCTCGCGCAGCCGTTCGGGGGTCGGGTCGGCGTCGACGTCGCCGAAGCGGCGCGAGTCCACCTCGTCCCTCTTGCGCAGGATGGCCGTGAACAGCTCGTCCTTGCTGTCGAAGTAGTGCAGCAGCCCGGCCTGGCTCAAGCCCACCGCTTCCGCGAGCTCCTTCACCGAGGCGCCGCGGTAACCCTCCCGCGCGATCACCTCGAGGGCGCTCTCCAGGATCTCGTCCCGCTTCGCTACGCCCTTCGCGTAGGAACCCCGTCGTGCCATGACTCCACCATAAACCGAGCGACGCTTGCATTCTGAAAACCGAGTGACGTAAGGTTTTGCTCACCATCCACGGTGGATGGTGAGAGGACCCCTTCGACAATGACGTCAGACACCTCCGTACCGACCGGCCCATCGACGGGAGACACAGCCGCCGCCGAACCCGTCGCGCCCGTCACTACCAACACCTTCGTCGGCACCGCCTCCGGCAACGACGACCCGCCCGCGCCGATCAAGGGCCTCCGCCGGCTCATGGTGTGGATCATCCCGGCCAACCTCGGCATCTACCTGATCTGGGGAGCGCTGCCCGGCATCCTCCTCCCGCAGCAGATCACGCTGCTGTTCGGCGAGCAGGACAAGGTCGCCAACCTCGCGATCGCGGCCACCATCGGCGCGTTCGCCGCCATGGTCGCCCAGCCGATCGCCGGGCAGATCTCGGACCGGACGCGCTCCCGCTTCGGACGCCGCGCGCCGTGGATCGTGATCGGTTCGCTCGCGGGAGGTCTGTCGCTGGTCGGGCTGGCCTTCGCGAACTCGCTGGTCGGCGTCGTCATCGCCTGGACGCTGGTGCAGATCAGCTACAACTTCGCCCAGGGCCCGCTCACCGCGATCATGCCCGACCGCGTGCCGCTCAAGCGCCGCGGCACCTTCGCCGCGCTCTCCGGCATCGGCCTCATGGTGGGAGCGCTCGGCGGCCAGATCGTCGGATCGCTGTTCTTCAACAGCCTCACGGTCGGGTACATCTTCTTCGCGGTCTTCTCGCTCGTCGTCCTGAGCCTGTTCGTCCTCGCCAACCCGGACTATTCGAGCGCCCGGATGGAGCGCGAGCCGTTCACGCTCGTCGACTTCCTCAAGACCTTCTGGGTGAACCCGATCGCGCACCCCGACTTCTTCTGGGCGTTCACCGGCCGTCTCCTGCTGTACACCGGCTACTTCGCCGTGACAGGGTTCCAGCTCTTCCTGCTCACCGACTACTTCCACGTCGCGCATCCCGAGCAGCTCATCCCGCTGCTCGGACTGCTGAGCCTCGTCGGCATCATCGTCTCCACCGTCGTCTCCGGCCCGCTGTCGGACCGGTTCGGCCGCCGCAAGCCGTTCGTCTTCGCGTCCGCCGCGGTCGTCAGTCTGGGCTTCCTGCTGCCCTGGCTGTGGCCGGATGTGACCGCCTGGATCATCATGACGATCATCGCCGGCTTCGGGTTCGGGATGTTCCAGGCCGTCGACACGGCGCTCATGAGCGAGGTGCTCCCCTCCGCGAAGTCGTTCGCGAAGGACCTCGGCGTCGTCAACATCGCCGCCACGCTCCCGCAGACTCTGGCCCCCGGAGTCGCCGGCGCCATCGTCCTCGCCTTCGGCTACGCCGCGCTCTTCCCGATCGCGATCGTCCTCGGCATCCTGGGGGCACTGGCCGTGTGGCCGATCAAGGCGACCCGCTGACGCACCGACCCATGCTCCACGCACCATCTGAAAGGGAAACGCACATGACGGACACCAGCACGACGACGACGGCCGCCGCCGACCTCACCGGGCTCACGGTCGAGCAGAAGGCGTCGCTCACCAGCGGCGAGGGCTTCTGGCGCACGAAGCCGGTGGAGGCCGCGGGCATCCCCTCGGTCATGCTCACCGACGGACCGCACGGCCTGCGCAAGCAGCGCGAGGGCGGCGACCACCTGGGGATCGGGGACAGCGTGCCCGCCACCTGCTTCCCGCCCGCGGTGGCGCTGGGCTCCTCCTGGGATGCCGGGCTGGCCGAGCGCATCGGAACGGCCCTCGGGGTCGAGTCGTCGATCGAGGACGTGGCGGTCATCCTCGGTCCCGGCATCAACATCAAGCGGTCGCCGCTGTGCGGCCGCAACTTCGAGTACCTGAGCGAGGACCCGATCGTGTCCGGGGTCCTCGGCGCCGGAATCGTGCGCGGCATCCAGTCGCAGGGCGTCGGCGCGTCGCTGAAGCACTTCGCCGCGAACAACCAGGAGGACGACCGGATGCGGTCCTCGTCCGACGTCGATCCGCGGCCGCTGCGCGAGATCTACCTGCGCGGGTTCCAGCGGGTGGTCGAGGATGCACAGCCGCACACCGTCATGTGCTCCTACAACCGCATCAACGGCGTGTTCGCGTCCGAGAACCGCTGGCTGCTGACCGATGTGCTGCGCGGGGAGTGGGGCTTCGAGGGCCTCGTGGTCTCCGACTGGGGCGCCGTGAGCGACCGCGTGGCCGCGCTGCGCGCCGGGCTGGACCTGGAGATGCCGGGCAACGGCGGGCAGTCCGACGCCGAGGTGGTGGCCGCCGTCGCCGAGGGGCGCCTCGACGAAGAGCTGCTGGATGCGTCCGCCCAGCGGAACGCCGACCTGGCCGTGCGCTGGGCGGTGACGCCGCGCGTCGAGGGCCCGCTCGACGTGGATGCGCACCACGAGCTGGCGCGCGAGGCGGCGGCCCGGTCGATCGTGCTGCTCCAGAACGACGGCGCCGAGCCCCTCCTGCCGCTGCATGCGGACCGGTCGCTCGCGGTGATCGGCGCTTTCGCGGAGAAGCCGCGGTACCAGGGCGCGGGCTCGTCGATGATCCACCCGACCCGGCTGGACGACGCGCTCACGGCGATCCGTGCCGTAGCACCGGACGCCGTCTACGCCGCCGGATTCTCGCTTTCGGCGGATGCTCCGGAGGACGAGACGGCACGCCTGCGCGACGAGGCGGTCCGGGCCGCCGCGGCGGCGGAGGTGGCCGTGGTCTTCGCGGGGCTGCCCGCACGTCTGGAGTCCGAGGGCTACGACCGGGAGGACATCGACCTCCCTGCCGACCAGCTCGCCGTGATCGACGCCGTCGTCGCGGCCAACCCGCGCACGGTCGTCGTACTGTCGAACGGCGGCGTCGTGGCGCTGCCGTTCGCGGAGCGGGTGCCCGCCATCGTCGAGGCCTGGCTGCTCGGCCAGGCCGGGGGATCGGCGACCGCCGACGTGCTCTTCGGCGCCGTGAACCCGTCCGGCAAGCTGACCGAGACCATCCCGCTGCGCCTCGAGGACACCCCTGCGTTCCTCAACTTCCCTGGCGAGCAGGGACACGTCCGCTACGGAGAGGGCCTGTTCGTGGGATACCGCTGGTACGACGCCCGGCGGATGCCCGTCGCGTTCCCGTTCGGCCACGGGCTCTCGTACACGACCTTCTCCTACGGCGAGGCGACGGCGGAGGTCACCGGGAGCGGAGACGTGGAGGTGCGGCTCACCGTCACCAACACCGGCGACCGCGCTGGACGGGAGATCGTCCAGGTCTACACGTCGCTCGCGGGATCGTCGGTGCAGCGTCCCGTGCGCGAACTGAAAGGGTTCGCGTCGGTGGAGCTGGCGGCGGGGGAGTCGCGCGAGGTCTCCGTCGCCGTCCGGCGCTCCGACCTGTCGTACTGGGATGCGCGGGCCGAGCGCTGGGTGGTCGAGCGCGGCGAGTACACCGTCGAGGTCGGGGCGAGCAGCCGCGACCTGCGTTCCCGCGCGACGGTGTCCCTCGATGGCGATGAGGTGCGCCTGCCGCTCACGCGGGAGTCGTCGCTCGGCGAGGTGCTCGCGCATCCTGTCGCCGGTCCGATGGTGCAGACGGCGCTGGCCGGCATGGCGCAGATGATGGAGGGTGCCTCGGCGATCATGCCGGAGGGGGTCTCGATGGAGAAGATGATGAACTCGTTCCCGATCGGCCGCGTCGGGATGCTGTCCGGGGGTCAGGTCACGACGGAGATGATCGACGGCCTGCTCGCGGCGGCGAACGCACAGCAGGGCTGACGCGGGCGGCGCCGGTCCGGCACCCGTGTCGGCGCACTTCCTGCGTCGCCACCGGGTGCCGCGCTAGCCTGACCGCATGCCCGAGGGACCGTACCGCTGGTTCGTCTACGCCGAGCTCGCCCTGGCGGCGGTGACGTTCGTCGCCCTGCTGTTCGTGGTCGCCCCGTACGGCGGCCGCCACGGGCGGAGCGGCTGGGGTCCGACAGTGCCGGCGCGGGTCGGCTGGGTCGTGATGGAGGCGCCCGCGTCCATCCTGTTCGTGGCCTTCTACCTGCTCGGGTCGCACCGCTTCGAACCGGTGCCGCTGCTGTTCCTGGCGCTCTGGCTGCTGCACTACGTGTACCGGGCGTTCGTCTACCCGTTCCTGATGCGATCGGGATCCCGGATGCCGGTGCTCGTGATGCTGCTGGCCATCGCCTTCAACCTGCTCAACGCATGGGTGAACGCACGGTGGATCTCCGAGTACGGGGACTACCCGGTGGCGTGGCTCGCTGACGGGCGGTTCTGGGCAGGCGTCGTCCTGTTCGCGGGCGGGCTGACGCTGAACGCGCGCTCCGACCGGACGCTGCGGCTGCTGCGGCGGTCGGGAGACGGGTACCGCATCCCCCGGGGCGGCGGGTTCCGGTACGTCTCGAGCCCCAACTACCTGGGCGAGATGATCGAGTGGACGGGGTGGGCGATCGCCACCTGGTCGCTCGCCGGCACCGCTTTCGCGCTGTACACGTTCGCGAACCTCGCGCCGCGCGCGTTCGCGAACCACCGGTGGTACCGCGCCACGTTCCCGGACTATCCGCCGGAGCGCCGCGCGCTCATCCCGTTCCTGCTCTGACCCGCTGCGCACATTCGTGACGAATGCCGCCTTACGCGCGTCGGGAGCGCACATTCGTGACGAATGTAGGTGGCGGTGCAAGGCGCACATTCGTGACGAATGTCGCGTCTCGGGGGCCCGGAGCGTGCATTCGTGACGAATGTCGCGTCTCGGGGGCCCGGAGCGTGCATTCGTGACGAATGTGCGCGGTGGAGTGACGGTGGTGCGTTCTAGCCTCGGGATGAGGAGGGATGCCGTGCCGGAGAGCGTCGAGCAGTGGTGGTCGCGCCGCCAGTGGTCGAAGGGCGTCCGCGTGCCCTACGAGATCGGGCGGTACCGCGGCGACTGGGAGCGGTACCCGGTGCTCGTCCGGCAGTACCATCCCGACCTCAACCATGGCATCACGCTCACCCAGGTCCCGCCCGCGGCCGACGTCTACCTGGTCTGGGAGTGCGACGCCGGTCACCGGTTCGTCGCCACCCCGGAGGAGCAGCGCTCGCGTCCGGGCGGAACCCGGCGCCGGTCGGCGTGGTGCCCGGAGTGCGCGGAGGCGGCAGCGCCGCGCCCGGTCCGGACGCCCGCACCCGACGCGGGCACCCACGTGTGCGGGCACGCACGCGACCCGCGCCGCATCGAGGCGGACCCGTCCGACGACCGCTGCTACCTGTGCCGCCGGCTCGACCGCGAGAGCCTCACGCGGGAGCAGCTGGTCAGCATGGCGACGCCTGGCGCGCGGGTGGCGGTGTCGGCCGAGAACGGGACCGCAGGAACGTACTCCTGGCAGTGCGAGGCGGGGCATCCGTCGTACCAGGCGAGCATCGAGCGCATCCTGGGCGGCCGGCGCTGCCCGATCTGCCGGCACGCCCGTGGCGGCGCGGACCGGGTGCCGGTCGGCGACGCGTTCGTCAGCCGCTGGGCGCCGGCGCCCGCCTCGGCGGCCGAGCCCGAGCTCAAACGTCGGCTGGCCGCTCGGCTCGACGTCGACCTGAGCAGGAACGCGGTGCGGGTCGCGACGCCGTTCCACGCGCACCTCGAGGTCTGGCCCGACATCCTGGTGCCCGAGCTGAAGGTGGCGATCGAGTACGACACCACCGGGCGGCACGGACTCGAGCACGTCGGACCGCGCGAGACCTCCGACCGGCGGAAGGACCGGCTGCTGCGGGCCGTCGGCTGGGAGGTCGTCAGGGTGCGGTGCGGCAAGCTCCAGCCGCTCGGCCCGTACGACGTGCGAGCCGGAGGGATCACCGACGCGCTCGTCGAGCGGATCCTGGACCGGCTGGAGGAGATCCGGGGCGACCTGTTCGTCGCCGCCTACCGGCGCTGAACGACTGCATTTCGGGGCATCCGCCCTCTGGTGGGCCGCCGTGGACGGCCGTTACGCTGGGCGGCGAACCGGCATCCACGAGCTCTCACGAGGAGGACACCATGCCGTCGATCCTGAACCCGTACCTCAACTTCCGGGGCTCCGCCCGGGAGGCCATGGACTTCTACCGGTCCGTCTTCGGCGGGGAGGTGCAGCGCAGTACCTTCGCCGAATACCAGATGGCCCAAGATCCGGCAGACAACGATCTGATCATGCACTCGCAGCTGACCAGCCCGGCCGGTTTCACGCTCATGGCCGCGGATGTGCCTGCTCACATGGACTTCACCCAGGGCTCCTCGATCTCCATCTCCCTCAGCGGGGACGACGAGGCCGAGCTGACCGGCTACTGGGAGAAGCTGATCGAGGGCGGGAACGTCATCGAGCCGCTCAACAAGGCGCCATGGGGCGACAGCTTCGGCATGGCGATCGACCGGTTCGGGGTGCAGTGGCTGGTCAACATCGCGGGCACGCCGCCGGCGCAGCAAGGCTGACGCCGGCCGGCTCAGTCCTGCAGCTCGGCTAGAGCGGCGTCGAACGACCGGAAGTATGTCCGGCGACCGGGGCGGCCGATCTGCGTCACCTCGTACATCGCGTCCAGCTGCAGGATGAAGCCGACGACCGGAGGACCGCCGATCGCGGCGGCGCGGGTGTCGCTCACCCGCCACTCGTGGTCCGAGATCTCCGACACCTCCAGCCCCTGCCGGACGAACCTCGTGTGCGTCTTCATGACACCAGCCAAGTGGACCGCTCGTTCTGCTGCCAGGGCTTGACAGCCGATATCCGGCGGTGTGAGGGAGTGTATTCCCGCGCGCCACTGGGCGGAGCTATGGTTCAGCCGTCCGCATCCGGAACGTCGTGGAGGTCGTCATGTGCCGTTGGCTCGCATACTGGGGAGAGCCGCTGAAGCCCTCCGAACTGATCCTGGACACGCAGCACTCGCTGGTGGCCCAGTCGCTGAACTCCCCGCTGGGCGCGGAGACGGTCAACGGCGACGGCTTCGGGTTCGGCTGGTACCCCGAAGACGCGAGCCACGGCAACGTGCCGGCTCTCTTCCACAGCATCGAGCCGGCCTGGCACGACGAGAACCTGCGCGAGCTGACGAGCTCCATCGCGAGCCCGCTCTTCTTCGGGCACGTCCGCGCGGCGGCGGGCCCGCCCATCCAGCAGTCGAACTGCCACCCGTTCCGTCACGAGAACTGGCTGTTCATGCACAACGGCTTCCTCGAGGGGTTCCTGAAGATGAAGCGCGACCTGGCCTTCGCGATCGACCCGTCGCTGTATCCGCTTATCCATGGGACCACGGACACGGAGGTGCTCTTCTACCTGGCGCTGACGATGGGCCTGCAGGACGACCCCGCCGCGGGACTGGCGCGCGCCATCCGGATGGTGGAGCAGGTCGGGCAGAGCAAGGGCATCCAGTTCCCGATGCAGGGGACGGTGGCCGTATCGGACGGCACGACGCTCTGGGCGTTCCGGTACTCGACCTCGCACAAGAGCCGCACGCTCTACCACTCGGTCGATATCCCCGAGCTCCGTGAGCTGTACCCGGACGCCGCACGGCTCGAGGTCTTCGGCGAGAAGGCCAAGGTCGTGGTGTCGGAACCGCTGACCGACCTCCCGGGCGCCTTCGTTGAGGTGCCCGAGTCGACCCTCGCGATCGTCGACGAGTCCGGCTACCACCACGAGCCGTTCCTGGACGAGGCCGCCTGAACGGCGGCCCCGCCCGGGGTGCGACGCGCGTGCCGCGCGATCAGTCCCCGTCCAGCACCCTGCGCGCGAACGCGTCCACATGCTCG
Organism: Leifsonia sp. KNZ13-11D; assembly: GCF_056754895.1. Taxonomy (NCBI): domain Bacteria; kingdom Bacillati; phylum Actinomycetota; class Actinomycetes; order Micrococcales; family Microbacteriaceae; genus Leifsonia; species Leifsonia sp. KNZ13-11D. The sequence goes on from NZ_JBPGWU010000001.1 coordinate 2,001,931, forward strand.
CGGAGCGCCTCGATCCGCTGCTCCCGTGCCGCCTCGACGTCGAACCCGACGTAGGCAGTCGGTGGGCGGCGACGGACGTTCGCCGAGCACTGGAACTCCGCGCAGACGAGCGTGCCGAGGGTGTTGCCGTTGCGTCCGGCGCGGCCGGCGCGCTTGGCGATGAAGAACAGCACGTCGTTCGGCAGGTGGACGTCCTCGCACCACGAGCACTGCGGACGCGACCGGATGCTGCCCTCGGCCCGGCGCAGGAGCACACCGACGGGTGCGCCGTCGAGTTCGACGACGATGTAGCCCACCTGCGGCTGCCGGCGGTCGCGCCAGCCGAGGAAGTCGAGCTGGTCCCAGCGGATGCCGGCCAGGTCGGGGAGGGTGAGCTCCTTGCGCTCGCGCTGGGACGCGTTGACGAAGGAGGAACGGAGTTGCTGCTCAGTGAGCGGAAGCATGGATGAACGCCTGACTGTCGTGAATCGGTCGTGAGCGGACGGAGGTCCGCGAGGGGTCGCCGGCCATGCCGGAGCGACAGAGCGCGCCACGGCGCGCGGGAATCACCGAGAGGGGACAGCGCTATCTCGCGCCGGCGCTGAGCGCGCCGACGACCTCCAGACGCCCAGCGGGCGACGGCGCGACGGCCGAGGCTGCAGCGGGCTGCGAGATGAGCGGGTTCACCCGTCCACTGTATCGCGGGCGCCTGCAGCGGACGCCGCCCGACGGCACCGCCCCGCGCTCGTGCCTTCCCGCGTGTCGGTGGTCGGCGGGATGATGGCCACACCGCCGAGAGGAGCTCTCATGTCCGTCCAGGTGACCCCTGTAGACCCGCCGGAGCTGTTCCGCAGCCCCGCCTTCGCGCAGGGGATGATCGTGTCCGCCGGCCCGCTGCTGTTCGTGGGCGGCCAGAACGGCGTGGATGCCGAGGGTGCGCTCCTCGATGGCCTCGCCGCCCAGACCGAGCAGGCGCTCCGCAATGTGCTCGCCGTGCTCGCCGCAGCTGGGAGCGGTCCGGAGCAGGTAGCCCGGCTGACCATCCATCTGGCGCCGGGCATCGACCCCACCGAGGCCTACGCGGCCACCCGCGAGGTCTGGGGCGACCACCGCACCACGGTCACCGTGCTGACCGTGGCGCCGGCCCGGCCCGGTGCCCTGGTGGAGATCGACGCCGTGGCGGCCGTCCCGGGGTGAGCCGGGCGCGTCGCCGGGGTCATTCGTCCGGCGGGATCGTTCGTCCCGCGAGGTCATTCGCCCCGGCGGGATCATTCGTCCCGCGAGGTCATTCGTCCCCGCGAGGTCATTCGTCCCCGCGAGGTCACTCGTCCCGCGAGTCGGGCCCGTCGAACTCCTCGAGTTCTTCCACGACAGCCTCGCCCTCCGCGCCGGTGTCGTCGCGCCCGCCGTCGTCGGCGGCCTCGTCGCCGGTCGGACCGGAGTGGAAGGCGCCGGTGCCCTCGTCGAGCGTTCCCTCGCCGTCCGGATACCCGGCGTCGTCCGGGTACTCGTCACCACGGTCGCGGTCGTCCCTGTCGTCGTGCGCCATCTCGTCCTCCTCGGTCGGCGGGGACCCAGCGGCCCCGGATATCGCCCACCGGCATCATCCCCCTGCGCACGGACGCCGCACACCCCGCAGCACACCCGCAGCACACCCGGCGACCCACCGCTCCGCATCCCGATAACGACCGAACTGACTGTTCCGATGGCCCAGGACGACCGGCTCGTCCGCATGATCACGCGCGCCCACCGCACCTGGCGCCGGATGGACCGTCGTGCGCGCCGGCGTGGCGTCCTCCGACGACCCGCTGCTGACGCTCGTCGAGAGCCGCGACGAGCCGTGCCGGCTGGTGGGCGCCGACGGCGCGATCCCCGCACTGGACGGCGTCAGCCGCAGCATCGGCGACGTGCCGTTGATCGACCGCTGCCTGCTGCTCGCGGCGACGGGCGCCGAGCCGCTGAGCACACACGAGCTGGAGCGCGGCGTCATCGCCATCGAAACGGGACGGACGGCGAAGCAGCTCGTGCAGGCGGCGAATGCGGCGATGCACCGAGCGAAGAGCTCCGGCCGCAACCGCGTCGCCCTCTGAGCCGGCCGCTCTCGCCCGCGTAGGCTGCTCGGCATGCCGGATCCGATGCATTTCGATCGCCACGCCGCGCTCTACGACCGTGCTCGGCCGCCGTACCCGGACAGCCTCCGCGACCGATTGCGACAGCTGGGGCTCTTGAATGCAGGACGCCGCGCCCTCGATCTGGGAGCGGGCAGCGGTCAGGCCACGCGCATCCTGGTGGACGCGGGGATGGTCGTGACCGCCGTCGAACCGGGCCCGGCCCTCGCAGACATCCTGCAGCAGAGCCTCCCCGGGGTGGAGGTGGTCCGCTCTACGGCCGAGGGGTACCTACCGGAGCCGGGCTCTGTCGACCTCGTCACGATCGCGACGGCCGTGCACTGGTTCGACCTCGACCGGGTGCTCCCGGCGGTGCGGCGCGCGCTGGCACCCGGCGGCCGGCTGGCGGTATGGCGCACCGCCTACGGTGACAGGACGGTACCGCCGTCGCCCTTCCGCGAACGCGTCCAGGCCATCGTCGAACGGCGTGACGCTCCCGCGCGGCCCGGACCCGACGAGACGGAGACGGACGCGTGGGCGCGGCTGCTGACCGCCGGAGGGCTGTTCGTCGTCGAGCACCGCGAGGAGCTCCGCTGGAGCGTCGCGCTCGACGCCGAAGGCATCCGGGCGCTCTTCACGACGTTCAGCGACTGGTCGCAGGCCGAGGCCGACCAGGCGGCCGAGGCCGCGCGCGAGCTCGGCGGGACGGTCGTGGAGCACTACGTGACACCGCTGATCGTGCTCGCTCCGGCCGGCTGACCGGAGCCGGAGCGGGCTCGCTGTCGATCCGCGGTCTTCCCGTTCGACGTCTGGTCAGGAGATCATCCGAGACGAAGGAGGACATGTCATGAGCGAGTTCATCATCCTGATCCAGGGCGACCCGCAGCGGTGGGCGTCGATGAGCGAGGCCGACCGCGCCGGGATCGATGCGGCGCACCGCGAGTTCCGGCAGCACGCCGGGGAGGCGATCCTCGCCTCCGGGGAACTGCAGGGCCCTGCGACGGCGGTGACGCTGCGTCGCGGGACGGACGGCGAGCCGATCGCAGTGGACGGGCCGTTCACCGAGGCGAAGGAGGTGGTCGGCGGCTTCTATGTCATCGACGTCGACGACCGCGACGCGGCCGTCGAGCTGGCCTCGCTGCTGGCGGAGGCCCGGCACGACCACAGCGGGGTGCAGGTGCAGCCGCTCGTCGATCACAGTGCGGACCGGCGTGCCGAGGCTGAGGCCCGGGGAGCCTCCGCGGCGCCTGTCGCCGGGTAGGGTTCCCCCGGGATGCCGTCCGTTCGCGTCGGGTTGAGACGTATCCGTTCGAAGGATTCGTTTCCGCGTCGGGGCCGGCATCCCCGGGCCTTGACAACGTTATCGACCCGCGGGCCCTGTCCTCAATTCGGCGGACAGAAACCGTCAAGAGTTGACGGGTGGGACCCCCGTTCACGCCGATCGCCGCCCGCCTCCGAGAGGAGACGGGCGGCGAGCGGCGCACGGGGGCGTCAGGTCAGTTGAACTTCCTCCGGTACTTCACGATGGCGTACGCGTAGGCGGCGACCAGGATGCCGACCAGCCACGCCAGCGCCACCCAGATGTCGGTGCCCACCGGCTGGCCGGAGAACAGCGCCCGGATGGTGTCGACGATGGACGTGACCGGCTGGTTCTCCGCGAACCAGGCCACCGGCGCCGGCATCGACGCGGTCGGGACGAAGGCGGAGCTGATGAACGGCAGGAAGATCAGCGGGTAGCTGAATGCGCTCGCGCCGTCCACCGTCTTCGCCGAGAGCCCGGCGATCACGGCGATCCAGGTGAGGGCCAGCGTGAACAGGATCAGGATGCCCGCGACCGCCAGCCAAGCGCCGACCGAGGCGCCTGTGCGGAACCCCATGATGAGGGCGACGCCGATCACCAGCGCGACCGAGACCAGGTTGGCCACGAGCGAGGTCAGCACGTGCGCCCACAGGACGGACGAGCGGGCGATCGGCATGGACTGGAACCGTTCGAAGATGCCGCCCTGGAGGTCGAGGAACAGCCGGTAGGCCGTGTAGGCGATGCCGGAGGCGATGGTGATCAGGAGGATGCCCGGCAGCATGTAGTCGATGTACGACTCGCCGGACCCGATCCGGATCGCCCCGCCGAGCACGTAGACGAAGAGCAGCATCAGCGCGATCGGGGTGACAGCGGTGGTGATGATCGTGTCCGGGCTCCGGAGGATGTGGCGCAGCGAACGCCCGGTGAGGGTGCGCGTGTCGCTGAGGACGTAGGTGCTCATCGGAGTTCCTTTCGTGACGTGCGTGACGCGCCGGACGTGCCGGACGCTCCGGCATCGGCGGCCGCCGGCTCGGGCTCCCCGTCGTCTCCGACGAGGGCGAGGAAGACCTCCTCGAGGGTGGGCTGCTTCTCCACGTACTCGACGGTGGCCGAGGGGAGGAGCTTCTTCAGCTCGGCCAGCGTGCCGTTCTGGATGATGACCCCCTTGTGCAGGATCGCGATCCGATCGGCCAGCTGCTCCGCCTCGTCGAGGTACTGCGTGGTGAGCAGCACCGTGGTGCCCGCGCGGGCCAGCTCCTTCACCGTGTCCCAGACCTCGATCCGCGCCTGCGGGTCGAGACCGGTCGTCGGCTCGTCCAGGAAGATCAACGGCGGATCGCCGATCAGGCTCATCGCGATGTCGAGCCGCCGGCGCATCCCGCCGGAGTAGGTTCCCGCCTTGCGGCCGCCGGCCTCGGTGAGCGAGAACCGCTCCAGCATCCGGTCGGCGACGGCGCCCGCATCGCGCAGATGCCGGAGCTTCGCGACCAGCACGAGGTTCTCCCGCCCGGTGAGCACCTCGTCCACCGCCGCGAACTGGCCGGTGAGGCTGAGGGATCTGCGGACGTCTGCCGGGGCGGACGCCACGTCGAACCCGTGCACGGACGCAGTGCCGCCGTCGGCTGCGATGAGCGTGGCGAGGATGCGGACGAGCGTGGTCTTGCCCGCGCCGTTGGAGCCGAGGAGGGCGAAGATGGTGCCCGGCGCGACCTCGAAGTCGACGCCGCGCAGCACCTCTAGGTCCTTGAACGACTTGGTGATGCCTTGGACCCGGATGGCCGGGTCGAGCGTTGCGGTGCTCATGCGTTCTTCCCCTTCCTCTCCTCGTCGACGGCCGTGTCGATCGCCGCGCTGAGACGATCGCGTTCCTTGTCCATCCAGCGCTTGCCGGTGTAGGCCTCGGCGAACGTCTCGGCGAACTCCGCCGGGTCGTCGCCGACCACGTCGCGGATGGGTGTGCCGTCCGTGGCCGCGCGCTCCCACAGGTCTGCGAAGTCGCCCAGCATGGTGACCAGCACGTCGCCGTCGACCAGGCCGCCCTGGTACAGGAAGTAGCGGTGGAAGGCCTTGGCAGAGCCCCGGTAGGGCTCCGGGAGCGCGTCGATGCGCGCGACGTACTGCTTGTACTGCTTCTTCTGCTCGAGCGAGCCGGTGAGGGCTTCGAACCACTTCGCTGCCATGATCAGTCGTTCCCTTCGGTGTGCGCGGCGTCCGCCGCTGTGCTGTCGGTGCTGGTGCTGTTGTCGGTGCTGTCGGCGTGGAGCCGCTGGATGCGCTGCGAGAGGAACTCCCACGTCGACCAGAACTCGTCGAGCTGCGTGCGCCCCTGCTCGTTGAGGGAGAACACCTTGCGCGGCGGTCCCTTCTCGGACGGGACCTTCGTCACGTCGACGAAGCCGCGCTGCTCGATCCGGACGAGGAGCGCGTACACGGTGCCCTCGACGAGGTCGGTGAAACCCTGGTCCCGCAGGCGAGCGGTGATCTCGTATCCGTACGCCGGCCGTTCCGCGATGATCGCGAGGACCATACCTTCGAGAGTGCCCTTCAGCATCTCGGTCATCTGGTTGCCCATCGGGTCACCTCCTACTCAGTGATGTTGACTACTGGTAGAAAGTAACACTGAGTACCGGTACTTGGCAACACTGAATACCGAAGAATTTCGGAGGGATGCGAGGCGGGGAGGAGAAGAGCGCGTCAGCCGCGGTGGCCGAGGTGCTGGCGGGTCAGTTCCGCCATCTCCTCGTCGCTCAGCTCATCCAGGCGACGGCCTTCGCGCCGATCGAGGCGCATCCAGCGCACGAAGAGCAGCACGAGGATCGGCACGTCCGCGATCTCTGCGATGAACCAGAGCAGGTCGCCGGACAGATGCTGGTCGTGCAGGGGACTGGGGAACCACAGCGGCAGCCTGCCCAGGATCGCCGGCGCGTGGTCGAGCACGCCGTCGTTGAGCCGCAGCAGCAGCCCGGGGATCGCGTCGAGCACCAGCTCGACGAACGCGAGGAGGAACTCCACCGTGATGAACAGCCCGGTCCGGATCACCGAGTGCGCGGCGATCGGAAGCACCAGCAGGAGCCCGCACAGCGGAACGACGACCGAGATCGACCACTCGGACCACACCGAGTCGCGCAGGATCGCCGCCACCGGCGTCAGGAACACCAGGAACACGGCGCAGGCGAAAGCGGGCGCGAAGATCGCGTTGCCGAACACCCGCGCGGGCCACGAGCGCGTCGCCCGGTCGGCACGCCGACGGCCCACAGGACCCAGCGCCACGCGCGCGAGGGCGACCGGCCGGCCCAGGCTGACCAGGGCGGGCACCACGAAGAGCAGCAGCGCGATGCGGGTCGTGAACGCCCAGCGCAGGTCGGTGCTCTCCGCCCCGAGGAAACCGAAGGACACCACAGCGTACGAGCCGAGCCCGAGCACCAGGAAGGCCGCGGTGAGTCGTAGGGGCCAGCGATGCCCGCGCGCCCGCAGCCGGAGCACGCCCAGGAGGTAGAGCGCAGCCGCCGCGACCAGCAGGATGGCTGCGGCAGGGTCGAACGACCAGGTGGTCAGGAGGACGGACAGGGATGGCGTGGGCGGCTCCGATCGGTGGGTGTCGTTCTCCCATTCTCACCCGTCCGGCACAGTGCTCCGCGCCGCGCGCCGTGCGAAGCTGAACGCATGCAGCTCCTGACCGAGGGCGTGTACCGCCTGCAGAAGGCGACCGGCGCCAATGCGTACCTGATCGACACCGGCGCGTCGTCCGTCATCGTGGACACCGGGACGCGCGGGGAGCGCGCGCCCTGACCACCGAGCTGCGCGACGAACGCGGGGTCTCGCCGGTCACCGGCATCGTGCTGACGCACTACGACCCGGACCACGCCGGCACCGCCGCTGTGCTGCAGCGGCAGACCGGCGCCCGGGTGTGGATCGGCGAGAGGGATGCGCGCATCCTGCGCGGTCAGGATGCGCCGCCGACCCGGTTCCGCCGGTTCCTGGCTCGCGTATCACCCCGCAGCGAGGTACCGGCGGACCTCCAGGAGCTGTCCGCGACCGAGGAGACGGAGGTGGCACCCGGGGTGGTCGCCATCCCGGCGCCCGGGCACACTCCGGGCCATGTCATCGTGGCGTGGCGCGGCATCGTGTTCGCGGGCGACTCGGTGCGGGTGTCGAAGGGCCGCCTGGTGCAGATGCCGCGCCTGCTCACCAGCGACCGCGGGCAGGCGGAGGCGACGGAGCGGCTCATCGCCGGCCGGTCGCCGCGGCTCGTCTGCCCGGGCCACGGCCGGCCGGGGCGGATCACGGCCTGACCGGACCGCTCGGGGTGCGCGCGTGAGCGCGTAGCGCGCGGGGCGCCTACGGCGTGACGATCGCGAAGTCCGGGTCGCCCGGGTCGAGCACCGCTGTGAGCCGCGCCAGCACGTCCGCATCGCCCTCGAGGGTGAGCCCCGGGGATGCGGTGTCGCCGGCCGCGAGGGCCAGGAACCGCGGGTGCGTCGCCGTCACGTGCAGCTGCGCATCCGCGGTGGGCTCCTTCTCGACATGCACCAGGACCCCGTTGTGCAGGGTGACGCGGAAACTGCGGCCCAGGTCGCTGAACGTTATGTCCATCGACAGATCGAGATCCCAGGCCGCCGGGCCGTCGATCTGGATCGCGATGGCGTCGAACAGCTGGTCCGGGGAGAGGTGCGCCACGATGGTCGGTGCGTTGGCCTGGATCGGTGTCCCCAAGTTGCCGTCACGCAGCTCGGTCGCGCCGGAGAGGTAGAAATTGCGCCAGGTGGCGTTCTCCGCGCCGTACCCGAGCTGCTCGTAGGTGTCCGCCAGCAGCGCCTTCGCCTCGTCGTTCTCCGGATCGGCGAACACGGCCGTGTCGAGCACGGTCGCCGCCCACCGGTAGTCGCCGGCGGCGTACGCCTCCCGCCCGCCGGCGATCAGCGCATCCACCCCGCCCACGAGCGCCGCCCAGCGTCGGGCCTGCTCGACCGGCGGATGCGGCCAGAGCCGCGACGGGTTCCCGTCGAAGAAGCCCATGTACCGCTGGTAGATCGCCCGGACGTTGTGCGACACCGAGCCGTAGTACCCGTGCGTGCTCCACTCCGCCTCGAGCGCCGGCGGCATCCGGAAGCCCTCGGCGATCTCGGCGCCGTTCAGGCCCTGGTTCAACAGGCGCAGCGTCTGGTCGTGCAGGTAGGCGTACAGGTCGCGCTGCACGCCGAGGAAGTGGACGATGCGGTCGTTGCCCCAGGTGGGCCAGTGGTGGGAGGCGAACAGCACGTCCGACCGGCCGGCGTAGCGTTCGATCGCCTCGGTGAGGTACCGGGACCACATCCGGGGATCGCGGACGAGCGCGCCGCGCAGGGTCAGCAGGTTGTGGAGGTTGTGCGTCGCGTTCTCCGCCATGCACAGCGCACGGAACCGCGGCAGGTAGAAGTGCATCTCGGCCGGCGCTTCGGAGTTCGGGGCGAGCTGGAACTCGACCTCGACCCCGTCCAGTGTCTGCTCGAGGCTGTCAGGAGTGACGCTGACGGTCGGCGGCAGGATCCCCGGGGTGCCGATGGAGTTCGTCGGGCCGAGCCCCGAGCCGACCTGGCCGAGCGGGCCGCGCGGGAGCACGGCGCCGTACATGTAACTCGCCCGCCGGGCCATCGCCGTCCCCGCGTAGACGTTCTCCTCGATGGCGTGCTCGAGGAACCCCTCCGGTGCGACGACGGCGACCCTGCCCGCCTCGACGTCGGCCGGGTCGATGATGCCGAGCACCCCGCCGAAGTGGTCGATGTGCGAGTGGGTGAAGATCACGGCGACCACGGGACGGTCGCCGCGGTGCGCCCGGTAGAGCTCCAGTGCCGCCGCAGCGGTCTCCTGCGACACCAGCGGGTCGACGACGATGACGCCGGTGTCGCCCTCGATGAGCGACATCACCGACAGATCGAAGCCCCGCACCTGGTACAGCCCCTCGACGACCTCGTAGAGCCCGTGGCGCCGGATCAGAGCGCCCTGCCGCCACAGGCTGGGGTTCACCGAGTCGGGTGCGGCTCCGGTGAGGAACGCGAAGCCGGACGGGTCGAACACCACCGTTCCGTCGGCGCGCCGGATCGCCGGATCGTCGCGCGTCCCCAGGAAGCCGCGGTCCGCGTCCGCGAAATCCGCGGTGTCGCGGAACTCCTCGCGGTCGAGCCACGCCCTGTTGGCGGTGACGATGGATTCGGTCGGCTGGTTCTGCGGCATGTCGCGCCCTCCGGGATGGTTCCTGCGGTTCGTGCCCACAGCATCCCGGCAGCCGCCTCCCCGCGGCTAGACCGCACCTGGTTCAGAGCCGCAGGCGCCGCTCGACGATGGTGGACGCGACCACGGAGATGCCGAGCCGATTGCGCCGCGCGTAGTCGCGGATCAGTTCGAACGCATGGTCGATGGACACGCCGCGCGTCTGCGCGACCACACCTTTCGCCTGTTCGATGACGATGCGGCTGTTCAGCGCGAACTGCAGCTGCTGACGGATCGCGTCGCTCTCCGCGAGCGTCCGCTGGTGCAGGATGCCGATGGTCGCCACATCGGCGAAGGCCTGGGCCGCGACCAGATCGTCCTCGGGCAGGTCGCCGGGGGTGGTGCGGAAGAGGTTGAGTGTGCCGATGGTCAGATCGCGAAGACGCATGGGGATCGCATCGATCGCCGCGAAGCCCTGCTCGTCGGCGCGCTCACGGAACGCCTGCCAGCGGGCGGGGACCTGTGAGATGTCCGGCACCGACACCACGGCGCCCGAGGTGAAGCTCTCGATGCACGGCCCGGCATATGCGCTCAGCTGCATCACCTCGACCAGTCGGCTCGCCTCGCTGGTGGACGCGATCAGGTCGAGTTCGCCCCTCTCATCGGCGAGCATCACGCCGGCTGCCGAGGCGCCGAGCCAGCGGCTCGACGAATCGACGAGGTTCTGCAGCAGGTCAACGACGTCGTAGTCGGCCACCATCGTGTCCGCCAGGCCCGCGAACGCCCGCAGCATCCCCTGCTCCCGTGTCAGCGTCATCGCGTCCTGCCCCCGCCCGTGTCCGAGCTCCCGAAATCGAGCCGTCCCTCCAGGACCTCGCGGGAGACCTCCATCATCGACCGGTCGGTCGCGTAGGCATGCGCCTGGATGATCATCCGCGCATCGTCCGCGTCGACGTCCAGCTGGGCCAGCACCATGCCGGTGGCCTGGTGCACGATCCGCCGGGAGAACGGGTTGTCGTCCTGCGGCCGGAGTTCGTCGGACATCGCGCTCAGGGCGTCGTGGAGCAGGCGACGGCCTGCCAGTTCTGCGAGCCGGCCGGCATGCCGGGTGTCCGCTTCGTCCAGCATGAGCGGTTCCCGGGCGTACATGTCGACCGCACCGATCTGGAGCGGACCGATGAGCATGGGGAAGGCGAACAGTGCGGCGACGCCGACGTCCAGCGCCGCGGGACTGAACGCCGGCCACAGCGACGGCGGTCGTTCGCGCAGGTCCGGCTCGAAGACCGGGCGACGCGAGCGCAGCGCATCCCAGCACGGGCCCTCGCCGAGGTCGAACTGCAGTTCGTCCAGGCGTGCGGCGACTGCATCGGTCGCGGACACCGTCTCCGTGCCGAGGAGGTCTCCGATGGTCGAGACCGCGGTACCCGCTACGGGCAGCGCCTCCATGAACGCGCGCGCGTAATCGTCGTGCGGCCGCTCCGCATCGTGCCCGTCGTCGCTCATGCGGCCGCTCTCCATTCCGCCAACGCTATCGAATCCACTGCGCTCAGGAGTGTCTCGGCCGCAGATCCTGCAGATGCGGCGAGGCGGTCGCGAGCGTGATGGTGTCTGCCTGGACCTTGGCCACGCTGTCCTCCGTCATGATCAGCAGCCCCTTCGAGCTGTTGGCGGAGTTCATGAGCGCTTCGACCCATTCCGTGTTGATCTTCGGAAAGCGGCTGCCGCTGAACTTGAAGTAGAGGTTCTGAGTGGGGTGGATCCAGATGGAGCTGTGGCCGTCACCGGTCTCGGGCGAGTCCCGCCACGCCATGAAGAAGCTCTCCCCGCGCCGGATCTTCTGCGCGACGACGACCTGCAGGTGGGCGAGCAGCCGGTCTTCGAACTCGATCATGACCCCGTCATAGCGCAGCGTGCCCATGGGGTGCTCCCTTCGATCCCCTCCAGGTCAACTGTGCTCGCGCGCCGCGGGAAAGTCCATATTCAGATCGGGCCAGTCGGCGGCCAGGTCGGCCAGCGAGAACGGTTCCCCGCGGGGCATGGCGAGGAGCGCGGAGCGGGTGCGCAGGTCGTCGAGCGTGGCAGGGTCCACCGGCTCGGCGCGATCCGCCATCGGGCCGTTTCCGTCGGGTTCGGTGGTCGCCGCATCCATCAGCCAGCCCACCATGAAGGCCGCCCGGCCGATGCCGCCGCCGGGGAGCGCGACGGGGATGTCGACCACATCGACCTGACCTCGGCGGGCAAGCGCGAGAGCGTACGACTGCACCGCTTCGGCGATCGCGGTGCTGGTGTGGAAGGACGCGGAGCGCGTCGCAACGGTTTTCATGTCCCCTCCTTCGTCGTGAGACGCCAGGGTCCAGGGCATGTCCTCATCGTGCACGTAACCAGCGTTCGTCGGAGCAGTCAAGCGGGTGCGATGCGATGAAATCGGGGCCGCTGTCGAAATCGCCGGTCCGTGTTCGTAGCAGCGGTGAGGCCGGCACTGCCGTATGCAACGCGATCCGGGGAGGATGTGACCATGCAGTATCTCGTCAACGTCATCGACGACCGCAGCGAGTCGGGGACCGAGGAGGAGGCCGTCGCCATCGACGCCTTCAACGACCGTCTGCGCGCGGGCGGTCATTGGGTGTTCGCCGCGGGTCTCGCCGATCCGACCGTCTCCACCGTCATCGACGGCCGCGGCGCGGAGCCGATCTTCACCGACGGACCGTTCGTGGAGACCAAGGAGTGGGCGGCAGGCTTCTGGATCATCGAGGCTCCCGACCTCGACGTCGCACTGTCGCTCATGGCGGACGGCTCCAGGGCCTGCAACCGCCGGCTCGAGGTGCGACCCCTGCTGGGCGCGTGAGCGACGCGCGCGACGCGCTCACCCGGGCACACCGCGAGGAGTGGTCCCGGGTGGTCGCGACGCTCGCGAAGCGGTTCGGCAGCCTCGACGTCGCCGAGGAGGCGGCCGCGGAGGCCTTCGCGATCGCCGCCGGACGCTGGTCTGCCGACGGCATCCCGCCGAATCCGGGGGCCTGGCTGACCACCACCGCCACCCGCAAGGCCATCGACCGGATTCGCCGCGAGAGGGTCGGGGAGGTCAGGCAGAGGGAGGCGCTGCTCGTGTACGACCCGGATCCGGCGCCGGTCGGCGTCATCGACGACGACCGGCTGCGGCTCATCTTCACCTGCTGCCACCCGGCCCTCTCGGTCGAGGCCCGCGTCGCCCTGACGCTGCGCCTCGTCGGCGGTCTGTCCCTGCCGGAGATCGCCCGCGCGTTTCTGGTGCAGGACACGACGATGGGCGCCCGCATCACCCGCGCGAAGGCGAAGATCGCCGCTGCGCGCATCCCGTACCGCGTGCCGGCCCGCGAGGACCTGCCGCGGCGGGTGGATGCGGTGCTCACCGTCCTCTTCCTCATCTTCAACGAGGGCTATCTGGCGTCGAGCGCGGACGCCGAGCCGGTGCGTGCGGAGCTCACCGGCGAGGCCGTCCGGATGGCGCGGCTGCTGCACGCCCTGCTCCCGGACGACGGCGAGGTCGCGGGCATCCTCGCCCTGATGCTGCTGATCGAGGCCAGACGCGCCGCACGGGTGTCGCCAGCGGGGGAGCTGGTGCCGCTGGGGGAGCAGGACCGGCGGCACTGGGATGCGCAGCTCATCGCGCAGGGCCACGCCCTGGTGCGCGAGCGCCTCGCGTCCGGCGTCGCGCCCGGGCGCTATCAGTTGCTCGCGGCGATCAACGCGGTGCACACCGACGGCGAGGCGACCGACTGGCGCCAAGTCGTCGCGCTCTACGACCAGCTGGTGCGGATCGACCCGTCGCCGATCGTCCGCCTCAACCGGGCGGTCGCCCTCGGCGAGCGCGACCGCCCGGAGTCCGCTCTCGCCGAGTTCGACGCACTCGAGCCAGAGCTGTCGGGCTACCACGCCTACCACGCGGCGCGAGCGGCACTGCTGGTCCGGCTGGGTCGCCGGGCGGAGGCGCGCGCCGCGTATGACGCCGCGATCGCGACCACGGGGAACCGGGCCGAGATCGCCTACCTCACCCGGCGCCGTGACGACCTCTGACCGTCGTCACTTCTTGGCCAGCGTTCCGACCTTCTCACCGCCGTTGGCGTAGACGACCAGGCCGTCGCCCGACACTTCCGCCGTGTGTGCACGGCTCAGCCAGGGGTTGACGCCCTCGCACGCCTTCAAGGTCGAGGCGAACGGCCCGAAGGTGAAGGTGTCGCCGCTCACGGTGCCGGTGCCGGAGAGGTCGTTGCAGCCGTCCGATCCGGAGAACGACCCGTCCGCGGTGATCGTGAGGTGCGGCTGTCCGGTCGCGGTCGAACCCCACGATCCGGTGAACGCGGAACCCGTGGACGAGCATCCGCCGAGCGCGAGCGCTCCGAAGGCGCCCAGAACGGCCAGGGTCACGGTCATGCTGCGCAGGCGGATCATGGGTTCACCGTAGAGCCGGAGCGACGTCCGCAGTAGACAGCCGTGAGCAACCGGTCACGGTGCGGGCACGCCGGTCCCGTCCATCCGGCGGTCCGGGTCGTACACGACCCGGTACCCGTCGCGGAGCACGCGCTCCGTCCCGGGGTCCAGGGGAACGGCGAGCCACTCGGTCGGGGCGAGGCCGAGCTCCACCTGGAGACCCGACCGCAGGCGGTACCGGCGCTCGCGCACGGGTCCCCAGCGGCCATCGCGAAGGTGCTCGGCCCCGTGGACGACCGTCTCGTATCCGTCGCGCCGTGCAAGCCCGTCCGGGTCGGCGGTGACGATCACGACATCCACATCGCTCGCCATCCGCTCGGCCCCCCGCGCGTACGACCCGACGAGGATGACGGCCTCGACGGCGGTGTCGGTCGCGGCCCAGTCCGCCAGACGGCGGAGCAGGCGCGCGACGTCGCGCCGGCGGCCTTTCAGTCGGGCGGTCATGCCGCCATGATGCCACGGGGCGGGGTCGCCGCACTCGCGCGCCGATCGCGCACGGATCGTCGGAGATCCGAGCTCCATCGACGGAGATCCGCGCTCCATCGTCGGAGATCCGCGGCGATTCGCCCGAGAACTCCATCCAGAGAGCCTTGCGTCGGAGATTTCGGCCCCGTTCTCCGACGATAGAACCACGTCGAAAAGTGGCCGACCCGTGCGAGGCACCCTATTGACAGGTCCCTGTCAAATCGAGACGATGGACGCGTGACCACCACCTCGTTGCACCGCATCGTCCTCTCGTCCTCGTCCCTTTCCGACGCCCTCGCCCTGTACGGGGGAGTGCTCGCACTGGAGGTCGAGCGCACGACCGACGGATTCGCCTGGTTGCGCAGCGCGGACGGCGTGGAGCTGATGGTCCACGAACGCCCCGCGACCGCCTCCGACGCGGCCGTGGCCCTCACTTTCGCGGTGACCGACCTCGATGAGGTCGTCGCGCGGTGGACGCAGACCGGGGGAGCGGTGGTCGATCCTCCGGCTCAGCAACCGTGGGGCGAGCGGATGGCCGTGGTGCGCGACAGCGACGGCCACCTCGTCTGCCTGGTCGAGAAGTGACGGAGCGGGCTCCGGCGGGTGATGGTTCAGCGCGACGGCTGACGGAGCTCGTCGACGAAGTGTTCCGTCTCACCGACGAGCTGACCCGTGCGGGCGACGAGATCGTGGCCGGGGAAGGGCTCACCGCCGCCCGCTGGCTCACCCTGGGCGCCGTCGCCCACGGACCGCTCAGCGTCGCCGCGATCGCGCGCCGTCGCGGACTGCGCCGCCAGTCGGCCGCCGAGAGCGTCGCCGCCCTCGAGCGCTCGGGTCTCGTCGTCCGCGCCCCCGACCCGGCGGACGCGCGTGCTCCCGTGGTCACCCTCACGGCGGAGGGGCGAGCGGCGCTCGACCGCATCCGCCCCGTCCGCCTGGCCTGGGCCGAACGCACCGCGGCGCCCTTCGACCCGGACGAGCTCGCCGCCGCCGCCGCGCTCGCGCGCCGGCTCCGCACGAACCTCGTTCACGCCCGCGGCAGCGCGCCCGACCGTGACTGACCACGCGCATCCGTCGTCGATCATCGGAGATCCGTGACCGATCGTCGGAGATTTCAGCAATTACGCGCGCGAACTCCATCCACAGCGCGCTGCGTCGGAGATTTCGGCACCATTCTCCGACGGTAGGGTGAGCGGACATCTCCGAGCGCCGGCCACCACGAGCCACCGACACACAGCCACCGACACACCGACACCCACCACCCGAGGAGCAGGATGCCCATCCGACTCGACAACGTCGGCATCGCCGTCAGCGACATCGACGCGACCATCGCCTTCTTCACCGACCTCGGCCTCACCCTCGTCGGCCGGGACACCGTGAGCGGCGAGTGGGCGGACACGGCGGTCGGGCTCGACGGCAACCACGCCAAGATCGCCGTGCTGCAGACGCCCGACGGCCACGGCCGGATCGAGCTGTTCGAGTACCTCCACCCGGATGCGATCGTGACGCCCCCGACGCTCGCCAACGAGATCGGGATGCACCGCGTCGCCTTCTCCGTGGACGACATCGATGAGTCGCTCGCGATCGCCGCGAGGCACGGTTTCGTTCCCGTGCGCGGCGTGGCGAACTACCAGGACGTGTACAAGCTCACCTACCTGCGCGGTCCTGACGGCTTCCTGCTGATGCTCGCCCAGGCGCTCGGGCCCGCGTCGGACTGACCGAGCCCTCACGGCCGGGGCAGCGCCCGCGCCTTGTTGTTGCGGGCGTCGTGCGTGAGCTCGATGAGGCCCAGCTGCTCCAGCAGCGGCGGAAGGTACATCCCGAAGCGTCCGCGGTAGCCTTTCCGGAGCCCGTACCATCCGCCCACCGGGTTGTCGGGATCGCGACCCCACGCCTCGATGGTGCCGGGCGCGGCCGGCTTGTTCTCGTCGGCCGCGCCGAGCGCCACCCAGTCGTCCTGCTCCCGCAGCCAAGCCGCCAGGTCGTCGATCGCGCTTGCCCGGTAGGTGAGCCGGGTGGAGCCGACCTGGCAGACGAGCACGGGCGGGTCTGTGGAGTCGTCGCGCCACATCGTGTACTCGGAAGTACCCGGTGCCGTCGTGAGCCTCCACGGATTCTCGCGGCCGGCCGCATCCATGTCGCTCACTTCCCGTCCGGGTCGTTCGCCGGTGAGCCGGGACGGGATGTCATCGCCCTCTCACGACCTTGAACGCGTAATCCGTCAGCGCATACGGCGTGGCCAGCACCGTCGCGCCGTCGGTCATCGTGATCGCCTGACCGGAGAGCAGCGACTGGTGGCCCGCCGAGTTGTAGGCGCTGATCTCGTCGAAGTAGACCGTCCCGAATCCGGCGAGCGTCTGCCCGGGCCGGAGGACTCCATCCCTCGTCACCCCCGCATCCACCGTGACGGCCGGAGGGAACCCCGTGTCCACGCTGACACTCATCGTCTGGCCGGTCGTCTCGTTCGTGAGGAAGTACGCCGCCGTGCCCGCCGCGTTCGTGTTCAGGCAGAGGGATGCGCTGATCACGTCGCCCGGGCGCACCCCGAGCCCGATCGTTCCCACGCCCTGCGCCCAGAGCGAGCAGGTCACCGTCTGCGCCGCGTTCACCGTCAGCTGCGTGTGCACGTCGAGGAAGCCGAGACCCGCGAAGACGTGGAGGCTGTTGATGCCGAACGGGTCCGGGTCGAACCGCAGGTCGGGCACCGTCCAGGTGACGAAGAGGGATGTGAAGGGACCGGCGCTGCTGGTGAGCGAGTAGCCGCAGGAGTCGACCGGATCCGGTCCGAGCGCCGGGGCTGAACCCGACGGCGGGGGAGCGGGCTCGATCACCAGCGGCTTCAGGTGCTCGAAGTCGCGGTAGCTCTCGGCTTTCCGCTCCCACAGTGCGGCCAGATCGGGCTCGGACCCGCGGTCCGGCCGGCGGGGCAGTCCGTGCCGGGCCAGCTCCTGCGGTGCCGCGTCGAAGGGGTCGAAGCCCGCCGGCGCCGGGTCGTGCAGGTGCACGCGCGCGGTCCTCGGTTCGCTGTGGTCGTCCATCTCTGCCCCGCTCTCTCGAACGGCCACAAGGTACTCCCCGGTGGTCGCCGGCGGGCAGACACCAGTCGGCGTCAGAACCGGGTGAGGCCGTTCCCGATGATGACGGTGCCGATCACGGCCGCGACGACGATCGCGATGGTGGTGTCGTTGCGGAGCAGCCAGCGCTGGCTGGCTGCCAGCGCCGGACGGGCTTTGTCCGGCCGGATCAGCGCGAACAGGGCGGGCGTGGCGACGGAGCTGGCGCCGATCACCACGTACACGGCGATGGCGATGACATCCTGCGACACCGGGAGCTGCGCCGGGCCGATGACCAGTCCCGCCGCGATGGCGAGCAGGACGGACTTCGGCCGGATGTTGAGCGCGAAGCCCAGCCCCAGTGCCGGCAGCGTGCGCATCCGGCCGAGGGCCACCATCCAGCGGGGGAGCGACTCGCGTTCCGCCGCCTGCGGGTGGCGGCGCACCTCGATGATCGCGTAGACGAGCAGGGCGACGCCGACCAGGATCTCCACGACGCCGACGATCGGTTGCGGTCCGCTCGGGGTGTTCGCCGGGAGGGCGTGCAGGAAGATCGCGAAGACCGACGTGATGACGACCAGCCCGACCACGAACCCGACGACGAAGAGGGTGGGCACCAGCGGCCGCGACGACTCCAGCAGCAGCACGAGAACGGCGAGGATCGGGACGGAGCTCAGCGCGACCGCGACAGCCAGCGGCAGAAGCTGTCCGATGACGCTCAGCATGCGACCCCTCCTCGCCGCTGAGGCTACGGCAGCCGCGCCGTCCGCCGACAGGCCCCTCCATCGAGTCCTCACTTAATGCACGGCGACGCGGCGTGTCGCGTGCACTCAGTGAGGACTCGATTTCTGGAGGGGAGGGGGTGGGTGGGTACAGTGAGCGCATGACCGCGATTGTGAGCGTCAGGGCCGTCGGCGTCGGCAGCCTGCTTGTGGGAGAGGATGAGCGGCTGCCGGTGCTCGTCCACCTCATCGATCACCCCGACGGGACCATCGTGGTCGACACCGGGCTGACCGCCCTGCATCCTGCCGTCGCCGACATGGACCCTCGGCTGGAGCCTCTGAACCGGCATTCGGACGTCGATCTCGACAGCATCACCGCCGTCGTCAACACGCACCTGCACTTCGACCACTGCGGCGGGAACCACCTCTTCTCAGGCCGCCCGATCTATGTGCAGCGGGCGGAACTCGAGGACGCGCGTACCCAGGACGACTACACGATCCGGGAGTGGGTGGATGCTCCCGGCGTCGACTACGTGCCGGTCGACGGCGAACGGGAGCTGCTTCCCGGCATCCGGCTCGTGCCGGCGCCCGGGCACACCCGGGGCTCGCAGATCGTGGTGGTGGAGGCGGGGGAGCGTCCCATCGTCATCGCCGGCGACACCGCCGTGTGGGGCGGCCAGCTCGACGACCCGGAGACCGAGGGCCAGCTCCTCATCCGCTCCCTCGACCCGCAGCAGGTCTGGCTCTCGCACGCCGAAGAGCCGTGGACCCCCCAGCCGGGCACCGCCCGGCATTAGTGCGGAAGCACCAGGCGAACGCCGGACCGGTCACGCCTCCGCGAGCTCAGTGGGCTCGACGACCGCGTCGACGAGGGCGCCGTTGCGCCAGACGGTCAGCTCCAGGCGGCGGCCGATGGTGCTGGCGATCATCAGGCGTTGCAGGTCCGCCACGGAGTGGATCGGCGTCCGGTCGAGGGAGATCAGCACGTCGCCGGGCCGGACGCCGGAGAGATCCGCGGGGCTGTCGGGCACGACCGTCATGACCTGGATGCCGGTGCGGGCGCCGGCCTTGCGCGCGACCGCCTCCTGGAGCGCGATCTCCGCGCCCGCGATGCCGAGCCAGCCGCGGCGCACGCGCCCCTCGCGCATGAGGGTGGCCAGGATCTGCCTGCTCGTCGCGTTGACGGGTACGGCGAGACCCAGGCCGGTTCCGGCGACGGCGGTGTTCACGCCGATCATGCGGGCCGAGCTGTCGGCCAGCGCGCCGCCGCTGTTGCCGGGGTTGAGGGCGGCATCCGTCTGGATCACCTCGTCGACCACCCGTCCTGCGCGGGTCGGCAGCGAGCGGCCGAGCGCGGACACGATCCCGGCCGTCACGCTTCCCGCCAGCCCGAACGGATTGCCGACCGCGACGACGAGCTGACCGACCTGGAGCGCGGCGGCATCACCCAGCTCCACCGGAGGCGGCGTGGATGCGTCGGCCTTCAGGATGGCGAGATCGGAGAGCGGGTCCCTGCCGACGACCTGCGCCCGGACCCGGGTTCCGTCCCCGAACGCCAGGTCGACGCTCGTCGCACCCTCCACCACGTGCGCGCTGGTCAGGAGGTGCCCCTCGGCGGAGACGACGGTCGCACTGCCGAGGCCCACACCTCGTGCCGTGCGCGCGGTGACAGCGGCGACGGCCGGGCTGACCGCGGCGGCGACACGCACGACGACCTCGGAGTACGCGTCCAGGGCGGCGCCATCGGCATCGGAATTCGACATGAGACGAGTGTGCGCGCCTGGAGCCGACGCCGGGGGAGCGTTCGCCAGCGGCTTACTGCGTCGGGCCGCCAGCGGCCCGATAGCGATCGGCCAGCCCGTCAGCGTGCATCCCGCGTTACCGTGAGCCATGGCATCCTCAGCGACCGACTTCGGCGATCTGCGCGCACTCTTCATCAATACGACCCTCACCCGGTCCCCGGGCCGCAGTCACACGCAGTCGCTGGTCGATGCGAGCGCGTCGATCATGGCTGGGCAGGGGGTGCACGTGGATCAGTTCCGATCCGTCGACCACCCGATCGCCACCGGCGTCTACCCGGACATGCGCGAGCACGGGTGGGAGGTGGATGCGTGGCCGGAGCTCTTCTCTCGCGTACTGTCGGCGGACATCCTGGTGATCGCGGGGCCGATCTGGCTCGGAGACAACAGCAGCGAGACGAAGAAGATCATCGAGCGCCTCTACGCGCATTCCGGCGAGCTGAACGAGAAGGGCCAGTGGCTCTTCTACGGCCGGACGGGTGGCTGCCTCATCACGGGCAACGAGGACGGCATCAAGCATTGCGCGTCCAACGTGCTGTACAGCCTGCAGCACATCGGCTTCGCGGTGCCGCCGCAGGCGGACGCAGGCTGGATCGGCGAGGCCGGCCCCGGCCCCAGCTACGGGGACGACCTCGGCGACGGCCGACGTGTGGGGTTCGACAACGAATTCACCAACCGGAACACGACCTTCCTCACCTGGAACCTCCTCCACCTGGCCCGTCTTCTGAAGGACGCCGGCGGCTTCCCCGACTACGGCAACCAGCGCCGCGAGTGGGACGCCGGAACGCGGTTCGACTTCCCGAATCCCGAATACCGGTCGTAAGGCCGACGCGACCGCGCGTGCGCCCGGCCAGGTGTCAGATAGGAATGGCAGACGCGCTGGGCGAGGGGTAGCGTCCGCCCTGACGCCTTCACCATTCGGATGACGGGACGTCCCGACCCGCTAGGGAGAATGACATGGAACTCAAGCTCGGCGTTCTGGCGCTGCTCGAAGCGAAGCCCGACAAAGCGGGGGAGCTGAAGGAATTCCTGATCGGAGGCAGAACCGTGGTCGACCAGGAGCCCGGAACCCGCACCTGGTACGCCTTCCAGATCGACGCCACGCATTTCGGCATCTTCGACACGTTCGGCGACGAGGATGCGCGGCAAGCGCACCTCAACGGAGAAATTCCGAAGGCGCTCGGGGAGGTCGGCCCGGACCTGCTGGCGAAGGACCCTGAGCTGGACACCGTCGATCTGCTCGCGGTCAAGCACGAGAATGGCGACTGAGCCGCGTCCGAGGCACCGCCCGTCGTCAGGCGCGTGGAGGTGACACTCGGGATGCCGAGCCCGATCTCCGATCCGGGCGATGCGGTTCACCCGCCGGATGTGATCGTCTTGTGCGGCCTGCCCGGCTCTGGCAAGACGACCTTCGCGCGTGAGTTGGAGCAGGAGACGGGCGCAGTGCGCTTCAGCACGGACGAGTGGATGGCAGATCTCGGTCTCGACTACTTCGACGCCGTCCGCGACGGGCTGCAGGCCCGTCTCGACAGGTTGTGGCGACAGCTGGTCGAACACCGAGTCAGCGTCATCCTCGAGGACGGAAGCTGGAAGCGTGTGGAACGCGACGAGATCCGCCGCTTCGCGAAGGCGCACCGGGCCAGAGTCGAGCTCCACTACTTCGATGTCCCACTGGACGTCCTGCGGAGCCGGCTCGACGCTCGCAATGCGTCCCCAGCCCATGGCGAGGTCCCGATCAGCAGGCAGGTCCTCGAGGGGAGCGTGCACCGGTTCGAAGCGCCCGAACCTGCTGAGATGGCTGTGTTCGACGCGTGCATCGTGCACGATGCATCCGGTGCTCGCAAGAGAACGTGAGTGTCCTCTTTGGGGCGGTGTCCTGCTCCCGGCACATCCTGCATCCATTGCTCTTCTCGCGCCCGGGAGATGTCTTCGGGGACCAGCTGTTCGATCGGCACGATCAGCGGAGCGTCCGTCGTGGTTCGGGATCGACGTCGTCTCGATCAATCCGGTGCCCGGGGGCTTCTCATCCGGTCGGGGTGAGGCGGCTCCGGCTCCGGACCCGTAGTTTGCAGGTCAGTGGTGGCGGGGGGAGCGGCCAGAGGACAGGAGCAGACCATGGCGAAGAATCCGGAGAAGGCCAGCTATCGGCATCGGGGTCGCCTGACGCCGACGCATCCCGCTTCGACGCTTTCCGAGAAGTGGACGATGGTCGACGGCGTCGACGTCTTCTATCGCGAGTCCCCGAACCCGCCACCCGATGCGCCTGTGATGACGCACGTGCATGGTTTCGGTCTCTCCGGTCGCTATCTCCTCCCGACCGCTGAACGGCTGGCGGAGGAATTCCACACGTACGTCCCCGACCTGCCGGGCTTCGGGCGCAGCGCCAAGCCGAAGAAGGCACTCGACGTGCCTGGCCTCGCCCATGCGGCGGCGCGGTTCCTGGACGACCGCGGTGTCGAGCGGACCAGCCTCGTCGGCAACTCGATGGGTTGTCCGGTCATCCTCGAGTTCGCACACCACTATCCCGACCGCGTCGACCGCGCAGTCCTCGTATCGCCCGCTGGGGGTCTGAACAACCAGCCCCTCCGCCGGGCGGTGAGCCAGCTCGCGGTGGACGGCCGGCGTGAGCCACGGAGGATGATCACGGTGGCGACACCGGACTACCTCCGGTTCGGTGTGCCCAGCACCATCAAGATGTTCAAAGCGCTCACTCAGTACCCTTCGCTCGAGCGCTTGTTCGCGCTGCGGATCCCGACGTTGGTGGTCATCGGGGAGAAGGATCCGCTGCTGCCCGGCCGGGACCGGGTGCAGGAGGTGGCGGATAAGACCGATAGCCACGTTCTGGTCGTCTTCATCGAGGGTGCCGCTCACGCGATCAACTTCAGTCATCCGGGGGAGCTGGCGAACGTCATCCGTCTCTTCATGGCGGACAAGCCGATCGTCGACGACCCCGACTCGCCGGGTCTCACCCGGGCTTTCGAGGTGCACCGGGGGATCCATCATCCCCGGGCAGCCGGCGGCTAGGGGACCGCACAAACCGGGGAGACGAGCTCTCGTAGACATTCGAACGTATGTTCTAATAGGGGAGTGACGCGCCCGAAGCCGATTCGCTATGACAGGGACACCTGGCTGGTGATGCGCGACGACGCCGTCGTGCCGAAGGCCGTGATCCGACGCTACACAGATAAACGCGGCCAGGATCAGTACCTGGTGATCCGATGGGACTTGGATCCGTCGAAGAGGCGACTTATGGCAGTCTGCCAATCGCTCGAACGCGCCGACGATCTCGTCCGGTACGAGAACAACGTCTCGCACGGATACTGGGACGGGCCGCCCAACCCGCATCCGAGCGGATGAACCGCGACGCGGGTGCGTTGGGGAGGGCTGCTGGCCTTCGCTTCTTCGTTGGTCTGCCCGGGGCCCCGGTCACCCGTGAAGCTGTTCCATGCTTGGAATCTGCTGGGTCAGCCAGTTTGCGAGGGTAGCGGAGTAGACCTCAGAGATCGCGTCGGGGGAGGCGATTCCACCGTTGGTGGGGAGGTGGTCGGTGCCGGGGATTTGTGCGATCGTGACGCTGGCGGCGTCCGCGAGGGACCAGGCGGCGATGCTCTCGGAAAGTGGGATCCATTCATCGGATTCGCCATAGGTCGCAAGAGTCGGGCACGTCAGACGACTGAGCACCGGTCGCGGATCATAATCCATATCAGGCCACGTGAACGGGTCTGCGAGCGCGGGGCGCAGCGACGCCCAGGGAAACCAGCGACGGTGGGTTGCCCGCTCGAGTGCGTCTCGTGTTTCGAGCAGCCCCGTGCCGGACCTCAACCAGTTCTCGACGAGCACCCGCACAGAGAGCATCTCCTGCACCTCGGCCGCGGAGAAGTTGCGGCGCCGTAGCTGTTCGGCGCTTCCGGCCCGCATTTGCTGGGCCGGTGAAACGCCTGCTGCGGACACCGCGATCAGGAACGCCACCTTGGTCGGAAGCGATGCGGCCAGGAGCTCCGCGACCCAGGCTCCTTGGCTGTATCCCCACAAGCCGACCGGTATTCCGGGTGCGCGGCTCTCAAGCGCTTGAATGGCAGCGACGGCATCATCGCGCTGTTGGGCGAGCGTGATATCACGCCCGTCCGGTGACAGGCGGCGGTCGTACCGGAGAACGGCAATGCCCAGTGGTGGAAGCAGTCGAGCCAGATGTTCGTAGAGGAAATACTCTCGCCCGCCAGCCGCTGAACCATGAAGCACCACCAAGCCGGCGCGAGCATGGCGAGGCATCGCCAAAGTAGCAGGCAGGTCCGCACCCTCGGCGGCGATGACTAGTTCCATCTGATCGTCCTACCACCGGGGTGGGCCGTCACGTGTGATTTCAGCTCCGAGCAGCACCAAGGCCAAGCGCAAGCACAGGAGAAGTGTGTTGTCTATACGCGAAATATGCGTATACCTACGTTATTATCTGACATAATGTGCATTATCAGCGACTAAGTCTCGGGAGTTGCATGAGATGCGGAAACGCCCGCGCAGAGGACGTGAGGCCGTTCCGCCACGACGGTCGGCGACACGTCGGATCGACGGCCGTTGCTCAGAGGACTTCCAGCGGCACCTTGCGAGGCGGTCGTGGGAACAGACGGTCGAGATCAGCCAGTTCGGTGGGCGTGAACTCCACGTCCAGGGCGGCTCGGTTCTCGAGGACGTGCTCACGCGTCGACGCCTTGGCCACGGCGAAGACGTCGGGATGGCGCAGCACCCAGGCGATAGCGATCTGGGCGGCGGTGAGGCCCTTCGCCTCCGCCAGCGAGGCGAGCGACGGGGTGCGGAGGAGGCTGCCGTGGCCGATCGGCGAGTACGACATCAGTGGGATGCCCGCGTCCGCGCACCACGGGAGCACGTCGATCTCGGGACCGCGGGTTTCGAGGTTGTAGAGCACCTGGTCCGTGGCGACATGGTCGCCGCCCGGGACGGCGACGAGCTCGTCCATGTCCTCGGTGTCGAAGTTGCTGACGCCCCACGAGCGGATGAGTCCCTCTCGGAGCAGATCCTCGAATGCCTCGACCGTCTCACTCAGCGGATGGCGCCCCCGCCAGTGCAGGAGGTAGAGGTCGAGGTGGTCGGTGCCCAGCCGGCGGAGACTCGCCCGGCACGACTCCCCCGTCCGTCGTCGGTCGGCGTTGGCCGGCAGCACCTTGCTGATCAGGTAGACGGCGTCGCGGCGCCCGGCGATGGCTTCGCCGACCAGAGCCTCGGATGCGCCGTCGCCGTACATCTCAGCGGTGTCGATGGTGGTCAGGCCCGCGTCGATGCCGGTGCGCAGCGCATCCAGTTCGCTGTCGTGGCGTGACGGATGCTCGCCCAGATACCACGTGCCCTGACCGAGGCGCGATCGGGTCGTTTCCATGGGCGTGCTCAGTTCCACGAGCTTCTCCCCACCGTGTGCGGACGCCGCGACGTCCGGATTCCCGGAAGCGTCGACACGGACCGTACGCCTGCCGGGGCGGCTCCGCCATCCACCCCCTGCGCCCGCCTCTCTATCAGCGCCGCGCCTCCGCAGCCCGCCGCGCCTCCGCCTCCCGGTACGCCGCGACCAGCGCCGGCGCGCCCTGTGCCCACACCGGCCCGTGCCCCGGGATCACGAAGTCGACAACCAGCCCGGCAACCTTCTCCAGCGACGCCGACGACCCCGCCTGGTCGTCCGTGAACGGCGCCGGCTGCGGCCCGGTCTCGCCGGTGAGCACGCTGCGGGTGGTCAGCTCGTCGCCGACGAACACCGCGCGGACGGCGGGGACGTGGATGGCGACACTCCCCGGTGAATGCCCGGGCATCGCGATGATCTCGGGCGCTCCCGGCAGCGGAAGCACGTCGCCGTCGTTCACCGGCACGACCTCCTTCACCGCCGGCATCTTCACGCCGCCCTTCCGGATCGCGTAGGCGAAGAAGCCGATCACCGGGCCGAGACGACGTCGGTCCTTCGGCGGCGACGGGGGCTTCTCCCCCATGGCACGCGCCGCGTCGCCGGCGCCGACGTAGACGGGGATGCCGAGCTCGGCTCGCAGGCGCTCCGCGAATCCGGTGTGGTCGCTGTCCCCGTGGGTGAGCACGATGCCCTTGATGTCGCTGAGCGGTCGTCCGAGTGCCTCCAGCTCACGGGTCAGGTCGCCGTAGTGCCCCGGCAGGCCGGTGTCGATGAGGGTCATCCCCTCGTCGGTGACGATGAGGTGCACGGCGATGATGTCGTTTCCGATGCGTCGGAGTCCGGGTGCGAGTTCCATGATGGCTATGATACTTAGCTATGAGTAGGAGATGCAAGCATGCCGACCCCCGATAAGACGTCTCGCGACGCGATCGTCGCCGCTGGACGCGAGCTCATCGAGAGCGCCGGCCTCGACGACCTCACCATGCAGGCCGTCGCCGTGCGCGTCGGCGTACGGGCTCCGTCCCTCTACAAGAGGGTCCGCGATCGGCGCGAACTTCTCGCGCTCGTCGTCGCCGCCACCCTGGACGACCTGACCGCCCGTCTCGAAGTCACACGGGACGAGGCCGCTCCCCCGCGCCGGCTCGCGGCTCAGGCGGATGCGCTCCGGAGTTTCGCGCACGAGCGTCCCGTCGCCTTCGCTCTGGTCTTCGCCGCGCACAACGCACCGCGACCCGACGCGGACGCGGTCGCACGCAGCGCCGCCCCGCTGCTCGGCACGGTGACCGAGCTCGCGGGCGCCGAGCACGCCCTGGACGCCGCCCGACTGGTCACCGCCTGGGCCAACGGCTTCATCACCATGGAGCTCGGCGGCCTGTTCGGACTGGGCGGGGACGTCGACGAAGCCTGGCGATGGGGCCTTGAACGGATCATCGCCGCCATCACCCGCTGACTCACCGAACCGCGGACGGCTGCTTCGGATGGACGACGTGGATGTGGAGCAACCTCTCGTCGGCGGCGAAACCGTGCCGCTCGTACACGGGCACCGCCCGCGGACCGGAGTGCACCGTCACGCGCTCCAGCCCGCCGACGGCCTCCCACTCCTCCGG
Source organism: Leifsonia sp. KNZ13-11D (assembly GCF_056754895.1). Lineage (NCBI taxonomy): Bacteria > Bacillati > Actinomycetota > Actinomycetes > Micrococcales > Microbacteriaceae > Leifsonia > Leifsonia sp. KNZ13-11D. The sequence goes on from NZ_JBPGWU010000001.1 coordinate 2,029,018, forward strand.
GTTCGCCGCGCGGATCTCGATCTCTCCCATGCCGCCGCCCTACGAAGCCGCCGCTGCGACGCTCGGCGGCGCACCGGCATCGCCGAGCGGCCGCCCGAAACCCGCCGCAGAACACCTCCTGACACCGCGCCCCCGGAGCGCTAATGTCAGCACCAACCGCCACCTCGGCGGCCGCCACTGCGAAGGGATGAAGCAATGAGCGTGAACGACCCCATCGACCCGATGCTGCACGAGTTCTCCCTGGACGCCCGTCAGATGACGCGCTCCGCCATCAACGCCGTCCGCACGGCCCTGGGCATCAGCGGCGCCATCGGCGTGATCCTCGGCATCGTGCTGCTGTTCTGGCCCGAGAAGACCATCGCCGTGCTCGCGGTCTTCCTGGGCATCTACTTCCTGGTGGCCGGCATCCTGCGCCTCGGCGTCGGGATCTTCAGCCGCGGGATGCGCGGGGGCGCGCGTGCGCTCAACATCATCCTCGGCGTGCTGCTCATCTTCGTCGGCATCGTGGCGCTCAAGAACGTCTCCGCCGCTGCGATCACCCTGGTGATCTTCACCGTCGCGTTCATCGGCGTCGGCTGGATCATCGAGGGCGTCATGGCGCTGGCCGAGGCGGGGCGCTCGGCGTCTGCCGGCTGGTCGATCACCTTCGGCATCCTGAGCATCCTCGCGGGCATCGTGGTACTCGTCCTGCCGGTCTCGTCGGCCGCGTTCCTGCTGCTGTTCGCGGCGATCGCGCTGATCGTCCTCGGCATCATCGGGATCGTCCGCGCCTTCACCTTCGGCCGCGACGTCCTCAAGGCCACCGAGGCGACCCCGGGCGCGCCGCGCGTCGCCTGACCGCCCGCACGACACGGAACGGCCCCGCTCGGGATGCGAGCGGGGCCGTTCCGTGGTTCAACCCGACGTCACCGATGGTTGCTGCGGCTGGGCAGGTGCTCCGCCCACCAGTCGAGGATGATGTCGAAGCGCTCCCGGCGGTGCCGCGGTCGCCCGCCGCGGCTCAGCTCGTGGTCCTCCCCCGGGAAGACCACGAGCTCCGTCTCGACCCCGCGCCGCTTCAGCGCCGCGTAGTAGCGCTCGGCCTGGCTGAGCGGGCAGCGCAGGTCGCTCGACGAGTGCAGCACGAGCGTCGGCGTGCGCACCCGGTCGACGACCGCCTGCGGGCTCTGCGAGCGCATCAGCTCGGGGTCGGTGCCGGTGTACTCGTCGCCGAAGAAGCTGCCGATGTCGCTCGTCCCGACGAAGGCGTCCGGGTCGAGGAACCCGCGCTCGACGATCGCCGCCGCGAAGCGGTGGTCGTGCGCGATCGTCCACGCCGTCAGGTAGCCGCCGTACGAGCCGCCCATGATGCCGACGCGCTCACGGTCGAGGCCGGGAGTCTCGGCGATCGCGCCCTCGAGGAAGTCGAGCACGTCGGCCAGGTCGACGGTGCCCATCCGCTGGCGGATGACGCGACCGTGCTCCTGCCCGTACCCTGCGGCGCCGCGCGGGTTGCACATCACGACCGCGTAGCCCGCGGCGACGTAGACCTGCGCCTCGTCGAACAGGGCGCCGGTGTAGGCCGCGTACGGGCCGCCGTGGATGTTGAGCAGCACCGGATGCGGCCCCTCGCCCTCCGGCGTGAGCACCCACCCGTGCACCGGGTAGCCGTCGCGGCCGGTCACCGTGAGCTCTGTCGGCTCGACGACACCGGTCGCGCGGAGAGGCGCCGACAGGTCGGTGAGCCGGTGGAGGCCGTCCGTGTCGACCACGGCGACATCCCCGGAGGTCCGCGCGTCGGCGAAGGAGACCACCACGGTCTCCCCCGCGACCCCGGCGCCGCCGACGACGGTCCGTTCATCGGTCAGCCGACGGACCTGCCCTGTCGCGTCCACGTCGAGAAGCACGAGGGCTCCACGACGCCGGTCCTGCACCAGGACGGCATCGTCGCGGGACGGGACGATGGACGACTCGGTCAGGTCGATCGACTCCGCATCGGTGAGCGGCCTGGACACCGCACCGTCGGCATCGATGAGGTGCAGCGCCGCGTTCTTGGCGACGAAGTCGCGGCCGCTCTCCCCCACATCCTGAGCCGTGAAGAAGAGCGCGCCACCCGGGGCGAAGCGCGCATCCACCATGCTGAAGGAGCCGTGCGGCCCGGTGAGGTCACGCGCGTCCCCTCCCTCCACCGGAACGGTGAAGACGTTGGATCGCAGGTCGATGTCCCGGCTCGCGTGCCGTGCCGAGATGAAGGCGATCCGCCGGCCGTCCGGCGAGAACGAGATGGAGCCGTCATCCCACGGACCATCGGTCAGCTGCCGCGGCTCGGCGACACCCGGCGCCGGGTCCGACGACCCGTCCGGCCGCGGGGCCGGGGCGGGCGTCGGCGCCGCCCAGACGTCGGGCACTGGCACGGTGAAGACGTGCGCGCGCCGGTCGATCGTGTAACCGATGCCGTTCGCCTGATATTTCAGTGATCGGATGCGCCGGGAGGGCTCCCCGTTCGGATCGATGCCCTCCACGGTGCCGTACCGGCCCTGTTCGGGCTCGCGGCTCACGAACGCCAGGGTGCGGCCGTCCGGCGACCAGTCGAACTCGGTCACGCCGAGCTTGCGGTCGGTGACGGCGACCGGCTCCCCGCCGGCGGCGTCGACCACGAAGAGCTGCGGGGGGCGCTTCGGTTCGGCACGCAGGAAGGCGAGCAGCCGCCCGTCCGGGGAGAACCGCGGCGCCGTGTCGCGGAACCCGCGCGTCAGCAGCTTGGGCGCCGCGTGGCCGCCGAGCGGGATCGTCCACAACTGCCCGACGGTGGCATCGGCGCTGAGCGAGGGATGCGTGACGGCGACGACCGCTCGGCCGCCTCCGGGGTGCACGGTCGGGGTGGAGACGCCGACCAGCAGCTCGAGATCTGCGGCCTTCATTCGGCGACCGGGGTGAAGCTCGACACGTCGCCGACGAGGCGGGTGTGATCGGCGGGGACCGGGTCGACGACGGCCGCGGCCACCTCGGCCGCGAACTCGCTGACGTTGTACAGGCGTCCGGCCGCCTCCTTGCGGGCGTCGATCGCGCCCGGGTTGAGCCGGTTGAGGAGCGTCGCGGTGATGGTGCCCTCGATCATGTCGCCGGAGACGACCACGAACTCCACACCCTTCTCGTCGAGCTGCGGGAGCAGCGCACGCAGGGCATCCTCGCCCGCGCGCTTGCTGAGCGCGACGGCCTCGTACTCCGGCATGGTCGGCGTGGTCTGGATGAAGTGCGCCTGGTGGCTGGTCACGAACACGACCCTGGCGCCCTCCTCGAGCAGCGGGAGGGCCGCGGTCAACGTGTTGACCTGCGCGTCGCGGTTGAGCTGCATCGCGTAATCCTCGGCCATGCCGGACTCCATGCCCCCGGAGGCGTTGAGCACGAGCACGTCGAGGCCGCCCCAGGCGTCCGCGACGGACCGGAACATGGCCGCAACCGACTCCTGATCGGTCAGGTCGGCCCCGATCGCGATCGCCGTGCCGCCGTTCGCGACGATGGAGTCGACGAGCTTGACCGCCCGCGCCTCCTTGTTGCGGTAGTTGATGACGACACTGGCCCCCGCGTCGACGAGGTACTGCGCGGTGTCGGCGCCGATACCGCGCGACGAGCCGGTGACGAGGGCGCGCTTGCCCGTCAGCGAACCAGGGGGAAGGGGGTTTGCCACGAATACTCCTCGGCGTCGATGTCTGCATCCTGAGACTACCAAGTGGGTCCGATACGCCGTCGGTGCGTCCTGGTACGGTCATAGCAAGCAGTGAAAGGGGGACGCCATGGACATCACGTCCTTCGCCTGGATCGCGTGGCTGGTCCTCATCCTCGTGTTCGTCATCATCGAGATGCTGACGCTCGATTTCGTCTTCCTGATGATGGCGATCGGCAGTCTCGGCGGCCTCCTGTCGGGCCTGTTCGGGGCGCCCTGGTGGCTCCAGCTGATCATCGCCGCCGTGCTGTCCGTCGTGCTGATCTTCTTCATCCGGCCGCCCTTGCTGCACGCGCTGAAACGCGGCGGCGACCCGGCCAAGAGCAACGTCGACCGACTGATCGGGATGGGCGGCGTCGTCGTCTCCACGGTCACCCCCAGCACCGGTCTGGTGAAGCTGCAGGTCGGCGAGACGTGGACCGCCCGGCTCGCCTCCCCCGACAATGCGCGCACCGAGCTCGTGCCGGGCGAGCACGTCGTCGTCGTCTCGATCGAGGGGGCCACCGCCGTCGTCGCCCCCGCACCGGTCTCCGCAGGAACCGACGGCCTGACCGAGAGGATCGCTCCGTGAATGATGTGAGCCAGCTCGTCGTGACCATCGTCGTGAGCGTGATCGTCCTGATCATCGCGATCTTCGTGCTGGTCACACTGTTCCGGGCGATCCGCATCATCCCCCAGGCACGCGCCGGGGTGGTGGAGCGGCTCGGCCGCTACCACAAGACGCTCATGCCGGGTCTCAACGTCGTCGTGCCGTTCATCGACAAGGTCCGTCCACTCATCGACATGCGCGAGCAGGTGGTCTCCTTCCCGCCGCAGCCGGTCATCACCGAGGACAACCTGGTCGTCTCGATCGACACTGTCGTCTACTTCCAGGTGAACGACGCGCGCGCCGCGACCTACGAGATCGCCAACTACCTCGGCGCCGTCGAGCAGCTCACCACGACCACGCTCCGCAACGTGGTCGGCGGCCTCAACCTCGAAGAGGCGCTGACCAGCCGCGACAACATCAACGGGCAGCTGCGCGTCGTGCTCGACGAGGCCACCGGCAAGTGGGGCATCCGGGTGGCGCGCGTCGAGCTCAAGGCGATCGAGCCGCCCCTCTCCATCCAGGACTCGATGGAGAAGCAGATGCGCGCGGAGCGCGACCGCCGCGCGGTGATCCTCACGGCCGAGGGCACCAAGCAGTCCGAGATCCTGAACGCGGAGGGCCTGCGGCAGGCGGCCATCCTCAAGGCGGAGGGCGACGCGAAGGCCGCGGTGCTCCGCGCCGAGGGCGAGGCGCAGGCCATCACCACCGTGTTCGGGGCCATCCACAAGGGAAACCCGGACAACCTGCTGCTCGCCTACCAGTACCTCCAGACGCTGCCGAAGCTCGCCGACGGCCCCGCGAACAAGCTGTGGATCATCCCGAGCGAGCTCACAGAGGCCCTCAAGGGCATCGGCACCGCGTTCGCGCCCGGGGGCGCCGCCGCCGGCGGCACCGCCGCAGCCGCGGCGGCCACCGCGCCCGCCGAACCCGCCGCACCGACCGGATCGCCCGCTCCCCCGCCCGCACCGTGAACTTCCTGGACGGCAGGCCGCCGCGCGTCATCGCGCATCGCGGCCTGGCGCTCGACGCGCCGGAGAACACCCTCCTCGCGTTCCTGCGAGCGCTCAACGCGAGCGCGACGCACCTCGAGACGGACATCCACGCGTCGGCGGACGGCGTCGCGGTGATCGCCCACGACCCCGACCTGTCCCGTATCGCCGGGCGCGATGTGCAGGTGGCGCAGCTGACGCTGTCCGAGCTGCGCCGGATCGACCTCGGTCACGGCCAGAGCTTCTGCTCCCTCGCCGAAGCGCTCGACGCGTTCCCGGCCGCGCGCTTCAACATCGACGTGAAGGATGTGCGTGCGGCCGCATCCGCGGTCGAAGCCATCCGCACGGCGCGCGCGACCGACCGCGTGCTCATCACCAGCTTCGCCGCGGATCGGCGGAAGGCCGTCGCCGACCAGCTGCCCGGCGTAGCCTGCTCCCCCGCCGTCTCCGAGTTCCTGCCGGTCATCGCGGGCGCCACGCTCGGCAACTCGGCCCTCGTGCGCCGCGCGCTCGCCGGCTTCGTCGCCGTCCAGGTGCCCGAGCGGCGCGGACCCCTGCAGATCGTCACCCGTCGGACAGTGAAGCGCATCCACGCCGCCGGTGCAGAGGTCCACGTCTGGACGGTCAACGAGCCCGGCGACATGATCCGCCTGCTCGACGCCGGCGTCGACGGCATCGTGACCGACCGCTGCGATGTGCTGCGCCGGGTCGTCGATGCCCGGAGCTGAGCGCGCCGCCGCGCGCCCGGTGACTCTGTGAGGGCACTGGGAGAAACGGCGCCCCGGAAAGATAATCCCCAGCTTGACGGTTTATAACTGTGAGGATTCGCGCACAGAGGAGAGACCACACAATGGCAGATCGAAGCTTGCGCGGTATGAGACTCGGCGCCCAGAGCCTACAGAGTGAAGAAGGCGTCGTTTACTCCCCGCGTTCCCGTTACACCTACCTGTGTTCTGCCTGCGGCAAGGACACCGAGGTCGTGTTCTCGGCCGAGGCTGAGGCCCCCGACACCTGGGAGTGCAAGCACTGCGGGCATGAGGCCCTCCTGCTCGTCGGTGACACCCCCGTCGAGGTGGACCACTCGGACGTCAAGACGCCGCGCAGCCACTGGGACATGCTGCTGGAGCGCCGCACCCGCGCCGAGCTGGAGGAGCTCCTGGAGGAGCGCCTGCAGTACCTGCGGGCCCGCCGGGGAACCAGCGAGCACAAGCACAGCGCCTGATATCAGCAGGCGGAGGCCGTTCTCACCGTCGCGGTGAGGACGGCCTTTTCATGTCCGCGGGCTCGCGCAGGGGAACGACCGGGAGCAGCGCCGAGTTCCGCCGGCCCACGAACGCGGCGAACAACCCGAACAGGCCGAGCCCGGCGACCAGGAACTCGATCCCCCGGCTGAGCAGGATGGCCGGGGTCGTCGTCGTGCCGAGGGGCACGTTCGCGACCATGTGACCGGGCTTGAACGGCGCGATGGAGCTGATCGTGCGCCCGTCCGGGCCGATGATCTGGCTGCTGCCGACTGTCGAGATGTTCACCAGCGACCGCCCCGACTCGATCGCCCGCAGCCGGGCGATGGCGAGCTGCTGCTGGTTCTCGTCCGTCTCGCCGAAGTCGGCGTTGTTGGTCTGCGCCAGGATGACTTGCGCTCCCCCGCGCATCATGTCGGTCAGCAGCTGGTCGTCCACGATGTCGAAGCAGATCGAGATGCCCGCACGCACACCTCCCACGTCGAACACGTTGTCCCGGGTGCCGGGCGTGTAGTCGCGGCCGATCAGGTCGATCAGCGACGGCGCGAACGGCCGCCAGAACGCCCGGTCCGGCACGTACTCCCCGAACGGCACCGGATGCTTCTTGTCGTAGTAGTCGACGGCACCGCGGCCGGCCTCCCACTGCAGGGAGGTGTTGTAGAGCTTGTCGTCGCGCTGCGTGATCGTTCCGACGATGAACGGCGCTTTGTACAGCCGTCCGAGCGCGTCCAGAGCCTCCGCCGTCTCCGGGTCACGCGTCGGGTCCGGCAGCGCCGCACCCTCCGGCCAGACCACCATGTCGACCCGGTTCGCGCCGGTACGCTCCTTCGCCGGGATCTGCAGCGTCTCCGTGACCTGCGTGTCGAAGACGGCGCCTTCCGGCGCGTTGTCGAAGTAGCCGGCCGGCCCGTTGCCCTGCACCGCCGCGATGCGCGTGGTGCCGTGCGTCGTCGCCGGCCAGGCGGGCACCGCGAAGACCAGCGCGATCGCGATCCCGGCGAGCAGAGCGCGCGAGGACGTGCGCACCTCCACGGCGAACGGGAAGCTCGACGAGCAGGGCGACCAGCCACACCATCACGAAGCTGACACCCGAGATCCCCAGCCACGCGACCAACGGCGCGAGCGGGCTGGTCGACTGCGACTCGGCGACCCGCCCCCAGGAGAATCCGCCGTACGGCCAGGTGCCGGTCACGAACTCCCGCAGCACCCAGAGGCCGCCGATCACCACGGGCAGCAAGCCGAGCCGCCCGAGCAGCGTCGGGAACGCCCGCGGCACCCAGCGGTAGGCGAGACTCAGCAGGATGCCGCCCGCGCCCCAGAACAGCGCCTCGAAGATCGACAGGGCGACCCAGGGCACCGGACCGAGGTAGAGAGCCGTCCAGGCGACGTGCACGAGATAGAACGATGCGCCGCCGATGAACCCGACCAGGAAGGCCGGACCGGCCCGGCGTCCCCGCTGGGCCAGCAGCACCATGGCGATGCCGGCGAAGGTGAGCGGCCACACATCCTTGTCCGGGAAACCGGCGTCGAGCACCGGTCCGGCGGCCGCCGCCAGCAGCACCGCGAGCCACAGCGGAAGCGGGGCTCGGGAGGGGGTGCGCACGAAGGGAGAGCCTAAAGCATCCGCATGTGGCCGCGCCTCAGGAACCGCCGGGGCGTCGTCGCGCCGCTCAGGCGACGGACGAGTAGGCCACGATTCCGCGGCGGATCGACTCGAGCGCCTGGCGGGCGACGCGGCCGACGTTCCCCTGCGCCACCAGCGACAGCTGGTCGAGGAGGTCGATCGTCTGCTTGGCCCAGCGGACGAAGTCGCCGGCGGCCATGTCCGCCTCGGTCAGCACCGTGTCCAGTCCCGAGCCGCGGGACCACATCCACATCGCGAGCGAGATCGCGGTCGACGGCGGTTCGCTGCCGGGAAGCCGGTTCTCCTGCTCCAGGTCGTCGAGGCGGCTCCACAGCGTGGTGGTCTTCTCCAGCGCCGGACGGAAGGCGCCGCGCGGCAGGGTGCGCTCGCTCGCGAGCCCCTCGTCACGGCGCGGTTCGAAGACGAGCGCGCAGGCCATCGCGGCGAGGCCGGGCGCGTCGAGGTCCTTCCAGACGTTGCGGCGCAGGCACTCCGCGACGAGCAGGTCCCGCTCGCCGTAGATGCGCTTCAGCGTGCGCCCGTGCACGGTCAGCACGGTCTCGCCGTCCTCGTCGGCCAGGTAGCCGAGCTCGAGCAGGACGTCGGAGACGCGGTCGAAGACCTTCGCCACCGCTCCGGTGCGCGACTGGATCTGCGACCGCAGGCGATCGGTGTCGCGCTTCAGCTTCCACCAGCGCTCCGCCCAGCGGGCGTGCTGCTCGCGCTCGGTGCAGCGGTGGCACGGGTGGTCCTTCATCCGCTTGCGCAGGGCCGCGAGCTGCTGCTGCCGCTGCTCCCGCTCTCGGTTCGAGGCGTTCTCGATGCGCGACCCCTTGCGCTCCAGGTCGGTGAGCTCGCGGCGGATGCTGAAGTACTCGCGGAAGTCGCCCAGGTGACAGGCCATCGCCTCCTCGTACCCGGCCAGCGACTGCTCCTGCTGCATCGCCTTGCGCGCCAGGTCGACCACGGCACGGTCGGCCTGGAACTGGGCGAACGAGGACTCCAGGATCTCGCGCGTTCGCGGGCGACCGAACTGGTCGATCAGGTTCACCGCCATGTTGTACGTCGGCCGGAAGCTGGAGTTCAGCGGGTAGCTGCGACGGGAGGCCAGGGATGCGACCGACTGGGGGTCGAGGCCGTCCTCCCACTGGATCACCGAGTGCCCCTCGACGTCGATGCCGCGACGTCCGGCCCGGCCGGTCAGCTGTGTGTACTCCCCCGGCGTGATCGGCACGCGCGCCTCGCCGTTGAACTTCTCCAGCTTCTCCAGCACCACCGTGCGGGCCGGCATGTTGATGCCGAGCGCCAGGGTCTCGGTCGCGAAGACCACCTTCACGAGCTTCCGGCGGAACAGCTCCTCGACGACCTCCTTGAAGGCCGGGAGCAGCCCGGCGTGGTGGGCGGCGACGCCGCGCTCCAGCCCCTCCAGCCACTCCCAGTAGCCGAGCACGGCGAGGTCCTCGTCGAGCAGTGTCCGGCACCGCTCCTCCACGATCTCGCGGATCTCGTCCCGTTCGTGCTTCTCGGTGAGGCGGACGCCCGCCCGCAGCACCTGCTTCACCGCAGCGTCGCAGCCGTTACGGCTGAAGATGAAGAAGATGGCGGGGAGCAGATTGCGGTCGTCGAGCAGAGCGACGAGGTCCGCCCGGTTCATCCGGAAGCTGTCGGGGCGACCGCCCTTGGAGTGGTAGCGCCCCACGTCGCGCGTCTGCCGGCTGCTCAGCACCCGCCCGCCGTAGCGGGCCATCTGCACCAGTTCCGGGTTCACCCGGTTCGTCGCTGCGAGCCCCGATGAGTCGAACAGGTCGATGAGCTTCGAGCGCATCAGGATGTGCTGCTCCAGCGGCACCGGCCGCTCCTCGGACACGACGACGTCCGTGTCGCCGCGCACTGCCTGCAGCCAGTCGCCGAACTCCTCCGCGTTCGAGACCGTGGCGCTCAGCGACACCATCCGAACCTCGGAGGGCAGGTGGATGATGACCTCCTCCCACACGGCCCCCCGGAAGCGGTCGGCCAGGTAATGCACCTCGTCCATGACCACGTAGGCGAGGTCGGTGAGCAGGTCGGAGTCGGCGTACAGCATGTTGCGCAGCACCTCGGTCGTCATCACGACGATCCGGGCGCGCGAGTTGATGTTGGTGTCGCCGGTGAGGAGGCCGACGGACTCCGGACCGTACGCCTCGACGAACTCCTGGAACTTCTGGTTGCTCAGCGCCTTCATCGGCGTGGTGTAGAAGACCTTCGCGTTCGCCTCGCGCATGGCGAGGAACACCGCGAACTCCGCGACGATCGTCTTGCCCGCCCCGGTGGGCGCCGCGACGAGCACGCTGCGACCGCGTTCGAGCGACGCGCACGCCTCGCGCTGGAACGGGTCCAGATCGAACCGGAGGCCTTCGCGGAAGGTTTCGAGCAGCGGCTGGCGGGCCCGGTCGCGCGAGGCGGCGTACCGCTCCGCCGGCGAGAGCGTCTGGTCGGTCACATGACCAGCCTATTCCTCCGGTCAGGCAGCGAGTTCGGCCTCCAGCCGCAGCTGGTTCTTGGCGGCGCGCCTGTCGTGAAGCCAGGCGACGCCGTACGCGGCGAAGTACAGCGCCACCATCGGGATCGCCAGCAGGAACATCGACAGGACGTCCGCGGCCGGAGTCGCGATGGCGGTGAACAGTGCGATCAGGATGAGCGCCCAGCGCCAGGAGGCGATGATCGACTTCGCGCTGAGCACGCCGACGAAGTTGAGCAGCACCAGGAACACCGGCAGGACGAACGCGATCCCGACGGCGATGACGAGCTTCAGGATGAAGTCGAAGTACGTCTTCGCGCCGATGATCGCCGAATCCGCCTCCGGCGCGAAGCTCGTGAGCAGGCTGACGATGTGCGGCACGAGAAGCCAGCCGCACACGCCACCGGCCACGAACAGCGGCACGGCGGTGAAGAAGAAGCCGAAGCCGTACTTCTTCTCCTTCCGCGTCATCGCGGGGACGAAGAACGCCCAGATCTGGTACAGCCAGACCGGGCTCGAGATGATGGCGCCGATCGTGATGGCGACCTGCATCTTCAGGTCGAAGGCGCCGGTGATGCTGTCGTAGTTGAGCATCGCCTCGCGGCCCTGCTGGGTCGCGATCGCGGTGATCGGGCCGCGCATCGCATTCATCACGTAGTCGCTGAGGAACCAGCCGGCGACGGAGCCGACCAGGAGGGCCAGAGCTGAGCGGAAGAGGCGTTTGCGAAGCTCGATGAAGTGCTCGGCGAGCGTCATCCGTCCTTCGCGATTCGTGCCTCGCTTCGTGGAGGCCACCGGACTAGGACTTCGGGTGGGACTCGGTCGAGGGGTCGACCGGGGTGACCGTCGGCGCCACCGGAGCCTGCGCGACCGGAGCCTGCGCGACCGGAGCCTGCGCCACAGGGTCGGGCGCGACGGTGGTCGGGGCGGCCGTGTTCTGCGCGGCGCCGTCGGCCGGCTGGCCGGACTTGCCGTCCTTCTTCAGCTCGTCGACCTCGCCCTTGAAGATGCGCATCGACTGGCCGATGCTCTTGGCGAGCGCGGGGAGCTTCGGCGCACCGAAGAGCAGCAGGATCACGGCGAGGATGATGAGCAGATGCCATCCGGTCAGTCCTGCGAACATGAGATCAGGTCCTTCTCAAAAGGTGGGCGAAGCGATCCGGAACCGTTGCCGGATCCACATCGACCAGTAGTCTACCGCGTCGCACCCGGGCGTCCCTGCGAGCTTGCCGCGCATAAGCGCGCTGCGTGAGGTGCTCCTCGCGCTCCGCGCGCAGCACGTCGACGTCGGCGAGGACGGCCGGCTCGAAGCTGTCGTGGAGCTCCTCGGCCCGCTGCGACAGCACGTCGGCCTTGTGCATCAGCGCGGCCGCCTCGTGTCCGGCGGCGACCACCTTGCGGAACAGCGACCAGGCGAAGTACGCGAGCTCGCCCAGCAGACCGAGCACGAGCACGGTCCAGATCACCAGCCACGACCACCAGGGCATGCCGACAGCCTAGCGGCCGGGTTCCGCGGCGTCGCGGTAGCGCTCGACGCCGGCCCGCGCCCACCCCGCGACGACCTGACGCGCCTCCGGCGGGTCGAGCACGGTGAGCACGCCCGACAGCCCGGCGACCAGTCGCTTGAGGCCGTGGAAGTGGGCGACCCGGAGGCTGGTGCGGATGACGCCGCCGCGCTCCAGCCGCTCCGCGCCCTCGGGGATGTAGTCCTCGATCAGCGGGATGGCGGACGCAGAGACCTCCACCGTCACCAGCTGGTCCTCCGGCGTGCCGGTGAACAGCGTCTCCGGCAGCTTCACGTCGCCCGGACGATAGGTGATCGCCTCCGTCGTGGCGACCAGGTCGTCGATCCGGTCGAGGCGGAACGTGCGGATGGCCGTCCGCAGATGGTCCCATCCGCGGAGATACCAGTCCTGGTCGACGGACTCGATCCGCAGCGGGTCGACGCGCCGGCGCTCGCGCTCACCGCGGGAGCTCAGGTAGTCGAACTCGACCTGGACGCCGGCGAGGACCGCGTCCCGGATCGTCGCCAGCGCCTCGTCCGTCTCCGACCGGGCGACGGCGAGCTGGCTCGGAGCGGCCGACGCGCCGCGCGCGAGCTTGGCCATCAGCGAGCCGATCGCATCGCGGTCGGCGTTCTCGGGGAGCGCCGTGAGGTACTGCAGCCCGGCGATCAGCGCCGCCGCCTCCCGGGCGGAGAAACGCGGGGAGTCGTCGATGGCGACCTGGTGCGTGAGGACGATCTGGTCGTTCTCCTCGAAGTCGTCCCAGGCGATGTCGAAGAGATCGCCCGGCTGGTAGGCGTTCGTCTCGCCCGGGATGCCCGAGACGGCGATCAGGCGGACCGCGTCGCGCAGCTGGTCCTGCTCCACGCCGAAGTGCTCGGCCGCCTCGGCGACGCTGACGCGGTCGCGGTCCATCAGGTACGGCACCAGGGCGAGCAGGAAGGCGAGCTTGTCCTGCGCCTGCATCGGCTTCCGTCGTTCAGCCATCGGTCCGCTCCCCCGCCGCTTCCGCCTGGTCGGCGGTCCCGGCGACGGCGCCGACGCCGGCCCCAGCGCCGGAGTGCGCGGCGACCACCGCCTCCAACCGCTGCAGCACCTGCTCCCGGAGCCCCTGCGGCGCGAGCACCAGCACCTCGGGGCCGAAGGAGGCCAGCTGGTCGGCCAGGATGTTGCTGTCCGAGAAGTTCACGGTGAGCCGAACCGGCTGGCCGTCGGCCCCGACCGGGACCGCGTCGCCGTAGCGCTTGCCGAGGCGGGTCGCCGCGTCGGTGCCCGCCGTGACCTCGATCTCGGCGACGTTCGACTCCCAGATCCGCTCCAGCTCGAGCAGGGCGCGCTCGGCGAACGCCTCGCCGTCGACGCGGTACTGCTCGGGGTCGAAGACCCGCGAGGTGAGCTTCACGGGGCCGACGATCCGCGACAGCAGGAAGGTGCGCGACCCGCGCGCATCCTGATCGATGCCCTGCAGGTGCCAGCGGCCCTGGTGCTGCACCAGCGCGAGCGGCGCGACGGTGCGCTGCCGGGAGGCGCTCTCGCCGGGCTTCAAGTACGGGAACTGCACCATCGCGTGCCGCTCCAGCGCCTGGCTGAGCGGCTCGAACGCCGCTTCCCGCACGCGCAGCCGCGGTGCATAGCCGACCACCGGGTCGTCCGCTTCGACACCGAGGGAGCGGAGCTTCATCAGGGCGCGCCGGGACTCGCCCGACAGCGAACCCTCGCGCCACACCGCCGCGGCGAGTCCGAGGAGCGTCAGCTCCTCCGGCGAGAAGCTCACGTCGGACGGGAGGTCGTATGCCCCTTTGGGAATGCGATAGCGCAGCAGCTGGTTGTTGCCCGACGCTTCCGGCGCCTCCACTGTCTCGAGCGGTACGCCGAGCTCGCGGATGTCGTCTTTGTCGCGCTCGAAACTGACGCTCCAGGCTGCTGTTGTCGCCGTGCGGCTCATACCGCTGGCGGTAGCCCTGCACGGTCGAGAGGATCTCGCTCTTGGTCAGGCCGTTCTCCGTCGCGAGCAGCGCCAGCACGAGGCTGAACAGACGCTCCTCGACGGGGACGCGCGCGGGCGAGACGGGTGAACGGGACACCCGTCCATCCTAGTCCGCGGGTCAGCGCACCCCGAGGATGTCGACCACCCAGGCGGCGGCCGGGACCTGGCCCTCCGTGGGCGCGTTGATGACGATCTGCGAGCCCACCTGCTTGCCGATCAGCTGATCCAGCACGCCCTGCGGGAGCGCCTGGTTGAGCTGGCTCTGGCCGCTCTTGATCGACACCAGGTCGGGCGAGCCCGACTGCCAGCTCGAGAAGACGACGTTCTTGTTCTCCCAGCCGACGGCCGTGTACTGGAGGATGACGATCGAGTCCTTCTTGACGGTCGCGCCGTCGCCGGACTTCAGCTCCTCGGAGCGGACCGTCTTCGGAACCCCGCCCGACGACGGGATGGTGATGCCCGGCTGCCCGGTCGGGGCGAGCACGACGGTCGGGAAGCCGTTCTGCGACGGACGGACCGCGCCGTCCGCCTTCGGGAGGTACGCCTTCAGGATGTCGACCACGATGATGCCGGAGCTGGTGGCTCCGGTGCCGCCGGCGTCCTTCGGCGAGACGACGACCGCGACGCGCGAGCCGACGGGCGCGCACTGCAGGCCCTTGCTCAGCGCCTCGTTGCCCGAGCCGAGCGCCAGCGGGTAGGTGTCGCCGCTGCCGTACGACGTCTGCTGCACCTCGCCGGTCGCTCCATCGAGGATCGTGTACTGGATCTCGACGACCTGACCGCGCTGCACCTTCTCCCCCGTGCCCTCGGTGAGGATGCTGCGCTCCGACTTCGTGGTGTCGAGCGGCGTGGGAACCGTGATCTTCGGCTTCGAGCCGATCTTCCCGGTCGCCTCGACGAGCTTCGACGCGTTGCCGGAGGGCAGTGCGGAGCCGCAGTCGGCGTTCGGGTTCGTCGAGCATCCGGTCAGCGCGACGGCCACCAGAGCGGCGGCGGCCACGATCGCGGACGTTCTTCCGATGGTCACTCTGCGCACGGGTTCTCTTTCGGTCGAGGCTGGGAGGAGCGCATTCATGCTAGCCGACGCCCGGAGCGTCCTCGTCCGCGTCTGCTGAGGGTTTCCCCACGGTCTCCCCATCGCGCGACTTCGCGAGATCCGCGCTCGCGGCCGCTTCGCGCATCCGCTTCCGCAGGCTCTTGGGGCTCGACTCCCGCTCCCCCAGCGCGCCCGGCGTCCAGGCCTCGACGTCCGCGTCCGAATAGTCGGACTTGGACGGCCGGCGCTTCAGCTCGGGCAGCACCGTTCCCGGGGCGAGGCGACGCGCCGTGATCAGGAAGCCCGTGTGCGCGATCATGCGGTGGTCCGGGCGCACAGCCAGGCCCTCCACATGCCACCCGCGGACCATCGTCTCGTTCGACTGCGGATGCGTGTAGTCGCCGGAGGCGCGGATCGCCTCGGCGACGCGCGACAGCTGGGTCACGGTCGCGACGTAGCAGATCACGACGCCGCCTGGCTTCAGCGCGTCGGTGACCGCGTCCAGGGTCTCCCACGGAGCGAGCATGTCGAGGACCACGCGGTCGACGGTTCCCGGCTCGACCGCCGCGGGGAGCGCATCCTGCAGGTCGCCGACGGTGAGCGTCCAGTTCTCCGGGTCGCCGCCCAGAAACGTCGCGGCGTTGCCGCGTGCGACGTCGGCGAACTCCTCCCGGCGCTCGAACGAGAGCAGGCGGCCCTCGGGGCCGATGGCGCGCAGCAGCCACAGCGACAGGGCGCCGGAGCCGACCCCCGCCTCCACCACGGTGGCGCCGGGGAAGATGTCCGCCAGGGCCAGGATCTGCGCAGCATCCTTCGGGTAGACGATCGCTGCGCCGCGCGGCATGGACATCACGAAGTCGGTCAGCAGAGGCCGGAGCGCCAGGTGCTCGACCCCCGCGTTGTTCGCGACGACCGAGCCGTCCGGGAGGCCGATGATGGCGTCGTGCTCCAGCACGCCGCGGTGACTGTGGAAGAGCTTCCCCGGCTCGAGGGTGATCGTGTTCATGCGGCCCTTCGGGCCGGTCAGCTGCACGCGGTCGCCCGCGCGGAACGGCCCGGAGCTCCGTCGGCTCTCGTTCATCGGGTCCCCCCCTCACGGCGCGCGCGGGCGACGGCCACGACATCGTCCGCGGTGCGTCCCTCCAGCGACTCCCACAGGGTGTGCTCGTCGGATTCGGGCAGCGGCACGATGTGCGGCACCCCGATCGTGGCGGCGCCCGACGAGACCGCCGAGGCCAGACCGACCAGCGAATCCTCGATGGCGACGGTGTCGCGCGGCGCGACGCCGAGCAGACGGGCGGCGCGGAGGTACGGCTCGGGCGCCGGCTTCGGCTCGTCCACCTCGTCGCCGCTGACGATCACGTCGAAGGCGTCGAACGGGATGTGGCCGACGATCTGCTCCGCCATCCGGCGCACGGACATGGTGACCAGCGCCGTCGGGATGCCCCGCTCGCGGAGCGACTCGAGCAGCTCACGGGCGCC
The DNA here is from genome assembly GCF_056754895.1 of Leifsonia sp. KNZ13-11D. Lineage (NCBI taxonomy): Bacteria > Bacillati > Actinomycetota > Actinomycetes > Micrococcales > Microbacteriaceae > Leifsonia > Leifsonia sp. KNZ13-11D. The sequence continues at coordinate 2,045,671 of NZ_JBPGWU010000001.1, forward strand.
GGGCCGCCACGGGACGCCCTGCTCGTCGAGCTTCTGCTGCACCCGGTCGGTCAGCCAGTGGACGATCTCGTCCGCCTCCATCGCCACACCGCGCGAGCGGAGGATCTCCGCCGAGTTCCACAGACCGAGTCCGACGAGCAGCAGTCCGTCGTCGTGCGTCCAGGTGCCCCCGAACGAGCCGACGAGCTCCTGCTCGGAGGCCATCCAGTAGGGCTCGGTGTCGACGAGGGTGCCGTCCATGTCCCACAGCACGGCGGCGGGGACGACGGCGGCGGACGAACCGGCCGTCTCGTGCTCGAGAGGGGCCTGTTCGCTGCGGGGGGAAGACGCGGTCACAACGGGCAAGTCTATCCGGAGAGGGGCGGGCCTATTCTTGAGGGATGGCGCCCCGACCGGGCGCCGGGAAGGACGAGGGACGACTTCGTGACTGACGGACAGAACATCCTCGGAGGCCGCATCCTGGTGGTGGCGTTCGAAGGCTGGAACGACGCCGGCGAGGCGGCCAGCGGCGCGGTGAAGACGCTCAAGGAGCAGCTCGACGTGGTGCCGATCGCCGAGGTCGACCCCGAGCTCTACTTCGACTTCCAGTTCAACCGGCCCGTGGTGACCGACGACGACGGGCGCAGGCGCCTCATCTGGCCGTCCGCGGTCGTGTACGGCCCGTCCCTCCCCGGGCACATCGGCGAAGACCTGGCCGGCGACGCCGAGCTGACTGTCACCGGCGACAACGCGGGCAACATCTTCCTGCTGCTCGGCACCGAGCCCTCCCGCAGCTGGCGCAGCTTCACGGCCGAGATCATGGATGTGGCGCTCGCCGCCGACATCGGAGCGGTCGTCTTCCTCGGCGCGATGCTCGCCGACGTGCCGCACACGCGCCCGATCTCCGTCTTCGCGTCCAGCGAGAACGCGGCCGTGCGGGCCGAGCTCGGCGTCGAGCGCTCCAGCTACGAGGGCCCGGTCGGCATCCTGAGCGCGCTGGCCGAAGGCGCCGAGGACGTGGGCATCCCGACCATCATGATCTGGGCGTCCGTGCCCCACTACGTCCACAACGCGCCGAGCCCGAAGGCGGTGCTCGCCCTGATCGACAAGCTCGAAGAGCTGGTCGACGTGACCATCCCCCGCGGCACCCTCGTGGACGAGGCCGCCGCCTGGGAGTCCGGGATCGACGCGCTCGCCGCGGACGACGAGGAGATGGCCTCCTACATCCAGCAGCTCGAGCAGGCGCGCGACACCGTGGACTCGCCCGAGGCGAGCGGCGAGGCGATCGCGCAGGAGTTCGAGCGCTACCTGCGCCGCCGCGGGGATGGTCGTGACGGCGGCCGCGACGGCGGCACCGCCGGGCGCGGACCGGACGACCCGCGGCGCGGTTAACGCCCCGTCGCCCTGGGACTGTCGGCCCCTGGGCCCCTAGGTCCTTAGGCCCCTGAGCCCTTAGGCCTGCAGGACGCCCGTGGCGAGCAGGACCATCAGCAGCACGCCCAGCACGATGCGGTAGATGACGAAGGGCAGGAAGCTGCGGCGCGAGATGTAGCCCATGAAGAACGCGATCACCAGGAGTCCGACCACGAACGCGACGACGGTCGCCGCCGCCGTCTCGAGCGGCCCGAACACCTCGGGGGTGCACGTGCCGGCGCTCGCGAGGGCCTGGGTGCAGGGCTCCTTGACCGCCTTGTACAGCTGGTAGAACCCGCTTCCGAAGACCGCGGGCAGTGCCAGCAGGAACGAGTACCGCGCGGCGGCGCGCCGCTGGTATCCCATGAACAGCCCCGCCGTGATCGTGCCGCCGGACCGGGAGACGCCGGGGATCAGGGCGAGTGATTGAGCCAGACCGAAGATGATGCCGTCGACCCAGGTCAGCTCGCGCAGCCGCTTGGTCTTCGCCCCCACCCAGTCGGCGATGCCGAGCAGGATGCCGAAGACGATCAACGTCGTGGCGACCAGCCACAGCGAGCGGAACACCGTCTCGATCTGGTTCTGGAACAGCAGCCCGAGGACGACGATCGGGACGCTGCCGATGATGACGAGCCACCCCATCCGCGCGTCCGGGTCGTTGCGCGGGATGCGTCCGAACAGGGCGCGGAACCACTGCGCGATGATGCGCGTGATGTCCTTCCAGAAGTACAGCAGCACGGCCGCCTCCGTGCCGAGCTGGATGATGGCGGTGAACCGGGCGCCCGGGTCGGCCCCCGTGCCGAGGAGTTCTCCCACGATGCGGATGTGCGCCGACGACGAGATCGGCAGGAACTCGGTGAGGCCCTGAACGAAGCCGAGGATGAGCGCGTTGATGAATTCCAAGATTCGGTGTCCTGTCCGGAGGGGCGTTCTGGCGGGGAGCGCTGCTCAGTAGGACCGCAGCAGGTCGCGGAGCACGGTTCTCCCGAACACTAGCGCGTCGAGCGGCACGCGCTCGTCGACACCGTGGAACATGCCGGGGAAGTCGAGCTCGGCGGGCAGACGCAGCGGCGCGAAGCCGTAGCCGGTGATGCCCAGCGTGCTGAGCGCCTTGTTGTCCGTTCCGCCGGAGAGGAGGTATGGCAGCACGGGTGCTCCGGGGTCGTGACGCTGCAGCGTACCCGTGATCGCGTCCACCAGCCCGCCGCCGAACTCGGCCTCCAGGCCGATGTCGCGGTGCATGACCTCGATCTCCACGTCGTCGCCGATCAGCTCGCGCACCCGGGCGAGCACCGCATCCTCCTCGCCCGGCAGCGTGCGGATGTCGATCAGCGCCTCCGCCGTGTCGGGGATCACGTTGTGCTTGTATCCGGCCTCGAGCAGCGTCGGGTTCGTCGTCGTGCGCAGCGTGGCCAGGATGAAGCCAGCCGCTGTACCCGTGCGCAGAACGACCTCGTCGGGGCCGACACGCTCCGGGTCGGCCTCCAGCAGCCGCCCCAGTTCGTCGATCAGACGGGTGGTCGTCGCGGTGAGCTGGACCGGCCAGTCCTCGCGCCCGAGGGCGACGACCGCCTCGGCGAGCTTCGTGATCGCGTTGTCGCGGATCAGGCGGGAGCCGTGCGCCGCCCGTCCCCGCGCGATCAGCTTGATCCAGACCAGGGACTTCTCGCCGGTCTGCAGCAGGTAGGCGCGCCGGCCGGCCAGGTCGATCGAATACCCGCCGACCTCGCTGATCGCCTCGGTCGCACCCTCGAACAGCTCGGGATGCGTGTCGACCAGGTAGTGGGAGCCGCGGCGGCCGCCGTCCTCCTCGTCGGCGAAGAAGGCGACGACCAGGTCGCGTGCCGGTCGCTCGCCGGCCGCGAGGATGTCGCCCACCGCGGTCAGGATCATCGCATCCATGTTCTTCATGTCGACCGCACCCCGCCCCCAGAGCAGGCCGTCGCGGATCTCGCCGCCGAAGGGGTCGACCGTCCAGTTGCGCGGGTCGGCCGGCACGACGTCGAGATGGCCGTGCACGACCAGAGCGGGCTTCGACGGGTCCGCACCCGCGACGCGGGCGATCACACTCGCGCGACCCGGATCGGACTCGAAGACCTGCGGCGAGAGCCCCATGCCGGCGAGCTTCGCCTCGACGTACTCCGCGGCGTCGGCCTCGCCGTTCGAGCGCCCCTCGCCGAAGTTGGTGGTGTCGAAGCGGATGAGGTCACGGGCGATGATCGCGGTCTCGTCGAGGCCGGACCCGGAGGTGCGGAGTTCGTCGGTCATCCCCCAACGCTACCGGGCGATCACGGCCCCCGCCCCGCCACGCCCGGGGTGTGTGGACAAGTGCTGCCGCTGAGGAAAACCGTGCTATCGTCTTTCTTCGGCAGCCGGACGAGTCCGGAGGCCGTCCACCTGTCCGGGTGGCGGAAATGGCAGACGCGCTAGCTTGAGGTGCTAGTGCCCGTATAGGGCGTGGGGGTTCAAGTCCCCCCTCGGACACAGAACAGGCCCCGGTCGCGAGACCGGGGCCTTCTGCTTTTCCCGGCGCCCCTCCCGGGGCGCTGCTCCCTCTCCGGGACTATGGTGTCGCTGTGTCCCGCAGGAAACGGTCCTCCTCCAGCCTGTTCACGGTGCTGCTCGCCTTCGCGGCGAACATCCTGGTCGCGATCGCGAAGACCATCGCCGCCGCGCTCACCGGCTCCGCCTCGCTCGTGGCCGAGGCGGCGCACTCGTGGGCGGACGCCGGCAACGAGATCTTCCTCATCCAGGCCGAGCGCTCGGCCGCCAAGCCGCGCGACGCCGCCCACCCGGGCGGCTACGGCCGCGACTCGTACGTATGGAGCCTGTTCGCGGCCGTCGGACTCTTCACGGCGGGCGCGGTGGTCTCCATCATGCACGGCGTGCAGGCGCTGTCGTCGCACGAGGAGGACACCGACTACCTCGTCGGCTACCTGGTGCTCGCCGCGGCGTTCGTGTTCGAAGGCATCTCGTTCATCCAGTCGTACCGGCAGGCCCACGCGAAGGCGTCGTCCAGCGGCACCGGAACGTTCGAGCACGTGCTGCGCACTTCCAACCCGACCCTGCGCGCGGTGTTCGCCGAGGACTCGGCGGCCCTCGTCGGGCTCGTCATCGCCTTCCTCGGGCTCCTGCTGCACGAGCTCACCGGCAACGCCTTCTGGGATGCGCTCGGCTCCATCCTGATCGGCGCCCTGCTGGCCGTCGTCGCCGTGGTGCTGATCGAGCGCAACCGGCGGTTCCTCCTCGGTCAGCCGGGGTCCGACCGGGCCTGGCAGATCGCCCTCGGGATGCTGCTGGAGCATCCGGAGGTCGAGAAGGTCACCTACCTGCACCTGGAGTACGTCGGGCCCGAGCAGCTCTACCTCGTCGCAGCGGTCGACCTGGTCGGCAACGACCGGGAGTCGGATGTCGCCGCCGATCTTCAGCAGGTGGAGGCGGCACTCGAGGACTCGCCCTGGGTGACGGAGGCGGTGGTGACCCTGTCGCGCCCGGGGGCGCCCGCACTGCATCCGGCAGCCGTTGCCGAATCGGCGGACTGAACCGCTATTGCGGCCATAGCGGCCAGCTTCCGACCGCTTCTCGTGGAGAATCGAGGCATGGCAAGCACCGGCACCCGAGCCCTCCAGCTCCTCTCCCTGCTCCAGACCCACCGCTATTGGCCCGGCCAGGAGCTCGCCGACAAGCTCGGGATCTCCCCGCGCACGCTCCGGCGCGACGTGGAGAGGCTGCGCGACCTCGGCTATCCCGTCGACGCGACGCGCGGTGTCGCGGGCGGCTATCAGCTGGCCGCCGGCGCCTCGCTGCCGCCCCTGGTGGTCGACGACGACGAGGCGGTGGCGCTGGCGGTGGGTCTGCGCACCGCTGCCCAGAGCGGTATCGCCGGCGTCGACGAGGCATCCGTCCGCGCACTCGCCAAAGTCGTGCAGGTCATGCCGCCCAAGCTCCGCCGCCGAGTGGATGCGCTGCGCATGACGACCCTGTCGACCGCGCTCGGCCCCGCGCCCACCGCCGACGCCGCCATCCTCACCGCGCTCGCCCAGGCGTGCCGCGACGAGGAGAGGATCGAGTTCGCGTACGTCGCCCGCGACGGGCAGGCGTCCACGCGCGCCGTGGAGCCGCACCGTCTGGTCTCCATCGAGCGGCGCTGGTACCTCGTCGCCTACGACCTGACGCGCTTCGACTGGCGCAGCTTCCGGCTCGACCGGATCGCGGAGCCCCGTCCGACGGGCACGCGCTTCCGTCCGCGGGCGCTCCCCGCCGAGGACGCGGCGGAGTACGTCCGCGAATCGCTGCACAGCGTCGTGGAGCCCCTGGTCGTGGAGGCGGTCGTCGAGGCGCCGCACGATCGCGTCGTCGAGGTGCTCGGCCGCTGGTCGAGCGTCACCGACAACGGCGACGGGACGAGCGCCGTCCGCATCACGGCCGACAGTGCCGACTGGGCGCTGTTCGGCCTGGCCGCTGTCGACGCGCCGTTCCGCATCGTCGGGCCGGAGGAGGCGCTGCTCGCCGCTGCCGACTGGGGAGAGCGCTTCACGAGGTCTGTAGCGGCGCTGGGAATCGAGGCCGTCCCCGGAAGGCCCGCCGCCGACTCCCTCTAAACTGGAGGGGATGACGACCGCAGCGCGCACCCCGAGCCCCGCCGACATCAAGAGGTGGCGACGCTACCTCGCCGACGAACGCGCGGAGGCCGCGGTGTACCGCGATCTCGCCAGCCGGCGCGACGGCGAGGAGCGCGACATCCTGCTCTCCCTGGCGGAGGCGGAACGCCGGCACGAACAGCACTGGGTCGAGCTGCTCGGCGACCAGGCCGGCCGGCCGCTGCGCGGCGACGTGCGGACACGGATGCTCGGCTGGCTGGCGCGCCGCTTCGGCTCGGTCTTCGTTCTGGCCCTGGCCCAGCGTGCCGAGGCCCGTTCCCCCTACGCCTCCGACAGCGACGCGACGCCGCAGATGGCGGCCGACGAGCAGGTTCACGAGGAGGTCGTGCGCGCTCTGGCCGCCCGGGGCCGGCAACGACTGTCGGGCACGTTCCGGGCGGCGGTCTTCGGGGCCAACGACGGTCTCGTCAGCAACCTCGCGCTGGTCCTCGGAGTCAGCGCCAGCGGTGTGCCGACGCACGTCGTGCTGCTGACCGGAATCTCGGGTCTGCTCGCAGGAGCCCTGTCGATGGGCGCCGGCGAGTACGTCTCCGTGCGATCGCAGCGCGAGCTGCTGGAGGCATCCACCCCGAACCCGGCCACCGGCTCGGCGCTCCCCCACCTCGACGTGGATGCGAACGAGCTCACCCTGGTCTACCGGGCGCGCGGTATGACTCCCGACGAGGCCGCGGCGCACGCTCGCGAGGTGCTGTCCAGCCTCCAGGCGGTCACCTCCCCGATCCCCGTCGCTCCGCCGGCCGCCGATGATCACGAGGCGATCGGCACCGGCTGGAACGCCGCGCTCTCGAGCTTCTGCTTCTTCGCGTCCGGGGCGCTCATCCCCATCCTGCCGTTCCTGTTCGGGCTCACGGGCACGGCCGCGATCGTGGTCTCCGCCCTGCTGGTCGGCATCGTGCTGCTCGGCACGGGCGCCGTCGTCGGGCTGCTCTCCGGGGCGTCACCGCTCAAGCGCGCCGTGCGTCAGCTGCTCATCGGGTACGGGGCGGCTGCCGCCACGTACCTGCTCGGGCTGCTGTTCGGTGCGACCGTCGGCTGACGGCCCCACCTTTTTGCCTGCATAGAAGCGGCTCCCGCGTTACGAACCCGTGTGCACCCTCGTCCTCATTTATGGGGACGTGCCTGTCCCCTATCAACGATCCGCAGGCAGCGGGAGGGGACCACTCATGGCGCATCCGATCAGAACCCTCGTGCGACGTCGGGGCCGCTGGCGGTCGACCGTCTTCGTCGTCGCATGCGTGGCCGTGGGAGCGTCGGCCGGCGGGCTGATACTGCCTCAGCTCTTCTCCGATGCCACGACGACGACCCTCTCCACGATCGTCAAGACGGGGAAGAACGTCAGCACCGGCTCCGTCGCGACCTCTGCGGACACAGCGGGGGGACCGTCGGTCGGAACGGCGAAACCCGGAGACACCCTCTCCTGGGTGGTCGGATACGAGAACGACTCGGGAGAGACCGCTGCCGTTTCCGTCAAGGACGCCATCGACCGGGCCGGCACCTATGTGCCCGGCTCGCTCACACTGCCGCCAGCGGAAGACCCGACGAGCCCGCCTGTGCCCCAGTACTCCCTCGACGGAGGGAAGGCCTGGACCGCGGGAGCTCCTCCCGCGAATGCCAACGGCGTGGGGTTCAGTGCGGCGGCTCTCCCCTCGGGGACGCAGCAACTCTTCCCGCCGTTCGCTGCGCAGGCCCCCACCTCGATCACCCTCGCCGGAGGCGATGCCTACAACGCCGTCGTTCGCAATGGTCTCGTGTACGCGCTCTGGCACCACAACCCGGGCCCCTTCCTCTACTGCGCCCAATTGAGCGGAGCCACCTGTCCGGGCTGGCCGCCGAACAGCAACGTTCAAAGCTGGTCCCCCTTCGTGGGAGCCGACATCGGCACGGGCATACCGTTCACCGGCACCACCCCGCAGCAGAACGGCGCCTGGATCGACGGCTCGCGCCTCTACTGGTATCTCGGTCCGTCGACCAACACGAGTGTCGGCGTCGGCTGCCTCGACCTGTCCACCCTCACGCCCAGGAGTTGCGGGTACACCGCCGTCACCGGCGCGACCACCAGCAACACCCAGCTCGCCGCGATGATCGGCGGGACGGGCCTGCCGGCTTCGGACGGCTACCGCTGGGTGGCCGCCGTCGGAGACAACACGGCCTGGATGCTGTGCATCGCGACCGGGGGTGCCCAGTGCGGCGCCTTCCCGCTGATGACGGGGGTGACGACACCCAACGTCTATACATCCGCCGTGTTCGGCGACTATGCGTTCGCGAGCGTGCAGCAGACGACGGCGAGTTCCTGGCAGACGTTCTGCCTCAACGTGCGAACGCGCAGCGCCTGCACGGGCACGTGGCCGGTCGTCACCTCGACATCCGTGTCGAAAGCGGGCGCGGTGTTCGCGCCGACCCTCAGCACGTCCGGCGCGCTCACCGGAATCTGCACGCTCACGAACGGATCGGGAACCGCGTCCAACTGTTGGAGCCTGACGGGAGCGCCGGTGACGAACAACCCGTATTCCGGAACCGGGGCTCTCGTCAACGCCGGTGGCAACGGCTCGGGCGATGCCTTCGTCATCGGAGCCCGGGTGTACGTCCCCGCGGGCAACACCGTCACCTGTCGTGACTTCGCGCGCTATCTGCAGACCGGAACCGTGCCGGCCTGCACCGGATTCACCCCTCCAGCCAACAGCAGGAACTACACCACGCGCTCGGCCGCGGACATCAGCGGGACCTGCCTGGTGGCGACCGGCGACGGTGGGCAGATCACCTTCTTCGACAAGGACTCCGGCAGTGCGTGCATCCCCTCGGTCAGCCAGACGATCACCGTGACGCCGGGGTCCTTCTACTGCGGCACCGGCGCGGCGTCGTTCGCAGGGTGGTCGGAAGTGAGCATCCAGGGCCTCCCCGCGACCGCCTACCGCTCGATGACGATCACTCTCCGCGACCAGGAAGGCAACGTGGTGACCGGCTGGAATGGTCGGACGATCACTCCACCGAGCACGTCGATCTCCCTTTCCGACGTTTCCCGGAGCGTGACATCGCTGACGGCCAGCGTGACGATCGACGGCGTCTCCGATGTCGCGGCCGTCCGTGCTGCCAAGATCGGCATCCGCTGGACCGGCGACTCTCCCCAGATGTGCTTCCAGACGATCGCGCCGTCGGTCTCGTGCGATGCGCCCTCCGGGCTCGCGCTGACGAACACGGCCACGGCCGTCACCACCACCGGCACGCGGACGGACGGGCCGAGCGGCAACACGAGCGCGCCCGTCTCCTTCACAGAGACGGCCGACGACGGGCAGTGCTCGCTGTCGATAGCCAAGACGTCGCCCGCACAGGCCGTGCATCCGGGCGACAGGGTGCCGTACGAGATCACGATCCGCAACACCGGCACGCAACCGTACGCGTCCGCGACATTCTCGGACGACCTGACGGACGTCCTCGCGGATGCCGTGTTCGGCAACGATCTGTCCTCATCGTCGGGGACGGCGAGCTATCGACCGCCCGTCCTCACCTGGACGGGGGCGCTGGCCCCGGGCGCCTCCGCGACCATCCGCTATTCGGTCGTGATCGCGAACCCCGACCACGGCGATCATCGGCTGGTGAACTCCGTCGTGTCGCAATCCCGGGGCAACAACTGTCCCGCCGACTCGTCGGATCCGGCGTGCCGGTGGGTCACGGACGTCATCGTCGCCGGAGTCTCCTGGCACAAGGTCGACGCCACGCCCGCGAGGAACATCCTGGAGGGCGCCGAATGGACGCTTACCCGACTCGACGAGAACGGCAAGCCCACGGCACCGGCCCTGGTCGTGACGGACTGTGCCACGTCGTCCGGCACGACATGCCCCGGAGCGGATGTCGACCCGTTGGGCGGGGCGTTCCAGGTGACCGATCTGGGCCCGGGAACCTACCAACTCGTGGAGACGCGGGCGCCGGTGGGCTTCCAGCTCGACCCGACACCGATCACGGTGACCATCTCGACGTCCGATAGCAGCGTCACCCTCCCCGACGTCGTGAACAGGCAACTGCCCGTTCCGGCGATCCCGTTCACCGGCGGGGTGGGCGCTGATGCCCTGGCCCTCGGTGGCACGGGAGCACTGGCCGTCGCATGCCTGCTGAGCATCTGGCTGGCCGTGCGCCGTCGGGTCACGGCACGATGATCGGGGGTTCGCGCGGCGCCGATTCCGGGATGCGCTGTCAGCGGTCGGCGGCTACACTCGTCTTCGAACGTATGTTCGAGTGGCGAGGTGAGCATCATGACCGAGATCGACGAGGCGGTCGCCGTCTGGACGACCGACGAGGGAGTCCCCACGCGCCTGATGTGGCGGTCCACCCGATACCGCGTGTCGGACACGCCCACCGTGTGGGCGGAGGTGTGCGCCTGGTGGCGCCCGTTCGGCGAGCATCGTTACACCATCGGGAGTCTGCCGCGTGAGATCGGCGGGTGGAGGTTCCAGGGCACGAGCGAAGACGGGGTCGCGCACGTCTTCGACGTGCGGCACGACGCCGTCGACCGGTCCTGGCGGCTGGTGCGCGTGTTCGACTGAAGCGGGCGTGCCTCCCGTGCGTGCGGCATCCTGTCGAATAGCCTCCATCGGGTGATGGACGACCGCTACGGAACCGATGTGCTGGCCGGCGATTGGAAGAACGCCGGCCGCAAGACCGTGCCGACCGTCGAAGCCGCCCGGGACCTGGTGATCGAGGATGCCGCGAGCGGATTCTGCGGGGCGATCACCCGTCTCGAAGCGCAGACCGTCGAGCTGGAGGACTACTTCGGCAAGAAGCGGGTGTTCCCGCTCACCGGCTCGTTCCTGATCGACGGCCGGCCCGTGCGGCTCGTCGTCCCGTCGCGCGCGCCGGCACAGCCCACCCGCACCGCCTCCGGGTCGTTCTCGGTCGGCGAGCAGAAGGCGCGCGTCGCTCGCGCCAGCCGCATCTTCGTCGAGGGCAGGCACGACGCCGAGCTCGTCGAGCGTGTCTGGGGCGACGACCTGCGCGTCGAGGGCGTCGTCGTCGAGTACCTCGAGGGCGTGGACGACCTCGACGCGATCGTGAAGGAGTTCCGCCCGGACCGGCGCCGCCGGATCGGCGTGCTGGTGGACCATCTGGTCGCAGGTTCCAAGGAGAGCCGGATCGCCGAGCAGGTGGCACGCGGGCCCTACGGAGCCCACGTCCTGGTCGTCGGGCATCCCTTCGTGGACATCTGGCAGGCGGTCAAGCCCGAGCGGGTGGGCCTCGCCGCGTGGCCGGCCATCCCCCGCTCGGTGCCGTGGAAGCACGGCATCTGCGCGGCGCTCGGGCTGCCGCACGAGTCGCAGGCCGACATCGCGCGCGCGTGGAAGCGCATCCTCGGCCGGGTTCGGTCGTTCTCCGACCTGGAACCCGAACTCCTCGGCCGGGTCGAGCACCTCATCGATTTCGTCACCGAACCGTAGCGGTCGGCGCTACCAGCCGTACTCCGTGTAGGTCTCGCCGCGCAGCAGCGCCTCGATGCCGTTCCGGATGACGGGGATCAGGTCGCCGGGCAGTGCGTCCGCACGCGCCCACACCAGCTCGGAGGCCTTGTCGGGCTCGCCGATGGCGGGCTGCGTGCCGGACGGGAGGGCGGCGACGAAGAAGAAGTCGATGTAGGCGTCGCCGTCGGCGCGCCCGTGCTGGACCAGCGCGAGCCGCACGTCGCCCGGGTCGAGCTCCACCCGGATCTCCTCGCGCGTCTCGCGCAGCACGGCGGCGGTGGCCGACTCCCCCGGCTCGATGTGGCCGGCGGGGAGGGACAGCTCGCCGTCGCGGTACCCCGTTCCCGCACGACGCTGCAGCAGCAGACGATCGTCGTCGAAGAGGCAGAGGTAGACGGCCGCGGGATAGCTGGTGCGCACGCTCCATTGTGGGCGCTGTCGGTCGCCTGGCGTACAGTGACGGCACAGCTCTGCGCGGGGTCGGCTTCGGGATGGGCATCAGGTCGATACCCGGTCCATATCGCCAGATTTCATTTGCGAGATTCGAACATGTGTTCGAAAATGGGAGGGTGTCACTCGCAGCCTCCTCACTCAGCGAACCGGTCGTCGACCGGGCGCAGGTGCACGAGCTGCAGACCCGCATCCGGCAGATGCAGGCGACCAAGCTCGAGAGCCGGACGCTGCAGACGCATCCCGCGCTCTCCCCTCTCCTCCCCGGCGGCGCGCTCAAGGCGGGGGCGGCCTACTCGGTGCAGGGGTCGACCACGCTGCTGATGGCGATGCTCGCCGGTCCGAGCGCGGCCGGCGCCTGGTGCGGCGTGGTCGGAATGCCCGATTTCGGTGCGGAGGCCGCGGGCCGGTTCGGCATCGACCTCGAACGGCTGGTGCTGGTGCCGCATCCCGGCGACGACTGGCTGACCGTCACCGCGGCCGTCGTCGACGTGCTCAGCGTGGTCGTCGTCGCCCCGCCGTCCCGCGCAACGGGCGGCGACGTTGCCCGGCTCAGCGCACGGCTGCGGCAGCGCGAGGCGACGCTCATCGTCGCGGGCGACTGGCCGCAGGTGGAGGCGACGCTGCGGGTCGCTCGGAGCGGCTGGGACGGACTGGGCGCCGGGTACGGCTACCTCTCGTCCCGCCGGGTGACGGTGGAATCCGCGCCGCGCGGCGGGTCCGGCCCGCGCCGCACCGCCGACCTGTGGCTGCCGGCGGTCGACGAGAGCTTCCGCGCCACGGCCCCCACCCGGCTGGAGGCGGTGGGCTGATGGCCGCCACCGGAGGGTTCGACCCGGCCGTCACCCGCGCCATCGTGGTGTGGTGCCCCGACTGGCCGGTGATCGCGGCTCGGCAGGCGCTCGATCTGCCGGTAGAGCTGCCACTGGCCCTGGTCGAGAAGGGCGTCGTCTTCGCGTGCTCGGAGGCGGCACGCGCCGACGGCGTGAAGCGCGGGCTGCGGATGCGCGAGGCGCAGGCCCGCTGCCCCCAGCTGGAGGTGATCCCGTACGACCCGGTGCAGGATGCGCGCGCCTTCGACCCGGTGCTCGCCCGGGTGGAGGAGATCACGCCGGGCGTCCAGCCGGTCCGTCCCGGCACGTTCGTGCTGCGGGCGCGCGGTCCGGCCCGGTACTACGGCGGAGAGGAGGAGGCGGCCGCCGAGCTGCTGCGCTGCCTCGAAGAACTGGGGCTGCCGGATGCGCGGGTCGGCATCGCCGACGGGCCGTTCGCCGCCGAGCAGGCGGCCCGCTCCACCGGCGCCACCCGCAATCGCGTGCGGGTCATCCCGGCGGGCGGCTCCCCCGCGTTCCTCGCCCCCCAGCCGGTCGCACAGCTCGGTCTCGCCGACCTCACGCCGCTGCTGCGCCGGCTCGGGCTGCACACGCTGGGCGACATCGCCGCGCTCTCCCGTGTCGACATGCGTGAGCGGTTCGGCGAGCGGGGCGAGCAGGCGCACACCCTGGCCAGCGGGCTCGACGGCACAGCCGTGGTGCCGCGCACCCCGCCGAAGCAGCTCGACCGTGCGATCGAGTTCGAGCCTCCCCTCGACCGGGTCGACCAGGTGACCTTCGCGGTGCGCGGAGCGGCGGAGCAGTTCATCGCCGGCCTCACCAAGGCGGGGCTGGTGTGCACGACGCTGCGGGTGGAGGTGACCGACGAGTCCGGACGGATCAGCGATCGCACCTGGCTGCACCCCCGGCTGTTCTCGGCGCCGGATGTGGTCGACCGGGTGCGCTGGCAGCTGCAGGGCGCAGGCGCCATCGACTCCGGCCTGGCGTCGCCGATCTCCCGTGTCGCCCTCGCACCGGAGGCGGTCGACGACATCGGCCACCACGAGGACGGCCTGTGGGGCGGCGGCGCCGACGAGCGCATCCACCACGGCCTCACCCGGGTGCAGAGCATGCTCGGGCACGAGGCGGTGGTCACCGCGACGATCGCGGGCGGCCGCGCCCCCGCGGAGCGGCAGGTACTGGTGCCGTGGGGCGACCGTCCGGTCGGGGTCGCGCGCGCGGACCGGCCGTGGCCCGGGTCGCTCCCGGCCCCGGCGCCGTCGACGGTGTTCGAGGTGCCGCGTCCCGTCGCGGTGCTGACGGAGGAGGGCGCACCGGTCGAGGTGACGGACCGCGGCGACGTGACCGCGCCGATCGCCCTGTTCTCGCCGACCGGCAAGCCGAGGGATGCGCGCCCCGTCGACTCCTGGGCGGGCCCGTGGCCGGTGCGCGAACGGTGGTGGGATGCGTCGCTCGCGCGGGCGATGCATCGGTTCCAGCTGGTCGACGCCGACGGCACGGCGTGGCTGCTCTCCCTCGCCGGCTCCGGCTGGTTCGCGGAAGCGCGGTACGACTGATGGGCGGGGCGGGACTGATGGACGGGGCGGATTGATGGGGTTCGACAACCCGCCCATCCCGTGGGCCGAGTTCGAGCGGCGGCTCTCCGGCCGGCGCACCGGTCAGCAGACCGACGAGCGGCCGTCGTCGCGCAAACGGCAGAAGTACGTCCCGCAGCCCATCCCGGAGCCGCAGGAGGAGGCCGTCCGGTATGCGGAGCTGCACACGCACAGCAACTTCAGCTTCCTCGACGGAGCCTCCTCGCCGGAGGAGCTGCTGGAGGAGGCCACGCGGCTGAACCTGCACGCGCTCGCGCTCACCGACCACGACGGGCTCTACGGCGTCGTGCACCTGGCCGAGGCCGCCGAGGCGTACGACCGGGTGAAGACCGTGTTCGGCGCCGAGCTCTCGCTCTCGCTCTCCAAGCCGCAGAACGGCGAGCCCGACCCCGAGGGCAGCCATCTCGTGGTGCTCGCCCGGCAGCAGGAGGGCTACCACCGGCTCGCCGCCGCGATCACCGCCGGTCAGCTCGCCGGTGACGAGAAGGGCCGCCCGGTGTACCGCCTCGACGAGCTGGCCGAGCAGTCCGGCGGCCAGTGGATGGTGCTGACCGGCTGCCGGAAGGGCGACGTACGCCTAGCCCTCGCCGACGGGGGCGAACGCGCCGCCGAGCGCGAGGTCGCGCGCCTGACCGAGCTGTTCGGGCGCGACAACGTGCTCGTCGAGCTGATCGACCAGGGCGGCCCCCGCGACTCCACCGAGAACGACATCCTGGCGCGCATCGCCGAGCGGCTGGGCCTTCCCACGGTCGCGACCAACAACGTCCACTACGCGAGCCCCGCGCAGTACCCGCTCGCGACCGCCGTCTCCGCAGTGCGTGCCCGCCGCAGCCTCGACGAACTCGACGGCTGGCTTCCGGCCGCCGGGGCCGCGCACCTGCGCGGCGGCGCGGAGATGGCCCGCCGCTTCGCCCGCTACCCGGGCGCGGTCGAGCGGACGGTCGACATCGCCGACGACCTCGCGTTCCGCCTCCGCAGCGCCCGTCCGCGGCTGCCGAAGCAGGACGTGCCCGACGGCCACACCCCGATGAGCTGGCTGCGCGAGCTCACCTGGCGCGGGGCCGCGGAGCGCTACCCCGACCTCGACCGCGACCCGGCGAAGCGGGAGCGCATCGAGCGCGAGCTCGACGTGATCGAGGCGAAGGACTTCCCCGGCTACTTCCTCATCGTCCACGACATCGTGCGCTTCGCCCGCAGCCGTGGCATCCTCTGCCAGGGCCGGGGGTCGGCGGCGAACTCGGCCGTCGCCTACCTCCTGGGGATCACCGCCGTCGACTCGATCAAGTACGACCTCCCGTTCGAACGGTTCCTCTCCAGCATGCGGGAAGAGGAGCCCGACATCGACGTCGACTTCGACTCCGACCGGCGCGAGGAGGTCATCCAGTACGTCTACGCCAAATACGGCAGGCACAACGCGGCGCAGGTCGCCAACGTCATCACGTACCGCCCGAAGAACGCCGTCCGCGACATGGCGAAGGCGCTCGGCTACTCCACCGGCCAGCAGGACGCCTGGAGCAAGCAGATCGACGCCTGGGGAAGCGTCCAGACCAGCGACGACCACGACATCCCGGACGACGTGGTGGGGATGGCGCAGCAGGTGCTCAAGTTCCCGCGGCACCTCGGCATCCACTCGGGCGGGATGGTACTCACCGACCGTCCCGTCGGCGAGGTGTGCCCCATCGAGCACGCCCGCATGGAGGGCCGCACGGTGCTGCAGTGGGACAAGGACGACTGCGCGTGGATGGGCCTGGTCAAGTTCGACCTGCTGGGGCTCGGGATGCTCTCCGCGCTCGACTACTCGATGCGCACCATCGAGGCGTCGCTGGGCGAGAAGTGGACGCTCGAGACCATCCCCAAAGAAGAGGCGGGCGTCTACGACATGCTCTGCCGGGCCGACTCCATCGGCGTGTTCCAGGTGGAGAGCCGCGCCCAGATCGGCACGCTGCCGCGCCTCCAGCCGCGCAGCTTCTACGACCTGGTGATCGAGATCGCCCTGATCCGCCCGGGGCCCATCCAGGGCGGCGCGGTGCACCCGTACATCCGCCGCAAGCTCGGCAAGGAGCCTGTCACCTACCTGCACCCGTCGCTGGTGCCGGTGCTGGAACGGACGCTGGGGGTGCCCCTGTTCCAGGAGCAGCTGATGCAGATGGCGGTCGCGGTCGGCGACTGCACGGCGGAGGACGCCGACCAGCTGCGCCGCGCGATGGGATCGAAGCGCGGGGTCGAGAAGATCGACGCGCTCAGGGCGAAGCTGTACGCGGGGATGGCGCACAACGGCATCATCGGGGACGACGCCGACGCGATCTACGAGAAGATCGAGGCGTTCGCCAACTTCGGCTTCGCCGAGAGCCACGCGATCAGCTTCGCGCTGCTGGTCTACGTGAGCTCGTGGATGAAGCTGCACTACCCCGGCGCCTTCCTCGCCGGACTGCTGCGCGCGCAGCCGATGGGCTTCTACTCGCCGCGCACCCTCACCGCCGACGCCCGGCGCCACGGCGTGATCGTGCACCGGCCCGACATCCAGCGCTCCGGGGTGTTCCCGCTGCTCGAGCCGCTGGATGCGGTGCAGCCCGGCCCGACCGGCGCCGATCCGTGCCGGGAGCCCGACCAGCCCCCGATCGGGCGGTTCGACCCGGCCGTGCCCCTCGACTTCGCGGCCCACCGGCGGGATGCCGGTCACGCGGTCCGCCTCGGCCTCGCGGCCGTCACCTCCATCGGCGAGAAGGTCGCCGAGCGGATCGTCGCCGAGCGGGAGGCGGACGGCCCGTACCGCGACCTCGCCGACCTCGCCCGCCGCACCGGCCTCAACACCGGCCAGCTGGAGGCGCTCGCCGCGGCCGGAGCCTTCGAGGGCTTCGACCTGAGCCGGCGGCAGGCGATCTGGGAGGCCGGCAACGCCGCCCAGGAGCGTCCCGAGTTCCTGGCGGGCACCGCGATCACGGTCCAGCCGCCGCTCCTGCCGCTGCTCTCCCCCGCCGAGCAGCTCGCCAGCGACCTGTGGTCGACGGGCATCTCGACCGACGACCACCCCATCCGGTTCCTCCGCCCGGCGCTCGCTGCGCGCGGCGTGCGCCCCGCGGACACGCTCGCGTCGAGCGAGTCCGGCCGCCGCATCGAGATCGGCGGCGTGGTCACGCACCGGCAGCGCCCCGCGACCGCGGCGGGGGTGACGTTCCTCAACATCGAGGACGAGACCGGGATGATCAACGTCGTGTGCCCGGTCGGCGTGTGGAACCGCTACCGCCGCGTCGCCCGGCAGGCTCCCGCGATGATCGTCCGCGGCATCCTGGAACGCAGCGAGGAGGGCGTGGTCAACGTGGTCGCCGACCGCCTCGAGGCTCTCGACACCGGCATCCGCACCGTCTCCCGCGACTTCCGCTGACCCTCCACGTCGCACTCCGGCCGACATTCGTGCCGAATGTCGCCTTCCGTGCTCTCTATCCCGCCATTCGGCACGAATGTCCCGCGGACCACGTAGTGCAGCCAGGAGACATTCGGCACGAATGTCGACTCCCCGATGCCGCAGACCGACATTCGGCACGAATGTCGGGCAGCGCCGGCAACGGACCGCCCGCGTCAGTCGTCCTCGAAGCGGAGGTGCCGCACGCTGCGGCCGTTGCGGCGCACCAGCCGCAGCGCCTCCACGCCGATGCGGATGTGCCGCTCGACGTAGTCGCGGGTCACCCCGAGGTCGCTCTCCGCCGTCTTCACGCCCTCCGGCGTCATCGGCTGGTCGGAGACCAGCAGCAGCGCGCCGCTCGGGATGCGGTTGGCGAACCCCGCGGCGAACACCGTCGCGGTCTCCATGTCGACCGCCATGCAGCGCGTGCGCCGCAGGTACTCCTTGAATGTGTCGTCGTGCTCCCACACCCGCCGGTTCGTCGTGTAGACCGTGCCGGTCCAGTAGTCCTGCTTGACGTCGCGGATGCTCGACGAGACGGCCCGCTGCAGCTGGAACGCAGGGAGCGCCGGAACCTCCGGCGGCAGGTAGTCGTTCGAGGTGCCTTCGCCGCGGATCGCCGCGATCGGCAGCACCAGGTCGCCGACCCGGCTCTTGCTCTTCACTCCCCCGCACTTGCCGAGGAACAGCGCCGCCTTCGGGCACACCGCCGAGAGCAGGTCCATCACCGTGGCCGCGTTCGGGCTGCCCATCCCGAAGTCGATCATCGTGATGCCGTCGGCCGTGGCGTTGGGCATCGACCGGTCGCGGCCGCGGACCTCCGCGCCGTACCACTCGGCGAACCGCTCGACGTAGTCGCCGAAGTTGGTCAGCAGGACGTACTCGCCGAACTCCTCCAGCGGCGTCCCCGTGTAGCGCGGCAGCCAGTCACGGACGATGGCCGCTTTGTCCTTCATCGTCGACGCCGGCGGCACGACCGCCGCCGTGTCCACCGTGTTCTCCGCATCCACCATGTGTCGTCCCTCTCGTTCCTCGCCGCCGCACCGGAGCGGGCCGGGCTACCCGGCGACCGTCGTCCCCAGCAGCGAGCCGATCGCGAACGTCGCCGCCAGGGCGAGCGCGCCGCCGATGACCACGCGGATCATCGCACGTCCCCGCGAACTGCCGCCGATCCACGCCGCGACGTAGCCGGTCAGTGCCAGCGCGATGAGCACCGCCACGAAGGTCACCGGGATGCGCAGCTGCGGCGGGAGCAGGATGGTCAGCATCGGCAGGATCGCACCGCAGGTGAACGCGACGGCGGACGCGATCGCTGCGTGCCACGGGCTGACCACGTCGTCCTGGTCGATGCCGAGCTCCGCCGAGAGGTGCGCCGCGAGGGCGTCGTGCTCGGTGAGCTCGATCGCCACCTGCCGCGCGGTCTCGGACGAGAGCCCGCGCTGCTCGTACAGCCCGGTCAGCTCGTCGAGCTCCTCCTCGGGCATCTCCGCCAGCTCCCGCCGCTCTTTGGCGATCAGCGCGCGCTCGCTGTCGCGCTGGCTGCTGACCGACACGTACTCCCCCAGCGCCATCGAGATCGCACCTCCGACGAGCGCCGCGAGGCCGGCCGTGACGATCGCCGGGACGGACGTGGTCGCTCCCGCCACGCCGACCACCACCGCCGCCACCGAGACGATGCCGTCGTTCGCTCCGAGCACGCCCGCGCGCAGCCAGTTGAGCCGCTGCGCGAGTCCCCCGCGGTGCGGTTCGTCCGGGTGCTGCTCCGGGGCGGATGCTGCGCTTCCCATGCTGTCGGCCATGCGCCCAGCCTAGGAACCCGCGAGCACCACCGCCAGGAAGGTTCGGCGACCCTAAGGCGAGCCCGCCGCCCTGATGAGAGCCCGCCGCCCTAGTGCGAGCCGAGCCGCTTGCGCAGGTAGTCGATCCGCGCCTGCAGCTGGGTCACGCTCGCCTGCGCGACCGCCGGGCCGCCGCACACGCGCCGCAGCTCGGCGTGGATGAGCCCGTGCGCCTCGCCGGTGTTCTTCGCGTACAGGCCGACGAGGCTGTTGAGCAGTTGCCGCTGCTCCTTGAGCGTCCGGTGCAGCGGAGCCGGCGGATGCCCCTCCGCCGCGGGCGGACGCGACGAGTGCCGCCGGGCCTGCCGCTGCTGCCGCTGGAGCAGCAGCTCGTGCACGTGCTCCGGTTCGAGGATCCCGGGGAGACCGATGAAGTCGTGCTCCTCGTCGGTGCCGGGCACTGCGAAGCTGCCGAACTCCTTGCCGTCGTAGAGCACGCGGTCGAAGTTCGCCTCCGACCCCAGCGCCTCGAAGGCGAACTCCTCGGTCAGCGCCTCGGACGCCCGCTCCTCGCGGTTCGCCTCGGCGACCATGGCGTCCTCGGGGTTCCAGAGGTCGCCCTCGGAGTTCTCGTCGGTGATCTTGTCGAGCGCGTGGTCCCGCTCCAGCTCCATGGCGTTGGCCAGCGCCATGAGGGTCGGCACGTTGGGCAGGAACACCGAGGCCGTCTCGCCGCGACGGCGCGCGCGCACGAAGCGGCCGATCGCCTGCGCGAAGAACAGCGGGGTGGATGCGCTGGTCGCGTACACCCCGACCGCCAGCCGCGGCACGTCCACGCCCTCCGACACCATCCGCACGGCGACCATCCACCGCGAGTCGCCCTTCGCGAACTGCTCGATCCGGTCGCTCGCCTCCTTCTCGTCCGAGAGCACGACCGTCACCGGCTCGCCGCTGATCTGCTGCAGCAGGTCCGCGTAGGCGCGGGCGGCATAGTGGTCGGTCGCGATCACGAGCCCGCCCGCGTCCGGGATGGAGTTGCGCACCTCGGTCAGCCGGCGGTCGGCGGCCGACAGCACCGCCGGGATCCATTCGCCGCGCGGGTCGAGCGCCGTGCGCCACGCCTGCGAGGTGATGTCCTTCGTGTTGCCCTCCCCGAGCCGCGCCTCCATCTCGTCGCCGGTCTTGGTGCGCCAGCGCATGTGGCCGGCGTAGACCATGAAGATGACGGGACGGACCACGCCGTCCTCGAGCGCGCGCCCGTAGCCGTAGTTGTAGTCGGTGACGGACGTGCGGATGCCCTGGCGGTCGGGCAGGTAGGTGACGAACGGGATCGGCGCGGTGTCGGAGCGGAACGGCGTACCGGTCAGCGACAACCGCCGTGTGGCCCGCTCGAACGCATCCCGGATGCCGTCGCCCCAGCTGAGCGCGTCGCCGCCGTGGTGCACCTCGTCGAGGATGACCAGCGTCCTGTGCGCCTCCGTGATGTCCTTGTGCAGGGAGGGTCGCATCGCGACCTGCGCGTACGTCACGGCGACGCCGCGATAGTGGCGGGCGTACCGTCCGTCCGAGTTCTTGAACTCGGGGTCGAGGTGCAGCCCCACGCGCGCGGCCGCCTCCGCCCATTGCCGCTTCAGGTGCTCGGTGGGCGCCACCACGGTGACGCGCTCGACCACACGACGCGACAACAGCTCGGTGGCGAGGCGCAGCGCGAAGGTCGTCTTACCGGCGCCGGGCGTCGCCGCGGCGAGGAAGTCGCGCGGTTCGTGGACGAAGTAGGCGTCGAGCGCTTCGGCCTGCCAGGCGCGCAGCTTGTCCGCCGTGCCCCAAGCCGCACGCTCCGGGAAGGACGGCGACAGGTGCTCCGCGGCGAAGCTGCCGGCGTGCACACCGGGCCGCTCGCCACCGGGCCGCTCAGCGTCGGGCCGCTCGCCACCGGGCCGCTCAGCGTCGGGCCGCTCGCCACCGGGCCGCTCGCCACCTGCGGCGGACGTGATCGGCTCGGGCTGTTCTGTCGTCTCCACTTGGATCAAATCTACCCGAGAGCACCGACACCGCCGTCCGATGCAGAATGGAGCAATGGCCGAAGCACAGCATCCCTGGTCCCGCTACGTCGCCCTCGGCGACTCGTTCACCGAAGGCATCGGCGACCCGGAGCCGGGCAGCCCCGGCGGCCACCGCGGCTGGGCCGACCGGGTCGCCGAGGTGCTGAGCAGCAAGACCGACGACTTCGCCTACGCCAACCTCGCCGTGCGCGGCAAGCTGATCAAGCAGATCCTGCACGAGCAGGTGGATGCCGCGGTCGCGCTCCGGCCCGATCTCATCACGATCTCCGCGGGCGGCAACGACGTGATCCGCCCCGGCACCGACCCCGACCTCATCGCCGCCCTGTTCGACGAGGCGGTCGCCCGGCTGAGCGCGGACGGCGCCACGGTGGTCGTCTTCACCGGCGTCGACGTCGGCTTCTCGCCGGTGTTCCGCGGCATCCGCGGCAAGGTGGCCATCTACAACGAGAACGTCCGCGCGATCGCCGCCCGCTACGACTGCATCGTGGCCGACCAGTGGGCGCTGACCGAGATCCAGGACCAGCGGATGTGGGCGCCCGACCGCCTGCACCTCGCGCCGCTCGGCCACCACACCGTCGCCCGGATGGTGCTCGCGGCGCTCAACGTCGAGAACGATTTGCAGCCGCTGCAGCCGGAGCCGCTCCCCGCGCGGACCTGGCGACAGGCGCGCTCCGAGGACCTCTCGTGGGCGCGGGAGTATCTCGTGCCGTGGGTGCTCCGCCGCATCCGGCACCAGTCGTCCGGCGACCATGTGACGCCGAAGCGCCCGGACGCCGGACCGTTCCTGCTCACGCGCGACTGAGCGCGCGCCTGATCGCGCGACTGAGCGAGCGCGGGCCTGAGCCCGGAACTCAGGTCCCGAGCCCGCCCGGGTGCGCAAGGCGCCAGCCGAATCCGGGATCCGGCACATCCTTCGCGAGCGCGAGGGGCACGGTCGTCGTGGTGCCGTTGAGCGTGAAGGTCCCCTGCCCCAGGATGTCGCCGGTGAACCCGGACGAGAGCGGACGCGTCTGCAGGTCCACCTGGATGGGCGTGTCCGACCACACGACGAACGACTTCGACTCGGTGGCGATCAGCTTCGACGATGCGCCCCAGGCCGTCGTGTAGGTGCCGAACGCCTCCCCCTTCCGCACGGGCGTCACCTCGTGGAATCCGGCCTTCACGCTGGTCAGGAGCGCCTGAACGCCCGCCCAGAGGTCGTCGTGGGTGGGCGCTCCCAGCACCACGCCGAGCACCCGCACCTTCGTGGATCCGACCGGCACCTGCGCCGAGAACAGCAGGCAGTTGCCCGCCTCGTCGGTGTTGCCGGTCTTGATGCCGTCCATGCCCTCGAAACCGAGCAGGGTGTTGGTGTTGTCCTGCGACCCGGCGCCCGGCAGCGTCGCGTTCTTCTGGGAGACGATGGAGGCGAGGGCCGGCGACGCCAGCACCAGCTTTCCGATGCCGATCAGGTCCTTCGTGGTGCTCACATTGCCCGGGTCGAGCCCGTCGGGTGTCACGATCTTGGTGCCCGTGAAGCCCTTCTGCGCCAGCCAGGCATTCGCCGCCTTCACGAACGCGTCCGTGGAGCCGTAGGCCCAGTTCGCGAGCGAGATGGCGTAGTTGTTGGCGGAGGGCAGCAGCATCGCCTCGAGCGCCTGCTTCTCGGTCATCGAGGTGCCCGCGACCACCGGCGCCCACGATCCGCCGGCGCCGATCACCTGGTTCCAGATGTCGACATCGCGCTGGGTGAACGCGATGTCCGGACCCTGGTCGTCCCCGTTCAGCGGCTTCTTCTCCAGCACGAGCAGGGCGGTGATGGTCTTGGTGATGCTCGCGATCGGTACGCTCGCGTCGCTGCCGTGCGACGCCGACGCTCCGGGGTAGTCGGGTGCCACGATCGCGGACGACCCGTATCCGGGCCAGGCGAGCTGCGCCGCGGGCTGGGCGATCGTCGTGTCGTGGGCGGTCACCGCGGCGGTCGCCGGGACCGGCGCGACGAGCGAGCCGACGACGTACACGAAGGCGACGAGGATGGCGATCAGCAGCCCGAAGACGACGATGCGCCGACGGCGGTACACCTTCCGTGAGACACGGCGCGGCGGATCGACGAGGACTTGCTGGGGCACGGTGGGATTTTAGCGGTCGCTACCGATGCGACGCCTGAGAACGCGCGCGCAGCGCCCACAACGCCACGGCGGAGGCGGATGCGACGTTGAGCGAGTCGACCCCGTGCATCATCGGGATGGTGACCACCGTGTCCGCCGCCGCCAGCGCTCGCCTGCTCAGGCCGTCGCCCTCGGCGCCGAACACCATCGCGACGCGCTCCGGCGGTTCGGCGGCGTACGCGTCGAGCGTCACGGCGTCGTCGGCCAGCGCCAGCGCGGCGATGTCGAACCCGGCCCCGTGCAGGAGCGGCACGGCCGCATCCCACTCCGGCAGCCGCGTCCACGGCACCTGCAGCACGGTGCCCATGCTCACCCGCACGCTGCGGCGGTACAGCGGGTCGGCGCAGCGGGGGGTGACGAGCACGGCGTCCGCGCCGAGTCCCGCGACCGCGCGGAAGATCGCCCCGACGTTCGTGTGGTCGACGATGTCCTCCAGCACCACGACGCGGCGCGCGTCGCGCAGCAGTTCGGCGGGGTCCGGCAGCTCCGGCCGGTGCATCGCCGCCAGGGCGCCGCGGTGCAAGTGGTACCCGGTCAGCTGCTCGAGCAGCGCGGCGTCGCCGACGAAGACGGGCACGTCCGGGAAGCCGGCGAGCAGCGGCTCGATGTCGGGCAGCCACTGCTCCTGCAGCAGCACCGAGCGCGGGATGTGGCCGGCGGCGAGAGCGCGCGTGATCACCTTCGTCGACTCGGCGATGTAGAGGCCGCCGGCCGGCTCGCTGACGCGGCGCAGGGCGACGTCGGTGAGCCGCGAGTAGTCGGCGAGCCCGTCGGCGTCGAGGTCGTGGATGCGGTGCAGCTGCATGACTCCAGCCTGCCAGTCCGCGGAGGGCACCGAGGACGGTCGCGGGTCCCGATATCCAGCCGCCCGAAACAAAACGGAAAACTGGGGTGTTTAGACTCGGGGACAACCTGGAGGTGCCTGTGACCACCCTGACGACCGCGCTCCCGCCGGAGCTCGCGCGCGGCATCGACCAGGCCGTCGACCTGCTCGCCGGCCGTCGGATCGCGGTGCTCACGGGCGCCGGTGTGTCCACGGACTCGGGCATCCCGGATTACCGCGGCGAGGGCGCGCCCAAGCGCACGCCGATGACCTTCCAGCAGTTCCTCTCCGACGACCGCTACCGCAAGCGGTACTGGGCCGGCAGCCACCTCGGCTACCGCCGGTTCGCCGCGGCGCATCCGAACGCGGGGCACCGCGCGCTGGCGAGGCTCGAGGAGTCGGGCGCCGCGAACGGCGTCATCACGCAGAACGTGGACGGGCTGCACAAGCAGGCCGGGTCGCGCCGCGTCGTCGACCTGCACGGCGCGATGGACCGGGTGCTGTGCCTGGTCTGCGGCCAGATCTTCGCACGCGAGGCGATCACCGCGCGCATCGACGCCGCCAACCCGTGGCTCGACACCGACGGAGCCGTCGAGATCGCACCGGACGGCGATGCGATCGTCACCGACATCGACGCGTTCGTCGTGCCGGACTGCACGGTCTGCGGCGGGCACCTCAAGCCCGACGTCGTCTTCTTCGGCGAGTTCGTCCCGGCTGAGAAGTACCGTGAGGCGAGCGCACTCGTCCGCTCGGCCGATGCCCTGCTCATCGCCGGGTCGTCGCTCGTCGTCAACTCCGGCATCCGCCTTCTGGAGGAGGCACGGCGTCGTCGCCTCCCGATCGTCATCGTCAACCGCGGCCAGACCAAGGGCGACGGGCGCGCGACCATTAAGCTGGACGGCGGGACGACGGAGACGCTGGTCGAGCTGGCCAAGCGCCTCCCCTGAACCGGGTCCCGGTCCGGCGACCGAGGTCGGCGGCCGGGCACGGCGGGCACCGCGTCCCGCAGCGAAAGGACGCGTGTGACCTTCATCTCCCTCGTGCGGCACGGACAGACCGACTGGAATCTCGCCAAGCGCATCCAGGGCTCGAGCGACATCCCGCTCAACGAGACCGGTCGCGAGCAGGCGGAGACGACGGGGCGTGCGCTCGCGGGCGGCCGCTTCGACGCGATCTACGCCAGCCCGCTCTCGCGCGCGATGGAGACGGCGCGGATCATCTCGGGGCACGTCGGCCTCGGCCGGCCGGAGGCTCTCTCGGCGCTCGCGGAGCGCAACTACGGCGAGGCCGAGGGACTGACCGGCGAGCAGATCCTGGCGCGCTGGCCCGAGGGCACCCCGGTCCCTGGACGCGAGACGCGCGACGAGGTCGTTGCCCGCGCCCTGCCCGCGCTCCACGACCTCGGCGAGCGGCATCCCGACGAGAACGTCATCGTGGTCAGCCACGGCGGCGTCATCTCGTCCTTGGTGCGGCACGTCACCGACCACGCGCTCCCTGGACCCGGCGAGCTGATCCCCAACGGCTCCGTGCACCGGTTCATCTACGAGGACGGCGCTCTCACACTGGACCGCTTCAACCTCGGCCCGGAGGACCGCGATCTGTTCACCGCGTCCGTCATGTGACGTGAGGCAGGGCGCCGGTTCGCAGGTCGGCGCGCGGACTCAGCGCCCCTGCGCCACGGTGTCCGTCAGCACGGCGAGCAGCCGCCGCGCCGACTCGTCCCAGGTGTACCGCGCCGCCTGTGCGCGCCCGGCGGCCGAGCGCGCCGCCCACTCGTCGCCCTGCTCCAGCCGCCGCACGCTCGCAGCGACCTGCTCGGCCGAGTCCGGGTCGAAGTACAGGGCCGCATCCCCGCCGATCTCGCGGAAGATCGGGATGTCGCTGGCCAGCACCGGCGTCCCCACCGTCATCGCCTCCAGCAGCGGGATGCCGAATCCCTCGTCGTGGGACGCCGACGCGAACGCGGTCGCCGCGGCGAGCGTCTCGGCGTACTCCTCGTCGCTCGCGCCGTCGTGGAACACCAGCGAGGCGCCGGACGCCAGCTCGGTCAGACGCGCGCGTTCCGCCTCCGTCACCCGGCTCATCAGGTGGAGCGTGTAGTCCGGAAGCAGGGCTGCGGCGCGCACCAGCGTGTCCACGTTCTTGTACGGCATGAAGGAGCCCATGTAGACCAGGCTCTTCGACTCCGGCGCGGTGCGCTCCCGCCGTCCGGGAGCGAGCTCCGGCATCTGCGCGGCGTTCGAGACGACCGAGACCGGGCGCTTCGTCAGATGGTGCTCGGCGATGAGCGCCTTGGTCGTCTCCGAGACGGTGACCACGGCGTCCGACCGGTTCAGCAGCATCCGCTGCGGCCACCAGGCCAAGTGGTACAGCCGCCACAGGCCGCGCACGAAGGCCGGCAGGTCACGCGGAGGCGTCGGGTGCCGGTAGTAGATCAGGTCGTGCACGGTGAGCACGAGCTTGTACCGGCGGCCGAAGCCGCCCATGGTCTGCATCGGCGTGAACACGATGTCGGGGTTCAGCTTGTTGACGGTGCGCGCGACCCACGGCTCCCCGGCCGACGTCGGCGACGGGATGAGCTCCCACGGCAGGTCGGGCAGCAGCTCGAGCTGGCGATGGTCGTTGATCAGCATCGTGACCGGATGCAGCTTCGCCAGGGCCCCGACCAGCTCGGCCGTGTACCGGCTGATGCCGTCGTGCCGCCCGATCCGCGTGTAGCGGCAGTCGAACAGGATCCTCACGGCGTCGTCCCCCCGGCCAGGAACCGGCGGATGGCGTCGGCCGCGGCCGCCGGGGCCTCGTAGTGGATCAGGTGCCCGACCTCCGGGATCACGACCAGCTCGGCCGACGGGAACAGCTTCTGCAACCGGTGCTCGGCCGCGACAGGCGTGATGTCGTCCTTCTCGGCGGCGACCAGCAGCGTGCGCTCCGGAACGCGCGGCGCGTACTCGCTCACGTCATGCGAGACCGAGGCGCGGAACGCCTCCAGCACCACGCGACGGTCGCTGAAGGCGGAGAAGTAGCGGTCGTGCTGGTCGTGGATCCAGCGGCGCAGCGCCGCATCCTTCGTCTTCGCCATCGCCACGCTCATGACGCGCACGATCAGGCGGTTGCGCAGCAGGGCGAACCCGAGCCGCTCGGGCAGCACGGCGGCCAGCCAGTAGTAGAAGATCGCCAGCCGGGTCAGGATGCCGCGGGGGCCCGCCAGCGCAGGCTGACCGATCGGGTTCACCAGCACCACGTCGTCGGGGCGACGGCCGTGCGCCGAGCCGGCGCCGGACGCCGCGAGCGACCCCGACACGACGATCGACCCGAACGAGTGGCCCAGCAGCACCAGACGCGTGCCGGCGGGGATGCCGAGCGCGGCGACGAACTCGCTCAGCCAGCGGCCGTAGCCGTCGATGTCGTGAGCCGCCTCCGTCATCGGCGTGGACGCGCCGAAACCGGGCAGGTCGGGCGACACCATCCGCACGCCGTCGAGCTGCGCGACCACCGGCTCCAGGCCGTGGTGATCGCCGCGGAACCCGTGCACGAGGACGAGCGTGATGGCGGCATCCGGGTCGCCGTAGTCCCAGTACCGGGTCGACGAACCGAGGAGGCGGACCTCCCCCTCGCGGACGGGGACGCGCTCCAGAGCGGCTGCGTAAGGGGACGAGACGGACATCGCCAGACAGTCTAGGCGGCGTGGCGGGAAGAGGACTGGACAGGCCGGGGTCGCCACGCCCTAGACTTCACTGGGTGCAATCGCTTGCACCACCGCCGCAGTCCCCACATCCGCAGTCCCCATCCCCGCAGTCCCCCGCCGCCGCTCGGCCCCCCAAGGAGAACCGTGAGTTTCACCGCGCCCATCACGCTGCCCGGGCTCGCCCTCGACCCCCAGTGGTACCGCCGGTCGGTCTTCTACGAGGTCATGGTCCGCTCGTTCGTCGACAGCAACGGCGACGGCTCCGGGGACATCTCCGGGCTCACCTCCAAGCTCGACTACCTGCAGTGGCTCGGCATCGACGCGCTCTGGCTCCCGCCGTTCTTCCAGTCACCGCTGCGCGACGGCGGCTACGACGTCTCCGACTTCAAGGCGATCCTCCCCGAGTTCGGCACCATCGACGAGTTCCGCGAGCTGGTCACCAAGGCGCACGAGCGCAACATGCGCATCATCATCGACCTGCCGATCAACCACACCTCCGACCAGCACGACTGGTTCCAGCAGTCCCGCTCCGACCCGGAGGGTCCGTACGGCGACTTCTACGTGTGGAACGACACGGACGACAAGTGGCCGGACATCCGCATCATCTTCGTCGACACCGAGGACTCCAACTGGGCGTTCGACGAGGCTCGCAGGCAGTTCTACTTCCACCGCTTCTTCTCGCACCAGCCCGACCTCAACTTCGAGAACCCGGCGGTGCACGAGGCGATGTACGACATCGTCAAGTTCTGGCTCGACCTCGGCGTCGACGGTTTCCGGCTCGACGCCATCCCGTACCTCTACGAGTCCGACGAGGGCAACGGCGAGGGCGAGCCGAAGACCCACGAGTTCATCATCAAGCTGCGCGAGTGGGTCGACCGCGAGTACCCCGGACGCGTCATGATCGCCGAGGCCAACCAGTGGCCGCGTGAGGTCGCGGCGTTCTTCGGCACCGAGGAGGAGCCGGAGTGCCACATGGCGTTCGACTTCCCGGTCATGCCGCGCATCTTCTACGCGCTGCGGTCGCAGCAGGCGGGCGAGCTGGTCCGCGTGCTCTCGGAGACGACCGACGTTCCCGACGGTGCGGCCTGGGGCGTCTTCCTGCGCAACCACGACGAGCTCACCCTCGAGATGGTGAGCGAGGAGTACCGCCAGGCGATGTACGGCTGGTACGCCTACGACCCGCGGATGCGCGCCAACATCGGCATCCGCCGCCGCCTCGCGCCGCTGCTCGACAACTCCCGCGCGGAGCTCGAACTGGCGCACGCGCTGCTGTTCTCGCTGCCCGGCAGCCCGTTCCTCTACTACGGCGACGAGATCGGGATGGGCGACAACATCTGGCTGCCGGACCGCGACAGCTCCCGCACGCCGATGCAGTGGACGCCGGACCGCAACGCCGGCTTCTCCAGCGCCGACCCTGGCAAGCTCTACCTGCCCGTGGTGCAGTCGCTGGTCTACCACTACAACCAGGTGAATGTGGAGGCGCAGCTCGCGCAGTCCCGCTCGCTGCTGCACTGGATCCGCAACGTCATCCACGTGCGCAAGGCGCACCCCGTATTCGGCCTGGGCGACATCCGCGTGCTGCCCACCGACCACGAGTCGGTGCTGGCCTTCGTTCGCTCGTACGCCGGGAGCGGCACCCACTTCGGCGACCAGCCGGAGGACGTGCTGTGCGTGTTCTCGTTCGCGCACAATCCGGTCTCGGTCACGCTGGAGGCTCCTGACCTCGCCGGCCGGGCGCTGTACGACCTCTTCGGCGGCGCGGAGTTCCCGACCGTCGCCGAGGACGGCCGCTTCACCCTCACGCTCGGCACCCAGAACTTCTACTGGCTGCACATCGAGCCGCGCCGCGACTGAGGGCTCCGCCCCTCGCCTGTTCGCCCGTCCGCCCGTCCGCCTCATCGCCCGTCCGCCTCATCGCCCGTTCGCCGAGGTGCACCTTGTTGTGCACTTCTTCGGCGTGTCGGCCGCAAGTACGTGCACCTCAGCGTGGCGCTCCCCGGGGATGACGGCGGGTCCGCTTAGCGTGAAGGCATGAGCACGTGGCACCAGCGTCTCGGCGTCTTCGACCTCGAGACCACCGGAATCGACGTCGAATCGGCCCGGATCGTCACCGCCCACGTCGGGCTACTCGACGAGTCCGGCGAGGTGCTGCACCGCCGGGACTGGCTGCTCGACCCGCTGGTCGACATCCCGGCGGAGGCCACCGCGGTGCACGGCATCACCACCGAGCAGGCCCGCGAGCACGGCATGGATGCGGCCCGCGGCGTGGCCGCGATCGTCGCGCAGCTGCGCAGCCTGTTCGAGCGCGGCATCCCCGTGGTCGCCTACAACGCGCCCTACGACTTCACCCTGCTCGACCGGGAGGCCCGCCGCCACCAGGTCGAGCCCCTCGTCTCCCCCGGCCCGATCATCGACCCCCTCGTCATCGACAAAGCGGTCGACAAGTACCGCCGCGGCAAGCGGACGCTCACGGTCACCGCGACGCACTACGGCGTCGACCTGCTCGCCGCGCACGACGCGGGCGCCGACGCGATCGCCGCCGGCCGGGTCGCCCAGGCGCTGGCGCGCATCCACGCCGAAGCCCTGGCGTTCGAAGCCGCCGAGCTGCACCGCCGACAGGTGGACTGGTGCCGCGAACAGGCCGCCGACTTCCAGGAGTACATGCGTCGGGAGCGCGATCCGGAGTTCACCACGTCGGGGGCCTGGCCGATTCGCTGAGGAGCGGTTCGCCGCTCAGCCCGCTTCTCCTCGACCTGGGGTCTACTCCCGCGTCTGCTGCGACCGATAGTGTCTGCGGCATGAGCGACTCGAATCTGAACCCGCAGCCCCTCCCGCCGCAGCAGCCCCAGCAACCCCAGTACGGCCAGCAGCCCTACGGCGCCCCCGCCCAGCCGGGCTGGAACACGATGGCGATCGTCGCCTTCGTCGCCACCTTCTTCCTCAGCATCCTCGGCATCATCCTGGGCTTCGTCGCCCTGTCGCAGATCAAGCGCACCGGGGAGCAGGGCCGAGGCCTCGCGCTCGCGGCCATCATCATCGGCTTCGTGGCGCTCGCCCTCGGGATCATCTTCTCGATCATCATCGTGGCCGCCATCGCCTCCAACCCCCACGTCTACTACCAGGGCTCCTGACCGCTTGCTGACCGCCAAGGCCCTCGTCCGCTGGACGGGGGCCTTCGTGCGTCGTGGGCCCGGCGCGCGTGGATCCGGCGCGTCCTTCCGTCGGAGAATGAGCCCCGAATCTCCGACACAGCACTCTGCGGATGGAGATCTGGAGCCAACGCGGCCGGATCTCCGACATACGTGCGCGAATCTCCGACGCACGGTGATCGAGCGCCGCGACATGGGCGCCGCACCAGGAGCACCGCCGCTCTTACGTCGGAGAACAGGCCTCAAATCTCCGACACAACGCTCTGCGGATGGAGATCTGGAGCCAACGCGGCCGGATCTCCGACACACGTGCGCGAATCTCCGACGCACGGTGATCGAGCGCCGCGACATGGGCGCCGCACCACGAGCACCGCCGCTCTTACGTCGGAGAACAGGCCTCAAATCTCCGACACAGCACTCTGCGGATGGAGATCTGGGGCCAACGCGGCCGGATCTCCGATATGCGCTCACGAATCTCCGACACAGCACCCACCGCCACGCCCCTGCCCCGCACGCGTTCCGGCCCCGCGCAGCCGCACCCCGCACCGCGCACCCGGAAACGGCGAAGGCCCCCGTCCGCTGGACGGGGGCCTTCGAACGCGCCCGGGGGCGTCGCGGCTTACTTGCCGAAGTTCTTGTAGCGCGAGTTGAACTTCTCGACGCGACCGGCGGAGTCGAGGATGCGCTGCTTGCCGGTGTAGAACGGGTGCGACTCGGACGAGATCTCGACGTCGATCACCGGGTAGGTGTTGCCGTCCTCCCACTCGATCGTCTTGTCGCTCGAGACGGTGGAGCGGGTGAGGAACGTCGCACCCGAGGCCAGGTCGCGGAAAACCACCGGGGCGTAGTCGGGGTGGATGCCAGTCTTCATCAGGACTTCCTTGTTGCAGCTAGTAGTCGGTTCGGTCGTGTCCGCGCAGACCGCGTGGACGGGAAGCTTCAGACCCGGTGAATCGAACGGCGCCATGACGGCATGATCGGTTCGGGGGCCAGCTATCGAGTCTAGCAGATCGGGCCGCGTGGCTCAGTCCGCGACGGCCTGGCGCGCCCGGGCGGTGTAGCGGCCGTCCGACTCGGCGATCTCGACGTCGATGTCGAAGGTCGCGCTGAGGTTCTCGCTCGTCAGCACCTCGGCGATCGGGCCCTTGGCCATGATCTCGCCGTCCTTGAGCAGCAGCGCACGGTTGAACGCCTGCGGAATCTCCTCCACATGGTGGGTGACCATGACGATCGCCGGCGACTTCGGGTCGCTCGCGTAACCGCCGAGCAGCTGCAGCAGCTCCTCGCGGCCGCCGAGGTCGAGGCTCGCCGCGGGCTCGTCGAGCAGCAGGATCTCGGGGTCGGTCATCACCGAACGGGCGATCTGCACGCGCTTCTGCTCGCCGTCGGAGAGGCTGCCGAAGGCGCGTTCGGCCAGGTGGTCGAGGTGCCACTCCGCGAGCACGCGGTGGGCGCGCCGCTCGTCGATCTCCTCGTACAGCTCGTTCCAGCGTCCGGTGACCGCGTAGGCCGCGGTCATGACGACGTCGAGAACGCGCTCGGTGCGCGGGATGCGCCGGGCCAGCGCGCTGGAGGCGAAGCCGAGCAGCGGCCGCAGCTCCGCCAGGTCGGTGTGGCCGACCGTCTCGCCGAGCACGACCGCCTCGCCCGAGGACGGGTGCAGTGCGGCCGCGGCGATCTGCAGCAGCGTGGTCTTGCCGGCGCCGTTACGGCCCAGGATGACCCACCGTTCGTCCGGCTCGACCGCCCAGTCGATACCCTTCAGGACGGGGTTGCCGTCCCGTACAACGGACACGTCGGTAAGTCGGAGAACGCTGTCGGCCATAGGTTCCAGCCTACCTGCGCCGCGCGGCGATCAGTGACGACCGGCCAGCGAGCGGTACACGTCGCGGGTCTGCTCCGCGATGGTCGCCCAGCTGAACGACGTCTGCGCCCGCTCGCGCCCCGCGCGGCCCATCTCGGCGGCCCCGGCGGGGTCGCTGACGACCTCCGTGAGAGCCGCGGCGAGGTCGGCCACGAAGCGCTCCGGGTCGGTCGGCGTGCCCGTCCCGTCCTGCAGTTGCTGGATGGGCACCAGCCGTCCGGTGACGCCGTCCACGATGACCTCGGGGATGCCCCCGGTCGCCGTGCCGACCACCGGGAGCCCGCAGGCCATGGCCTCCAGGTTGACGATGCCGAGCGGCTCGTAGATCGACGGGCAGACGAAGACGGTGGATGCGGTGAGCGCGATCCGCAGTTCGTCGTTCGGCAGCAGGCGGTCGATCCACACCACCCCGTCGCGCTCGGCCTGCAGCTGCTCGACCAGTCCGGTCACCTCGGCGAGGATCTCGGGCGTGTCCGGCGCACCGGCACAGAGGATGACCTGCACGTCCTTCGGCAGCGCGCGCGCCGCGCGCAGCAGGTACGGAAGGCCCTTCTGGCGGGTGATGCGCCCGACGAAGATGACCGCCGGGCGCTCCGGGTCGATCCCGAGCGCGCGGGCACGGTCGTCGTCGCGGAGCGGCTGCCAGCGCTCCAGGTCGATGCCGTTGTAGATCGTGACGACCTTGGTCGGGTCGAGCGCGGGGTACGCGGTGAGGATGTCGCGGCGCATCCCGTCGCTCACCGCGATGACGGTGTCGGCCGCCTCGAAGGCGGTCTTCTCGATCCAGCTGGAGACGCGGTACCCGCCGCCCAGCTGCTCGGCCTTCCAGGGCCGCAGGGGCTCCAGGCTGTGCGCCGTGACGACGTGCGGGATGCCGTGCAGCAGCTTCGCCAGGTGACCCCCGGCGTTCGCATACCAGGTGTGCGAGTGGACGACATCCGCTCCCCCGCAGTCCTGCGCCATCTGCAGGTCGACGCCGAGGGTGGCGATCGCGCCGTTGGCGTCGGCGAGCTCCGCGGGCACGCGGTATGACGCGGTATCCGGCTGGTCGCGCGGGCCGCCGAAGGCGCGCACGATCACCTCGGTGTCGTTCCGGAGCGCCCGAACGAGCTCCGTCACGTGGACCCCGGCACCCCCGTAGATGTCCGGCGGGTACTCCTTGGTCAGAAGATCGACGCGCATGACCAAAACGCTAGTACAGCGAACACTTCGCCTCTACTGTGGAGGACATGGCAGCAGGCAAGAAGATCTTCGGCATCGTCCTCGCGGGCGGAGAGGGCAAGCGGCTGATGCCGTTGACCGCGGACCGGGCCAAGCCCGCCGTCCCGTTCGGCGGACAGTACCGTCTCATCGACTTCGCCCTGTCGAACCTGATCAACTCGCAGCTGCGCCAGATCGTCGTGCTCACCCAGTACAAGTCCCACAGCCTCGACCGCCACGTGTCGCAGACCTGGCGGCTCGACGGCATCACGAACTCCTACATCGCCTCCGTCCCCGCGCAGCAGCGCCTCGGGAAGCGCTGGTTCAGCGGGTCGGCGGACGCCATCCTGCAGAGCCTCAACCTGCTCCGCGACGAGAAGCCCGACATCGTCGCCGTCGTCGGCGCCGACCACGTGTACCGGATGGACTTCGGTCAGATGATCCAGGCGCACATCGACTCCGGCGCCCCGGCGACCGTCGCCGCCATCCGCCAGCCCATCGGGCTCGCCGACCAGTTCGGCGTCATCGAGGTCGAGCCCGAGCGGCCCACGCGCATCGGGGCGTTCCGCGAGAAGCCGCGCGATCCGGTCGGTCTGCCCGACTCGCCGAACGAAGTGCTCGCCTCGATGGGCAACTACGTCTTCGACGCCGATGCTCTGATCGACGCCGTGATCCGCGACGGCGACCGGCCCGACTCCAACCACGACATGGGCGGCGACATCATCCCCGACTTCGTGTCGCGCAACGAGGCGGCCGTCTACGACTTCAACAACAACGATGTCCCCGGCTCGACCGACCGCGACCGCTACTACTGGCGGGATGTGGGGACGATCGACTCGTTCTTCGAGGCGCACCAGGACCTCATCTCGGCGCTCCCGGTGTTCAACCTCTACAACAACAGCTGGCCGATCTTCAGCCAGGTGCTCAACTCCCCGCCGGCGAAGATCGTGCGGGACGGGCGCGGCGCGCTCGGCACGACCATCGACTCGATCGTGTCCCTGGGTTCCGTGATTTCGGGCGCCCACCTCGAGCGCAGCGTGCTGGGCCCGTGGGCGAAGGTGGACTCTGGTGCGAAGGTGATCGACTCGGTCGTCTTCGAGCGCGCGATCATCGAGCCGAACGCGTTCGTCGGCCGCGCCATCCTCGACAAGGATGTGGTGGTCGCCGAGGGCGCGCAGATCGGTGTCGACCCGGATCGGGACCGTGCACGCGGCTTCACCGTGACCGACTCGGGCATCACCGTCGTCGGCAAGGGAGTGCACGTCGTTCCATGACGCCCGCCACGCCATCGCCGACAACCGAACACCACCCGAGCGCCTCGCTGCTCGTCGTGCTCGACGCCGACTCCACGCTCCTCCAGGACGAGGTCATCGAACTGCTCGCCGAGGAGGCCGGATCCCGCACCGAGGTGGCCGACATCACCGAGCGCGCCATGCGGGGCGAGCTCGACTTCGAACGCAGCCTGCGTGAGCGCGTCCGCACCCTCAAAGGGCTTCCGGCTTCCGTCTTCCAGCACGTGGGCGAGCGCATCCGCGTCACCGATGGCGTGCCGGAGCTGATCTCGGGCGTGCAGCGGGCCGGCGGCGTCGTCGGGGTCGTCTCCGGCGGGTTCCACGAACTGCTCGACCCGATCGGCGAACGCCTCGGACTCGACCACTGGCGGGCGAACCGCCTGGTGGTGCGGAACGGCGTGCTCACCGGCGAGGTCGACGGTCCGGTGGTGGATGCGGCCGCGAAGGCGCAGGCGCTGCTCTTCTGGGCCGCCACCGCGGGCGTGCACCTGCGGCAGACGGTGGCGATCGGCGACGGTGCGAACGACCTCCGGATGATGGCGGAGGCGGGTCTCGCCGTCGCGTTCAACGCGAAGCCGCGGGTGCGGGCGGAGGCCGACGTCGTCGTCGACCGCACCGACCTGTCCCAGGTGTTGCCCCTCCTCGGCCTGCGCGGGTGACGCCAGGCCGCCCCACGGCTGCGGCGGGGCCCCGGTTCGTCGGGCTAGTGGCCCATCCCGAGTCCGCCGTCGACCGGGATGACCGCACCGGAGATGTAGCCGGCGTCGTCGCCCGCGATCCAGGTGACGACCTTCGCCACCTCGCCGGCCGACGCGAACCGGCCCGCGGGGATGCTCTTCTTGTATTCGGCCTGCTGCGCCTCGGGCAGCGCCGCGGTCATGTCCGTCTCGATGAAGCCGGGCGCCACGACGTTCGCCGTGATGCCGCGAGCCCCGAGCTCCCGGGTGATCGAGCGCGCCATGCCGACCAGCCCTGCCTTCGACGACGCGTAGTTGACCTGCCCGGCGCCCCCGAACAGCCCGACGACGCTCGAGATGAGCACGATGCGTCCGAAACGCGCCTTCAGCATGCCCTTGTTCGCGCGTTTGACGACGCGGAAGGCGCCGCCCAGGTTGGTCTCGACGACAGAGTCGAACTCCTCGTCCGTCATCCGCATCAGCAGCGTGTCCTTGGTGATGCCCGCGTTCGCGACCACGACCTCCACCGGACCCAGCTTCTCCTCCACCTCGGTGAAGGCAGCGTCGACGGATGCGGCGTCCGTCACATCCGCCCGCACGGTGAGCGCGCCCTGCGGCCCCTCGCCCGAACGCGCGGTGACCGCGACGCGGTGCCCCTGCGCGACGAACTCCTCGGCGATGGCAAAGCCGATCCCCCGGTTGCCTCCGGTGACGAGGACGGTGCGTGGCGTGGTCATGCGCTTCCCTTCTGGAAATGAAGCTTTCTGCGGATTCGTCCCGAGCGGGACCCAACCCCAGTTTATGGACGTACTCTGGAGGCAACGCACATGAAAAAACCCTCAGCACCGTCGATCACGAGTCTCCCCCTCTCTCCCGACGAGGAGCGACGGCACCGGATGATCAAGTATTCGGTCGCCATGGGCGTCCGCGTGCTCTGCCTGGTCGCGGCGGTCATCGTGCCGGGATGGTGGGCGGCCATCCCCCTGGTCCTTGCGATCTTCCTCCCCTACTTCGCGGTGGTCATCGCGAACGTGTCGGTGGAGCAGGGTCGAGTCGACGTTCAGCGTCCAGGCAGTATCGTTCCTGTGGCGCCACCGACACCCGGGGCGCCCGGAGAAGAGCCGCGGGAGGGCCAGTGATCGGGATCGGCGAGCCGGAGCCGCTGACCTGTTCGCGCGCCGGCTGCCGGGAGACCGCGGCGTGGCGCATCGAGTGGCGCAACCCGCGCATCCACTCGGAGGAGCGCGTCAAGGTGTGGCTCGCGTGCGCCGAGCACGTCGACTTCCTGCGCGAGTTCCTGGCCGCGCGGGACTTCCCGCTGCGGGTGGTCGCCGTCGACGACGCGAGGACGACGGCGTGAGCGAGCAGAAGACCGCCGGCTGGCGGTTCGCCTTCTCACGCCGTTGGCTGGGCTACCTGGCGTTCGCGATCGCGTTCGCCATCGCCTGCGGTTTCCTCTCCAATTGGCAGCTGTCACGCAGCAAGGAGGCTGCGGCGGCGAACGCGCTGATCGCGTCGAACTTCGACTCGCGGCCGGTGCCGCTCACGCAGGAGCTGCCGTCGCTCGGCGCGTACTCGCCGAAGCAGGAGTGGACCCGTGTCACGGTCACGGGGACGTACGAGCGCGACAAGCAGCTCCTGGTGCGCAACCGCCCGTTCAACGGCAGCCCCGGCTTCGAGGTGCTCACCCCGCTGCGGACGGCGGACGGCTCGCTGTTCATCGTCGACCGGGGATGGGTGCCGACCGGCGACCGCACCGACTCCCCCGACCACGTCCCCGCCGCGCCGTCCGGCACGGTGACCGTGATCGCACGTTTGAAGGCCAGCGAGCCGGCGATCGCGGGGCGCACTGCGGTCGGCGATCAGGTGGGAACCATCCAGCTCTCGGTGGTGAAGCAGAAGCTCGACGGCGCGGACATGTACACCGCCGCGTACGGGCTCCTCGACAGCGAGGATCCGGCGCCCGCGACCGCCCCGACACCGACGGTGACCGCTCCCCCGACACAGGACGAGGGGCTGCACTGGTCGTACATGATCCAGTGGATCATCTTCGCGCTGATCGGCTTCTTCGGCCTCGGCTACGCCCTCGTCACCGAGTACCGGCGCCGCAACTCCGACGACCCCGCCGAACAGGCTCGTGCCGCCGAGCGGGAGCGTCGTCGTCGCGCGAAGCGCACCGACGCCGACGTCGAGGACGAGCTCCTCGACGCCACCCGCTGACGCTCTCGTCCCTGCCCCCACCGTCGAGTACACGAAAAGTGCACGCCCCAAGCCTCTGGGGCGTGCACTTTTCGTGTACTCGACGGGGGCGGAGGAGGCTCAGGCGAGCGAGATCAGGTCGAGGTAGTCGGGCGACCAGTGGTCCTCGGTGCCGTCCGGGAGGATGAGAACGCGCTCCGGGTTGAGCGCCTCGACGGCCCCCTCGTCGTGGCTGACCAGCACGACCGCGCCCTCGTAGTGCGCAAGCGCATCAAGGATCTCCTCGCGGCTCGCCGGGTCGAGGTTGTTCGTCGGCTCGTCGAGCAGCAGCACATTGGCGCCAGACACGACGATCATCGCCAGCGCCAGACGCGTCTTCTCGCCGCCTGAGAGCACGCCCGCGGGCTTGTGCGCGTCGTCGCCGGTGAACAGGAACGAACCGAGCACCTTGCGCGCCTCGGTCTCGGTCAGCGATGGCGACGACGACACCATGTTCTGGAGGACCGATCGCTCCACGTCGATCGTCTCGTGCTCCTGGGCGTAGTACCCGATGCGGAGGCCGTGCCCGGGCTCCACCTGGCCGGTGTCCGGCGCGTCGACTCCGGCGAGCATGCGCAGCAGCGTCGTCTTCCCGGCGCCGTTCAGGCCCAGGACGACGACCTTCGATCCGCGGTCGATCGCGAGGTCGACGGCCGTGAAGATCTCGAGCGAGCCGTAGCTCTTCGACAGGTCGCTGGCCTGCAGCGGCGTGCGGCCGCACGGCGCCGGCGTCGGGAAGCGCAGCTTGGCCACGCGGTCGACCTGGCGCACATCTTCGAGCCCGGCCAGCAGCTTCTCGGCGCGCGCCACCATCTGGTGGGCTGCGGCGGCCTTGGTCGCCTTGGCGCCGAACTTCGCGGCCTGCAGCTGGAGCGCGCCGGCCTTCTTCTCGGCGTTGGCGCGCTCCTTCTTGCGGCGCTCCTCGTCAGCTGCGCGCTGGCGCTGGTAGTTCCTCCAGCCCATGTTGTAGATGTCGATGACCTGGCGGTTCGCATCCAGGTAGAAGACGCGGTTGACGGTCTCGCCCACGAGCTCGACGTCGTGCGAGATCACGATGAAGCCGCCGCTGTAGTTCTTGAGGAAGTCGCGGAGCCAGATGACCGAGTCCGCGTCCAGGTGGTTGGTCGGCTCGTCGAGGATCATGGTGCGGGCGTCCGAGAACAGGATGCGCGCCAGCTCGATACGCCGGCGCTGACCGCCCGAGAGGGTCATCAGCGGCTGGTCGAGGATGCGGTCGGGCAGGTTGAGGTTGGACGCGATGGACGCCGCCTCCGCCTCGGCCGCGTACCCGCCGAGCAGGTGGAAGCGCTCCTCCAGCCGGCCGTACTTCTTCATCGCGGCCTCGGACACCGCCGGGTCGCTGCTCGCCATGTCGAGCGTCGCCTGCTGCATCCCGAGCACGATGGACCCGAGGCCGCGGGCGTCCAGGATGCGCGTGCGCGCCAGGTCGTCGAGGTTGCCGGACCGCGGGTCCTGCGGCAGGTAGCCGAGTTCGCCGGAGCGGTCGACCTTTCCCGCGGTGGGCAGCAGGTCGCCCGCCAGCACCTTGGTCAGCGTGGTCTTGCCGGCGCCGTTGCGCCCGACGAGTCCGATCTTGTCGCCGTCGGCGACGCGGAAGCTCACATCCTCCATCAGGAGGCGTGCGCCTACGCGCAGTTCGAGGCCCTGCACGGCAAGCACAGTGATTCCATTCGTTCAGCAGCCATCCGTTCCTCGGTTAATCCGGCACACGCCGGGCGTGCACCGGATTAAGTGAGGAACGGATGGCTGGGGAGTCGTCAGATGGCGAAGCCGAGGGCGCGCATCATGTCGCGGCCGTCGTCGGTGATCCGCTCGGGGCCCCACGGCGGCATCCACACCCAGTTGATGCGGAACGCCTCGACGATGCCGTCGAGCGCCTCGGCGGTCTGCTCTTCCAGCACGTCGGTCAGCGGACAGCCGGCGCTGGTGAGCGTCATCGAGATGATGAGGGCGTTGTTCTCGTCGTCCCAGGCCAGGTCGTAGATGAGGCCCAGGTCGACGACATTGATCCCGAGCTCGGGATCCATGACGTTCTTCAGCGCCTCCTCGACCTGGTCGAAGAGCGCGGGGCTCAGCGTGGCGGGCATGTTCGCAGTCTACCTCTCGGGGCTCAGGAGCCGGCGAGCTCGGCCGCGGAGGCCGACGCGGGCTCGGGGGCGTCGACGTAGCGGTCGTAGCCCTCCTCCTCCAGGCGGTCGGCGAGCTCCGGGCCGCCCTGCTCGGCGACGCGGCCGGCGACGAAGACGTGCACGAAGTCCGGCTTGATGTAGCGCAGGATGCGCGTGTAGTGGGTGATCAGCAGGATGCCGAGCCCCGTGTTGGCCTTGGCGCGGTTGACGCCCTCGGAGACGATCTTCAGCGCATCCACGTCGAGACCCGAGTCGGTCTCGTCGAGCACCGCGAACCGGGGCTTCAGCAGTTCGAGCTGGAGGATCTCGTTGCGCTTCTTCTCGCCGCCCGAGAAGCCCTCGTTGACGTTGCGCTCGGCGAACGAGGAGTCCATGCGCAATGCGTTCATCGACTCGCGCACATCCTTGACCCAGGTGCGGATGGACGGCGCCTCACCCGCGATCGCGGTCTTGGCGGTGCGGAGGAAGTTCGTGTTCGTCACACCCGGGATCTCGACCGGGTACTGCATCGCGAGGAACAGCCCGGCGCGGGCGCGCTCGTCGACGGTCATCGCGAGGACGTCCTCGCCGTCGAGCGTGATGCTGCCCTGGGTGACGGTGTACTTGGGGTGGCCGGCGATCGTGTAGGCCAGGGTGGACTTGCCGGACCCGTTCGGGCCCATGATCGCGTGGATCTCACCCTCGTTGATGGTGAGGTCGACGCCGTTCAGGATGGGC
Organism: Leifsonia sp. KNZ13-11D; assembly: GCF_056754895.1. Classification (NCBI taxonomy): domain Bacteria; kingdom Bacillati; phylum Actinomycetota; class Actinomycetes; order Micrococcales; family Microbacteriaceae; genus Leifsonia; species Leifsonia sp. KNZ13-11D. The sequence goes on from NZ_JBPGWU010000001.1 coordinate 2,087,229, forward strand.
TTGATGCCCTGGTCCGTCTCGACGGTGACGTGGAGGTCGCGGATCTCGAGGACTGACATGGTTACTTGTTCACTTTCGGGGCGCTGGGGTCGATGAAGACGTCTCCGTCGATGATCTCGACGGGAAACACGGGGACCGGCTCGTAGGCCGGGAGGTTGAGGGGCTTGCCGGTCACGAGCGAGAACTGGGAGCCGTGGGCCCAGCACTCCAGGGTCTCGTCCTCGACGAAACCCTCGGAGAGCGAGATCTCGCCGTGGGTGCAGGTGTCGCCGATGGCGTGCACCGCCCCGGACGAGTCCTTGACGACCGCGATCGGGACACCGTCGAGCACCACGCGCGTCGCCTGGTTCTCGACCAGCTCCGCGACGGCTGCGGCGCGCTGCGCCGCCATCAGTTCTCGGCCCCGGCGGTCGGCGCGGAAGGCGCGGACGCGGTGACCGTCGTGGACGCGAGCTCGTCCTCGATCTTCGCCTGCAGACGCTCCTGGAGCGCCGGCGAGCCGATCTGCTGGACGATCTCGGAGAGGAAGCCGCGCACGACCAGGCGGCGCGCCTCCTCCTCGGGGATGCCGCGTGACTGCAGGTAGAACAGCTGCTCGTCGTCGAAACGACCCGTGGCGCTCGCGTGACCGGCGCCGACGATGTCGCCGGTCTCGATCTCGAGGTTCGGCACCGAGTCGGCGCGGGCGCCGTCGGTGAGGACGAGGTTGCGGTTCTGCTCGTAGGTGTCGGTGCCGACGGCCTTCGGGCCGATGAGCACGTCGCCGATCCACACCGTGCGTGCGCCCTGGCCCTGCAGCGCGCCCTTGTAGGTGACGCGGCTGCGGGTCTCGGGACCGTCGTGGTAGACGTACACCTGCTGCTCGAGGTGCTGCGACGCGTCCGCGAAGTACGCGCCGAGCAGTTCGGCGTCGGCACGGGCGCCGGCGAGGTGCGCCGACGGGTTCAGCCGGACGACGCCGCCGCCGAGGGTGATCGCGACGTGCTTGAGGCGGGCGCCCTCGCCGAGCTCGGCGAAGTGCGCCGCCACGTGCAGCGCGTCGTCGTCCCACTCCTGGAGCGACACGACGGTGAGGTCGGCGTCCTTCCCGAGCAGGAACTCGACGTTCTCCGTCAGGTGCGCCGGGCCGGTGTTCTGCAGGATCAGGGTCGCGACCGCGCCGGGAGCGACCTCGACGACTGTGTGCGCCGCGCGGGGCGCGCCGCCGAGGGCGGAGCGGGCGACCGTCACCTCGCGCCGGTCGCCGCTGAGGTCGGCGCCGATGGTGATGAGAAGCGCCTGGTCGAAGGCGGTCCAGGCGTTGGCCGACGCGCGGTCCTCCGGCGTTCCGGCGGCGCCGACGCGGGCGTCGTCACGCGGGATCCAGGCCGTGGTCACTCCGGGTGCCGCGGTCGCGTCGTACACGTAGGGCGAGCCGTCGAGCTCGCCGGAGGTGAGCTCCTGGATGCGCGCGACCGGCGTGTACTTCCACATCGGCTCCCGGCCGGTGACGGCCGGGAAGTCCGAGACCTCCGTGGAGGTGAACCGCTCGGCGCGGCTCTGCACCGGAACCGGTGCTCGCATGTGGGTCGGGGCGGGCGCGGTGGTCTGCGTCGTCTCGATCTGCGTCATCCGACAGAGCCTTCCATGCCCATCTCGATGAGCTTGTTGAGTTCCAGTGCGTACTCCATGGGGAGCTCGCGGGCGATCGGCTCGATGAAGCCGCGGACGATCATCGCCATGGCCTCGTCCTCCGGGAGTCCGCGCGACATGAGGTAGAACAGCTGCTCCTCGCTCACCCGCGACACCGTCGCCTCGTGGCCGAGCTGCACGTCGTCGACGCGGATGTCGATGGCCGGGTACGTGTCCGACCGCGAGATCGTGTCGACGAGCAGGGCGTCGCAGCGCACGGTGTTGGCGGAGTGGTGCGCATTCGCATCCATCCGCACCTCGCCGCGGTAGCCGGCGCGACCGCCGCCGCGGGCGATCGACTTGGAGACGATCGACGACTGCGTGTACGGCGCCATGTGGATCATCTTGGCGCCGGCGTCCTGGTGCTGGCCGGGGCCGGCGAATGCGACGGACAGGGTCTCGCCCTTGGCGTGCTCGCCCATCAGGTAGATCGACGGGTACTTCATCGTCACCTTGGAGCCGATGTTGCCGTCGATCCACTCCATCGTCGCGCCCTCGCCGGCGGTGGCCCGCTTGGTGACGAGGTTGTAGACGTTGTTCGACCAGTTCTGGATCGTCGTGTAGCGCACGCGGGCGTTCTTCTTGACGATGATCTCGACGACCGCCGAGTGCAGGGAGTCGGACTTGTAGATCGGCGCCGTGCAGCCCTCGATGTAGTGGACGTAGCTGCCCTCGTCGGCGATGATGAGCGTGCGCTCGAACTGGCCCATGTTCTCCGTGTTGATGCGGAAATAGGCCTGCAGCGGGATCTCGACCTGCACGCCCTTGGGCACGTAGACGAACGAGCCTCCGGACCAGACGGCGGTGTTCAGCGCCGCGAACTTGTTGTCGCCGGCGGGGATCACCGTGCCGAAGTACTCCTCGAAGAACTCGGGGTGCTCGCGCAGCGCTGTGTCGGTGTCCATGAAGATGACGCCCTGCGCCTCGAGGTCCTCGCGGATCTGGTGGTAGACGACTTCCGACTCGTACTGGGCGGCGACGCCGGCGACGAGGCGCTGACGCTCCGCCTCCGGGATGCCGAGCTTCTCGTAGGTGTTCCGGATGTCCTCCGGCAGGTCTTCCCAGCTCTGCGCCTGCTTCTCGGTGGAGCGGACGAAGTACTTGATGTTGTCGAAGTCGATCTCCGACAGGTCGGCGCCCCAGGTGGGCATCGGCTTGCGCTCGAACAGCTGGAGGGCCTTGAGGCGGCGCTGCAGCATCCACTCGGGCTCGTTCTTGAGCGCCGAGATGTCCTTCACCACCTCGGGCGAGAGACCACGACGCGCGAGGGATCCCGCGGCGTCGGAATCGGCCCAGCCGAACTCGTACTGCCCCAAAGAGGCGAGCTCGGGCCGATCGATCAGGATGTCTGACATATCTACCTCGTTTCCTTCCACTCGTAACCGGATATCAGTCCGGCTCATTCCCCTCCGAGCGCACGGCTCACGCCGGTCGCTCCTGAGCGTCCTGATTGTGCGGGTGGCGGTGACTGCGTACCACGTGCGTACCTAGACTGTTCGGGGAGGCGGGCCACGATGCCCCGGCCACGACCGGAGAAACCGGCCGCGCGCACGCGCCGGATGACGCGTTCCTCGAACCCACCAATTCTACAGGTGCGGCACGGTATTAGTAGAGGCGCGCCTGCGCATTGCCCGAGTATCCGCATCCGCACCGCCGTCCGAGACCCGAGGAAGCCCCCGAACCATGAAGCGCATCATCGCCTGGCTGCCCGATCGTGTGGACACGCGGCTGAAGGTGATCGCGTGGGTCTACCTGGTGGGACAGGTCGTCCTGGTGGGAACCGGCGGGCTGGTGCGGCTCACGGCCAGCGGCCTCGGCTGCCCCACCTGGCCGAAGTGCACCAGCGACTCACTGGTCAACACGCCCGAGATGGGCATCCACGGCGTGATCGAATTCGGCAACCGCGTCCTCAGCGCACTGCTCGCCGTCCTGGCGATCGTCGCCTTCGTCGCCATCCTCCGGATGCGCAAGCAGCGCCCGGACCTGTTCTGCCTGACCCTCGTCGCCGGGCTCGCCATCCCCGCCCAGGCGGTCATCGGCGGCCTGAGCGTGCTCAGCGGGCTGAACCCGTACGTTGTCGGCCTTCACTTCGTCGTCTCGATCGCGCTCGTCGCGACCTGCACGGCGTTCGTCTTCCGTGTCTACTCCGTTCCCGGTCCGCGCGTCCGCGCGGTTCCCGGCTGGTTCGCCAGCGTCGCGCACATCACCAGCGCGGTCGTCGCCGTCACCATCGTGGTCGGCATCCTCACCACCGGCAGCGGGCCGCACGCGGGCGACGCGCACGCCCCGCGGAACGGCCTCAACCCCGAGATCCTGCAGCATGTCCATGCGATCCCGGCCTACGTCACGTTCGCGCTCACCCTGGTGCTGGTGGTCGGCTCCTGGCGCTACCGCACGACCCCGGTGCACCGCTTCACGCAATACCTGCTGGCCGTGGAGGTGCTCCAGATCGCCGTGGGACTCATCCAGGCGAACACCGGCCTGCCCGGCATCCTGGTCGGCGTGCACATGACCCTGGCGGCGCTGCTGGCCTCCGCGATGACCGCGGTGATCCTGTCGCTGAAGGCGCCCGTAACCGCGCTGGACGCCCGCGAGGGCTCAGCCGCGGACGTCGTCGCGGCGTAGCGTCCCCACCCGCGCCTCGCGCGGCTCGCCGTGCAGGCTGACGAGGGTGCGCATCCCGCCGGCGAAGTCGAAGCCCACAGCGTCCGCCAGCCGCCGGCTGGCGTCGTTGCCGGGCACGTACTCCCAGTTGAGGCTCTCGAAGCCGAGGCCGTCCGCATCCAGCGCGTGCCGCGCCACGGCGCTCAGCGCCTCGCGCATGAAACCACGGCCGCGCGCCCACGGGCCGGACCAGCAGCCGAGGGAGGCCGACCCGGAGCGCTCATCGCGCCGCACCTCCAGCGCCCCCAGCATCCGGCCGCCGGAGCGCTCGTGCACCGCCCAGACCGTGTAGCGGCGGCTAGCGAGCCCGTGCGGGCAGTAGCTGCGGACGAAGAACTCCGCACTCTCGCGGGTGTACGGCGACGGCAGCGGCACCCACCGTTGCGTCTCGGCGTCGAGGCACGCGGCCAGGACATCCGGGATGTCGTCCTCGGTCGGACCGTCGAGCACGAGGCGCGACGTGCGCAGACGCGTCGCAAGCAGCGGTGCCCTCATGCGCACATGCTAGAGCCGGGCGGCCCCGAATGGCACGTGAATCCGCTGACGAATCCTCAGAACGGGAGCAGCGGGTCGATCGCGACCGCGAGGAAGATCAGCGTCAGGTACGCGATCGAGCCGTGGAACACCCGCATCGGCGACACCGTCTCGTGCCGGATGGCCAGGTTGTAGAGGCGGTGCGACTCGTACAGGAACCAGCCGCCGGTCACCAGCGCGATGGCCGTGTAGAGCAGCCCCATGTGGGCGACCGGGATGAGCAGCAGCGAGCACGCGACCATCGCCCACGCGTACAGGATCACCTGCAGGCCGACCACGGCGCGTCCGCGGACCACCGCTAGCATCGGCACCCCTGCCTCCTGGTAGTCGGAGCGGTACTTCATCGACAGCGGCCAGTAGTGCGGCGGCGTCCAGAGGAAGATGATGCCGAACAGGATGAACGGGGCCCAGTCGAGCGAACCGGTCACCGCTGCCCAGCCGATCAGCACCGGCATGCAGCCCGCGACGCCGCCCCACACGATGTTCTGCGGGGTGCGGCGCTTCAGGATGAGCGTGTAGAAGACGACGTACAGCAGGATGGCCGCGACCGAGAGCCCTGCGGCGAGCCAGTTGGTGAAGAAGCCGAGCACCAGCACCGAGGCGATTCCCAGCGCCCACGCGAACACGAGGGCCTCGCGGTCGGAGAGCTCGCCGGTCACCAGCGGGCGGTTCTTCGTCCGGCGCATCACCCGGTCGATGTCGCGGTCGATGTAGCAGTTGAACGCGCCGGCGGAGCCCGCGCTCATGTAGCCGCCGACCACCGTCGCCAGCACGAGCCACAGGTTCGGGATGCCGTTCGCGGCGAGGATCATCGTGGGGACGGTCGTCACCAGCAGCAGTTCGACGACGCGCGGCTTGGTGAGCGCGAAGTACGCCTTCGCCTTGCGAGCGACGCCGATGCGGCCCGGTTCGACACGGCTCTCTACAGCGACGTCCATTGCTCCTCGTGATGTGTCGGCGGATGGGCGCGACGGCCCTCGGCAAGTCTACGGCACGTAGAGGTCGCGCACCCCGGGCCATCCCCTGTACGCCTCTGGCACAACCGGCTGGGGGAACACCCCACGTTTCGTGCGTGTTACCTATACTTGGAGATGCTCGCCAGCCGGACCCCTTTTCCACAGGCCCTTTTTGTAGGACCGTGACGGATACGGGCAGCCCGGCGCCGATGACGTCCACGGCGCGCACTACCTCAACCGGTGCGGGTTCCACGACGACCCTCACCACATCTACGAAGGGTCAGTTTTCACGTGGCAGCACTGCAGTGGGATCCCATTGACAACAAGGCAGTAGACACGGCTCGCGTCCTCGCGGCCGACGCGGTGGAGAAGGTGGGCAACGGGCATCCCGGCACCGCCATGAGCCTCGCCCCCGCCGCCTACCTGCTCTTCCAGAAGGTGATGCGCCGCGACCCGCGCGACCAGCACTGGCTCGGTCGCGACCGCTTCATCCTCTCGGCGGGCCACTCCTCGCTGACGCAGTACATCCAGCTCTATCTGGGCGGGTACGGCCTCGAGCTCGACGACCTCAAGAAGCTGCGCACCTGGGGCTCCCTCACCCCGGGCCACCCCGAGTACGGACACACCGACGGCGTGGAGATCACCACCGGACCTCTCGGTCAGGGCATCTCCTCCGCCGTCGGTTTCGCTTATGCCCAGCGCTTCGAGCGCGGCCTGTTCGATCCCGAAGCCGCCCCCGGCACCAGCCCGTTCGACCACCACATCTACGTGATCGCGTCCGACGGCGACCTCGAGGAGGGCGTCAGCTCCGAGGCCTCGTCGCTCGCCGGCCACCAGGAGCTCGGCAACCTGATCGCGATCTACGACAGCAACCAGATCTCGATCGAGGACGACACCGACATCGCCTTCACCGAGGACGTCAAGGCGCGCTACGAGGCGTACCACTGGGACGTCCAGGTGGTCGACTGGAAGAAGACCGGCGTCTACCAGGAGGACGTCGAGGAGCTGTACCAGGCGATCGAGAACGCGAAGGCCGTCACCGACAAGCCGTCGCTCATCATCCTCAAGACCATCATCGGCTGGCCGGCCCCGAAGAAGCAGAACACCGGCAAGATCCACGGCTCCGCCCTGGGTGCCGACGAGCTGCGCGCCGTCAAGGAGGTGCTCGGCTTCGACCCCGAGCAGACCTTCGAGGTGGCCGACGAGGTCATCGAGCACACCCGCAAGGCCATCGAGCGCGGCGCCGAGGAGCGCGCCGAGTGGCAGAAGGGCTTCGACGCCTGGGCCGAGGCGAACCCCGAGCGCAAGCAGCTGCTCGACCGCCTGCTGAGCGGCGCCGCCCCGGACGAGCTGGAGAGCGCGCTCCCCGTTTTCGAGCCGGGCAAGGACGTCTCGACCCGCGCAGCAAGCGGCAAGGTGCTCAACGCCATCGCGCCGGTCATGCCGGAGCTGTGGGGCGGCTCGGCGGACCTCGCGGAGTCGAACAACACGACCATCGAGAGCGCGGCATCCTTCGTGCCGAGCGAGCGCTCGACCCACGAGTGGACCGGCAACCCGTACGGGCGCGTGCTGCACTTCGGCATCCGCGAGCACGCCATGGCGGCCATCCTGAACGGCATCGTGCTGCACGGCCCGACCCGTCCGTTCGGCGGCACGTTCCTGATCTTCAGCGACTACCAGCGCCCGTCCCTCCGCCTGTCTGCGCTCATGAACATCCCGTCGATCTTCGTCTGGACGCACGACTCCGTGGCGCTGGGCGAGGACGGCCCCACCCACCAGCCGATCGAGCAGCTGTCGACGCTGCGCGCCATCCCCAACTTCACTGTGGTCCGCCCCGGCGACGCCAACGAAGTCGCCTGGGCCTGGAAGACCATCCTGGAGCGCCGCAACGGCCCCGCCGGCATCGCGCTGACCCGCCAGAACATCCCGGTGTTCGAGCGCGGCGACGGCGACGCCGAGGGCGACACCCTGGCCTCGGCCGAGAACGTCGCCAAGGGCGCGTACATCCTCGCGGAAGCGCCGGGCGGCACGCCGGACGTGATCTTCATCGCGACCGGCTCCGAGGTGCAGATCGGCCTCGAGGCGCGCGAGGTGCTCCGCGGCGAGGGCATCAACGCCCGCGTCGTCTCGGCCCCCAGCCTGGAGTGGTTCGCCGAGCAGCCCGCCGAGTACCAGGAGAAGGTGCTCCCCGCCGCGATCAAGGCCCGCGTCTCCATCGAGGCCGGCCTGGCCCTCGCCTGGGACAAGATCGTCGGCGACCACGGACGCAGCGTCTCGATCGAGCACTTCGGTGCCTCGGCCGACTACAAGACGCTGTTCCGCGAGTTCGGTATGACCACCGAGCACGCCGTGTCCGCCGCGAAGGAATCGCTCGCGTCGCTCTGAGCGCGGGCAGAAGAGAAGAGAAGAAGAAGATGACCGACACCACCTCCACCACCCAGTCCCCCACGGCGGCCCTGTCCGCTGCGGGCGTCAGCATCTGGCTGGACGACCTGTCGCGCGAGCGCATCAACAGCGGCGGCCTGCAGAAGCTGATCGCCGAGAAGAACGTGGTCGGCGTGACCACCAACCCGACGATCTTCGCCGCCGCGCTCTCCAAGGGCGAGGCCTACGACGAGCAGGTCCGTCAGCTGGCGGCTTCCGGCGCCTCCGTCGACGAGGCGATCTTCGAGATCACCACCGACGACGTCGCCAACGCGAGCGACATCTTCCACGAGGTGTTCGAGCGCTCGAACGGCGTCGACGGCCGCGTCTCCATCGAGGTCGAGCCGGGTCTCGCGCACGACGCGAAGGCCACGATCGAGGCCGCGAAGAAGCTCTTCGGGCAAGATCCAGAAGCCGAACGTGATGATCAAGATCCCGGCAACGGTCGAGGGCCTCGAGGCCATCACAGAGACCATCGCCGCGGGCATCAGCGTCAACGTGACCCTGATCTTCAGCCTCGAGCGCTACCGCGAGGTCATCAACGCCTACCTCACCGGCCTCGAGAAGGCCAAGGAGGCGGGCATCGACCTGTCCGGCATCCACTCGGTCGCCTCGTTCTTCGTCTCGCGCGTCGACACCGAGGTGGACAAGCGCCTCAGCGCGATCGGCACCGACGAGGCCGAGGGCCTCAAGAGCAAGGCCGGCATCGCCAACGCGCGCCTCGCGTACGAGGTGTACGAGCAGGCGTTCGCGACCGAGCGCGCGAAGCTCCTCGTCGAGGCCGGCGCCAACGAGCAGCGTCCGCTGTGGGCGTCCACCGGCGTCAAGGACCCGAGCCTCCCCGACACGCTGTACGTCGAGGCGCTCGTCGCCCCGAACGTGGTCAACACGATGCCGGAGAAGACGCTCGACGCGACCTTCGACCACGGCAACATCACCGGTGACACCGTCACCGGCACCTACGCCGAGTCGAACGACGTGCTCAACAAGCTGGCCGCGCTCGGCATCAGCTACGACGACGTCACCGAGACCCTCGAGCGCGAGGGCGTCGAGAAGTTCGTCGTCTCGTGGGGCGAGCTCGTCGAGACCGTGAAGAACGCTCTCGAGGGGGCCGCCAAGTGACGTTCCGCATCCACGTCACCGGTGCGGCGGCCGAGGCCGTCCGCGCCGTGGTGCCGCAGCTCGTCGCCGACAAGGTGGCGTCGGGCATCACGGCCCAGGACCCGGCCCTCTGGGGCCCGGCCGCCGAGGCCGAGGCGAGCAAGCGCCTCGGCTGGACCGAGGCGGTCGCCGTCTCGCGCCCACTGGTCCCGGAGATCGTCGCGCTGCGCGACGAGCTCCACGCCAAGGGCGTGAACCACATCGTCCTCGGCGGCATGGGCGGCTCCTCCCTCGCGCCGGAGGTCATCACCCGGACGGCCGAGGCCGAGCTCACCGTGCTCGACTCGACCGACCCGGGCCAGGTGCTCTCCGCACTGCGCGACCGGCTGGAGGCGACCGCGGTCGTCATCTCGTCGAAGTCCGGCTCCACGCTCGAGACGGACAGCCAGAAGCGCGTCTACGAGAAGTGGTTCCGGGATGCGGGCATCGACCCGCGTGAGCGCATCGTGGTCGTCACCGACCCCGGCTCGCCCCTCGACCAGTCCGCCCGCGAGGCCGGCTACCGCGTCTTCAACGCGGACCCGAACGTCGGCGGCCGCTACTCGGCGCTGACCGCGTTCGGCCTGGTGCCGTCCGGTCTCGCCGGCGTGGACATCCAGGAGCTGCTCGACGAGGCCGACGCCACGTCCATCGAGCTCGCCGTCGACAACGAGCAGAACCCGGGCCTCGTCCTGGGGGCCGCGATCGCGGGCACCAACCCGCTCAAGGACAAGCTGGGCATCGTCGCGGACGGCACCCACATCGTCGGGTTCGCCGACTGGGCGGAGCAGCTGATCGCCGAGTCCACCGGCAAGGAAGGCACCGGCCTGCTGCCGGTCGTCCTCGACAAGCTCGCCCCCGAGCTGGAGTTCAAGCCGGCCGACCTGCAGGTCGTCCGTCTCGTCGCGAACGCGGAAGCGCACCACCTGTTCCCGGCCGACCGCCACCAGGGCGAGATCCTCGTCTCGGGCAGCCTGGGCGCGCAGCTCCTGGTCTGGGAGTACGCGGTCGCGGTCGCCGGACGCCTCCTCGGCATCAACCCGTTCGACCAGCCGGACGTGGAGGCCGCCAAGGTGGCCGCCCGCTCGCTGCTCGACAACCGGCCGGAGCCCGTCTCCCCCGCCTTCACCGCCGGCGGCATCGAGGTGCGCACCACCGGGTCGTTCCTCGGCGACGCCAGCACCCTCGACGGCGCCGTGGACGCGCTGCTCGCGCAGCTCGGCCCGGACGGCTACGTCGCGGTGCAGGCCTACGTCGACCGTCTCGCATTCCCTCAGCTCGCGGGTCTCCGAGACCTGCTGGCAGCCAAAGCGGGACGGCCGGTCACCTTCGGCTGGGGCCCGCGCTTCCTGCACTCCACGGGTCAGTTCCACAAGGGCGGACCGGCGGTCGGCGTGTTCCTGCAGATCACGGCGACCCCGACCGAGGACCTCGAGATCCCGGGCCGTCCCTTCACCTTCGGGCAGCTCATCCAGGCTCAGGCCGCCGGCGACGCGAGCGTCCTCGGCGAGCACGGGCGCCCGGTGCTGACTCTGACGCTCACGAACCCCGAGGCGGATGTCGTCTCGCTGTTCGAGGCCGTCAACTGAGCCATCGATAAAGGAGACCAACACTTGTCACCGGTGGAGATCACCCCGGAGTTCAACCCGCTGCGGTTGCCCTCCGACCGCCGCCTCAATCGCATCGCGGGGCCTAGCAGCCTCATCATCTTCGGCGTGACGGGCGACCTGTCCCGCAAGAAGCTGATGCCCGCGGTGTACGACCTCGCGAACCGCGGCCTGCTGCCGCCCGGGTTCTCCCTCGTCGGCTTCGCCCGGCGCGACTGGGAGGACCAGGACTTCGAGAAGGTCGTCCATGACGCGGTCAAGCAGTACGCACGCACGCCGTTCGACGACGATGTGTGGCAGCAGCTCGCCCAGGGCATCCGGTTCGTCCCGGGAGAGTTCGACGACGACCAGGCGTTCCAGCGCCTCAAGCGCACCGTCGAGGACCTGGACAAGGAACGCGGCACCATGGGCAACCACGCGTTCTACCTGTCCATCCCGCCCAAGGCGTTCCCGATCGTCACCGAGCAGCTGAAGCGCTCGGGGCTCGCCGACCAGTCCGGAAACGGCTGGCGGCGCGTCGTGATCGAGAAGCCGTTCGGGCACGACCTGCAGTCCGCACGCGAGCTGAACGCGGTCGTGGAGACGGTGTTCCCGCCGGACTCGGTCTTCCGCATCGACCACTACCTCGGCAAGGAGACGGTCCAGAACATCCTGGCGCTGCGCTTCGCGAACGAGCTGTACGAGCCGATCTGGAACGCCAACTACGTCGACCACGTGCAGATCACGATGGCCGAGGACATCGGCGTGGGCGGCCGGGCCGGGTACTACGACGGCATCGGTGCTGCGCGCGACGTCATCCAGAACCACCTGCTGCAGCTTCTCGCGCTCACCGCGATGGAGGAGCCCATCTCGTTCAACGCCGCGGACCTCCGCGCCGAAAAGGAGAAGGTGCTCGCCGCCGTGCGTCTGCCGAAGGACCTGGCGACCTCGACGGCCCGCGGCCAGTACAGCAGCGGCTGGCAGGGCGGCGAGAAAGTCGTCGGCTTCCTCGAGGAGGACGGGATGAACCCGCACTCCACCACGGAGACCTACGCGGCCATCAAGCTGGAGATCGGTACCCGCCGCTGGGCGGGCGTGCCGTTCTACCTGCGGGCCGGCAAGCGCCTGGGCCGCCGCGTCACCGAGATCGCGGTGGTGTTCAAGCGGGCGCCGCAGCAGCTCTTCGCGGAGTCGCAGACCAGTGCGCTCGGACAGAACGCGCTCGTCATCCGCGTGCAGCCGGACGAGGGTGTGACCATCCGCTTCGGCTCGAAGGTCCCCGGCGCCGGCATGCAGGTGCGCGACGTCAGCATGGACTTCGGCTACGGCCACGCCTTCACCGAGGCCAGCCCCGAGGCGTACGAGCGGCTCATCCTGGATGTGCTCCTCGGCGACCCGCCGCTGTTCCCCCGGCACGAGGAGGTCGAGCTGTCTTGGAAGATCCTCGACCCGATCGAGGACTTCTGGGCCGCGCAGGGCCAGCCCGAGCAGTACCGCCCCGGAACCTGGGGCCCGAAGTCGGCCGACGAGCTTCTCGCCCGCGACGGCCGCGTTTGGAGGCGTCCATGATCGTCGATCTTCCCGCGACGACCGTCAGCAACATCTCGAAGGCGCTGGTCAAGATCCGCGAAGAGGGCGGCGCCGTCGCCCTCGGCCGGGTGCTGACCCTGATCATCGCCACCCACCTCGGGCAGGAGGAGGAGGCCATCGAGGCCGCCAACGACGCCTCCCGCGAGCACCCGATGCGCGTCATCGTGGTCTCGACCGAGGAGCAGCGCGACCACAAGGCGAGCGACGCGCGCCTCGACGCGCAGATCCGCGTCGGCGGTGACGCCGGCGCCAGCGAGGTCATCGTGCTGCGCGCCTACGGCGAGACCGCGAGCGACGAGGAGGGGCTCGTCACCGGACTGCTGCTCCCTGACGCACCTGTCGTGGTCTGGTGGCCCGGCATCGCGCCCGAGAAGGCCTCCACTTCGCCGCTCGGCCGCATCGCCACCCGGCGGATCACGGACGCGTCGGCGCAGCTGAACCCGCAGGAGTTCCTGTTCCACCTCGGTGACACCTACGCGCCGGGCGACACGGACTTCGCCTGGACGCGCCTCACGTTGTGGCGTGCTCAGCTCGCCGCAGTGCTCGACCAGCCGCCGTACGAGCCCATCACAGGCGTCGAGGTGGCCGGTGCCGCCGACTCCCCGTCCACCCTCCTTCTCGCCGCCTGGCTGCGCCTGCAGCTGCAGGTGCCGGTGCAGTACGACCTCGCGTCGCGTGCGATCGGCTCCGGCGGCATCCACGGCGTCAAGATGGCGCGCTCCACCGGTGTCATCGAGCTGGAGCGCGAGATCCCGAACGTCGCCCGCCTGTCGCAGCCGGGCCAGCCCACGCACGACCTCTCCCTGCCACGCCGCAATCTGCGTGACTGCCTGGCGGAGGAACTGCGTAGGCTGGACCCGGACGACCTCTACGGCGAGGTGATCACGAAGGGTCTCGCACTGCTGGAGACCTCCGACGAAGGAGCAGGCGCCAGGGCATGACGAACGAACGGCGGGTGCTCGTCCACCCGGACAAGGAGGCCCTGACGGCGTCAGTGGCCGCGCGTTTCCTCACCAAGACGATCGACATCCTCGACGACCTCGGTCGCGCGAACATCGCGCTCACCGGCGGCACGATGGGCATCGCGGTGCTGGAGGCGGTCAACGCCTCCCCCGCCCGAGACACCATCGACTGGTCGAAGGTGCACTTCTGGTGGGGCGACGAGCGGTTCGTGCCGCGGGACAGCCCCGACCGGAACGAGCGCCAAGCCCGCGAGGCCCTGCTGGACCACATCGCGGTGCCGCCGGAGAACGTCCACCCCTTCCCGTCCTCGGACGAGATCCCGGACATCGACGAGGCCGCACGCGTGTACGCGGCCGAGCTGGAGGCGTTCGGGACCGAGGGCTGGCCGGTGCCGAAGTTCGACATCACCTTCCTCGGCGTGGGCCCGGATGGGCACATCGCGTCGCTCTTCCCGGACCGGCCGGGCATCCGCGAGGACAAGCTGTCGGTGATCGCCGAGCGCGACTCCCCGAAGCCCCCGCCGCAGCGGCTCAGCCTCACGCGCCCGGTGATCAACTCCTCCGACCGCATCTGGCTGGTGCTGGCCGGCAGCGACAAGGCGAGCGCCCTCGGTCTCGCCCTCGCCGGCGCCAGCTACACCGAGGTGCCGGTCGCGGGCGCCAAGGGCCGCAAGCGCACCGTGTTCTTCGTGGACAAGGAAGCGGCGGTCGACGTGCCCGAGACCCTCATCGCACCCAGCTACTGACCATCCGATCCCGTGCGGTCCGACTGCGGTCGTTCGTCACGTCTGCGCCTGCGCGCCGCGCAGCAGTCGTGACGGGCGACCGCAGTCGCGTATCCGGTGCGGGTCAGCCGGCGTCGAGGGAGCGGAGGCGGTCGCGCAGCAGCGCCAGCCGGGCGCACGGCGCGCCCGTCAGCGGGCCGCGGCTGCGGATCGCCCGGCGGTCGTGCCCGGCGGCGGCGATCCGGCGGTCGAACGCGTGCGTCAGCAGGTGCAGGTAGAAGGCGCAGAGCCGCCCCGCCTCGTCGCGCAGCTCGGCCTCCCGCCCGTCGAGGTCGAGATCGTCGACCCAGCGCTGAAGGTCCGCGAAGGAGACGCGGAGCCGCAGCGCGAGCCGCGCGTCCGCTGCGGTCGTCACGTCGATGTCGTCGCAGCGGGCCAAGAGCAGGTCGGCCTTCTCGGCGGCGGTGACGGACTCCTCCAGCAGCGCCAGCAGGCTCAGCCGGCTCACCTCGTCACCCAGGGCGCGCGGCGCGTCCGCCCGGTCGTCCCGTGCTCCGCGCATCCCCCACCTCCTGCTTGACTCGCAGTGTAGCCGCCCGCCGGGTCGACGATTTGTGCCGAATCGTGGTCATGGGCGCGCAATAACCACGATTCGGCACAAATCGCGCACACGGCGGGCGCAACGACGAAGGCCGCCCACCTCGCGGTGAGCGGCCTTCGGGCGTGAACGTCAGTTGCTGGTGGGGCGACCCCGGCGGGCGCGCAACTGGTTGAGGGCGTCTTCGAGCAGCTGCTCGGCCTCCTCCTCGCTGCGGCGCTCCTTCACGTACGCGAGGTGCGTCTTGTACGGCTCGGTCTTCGCCACCGACGGCGGGTTCTCCTTGTCGCGCCCGGCCGGCAGACCCGTCGACGGCGAGTCGATGACGTCGGGGATCTCCTCCTCGGGCAGATTCGCCGCGAAGTAGCGGACGGTCTCGTTGCCGAGCGCGTCCCAGTAGGACACGGCGATGCGGTCCGCGTGGAAGCCACGGTCCTGCTCGCCCATGGGACCCGCGCCGACGCGCGAGCCGCGGATTGCACTGCCTCCGGAAGCCATGCTGTTCTCCTTCTACAGTGACGCGCTTACGCGCTGAACTTGGTGATCAGGCCCAGCACGACGATGCAGGTGATCCAGATGAGCCCGAGGATGACGGTGATCCGGTTGAGGTTGCGCTCGGCGACACCGGACGCACCGAGGTTGGACGTGACGCCGCCGCCGAACATGTCGGACAGTCCGCCACCGCGACCCTTGTGCAGGAGGATGAGCAGCGTCAGCAGCAGGCTGGTGATGCCCAGCAGCACCTGCAGGACGACCTGGAGAATGAGCACGGGGAACCTTTCGGGAAGCGACCGGGCCGAGCCCGGGGAAAGCCAACGTTCAGTATAACCTGCGGCGCCGGTCAGAGACCGACGTGCTTCTGATACCGGACGATGGCCGCGAACTCGTTCACGTCGAGGCTGGCGCCGCCCACCAGTGCTCCATCGACGTTCGGCTCGCGCATGAAGCCCGCGATGTTGCCGGATTTCACCGATCCGCCGTACAGGATGCGCGTCTTGGCCGCGACGTCCTGGCCGAGCACCTCGGCGATCACACCGCGCAGCGCCGCGGCGACCTGCTCCGCCTGCTCGGGCGTGGCGGCCTGGCCGGAGCCGATGGCCCAGACCGGCTCGTACGCGACCACGATGTCGGCCGCGGAGTCCACCCGCGCCAGCGCAGCACGGAGCTGAGCCACCGGGACGGCGCTCGCGCCGTGCACCTCGAGGTCTTCCGCCGTCTCGCCCACGCAGATGATCGGCGCGATGTTGTGCTTCACCGCTGCCGCCACCTTGCCGGCGACCTGCTCGTCGGTCTCGCCGTGCAGCGTGCGCCGCTCGGAGTGGCCGATGATCACGTACCGTGTCTCGAGCGCCTCCAGGAAGGCGGCCGAGATCTCGCCGGTGTAGGCGCCGGACTCGTACTCCGACACATCCTGGCCGCCGAAGGCCAGCGGCAGCTTGTCGGCCGAGATCAGCGTCTGCACGCTGCGCAGGTCGGTGAACGGCGGGAAGACCGCCACCTCCACCGCGGAGAAGTCGTGGTTCGCGTCCTTCAGCGTCCACGCCAGCTTCTGCACGAAGGCGATCGCCTGGAGGTGGTCGAGGTTCATCTTCCAGTTGCCGGCGATGAGCGGGACGCGCCGCACCGTGGGGCTCACTGCTGCCATCCGAGGACCTCCAGTCCGGGGAGTCGCTTGCCTTCGAGGAACTCGAGGCTCGCGCCTCCGCCCGTCGAGATGTGACCGAACTGGTCGTCGCGGAAGCCGAGCGCACGCACGGCCGCGGCCGAGTCGCCGCCGCCGACGACGCTCAGGCCGTCGACCTCGGTGAGCGCCTGGGCGACCGCCTTGGTGCCCGCAGCGAACGGTGCGAGCTCGAACACGCCCATCGGGCCGTTCCAGAACACCGTCTTGGCGCCGCGCACGTACTCGGAGAACAGCTCCGCGGTCTCCGGGCCGATGTCGAGCCCCAGGCCCTTCTCGCCCCAGTCGGTGTCCTCGATCGCGTCGACCGGGCGCACCACGTGCTCCGCGTCGGCGCCGAACTTCGAGGCCACGACGACGTCGCGCGGAAGCACGAGCTCGACGCCGAGCTCCTCCGCCTTCGCCAGGTAGCCCTTCACGGTCTCGATCTGGTCGGCTTCGAGGAGGCTCGAGCCGACGGCGAGGCCCTTGGCCGCGAGGAAGGTGAACAGCATCCCGCCGCCGATCAGCAGCGAGTTCACCTTCGGCAGCAGATGGCCGATCACGCCGAGCTTGTCGGAGACCTTCGAGCCGCCGAGGACGACCGCGTACGGCCGCTCCGGGTTCTCGGTCAGCCGGTCGAGCACCTCGAGCTCGGCCTGGATCAGCGTCCCGGCCGCGCTCGGCAGTAGCTGGGCGAGCTCGTAGACGCTCGCCTGCTTGCGGTGCACGACACCGAAACCGTCCGAGACGAAGGCGTCGCCGAAAGCGGCCAGCTTCTCGGCGAAGGCACGGCGCACCCCCTCATCCTTCGAGGTCTCCCCCGGGTTGAACCGGAGGTTCTCGAGCAGGGCGACGTCGCCGTTCTTCAACCCGTCGACGGCCGACTGCGCACCGCCGCCGACCGTGTCCTGGGCGAAGGTCACCGGCTGGCCCAGCAGCTCGGAGAGCCGCTGGGCCACCGGCGCCAGGCTGTATTTCGCGTCGGGCGCGCCGTCGGGGCGGCCCAGGTGGGAGATGACGACCACCTTGGCGCCCTGGTTGATCAGGGCGTTGAGGGTGGGAATCGACGCTCGCACGCGGCCGTCGTCCGTGATCTTCGAGCCCTCCAGGGGCACGTTGAGATCGCAGCGGACGACGACCCGCTTGCCGGCGAGCGAACCGAGTGCGTCGAGTGTGCGGAGCGTCACGTCGGTTCCCCGTGCTTAGAGGCGCTCGGCCACGTACTCGGTCAGGTCGACCAGACGGTTGGAGTAGCCCCACTCGTTGTCGTACCAGCTCGACAGCTTGACCTGGTCGCCGATGACACGCAGCAGACCGGAGTCGAAGATCGAGGAGTGCGGGTCGGAGACGATGTCGCTGGAGACGATCTCGTCCTCGGTGTACTTCAGGATGCCCTTCAGCGGACCCTCGGCGGCCTTCTTGTAGGCGGCCTTCACCTCGTCGACCGTGACCGGGCGCGAAGCCGTGACTGTCAGGTCCGTGATGGAGCCGGTGGGGACCGGGACGCGGAGCGCGAAGCCGTCGAGCTTGCCCTTCAGCTCCGGGAGCACCAGGCCGATGGCCTTCGCGGCGCCGGTCGAGGTCGGGACGATGTTGATCGCGGCGGCGCGGGCGCGGCGCAGGTCGGAGTGCGGGCCGTCCTGCAGGTTCTGGTCGGCGGTGTACGCGTGGACCGTGGTCATGAGGCCGCGCTCGATGCCGAATTCGTCGTTGAAGACCTTGGCGAGCGGCGCCAGGCAGTTCGTGGTGCAGGACGCGTTGGAGATGATGTTGTGCGACGCCGGGTCGTACAGGTGCTCGTTCACGCCCATGACGAAGGTGGCGTCCTCGCCGGTGGCGGGTGCCGAGATGATGACCTTCTTGGCGCCGGCCTCGATGTGCTTGCGCGCGTCGTCGGCCTTGGTGAAGCGGCCGGTCGACTCGATGACGATGTCGACGCCCAGGTCGCCCCACCCGAGGTTGGCCGGGTCGCGCTCGGCGAGGACCTTGATCGGGTTGCCGTTGACGACGATGTTGTCGCCGTCGAGCTCCACGGTGGCGTCCAGCCGGCCCGTGATGGAGTCGTACTTCAGCAGGTGCGCCAGCGTCTTGTTGTCGGTGAGGTCGTTCACAGCGACGACCTCGAGGTCGCTGCCCTTGGCGAGGGCCGCGCGCAGGTAGTTCCGACCAATGCGACCGAACCCGTTGATTCCGATCTTTACGGACACAGATGTCTCCAGTTACTCGATGGGCGCCGCACGGCGCACTGTGGTGGGTGGTTGTTGCGGACGACGGCGTCCCGGGAGGCATCCTCCCGGGACGCCGGCCTGGTTACGACAGTAGCAGCAGACCCGCGGTCTTCTCGCGCGCGCGGAGGAAGCGGTCATTGACGTCGGACCAGTTGGTGATGTTCCAGAACGCCTTGACGTAGTCGGCCTTCACGTTGACGTAGTCGAGGTAGAAGGCGTGCTCCCACATGTCGAGCATGAGCAGCGGGACGGTGGCTGCCGCGAGGTTGCCCTGGTGGTCGTACAGCTGCTCGATGATGAGCTTCTGGCCCAGCGAGTCCCATGCGAGGATCGACCATCCGGAGCCCTGGATGCCGAGCGCCGACGCCGTGAAGTGCGCGCGGAACTTGTCGAACGAGCCGAAGAACTCGTCGATCGCAGCGGCCAGCTCGCCGACCGGCTTGTCGCCGCCGTCCGGGGAGAGGTTGTTCCAGAACACGGTGTGGTTGACGTGGCCGGCGAGGTTGAACGCCAGGTCTTTCTGGAGCTTGTTGACGTAGGTCAGGTCGTCGGCGTCACGGGCCTCCGCGAGCTTCGCGATTGCCGTGTTGGCACCGTCCACGTACGTCTTGTGGTGCTTGTCGTGGTGCAGCTCCATGATCCGGCCGCTGATGTTCGGCTCGAGGGCCGAGTAGTCGTACGGAAGGTCCGGCAGCGTGTAGTCAGCCATTACTCATCTCCACTGTTGTTGTGATTCGAGCGACTCGTCGAGTCGTTTACAGCAACCCGAGCGGCCCGCGGATGCTTCCGGCGGCCCCAAGTCCCCTCCCGAAGTTACACCTCGTCGAGATCGGCCGGGAGGCTCGCTTCCGTGCCGGGGATGCCCAGGTCGCTCGCGCGCTTGTCGGCCATGGCCAGCAGACGGCGGATGCGGCCGGCGACCGCGTCCTTGGTCATCGGCGGGTCGGCGTGGTGGCCGAGCTCGTCGAGGCTGGCGTCGCGGTGGGAGAGGCGCAGCTCGCCCGCGTAGCGCAGGTGCTCGGGCACCTCCGGGCCGAGGATCTCGAGGGCCCGCTCGACCCGGGCGCACGCGGCGACGGCGGCCTGCGCGGAGCGGCGCAGGTTGGCGTCGTCGAAGTTCACGAGCCGGTTGGCGTTGGCACGGACCTCGCGGCGCTGCCGCAGCTCCTCCCAGTTCGCGACCGTCTGGGCGGCGCCCATGGCGACGAGCATCGCGCTGATCGCCTCGCCGTCGCGGATGACCACGCGGTGCACGCCGCGCACCTCGCGGGCCTTCGCCGCGATGCCGAGGCGGCCGGCGGCGCCGACGAGCGCCATGGCGGCCTCGTTGCCCGGGCAGGTCACTTCGAGCGCGGCGGAGCGGCCGGGGTCCGTCAGCGAGCCGTTCGCGAGGAACGCGCCGCGCCACACGGCGGCGAGCTCGTCCCGGGAGCCCGTGGTCAGCCGGTTCGGGAGGCCGCGGATGGGCCGGCGGCGCGCATCCAGCAGCCCGGTCTGGCGCGCGAGCGTCTCGCCGCCGTCGAGCACGCGCACGAGGTACTGGCTGGCGCGGCGGACCCCGGACGCGGAGATCACCGACACTTCGCTGCGGACCCCGTAGAGCTCGGCCAGGTCTTTGCGCACCCGGCGGGCGAGCTCGGGCGTGTCCAGCTCGCTCTCCACCGCGATCCGGCCGCCGATCAGGTGGAGTCCGCCCGAGAACCGGAGGATGGTGGCCAGTTCTGCAGCGCGGACCGTGGTCTTGCTGACCTCGACCTTCGTGAGCTCGTCCTTGACGTCGGAGGTGAGAGCCAATCGGATTCCTTACTGTCTCAAGGCGGGGATGGTGCCGTGGATGGATGGGCCGGGATCATTCACGGCCGAGGTCTCGGTGTTTGGTGTTCACCGCGAGACCGGGGAAACTGCGCAACCGTGCCGCGAGCTCTTCCGCAATCGCGACGGACCGGTGTTTTCCGCCAGTGCAGCCTATCGCGATCAGCGCGTGCCGTTTGTTCTCGCGCTGGTAGCCCGCCATGATCGGGCGCAGCGCGGAGACGTAGCCCGAGATGAACTCCTCGGCGCCGTCGCGGGTCAGCACGTAGTCGCGGACGACCTCTTCGAGGCCCGTGTGCGGCCGCAGTTCGGGATTCCAGAACGGGTTCGGGAGGAACCGGGCGTCGGCGACGAGGTCGGCGTCGGCGGGCAGGCCGTACTTGAATCCGAAGCTCATCACCGTCACCTGCACGTCGGCCGCGTCCTCGGCGGCGAAGGTGTCGGTGATGTTCGTCGCCAGCTGGTGGATGTTGAGGTCGGAGGTGTCGACGATGATGTCGCTCGCCTCGCGGATCTCGCGGAGCCGCGTCCGCTCGGCCGAGATGCCGTCCAGGATCGTGCCGTCGCCCTGCAGCGGATGCGGGCGGCGCACCTGCTCGAAGCGGCGCACCAGCACGGCGTCGGACGCCTCCAGGAACAGCACACGCACCTTCGTGCCCTCGCGCAGGCTCTGGATCATCTCGCGCAGGTCGACGAAGAAGTTGCGCCCGCGCACGTCGACCACCGCCGCGATGCGCGGCAGCCCGGACTCCGCCCGGTTGGCGAGTTCGATCAGCGGGCGCAGCATCTGCGGCGGGAGGTTGTCCACGACGTACCAGTCGAGGTCCTCCAGCGCATTCGCGACGGTCGAGCGCCCGGCGCCCGACATCCCGGTGACGATGAGCACTTCCTGCTGCTCGGCGCTTGCGACTGTGTCGCCGTCGGTGGCCATCGACCGGTCTCCTCCGCTGCTCCTGTGTGCACCCAGCCTAGCGACTGACGCCGGCCTCCCGCCCGCCTTCCGGTTGCGCCTCCGCCGCCTGATCGTCGCTGCGCGCAGAGTCGGTCAATCGCTCGTACACGGCGGCCGCCAGCCGCGGGCCCACCCCGCGGACCTCCGCGATCTGCTCGGGTGTCGCCTTCCGGAGCTGGGCGACCGAGCCGAAGTGCTTCAGCAGCTCCTTCACCCGCGACGGGCCGAGCCCGGGGATCTCCCCCAGCACCGTCCCGATGTCGCGCTTGCGACGTGCCCGCTGGTAGGTGATCGCGAAACGGTGCGCCTCGTCGCGCAGGCGCTGGATGAGGAACAGCGCATCGCTGTTTCGCGGCAGGATGACCGGGAAGTCGGAGTCGGGCAGCCAGATCTCCTCCAGCCGCTTCGCGATCCCGGCCAGCTGGATGCCGGTCACGCCCGACTCGTCGAGTGCGCGCTTGGCCGCCGCGACCTGCGGCTGGCCTCCGTCGACGATGAGCAGGTTGGGCGGGTACGAGAACTTGCGACGACGGCGCTCGGCGGCGTCCACCACCTCGTCGGCGCCCGCCGCACCCTCGGCGTCGAGCGCGGTCTCCTCGTCGAGGGCGGTGTCGGCCGACCCGTCGGCGGCCGCCGGCGTCTCCTTGAGATACGCGAGGCGGCGCGAGATCACCTGGTAGATCGACTCCGTGTCGTCGGTCGACTCGGGGATGCTGAAGCGCCGGTACTGGTCCTTCCGCGGCAGCCCGTCCTCGAAGACCACCATGGAGGCGACGATGTTCGTGCCGCTCAGGTGCGAGACGTCGTAGCACTCCATCCGGAGCGGGGCGTCGGCCATGCCGAGGGCGTCCTGGATGTCGTTGAGCGCTTGCGAGCGGGCCACGAAGTCGGAGCTGCGCCGGGTCTTGTAGAGCACGAGGGCGTTCTTCGCGTTCATCTCGACGGTCTGCGCCAGGGCCGCCTTCTCGCCGCGCTGCGCGGTGCGCAGCTCGACGCGGCCGGTCAGCCGCCCGCGGGGCGCGGACGGGTCGGGCGTCTCGCGACGGCGCTGGGTGAGCCACTGCTCCAGCTCGGCCGTGTCCTCCGGCAGCTCGGGGACGAGGATCTCGCGGGGCGGCGCGTCCGGCCCGTCGTACGCGTTCTGCACGACCGTCTCGACCAGCTCGCCCAGGCCGACGTCGAGCTCCTTGTCGACCACCCAGCTGCGGACACCGCGCACGCGGCCGCCGCGGACGATGAACTGGGTGACCGCCGCGGCGAGCTCGTCGTGGGCGATCCCGAACACGTCCGCGTCCACGCTCTCGGTGAGCACGACCGCGCTCTTTCCGAGCACGCCCTCCAGCGCCTGGATGGCGTCCCGGTGCCGGGCGGCGGCCTCGTAGTCCATCGTGCTCGCGGCCCGCTTCATCTTGTCGGTCAGGTCGCGCAGGTAGCCGCTGTCGTTGCCGGCCATGAAGGAGGCGAAGTCGATGGCCAGCGACTTGTGGTCCTCCGGGGTGATGCGGCCGACGCACGGCGCCGCGCACTTGCCGATGTCGCCGAGCAGGCACGGCCGGCCCGTCTGCTCGGCACGGCGGTAGACGCCGTCCGAGCAGCTGCGCATCGGGAACGCCTTGAGCATCAGGTCGACCGTCTCGCGGATGGCCCAGACCTTGGTGTACGGCCCGAAGTAGCGCGCATCCTTGATGTTGCGGTTGCGCGTGATCATCACCCGCGGGACCCTGTCGCCCAGTGTGACGGCGAGATACGGGTAAGTCTTGTCGTCGCGGAACTTGACGTTGAAGGGCGGGTTGAACTCCTTGATCCAGGTGTACTCGAGCTGGAGCGCCTCGTACTCGGTGCCGACGACCGTCCACTCGACGCTGGACGCCGTGGTGACCATGCGGCGGGTGCGCTCGTGGAGGCTGCGGAGCGGCTGGAAATAGTTGCTCAGCCGCGCCCGCAGGTTCTTCGCCTTGCCCACGTAGAGCACGCGCCGGTTCTTGTCGCGGAACCGGTACACCCCCGGCTGGGTCGGGATCTCGCCGGCCTTCGGCCGGTAGCTGACGGTGTCTGCCACGGTGCTACGCGGCGCCCCGCGCCGACTCGCCCTGCAGGATCTCCTTCAGGAAGAAGCCCGTGTGGCTGCCCGGCGCCTCGGCCACCTGCTCCGGCGTGCCGGTCGCGATGACCTCGCCGCCGCCCGCGCCGCCCTCGGGGCCCATGTCGATGATCCAGTCGGCCGACTTGATCACGTCGAGGTTGTGCTCGATGACGACGACGGTGTTGCCCTTGTCGAGGAGGCCGTTCAGCACCAGCAGCAGCTTGCGCACGTCCTCGAAGTGGAGGCCCGTGGTCGGCTCGTCGAGTACGTACACGCTGCGGCCGTTGGAGCGGCGCTGCAGCTCGGTGGCCAGCTTGACGCGCTGCGCCTCGCCGCCGGACAGCGTGGTCGCGCTCTGGCCGAGGCGGACATAGCCCAGGCCGACGTCGACGAGCGTTTGCAGGTAGCGGTGGATGGCCGAGATGGGCTTGAAGAACTCGGCGGCCTCACTGATCGGCATGTCGAGCACCTCGGCGATGTTCTTGCCTTTGTAGTGCACGGAGAGGGTGTCGCGGTTGTACCGCGCTCCCCCGCACACCTCGCACGCGACGTAGACGTCGGGCAGGAAGTTCATCTCGATCTTGATCGTGCCGTCGCCCGAGCAGGCCTCGCAGCGGCCGCCCTTGACGTTGAAGCTGAACCGGCCGGGCTGGTAGCCGCGGGTCTTCGCCTCCGGCGTCTCGGCGAACAGGGTCCGGATGCGGTCGAAGACGCCCGTGTAGGTGGCCGGGTTGGACCGCGGGGTGCGGCCGATCGGCGCCTGGTCGACGTGCACGACCTTGTCGAGGTTCTCGAGCCCGGTCACCGAGCGGTGCTTGCCCGGCACCTTCCTCGCGCCGTTGAGCTTGTTGGCCATCACCCGGTACAGGATGTCGTTGACCAGCGACGACTTGCCGGAGCCGGAGACGCCGGTGACCGCCACGAACGCGCCGAGCGGGAAGTCGACCGTCACCTTCTTCAGGTTGTTGGCCTCCGCGTCCACGACCCGGATCATCCGCTTCTTGTCGATCTTGCGGCGTTTCGCCGGGATCGCGATCTCGCGGCGGCCGGCGAGGTAGTCGCCGGTCAGCGAGTCGGTGTTGTTGAGCAGGTCGTCGTACGAGCCCGAGTGGACCACGTGGCCGCCGTTGACGCCGGCGCCCGGGCCGATGTCGACGATCCAGTCCGCGGTCCGGATGGTGTCCTCGTCGTGCTCGACGACGATCAGGGTGTTGCCGAGGTCGCGCAGGGCGACCAGCGTGTCGATGAGACGGCGGTTGTCGCGCTGGTGCAGACCGATGCTCGGCTCGTCGAGCACGTAGAGCACGCCCGTGAGCCCGGAGCCGATCTGAGTCGCCAGCCGGATGCGCTGGGCCTCTCCACCGGAGAGCGTTCCCGCCGCACGTGCCAGGTCGAGGTAGCTCAGGCCCACCTGGATGAGGAAGTCGAGGCGGATCTTGATCTCGCGCAGCACCTGCGCGCCGATCTTCTGCTCGCGCTCGGTGAGGTGCAGCTTCTCCATGAAGTTGCGGGCGTCGCTCAGACTGAGCAGGGACGCGTCGGCGATGCTCTTGCCGTGCACGAGGACCGCGAGCACCTCGGGCTTGAGGCGCTTGCCGCCGCAGACCGGACAGGGCACCTCGCGCAGGTACTCCGCCCAGCGGGCGCGCTGCGTGTCGGTCTCGGCCTGCAGGTACTGGCGCTCGATGTAGGGCACGACGCCCTCGAAGCCTGAGGTGTACGACATCTCGCGGCCGTAGCGGTTCTTCCACCGCACCTTGACTTCGAAGTTGTCGCCGTGCAGCACCGCGTCGCGGACGTCGGCCGGGAGCTTCTTCCACGGCGTCTTGAGCGAGAACTTCAGGTCGCGGGCGAGGCCGTCGAGCAGCTTCTCGTAATAGTTGAAGAGGCCCTTGCCCTGCGTGGTCCACGGCACGATGACGCCCTCGGCGATGCTGAGCTCGTCGTCGCCGAGCAGCAGCTCCTCATCCACCGACATGCGCGTGCCGAGACCCGAGCACTCGGGGCAGGCGCCGAACGGCGCGTTGAAGGAGAACGTCCGCGGCTCGATCTCAGTGAGCTGGATCGGGTGGCCGTTCGGGCACGACAGCTTCTCGCTGAAATTCTGCCACGCGGCGGAGCCCTCGCGGTCGACGTAGTTGACCTGCACGAGACCGTCGGTGAGCCGGAGCGCGGTCTCGAGCGAATCGGTGAGGCGGCCCAGGATGTCGGGGCCGGCCACGAGCCGGTCGACCACGACCGAGATGTCGTGCTTGTACTGCTTCTTCAGCGTCGGCGGGTCGGAGAGCTGCACCTGCTCGCCGTCGACCAGCGCACGCGAGTAGCCGCTCGCGGCGAGCTCCTTGAAGAGGTCGACGAACTCGCCCTTCTTCTGCGACACCACAGGGCTGACGACCATGTAGCGCGTGCCCGGCTCGAGCTCCATGAGCTGGTCCGCGATCTGCTGGACGGTCTGGCGCTGGATGCGCTCGCCGCAGATCGGGCAGTGCGGCACGCCGATGCGCGCCCAGAGCAGACGCATGTAGTCGTAGATCTCGGTGATCGTCCCGACCGTCGACCGCGGGTTGCGGTTCGTGGACTTCTGGTCGATCGACACCGCGGGGCTGAGGCCCTCGATGAAGTCGACGTCCGGCCGGTCGACCTGGCCGAGGAACTGCCGTGCGTAGGCGGACAACGACTCGACATAGCGGCGCTGGCCCTCCGCGAAGATCGTGTCGAACGCCAGCGACGACTTGCCCGACCCCGAGAGTCCGGTGAAGACGACCATGGAGTCGCGCGGGATCTCCAAGTCGACGTTGTGCAGGTTGTGCACCCGCGCTCCGCGCACGCTGAGGTGCGAGCCCGTCGTCACTCTGCTGATGGATCCCACCTCGCCCCTGGTGCGGTCGTCCCCGACTCGTTCGCTGTTCACTCGCCCGCTGCTCACTCGCTCTATTCTCCGCCATCCATGCTGGGATTCCGGGGGCTGTTCGCCCACCGCGCACCACGCCCGAGCCATCGAACGTCTGTTCGATTCTAACCTGCCCGGGTGCGGCTCTCCCCGCACGCCGGAGTCTAAGCGCGACCTCCGACATTCATCGCTGGTCCGTCCTCCGCGGACGCCGGAGGAGCGGCGGGACGAACATCCCGACCAGTCCCGCCAGCGCGATCCCGGAGAGGATCGCCAGAGCGGGGATGGACGCTCGGGCGCCCGGCAGCAGGAGCAGCACCGCCGCCGCCTGCACCGGGAGCTGGACGAGGACGAACCGTCTCAGGGACGGCAGCAGCACGGCGGGCTGCAGCCGGGCGGCGGGCGCCACGACGAGCATCCAGGCGGCGACGAGGTGCAGGGCGTGCACGCCCGCGATGAGGCCGAGCAGCCGCGGGGTGAACGTCCCCGGCTCCACCAGTGCGGAGAGCATCAGCACCCCGATGACCACCCACGCCGTCAGCCAGCGCGGACGCCACACCGCGACGCCGATGAGCAGCGCGGCGATCGCGGTCCAGGGCCCGCCCGGCACCCCGACCAGGACGAGCACCAGCCCGACGGCCGCGAACAGGGCGCGCAGCGACCAGCCGGGGACGGTGCCCGACAGAGCGTCGTGGTCGCGTGCTGCGCTCATCGGCGCCGCCGTCCCGCGGTCAGCGCGCTGAGGCCCGCCTCGCGCGCCGCCGGGTCCTGCCAGCGCAGCAGCTCGACGCCGCCGCCCTGCAGCTGGTCGAGCCGCAGCCGGCGCTCGAGCTCGAGGGTCCGCAGCGCCAGCACATCACGCGGGGTCAGGTCGCCCGGATCGCGGGCCGGGAGCACATCCACCGCGATCACCCGGTGCCCGGCCGCACGCCAGGTCAGGGCCAGCGTCGACGGCTGGTCGTCGAGGAACGTCGACAGGACGTAGACCAGCGAGCCCGGCGACAGCCGGGGCGATCGGACGCGCTGGAACGCCGTGCCGGTCGGCCGGGTCAGGTCGATGGCGCGCAGCACCCGCTCCCGGTGCCGGACGCCCGCGCGCGGCGGGAGCACGCGTCCCGACTCCCCCAGGTCGTCGAAGCCGACCCGGTCGCCGGCCGCGGCGTACGCCGCGGCCAGCGACGCGGCCGCCTCGCGGGCCAGGTCGAGCGACGAGACGGCGGGCCGCGGATAGGCGCGCGACCAGTCCGCGACCACACCCGTCAGGTCGTCGCGGGCGTCGACCACGAGATGGACGGCAGCGTCGGAGGTGGCGGTCGTCCGGCGCACGTACAGGTCGCCGTCGCGGCCGGCGCGCGCGGTCGCCCGCCAGTCGATGCGGCGGAGCCGGTCGCCCGGATGGAAGAGGTCGATATCGCGGAATTCGCCGCCGTCCCCGGGCCGGGTCGAGATGTGCTGACCGGTCAGGCCGAGCAGTCGGGCGGGCAGCGGCAATGCCCGGACGGGGGCGCGCCGCGGGCGGATCACCCGCTCGACCGCCGCCTCCTCCCCCGGGTCGCTCACCCACGCGGCGTCGGGGCCGATCGCGCGGACGCCCACGGCGCCCAGCCGCTGCGGGCCGGAGTGCACGAGCGGCACCGTGCCCGAGGCGTCGGCGGCGGCGGACGGGGTGACGATCGCATCCACCGGCGCGGTCCCGCCCAGCGAGAGGCGGAGCTGCAGGGCGTCGGGGCGTTGGGTGGCGTCCGTGTGGATGCGGAGGGTCGCCTGCGGCGGGGCGGCGGCAGGAGCGGCGGGAGCGGCGGCCTCGAGGATGGGGCGACCGGGACCGGCGCCGGGGTCGCCGGCGCCGGGGACGCGGCCCGCCGCGTCGTCGACCGTGATGTCAGCGCTCACGGCCACCTCGCCCGGTTGTCCCTTCGCGGACGGCGACGGGCGCCGGTCCCAGCCGAGAGCGGCGGTCAGCAGCAGCGGGGCGCCCACCAGAGCGGGCTCGACGCGGGACATGACGAACGACGCCACGACAGCAAGCACGCCGACGATCACGGCACCGGCGAGGGCGGGGCTCAGCGTCCATCCGGTCGTCGTCCGGGTGGTGCCACGCGTCGGGCCGCGGTCGGTCATCGGCGCGGCTCCCGGGTGCCGGTCATCCGCGCGCCGCCTCCGCACGTTGCGCGGCGCCCACCGCGGGCGGTCCGGCCACGCTGTTGACGACCTCGATGACCACCTGCTCCGCGCCCACGCCGCTGGTCCACGCCTGGACCGTCAGCGTGAGCCGGTGCGCGAGGACGGGCACGGCAACGGCCTTCACATCGTCCGGGAGCACGAAGTCCCGGCCGTCGAGCACGGCCAGGGCGCGGGCGACGAGAAGGAGGCCCTGCGAGCCGCGGGGGGACGCGCCGACCTCCACCGAGCGGTGGCGGCGGGTCGCGGCGGCGAGCCGGACGCAATAGTCGGCGATGTCCGGGTCCACATCCACCGCCTCCACCCCGGCCTGCATCCCGGACAGCGTGGCCGCGTCGATCACCGGGTCCACCGTCGCCACCTCGTGCCGCCGCGCGACGCGCGCCAGCAGGACGCGCGACTCGCCCGCCTCGTCGGGGTAGCCGACGCTGAGCCGGACCATGAACCGGTCGAGCTGCGCCTCCGGCAGTGCGTACGTGCCCTCCGACTCGATCGGGTTGGCCGTCGCCACCACGTGGAAGGGCGTCGGGAGGGGGAAGCTGCGGCCCTCCACCGAGACCTGGCCCTCCGCCATCGCCTCCAGCAGGGCGGACTGCGTCTTCGGCGAGGTGCGGTTGATCTCGTCGGCGAGGAACAGACCCGTGAAGACGGGACCCGGGCGGAACTCGAACTCCGCGGTGCGCGGCACGTAGACGAACGAGCCGGTGATGTCGGACGGCAGCAGGTCGGGGGTGCATTGCAGCCGGCGGAAGTCGAGGCCGACAGCGGCGGCGATGCTGCGCGCGGCGAGCGTCTTGCCGAGGCCCGGGACGTCCTCGAAGAGCACATGCCCGCCCGCGAGGATGGTCGCGAAGGCGATCCTGAGCGGGTCGCGCATCCCCACCACCACCGTGGACACCCGCTCGAGGACGTCGGAGCCGAGCCGGGCCACCTCGGGGACGGGGAGAGCCGCGACACGGGCCGCGTCGGCGGGCGGGGTGGAGTTCGGGTCGGGGATGCTCGGGTCAGCGGGCACGGTGCGGCTCCTTGTGGGTGGGTGCGGGTGTCGTGGAGGCGCCGCGCGGGTGGGGGTTCGACGGGTCGGCGTTCGGCGGGGCGGCGGACAGTGGGGCGGCGGACAGTGGGGCGGCGTGCGGCGGCTCGGCGGTCGGCTGGTCGGTGGAGGCGGCCAGCGCCTCCAGGCGAGCGAGCACCGCTGCCACCTCGGTGGTGCGCGGGGGTGTGACCCCGGTCCCCGTCGCAGCAGCCGGAGGCCGTCGGCGCCGAGCAGACCCTCGAGCCGCTCGTCCGCGGTGCGGTCCTCGAGGTCGAGGCCCTGGAGGGACAGCGCACGCTCGGCGATGGAGCGCACCCGGCGCACACCCTCCGGTGACGCGCGGCCACCACGGGAGCCGAGGGACCAGCCCAGCTGCACCAGGTCCCGTCGGGCGCCGGGTCGAGGCTCGGGGGCCGGGACGGCCCAGACCACGTCGGCGGCCTCGCCGAGCGCGGAGAGGCAGGCGCACAGGGCGAACGCGGAGGCGCCCAGGCCGATGGCGTGCGGCGCATCCATGCCGAGATACCAGGCGGCGGCGCCGAGCGCGATGCCGAGGACGGTGGACAGGATCAGGCGGCGGAGCATGCGCGGTGGAAGGCGGCGCCGGGTCGGCCTCACCCGCCCTCCGCCGCTACGCGCGCTCAACGGAGCTTCCCCGCCGTGGTGCCCGGGGAGGTGGTGCTCCAGGATGCGCGGAGCGCCTCGACCGCCTCCCGGGCTGCGAGCACGTCGGCCTCGGTCACCGGTGCCGTACTGAACCGGGCGCGGACGTAGAGTCCGAGGAACCGCTGGGCCGCGTCCCGATCGGCCGCCACCCGTGCGACGACCCGGGAGGCGAACTCGGCGGGCGTCTCGGCGGGCAGGCGCTGGACGCCCGAGTCGGCGGCGCCCTCCTCCAGTCCCAGCCAGGCGCGTTCGATGGCGTCGCGGGGCTCGCGCGGCGCAGCCAGCTCGGCACTCGCGCGGTCGAGGCCGCGACGGACGTGCTCGGGCTCCGGTTCGGCCGTGGGCTCGGGCGCGGGCGCCGACGGCTCCGTCTCGGCCAGCCCGGACAGCGAGGGTAGTTCGGGCGCCGGGCGGCTTCGCCGGCGGTACCGCCACAGGAGGGCCAGCGCCACGATCACAGCGAGCACGATCAGGGCGACCAGCAGCCAGGAGAGGTCGATGCGCAGCTGCTGCTGGGGCCGCTGCGGTTCGGGTGTCCCGGTGAGGTTCTGCTCCGGCCGGTCTGTCACCACCGGTCCCGGCGGAAGGAGCACCCGCGGCCCGGTGAAGGCGGGAACCCCCTGGAACGCGACGGCCACCACGGCGACCCCGACCAGCACGGCGCACACGGCGAGGGTCCACCGCCGCTGTCCCGTCCCCGTCGAAGCCACCCTGCCACCGTAGCGCGCGCTCGGCACCGGTCGTACGAATCCGAGGAAGTGCCCGGCGCCAGCTCCTGACGGGCGGCCATCACGGCGGCCGCCGAGGTGCACGTCGTTGTGGTCGACACGCCGCTCGGGTACACAACAACGTGCACCTCAGCGAGAAGGGATGCGCCGCGTGGCCGCGTGCGGCCGGCGCCGCGAGGTGCACGCTATCCGAACGGGCGCTCAGCCCAGGTGGCCGGCCTTCTCCATCTGGCGGAGGTCGCGCTTCAGGTCGGAGAGCTCGTCGCGCAGTCGCGCGGCGAGCTCGAACTTCAGCTCACCGGCGGCCGCCAGCATCTGCTGGTTGAGGTCGGCGATCAGCCCCTCGAGCTCTGCGGCGCCCTGTGCGGCGATGCCGCCGTTGCGCAGGTTGGGCGTCGGACTCTTGCGCTTCTGCTCCCGGCCGGCCAGCATGCGCGCCGTGTCGGCCTCCTCGCGCGCGAGCACGTCCGTGATGTCGGCGATGCGCTTCCGCAGGGGCTGCGGGTCGATGCCGTTGACACGGTTGTACTCGATCTGCTTCTCGCGGCGACGCTCGGTCTCTTCGATCGCGCTCTTCATGGAGTCGGTGAGCACGTCGGCGTACATGTGGACCTGGCCGGAGACGTTTCGTGCGGCACGGCCGATGGTCTGCACGAGCGAGGTCGACGAACGGAGGAAGCCCTCCTTGTCGGCGTCGAGGATGGCGACCAGCGACACCTCCGGGAGGTCGAGTCCCTCGCGCAGCAGGTTGATGCCGACGAGGACGTCGTAGACACCGGCCCGCAACTCGGTGAGGAGCTCGACCCGGCGCAGCGTATCGACGTCGGAG
Source organism: Leifsonia sp. KNZ13-11D (assembly GCF_056754895.1). NCBI lineage: Bacteria > Bacillati > Actinomycetota > Actinomycetes > Micrococcales > Microbacteriaceae > Leifsonia > Leifsonia sp. KNZ13-11D. The sequence goes on from NZ_JBPGWU010000001.1 coordinate 2,119,147, forward strand.
TGCAGGTAGCGCACCCGGACGCCCGCCTCCGCCAGGAAGTCGGTGAGCTCCTCCGCCATCTTCTTGGTCAGCGTGGTGACGAGCACGCGCTCGTCGCGCTCCACCCGCAGCCGGATCTCCTCGAGCAGGTCGTCGATCTGCCCCTTCGTCGGCTTGACGACGATCTCCGGATCGATCAGGCCGGTCGGGCGGATGATCTGCTCCACCACGCCGTCGGCGATGCCCATCTCGTACTTGCCGGGCGTCGCGGAGAGGTAGACGGTCTGGCCGACGCGATCCTTGAACTCGTTCCACTTGAGCGGTCGGTTGTCGAGCGCGCTCGGGAGGCGGAAACCGTGCTCCACCAGCGTGCGCTTGCGCGACGCGTCGCCCTCGTACATGGCGCCGATCTGCGGGACGGTCACGTGCGACTCGTCGATCACCACGAGGAAATCGTCCGGGAAGTAGTCGAGCAGGCAGTGCGGCGCCTCTCCCGGCGCGCGGCCGTCGATGTGGCGCGAATAGTTCTCGATGCCGGAGCAGAAGCCGATCTGCTCCATCATCTCCAAGTCGAACTGGGTGCGCATCCGCAGCCGCTGCGCTTCGAGCAGCTTGCCCTCGCGCTCCAGCTCCTGCAGACGCTCGTGGAGCTCCTCCTGGATGGTGCCGATCGCGCGCTGCATGGTGGCCGGGCTCGCAGCGTAGTGCGTCGCCGGGAAGACCGACACCGCATCCATCTTCGAGATCACGTTGCCCGTCAGCGGGTGCAGCGAGTAGAGCGCCTCGATCTCGTCGCCGAACAGCTCGATCCGGATCGCGTGCTCCTCGTAGACCGGGATGATCTCGATCGTGTCGCCGCGCACGCGGAACTTGCCGCGCGAGAAGTCCACGTCGTTGCGCTCGTACTGCATGTTGACGAAGCGGCGGATCAGCGCATCGCGCCCCACGTTCTGGCCCACCTGGAGCGCGACCATGGCCTCCAGGTACTCCTCCGCGGCACCGAGGCCGTAGATGCAGGACACGGTCGACACGACGACCACGTCGCGCCGGCTGAGCAGCGAGTTCGTGGTCGAGTGACGGAGGCGCTCGACCTCGGCATTGATCGAGCTGTCCTTCTCGATGAAGGTGTCCGTCTGCGGCACATACGCCTCGGGCTGGTAGTAGTCGTAGTACGAGACGAAGTACTCGACGGCGTTGTTGGGCAGCAGCTCGCGGAACTCGTTGGCCAGCTGTGCCGCCAGGGTCTTGTTGTGGGCCAGCACCAGCGTCGGGCGCTGCACCTGCTCGATCAGCCAGGCGGTGGTCGCCGACTTCCCGGTACCCGTGGCTCCGAGCAGCACCACATCCGTCTCGCCGGCGTTGATGCGCCCGGCGAGTTCGGCGATCGCCTGCGGCTGGTCACCGCTCGGGCTGTACTCGCTGACGACCTCGAACGGACGGACGGAGCGTGTGGGGAGCATGAGACCAGTCTAGGAAGGACCACCGACACTTCTGCCGGCTCTCGCTCACAGCGGAACGGGCGTCACCGTGCGGGGCCGCGCAGCTGCTCCCAGAGCGCGTCCACCTGCGCCAGTGTGTGCTCCAGCGTGCCGCCGGTGTCGATCACGGCGTCGGCGACCGCGAGCCGTTCGGCGTCGGATGCCTGCGAGCGGATGCGGCGCTCCGCCTCCGCCTCGTCCATCCCGCGCAGGGTCACGAGGCGGTGGATGCGCGTCGCGGCGTCGGCGTGCGCGACCACGATGCGGTCGAACGGGTACTCGTTCGCCGACTCGACCAGGAGCGGGACGTCGTAGACGACGATCGCCTCCGGGTCCGCCTCGGCGGCGGCCTGGAAGCGCGCGGTCGACGCCGTGAGGACGGCGGGGTGGGTGATCGCGTTCAGGTCCTGGAGTGCGGCGGGGTCGCCGAACACGATCGCGCCGAGCGCCGGACGGTCGAGGCTGCCGTCCGCGGCGATCACGGAGTCGCCGAACCGGCGTGCGATCTCCGCCAGCGCAGGTGTGCCGGGCTCGACCACTTCGCGCGCGATGCGGTCGGCGTCGACGACGACGGCGCCGTGCGATGCGAGACGGGAGGCGATGGTCGATTTGCCGGAGGCGATCCCCCCGGTGAGTCCGATCAGCTGCACGCGCCCAGCCTATCCGCACCCCCGGGCGTCGCCGTCGCCCGCGGGAGCGACTGCGGTGCCGCGTCACGTCTGCGGCTGCGCGCCGGGCCGCCGTCGTCGCGAACCGCCGCAGTCGCCGTCGTGCCCGCTCGTGCCACTCCTCCCGCTCCTGCCGCTCTTCCCGGAACGCCGAAGCGGCCGGCCCCGAAGGACCGGCCGCTTCTGAGAGAGGATGCTCAGGAGTTGGAGCTGAGCTTCTCGCGCAGAGCCGCGAGCGACTCGTCGTCGGCGAGCGTTCCGCCGGCGCCGGTGTCGGAAGAGTACGAGGACGAACCGCTGTCGGCGGCAGCCTCCTCGAGGCCCTTGGCGACCTGGCGCTTGTGCGCCTCCCAGCGCGCCTGGGCCGCAGCGTACTGCTGCTCCCACTCGTCGCGCTGCGCCTCGAAGCCTTCCTTCCACTCGTTGGTCTCCGGGTCGAAGCCCTCCGGGTACTTGTAGTTGCCCTGCTCGTCGTACTCGGTGACCATGCCGTAGAGCGCCGGGTCGAACTCGGTGCCCTCCGGGTCGACGCCCTCGTTCGCCTGCTTGAGCGACAGCGAGATGCGGCGGCGCTCCAGGTCGATGTCGATGACCTTGACGAACACCTCGTCGCCCACCGAGACGACCTGCTCGGCCAGCTCGACATGCTTGCCGGACAGCTCCGAGATGTGCACGAGGCCCTCGATGCCGTCCGCGACGCGGACGAACGCACCGAACGGGACGAGCTTGGTGACCTTGCCCGGCGCGACCTGACCGATCGCGTGGGTGCGGGCGAAGACCTGCCACGGGTCCTCCTGCGTCGCCTTGAGCGACAGGGAGACGCGCTCGCGGTCGAGGTCGACCTCGAGGATCTCGACGGTGACCTCCTGGCCCACCTCGACGACCTCGGAGGCGTGCTCGATGTGCTTCCAGGAGAGCTCCGACACGTGGACGAGACCGTCGACGCCGCCGAGGTCGACGAACGCACCGAAGTTGACGATCGACGAGACGACGCCCTTGCGGACCTGGCCCTTGTGCAGGTTGTTGAGGAACGTGGTGCGGGACTCCGACTGGGTCTGCTCCAGCAGCGCGCGGCGCGAGAGCACCACGTTGTTGCGGTTCTTGTCGAGCTCGAGGATCTTGGCCTCGATCTCCTGGCCCAGGTACGGGGTGAGGTCGCGGACGCGGCGCAGCTCGATGAGCGACGCGGGCAGGAAGCCGCGCAGGCCGATGTCGACGATCAGGCCGCCCTTGACGACCTCGATCACCGTACCGGTGACGACGCCGTCGGCCTCCTTGATCTTCTCCACATCGCCCCAGGCGCGCTCGTACTGCGCACGCTTCTTGGACAGGATGAGGCGACCCTCCTTGTCCTCCTTCTGGAGAACGAGAGCCTCGACGGTGTCGCCGACCTCGACGACCTCGGTGGGGTCGACGTCGTGCTTGATGGAGAGTTCGCGCGAGGGGATGACGCCCTCGGTCTTGTAACCGACGTCGAGGAGGACCTCGTCGCGGTCGATCTTGACGACGGTGCCTTCGATCAGGTCTCCGTCGTTGAAGAACTTCAGCGTCTTTTCGACCGCGGCAAGAAAGTCCTCAGCAGATCCGATGTCGTTGACGGCGACCTGCTTGGGTGCCTTGTCGGTCGTTGCGGTTGTCATGTAGTGGGTGCTCCGTTATGGACAGGAATCAGGCCGGTCGCGTCGTTGTTTCTGGATGTTCCGCGAACGGCAGGCGGATAGAGGTGTCACACAAGTGACGTTCTAGTCTACCGGGCTGCGGAGGCGTGCAGCAACCTGCGGTCGGCGAGGATGTCGCGCAGCGCCGGCTCCAGTTCCGGGTAGGCGAACACGTAGCCCGCGCCGAGAAGGCGCTCGGGCACCACCCAGCGGCTCTTCAGCACGAGTTCGGTCTCGGTGCGGATCGCGACGGAGCCCAGTTCGAGCATCCACCGGTAGGCCGGGAGGCCGGCCCGTGCGCCGAGCAGCCGGCGCAGCGTCGCCATGAGCGTGCGGTTGTCGGTCGGATGGGGCGAGGAGACGTTGACGGGTCCGTCGAGTTCGGGATGCGCGCGAAGGAACTCGATCGCGCCGAGGACGTCGGCGATGTGCACCCAGCTGAAGCGCTGGCGGCCGCCGCGGGCGCGGAACTCGTGGAACGTGCCGGCGTTGCGCCGGGCGGCCGTGGCGAACCAGCGCCCGTCGACCTGCGGACCGCCCAGCCCGAAGCGCGCCAGCGCGACCAGAGGGCCGAGCGCGCTTCCGTCGCCCAGGACGATGGCCATGCGGAGCGCGACGCGCCGCGTGGCGGGAAGATCGCCGTCGAAGAGCTCGCGCTCCCAGGCTTTCGCGACCTCGACGGAGAAGCCGGTGCCCAGCTGGCCGGTGGACTCCGTCATCGGCCGGTCCTCCGCATGCCGGTAGATCGTCGCGGTGGAGGCGTTGAACCAGGCCGGCGGCGGCGCGTCGCTCGTCGCGATCGCCTCCCGCAGCGCTCGGGTGGTGGCGAGACGCGACCGGAAGATCTCAGCCCGGTTGGCGTCGCCGTAGCGGCAGTTCACGCTCTTGCCCGCGAGGTTGATCACGGCCGCCGCGCCGCTCACGGCTGCGCGGAGCCCGGCTGTGTCGTCCCAGCGCACCTGCGGGCCGTCCCGGCCGACGAGGACCACGTCGGAGCCGGTCTCCCGGTAGTGCTGAGCCAGGTAGCGGCCGATGAAACCGGACGCCCCCGCGATGACGATGCGCTCACTCACTGCTGCTGCTCCCCCTCGGGTGCCACGTCGTACCGGAACAGTCCGCCGTACTGATAGATCCTGCCGATGGCCGGCAGTGTCACGGTGATGGAGACGCGCTGACGCTCGGCCTGCTCATCCCACCGCTCGATCAGCACCACGACGGGAGCGATGGGCCACGGGATGGGAATGCGCCGACCCGCGAGGACGACGTGGACCCGCGTCGAGCGGAGACGGAGAGCTCCGTCGCGGACGCTCGCCCGGAACCGCGCCTCGGCGCGGACCGGGTCGCCGAGCCGGTCGACGAGGTGGCCGCTAGCGCCGCCGAAGTCGGCGACGCCGATCTCGTCCACCATGACCGCCGAGCGCCCCGGGAACGCGAACGCACGTTCCGCCGCGACCGCCGGCGATCCGTCGGGCCGGACGATCGGACGATTGGTCACTGTGAACGGAACGTTGCGCTGCCAGACCGGGAACAGCACCCGGGAACGCGCGAAGAGCGCGAGCACGGGCCACAGCCAGCGTCTCGGCGTGCCGACCGTGTCGAACACGCCGGCGCCTCGCCCTGCCGAGCCGGAAGGGATGGCGTCGAAGTACGCCTGCAGCCGTGGATGCAGGTCGTCGAACGCCGCGCCGAGCACGGCGCGGTAGGGCGAGGTCACCGGGCGCGGAGGTCGCCGCTCAGTCGAGCAGCGCCGCCTTGAGCGTGTCGAGGCCCACACCGCCGATGTCGAGCGCCTTCTTGTGGAACGCCTTGATGTCGAACGACGCTCCCTCGCGGCGCGCGTATTCGTCGCGCAGCTGCTCCCAGATGCGCTGACCGATCTTGTACGACGGCGCCTGCCCCGGCCAGCCCAGGTAGCGGTTGACCTCGAACCGGACGAAGCCGTCGTTCATGTTGACATTCTCGCGGAGGAAGGGGAACGCGTCCTCGCCCGTCCACGGACGCGAGCCGTCGGGCAGCGGCTTCTCGAGGTGCACGCCGATGTCGAGGACGACGCGGGCCGCGCGCATCCGCTGGCCGTCGAGCATCCCGAGCCGGTCGGCCGGGTCGTCGAGGTAGCCGAGCTGCTCCATCAGCCGCTCGGCGTAGAGCGCCCAGCCCTCCGCGTGCCCGGACGTTCCGGCGATGCGGCGCCACGAGTTGAGCTGCGCCTTGTTGTAGGTGGCCTGGGCGATCTGCAGGTGGTGACCCGGGACACCCTCGTGGTACACGGTCGTCAGTTCGCGCCAGGTGTCGAACTCGGTGACGCCCTCGGGGACGCTCCACCACATGCGGCCCGCGCGGGCGAAGTCGTCGCTCGGACCGGTGTAGTAGATGCCGCCCTCCTGGGTCGGCGCGATCATGCACTCGAGCCGGCGGATCTCGGCCGGGATGTCGAAGTGCGACCTGCCGAGCTCTTCGATGGCACGGTCGCTGGTCTCCTGCATCCAGCGCTGCAGCGCGTCGGTGCCGTGAAGCTTGCGGCTCGGGTCGCCGTCCAGGAACTCGATCGCTTCGAGGACGCTGGCGCCCGGCTTGATCTCACGCGCGATCGACTCCTGCTCGGAGCGCATGCGGGCGAGCTCCTCGATGCCCCACTCGTAGGTCTCGTCGAGGTCGACCGTCGCGCCGAGGAAGCCGCGCGACGCGAGGGCGTACAGCTCGCGGCCGACGGCGTCTCTCTCGGGCGCGTGCGGCGCCAGCTCGTTCTCGAGGAAGTCGGCGAGCGTCGCGTAGGCCTGCGCCGACTCCTGAGCACCGGCCGCCAGGTCGGACTTCAGCGACTCGGGCAGCACGCCGTTGAGCGGTCGAGCCTCACCGGTGAACTCGAAGAAGAAGCCGGTGTCGGCGACCTGCTTGCGTGCCTGCGCCAGCACCTCGCGCACCTGGCGGATGGCGGGGACGTTGCCGTTCGCGATGCCGCTGCGCAGCGTCTCGATGTAGCCGTTCATCGCAGCGGGCAGGTTGTGCAGGCGCTTCGCGACGTTCGCCCAGTCGTCCTCGGTGTCGGTCGGCACGAGGTCGAAGATGTCGCGCAGCTCTTGCGCGGGCGAGGCGATGACGTTGAGGTCGCGCTGCGCGAACCCGGCGTCGTGCTTCTCGACGGTGAGCTGCAGCTCCCGGGCGAGGTCCATCTTCGTGATGCGGTCGATGTCGTCGACGGGCTCCGCCGCCTCGATGCGGGCCAGAGCCTCCTTCACTTTGGCGACGGCGGTCTCGGCGCCCGCGGGAGAGTAGTCGGCGTACTCGCCCTCGCGGCCGGGCCGGCCGAGCCAGACGTGGTACTCGGGGAACAGTTCGAGCTGGGTGTCCACCCACTCCTCGGCGATCGTGTCGACCGGGGTGGGTTCGCGCTTCTGATCGTTGGTCATGCTCCGACCATACCGATCGGTGCACCCCTCAGGCAGCGGAAATCCCGCACTGTGCAGAACCCGCGGCCTGTGGAGGAACGGCTCAGTGCGCGGCGGCGTCCCAGTTCGCGCCCCGGCCCACCTGTACGTCGAGCGGCACCCGCAGGTCGGCGGCGCCCGCCATCCGGGCGCGCACGATGGCTTCCAGGGCGTCCCATTCGCCCTGGGCCACCTCGAAGATCAGCTCGTCGTGCACCTGGAGCAGCATCCGGGATTCGAGGCGCTGGTCGATGATGTCGCCCGCGATCCCCAGCATGGCGACCTTCATGATGTCGGCGGCCGACCCTTGGATCGGTGCGTTGAGCGCCTGCCGCTCGGCATTCTCGCGCAGCACACGGTTCGTCGACGTCAGGTCGGCGAACGGACGCCGGCGACCGAAGATCGTCTCGGTGAACCCGTCGACCCTCGCCTGCTCGACCACGTTGCGCAGGTAGTCGCGCACGGCGCCGAAGCGCTCGAAGTAGTCGCTCATGAGCTGCCGCGCCTCGGACGTCTCGATGCGCAGCTGCTTGGACAGGCCGAAGGCGCTCAACCCGTAGGCGAGCCCGTACGACATGGCCTTGACCTTCGTGCGCATGGCCGGGGTGACCTCCGCCGGCGGGACGCCGAAGACGCGCGACCCGACGAACCGGTGAAGGTCCTCCCCCGCGTTGAACGCCTCGATCAGTCCGGGATCCTCCGACAGGTGCGCCATGATGCGCATCTCGATCTGCGAGTAGTCGGCGGTGAGCAGTGTCTCGAATCCCTCGCCCTGCGTGAAGGCGGAGCGGATCTCGCGCCCCTCCTCGGTGCGGATCGGGATGTTCTGGAGGTTCGGGTCGTTCGAGGAGATGCGTCCCGTGCTCGTGCCGGTCTGGTCGTAGGTGGTGTGGATGCGGCCGTCGCTCTCGACGGAGCGCTCCAGCGTCTCGACGATCTGCTTGAGCTTGGTCGCGTCGCGGTGCTGCAGAAGGAGTCCGAGGAACGGATGCGGGTTCTTCTCCTGCAGATCGGCCAGCGATCCGGCGTCGGTGGAGTAGCCGGTCTTGGTGGCGCGCGTCTTCGGCATCCCGAGCTCCTCGAAGAGCACCTGCTGCAGCTGCTTCGGCGAGCCGAGGTTGATCTCGTGGCCGATCTGCGCGTACGCCTGCGCTGCGAAGTCGTTGGCTTTGTCGGTGAGCTGTCCGCGGAGGCGCGCGAGGACGGCGGAGTCGATCGTGACCCCGTTCAGCTCCATCTCGGCGAGCACGGCGACCAGCGGCAGCTCGATGTCGTCGAGCACTCCCCGGGTGCCCTCGTCGAGCGCGATCATCTGCCCCTCGGCGACGCGGCGGATGTACCAGGCCTCGGTCGCCGGGCTGACGGCGTCGTTGATCGGGACGAGCTGGTTCGGGTCGGAGACCGGCAGAGTCTCGCCGAGCACCTCGTACACCTGCTCCGCGAGAGACTGCGCCGCGGCGCCCGGCTTCACCAGCCAGGAGGCGATGCGCGTGTCGAAGGCGAGTCCGTCGACCACGAAACCGGCACGGCTCAGCGCCTTGAACTGCGGCTTGGCGTGGAAGAAGTACTTGGGCGCGCTGCTCGCGAGCCACTCCTCCAGCGCGGCGTAGTCCGGCCGGGCGGCCACCCACGGCACGTAGACGCTGTCGTCGGCGGTCGCCAGACCGAAGCCGGTGACCCCGGCCGGACCGCGCTCCAGCTGCACGGCGATGGCAGCGCCATCGGCGGACGCCTTCGACAGCCAGTTCGCGAGCTCTTCGTCGACCATCGTGCGCACGGCCGGCGCGCTCACGGCACCCGCATCGCCGACCTCGGCGACGGAGACGGCGCCGTCGAGCATCCCCTCTTCTGCCGCCGTCTTCATCAGCCGGTCGAGCAGGGTCTTGAACTGCAGGCGGGCGAAGATGTCGCGCACGGCGTTCTCGTTGAGCGGCTTGCGCTCGAGGTCCTTGGGACCGATCGGCAGCTCGACATCGTCGAGGAGCTGGTTGAGGCGCCGGTTGCGGAGCGCGTTCTCCTTCTGGTCGCGCAGGTTCTGCCCGACGACGCCCTTGATCTCGTCGGCGTGGGCCACGATGTTCTCGACCGTGCCGTACTGCTGCACCCACTTGACGGCGGTCTTCTCGCCGACCTTGTCGATACCGATCAGGTTGTCGCTGGTCTCACCGACCAGCGCAGCGATCTCGGGATACTGGTGCGGCTCGATGCCGTACTTCTCGCGCACGGCCGCCGGGTCGTACACCTTGAGCTCGGACACGCCGCGGACGTTCGGGTAGAGCAGCGTCACGTCGTCGTTGACGAGCTGGATGGTGTCACGGTCGCCCGAGACGAGGAGGACTTTGAAGCCCTGCTCCACGCCCTGCCGGGCGAGGGTGGCGAGGATGTCGTCGGCCTCGTAGTCCTCCTTGGCGATGGTGGTGACGTTCATCGCGTGGAGCGCCTCTTCGAGCAGCGGCACCTGGCCGGCGAACTCGGAGGGCGTCTCCCCGCGGGTGCCCTTGTACTCCGGGTACTCGCGCGTGCGGAAGGAGTAGCGGGAGATGTCGAAGGCCACCGCGAGGTGGGTCGGCTTCTGCTGCTGGAGCAGGTTGATGAACATGGCGATGAAGCCGTGGATCGCGTTGGTGTGCTGCCCTTCGCGGTTCACGAAGCTGTCGACAGGAAGTGCGTAGAAGGCCCGGAATGCCAGCGAATGGCCGTCGATGACGAGAAGGGTAGGCTTTTCGGAGTCTGACACCAGGCCAGCCTACAAGGGGCCGGTGACAGTCCAGACGACCGTCAGGAGAGGCCGAGGATGACCGACGACGCACTCACGTACGTGCAGCAGAGGGGGCTCGGCCGGCTGGCCGAGAAGATGGGCATCGAGATGCTCGAGTTCAGCGTCGAGCGGGCTGTGGCCCGCATGCCCGTCGAGGGCAACACGCAGCCGGCGGACCTCCTGCACGGCGGTGCGTACGTGGTGCTCGGCGAGTCCCTCGGCTCCATGTCGGCCAACCTCTACGCGGGCGAGGGACGCCTCGCGGTCGGCATCGAGATCAACGCGTCCCACACCCGTTCGGCGACGAGCGGCTACGTCACGGGCGTGTGCACGCCCATCCACCTCGGCCGCACTCTGACGACGCACGAGATCGCCGTGACGGACGACCGCGGCCGCCGCTGCTCGACGATCCGCATCACGAACCTGATCAAGGACCTGTGACGCGACCGGCGCGCTGACGATTTGTGCCAATTACTGGCTATTGAGCGCGCATGACCGCGATTTCGCACAAATCCTCGCCCCGGGACGCGCCCAAGGAGAGGGACGCGGCGGGCGGCTACTTCTTGGGGGCGAGCTGCTCGATGATCGCCTGGGCGACGTCGTGCATGGTGAGGCGGCGGTCCATCGACGCCTTCTGGATCCAGCGGAACGCCTCGGGCTCGCTGAGGCCCATCTTCTCGTTCAGGAGGCCCTTGGCGCGGTCGACCAGCTTGCGGGTCTCGAAGCGCTGCACCATGTCGGAGACCTCGGCCTCCAGGGCGATGATCTGCTGGTAGCGCGCGAGCGCGATCTCGATCGCCGGGAGCAGGTCGTTCGGCGTGAACGGCTTGACGACGTACGCGAGCGCGCCCGCCTCGGTGGCCCGCTCGACGAGCTCCTTCTGGCTGAACGCGGTCAGCAGCACGACGGGGGCGATGTGGTCCTTCGAGAGGCGCTCCGCGGCGGAGATGCCGTCGAGCTGCGGCATCTTGACGTCCATGATGACCAGGTCGGGCCGCAGCTCGGTCGCCAGGGCCACGGCGGTCTCGCCGTCGCCGGCCTCACCCACGACCTCGAAACCGTTGTCGCGCAGGATCTCGACGATGTCGAGGCGGATGAGCGATTCGTCCTCCGCCACGACGACGCGGCGGGGTGCGGTGGCGGTGTTCTCCTGGTCAGTCACGCACAAAAGCCTACGGTATTGTTCAGGTGTTGTTGTGCGCCGCCGTGGCGGAATGGCAGACGCGGAGCACTCAAAATGCTTTGTCCGGAAGGGCGTGTGGGTTCGAGTCCCACCGGCGGCACGACTCCCAGCATGACGTCAGAGGGGCGCCCGATCGGCGCCCCGCGGCCGCGTCAGATGCGCGCGCCGACCACCGTCGCCGCGAAGCGGCGCGCCCGCTCGGCCAGGCCGGCGATCCGCTCCTCCACCACCAGGTCGGCGTCGAAACCGACGTACGACGGCGGAGGGGTGCGGCGCACGTTGGCGCTGCATTCGAACGCGCCGCAGACGAGCGTGCCGACGGTGTCGCCATTGCGGCCGGCCGCGCCCGCCCGGCGCGCGGACCAGAACCAGACATCGTTGGTGAGGTGCACATCCTGGCACCAGCCGCACATCGAGGGCGCGTGCGACCGCATCGACGCCTCGGAGGCGCGCAGCACGATGCCGACGGGGCCGTCGTCGGTCGGGATGACGACGTAGCCGCGCTGCGGGAGCCGCGGGTCGCGCCAGCCGAGGTACTCGCGCCTCGCCCAGTCGACCTCGTGCAGGCCGGGAGGCAGGGGCAGCTCCTCGGCTTCGCTGCGGGAGCAGTTGACGAACGACTCGCGGATCTGCTGCGGGCTCAGGATCTCCATACGCACCTCCTGCCTCCATGCTCGCACAGGATGGGCGGGGCACCGCTCCGGCGTGTCGCCCCTTGACTCTGCCCCGAGGGTCAGGGATTAGTGTGCCGCCATGACCACGATCGAGAGCGTCACCGACGCCAGCTTCCAGGAGGATGTGCTCGCCGCCCCGGGCACCACCGTCGTCGAGTTCTGGGCGGAGTGGTGCGGCCCGTGCCGGGCCCTGTCGCCCATCCTGCAGCAGCTGCAGGACGAGCACGGCGACCGCATCCGCATCGTCAAGATCAATGCGGACGAGAACATGGACACAGCGGTCGCCTACAAGGCGCTGGCCCTGCCGGTGATGAAGGTGTTCCGCGACGGCGAGGTGGTGAAGACCATCGTCGGGGCGAAGCCGAAGCCGGCGATGGAACTGGAGCTGGCGCCGTTTCTCTGATGCGCCTCAGGTGAGGTGGTCGTACGCCCCGCTCACCCAGCCGATGTAGCGGTCGGCCGAGCGGAGGACCGCATCCCGTGCGCCCCGCAGCACGACGTTGCCGAGGTTGCCGTACATCCGGTCGAACGGCCGGTCGCACACCGTGTCCGCGATCCGCCGGACCACCGCCGCGGAGAGGGGGATGTCGTTCGGGAAGCTGCGCTGGAACGTCACCCAGCGCTGCGACGGTCCCGGGAACACGGTGTCGCCGCTGAGCACCACCCCGCGGTCCCAGTGCACCACCGCGCTGCCCGGGAAGTGACCGCCGATCGTCCGCAACGTCACGCCGGGCAGGACCTCGATCTCGCCGGTCCAGGACTGGATGGCCGGGTCCTCCCGCTGCACCCAGTGCCGGTCGGCCGCGTTCACGAGCACCGGCGGGTCGCCGAGCATCCGCGACCAGGTCACCTGCGCGCCGAACATGTGCGGGTGGCTCGTCGCGATGACGGCGACGCCGCCCAGGTCCTGCACCGCGGCGGCCGCGGCCTCGTCGACGTAGCCGGGCGGATCCCAGAGCAGGTTGCCGTCGGGGGTCCGCAGCAGCAGGCCCTGCTGCCCGATGCCGACCCGGGGTTCGCTGCGGAGTCCGTACAGGTCCGGCTCGAGCTCGGCGATCGAGATGCGCTCGCCGTCGCGCTGCAGGCGTTGCAGCGTCGTCCACTCCTGCCCGGTCGGCGGCACGTACTGCCGCTCGTCCTCGCAGATCGGACAGGACGCGGGTGGATGCTCCCCCGCGCCGAACTCCACCGCGCATGTCGCGCACAGCCACTCCGCCACACCGGGACTCTAGCGCGAGGAATACGCCGCGCCCAGGGTCGCTTGGACTGGATGTGAAACGCATCGGGTTCCTCAGCTTCGGGCATTACCAGCCCATCCCCGGCTCCGTGTCGCGCACCGCGGCGGACGCCCTGCACCAGGCGATCGACCTGGCCGTGGCCGCCGAGGAGCTGGGCGCCGACGGCGCCTTCTTCCGCGTGCACCACTTCGCGCCGCAGCTGGCGTCGCCTTTCCCGCTGCTCGCGGCCATCGGCGCCCGCACGTCGCGCATCGAGATCGGCACGGCCGTGATCGACATGCGCTACGAGAACCCGCTCTACATGGCCGAGGATGCCGCGGCGGCCGACCTGATCAGCGGCGGCCGGCTGCAGCTGGGCGTCAGCCGCGGCTCACCCGAGACCGCGCTGCGCGGCTCGGAGTCGTTCGGCTACGTGCCGGCCGAGGGCGAGACGGATGCGGACATGGCCCGGCGCCACACGGAGCTGTTCCGGGCGGCGGTCGCGGGCGCGGGCGTCGCGGAGGCGAACCCGGCGATGACCGGCGGACAGCGCGGAGCGCTCGCCATCGAGCCGCAGTCCCCCGGTCTCGGCGACCGGATCTGGTGGGGCGCAGGCACCCGCGCGACGGCGGTGTGGGCCGCCGAGCAGGGCATGAACCTGATGAGCTCGACGCTGCTGACGGAGGACACGGGCGTTCCGTTCTCCGACCTGCAGGCCGAGCAGCTGCAGCAGTACCGCGACGCCTGGGCCGCGGCGGGCTGGGAGCGCGAGCCGCGCGTCTCCGTGAGCCGCAGCATCCTGCCGATCACCACCGACCTCGACCGCCGCTACTTCGGGGCCTCCGCCCTGACCGAGCGGCACGACCAGGTCGGCCACCTCGACGGCGGCCTTGCCCGCTTCGGCAAGAGCTACGTCGGCGAGCCGGAGCGGATCGTGGAGGAGCTGCGCCAGGATGCCGCGGTCGCGGACGCGGACACCATCCTGGTGACCGTGCCGAACCAGCTGGGCGTCGAGTACAACGCCCACCTGCTGGAGACGATCGTCACCCGGATCGCCCCCGAGCTCGGCTGGCGCGACTGACACCCAGCTCGCTGAGCGAACGCTGTGTACCCCGAATGCGGCGTAGACGGCGTCACAGGGACTGCGATGATGGTCGTACCGCACACCCGAATCCGCGGTGACCGTTCCGTTCCGCGTTCTAAGGGTGTGCCATGCGAGCTCCGACTCTCGGCTCTGCGATCGCGTCGGCCGCGCTCGCACTCGCGGTCGGCGGGTCCCTGCTCGCGGCGGTGCCGGCGGGCGCGGTGACGCAGCGCACGGACGGCACGACGCCCACCTCCGCGATCACGGGGATGTGGGCCTGGGGCAACCCCATCGACCCGGCCTCGGACGCCCGCGGCGAGGGTCTGACGCAGTTCGAGCCGCAGGCGCTGGCCGGCTTCGCTGCGGCGCATCACCTCCGCACGGTCTTCCTGTCGGTCCCCTGGGCGGCCGATGAGGGCCCGTTCTCCACCTGGCTGACCGAGGCGGTGCACGCGCTCCACGCGGCCGGCGTGACGAAGGTCGCGGCGCTCGGCGGCGACCCGGCCTGGGCGGACGACCCGTCGCTGGCGGCCACGTGGACGTCCGCCGCCCTGCGCGCGGCGCCGTTCGACGCGGTGCAGTTCGACGTCGAGCCGTGGGCGGTCTCCTCCGACGACCGGCTTCCGGCCGTGGTGGCGCAGTTGCAGGCCATGTACGACGCGGCCCGCGCGGCGGCCGGGTCCGTGCCGATCGGCGCCGACCTGCCCTGGTGGCTCGCCGCCAAACCGCAGCCCGGCGGCGGGACCGCCTTCGACGCGCTCCTCCCCCATCTGACGTCGGTGGCGATCGTCGCGTTCAGCGACCACGCCGCGGGCACGGATGGGATCATCGCCCTCGCGAAGCCCGCCGCGACCGCAGCGGCCGGCAAGCGCATCCCGTTCAGCATCGGCGTCGAGACCGACACGCCGGAGGTCGCGGGCGGCCCGGCGGCGACGTTCGGCGACGACAGCGCGGCCCTGCTCGAGAGCGAGACCGCGAAGGTGCGCACCGCGCTCGGCGGGGTGCGCGGCTACTCCGGAGTGACGGTCGAGCACTTGCTCAGCTGGCAGAACCTGATCGCGCGCTGATCCGGGGAGTCGGCGGCCGTCAGCGGCCGTCCGCGGCCGCCTCCAGCGCGGCGATGTCGAGCTTCCGCATCCCGAGCATCGCCTGGTTCGCGCGTGCGGCGCGCGCAGGGTCCGGGTCGGACTGCAGCTCGATCAGCCGGCGGGGCACGATCTGCCAGCTGACGCCCCAGCGGTCCTTCAGCCAGCCGCACATGCTCTCCTCGCCGCCGTCGGCGGTGAGCGCATCCCACAGCCGGTCGACCTCGGCCTGGTCGTCGCACAGCACCGAGAGCGAGAACGCCTCCGTGAACCCGTTCGCGGGTCCGGTGTTCATCGCCTGGTACTCGACGCCGGCCAGGGTGAAGCGCAGCACGACCAGACCGTCCGGCATCCCCTCCCCGAATCGCTGGACCTCGAGGATGCGCGAATCCGGGATGAGAGACGTGTACAACTCCGCCGCCTCCTCCACGCCGCGCTCGAACCACAGGAACGGACTGACCTTCTGCATGGCATCCCCCTCTAGGCGTCGTTGCCGATGCCGCCCATGGTAGCCGCGCAGGGTAGCGTTGCACCTGTGTCGAGCAGCACCGGGTTCACCAGCTACATCGCCATCGGCGACAGTTTCACGGAGGGCGTCGGCGACGACCTCCCCGACGGCCGTGTGCGCGGCTGGGCCGATTTCGTCGCGCTCGGGATGGCGGCCGCCTCCGACGGGCCGTTCCGGTACGCGAACCTCGCGATCCGCGGCAGGAAGCTCGGGCCGATCGTGGCCGAGCAGGTCGAGCCGGCGATCGCGCAGCATCCCGACCTGGTCAGCCTGAACGGCGGCGGCAACGACATCATGCGGCCGCGCGTCTCGATCGAGAGCGTCGCGAAGACCCTGATGGATGCGGCCGACCGGGTCGTCGCCTCCGGTAGCCACATGCTGCTGCTGAGCGGCGCGAACCCGAGTGCGCACCTGCCCCTCGGCGGCCTGATCCGCCGGCGCGGCGAAGAGCTGGCCATCGCGGTGCGCGAGATGCTCCCCCGCGACGGCATCACGTTCGTGGACAACTGGGCCGACGAGGGCCTCGAGGACATCCGCTACTGGTCCGCCGACCGGCTGCACCTCGGACCGCTCGGCCATGCGCGCGTCGCGAGCAACGTGCTGACCGCGTTCGGCATCCCTGTGCCCACCGAGTGGGGCGTCGAGGAGGTCGCCGCGGCCCCGGGCGAAGAGCGCACGCGCCGGACCGCGGACTACTACCGCCGCTACGTGCTGCCGTGGATCGGGCGGCGGCTCACCGGACGCTCGTCGGGCGACGGTCGCACGGCGAAGATCGCGGAGCTCACGGTCGTCGACCCGGAGACCGCGCGGCCGCTCTGACGGCTCGCTCCCGGCCGGAGGCACGGTGCGCTCAGTCGTTGTCGCCGCCCGTCGTGTCGATCCGGGTGGTCCGCTCGCCGCCGCCCCACTTCCACTCCGCGACCTCGGGGATGTCCTCGCCGTGCTCGCGCGTGTACTGCCGCGCCCGCAGCCGCGCATCCTGCATCTCCTGGCGCAGCCCCGCCTCGCGGGAGGCGAGCCCCGGCACCCGGTCGATCACGTCGATGACGAGGTGGTAGCGGTCGAGGTCGTTGAGCATCACCATGTCGAACGGTGTGGTGGTCGTGCCCTCCTCCCTGTACCCGCGCACATGGAGGTTGTCGTGGCCGTTGCGGCGATAGGTCAGGCGGTGGATCAGCCACGGATACCCGTGGTAAGCGAAGATGACCGGCTTGTCGGCCGTGAAGAGAGCGTCGTACTCGCGATCGTCGAGCCCATGGGGGTGCTCGCCCTCGCTCTGCAGGCGCATCAGGTCGACGACGTTGACCACGCGCACCTTCAGGTCGGGCAGGCGGCGCCGCAGGATGTCGGCGGCCGCGAGCACTTCCAAGGTCGGGATGTCGCCCGCGCAGCCCAGCACGACATCCGGCTCCTCGCCCTCCACCTCCGTGCCCGCCCACGGGAAGATGCCGATACCGCGCGTGCAGTGCGCGATCGCCTCCTCCATGCTCAGCCACTGCGGTGACGGCTGCTTGCCTGCGACGACCACGTTCACGTAGCCGACCGACTTCAGGCAGTGGTCGTACGTCGAGAGCAGCGTGTTCGCGTCGAAGGGCAGGTAGACGCGGACGACGTCGGCCTTCTTGTTGACGACGTGATCGATGAAGCCCGGGTCCTGGTGGGAGGCCCCGTTGTGATCCTGCCGCCAGACGTGCGAGCTGAGCAGGTAGTTGAGGGAGGCGACCGGCCGCCGCCACGGCACCTCGCGCGCCTCCTTCAGCCACTTCGCGTGCTGGTTGAACATCGAGTCGACGATGTGCACGAACGCCTCGTACGACGTGAAGACGCCGTGGCGGCCGGTGAGCAGGTACCCCTCCAGCCAGCCCTGGCACTGGTGCTCGCTCAGCACCTCCATCGCTCGGCCGCGCGGGGCGAGATGGTTGTCGTCATCGATCGGCAGGTACTCGGCGTTCCACTGCTTCGAGGTCGTCTCGAAGACGGCCTGCAGGCGGTTGGAGGCGATCTCGTCCGGCCCGAACAGCCGGAAGTCCGTGGGGTTCGCGATCATCACATCCCGGAGCCAGTCACCCAGCACCCTGGTCGCCTCCGCGACGGTGTCGCCCGGCGCGCCGACGTCGACGGCGTAGTCGCGGAAGTCGGGGAGCCGCAGGTCGTGGCGCAGCAGGCCGCCGTTGGCGACCGGGTTGGCGCTCATCCGCCGCTCCCCCTCCGGAGCAAGCGACGTGATCAGCTCGACCGGACGGCCGTGCTCGTCGAAGAGCTCGTCAGGCCGGTACGAGAGCAGCCACTGCTCCAGCAGCCGGGTGTGCTCCCCGGTGTCGCGCGCGTCGGCCAGCGGCACCTGATGCGAGCGCCAGTTGTTCTCGGCGGGGTGGCCGTCGATCTCAGCCGGGCACGTCCATCCCTTCGGCGTGCGGAGGATGAGCATGGGCCACGCCGGGCGGGAGCCGAGGTCACCTGCCGCCGCGGCCTGCTTGATCGCGGCGATGCGGTCGAGGATATCGTCGAGCGTCGCCGCCATCCGCTTGTGCACCTCGCGCGGGTCCTCCCCGTCGAAGCCGCCCGAGACGAGGTACGGGTCGTAGCCGTAACCGCGCATCAGGTCGAGCAGTTCGGACTCGGGGATGCGCGCCAGCACCGTCGGGTTGGCGATCTTGTAGCCGTTCAGGTGCAGGATCGGGAGCACCACGCCATCCTGTGCGGGGTTCAGGAACTTGTTCGAGTGCCAAGCGGTGGCGAGCGGCCCGGTCTCGGCCTCGCCATCCCCGACGACCGCCGCGACCAGCAGGTCCGGGTTGTCGAAGGCCGCGCCGAACGCGTGCGAGAGCGCGTAGCCCAGCTCCCCGCCCTCGTGGATGGAGCCGGGCGTCTGCGGCGCGGCGTGACTCGGGATGCCGCCGGGGAACGAGAACTGCCGGAAGAGCCGGCGCAGCCCGTCCTCGCTCTGATCGATCGCGCTGTAGATCTCGCTGTAGGTGCCGTCGAGGTAGGCGCTGGCGACGACGCCCGGGCCGCCGTGCCCCGGGCCCGCGATGAAGAGGGTGTCGAGGTCGCGTTCCCGGATGGCGCGATTCAGGTGGGCGTAGATGAAGTTCAGGCCGGGCGTCGTCCCCCAGTGGCCCAGCAGGCGCGGCTTGATGTCGTCGCGCGACAGCGGGCGCCGGAGCAGCGGATTGTCGAGCAGGTAGATCTGGCCGACGGACAGGTAGTTGGCCGCGCGCCACCAGGCGTCGAGCCGGTCGAGCATCTCGTCGCTGAGGCCGTGCTCCGCGGACGCGGTGGTCGTGTCGGTCATCGTGCTCCCTCCGGTCGGCCTGTCGCGCGCCGGTGCCTCCGGACGCGGGGTGGCTTGTCGCGCATCCTACGGCCGGTCCGCTCCGAACAACAGGAGTGGAACAGACGATCGTCCAGACGGGTGCCGGGCCGGTGGCCGTGCGCCGAACAGTGCATGAATCCGTGCCGTCCACGAACGCGGTGGCGACGCTGCTGCTGCACGGCGCCGCCGGGTCATGGACGACCTGGCTGCCGATGATCGCCGCCGCGTCGGCGGAGCGGGGTGGGCCGGTGCCCGACCTCGTCGTGCCGGACCTGCCCGGCTGGGGCGATTCGCCCGCCGAGGTCGCGACGCTGGATGCCGAGGTGCTGGCGCGGGCGTCGGCCGAGGTCATGCGCACCCTGGGGTACCGACGGTGGCGAGTCGTCGGTCACTCGCTGGGCGGGTTCGTGGCCCTCGAGCTCGCGGCGCAGGAGCCGGCGGCGACCGAGTCGGTGGTGCTCGTGTCCGGGACCACGTTCGGCGGCAGGGCGGATGCGCTCGGTCCGCTGCGCCTGTTCGTCGGCGCGGCGCCGCTGCTGCTCCTGGGTGTCGGGATGCGCGGGCTCGCGGCGCTCGGCCCCGGCGGTCCGCGGCTGGTGCGGTGGTCGGAGCGAGCCGGGCTGCTGGCCGTGCTCGCCGCGCCGTTGTTCGCGCGAGGGGTTCCGGGTGTCGTTCACGAGCTCGCCCGCGATCTGCGGCCGGCGGCGTTCGTGCGGGCGCTGGCGTGCGCTCGCCGGTACCCGGCGGCCGAGCGCTGGGGGCGCATCCGCTGTCCGGTGCTGGCGATCCGCGGCCGCAGGGACCTGTTCGTGCCGGCCGGCGACCAGCGGCGGCTGGGGCGTATCGTGCCGGCGCTGCGGTCCCTGACACTGCCCGCGACCGGTCACTTCGCCCACGTCGAACACCCGTCGCTGGTGGCCCGGATCGCGCTGACCGACGGCCCTTGGCCGGTGACGGAGGTGCGCGCTAGCGTCGGGGCATGAGCGACACAGTGGTCCGGCCGGTGGACGACGACCTGTGGGGTGACCTCGAGACGGTGTTCAGCACCCGTGGGGACCCGGCGGGATGCTGGTGCCAATGGTTCCGGGCGCCGGGGAAGCGCTTCGCGGAACTGTCGGTGGACGACAGGCGCGAGCGGCTGCACGACCAGGTGCGCGGCGGCTCCCCGGGCGTCCTCGCCTGGGTGGACGGAGAGCCCGCGGGCTGGGCGGCCGTTGAACCGTACTCGGCGTATCCCAACCTGGCCCGCTCGCCGATCACCAAACGGCTCGAGGGCGACCCTGCCGACCCGTGGGCGGTGACGTGCTTCGTCGTCCGCATCGACTTCCGTCGGCGCGGTGTCGCGCGGGCGCTGCTGCACGGCGCGGTGGACCACGCCCGCGCGCAGGGCGCGGAGGTCGTCGAGGGCTACCCGGTCGACCCGGAGGTGCGTCCGTCGCTCTCGAACGCCGAGCGCTACCACGGCACCGTCTCGCTGTTCCTCGACGGCGGCTTCGAGGTGGTGCGGCGCCCGAGCGCGACGCGCGCGATCATGCGCCGCGCGCTCTGAGCGCGTCGCGCTCCGCCGCTGTCCGCGTCCCTCCCTCCTCCATCGAGGCCTCGTCGAGCCCCTCCGTCGAGTACACGAAAAGTGCACGCCCTCCTGGCGTGTCGCGTGCACAAATCGTGTACTCGACGGAGGGGGTGCGGGGGTGGTGCGGGCGGACAGCGCGAATGCGGGGCGGGAGGAGCGTTCGCTTCTCCCGCCCCGCATGTCGGGCGAACGGTCAGTTCACCTGGCGTCGGACCCTGCG
The DNA here is from genome assembly GCF_056754895.1 of Leifsonia sp. KNZ13-11D. Classification (NCBI taxonomy): domain Bacteria; kingdom Bacillati; phylum Actinomycetota; class Actinomycetes; order Micrococcales; family Microbacteriaceae; genus Leifsonia; species Leifsonia sp. KNZ13-11D. The sequence goes on from NZ_JBPGWU010000001.1 coordinate 2,139,973, forward strand.
CCGCAGGACGACGGCGAGGGCGACGATGCCGACCAGCACAGCCAGCCCGAGGAGGGCCCACGGCGCGCTCCACGCCACACCCGCGAGGGGCAGCGTCAGGGACGCGGCGTCCTGAACGGTGATCGTGCCTCCGCTGACCGAGACCTGGGCGTTGCCGCCCGGCGAGGAGAGTGTCAGGGAACCGTTCTGAGCCAGCGTGAAGCTCACCGGCTTCGCGAGCAGCGAATGGCCCGCAGGCGCCTTCGTCTCCTCCAGCCAGTAGGTCCCCGGCTGCAGGCCGCCGACCGTCAGAATGCCGGTCTGACCTTGCACCGGCGTCAGGGCGCCGTTCATGACCGGGGCGCCCGGAACTCCGGACTGGTCGGTGAGCAGACGGAACGCCGAACCGTCGATGGGCACGCTCGCGCCGCCGACCCAGCCGAGCTTCCTGACGGTCAGCATGAGCTGGGTGATCGGGGTCGACGTGCTGCAGGTCGCGGCGCACGAAGCGCCCGGGGCCGTGGAGGTCACCGTGTTCACGAGCTTCAGGTCACCGGTGGGCGGCGACCCGACGGTGACCGAGTAGCTGAAGCTCGTCGTCTGGCCCGCCGGCAGGGAACCGCTCCAGCGGAGGTGCGTCGGGTCCTCCAGGACGGCGCCGTTCGTGGCGTCGTTGTTGTAGGCCGCATCGTCCAGGATGCCGGTGAGGTCGTCACGCACCCAGACGTCGCTTGCCGCGAGATCCACCGTCCCGGTGTTGCGGATCGTGATCGTGTACGTGACCTTCTGCCCGGGGACCGCCGACGGGGTGTCCACCGCCTTGTCGTAGGTGTACGCCGGCGTGCCGGTCAGGGCGGTGACGGCCTGCGCGGTGTTGTTCGCGGTGGAGCTGTCGGTGTCGGCCCCGGCGACGGTCGCCGTATTGGTGAGGTTGACCTTCTGGTTCGGCGACTTCGCCGTGAGCACGATCGGCCCGAACGTCGCGCCCGCGTCGAGGACCGAAGGGAGGAGCGCACTGGTGTTGCCTCCGGACGGGTCGGCGACGGCCCAGTTCGACCCGTTCTCCGCGATCGTGAAGCCGGGCGGCGCCTTCGCGCAGGTCAGAACCGTGCCGGACAGGGAGCACCCGGCCGGGGCGGAGGTGATCCGGGCGTTCGTCATCCCGGCAGGGATCGCGTCCTTGATGACGAAGCCGTGCGAGTCGGCTGCCCCCTTGTTCGTGACGTTGAGCGTCCAGGACACATCGGAGCCCGCCGCGAGCGACGCCGGTCCGGTCTTCGTCACCGCGAGGTCGGCCACGGGGATCGCCGTCGAGAGGTAGTAGCCGGGCCCCTGCAACGGATAGGGATAGTCGATGTAGTTGCAGAATCCGTAAATGGCGTCCGGGTTGCAGGTGAAGTAGGGAACCATACCCTTCGTCGCCGCCGACACGGTCACGGACGACACCAGGCCGGCCACCTGCAGCGTCGCGCGCGACGGGATCGTGAGCTGCTCGGACTGCTCCCCCGAGCTCGGCTGCGTCGCACACCACGAGTTCGACTGGCTGGTGACGTAGTTCGGGTTCACCTTCACCGCGTTGGATCCGTAGGTGGCCCCCGCTCCGACGTTCAACAGGGAGACCTGTCCGGCCGCGGGGGCTGCGCCGTTGACCCCCGCGATCGTGGCGTCGTTCCAGTAGTAGGCGCACCAGTTGTACCGGCCGCTTCCGCCGCCCTGAACCGGGAGCAACCACGACTTCTGTCGCATGTAGGCCGACGCCAGGGTGATCTGGGGATTCGCCACGGGGTGGGGGAAGGTGATCGTGTAGGTCGCGGTCGCGCCGCAGTCTTTGACGACGTTGGTCGTGATCGTGTTCTGCCGGGACTCGACCGAGAAGCAGTTCGCGCCCTGGGTTTTCGCGAACACCGCGTCATCGACGAAACGCGGGCCGCTCGGGCCGGAAACCAGGGCGGTGGTCGTGAAGCCGGTGGAGCTGTCGATCGCGATATCGCCGAACGAGGCGAAGGTGCCCGGAATCGGCGCGACGGCACGGCTGCTGCTCGCCTGCGACCAGGTGCCGAGCTGGCTCGTGAAACCGCTGGTGGCCGAGAGGAGCGACACGCTCAGCTCGTCGGCCACGGCGGTGGCCGGTGCCGACTCGATCGTGACCGAGGAGCCGTCGTCGGGCGCGGGCGAATCCGTCGACGACGCATCCGGCGCGCCCGTCGCCGGCGCATCCGGCGCGGGCGCATCCGGCGCGGGCGCATCCGGCGCATCCGTCGCGGGCGCATCCGTCGCGGGAACATCCGTCGCGGGTGCATCCGTCGCCGGCGCATCCGTCGCCGGTCCGTTGCTGTCGACGGCGTGGGCGTCGGGCGCGGAGACCGCGGCGACGGTCACCGCCCCCGCCACGGAGGCCGCAACGAGGAGCATTGCTGAACTGACGAGGGCGACGCGCGCGATCTGACGCCGCCTTCGGGGCGACGCTGGGGATGTGCGACTGGACAGGATGAACCTCGAATCATGTCGGGGGTGCGTGGGGTCTCACCTATGGAGACGAAGCGATCCCCGCTCTATGACGCGCACATCGCAAGCATTCTCGGGATGCGCCGGGAGCGCCGGTGCCTGCGGCTAGGCTGATCCGGTGAGCTCCACCCGTCGCGACCGCATCGTCGGTGCGAGCACCCAGGTGGCGACGGAGGTCAGCATCAACTTCGGCTCGGCGCTCGCCGGGCTGCTCATCCCCGTCGTCGGTTCGATCGTCGTGGTGGCGGCGCGCCAGATCGTGACGGCCGTCGCGGTGCTCCCGTTCTATCGGCCGCGCCGCGCCGAGCTGACGTGGCGCCGGCTGTGGCCGGCTCTCGCGCTGGGCGTCGTGCTCGCGGCCATGAACCTGAGCTTCTACGAAGCGGTGGGACGGCTCGGGCTCGGGATCGCGGCGACGATCGAGTTCCTCGGGCCCTTCGCGCTCGCCCTCGCAGGGTCGCGCCGGCTCCTGGATGCGGGATGCGCGGTCGCAGCAGCCGCCGGTGTCCTGTTGCTGACCGCGACAGAGGGGGCGATCGACCCGATCGGCGTCGTGCTGGCGCTCACAGCCGCGGCGGCGTGGGCGGCGTACATCCTGCTCACCCGCCAGGTGGCCACGCGGCTGCCCGGACTCGAGGGGCTCAGCGTCGCGAGCATCGTGTCGACGGTGCTCACCGTGCCGCTGGCGCTCATCGTGGTCGACTTCGGCGCACTCGACACGCGCGTCCTCCTGCTGCTGCTCGCCCTCGGCGTGCTGTCGTCGGCGGTGCCGTACAGCCTCGATACGTTCATCCTGCGCCGGCTCACCCCGCGTCTCTACGCCGTGATCACGAGCTTCGGCCCTGTGGTGGCGACGATCTTCGGGGTGATCGTCCTGGGCGAGCGGTTCACGCTCGTGCAGCTTTTCGGCATCCTGATCGTCTGCGCCGCCGCGGGAACCGCCATAGCCACCCAGCGCGAGCACCCCCGCTCCCCCTTGGAGCAGACCGCCGAATCCATCCCCTGACCCGGCCCTCCGCCCACCGTCGACTACACGAAAAGTGCACGGAAACCGGGGTCGGAGCGTGCACTTTTCGTGTACTCGACGGTGGGCGGAGGGGGAGGCCGAGTTCAGCTGAGGATGTCTTTGGTGGTGAAGCGGCCGATGGCGAGCGCGCCGAAGACGGCGATGTAGCCGAGCTGGAGGACGGCGTTGGAGGTGAACGAGTCCCAGGCGAGCGGCTGGCGCAGGAAGTCGCCGAAGCCGAGCCAGTAGTGGCTGAACAGCCACGGGTGCAGGGCGTCGAGCTGCGGCAGCTGGTCGAGCACCTGCGACATCACCGCGAGGACGGCGGTGGCGGCCATCGCCCCCACCGGGACGTCGGTCAGCGTGGACAGGAACAGCCCGATCGCGCACAGCCCCAGCAGCGACACCACGATGTAGAGGGCGATCAGCGCCAGGCGGAGGTACGCCTCGCCGAGGCTGACCTGCACCCCCGACAGCAGGGTGACCGGTCCGATCGGGAAGAGCAGCATGCCGATCAGCGCTCCCGCCACCCCGACCACCAGGGCGGCCGCGACGCAGAAGACCGCGCAGCCCGCGTACTTGACGGCGAGCAGCCGCAGCCGCCCGGCCGGCGCGATCACGAGGTAGCGCAGCGTGCCGTGGCTCGCCTCTCCGGCGATCGTGTCGCCCGCCACCACGCCGATCGTCAGCGGCAGGAACAGCGGGACGCAGACGACCAGGGCCGTGAAGGCGACGAAGAGCCCGTTGCTGCTGATCTCGCTCAGGAACGCGGGCCCGCGCGAGCTGCCTCCCGTGATCCGCACCGCCACGGCGATCAGGACGGGGACGGCCGCCAGGGCGGCGAGCATCGCGTAGGTGCGCCAGCGGCGGAACATCACCGAGAGCTCCGAGCCGAGCAGCGCCCAGCCGGCGGCCGGGCGCTCGCGGCGGGCTGCATCCACTCGAACGTCAGCGGCCGCGGACGGGGCCGCCACGGCGGCCCCGGACCCTCCGACCGCGTCACTGCTCGACATCGAATCCCTCCCCCGTGAGCTCGACGAACCGCTCCTCCAGGCTGGACGACCGCACGGCGAACCCGCGGAGCCGGACGCCGTCACGGACGAGCGCCGCCGACAGGTCCTCCGCGGCGGGGCCGGGATCGGACAGCGACGCCTCCACGCCGGAGCCGGTCGCCACGGCGTCCAGTCCGAGGCGGTTGAGCACCCCGATCGCCAGCGACGTGTCCGGCGTCTCGACGGCCACCCGCGGGCCCGAGCCGCGCCGCAGCTCGTCCAGCGAGCCCTGCGCGACCAGCCGCCCGGCGCGCATGATCGCCGCGTGCGTGCACACCTGCTCGATCTCGGCGAGCAGGTGGCTCGAGACGAACACCGTCGTCCCCTCGTCGGCCAGCGAGCGGACCAGCGAGCGCACCTCGCGCGTGCCCTGCGGGTCGAGGCCGTTGGTCGGCTCGTCGAGCACCAGCAGGTCGCGGTCGGTCAGCAGGGCGCCGGCGATGCCGAGCCGCTGCTTCATGCCGAGCGAGTACGCGCGGACGTGCTTGCCTGCCGCATGCGAGAGACCGACCCGGTCGAGCGCTGCTGTCACCCGCGCGGTGCGCGTCGCGCGCGGGGCGTAGCGGTCCGCGGTGTCGCGGCGGACGAGGTTGGCGGTGCCCGAGAGGTACGGCGCGAACGCCGGTCCCTCGACCAGAGCACCGACCCGGGGCAGGATGCGGGAGCCGCGATCGGGCATCCGCTCTCCCAGCACGTGCATCTCACCCGCCGACGGCGCGATCAGGCCCAGCAGCATCCGGATGGTCGTCGTCTTGCCGGACCCGTTGGGACCGAGGAAACCGAACACCGACCCGCGCGGAACGTTCAGGTCGAGGCCGTCGACGACCGCTCGCGACCGGAAGCGCTTGGTGAGGCCACTGGTCGCGATCGCCGCGTCGGTCACCGCGCGAGTGCGGCGGCCGCCGCCTGCAGGGCCGACACCGGGACCGCGCCGGCGAGCACGCGCCCGTCCGTGGTCACGAGCACCGACACCAGCGAGGAGCTGAGGGCTCGCCCTCCGTCCACCGGCTGAGTCAGCTGGGCGACCAGCGGGTCGTCCGTCAGCGCGGCTGGCGCGGAGCCGGCCGGGAGCGCCACGATGGTCGACCATCCGGTGCCCGTCACCGTCGGCTTCGGGTGGTCAGCCGAGGGATGTGCGGCGCCGTCACGCGTCGGAAGCGTCTGCTCCGACACGGTCGCGCCCTTCGGCGGCGTGAAGGAGAAGAGCGAGGCGTCAGGCTTGTCGGTGCTGAACGCCGTGAACCCGGCCTCGAACGCCGGAGCGGTCGCGCCGCGGGCGAGCACCGACACCTTCAGCGGGATGCCGGTCTTGCCGTCGACCGCGATCGACACCGAGCCGACGAGGGTCGCGTCCGTCTTCGGCGTCAGGACCAGGTCGTAGGCGTCACGGTCGGCGACCCGCACGGGGTCACCGAGCGTCACCGAGGTCGACGGGTCGACCGCATCCAGGAAGCGCTGAGCGAGAGCGGAGGGCGTCAGGGTCGTGGCGTCGGGCGCCTCGGGCCGGGCCGTCCGCGTGGGCAGGGTCGCGTGCGTGACCTGCTTCTTGGCCGATTGATACAGCCACACGTCGGAGCCGTTGCGGATCGCATCCCTCTCGGCCAGCGGGTCGAGCACCTGCACGTGCACCCGGGTGGGCCCGTCGACCCAGACCTTCGCGGTGTGGTCCGCCAGGGCCAGCTCGAGGACGCTCGCGGCGCTCGCGTCGTCGGAGGTCGAGGACGGGGACGAGGTGGACGGCAGGCTCGGCAGCCCCAGCTCGGAGCTCTGCTCGACGGTGCCGGAGAAGGAGCGGGTGTCGCTCGCGGCGACGAGACGGAGCACGTCCGCCGGCGACTTCACGGGGAGGTCCCTCGCCCCCGCCGCGAGGGGCGCGACGATCACGGCCGCGGCGATCGCCACGGGGACGACGACGGCGGGCGCCCAGCGCATCCAACGGTGTTCCATAGCCCGAGGATACGCGCGCCGGAGGGCCGCCGACCCTCCGGATTCCATGGGAGAACGGGAGTTCATCCCCTGGTCGGATACGGCGTCATACCCGAGGACGACAGGCAAGAGGCCCCGCCACGGGGCGGGGCCTCTTCCTACCGGTGCTAGAGGACGTCGCCGACCTTGTGCACGCGGATGTCGTTCGTGGTTCCGGGGATCCCGGGAGGGGAGCCGGAGATGATGATCACCTTGTCGCCGTCGACGGCGCGGCCGGTCGACTTGAGGGCCTCGTCCACCTGCGCAACCATCTGGTCGGTGTGGGTGACACGGCCGACGACGAACGACTCGACGCCCCAGAACAGCGACATGCGGCGGCGGACCGACTCCTCGGGCGTGAACGCCAGGATCGGGATCTTGTTGCGCAGGCGCGCCATGCGGCGGGCCGACTCACCCGACTCGGTGAACACGCAGAGGAACTTGGCCTCGACGAAGTCGGCGACCTCGACGGCGGCCAGCGTGATCGCGCCCGACTGGGTGCGGGGCCGGGTGCCGAGCGGAAGGATGCGCTCCAGGCCGTGCTCCTCGGTGGACGTGACGATGCGCGACATGGTCTGCACGGTGACGGTCGGGTACTCGCCGACGCTGGTCTCGCCGGAGAGCATGACGGCGTCCGCACCGTCGAGCACCGCGTTCGCGACGTCCGAGGTCTCGGCGCGGGTCGGCACGGGGCTCGAGATCATGGACTCGAGCATCTGCGTCGCGACGATGACCGGCTTGGCGGCGCGGCGCGCCAGCTCGACCGCGCGCTTCTGCACGATCGGGACCGCCTCGAGCGGGAGCTCCACACCGAGGTCGCCGCGGGCGACCATGATGGCGTCGAACGCCTCGATGATCTCCTCCAGCGCATCCACCGCCTGCGGCTTCTCGACCTTGGCGACGACGGGGATCTTGCGCCCCTCCTCCGCCATGATCTCGTGCACGCGCTCGATGTCCCGGGCGTTCCGCACGAACGACAGGGCGATGAGGTCGGCGCCGAGCTTCAGGCCCCAGCGCAGGTCGGCCTCGTCCTTCTCGGACAGCGCCGGGACGTTCACGGCGACGCCCGGCAGGTTGATGCCCTTGTTGTTGGAGACGGGACCGGCGACGATGACCTCGGTGGTGACCACCGGGGCGTCGACGTCGATGACGCGGACGCGGACCTTGCCGTCGTCGATCAGCAGGTAGTCGCCCGGCTTCACGTCGTCGGGCAGGCCCTTGAAGGTGGTCGAGGAGATCTCCTTGGTGCCGATGATGTCCTCGGTGGTGATCTTGAAGATGTCGCCCTCGGCGAGCTCGTAGGGGCCGGCCTCGAACTTGCCGAGGCGGATCTTCGGGCCCTGGAGGTCGACGAGGACAGCGACCGGCTTGCCCGCGTCGTCGGCGGCCTTGCGCACGTTCGCGTAGACCGCCTCGTGCACCTCGTAGCTGCCGTGACTCAGGTTCATGCGGGCCACGTCCACACCCGCGTCGATGATCGCGCGGATGTTGTCGTAGCTGGAGGTCGCGGGCCCGAGGGTCGCGACGATTTTGGCCCTTCTCATGCTTTTCTGTTCGCTCCGTGATTCTGCGCCGACGGCGCGTGATTTCGTGGTGGCGCCCGGTCGTGCGGGCATCGCCTCGCTCAGACGAGGATGCCGCGGTCGGTGGGACGGATCGGAGACGGCAACTGCGTCTCCCCTTCAAGATACCGGTCCACGGCGGCCGCCGCTGCCCGGCCCTCTGCGATAGCCCACACGATGAGGGACTGACCACGGCCGGCGTCACCGGCGACGAAGACGCCCTCCTGCTCCGTCTGGTACTGCCCGTCGCGCGCGACGTTGCCGCGCTGGTCGAACGGCAGACCCAGCTGCGACGAGAGGTCCTGCTGCTCCGGACCGGTGAACCCGAGGGCGAGCAGCACCAGGTCGGCGGGGATCTCGCGCTCGGTGCCGGCCTTGGGCACGCGGCGCCCGTCCAGGTACTCGGTCTCGGCCACGCGCAGCGCCCGGACCTCGCCGAACTCGTTCGCCAGGAACTCGACGGTCGACGCGAGGTACTCGCGCCTGCCGCCCTCCTCGTGCGCCGACTGGACCTCAAACAGTGTCGGCGTGGTGGGCCACGGCTGGTGCTCGGGGCGCTCCGCCGGCGGCTGCTTGCCGATGGCCAGGTTGGTCACGCTGGCGGCGCCCTGGCGGTGCGCGGTTCCGATGCAGTCGGCGCCGGTGTCGCCGCCGCCGAGGACGATGACGTGCTTGCCGTCCGCCGTGATCTGGTCGGCGATGTCGTCGCCGGCGCCCGCCTTGTTCTGCTGCACCAGGTACTCCATGGCGAAGTGGACGCCCGAGAGCTCACGCCCAGGGATGGGCAGGTCGCGCGGCACCATGGCGCCGGTCGCGACGACGACCGCGTCGTACCGGGCGCGCAGGTCGTCCCAGGTGATGTCGGTGCCGATGTCGACGCCCGCACGGAAGCGGGTACCCTCGGCCATCATCTGGTTGAGCCGTGCCTCCAGGTGCTTCTTCTCCATCTTGAAGTCCGGGATGCCGTAGCGGAGCAGGCCGCCGATCCGGTCGTCGCGCTCGTACACCGCGACGGTGTGGCCGGCACGGGTCAGCTGCTGCGCGGCGGCGAGGCCAGCGGGGCCGGAGCCGACGACGGCGACGGTCTTGCCGGTCAGGCGCTCCGGCGGGTGCGGCTGCACCCAGCCGTTCTGCCACGCCTGGTCGATGATCGAGACCTCGACCTGCTTGATCGTGACGGCCGGCTGGTTGATGCCGAGCACACACGACGACTCGCACGGCGCCGGGCACAGGCGGCCCGTGAACTCCGGGAAGTTGTTGGTCGCGTGGAGGCGGTCGATGGCCTGACGGCCCTCCCCGCGCCACATCAGGTCGTTCCACTCCGGAATCAGGTTGCCCAGCGGGCAGCCGGAGTGGCAGAACGGGACGCCGCAGTCCATGCAGCGTCCGGCCTGGCGGCGCAGCTGCGCCGGGTCCTGGGCCTCGTAGACCTCTTTCCAGTCCATCAGCCGGACGGAGACGGGGCGGCGCTTCGGCAGCTCACGCTCCGTCACCTTCAGAAAGCCTTTAGGGTCAGCCACCGGTCACCTCCATTGCGACGAATCCTCGTGGATCAGGCAGCATCATCCGCCGGTCACCTCCAGAATCCGGTTCCACACGATGTCGCCGTCGGGGTCGAGACCCTCGTCGACGGCTTCTTGACGCATCTGCAGCACGGCCGCGTAGTCGCGCGGCAGCACCTTCACGAACTTCGCGACGGTCGCGTCGAAGTCCTCCAGCATCCCCGTCGCCAGCGCCGAGCCGGTCTCGGCGACGTGCTGCTCCAGCAGGTCGCGGACGATCTCGATGTCGGCGCTCCCGAGCGGGAGGAGCTCCAGCTCGCCGCTCGCGAGCGCATCGCGGTTCACGCGCTCGGGCTTCAGGCCGTGGACGTAGGCCGTGCCGCCGGACATTCCGGCGCCCAGGTTCCGGCCGGTGCCGCCGAGGATCACGGCGAGGCCGCCGGTCATGTACTCGAGCGCGTGGTCGCCCACGCCCTCGACGACCGCAGTCGCGCCCGAGTTGCGCACCAGGAACCGCTCGCCCACGATGCCGCGGATGAACATGCTGCCCTGCGTCGCGCCGTAGCCGATCACGTTGCCCGCGATGACGTTGCGCTCGGCGGGGAACACGCTGTCCCGCGGCGGCCGCACGACGATCCGACCGCCCGAGAGGCCCTTGCCGACGTAGTCGTTCGAGTCGCCCTCCAGCCGCAGCGTGATGCCCGCCGGGAGGAACGCGCCGAGCGACTGGCCGGCGGAGCCGGTCAGCGTGATGTCGATGGAGCCCGTCGGCAGCCCGTTCTCGCCGTGGCGCAGAGTGACCTCGTGGCCCAGCATCGTGCCGACCGCGCGCTCGGTGTTGCGGATCGGGAGCGACAGCTCCAGGTGGCCGCCGTGCTCGAGCACGTCGCTGGCCGCCTCGATCAGCTGCACGTCGAAGTGCCGCTCGAGCTCGTGGTCCTGCGTGCGGCCATTGCGCCGCGGCGCCTCCGGGCCGAACGCGGGGCCGTGCAGGATGGGTGACAGGTCGAGGCCGGACGCCTTCCAGTGGTCGATCGCGCGGTCCACGTCGAGCAGCTCGGCGTGTCCGATCGCCTCTTCCAGCGAGCGGAAGCCGAGGGCGGCGAGGTACTCGCGCACCTCCTCCGCGATGAACTCGAAGAAGTTGACCACGAACTCCGGCTTGCCCGAGAACCGGGCGCGCAGCTCGGGGTTCTGGGTGGCGACGCCGACCGGGCAGGTGTCGAGGTGGCAGACGCGCATCATGATGCAGCCGGAGACGACGAGCGGCGCGGTCGCGAAACCGAACTCCTCGGCGCCCAGCAGCGCACCGACGATGACGTCGCGGCCGGTCTTCAGCTGGCCGTCCACCTGCACGACGACGCGCTCGCGCATCCCGTTCAGCATCAGCGTCTGCTGCGTCTCGGCGAGACCCAGCTCCCACGGCGTGCCCGCGTGCTTCAGCGAGTTGACCGGCGAGGCGCCGGTGCCGCCGTCGTGCCCGGAGACCAGGATGACGTCGGCCAGCGCCTTCGCCGTGCCCGCCGCGACTGCGCCGATGCCCGACTCGGAGACGAGCTTGACATGGATGCGGGCGCTCGGGTTGGCGCGCTTCAGGTCGAAGATGAGCTGCTTGAGGTCTTCGATCGAATAGATGTCGTGGTGCGGGGGCGGCGAGATGAGGCCGACGCCCGCCGTCGCGTGACGGGTGCGGGCGACCCACGGGTACACCTTGGTGGGCGGCAGCTGGCCGCCCTCCCCCGGCTTCGCGCCCTGGGCGAGCTTGATCTGGATGTCGTCGGCGTGCGTCAGGTACATCGACGTCACGCCGAAGCGGCCCGACGCGACCTGCTTGATCGCGCTGCGGCGCTCCGGGTCGAGCAGACGGTCGAGGTCCTCGCCGCCCTCACCGGTGTTCGACTTGGCGCCGAGCCGGTTCATGGCGATCGCGAGCGTCTCGTGCGCCTCCTGCGAGATCGAGCCGTAGCTCATCGCACCCGTGGAGAACCGCTTGACGATGGACTCCACCGACTCGACCTCGTCGATCGGCACCGGCGGCCGCTCGCCCGTCTTGAGCGAGAACATCCCGCGCAGGGTCATCAGCGACTCGGCCTGGTCGTCGACCAGCCGGGTGTACTCGCGGAAGACGTCGTAGCGGCGGGTGCGCGTCGCGTGCTGGAGGCGGAACACCGTCTCCGGGTTGAAGAGGTGCGGCGAGCCGTCGCGGCGCCACTGGTACTCGCCGCCGGTCGCCAGGCGCTCGTGCGCGAGCGCGGCGCCCTCCGCCGGGTAGGCGCTCTCGTGGCGTGCCAGGTTCTCGGCCGCGATCACGTCGATCCCGACGCCGCCGAGCTTGCTGGTGGTGCCCGTGAAGTACTGGTCCACGAACTCCTGACTCAGGCCGACTGCTTCGAACGCCTGGGCGCCCGCGTACGACGAGACGGTCGAGATGCCCATCTTGGACATGATCTTGAGTACGCCCTTGCCGAGCGCCTTGATCACGTTCTTGACGGCCTTCTCGGGCGTGACACCGGTGATCATGCCGCTGCGGACGAGCTCCTCGCAGGTCTCCATCGCGAGGTACGGGTTGATCGCCGAGGCGCCGTAGCCGATCAGCAGCGCGACGTGGTGCACCTCGCGCACGTCGCCCGCCTCCACGATGAGACCGGCCTTCATGCGGGTCTCGGAGCGGATCAGGTGGTGGTGCACCGCGGCGAGCATGAGCAGCGACGGGATGGGCGCCAGGTCTTTCGTGGAGTCGCGGTCGCTCAGCACGATGAACTGCGCGCCGGCCGCGATCGCCTCGTCGACCTCGTCGCACATCTCGGCGAGCCGGCGCTCGAGCGCGTCCGGTCCGGCGTCCGACCGGTACAGGCCGCGCACGGTCGTGGTCAGGCGGCTGCCGGGGCGCGGGTCGATGTGCTGGATCTTCGCCAGCTCGTCGTTGTCGATCACCGGGAAGTCGAGCACGACCTGCTTGGCGTGCTCGGGACCGGCCGTCAGCAGGTTCCGCTCCGGGCCGAGGCCCAGCTTCAGCGAGGTGACGACCTCTTCGCGGATCGAGTCGAGCGGCGGGTTCGTCACCTGGGCGAACTGCTGCGTGAAGTAGTCGAAGAGCAGGCGCGGGCGCTCCGAGAGCACCGCGACCGGCGTGTCCGACCCCATCGCGCCGAGCGGCTCGGCGCCGGTGGTCGCCATCGGCTTCAGGAGGATTCGGACCTCCTCCTCGGTGTAGCCGAACGTCCGCTGGCGGCGCACGATCGACGCCGGGGTGTGCACGATGTGCTCGCGCTCCGGGAGGTCCTTGAGGTTGATCCGGCCCTCGTCCAGCCACTCTCCGTACGGAGCTCCGGCGGCGAGCTCGGACTTGATCTCCTCGTCCTCGATCAGCCGGCCGGCGACCGTGTCGACGAGGAACATGCGGCCGGGGCGCAGCCGGCCCTTGCGGACCACGCGGCTGGGGTCGATGTCGAGCACGCCGATCTCGGAGGCGAGCACGACGAGCCCGTCGTTCGTCACGACGTAGCGGCCGGGACGCAGCCCGTTGCGGTCGAGGGTCGCACCGACGAGGGAGCCGTCGGTGAAGACGATCGCGGCGGGGCCGTCCCACGGCTCCATGAGCATCGAGTGGTACTCGTAGAACGCGCGGCGGACCGGGTCGATCTCGGTCTGGTTCTCCCACGCCTCCGGCACCATCATCATGACGGCGTGGGGCAGCGGGCGGCCGCTCAGCGAGATGAGCTCCACGACCTCGTCGAAGGACGCCGAGTCGCTCGCCCCGGGCGTGACGATCGGGAAGATCGGGCGCAGGTCGCCGAGCAGCTCGCTCTCCAGCTGCGACTGGCGCGCGCGCATCCAGTTGCGGTTGCCCTGCACGGTGTTGATCTCGCCGTTGTGGGCGATCATGCGGAACGGCTGCGCCAGCGGCCACGACGGGAACGTGTTCGTGGAGTAGCGGGAGTGCACCAGCGCGAGCTTGGAGGCGAAGCGCTCGTCCGACAGGTCGGGGTAGAACGGCTCCAGCTGGAGGGTCGTCACCATGCCCTTGTAGACGAGGGTGCGGCTCGACAGCGACGAGAAGTACAGGTCGAGCTCGCGCTCGGCGCGCTTGCGCAGGAAGAAGGTCTGCCGGTCGATCGCGATGCCGGAGACCGGCTGGCCGTCGTCGCCCACCCGCGTGGAGGCGACGAACAGCTGCTCGATCACGGGCATGGCCTGGCGCGCGAGCGTGCCCAGCTCCTCGGGGCGGACCGGCACCTCGCGCCAGCCGAGCACCGTCAGCTCGTGCTCGCCGGCGATCGCTTCGACGGCGGCCTTGACCTCGGCGCGCTCGGACCCGTCGGTCGGGAGGAACGCGTTGCCGACGGCGTAGCGGCCGGCAGCGGGCAGCTCGAACCCTGCGACGGCACGCAGGAACGCGTCCGGCACCTGGGTGATGATGCCCGCACCGTCACCGGTGCCGGCGTCGGAGCCGACCGCGCCGCGGTGCTCCAGGTGACGCAGCGCCTCGAGCGCGGCGTCGATGATGTCGTGCCCGGCCGTGCCCCGGAGGGTCGCGACCATGGCGAGACCGCAGGCGTCCTTCTCGTGGGCAGGGTCGTACAGGCCCTGCGGGCCTGGCACGGTCCCGAAGCGGGAATGGGGAGGCGTGAGCGCCATCTGTCGACCGTCCTCACAGTGTCGTGGATGTGGGGATGTTGGGTGCGGGGACGCCATCGGCCCGGGCTGTGGATTCCGCCGCTCGCCGGGGGCCGTGTGTGGCCCCGTCCGGTGCGGTCAGGTGCGTGGGATCGCCTCGACGGTGGTTACTTCGAGCCGTCGGGGTTTCATCCGTTCGTGGGGCTTGTGGCCTTGGCCGAAGCGGACCCGGCAGGCACACCGTCGTCGTCGGTGGTGTCCGTCTCGTCCAGGTCCGTGTCGTCAGAGTCTACCTCAGCATCCGGTCGCACCCACTCACGACCCGGCCGGTACGGGCTGGGCTCCATTCCTGGGTGGCGCCTGGACTGGACGAAGAAGATCACGAGCCCGAGCACCACGGCGACGAAGGCGGCCCAGACGTTGGTCGGGATGCCCAGGAACGAGAACTCGCTCGGGTCGATGCGGATGGACTCCAGGTACGAGCGGCCCAGGCCGTACCAGACCAGGTACAGCGCGAACAGCTTGCCCCACTGGAGGTGGAAGCGGCGCCCGATGAGCACGAGCAGCACGACGCCGATGACGTTCCAGATGATCTCGTACAGGAACAGCGGCTGGAACAGGGTGCCGTCGGGCAGCCCGACCGGGATGGCCTTGTTGCCGGAGTCGATCTGCAGTCCCCACGGGAGGTCGGTCGGAAGGCCGAAGAGCTCCTGGTTGAACCAGTTGCCGAGGCGGCCGATCGCCTGCGCGAGCAGCAGCGCCGGGGCGAGGGCGTCGGCGAAGGTCCAGAAGCGGATGCCCGTCCAGCGGCAGCCGATCCAGGCGCCGACGGCGCCGCCGAGCAGCGAGCCGAAGATCGCGTTGCCGCCCTCCCAGATCGCGAAGACCTTCCAGAGGTCCGCGCCCGGGTAGAAGTAGTCGCCGGGGTGGGTGACCACGTGGTAGAGGCGGGCTCCGACGATGCCGAGCACGACCACCGGGATCAGGATGTCGAGGATGACACCCGGCTCGGCGCCGCGTTTGGTGAGGCGGCGCGAGGTCCACATCGCCGCGATGACGATGCCGATCAGGATCATGATGGCGTACGTCTGGATGCGCCAGTGCAGCCCGAAGATGTCGATCGGGATCTGCTGCCACTCCGGCCCGGGGCTGGGGATGCTGGCGAACCAGCTGCTCATGGTCAGGGCCACCGGATGACTACCTTTCGATCATGGGAATGCGGCGCGGAACGTCGCGCGTCGCCCGTTCAGTCTAGAACGCGGTCAGGAGCGGTTCGTGCCGCCGGCCAGGGCGGCCGCCACACGACCGGCCTCGGCGACGCCGCCGTCGCCGAGCGCCTTGACGAGCGCCGACCCGACGATCGCGCCGTCGGCGTACTCGAGCACCTCGGCGACCTGCGCCGCGGACGAGATGCCGAGCCCGACGCACGCGCTGGTCGCGCCCGCGTCGCGAAGGCGGCCGACGAGGGTGCGCGCCGCCGCATCCACATCCGTCCGCGCGCCGGTGATGCCCATGGTGGACACGGCGTAGACGAAGCCGCGGCTCGCATCGACGGCCTGCTTGAGCCGGGTGTCGGTCGAGCTGGGCGCCGCGAGGAAGACGCGGTCGAGCCCGGCGCGGTCGGAGGCGGCGAGCCAGTCGGCGCCCTCGTCCGGGATGAGGTCGGGCGTGATCAGCCCGGCTCCCCCGGCCTCCACCAGGTCGTCGGCGAACCGGTCGACGCCGTACTGCAGCACCGGGTTCCAGTAGGTCATCACCAGCACCGGGATGTCGACCCGGGCGGTGATCTCGCGCACGGCGGTGAAGCCGTCGCGCAGGCGGAAGCCGGCGCCGAGCGCCTGCTGCGTGGCGGCCTGGATGACCGCGCCGTCCATCACCGGGTCTGAGTAGGGCAGGCCGAGCTCGATGACGTCGACGCCGTTCTCCGCCAGGGCGACCGCGGCATCCACGCTGGTGCGCAGATCGGGGAAGCCCGCGGGCAGGTAGCCGATGAGGGCGCCGGCGGCTTCGGCGTTCCGCTGGGCGATGACGTCGGCGACGCGGCTCCCGACGACCGCGCTCACGACTGCACCGCGCCGGCGTCGAGGAGGTCGAAGTAGCGGCCCGCGGTCTCCATGTCCTTGTCGCCGCGGCCGCTGAGGTTCACCAGGACGATCCCGTCCGGGCCGAGCTCGCGCCCGAGCACCAGCGCACCCGCGAGGGCGTGCGACGACTCGATGGCGGGGATGATGCCCTCCGTGCGGCTGAGCAGGCGGAGGGCGTCCATCGCGTCGGCGTCCGAGACCGGGCGGTACTCGGCGCGGCCGATCTGCGCCAGCCACGCGTGCTCCGGACCGACGCCCGGGTAGTCGAGGCCCGCCGAGATCGAGTGGGACTCGATGGTCTGGCCGTCCTCGTCCTGCAGCAGCATCGAGCGGGCGCCGTGGAGCACGCCGGGGCGGCCCTTGGTGATCGTGGCCGCGTGGCGCGGGGTCTCGGCGCCCTCGCCGCCCGCCTCGAAGCCGAGCAGGCGCACATCCTCGTCGTCCAGGAACGCGTGGAAGATGCCCATGGCGTTGGAGCCGCCGCCCACGCACGCCGCGACCGCATCCGGGAGCCGGCCGGTCAGGGCGAGCACCTGCTCGCGCGCCTCCTCGCCGATGATCTTCTGGAGGTCGCGGACCATCGCCGGGAACGGGTGCGGACCTGCAACCGTGCCGAAGATGTAGTTGGTGTGCCCGACGTTGGTGACCCAGTCGCGCATCGCGTCGTTGATCGCGTCCTTCAGGGTGCGCGAGCCGGTCTTCACGGCCACGACCTCGGCGCCGAGCAGGCGCATCCGGGCGACGTTGAGTGCCTGGCGCTCGGTGTCGACCTCCCCCATGTAGATGGTGCACTCGAGGCCGAACAGGGCGGCCGCGGTCGCGGTGGCGACCCCGTGCTGGCCGGCGCCGGTCTCGGCGATCACCCGGCTTTTGCCGATGCGCTTGGTCAGGATGGCCTGGCCGAGCACGTTGTTGATCTTGTGCGAACCGGTGTGGTTGAGGTCTTCGCGCTTCAGGATGATGCGCGCGCCGCCCGCGTGCTCGGCGAACCGCGGCACCTCCGTGATGATCGACGGACGGCCGGTGTAGCTGCGGTGCAGCTCGTTCAGCTCGGCATGGAACGCGGGATCGGCCTTCGCCTCCTCCCACGCCGCCGACAGCTCGTCGAGCGCTGCGACCAACGACTCGGGGACGAACCGCCCGCCGAAGTCGCCGAAGTACGGACCCTGCTCAGTGCGGAGGGACATCAGACTCCCAGGAACTCTCCGAGCGTCGCGACGGGGTCGCTCGTGACGAGCGCCTCGCCGACGAGCACCACATCGGCGCCCGCCGCCCGGTAGTGCGCGACGTCGTCGGCCGACTTCACGGCCGACTCCGCCACGCGGATGACGCCGGACGGGATGCGGTCGGCCAGGCGGCCGAACAGGTCCCGATCCAGCTCGAACGTTGTGAGGTCGCGGGCGTTGACGCCCACGAGACCGGCGCCCGTGTCGAGCGCGCGGCTGAGCTCGTCAGCCGAGTGCGCCTCCACCAGGCTGGTCATGCCGAGCTCGGTGATCAGGCCGTGCAGCTCGACGAGCCGCTGCTGGTCGAGGGCGGCCACGATGAGCAGCACCAGGTCGGCGCCCGCGGCGCGGGCCTCGAACACCTGGTACGGATCGGAGACGAACTCCTTGCGGAGCACCGGGATCGAGACCGCCTCGCGGACGGCCTCCAGGTCGGCGAGGGAGCCGCGGAAGCGGCGCTCCTCGGTCAGCACGCTGATCGCGCTGGCCCCGCCGGTCTCGTAGGAGACGGCCAGCGCGGCCGGGTCGGCGATCTCGGCCAGCGACCCGCGCGACGGGCTCGCGCGCTTCACCTCGGCGATGATCTTGACGCGCTCCGCCGGAGCGAGCGTCGCCAGGGCGTCGAGGGCGGCGGGACGGGCGAGGGCCTCGGCCTCCACCTGGGCCAGCGGCCGCTCGGCGCGCCGGCGGTCAGCGTCTTCGAGCGCGCCGGCGACGAGGTCGGCGAGCACGGATCAGTGGCCCTTCGGGGTGTACTTGGAGCCGCCCACTCCGTAGCCCGCGCGCTTCATGACCCAGCCGACGATCAGACCGATGATGGCGAGACCGGCCGCCGCCCAGACGATGATCGGCGCGTCGAAGAAGAACGCGACGGCGCCGATGGTGAAGGCGACCAGCATGATGATCACGGCCGTCCATGCCGCCGGCGAGTGACCGTGACCGGGCTCGACTGACTCGCTGCTCATGGGACTCCTGCATGTCGGGTGCGCGCCCGACGGCACGCACGAGGGGATGGAACGCGTCCAGTCTAGTGGTTCGCGGCGTCGCTCACCTGGTGGGGTCGTCGCCGCGGGTGAGCTCGTCCCAGCTGTCGATCGCGGTATCGCGGTCGAGTGTCCGGGGTTCGTCGGGCGTGTCGCCGTCGGCCTCGTCGTCGCCCACCCCGGGCGCCTGCGCGGGGCGAGCGGCGTGGTCGCGGACCGTGGCATCCACCGTCTCGTCGGCGTCCGCGGCGTCCTCGGCGTCCGCGGCGTCCGCGGAGGCGACGATCTCCTCGACCGAGCGGCCGTCCTCGCCGGCGAACCGGGTCTGGTACTTGCGCGACGCGCCGGGCCAGAGGCGCGAGAAGACGACGACGGCCGCCGAAGCGAGCACGACGAGCACGCCGCCGGCCACGGCGACCCACGGCCACAGCTGGATGTCGACGGAGTGCACCAGGCGGCGGATGGACGCGTCGCCCGCCACGCCGGTCGCCGTCGTGATCGCCGAGGCGGACGCGCGCACCGCATCCGACACCGCGGTGATCGCCGAGATCAGCACAGAGACGCCGAGCAGAACGCCCAGCAACGCCAGGACGATCCGGAACACCGGCCCCGCGATCGCCAGCGCGGCGGTCAGCGCGAGCCCCGCCAGCGCCAGCGCGGTGAGCGCCGGAGCGGCGGTCGACCCGGCCACGGCCAGCGTGCTGGAGTGCTCCGCCGTGTCGGTGAGCCGGATGGTGAACCACGGCTGCGTCGCCGCGAGCAGGGTGAGCACGCTCCCCACGACGAGGAGCAGCATCGTCGAGTACTTGGCGCGGCGGCCGGTCACCGGTCCCCGTCCCGCGGCACCGGGCGCATCGCGTTGGCGACCGCCACCGCGCGCAGCGGCGCCGCCGCCTTGTTCTGCGACTCCTGGAACTCGCTTTCCGGAACCGAGTCGGCGACCAGTCCCCCGCCGGCCTGGACCCGCGCGACGCCGCCCATGATGGTGGCCGTCCGGATGGCGATCGCGAGGTCGGCGTCGCCGGCGAAGTCGAAGTAGCCGATCACGCCGCCGTAGACGCCGCGCTGTGCGGGCTCCAGCTCGTCGATGATGCGCAGCGCCATGGGCTTCGGCGCACCCGACAGCGTCCCCGCGGGGAACGTCGCGCGGAACGCGTCGACGGCGGTGGCGTCCGGCAGCAGGTCGCCCTCGACGGACGACACGATGTGCATGATGTGGCTGAACCGCTCGATGCGCATGAACTCGGTGACCTCGACCGTGCCGGCCTCGCACACCTTGAGCAGGTCGTTGCGGGCCAGGTCGACGAGCATGAGGTGCTCCGCACGCTCCTTGTCGTCGGCGAGCAGGGACGTCTCGAGTTCCAGATCCTCTTCGGGCGTGGCGCCGCGCGGCCGGGAGCCGGCGATGGGATGCGTGAACGCGCGTCCCTCCTGCACCTTCACCAGCGCTTCGGGCGACGACCCGACGATCTCGTAGCGCTCGCCGTCCGGCTTCTCCAGCGACAGCAGGTACATGTACGGGCTCGGGTTGAGCGCCCGCAGCACGCGGTACACGTCGAGGGCAGGGGCCGTGCACTCCAGCTCGAAGCGCTGCGAGATGACGACCTGGAAGATGTCGCCGTCCACGATCCGCCGCTTGGCGGTCACGACCGACGCGAGGAAGTCCTCCCGCCGCGTGCGCGACACCGGATCCGCCGGGGCGGCCAGGTCGACGTGCGCGAGCCAGGCCTCCGACGACTGGGCGAGCTCCCGCTGCATGCGGTCCAGCCGGCCCTGCGCATCCCGCCACAGGCCGTCGGTCTCCTCCACGCCGTCGGCGAGGGCGTTGGCGATCAGCTTCACCGTGCCGGTCCGGTGGTCGACCACCGCGAGGTCGGCGACGAACGCGAGCGCCTGTCCCGGAACGTCCATGTCGGCCGGCGGGGCGTCGGGCAGGCGCTCGATCTGCCGGATCGCCTCCCACCCGATGAAGCCGACGAGACCGCCGGTCAGCGGCGGCAGGCCCGGGATGCGCGGGGTCTGCCAGCGCGCGTGCAGCGCCGCGAGGGCGTCCAGCGGCCGGAGCGCGCCGTCGCTCCCGAGGGCGCGCTCGGCGGACAGCCCGTAGTCGAGCCAGCGGACGTCGTCCCCCTGCTGCGTCAGCACGCCGAACGAAGCGGCGCCGACGAACGAGAACCGGGACCAGATGCCGCCCTGCTCCGCCGACTCCAGCAGGAACGTGCCCGGCCGCCCGGCCGCGAGCTTGCGGTAGATGCCAACGGGCGTCTCGCCGTCGGCGAAGAGCTCGCGAACCACCGGGACCACGCGGTGGTCGGCGACCAGGGCGTCGAACGCGGCCCGGGTGGTCGTCGCGGCGTCGGTGTCGATCGCGGCGCCGGTCACAGGTCGGCCGCCTCGATCTCGGGACTCGCGCCCACGACCGGCTCCAGCACGTCGGCGTCGAAGCACGTCCGCGTTCCGGTGTGGCAGGCGGCGCCGATCTGGTCGACCGTCACCAGCAGGGTGTCGCCGTCGCAGTCGAGCGCGGCGCCCTTGACGTACTGGACGTGCCCGGACGTGTCGCCCTTGCGCCAGTACTCCTTGCGGGAGCGCGACCAGAAGGTGACGCGGCCCTCACTCATCGTGCGCCGGAACGCCTCGGCGTCCATCCAGCCCATCATGAGCACCTCGCGGGTGTCCCACTGCTGGATGATCGCGGGCACCAGACCCGTGTCGGTGAAGCGGATGCGCTCCAGCACGGCCCCCGGGTCGGCGATGTTCGTGGCGTTGGTTCCGTTGCCGTTCGTGGCGTTCATCGGCGGACCTCCATCCCGGCCGCGGCCAGTTCGTCCTTCACCTGTTCGATGGTCAGCTCGCCCTGGTGGAACACGCTCGCGGCGAGCACCGCATCCGCCCCCGCTTCGATCGCGGGCACGAAATCCTGCACCCGGCCGGCCCCGCCCGAGGCGATCACCGGGACGCTGCTGATCGCACGCATCTCTCGGATCAGCTCCAGGTCGAAGCCCTCCTTGGTGCCGTCGGCGTCGATCGAGTTGACGAGCAGCTCCCCCGCTCCCAGTCCGATCGCGCGGGCCGCCCACTCCAGGGCGTCGAGGTCGGTCTCGGTGCGTCCGCCGTGCGTCGTGACGACGAAACCGGACGGCGTCGCCGCCGAGCGCTTCACATCCAGAGACAGCACCAGCACCTGGGCGCCGAAACGGTCGGCGATCTCGGCGATCAGTTCGGGACGCGCGATCGCCGCCGAGTTGACGCCCACCTTGTCGGCGCCGTGGCCGAGCAGCTTCGCCACGTCCTCCGGGCTGCGCACGCCGCCGCCGACCGTCAGCGGGATGAACACCTGCTCCGCCGTCGCGCGCACCACGTCGTAGGTGGTGGCGCGGTCGTGGACGGTGGCCGTCACATCCAGGAAGGTCAACTCGTCGGCACCCTGCTCGAAGTACTGGCGCGCCAGCTCGACCGGGTCGCCCTGGTCGCGCAGGTTCTGGAAGTTGACGCCCTTCACCACGCGGCCGGCGGCCACGTCGAGACAGGGTATGACCCGGACCGAGACGCTCATCAGATCCGCGCAGCGTGGATGGACGTCACCAGGATGGCGCGCGCGCCCAGCTCGTACAGGTCGTCCATGATGCGGTTGGTCTGCTCCCGCTTGATCATGACGCGGACGGCCACCCAGTCCGGTTCGCCCAGCGGCGACACGGTCGGCGACTCGACGCCGGGCGTGAGCGCGACGGCCCGGTCGAGCAGGGCCACCGGGAGGTTGTAGTCGACCAGCACGTACTGGCGGGCCACCATGACGCCCTGCAGGCGGCGGACCAGCGTGTCGACGCCCGTCGCCGGCGCGGGCGACGAGATGAGCACCGCCTCCGACTCGAGGATCACGGGGCCGAAGATCTCCAGGCCCTGCTTGCGGAGCGTGGAACCGGTCTCGACCACGTCGGCGACCGCGTCGGCGACGCCCAACCGGACCGCGGACTCCACCGCGCCGTCCAGCTTGATCAAGGTGGTGGAGACGCCGTGCTCGCCGAGGAACGCGCCGACGAGTCCGGGGTAGCTCGTGGCGACGCGCTTGCCCTCCAGGTCGGTGAGCTCGGAGAAGACACCGGCGGGCCCGGCGAAACGGAACGTGGACGCGGCGAAGTCGAGCGCGCTGATCTCCGCGGCCGACGAGCCGGAGTCGAGCAGCAGGTCGCGGCCGGTGATGCCGACGTCGAGGGCACCGGAGCCGACGTAGGTGGCGATGTCGCGCGGGCGAAGGTAGAAGAACTCGACGCCGTTGCGGGCGTCGGTGACGATGAGCTCCTTGGGGTCGCGGCGGCCGACGTAGCCGGCTTCGTGCAGCATCTGCGCCGCGGTCTCGGAGAGGGAGCCCTTGTTCGGGACGGCGATCTTCAGCATGGGGATCTTTCGTGACGTGAGAGGACGATGGGATGGAGGTCAGGCCATCACAGATGTCGGTACACGTCGGCCGGGGTCAGCCCCTTGGCGAGCAGCAGGACCTGCAGGTGATAGAGCAGCTGCGACGCCTCCTCCGCCAGCGCGTCGTCGGACTCGTACTCGGCGGCCATCCAGACCTCGGCGGCCTCCTCCACGATCTTCTTGCCGATGGCGTGCACACCGGCGTCGAGCTCGCGAACGGTGCCCGAGCCCTCCGGACGCGTGCGGGCCTTCTCGGTGAGCTCGGCGAAGAGGTCGTCGAAGGTTTTCACCCTGCTACCCTACCGTTCCCGCCCGCGGCGCCGCGCGCCGCGCTCCCGCACCTCCCCCTCCGTGCTCGCGGGGCGACATTCGTGACGAATGTCCCCTCCCGCCGTCGCTGACGCGACATTCGTGACGAATGTCGCCTCCCGCCGTCGCTGACGCGACATTCGTGACGAATGCGTCGCTGACGCGGAAACGCCATTCCGCACGAATGTGGGATGTGGGACGCGGTTTCGCCGCATTCGGCACGAATGTGCGCAGAAGGGGCGCCGTGGGGTGGGGCGGGCGTCAGTGCGCGTGCGCCAGTGCGGCGTCGCGGAGCGCGGCGATGCGCTCGGCCGGCTCGCCGCGGAAGACGCTGGAGCCCGCGACGAACGTGTCGGCGCCCGCCGCGGCGGCCGTGGCGATCGTCTCCTCGGTGATCCCACCGTCCACCTGCAGCCAGACGTCGAGCCCGCGTGCCTCGACGGCGGCGCGCAGCGCCTGCAACTTCGGCATCGTCTCGGGCATGAACGACTGGCCGCCGAACCCGGGCTCGACGGTCATCACGAGCACCTGGTCGAACTCCTCCAGGAGGTCGAGGTACCGCTCGACGCCGGTGCCGGGCTTCACCGCGATGCCCGCGCGGGCGCCGATCGCCCGAAGCTTCCGGGCGAGGGCGACCGGGTCGTGCGCCGCCTCCGCGTGGAAGGTCACCGAGTACGCCCCGAGCTCCGCGTAGCCGGGCGCCCAGCGATCGGGGTCGTCGATCATCAGGTGCACATCCAGCGGGATGGGGCTGACGTCCTGGATTCGGCCCACCATCTGCGGCCCGAAGGTCAGGTTGGGGACGAAGTGGTTGTCCATCACGTCCACGTGGACCAGATCGGCGGTGCGGATGCGCTCCACCTCGCTCTGCATGTTGACGAAGTCTGCGGCCAGGATGCTCGGATTGATGCGGACGTGTCCCATGCTCCCAGCCTAGGCGGCGGCTACGCGGCGCGTTTGCGGAGCAGCGCGATGAACATGGCGTCCGTCCGGTGGCGGTGCGGCCAGAGCTGCACCGTCGCCGGATCGCCCGCCAGGTCCAGCCGCTCGTTCGCGAAGGCCTGCACCGTCTCGGCCGTGGCCTCCTGCTCGAGCACGTCGCCGTGCCGTTCCAGCGCGGACGCCACGATGCCGCGGGTCTCGCCGAGGTGCGGCGAGCAGGTGACGTAGGCGAGCAGGCCGCCGGGCTTGAGCGCCGCGATCGCCGAGTCGAGCAGCGCGGTCTGCAGGATGGTCAGCTCGGCCACGTCGCGCGGCGTCTTGCGCCAGCGCGCCTCCGGTCGGCGGCGCAGGGCGCCGAGGCCGGTGCAGGGCGCGTCGAGCAGGATGCGGTCGAAGGCCTCCGGATGCTTGGTGCCGACCGCGACGCCGTCGAGCTCCCACACCGGGACATCGAGCGGCACCGGCGCGAGCGCCCGGCGCACCAGCTCGGCCCGTGCTGGGACGAGCTCGTTCGCGACGAGGGTCGCCCCGCCGGCCAGAGCCTCCGCGGCGAGCAGCGCGGCCTTGCCGCCGGGACCGGCGCACAGGTCGAGCCAGCGCTCCCCCGCCAGCACCGGCTGCGCGCGGGTGAGCGCGAGCGCCGCGAGCTGCGATCCCTCGTCCTGCACCCGGATGCGGCCGCCCGACTCCTCGACCAGCCCCTGCGGATCGCCGCCGCCGACCGTGAACCCGGGCGGCGAGAACCGGTCCGGGCGCGCATCCTCCGGCTCTGTCGCGAGCCCGGGCAGCGCGATCAGGTTGACGCGCGGAGCCGTGTTGTCGGCCTCCAGGAGCTCCTCGAGCTCGTCGACCCGTCCCTCCGCCTCGAGCGACCGTCGCAGAGCGCGCACCACCCAGACGGGATGCGACGTCAGGGCCGCGATGCGGTCGTCCTCGTTCTTCGCCCGGCTCGCGACCTGGTCGCGCCACTCCTCGGGGGTGTGGCGGCCGATCTCGCGCAGCACGCCGTTGACGAACCCGGTGCCGGAGCGGCTTCCCACCTCGCGCGCGAGCCCGACGGACTCGTTCACTGCGGCGTGGGCCGCGACGCGCGTCGACAGCAGCTGGTGCGCCCCGAGCCGGAGCACGTCGAGCAGCGGAGGGTCGATGCGGTCGACGGGACGGCCCGCGGCGATGGCGATCACGCGGTCGTAGTAGCCCTGCATGCGCAGGGTGCCGTACGTCAGCTCGGTCGCGAGCGCCGCGTCGGCGGTCGACAGGGCCGCGCGGGCGATCCGCGTCGGCAGCAGGAGGTTGGCGTAGGCGTCGGACTCGCGGACGGCGGTGAGCACATCCAGAGCGACGCGCCGGGCGGGCTGCACGGCGGTGTGCTGCGGCCGCGCCGGTCCGCGACGCTGCTGCGCGCTCACGAGAGCACCACCGCTGCGCCCGACGGGGCGGTCGCGCCCCGGAGCCAGTCGGCCGCCGGCATCGCCCGCTTGCCGGCGGGCTGCACCGTGACGAGCTCCAGGGGGTCCGTGCCGGTTCCGACCAGAACGCGTCGGTCGCGCACCTCGACCGCCCCGGGCGGCAGCGGCGGCTCCCCCGTCGTGCGGTGCGCCTCGTGGATCTTGAACCGTTCCTCCCCGAGCAGCACGAACGCCCCTGGCTCGGGCGTCACCCCGCGGAGCCGCGCGTGCACCCGGTCCGCGGGCTGCGTCAGGTCGAGCCGCGCATCCTCGATCGTCAGCTTGGGCGCGAGGGTGACCTCCCCGGCCTGGGGCACCGCCTGCGCCGTGCCCGCCGCGAGAGCATCCGCGGTGTCGGCCAGCAGGGCGGCGCCGTCGCCCGCCAGAGCCTCGAGGAGCTGCCCCGCGGTCTCCTCCGGGCCGATGGGACGCCGCAGCTGGGCGTACACAGCGCCGGCGTCGAGCTCGGGCACCAGGTGGAACACCGCGGCGCCCGTCTCCGTGTCGCCCGCGATCACAGCGTGCTGCACCGGCGCGGCGCCCCGCCAGCGCGGCAGCAGCGAGAAGTGGAGGTTCACCCAGCCGAGGCGCGGGAGGGACAGTAGCGGCTCGCGCACCAGTCCCCCGTACGCCACGACGACGCCGAGGTCCGGTTCGAGCGCGGCGATGCGCTCGGTGACCTCCTCGCGCAGCCGGTTCGCCTTCAGCACCGGGAGGCCGAGGCGCTCGGCCGCCTCGGCGACCGGCGACGGCGTGAGCACGCGCTTGCGGCCGAGCGGCGCATCCTCGCGGGTGACGACGGCGACCACCTCGTGCCGGGCCGCGACGGCCTCGAGCGACGGGACGGCAACGGCGGGGGTGCCGGCGAAGACGATGCGCATGGGGAAGGTTCTTTCGGTCGGGACGGCGATCCAGCCTACTCCGCCCGCGCGTCCATCCACCGCTGCGGTCGACCGGAGGTCAGAGGATCTCGGGGTCGTCGAAGCGCACTCGCAGCGTCGGCGCCGGCCGGTAGCCCGGCTTGCCCGCGGGCGCGCGGCGCCGCCGCGTCGCGTTCTTCACGACGGCGGCCCGGACGGCCGCCGCCACGTCGCCGCCGTGGGCGTACTCGAACCGGAGGACCGCCCGGACCAGGTCCGGTCCCGAGCGGGCCGCGCGGGAGTCGGGCTCGACCGGGGCGGGGCCCAGCACATCCACGAGCAGCGCCGTGTCGACGGCGGCGATCACCTCGGACACCGTCGCCTCCGTGCCGGTGACGGATGCCAGGCGCACGGCGGGCGGGAACCGCAGCTCCCGCCGGTCGACCAGCTCCTCGTGGGCGAACTCGACGAGGCGGCCGGTGGCGAAGTCGCGCGCGAGCGGCCCGGACACGCCGACCAGCACCGTCGGCGCTCCGGGCGCGGCGAGACCGGCGGCGCTCTGCCACCAGCGCAGGCAGTCCTCGGCGACGTGCAGGCTCTCGCGGGCGAGCATCCGTTCGCCGTCGAGAAGCAGCACCGCCTGGTAGCCGCCCTCCGCGATCGGCTCGGCCCCGCGGGTGGCCACGACGAGAGCGGGCGCCGATCCGATGCGCTGAACGGGGTGGTCGCCGTCGGCGAGGATGACCCGCGTGCCGGGGAACGCGCGCCCCAGCTCCTCGGCCGTCCGGCCCGAGCCGACCGTCACCATCCGGAACCGGCGGTGCTCGCAGTGCTCGCACTGCCACTCGGTCGCGAGCCGCCCGCAGACGCTGCACGACGGCGGAGAGCCGGCGCGCGTCTGGTGCAGCGGCCCCTTGCAGTTCATGCACCGGGCGGCCTGGCCGCAATTCGCGCACGCGATCACGGGCGCGTAACCCGGGCGCGCCACCTGCACGAGCACCGGTCCGCGCGGCCGCCCGCTGTCGCCGTTCAGGGCCTCGCGCGCGGCGCGCCAGGCGGGCGACGGGATGCGCGCAGCCCGGGCCATCGGCTCCGGCGCCTGCTGATTGGCGGTCAGCACGACCTTCGGCGACGTGACGCGCTCGGGCCCGACGTCGCGCAGCCAGCCGAGCTCGACCAGCCGCTGCGTTTCGACGCTCCGGATGTTGCCGCTCAGCACGAGCGCGCATCCCTCGAGCTCCTGGCGCACGAGGGCGGCGTCGCGCGTGTGCACGTACGGGCTGAGGGGTTCGGCGTGGAGGGGGTCGCTGTCCTCCCAGACCACCAGCAGCCCCAGCCGCTCGGCGGGCGCGTAGACGACGGAGCGGTTGCCGATCACGATGCGCGGGCCGGACAGCGCCTCCAGGAACCCGCGGTACCGGTCGGTGTTCGCCTGCCCGGCGTCGGCCCGCACCACGGCGCCCGCCGGGGCCACGACGGACAGTGCGGCGGCAAGCTGCTCCAGGTCGCGGTGGTCGGGCACCGCGACGATCGCCGTGCGACCGCCGCGCCAGCAGTCGGCGGCCAGCGTCGCGAGGGTGACCGCCCACTCCCCGACCCACGTTCCGTCGGGCAGCGGGACCAGGCGCGGGATGGCGCGCAGCGCGATCCGCTCGTCGCGCGCGACCGCATCCTCCAGCACCCGCTCGCCGTACCCGCGCACCGCCACAGGCGCAGGCGTAGGCGCCGGCGCCGGCGCAGGGGCCTGGGACGCTCCCGGCGCCGCCGCGCGCGCGGCCAGCCACGCCTTCTCGACCCGCACCATACGGCCAGGCACCGCGAGGCGCAGGATGTCGCATGCCGTGCCCGCGCTGCGGTCCGCCAAGCGCCGCGCCAGCCGCCAGACGCCCGGCATGAGCACGCGCGCGGGCGAGACGACCGCCTCCAGCGGGCTCAGCGTCCCCTCGAACCCGTCGTCCGGGTCGCCCACCTCGACGAGATACCCGTCGGCCACGCGACCCGCGGAGCGCAGCGGCACGCGCACGCGCACGCCCGGCACCGCGTCGGCGGCGAGCTCCTCCGGGATGGCGTAGTCGAAGAGGTGGTCGAGCTGCGGGAGCGGCGAATCGATGACCACCCGGGCGACCCGTGCGGCCGCCGCCACCGCTAGATCCCCGCGGCCGAGCGCAGGTCGTCGACGCGGTCGAGCCGCTCCCAGGTGAACTCGGGCAGTTCGCGGCCGAAGTGGCCGTAGGTGGCGGTGCGGGCGTAGATCGGGCGCAGCAGATCGAGGTCGCGGATGATCGCGGCCGGCCGCAGGTCGAACACGTCGCGGATCGCGGCGATGATGCGCTCCTCGGGCACCTTCCCCGTGCCGAACGTCTCGACGTAGAGCCCGACCGGTGCGGCCTTGCCGATCGCGTAGGCGATCTGCACCTCGAGCCGGTCGGCGAAGCCGGCGGCGACCGCGTTCTTCGCCACCCAGCGCATCGCGTACGCGGCGGAGCGGTCGACCTTCGACGGGTCCTTGCCCGAGAAGGCGCCGCCGCCGTGGCGGGAGGCCCCGCCGTAGGTGTCGACGATGATCTTGCGGCCGGTCAGCCCGGCGTCGCCCTTGGGGCCGCCGATCTCGAAGCGGCCGGTCGGGTTGATCAGGGTGCGGATATGAGAGGTCTCGAGCCCGGCGGTGTGGAGCACCGGGTTGATGACCTCCTCGACGATCTCGGCCTGCAGCTGCTCGTTCGACACCTGCGGGGCGTGCTGCGTCGACAGCACGACGGTCTGCACCGACTTCGGCACGGAGCCCTCGTAGCCGATCGTGACCTGGGTCTTGCCGTCGGGTCGCAGGTAGTCGAGCGTTCCGTCTTTGCGGACCGACGCCAGGCGCTCGGCGAGGCGGTGGGCCAGCCAGATGGGGAGCGGCATGTACTGCGGCGTCTCCGTGGTGGCGTAGCCGAACATGATGCCCTGGTCGCCGGCGCCCTGACGGTCGAGGTCGTCGTGGCTCTGCTCGGCGCGGGTCTCGAGCGCGTTGTCGACGCCCTGCGCGATGTCGGGCGACTGCGCTCCGATCGAGACGGAGACGCCGCACTGCGTGCCGTCGAAGCTGACGTCGGACGAGTCGTAGCCGATCTCGACGAGCTTGTTGCGCACCAGCGCCGGGATCTCCACGTAGCCGCTGGAGGTGACCTCGCCGGCGACGTGGACGAGTCCCGTCGTCACCAGGGTCTCGACGGCGGCGCGGCTGTGCGGGTCGACGGTGAGCAGGGCATCCAGGATGCTGTCGGAGATCTGGTCGCAGATCTTGTCCGGGTGGCCCTCGGTGACGGACTCGGACGTGAAGAGACGCAGATCTGCCATGGTTCTCCCTGGTCGACGACGGGTGTGAGGGTCGCGGCCGGATCGTCTCGGACGCGCCGGCTAGGCGATGACGTCGAGGATACGGTCGGCCACCGACAGCTTGCTGCCCGAGGCCTCCATCACTATATCGCCGCCCTTTCGCAGGACCACGACCTCGTTGCTCTCCGTTGCGAAGCCCTGCGACCAGCCCACCTGGTTGAGCACGAGGAAGTCGCTGCCCTTGGCTTCGAGCTTCGTGCGGCCGAGGTGGATGAGCGCCTGGGGGTCCGGCTCGGTCTCGGCGGCGAAGCCGACGACCACCTGGCCGTCGCGCCGGTTCGCGGAGAGCCCGGCCAGGATGTCGGGGTTGGCGACCAGCTCGAGCGTCAGCGTGTCGCCGTGCTCGGACTTCTTGATCTTCGCGTCGCGGGTCTCCGCCGGGCGGTAGTCCGCGACCGCGGCGGTCATGACGACGATGTCGGCCGCCCGGGCGGCCTCCTGCACCGCCTCCTGCAGTTCGAGCGCGGTCTGGACGGCGATGAGCTCCACGCCCTCGGGCGGCTCCACCTCGAGATGGGCGGCGATCAGCACGACGTCGGCGCCGCGGGCCTGCGCCGCAGCGGCGATCGCGACGCCCTGCCGCCCGCTGGAACGGTTGCCGAGGAAGCGCACCGGGTCGAGCGGCTCGCGCGTGCCTCCGGCGGTGACGACGACGCGCTTGCCCGCCAGGTCGACGCCGCCCCGGGGCCGCTTGGCCGCCTCGTTCGCACGGCGGCGCTCGGAGAGCACGACGACGTCGTTGACGGCGGCGTCGGATCCTGCGGTCAGCGCCACGGGGGCCGGCGGCTCCACCGCGCGCGGGACGATTCCCGCGGCGCGGAGCGCGGACCGCACGATCACCTCCGGCTCCTCCATGCGGCCGGGGCCGGAGTCGGTGCCGGTGAGCTGCCCGCTTGCGGGGCCCACCACAGTGACGCCACGGCTCCGCAGGGTGGCGATGTTCGCCACGGTGGCCGGGTTGCGCCACATCTCGGTGTGCATCGCGGGGGCGATCACCAGGGGCGCCGTGGATGCGAGGACCGTGTTGCCGAGGAGGTCGTCGGCGATGCCCGCCGCCAGCTTGGCGATCGTGTTGGCGGTGGCCGGGGCGATGACGATGAGGTCGGCCGACTGCCCGATCGCCACGTGGCGCACCTCGGCGACGCCCTCGTAGAGGTCGGTCGCGACCGGGTTGCGGCTGATCGCCTCCAGCGTCGGACGGCCCACGAACCGCAGCGCCGCCTCCGTCGCGACCACGTGCACCGAGTGGCCTTCGAGGACCAGGGCCCGGATGACTCCGACGGCCTTGTACGCGGCGATGCCGCCGGTCACTCCGACGACGATGGTCAATCGTGGGCTCAACGGCGGCACCTCTCCTCGGCCGGGGCGCTGCCCGGCTGCGGTCGTCTGCGGCTCTACTGCTGCGTGCGGCGGATGCTGACTACTCGGCGGCGATCGGCTTCAGGACGAGCTTGTCCTCGTTGATCTCGTGCAGGGCGACCGAGAGCGGCTTGTCGTCGACGGAGGAGTCGACCAGCGGGCCCACGTTGTCGAACAGGCTGCCCTCGTGCAGGTCGGCGTAGTAGTCGTTGATCTGACGGGCCCGCTTGGACGCGAAGATCACGAGGGCGTACTTCGACTCGACACGCGACAGGAGGTCGTCGATGGGCGGGTCGATGATGCCGTTGTTGCTGGTTGCCATGCGGAGTGCTCCTTGTTCTGGCGATCGGGCGCAGTAGCCCGATCGACGGCCGCGTCAGGCGACCGGGGACGGTGGGCGCGTCGTCGGCACGACGTCGCAATGACGGCTCACGGACGCGACGGCGCCGCGCGGACCTTCATCAAGTCTACGACCTCGCGGGCCGCCTCTGCGACGTCGTGGTTGACCACCTTGTAGTCGAACTCGTCCTGGGCGGCCAGCTCGACCTTGGCGGTCTCCAGCCGGCGCTGCTGCTCCGCGGTGTCCTCGGTGCCGCGGCCGATCAGCCGCCGCACCAGCTCCTCCCACGTCGGCGGGAGCAGGAAGATCAGCCGTGCCTCCGGCATGGAGGCGCGCACCTGGCGGGCGCCCTGCAGGTCGATCTCGAGCAGGACGCTCCGCCCTGCGGCCAGCGCCGTCTCGATCGGCGCGCGCGGCGTGCCGTAGCGGAAGGCGTTGTGCACGGTCGCGTGCTCGAGCAGCTCGCCCTCGACGATCATCCGGTCGAACTCGGCGTCGTCGACGAAGTAGTAGTTGACGCCGTCCACCTCGCCGGGGCGCGGTCGGCGGGTCGTCGCGGATACGGAGAGCAGCACGTCCGGGTAGTGCTCGCGGATGTACGACGAGACCGTCCCCTTGCCGACCGCGGTCGGGCCGGCGAGCACGACCAGGCGGTTGCGCTGGCGGCCGGCGCGGTTCTCCCGCTCGATCAGGAACTGGCGGAGCCGCAGCCGCTGGTGCCGCCCGAGGCCGCCCAGGCGTTTGGCGGGCGAGATGGCCAGCCGGTCGAGCGCCTCCTGCATCTTGGTGGTGCCGATCGCCGGCACGCTGAGCAGGAACTCCGTGACCCGCAGGCGGCCCTCGACCCCGTCCGGGTCGGCGGTCGCGCGGTCGAGCACCGTGAGCGGCGACAGCTCGCGGGAGGCGATGGACGCCTTCACGGCGGCGCGGGCACGGCGCGCGGCGACGGCGGCCTGCGACGCGGCCTGGCGGTCGACCTCGGGCGGTGCGGGGCGGCTCGAGGTCTCAGCCATGGCTGGCGCGCACCTCCTCGGCGCGGCGCCCGATCGCGTCCGCGAGCGCAGAAGGACCCGCGGAGAGCAGCCCACGGGACTCGCTGACGATCACGCCGGACGCGAGGGAGCCGAACAGTCGCGACACGTCCTCCACACGGGCGCCCTGGTGGCCGAAGCCCGGCGCGAGCACAGGCAGCGCGGGGGTGCGCTCCCCCGCCGTCGCCACATCGATCCCGTAGTCGGCGAGCTCGACGGTCGCGCCGAGCACCAGCCCGGCCGATCCGTACGCGGCACGCGCGTCCTGCTCCTGATTGAACGAATGCACGTCTTCGATGATCGCACGAGCGACGGACAGGCCCGTCCGCGGCCCGCTCTGAACGATCGCCTGCTGCACGGCCACGGCTTCGGGATTCGAGGTCGCGGCGAGCACGAACAGGCCCTTGCCTGCGGCCGCGCCGAGCGCCATAGCGTCCGCCAGCGAGCCGACGCCCTGGTAGGCGGCGACCGTCATCGCGTCGGACTCCAGCGGTGAGCCGGGCGTCAGCCAGGCCTCGGCGTACGCCGTGACGCTGGTGCCGATGTCGCCGCGCTTGACGTCCGCGATCACCAGCAGCCCGGCCTCACGGGCGGCGGCGAGCACCTCTTCCAGGGCCGCGTAGCCCGCCGCCCCGAAGCGCTCGAAGAACGCGACCTGCGGCTTGACGATGCCCGCCCGGCCAGCGGCGGCCTCGACCACCGTCAGGCCGAACGAGCGGAGGCCGTCGGCCGATGCCGGCAGCCCCCACTCCTCGAGCAGGTGCGCGTGCGGGTCGATGCCGACGCACAGCCGCCCGCGCTCGGCGAAGGCGCGCGCGAGCCGGTCGCCGAACGCCGGCGTCATACGCGGGCGGCCCTCTCCTGCGCGTACACCTGCAGCGACTTCACGTCGAAGCCCTCGCGGATGGCGTCCAGCGACGCCACGGCCGCGCTCAACTCCGCGATCGTCGTGAACAGCGGCTTGTCCGCGGCGACGGCTGCCGCGCGGATCTCGTAGCCGTCGGCACGCGCCGACCGTCCGCTCGGGGTGTTGATCACCACATCCACCTCGGCGCGGTTGATCATGTCGACGATCGAGTCGCCGCCGCTCTCCTGCGCCTCGCTGTGCTTGCGCACGACGCGCGCCGCGATGCCGTTGCGGTTGAGCACCTCGGCGGTGCCCTCGGTCGCCACGATCTCGAAGCCGAGCTGGTGCAGGCGGAGGACCGGGAGGACGACGGCACGCTTGTCGCGGTCGGAGACCGAGACGAACGCGGTGCCGCCCAGCGGCATGCCGCCGTAGGCCGCCGACTGGCTCTTCGCGAACGCGGTCGGGAAGTCCTTGTCGATGCCCATCACCTCGCCGGTGGAGCGCATCTCCGGGCCGAGCACCGAGTCGACGACCGTGCCCTCCTTGGTGCGGAACCGCTTGAACGGCAGCACGGCCTCCTTCACGGCGACCGGCGAGTCCATCGGGATGCGCGAGCCGTCCTGCTCGGGCAGCAGCCCCTCGGCGATCAGGCCCTCGACCGTCTCGCCGACCATGATCCGCGACGCGGCCTTGGCGAGCGGGATGCCGAGCGCCTTCGACACGAACGGCACGGTCCGGGAGGCGCGCGGGTTGGCCTCCAGCACGTAGAGCACGCCCGCGCCGATCGCGAACTGCACGTTGAGGAGGCCGCGCACGCCGATCCCCTCGGCGATCTTCAGGGTCGCCTCGCGCACCCGGTCGATCTCGCGGCGGCCGAGCGTGATCGGCGGCAGGGTGCACGACGAGTCGCCGGAGTGGACGCCGGCCTCCTCGATGTGCTCCATGACGCCGCCGATGTAGAGCCGCTCGCCGTCGTAGAGCGCGTCGACGTCGATCTCGATGGCGTCGTCGAGGAAGCGGTCCACCAGCAGCGGATGCGACGGGCCGACGATGCCCTGCCCGGCGACCCGCTCGAAGTAGTCGGCGAGGGAGGCGCTGTCGTAGACGATCTCCATGCCGCGCCCGCCGAGCACGAAGCTCGGGCGCACCAGCACCGGGTAGCCGATCTGCTCTGCGACGTGGGCGGCGCTCGGGAAGTCGACGGCGGTCCCGTTGCGCGGCGCGACGAGACCCGCCTCATCCAGGATGCCGGAGAACAGCCCGCGTTCCTCGGCGAGGTCGATCGCCTCCGGCGTCGTGCCGAGGATGGGCACCCCGGCCGCCTCCAGGCCCTTCGCGAGCCCGAGCGCGGTCTGGCCGCCCAGCTGGACGACCACGCCGACCAGCTCGCCGGACTGCGACTCGGCGTGGATGACCTCGAGCACGTCCTCCAGCGTCAGCGGCTCGAAGTAGAGCCGGTCGCTGGTGTCGTAGTCGGTGGACACCGTCTCCGGGTTGCAGTTGATCATGATCGTCTCGAACCCGGCGTCGTGCAGGGCGAACGACGCGTGCACGCACGAGTAGTCGAACTCCACGCCCTGACCGATGCGGTTCGGGCCCGAGCCCAGGATGACGACCTTGCGCTTGTCGCTCGGCTCCACCTCGGTCTCCAGGTCGTAGCTGGAGTAGTGGTACGGCGTGAGCGCCGGGAACTCACCCGCGCAGGTGTCGACCGTCTTGTAGACCGGACGGACGCCGAGGATGTGGCGCACCTCCCGCACGTCGGCCTCGCCGAAGCCGCGCAGCTCGCCGATCTGGGCGTCGGAGAAGCCGTGGTCCTTCGCGAACCGCAGCGTCTCGGTGTCGAGTGTCGGCGCATCCCGGATCTGGTCGGCCACCTCGTTGATCAGCGCGATCTGGTCGATGAACCACGGGTCGATCTTGGTCGCCTCGAACACCTGCTCGGGCGTCGCACCCAGGCGGAGCGCCTGCTGCACGTCGACGATGCGGCCATCGGTGGGGGTCGCGATCGACGCGAGCAGCTCATCCACCGTGCGCCCGGACCCGTCGGCACTGGGCGGGCCCCAGTGGAACGACGAGCCGCGCTTCTCGAGCGAGCGGAGCGCTTTCTGCAGCGCCGAGCTGAAGCTGCGGCCGATCGCCATCGCCTCGCCGACCGACTTCATGGTGGTGGTCAGCGTCGGGTCGGCGGCCGGGAACTTCTCGAACGCGAAGCGCGGCACCTTGACCACGATGTAGTCGAGCGTCGGCTCGAAGCTCGCCGGCGTCACCTTCGTGATGTCGTTCGGGATCTCGTCCAGCCGGTAGCCGATGGCCAGCTTCGCCGCGATCTTCGCGATCGGGAAGCCGGTCGCCTTCGAGGCGAGGGCCGAGGAGCGAGAGACGCGCGGGTTCATCTCGATGACGATGATCCGGCCGTTCTCCGGGTTCACCGCGAACTGGATGTTGCAGCCGCCGGTGTCGACGCCGACGGCGCGGATGATGTCGATGCCGATGTCGCGGAGCTTCTGGTACTCGCGGTCGGTCAGCGTCAGCGCAGGCGCGACGGTGATCGAGTCGCCGGTGTGCACGCCGACCGGGTCGACGTTCTCGATCGAGCAGACGACCACCGTGTTGTCGGCGGTGTCGCGCATCAGCTCGAGCTCGTACTCCTTCCAGCCCAGGATGGACTCCTCCAGCAGCACCTCGCTGGTGGGGCTCTGGTGGATGCCGTCCCCGGCGATCCGGCGCAGCTCCTCCGGCGTGTACGCGAAGCCGGAGCCCAGGCCACCCATCGTGAACGACGGACGGACGACGAGCGGGTAGCCCAGGTCCTCCGCGAACTCGAGCGCCTCCTCGACGGTGTGCGCGATGTGCGAGCGCGCGACCTCGGCGCCCGCCTCCACGACGAGCTCCTTGAAGATCTGGCGGTCCTCGCCCTTCTGGATGGCCTCGAACTTCGCGCCGATGAGCTCGACGTCGTACTTCTCGAGGATGCCGTGCTCGTGCAGCTGCATGGCCGCGTTGAGCGCGGTCTGGCCGCCCAGGGTCGGCAGGATGGCGTCGGGGCGCTCCTTGGCGATGATCGTCTCGATGACCTGCCAGGTGATCGGCTCGACGTAGGTGGCGTCGGCGAAGTCGGGGTCGGTCATGATCGTCGCCGGGTTGGAGTTGACGAGGATGACGCGCACACCCTCCGCCTTCAGCACCCGGCAGGCCTGCGTGCCCGAGTAGTCGAACTCGACCGCCTGGCCGATGACGATGGGTCCGGAGCCGATGACGAGGACGGACTGGATGTCGTCGCGTTTGGGCATCAGACGTTCTCCTGGCTGTTCGAGGTGGACGGATCGGCGGCGCCGTGCTGCGCGCGGATCATGTCGAGGAAGCGGTCGAAGAGGTAGTTGGCGTCGTGCGGACCGGCCGCCGCCTCCGGGTGGTACTGCACGCTGAAGGCGTTCAGGTCGAGGCAGTTGAGCCCCTCGACGACCTGGTCGTTGAGCGAGAAGTGGCTGACCTCTACGCGGCCGAAGCCGGCCGGGGAGTCGAAGGAGGCGTCGATCGGCGCCCTGACGGCGAAGCCGTGGTTCTGCGCGGTGATCTCCACCCGGCCGGTGCGCTTGTCGAGCACCGGCTGGTTGATCCCGCGGTGGCCGAACGGCAGCTTGTAGGTGTCGAGCCCGAGCGCGCGGCCGAGCAGCTGGTTGCCGAAGCAGATGCCGAAGTACGGGAGACCTGCACGCAGCGTCTCCTGCAGCAGGGCGACGTGCTTGCCGGAGGCCTGCGGGTCGCCGGGTCCGTTCGAGAAGAACAGCGCGTCGACGCCGAGCCCGAGCACATCCTGAGCGCTGACCTGCTGCGGGAGCACGTGCACGTCGAGCCCGCGCGCCGCCAGGTTCTCGAGGGTGGACTTCTTCACGCCCAGGTCGAGCACCGCGACGGAGCCGACCTTCTCGCCGACCGCGGGAACCGTGTACGGCTCGATGGTGGAGACCTCGGCGGACAGGTTGCGGCCCTTCATCGGCGCGCCGGCGAGCACCAGGTCGAGCTGCTCGCCGTCGCTCAGCCCGAAGTCCTCACCCGAGAAGATGCCCGACCGCATGGCGCCCGCCGAGCGGATGTGGCGGGTCACCGCACGGGTGTCGATCCCGCTGATGCCGACGACGCCCTGCGCGACGAGGTCGTCGTCGAGGCTGCGCTGGGCGCGGAAGTTCGACACGACACGGCTGGGCTCGCGGACGACGTAGCCCGCCACCCAGATCTGCCGGGACTCCATGTCCTCGTCGTTCGTGCCGGTGTTGCCGATGTGCGGCGCCGTCTGCAGCACGATCTGGCCGGCGTAGGACGGGTCCGTCAGCGTCTCCTGGTAGCCGGTCATGCCGGTGGCGAAGACCGCCTCGCCGAGGGTGCGCCCTCGCGCGCCGTAGGCCCGGCCGACGTAACGGGTTCCGTCTTCGAGGACGAGCACCGCGGGTTCCGTTGCGAGCACGTCACACCTCCTTGTCGTTCGGACGGGACGGGCCCGCCGCATCCGGGGCATCCGCCCGCGGGACGATTGCTTCGACGGCCGCGATCAGTTGCGCGCGGCCGGCCGGGTCGACGACCCGGAAGTAGCTGTCGGCGGCGGTGCCGCCGCTGGTGGTCCAGCCGACCCGGACGAGGCCGTCGCGCTCGACCGCCCGGTCGATCGCGACGCTCGCGGCGCCGACTCCCGTGAGGACGGACGCCGGGACGAAGACGGCCGGTTCGCCGGTGACGGCGAGGGACACGCCCTCCGGCCGGACGGCGACCGTCGCCTTGCCGCGGAACGACAGCCCCGGCAGGGCGAGCCGCTCGAGGTGCTCGCCGCCGCGCGTGGTGGCGACGTACAGCGCCTCCACCTCGGCGACAGGAGCGCTCAGGGTCCCCGGCATCGAATACCCGCCGCCCGCCGAGGAGTCGCGGCGCACGCGCCGGCGCCAGCCGAGTGCGGCGAGTGCGATGACGATGACGACGACCGCCAGGATGCCGATGGTGGGGAGCAGTTTATCCACGGGCGCCCACCTCCTCGGCGTCGCGCACGGCGCCGTCGAGCACCGTCGCGCGGCCCTCGTGGAGGGTCGCGACGACCCGGCCGGGCAGCGTGAGCCCGAGGTACGGCGAGTTCACGCCCTTGCCTGCGAGGTCGGAGGTCGAGAACGTGCGCGAGGCCGTCGGGTCGTAGAGGAACAGGTTCGCCGGGGCGCCCTCCGCAAGCGCACCGCCGTGGCCGTCCAGGCGGCCGATCCGGGCCGGGGTGGCGGAGAGGACGCGGGCGATGTCGGCCCAGCCGAGCATCCCGTTGTCGACCACGCTGGCCTGCACGACCGACAGCGCCGACTCCAGCCCGACCATGCCGAACGCGGCGGCGTCCCACTCGCAGTCCTTCGACTCGATGGGATGCGGCGCGTGGTCGGTCGCGACGATGTCGATCGTTCCGTCGGCGAGGCCGGCGCGCAGCGCCTCCACGTCCTCGAGGCTCCGCAGCGGCGGGTTGACCTTGTAGCGGGCGTCGTATCCGGTCGCCAGCTCCTCCGTGAGCGCGAGGTGGTGCGGGGTGACCTCGGCGGTCACGTCGATGCCGCGGGCCTTCGCCCAGCGGATGACGTCGACGCTGCCCGCGGTGGAGACGTGGCACACGTGGAGGCGCGAGCCGACATGCTCGGCGAGGAGCACATCCCGCGCGATGATCGACTCCTCGGCGACCGCCGGCCAGCCCGCCAGTCCCAGCTCGCCGGACAGGGCGCCCTCGTTCATCTGCGCGCCCTCGGTGAGCCGCGGCTCCTGGGCGTGCTGCGCGATGACGCCGCCGAACGCCTTGACGTACTCCAGCGCACGGCGCA
The DNA here is from genome assembly GCF_056754895.1 of Leifsonia sp. KNZ13-11D. Classification (NCBI taxonomy): domain Bacteria; kingdom Bacillati; phylum Actinomycetota; class Actinomycetes; order Micrococcales; family Microbacteriaceae; genus Leifsonia; species Leifsonia sp. KNZ13-11D. The sequence continues at coordinate 2,179,224 of NZ_JBPGWU010000001.1, forward strand.
TCAGCAGCGGGTCGGAGACGCAGTTGCCGTCGTCGCTGAACACCCGGACACGGGCGCGGGACTGCGCCATCGCGCCCAGCTCCGCGAGCCGCTCGCCCGCCAGCCCGACTGTGACGGCGCCGATCGGCCGGACGGTCGCGTAGCCTGCGGCCTCGCCGAGGCTCAGCACCTGCTCGACCACACCGGCCGTGTCCGCCACCGGCGATGTGTTCGCCATGGCGAACACCGCGGTGAATCCGCCGGCCGCAGCGGCGCGCGTGCCGGTCAGGACCGTCTCGCTCTGCTCGTAGCCGGGCTCACGCAGATGCGTGTGGAGGTCGACCAGGCCCGGCAGCGCGAGCAGCCCGTCCGCGTCGATGGCCGTCGCGCCCGCGGCGCTCACCCCGGTACCGGTCGCGGCGATAACGCCGCCCTCGACCAGCAGGTCGGTCCGCGAACCGTCCGCCAGCGTCGCGCCCCGGATCAGGAACTTCTCGTCCACACTCACCTCACACCGCCTGGCCGTACCTGCTCGGAACCGGCACCCGACAGCAGCAGGTACAGCGCTGCCATCCGCACGGAGACGCCGTTCGCGACCTGCTCCCGGACCGTCGAGCGCGGGGAGTCCGCGGCCGCGGCCGAAATCTCCAGCCCGCGGTTCATCGGTCCCGGGTGCATCACAATGCTATCGGGCTTCAACCGGGCCAACCGCTCCTCGTCCAGGCCCCACCGCCGCGTGTATTCGCGGGTGGTCGGGAAGAACGCGGCGTTCATCCGCTCGGCCTGGATGCGCAGCATCATCACGACGTCGGGACCCGCGGCGATCGCCGCGTCCAGGTCGTAGCCCACCGCCGCCGGCCAGCCGGAGACGTCCACCGGCAGCAGTGTGGGAGGCGCGACGAGCGTGACGTGCGCGCCGAGAGTGCGCAGCAGCCAGACGTTGGACCGCGCCACCCGCGAGTGCAGGATGTCGCCGACGATCGCCACGCTCACCCCGTCGAGGTCGCGGCCGCGGGAGGCCGTCCCGTGGATGCGGCGGCGCATCGTGAACGCGTCCAGCAGCGCCTGGGTCGGGTGCTCGTGCGTCCCATCGCCGGCGTTGAGGATGCCCGCGTCGATCCAGCCGCTCGCCGCGAGCGTCTGCGGAGCGCCCGACGAGCCGTGGCGGATCACCACCGCATCCGCCCCCATCGCCTGCAGCGTCTGGGCCGTGTCCTTCAGGCTCTCGCCCTTGGAGACGCTGGAGCCCTTCGCGGAGAAGTTGATGACGTCGGCGGAGAGCCGCTTCGCCGCCGCCTCGAACGAGATGCGGGTGCGCGTCGAGTCCTCGAAGAAGAGGTTCACGACGGTCTTGCCCCGGAGCGTCGGCAGCTTCTTGACCTCGCGATCCTGCACGTCCGCCATGTCCTCGGCGACGTCGAGCAGCTGGATGGCGTCCTCACGCGGGAGGTCGCGGGTCGAGAGCAGGTGCCTCATGCGTCCGCCCCCGGCTCCTCGATCGTGACGGCCTCGGTGCCGTCGACCTCGGCGAGCCGCACGTAGATGCGCTCGGACGCCGCCGACGGGAGGTTCTTGCCCACGAAGTCGGCGCGGATCGGCAGCTCGCGGTGGCCGCGGTCCACCAGGACCGCGAGACGTACGGCCCGCGGCCGGCCGATATCGCTGACCGCGTCGAGCGCGGCCCGGATCGTGCGGCCCGAGAACAGCACGTCGTCGACCAGCACGACCGTCTTGCCGTCGATCGGTCCCGGGAGCGAGGTGGGCTGCGGGGTGCGCGTGGGATGCCGTGACAGGTCGTCGCGGTACATCGTCACGTCGAGTGCGCCCACGATGTCGGCCGGCGAGCCGACCGCGGAGGGCTCGATGCGCTGGATGGTGTCGGCGATCCGCCGCGCGAGCACCACGCCGCGGGTCGGGATCCCCAGGATCACCAGATCGTCGGTTCCCCGGTTGGACTCCAGGATCTCGTGGGAGATCCGAGTCAACGCCCGGGCGATGTCAGCCTGCTGCAGCACGGTACGCGCCGTCATGCCGACCTCCTTCCCCGCCTCACAGGACGGCTGTTAAAGGATGCCTAACGCCTCCCACCCTAGCAGGCCTCCCGCCCGCTCCCCGGCAGACGCCGACGAGGGGTCGCAACACGCCGTTATCGGCTGGCCATAACGGCGTGTTGCGACCCCTCGTTGCGCTCAGTGGGAGGCGAGGAAGCGTGAGAAGGCCTTGGCGTCGTCCACGCCGCCGGGGTACTGCTTGCCGTTCACGAGAACGGTGGGCGTCCCCGTGATCGTGTCGAGGACCTTCTTGCCGTCGACCTCGATCGGGCCCTTCTGCGAGTTGGCCGTGTTGCCCTGCGCCCACGCCTGGTAGGGGCCGCTGTCCGACAGGCAGCCGGAGATGTCGCTCGCGCCCGCCTTCGAGGCGCGCGACGCCAGCTCCTTGTCCGTCAGGCCGCTGGAGTTCTCCTCCGGCTGGTCGGTGAACAGCGCCTGGTAGAACGGCAGGATAGCCGTGCGATCGGACACTGCGACGCACGTCAGCGCCGCGGCCGCCCGGGTGGAGTAGCCGGTTCCGTTCGACGCCGAGTCCAGGAACGTCAGCGGGTGCAGCCGGAGCGTGATCGACCCGTCGTCGACGGCCTTCGCCAGCGTGGCACCGTTGGCCTTCTCGAACGCGCCGCACACCGGGCACATCGCATCGAACCAGATGTCGACCTTCTTCTGGCCGTCGCCGACCGTGATGAAGCCGCCGTCGAAGTCGACGGCGCCGTCCGTGCCCTTCGGAGGCGCGTCCGTCGCGACGGGCACGTTCGAGGCGCCGCCGAGCAGCGAGCACCCCGCTGCGGCGAACACCACGCCGAGAGCCAGCGCGGCCGCCGCGGCGATCCGGCGCATCCGGCCGGTCACGCGCGCACCGCGCATGCCTGTCACGCAGTCCTCGTCTGCGCGATCTTGGCCAGGAGCCCGTTCACGAAGCCCGCGGAGTCGTCGGTCGACAGCACGGTCGCCGCCTCCACGGCTTCCGAGATGGCGACGCCGTCGGGCACCTCGTCGTTGAACAGCACCTCCCAGACGCCGATGCGCAGGATGGCGCGGTCGACGGCGGGCATGCGGGCGAGCGTCCACCCCTGGGCGTACGTCTCGATCTGCTCGTCGATCTCGTCCTGGTGCTCGATCACACCGTCCAGGATGTCGCGGGCGTACAGCCACGACGCCTCGCGCGCCGGCTGGGTCGCCGCACGCTCGGCCTCGGTCGCGAGCGCCTGGCGCAGCGGGATCCCGCGCAGGTCGGCGCTGTAGAGCACGTCGAGCGCGCGCTTGCGTGCCTTGGTCCGCGCGCTCATCTAGTCGTTGACGCGGCCGAGGTAGTCGCCCGTGCGGGTGTCGACCTTGACCTTCGTGCCGGTCTCGAGGAACAGCGGGACCTGGATCTGGTAGCCGGTCTCCACGGTCGCCGGCTTGGTGCCGCCGGTGGAGCGGTCGCCCTGGAGGCCGGGCTCCGTGTAGGTGATCTCGAGCACGACGGAGGCCGGGAGCTCCACGTAGAGCGGCAGACCCTCGTGCAGCGCAACGGTGACGTTCTGGTTCTCGAGCATGAAGTTGGCGGAGTCGCCGACGATCGGGCCCGGGATGGTGATCTGGTCGTAGTCCGACGTGTCCATGAAGACGAAGTCGGCGCCGTCCTGGTACAGGTACTGGTAGTCGCGGCGGTCGACGTTGGTGATGTCGATCTTCGCGCCCGCGTTGTAGGTGCGGTCGACGGTCTTGCCGGTGGTGACGTTCTTCAGCTTGGTGCGGACGAACGCGCCGCCCTTGCCCGGCTTCACGTGCTGGAACTCGATCACGGTCCAGAGCTGGCCGTCGATCGAGAGGACGACGCCGTTCTTGATGTCAGCGGTTGAAGCCAAGGGGATGTTCCGTTCGTTCGATGAGAAGATGCGGGTGGACGCCGCACGCGCCCGTCTCGGGGAGACGGAGCGGTCACGGCCCACGGCGGACCGCGCGGCGGTCCCAGGAGATTCTAGACGTCAGCGGGCGTTTCGGCGAATGAACGCCAGCGCCAGCCGGTACGACTCGAACCCGAATCCGGCGATCACACCCGTCGCGACGGCGGTGATGACGCTGGTGTGCCGGAACTCCTCCCGCGCGTGCGGGTTGGAGAGGTGCACCTCCACCACCGTGCCGCCGGCCCTGGTGACCAGCGACACCGCATCCCGCAGCGCGTACGAGTAGTGCGTCCAGGCGCCGGCGTTCAGGATGACGGGGGCGCGCGAGTCCGCGGCCTCGTGCAGCCAGCGCAGCAGCTCCGCTTCGTCGTCGGTCTGGCGGAGGTCGATCCGGTCGTCGCCGGCGTCGTCCTGCAGGAGTGCGCGCAGGTCGTCCAGCGTCCCCGACCCGTAGACGTCGGGTTCGCGCGTGCCCAGCCGGCCGAGGTTGGGGCCGTTGAGGACGAGGATGTCCGCCATCACTCCTCCCCGTCCTTCAGCGGACGCACGCGGACCGCCGACCACGTGTCGTCGACGGAGATGTTGCTGACGCCGCGCCAGCCGTAGGCTCGCGCCTCCCCCGCGACGACATCGCGGTTCACGTCCGCGCGGCCGCCCTTCGGGTAGACCACCCACACGGCCCGGGCGGATGCTGCCACCGGCAGCTGCTCGGCGTAGCGGGCAAGCAGCTCCTCCCGCGAGCGGACGACACTGGCGACGACCGCCGCCTCCGAGACGGCGGCCTCGGTGGCCCGGTCCGGGAGCGGTCCGAGGAGTGCCCGGTCGCCGTCCTGGGCGACCACCAGGGCGACGGTGTCGCCCGGCTTGGCCTGGAACCGCTGCAGCACGGTCTTGTCGGTCACGAACCCACCTCCTGGTATGCGGCGAACAGCAGGCTCTGGTCCGGGCCGGCGAGCACCGTCGGACGAGCCACGTCGTCGAGCACGATGAAGCGCAGCATACTGCCCCGCGCCTTCTTGTCGCGCTGCATGGTCGCGAGCAGCGTCTGCCAGCGTCCGAGCGGGTAGCTGACGGGGAGCGTGAGCGACTCCAGGATGCGGCGGTGCCGGTCCACGACCTCGTCGCTGAGCCGTCCGCTCAGCCGGGCGAGCTCCGCGGCGAACACCATGCCGACCGAGACCGCCGCGCCGTGGCGCCATTGGTACCGCTCGGCGTGCTCGATCGCATGCCCCAGCGTGTGGCCGTAGTTGAGGATCTCCCGCAGCCCCTGCTCGGTGAAGTCCTCCCCCACCACGCGCGCCTTGATGCCGATGGACAGCTCCACCAGGCGGCGGAACTCCGGCGTCTCCGGGTCGGTCGCCCGGGCGACGTCGGCCTCGATCGTGTCGAGGATCTCGGGCTCGGCGATGAAGCCGTACTTCACGACCTCGGCGAATCCGGCCAGCAGCTCGTTGCGCGGCAGCGAGGTGAGCGTGTCCAGGTCGCAGATCACCGCGGCCGGCGCGTAGAAGGCCCCGACGAGGTTCTTGCCCTCGGCCGTGTTGATGCCGGTCTTGCCGCCGACCGCCGCATCCGCCATCCCGAGCAGCGTGGTGGGCACCTGCACCAGGCGCACGCCGCGCAGCCAGGTCGCGGCCACGAATCCGGCCAGGTCGGTGACGGCGCCGCCGCCGAAGCCGATCACGGCGTCGGAGCGCGTGAAGTCGGCCTGCCCCATGATCTGCCACAGGAACGACGCCACCTCGACGCGCTTGGCGGCCTCCGCATCCGGCACCTCGGCCAGGAGCACCTCGTAGCGGCCGAGGAGCGATTCGCGCAGTTCCGCCGCCGCGGCCCCCAGGCTCGGCTGGTGCACGAGCAGGACCTTGTTCACGCCGGTGCCGAGGTGGTCCGCCAGCTCGAACCGCAGGCCGCGGCCGACCACGACCGGGTACGGCTGCGCTCCGGAGACGGTGATCTCGGTGGGGGCGTCGGTCATGCGTGTCCTTCCTTCTGCGCCCACTGGGCGATCTCCTCGACGATCGTGTCGATCGGCCGGGACGACGTGTCGGCGGTGTAGTCCGCGAGCGACCGGTAGAGCTCGCTGCGGGAAGCGACGAGCCGCTTCCAGGAGTCGAGGTCGGTGATCAGCGGCCGCTTGCCGTTGGTGATCCGCTTGGCGATCGCCTCCGGGCGCACGGTGAGCAGCACGACACGCGCCCCGGCCAGATCGGACTGCGTCGCCGGGTCGAGCACCGCGCCACCGCCGAGGGAGACGACGCCCGGGCGGCTGAGCGCCTCGGCGACGGCCGCGCGCTCCAGCATCCGGAAGTGCGGTTCACCGTGCGTCGCGAAGATCTCCGAGATCGGGCCGTGCTCGGCCACGACCACCGCGTCCGTGTCCACGAACGGCAGCCCGAGCAGCTTCGCCAGCCGTCTTCCGACGCGCGACTTGCCCGCGGCGGGAGGCCCGATGAGCGCGATCGTCGCGGGCGATCCGCCGGCGGCGGCGCCGGGCTCAGGCGTAGGGAGCACTGGCGCGTTCGGTGGTGAGGTTCGCGGGGATGGCGTCCAGGTAGCCCTGCAGATTGCGCGACGTCTCGGCGAGCGAGTCGCCGCCGAACTTCTCCAGGACGGCGTTCGCGAGCACGAGTGCCACCATCGCCTCCGCCACCACACCGGCAGCGGGCACCGCGCAGACGTCGGAGCGCTGGTGATGGGCCGGCGCGGCCTCGCTGGTGGCGACATCCACCGTCCGCAGCGCGTGCGGGACGGTCGCGATGGGCTTCATGCCGGCGCGCACGCGCAGCACTCCGCCGGTGCTCATCCCGCCCTCGGTGCCCCCGGCCTTGTCGCTGCTGCGGACGATGGTGCCGTCGTCGGCCAGCAGTTCGTCGTGCGCCTCGGAGCCGCGACGGGTGGTGGTCAGGAAGCCGTCGCCGATCTCGACGCCCTTGATCGCCTGGATGCCCATCAGAGCGGCGGCGAGCTGCGCGTCGAGCTTGCGATCCCAGTGCACGTGCGAACCCAGCCCCGGCGGGAGCCCGTACGCCAGCACCTCCACCACACCGCCCAGCGTGTCGCCGTCCTTGTGGGCGGCGTCCACCTCGGCGACCATCCGCTCGGACGTCTCCGGGTCGAAGCAGCGCAGCGGGTCGGCGTCGAGGGTGTCGACGTCCGAGGGACGCGGCAGCGGCGAGCCCTCGGGGACGCGCACCGACCCGATCGACAGCGTGTGGCTGACGAGGGTGACGCCCAGTTCATCGAGGAACGACTTGGCGACGGCGCCGAGCGAGACGCGCGCGGCGGTCTCGCGGGCGCTGGCGCGCTCCAGCACCGGCCGAGCCTCGTCGAAGCCGTACTTCTGCATGCCCACCAGGTCGGCGTGGCCGGGACGGGGACGCGTCAGTGCCGCTCCGCGACCGGAGTTCAGCACCTCGGGGTCCACGGGCTCAGGGCTCATGACGTCCACCCACTTGGGCCACTCGGTGTTGCCGATGCGCAGGGCGATCGGGCTGCCGAGGCTGAGCCCATGGCGCACCCCGCCGGAGATGTCGAGGGCGTCCTGCTCGAACTTCATGCGGGCTCCGCGGCCATAGCCGAGCTTGCGGCGCGCCAGATCGGCGCGGATGGCGTCGAGCGACACCGGGACCCCGGCGGGAAGCCCCTCCAGGACGGCGATGAGTTCGGGGCCGTGGGATTCCCCGGCCGTGAGCCAACGAAGCATGCTTCGATTCTGGCATAGCGCGGTGGAGCTCAGGGGCAGCGCGGAGCGATGCCGCGACCCCAGCGCCGAGGGAGCCTGCGACCGAGGTAACGGAAGGAGCCCCTGCGCACTGATGCCGAGATCACTCCTCCAGCGGCGCGCCCTGCTCGTCGATCCCGACGGCGTCGAGCATCGCAGCGAGCACCTCGGCCTCGTCCTGCAGCGGCTGCAGCGGGTCGCCCGAGACGAAGATGCGCACCTGCAGCAGCGCCTGATGGGCGAGCATTGCCAGCCCCGACACCACGCGCCCGCCGACCGACTCCCACTGGCGCGCGAGCGGTGTTGGCCACGGCTCGTACGCGACGTCGAACAGCATCGAACGACGGCGGGTGGAGTCCGTGTAGACGGCCTCCGTCACCGTCCCTCCCGGGAGGGTGCTGATCACGAGTCCCGGGACGTCGAGCGACCGGTCGGCCTGCGAGAACGGGCGGATGCGCACCCGAAGTCCCAGGTCGGAGGCCAGCGGCTCGATCCACGCGCTGCGTGCGAGGTCGCGGACGTGCACGTCGACGCGTTCCGCTCCGAGGTCGGCGGCGGCCACCAGTGCCGACGCGGCGGTCGCGCCTCCGCCCAGGATGTGGACGTAGCGGGCCTGCTCGAGCCCGGCGGCCTGCAGGGCGCGCACGATGCCGGGCACGTCGGTGTTGAACCCGCGAAGCTCGTCGCCGTCGAGCAGCACGGTGTTCGCGCCGCCGGTCCGGTCGCTGATCCGGTCCGTCTCGCTCAGCAGCGGGAGCACGGCCTTCTTCAGCGGCATGGTGAGGGACAGTCCGCGCCATTCGGGCCCCAGACCGCCGATGAAGCCGGGCAGAGCCTCCTCGGTCACGTCGACCGCCTCATACGACCAGTCGAGCCCGAGGGCGTCGTAGGCGGCGCGGTGCAGCTCGGGCGAGCGGGAGTGGCCGATGGGCGAGCCGAGCACCGCCAGACGCCGGCTCGGCGCCTTCTTCGCGGCGGGCTTGGCGGAGGACGCCTTCTTGGGCGTCGCCTTCGCGGGCTGTTTGGCCGGCTTATTCTCCGCTCCGAGGGCTGCCGGCTCGCCGGCGTCCTCGATCTCCGCGGGAGCCTCCGGCTCGGCCGGATCCTCGGACTCGGCCGGATCCTCGGACTCGGCGGGACCCTCGGACTCGGCGGGATCCTCGGACTCGTCCGCCGGCTCCTCGCGCTCCGCCGCCTCCTCGGCCTCGGCGACCGCGGCCTCCTCGGCTTCGAGCTCGCGCTCCCGCTCGACGAGCTCCGCGATCGACGCCTCCGCCGACGCCTCGGAGACGCCGTCCTCCACGGCCGCGTCGGTCGTCTCGTCGTCGCCCTGACGCTTACTCATAGCCGGGGTTGTCCTTCATCCACTGCTGCCATTTCTCGACCGCGGCGTCGTGCTCCGCCTGCGTGGTGGAGAAGATCGTCTCGCCGGTCTGGAGGTTCCAGGTGACGAAATACATCCAGGTGCCGTCGGCGGGATGCTGGACTGCGTTGATCGCCAGGTCGCCGGGGTTCGAGATCGGACCGACCGGCAGGCCGGGGTGCACGTAGGTGTTGTACGGGTTGTTCGCATCGGCGCGCTCGGCGTCCGTCGTCTCGACCCGGTCGGTGTGCCCGGTGCCGTACGCGACGGTCGCGTCGGACTGGAGGTCCCAGCCCTGCGCCAGGCGGTTGAGGAAGACGCGCGCCACCTTCGGGTAGTCGTCCCTGAGGCCGGCCTCGCGCTGCACGACGGACGCGAGGACGACGGTGTTCCACCGGTTCGCGGGAGCGACGCCCGCCTCGTCGAGCGCCTGGAACATCCGGTCGACCATCGTCTTGATCGCAACCTGCGCCGTCGTTCCCGGCGGGAAGGTGTACGTCGCCGGGAACAGGAAGCCCTCGAGGGACTTCGCCTGTCCGGGCAGACCGTACGCCGCCGGGTTCGCTGCCGCCGCCTGCAGGTCGGCCAACGGGATCTTCGTCGCGTCGGCCACCGTCTGCAGGACGTCCTTCTCAGCCGTCCCTTCCGGGATCACGGCGGTGTTCTCCACGCGCGACGAGGGGTCCTGCAGCGAGGCGAGCGCGGCCGCCGCACTCATCTTCTTGGCGAGCTTGAACACGCCGGGCTGGAACTGCGCCTCCGGCTTCTGCCGGAGCAGCAGGGAGTAGAAGGCGTCGTACGTCTTCACGACACCCGCCTTGGCGAGGTTGTTCGAGATGGTGGAGCCGTCGTCGCCCGACTTGATGGTGAACATCACCTCGCCGGTGCCGCTGCCGCTGTAGTCGTTGGCGGGCGGGAACAGCGCGTCGTGGACCTTGGCGATCTGGGGCTCGAAGATCGCATACGCCCCGCCCGCCATTCCGCCCAGGATGCCGAGCACGACGATGGTGACGATGAGGCGCTTGACCCAGCGGCGCTTCTTCGGGGGCTCGTCGTGCGACAGGTAGTTCTGCTGCCGCCAGACGAGGGGGTGCCCCTCGTGGACGGACTCGTCTTCGGTGTCCTCCAGCACGCCGAACACAGTACGCGCAGGATGATCGTGATGCGAGGACGGGTCCTCCGCCTCATGCCGGGCGGCCGCGCCGACCGGCGCGGGCTCGTCCACCTGCGCGATCGGGCCCGTGATCACCGCATCGAAGTCGAGACCCGCGAGGGCTGCGAGGTCGGACGGGGACTCCTGCGTCGGCGTCGGCGACGAGATCGGCTGGCGCAGCGACTGCTTCTCGGCCGCCTCGCGGGCGGCCCGGGCCTCTCGGCGGGTCATCGGCGGGCGGTCCGCGCCCGGCTGACCCTGCGGCGCCGCGTCCTGCGGCTGCTGCTGGTCGCCGCCCGCCGGCCGCTGCTCCTGAGGCGGCACCGGGCGACGATTCACCGCCGGGAACACGGGCGGCTCCGGCCGCTGCTCGGGGTTCTGAGACACGCTACTGTCCAATGCTCGTTTCGACGGGGTCACCCGGCGGACGGCCCGTGGCCCGTTCCGCATCGAGGGCGTGCTGCAAAATTATCGTGGCCGCCACCTGATCGACGACCGGACGCGCCTTCTTCGCGTTCCTGCCCGACGCCCGCAGCGCCGAGGCCGCCGACACGGTCGTGAGGCGCTCGTCGACCAGCCGGACCGGGACGCCGGCCTCGGCGGCCAGCGCCTCGGCGAAACCGATCGCGTCCGCCGTGGAGGCGGTGTGCGCGCCCGAGAGCGCCAACGGCAGTCCGACGATAACCTCGAACGCTCCGAGTTCGCTCACGATCTCCGCGATGCGGCGGCGATCCGCAGAATCCTCGGAGCGCGCGACCGTCTCGACCGGCGTGGCCAGCATGCCGTGCAGGTCGGACCGGCTCACGCCGATCCGCACCTTGCCGACGTCGATGCCCAGCCGCACCCCGCTGCGCACGGGACTATCCGATCGCCGACACGACCGCAGTCAGCGCCGCCGGGATCGCTTCGGCATCCGTGCCGCCGCCCTGCGCGAGGTCGGCCTTGCCGCCGCCGCCACCGCCGAGCACGCCTGCCGCGGTCTTCGCGAGAGCGCCCGCGTTGACACCGGCGTCGCGTGCCGCCTGGTTCGTGGCCACGATGACGACGGGCTTGCCGCCCGCGCGCGCGGCCAGCGCGACCGCCGCCGGGTCGGACCCGAGCCGCTCGCGGACCGTGGTCGCGAGCAGGCGCAGGTCGTCGGGGGTGTTCAGCGTGCCGGCGTCCTCGGCCACGACCGTCACCGCGCCGCGGCGGGTCGCGGCGTCGAGCAGCCCGGGCACCTTGTCGAGCACCGCGCGGGCTTCGAACGCCTGGATGCGCTTCTCGGCCGCCTTGAGGTTCGCCATGAGGTCGGCGATCTTCTCCGGCAGCTGCTCGCGCGGCGTCTTCAGCGAGCTCGACAGCTGCGACACGATCGTGCGTTCGACCGCCAGGTCTTTGAAGGCCTCGAGGCCGACGAGGGACTCGACGCGACGGTTGGTCGAACCGACCGACGACTCGCTCACCAGGTTGATCATGCCGATCTCGGAGCTCGTCGCGACGTGCGTGCCTGCGCACAGCTCGCGCGACCAGGGGCCGCCGATGTCGACCACGCGGACGACGTCGCCGTATTTCTCGCCGAACAGCGCCATCGCGCCGAGCGCCTTGGCCTCGGCGAGTGGCAGCTCGCGCGTCGTGACCTCGAGGTTCTGGCGGACCGCGTTGTTCGAGATCTCCTCGATCTCGCTGCGGGTCTCGGCCGAGAGCGCCTGGTTCCACGAGAAGTCGAGGCGCAGGTAGCCGGCCTTGTTGTAGGAGCCGGACTGGTGCGCGTTGGGGCCGAGCACCTGACGCAGTGCCGCGTGGATGATGTGGGTGCCGGAGTGCGCCTGTCGCGCCCCGCGGCGGTAGTCCGCATCCACGATGCTCGTCGTCGGCGCGCCGACGCCCACCTCGCCGCTGCGCACCAGCACCTTGTGGCTGATCAGGCCCTTGACGGGCTTCTGCACGTCGAGCACGTCGAGTTCGTAGCCCGGGCCGACGATGCTGCCCGCGTCCGCGTCCTGACCGCCGGACTCCGCGTAGAGCGCGGTGGCGCCGAGGATGATCTCCGCCACCTGGCCCTCGCGGGCACGGTCGACCGAACGGCCGTCGACGATCAGGCCGAGCACGCTCGACTCCGTCTCGAGCTCGGTGTAGCCGGTGAACACGGTCTCGCCCAGCGAACGGAAGGCGCTGTAGACGGAGAGGTCGGCCAGCGCCGTCTTCTTCGCCTTCGCATCCGCCTTCGCGCGGGCGCGCTGGTCGGCCATCAGGGTGTCGAACGCGGTGCGGTCGACGCTGAGGCCGGCCTCCTCCGCCATCTCGAGCGTGAGGTCGATCGGGAAGCCGTAGGTGTCGTGCAGCAGGAAGGCGGTGTCGCCCGCGAGCTGCTTCCGCCCCTCCTTCTGCGTTGTCGCGACCGCCGTGTCCAGGATGCTCGTGCCCGCCGCCAGCGTGCGCAGGAACGTCTCCTCCTCGGCATACGCAAGCTGGGAGATGCGGTCGAATTCGGTCGCGACCTCCGGGTACGCCGCCTTCATGGCGTCGCGCGACACCGGGAAGAGCTCCGGGAACGTGGCGGTCTCGACGCCCAGCAGGCGCATCGCGCGCACCGTGCGGCGCAGCAGCCGCCGCAGCACATAGCCGCGGCCCTCGTTCGACGGGGTCACGCCGTCGGCCATCAGCATGAGCGCGCTGCGGACGTGGTCGGCGACGACGCGCAGCCGCACGTCGTCCTCGTGCGCCTCGTTGCCGTACGGCTTCTCGGCGAGCTCGGCCGCACGGTCGAGCACCGGCCGCACCTGGTCGATCTCGTACATGTTGTCGACGCCTTGCTTGATGAACGCGACGCGCTCGAGCCCCAGGCCGGTGTCGATGTTCTTCTTGGGCAGGTCGCCGAGGATCTCGAAGTCCTTCTTGCCGTCGCCCTCACCACGCAGGTACTGCATGAAGACGAGATTCCAGATCTCGACGTAACGGTCGTCGTCCGTCGCCGGTCCCCCGTCGGCGCCGTAGGCCGGGCCGCGGTCGAAGAAGATCTCGGAGCACGGACCCGCGGGGCCGGGCTGACCGGTCGACCAGTAGTTCGTGTCCTTGCCGAGGCCCTGGATGCGCTCCGGCGGGAGGGTCGAGACGCGGGTCCAGATCTCGCGCGCCTCGTCGTCCTCCTCGTAGACCGTGACCCACAGGTCCTTCGGGTCGAAGCCGAGGCCGCCCTCCTCCTCGGAGGTGGTGAGCAGCTCCCACGCGAACGTGATGGCCTGCTCCTTGAAGTAGTCGCCGAACGAGAAGTTGCCGGCCATCTGAAAGAACGTGCCGTGACGCGGCGTCTTGCCGACCTCGTCGATGTCGAGCGTGCGGATGCACTTCTGCACGCTGGTGGCGCGCGGGAACGGCGCGGGCACGACGCCGGTCAGGTACGGCACGAAGGGCACCATCCCGGCCACCGTGAACAGCAGCGACGGGTCGTCGCTGACCAGGGAGGCGGAGGGGACGACGGTGTGGCCGCGCTGCGCGAAGAAGTCGAGCCAGCGGCGGTGGATTTCAGCGGTCTGCATGGGTTCCGGTCGATCGAGGTCTGCGAGGTGGGAGAAGGGGCGTCAGTCGCCCTGGATGGCCGAGCGGATCTCGGCCTCGCGCTGGCGGTAGCCGTCGGAGACGGCCTCGCCGAAATCACGCGCCTTCTGGTCGATGTTGCTGAAGAATTCGCGACCCTTGGCGGTCTCGTTGACCTTGTGGGCGACGGCGAAGCCGATGGCGACCCCGACGAGCAGCCACAGGAAACTCTTCATGCTTGATCCTCCCTCTCTGGATGCCGCCGCGGCGAGCCCCGGCGCACGGTACCCAAGTCTAGTGGGAGTCGGTGCGACGTCTCCGGGAGCGGGACGAACCGGTGGAGGAGCCGGCGCCCGTGGAGGAGTCGCGCGAGGCGAAGCCTCCGGCCGCCTTGAACGCGGCCCGCGCGGCGGCGCTGAATCCGGCCAGTTTGATCAGCGGACCGCCGACGGTCGCGGCGAACAGTGCCACGAGCGCCGACACGTTGCCGGTGACATCAGCGACGTTCTTGGTGATCACATCCACCCGTGCCAGCTGCTTGTTGGTCTCCTGCAGAGTGGTCGCCGTCTCGTCGAGGATCGGCGTGATGCCGTCGCTCGCCTCCTTGATGGCGTCCCGGGTCGAGTCGAGCACGCGCCCGAGCTTGATCAGCGGGATGGTGATGAAGCCGACCAGGACCGCGAACACGACGGCCGCGATCAGGCCTGCGATGTCTCCACCGGACACGGGGACTCCTTCCATTCCGCCACGGGCATACCGCTCAAGCGTAGCCGCATGCGGCGCCGCCGGGAACGCGGAACGGGGCCGCGGCGTGATGCCGCGACCCCGTTCCGGGAGCGTTGACGCCGAACGCCGGCGTCTCGCGTGTCAGCGAGCCGCGTAGTACTCGACGACCAGCTGGACCTCGCAGGTCACGGGGACCTCGGCGCGCTTGGGGCGACGCTCCAGGCGGGCCTGCAGCTTGTCGATCTCGACGTCCAGGTAGCCCGGGGTCTTCGGCAGCACGTCCAGGTGACCGCCGGCAGCCGCGACCTGGAAGGGCTCGGTGCCCTCGGAGCGGGCCTTGACGTGGATGAGCTGACCCGGCTTCACGCGGAACGACGGGCGGTCGACGATCTTGCCGTCGACGAGGATGTGGCGGTGCACGACGAACTGGCGGGCCTGCGTGATGGTGCGGGCGAAGCCGGCGCGCAGCACGAGGGCGTCGAGACGCATCTCGAGGAGCTCGACCAGGTTCTCACCGGTCAGGCCCTGGGTGCGACGGGCCTCCTCGAAGGCGATGCGGAGCTGCTTCTCGCGGATGCCGTACTGGGCGCGCAGGCGCTGCTTCTCGCGCAGACGCACCGCGTAGTCGGAGTCGGCCTTGCGCTTGGTGCGGCCGTGCTCACCCGGAGCGTAGGGGCGCTTCTCCATGTAGCGCGCCGCCTTCGGGGTAAGCGGGATGCCCAGGGCCCGCGACTCGCGGGTCTTGCTGCGGGAACGTGAAGACACGGTTTCCTTTCGGTTTTCTCTCTGAAGTAATGGATGCGGGCGCACACGCGCTGTTCATAGGCACAGTGCCCCGCAGAGAGAGGGATTGTCGCCAGGGAAGCCCGGCTACAGGGCCGTTCCCGTCGAGTCGTGTCTGCGGCAGCCGCACCTCGGACACGCTTCTAGGCGCAGAAAGTCTAACAGATCGCGGTCAGCGCCCGCGCACGATGCGGCGCAGCTTGGCGAGGCGCGCGGAGACGTCGCGCTCGTTGCCGTGCTCGGTCGGCGTGTAATACGTCGTGCCCTGCAGTTCGTCGGGGAGGTACTGCTGCTCGAGCACTCCGAGGGCGTCGTCGTGCGGGTACTTGTAGCCCTTCCCGTGGCCCAGGCGCTTGGCACCCGGGTAGTGCGCGTCGCGCAGGTGCTTGGGCACCCGCCCGATCTTCCCGGCGCGCACATCCGCGATCGCCGCATCGAGCGCCATGTAGGCGGCGTTCGACTTCGGCGCGGTCGCCAGGTGCACGACCGCCTGGGCCAGGGGGATGCGTCCCTCCGGCATCCCGATGTACTGCACGGCGTCGGCCGCGGCGACGGCCACGCCGAGCGCGTGCGGGTCGGCCATGCCGATGTCTTCGGAGGCCAGCACGATGATGCGCCGGGCGATGAACCGCGGGTCCTCCCCCGCCTCGATCATGCGGGCGAGGTAGTGGAGCGACGCATCCACGTCGGAGCCGCGCACCGACTTGATGAACGCGCTGATCACGTCGTAGTGCTCGTCCCCGTTGCGGTCGTAGCGCAACAGCGCGCGATCCACCGCCTGCGCGACCAGTTCGGCCGTGATCACCGGCTTCTTCTTCGAGGTGGCGGGCGTGGACGACGCCGCGGTGACGGATGCCGCCTCGAGTGCGGTCAGGGCCCGGCGGGCGTCACCCGACGCCAGCCGGATCAGCGCCGCGCGCGCCTCGGGGTCGAGCGTGTACTGCCCGCCGAGGCCGCGCTCGTCGGCGACGGCGCGGTCGATCACCACGCCCAGGTCGTCGTCGCTCAGCGTCTCCAGCGTCAGCAGCAGGCTGCGCGAGAGCAGCGGCGAGATCACGGAGAACGACGGGTTCTCGGTCGTGGCCGCGACCAGGATGACCCACCCGTTCTCGACGCCCGGGAGCAGCGCATCCTGCTGCGCCTTGGTGAAGCGGTGGATCTCGTCGAGGAACAGCACCGTCGAGACGCCGTACAGATCGCGGGTCGAGAGGGCCTCGTCCATCACGAGCCGCACATCCTTCACTCCGGCCGTCACGGCGGAGAGCTCGACGAACCGGCGGCCCGACGAATGCGCGATCGCCTGCGCCAGCGTGGTCTTGCCGGTGCCGGGAGGACCCCAGAGGATCACGGAGACCGAGCCCGACTGCCCCTCCTTGTCGGAGGCCAGGGCGACGAGCGGCGACCCCGGCTTCAGCAGGTGGCGCTGGCCGGCGACCTCGTCGAGCGACTTGGGGCGCATCCGCACCGCGAGCGGAGTCGCTCCCGTCCGGAGCCCAGGTTGCACGTCGACCACCCGACAAGCGTAGTCGCGGCCACCGACACTCCCGCTGTGAGCGTCGGAATCCTGGGAACGGCGAGTTGGCCGTGCATAGCGGCGACGGATAAGGTTCTCCATGATCCAGCGGGCGACGCCTCGCGGACATCCCCCGTACGGACCGCCGGAGGACACACGTGGCACCGAAGCAGAACGACCGCGAAGCGCGACAGGCGCGGGAACGCCTCCGCGCGTACCAGGCACGCCAGACCGTCCACGAGCACAGGGTCAAGCGCCGCAGGCGTGACAACTGGGTGGCCGGAATCGCGGCCGTCGTCATCGTGGCCCTCGCGGTCGGAACGCAGCTCCTCTACTTCTCCGCCGGCCCCGGTGCCGCGAAGGCGTCCTCATCGGCGTCGCCGTCGGCGTCGGCGTCGGCGTCGGCGTCGGCCGCCGGTGTGCCGCCGAAGACCCTCGCCGAGGACCGCACGTGGACCGGGACGATGACGATCAACGGCATCCCGCTCGGAGTCTCCCTCGACGGCAAGGCCGCACCGCAGGCGGTGTCATCCACCGTCTCCCTCGTCCAGAAGAAGTTCTACGACGGTCTGACGTGCCACCGGCTCACCGACGGCGGCTTCTACGTGCTGCAGTGCGGCGACCCGAAGGGTGACGGCAGCGGCGGTCCCGGCTACTCCTACGGCCCGATCGAGAACGCGCCGTCCGACGACGTCTACAAGGCCGGCACCATCGCCATGGCGAGGCAGAGCAACGACGCCTCGAGCCAGGGCAGCCAGTTCTTCATCGTCTACGAGGACACGACCATCCCGGCCGACCAGGCGGGCGGCTACACCGTGATCGGCCAGGTCACCTCCGGACTCGACCAGCTGAAGACGCAAGTGACCGACAAGGGCGTTCAGGGCGGCGGGACCGACGGCAAGCCCGTGGTCGCGACCACCATCGACAGCTTCAGCCTGCAGTGATCCCAGCACGTGCAATAGGCTGATTCCCAAACGTGGGGCGGCATCCCGCCCGTAACGCGCAGCAGCAAGGTGAGGCTCTTGGCTACTTCTGAACAGCACCCCTGGGGACGTGTCGACGAGACCGGCACCGTGTACGTCCGCGAGGGCGACGGCGAGCGTGTCGTCGGCGAGTACCCGGACGGTTCCGCCGAGGAAGCGCTCGCGTACTTCGAGCGCAAGTACAACGATCTCGCCGGCCAGGTCGGCCTGCTGGAACAGCGCGCCCGGCGCGGCGCGCCGGCCGCCGACGTGGCGAAGTCGGTCGCCAATCTCCGCTCCTCGGTCGAGGGCGCGAACGCGGTGGGCGACCTCGCCTCGCTGCTGAAGCGACTGGATGCCCTGGGCGGCACGGTCGAAGAGCTCACCGAGCAGCAGAGCGCCGAGGCGAAGGCCGCCCTCGAAGAGGCGATCGCCGAGCGCACCGCCATCGTGGAGGAGGCGGAGGCGCTGGCCGCGCAGGATCCGGCCCGCACGCAGTGGAAGTCCACCAGCACGGCGCTCGACGCGCTCTTCCAGCGGTGGCAGACGCACCAGCACGACGGTCCCCGCCTTCCGAAGAACGAGGCGAACGAGCTGTGGAAGCGGTTCCGCGCCGCACGCTCCACCATCGAGCACAACCGCAAGGCGTTCTTCGCCGAGCTCGACACGCAGCACCGTGACGTGCGCAACCGCAAGAACGCCCTGATCGAGCAGGCCGAGAAGCTCATCCCGCTCGGCGCCGACGGGGTGCCCGAGTACCGCCGCCTCCTCGACCAGTGGAAGGCGGCCGGCCGCGCGGGCAAGAAGAACGACGACGCGCTGTGGGCCCGCTTCAAGGCGGCCGGCGACGCCATCTACTCCGCCAAGGCCGAGGTGGATGCCCGCGACAGCGAGGAGTACGAGGCCAACCTGCAGGCCAAGCTGGCCCTCCTCGACGAGGCGGAGCCGCTGCTCAAGGCGACGGACCGCGAGTCCGCCCGTGCGGCACTGCTCTCGATCCAGGAGCGCTGGGACCAGATCGGTCGCGTGCCGCGCGAGCAGGTCCGGCCCATCGAGGACCGGCTGCGCCGCGTCGAAGCGGCCGTGCGCCGGCTCGACGAGGAGCACTGGGAGAAGAACGACCCGGAGAAGAAGGCGCGCTCGGAGGGGCTCGCGAGCCAGCTCAACGCGGCCATCGCCAAGCTCGAGCAGGAACTCGCGGACGCGCAGGCGTCCGGGGACAGCGCGAAGGTGAAGGCCGCTCAGGAGGCGCTCGACGCGCGCAAGATCTGGCTGGACGCGCTGGGCTGACCCGTTCGGCAGTCGTCCACACCCCGAGGGCGTGACGACTTCTCCCCCGATCTCCGGGAGCGATCCGGCCGCGCCGACGGTTCGGTGAGGCTGGGGTCATGACCACGATCACGCCTCCCCTGCTCGACTCGAGCGTCCTTCCGCTGCCCGAGCTGCTGTCCCTGTGTCTGGACGGCCACCTCTACCGCGTGGGCGACGCGTTCGCCCCGTCCGGCGAGCCGGACAGGCCGGAGCTGCGGGCGCTGGCTCTCGGCTCGACGATCCCCGGCTGGGCGATCGCCGACCGGGGCACCGCCGCCTGGGTGCACGGCACCCGGGCGATGATGCCGCCGCTCCCCCAGGTCTGCATCCCGCCCCACCATCGGGGCGGCCTCGGAGCAGCCGGCCTCGATGCCTGGCACCGCTCTCTTCACACGGACGAGGTGATGTCGGTCGGGTCGATCAGGCTCACCACGCCGCTTCGCACCGCCATCGATCTGCTGAGCGTGCCCACCGGCTTCGGCGCGGCGTCGGCGCTGGAGATCCGGCACCTGCTCGCTCTGGCCGACCTGACGCCGGCGCAGCTCGACGCGGCGCTGCGGTCCAGACGGCGCAAGGGATGCGCGCTGGCCCGCAGCCGCCTGCCCACGGTGGCGCGCACGCGCCTGCCGGCACCGGCTGCCGACCGGGCAGCCTGAATGCCTGAATCAGCCGCCGGTGACCCGGTACACGTCGTAGACGCCGTCGATACGGCGAACGGCGTTCAGCACACGGTCGAGGTGGGTCGTGTCGCCCATCTCGAAGACGAACCGGCTCAGCGCGAGGCGGTCGCTCGAGGTGGTGACCGTCGCGGAGAGGATGTTCACATGATGCTCGGAGAGCACACGGGTCACGTCGCTGAGAAGTCCCGAGCGGTCCAGCGCCTCCACCTGGATCTGCACGAGGAAGACGCTCTTCGAACTCGGCGCCCACTCGACCTCGATCATGCGGTCGGGCTCCTGCAGCAGCGACTGCACGTTGTGGCAGCTGGCCTGGTGGACGGAGACGCCCTGGCCCCGCGTGATGAAGCCGACGATCGGGTCGCCGGGAACCGGCGTGCAGCACTTGGCGAGCTTGACCAGGATGTCCGGCGCACCCCGCACGAGCACGCCCGAGTCGCTGTTGCGCAGCTGTCGGCGGCCCTTGACCGGGATCTCGAGCTCCCCGTCAGACTCCGCCTCGGTCTGCAGCGACGCCACGATCTTCTCGATCACGGACTGGGTCGAGATGTGGCCCTCGCCGACGGCCGCATAGAGCGCGGAGACATCGGGGTGCTTGAGCGACGCGGCCACCTCGACGAGCGCATCCTGTGTCATCAGCTTCTGCAGCGGCAGGTTCTGCTTGCGCATCGCGCGCGCGATCGCATCCTTGCCCTGCTCGATCGCCTCGTCGCGGCGTTCCTTGGTGAACCACTGGCGGATCTTGTTGCGCGCCCTCGGGCTCTTGACGAAGTTCAGCCAGTCCTGGCTGGGGCCGGAGTCGGGGTTCTTCGAGGTGAAGATCTCGACGACGTCACCGGTGTTCAGCGTGCTCTCCAGCGGAACGAGCCGCCCGTTGACCTTGGCGCCCATGGTGCGGTGGCCGACCTCGGTGTGCACGGCGTACGCGAAGTCGACCGGGGTCGCACCGGCGGGCAGCCCGATCACTCGGCCCTTCGGCGTGAAGACGTAGACCTCTTTGGCCCCGATCTCGAACCGGAGCGAGTCGAGGAACTCGCTCGGGTCGGCCGTCTCGGCCTGCCAGTCGGAGATGTGGGCGAGCCACGCCAGATCCGTGTCGACCTTGGCCGGGCCGCCGGAGCTCTTGCCGGTCGTCTGCTCCTTGTACTTCCAGTGGGCAGCGACACCGAACTCCGCCCGCTGGTGCATCTCCTCCGTGCGGATCTGGATCTCGACCGGACGGCCCTGCGGGCCGATGACCGTCGTGTGCAGCGACTGGTACAGGTTGAACTTCGGGGTGGCGATGTAGTCCTTGAAGCGGCCGGGCATCGGCGTCCAGCGCGCGTGGATCTGGCCGAGCACGGCGTAGCAGTCGCGCACGGTGTTCACCAGCACGCGGATACCGACGAGGTCGTAGATGTCGTCGAACTCGCGCCCGCGCACCACCATCTTCTGGTAAATCGAGTAGTACTGCTTCGGGCGGCCGACGACCTTGCCACGGATCTTCGCCGACTTGAGGTCGTCGTTGATGGTGTCGATGACGTGTTGCACGAGCCGCTCGCGCTCCGGCGTCCGCTGCTTCACGAGGCTCTCGATCTCGGCGTACAGCTTCGGGTAGAGCACCGCGAACGAGAGGTCCTCCAGCTCCCACTTGATCGCCTGGATTCCCAGGCGGTGGGCGAGCGGCGCGTAGATCTCGAGGGTCTCGGTGGCCTTGCGGGTGGCGGACGCGGCGGGTACGAAGCCCCACGTGCGCGCGTTGTGCAGCCGGTCGGCGAGCTTGATGATCAGCACGCGGATGTCTTTCGACATCGCGACGATCATCTTGCGCACGGTCTCCGCCTGCGCGCTGTCACCGTACTTGACCTTGTCGAGCTTGGTGACACCGTCGACGAGCATGGCGATCTCGTCGCCGAACTGGTCGCGCAGTTCGTCGAGGGTGTACTCGGTGTCCTCGACGGTGTCGTGCAGCAGGGCGGCGGCGATCGTCTTCGCACCGATGCCCAGGTCGGCGATGATCTGCGCCACGGCGACCGGGTGCGTGATGTACGGCTCCCCCGAGCGCCGTTTCTGACCGCTGTGCGCTCGCTCGGCGACGGCGTACGCGCGCTCGATGAGCGAGAGGTCCGCTTTGGGGTGATGCATGCGCACCGTACGGATCAGCGTCTCCATGGCGCCGGTCGGCTGTGCACGCGAGAAGATGCGCGGCACCAGACGGCGCAGAGAGGCGCTCTGCGATGTCGTCGTATCAACCATTCGCGCGCCTCCTGTCGTCCATTATGACCGTTCGGGAACACCGTTCTGTCACGGTGAACGCCGCCGGGACTAGACGATCGCTCCTGGCGTACCGTCGTCGCGCTGAACGGGACCGCCGCCAGCCTGCCAGGCGCCCATGCCGCCGTCCACGTTGGCCGCCGGATAGTTCGCCTCGTTCAGGGCGTCCGTCACCATCCGCGAACGCGCGCCGCTGCGGCAGATCACCAGGATCTGCCAGTCCTCCGGCAGCTCGTGCTGACGCTCCCCCAGCTCGCCGAGTGGGATGTGGTGCGCGCCAGGGGCATGCCCCGCCTCCCACTCGTAGCCCTCGCGGACATCGAGCAGCCAGGCCGCACCCTGATCGGCGAGCTCGCGGGCGCGCGCGGCGGAGACCTCGTCCTCGGTCAGGAAGCCGGAAGGTGCGGAGGCGTCGGGCATGCGTCGGGGTTACTCCGCAGCGGTCGCGACGACGTCGGTCTTGATCGCGGCCTTCGGCCGGATCGAGCGCACCTTCTGGTCGTGCTTCTTGATCGCGGCCTCGCCCTCGCGGAACTGCGAGTACATCGGCGCGGCCAGGAAGATCGTCGAGTACGTACCCACGATGATGCCGATCAGCAGGGCGAGCGAGATGTCGCGCAGGGTCGCCGCACCGAAGGCGTACGCGCCGATGAACAGGATGGACGCGACCGGCAGCACGGCGACGACGGCGGTGTTGATCGACCGCACGAGCGTCTGGTTGACCGCGAGGTTGACCGCCTCGGGGAAGGTCCGCCGGGTGAGCTCCAGCTCCTCCTTGGTGTTCTCGCGGATCTTGTCGAACACCACGACGGTGTCGTAGAGCGAGTAGCCGAGGATGGTCAGGAAGCCGATCATCGTCGCGGGCGAGACCTCGAACCCGACCAGTGCGTACACACCGGCGGTGATGATGAGGTCGTGGAACAGCGAGATGATCGCGGCAGCCGACATCTTCCAGGTCCGGAAGTACAGCGCCATCGCGATGAAGGCCAGCAGCAGGAACACGATGAGGCCCTGGATGGACTGCTGCGTCACGTCCGCACCCCACGAGGGACCGATGAACGTGGCGGAGACCTCGGACGGGTCGACGCCGTAGGCCTTCGCCAGCGCGTCCGACACGTCGTGCGTCTGCGTCTCGGACAGCTGGTCCGTCTGCACGCGGACGGCGTTGTCGCCGACCACGCTGACGTGCGAGACCGCGCTCGGCACGACGCTCGCCACGGCGCTCTGCGCCTTGGACGTGTCGGTGCTCGATACGTCGCTGATCTGGAACTGGGATCCGCCGCGGAACTCGATCGAGAAGTTGAACCCGCCCTTGACGATGGGGACGAGGAGCGACAGCACGACCATGACGGCCGCGATCGAGTACCAGATCTTGCGCCGGCCGACGAAGTCGACCGACCGCGCCCCGGTGTAGAGGTCGTTACCGAATTTCACCAGACGACTGGCCATCAGGAGTCCTTCCCCTCGGTCGAGCGATCCGAGGACGTCGTCGCGCCGGCGAGCTCGGCCGCCTTGCGCTCGGCGATGGTCTGGCGGCGCGCCGCCTCCTTGCTGCTGCGGGCGGCAGTCCCGGCGGGAACCGGGACCGTGGGCGCCCGGAACTGCGCCGCGCCGCGGTACACCGCGCCCAACGCCTCCGGGTCGAGACCCGAGAGCGGGTGACCGGAACTGAAGAACCGCGTGCGGGCCAGCAGCTGCAGAGTGGGGTGGGTGAACAGGAGCACGACGATGACGTCGATGATCGTCGTCAGCCCCAGCGTGAAGGCGAACCCGCGCACGTTGGCCGCCGCGAGCACGTAGAGCACGACAGCCGCGAGGAGGTTCGTGGCCTTCGACGCGTAGATGGTGCGCCGAGCGCGTCCCCAGCCCGCTTCGACCGCGGACTCGAGACCGCGCCCGTCGCGCAACTCGTCTCGGATGCGTTCGAAGTAGACGATGAACGAGTCGGCTGTGAATCCGATCGCGACGATCAGACCCGCCACACCTGCCAGAGACAGCCGGTAGTCGTAGTGCCACGACAGCAGCGAGATCGTCAGCCAGGTGAGCACGCCGGCGACGACGAGCGAGAAGATCGTGACCAAGCCGAGCAGGCGGTACTGGAAGAAGGTGTAGATGCCGACCAGGATCAGGCCGATGAGACCCGCGATCAGGCCGCTCAGCAGCTGCGAGGTTCCCAGCGTCGCCGAGATCGTGTCCTGGCTCTGCACCTTGAAGCTGAACGGCAGGGCGCCGAACTTGAGCTGGTCTGCGAGTGCCTTCGACGTGGTCTCGGTGAAGTTGCCGGTGATCTGCGGCTTGCCGTCGGTGATCGCCGCCTGGGTCGTCGGTGCGGAGATGACCTTGCCGTCGAGGACGATCGCGAACTGGTTCTGAGCGCCTTGCAGGGCCACGAGACGAGTCGTCACGTCCGCGAACTCCTTGGTTCCGGCGTCGTTGAAGACGATGTTGACCGCCCACTGGCCGGTGGTCACGCCCTGCGAGCTCTGCACGAGTCCGGCGCTCGCGTCCGCGATGTCCTGGCCCTTCACCTCGACCGGACCGAGCAGGTACTTGACCTGGTTCTGGTCGTCGCAGGTGATCAGCGGCTGATCGGTCGGTGCCGAACTCGTCGCCGTGTTGGCGTTCGCCTTGCAGTCGTAGGCGTCGAACTCCGCCTGGAGCTTCGGCGTCACCCAGGCGAGGTCGCTGCCGTTGGTGGGCTTCGTGGACGGCGTGGACTGGAGCCCCGGCGCCGGCGACGGAGCCGGCGTCGACTTGCCGTCGGCTCCGACCACCTCATTGGTCGGGCCGCCGGCCACGAGCACCGGGCGGAAGTCGAGGCGCGCGCTCGACTTCACACGGTCGAGCGTCGCCTGGTCCGGCGTGCCGGGCAGCGACACCACGATGTTGCGCGAGCCTTCGGTGGAGATCTGCGCCTCGGACACACCCGACGCGTCGATGCGCTGACGGATGATCGAGACCGCCTGGTCGAGCTGCTCCTGCTGCACGGACTGACCGTTCTCGACCTGCGGCGCGAGGATGATCTGCGTGCCGCCCTCGAGGTCGAGCGCGAGCTTGGGCAGCCACGTCGCGTTGCTGAACAGGACGCCGGCCGTGAGGGTGCCCAGGAGGACCACCACGATGACGCCGAGCCATGTCAGCGAACGCCAGGCTTTCTTGACCGGGGTCGACTTTGCCACCTAGGTACTCAGCTTTCTACGAGTGATCCGGCGCAGCGAGAGCGCCGGTCCACAGGGAATGTGTCAGTCGTCGCTCTTGTGCTTCTTGGCCGCGTCGTCGACCCGCTCGCCGTACTCCGGCGCGGTGGTGTCGGCGTCGGCCGCGATCGCGTGGTCCTGGTTGAGCTCGACACCCGGGGCCGCGGCGACGTCGCCCTCGGTCTCGGCGGCCGGCTCGGCCACCTTCGGCTCCACCACGCGGGCGAGGACCTGGCGGTGCACCTTCACGACGTGGCCGGGGCTGGTCTCGATGAGCGCGGTGTTGTCGTCCTCGTCGACGGACACGAGCGTGCCGTAGAGGCCGAAGTTGGTCATGACCTCGGCGCCGGGCACCATCTTCGAGCGGGTCTCGTCCTGCTCGCGGCGCCGCTTGCGGCTGTTGCGGAACATGAAGAAGACGAGTGCCGCCAGGATGACGATCATCACGATGGTCAACGGGTCAAAGACCATGGGAAGTTGCCGAACCTTTCATCGGGGGCAAGGGGGTTGGCCGAACGGCCAGCTTGGATTATATGTCATCGATCAGCGACGGAGGCTGGGAGGAATCCCTCGCCGGGCTGGGGATCCCCAGGTGCCTCCACGCCGCGGCCGTCGCCATCCGCCCGCGGGGCGTCCGCGAGAGCAGTCCGATCCGGACCAGGAAGGGCTCGACGACGGACTCGATGGTCTCCGCCTCCTCGCCGACCGACACCGCGAGCGTGTTCAGTCCGACCGGGCCGCCGTCGAAGCGCTCCAGGATGATGTGGAGCACCGCGCGGTCGAGACGGTCGAGCCCGAGCGGGTCGACGTCGTACAGCTCGAGGGCGGCGCGCACGGCCTCCACGTCACCCCGCCCGCCGTGCACGAGCGCGTAGTCGCGCACGCGCCGCAGCAGGCGGTTGGCGATGCGCGGGGTGCCGCGGCAGCGGCCCGCGATCTCGGCCAGCGCCTCGCGGTCGATGTCGAACTCGAGCATCGAGGCGGCGCGGCTGAGCACCTGCGTCAGCTCGGCGTCGTCGTAGAACTCGAGGTGCGCGGTGAAGCCGAAGCGGTCGCGCAGCGGGTTCGGGAGCAGCCCGGACCGCGTGGTCGCGCCGACCAGCGTGAACGGGGCGAGGTCGAGCGGGATGGACGTGGCGCCCGCTCCCTTGCCGACCATGATGTCGATGCGGAAGTCCTCCATCGCGAGGTACAGCATCTCCTCCGCCGAACGCGCCATGCGGTGGATCTCGTCGATGAACAGCACTTCTCCCGGTGTGAGCGACGACAGCAGGGCCGCGAGGTCGCCCGCGTGCTGGATCGCCGGACCGCTGGAGAGCCGCAGCGGGCGGCCGCTCTCGTGCGCGACGATCATCGCCAGGGTGGTCTTGCCGAGTCCGGGCGGCCCTGCAAGCAGGATGTGGTCGGCGGTCCGTTCCTGCATACGGGCGGCGGTGAGCAGCAGCTGCAACTGGCCGCGCACCTTCGCCTGCCCGACGAACTCCGCGAGCGAGCGGGGGCGCAGCGCGCCTTCGAACGCGAGCTCCGACTCCGACTCGAGCTCGGGCGCGGTCAGGTCGTCGCTCATCGCGCTCCCTGCGGAGCGGCGGGACCGAGCCGGGCCAGGGTGAGCCGGAGGAGGGTCTGCACGCTGTCGCGTTGCGCCTCGTCGGTGTCGGCGACGACATCCGCCACCGCCTCCGCCGCGACGCGCTCGGGCCAGCCCAGGCCGACCAGGGCGACGAGCACGCTGTCGGAGACCGACGACGTCGCCCGCGTCGCCTTCGCGACCGGCGCCGGGCGGCGGACCGCCGCCAGTTTGCCGGTGAGGGAGACGACGATGAGCTTGGCCGTCTTGGGTCCGATTCCGGACACCTTGCGGAAGGGTGCGTCGTCGTCCGCGGTGACAGCGGCGGCGATGTCGTCCGGCGAGAGCACCGAGAGCACGCCGATCGCGGACTTGGGGCCGACTCCCGAGACGCCGTTGAGGAGCTCGAAGACCTCCAGCTGCTGGCGGTCGGCGAAGCCGAAGAGCTGCAGCGCATCCTCCCGCACGATCAGGGAGGTGTGGAGGAACGCCTCCTCGCCCACCCGCAGGGACAGCACATGGTCGGGGGTGAGCTGCACGGCGAAGCCGACGCCGCCCACCTCGATGACAGCGGTTCCGCCGCTCGCCGAGAGCACGGTACCGCGAAGGGAGGAGATCACCGTGCCAGCCTACGGGGAGCCGCCGACGCCCGGGTGGAGCGCTCCGCGGCGCGCCATGCCGCCTGCGCCGGCGTCAGGCCGCCGGCCGCTCCCCCGGCATCCGGGGCGACCGGTCCTCCCCGCCAGGCGTGGCAGATCGCGATGGCCAGCGCATCCGCCGCGTCCGCCGGCTTGGGGGCCTCGTCGAGACCGAGGATGCGGGCGACCATCGCCTGCACCTGCTTCTTGTCCGCGGATCCGTAACCGGTAATCGCCGCCTTCACCTCGCTCGGGGTGTGGAGCCCGACCGGGAGGCCGCGCTTCGCCGCCGAGTGCAGGGCGACGCCGCTGACCTGGGCGGTGCCCATCACAGTGCGGAGGTTGTGCTGGGCGAACACGCGCTCGATCGCGACGACGGCGGGGCCGTGCTCGTCGATCAGTCGCTCGATGCCCGTCCCGACGGCGAGCAGCCGCTCCTCCAGCGGCATGCCCGGCGGCGTGCGGATGACCGCGACCTCGACCAGCGTCGCACGGCGGTCGGGACGCACATCCACGATGCCGACGCCGCAGCGCGTCAGACCCGGGTCGATGCCGAGCACCCGGATCGTCACGGTCGCGGCCTACTCGTCGTCTTCGTCGAGCTGCGACTGCACTTCGGGGCTGATGTCGAGGTTGGTGTAGACGTTCTGCACGTCGTCGGAGTCCTCGAGGGCGTCGATCAGGCGGAACACCTTGCGGGCGACCTCGGCGTCGGCCTCGACGTTGACCGTCGCGACGAACTCGGCGTCGGCGGAGTCGTAGTCGATGCCCGCATCCTGCAGCGCGGTGCGCGCGGCGACCAGGTCGGACGCCTCGGTCAGCACCTCGAAGCTCTCACCGCGGTCGGTGACCTCCTCGGCGCCGGCATCCAGGACCGCCGCGAGCACCGTGTCCTCGTCCACGCCGTCGGCGTGCGGGACGACGATGACGCCCTTGCGGTGGAAGTTGTACGCGACGCTGCCCGGGTCGGCCATGGTGCCGCCGTTGCGGGTCATGGCGGTGCGCACCTCGGCCGCCGCGCGATTCCTGTTCTCCGTGAGGCACTCGATCAGCAGGGCGACACCGCCGGGGCCGTAGCCCTCGTACATGATCGTCGTGTAGTCGATGGACTCACCGGTGAGGCCGGCTCCGCGCTTGATCGCGCGGTCGATGTTGTCGTTGGGGACCGAGGTCTTCTTGGCCTTCTGCACCGCGTCGACGAGCGTCGGGTTGCCGGACAAGTCGGCGCCGCCGGTCTTCGCCGCCACCTCGATGTTCTTGATGAGCTTGGCGAAGGACTTCGCGCGGCGGGCGTCGATCACCGCCTTCTTGTGCTTGGTCGTTGCCCACTTGGAATGCCCGGACACTGCTGCTCCCTCGGATTACGTTCTGAACCCGTCCATAATAGGCCCTCGGCAGCGCCCGGCCCGGGACGACGCGGCGCCTCAGCGCACCGCCAGAGCCCGGTGGACCGACGCCACGGCGCTGGCGCCCTCGCCCACGGCGGCGGCGATCCGCTTCATCGACCCGTGACGCACGTCGCCCGCGGCGAAGACCCGCGGCAGGCTCGTCTCGAACGGCAGCGGGCCGCGGCCGCCGTCCCCGGGAGCCGGCAGGTCGACGTCCGTGAGCAGGAATCCGCTCGCGTCGACGGCCGCCCCGGACAGCCAGGACGCGCCGGGCTCCGCACCGACGAAGCAGAACAGCGCGGCGGCGGCGACGCGCTCCGCGTCACCGGTCGCCGAGGAGGTGATGGTGACCTCCTCCAGCTGCTCCCCGCCGTGCAGTCCGGTGACATCGGAGGAGACGTGGACCCGGATGCGCTCGTGCGCGACCACCCGGTCGACCAGGTACGCCGACACCTTCGCCTCGATGGACGGGCCGCGCACGACGAGCGCGACGTCGCCGCCGAGCCCGGCGAGGAACAGCGCCGCCTGCCCGGCCGAGTTCGCGCCGCCGACGACGACCGAGGGACGCCGCGCGACGGTCCGCGCCTCCAGCTCCGTCGTGGCGAAGAAGATGCTGCCGCCCTCGAACTCCGCCCAGTTCTCCAGCGGCAGCCGCCGGTAGCGGGCGCCGGTCGCGACGACGACCGAGCGGGCGCGGAGGCTGTCGCCGTCGCCGAGTCCGAGCACGATCCCGTCCTCCTCGTGGCGCAGCTCGACGACGTCGGCGGGTGCGGAGAGTCGGACGCCGAACTTGAGCGCCTGGACGAGCCCCAGCTCGGTCAGCTCGGCGCCCGAGAGGCCGGAAGGGAAGCCCAGGTAGTTCTCGATGCGGGAGCTGGCGGCGGCCTGGCCGCCCGGGGCGAGAGCGTCGAGCACGAGGGTGCTGAGCCCTTCGGAGGCGCCGTAGATCCCCGCCGCGAGGCCGGCGGGCCCGGCCCCGACCACGACCAGGTCGAACGAGTCGCCGTCCCGGTAGCGGAAGGCGAGCCCCACGGTCTCGGCGAGCTCACGGGGTGTCGCGTTCGCGATCGCGGTGCCGCGGGTCAGGACGAGCGGGAGATCGTCCTCCGTGTGGCCCGTTGCCGCCAGCGCTTCGCGGCCCGCGTCGGTCCCCGCGTCGATCCAGCGGTGCGGCAGTTCCATGCGCGCGGCGTACCGGCGCAGGGCGAGCGCGCTCGCGCTGCCTTCGCGACCGAAGAGCTCGAGGGTGCGGTCCGCTGCGGCCATCAGCAGCCTCCGGCGAGCCCGGAATGCGTCGAGCAGGGTCTCCGAGAGTGCCGCATCCGTCGCCATGATCTGTTTGAACAGGGCGTTCGGGATGCGCAGCACCCGCCCCGGCTCGGTGATCAGCGCCGTGAGCAGCGACGCCTGACCGGTCAGCATGCTCAGCTCGCCGAGGAACTCCCCCGCCTGCCACTGCGCGACCGTCCGCGCCCGCGACCCGGGCGTCGCCTCCCGGATGATGTCCACCCGTCCTTCCTCCATCACGAAGAAGTCGAGGTTCTCGTCCCCGGCGCGGAACAGCGCATCCCCTGCGGCGACCTCCTCGGTCGTCCCGAGAGAACGCAAGCGGACGAGGGACTCCCGGTCGAGCACCGGGTTGGCGGCGCTCCCCACCGGCACACGGAAGGGCGGACGCTCGGTCATGGCGGTCCTCGCAGGCTCGGGTGACTAGGGACTCGCCGCGATCCTAGAGGCGCTGCGGTCCGCCGCACCATGCCCCGGGAGCCACCGGGCGTCCCGCACCTTGTGCAGGAAGTACTCGTGGAAGCGCGTGTCGCCCGTGATCTCCGGGTGGAAGGAGGTCCCGATCAGGTTGCCCTGCTCGACCGCCACGACCCGGCCGCCCTCCACCTGCGCGAGCGCGGTGGCCTTCCGGCCGACGCTCTCGACGATGGGCGCGCGGATGAACACCGCATGCATCGGCTCGTCGCCCAGAGCCGGGATGTCGAGGTCGGTCTCGAACGAGTCCACCTGTGAGCCGAACGCGTTGCGCCGCACCGCCACATCCAGTCCGCCGAGGCTCTGCTGTCCGGCGATGCCGTCGAGGATGCGGTCGGCCAGCATGATCAGGCCCGCGCAGGTGCCGTACACCGGCAGACCGCCAGCGATGGCCTCGCGCAGCGGCTCCGCGAGCCCGAAGGCGCGCGACAGCTTGTCCATCACGCTCGACTCGCCGCCCGGGATGACCAGGCCGGCGACCTCATCCAGCTCGGCAGGCCGTCGCACCGGGACGGCGTCGGCGCCCAGACCGCGCAGGACCGCGATGTGCTCGCGGAAGTCTCCTTGCAGGGCGAGGACGCCGACCCTTGGACCGTTACCAGCCACGCTCGGCGAGGCGGTGCGGGGCGGGCAGGTCGGCGACGTTGATGCCCACCATGGCCTCGCCGAGTCCGCGGGAGACCTCGGCGATGACGCTCGGGTCGTCGTAGAAGGTGGTGGCCTTCACGATGGCGGCGGCGCGCTGCTCGGGGTTGCCCGACTTGAAGATGCCGGAGCCGACGAACACGCCGTCCGCACCCAGCTGCATCATCATCGCCGCGTCGGCCGGGGTGGCGACGCCGCCCGCGGTGAACAGCACGACCGGAAGCTTGCCGGTCTCGGCGATCTCGCGCACCAGCTCGTACGGCGCCTGCAGCTCCTTGGCGGCCACGTACAGCTCGTCCTTGGTCATCGACCGCAGGGCGTTGATCTCCGACGTGATCTTGCGGATGTGCTTGGTCGCCTCGGAGACATCGCCGGTGCCGGCCTCGCCCTTCGAGCGGATCATGGCCGCGCCCTCGTTGATGCGGCGCAGCGCCTCGCCCAGGTTGGTCGCGCCGCACACGAACGGGACGGTGAAGCGCCACTTGTCGATGTGGTTCACGTAGTCGGCCGGCGAGAGCACCTCGGACTCGTCGATGTAGTCGACGTCGAGGGCCTGCAGCACCTGCGCCTCGACGAAGTGGCCGATGCGGGCCTTCGCCATGACGGGGATGGACACCTCGGCGATGATGGCCTCGATGAGGTCGGGGTCGCTCATGCGGGCGACGCCGCCCTGCGCGCGGATGTCGGCGGGGACCCGCTCCAGCGCCATGACTGCGACCGCGCCGGCGTCCTCGGCGATCCGGGCCTGCTCGGGGGTGACGACGTCCATGATGACGCCGCCCTTCAGCATCTCGGCGAGGCCGCGCTTGACCCGGCTCGATCCGAACGTGCCCTGCTCGCTGTCTGTCATCATCGCCCTCTCGTGGTACAAAAACGGTTTTGGCCTATGCCGAACGATAGCATCCTCGTCGCGGCTCGCTAGACTCGCAAGCCGGAGGGGACATGGACGAGCAGACCATCACGGGCAGCACCGCGTCCGAGATCGCGGCGAGCGTGCGCGCCCTGCACGAACGCGGTGCGCTGCGGACCGGGGATGCGCTGCCTCCCGTCCGCGAGCTCGCCGCCCAGCTCGGAGTGAACCGCAACACCGCCGTCGCCGCCTACCGGCTGCTCGCGCAGGCGGGCGTCGTGACCGCCCGCGGCCGGGCCGGCACCGTCGTCGCCGGGGTGACCGCCGTCGCGCAGGAGGGCTACGCGCCCGGCAGCGTGCTGCGCGACATCGGGACGGGGAACCCGGACCCGCACCGCATCCCGGACCTCTCCGGCGCCCTCGCGACCGCGATCGGCCGCCCCGTGCTCTACGGCGAGCCCGTCATCGACCCGGCCCTGGAGGAGCGCGCCGTCGCCTGGGTGAGCGCCGACCTCCCCGGCCTCCCCGTGCGCATCACCGTCACGAACGGCGCGGTGGATGCGGTGGAGCGGCTGCTCGCGCAGGCCCTGCTGCGTGACGACGCGGTCGCGCTGGAGGATCCGTGCTTCCTGGCGAGCATCCACACCGTCCGGCTGGGCGGCTACCGCGCTGTGCCCGTGCCCGTAGACGCGGAAGGCATGACCGTCGACGGCCTCCGCTCCGCGCTCGAATCCGGTGTCCGCGCCGTCATCTGCACGCCGCGGGCGCAGAACCCCACGGGCGCGACGCTCTCCCCCGCTCGGGCCGCCGCCCTGCGGGCCGTGCTGGCCGAGCATCCGTACGTGCTGGTGATCGAGGACGACCACTTCTCGATGCTGTCGCAGCGGACCTACGAGACCCTGATCGGGCCGGAGCACCGGCGGTACGCCCTGGTGCGCTCGGTCTCCAAGTCGCTCGGACCCGACATGTGCCTCGCCGTCGCCGCGACCGACCCGGAGACGGCGGACCGCCTCGCGATGCGGCTGAGCCCCGGCACGACCTGGGTCAGCCACATCCTGCAGCGGCTGGTGCTCGCCCAGCTCACCGACGAGGCGGCGCTGGCGCAGGTCGCCGCCGCCGGCCGCCACTACGCGGAACGGAACGCCGCCTTCGCCGCCCGGCTCACCGAGCGCGGCGTGCCCACCGAGGCCCGCGACGGCCTCAACCTGTGGGTACCGCTGCCGGTCGAGGCGAAGGTCGTCGCCGACCGGTTGATGCGACGCGGCTGGCTGGCGCGCACCGGCGACGAGTTCGTGCTCGGCGAGCGCACCTCCCCCTCGCGCCACCTCCGGCTCACCGTGCACGACCTCGCGGACGACGACGCCGCACGCCTGATCGACGACCTGGTGGACGCGGCCCGCTGACGCTGCGGCGGAACGCGCTCGTGCGGGGTGAGAGGATCGAAGGATGAAGATCCTCTCGATCCAGTCCGCGGTCGCCTACGGTCACGTCGGCAACTCCGCCGCCGTGTTCCCGCTCCAGCGCATCGGCGTCGAGGTGCTGCCCGTCTACACCGTCACCTTCTCCAACCACACCGGCTACGGAGCCTGGCGCGGCCCGCTGATCTCGCCGGACGACGTCCGCGAGGTGATCACCGGCATCGAGGAGCGCGGAGTGCTCGACGAGATCGACGCTGTGCTCTCCGGGTACCAGGGCAGCGAGGGCATCGGCGACGTCATCGTCGACGCGGTGGCGCGTGTGAAGGCGGCCAACCCGGACGCCGTGTACGCGTGCGACCCGGTGATGGGGAACGCGAAGTCCGGCTGCTTCGTCGCCCCGGCCATCCCGGTGCTGCTGCGCGAGCGGGTGGTCCCCGTCGCCGACATCATCACGCCGAACCAGTTCGAGCTGGGCTTCCTCACCGAGACCTCGCCGGACACGCTCGAGTCGACGCTGGAGTCGGTGGATGCGGCCCGCGCCATGGGCCCGCGCACCGTCCTCGTGACCAGCGTCGAGCGTCCGGATGCGCCGGCCGACACGATCGAGATGCTGGCCGTCGACGACGCGGGCGCGTGGGTCGTGCAGACGCCGCGCCTCCCGATGAAGGCCAACGGCTCGGGCGATGTCACGGCCGCCCTGTTCACGGCGCACTACGTGCGCACCGGGGATGCCGAGCTGGCGCTGCGGAAGACGGTCTCCAGCGTCTTCGACCTGCTGACGCGCACCCTGGAGTCCGGCGAACGCGAACTGCAACTCGTCGAGTCGCAGGACTCCTACGCCAACCCCCGCGAGCAGTTCCCCGTCACCCGGGTGCGCTGACCCGCCCCCTTCCGGGCACATTCGTGCCGAATGCGCCCTTCCGCGTCCCGTTTCGGCACATTCGTCACGAATGTCGCGCTAACGGGCGCGCAGTGGTGCGTGGACATTCGTGCCGAATGCGGCGAAACGCAGAGTTAGAGGCGACATTCGGCACGAATGTCGCCAGCCTCAGGGGTGAGGCCAGGCGTTCGCCAGGGACGCGCGGACCTCGCCGAGGAGCTGGGGCAGGGCCTTCGTGCGGGCGATGATCGGGAAGAAGTTCGCATCCTGCGCCCACCGCGGCACGATGTGCTGGTGGAGGTGGGCCGAGATCCCCGCGCCGGCGACAGCGCCCTGGTTCATGCCGATATTGAAGCCGTCGTTGTGCGACACCTCGCGGATGACGCGCATCGCGGTCTGGGTGATGCTGCCGATCTCGGCGACCTCCTCCGGGGTCGCCTCGTCGTACATCGCGATGTGACGATACGGGCACACCAGCAGGTGGCCGCTGTTGTACGGGAACAGGTTGAGCAGCGCGTACGCGTGCTTCCCGCGGGCGACGATAAGCGCATCCTCGTCGCTCATGCTCGGTGCGACGCAGAACGGGCAGTCGTCGTGACCGGGGTCGCCCTGCTGGATGTAGACCATGCGGTGCGGGGTCCACAACCGCTGGAACTCGTCCGGGACACCGACGAGGTACGACGGGTCGTCGACGCGGACGGGACCGTCGTCCCCGCCCGTGCCGGCGCCCTCGTCGTACGAGTCGAGGTTCAGTCGAGCCATGCCGTATCGATCAGCTCGTGCGAGCGGATGCTCTCGACGATCCGCTCGATCGCCTCGTCCACCGTCACGCCGTTGCGCTGCGTGCCGTCGCGGAAGCGGAAGCTGACCGTGCCGGCCGACGCGTCCTCCTCGCCGACGATCAGCTGGAAGGGCACCTTGGCCTTGGTGTGGGTGCGGATCTTCTTCTGCATACGGTCGTCCGAGTGGTCGACCTCGGCGCGGACGCCGCGCGCCTTCAGCCGCGAGATCACATCGTCGAGGAAGGGCGCGTACTGGTCCGCGACC
The DNA here is from genome assembly GCF_056754895.1 of Leifsonia sp. KNZ13-11D. Taxonomy (NCBI): domain Bacteria; kingdom Bacillati; phylum Actinomycetota; class Actinomycetes; order Micrococcales; family Microbacteriaceae; genus Leifsonia; species Leifsonia sp. KNZ13-11D. Next base: position 2,214,518 of record NZ_JBPGWU010000001.1, read on the forward strand.
GGGATGCCCACCACCTGCACCGGCGACAGCCACACCGGGAAAGCCCCGGCGTAGTGCTCCAGCAGGATCGCGAAGAACCGCTCGATCGACCCGAGCAGCGCGCGGTGGATCATCGCCGGCTGCTTGCGGGTGCCGTCCGCCGCGTTGTACTCCAGCTCGAACAGCTCCGGCTGGTTGAAGTCGAGCTGCACGGTGGAGAGCTGCCAGGTGCGGCCGATGGCGTCGCGCGCCTGCACCGAGATCTTCGGGCCGTAGAACGCGGCCCCGCCCGGGTCGTCCACGAGCTCGAGGCCGGACTCGATCGCGACCTCGCGGAGGGTCTCGGTCGCCGTCTCCCAGCTCTCGTCGCTTCCGACGTACTTGTCCGGGTCCTTCGTGGACAGCTCGAGGTAGAAGTCGGTGAGGCCGTAGCCGCGCAGCGTCTCGAGGACGAACTCGAGCTGGCGCGCGACCTCGTCCTTGATCTGCTCCTCGGTCACGTAGATGTGCGCGTCGTCCTGCGTGAGGCCGCGGACGCGGGTGAGGCCCGAGAGCGTGCCCGACTTCTCGTAGCGGTAGACCGTGCCGAACTCGCTGAGCCGCAACGGCAGCTCGCGGTACGACCGGCCGCGCGCGCGGAAGATCAGGTTGTGCATCGGGCAGTTCATCGGCTTGAGGTAGTAGTCCTGCCCTTGCCGGGTGATGTTGCCCTCGGCGTCGCGCTCCTCGTCGAGGTGCATCGGCGGGAACATCCCCTCCTTGTACCAGTTGAGGTGCTGACTGGTCTCGAAGAGGTGCGCCTTGGTGATGTGCGGCGTGTTCACCAGCTCATAGCCGTTGGCGATGAGCCGGTCGCGCATGTAGTCCTCGATCTCCTTGCGGATGATCCCGCCCTTCGGGTGGAACACCGCGAGGCCGGAGCCGATCTCGTCGGGGAAGCTGAACAGGTCGAGCTCCGCGCCCAGCTTGCGGTGGTCGCGCTTGGCGGCCTCCTCCATGCGGGTCTGGTACGCCCGCAGCTCGTCCTTGCTCGCCCAGGCGGTGCCGTAGATGCGCTGCAGCTGCTTGTTCTTCTCGTTCCCGCGCCAGTAGGCCGCGGCGACGCGGGTGAGCGCCCAGCCGTTGCCGATCATGCGGGTGTTCGGGAGGTGCGGGCCGCGGCAGAGGTCCTTCCAGACCGTCTCGCCCGTCCCGTCCGCACCAGCACGGGGGTCGACGTTGTCGTAGATGGTCAGCTCGCCCGAGCCGACCTCGACCGACTCGCTCTCGTCGAAGGCGGCGGTGTCACCGTGCTGCGCTCCGCCCTTCAGGCCGATGAGCTCCAGCTTGTAGGGCTCGCCCGCGAGCTCCGCACGCGCCTCCTCGTCGGTGACGACACGGCGGACGAACCGCTGGCCCGCGCGGACGATGCGCGACATCTCCTTCTCGAGAGCCTTGAGATCCTCCGGGGTGAACGCCTCCAGCACGTCGAAGTCGTAGTAGAAACCGTCCGTGATGGGCGGCCCGATGCCGAGCTTGGCCTCCGGGTTGATCGCCTGCACTGCCTGGGCCAGCACGTGCGCGGTGGAGTGGCGCAGGATGCTGAGCCCGTCGGGCGAGTCGATCGTGACCGGCTCGACCGTGTCGGTGGTCGTGACGGTCGTCGCGAGGTCTTTCAGCTCGCCGTTGACGCGCATCGCGACAACGGAACGGTCGGTGAAGAGCTCGAAGCCGTCGGCCACCTGTCCACTCCTTGATCGGGGTCGTATTCAGAACCCTCCAACTCTAGCCGGGTGCGGCGGGGCCGTCCGCGTCGCTGTCCGCAGCGGGGGGCCGCTTGTGGCCCATACGGGTGCATGCGCTCGCATCGGCCTTCGTCGTACACTGGACCGGCCTGCCCTGCCCCACAGCCTCCGGACGGACCCGACCGACTGGACACCACACCTCCGAGAAGAAGAGCGGATGTCCACCCCATGAGAATCGGTATCCTCGCGACCGGAGCGCTGCTCCTGTCCCTGATCGGCGCCTCGCCCGCACAGGCGGCGCCCGAGCCTGCGCAGACGCCGGCCGCGACGAGCACGTCCTCCCCGGCGGCGACCTCCGACGACACGGCGGCGCCCGCCGACGCGGCGACCCCCGCTCCGACGGCGACCCCCGCTCCCAGCGCGACGCCCGCTCCCACGACGCCGGCGCCCTCGGCGTCCACCCCGGCGGCCGACCCGTCGCTGGCCGTGCAGGACGCCGCAGGCGACCACGCGATGGGCTCGACGATCGAGGCGGTCGAGGGCCCGGCGGCCAGCGCCCGCACGATCACGCCGAAGGCGGGGCTCGGCGTCGGCGGCATCCTCGGCATGGACGTCAGCGGTTGGCAGCCGACCGTCGACTGGAACGCCATGTGGGCGAACGGCGCCCGCTTCGTCTACATCAAGTCGACGGAGAGCACCGACTACGTCAGCTCGCACTTCCCGTCGCAGTGGGCCGGCGCGACGAGCGTCGGCATGATCCGCGGCGCGTACCACTTCGCCACCCCGAACACGACGGACGGCGCCACGCAGGCCCGCTACTTCGTCGCGCACGGCGGCAACTGGGCCCCGGACGGCCGGACCCTGCCTCCGCTCCTCGACATCGAGTACGCCACCGACGGCAGCGGCACCTGCTGGGGCCTCTCCACGGCGGCGATGTCGACGTGGATCGCGGACTTCGTGCACACCATGAAGGCCCTCACCGGCATCGAGCCGGCGATCTACTCCACCGCCAACTGGTGGAACCAGTGCACCGGCTCCAACAACACTTTCGGGGCCTACCCGCTCTTCGTCGCCCGCTACGGCACCTCGACGCCGGGCGCCCTGCCCGCCAGCTGGCTGAACTGGACCATGTGGCAGTACGCCAGCTCCGGTGTCTTCGCCGGTGACCAGGACATCTACAACGGCACCTACGCGCAGCTGCAGTCGTTCGCGTACGGCGCGCAGAGCCACCCGCCGATCGGGTCGTACGACACGGCGACCGTCAGCGCCAACGGCCCGTTCTCCATCACCGGGTGGTCCATCGACCTGACCAACCTGGCCGCGTCGACGCAGGTGCGCATCACATGGAACACGCCGGCCGGTATCAGCACCTCGACGATCACGGCCGACGCGAACAGACCGGACGTCGGGAACGTGTACCCGTCGGCCGGCGCAGCGCACGGGTTCTCCGCGCAGGCCCCGTGGAGCGGCTACGGCCAGTACGGAGCGTGCATCACGGCCGTCGCGCTCCCCGGGGACCGCGCAGGAGACGGCGACCTGGGATGCAAGACGGCGTTCGTCTCGCCGGCCACGTCGTCCGCGCCCACCGCGACGCGCCTGGCCGGCTCCGACCGGTTCGCCACCGGCGTCCTGGTGTCGCAGAAGGCCTTCCCGACCCCCGGCGTCCCCGTCGTCTACATCGCCTCCGGGCTCGACTTCCCCGACGCCCTCTCCGCAGCTCCGGCGGCGGGCGCACAGCACGGCCCGGTGCTGCTGACGATGCCGGGCGCGGTGCCGGACGCGGTGCTCGCCGAGGTGCAGCGGCTGAAGCCGGCGAAGATCGTCGTGGTCGGCGGCACGTCGGCGATCGCCGACTCGGCCGTGAACCAGCTCAAGGCGGTGGCACCGGTCACCCGCATCGGCGGGGTCGACCGCTACGACACCTCCCGGCTGGTCGCCGCCTACGCGTTCCCCAACGCCACCTCCGCGTACGTCGCCGCCGCGAACAGCTATGCGGACGCCCTCTCCGCGGCACCGGTCGCCGCGAAGAAGAACAGTCCGCTGCTGCTCGTCAACGGCGGGGTCATCGATGCGGCGACGCAGTCGTACCTGGCCGGCAAGTCCGTGAAGTCCCTGACGCTGGTCGGCGGCTCCGATGTCGTCGGCGACGTCTGGGTCACACAGCCGCAGAGCACCGGAGCGACGGTCACGCGCATCGGAGGTTCCGACCGCTTCGCCACCAGTTCGCTGCTCGCCGCCTCCGCGTTCCCGTCCAATGGCGCGTCCACGGTGTACGTCGCCTCCGGTATCGCGTGGCAGGATGCGCTGGTCGCCGCAGCCGCGGCGGGCTCGGCCTCCCGGCCCCTGCTGCTCGCACGGCCCGCCTGCGTGCCGCGGGTGATCGGCGACCAGATGGTGCGCCTGGGCACGACGGCGATGAACATCGCGGGCGGCACCGCGGTGCTCACGTCGGATGTGGACACCCTGGGGGTCTGCTACTGACGTCGTCGGCGGTCCGCTGACGCGAAGCGGCATCCGGTCACGGCCGGGTGCCGCTTCTGCGTCCCCGCGAGCTGGTGGGCGGGACAGCCCGCGAGCCGGAGAGCCGGTGACGCGCGCGCGCTCCGCGTGCAGCACACTGAGGGGATGCGCACTCCCCCGCACCGCTGCCGCAGGCAGGGGGCGACGACATGAACCCGTCCGGTCTGGCGCTGGTCGTCGCCGTCGGTCTCCTCGGGCCGTTGCTGTCGGCCCGCAGCGTCTGGCGCGTCCCGGTCGTCGTCGGCGAGCTGGCGGGCGGCATCCTGATCGGGCAGACCGGGTTCCGGCTCATCGATCCGCAGGCCGACGGCCTCCGGCTGCTCGCCGACATCGGCTTCGGGCTGACCATGGTGGTGGTCGGTTCGCAGATCCCGCTGCGCGACCACCGGTTCCGGTCGAAGACCGGCCTGCTGGGCCTCGCGGGAGCGGCGGTCGCGGGCGCCGCGGCGGCCGTGCTCGCCACCGCGCTTTCGCAGTTCTTCGGCACCGGTCACGCGCTGGTGTACGGCATCGTGCTCGCATCCTCGTCGGCGGCGGTCATCCTCCCCATGCTCACGTCGCTCGGCTACGACCTCGGGATGCTGGGGCAGCTCGTCACGCAGATCGCCGTCGCCGATCTCGTGTGCGTCGTCGCCCTCCCGTTCGCGGTCGCACCGTGGCGGGCGGGGACCGCGGCCGTCGGGGCGATCGCCATCGCGGCGGTGTCGTTCGCTCTGGTCCTCGTTCTGCGCCGCCTCGGCCGGACCGGCGTGCGCCGGCGGATGCACGCCTACTCGGAGCGGCGACGGTTCGCCCTGGAGCTGCGTCTCAGCCTGCTCGTGCTGTTCGCCTTCGCCGCGATCGCGCAATTCGCCCAGCTCTCGATCATGCTGGCGGGCTTCGCGCTCGGCCTGGTGCTCTCGGCCGTCGGCGAACCGCACCGGCTGGCGCGCCAGCTGTTCGGGATGACCGAGGGGTTCTTCGGCCCCCTGTTCTTCGTGTGGCTCGGCGCCTCCGTGGACCTGCGCGAACTGGTTGCGCATCCCTCAATGATCCTGCTGGGCGTCGCGCTCGGGCTCTCCGCGGTGGTCGCGCATGCCGCCTCCCGAGCCGCCGGCCTCCCCTGGGCCCAGGCACTCGTGTCGAGCGGCCAGCTCGGGGTCCCGGTCGCGGCGGTGGCGCTGGGGTTGCAGACGGGCGGGCTGCTTCCGGGCGAGGGGTCGGCGATCCTGCTGGGCGCACTGCTCACGGTGGCGGTGGCGGCCGTGTCCGCCGGGCGGATCCGGGCGCGCCGGGAGCGACGGCCCGCGCTTCAGGAGCACTGACGCGGGGGTGTGCGACGAGCCGCTGACTTTCGGCCGGCGCCGCGCGGCGCTTGACTCTGTGCATGAGAGCCAATCAGTCGAGCATGTCCTGGATACGGGACCACGACGTCTCCGCCCGCAGCAGCGCGGTGGTCGCCGCCGTCGTCGCCTGGAGTCTCGCGTGGAAAGGCGTCTCGCTGTGGCGCGCCGCGCGCAACGACAGCAAACCGTGGTTCGTCGCGCTGCTGCTCAGCAACACCCTCGGCGTTCTGGATGCGATCTACCTCTTCGGCGTCGACCGTCCCCGTCGCGCCCGGGAACGGGACGAGGAGGCCATCCTCGCCGCCACGGGCGAAGTGGAGCAGCGCGACCATCCGCCGGAGGACTGAAGGCCGCCGGCCCGCTAACCGGCCCGCACGACGACCACCGGAGTCCGGAGGTTGACGAGCACGTCGTGCGCGACCGAGCCGAGCACAGCCCGCTCGACCCCGCGCCAGTCGTTGGTGCCGAGCACCAGCATCCGTGACCCGTCCGATTCGGCGACCAGTCCGCGAGCGGGTGAGGTCTCGAGCACCTCGGTGAAGACGGTGACGCCGGGATGCCGGGCGAGAACGGTGTCGGCAGCATCCTCGACCACCCGGTCGCGCGGGTCGTCCTCCGTCTCGTCCGCGACCCGTTCGTCGAGAAGCGGGTGGGAGAGGAATCCGGCGCACGCGATGGTGAGCGGGTCCCCGATCGCCTCCGCCTCTGCGGCGGCGAACTCGACCGCTGGATCCTCCGCACGTTCGCCGTCGACGCCGACCACCACACCGCGTCCCCCTCGTCCCAGCCGTGCGGGACGGCCGCGACGCTGCACCCGGCCGCGGCGGCGACACGGGCGGCCGCGCTGCTGGCGAACGCGTGCCGCCGCTCCGCTTCCGGGGGCGTGCCGATCACCAGCATCGCGGCGCCGATCGACGCGGCGGCGAGTTCCGCGGCGAGGCGCCCGTACCGCGTCTCGGTGCCGATCCCGAGCTCTGCCGGGGCTGCGGCGAGCGCGTGCGCCTTCTCCGCCTCCAGCAGCGCGGAGGACACCTGGACGAGCGACGGATCGGGCTCTCCACCACGGTCGCCCCAGGACGGCTCGACGACGTGGATGAGCTGCAGGCGCGATCCCGTGCGCACGGCCCGCGCTGCGGCCCAGTCCAGCGCGGCCCGGTGGGCCTGCTCACCATCCACGGCGACCACGATCGTCTCGGCCATCCGTCCTCCCGTCGCTTCTGCGGTCATCCTCCTCGCCCGCGACGGTCGCCCGGAAGTACCGCCTGCATTTCCGACCCACGCGGGTACCGTGTCTTGGGTGTCCGGCACTCGCAGACGCTCCCTGCTCGACCGCACCTTCGTCGTCGCACTGGTGCTGAAGGGGCTCGACGGCGTGATCGAGCTGGTCGCCGGAGTCGCGCTCCTGCTCGTCTCGCCCGCCCAGATCGAAGCGGTCACCCGTGCCGTCGCCCGACCGGAGCTACACGAGCACCCGAACGATCCCGTCGCGAACGCCCTCGTGGACTACGCGTCCGGCCTCAGTGTGTCCACGACCCTGTTCGGCGCCGTCTATCTGCTGGTGCACGGGGTGGTGAAGGTCGTCCTCGTCGTAGCGGTGCTGCGTGACAAGCTGTGGGCCTATCCGTGGCTGATCGGCGTCCTGGTCGCCTTCATCGGCTGGCAGGGTTACGAGCTGGTGGTGCACTTCTCGTGGGGGCTCGTAGCGCTCACGGCGTTCGACATCCTGATCGTCGCCCTCACCGTTCATGAGTACCGGATGCGACGGCGGGACCGGGAGGCCGTGGCCGAACCGCAGACGCGGGGCGCGCTCAGCTGACGTCGGAGGTGCTGCCCCGCTTTCTCAGCCGTTCCCCTGCTGCAGGATCCGGATCGCGTTTCCGAACGGGTCGCGGACCCCCATGTCGGTGCCGTAGAAGTGCTCCGTCGGCTCCTGGGTGAAGTCTGTGACGCCGCGTTCGCGCAGGGTGTCGTAAAGTGCGTGGACGTCGTCCGCGATGAACACGAGGCCCCCGCCGAGGGCGCCCTTCGTGATCAGCTCGCGGATCTGGTCGCCCGTCGCCTGATCGTGGATCGGTGGCCCCGGCTCCTCCAGCGAGATCTCGGTCTGGCCGCCGGGGACGCGGACGGTGAGCCAGCGGTAGGTCCCCTGCTGGACGTCGTTGCCCTTCTCGAGGCCCAGCTTGCCGACGTAGAAGTCGAGCGCTTGCTCCTTGTCGAGGACGAAGATGGAGGCGACGTTGAGTGCGGTGATCATGGTCCTGTGCTGCTCCGTTCGGTGTCATGTCCGATCCTAGGGACGTGCGCAGCGGATCGGCTGAAATGGGCGGACGAGACGTGGGCGACGACGGCCGCGGAGCGGATGACGAGTGCCCACGCCATTCCGGTCTAGTGTGATCCTCGGTTCGGCAGACTCGGGGGAGGTCGAGGATGAAGCTGCTGCTCACGTCGGGTGGAGTCACCAACGACAGCATCCGCGAGGCGCTGATCGGGATGCTCGGCAAACCGATCGCCGACAGCGACGCCCTCTTCATCCCCACCGCGCAGTGGGGGCAGCCGGCGTGCAGCCCGCAGAGCGTCTGGCGATCGACCGCCGGAAGAGACGATGACCGCCTGGTGGGCCTGGGCTGGAGGTCGGTCGGGGTGCTCGAGCTGACCGCGCTGCCGAGTCTCGCCGAGGAGCGCTGGAAGCCGTGGGTGCGCGCGGCCGACGTGCTGCTGGTCGACGGCGGAGAAGCGAGATACCTTGCGACGTGGATGCAGCGGTCGGGTCTGGCCGCGATGCTGCCCGAACTCGCCGACACCGTCTGGGTGGGCGTGAGCGCCGGCAGCATGGTGATGACACCGCGCGTGGGTGCGGAGTTCCTCGACTGGCAGCCGGACGGCCCCGACGACACCCTCGGCCTCGTCGACTTCTCGATCTTTCCCCACCTCGACTACCCCGGCTGGTCGGGCAACACGCTCGACGCCGCACGGCGGTGGGCGGAGCGCATCCCCGGCCGTTCGTACGCGATCGACGACGAGACGGCGATCGCTGTCGTCGACGGCCGGGCCGACGTGATCAGCGAGGGGCATTGGGAGCAGTACCCTCGGGCGGGACGTTCTGGTTGATGTGGAAGACGTTGTCCGGGTCGTACTGCGCCTTGACCGCCGCCAGCCGTGGGTAGTTCGCGCGGTAGGACGCTCTGACCCGGTCCGCTCCTTCGTCCATCAGGAAGTTCACGTAGCCTCCGCCCGCCGAACTCGGGTGCAGGGCCTGCCAGTAGTCCCGCGTCCACTCCGAGATGCGATCGGCGTTCGCCGGGTCCGGGTCCACGCCGACGATGACACCCGCCCAGCCGCCGTCGCGGTAGGAGAAGGCGGTCGCGTCCGGCGCCACGCGGCTCACGGCGCCGTCGATCGGGTACAGGTGCATCGTCGACTGCGCGGTGGGCAGCTCCGCCCCGAACTCGACGTGGGCGTCGATCGCCGAATCGGCGAGCTCGGTGAAGAAATCGGCGCGCCAGTACCACTGCAGTCCGGTGGGGTAGATCGCGTCGAATGCGGCTTGCAACGCGGAGTACGGCATGGGTTGGATGCCCACGAGCAGAGGCGATCCGAACGTCGTCACCGGTTCCAGTACCTCGTCCGCCCGCTCCGGAGGCCCCGCGTAGCACCAGACGATCCCGCACGCCCTCCGTCCCCAGAGCTCCTCGGGGAACGGCGGCCCGGCAGGGATGAAGAGTATCCCGAGCCAGCCGTTCAGCTCCTCCGGAAGGCTCGGCAGCGTCTCCCGGTACCAGCGCATCACCGCAGCGGTGTCCGCGAAGTCGTACAGCACCGGGCCGCCGACGATGGTCCCATGGTCGCCGATATCGTGGCAGCGGAACGTGAAGGAGGTGACCACGCCGAAGTTCCCTCCGCCGCCGCGGAGCGCCCAGAACAGGTCGGGGTGGTGGGTCTCGTCCGCCGTCACCGGGGAGCCGTCGGCGAGCACCACGTCCGCGGACACGAGGTTGTCGACCGTGAGGCCGAAGCGGCGGGCGAGGTAGCCGATCCCGCCGCCGAGGGTCAGTCCCCCGACCCCCGTCGACGAGACGATGCCGGCGGGGGTGGCCATGCCGGCGGCCACCGTCGCCTGATCGACCTCCGACCAGGTGCATCCGCCGCCGGCACGCACGGTGTGCGCCTCGGTGTCGACGGTGATCTCGCGGAGCGGTGACAGATCGATGACGAGCGCGTCATCCCAGACGCCGAGACCGCCGGCGTTGTGCCCGCCGCCGCGCACCGCGATCTCCAGACCCTGCTCGCGGCCGAAGCGGATGCACGAGGCCACGTCGGCGGCGTCGCGGCAGGAAGCGATCGCTGCGGGACGCTTGTCGATCATGGCGTTGTACACGGCCCGAGCCGTGTCGTAGGCCGCATCGTGCGGGGTCGTCACCGTACCGCTCACCTGAGCGGCGAGCTCTTCGAAGGCCGCGTCCACGGCCCCGGTTGTGTTCTTCAGCATTGTCGTTCTCCCTCGACTCGGACGTTTCCTGTCAGGGCCTGAGGCCCACTATCGCAGCGCCCTCCGCGGCGCTAGGTGCCGACTTCCTGCAGCACGCGCGGCCGGCTCCGCGCCACGGGGACCGGCGCAGCGGTCGAGGCCCGGAATCCCATCCGGAAGCGGGCCCGCAGCTCCTCACCGGCCGATGAGAAGGTGTGGACCATCGGCCTCCCGCGCACGTGGCTGCTGCCCACGATCTCGACGAGGCGTCCGGTGGATGCGTTCCGGTAGACGTAGTCGAGCTCCGGGCCGTCGAGCGTCGCGGTGAACTGCGCCTCAGCTCCGAGGCGGACTTCCGTCGTCTTCCCGGTCGTCGGGAGGATGTCGGCCGACCAGACCAGGAGGCAGTCGAGCCACGCTCGCACGTGGGCATCGACGACCGCGGCCGCATCGGGGCGCAGGACGCCGCCCTCCCACGCGATCCCCGGAAAGGTGTCGAGGTCTCGGCGAACGAAGTCGCGGGTCGCTTCGACCAGCTCGGGGAAGCGGTCCTCGGTGCCTTCCGCCGCGGCCACCTCGAACGACACCGTCCGGGCCGCTCCACCGTCGGGCCGGCCGAGCTCCACCGCCGCCAGCACCCGGTCGCAGAAGGCGGCCGGGAGACATGCTCCCCGTCGACAGGCTCGCGTACTGGTCGTCGCGAGTCCACCCACCGCATCGACTGCGGTCACATCCAGGAAGATGGACGCGCGTCGCCCGGCGCGCCCCGTCGGGCAGGGGTCGAGCGTCAGCTCCTCGAGGAGGAGTTCGACGCGGCCCACCCTCCCCGCCGGTGGCCGGCCCGGCTCCCTGACGACGGAGTCCGCCCCCGCTGTCGTCGTCACCGGCGCGCCGGTCGCGGCCCCATCCGTCTCGACCGCATCCGGCAGAGGCAGCGGCGACCGCGGGATCGCCCCGCGGAAATACGCCTCGACAGCGGGCCGGAGATCATGGGCGACGGTTTCGAAGAACGTCGCGAACTCGCGGTCGCGCGATCCTCCGGGGCCGAAGTGACGCTCGCCGTCCAGAACGAACCGCTCGAACGAGCGCAGTCCGGAGCGGTATCCCTCGTTCGACGCCGGCGGTCGGCTCGTCGTCACGGTCATGATGCCCTCCTCGGTGATCGGCCGATCGCACGTCCGGCTCCTCATGCCGACAACGCTAAGGACGCCGAGCACCGCGCACCTGACCAGAAGTGATCATCTTCACCCGACGTCCCGCCGACATTTCCGGCCAGCTACCGGCAGCATCGCCCGCGCTAGCCTGTGACAATGCGGGACCGGTCCGCCACGACCCTTCCGCCACGATGGGGAATGCCCGGTCAACCACCGTTCGTCGCCCGGCGCGGAGAGGTCGCGGAGCTTGAGACCGCGTGGTCAGCTGTGCAGCAGGGCGCAGGCCGCGCGGTGTTCGTCGAGGGCGCTCCCGGGATCGGCAAGTCCCGTCTGGTCAGCACGGTGTGCACGACCCTGCATGAGGGCGGCGGCGTCGTGCTCGCCGGGGCGTGCGTGCAGGACCTGGGCACGCCCTTCGAGCCGTTCGACGTCCCGATCCGCGACCTCCTCACCATGGTCCGCGTCGCCGATGACGACCGGGAGCTCGCGCGTTCGGTCGAGCTCCTCGAGCGGGCGTTCGGACGCCCGCCCGCGATCGACGGCATGGAGGCCGGGCAGGCGCGGCTCTTCCAGGCGGTCGTCGACGTGCTCCTGGCCGTCACCGCGGCGCATCCGATCATCCTGGTGGCCGAGGACCTCCACTGGGCGGCGCCGACCGCCCTGCGCCTGCTCTCGCGGATCGTCGAGAACACAGTGGATGCGCGCCTCCTCGTCATCGGAACGTTGCGTTCCACCCGCCCCGACCAGTCGGACCAACTGGACGACACGCTCGCCGGCCTCAGCAGACTCGAGGGCGTCCGCCGATGCGAACTGGCTGCTTTCACGGTCGACGAGATCTCGCAGTTCGTCCGGCTCACCGGCGACGTGCCTCCCGACGCCGCCGACGGATCCGCCGTGGTCCTCCATGCCCTCACCGGGGGCAACCCGTTCCTGGTACGTGCGACCTGGCCGCACGTCGTCGCCGCCTGGAGGTCCGGCGGCCGAAACGACACGGTGGTCGTCGAACTGCCGAACGCGACGCCCGACCTCCTGCGGTCGCGGATCGCAGCCCTGACCGGACCGCAACGCGATGTCCTCGCGCTGGCCGCCGTGCTCGGACAGGACTTCGACCTCGCCGAGCTGATCGCCGTGAGCCTCTCGCCGCTCGATGTCACGTTGTCGGCCATCGACGCCGCCACCGCCTCCGGGCTCCTGGAGGCGCCGCCAGCGTCGGGCGAGCCGCTGCGTTTCCCGCACGCGATCGCGCGGCAGGCGTTCATCGAGCACTGTTCGCGCGCTGACCTGATGGCGATGAACGCTCTGGTCGCCTGCACTCTCGAGGCCCGCTTTCCGGCGGCGCCCCGTCTCGTGCAGAGGCTCGCCCACCACTACTCCGAGGCGCGAGCACTGGGATACGGCGACAGGGCCGCCGCGTATCTGACGCTGGCGGCGGAGGCGGCCGACGCGCGGCTCGCGCACGAGGACGCCGCGCGGGCGTTCACTCGCGCGGCCGAGCTGAGCCCGGACGCGCCCACCCGCGACCGGCTCCGGCTCCGAGCCGTCCACAGCTGGATTCTCGCCTCCGACTTCGCGCGGGCCCGGTCGGCCTCGCTCCAGGTCGTCGAAGACGGCGATCCCCATCGCGGCTGCGAGCCGCGATCGAGTTCGAGGAGGCCTCCTGGCGGCCGGGACTGCCCGGCGACGAGGCCCGCGAGCTACTGGCCGCGGCGCTGTCGGCGATGCCGGTGCCCGAGGACGACCCGCTCCACATCCGGGGGCTGGCGGCCCTGGGGCGCGCCACGGCGTTCACCGGGGATTTCGACGAAGCGGCCGCGCTCGGCGACCGCGCGATAGCGGCAGCGCGCCGGCTGGGCGACAGAGAAGTGCTGGCCGAAGCACTGCGGGTGACCGTCACGCAGACGTTCCTCCCGCGCGACATCGTCGCCAGGCTCGTCCGGAGCAAGGAGCTGTCGCGCCTGGCCGGCGGCGCGGACGATGAGGCGTTCGGCGCCGCCGCCTACGTCCGCAGTGCGACCTCGTACGTCGCCGGCGACCGGGACGAACTCCAGCAGAGCGAGCTCGATCTGGCTGAGACGGCCCGGCACTGGGGGTCGTACTGGGCCTACTTCGCCTGCTGCACCCGCTTCGGCCGCTCGCTCGCCCGCGGCGCGCTGGACGACACCCGTGCGGCGATCCAGGCCATCCACCGTGCGGAGCACGAGTTCCGGTCCGACGTCACCTCGGGCGTCGGCGCACTGCAGGGCTTCATGCTCCGGCGCGAAAGCGGCGCGCTCGAGGCGATCCGCCCCTTCGTGACCGGCGACGAGTCGCCGGAGGCTCGGTGGGCCCCCGGCCTTCTCGCCCTCTACACGGAGCTGGGCCTGGCCGAGCCGACCCGCCGGGTCCTGAAGTGGATGCTCGCGCACGACCACAGGGCGGCGCACGGCTCCTCCGATTGGCCCGCCTCGCTGGCGTTCATGACCGAGGCCGCGGTGTGGCTCGAGGATCCCGAGCTCGCCGCCGCCGTCCATCCGTGGCTGCTCGAATACCAGGGCCTCAATCTGATGGCCGGCTACTTCGTGGCCGTGTTCGGGAGCACGGACTGCTATCTGGGCCAGATCGAGTCCCTGTGCCGGTTCGGCGCGCCCGGGGACCGCTTCGCTTCGGCACTGGAGATGAACGAGCGGATGGACGCCCCGCTCCACGTCGCCTACACACTCGCCGCGGAGGCCGCCTGGCTGCAGGACGGCGACCCGTACTCGGCGGAGGCGGCTGCACTGGTGGCGCGTGCCCGGTCGATCGCCGACCCGTCCGGGCTGAGGCGCGTGCTGCGGTGGCTGCCCGCGGAAGGCACCGAGCGAATCCCCCGTGCTCACGGCCTGACGGCGCGCGAGATCGAGGTGCTGCGGCTGGTGGCGGACGGGCGCAGCAACCGCGAGATCGCGGCGCAGCTCTTCATCACGGAGAACACCGCGGCGAACCACGTCAGGAGCATCCTCTTCAAGACAGGATCGAGCAACCGGACGGCCGCCGCCATGCTCGCCCGCGAGGAAGGGCTGCTCCGCCCAGTGCGGTGATCACGCGAGCGGAGTCAACTCCCCGTTCGGCAGGATCATGCCCTCCACTTCGACCACCGAGTCCACCGGCAGCCCGGCCCGTGCGGCCGCCGATCGGATCGCCTCGATCGACGGGGCCTCGTACAGGCAGTAGCTTTTGCGATGGTCGATCGAGAGGAACGAGTACAGCCAGCGGACGTCCTCCTCGTCGTTGATCACGTTGATCCCGGGAGCGGCCTCCAGAGGAACGCCGACCCGCTCCACATAGTTTCGTTCGATCACGAAGAACGGCATGGTCGACGCCCCCTTTTGCACTTGGCGCCAAAGATAGACCCGCTGGTCTCCGTCTGCCACCGTCATTGCGTGTCCGCGGCCTACTGCTGCACTCGGCTCATCGGACGGATGACGGGGTCGTGATCGGTGCCGAATCGGCGGCTCGGGCCTGCGGGCGCCCGGGCCATGCTGGCTGAGCCGGTATCGGGGTGACGTGCCCACGAAACGTCGATGACGCCGCGGTACTCGCTGCGGTTGTCGCTGCTGGTTGAATGAACGTCATGCTGGTCATCGTCCCGGATCCCTCGAACGCCGAATGGAGGGTGACCGCCACAGGGACGAACGACGGAGTTCTCTCGGATGCCTCGGTGGAGACGCGCTCAGCGAGCGGACTCGCCTTCACCATTCGCACACTCGTACGACTCGGCGAGCGAATCAGTGCCGCCGGATGGCCGCATGGCATCATGACTGACCCCGTCTCGTTGGCTGCGCTGGCGGCGACATCCCTGACACTCCAGGCAATCCAGCCAGGGCTGCCGCGGGAATTCACGCAGAAGCTGGCGAACACCGCCGACGCCGACTCGCAGGCGTTGGCACGCGACCGAGCCGGATGGGCCTTCTCACCGATGGAGCTGGCCGATGTTCCGTACACGCTGTGGCATCGGTCGCTCTACAGCGGCTTCATCGCGCACGCCGACCTCGGCAGCTGCGTCCTCGTCGCCTGGGGAGCCGGCGACCTGCCCCCGGAGCTGCTCCGGGTGCAACTCGCGGAATTGCCGTTGTAGAAGCCAGAGTGAGCAGCAGCGGCGTCCGGCGCCGCAGACGGCGCGCCGTCGCCCGCTGGGCCACTACGATCGTCCTCGGGGAGGAACGATGACGCTGAGACCACACAGGGGGACGGTGCGGATCGCGCTCGGCGCGATGGCCGTGTGTTGCGCATTCGTCGTGACGGGGTGCACCGCGGCTTCGGAGACCAGACCCCACTCCGATCCGCCGAGCGCCACACCGACGGCCTCGCCCGTCTTCTCGGACCCGCGCGACCGCATCGGCGAGAGCTGCGCGGTGCTCGCGTCCGTGGAGACAGAGCTCGAGAACGCACAGTTGCAGCACGCGAAGGGCGCACTCTCGGACCCGCAGTTCGTTGCGATCGTGAACACGGCCCCGACGACGCTGCAGATGCTGAAGATGCTCGTGAGCCACGGGCTGGAGAGCGACGTCGGAGCGCTCCTGGAGGACACCACGATCACGCCTCCGTCCGTCTCGGGCGAGACGTTCGACCCGTGGGGCGAGCCGTTCCGGGGAGACATGCTCCACGCGGTCTCGTCCTGCAACGAGAACAGCACACCGATGGGCGTTCTCATACCCGGGAGCGGATGATCGCGCGGCCTGCCGCCCTTCCGCGCCCGAGCGGCGCAGCAGTACCGTAGCCGTGATGAGCATCGACGACTTCAGCATCCACCTGTCCGATGACCTGCTCGATGATCTGCGTGCCCGGCTCGCGGCCACCCGATACGTTCCGCCGCTCGGTGCGGCCGCCTGGGAGGCGGGCGCCGGCGGCGCGGCGCTGAGGGGGCTGGTGGATGCGTGGCTCGCGTTCGACTGGCGCGCACAGGAAGAACGTCTGAACTCGTACGACCAGCACCTCGCCGACGTCGGCGGCCACCGCATCCACTTCGTGCGCATCCCGGCGGCCGGGTCGGCGGAGACGCGCGTGCCGCTGCTGCTGCTTCACGGCTGGCCCAGCGCCTACACGGAGTACCTGCCGCTGGCCGAGCGGCTCGCCCATCCGGCCGCCTTCGGCTCCGACGCGCGGATCGCCTTCGACGTCGTGGTGCCGTCGCTGCCCGGTTTCGTGTTCTCGGAGCTCCCCGAGCCTCCGCTGACGCGGCAGGCGATCGCGCGCGACCTGCACGAGCTCATGACCTCCGTGCTCGGCTACGACCGCTATGCGGCGTTCGGCGGCGACATCGGCGGCGGGGCGGCGACCTGGCTCGGGGTCGACCACGCCGACCAGGTGATCGGCGTGCAGCTGATCCACGGGCCCTTCCCCACGGACGACGAACCGCAGAGCGACGAGGAGCGCGCCTACCTGGACGCCGTCGCCGCCTACGACTCCGCCGACGGCGGCTACAGCGAGATCATGGCCACCCGGCCCGACACCATCGCCGCGGCACTGGCCGACTCCCCCGCCGGCCTGATCGCCTGGATCGCCGACAAGTGGCAGGCCTGGGTCGACGGCGACCTGGATGCGGTCATCCCCCGGGATGCGCTGCTGACGATCGCGACGCTCTACTGGGCGACGGGGACCATCGGCTCCTCCTTCCGCCAGTACTACGACTACGACTCCAACCCGCCCCGGCCGCCGATCACCGCACCGCTGGGCGTGCTGCTCAGCCGCGAGCCGGTGATGGACGGCTACCCCCGCTCCTTCGCCGAGCGCGCCGCGACGGATGTGCGCTCGTTCGAGCGCGCCCCGCGCGGCGGCCACTTCCTCGGCCTCGAGCAGCCGGACCTGGCGGCCGACCGCATCCGCGGGTTCTTCGCGGGGCTGGCCTGACGGTCGCGGGCTTTGCGGCATCGGGAGACCCGCCTCGCTAGAGTCGGCGTCATGGGGGAACGTCAGGGAGAACCGCGCTGGTTCCGTGTGGCCTTCGGGAAGCCCCGGATCTGGAACGGCGTGGTCTGGCTCGTCCTCGCCGCCTGCTGGTTCGCCGTCGCGATCGCGGACGGCGGCCAACCCTGGCGATATCTTCTCGCCGCGCTCTGGGCGGTGCTGGGTGGAGTGGTGCTGGCTGTCGCCGTCCGCGACCGTCGCCACGTCGGCGGGGCGTACGCTCCGCCCGTCGTCGAGCGGCAGGACTGAGTGCCGGCCATGCGTCGGCCATCGAGCACGCAGCGAATCGCCGTCGCTGCGATGGCTCTGTATGCGCTGACGCTGACCGGGTGCACCCAGGCGAGGATGTGCGGAGAGGAGATCACGCCGGCGCCACGCATCACGGTCGATGTGCACTCGTGGGTCGCGGCGCATCCGGAGACCAACGTGCGCGTGTGCGCCGAGGGTAGCTGCCTCACCGGGTTCAACGTCGTCGCATTCACCATGGACGAGCCGTCGACCCTGCCACACGACGGCGACAGCATGGCGCTCACCGCCGAGGCAGTGCAAGGTACGGACGCGGTCCAGTCGTTCCGTACGACCGCGCGACTCGTTCACAACCAGTGCGGGCAGGAAGGCTTGTGGCTGCGGATGGACGCCAGCGGTCGGTTCTCGACCACATCGCCGCAGTAGCGGCGGGCCGTCTCAACGGAGTCGCGGCCGTCTCCACAGGTCGGCGGGTGTGGCTCCCGCGCGGAATCCGAACGTCTCCGCGAGGATGACGGCCTCTGGGAAATTTGAGGCGAGCGCGTCCGGTGTGTGGGCGTCGCTTGCGAAACTGATCGCCCGACCCCCTTCCTCGGCCCACCACTGCGGCACCCACGACCAGAGCCGTCGCGTGTTCAGCTCGAGCGCCCGGCCGCTGTCGGCGACCGCGCGCATCGCGTGGCGGATGAGGCCCTCGAACCGTCGCGGGTCGAATGGACCGGCTTCTTCCGCCGGCCAGTGACGGAGGGCGTAGTCGATGTGGGTGAACACGTCGAACGCGTCCGAGCCCGTTACCATGACCGGGATCTCAGCGAGGTATGCGGTCATCACGTCTGCTGCAGGGTGTTCCTGCAGCAGCCTGCTCGGTTCCGCGCGACCGCCGCCCATGTCCAGGGTGTGCAGCGATCCGTTGATCCGATCGAACCGGTCCAGGTCCACCAGGGCGCGGGCCTCCGCCTCGAACAGGTGCGGCTGCCCGAACTCGACGCCCGTGAAGATGCCGAGCTCGGGGAACTCGCGGCGCATACGGTCGATGTCGTCGAAGTAGCCGTCGACGTCGAAGGGCTCGAACTCCACGAGGCCGTCCGGCTGCACATAGTGCCGCTGGTGCGGCATCAGGTCGCCCGGCTCCGCGCGCCAGGTGCCCGGAATGTCCAAGTGCTCGGTGAAGAAGAGCGCGGGTAAACCGATTCGGATCGCTTGTTCGCAGGTCTCCCGCATGCGACCGACGGCGGCGGAGTGCGGTCCGCCGGTGTCCCAGGACCATTCGCTGTGGACGTGGCTGTCAGCGGGCAACACCATAGCGGGATCGTAGTCCGTCGGTTCCGAGCCCCGAGCTCAAACGAGATTCATGGCCATTCTCTACGCGTCATCCCTGAGAGGGACGAGGCGACCCTCGTCGCCCAGTAGCTTGGCCCCATGTCCACGACTCTCGTGCCGCTGCGGCATCGTCGCCCGGTCCTGACCGCCGCGCTGCTGCTCCTGCTGCACGGCGTCATCGTCTTCGTCACGGTCATGCTCGGTCTTTCGATCGCCCTCACGATCGGAGGTCCCACCATCGGGAGAGACGAGCTGGGACGCATGGGACCGGCTCTGCAATTGGCTGTCGCGGGCGCGCTGGTGCCGTTCGCCTTCGCTCTACTGCTGACCGGATTGATCGGACCCTTGTCCCCGCGCCGCGTCTGGGTCGTGCCGATCGTCGGCATCTGCAGCAGCGTCGTGTTGTGGGTCACCGCGATGCTCTTCCTGCACGCGCCCGATCCGGTCCTCGGCGGCTGAGGCGAGCGCGCTGACGGCGAACCCGCCTCTGTCCGTCCTTCAGCTCGCGATGCGGGTGCCGGTCAGCCCCTCCGACACCTCCCAGAGTGCCGCAGCCGTCTCGAGATCGGTCGCAACCGGCTTGAACCGGTCCCCAAGAGCATCCGGGCGCGTCTTCGAACCGGTCGGGCCCCAGAACAACAGGGGTGACGCGTCCCGGTGCAGGGCTGCCGTCAGGACGCCGACGTCGGCCGGCCCGGGTTCGCGACCGATGGCTCCGGCGATGATCCGGGTCATCACCCGGGTCGCCACCGAGGGATACGTCGTGTGCAGGGGTGTGCGCGCCATACCCGGATGTGCGGCGAAGCTTCGTACGGAGCTCCCCGACTCCGCGAGACGACGACCGAGCTCCAGCGCGAACATGACATTGGCGAGCTTGGAGCGGTTGTGGGCGCGACCCGGCGAGTAGCCGGACGTGCTGGCGAGGTCCTCGAGATCGAGCTTCCCTGCGGTGTACAGGGCCGACGACACGGTGACGACTCGCGGGTCGGTCCCCTGCTCGAGGGAGGGCAACAGACGGGCGGCGAGAGCGAAGTGCCCTAGGTGGTTGGTGGCGAATTGGCTTTCGATGCCGTTGCGATCGTGCCGGAGTGGGACGCTGCTGATGCCGGCGTTCAGGACGAGCAGGTCCATCGGTGCGCCTGCGGCCATGCCCGCGAACCGCTCGATGGAATCGGGGTCGATGAGATCCAGCTCTGCGACGCTGATCCTGCCTGCGGGAAGGTCGTGCTCGGCCAGCAGGTGCGCGCGGGCGGCCTCGGCTTTCGTGACGTCCCGAGCGCCGATGATCACGTCGGCGCCGTGGAGCGCGAAGGTGCGGGTCGTGACGAGGCCGAGTCCGCTCGCGCCGCCGGTCACGACGGCGCGTCGTCCTGTGAGATCGGGCAAGGTGAGCAGCGGGCTCGTCAGTCGTGTGGGTGCGGGGTGGTCCATGCCGGAAGCGTAAACTTTGACATCGGTGTCAAGGTCAAGAGGAGTCTCATGCGGATCGGCGAGCTGAGTGCGCGGACGGGTGCGAGCCCGAGATCGCTGCGGTACTACGAACAGCAGGGACTGCTGACGTCGGAGCGGCAGCCGAACGGCTACCGGGAGTACGCACCGAACGCGGTCGCAATGGTCGAGACCATCAGGTCCCTGCTGGACATCGGACTTCCGACGGCGCTGGTCAAGGACGTACTCCCGTGCACCGTCGGGGAGCGGTCCGAGTCGGCATGTCCGGGGCTCCTCGAGCAGATCGCGGCGTTGCGGGACGACGTCCGGTTGCGCGCCGAACGGCTGACGACCATCGAGGCGTCGCTGACGACCTATCTGCGCACCAACGCGTAACCCGGGGCGCCGGTTGGTCGGACACTCCCTCGCTCCGGCCGGCGGGCGCAATTCATAGAACCGGACGGTACGGCCGGTTGCTCACGCGCCGAGCAGCACCAGCAGGTGATAGACCACGTAGGCCGGCCAGACGACCGCCTCGAGCAGACCGAGTACGACGCCCCAGAACGAGCCGTCCGAGACGGAGATGAAGTAGACCGCCGCGCCGATGTAGGCCAGCAAGAAGAAGAAGCCCCACGGCCCGTCCCGTACGATCGTCCGCGCGTTCGTTCCCTCAGCCATGTCGTGCTCCCGCTTCCCCGGATATGACGACAGCCTGACGCCCGTCACGCTCGGTTGGGAAGGGGCTTTCGGCCCTCCGCAGACGGTGCGCCTGGATGAGCACAGCCTCCGCCCGACCTCCGAAGCTCCTCAAAGCCGCTTGATCCCTCGGCTCCCGCGTCTACCGTTTCTGGCCGAAGCCGCGCCCGCGACGGATACCCCCGTCCGTCCCCCCGGAGGGCGCAGACGGAAGAGGTACCGATGTCGTTACTGAAGAAGCTGCTCATCGCCGCCACTACGGCGGCTCTCGGGTCGATCGCGCTCGCCGTGCCGGCGCAGGCGGACACCGTGTCCGTCTCTCCGCCGGGCGCGAACGACTGGTCCTGCGTGCCGTCCGCCGCGCACCCGTATCCGGTGATCCTCGTGCCGGGGACGTTCGAGAGCATGGCGAAGAACTGGGCGACGATGTCCCCGACCCTCAAGCAGGCCGGCTACTGCGTCTTCGCCCTCGACTACGGGCAGTACAACGGTGTCGATGCGTCCGGCCCGATCGCCGACTCCGCGAAGCAGCTCGCCCCGTTCGTGGACGCGGTGCTCGCGTCCACCAAGGCGTCCCAGGTCGACCTCGTCGGGCACAGCCAGGGCGGCATGATGCCGCGCTACTACCTGGGCTTCCTCGGGGGCGCGAAGAAGGTGCACCAGCTGATCGGCATCGCCCCGTCGAACCACGGCACCCGGGGTCTCATCGTTCCCGGACCGGACGGGCTGCCTGCTCTGACCACCGCCTCCCCCACCGCGTGCCCGGCGTGCGCGGACCAGACCGCGGGATCCGCCTTCCTGCAGAAGCTGAACTCCATCGGCGACACGGTGAAGGGTCCGTTCTACACGGTCATCTCGACCACACACGACGAGGTCGTGACGCCGTACCAGACCCAGGCCTTGAGCGGTTCGGCCTCACAGGTCACGAATCTGGTCATCCAGGACAAGTGCCCCGCCGACCCGATCGAGCACGACCAGACACCGAACGATCCCGTCGTGCAGCAGCTGGTGCTGGAGGCGCTGAGCGTCCCGAACGGGCCGGCCGACCCGGCCTACCAGCCGAACTGCGTGTGAGTTGCGCCCCCGGACGCCCTGCGGGTCGAGCGAGTGATTCGTGTCAGCCGCCCCCGCCCAGGTGGACGGTGTACGCGGGCACGAACTGCACGGTCACCTGGGCCGGATCGACGCCCTGGGCCTTCAGCGCCGCCTCCAGCGAACCGGTCTCGGGCACGGGAGGCTCGCCGGTGAGCGTCAGAGTGGCCTGACTGCTGGTCGCCTGGAGTTCGCTGATCTCCCAGCCGTTCTGCTGCGCCCAGGGCTGGGCGGCCTGTCGGATGGAGTTCTCCAGCAGCTCCTGGTCGGCGAAGCGCGTCGACGTGAGCGTCAGAGGCACGCCGATGATCAGCAGGGTCACGACGATCGAGATGATCGCCCGGTGGCGCCTCCCCCAGCCCCGCCGCGCATGGGTCTCGGCGGCGGCACCGGCGACCGCCCCGATCCGGTAGCCCGTGAGGATGATCACCCCCGTCGCGAGAATCGCTGCCACGTTCGCGACGAACAGGAGCAGCGCGCCGCCGGCCTGACTCCACGCCTGCGATTCGAGCGTCAGACCCACCACCGAGAGCGGTGGCACCAGCGAGATCGCGATCGCGACTCCCGGGAGCGTGTCCGAGATGTCCTTGCGCACCAGGGCGACCGTGCCGACGGCACCGGTTGCCAGCGCGGCCAGAAGATCGATGAGGCTCGGCGAGACCCGTGCGGCCACCT
This sequence comes from Leifsonia sp. KNZ13-11D, assembly GCF_056754895.1. NCBI lineage: Bacteria > Bacillati > Actinomycetota > Actinomycetes > Micrococcales > Microbacteriaceae > Leifsonia > Leifsonia sp. KNZ13-11D. Next base: position 2,237,064 of record NZ_JBPGWU010000001.1, read on the forward strand.
GGCTGTTGGTGGCGGCCACCACGATCCGCCGTCGAGATGGCCAAGGCCGGCATTCTGGTCAGCGACAACGGCGCGGACAACGCGCAACTGTCGGAGCTCGAGCGAATCGCCTCTAACGCTGGTGCGCAAAGCTCGGCGCCCGAAAAGCGCGAGGCCGGGCCGGCAAAGCCTTCTTTCCGCGCATGTATCCACAGGTTGGAATGAGGTTCGCTCAGGGCGGAACCGCCCGCCAAGCGGCACAAACGTAGTCCACACGGGTACGTACGTATCCATATGGATGGTTTCCCTACCGTTTAGGCCCGTCCATGACGCCAGACTACCGACGCGTCGTTCCCACTAGGTCAGAGAAGGTCTGTACCGTCGTAGGTGAGGAAGTTCCTCAAAACGAAGGAAACCCCGACCAAATTGGTCGGGGCCACCTCTTCGATTTGGATTCGAAAACGCCGGGTGCAACCGGCGAACGATACACCAGGAAGGGCACCGATGGTGACATCTGATAGACCGTTCTCGAGCAACGATAGCGGACGTAGCTTCATGCAGGCAGTAAAGGAGTGGGCCCGCGCCCTGTTTTCTCCGGGCGCACTGAGTCGAACGCGGAGCGTGTTGAGCATCTCGCTCGACATCGGCCGCGTGATCGACAAGGGTCTCGCCCTGTGGGTCGCTCTCGGCTTCCCGAGATGGGGCCACGCCTAAACAGTTGGTCGCTGGGCCGGCCCAAGATGGTCGGTCCAGCGTCCCATTCGACGGGATGAAGCATGACTCAGACACGACGCGAGGCAGCGCAGGAGTTGGCAGACGCCCTCTTGGATGACATCGACCTCTCACGGATTGGCGCGCCCGAACTCGTAAGGCGGACCGCTCGTCTAGCTCGCTTGCTCGATGACACCGAGGCACAGGAGTGGCTATCTCACGAGATGCGTGGCTACACCCCTTCGCCCGGCAGCCTCACAGCGGCGGAGGTGAAGGCTGCCATCCGCTCGGGCCGACAAACGACCAGTGAACTTGGGCGGCCGGAGTACTTCACAATCACAGTTGACCGATTGCAAGCAGGCGTAGAAGCCGCCAAAAAGCAAATGGAGGTGGCGGGCGATGTCTCAGTCAGCATCTCTACGGCAAATCCCGTTCAGCCCATTCATCTACCAAAGGGAAACGCCTACGAGCGCGCTGAGCTGAACAAGCTCATTATCGAGCAAAGTGCGCTGCTCGGAAAAATCGTGGCGGCATTGCACGAGTACATCAGCGAGCGGTCGATTGAACTGCGCTTTGGCGCTGCGGTGGAGAGCGCCTTCACTGTCGTCCGAAATCGGGTTGACGCGCGAATTGCGAGCCTTGTTCCAACCGGCGCAACGAAGTTCGCAGCGGCATTCGAGAGCGCCGTGTCGGGTAATCCAGAGCATTGGGCGAACGCGGCGTCGGAGTGCCGGCGCCTCCTGAAGGCGATTGCGGACGCTCTACGTGCGCCGGGCGAGCCCGTTAATGGCCGCGATATGACCGACGACAAGTACATCAATCGACTCATCGATTGGATCGAGAGCCAACAGGCGATTGGAACGACTATCGGAACAGTCGTTACGTCCGACCTCGAGGACTTCGGAAAGCGAATCGATGCATTCGACAGTGCCGGCCACAAAGGGGCTCACGGTGAGGTGACGCAATACGAGGCCTCCCGGTTCATCACGGGCGCGTACCTCCTAATCGGAGACATCCTCGACCTCTGGCAGGATGTCAAGACTGCGGAAGCCTCCGCCGTCGTCAGCGTGGAGGCTACCGCGGAAGCCGCGGCGGATGCGGACTCCGACCGCGGTTAGTACCCGAAGCCCCGCACGACCGGGATGGGCTCGGCGAGCGCGTCGAGGTCGGTGACCCGAACGCGAACGAGTTGCGGCCCGATGCGGACGGCGCGCAGACGGCCGGCCTTGATCCAGCGCCGAACGGTCTTGGTCGAGATGCCGAGTCGCTCGGCGGCCTCGGCGACGGTGATGAGCTCGGTGCTTGTCACGGGATGACCCCTCGTGTGTCGAGTAGGTCACTCCCGAATGACGACACCCTCACGGGCTCGGTCCATGACTGCGCCCTCGTGGGCGGCTACCGGGGCGGCCCGGCTCCATGCATCTCGGCTGGCGGTTCTGGCCACGAGTGTCACTCAGCCCACGCTCAGCCCAGAGCTATCGGCGGATACGAGAAAAGCCCCGGTCAGGGGGCCTTTTCTGTTGGTGGGCGATACTGGGATCGAACCAGTGACCTCTTCCGTGTCAGGGAAGCGCGCTACCGCTGCGCCAATCGCCCGAGCCTGAACGCGAAGCTCAGGATCGAGGTGGATACGGGATTCGAACCCGTGTATACGGCTTTGCAGGCCGCTGCCTCGCCTCTCGGCCAATCCACCGAACGCCACAACACGGAAGAACCGTACCGTACCCGAGAGGCCCGATCCGTAGACCGGGCCGACTCGAGCGGATGACGAGACTCGAACTCGCGACCCTCACCTTGGCAAGGTGATGCGCTACCAACTGCGCTACATCCGCATGTCGTTCCGCAGTTCCCTGCGGCACTTGAAAGACTCTAGCCGATCCGCGCGTCCAAGACAAAACCGATGACGACGTCCGGGTGTGTCGATCCGCGCCTCCGTGTCGATGTGCATCGGGACCCCCGAGTCGGCTAGTATCGAATCTCGCAGCCCCCGGGCGATTGGCGCAGTTGGTAGCGCGCTTCCTTCACACGGAAGAGGTCATCAGTTCGAGTCTGGTATCGCCCACAAGAGAGAAACCCCCGGTCACTCCGGGGGTTTTTTTCGTTTCATCCGTTCTCGCCGCCGGTGCGTCGCCCCAATGCTCCACCAGCGCCGCGTAACGTTTCGCTCTAACCGATGCGCTCGATTATGCTGGGCCCACGCCGGTGCGAAACGATCGCCGGCCGTGGAGCGGGGGCTCGAGATCAGGAAAGACGGGGCTGTGACGACCTACAAGGACATCCAGCGGGCCACGGGGCTCTCGCTCGCGACGATCTCCAAGTACTTCAACGGGCGCAACGTGCTGGAGGCGAACCGCGAGGCCATCGAGTCGGCAGCGCGCGAGCTCGACTTCCGGCCCAACCAGTTCGCCCGGACTCTCCGCTCGCGCCGGTCGCGCACGGTCGGGGTGCTCCTGCCCGCCCTCGACAACGACTTCCACCTCACGATCATCGCCGGCGTCGAGGAGGCGCTCCGCCCACGGGGCATCAGCGTGATCGTGGCGGCCAGCCCCGACCCGCGCGACGAGACCGTCGACCTTCTGATGGACCGGATGGTGGACGGGATCGTGGCCGTCACGTCCCCCCACGACGTGCCGGCGCTCCGCGACGCCGCGTCCCGGATGCCGGTGGTGATGGTCGACTGGTACATCGACGACCTGCGCGCCGACGGTGTCTTCATCGACAACGCCGCGGCCGGCGCGCTCGGCGCCCGGCACCTCCTCGACCACGGCCACCGTCGTATCGGCTACGTGGGAGGCGAACCGGTGATCTCCTCGATGCGACTGCGCACCGAGGGCTTCGAGCGCGAACTCGCCTCGGACGGCGTGGAGGTCGACCCGACGCTGGAGCGTCTCGTGCCGCTGACGATCGAGGCGGGCTACCGGGCGGCGCAGGAGCTGCTCGCCCTGCGGCCACGGCCCACCGCGCTCTTCACGGCGAACTACGAGCTCACGCTCGGCGCTGTGACGGCCGTGAACGACTCCGGCCTGCGCATCGGCCGCGACATCTCCGTCGTGGGGTTCGACATCGGGGAGCTCGCACAGGCCCTCGTGCCGAAGCTGACAGTCATCGTGCAGCCGACGCGGAAGATCGCCACGCACGCGGCCCGGCTGATCGCCAAGCAGATCGAGTCCCCCGGCGAGCGGCCCGAGCCCCGGATCGAGTACCTGGACGCGCACCTCATCCCGGGCGCGTCCGTCCGGCGACTGGACGAGTGACAGGGCTCGTCAGCGCAACCCGATGGTGAGTAGCAGGTTGCCGTACAGGCGCTCGTCCCCGGTGGCGATGACCACGCCCACGTCGGGCGAGCGGACGCGGTCGTAGAAGGCGAACCGGTCGACCTTCTCCAGCGGAACGTCCTCACCCAGCCTGCGCACGTAGTCCTCCTGTGCCGGCGCCTCGATGCCGGGTGGCGTCTGCATGACGGTCGCCGACTCGACGTTGACCGTGGTGAGCACGGCGTCGAGCACCGACGTGACGTCGAGCAGACCCGGGCGCAGGTTGAGGTGGATGAGGCGCACCCCCGGTCCCGTCGCGGTGAGATAGGGGTAGTTCCCGTCGGCGATCAGCACCCCCGAACCGTGTCCGGAGGAGGCGAGCGCCTCGAGCAGCGGCGGATGGACCAGCGGGCCGGTGATCATGCGCCCACCTCCAGGGCGGCGCGGTCGGCGGTGTAGCCGTCCCAGCCCGGGATCGTACCGTCCACGTCCCACAGGTCCAGCCAGCTCCCGGCGCCGGGCCAGAGGAACACCTGGCCCTTGATGAGGCGGTTGTTCCGCTCCGCCGAGCGCAGCGCCTCCAGCTCCGCGGGAGTGAGCGGATCCTCGACCACGGCGCGCAGGTTGGCGACGTACTGCGGCTCCTTGACGGAGAACGGGATCGGCACCTGGCCCCGCTGCACCGCCCACTTCAGGCAGATGAGGGCGGGATGCACGCCGTGCGCCCGAGCGATCGACACGACGACCGGGTGCTCCATGTCCGACGCGTCCGTGGCGACCCGGTCGCGCTCCGGCCGCGACGGCGACCCGAGGGGCGAATAGCCGACCGGCTGGATGCCGTGGTCCAGGCAGAACCGGAACAGCTCCGGCTGCTGGAAGCAGGGGTGCAGCTCCATCTCGTTGAGCGCCGGCGCGATCCGCGCGTCGGCGAGGATCGCCGTGAGCTTCGGGATGGTGACGTTCGACGTTCCGAGGTGCCTCACGACCCCCTCGTCGACGAGCCCCTCCAGCGCATGCCACAGCGCCATGTACTCCTCGTGGATGTACGGGCGGGCATCCGGGTCGCGGTCCGCCACATCCGCGAAGGGCGCGTGGTGGTTCGGGAACGGCCAGTGCACGAACACCGCGTCGAGCACGTCCAGGCGCAGGTCGCTCAACGAGCGGCGCACCGAGGCCACCGCGGCTTCGGGCTCGTGGGCGTCGTTCCACACCTTCGACATCACGAACAGTTCGTCACGCGGCACGCCGCCGGCGATCGCGTCCTGCAGGACCGCGCCGACCTGCTCCTCGTTGCCGTACACGGACGCGCAGTCGATCAGGCGGTACCCGGCCCGGATCGCACCGGCGACAGCAGCGGCGACCTCGTCCGGTCCGTAGTGGTCGGACCCGAACGTCCCGACGCCGATCCCGGGCATCACGGCCCCGCTCGCGAGGCGGCGGGTCGGCACGCTGTCGATCTTGATCATGTCTGTCTCCGTTTTCGATATGAGCGGGCGGATGCGCCGGGCGCGCCCGCGCTAGATGCCCAGGCCGTGGAAGAAGTCGATGCGCGTCTCGGCGGCAGCCGGCTCCAGCTCGATGCGCACCACCGCGCCGCCGGGTCCCGTGGTCTCCGCGTCCGGGAGCACAACTTCCAGGTGCTCGGCGGAGCGCGTCCACTCCGGTCGCTCCGACGAGCCCAGGACGCGCACATCGGCGATCGGGCGGTCGATGAACCGGCTTCCCGACCCGAAGCTCCGGATGCGCATGCGGGCGTCCTCCGGCCGCACCATCCCGATCGCGTAGACGTAGTCGTGGCCGACCTCCGTCATCCTGGTGAAACGGAGGTCCTCCGCCGTGTACACCGGTGCGGCGGCGTCGGTGAACGACCCGCCGGCGGGGGCCGTCGGCCCCTCGCCGAAGACGGCCCACGGACTGGAGCCGTAGATCGCTTCGCCGTGAACGGCCAGCCAGTCGCCGACGGCCTCCAGCAGTGCGACCTCCTCCTCGGGAATGGTCCCGTCGGGGCGCGGCCCGACGTTCAGCAGCAGGTTGCCGTTCTTGGCGACGACGTCGACGAGCTCCTGGATGAGCTCGGACGCGTCCTTGTACTCGTGCCCTTCGACCCAGCTCCACGAGGTCCGCGACACGGAGGTGTCGTTCTGCCAGACATCCTCGCGGATGCCGCCCATCGTGCCGCGCTCGATGTCCAGCACCGCGGAACCGGGTGCGAACGAATCCCACTTGTAGTTGATGACCACCTCGCGGCCCCATTCGGCGGCGCGGTTGTAGTAGTACGCGGCGAGGCGGCGGATGTAGGGCTCGAACGAGGGCTCCTCGATGCCCGTGTCGAAGTACAGGATCTGCGGTCGGTACGAGTCGATGATCTCCACCGTGCGCAGCAGCCAGTCCTCGAGGAACCGCTCGGTCGGATTCATCTCCTTGCGCAAGGCCGGGCCGTACAGGTCGGCGTACGCGGGGTCGCGGACGTCGGAGTCGAACTCCGCTCCCCCGTTCATGAAGAACCAGTGCTCCGCCCGGTGAGTGGAGACGCCCGTGACGAGCCACGACTGGTCGACCGCCGAGAGGAGCTCTCCGGTCACGTCGCGCTGCGGGCCGATCTCGGTGACCTTCCAGCGCGACCGCGCGGTGTCGTACATCGCGTAGCCGTCATGATGCTCGGCCACGGGGACCACGAACTGCGCGCCCGCCCGTTTGAACAGCGCGACCCACTGCTGCGGGTCGTAGCGCTCCATCCGGAAGTGCGGCAGGAAGTCCTTGTAGCCGAAGCGGTCGTGCGGTCCGTACGTCGCCAGGTGGTGCTCGAATGCGGCCGTCCCCCGCCGGTACATGGTGCGCGGATACCACTCGTTGCCGAACGCCGGCACCGAGAAGGCCCCCCAGTGCAGGAAGATGCCGAACTTGGCGTCCCGGTACCACTGGGGCGCACGATAGCGGGACAGCGACTCCCAAGTGGCGTCGAACGGCCCGGCTTCGATGACGGCGTCGACCATCGCCAGTGCCGGACGGTTGTCCGACACATCGACGGGCGCCGGCAGGGTCGAGGGGTCGAGGGGTTCCAGGTTCACGTGTCTCCGTCCGTCGCGGCTCAACGGCCGCCGAAGGCGCCCGCGCCGATCGCGGCCACCAGTTGTCTCTGCGCGAATGCGACCACGAGCACTACCGGGGCGATCGTCATCACGCACGCGGCCATGAGCAGCTGCCATTGCGTGCCGGTCTGGGTCGTGAAACCGGCGATCCCGATCGGGATGGTCCACTTCTCCGCGCTGTTGAGGATGATCAGCGGCCAGAGGAAGCTGTTCCAGCTGCCCAGGAAGGCGAAGATCGCCAGAACCGACAGAGCCGGCCGCACGAGCGGCACGATGACGCTGATCAGGATGCGCCAGGTCGACGCGCCGTCGAGACGAGCGGCCTCCTCCAGCTCCGCGGGGATCTGGAGCATGAACTGCCGGAGCAGGAACGCACCGAAGGCCCCGAACAGCCCTGGCAGGATCAGAGCCACCCACGTGTCGGCGAGCCCGGCCTGGTCGAAACCGAGGAACAGCGGAACGACGGCGACCTCGCTCGGCAGCGTCAGCGTGATGACGAACAGCAGGAAGATGGCGCTGCGGCCGGGGAAGCGCAGCCGCGCGAACGCGAACGCCGTCAGGGTCGCCACGATCAGCGTGAGCACCGTCGAGATGGCCGCCACGACCAGGCTGTTGATCATCAGCCGCCCGAAGTCGACCTCGGTCCAGGCGTCCACGAAGTTGGACCAGAGCACCTTCGAGCCGATGAAGCTGATCTGCGCAGCGAACACCTCGTTCGCCGGCTTCAGCGCCGTGAAGAACGTCCAGATCAGCGGGAACGAGAACACCAGCGCGAATAGCCACGCGACCGTGGTGTTGGCCGCGAATCCGATGGTCCGCCCTCGGCGGCGCCACCGCGAGCCGGGGGCCGGGAGCCGGTTCTCAGTCATAGTGGACCCACTTCCTCTGTCCCCAGAGCTGGAACAGCGTGAAGATCGCGATGATCACGAACAGCACGGTCGCGATGGCCGACGCATAGCCGAGCTCGTTGTTCGTGAAGGCGGTCTGATAGAGGTACAGCATGATCGTCATCGTGCTGTTGCCCGGGCCGCCGCCCGTGATGACGTACGCCTGGGCGAATGTCTGCCAGGCGCCGATGACGGTCAGCACGGTCGTGAAGAACAGGGCAGGGCTGACGAGCGGGAGCGTGATCGAGACGAGCCGGCGGAACCGCCCGGCCCCGTCGATCCTGGACGCCGCGATGACGTCCGGGCTGATCGAGTCGAGTCCCGCGCCCAGCACGATCATGTTGTAGCCGAACGACTGCCAGAGCGAGACGCCGATCACCACGGCCAGCGCCCAGTTCCCGTCGCTGAGCCACGGGATCGGCGCCAGTCCGATCCCCGCCAGCGCCTGATTCACGGCGCCGTCCTTCTGGAACAGCAGACGGAAGACGGCGGCGTTCGCCACCATCGGAGACAGGGCCGGGATCAGGAAGATCACGCGGAGCCAGTTGCGGCCCGCGATGCGTGTCTTCAGCCACATCGCCATCGCCATCGAGATCGCGATGTTGGCCGGGACGTAGATGAGCACGAAGATCGCGGTCACCAGGACGCTGTTGAGGAACTGCGGGTCGTGCAGCAGCCTGACGTAGTTGGCCGTGCCCGTGAACTGGGTTCCCCCGAGCAGAGTCGAATCCGAGAACCCGAGGATCAGGGAGGCGACCTGCGGGATGACGATGAAGATCGCCAGTCCGATGAGCCCCGGGAGGACGAAGACCCAGCCCACCCAGCGGGGGCCCCCGAGGGGCCGGCGACGAAGCCGGCCCCTCGGGCGGTCCACCGGAGGGACGGCGCCCTCGGCGACCTCCTCTTCCGCTTGGTCGAGCCGAACGAAGGTCATTGCCCGAGGCCGGCCTTCACCTGCTGGAGCACCTCGGCCACAGTGTTCTTGCCCGAGAATGCATTCACCTCGTACTGGGTCAGCAGCGTGTCCAGCTGTGCCTGGTTGGAGGGCACCGGCGAGGGCGTCGCGTCACCGGTCATCTGCTTGATGACGGCGGTGAACGCGGGGGACCCGACGTTGGTCGACCAGGCGTCGAGCGCGTCCAGGCGGGCCGGGACGGAAGCCTGCGACTTCGTCACGAACTCGAGTCCGCTCTTGCTCGTCATGGCTGCGACGGCCTCGAACGCCTTCTGCTTGTCACCGCACGTCTTGGTGATGCCGAAGCCCGAACCGCTGATGAACCCCTTCGAGGTCCCGCTCGTGCTGGGGATCACGGCGATCCCGACGTTGTCCTTGCCGAGCGTCTGCTGCTCGTGCTGCAGGTCCCACAGCCCCTCCAGCTCCATGGCCGCCTGGCCCGTGCTGAAAGCGTCGATGTCCGGGAAGGTCCCGCCCGCAGCGGCCTCGAGCGGCTTCGCCACCTTGTACTTGTTCGACAGGTCGACGAGCAGCTGCAGGGCGTTCCGGAAGTTCGGGTCGTCCAGCTTCGGCCCGTTCTTGTCGGCGTAGGGATGGCCGTCCGCCGCCATGAGCGTGCTGATCGGTGTGGAACCCTGGCCGATCGCGAACCCGTACACGCCGTTCTTCGTGGTCGCCTTGGCGGCGGCGATGAAGTCGTCGACGGTCCAGTTCTGACCGGGATCAGCGACTCCGGCCTCCTGGAACAGCTTCTTGTTGTAGAAGATGACGTTCGGGCCGGCGTTGAACGGGATGGCGTACAGCTTGCCGTCGACGCTGAGCTGCTCGAGCATCGCCGAGCTGTAGGCCGACAGGTCGAGCTTGTTCTTCTTCGCCAGGTCGTCCAGCGGCTCGAGGCCCTGGACATACTGGTTCACGCGCCCGTTCTGGAAGGTCACCAGGCAGGGGGCGCTGCTGCTCTTCATCACCGTCGGGAGCTTGGTGTAGTAGTCGTTGATCGGCGGCCCCGAGAACGATACGGACACCTTGGGGTCGGCGTGCTTGCCCCCGGCGATGTAATCGCTCCACTGCTGCTTGTCGGGCTTGCCGCCGATCCACGTGTACATCTTGAGAGTGTTGCCCGAGAGCCCGGACGATGCGTCCGCACCTCCCGAGCATGCGGCGAGAGCGAATGCGACGACTCCCGCAGCCAGAACCGAGAGGCCGATACGGGTGCGGCTCCTCCGGTTCATCGACCGTGCCTTCATGAACTCCTCCTTGAGTGGTCGGGCGAAACGTTACGACTTGGGTAAATGCTAGGAAATGTGGACCCATTGCGTCAATGGTTTTGGAAAAGAACGAAACGTTTCGTTCATACGACTCCTCTCAGCAGGTCGTGGGCGAGGATCGTCTCGGCGACCACCATGGTCTTGAGCGCGTCTCCGAAGTGCGACGACGGCTGCCGGCGTGTACGGACCGCCTCGACGAACTCCGCGCTCTTCGCCCGGAACCCGCCGCGCACGTACAGCTCCGCCGATCCGGCGACCTCCGCGGCGTCCAGGTCCTCCTGGCCGTCCGGCCCCCAGACCACGCCCCCGACCTCCAGGTCGCCCTCGGCCATGATCCCGGGACCGTGCACCTCGACGCCGAATGTCCTGCGGCCGCTGGTCCAGCTCGTGATCATGACCCCGACGGCGCCCGTGTCGAATTCGAGGGTCGCCGTGATGACGTTGATGTCGTCCACCAGCACCCGCCGCGTCGCATCCGAGACGGACACGACCTCGCCGCCGCACAGGTGCCGGAGCGTGTCGATCACGTGCACGCCGTCATCCATCATCCGGTCGCGAGCGGACACCATCGGGGTGGGGTCGTTCTTGTAGAAGCGGCACACCGCATGCACGACGTCGCCCTGCTCGCGCACGCGAGCGAGCATCCGCTCGAGCAGGGGCGACGACCGGCGCTGGAAGCCGACCTGGGTGATGCAGCCGTTCTCCTCGGCGAGCCGCGCGAGCGTGCGAGCCTGGTGCACGGTCAGCCCCAGCGGCTTCTCGACGAAGAGGTCGAGACCGCGCACGAGGCAGGCGCACCAGATCCCGAACATGAGCTCCGGCGGTCCGATGACGTACACCGCGTCGGGCTGGACCTCATCGAGCATCGTGGGCCAGTCGTCGAACAGTGCGGAGACCCCCCACCGTTCGCCGGTCGCCTGCAGACGCTCGGGCGACAGGTCGCAGATGCCGACGATCTCCACCTCGCTCAGCGATGCCAGCGACGGATAGTGGACGAGGTTCGCCATCTGCCCGGCGCCGATGACCGCCACCCGGACCGGCGCCTCCCCAGCGCTCATCGCGTCACCCCGGCGACCTCGCGAGCCGCCGCATGCAGACGTTGCGCATGGGCGAGATCACGCGTGACCTTGGCGACGAGGTCGCTCTCGTCGGTGTACTCCGCGGTCAGGCAGATCGGCCCGGCGAACGCGTTCTCGGTGAGGTAGCGGATCGCACGTCCCCACTCCGCCATACCGTTGTGCGCATCGGTGAACACGGGCTCCCAACGGGGGTCGCCCTCCGCGGAGTCCCCCTGGTCGACACGTGCGAAGTATGCGCTCTTGAGGTTGACGATCCCGAGCCAGGGCCACAGAAGCCCGAGCCCGTGCTCCGGTCGCTTGCGCGCCAGGCCGTCGTGCGCGGCATCCCAGATCGCCACGATGCCCGGGGAGTCGACGTCGCGCAGGAGCGCGTACAGCTCCGACGAGTCGGCGATGTAGTCGTCGTAGTGCGGCTGGACCGCGACCCGCACGCCGTACCGCTCCGCACGCTCGGCGAGCACGGGAAGGGTCCGGCGGATCTGCGCTCCGGTCGCCGCATATCCGGCGTCGCCGATCGGCACCATGATCCGGATGAACGGGACGCCCGCCTCCGCGCACGCGGCGAAGGTGGCCTCATCGGTGCCGGACGCGATGCTGGCGACGGCCACACCGGCCCGCTCGAGTTCGCGCACCGCTGCGGGCAGGCCGGTCGTCACCGTGTCCGGGGTGACCTGGTAGCCGGGACGCACCGGCAGCTCCACCGCATCGAAGCCCATGCCCGCGACGAGGTCGCCGAGGGCGCCCGTCGTCGGCTCGCGCCAGGGCTTGGTGAAGACGCTCCACGTCGTCGTCGGGTGGTCGTGCGGCATTGCGAGCTCCCTTGCTATAACGTTGTAAAAATCTTGTGCAACGATACAGTGATTCGTGAGCACGTCAAGCGTGGAAGGAGGTGAGGGCGATCGCGACCATCAAAGATGTGGCCAGAGCCGCCGGCGTCTCGCCCTCCACCGTCTCCAACCTGCTCAACTCCCGGGACCACCTGATGCAGCCGGAGACCCGTCGGCGCGTGCTGCTGGCGATGGAAGCCCTCTCGTACCGGCCCAGCCGCGTCGCACGACAGCTGCGCGGCGCACCCAACCCGGTGCTCGGGCTGATCGTGCCGTCCGTGGCCAACCCGTTCTGGGGATCCTGGGCCGCCCAGCTCGAGACCGTGCTCAACGCGCACGGGCGGCACGTCTACCTGTGCAACAGCGACCGCGACCCCGAACGCGAGCGCGCGTACGTCGAGCAGCTCCGGGCCGACGGCGTGGAGCACATCGTGCTCTCCACCTCGCTCCCCTCCCTCGACCACCTCCGGCCCGCGATGGACGCGGGAGTTCAGATCATCGCCTTCGACCGCGAGCCGCAGGACACGGATCCGCCGAGCCTGCTCAGCGTCAGCGTCGACAACGAAGCCGGCGCCCATGCCGCCACGCAGCACCTCCTCGAACGCGGTCATCGACGCATCGCCTTCGTCTCGGGTGCGATCCGGACGGTGAGCCGCCGGCGGCGTCTCGCCGGGTACCGTCGGGCACTCGCCGAGAACGGGCTGCCCTTCGACGACGCTCTCGTCCCGCTCTCCCCCGTGCTGGGGGATGCGGACAGCGGGCCGCTCGCGCGCGAGGCGGTCCACGCCCTCCTCGCCCTCGACGACCGGCCGACCGCGCTGGTCGCCGCCAACGACATGTTCGCCCTCAGCGCCTCCGCCGCGCTCCGGGATGCCGGGCAGGACGCCGGCGACATCGCGGTGGTCGGCTTCGACGACATCCCGCTCAGCGCGCTCGTCTCCCCCACGCTCACGACGATCCGGCAGCCCCTGCGGGAGATGGCCGAGGCCGTCGTCGCGCTGGCGACCGGCGCGAGCGACGCGGAGCCACCGCGATCGCTGCTCTTCCCGCCGAGCCTGGTGGTGCGGGAATCGACAGCCAGGAGGATCCCATGAGTATTGCCGGCACGTCCGTGCTCGTCGCAGCCGCGGCCGGAGGGGTCGGCCGCGCCGTCGCCCTCGCTGCCGCGGCGGACGGGGCGACCGTCTTGCTGCTCGGGCGCGACGCGAGCCGCCTCGACGGCGTCCGCCGAGAAGTGGCGGATGCGGGAGGGACGGCTCACTGCGCCGTCGCCGACGCGACCTCGGCGGAGGAGCTGACCGCTGCCGTCGAACGGTTCGCGGCCGAGGTGGGCAGGATCGACATCGTCGTCAACGCCGTCGGCACGAACCTGAAGGCGCGCCGCCTCGACGAGCTCGACGAGACCGGCTGGCAGTCCGTCATGGACGGAAACCTCACCTCCGCGTTCCAGCTCACCCGGGCGATCCTGCCGGTCTTCCGCGCCCAGGGCGGCGGGCTGCTCATCCACATCTCGTCGGTCGCGGCCCTCGCCGCCGACGGCTCCGGCGCCGCGTACCAGGCGAGCAAGGCGGGCCTCGCCGCACTCGCGCGGGCCACCGCCTTCGAAGCAGGCGGGGACGGCGTCCGGGTGACGACCGTCTCCCGGGGCTCATCGACACACCGTTCGTCCGGCACCGTCCGACGGCTCCCTCCCCGAGCGAGCTCGCCCGTGCGCTGCACCCGGAGGACGTCGCGGACGTGTGCCTCGCGATCATGCGGCTTCCGGCCCGCGCCACCGTCAGCGACGTCGTGCTGCGCCCCACCGCCGGGTGACGTGCGCCTCCCCATCCCCCTGTCCACTGTTCCCTTGCCCCCCCAGATGGAGATCCGATGACCGCATCCACCACCGACCGAGCCGTCCTGATCACGGGAGGCGCCACGGGCATCGGGCTCGGCATCGCCGAGGCGTTCCTGGCGGCAGGTGACCGCGTGGCGATCACCACCCATTCCTCCCCGGTGCCCGAGCACCTCGCCGATCGGGTGATCGCTGAGCGGCTGGATGTCACCGACAGCGCGGATGTCACGGCGAGCGTGGGCAGGATCGCCGCAGCGCTCGGCGGCCGGATCGACGTGCTCGTCAACAACGCGGGCGGACTCGTCGCCCGCCGTGCGACGGATGCGGCCGACGACGAGCACTGGCATCGCGTCGTCGAACTCAACCTCTCCAGCGTCTTCTACGCGGTGCGCGCCGTGCTCCCGCTCATGGGCGACGGCGGCCGCATCGTGAACATCTCCTCCCTGGCGGCGCACAACGGCGGCGGCTCGGGAGCCGGAGCCTATGCCGCGGCGAAGGCCGGCGTGGAGGGTCTCACCCGCGCCCTGGCGAAGGAGCTCGGGCCGCGCGGGATCGCCGTCTCGGCGATCGCGCCGGGCCTGATCCTCGACACTCCGTTCCACGAACGATTCACCCCGCAGGCGGATCAGCGCGCTGCCATCGCGGCCACCCCGCTCGGACGCGCCGGCACTCCGGCCGATGTCGCGGCCGCCGCCCTCTATCTCGCGTCCGAGGCCGGCGGATTCGCGTCGGGAACCGTGGTCGCGGTGAACGGTGCCGCCGCGTTCCACTGAACGCGCCGCGTTCCGCTGAACGCGCGGCAGTGAGGCGGAACCGCGGGACCTCAGGAGGCGCTCGGGCCGCCGCAGTCGATGCATCCGACGGTCAGGCACTGCCGGCCCGCCTCGTGGTCGCTCGCGTCGAAGTGCCGCTTCATCGCGGCGAAGCTCAGCTGCTGCGAGCCGGCGGGGCTCATGGTCTCGGTGTCGGTCATGGGTGGTCCTTCGGATGTGACTGCTGTGGAGCTGACGTCCGCGATCGGCGCACCCGAGGGCGCGCCGCGAACCGCCCGCCGATGATAAGCAGCGGTGCCAGTGATTCCGCTGAGACGCGCCGCGTCAGCGAGCGCGCCGCTCCCACCTCGTGGCTGCTGCTGTTCGTCACGTCTGCGCGTGCGCGAGCGGCCGCACACGTGACGTCCTGCCGCAGTCGCCGCCCGGCCGATCCAGGGGGCGCGGGCGGCAGGCAAGCGCGGGCGGCGCCGGGCCGCGTCAGCGGCCGCGCGTCTCCCCCGCCGGGTTGGACGGGTCGAGGCCGTCGCCGGGCAGGTGCTGCACCGCGCCGCCGCTGGGGAGCCGCTGCGCCGGGCTGTCGCCCAGGCGACCCTCCGGCGGCCGGTAGTCGCGCTCGCGTCCGATCCACGCCCGCAGGCGCTCCATCACGGTCATGCGGAGAGTGTACGCGTCGCCGTTCGTGCGACGCTAACGCCCCACCCACCACCGAGGGGTCGCAACACGCCGCTATCGGCCGGTGATGACGGCGTGTTGCGACACCTCGATGCCAGCGGCCTACGCCGACGGCTCCCGCGCATCCCGCCACATCGTGCTGACCGGCGCACCGTCGAGCACCGATCGGAAGCCGCCCACCCGGCGGAAGCCGGCGCGCTCGTACCGGTGGTCGTTGGCCGGGTTCGTCGACTCGAGGTACGACGGCACCCCGTCCGCGTCGAAGCGGGCCAGCGTCTCGGCGAGCAGGCGCTGCCCGATGCCCTGACCGCGATGGTCGGGATGCGTGGCCAGCAGGCTCAGGTACATGTGCGGGGTGTCGTGCGGGTGGGACTGCTCGAACAGCATCCACAGCCGCCGGTAGGCGTCGAACCGCTCCGGGCTCAGGATGCGCTGCATCAGCGCGTCCGCCTCCTGCTCCTGCTCCTCCGTCAGCTCGTCGGCCCCGGGCGGGATCCACAGCGCGACCGTCGCCGCCTCGCCGCGCGGGCCCTCGACGAGCCAGACCACCCCGTGCGGGATTCCGCCCTCGGCGAAGAAGCGCCAGAACGGTAGCAGATGGCCGGTGCCCCCGTCGGCGGCTTCGAGGGCCGGCCCCCACACCGGGTCGTCCTGGAAGGCCAGGGCGATCGTCTCCGCGACCGCATCCACGTCATCCGGGCCGGCGATGCGCGCATCCATACCCGCACTGTAGCGGTGGGAGCCGGCCGGTGGACCGCCGGCCGGCACACCGCGAGCGGGCGGACCGCCGGTCAGCGCCACCCGTACCGTGCCGCCAGGGTCGCCCGCACCGTGTCGAACCGGCGCGCGTCGAGCGCGGCGCCCTCGCGGCGCATCCCGGCCTGCTGCACTCGGAAGACGCGGTCGAGCCGCACGAAGCTCGGGCGGTGCCGGCCGTCCCACTCCCCCGAGCCGATCGGGAGGTACTCGGGGCGTCCCGGGTGCTCCTGACTGGTCAGCGCGACCGCCAGCACCGCGCCGGAGGGCTCGGTGGCCACCACGAGCACCGGCCGGTCCTTGCCGCGGCCGTCGGCCTCCTCGTACGGCACCCAGGTCCAGACGATCTCACCCGGGTCGGCGTCGCCGTCGAGCCGCGGGTTGTACGAAGTGCGGATGCGGCCGAGGCGGTGCGGGTCGACCTGCACCGTGGCGGTGGGGCCGGATCGGCCCGGTTCAGCGGGCCGAGCCGGGGCCGGCGCTGTCCCTGACGGACGGAACAGCCCGCTCAGTGCGGACAGGACGCTTCTGACGGAGGCCACGGTCGGCACCATAGCGGATGCGCGTCAGCCCGATCGTGAACCGCAGGGCGAGGGCGAGCAGCAGCGACACCGTTGTCGCGTACAGCAGCACCGCCATGCCGGCGATGCCTTGCGCGATGAACAGGTCGAAGTTGCCGCTGTCGACCATCCCGCCGCCGTTGGCGAACAGCCCCGGGAAGAGCAGCCCGACCAGCCCGCCGACGATGGTGACGACGCAGAGTGTCAGCGACGGCCCGAACCGGGCGCGTGCCGCCAGGTCGACCATCGTTGCGCAGGCGAGGGCCGAGAGCGCGCCCACGAGCATCGCCCAGCCGAGCGTCAGCACGCCGGAGGCCGCCGTCACCGACACCAGCCCGGCGAACGAACCCCACAGAGCGCTGGGCAGGGTCGGGCGGCGCAGCAGCACCGCATCCACGAGCATCCACATCAGCACACCCGTCGCCGAGGCGACGAAGGCGCCGACGGCGATCAGCGGCGCATAGGCGTCGAGCGCGCCCTCCGACCCGACGACGAGGCCGAGCCAGCCGACCCACAGCGCCGCGCCGCCGAAGGCGACGAGCGCGGGACGCGCGGGTCGCGCGGGCTGGTGCTCGCCGCGTCCGCAGGCGAGCAGCACCCCGACGGCGCTTCCCCCGGCGGCCACCACGGGAAGCGCGCCCCCGAGGTCGACCACCTGGAGGCCGGCGACGGCCCACCCGTCGTCCAGTGCGAACACGCCGTAGGCGACCGGCGCGAGCACGAGAGGCAGCCAGAGGACGCTGAACAGGATCCAGGCGCGGAGCGTCAGCCGTGAGGCGACGGCGACGGCGACCACCGCCGCGCACAGCACCAGCACGGCGAGCACATACCCGGCCCGGGCGGCCGGATACGGCGACGAGGATGCGGGGTCGACCCCCGCAACCGACGAGAGTCCCGGGTCGGGAGCGCCGATCAGGTGCGGGATGAGCGGAGCGCCGGTGGCCATCCCGTAGCCGCCCAGCACGGCCAGCAGCACCGTGACCGCCGTGCCGACCAGCACGAAGCGGAACGCCCGCGCGGCCCGAGCACGCCCGCCGAGGCCGCCGACGTAGAAGGCGAGACCGAAGGCGGCGAGCAGCACCAGCGCGCCGCAGAAGAACAGCAGCAGTGCATCCACCTGGTCCGGCGTCGCCCGTGCCATGTGCTCCCTCGCTCGGATCCGTGCCCCACTACACCCTAGCGACGACGACGGACGGGGCGCCGCCTTCCGGCGACGCCCCGTCCGCTGTCGGTCTGCGGTCGGATCAGACCGTCTCGAGCGAGTAGCCCTCCTCGCCGTGCACCACGGTGTCGACGCCGGCCAGCTCGTCCTCGTTCTTGATGCGGAAGCCCATCGTCTTCTGGATGACCCAGCCGATGGCGTACGCCAGGACGAAGGAGTAGATCAGCACCGAGAAGGCGCCGACGGCCTGTACGCCCAGCTGGTAGAAGCTGCCGCCGTACAGCAGGCTGGAGAACTGATCGGTCGCCTCGCCCTTGCTGTTGTAGACGTGGGTGAAGCCGAAGAAGCCGATCCACAGGGTACCGATGAGGCCGCCGACCAGGTGGATGCCGACCACGTCGAGCGAGTCGTCGAAGCCGAGGCGGAACTTCAGGTCGATCGCCAGGGCGCAGACGGCGCCGGCGACGAGACCGAGCAGGATCGCGAAGCCCGGGGTCAGGATGTTACAGGCCGGGGTGATCGCGACGAGGCCCGCGACGGCGCCCGATGCGGCGCCGATCGACGTCGGCTTGCCGTCCTTGACCTTCTCGACGATCAACCAGCCGATGGTCGCGGCGGCGGGGGCGGCCAGCGTGTTGATCCAGGCGATGGCGGCGACACCGTCGACCGCGGCCTCCGAGCCGGCGTTGAAGCCGAACCAGCCGAACCACAGGAGCGCGGCGCCCAGCAGTGTCAGCGGGACGTTGTGCGGCTTCGACATGCCCTTCTGGAAGCCGACGCGCTTGCCGAGCACCAGTGCAAGGGCGAGACCCGCCGCACCGGCGTTGATGTGCACCGCGGTGCCGCCGGCGAAGTCGTTCACGTGCAGCTGCGAGGCGATCCAGCCCTGGCTGAGGTTGAACACCCAGAACGCGACCGGGAAGTAGACGAGCGTCACCCAGATGCCGGCGAACACCATCCAGGAGCCGAACTTGGCGCGGTCGGCGATGGCGCCGGAGATCAGCGCGACGGTGATGATCGCGAACGTCGCCTGGAAGCCGGCGAACGCGAGGCCGCCGAGGTCGGGGGTGATGCCGTCCTTCCCCATCAGGCTGGACAGGAACCAGTCCGGCGTGCCGAGCCAGTGCGGGATGGACGGCGTGCCGAACGACAGACCGTACCCGTAGACGACCCAGAGGACGCCCACGAGGGCCATCGCGCCGAAGCTCATCATCATCATGCTGATGACGCTCTTGGCGCGGACCATGCCGCCGTAGAAGAAGGCGACACCGGGAGTCATCAGGAGGACCAGGGCTGCGGCCACGAGGAGCCACAGGGCGTTGACCGTCCCTGCCTCCGCGTAGTCCGCTGCTGAGTGGAGCACCATGCGAATCAACTGCCTCTCTGTGCAAGCCCCGCGGGGTGACGCGATCCCGATCCGGGTGGGGGGCGCTTTCGGGGTGTGGCCGGTTTCGAGCCGAGAGGTTTCATCAGAGGGATGCTCGTGTTTCGCGAGTGTTACGCATCCGGCCGATGTGTAAACAGTGTGTTTCGGGATGCTGCCGATGTGCTCGGGCGGCGTAGGGAGACGGCCGGGAGGCGCGGGGGCGGCCTGTCCTGCGGGCCGGGCGCAGATCATCGCGCACAGCCGTCGTCATCAACCTCCCGCGCTGGCGCCCGGAGACGCAGACGGCGGCGCGTACGACGACGGAGCGTTCAGGTCACGCAACGACCGCTCGCGCGCCCACGAATGGATGGAGGGGTCCGCGGAGCACACTGTCGCGACGTCGATGGCCACCACTTCTGGTGACGCGGAGAGGCCATAGAAGACCCCGTCGGACCTTTCAGCACGGATGGCGATATCCATCCATCCCTTCCCGTCCGACCAGTCCACGGTTCTGGTCACGGCGAACCCCTGACTTCTCCAGTACGCGGTGAGTTTGTCTGCGATGGGGTGCGGGTCGTCCTCGAGTGCGGCGTGATAGACGACGGCCTTAATCTGGTGGGAGCTTTTCGGGCCGACACTCCCGCGCGGCGCAAGACCCACCTTCTCGGCTGCGGGATCCCACAGTCCGCTTGTGGCCAGTGGTGTGTCGTCCTTCCAGTCCTCTGTGTGACCCGTGGCTGCGATCGCAGCGTTGGTGAGTTGCGCCCACTGCGCCAGCACCTCGGTGATCGTCTTCTGTGGGGCACCGGGACGTGCCGGCACGGGGTCACGCAGAGCGGGAATGGACGCGCATCCACCGAGCAACAAGACCATCACGGCCGCGCTACACACGTACAGGACAGCAGCCATGTGCTTCGTCCAGCTCGCTCTGTCTACATCGACCGGCCCTACGACTCGATTCCCGCGCAGGATGACCGCAACATGACAGGTCATGGCCGCCGGGGCATCCTCACCGGAACCACCCATCATCATCCAGCCCGACCCCGGCGGCCGGAGACGCAGACGGCGGCAGTGTCGGGTGAAGAGAGTTCAGTCTCTGTTGCACCCGCTCCTCCGCCCACTTGTCGATCGAGGGGTCCGCGGAGCACTCCGTCGCCACGTCGATGGCCACCAGCTGGGTTGTAGCCGTGAGACCGTATTTGACCCCGTCCGCTCGGTCGGCCCGGATGGCGAGGTCCATCCAGCCCTTCCCATCCGACCAGTCCACGGTCCGGGTAACAGTGAACCTCTGACTCTCCCAGTACGCGGTGAGCTTGTCGGCGATGGGGTGCGGGTCGTGTTCGAACGCGACATGAGTGACATCGGCTGCCACCTGGGAAGCGTCGTCGGATTCCACGGTCCTGCACGGCGCCAAGCTCACTGCTTCGGCGGCGGGATCCCACGGCTTGCCGTCCTGGATCGGACCGCGATACCAGCCCTCGGTTTCACCTGTTGCCGCGATTGCGGCGTTGGTGAGCTGCGCCCACTGCGCCAGCAGCTCAGTGATCGTCTTCTGCGGGGCACCGGGACGTGCCGGGACAGGGTCACGCAGAGCGGGAACAGACATGCATCCACCAAGCAACAAGACCGTCACCACCGCCGCACTGCACACACGCAGTGCGGGAGTCGTGTGCCTCGTCCGGCTCACGCTGTTCACATCAACCTGCGCCACCACTGAATTCCTGGTCGGGAGACCGGCCCATGCCAGGTCCTGGCCGCCGCGGCGTCCTCACCAGAACCACCCATCGTCATCGGGCCGGGCCCCGGCGGCCGGAGACGGTGTCGGTGACGGAGCGTTCAGGTCGCGCAACGACCGTTCACGCGCCCACGACTGGATCGAGGGATCCGCAGAGCACTCCGTGGCCACGTCGATGGCCACCACTTCGGGCGTCGCGGTCAGGCCATAAAAGACTCCGTCTGGCCCTTCCGCGCGGATGGCGATGTCCTTCCAGCCCTTCCCGTCCGACCAGTCCACTGTCCTGGTCACGGTGAACCCCTGACTTTTCCAGTAGGCGGTGAGTTTGTCTGCGATGGGGTGGGGGTCGTTCTCGAATGCGGCGTGATAGACGACGGCCTGGATCTTGTGGAAACTTCTGGAGCCCACATTCCCGCATGGCGCCAGACTGACTCTCTCGGCTGCGGGATCCCACGGACTGCTCGCGGCCAGGGGGGTATCGTCCTTCCACTCTTCCGTCTGGTCTGTCGCTGAGATTGCGGCATTGGTGAGCTGCGCCCACTGCGCTAGCAACTCAGTGATCGTTTTCTGCGGAGCACCCGGGCTTGCTGGGACGGGGTCTCGCAGAGCGGGAACAGACATGCATCCTCCTAATAGGGAAATGGTTGCGATGGCGGCGACAGCTACGAAGCTCAATGTCGCGACGCGACCGATACCTGGCGTGCGGGTCATCCGGTCGGCCTCAGTCCGCCCACGACTTTGCTGGGGAGCCCGAGCGTCGTGTACCCGCTGTTGCGTAGGGACTCTGTCTTCTCATCGAGGTAGCCGTAACCTTCGGGAGCGGTTCCGTTCAACGGGTTGGGCCCGTTTGTCGTGTCGCCCAACGCGCTGTGTCCCTTGGTGGGTTTGAGAACTTCACCACCGGGGAGGACGGCGCCTTCGGCGGAGAAGGATTGCGCGCCACCGACCGCTTTCGGGGGGTTCAGCAGCCCCGTCGTCGGTGCAGCAAGCGCTCCGGGCGACCGGGTTGCGTCCGGGTTCGGCTCGGCGCGCCCGCCCATCGCCGAACCGAAGGGGGCGAGGAAGTCCAACACCGCCGCCGTCGTGTAAATCGCCGGCGCTCCGCCCGCATCCGGCTTCACGTGAAGGTCCGCCAGGGATTTCACCACCTGGGTGTCGATCCCGGCCGAGCCGAGCATCGTGAAGGAGTCCACCGCGTAGGTCGTGTGCGTCAACGCGTCCGCGGCCATCGTCGTCCCGTAGGAGTGCGCGACCACGGACACATAGGCAGGGTTTCCTGCACGGGCGGCGTGTGTCCCGTCGAGCTCGTTAGCGAATCGCCAGGCGCCGTCCTGCGCCAGCGCGGGAGTGTTCACGCTCGTCAGGTCCGGGGTGTCGTATCCCAGCCACCCCACCACCGCATGCGACCGACCAGCGTCGACAGATTTCTGCTGTTCGTAGAGGTTCTTTGCTGCTCGCGACCAGCTTTCGGTGGCCTCAGCGGCGTCCGAGTTCATCCCCGGCGCGGCCCAGGTCACCGTGTCCGCGGTGTCCAGATCCCCGTACCCGACGGCGACCATCGGCACCGACCCGCCCAGGTTGAAACAGACCAGCGACGCCGCCGGGTCCGCGAGCACCGCTTCCAGCGCGGTGAGCATCTTCCGCTGCTGCGGCGTGAGAGCTTCCGGATGCTGTTGTGCCGCTTCATAGGCCGCTCGGTTGCACCGGTTCCGCACCGAATACGGCAGCCCCGCCAGATTCCCCAGCACCCCCGGCGCGGCCGCCTCGTACGCGGCTCTGGCCTCCGTGCCCAGTCCACCCCACCATTTCGCGACCTTATCCGGGGACGGCGGATGCTGCCAGAACCGTTGCACGACTTTCGGATCGTTCGCCAGCAGCAGCGCCAGTTCCTCCGGTGTCAGCCGCTGCAGCGTGTCCATCAGCGAACCGTTCACACTCGCCGACGGCGCGATCCTCGACAGCGAGCCGACCATCGACGCGAACGCCGTCACCTCCGGCTTCCCTGCCGCTGCCATTGCGCCGTGCAACGCGCGGTCCAGGGTTTCCGCGAACGCCTTCTCCGCGGCGTCGTACTCCTGCTTCGCCCGCCGGGCGCGCCGCCTCGCGTCCTCCAGCCGCTCCTGCGCGTCCTCGATCGCGAACCGGGCCCTGGTCAGCTTCTCATCGACCTCCTGCTCCCGCCGGCGCGCGTTCGACACCTCCGAGTGCGTCGGCGCGGACGTGCCCGGCGGCGGCTTCTCCGTCGACGCGTACGCCTTCATCAGTGCGCTCAACGCGGAGGCCAACGCGGCGTGCTCCACTCCCAACGCGGCCACCTGCTCCTGCGCCGCCTCCAATTGCGCCAGCGCATCCTCGGCGTCCTGCAGCGCCCGATCCGCGTCGCTCTGGGTCACCCCCATCGCCCCCGACCACCGGGTCGCCGCCTCGGCCCCCTGGCTGTGCCGGCCCGCAGCTTTCGACGCCGCAGCCGCCAGCCCACGCAACCGCTCGGCGAACACCTCCGCCGCCAACCCCGACCACGCGGCCGCCTCCAGGCGGGTGTCCAGCACTTCCCGCGCCACCGCGGCCTGACGATCCAACCGGGTCGACCATTTCCGGAAATGCGCGACCAGCGCCTCCACCATCGCCCGGTCCCCCGGCGTCGGGTCCCCGTCCAACCCGACCGGCGACCAGTCCTCCGCCCTAAAAGCCATAGAACCCACCCCGGTCACCGGTCAGACCCAGAGCATCCTCCACATCCCGGCGCTCATACGCCCCGGCCGCCTGCTCCAGAGCACCGGCCAACCCGCCGACCAGCTCATCCACCGCGGACTGACCCGCCACCCAATACGCCTCGAACCGCTCCACAGCACCGACCGCGACCGCCGAACCGAAACGATCCGACTCCGCGGCCGACGGACGCTCACCGGTGACCGCCCTCGTCAACGTCGTCGCACCCGCCCGCAACTCGGCCGGTTCGACCGCCACAGCTCTCCCCATGCCACACTCCATGCATTTCAGTCGGTATCTCTCACTGAAATCTACAGAGAACGTGGATGGGGCCGGGTCAGAGATGGCCGCAATCGCCACTCACGACGACGCCAGTCGCAGAGCTCAGGCGGCGAGCTTCTCCCGCACCTGGCGCTTGGCGCGGCCGAGCAACGCCGACATGCCGCGGAGGCGCAGCGGCGAGACGGCCTGGGTCAGTCCCAGCGTCTGCGGGTACTCGTCGGGCACAGCGAGGACCTCGTCGGCGCTGAGGCCGGCGAGGCCCTGCACGAGGATGGATGCGAAGCCGCGCGTGGTGGGCGCCTCACGCGGCGCCGTGGCGTACAGGTGCACGATGCGGTCCGCATCCACCTCGACGAAGATGAACACCGGCGCCTGGCATTCCTCGACCCGCTCCAGCAGGTCGGGGTGGTCGCGGTAGCGCTCGGGCAGCTCGGGGAGCTCGTCGGAGAATTCCAGCAGCAGCTTCAGCCGGTCGTTCTGCTCCAGCGCCTGGAAGTCGTCGCGGATCTCGGCGAGCGCGCCCGTCAGTTCGGTCATCCTTCAAGGCTACGTCTGTTTGCGACGCACCCGGTCAGCGGGCCGGCACCTCGCCGGGATCGGTTCCGGTCACGATCGGAACGCGCACGGCCGAGCCCCACTCCGTCCACGAGCCGTCGTAGTTCTTGACGTTCTCGAAGCCGAGGAGGTGGGTGAGCACGAACCAGGTGTGGCTGGAGCGCTCGCCGATCCGGCAGTAGGCGATCACGTCGTCGCCGGGAGTGAGCCCCGCCCCGTCGAGGTACACCTCTTCGAGCTCGGCCCGGCGCTTGAACGTGGCGTCGGGTGCGGCGGCTTTCGCCCAGGGCACGGACTTCGCCGACGGGATGTGCCCGGCGCGCAGCGCGCCCTCGGTCGGGTACCCGGGGATCTCGGTCCGCTCGCCGCTGTACTCCTCCGGCGAGCGCACATCGATGAGCGGCTGCGTGCCGAGGGCCGCGAGCACGTCGTCCTTGAACGCACGGACGACCGTGTCGTCGCGCTCGACGACCGGGTACTCGACAGGGGCCGGCTGCGGGACCTCGCGGGTCAGTTCGCGTCCCTCCGCGATCCACTTGTCGCGGCCGCCGTCGAGCAGGCGGACGTCCTCGTGGCCGAACAGCGTGAACACCCACAGTGCGTAGGCGGCCCACCAGTTGTTCTTGTCGCCGTAGATGACGACGGTGGTGTCGCGGGCGATGCCCTTGGAGCCGAGCAGCTCGGCGAACCGCTCGGAGCTGACGTAGTCGCGCACGACCGGATCGTTGAGGTCGGTGTGCCAGTCGATCTTCACCGACCCGGGGATGTGGCCGGTGTCGTAGAGCAGCACGTCTTCATCCGATTCGACCACCACGAGCCCCGGTCGCCCCAGGTGTTCGGCGAGCCATTCCGTGCTCACCAGGCGCTCGGGGTGCGCGTAGCCGGCGAACTCGGGCGACGGGTCGGTCTCGATGGTCATGCGGTGGGTCCTCCAGGGTTCGGTCCAGGGTCCGGTCGGGCGCGCGGACTAGGCTGGGAAGCCTGCGACAGCCGCGGACCTGACTCCAGCGTAGGCGGCGGCGAACGACAGCGGTACGACTTCGACACAAAGGTGCACACTCCGCCATGACCATCGAGCAGACCGGCGCCCTCCCCCGCCTGGCCGACCGTTCTCCCCAGATCACGGGCGCCGAGATCGCCGCCAGTCTGGTGCCGCCGTCGCAGTTCGAGCGGGCGACGTTCGAGTCGTACCGCCCCGACCACGACTACCCGTCGCAGGCGGAGGCGGTCGCGACGCTCAAGCTGTTCGCGAAGGCGTGGGAGCCGCAGCGCCCGGCCGGGCTGTTCAGCCGCAGCCGCAAGAAGGTGGATGCGATGAAGCCGGGCGTCTACCTCGACGGCGGCTTCGGTGTCGGCAAGACCCACCTCCTGGCCGCCCTGTGGCACGAGGCGCCGGGCCCGAAGTATTTCGGCACCTTCATCGAGTACACCGCGCTGGTGGGCGCGCTCGGCTACGCGGGCGCCGTCGACCTGCTCCGCGGCTCAACCCTGATCTGCATCGACGAATTCGAACTGGACGACCCGGGCGACACCATGATGATGACCCGGATGCTCGGCGAGCTCGTCGCCTCCGGCACCCGCATCGCGGCGACCAGCAACACGCCGCCGAACGCCCTGGGCAAGGGACGTTTCGCCGCGAGCGACTTCCTCCGCGAGATCCAGTCGCTGTCGTCCAACTTCCAGACCCTCCGCATCGACGGCCTCGACTACCGCCGCCGCGACACCACCGGCAGCGCGGTCACCCTCGACGAGGCCGAGTACGAACGCGTCGTCGCCGCGATGGCCGCCCGTGGCGAGACGGTGACGAGCGACGGCTTCCAGGACCTCATCGCCCACCTGGCGACCGTCCACCCCTCCCGCTACATCAAGATCATCGACGGCGTGGATGTGATCGGCCTGACAGGCGTGGAGGTGCTGCACGACCAGATGGCTGCGCTCCGCCTGGTGGCGTTCATCGACCGCGTCTACGACGCGGAGATCCCGGTCGTGCAGACCGGCGTTCCCCTGAGCGACGTCTTCGACGACGACATGCTCGGCGGCGGCTACCGCAAGAAGTACCTGCGGTCGACGTCGCGCATGATCGCCCTCACCGCGGGCGAGTTGCCGCCCCACGACGACTGAGGGGTCGGCGCCGCCGCGCCGTCAGGCCGAGGCGTCTCCCACGGATGCGGTTCCCACCGCGGCCGGCACGTGCTCCGCGAGCCACGCCGCGATCGCCGACGTCCACTTCGCCTCGTCGTAGTTCCACAGCTTCGTGTGGAGCGCTGTGTCGAACGGCACCAGGGTGACGATGTCGCTGCGGGCCTCGGCGAGCGCCCGCGACCCGGTGGACGGCACGAAGCCGTCGTCGTCGCTGTGCAGGATGAGCATGGGCAGGCTGAGTTCCGACGCGCGGGCCACGAAGTCCATGCTGCGGAGGTCGATCGGCGCACCCTGGCCGGTGATCGGACCGCTCCACTCGGACTCGATGAGGCGCAGGGCCGCGCGAGTCATCACGTCCGGGATGCGCAGCATGTTCCCCTGGTACTCGAGGGTGTCGATCCAGTCGATGACGGGCGATTCGAGCACGATCCCGGTCACGTGCTCCAGGCCCTTCCCGCGGGTGATGGTCTGCAGCACGACCGCGCCGCCCATCGACCAGCCCATCAGGACGATCGAGCGCGCGCCGTGCTCCACGGCGTAGCCGATCGCCGCTTCGATGTCACGCCACTCGGTGCCGCCCAGGCCGTACCGACGGTCCTCGCTTTCGGGCGCATCCCCGTCGTTGCGGTAGGAGGCGAGCAGGCAGGTGAAGCCGGACTCGTGGAACACCCGCACCGCACGAAGCCCTTCCTGGCGGGAGGCGCCCCAGCCGTGCACCTGGATCACCCAGCGGCCCGGTTCCACGTCGTCCGGTGCGGGGAAGATCCACGCCGGCGCCTGCCCGAGGTCGGTCGGGATCTCGGCGCTCGTCACCGGGAGGCCCAGCTCCTCCGGCTCGAGGTAGTAGTAGCCGCTGATGCGGGCGCGGCCCAGGCGCGGCTCCCCGAATTCGACGCGCTCGAGTTCACGGGTGACGCTTCCGTCACTCCGCTCGATCAATCCTCCGACCTTCGCGAAGGCGGTGTCGCCGCCCCACCACAGGCCGAAACGGCCGGGCATGGCGGCGTCCGGCGTCGAGCGCAGGGTCACCGTCCCGCCCCCCTCGTCGAACGCACGGATGGTCTGGTTCTGCGGGCGGCGACGCACCGGCGTGATCACGGTGCGCGCGACGCGGGTGGTCACCACCGCGCCCAGCGCGGCCGTGGCGAGCACCAGTCCCCCGCCGACGATCGCCGCCGTGCCGAGTGCCTTGCCGAACGCCGATCGAGTGCCGCTCTCCGCCATAGTGCGAGCGTACCGGCGGGCGTCGCCGGACGCCCTCAGGACTTCCTCAGGCGGCGTGCCGTACTGACAGGACACGGCAAAGGCTTCTAGTGTTCGAAGCGTGCCGACACCGACATCCCCACCGCAGCATCCGGCGGAGTTCGCCACGGCGCTGCAGTCCATCCGTGCCGCAGTGTCGCGACCGGAGCTCGTCGTCGAGGAGATCCCCGCGCCCGCGCAGCTCGCACCGTACTCCGTGGCCCTCGCCGCCGACGTGCGGCCGGCGCGGCACGGCAGCGACTCCGACCTCGGCACCGGGCGTTTCATCCTGCTCTACGACCCGGACGAGCCGGAGGCGTGGGGCGGCCCCTTCCGCATCGTCTGCTTCGCGCAGGCGCCGCTGGAGACCGACATCGGGCTCGACCCGTTCCTGGCCGACGTCGCCTGGTCGTGGCTGGTGGATGCGCTGGATGCACGGCACGCCCGTTACACCGCCGCGAGCGGCACGGCCACCAAGATCATCTCCACCGGGTTCGGCGAGCTCGCCGCACAGGGCGACGGTTCGCAGATCGAGCTGCGTGCCTCCTGGAGCCCGCTGGAGTCCGACGTCTCGGCGCATGTCGAGGGCTGGGGCGAGCTGCTGTGCATGCTCGCCGGGCTGCCCCGACCGGCGAGGGGGTCAGCCTGCTGAGTGCGCGGGCGACCTCGCCGAGAAGGACACCGCGTGGCTGAACACACGGTCATCGACACCCGCGACGGTTACCTCCGGGCCGTCGAACGCATCGCCGCAGGCACCGGCCCCGTCGCCGTCGACGCCGAGCGGGCCAGCGGCTTCCGGTACTCGCAGCGGGCCTACCTCATCCAGGTGTTCCGCCGCGGCTCCGGCACGTTCCTGTTCGACCCGCCCGCTGTCGGCCGGTTCGACGAGCTGAACGACGCCATCCACGACGACGAGTGGGTGCTGCACGCGGCGACCCAGGACCTCACCTGCCTGCGCGAGGTGGGCCTCGACCCGTCGATCGTGTTCGACACGGAGCTCGCCGCGCGGCTGCTCGGGATGCCGCGCGTCGGGCTCGGGACCGTCGTCGAGGAGCTACTCGGCATCCACCTGGCCAAGGAGCACAGCGCCGCCGACTGGTCGACGCGCCCCCTGCCGGAGCCGTGGCTGAACTATGCCGCCCTGGACGTCGAGCTCCTGCCCGATCTCCGCGACGCGATCGCCGCGTTGCTGGATGAGGCGGGCAAGACGGACATCGCCCGCCAGGAGTTCGCCGACGAGCTGGTGCGCGACCTGGTCCCGGTGCGGCACGAGCCCTGGCGCCGGCTGTCGGGCATCCACTCCATCCGGGGGCTGCGCAACCTGGCGGTCGCCCGCGAGCTGTGGCTGAGCCGGGATGCGCTCGCGCGCGAGCTCGACACGGCGCCGGGGCGCCTGGTTCCCGACGCCTCGCTGACGGCCGCCGCCAAGGCCATGCCCGAAAGCAAGCGGGCGCTCGCCTCGCTGCGCGAGTTCACCGGGCGCGCCAGCCGCTCAGAGCTCGACCGCTGGTGGGCCGCGATCGAAGCGGGACGCACGACCGACGACCTGCCTGTGCTGCGCGGCAACGGCGACAGCCTGCCCCCGCCCCGCGCATGGTCCGACCGCAACCCCGAGGCGGATGCGCGGCTGAAGGCCGCGCGCGCGGCGCTGACCACGGTCTCCGAGGAGCGCGCGATCCCTCTCGAGAACCTGCTGACCCCCGACACGCTGCGCCGCGTCGCCTGGACCCCGCCCGCCGAAGTGACGCCCGAAACCATCGCCGAGGCCCTCACCGCGCACGGCGCCCGCCCCTGGCAGATTGCCGCAACCTCACAGGTGATCGCCCAGGCGTTTGTAGATGGCACCCAAAACGCCGACGAGGGGTCCGAGCCCGCTTCGTAGGAAGGATCAAACGATTCTTTTCGTGCACAGCGGTGTACCTAGGATCGTTTCCGACCTTGATTTGGGAGGCACTGTGGCCGATAGGAACGATGTCGTGTTCGTCGACGGAGTCCGTACTCCGTTCGGACGGGCCGGCGAAAAAGGGCAGTACTGGAACACCCGCGCGGACGACCTCGTCGTGAAGGCGATGATCGGGCTGCTCGAGCGGAACGCCGAGGTGCCCAAGGACAGGATCGACGACGTGGCCATCGCGGCGACGACGCAGCAGGGCGACCAGGGGCTCACCCTCGGCCGCACGGCGGCGCTCCTCGCGGGCCTGCCCAAGTCCGTCCCCGGGTTCGCCATCGACCGGATGTGCGCCGGCGCCATGACCAGCGTCACCACCCTCGGCTCGGGCATCGCGTTCGGCGCCTACGACCTCGTCATCGCCGGCGGCGTCGAGCACATGGGCCGCCACCCGATGGGCTTCGGGGCCGACCCGAACCCGCGCTTCCTCTCCGAGAAGATGGTCGCCGAGGACGCGCTCAACATGGGCATGACCGCCGAGCGCATCCACGACCGCTTCCCCGCGCTCACCAAGGAGCGCTCCGACCGGTTCGCCATGCACAGCCAGCACAAGCTCGCCGCCGCCTACGAAGCCGGCAAGATCCAGGCGGACCTGGTGCCGGTTGCCATCCGCTCGGAGTCCGGCTGGGGCCTCGCGACCGAGGACGAGGGGATGCGCCCGCAGACCACGATGGAGGGCCTCGCCACGCTCAAGACGCCGTTCCGTCCCCACGGCCGCGTCACGGCGGGCAACTCGTCCCCGCTGACCGACGGCGCCACCGCCTCCCTCCTCGCGTCGCACGACGCCGTGAAGGAGCTCGGCCTGACGCCGAAGATGCGGATGGTCAGCTTCGCCTTCGCCGGCGTCGAGCCGGAGATCATGGGCCTCGGCCCGGTGCCGTCGACCGAGAAGGCGCTCCGCAAGGCCGGCCTCAGCATCGACGACATCGGCCTGTTCGAGCTCAACGAGGCGTTCGCCATCCAGGTGCTCTCGTTCCTCGACCACTTCGGAATCGCCGACGACGACCCGCGGGTCAACCAGTGGGGCGGCGCGATCGCGATCGGCCACCCCCTCGCCGCGAGCGGCGTGCGCCTGATGATCCAGCTCGCCCGCCAGTTCGAGGAGCACCCCGAGGTGCGGTACGGGATCACCGCGATGTGTGTCGGCCTCGGCCAGGGCGGCACCGTCATCTGGGAGAACCCCCACTTCTCCGGAAAAGCAGTGCACGACAAGCGCGCCGCGCGGAAGGGCTGAGACGCACGTGACCGATTACAGCAAGATCGACTTCTCCGCCCTCGCCGACCTCACCGACGACGAGGTCGTCACCCACTCGTTCGTGAAGGATGTGCGCCTGCCGAGCGGCAAGAACCTCGCGCTGGTCACCCTCGACAACGGCCGCGACCACACGCGGCCCAACACGATGGGCCCGGCGACGCTCCTCGAGCTCGGGAAGACCTTCGACGAGCTGACCGAGCGGGCGAGGCGCGGTGAGATCGACGCGGTCGCCGTCACCGGCAAGCCGTTCATCCTCGCCGCGGGAGCCGACCTCAGCCGGGTGAACGAGATCCCGAGTATCGAGGTGGCGAAGCTGCTCCCCCAGCTGGGCCACCACGTCCTCGGCAAGCAGGCCACGTTCGGCGTCCCGTCGTTCGTGTTCACGAACGGCCTGGCGCTCGGCGGCGGCGTGGAGATCGGCCTCAACGCCGACTACCGCACCATCGACCGCAACGCGGCCGCGTTCGCGCTGCCCGAGGTGTTCCTGGGGCTCATCCCCGGCTGGGGCGGCGCGACCATCCTCCCGAACCTGATCGGCATCGAGAACGCGCTGAAGGTCGTGGTCGAGAATCCGCTCAAGCAGAATCGCATGCTGAAGCCGCAGGAGGTCTTCGACCTGGGTATCGCCGACGCGATCTTCGACTCGGCGAACTTCCTCGAGGACTCGCTGAAATGGGCCGACTCGGTGCTCACCGGCGCGACCGTCGTGAAGCGGCCGAACGAGCCGGGCAGGATCGAGCGGATGATCAAGTGGGATGCCGCCATCGGCATCGCCCGCAAGATGCTGGAGTCGCGCATCGGCACCGTGCCGAAGTCGCCGTACAAGGCGCTCGACCTGCTCAAGGCCGCCAAGTCGAACGACCGCGCCGCCGGCTTCGAGCTCGAGGACGACGCCCTGGCCGAGCTCATCTCGGGCGACCAGTTCCAGGCGAGCATCTACGCCTTCAACCTGGTGCAGAAGCGGGCCAAGCGGCCTGCGGGTGCGCCGGACCGGAAGCTCGCGAAGAAGGTGACCAAGATCGGCGTCATCGGCGCCGGCTACATGGCCAGCCAGTTCGCCCTGCTGTTCGTCCGCCGCTTGCGGGTTCCGGTGGTCATCACCGACCTCGACCAGGCGCACGTCGACAAGGGCGTGGCGTACATCCACGACGAGATCGGCACGCTGCAGGAGAAGGGACGCATCTCGCCGGATGAGGCCAACCGGTTGCGGGCACTGGTCACCGGCACCACGGACAAGGCCGACTTCGCCGACTGCGACTGGGTCATCGAGGCCGTGTTCGAGGAGCTGTCGGTCAAGCAGGACGTCTTCGCCGAGGTGGAGCCGTTCCTCTCCGACGAGGCCGTCATCGCGACCAACACCTCGTCGCTGTCGGTGGAGCAGATCGGCGCGAAGCTGAAGCACCCCGAGCGGCTGGTCGGCTTCCACTTCTTCACGCCGGTCGCGGTCATGCCGCTGATCGAGGTCGTGAAGACGCCGAACACCGACGAGGCCACCCTCTCCACGGCCATGGTCACGGCCGCGGCGCTGAAGAAGAACGCCGTCATCACGGCGGACACACCCGGCTTCGTCGTCAACCGCGTTCTGGCGAAGATCCTCGGCGACGCGATGCACGCCGTGGACGACGGCACGCCGTTCGAGGTGGTCGATGAGGCCATCGCCCCGCTGGGCCTGCCGATGGCGCCGTCCGCCCTGCTCGACCTGGTCGGGCTCAAAGTCGGCGCACACGTGCTCGACACCCACCACGCGGCGTTCCCGGACCGGTTCTACCGCTCCGAGAACCTCCACAAGCTGGCCGACTACGGCACGCTGCTGGAGAAGGACGCCAAGGGCAAGGTGAAGGGTCTCGACAAGGGCGCCGCGAAGATCGTCTCGGGCGGCAAGAACCCGTGGACCAAGGAGCAGATCCTCCGCACCCTGGAGGACGGCCTGGCCGACGAGATCCACCGCATGCTGGTCGACGACCACGTCGTCGAGGCGCCCGAGGACATCGACCTCTGCATGATCCTCGGGGCGGGCTTCCCGTTCCAGATGGGCGGCATCACGCCGTACCTCGACCGGGTCGGGGCGTCCGAGCGGGTCTTCGGCGACACGTTCCATCACCCGCCCATCAAGGGCGTCGCCTAGCAGCGCGCTGACCGTTCAGCGAGAAGGCCCGTCCCGGTCACCCGGGGCGGCCCTTCTCGTCGTATCGTGGCGGATGTCGGGGACTGACGAGAAGGAGAACGCATGGAGAAGATCACGCTCGGCACCGAGAAGCTCGAGGTGTCGCGCCTGGGCCTGGGCTGCATGGGGATGTCGGCCTTCTACACCGGCGCCGGCGCGGACGAGGAGGGCTCGATCCAGACCATCCACCGGGCCATCGATCTCGGCGTGACGTTCTTCGACACCGCCGAGATCTACGGCCCGTACACCAACGAGGAACTGCTGGCGAAGGCGCTCACCGGCGGCCGGCGGGACCGGGTCGTGATCGCGACGAAGTTCGGCACCATCCTGCACCGCCAGGACGACGAGCGCGGGCTCGACGGCTCACCGGAGAACGTCCGGCTCTCGGTGGAGGGCTCGCTGCGCCGGCTGCAGACCGACCACATCGACCTGTACTACCAGCACCGGATGGACCCGGGCACACCGATCGAGGACACGGTGGGTGCGCTGAAGGAGCTCATCGAGGAGGGCAAGATCCGCCACTACGGACTGTCGGAGGCGGCGCCCGAGACGATCAAGCGCGCCGACGACGTGCACCCGGTGACGGCGGTCCAGACCGAGTACTCGCTCTGGACGCGCGACCCGGAGTCCGCCGTGCTGCCCACCGTGCGCGAGCTCGGGATCGGCTTCGTGCCGTACTCCCCGCTGGGCCGCGGCTTCCTGACCGGCACCATCCGGTCGCTCGACCAGCTGTCCGAGGACGATTTCCGCCGCTTCAACCCGCGCTTCGAGGGCGACAACCTGGAGGCGAACATCCGCATCGTCGAGCAGGTGGACGAGGTGGCGCGCGAGGTCGGCGCGAAGCCCGGCCAGGTGGCGCTCGCGTGGCTGCTGTCGAAGGGCGACGACATCGCACCGATCCCCGGCACGACGAAGGTCGCCAACCTGGAGGAGAACGTCGCTGCGGTCGACCTCGACCTCACGCCCGAGCAGCTGGCGCGGCTCGACGCCGTCGCGGCGCCCGTCGGCGACCGCTACGCCGACATGTCCCCCCTCAACCGCTGACGCGCGCGCCGCGGGCTGCGGCCCGCGCGCAACGAGGGGTCGCAACACGCCGTCATCGCTCGCCGACAACGGCGTGTTGCGACCCCTCGACGCTCAGGCGCGGCGCTTCTTGGCGGCGGCGGCCTCGTCGGCGGCCGCGGAGTCGTCGTCCGGCAGCGGGCGCGCGATAGGCACGCGGCTGCCCAGTACCTGGGCGACGAGGTCGCGTGCGATCTTCTGCGGCGTGAGCCCCGCATCCTCGAGGATCTGCTCGCGCGTGGCGTGGTCGATGAACGCGTCGGGCAGGCCCAGCTCGTCGACGGCCGTGTCGATGCCGGCCTCGCGCAGATCCTGGCGGACGCGCGTGCCGATGCCGCCGACACGGATGCCGTCCT
Source organism: Leifsonia sp. KNZ13-11D (assembly GCF_056754895.1). Classification (NCBI taxonomy): domain Bacteria; kingdom Bacillati; phylum Actinomycetota; class Actinomycetes; order Micrococcales; family Microbacteriaceae; genus Leifsonia; species Leifsonia sp. KNZ13-11D. The sequence goes on from NZ_JBPGWU010000001.1 coordinate 2,271,686, forward strand.
CGATCGTCACGACGATGCGGTGCTCCGCTGCGAGCGACAGGATGCTCTTCGGCACCGGGACGACCCACCGCGGGTCGACCACGGTGGCGCCGATGCCCTGGGCGGTCAGCCGGTCGGCGACCTTGAGCCCGAGGTCGGCCATCGGGCCGACCGTGACGAGCAGGACGTCCTTGCGCTCGCCTTCGCGGAGCACGTCCACGCCGTCGTCGAGCCGGCGCACCGCCTCGATGTCGGGCTGCACCGATCCCTTGGGGAAGCGCAGGACCGTGGGCGCGTCGTCGACCGCGACGGCCTCCCCCAGCTCCTCCCGGAACCGGGTGCCGTCTCGCGGAGCAGCGAGGCGGATGTTCGGGACGACCTGCAGGATGGCGAGGTCCCAGATGCCGTGGTGGCTCGGCCCGTCCGGCCCGGTCACTCCTGCCCGGTCGAGGACGAACGTCACGCCCGCCCTGTGGAGCCCGACATCCATCAGCACCTGGTCGAACGCACGGTTCATGAAGGTGGCGTAGATCGCGACGACGGGATGCAGTCCGCCGAAAGCGAGACCGGCCGCGCTGGTGACCGCGTGCTGCTCGGCGATGCCGACGTCGTGCACGCGGTCGGGGAAGCGCTCGGCGAACTTGTGCAGGCCGGTGGGCCGCAGCATGGCGGCGGTGATGCCGACGATCCTCGGGTCCTTCTCGGCCAACCGGACGATCTCGTCGGCGAACACCCCCGTCCAGGAGGGCTTGCTCGACCCCGCCATGGACTCGCCGGTCTCCGGGTCGATCTGGCCGACGGAATGGAACTGGTCGGCGGCGTCGCGCAGGGCCGGCTCGTAGCCGCGTCCCTTCTGGGTGATGGCGTGGACGATGACCGGCGCCCCGTAGTTCTTCGCCTGCTCGAGCGCCTCCTCCATGGCCTGGATGTCGTGGCCGTGGATCGGTCCGATGTACTTGATGTCGAGGTTCGAGTAGAGCGCCTCGTTGTTCGTGAACCGGCTGAGGAAGCCGTGCAGGCCGCCGCGCACGCCGCGATAGAACGACCGGCCCGGACTGCCCAGCTTGTCGAAGGCCTTCCGCGAGGTCAGGTACAGGTTGCGGTAGCCGCGCCGGGTGCGCACCGTGTTGAGGAAGCGCGCCATGCCGCCGATCGTCGGCGCGTACGAGCGGCCGTTGTCGTTGACGACGATGATCAGCTTGCGGTTGTTGTCGTCGGAGATGTTGTTGAGCGCCTCCCACGTCATCCCGCCCGTGAGGGCGCCGTCGCCGACCACCGCGATCACGTGGCGGTCCTGCTGGCCGGTCAGCTCGAACGCCCGGGAGATGCCGTCGGCCCACGACAGCGAGGACGACGCGTGCGAGCTCTCGACGATGTCGTGCTCCGACTCGGACCGCTGCGGGTACCCGGCGAGGCCGCCGCGCTGGCGCAGCTGCGAGAAGTCCTGACGCCCGGTGAGCAGCTTGTGCACGTACGACTGGTGGCCGGTGTCGAAGACGATGGCATCCCGCGGGGATTCGAAAACGCGGTGGATCGCGATGGTCGTCTCTACGACACCCAAGTTCGGTCCGAGGTGTCCGCCGGTCTTCGCCACATTGGCGACCAGGAACGCGCGCACTTCGGCCGCGAGCTGGACGAGTTCCCGCTCGGTCAGCCGATCGAGGTCGCGCGGACCCTGAATGGTCTCGAGGATGCCCATGCGTTCGAGTCTAGGCGCGCCTTCGTCAAGAGAGGCTCGGAACCGGCGGTTCCGAGCCTCCCCTTGACAGCGGCCTGCTTACACCAGGCTCCGCAGTACGTACTGGAGGATGCCGCCGTTGCGGTAGTAGTCCGCCTCTCCGGGGGTGTCGATGCGGACCACCGCGTCGAACTCGACCGGCTGCTTGCCCTCCGGGGAGTGCTCGCTCGGTGCGGCCACCACGTGCACGGTCTTCGGCGTCGTGCCCTCGTTGAGCTGCTCGAGGCCCGTGATCGAGAAGACCTCGGTGCCGTCGAGGCCCAGCGAGTCGGCCGACTCGCCGGCCGGGAACTGCAGCGGCACGACGCCCATGCCGATGAGGTTCGAGCGGTGGATGCGCTCGAAGCTCTCGGTGATCACCGCGCGGACGCCGAGGAGGCTGGTGCCCTTCGCCGCCCAGTCGCGCGACGAGCCGGAGCCGTACTCCTTGCCGCCGAGGATGACGAGCGGGGTGCCCTGCGCCTGGTAGTTCTGCGACGCGTCGTAGATGAACGACTGCGGGGCGTCCGGCTTCGTGAAGTCGCGGGTGTAGCCGCCCTCGACGCCGTCCAGGAGCTGGTTCCGCAGGCGGATGTTCGCGAACGTTCCACGGATCATCACCTCGTGGTTGCCGCGGCGGGAGCCGTACGAATTGAAGTCCTTGCGGTCGATGCCGTGCTCGGTGAGGTACTGGCCGGCCGGGCTGTCCGCCTTGATGGAGCCGGCGGGCGAGATGTGGTCGGTGGTGACCGAGTCGCCCAGCTTGGCGAGCACCCGCGCGTCCACGATGTCGGTGACCGGCGTCGTGTCGAGCGTCATGCCCTCGAAGTACGGGGGCTTCCTCACGTAGGTCGACTTCTCGTCCCACTCGAAGACCGAGCCGGTCGGGGTCGGCAGCGACTTCCAGCGCTCGTCGCCCTCGAAGACGGACGCGTACTGGTGGACGAACATCCCCTCGTTGATCGACGAGTCGATGGTCTGCTGCACCTCGGCGGCGTCGGGCCAGATGTCCTTGAGGAAGACGTCGTTTCCGTCGGCGTCCGTGCCGAGCGCGTCCACCTCGAAGTCGAAGTTCATCGAGCCGGCGAGGGCGTACGCGATGACCAGCGGCGGGCTCGCCAGGTAGTTCATCTTGACGTCGGGGTTGATGCGGCCCTCGAAGTTGCGGTTGCCCGAGAGCACCGCGGTGACGGCGAGGTCGTTGTCGTTGACCGCCTGCGAGATCTCCTCGGGCAGCGGGCCCGAGTTGCCGATGCAGGTGGTGCAGCCGTAGCCGACCGTGTAGAAGCCGAGCGCCTCCAGATCCTTCGTCAGGCCCGCCTTCTCGTAGTAGTCGGTGACGACCTTGGAGCCCGGCGCGAGCGTGGTCTTCACCCACGGCTTTGCCTTCAGGCCTTTCTTCGCCGCGTTCCGGGCGAGCAGGCCCGCCGCGAGCATGACCGAGGGGTTGGAGGTGTTGGTGCACGACGTGATCGCCGCGATGGCGACGGCGCCGTGGTCGAGGACGAAGTCCTCGCCGTTCTCCGACAGGCGCACCGGGGTCGGATTGGAGGCGATCTTCGGGGCGTGGCTGTGGTGGCTGTGCTGGTGGGTGCTGTGCGCATCCTCCGGCTGGAGCTCGCCCGGGTCGGACGCCGGGAACGACTCGGAGATGGTCAGGTCGACGAGGTCGTGCGAGACGTCCGCGTAGTCCACCAGGTCCTTCTCGAACTGGTCCTTGGCGTGGCTCAGCTCGATGCGGTCCTGCGGGCGCTTCGGCCCGGCGATCGACGGGACGACGGTGGAGAGGTCGAGTTCGAGGTACTCGCTGAAGACCGGCTCCACCGCGGGGTCGTGCCACAGGCTCTGCGCCTTGGAGTACTCCTCGACCAGCTTCACCTGCTCCTCGCTGCGGCCGGTGAGGCGCAGATAGTCGAGGGTGACGTCGTCGATCGGGAACATCGCGGCGGTCGAGCCGAACTCCGGGCTCATGTTGCCGATGGTGGCGCGGTTCGCGAGCGGGACCTCGGCGACACCGGCGCCGTAGAACTCGACGAACTTGCCGACCACACCGTGCTTGCGCAGCATCTGCGTGATGGTGAGCACGACATCCGTCGCCGTCACACCGGTCGGGATGGCGCCGGTCAGCTTGAAGCCGACGACCTTGGGGATCAGCATGGAGACGGGCTGGCCGAGCATGGCCGCCTCGGCCTCGATGCCGCCGACGCCCCAGCCGAGCACGCCGAGGCCGTTGACCATGGTGGTGTGCGAGTCGGTGCCGACGCAGGTGTCGGGGTAGGCGAGCAGCTCGCCGTCGACCTCACGGGTCATGGTGACGCGCGCCAGGTATTCGATGTTGACCTGGTGGACGATGCCGGTGCCCGGCGGGACGACCTTGAAGTCGTCGAAGGCGGTCTGGCCCCAGCGGAGGAACTGGTACCGCTCGCCGTTGCGCTCGTACTCCAGGTCGGTGTTGCGCTCGAGCGCGTCCGGCTGGCCGAACAGGTCGGCGATGACCGAGTGGTCGATGACCATCTCGGCCGGGGCGAGCGGGTTGATCTTCTTCGGGTCGCCGCCGAGGGCGGAGACCGCCTCGCGCATGGTGGCGAGGTCGACGATGCAGGGCACACCGGTGAAGTCCTGCATGATGACCCGGGCCGGCGTGTACTGGATCTCCGTGTCCGGCTCGGCCGCCGGGTCCCAGCCGCCGATGGCGCGGATGTGGTCGGCGGTGATGTTCGCGCCGTCCTCCGTGCGGAGCAGGTTCTCGAGCAGCACCTTGAGGCTGAACGGGAGGCGCTCGTGCCCCTCGACGGTGTCGATCCCGAAGATCGTGTAGTCCCTCGACCCGACCGTCAGGGTCCTCTTCGCACCGAAGCTGCCGTGTCCTGAGTTCTCGGTTGCCGTCACAATGCCCTCTCCTTCGTCGGCAGGCGATGTTCACGCACGCCTCGTCCATCTTCGTCGTCCGTCGAAGCGCCTTTCCAGCAAGGTAAGCCTAAACCCGGCTGACGGAAAGTATCTTGACGTCGAGATAAATCTAGCACGTTCACAGCCGGTCGAAGACCAGGGATCGCCGCTTCGCGAAGCGGTAGAACAGCTCGACGCCGGCCGCCCCCACGGCGCCCACCGCGACACCCCAGGCGAGGGCCGCATCCAGCTGCAGGTGCATCTCGAAGAACGACGCCGTGAACGGGATGACGCACACCAGCACGAAGGCGGCGGCGACCGCCGCGAGCAGAACCCAGCGGATTCCGGTCAGCGGTCTCGTGAGCACGCACAGGATCCAGAGCGACACGCAGAACAGCGCAACCGTCGTCACGCTCCGCGCCTCGTGCAGCGGGATGCTGCGGTACAGCGGCGCGTACGCGACGACCGCCGTCAGCCCGGCGATCAGTCCGGTCGGCACGGAGTACCGCAGCACGCGACCGAGCACGCCCGGTGTGTAAATGCGCTTGTTCGGTGCGAGCGCGAGGAAGAACGACGGGATGCCGATCGCCAGGGAGGAGACGAGCGTCAGCTGGCGCGGAAGGAACGGGAACGGCCAGAGCAGCACCGCACTGAGCAGCGCGAGCAGGATGCCGTAGGTCGTCTTCGCCAGGAAGATGTTGGACACGCGCTCGACGTTGGCGATCACGCGCCGGCCCGAGGAGAGCACGTCCGGCAGGCGGTCGAACCGGTCGTCGAGGAGCACCACCTTGGAGACCGCCTTGGTCGCGGCCGTGCCGGTGCCCATCGCGATGCCCAGATCCGCATCCTTGACGGCCATCGCGTCGTTGACGCCGTCGCCCGTCATGGCGACGGTGCGACCGCGTTCCTGGAGCAGCCGGACGGCCGTGCGCTTCTGGTCCGGGCTCACGCGCCCCAGCACGCCGGCACGGTCCAGCGCGTCGGCGAGGGCGTCGTCCGTCGTCAGCGTCGACGCGTCGACCGTGTCGCCCTCGAGCTGCAGCTCCTTCGCGATCGCGGCGACGGTGACGGGGTTGTCGCCGGACATGACGACCACCCGCACGGCCTGCTCGCGGAAGTAGCCGAGCGTGTCCCGGGCTTCCGGCCGCAACGTCTCGGCGAGCAGCACCAGCAGGGCCGGCTCGACCCGGGTGCCCGCGAGCGGGACGTGCAGCTCGGTCGGCAGCGGGTCGAGGGCCCGGGCCAGCGCGAGCGTCCGCAGCCCGGTCGCGGCGAGCGCCGTCGCCCGGGCCAGCTCCCCGGGGTGCCCGTCGAGCACCCGCTCGGGCGCGCCCAGCACCCACGATGTCTCCGCGCCGTCCACGGTCATGACCAGAGCGCTGTACTTCGTCGCCGAGCTGAACGGGATGCGGCGGTCCACCCGGAACCGGTCGCTGCGGAACCGCGACCCGAGGATGCCGGAGGTCGCGTTTCCCGCTTCGTCCGATCCGAAGGCGGCGAGCGCCGTCTCGGCGAGAGCGACGTCGTCGGCGTCGCCGAGCGCCTCCGTGCCGTGCAACGACAGCTCGCCCGTCGTCAGCGTCCCGGTCTTGTCGAGGCAGAGCACGTCGACGCGGGCCAGCACCTCCACCGCGGCGAGCTCCTGCACGAGGACCTTGCGCGTCGCCAGCTGGATGGCAGCGACCCCGAACGCGAGGCTGGTCAGCAGCACCAGGCCCTCCGGGATCATCCCGACGACCGCCGCGACCGCGTCCACCAGCGCCCGGCGCCAGTGGTCGTCGGTGAACAGGTGCTGGAAACCGCCGTACGTCAGCACGCGGCCGATCAGGGTGATGAGGATGAGCGGGCCGAGGATCCACGAGAGGTAGACCAGGATGCGGTTGGTCGCCTCCCGGAGCTCCGACCGCACCAGCGAGTGCTTGCGGATCTCGCTGGTCAGCCGGCTGGCGTAGGAGTCGGCGCCGACCGCGGTCACCACCGCGAGCCCGGTGCCCGTCACCACGTGCGATCCGGACAGCAGCGGCGCGTCCTCGTCCTTGAACATCGGGTCGGATTCGCCGGTCAGCATCGACTCGTCGAGCGACAGCCCCGTGCTCTCGACGACCACCGCGTCCGCCGGCACCTGATCCCCCGGCCGCAGGACCAGGAGGTCGTCGAGCACCACGTCCTCGAGCGGAACGGTCACGACCTCGCCGTCGCGCCGCACCCGGCTGTGCGGGGCGGCCAGCAGGGCGGCGCGGTCGAGCACGCGCTTGGCGCGGTACTCCTGCACGATCCCGATCAGGGCGTTGACGACGACGATGCCGAAGAAGAACCCGTCGCGCAGGTCTCCCAGAAGGAGCACGGCCACGAAGCATGCGGTGAGGATGCCGTTGAACAGCGTGAAGATGTTCTCGCGCAGGATGTCGCCCAGCGAGCGCGAGCTGGGCTGCGTCTGGGTGTTGACACGACCGTCGGCGACGCGCTGGGCGACCTGGGCGGCAGTCAGCCCCTCCCGCGTGCCCGCCTCCAGCATCCGGCCCCCTCCGTCGCCCTGAACTCAGTCGATGGTTCTACTTGCTAGGACGCACATCGGCGGCCGTTCGTGACGGCTTCTGCGGGAACTGCCCCTTGACCACGAACCAGGTGACCAGCAGCAACGGCGCGTACAGCGGGACGCCCATCAGCAGCTTCGTCAGCGCCAGGGCGCTCGTCGCCGCGTCGGTGTGGGCGAGGTACAGCGGCACCTGAACCAGCAGGCGGGCCGCGAACAGCAGGAACCACAGGAAGGTCAGCGCCTGCATGACCCGGAACGTGCGCTTGTCGCGGCGCCAGGCGACGCCGTCGCCCATCAGATAGCCGGCCGCCAGCCCGATGATCGGCCAGCGGATGAGCATCGAGATCAGGATGCCGGCCGCATAGGCCGCGTTCGTCCAGATGCCGAGCAGGAAGTTGTCCTCGCCGCGGCCCGTGATGAGCGCGAGGATCGCGGAGATGCCGACACCGATCAGCCCGGCCATCGCCTGCGTGACCGGGGTCTTGCCGATCACGCGGACGATGGTGAACACGACGGCGACGGCCACCGAGGACACGATCGACACCGGCACGTTCTGCGTGAACGTGAAGAGGATGAGGAAGACCAGCCCTGGGAGGATGGTCTCGCAGAGTCCACGGACCCCGCCCAGGGCGCCGAGGAGAGCGGCGCCCGTCGACGTGTCCGTGTCGGCCAGCTGCCCGAGACCGGAGCGGCGCGCGGCCGCGGCGATGCTGTCGCTCAGCGCGGGCGCGGGCGCGGCCTTCGGCGCATCCTCTGCCGCTCCGTCCGGTTCGGGCGTCGGACGGTCCTGATCGGTCATTGTGGTGCCTTTAAAGAGAGGAGTAGTCGTTTTCGGTGCCGGTCGTGGGCGCGGCCGGCATCCGGAGCGGGATGAGGTCGCGCGGCGGCATCGGGACCGAGCCCCGCACGACGACGATGCTGCGGAAGAGGTCCTCGACGAGCGCGGCGGCCTCGGGCTGAACCGCCGCATCGCCGGCGATGACCCCGCGGAGGAACCAGCGCGGGCCGTCCACGCCCACGAAGCGGGCGACGCGGGTCTCGACCGGGCCGCCGGGCGCGGCGGCGACGGGGATCTCGGCGACGAGCTCCGGACCGAAGGCGCCATCGCGCTCGGTCACGCGCCCGCCCTGCCGCTGGATCTGGGCGGTGATCTGCTCGCGGATCTCGTGCCAGAGGCCGGTGGAGCGCGGCGCGGCGAACGGCTGGACCTGCAGGGTCGAGTTCGCGTAGTCGAGGCCGACGGCGACGACGCGCTGCGTCTCCTCCTCCACCTCGAGGCGCAGGTGCAGTCCCTCGCGCGGGAGGATCTTCACCCCTCCCAGGTCGACGTACGGGCGGACCGGGTTCGCCTCGCTCTCGTCGAGCGGCCCCTCGGTCGCACGGTCCTCAGGAGCGGACTTCTCGAACTCCAGGGCGTCGCCCTGCTGCTCGAGCTCTGCGCCCTCGTCGGACCCGCGCGGGGTGTCGCTGATGTCGCTCACGCGTGTTCTCCTGCCTCGGTCACGGTGTACCCGGACGAGCCGAAGCCCGCTGTGCCGCGCTGGCTGTCCGGGAGGGTGTCGACGGGGATGAACCGGGCTCGCGTGACCGGCATGACGATCAGCTGGGCGATCCGGTCGCCGACGGCGATATCGTACGGCATCGATCTGTCCGTGTTCAGCAGGGTGACCTTGATCTCGCCGCGGTACCCCGCATCCACCGTGCCCGGTGCGTTGACGATCGTGAGGCCGTGGCGCATGGCCAGTCCACTGCGCGGGACGACGAAGGCGGCGTACCCGTCGGGCAGGGCGATGGACACGCCGGTCGGCATCGTGAAGCGCTCCCCGGGGCCCAGCACGACGGCCTCGGCGGCGCACAAGTCGGCGCCCGCGTCGCCCGGGTGTGCATACGCAGGAGGGAACGAAGCGATGATCGGGACGTCGACGGTATCGGTCACGTGTCGAGGGTAGTGCAGAAGTCTGATCGAATAGAGGCCATGGACCTGTACCGAGAGCGGCTCTGGGCGACGCCCTGGCTGTTCATCTCCACCCTGCTCGTCATCCCCGCGATCATGCTCGTCTTCGCGCCGATCAACTTCACGGTCGGCGTCGTGCTGGCGATCGTCGTCTACGTCGCGTGGGCGATCTTCCTCGTCACCACGGCCCCGACCATCCGGGTCACCGAGGACGAACTCGTCGCCGGCTCCGCGCGCATCCCGCTCGGCCTCATCGGCGCCCCGACGGCGTACCGCGGCGAGGAGGCGACGCAGGAGCGCGGGCGCCGCCTGGACGCGCGCGCGTGGCTGCTGATCCGCGGCTGGATCAAGCCGGTCGTGAAGGTGCCGGTGCTGGATGCGGACGACCCGGCCCCCTACTGGCTGCTCTCGACAAGAAACCCGGACCAGCTGGTCCGGGTTCTCGGTGAGGCTCGACCCGCCTCCTAGGCGGCGCCGTCTGGGTGCGTGCGCGTCAGGCGGCGCACTCCACGCAGATCGGACCGAGCTTCGTCTCGTGGTCGATCTGCGACCGGTGCTTCACCAGGAAGCAGTTCACACAGGTGAACTCGTCCGCCTGGGGAGGCAGCACGACGACGTCGAGGTCGAGGTCGGAGAGGTCGGCACCGGGCAGCTCGTACCCACCCGGGTTGTCGGCGTCCTCGACGTCGACGACACCCGACATCTTGTCCGGGACACGCTCCTTGAGGGCCTCGATCGACTCGGAGTCGTCCTCGGTCTTCCGCGGTGCGTCGTAATCCGTTGCCATGCCCATCCACTTCTCGTCATAACGGCCGATTCTCGCAATCGGCGGCCATAGTTTGCATCAATCACCCCTGAATAGCAAAACCACTCCAGGGGGCTCTCAGCGATTGCTCGGTGTGCAACTTCCGGCACGCCCGCGGTATTCCCCGGAATGCCTTCCGTCGCGTGCGATCCTGAGGCCGTACGAACGAGCTCGGAAGGCAGTCCACATGCAGGATCTGAAGGTCATCGGGGTCGAGAACGGCGCGCTGGTCGCCGTCGGCGACGACGGTGAGCGTTTCCGCATCGCCGTCGACGAAGCATTGCAGTCGAAAGTGCGGCAGGTGCGCCAGGAGACGCCCGCCGACGCCCCCAAGCTGTCACCCCGCGAGGTGCAGGCCCACATCCGCTCGGGCATGTCCGCGGAGGACGTCGCGGCGGTCACCGGGGCGCCGCTGGAGTACGTGCAGCGCTTCGAGGGGCCGATCATCGCCGAGCGCGAGCACATCGTCGCCAGCGCCCTCAGCGTCCCGGTGCACACCAGCGACGCGGTCGACCCGCTGGGCGAGGCCGAGACGTTCGGCTCGGTCATCCGCGACCGGCTGGCATCCCTCGGAGTGGCCGGCGAGCGCTGGGCGAGCTGGAAGGACAGCGAGACCGGCTGGATCGTGAAGCTCGAGTTCACGGCCGACACCATCGACCACGACGCCCGGTGGTCCTACGACGCGCGCAAGCACGCCCTGGCGCCGCTCAACTCGGAGGCGACCACGCTCTCGCAGGCGGGCGAACTGCGCGGCGGAGCGCTCATCCCCCGCCTCCGTGCCGTGCTGCCGCACGAGGGCGAGCCGGACAACTCCCGCTTCGACAGCGGAGCCTTCACGTTCCCGGCGCCCTCCGCCGACCTGCTCGGGCCGGAGATCACGGCGCCCATCGAGCCGCTGACGCCGAGCCGCGCGCCAGGCGCCAACAACTCCATCCAGGTCTCCGCCATCAAGCGCGCCGACGAGGGCGCCCCGCGCGACCTGCACCAGACCGCCGACCTGCTGGAGGCGCTGCGGCGCCGCCGGGGCGAGCGCGAGGCCGCGACCTACGAGGACCGCACGCCGGCTCCGCAACGCCCGCTGGCCTCCGACCCGGCGCCCGTGCCCACGCCGACGCCCGCGGCCACGCCGACGCCTGCTCCCTCGCCGTTCCGTGTGGTGGATGAGCGCGTCGCCGAGCGGCCGCCGGTCGCCGAGCAGCCGCCCCTCCCCCTCGACGTGCCGCCACCAGCCGGCAGCAACGACTCCGGCCCGCAGCCGTCCGGTCGCAGGAAGGGCCGCACCGCGATGCCGAGCTGGGACGAGATCGTCTTCGGCGCGCGCACCGACGACGACCTCGCCTGACCCCTTCGCCGAAGTGCACCTTGTTGTGCACCCTGTCGGCGTGTCGCACGCAACGACGTGCACTTCAGCGCCAGGACGTGCGGGTTACGCGGCCGCGCCGAAGCGCAAGAGGGGCACGCGCGTCTCCTCCGGGGTGATCGAGCCGTGCTGGCCGACCATATTGCGGCCGGTGCGCAGCGGGTCACGGCCGTCGTAGTAGGCGATACGCTTGCGCGCGGCGACCAGCACATCCCCGATACGCGGAGTCACCTCGGGGGCGACCTCGGATCCGAACCAGCCCGCCTCCACGGCTTCGGCGCGTGTCGCCACCCAGGAGCGGTCGCCCTCGGCGTCGCGCCAGCGCTCCGCCAGCTCCATCGCCGAGACACCGGGGGCCGTGTAGAGGTGCAGCACGCGGGGCTCGCCCGCCACGTCGGCCACGCCGTCGAGCAGTTCGGGGGCGGTGTCGTAGAGGATGTGCCCGCTCTCGGGCACATCGACCACACCGTGGTCCGCGGTGAGCAGAGCCGCACGGCCGGGGCCGAGCCGGCGGGCGAACGCGGCGACCAGCGCATCCAGCGTCTCGAGGGTGGCCGTCCAGTCGCTCGACTCCCAGCCGCGGGCGTGCGCCAGCTGGTCGAGTTCGGCGACGTAGAGGTAGGTCAGCCCGGGGCCCGGCGAGGCGACGATCTCGGCGGCGGCGTCGAACCGACCGGCAAGCGACGAGACTCCGATGAACTCCGCGCCACGCAGTACCGCCTCGGTGAACCCGGACGCGGCGAACTTCGGCAGCCCGATCGCGCGAGCGCGCACGCCCTCGTCGGCCGCGCGCTCGAAGACGGTCCGCGACCGCTGCCAGGTGGCCGGATCCATCCGTGCGTCCCAGCCCGAGAGCTGGTTGGTCAGGCGGCCGGCGCCATCCCGCACCCGATAGCCGACCAGGCCGTGCTCGCCGGGCGCCGTGCCCGTCGTCAACGTAGCCAACGCAGCGGCCGTGGTGGTGGGGAACCCGGCGTCGATCGTCGTCGACTTCCCGAGCATCGGCGCCAGCGTGCGCGCGTGACCGGATCGCGCCCGCAGGGCGGCGGCGCCCAGACCGTCGACCAGGATCACCACGACGTGATCGAGGCGCGGCAGGTCGAGGTCGTTCCGTTCACCGCGCACTGCCGCGAGCGAACTCGGCAGAACCGTGGCGAGGCTCGCTCGCGTGGTGAAGGCGGCCGGTAGCATGGGGGGCATCCGGCCCAGTCTGGCACAGGCATCACGGCGCCGGCCGAGCCACCCCCGCTCCCCGGGCACGCGCTTCCCGAGCCCGTGCTCACCCTGAGCCCCGACCTGCACAGAATGCACGAATGACACCCGCAGACGATCAGCCCGCCGGAACGACCGAACGCATCGAAGACGTCGACGTCACGACCGAGATGCAGGGCTCCTTCCTCGAGTACGCGTACTCGGTGATCTACTCCCGCGCCCTCCCGGACGCCCGCGACGGCCTCAAGCCGGTGCAGCGCCGCATCCTCTACATGATGACCGAGATGGGCCTGCGCCCTGACCGCGGCCACGTCAAGTCCGCACGCGTCACCGGCGAGGTGATGGGAAAGCTGCACCCGCACGGCGACAGCGCGATCTACGACGCCCTGGTGCGGATGGCCCAGGACTTCACCCTGCGCGTGCCGCTGGTCGACGGGCACGGCAACTTCGGCTCCCTCGACGACGGCCCGGCCGCCGCCCGTTACACGGAGGCGCGCCTCGCCGCGGCCGCGCTCGCGATGACGGAGGACCTCGACGAGGACGTCGTCGACTTCGTCCCCAACTACGACAACCAGCTCATGCAGCCGGATGTGCTGCCCGCCGCCTTCCCCAACCTCCTGGTCAACGGGGCGAGCGGCATCGCGGTCGGCATGGCCACGAACATGGCGCCGCACAACCTGATCGAGGTCGTCGGCGCGGCCCGCCACCTGCTGGCGAACCCGGACGCGACGCTCGACGACCTGATGGCGTACGTTCCCGGGCCCGACCTCCCCGGCGGGGGCACCATCGCCGGGCTCGCCGGCGTGCGCGACGCCTACGCGACCGGTCGCGGCAGCTTCCGGATGCGCGCCAAGGTGACCGTCGAATCCATCACCGCCCGCAAGAGCGGCCTCGTGGTCACCGAGCTCCCCTACCTCGTGGGACCCGAGAAGGTCATCGAGAAGATCAAAGACGGCGTCAACGCCAAGAAGCTCAACGGCATCTCCGACGTCACCGACCTCTCCGACCGCCAGCACGGCCTGCGACTCGTCATCGGCGTCAAGACCGGCTTCAGCCCGGAGGCGGTGCTCGAGCAGCTCTACCGGCACACGCCGCTCGAAGAGGGCTTCGCGATCAACAACGTCGCGCTCGTCGCCGGCGGGCCGCAGACGTTGGGGCTGCGCGACCTGCTGCAGGTCTACCTCGACCACCGCGTCAGCGTGGTCACCCGGCGGTCGCAGTTCCGCCTCGCCCGACGGCAGGAGCGGCTGCACCTCGTCGAGGGCCTCCTCATCGCCATCCTCGACATCGACGAGGTGATCCAGGTCATCCGCACCTCGGACGACACCGAGCAGGCGCGCGGGCGGCTGATGCAGGTGTTCGACCTGAGCACCCTGCAGGCCGACTACATCCTCGAGCTGCGCCTGCGCCGGCTCACCAAGTTCAGCCGGATCGAGCTCGAGACGGAGCGCGACCAGCTGCGCGCCGAGATCGAGGAGCTGCAGGCGCTGCTCGCCTCCCGTCAGCGCATCGACGACCTGGTCTCGGACGAGCTGGAGCAGGTCGCCGCCCGGTTCGGCACGCCGCGGCGCACCCTCCTCACGGAGGCGAAACCGTCGATCGCCGGCGCCTCGCGCAGCAAGGCCGCGACCGTGCAGCTCGAGGTGGCGGACGTGCCCACGCGCGTGTACCTCTCCACCACCGGGCGCATCCTGCGAGTGGATGCGGTGCCCGGCGCCGAGGGCGAGGGCGGCCTCGACCGCATCCAACCGCCGGCCCGGCGCAGCAAGCACGACGCGATCCTGTCCCGGTTGGACACGACCAGCCGGAGCGAGATCGGCGCGGTGACGAACCGGGGCCGGCTCATCCGCTTCTCCCCCGTCGACCTGCCCGGCGTGCCGGCCAACTCCATCCAGCTCGGCGCCGGCGTGAAGATCGGCGACTACCTGGCCCTCGCGGACAAGAAGGAGCGCATCCTCGCGATCGTCTCCCTCGACTCGGAGCGCACCATCGCCCTCGGGACGAAGCAGGGCGTGGTCAAGCGCGTCGCGGCCGGAGACTGGGCGAACAAGCCCGAGTTCGAGGTGATCACCCTCAAGGCCGGCGACGAGGTCGTCGGGGCGACCACCGTGACGGACGACGACGAGCTGGTGTTCGTGGCCAGCGACGCGCAGCTGCTGCGGTTCGCCGCGTCCAGCGTCCGTCCGCAGGGACGTGCCGCGGGCGGTATGGCCGGCATCAACCTGGGCTCGGGCGCGCGCGTCATCTACTTCGGCGCGGTCGTCGCGGGCGAGACCGAGGAGGCCGTGGTCGCCACGATCGCGGCGAGCGACGCCACCCTGCCGGGCGCGGACCCGGGCACCGCGAAGGTGAGCAACTTCTCCGAGTTCCCGGCGAAGGGACGCGCCACCGGCGGTGTGCGGGCCCAGCGCTTCCTGAAGGGCGAGAGCGAGCTGGTCCTCGCCTGGGCCGGTCCCGCTCCCGCACTGGCCGTCGCCCCCGACGGCGCCGCGCGTACCCTCCCCGAGGGCGGGTCCCGCCGCGACGCCTCCGGCACCCCCCTCGACACCGTCGTCACCTCGATCGGCCGCCGCATCTCCTGACCCCACGCCCCACCGTCGAGTACACGATTAGTGCACGCGAAACGCCGCGGAGGCGTGTAGAAATCGTGTACTCGACGGAGGGGGCCGAGCGACCGGACGGACGCGACCGACGCGGCCGGGTCAGGCGTCGATGCGGGCGCGGCTCAGGTCGTCGGCGCCCGCGATGATGAACTCCTTGCGGGGAGCGACGTCGTTGCCCATCAGCAGCTCGAAGACGCGGTTCGCGGCCTCGGCGTCGGGGACGCGCACCCGGCGCAGGGTGCGGTGGGCGCGGTCCATCGTGGTGGTCGCCAGCTGGTCCGCATCCATCTCGCCCAGGCCCTTGTAGCGCTGGATCGGCTCCTGGTACCGCTTGCCGCGCTTCTTCAGGTCCGCGAGCACCGCCTGCAGCTCGGCCTCGGAGTACGTGTAGATCGTCTCGTTCGGCTTCGACCCGGGGTTCACGACCACGACGCGGTGCAGCGGGGGCACGGCCGCGAAGACGCGTCCCTCCTCGATCATCGGCCGCATGTAACGGAAGAAGAGCGTGAGCAGCAGAGTGCGGATGTGCGCCCCGTCGACGTCGGCGTCCGACATGATGATGACCTTGCCGTAGCGCGCGACCGACAGGTCGAAGCTCCGGCCGGAGCCGGCGCCGATGACCTGGATGATCGCCGCGCACTCGGCGTTGGAGAGCATGTCCGAGATGGACGCCTTCTGCACGTTCAGGATCTTGCCCCGGATGGGCAGCAGCGCCTGGTACTCGCTGTCGCGTGCCCGGCGCGCGGTGCCGAGCGCGGAGTCGCCCTCGACGATGAACAACTCGCTGTTGGCGACGTCGTTGGAGCGGCAGTCGACGAGCTTCGCCGGGAGCGACGACGTCTCCAGCGCGTTCTTGCGGCGCTGCGTCTCCTTGTGGGCGCGCGCGGAGATGCGCGACTTCATCTCGGCGACGACCTTGTCGAGCACGAGCGCCGACTGCGCCTTGTCGTCGCGCTTGGACGAGCCGAAGCGCTCGGCCATGGCCTTCTGGACGACGTTCGCGACGATCGCGCGCACGGCCGGCGTGCCGAGGATCTCCTTGGTCTGGCCTTCGAACTGCGGCTCGGGCAGGCGCACCGTGAGCACGGCGGTGAGGCCCGCCATCACGTCGTCCTTCTCGAGCTTGTCGGTGCCGGCCTTGAGCCGCCGCGCATTCAGCTCCACCTGCTGGCGGAGGAACTTGAGCAGGCCCTGGTCGAAGCCGGCCTGGTGGCTGCCGCCCTTCGGCGTCGCGATGATGTTGACGAAGCTGCGCATCACGGTGTCGTAGCCGGTCCCCCAGCGCAGGGCGATGTCGACCTGGCAGTCGCGCCGCAACTCGGTCGGCACCATCGCGCCGGAGTCCGACAGTACGGGGACGGTCTCGGTGAAGTGTCCCTCACCGGTGAGGCGCCACGTCTCGGTGATCGGGCTGTCCGGAGCCAGGAAGTCGACGAACTCCGAGATGCCGCCCTCGTAGCGGAACGTCGTCAGCCCCGTCGGCTCCGCGCCGTCCTTCCCGGCGCGCTTGTCGTCGATCGAGATCGAGAGCCCGGGGACCAGGAACGCCGTCTGCCGTGCCCGGCCGATCAGGTCGTCGGTGCTGAACTCGGCGCCCTTGGTGAAGATCTGCCGGTCGGCCCAGTAGCGGATACGCGTGCCCGTCCGCCCCTTGGGCACCTTGCCGACCACGCGCAGCTCGCTGCCGCTGACGAACGGGGTGAAGGGGCTGTCCGGGCTCGGAGCGCCCTTCTTGTCGTCGAACACGCCCGGCTCGCCACGGTGGAACGACATCGCCCAGGTCTTGCCGTCGCGGTCGACCTCCACGTCGAGCCGCTCCGAGAGCGCGTTGACCACCGAGGCGCCGACGCCGTGCAGACCGCCGGAAGCGGCGTACGAGCCGCTTCCGAACTTGCCGCCGGCGTGCAGCTTGGTGAACACGACCTCCACGCCCGACAGACCGGTCTTCGGTTCGATGTCGACGGGGATGCCGCGAGCGCTGTCGCGCACCTCGACACTGTCGTCGGCGTGCAGCACGACGTCGATGCTCGTACCGTGTCCGGCGAGGGCCTCGTCGACGGAGTTGTCGATGATCTCCCACAGGCAGTGCATGAGTCCGCGGGAGTCGGTGGAGCCGATGTACATGCCGGGTCGTTTGCGGACGGCCTCGAGCCCCTCGAGCACCGAGAGGTGCCTGGCCGAATAGTCCGAACTCGCCACGTGCGCTCCTTGTGGATCAGTGCGCCCGTCCCGCGGGCGCGTGCTCCTCCAGCGTACGTGCCGGACGCCGAACCCTACGTCACGACACCCGCCGGGACGCTCTGGCTACGCGTTGAGCGAAATGGCAGGCGATACGCGCAGAGTTACCGGGTATCCGTGGTTCTATAGACGTACCGAGTTCACCGGTTGCGACGGAAGGAGCATCACATGTCGACAGTAACCTCGGAGAACGGGGCCGTTGACGAGCTCGCATCAGGGCCGCAACTGACGGCCGCGGACCGTTGCGACAGCTGCGGAGCGCAGGCGTACATCCGGGTCGTCGTGAACAACGGCGAGCTGCTGTTCTGCGCCCACCACGGCAAGAAGCACCAGGAGAAGCTCTCTCAGATCGCCCACAGCTGGCACGACGAGACCGCTCGCCTGTTCGAAGAGCAGCGCGCGTAACGCGACCGCATCGCGAGACGCGGGGCTGACCGGAGGATGGTGACACGGACGGGTGTGCGCAGACGCGCCCACGTGGACCTCGACACCATCCGCCAGACGGCAGCCTCTTCGTCACTCCCCGACTGCACCGCCGATCTCCGCGCCGACGCGTACGGACACGGGCTCCTGCCCGTGGCTCGTGCGCTGACGGATGCGGGGGTCGGCGGTTTTCTCGTCTCCCGGGTGGAGGACGCCGCCGCGCTCGCGGACGAGGGCCTTCCCGTCCCTGTTGAGATCGGGACTCCGGCGTCGGGCCGCGCCGTTCGCGGACCGGAACTGTTCGGGCTCGATCCCGGGCATCCATCACCCCCCGCCATGCGGCTGGAGGGCGAGGTGATCGCCGTGAAGCGGGTGCCCGCCGACCGCGGCGTCTCGTACGGCTACACCTACCGCACGTCGCACCCCACGACGCTGGTGCTGGTCGCGCTGGGCTACGCCGACGGCATCCTGCGCGTGGCGTCCAACAAGGCGCCGGTCAAGGTCGGCGACACGATCGGCCGGATCACTGGCCGGATCGCCATGGACCAGTTCGTCGTCGATGTCGGCGCCGACGGTCCGGCTCCCGGCGACCCGGTTATCCTGTTCGGCGACCCGGAGCTCGGCGAGCCGACGGTCCTCGACTGGGCGGACGCCCTGGGCGTCGCCGCCCCGGTCATCACCAGCAGGCTCGGCCGGCGCATCGAGAGGACGTACACCCGATGAGGACGCCCGCATGACCATCGTGGACGCCGTCGCCGAACCGCTCCCCCGCGCGGTCATCGACCTCGCTGCCCTGCGGCACAACGTCGCGCACCTCACCGCGCTGATCGCCCCCGCCGAGACGATGCTCGCCGTGAAAGCGGACGCGTACGGTCACGGGCTGCTGCCCATCGCCGAAGCCGGGCTCGAGGCGGGAGCGACGTCGCTCGCGGTGCTGGAGATCCCGGCCGGGCTGGTGCTCCGGCACGCCGGGATCACAGTCCCCCTGCTCGCCTGGCTGCACGGCCGCGAAACGGACTGGCGCGCCGGCATCGAGGCGGACATCCAGCTGGGCATCTCGGCCCGCTGGCAGCTGGATGCGATCGCCGCGTCCGGAGCGGACCGCCCGGCCGTCATCCACCTCAAAGTCGACACCGGCCTCAGCCGAAACGGCGCCACCCGCGAGGAGTGGCCCGGCCTCATCCGCGCCGCCCTCGACCTCGAGCAGCAGGGCATCGTGCGCATCCGCGCCGCGTGGTCGCACCTGGCGGACGCATCGATCGCCGACGACGAGGCGGCCCTCGCCGAGTTCTGTGACGCTGTCGTCGAGGCGGAGAGGATCGGCGCCCGGTTCGAGGCGCTGCACCTGGCGGCGAGCTCCGCGGGCATCCGGATGCCGGAGGCGCGCTTCTCGTTCGTGCGCTTCGGGATCGCCGCCTACGGCTTCTCTCCGTTCGACGACTCCACCGGCGCCGAGCTCGGCCTCATCCCGGTGATGCGGCTGGAGGCGCCCGTCACCGAGGTGCACGTCGGCGGCACCACCCACGTCCGGCTCGGCATCGGCTACGCGGACGGCGTGCCGACCCTCGGCATCGCCAAGACGTCCATCCAGCTGAACGGCCGCCGCTGCCCCGTCATCGATGTGGCCGCCGACAGCATGATCGTGGATGCGGGTCCGCACCGTGTGGAGGTGGGCGACACCGCCATCCTGTTCGGCCCCGGTACCGACGGCGAACCGACCGCGGAGAAGTACGCGGACTGGGCGGAGACCATCGCCGACGAGATGGTCACGGGCGTCGCCGCGCGCGTCCCCCGCACCTACCTCAGCTGATCCCGCCCCTCCCCACGCTTCGTCTTTTCGTCGAGGTGCACCTTGTTGCGCTCGACACGCCGTGCGAGTGCACAACAACGTGCACTTCGGCGAAGGGGGGACGGAGGAGTAGGGCGGCTCAGAGGGAGACGCCGAGGCGGTCCGCGATCGCGCGGCGCGCGTTTGTCGCGTAGCGGTCGACGCGCTCGGTCTGCGGCACCGGCGCGACCTCGCCGCGCAGAGCGGTGCTGAGGAAGCGGTCCGCGAGGGCCGGGTTCATCGGCAGCAGCGGACCATGCAGGTGCGTACCGAGCGATGCCCCGACGACGACGCCCTCCGTCTGGTCGCCGTTGCCCGTGCCGCTGACGACGCGGCCGAGCGGCTCCGCCCCGTCGAGCACGGTGCGGGCGGAGTGGTTCTCGAACCCCGCGACGGTGCTGCCGTCCGCGAGCTTCACGACGATCTCGCCGACGTGCCGCTTGGTGCCGAGCGCGGCGCGGGTCGGGAAGACCGCCGCTCCGGCGAGCACCTCGCCCTCGGGGGTCTCCAGCTCGCTGCCGAGCAGCTGCCAGCCGCCGGCGATGGCGAGGAACGGCACGCCCGCATCCCGCCAGTCGCGCAGCCGGGCGGCGATGCGCAGCACGTCGTCGTGGACGGCACGCTGGCCGGAGAGCGGCCCGGAGCCGATGTGCACGATGTCCGCGCTGGTCGGAAGCTCGGCGCCGACGCTGTGGCGGACCACCTCGACGTCGATGCCGCGCCACTGCGCGCGCTCAGCGAGGGCCAGTACGTTGCCGGCGTCGCCGTTGATGCCGAGCTCGGCCGGGTAGAGGTGCAGGATGCGCAGCACGGTCATCGCTCGCGGCCCTCCAGGTCGAGGAAGCCGAGCTGCTTCCGGATCAGCATCATCTGCTCGTAGTTCACGATCATCGTCTTGGTGCCGCGCGACGGCTTCGGCAGGGCGAGGAACGCCTGCAGCGCGGGCTTCAGCTCGGGCAAGACCTGGTCGACGTCGATGCCGGCATACGCGAAGCGGGTGGCGAACTGCCAGGCCTTGCTGCCGGAGACCACATCCACATGCGTGAGCTTCGACAGGTCGATGTCGTACACCCACGACGGGTCGGGGGTGCCCTCGTCGACGGCGACGAAGACCTGCTCCGGGGACTCGGCCAGGTAGTCGAGGTTGAGCTGGAGGCTGGGCGGGTTCTTCATCATGATGATCTCGACGTCCTCGTCGCCGACCTTCAGCGTCTCGCCGCGACCGTAGACGGTGCGCAGCGCGGCCATCGCCGCCACGACCGAGTGCGGCTGGAACGTCTCCCCCAGCAGCCGGCGCGCCATCGCCGTGGCGCCCGCCGCATCCACCGCGTAATGCAGCCCACGGGCCGGCAGGCCGATGCGGACGTTCTCGCCGCCGATGGTGAGCTGGGCGCTCTGCACCTCCAGCTTGCTGACGAACACCGACGGGATGGGCAGGGAGCCCGCCGACGCCCCGGTCAGGTCCTTCACGTTGGCGAGGCCGTTCGGGGACGACTCGATGATGGAGGGCGCCACCGCGAAAGTGGAGACGTCGCGGCCCTGCGCCACGAGTTCGGCGCCGACGCGCGACAGGCTGTCGTCGTCCGCGTTCACCACGACGAACTCGGAGGAGCCCTCGGCGATCGAGCGCAGCATCCCGATCACGCGTGTGGGCTCGAAGAAGCGGTTCAGCTGGTCGATCTGCACGTTGAGCAGCAGCGAGCCGCGGGGCTTCAGCACGCGCGCGAGATCGACGCCGTAGGCCTCATCCACCTCGATCACGCCGACATCGCCGCGGACGTAGCCGTCGAGCGGCACATCGGCGAGCAGCGCGGAGGCGATGCCCTGCGGCAGGTTGCCCCCCGACGGGTTGGTGAAGACCTCCAGGCCGTGCTCGCGCAGGATCGCAGTGAGCATGTTGGTCGTCGTGGACTTGCCGTTCGAGCCGGAGACGAACACGACACCGAGCGGAAGGCGGCTGACCGCGCGCTCCAGGAACTTCGGAGCGATGGCCAGAGCGACACGGCCGGGCACCGCGGAGCCGCCTCCCCGCAGGCGCAGAAGCCAGCGGGCGAGGCGGCCGGCGATGACCGCCAGTCGGTAGCGCACCGGTTTACTCGAGGTAGTCGCGCAGCGACTGCGAACGCGACGGGTGACGCAGCTTCGCCATCGTCTTCGACTCGATCTGACGGATGCGCTCGCGCGTCACACCGAAGGTGTCGCCGATCTGGTCGAGCGTCTTCGGCATGCCGTCGCCGAGGCCGAAGCGCATGCGGATCACGCCCGCCTCCCGCTCGGACAGGGAGTCGAGCAGGCTCTCCAGCTGCTTCTGCAGCATGGTGAAGCCCACCGCGTCGGCCGGGACGACCGCCTCGGTGTCCTCGATCAGGTCGCCGAACTCGCTGTCGCCGTCCTCACCCAGAGGCGTGTGCAGCGAGATGGGCTCGCGACCGTACTTCTGCACCTCGATGACCTTCTCCGGGGTCATGTCGAGCTCTTTCGACAGCTCCTCGGGGGTGGGCTCGCGGCCCAGGTCCTGCAGCATCTGCCGCTGCACGCGGGCCAGCTTGTTGATGACCTCGACCATGTGCACCGGGATGCGGATGGTGCGGGCCTGGTCGGCCATCGCGCGGGTGATCGCCTGACGGATCCACCAGGTGGCGTACGTCGAGAACTTGAAGCCCTTGGTGTAGTCGAACTTCTCGACCGCACGGATGAGGCCCAGGTTGCCCTCCTGGATGAGGTCGAGGAACTGCATGCCGCGGCCGGTGTAGCGCTTGGCGAGGCTCACCACGAGGCGCAGGTTCGCGCCGAGCAGGTGGCTCTTCGCGCGCTGGCCGTCGCGGGCGACCCACTTCAGTTCGCGCTCCAGCTCCTTGCTCAGGTTCGGAGTGTTCGCGAGCTTGTCCTCGGCGAACAGACCGGCCTCGATGCGCATCGCGAGCTCGACCTCTTCGGCCGCGTTCAGCAGCGGGACCTTGCCGATCTGCTTCAGGTAGTCCTTGACGGGGTCGGCGGTCGCGCCGGTGATCGTGGAGGAGTAGACCGGGATGTCGTCATCCTCGTCGACGGCGCGCAGCACGAGCGCGTCGGTCGGCAGCGGGATGTCGACCACCGGGACGGCGGCCGTGGGCGTGGCGCCCTCGGCGTCGCTGTCGTCCGCGTCGTCGGAGTCGGCGTCCGCTTCGGTGTCGTCGGTCTCGGCGTCGTCGGTCTCGGTGTCGTCGGCCTCGGTGTCGTCGGTCGCCTCGACCACGACCTCCTCGTCATCGATCTCGACCTCGGCGTCGTCATCCAGGTCGTCGTCGTCCGCAGCGCCGGCCGCGCCCTTGGGCGCAGCCTGCTTCTTCGCAGCGGTCGCCTTCGCGGGGGCCTTCGTCGTCGTCTTCTTCGCGCCCGCCTTCTTGGCTGCGGGCTTCGCCGTCTCGTCCGCGGCGACGGTCGTGGTCTCGTCGACCTCGACCTCCGCGTCGCGGGTCTTCGTTGCTGCACGGGTTGCCATGTGAACACCTTTCATACCAAGCGGAGAGGGCCGGGATCCTGACGGCCGAGCCTGGCTCAGGGTTTGCGTGCGGACACTACTAAGACCCATGTCAAGTCCGGGATGAGGCGCCGGGCATCGTCTAATGCTCCAGCCCCGGGACATGAACGGGTCCAGACGTCAATTATTGCACGTTCCACGCGCTCCCCCGACCATTCGCGGCCAGCTCTCGGATCGGGATGGATCGTGCGTCCCCCACGCCCGCTACAACGCTTCGTGACCGCCGCGCCTTCTCCACGCTCCGACAAGTGCAACCCACAGAGGGGCCACTTCTATTCCCTCGTCCTCCTGCAGGCGGCGCCGTGTGCGGCGGCGGGCGTGCACCAGGAAGCCCACACCGATCCCCACGATGACGTACTGGATGGCGAACGCCCAGCGGAAGTGGTCCAGCTGGTAGAGCTGCGCATCCCCCTCCGCCCCGTGCGCCTGCACGTCGAGGGAGACGCCGATGAGGAACATCATGACGAAACTGGCGAGGAAACCGCCGACGTTGACGATCCCGTTCGCCGACCCGAGGCTGTGCAGCGGGTTGAAGGTGCGCGCGAAGTCGAAGCCGATCAGGGAGCCCGGGCCGCCGATCCCGATGGCCGCAATGAGCACGATCACCGTCCACAGCGGCGGTTCCCCCGGCCACAGGAGCACCAGCGTCCAGGCAGCGGCCATGAGCGCCACGATCCCGAGCACCAGGTTGCTGCGCCGCAAAGGGAAACGGGCGGTCAGGATGCCCAGGATGGGCCCCGAGATGAGGCCGGCCCCCACCAGCACGGTGAGCAGGGCCGACGCCTCCGCCGGCTCGATGCCCAGGGCGAAGACCAGGAACGGGATGCCCCACATCAGGCTGAAGACCGTGCCGGAGGACTGCGTGACGAAGTGCGACCAGAAGCCGAGCTGCGTGCCGGGACGCGCCAGGCTGATCCGCAGCTGCCGCAGCGAGTCGGACCAGGTCGCCGGACGCGGCCCCTCGCTCGCGCCGACCGGCCGGTCGGCGACCGCGACCGCGATGCCGATCAGCGCGACGACGGACAGCGAGGCGGCGCTGAGGAAGGCGACCGTCCAGCCCGAGAGGTGCAGCAGCAGGGCGAACGGGACGGCCGACAGCACCTGCCCCAGCTGGCCCACGTTGCCGATCCACTGCGAGAGCTGCGGCACGATCCTGCCGCGGAACCACGAGTTCACCAGCCGCATCAGCGAGGTGAACACCGTCGCATCCCCCGCCCCGACCAGGATGCGACCGAGGATGGCGATCGCGATACTCGGTGCCAGTGCGACGGCGACCTGCCCGACGACCATGAGCGCCGTGCCCGTGAGCATGAGGACGCGCGAGCCGATCCGGTCGATGAGGACACCGACGGGGACCTGCATGCCCGCGTAGACGATCAACTGGACCACCGCGAGCGTCGAGAGGACGGAGGCGGAGACGTGGAACCGCTCGGTCGCCGCGACCCCCGCGACACCGATCGTTGTGCGTTGCATGACGGCGATGAGGTAGGCGAATACGCCGATCCCGTAGACCACCCAGGAGCGACGCGAATTCACCGGATGATCCTACGCCCGGTGATCGGGCCGTCCGCCCGGGTCCCTGATCGGAGCGCGCGCCGGTGTGCGGTCAGCGCTCTCCGCGCCCGTTCTCCTCGTCGCCGTGGCGGCGGAAGGCGAGGAAGTTCTCGAGCTCGGCCGCGATCTCGTCGGCGGTCGGCAGCTCGCCGTCGCTGTCGGTCAGCGGGGACCGCAGCTGCGTGTCCTCCATGTAGGAGTCGTGCCGCTCCTCCAGCGTGCCCACCAGCCGGCCCAACTCCGGGTTGCCCGCGACCTGTTCGTCGATGTTGGCGACGAACTCGCGGTCCTCCTGGCGGAGCCGGTCGGTCGGGAAGATCAGACCGGTGGCGGCGCTGATCGAGTCGAGGGCGGCCACCGCCGCCGCCGGGTACTCGGTGTCGGCGAGGTAGTGCGGGATCAGCAGGATGAATCCGGCAATCGGATAGGAGAGCTGCTGGAGGCGGTACTCGAGCAGGTGCAGCGCGTTGGCGGGCACCTGCGTGTGCGGCTTCCAGATCGACATGGAGTCGATGAGCTCGGCGCGGTTGCCGCTCACGGTCACGCCGATCGGACGGGTGTGCGGAACGGGCATCGGGATGGAGTGCACCCAGGTGATGCTCTTCACCTTGAAGCGCTCGATCAGGCCGAGCACCGCCTCCGTGAACGCCTCCCAGCGGAAATCAGGCTCGAACCCGGAGAGCAGGAGGAAAGGTTGACGCAGCTCGTCGTAGGCGAGGTAGAGCTTGAGAGTCGCCGGCTGGTAGTCGGTCAGGTGGTCCTGGTCGAAGTAGATGATGGGGCGGCGGGCGCGGTAGTCGAGCAGGATGTCGGCGTCGAACGTCGCAACCACGTCGTTGTCGAGGGTCCCGAGCAGATAGGTGCCGAGCTGGCTGACGCCGGACCCGGCGTCGGCGAAGCCCGTGAGCCCCGCGACCAGCGGCAATCCCTCCGGCACACCGAGTGCCGGGTCGAGTTCGTACAGTTCGCCGGGGTCGCGCATACTCCAACTCTAGGACGGAGCCCGGCGCAGGACGCCGGATGACGGCCGGTGCGGGAACGCCCACAGCGAACACCCGGGTTAGGGTCGTGTCATGACCGTTCCCGCGCTGACCGTGACCCCGTCCTCCACTCCCGCCACGTCCGCCGATGTCGTGGTCGTCGCCGCCCGCGTCGGGCGCGACAGCGTCACCGTGCTCTCCGGCGAGCGCCGCGACGAGCTCGCGCGGCAGCTGAAGGAGATCGGGTTCTCCGGCGGCAAGGACGAGCTGGTGCGGCTGCCCGGAACGGGCGACGGACCCTCCGTCGCGGTCGTCGGCCTGCCGGAGGGCGGCGAGGACGCCCTGCGCTACGCCGCGGGCACCGCCGTGCGGCAGCTGGCGGGCACTGCCGCGGTCGCGCTCGACCTCCCGGCCGGGTCGGCGGCCGAGGCCGGCGCCGCCCTGGAGGGCGCGGCGCTCGGCGCCTACGCCTTCACCGAGTACCGCGAGAAGAGCCGCGCCGGGACGAAGGACCCGGTCGCCGCGATCGAGTTGCTGGGCGCCGGAGCCGACCTCGACGCGGACGCGCTCGTCGCGCGGGCGACCGCCGTGGCGGAGGCCGCCGCGCTGGTCAAGGATCTGGTCAACACCCCGCCGCTCGACCTCTACCCCGAGACGTTCGCCGAGCGCGCGTCCGCAGCGGCTTCCGGACTTCCGGCCGAGGTGGAGGTGTGGGACGAGGAGCGGCTCGCGGCCGACGGCTTCGGCGGCATCCTCGGCGTCGGGCAGGGGTCCACCCGCGGCCCGCGGCTGGTGAAGGTCGTGTATGCGCCGGAAGGCGCCTCCCGTCACCTCGCCCTCGTCGGCAAGGGAATCACGTTCGACTCGGGCGGCCTGTCGTTGAAGCCGGCGACCGGGATGGTCGGCATGAAGTACGACATGACCGGAGCCGCCACGGTGCTCGCGGTCGCTCTCGCCGCCGCCCGCCTCGCGCTGCCGGTGAAGGTGACGGCGTGGCTCTGCCTGGCCGAGAACATGCCGTCCGGCTCGGCCATCCGCCCGAACGATGTGCTCCGAATCCGCGGCGGGCGCACGGTGGAGGTGCTGAACACGGATGCGGAGGGCCGCCTGGTGCTCGCGGACGGCCTGGTCGCCGCCAGCGAGGAGCAGCCCGACGCGATCATCGACGTCGCCACCCTGACCGGCGCCGCCATGGTCGCGCTCGGCACCCGTTACGCCGCGCTGATGGGCTCCGACGATCTGGTCGACCAGGTGCTCGGCGCAGCGAAGGAGAGCGGCGAGCTGTTCTGGCCGATGCCGCTGCCGGGCGAACTGCGGGCCACCATCAACTCCGATGTGGCGGACATCGCCAACGCGAACCCGGGGAACACCGCGGGCGGCGCGCTGCTGGCCGGCGTGTTCCTGCAGGAGTTCGTCGGACGCACCGGCGAGGGCGACGACGCTCCGCGCATCCCGTGGGCGCACCTGGACATCGCGGGCCCGGCGAAGAGTCCCGCGGCCCCCTACGGATTCACCGGGAAGGGACCGTCCGCCGTCAGCGTAAGGGCGCTCATCCGCCTGGCCGAGAGCTTTTCCGGGAAGTAGTAGGGTCGTATGGGCGGGAAAACCTGCCCATCAACACGCCCCCCGGAGCCATCCTCTCCGGGCGGCTTCGTGTCACATGATCCTGATGCGCGAGGGAGTTACTGGGTGTCCGAGCAGAACTTTGACATTGTGGTGCTCGGCGGTGGGAGTGGAGGCTACGCAGCAGCGCTGCGTGCGGCCGAGCTCGGTTTCACCGTCGGCATGATCGAGAAGGACAAGGTCGGCGGCACCTGCCTGCACCGCGGCTGCGTCCCGACGAAGGCGCTGCTCCACGCGGCCGAGATCGCCGACTACTCCCGTGAGTCGTCGAAGTACGGCATCGTCACCCAGTTGCAGGGCGTCG
Source organism: Leifsonia sp. KNZ13-11D (assembly GCF_056754895.1). Lineage (NCBI taxonomy): Bacteria > Bacillati > Actinomycetota > Actinomycetes > Micrococcales > Microbacteriaceae > Leifsonia > Leifsonia sp. KNZ13-11D. The sequence goes on from NZ_JBPGWU010000001.1 coordinate 2,299,211, forward strand.
ACATCAACGGCGTGACCGAGTACCGCCAGGGGATCGTCGCCAAGAAGTACAAAGGACTCCAGGGCCTGGTGAAGGCCCGGGGCATCACGGTCATCGAGGGCGAGGGGCGCCTCACCTCCCCGACGACCGTCCAGGTCGGCGACGACACCATCGTCGGCAAGAACATCATCCTCGCCACGGGCTCGTACTCGCGCTCGCTGCCCGGTCTCGAGATCGGCGGCCGCGTCATCACGAGCGAGCAGGCGCTCGAGCTCGACTTCGTGCCGAACAAGGTCGCGGTGCTCGGCGGCGGCGTCATCGGCGTCGAGTTCGCCAGCGTCTGGAAGTCGTTCGGCTCCGAGGTCACGATCATCGAGGCGCTCCCCCACCTGGTCCCCAACGAGGACGAGTCGATCAGCAAGTCGCTGGAGCGGGCGTTCCGCCGCCGCGGCATCGACTACCGCCTCGGCATCCGCTTCCAGGGGGTCACCCAGAACGAGAACGGCGTCGTCGTCACCCTCGAGAACGGCGACACCGTCGAGGCCGACCTCCTGCTCGTCGCCGTGGGCCGCGGCCCGCTGACCCAGGGTCTCGGTTTCGACGAGGTCGGCGTCACCATGGATCGCGGTTTCGTCATCACCGACGAGCGCCTGCACACCAACATCCCCGGCGTCTACGCCGTCGGCGACATCGTCCCCGGTCTGCAGCTCGCGCACCGCGGCTTCCAGCAGGGCATCTTCGTCGCGGAGGAGATCGCGGGCCTGAACCCGATCGTCGTCCCGGACGTCAACATCCCCAAGGTCACCTACTGCGACCCGGAGGTCGCGTCCATCGGGCTGACCGAGGCGAAGGCGGCCGAGAAGTACGGCGCGGACAGCATCAGCAGCTACGACTACAGCCTGGCCGGCAACGCCCGCAGCGAGATCATCGGCACCAACGGCAGCGTGAAGGTCGTCCGTCTGAACGACGGCCCCGTGCTCGGCGTGCACATGATCGGCGCCCGCGTCGGCGAGCTCATCGGCGAGGCGCAGCTGGCCGTGAACTGGGAGGCGTACCCGGAGGACATCGCTCCGCTCATCCACGCGCACCCCACGCAGAACGAGTCGCTCGGCGAGGCCTTCCTGTACCTCGCGGGCAAGCCGCTGCACACGCTGTAGGACCATCAGGCGGGTCCGCCGTGCGCGGACCCGCCTGCAATAAGCTACTGAACGATCAGGTTTGAAGGAGAGAAGCTCATGAGCGAATCCGTCAGCCTCCCGGCGCTCGGCGAGAGCGTCACGGAAGGCACGGTCACCCGCTGGCTGAAGAACGTTGGCGACCGTGTCGAGGTGGACGAGCCCTTGCTCGAAGTCTCGACCGACAAGGTCGACACCGAGATCCCGTCGCCGGTCGCCGGCGTCATCGAGGCGATCCTGGTACAGGAGGACGAGACGGTCGAGGTGGGCACTGCGCTCGTGACGATCGGCGACGGTTCCGGCGCGGGCGCCGAAGCCCCGGCCGCGCCCGCCGCTGAGGCGGCACCCGCCGAGGCTGCTCCCGCCGAGGCTGCTCCCGCCGAGGCTGCTCCCGCCGAGCAGGCTGCGCCGGTGCAGGAGTCCGCTGCGGCTCCCGCAGAAGCTGCGCCCGCGCCCGCGGCTCCGGCGGCTCCGGCCCAGGAGGCGGCCCCCGCCGCCGCTCCGGCCCCCGCGCAGGAGGCCGCTCCCGCACAGCCGCAGCAGGCCGCTCCCGCAGCACCTGCCGCTCCGGCTCCCGCACAGCAGGCCGCCCCGGCTCCCGCACAGCAGGCTGCTCCGGCTCCGGCTCCGGCTCCGGCTCAGCAGGCTCCCGCCGCTCCGGCACAGGCGGCCGCTCCGGCGTCGTCCGGCGCTCACGCGGGCAACGCGGGCTATGTGACCCCGATCGTGCGCAAGCTCGCGAACGAGCAGGGTGTCGACCTCTCGACCGTCACCGGCACCGGTGTCGGTGGTCGCATCCGCAAGGAGGACATCCTCCAGGCCGCGGCTCCCGCGGCGTCCTCCTCCGAGGCTCCCGCAGCCGCACCCGCCCCCGAGGTCTCGCCGCTGCGCGGGACCACCCAGCCGATGTCGCGTCTCCGCAAGGTCGTCGCGGAGCGCGCCGTGGTCTCGATGCAGTCGAGCGCTCAGCTCACCAGCGTCGTGGAGGTGGACGTGACCAAGGTCGCGGCCTTCCGCGACCGGGTGAAGGGCGACTTCCTCGCGAAGACCGGCGTCAAGCTCTCGTTCCTGCCGTTCTTCGCTCTGGCCGCCGCCGAGGCGCTGAAGACCTACCCCGTGATCAACGCGACGGTCGACGGCGAGAACATCGTCTACCCGGACCACGAGAACATCTCGATCGCGGTCGACACCGAGCGCGGCCTCCTCACCCCGGTGGTGCGGAACGCCTCCGACCTCGACATCGCGAGCCTGGCCAAGGAGATCGCCGACCTGGCCCAGCGCACCCGCGACAACCGTCTCAAGCCGGACGAGCTCGCGGGCGGCACGTTCACGCTGACCAACACCGGTTCGCGTGGCGCCCTGTTCGACACCCCGCTGGTGTTCCTCCCACAGGTCGCCATCCTGGGCACCGGCATCGTGACCAAGAAGCCGGTGGTCATCTCGGCCGACGGCACGGACTCGATCGCAATCCGCTCCACGGTGTACCTCGCCCTGTCGTACGACCACCGCATCGTGGACGGCGCGGACGCCGCACGCTTCCTGGTCGCGGTCAAGAACCGTCTCGAGGGCGGCAACTTCGAGGGCAACCTCGGGATCTGACCCGTCACGGGAACACCGCCCGTAATCGCCAACCGGCCTCGCTTCTCACCAGCAGGAGCGAGGCCGGTTCGCTTTTCGGCGTCCGTGCGCGATCCGGGGCCACTCCGACGAGTGCCGCGTCTCCCCAGCGCTCCACCAGTTCGACCCGCGCCCCGGCGTAGTCGCGGGCCGGGGCGGCAGCATTCCGACCGGCGCCGAGCTCGGCGGACTCCTGCTCCAGCAGCGGCGAGCCGGCCTCGAGCAAGGCCTCGAGGCAGTCCCGACCGCCGGCGCGGCTCACGAAACATGTGTGCCGCCGGCCGAGGATCGCCTGCGCCGCGTCGACCGGATCGTCCGCATCCGGCCGCGCCGTGGTGACGGCACGCGTGGCCGCGGGGGCGGGCGACGGCACAGCTGTTGCGGGTGCCCGCGACTCCGGCGAGGTCGTGGACGCTTCACGGGAGGCAGACGCCGACGCGATCGGCGTCCCCGACGCGCGCGACCCGACGGCTGAGGCCGTTCCTGCCGATGTCGGGGGCACCAGGGCGACGACGGCGATCGCGAGGACCACAGGAACCACGGCACTCGCGACGAGAGCCGGTCGCCTGCGTGCCCACGAACCGAGCCACCTCGTCAGGGCGCCGACGGGTTCCCCGTCGAGCGCGGTCATCGCGGCCTCGGCCGCCCTCGCCAGCCCGCGCTCAGCGGGACGGCCGGAGTCCGATCCGGTCCCCATCGGCCGCCGACCGAGGGAAAGCACACCGCTCGGAACGCGGGACACGCTGCCTGCCGCACCTGCGACCTCCCTCCCAGACGACCCCGCCACTCCGTCATCGGTGTCGGTGCGCCGCACCGCCTCCGGCGACGCCACCGCCAGAACGGCCGCCTCGACCGCCGGCCAGCGCCCTCGGCGCAAGCCGGCCTCCACAGCCCCGAGCAGGCGCATCCCGGACCCATCGGTCACCCGCAGGCAGATCCGACGCGCCCAGGCATGGAACGCCTCCGCATCGGCGACGGCCGTCTCGGCATCCAACCGGCGGAGGTGGTCGAGCCCGTCGAGGGCCGGGCGGCCGTCGTCGGCCAGGACGACCGACGCCTCGTCCAGGCTCGGTGACGCCCATCCCGCGCGATGGAGCGCATCGACGCCCGCCGCGGCGCCGAGGATCACGGTCGCGGCCTCCCCCGATCGCACGCCGGTCGCCTGCGGCAGGACCACGTCGAGTCCCCCGCCGCCGGCGTGCTCGAGGAGCACCGCATCCACCTCGCGGCCGCGGGTCCGCACCGCGGGGAGTTCCCGGACCAGGCCGAGGACGTGCTCGCTCGCGACGGACCTGCGAGCCTCCAGATCAGGAGCCGCACCGCCGGGCCGACGCTCGCGCACGCGCAACAGGCACCGGCCCGGCAGTCCGCCTCCGGACGCGACGACACGCGCTTCCGCCGGAGAGCCTTCGCGTGGCGGCGGATCCATGTCGGGCGGATCGACCGTCCACCCCTCCCGGCGTGCGAGGGCGAGCGCGATGGCGCGGAGGTCTTCCGCGGAGGCGGGCAGGGAACGGGAGGACGGGGCGATCGGAGTCACGAGACCATCCCAACGGATCCGCGCCCCGCGAGTCCCCGCCGGGGGCGGATCGGTGCACAACTCGCGGCCGCGCCGGCCTGTGTACGAATCCGAGGTGCGAGCGAGCCGGCCGGTCGCGCATAGACTGACGACGTGACCACGTATGACGTCACGGGGCTAAGCGCCAACTCCGTGCCGTATCTCGAGGCCCTTCAGCAGCAGCGTGCCATGCACGCCGCTGTCGTCGCAGGCCGGGCGCCCGATACCGTCATCCTCCTCGAGCACGCCCCCGTGTACACCGCGGGCAAGCGGACCGCTCCGGACGAACGCCCGACCGACGGGACCCCCGTCGTCGACGTCGACCGCGGCGGCAAGATCACCTGGCACGGGCCGGGACAGCTCGTGGGGTACCCGATCCTCCGCCTCCACGACCCCATCGATGTCGTCGGCTACGTCCGCGCCCTCGAACGCGTCCTCATCGACGTGCTCTCGCGGCTCGGCGTCACCGGCGTGCAGGTCGAGGGCCGCTCCGGCGTCTGGATGCTCCCCGAACACAACCCGGGCGCCACCCGGGAGGAGAAGATCGCCGCCATCGGCATCCGCGTCGCCGAAGGCGTCACGATGCACGGGTTCGCGCTCAACTGCTCGAACAGCCTCGACGCCTACGACAGGATCGTCGCCTGCGGCATCCGCGACGCGGGGGTCACGACCATCTCGCGCGTGCTCGGTCGCACCGTCACGCCCCAGGAGGTCGCGCCTCTCGTCATGGATGCCTTCGACCTGGAGTTCACCGCGGCGGAGGCCGTCGCGTGAGCGCCGTTCCCGAGGGGCGCCGGATGCTGCGCCTCGAGGTCCGCAACGCCCAGACGCCGATCGAGCGCAAGCCCGAGTGGATCAAGACCAAGGCCAAGATGGGCCCGGAGTACCGCCAGCTGCAGAACCTGGTGAAGTCCGAGGAGTTGCACACGGTCTGCCAGGAGGCGGGCTGTCCGAACATCTACGAATGCTGGGAGGACAGGGAGGCGACGTTCCTCATCGGCGGATCGCAGTGCACGCGCCGATGCGACTTCTGCCAGATCGACACCGGCAAGCCCGCCGAGTTCGACCGGGACGAGCCCCGCCGCGTCGGCGAGTCCGTGCAGCGCATGGGCCTCCGCTACGCCACGGTGACGGGCGTCGCCCGCGACGACCTGGAGGACGAGGGGTCGTGGCTGTACGCGGAGACGATCCGCGAGATCCACCGCCAGTCCCCCGGGACGGGTGTCGAGATCCTCGTGCCCGACTTCTCCGGCAACCCGCAGCACCTCGGCGAGGTGTTCTCGGCGCGTCCGGAGGTGTTCGCCCACAACGTGGAGACCGTCCCGCGCATCTTCAAGCGCATCCGCCCCGCCTTCCGCTACGAGCGCTCGCTGGACGTCCTGACGCAAGGGCGCGCCGCGGGGCTGATCACCAAGTCGAACCTCATCCTCGGGATGGGCGAGGAGCGGCACGAGATCAGCACCGCCCTGCGCGACCTCCACGACGCCGGGACCGACATCATCACGATCACCCAGTACCTGCGCCCGAGCCCCCGCCACCTGCCTGTGGCGCGCTGGGTGCACCCGGACGAGTTCGTGGAGCTCAAACAGGAGGCGGAGGAGATCGGCTTCCTGGGAGTCCTGGCCGGACCGCTGGTGCGGTCGTCGTACCGGGCGGGACGGCTGTGGGCCCAATCCATGCAGGCGAAGGGGCGACCGGTTCCGGACGAGCTGCGGCACCTCGCGGACGCTACGCTCGGCTTCGCGCAGGCGGTCTCCTGACAGCCCTCTCCCCGCAGCGAACGGGTCATCTGGAACACCGCCGAGCCGGTATCCTTGGAGCTATGGCAAAGGACAAGTCCACCAAGGAGCCCGGCCGTCTGAAGCAGATGTGGCAGGTGTTCCAGATGACCCGCCGGTACGACGACCGCGCGGTTCTCTACATCGTCCTCGGGGCTGTCCTGCCGATCATCGCGGGCGTGCTGCTGGCCGTGTTCCTCTCGGGCGGCAACGTCTTAACGATGGTCCTCTGGATCGTCGCCGGCGTGCTCGCCGGGCTCTTGATCGCGCTCATCATCCTGGGGCGCCGTGCCGAGCGCGCGGCGTACTCGCAGATCGAGGGTCAGCCGGGCGCCGTGGGCGCCGTCCTGCGCTCCTCGCTGAAGCGCAGCTGGCGCGGATCCGAGATGCCGGTCGCGGTCAACGGCAAGACGCAGGATGCGGTGTATCGGGCGACCGGCCGCGGCGGCGTCGTGCTCATCAGCGAGGGACCGGCCACCCGCACCAAGCGCATGGTGGATGAAGAGCGCCGCAAGGTGAACCGCGTCCTCCCCAACGTCCCGGTCACGATCATCAGCGTCGGCCCGGACACCGACTCCGTGCCGCTGCACAAGGTGCCGCGCACCCTGGCGAAGATCAAGCCGACCCTCACGAAGGCCGAGGTCCTGGCGATCAGCAACCGGCTCCAGTCGATGGAGAACCAGATGCCGATCCCCAAGGGCATCGACCCGATGAAGGTCCGCGCGCAGCGCGCCCGCTGATCCCGCCCCCGGCCTCCCGCCGGGCCTAGGCGCGGATGAGGACGGTCCCGGCGACCTTGTCGTGGAAGCCGCGCTGGTCGGAGTCCCAGACGAGGGCCGGGATCGCGAGACAGAGCAGCACCGTGCGCACCACCGGCCGCCACACGCCGACCCAGCCGCCGCGCAGTGCGACGACGCGCATCCCGAACACCCGGTGGCCGATGCTGCCGCCGATGGTGGGGATGAAGACGATCTGCAGAAGGGCGAACAGGCCGATCGTCGCCCACGAGTCGTAGCGGAAGAACGCGAACGACAGGAACGACGCCAGGGCCCAGTCGAGCCCGATCGCGCCGATGCGACGGCCGACCCGGCCGACCGATCGCGGACCCGATTCGGGAAGGCCCAGCCGCTCCCCCGGGTAGCGGCTGGGGGCGACGTCGCCGGGGCGGCTGGCGGAGTTCTGCGGCACCGGGTGAGTCTATCGAGCCGCGCGGGGCGCATCCTGAGCGGATACATGCCAGGGGTACCCGTAACATGCCCGAAACATTTGCGTCACCCCGGGGAAACGGCCTCCCCCTAGCGTGGACGAGTGGGCTGCACGCGCAGTCCGGTCACCCGCAAAGCCATTGGGAGTCGTCTGCATGTTCCGTGATTCTTCCGAGGTGCTCAAGTTCATCAAGGACACCGACGTCAAGTTCCTTGATATCCGCTTCACCGACCTTCCCGGTGTGCAGCAGCACTTCAACATCCCCGCCGCTACCGTCGACGAGGAGTTCTTCTCCGTCGGCCAGCTCTTCGACGGCTCCTCGATCCGAGGCTTCGCGTCGATCCACGAGTCCGACATGCAGCTCATTCCGGACGTCTCCACCGCCTACATCGACCCGTTCCGCGCCGAGCGCACGCTGATCATGGTGTTCGACATCTACAACCCGCGCAACGGGGAGATCTACGCGAAGGACCCGCGCCAGGTCGCCAAGAAGGCGGAGAAGTACCTCGCCTCCACCGGTATCGCCGACACCGCGTACTTCGCACCGGAGGCCGAGTTCTACATCTTCGACGACGTCCGCTACGAGGTGAAGCAGAACTCGAGCTTCTACTCCGTGGACTCCGAGGAGGGCGCCTGGAACTCGGGCCGCGTCGAAGAGGGCGGCAACCTGGGCAACAAGACCCCGTACAAGGGCGGCTACTTCCCGGTCAGCCCGGTCGACAAGCAGGCCGACCTTCGCGACGACATCTCGCTCAAGCTGATCGAGGCCGGACTGATCCTCGAGCGCGCGCACCACGAGGTGGGCACCGGCGGCCAGGCCGAGATCAACTACCGCTTCGACACGATGGTCCACGCGGCGGATGACATCCTCAAGTTCAAGTACATCGTCAAGAACACCGCCAACGAGTGGGGCAAGACGGCCACGTTCATGCCGAAGCCCCTGTTCGGCGACAACGGCTCGGGCATGCACACGCACCAGTCGCTGTGGAACGACGGCAAGCCGCTGTTCTACGACGAGGCCGGCTACGGCGGCCTGTCGGACATCGCGCGCTGGTACATCGGCGGCCTCCTCAAGCACGCCCCGGCCGTGCTCGCCTTCACGAACCCCACGGTGAACTCGTTCCACCGCCTGGTCCCCGGCTTCGAGGCCCCGGTCAACCTGGTCTACTCGGCCGGCAACCGCTCGGCGTCGATCCGCATCCCGATCACGGGCAGCAACCCGAAGGCGAAGCGCATCGAGTTCCGCGCGCCCGACGCCTCCGGCAACCCGTACCTCGCGTTCGCAGCGCAGCTGATGGCCGGTCTCGACGGCATCAAGAACCGCATCGAGCCGCACGAGCCGGTCGACAAGGACCTCTACGAGCTCCCGCCCGAGGAGGCGCGCAACATCCCGCAGGTGCCGGCGTCGCTCAGCGAGGCCCTCGACGCGCTCGAGGCCGACCACGACTTCCTCACCGCGGGCGGCGTGTTCACCCCGGAGCTCATCGAGACGTGGATCGAGTACAAGCGCGAGAAGGAGATCAAGCCCCTCGCGCAGCGCCCGCACCCGTTCGAGTACGAGCTGTACTACGGCGTCTGAGCCGAGCGCTCACGAAGCACGAGAGGGCCGCATCCCGCACGGGATGCGGCCCTCTCGCCGTTCCGGAACTTTTTTCGAGACCGCTGTCGACCTTTCCCTCCCCCGTTCGACACGATGGTAGGAGGGTGCGTCCGAAGCACCCCGGACGTGAGGGAGACTCCCATGAAGTACATGCTGATCATGCGCTCGAACGACGCCGCCAAAGAGGCTTACAAGGAGATGGACTTCAACGAGGTCATCACCCGGATGGGCCAGTACAACGAGCAGCTGATCGCGGCCGGCGTGCTGCTGGCGGGCGACGGGCTCGCGGACGACATCGCCGAGACCGGGTTCGTGGTCGACTTCTCGTCGACGCCTCCCGCCATCACCGACGGCCCCTACGGGGAGACGCACGAGCTGTTCAACGGCTTCTGGATTCTCGAGGTCAGCTCGAAGGAGGAGGCCGCCGAGTGGGCGAGCCGCTGCCCACTGGGCCCCGGGTCGAAGCTGGAGGTGCGGCGCGTCACCGATGAGAGCGACTTCGCCGCCTTCGCCGACAACGAGTACCTGCAGAAGGAGGCCGAGTGGCGCGAGGCCGCCAAGAAGGCCTGAGCTGTTCGAGCGGGGCGCAGGACCGGAGCAGCACACCATGCACGACATCCCGGCGAGGATCGACGCCGTCTGGCGCATCGACGGCGCGCGCGTCGTCGCGACCCTGGCGAAGGCGACCGGCGACGTCGGCCTCGCCGAGGATCTCGCCCAGGAGGCGCTGGTGGAGGCGCTGAAGCAGTGGCCGAGGGACGGCGTGCCCGCCAACCCGGGCGGCTGGCTCACCGCGGTCGCGAAACGCCGCGCCATCGACCACTGGCGCCGGCGGGAGCGTCTCGACGACCGCTACCGGTCGATGGCGTCCGCCCTGGAGGAGACCGTCGAGGATGCGTGGGAGCCGATCGACGACGACGTGCTGCGACTGGTCTTCACGGCCTGCCATCCCGCGCTCTCGCGGGAGGGTCAGGTCGCGCTGACGCTGCGCATCGTCGCGGGCCTCAGTACGGCGGAGATCGCACGGATGTACTTCGTCCCGGTCGCGACGGTGCAGCAGCGCATCGTGCGGGCCAAGAAGACCATCCACGCCGCGCGCATCCCCTTCTCCGCTCCCGAGCCGGCCGAGTGGAAGGAGCGGCTCGCCGGCGTGCTCAGCGTCGTGTACCTCGTCTTCACCGAGGGGTACGCCGCGACCACGGGGCGCGAGTGGATGCGCGCGGACCTGGCCAACGAAGCGCTCCGGCTCGGGCGGATGGTCGCCGCGCTGCTCCCCCGCGAGCCCGAGGCGCATGCCCTGGTGGCGCTGATGGAGTTCCAGGCCGCGCGTTTCCCCGCGCGCACCCGGCCGGACGGGACGCCGGTGCTGCTCACCGAGCAGGACCGCACGCGCTGGGACCGCGCGCAGATCCAGCGCGCGCGGGCGGCCCTCGCGCGGGCCGACGCACTGGGCCGGGGGCGCGGACCGTACGCGTTGCAGGCGGCGATCGCCGAAGTGCACGCCCTCGCGCCGAGCGCGGAGCGGACGGACTGGGACCGCATCGTGCTGCTCTACGAAGCGCTCGGACGCATCGCGCCGAGCCCGGTCGTCGAACTGAACAGGGCTGCAGCCGTCTCCATGGCGACGGGTCCCGCGAACGCCCTGCTCATCGCCGACGAGCTTGCCGCGCGCGGTGCGCTCGGGGGCTCGCACCTGCTGCCCAGCGTCCGCGGCGAGCTGCTCGCCCAGCTCGGGCGGACCGAGGAGGCGGTGGCAGAGCTCACCACGGCCGCACGTCTCGCCGGGAACGAGCGCGAACGGCAGGTGCTGCTCGACAAGGCCGACCGGCTGCGGCACGGCTGACGCCGCGGACCGGCCTCAGGCACGGCGCGACCGACGGCCGCGCTAGGCGGTGGTCGCCGGCCGCTGCGGCAGCCCGTAGAAGGCCCGCTCGAACACCGCACGCGCACGACGCGTCACCGCCAGGTAGTCCTCCTCCAGACGGCTGGCCGAACCCGGCGGGTACTCCAGCAGCCGCGCGACGCCGTCGAGCGCGACGCGGTCGGCCGGCAGCACGTCGGCGGTCTTGTTCGTCCAGAGGGTCATCGCCGAGCGGGTGCGCGAGGCGAAGACCCAGGCGTCCCGGAGCCGTGCCGCATCCTCCTCGGAGATGAAACCGTGCGCGGTCGCCGCGGCCAGGGCATCCAGCGTCGACGGTGTCCGCAGGTCGGGGACGGCGGCGGCGTGCTGCAACTGGATGAGCTGGACGAACCACTCCACGTCGCTGAGCGAGCCGCGGCCGAGCTTCAGGTGCCGCGACGGGTCGGCGCCCTGCGGGAGCCGCTCGTTTTCGACGCGCGCCTTGATGCGCTTCACCTCGCGCACCTCCTGCTCGCCGATGGCCGACGGATAGCGCACCTCATCCGCGAGCTGCTCGAAGTCCGCGAGGAGCGACGCATCGCCGGCGACACCCCGCGCGCGAAGGAGAGCCTGCGCCTCCCACGTCAGCGACCAGCGCCGGTAGTAGGCGCGGTACGACTCCAGCGAGCGGACGGGCGGCCCGTTCTTGCCCTCCGGCCGCAGGCCGATGTCGAGGTCGAGCGGAAGGCGGTTGTCGTCCGTGAGACGGTTCAGCTCCGAGACGATCGCGAGAGCGCTCCGGTTCGCGGCTTCCTGCTCGGCCGCGAGCGGACGGAACACGTACATGACGTCGGCGTCGGAGCCGAAGCCGAGCTCGCGTCCACCGAACCGCCCCATCCCGATGACGGCGAACTCCAGCTGGTCGCCGTCGTCACGGGACGCGCGGATCGCCTGGAGCACGCCCGCGATCGTGTTCTCGGTGACGTCGCTCAGACCGTGGGCGAGCTCCTCGATGGTGGCGAAGCCGAGGATGCCGGAGACGGCGAGCCGCAGGATCTCGCGCCGCCGCATGGCCCGCAGGGCCACCGCGGCGGTGTCGACCGACTCGTGGCGGGCCAGGATCGCGGCCGTCTCCTCGCGGAGGAGCGCTGCAGGCCGCGGACGCAGTTCGTCCTCGGACTCCAGCCAGGCGACGGACTCGGGGATGCTGCCGAGCAGCTCCCCGGCGAAGCGCGACCCGGCCAGGATGCGCGTGAGCCGTTCCGCGGCACCGGTCGAGTCGCGCAGCATCCGCAGGTACCAGTGGGTGCTGCCGAGTTCTTCGCTGAGCCGGCGGAAGGTGAGGAGCCCGTAGTCGGGATCAGGACCGGCGGCGAACCACTGCAGCATCACCGGGAGCAGGTGCCGCTGGATCGTCGCGCGCCGCGAGACGCCGGACGTGAGTGCGGCGATGTGCGCCAGCGCGCCGCGCGGGTCGCGGAAGCCGATGGCCGCGAGACGGGCCTCCGCCTGGGCGCTGGTGAGTCCGGCTCCCCCGGCGAGGCGGGCGTCGTCGGCCGGCGTGGCCGCGACGGCGCTGAGCAGCGGCCGGTAGAACAGCCTCTCGTGCAGCCCGCGCACGCGGTGCTTGATCGCGTTCCAGGTGACGAGGAGCTGGTCGGCATTCGGGGCGAGACCTGTCGCACGGGCCAGGATGCGCACATCCGCCTCGTCACGCGGCATGAGGTGCGTGCGGGTCAGCCTCCGCAGCTGGAGCCGGTGCTCCATGAGGCGCAGCGCCCGGTAGTCCTGCGAGAACATCGCCGATTCCTCGCGCCCGACATAGCCTTGCGCCGCCAGCGCGCCGAGGGCGGAGAGCGTGTCGCGCTGCCGCACCTGGTCGTCGGTCTGGCCGTGGACGAGCTGCAGCAGCTGGACCGTGAACTCCACGTCGCGCAGTCCGCCCGGACCGAGCTTCAGCTGGTAGTGCACCTCATCGTCGGGGATGTGGTCGGTGACGCGCTCGCGCATCCGCTGCACCGACTCGACGAAGTTCTCGCGGGAGGCGCTGCTCCACACCTTCGGCGCCAGCGCCTCGACGTAGCGGTCGCCGAGGGACCGGTCGCCGGCGAGCGGCCGGGCCTTCAGCAGCGCCTGGAACTCCCAGCCCTTCGCCCACCGGTCGTAGTACGCGATGTGGGACTCCAGGGTTCGGACGAGCGCGCCGTCCTTGCCCTCGGGGCGCAGGTTCGGGTCGACCTCCCACAGCCCCGGCTCGATGGCCGGCTCGTGAATGCCGCGCATGGTGAGCATCGCGAGCCGCGTGGCGATGTCGACGGCGCGGCCCGGCTCCAGCCCGACCTCCTCGACGCCCTCCGTGACGAAGATCACGTCGACGTCGCTGAGGTAGTTGAGCTCCCTGGCGCCTGCCTTGCCCATCCCGATCACAGCGAGCGGGGTGGCGCGCACCTGGTCGGCCGGGAAGCGGCCGGGCCCGCTGCCGGAGACCATCCGACGTGCGACGGCGAGCGACGCCTCCAGTGCGGCGGCCGCCAGGTCGCTGAGCGCCGCGGCGACCGCGTCGAAGCCAGCCACCGGGTCGTCCTGCCCGAGGTCGAAGCCCGCCAGCTGCACGAGCCGGCGGCGGTAGCGGATGCGCAGGGCCGTCCATGCGCTCTCATCGTCGGTGGCCGCGACGCCGTCCACCGCGCCGACGGCTTCGAGGAGGTCGTCGCGCACCTCGTCCGCGGTGGGCAGCGTGTCGACGGGATGCGCGAGCGCGGTCAGCTCCGCCGGCTGCCGCAGGAAGAACTCCGCGACACCCTCCGACGCCCCGATGACCCGGAACAGCCGGCGTGCGTCCTCCTCCGAGCCCAGCGCGGCCGCCGCCTCCGCGGGGGCCTGGCGCAGCAGCCGAAGGGCGGCGGTGAGCGCCGTGTCCGGGTCGGCGGCGACGGAGATCGCCGCGAGGAGTGCCTCGGCGGGGAGGCCGGTCTGCTCGGCGAGCTGGTCCAGCTCGTCGCGGACCGAACTCAACCCCACGAACCCGGCGCGCGCCAGGGACGTGAGGGAGAGCTGCTGCTGCCGCGTCACGACGTACGGGTCAGAGGATCTCGAGATTGGACCGCAGCTCGTAGGGGGTGACCTGAGCACGGTACTCGGACCATTCGCGGCGCTTGTTGAGCAGCACGTAGTTGAAGGCCTGCTCCCCCAGCGTCTCGGCGACCAGCTCGGACTCCTCCATCAGGGAGATGGCGTGGTCGAGGCTGGCCGGCAGCTGGCTGTAGCCGAGGGCGCGCCGCTCCCCGTCGGAGAGCGCCCACACGTTGTCCTCCGCCTCGGGCGGCAGCTCGTACTGGCCCTCGATGCCCTTGAGTCCGGCGGCGAGCAGCAGCGAGAACGCCAGGTAGGGGTTCGCGGCGGAGTCCATGGCGCGGTACTCGACGCGCGAGCTCTGCCCCTTGTTCGGCTTGTAGAGGGGGACGCGCACCAGCGCGGACCGGTTGTTGTGGCCCCAGCTGACGAAGCTGGGCGCCTCGTCGCCGCCCCACAGCCGCTTGTAGGAGTTGACGAACTGGTTCGTGACGGCGGTGATCTCCGGCGCGTGCCGCAGGAGACCTGCGATGAAGTGGCGGCCGATCTTGGAGAGCTGGTACTGCGCGCCCGGCTCGAAGAAGGCGTTGGTGTCGCCCTCGAACAGCGACATGTGGGTGTGCATTCCGGAGCCCGGGTGGCCCTGGAGCGGCTTCGGCATGAAGGTCGCGTACACGCCCTGCTCGATCGCCACCTCCTTGATCACCGTGCGGAACGTCATGATGTTGTCCGCGGTGGTGAGCGCGTCGGCGTAGCGCAGGTCGATCTCGTTCTGGCCGGGCCCCGCTTCGTGGTGGCTGAACTCGACCGAGATGCCGAGGTCTTCGAGCATCCGCACAGATCGGCGGCGGAAGTCGTGCGCGGTGCCGCCGGGGACGTTGTCGAAGTACCCGGCGGAGTCGACGGGCTCGGGGCCCTCCGCGCCGAACGCCGACGACTTGAGCAGGTAGAACTCGATCTCGGGATGCGTGTAGAAGGTGAAGCCGCGATCGGCCGCCTTCTCGAGCGTCCGCTTGAGCACGTTGCGCGGGTCGGAGACGGCGGGCTGGCCGTCGGGCGTCGTGATGTCGCAGAACATGCGCGCGGTCGGGTCGATCTCGCCGCGCCACGGCAGGATCTGGAACGTCGTCGCGTCCGGCAGCGCCAGCAGGTCGGACTCGTAGGCGCGCGTCAGGCCCTCGATGGCGGACCCGTCGAAGCCGAGGCCCTCGCTGAACGCTCCCTCGACCTCGGCCGGGGCGATGGCGACGGACTTGAGGGTGCCCACGACATCGGTGAACCACAGCCTCACGAACTTGACGCCACGCTCCTCGATCGTGCGAAGAACGAAGTCGCGCTGCTTGTCCATCCTGCCCCTTTCGTCGGCCGCTCCCAGACTACTGGCTACGGGGCGGTCGCGACCGCGATCGGCACGCGGGCCCACGTCTCGCCGTCACTAGACTGGCCGCATGAGTGAGCAGTCACCGGTGCCCTCCGTCCATCCCACGACCTCGTCGATGCAGGCGCTGAAGCGGGTGCGCACCCGCCACTTCCAGGCGGCGAAGGAGGAGGGCGCCCCGTTCACCGGGCTGACCAGCTACGACATGCTGACGGCGCAGATCTTCGACGAAGCCGGGATCGACTTCCTGCTGGTCGGCGACTCGGCCGGCAACAACGTCCTCGGCTACGACACCACCCTCCCGGTGACGGTGGACGATCTCATCCCGCTCACCCGGGCCGTCGCCGGAGCCGTCAAGCGCGCGTTCGTGGTCGCGGACATGCCGTTCGGCTCGTACGAGACAGGCCCGCTGGAGGCATTGCACACCGCCGTCCGTTTCATGAAGGAGACGGGCGCGCACGCCGTCAAGCTGGAGGGCGGGCGGCGCAGCGCGGAGCAGATCCGCCGCATCGTGGATGCGGGCATCCCGGTGATGGCGCACATCGGCTTCACCCCGCAGAGCGAGCACGGCCTCGGCGGTCACCTCGTGCAGGGTCGCGGTCAGGCGGCGGAGGACCTCCTCGCCGACGCGCATGCGGTCGAGGACGCGGGAGCGTTCGCGGTCGTGCTCGAGATGGTCCCGGCCGACGTCGCGAAGCGCGTCACCGAGGAACTGCGCATCCCGACCGTCGGAGTCGGCGCGGGCCCTCACGTCGACGGTCAGCTGCTGGTGTGGACGGATTGGGCCGGCTTCACCACGGGCCGCGTCCCGCGCTTCGTCAAGCAGTACGCCGACCTGAAGACGGTGCTGTCGGATGCGGCGCGTGCCTACAAGGCGGACGTCCAGGGCGGAGCGTTCCCCACCCAGGAGCACAGCTTCTAGCAGCTGTGCCCTGACGGATCCTTCCGGCGGCTGGTCCTAGCGGTTGTCGGCCGCGTCCTCCTCGGCCCACTTGGCGGAGTTCTCGCGGAGCTTCTCGAGCGCGTGCTCGGCCTCCTCGCGGGTGTCGAACGGGCCGACGCGGTTCGGCGCGGGCGACAGGAAGCCCTGCTCGACCTCGCCGGTCTTCATGTTGTACCAGTACTTGTGCTCGGCGTCCTGCTTGATGCCGTACTCGTCGCTCGTCATAGAGTTGATCGTATGCCCAAGGATTCCGCCGGTCACCTCATCCCCGGCCGCGTCAGCGCGATGCGCCCGGTGCCGAGCCGCATCCCGCGGCCGGAGTACGTCGGGCGGCCCGGACCCGCGCCGGCAACGCGCGGCGACGTGTACACGCCCGACGAGGTGGAGCTGATCCGCCAGTCCGGACGGATCGCCGCGCAGGCGATCGAAGCGGTCGGCGCGGCGGTGCGGCCCGGCGTCACGACCGAGGAGCTGGACGCGATCGGGCACGAGTTCCTGCTCGCCCACGACGCCTACCCCTCGACCCTCGGCTACCGCGGCTACCCCAAGTCGATCTGCAGCTCGGTCAACGAGGTCGTGTGCCACGGCATCCCCGACGACACGGTGCTAGGGGACGGCGACATCGTGAACATCGACATCACGGCGTACAAGAACGGCTTCCACGGCGACAGCAACCAGACCTTCGTAGCCGGGACCGCCTCCGAGGAGGTCGCCCAGCTCGTCGAGCGCACGCGCGAGGCCCTCAACCGCGGCATCAAGGCGGTCGCACCCGGTCGTCAGATCAACGTGATCGGACGCGCCATCGAGTCGTACGCGAAGCGGTTCGGCTACGGGGTGGTGCGCGACTTCACCGGCCACGGCGTGGGCGCGTCCTTCCACTCGGGGCTCATCATCCCCCACTACGACGCGGCCCCTGCCTACGACGACCTGATGGAGCCCGGGATGGTGTTCACCATCGAGCCGATGCTCACGCTCGGCACGCACGAGTGGGAGATGTGGGCCGACGACTGGACCGTCGTCACCCGCGACCGCAGCATCACCGCGCAGTTCGAGCACACGCTCGTGGTCACCGAGCGCGGGGCCGAGATCCTCACCCTCGCCTGACCGGTCGCGCGGCGCGGTAGATTCGGAGCATGACTTCGCAGAAGCACGCGATCGGCATCGACATCGGCGGCACGGGGATCAAGGGGGCTCTGGTCGATCTGTCGACCGGCGAGCTCCTCAGCGACCGGGTGAAGCTCCCCACCCCGGCCGGGGGCAAGCCCGACGACATCGTGGAGACGACGAAGGAGATCGTCGGCCAGCTGGCCGCCGAGGAGCCGGACGCCCCGGTCGGCGTCTGCTTCCCCGCCATCGTCAGCCACGGAGTCACCCTCTCGGCCGCCAACGTCGCCAAGGACTGGATCGGCCTCCACGCGGAGAACCTGTTCGAGAAGGCGCTCGGGCGCGACATCCACTTCGTCAACGACGCCGACGCCGCCGGGTACGCCGAGACGCGCTTCGGCGCGGCCAAGGGCAAGGACGGCCTGGTCATCATGACCACGCTCGGCACCGGCATCGGGTCCGCGCTCATCTACGACGGCATCCTCATCCCGAACGCCGAGCTCGGCCACCTGGAGATCGACGGCCACGACGCGGAGTCGCGCGCGGCCTACTCGGCCAAGGAGCGCGAGGACCTCAGCTGGGAGAAGTGGGCGAAGCGCCTGCAGAAGTACTACTCGACCGTCGAGTTCCTCTTCACACCGGACCTCTTCATCGTCGGCGGCGGCGTCTCGAAGAACTACCAGGAGTTCCTGCCGCTGCTGAAGCTCAAGACGCCGATCGTCCCGGCGGTGCACCGCAACAACGCGGGCATCCTGGGCGCTGCGGCCCTGGCTGTCCGCGGCGAGCGCCGGGACCGCGGCGAGCGCGGCCGCAGCGGCGAGGTCGGCACGCCCGACGACGTGCCTGCGCCCGCGCCGGCCTGACGAGTTCGCGGATGCGCCTGCGGCGGCCGGGCGATGAGCGTGCCTGCGACGAAAAGGGAATGGGCCGGCTGATACGCCGGGTTCTGTCACGGTGCCGAAGCACCGCGGACGGCCATCTATCTCGGGACGACGTCACCGCCGCCCTCCAGCGGTCTACCCGGGGACGAGACGAGCAGCCTCATGGTCCCCTGTGCGACCTTGCTCCGGGCGAGGTTTACCCAGCCGGCCGGGTCACCCCGGCCGCTGGTGGTCTCTTACACCACCGTTTCACCCTTACCGGGGACTCTCGTCCCCGGCGGTCTGCTTTCTGTTGCACTTTCTCGCGGGTTGCCCCGGGTGGGTGTTACCCACCGCCCTGCTCTGCGGAGCCCGGACGTTCCTCGGCGGCCCGCTGACGCGGACCGACGCGACCGTCTTGCCGACCCATTCCGGCCTCAACCCTAGCGCAGGGGCGGCCGGTCGACGCTCGGCGCTCACCGGTCGCCGGTCGCCGCTCAGAGCCCGGAGTCCTCCCCGCGAACGAGGATGGCGCCGCTGTCGGGGCAGAGCACGACGTCGTCGGCCGCCGCGCGACGGATCTCGGAGAGGTCGGACTCGGTGAGCTTCACGTTGGACCCGAGCGAGACGCCCCGGACCAGCGCCGCCGCTCCGATGCCGTACCGCGCCCGCTGCCGCTCGTACAGTTCGATGAGGTCGGCCGGCAGCACCTCGGCGATCGTGGCCCGATCGGTGGCAGCTGCCGTGCGCTGCGCTTCGAGTCTGCCCGCCTCCTCGTCGCGCTGCGCCTCGAGGGCGGAGACCCGGCCGTCGAGCTCCGCGCGCTCGGCCTCGACGGCGGCGAGCGCCTCCTCCAGCGTCTCGACGCGCTCCATGACGGTGAGCTCGATCTCCTCCAGGTCGTCCTTGCGCTTGGCGAGGGAGGCCAGCTCGGCCTCGAGCGCCTGCACGTCCTTCACCGAGGAGGTCTGCTGCACGCGGTCGCTGTCGCGCTTGACGCGCGCCTCGACGACTTCGACGTCCGACTCGACGCGCTTCAGCTCGGCCCGGGCGTCTTCCAGCTCGCCGGTGGCGGCGATCCACCGGGCGCGCAGGGCTTCGATCTCGGGCTGCAGCTTCGCCAGCTCGACGGACTGCGGCAGGTTCTTCGTGGCGTGCGCGAGCTGGGCCAGGCGCGTGTCCGCGGACTGCAGGCGCAGGAGCTCGTTCTGATCGGCGGGGCTGGCTTTCACGATGCGGTGCTTCTTTCGTGCGAGGTGTCGCCGGACGACGTGTCGGCGTGCGGGCTGTCGGGATGCGGGATGGCGGAGGGCGCGGCGGCCGCCCCCGGCGTGATCGGGTGCGTGGCGCTCATTGCAGGATCGCGAAGTCCCAGGGGTCGGTGCGCAGCTCGCTGACGGCGACCTCCACTCCGGGGAGCGCCTCCCGGAGCTGGTCGGCGGCCGTGTCGAGCCAGAGCCACTCGCTCGCCCAGTGCGACACGTCGAGCAGCGCAGGCCCGCCACCGAGAGCCGCCTGCTCGCGTGCCTCCGACGCCGGGTGGTGCCGCAGGTCGGCCGTGATGTAGACGTCCGCCTCGCGCACGGCGGGCGAGGCGAGCAGAGAGTCGCCCGCGCCGCCGCAGACCGCGACCCGGGACACCGGCTGATGGTAGTCGCCCGCCGCACGCACTCCCCCGGCGGTCGGAGGGAGCAGCTCGGCGACGGCTCGTGCGAGCTGGCCGAGGGTGGTCGGCTGCGCCAGATCGCCCACCCGGCCGATGCCGGTGACGTCGTCGGCCGCAGGCGAGATGGGACGCGCGTCGCGCAGACCCAGCCGCGCGGCGAGCACATCGCTGGTGCCGCCGGCGACCACGTCCGCCGTCGTGTGCGCGGCGTAGAGCGCGACATCGCCCCGGATGAGCCGGGACAGCAGCGCACCCTTGTAGCGGTCCTCCGCCACTGTGGTGACCCCGCGGAGCAGCAGCGGATGATGCGCGATCAGCAGGTCGGCATCCGTGTCCACAGCCTCGTCGACGGTCGCCGCGACGGCATCGACGGCGAGCAGGATGCGCTCGATCGTCGCCGCTGGATCGCCTGCCACCAGCCCGGACGCGTCCCAGTTCTCGGCACCGGCGAGCGGCCAGAGCTGCTCGAGGGTGTCGCGGACGGAGGCGAGGGTGTGAGGCACGTCGATCAGCCTACGGGATGCCCATTCCCGCCGAACCCGCCGGATCGGTTCTGTGGAGAACGCGCGGGCTGTGGAGGGATCGGCCGTCGCTGCCGATCGGCCACCGGCCGATCAGCCGGCCAGGCGCCCCGCCTCGTCAGCGCGCTCCTGACGCCGGATCGCGGGCGACGCGGACACGAGTGCGCCGAAGAGCCCGATCGCCAGCGCGGCCACCACCCCGATGTTGCTCGTCCCGATGCCCGCACCGGGGTCGATCCCGATGAGCCGGAAGAGGTAACCCTCCCACGCGAGCCACGGCAGCGGCGAGCTGATCGCGCCGGCTCCGACGACCGTCGCCAGGACCAGCAGTGCGACGTTGATCCAGCGCCAGTCGGGGTAGACGCCGCCCCGGACGAGCAGCGACGCCTGATGGAATCGCCGGGTCCGCAGCATCATCTCGCCCGAGAAGATCCCCACCCACGCGGCGACCGGTACCGACAGCGCGGTCGGCACCCCGCGCACGACCGACGAGAGGTCGGTGACCGTGGCCGCCAGCACGGCCCCGACGACCGCGATCGCCGTCCCCGCGACGAGGGTGCTCCAGCGGCGGCCGAGGCGGACGCCCGCAGCGTCGAGCGTGAACCCGGCCGAGTAGACGGTGAGCACCAGCGCGGAGATCAGCGAGAGCCCGACGGCGAGCAGCAGCGGGACGGGGTACCAGGCGGGAAGCCCGAGCATGGTCAGCGCCGCGACCGGGTCGTGCGCGAGCTCCTCGGCCAGGCTCGGTCGCGAGGCGGCGAGCAGGCCGCCGTAGGAGACGAGGACGAACGGGGGCACGCCCGCGCCGAACGTCGCCCACAGCATGGCGGCGCCGCCCGACGAGAGCGGGCGCTGGTAGCGGGCCACCTCCGCGCTGCTCATCGCCCACGCGAGGCCCACATAGCTGAACACCAGCACGGCTCCCGTGACGACGTGGGTCCAGAACGCGTCCGGGACAGCGAGCGCACGCGACACATCCACGTGCCGCCAGGTCGCCGTCACCATCAGAGCGATCAGCACCGCCGACGCGATGGTGAGCACCAGCTGCACCCGGGCGACCAGCCGGTAGCCGGTGTACGCGATCAGTACGGCGAGCGCGATCGTGACGATCAGCGCGCTCACCGTCGCGCCCGCCGCATCCCCCGGCCACCCCTCTGCGGCGGTCAGCGATCCTGCGGCCGAGCCGGCGAGCCACAGCAGCACCGAGCCCCAGAACAGCTTCACGAGCAGGGCGAGCACGGTCGGGATGAGGTTGCCGCGCATCCCGAACGACGCCCGCGACACCACCATCGTCGGCTGGCCGCTCCACTTGCCGGCCAGGGTGCCGAGTCCGAGCGGGAGGAACGAGAGGGCCACGCCGACGAGCGTGGCGACGAGGAGTTGCCGCAGGCTGAGGCCGAGGACGAACAGGGTCGCGCCGACCCCGACGCTGATGAGCGAGGAGGTCCCGGCGAACCAGAGCCAGAACATGCGGGACGCCCGGCCCACCCGCTGGTCGAGCGGGGTCGGTTCGAGGTCGGCCTCCTCCGGCGTGAGGAGCCCGAGGAGGCGGTGCCGGCCGTGGGACGCAGCGCGCTCGTCGGTGCGATCTTCGGCGGGATGCGCGGCCTCGTCCAGGACGGGGAGGGGCACGTCCGGGGCTGCGGCAGCACCGGTGGCCGGTGCGGTCTCCGGCGCGGGCGCCGGCTCCGCGACGACGGGCGACGTCAGCGCGACCGAGGGCGCGACAGGCAGGACGGGCACCGGCTCGGAGTCGCGCGGCGCGACCTCGGCCGGGACGAGGTCGAGCGGCTCGGCGCGGGCGACGGGTCGGAAGGTGGGCGGGCTGACCGCCTCCGCGATGTGGTCCGGCTCCCTGACTGGCTCGGGCTCCGGCTGCGGCTCGGGGCCCACCGTCGGTTCCGCCTCCTGCACGGCGCCCGGATCGGGCACAGGCTTCGTCTCGGCGGTCACCTCACGCTGGATCGGGATGGCCGCCGTCGCCACCCACTCGCTGAACGTCGGCTCCGGCCCGGTCGCCGCGCGCCGCACCGGGAGGTCGTCGAAGCTGATCAGCTCGGTCGGGGGCCCGACCCACTCGTCCGCCGCATCCTCGTCATCGGCCCCGGAGTCCGTCTCCGAGTCCGTCTCCGAGTCCGTCTCCGAGCCCGCCGCGGTATCCGTCGCGGAATCCGCCGCATCGCCCGCCTCCCCGGCCTCGCCGGCGCGACCCCCCGGCGCCCCCGTCGCGCCCGTCCCCCGTTGCACGACGATGGGGATGGCCGAGGTGATCCGCGCGACCTCCTCCTCCAGCACACCGGCGAGCTCGTCGTCGCTGTGCCGCTCGCCGCGCGCTGTGCCGTCCATGACGCCAGACTACGACGCGGCGCGCCCCGTTCGAGAGCCCCGGCAAGTACCATCGGAGCGTGAGCGCGATCCCCACCCCGTACGAAGACCTGCTCCGCGACGTGCTGGCGAACGGCGCGCACAAATCGGACCGCACCGGGACGGGCACGCGCAGCGTGTTCGGCCGCCAGTTGCGGTTCGACCTGGCCGAGGGCTTCCCGCTCATCACGACCAAGCGCGTCCACTTCAAGTCGATCGCCTACGAACTGCTCTGGTTCCTGCGCGGCGACAGCAATGTCGGGTGGCTGCGCGAGAACGGCGTGACCATCTGGGACGAGTGGGCCGACGAGCGCGGCGAGCTCGGCCCGGTGTACGGCGTGCAGTGGCGTTCCTGGCCTGCCCCGGACGGACGGCACATCGACCAGATCCAGCAGGTGATCGACACTCTGCGCAGCGACCCCGACTCGCGGCGCATCATCGTGTCGGCGTGGAATGTGGCCGACATTCCGGACATGGCGCTCGCTCCGTGCCACGCCTTCTTCCAGTTCTACGTCGCCGACGGCCGCCTCTCCTGCCAGCTGTACCAGCGCAGCGCCGACATGTTCCTCGGCGTCCCTTTCAACATCGCGAGCTACGCGCTCCTCACGATGATGGTCGCCCAGCAGGTCGGCCTCGAACCGGGCGAATTCGTGTGGACGGGCGGCGATGTCCACATCTACGACAACCACCTGGAGCAGGTGGCCGAGCAGCTCACGCGCGACCCGTATCCCGCACCGCGGCTGCGGTTCGCCCGGAAGCCTGAGAGCATCTTCGACTACCGCTTCGAGGACTTCGTGGTCGAGGACTACCGGCACCACCCGGCCATCCGCGCCGCGGTCGCGGTATGACGCTCGCGCTGATCTGGGCGCAGGCCCGCGACCGCGTGATCGGCGCCGACGGCGGGATGCCGTGGCACCTCCCCGAGGATCTGCGGCACTTCCGCAGCCTGACCGGCGACGACCCGGTCGTGATGGGCCGGCGCACCTGGGAGTCGCTTCCCGAGCGGTTCCGCCCGCTGCCCGGCCGCGCGAACGTCGTCGTCACCCGGCAGCAGGACTGGCGCGCGAGCGGCGCGCAGGTCGCGCACACGGTCGAGCAGGGGCTCGCCGCGGCCGGCGACGCGTCCACCGTCTGGGTGATCGGAGGCGCCGAGCTGTACCGGCAGACCCTCCCGCTGGCGGACCGGCTGGAAGTCACGGAGATCGACCTCGAGGTGCCCGGCGACACCCGTGCCCCCGACCCGGGCGACGGATGGACGGTGCAGGAGGGTGAGTGGTCGACCGCCGCCGACGGCACGCGCTACCGCTTCCTCACCTACCGGCGCTAGGCGTCAGCCGAGCCCCGCCACCAGGTTCACGGTCGCCGCCACGATGACCGTGCCGAAGACGTACGACAGCAGGGTGTGCCGCAGGATCGCCCGGCGGATGTACGAGCTGCTGATGTCGGTGTCCGACACCTGGAACGTCATCCCGAGCGTGAACGCCAGGTACGCGAAGTCGCTGTAGCGCGGCGGCTCCTTCTGGTTGAAGTCGATCCCGCCGCCTTTCCGGTAGTACATGCGGGCGTAGCGCAGGGCGTACAGGGTGTGGACGAGCGTCCACGACAGTGCGACGCTCACCACGGCCAGCAGGGCGACACCGAGCTGCTTGCCGCCGCTCAGGTGCTTGGCGTCGACCAGGATGTACACCACCGCCAGGATGCTGGCCGCCGCCGCGAGCAGCAGGACGAAGTCCGCCGTGCGGCGTCCCGGGTCCTCCAGCGTGGCGTGGTCCTTCGTCGACTCAGCGTCGAGCCGCCACACCGCGATCCACACCCAGCTGATGTAGACCAGGCACGCGGCCGCCCATCCCGCGATGATCGCGTAGTGCCACCCGGTGAGCAGGCCGACCGTGATGCCCACGACGACCCCGGTGGCGAAGGCGGTCGTCATCTTCGCGGCGGTCCGGCCACGGCCGCTGTGCAGTTCGTCGGTCACACTCCGGATGCTCGCACACGTCGGCCGAGCGGACCGGCACGCACCGCCGGTACGATCGATCACGTGACCACCGCAGCGATTTCGCCCTCCCCCCTGGCCGACCTCGACACCGCATCGCTCCGCGAGGCGCACTCCGCCTTCGCGCGCGCCTACGACGAGCTGAAGGCCGCCGGCCTCTCGCTCGACATCACGCGCGGCAAGCCGTCGGCCGACCAGCTCGACCTGTCGAACGACCTGCTGCACCTGCCCGACGGCGCCTACCGGGATGCGGCGGGCACCGACCTGCGCAACTACGGCGGCCCCAACGGTCTGCCGGAGCTGCGCGAGATCTTCGCAGGAGCGCTGCGCGTCCCCGTCGCCCAGCTGCTCGCGCTCGGCAACTCCAGCCTCACGGTGATGCACGACACGATCGCCCAGGCGCTGATCCACGGCGTCCCGGGCGGCGACCTGCCGTGGGCCAACCAGTCGATCAGCTTCCTCACGCCCGTGCCAGGGTACGACCGCCACTTCACCATCCTGGAGCGTTTCGGCATCCGGATGATCCCCGTGCCGATGAACGACGACGGTCCCGACATCGAGGCGGTCGCCTCGCTGCTCGCCGCCGACGACAGCATCAAGGGGATGTGGTGCGTGCCGGTGTACTCGAACCCGACCGGCGCCGTCTACAGCGAGGAGGTCGTCCGCGCGCTCGTGTCGCTCGACGCGGCGCCCGACTTCCGCCTGTTCTGGGACAACGCCTACGCGGTGCACCACCTCACGGACGACCGCCCCGAGCCGATCGACGTGCTCACGCTCGCCGCCGAGGCCGGCAACCCCGACCGGCCGCTCATCTTCGCCTCCACCTCCAAGGTGACGTTCCCCGGATCCGGCGTCGCCTTCTTCGGCGCGTCCCCGGCGAACGTCGCCTGGTTCCAGCACAACTCGGCGGCGCAGAGCATCGGACCGGACAAGCTGAACCAGCTGCGGCACGCACTGCTCCTGAAGGACGCCGACGGGCTCGCCGCGCTCATGGAGAAGCACCGCGCCATCCTGGCGCCGAAGTTCGCCGCGGTGGACGAGGTGTTCCGCGAGCGGCTGGCCCCCTGGGGCGCCGGCAGCTGGAACGCACCGAAGGGCGGCTACTTCGTGAGCCTCGACATCGCCGACGGCTGCGCCGAGCGGGCCGTGCAGCTGGCGAAGGAGGCCGGGATCGCGATCACGCCCGCGGGCTCCACCTTCCCGTACGGCGAGGACCCGCGCGACGCCAACATCCGCATCGCCCCGACCTTCCCGCCGCTCGACGAGCTGACGGCCGCCCTCGACGGCCTGTGCACGGCCATCCTGCTCGCCGAGGCCGAGACCCTGCTCGCCGACCGGGACTGACGATGACGGGCTGGGTCGTCCGCGCGAGCACCGAGGACGACTGGCAGGCGTACCGCGCCCTGCGCTTCGAGATGCTCGAGGACACGCCCATCGCGTTCCTGGAGACGCTGGAGCACGCCAGAACGCACCCCGACGAGCACTGGCGGCGCCGCGCCTCCAACACTTCGGCCACCTCGCGCCTCTTCGCGGCGGTCGCCGAGGACGGACGCTGGCTCGGCAGCATGGGCGGCTATCAGTCGGCCGCGTCGCACGACCCGTACCTGGTCGGCGTCTACGTCACGCCGGAATGGCGCGGCCGGGGCCAGGGGATGACCGACGCGCTCCTCGACGCTGTGATCGACTGGGCGCGGGGGCGCGGCGAGCGGCTGCTCCTGGAGGTGCACGAGGACAACGAGCCGGCCATCCGCTCGTACCTCCGCCGCGGCTTCGTCTTCACGGGGCGGACGCAGCCCTACCCGCTCGACCGCACGGCGAACGAGCGGGAGATGGCTCTCCCGCTCGTCTGAGTCGTGGATGCCGCCGGGCTGCCGGCGCCTTGGTCAGACCTCGCCGAAGCCGGTGTCGACCAGGTCGGCGAGCGCGTCCACCGCGGCGCGGCCGTCGGAGTGGTCCGTCGCGATGTGCGCTGTGGACCCGGCGGTCAGCCCCAGGGACATGATGCCGAGGAGGCTCTTCGCGTCCTTGCCGTTGACCGTCACCTTCACCGGGAACGTGTTCGCGAGCTTCACGAACTCCGCCGCCGGGCGAGCATGGAGGCCCTCGGGGTTGCGGACGACGACCTCGCGCTCGTACGGGCCGGAGGCGGCGCTCTCGTCCGGCGCGGCCGACCCCTCCGGCGCCGCGCCGGCGCCCGTGTCACCGGCCCAGGCGTCCACCGCGCCGCGCGCCGCGGCCGCGACTTCATCGAGGTCGGCGCCCGACTCGGCGGCGACCGCCGCGGCGACGCCGCCCTCCACGAACGGCACGTCGACCACCCGCACCCGGGAGCGCCGGTCGTCGTCGAGCATGTCCAGCACGGTCTCCGCCGTCAGCAACGCCGAGCCCAGGTCGCTGACGACCACGACCCCGGCGCCGCCGTCAGCCTCCGCGACACCGGACATCACCTTCGTGAAGCTGGTGCCGATCCCGCCGTCATCCGTCCCTCCCGCGGCCACCAGGCGCACCGATCCGGCCATCTGACCCGCCAGCTGCACCATCCCCGCCGCGATCTGGTCGCTGTGCGAGACGAAGACGATGCCGACCCGCTCGCTCATTCGGCCGCTCCGGCGGCAGCGCGCAGCAGCAGGGCGGTCGACTGGGCGCCCGGATCCCGGTGCCCGGCCGAGCGCTCGCCCAGGTAGCTGGCCCGGCCCTTGCGGGCGACCAGCGGCTCGGTCGCGACCGCGCCCTCCTCCGCCGCGTCGGCCGCCTCGGTCAGGATGTCCGGAGCGGACGCCCCGGACATCTGAGCCGTGCGGGCCGCATCCACTGCGGGCGTCCAGGCGTCGATCATGGTCTTGTCGCCGGGCTCGGCCTTTCCGCGGGACACGATCCCGTCGCGCGCCGCCGCCAGGGCGGCCACGAGTGCCGCCTCGTCGACCGTCGGCCCGTCGCCCAGCGGCTCCGCCGCCTTCAGGAACGCGGTGCCGTACAGCGGGCCGGACGCGCCGCCGACCGTCGAGATCAGGGTCATGGCCACCGAGCGCAGCGCCGCGTTCGGCGTCGCGTCGTCCGGCAGCTTCTCCAGCGCCGCCACCGACGCACGCAGTCCACGGTCCATGTTCTCGCCGTGGTCGCCGTCGCCGATCTCGCGATCGAGCGTGTTCAGCTCCTGCTTGTGCTCGCCGATGGAGTCCGCCGCAGCGGAGATCCACGCCTTCACCCAGTTCGTGTCCAGCGTCATCGACGCCTCCTTGTCGTTGTCGTGTGCAGCTTCCCCGGACCTTCCCGGGCCGTTACAGGCCCCAGCGCAGAGCGGCCGTGTGGACCGGCGCGTCCCACAGTTCGGTCAGCTCGTCGTCCAGCTTCAGGAGCGAGATGGATGCGCCCTGCATCTCCAGCGAGGTGACGTAGTTGCCCACGAGCGACCGGCTGAGGGTGATCCCGCGCTCGTCGAGCACCTCGGCGGCGCGGCGGAACAGGATGTACAGCTCGGAGAGCGGCGTACCGCCCATCCCGTTCACGAACAGGAGCACCGGGGAGCCGTCGAAGGACAGATCGGCGAGGATCGCATCCATCATCCGGTCCACCAGACGGTCGGCGGGCTCCAGCTTGATCCGCTCGCGGCCCGGCTCGCCGTGGATGCCCACGCCGAACTCGATCTCGTCCTCGGGGAGCACGAAGCCCGGCTCTCCGGCGTGCGGGACCGTGCCGTCGGTCAGCGCGAGGCCGATCGAGCGGACGTTCGCGTTCACGCGCTCCGCCATCGCGGTCACCGCGTCGAGGTCGTCGCCGCGGTCGGCGGACGCCCCCGCGATCTTCTCGACGAGCACGGTGCCCGCGACGCCGCGACGCCCCGCGGTATAGAGGGAGTCCTGCACGGCGACGTCGTCGTTCGTGACGACGGACCGCACGGTGATGCCCTCGGCACCGACCAGATCGGCGGCCGTCTCGAAGTTCAGGACGTCGCCGGTGTAGTTCTTCACGATGTGGAGCACGCCCGCGCCGCCGTCCGCGGCCTTGGTGGCCTCGACGATCGGCATCGGCGTCGGCGAGGTGAAGACCTCGCCCGGCACGGCGGCATCCAGCATCCCCCTGCCGACGAAGCCGGCGTGGAGGGGTTCGTGACCGCTGCCGCCTCCGCTGACCAGACCGACCTTGCCCTGTACGGGGCCGTCGGCCCGGGAGACGAACTTGGGATCCTGCGACACCTTCACGATGTCGGCGTGAGCCCGGCCGAACCCCGCGAGGGACTCGGTCACGACGTCGGGTACGTCGTTGATGAGCTTCTTCATCGAAACCCTTCCTTCCACTGCTGTCAGTGCGTCGCCGCCACCCACTCGTCGAGCTTCGCGGCCGCAGCCCCGGAGTCGATCGCCTGAGCCGCGACCGCCATTTGCGAACGGAATCGATCCAGGATGGACACCTGGACCCTCGACGGGTCGGACGCGAGCTCGTAGGAAACGAGCCCGGCCGCCGCGTTGAGCAGGACGATGTCGCGCACGGGGCCTTCTTCGCCCGCGAGCACGGCACGCACGACCGCCGCGTTGTATGCGGCGTCCTTCCCGAGCAGGTCCTCGATCCGTGCCCGGGGGATGCCCAGATCGCGCGGATCGATGTCGTGCTCGGTGACGAGGCCCCGGGAGACCTCCCAGACGTGGCTGTGACCGGTGGTCGACAGCTCGTCGAGCCCGTCGTCGCCGCGGAAGACCAGAGCGGTCGCGCCGCGGGTCTGGAACACGCCGACGATGAGCGGGATGCGGTCGAGCGTCGCGACGCCGACCGCGGACGCCTCGGGCCGTGCCGGGTTGCAGAGCGGGCCGAGGTAGTTGAAGACGGTGGGGACGCCGAGCTGCGCGCGCACGGGACCGGCGTGGCCGAAGCCGGGGTGGAACGCGCTGGCGAAGGCGAATGTGATGCCGACCTTCTTCAGTACCTCGGCGACGCGGTCGGCGGGCAGCGTGAGGTCGATGCCGAGGGCCGCCAGCACGTCGGAGGAACCGGACGACGAGCTCGCGGCGCGGTTCCCGTGCTTGATGACGGGGACGCCGGCGGCCGCCGCGATGATCGAGGCGGTCGTCGACACGTTCACGGTGCCGAACCGGTCGCCGCCGGTACCGACGATGTCGAGGGCCATCGGGTCCACATCCAGCGGGACGGCGTGGTCCAGGATGGCGTCGCGGAAGCCGACGATCTCGTCGACGGTCTCGCCCTTGGCGCGCAGCGCGATGAGGAATGCCGCCAGCTGGGCGTCCGTCGCCTCGCCGGTCATGACCTGGTCCATGGCCCACGCCGCGTCCGCCACGCTCAGGTGCTCCCCTGCCAGGAGAGACGTCAGCACGGACGACCAGGACTGCGTGTGGACCATGCTGCGATCCTATCGGCGGGCGACACGCCACGGCGATACCGGCCGCTGGGGCGGCCACTGAGGCTGTCCCAACCGGAAATCCGGTCGATTCAAGCCCCCTAGGTGGGAAAACCATGGGTTCTTTTCAGCCATAATGGGTTACGTGACGAGCACCTCCCTTTCTCCCTCAGCGAGTGCGCCGGCGATCAACCGGCCCAATGTCGTGGCCGTCGGCACGATCGTCTGGCTCGGCTCGGAGGTGATGTTCTTCGCGGGCCTGTTCGCGATCTACTTCACCCTGAAGTCGACGTCGCCGGATCTGTGGGCCGCTGAGACGCAGCACCTCAACATCCCGTACGCGGCGACCAACACGCTGATCCTGGTGCTCAGCTCGGTCACCTGCCAGTTCGGCGTGTTCGCCGCGGAGCGCATGCAGCCGCGCCGTTCAGGCGGTCTGCTGCAGTTCTGGCGCTGGGGAATGGTCGAGTGGTTCACTCTCACCTACTTGATGGGCGCCGTCTTCGTCTCCGGCCAGGTGCTCGAGTACGCGACCCTGGTGTCCGAGGGCATCTCGCTCAGCGCCAACGCCTACGGTTCGGCGTTCTACCTGACGACGGGCTTCCACGCCCTCCACGTCACGGGCGGGCTGATCGCCTTCCTGCTCGTGATCGGCCGCGCGTTCGCGGTCAAGATCTTCGGCCACAAGGAGGCGACCAGCGCCATCGTGGTCTCCTACTACTGGCACTTCGTCGACGTCGTGTGGATCGGGCTGTTCGCGGTCATCTACATCATCCGATAGGAAACAGGAGCGTTCTTCACCCCATGCGTCCGCACACCCCCAGCACCGCCAAGCCGGCCCGGAAGGCGAAGCCCGCGCGCAAGGCCGGTCGTCGTCACCCGCTGGCCACCGTCGCGCTCCTCGCCATCGGCCTGGGCCTGACCGGCGGCGCCTACGCCGCGTTCACCACCACGACGGCATCCGCCGACGAGCCGCAGGTCGCCGCGGCGAGCCAGAGCTCGGTGGACGAGGGCAAGAAGCTGTTCCAGGCGAACTGCGCCACCTGCCACGGGCTCGACGCCCAGGGCAGCTCCGTCGCACCGAGCCTCATCGGCGTCGGCGCCGCGGCCGTCGACTTCCAGGTCGGCACCGGCCGCATGCCCATGCAGATGCAGGGCCCGCAGGCGCAGGAGAAGCCGGTCCAGTTCACCGACGACCAGGTCAAGGCGCTGGCCGACTACGTCGCCTCGCTCGCGCCGGGGCCGTCCATCCCCGAGCAGAAGTACCTCGACGGCAAGGGCGACGCCGCCCACGGCGCCGAACTGTTCCGCATCAACTGCGCGATGTGCCACAACGTCGCCGGCGCCGGCGGTGCGCTCACCGAGGGCAAGTACGCCCCGCCGCTCACCGGCGTCAGCGCCCAGCACATCTACGAGGCCATGGTGACCGGTCCGCAGAACATGCCCGTGTTCAACGACCTCAACATCACGCCGCAGGGCAAGGCCGACATCATCACGTACCTGAAGTACATCCAGAACAACCCCTCCCCGGGTGGCTTCGAGCTCGGCTCGCTCGGCCCGGTGGCAGAGGGCCTGTTCCTCTGGATCTTCGGTCTGGGCGCGATCGTCGCCCTCACCGTGTGGATCACGGCCAAGAGCAACTAGCCGGCACCGCATCAGGCACGACACAGCGTAAGAAGGAGAGCAATGGCACAGGACGACAACGGCGGTCACGAGCTGACGCCCGCGCGTTCGTCTGAGGAGCGCCGGACCGGCGACCCCGGCACCGCGGTGATCATCCGCGATGCGGTCGAGAACCCGGGATTCCCGCCGCACCGACCGCGCGTCACCGACCTCGACCCGCGCAAGGAGCGGCGCGCCGAGCGCACCGTCTACACGCTCTTCTACCTCTCGATCGCGGGCTCCGTCTGGGCGGTCGCCGCCTACATGGCCTTCCCCATCGTCGACGGCGACCCGGGGTCGGTGCGGCTGAACAACCTGTTCATCGGCATCGGCGGCGCCCTCGCGCTCCTCGCCATCGGCATCGGCGCCGTCCACTGGGGCAAGGCCCTGATGCACGAGAAGGAGGGCGTCGACCTCCGTCACCCGGTCCGGGGCAGCGAGTCCACGACCGAGCGTGCGGCGGAGATCTTCCGCCAGGCGGACGAGGAGTCCGGATTCAGCCGCCGCACCCTGGTGCGGAACAGCCTCATCGGCGCCCTGATCGCCTTCCCGCTCCCCGCCGTCGTCCTGTTCCGCGGCCTCGCGCCCGAGAACGTCGACCCGGTCGAGGAGCTCTCCCAGACGATGTGGGCCAAGGGCGTGCGCCTGACGCGCGACCCAACCGGCACCCCGATCAAGGCCTCCGACGTCACGCTCGGCAGCGCCTTCCACGTCATCCCCGAGGGTCTGAACGAGGCCCCGGACATGCTGGAGCAGAAGGCCAAGGCGGCCGTGCTCCTGATGCGCCTCAAGCCCGAGGACCTGCACGTCTCCAAGGGCCGTGAGACCTGGAACTACGACGGAATCGTCGCCTACTCCAAGATCTGCACGCACGTCGGGTGCCCGGTGGCGCTCTACGAGCAGCAGACCCACCACCTGCTCTGCCCGTGCCACCAGTCGCAGTTCGACATCACGCACGAAGCGCAGGTCATCTTCGGACCGGCGAAGCGGCCGCTGCCGCAGCTGCCGATCACCGTCGACGCCGATGGCTACCTGGTCGCCCGCAGCGACTTCCACGAGCCCGTCGGCCCGAGCTTCTGGGAGCGCCATTGAGCACCACGACCGCCGCACCCGCGGCAACGACGACGGTCAAGAAGGGCGGGTTCACGGCTGCGGCCGCGAACTACCTCGAAGACCGCACCAGCATCTCGGGCGCCGTCAAGGAGTTCGGTCGCAAGATCTTCCCGGACCACTGGTCCTTCCTCCTCGGCGAGGTCGCGCTCTACAGCTTCATCGTGATCCTGCTGTCGGGCACCTTCCTGACGTTCTTCTTCCAGGCCTCCATGGCGGAGGTGACCTACAACGGCTCCTACGTGCCGCTGAAGGGCATCGAGATGTCCTCGGCCATGCAGTCCACGCTGAACATCTCGTTCGAGGTGCGCGGCGGCCTGCTCGTACGTCAGATCCACCACTGGGCGGCGCTGCTGTTCGTGGCGGCGATCGGCCTGCACATGCTCCGCATCTTCTTCACGGGAGCGTTCCGCAAGCCGCGTGAGCTCAACTGGGTCATCGGCTTCGTGCTGTTCATCCTGGCGATGGCCGAGGGTTTCACCGGCTACTCGCTCCCGGACGACCTGCTCTCGGGCAACGGCCTCCGCATCATCGACGGTCTGGTCAAGGGCCTCCCGGTGGTCGGCACCTGGATCTCGTTCCTCCTGTTCGGCGGCGAGTTCCCGGGAACGGCGATCGTCGGCCGTCTGTACACGCTGCACATCCTGCTGCTTCCCGCGCTCGTGGTCGCGTTCATCGCGCTGCACCTCATGTTCGTGGTCATCCACAAGCACACGCAGTACGCGGCTCCCGGACGCTCGCAGGGCAACGTCGTCGGCTACCCGGTGCTCCCGGTGTACGCCGCGAAGGCCGGTGGGTTCTTCTTCATCGTGTTCGGTGTCGTGGTGCTCCTCGCGTCGCTGTTCACCATCAACCCGATCTGGAACTACGGCCCGTACGACCCGTCGCCGGTGTCGGCCGGTACCCAGCCGGACTGGTACATCGGCTTTGCGGACGGCGCGCTGCGCCTGGTCCCGCCGGGCTGGGAGTTCGTGTGGCTCGACCGCACCTGGTCGTTCAACATCATCATCCCGGTGGCGATCCTCGGCCTGTTCATCGTGACGGTCATGTTCTACCCGTTCCTCGAGGCCTGGATCACCGGCGACAAGCGCGAGCACCACATCCTGGACCGTCCGCGCAACGCGGCCACTCGCACCGCGGTCGGCGCGGCGGGCGTCACGTTCTACGCGGTCTTCTGGGCGGCGGCGAGCTCGGACATCATCGCGACGCACTTCAAGCTGACGATGGAGGGCGTGATCCACACCCTCCAGGCCCTGCTGTTCGTCGGTCCGCTGATCGCCTACGTGGTGACGAAGCGCGTCTGCCTGGCGCTGCAGAAGAAGGACCGCTCGATCGCCCTCCACGGCTACGAGAGCGGCCGCATCGTGAAGCTGCCCGGCGGCGAGTTCATCGAGGTGCACGAGCAGCTGAGCGACTACGAGCGCTGGCGTCTCGTCTCCTTCGAGACCTACGAGCCGCTGATGCTGCGCCCGAACCGCCGCGGCAAGATCACCGCCGCGAACCGGGTGCGCGCGGGCCTGTCCCGCTGGTTCTTCGAGGACCGTCTCGTCCCGCCGACCCGCGGCGAGCTCGAGTCGGGCCACGACGGCCACTGACGACCATCCCTCCGACGAACGCCGGCGCGAACGATCGCGCCGGCGTTCGTCATTTCTCCCGCTCTCGCGCCCGCTGAGCTCTCGCACCTCTCGCACCTCTCGCAACTCTCGCAACTCTCGCAACTCTCGGAGAACCTCCTATGGCCCTGGACCTGCCGCGACTCGCCGCCTGGCTCCGCTGCCCCGTGTGCGCGGCCGATCTGGTGCCCGTCGACCGCCTCACGCTCGGGTGCCCGAACGGTCACCGCCACGACGTGAACAAGCGGGGCTACGTCTCGCTCCTCGGGGCCGGATCCAAGCACCTCGGCGACACCGCCGAGATGCTCGACGCCCGCGACCTGGTGCTGGAGAGCGGCGCCTTCTCCCCCATCGCCGACGCCGTCGCCGAAGCGACGACGGGCACCCACATTCTGGATGCCGGCGCGGGCACCGGCCACTACCTGCGCGCCGCGCTCGGCGCGGATGCGTCCCGCTCGGGCCTCGCCATGGACCTCTCGCCGCTGGCGGTCGCGCGCGCCGTGCGCGCCTCCGACCGCACGGATGGCCTGGTGGCCGACACCTGGAGCCCGCTCCCCGTGCGCTCGGCGATCGCCGACACCGTGCTGGACGTCTTCGCCCCGCGCAACCTGCCCGAGTTCCACCGTGTGGTCGCCCCGGGCGGTGTTCTCGTGGTCGTCGTCCCCCGCCCCGACCACCTCGGATCGCTCCGGGCCACCGGAACCATGCTCGACATCCCCGGCGACAAGGCAGAGGACGTGATCCATGCCGCAGGGCCGCTGTACGCCCTCCAGAGCCGCGAAACGGTCGCCTACGACCTAGCGCTCACGGGCGCCCTCCTGGAGTCTCTGGTGGGCATGGGTCCGTCCGCGCGCCACGCCGCCAGCGCGGGCGCCGCGTCGGCGGAGGTCGACGCCACCCGGGTGTCCGTCGACGTGGTGCGCCTGACGCGCCGCTAGCCCCGCCCCGCCGGCGGCCGCCCACTCGCCCCGCCCGCCCGCAACGAGCGGTCGCAACACGCCGCTAAAACGCGGCCATAGCGGCGCGTTGCGACCCCTCGATCGCCGCCCGGCAGGTGCCGCGTCCGTAACTGCCGCAGTTCGGAACATCCGCGCGTGCGCGCGCCGCAGCAGACGTGTCGGACAGCAGCAGTTGCTCCACCCGCCCGAGCAGTCGGCGCAACGCTGCAACGGCGGCCCAACCCTCTCGTGCGAGGTGACGGCAGCTGTCGCTGGGCCGACCTGGCACGCTTACCGGTTCCCGGAACGAGGGGTCGCAACACGCCGTTATGGGCGCACCATAACGGCGTGTTGCGACCCCTCGTTTGCGCAGGCAAGGCGGCGCAGACGCCGCGAGGGCCGCCTCCCGGGGGAAGCGGCCCTCGCGTTCGCGTGCGCTGCGGGTCAGCGTGGGTTACCGGGCGAAGTAGCCGCGGTAGTACTCGTAGACCCAGCCGACGATGCAGACCAGGCTGAAGACGACGCCGATGTAGCAGATCCAGAAGCCGACGGCGAGGCCGAGGATCACCAGGCCGGCGCCGAACGCCAGCGAGACCGGCCACCAGCTCCAGGGGCTGAAGTGCCCGAGCTCCGGGTCGCCGTCGTCGATGTTGGCGTCGAGGCGGTCCTCCGGCAGTTCGCCGCCCTGCGAGGCGTGCGACCGGCCGACGTAGAACGCGATGAACGCGGACAGCACGGCGGCGAGGAGCATGCCGACGGTGCCCACCCACTCCACGTTGCGGTGGAACTCGTCGAGGAGGTTCCACAGCGTGTACACGACTGCGGAGAGGAGGAAGAAGGCCGAGAGGATCCAGAACAGGATGGCATTGGCGCGCATTGTTACTTCACCTTGTCATTCGCGACGTCGTGGACGGGGGCGTCGGGGGCGTCCTTCGCGGGACCGACACCGATCGGGATACCCGCCTCGGGGTGGTTCAGGTCGAACGCCGGCGACTCCGAACGGATGCGCGGGATCGACGTGAAGTTGTGCCGCGGCGGCGGGCAGCTGGTCGCCCACTCGAGCGAGCGGCCGTAGCCCCACGGGTCGTTCACGGTGACCTTCGGAGCGTTGCGCGCCGTCAGGTACACATTGACGAAGAACGGGATCATCGAGATCGCGAGGATGCCGGCGCCGATCGACGAGACCTGGTTCATCCAGGTGAAGCCGTCGGACGGCAGGTAGGTCGCGTAACGTCGCGGCATGCCGACCACGCCCAGCCAGTGCTGGATGAGGAACGTGGTGTGGAAGCCGATGAACAGCAGCCAGAAGTGCCACTTGCCCAGCCGGTCGTTGAGCATCTTGCCCGTCCACTTCGGCCACCAGAAGTAGAAGCCGGCGAACATCGCGAAGACGACCGTTCCGAAGACGACGTAGTGGAAGTGCGCGACCACGAAGTAGGTGTCGGACACGTGGAAGTCGAGCGGCGGCGACGCGAGGATGACGCCGGTCAGACCGCCGAAGGTGAAGGTGATCAGGAAGCCGATCGACCACAGCATCGGCGACTCGAACGTCAGCGAGCCGCGCCACATCGTTCCGACCCAGTTGAAGATCTTCACGCCGGTCGGGACCGCGATGAGCATCGTCATCAGCGAGAACCACGGCAGCAGCACGGAGCCCGTGACGTACATGTGGTGCGCCCACACCGTGACCGACAGGGCGGCGATCGAGATCGTCGCGTAGATCAGGGTCTTGTAGCCGAAGATCGGCTTGCGGCTGAACACCGGGAAGATCTCGGAGACGATGCCGAAGAACGGCAGCGCGATGATGTACACCTCCGGGTGGCCGAAGAACCAGAAGAGGTGCTGCCACAGCAAGGCCCCACCGTTGGCGGCGTCGTAGATGTGGGCGTCGAACACGCGGTCGGCGGCCAGGGCGAAGAGCGCCGCGGCCAGCACCGGGAAGGCCATCAGGACGAGGATCGACGTCACCAGAGTGTTCCAGGTGAAGATCGGCATCCGGAACATGGTCATGCCCGGGGCGCGCATCGTGATGATCGTGGTGATGAAGTTCACGGCGCCGAGGATGGTGCCGAAGCCGGAGAGGCCGAGGCCGAGCACCCAGAGGTTTCCGCCGAGCCCTGGTGAGAACGTCGTACTCGACAGCGGTGCGTAGGCGAACCAGCCGAACGAGGCCGCACCCTGCGGGGTGAGGAAGCCGGCGACCGCGATCAGCGAGCCGAAGGAGTAGAACCAGTACGCCAGCGCGTTGAGTCGCGGGAAGGCGACATCGGGGGCGCCGATCTGCAGCGGCATCAGGACGTTGGCGAAGCCCGCGAACAGCGGCGTCGCGAACATGAGCAGCATGATCGTGCCGTGCATGGTGAAGAGCTGGTTGTACTGCTCCTTGGTCTGCACGACCTGCAGGCCCGGCTCGAACAGCTGGGCACGGATGATCAGCGCCATCACGCCGCCGATGAGGAAGTACACGAACGACGAGATCAGGTACATGTACCCGATCGTCTTGTGGTCCGTCGACGTGATGTAGTTCACGAGGATGTTGCCCTTGCGCTCCACACCGTTCGCGGTGAGGAACGTAGGCGCGGGCCGGGGGGCGGTGGTGGCTCCCGGTGCCGGTGCTGTCGTCGTCATCAGTGCGTCCTACTCGTTGCCGCCCTGGGGGCCCGACGGGGCGCCCCTTCCCGGCAGGTTCTGGTTGCGGTCGTACTCGGAGCCCAGCTGGCCGGTGTAGCCCTGGTCCTTCAGGCTCTGGATGTGGGCGTCGTACTGCGCCTGCGGCACGATCTTGACGTTGAAGAGCATCGCCGAGTGGTACTCGCCGCAGAGCTCGGCGCACTTGCCCACGAAGGTTCCGGTGCGGCCGGTCGTCTCGAAGTACATGTAGTTGGTCTTGCCCGGGATGACGTCCTTCTTGTACAGCATCGCCGGGACCCAGAAGGAGTGGATCACGTCGCGCGAGTCGAGTTGGATCGTGATCTTCTTGTTCTCGGGCAGGTACAGGGTCGGGATCTCGCCCTCCTGCACGGAGCCGGGGGTGGCGCTGTTGTCGTCCGGCTGCACCTGGATGCCCGGGTCGTAGACGTTGTCGGTGACGTAGTTGAAGTCCCATGCCCACTGCTTGGCGTAGACCTGGATCTTGAGGTCGGGGTGCGCGTACGGCTTCTCGATCGCCGCCTGGTCGCGGGCCGTGAAGGCGAAGAAGCCCAGCACCAGGATGAGCGGCACGATCGTGTAGAAGATCTCGATCGGCATGTTGTAGCGGAGCTGCACCGGGAGGCCGGTCTGCCCCTTGCGGCGGCGGTAGACGATGACCGCCCACAGGATGAGCCCCCAGACGACGATGCCGACGATCAGGAGGACGATCCAGCTGGTCACCCACAGGCCGCTGATGCGCTCGGTGTGGTTCGTGACGGGCGGCTCGCCCGCGACGAAGCCCGGGAGGAATCCGTGCAGCTGGGCCTGAGTGCAGCCCGCGAGCGCCACGACGAGCGTCGCGGCGATCGGGATGGCAGCCCATCGGAGACGGCGATTGTGACGCACCGGTGACCTTTCGAGTGACTACTGGGACAGTTCACATGCAACTGTATGTGGCTGTCTCTACCCTACTCCGACCGACACCCTGATCCGAACAAAAGGGCCGCCCCGAGAGGGGCGGCCCGATGTCGATTCCTGTGTTATATGGCGGCCTCGAAGGGCCGTCCGCGAAGGCTCAGTGGAACGAGTCGCCGCAGGCGCAGGAGCCGGTCGCGTTGGGGTTGTCGATGGTGAAACCCTGCTTCTGGATGGTGTCCTCGAAGTCGATCGTCGCCCCGTCGAGGTACGGAACGCTCATCTTGTCGACGATGACCTCCACCCCGTCGAAGTCGACGGTCGCGTCCCCGTCGAGCATGCGCTCGTCGAAGTACAGCTGGTAGATCAGACCCGAGCATCCGCCGGGCTGGACGGCGACGCGCAGACGCAGGTCGTCGCGGCCTTCCTGCTCGAGCAGGCTCTTGACCTTGGATGCCGCGGCGTCGGTCAGGCCGACTCCGTGGGCCTTGGTCGCGGTCAGCGTTGTGTCGGTCATGGGGCTCCTCACAAAGGATGGTTCGGACTCCGGAAAGAAATCTGGGTCGATTGTACGTCGCGCAGCCGGAAATCCGCTCAGGATGCGCTGCGGCCGTTCAGCCGCGCCAGCAGGAGGGCCTCCGTGAGGATCGCCCGCTTGAACACGCCGAGGTGCAGCGACTCGTTCGGGCTGTGCGCCCGCGTGTCGGGGTCCTCCACTCCCGTGACGAGGATCTGCGCCTCGGGGAAGTCGCGGACGAGGTCGGCGATGAACGGGATGGAGCCGCCGATCCCGGTCTCGACCGCCTCGGCGCCCCACGCGTCCGTCATCGCGCGCTTGGCCTCGGTGGCGGCCCATCCGGCCGTGTCGACGAGGAACGGGTCGCCCAGGTCGACGTCGTCGATCGCGACGTGGGCGCCGAACGGCGCGCGCGCCCGAAGGTGGCGTTCGAGCGCCTCGTACGCCTCACGCGCGGGCTGACCGGGCGCGACGCGGGAGCTGATCCGCACGGCGACGCTCGGCAGGAGGGTGTTGGAGGCGTTCGCCACGCTCGGCGCGTCGATCCCGGTGACGGTGATGGTCGGCTGCGACCACATCCGGGACAGCACCGGCCCGGTGCCGATGCTCGTGACTCCGTCGAGGAACGCGGCGTCCTCGGCCAGTTGCTCCTCGCTGAACGCGGGGGGCTCCGCGGCGCCGGCGTACGAGGTCAGACCGTCGACCGCCACCGACCCCTTGTCGTCGTGCAGGGTGGCGAGGAGCTTGACCATCGCGAGCATCGCATCCGGCGCCGCCCCGCCGTACATGCCGGAGTGCGACGCGTGCTCCAGCGTCGTCACGGTCAGACGGAACGTGACGTTGCCGCGGAGCGACACGGTGAGGGCCGGGGTGTTCACGTCGACGTTGTCCGAGTCGGCGACCACGATCGCGTCGGCCCGCAGGGCGTCCTGGTTCTCCGCGAGGAACGACGAGAACGAGCGGGAGCCGAACTCCTCCTCCCCCTCGATGAAGACGGCGAGCCCGACCTCGAGGTCGTCGCCGAAGGTCTCCTTCAGCGCCCGGACCGAGGCCACGTGCGTCATCACACCGGCCTTGTCGTCCGCTGCGCCGCGACCGTACAGGCGGTCGCCGCGCACGGTCGGCTCGAAGGGCGGCGTGTCCCAGTTCGCCTCGTCGCCCTCGGGCTGCACGTCGTGGTGCGCGTAGAGGAGGACGGTGGGCCGGCCGTTGCGGGCGGCCCGGGTGGCGAGCACCGCGGGCTGACCGAGCGCGTCGCCGTCGCCGATCGGCGCCTGCTTGACCTCGACGCGGTCGAAGACCCCGGTCTCCGTCAGCAGCGCGGCGACGGCGTCGGCGCTGCGGCGCACGTTCTCCGGGTCGAACGCGGACCACGAGACCGAGGGGATTCGGACGAGCTGCGAGAGGTCGGCGACGGCCGAGGGGACGCCCGCATCGACCGCAGCCCGGACCGCCTGCTCGTCGGCGGCTGAGGTCGCAGTCGCCGCGCTGTCCTCCGTCGGTGCGTCAATGGGCGGAACTGGGGTCTGCTGGCTGTCTGTCATGCGGGTAATCTTAAGCGGACCCCACAAGCGAAGGCTCGAAGTTGGCAAAGCGACAGAACCCGGCCGAGGCGGAGACGCCCGTCGCCGAGACCCCCGAAGAGACGGCCGCCCGTCTGAAGCAGGGCAAGGGCGCTCCGACGCCCTCGCGCCGTGAGCAGGAGGCCGCGCGCAAGCGCCCGCTCGTGCCCACGGACCGCAAGGAGGCCGCCCGCGTCGCCCGCCAGAAGCAGGCCGAGGCGCGCGAGAAGGCACGGCTCGGGATGGCCGCCGGCGACGATCGCTATCTGACCGCGCGCGACCGCGGCCCGCAGCGCCGCTACGTGCGCGACTACGTCGACGCGCGGTTCTCGATCGGCGAGTTCCTCATCCCCGTGATGCTGCTCGTGATCGTGCTGACGTTCCTCCCGTGGCCGGCCATGCAGGTCTACGGCCTGTTCGCCCTGTGGGGCTTCTTCGCGGTGGCGGTCATCGACTGCGTCGTCCTGGGCTTCCTGATCCGGCGCCGCGTCGGCGAGAAGTTCGGCGTGACGAAGGTCGAGCGCGGCCTGCGCTGGTACGGCGCGATGCGCGCCCTGCAGCTGCGTGTGATGCGCCTGCCGAAGCCGCAGGTCAAGCGCGGCCAGTTCCCGAGCTGACGTGACGATCGTCGCGGCGGCGGACGGCTCCGCCCTGGGCAACCCGGGCCCGGCCGGCTGGGCCTGGTACGTGGACGACGACCACTGGTCGGCGGGTGGATGGCCGCACGGCACGAACAATCAGGGCGAGCTGATGGCCGTCATCGACCTCCTGGAGGCGACGGCGCACCTCGGCGAGGACCTGCACATCTTCTGCGACAGCCAGTACGTCATCAATGCGGTGACGAAGTGGATGCCGGGCTGGAAGCGGAAGGGCTGGCGCAAGGCCGACGGCGCTCCCGTGCTCAACCGCGAGCTGCTGGAGCGGCTGGATCGCGGCCTCCAGGGGCGCACCTACCGCTTCGAGTGGGTGAAGGGTCACGCCGGCCACGAGCTCAACGAGGCGGCCGACGACCGCGCCCGCGCCGTGGCGGTCGCGTACCAGAAGGGCGACCCGATCCCGATCGGTCCGGGCTGGCCCGAGACCGGCGCGGAGCGGGCGACCGGCATCGCGACCGCAGAAGCGCCGTTCACCGCACCCCCCGCCCCCACTTCGGCCACCACCGCGCCCGCCCCGGCGGACGAGGCCCTCGAACTCGACCTCTTCGACACCCTCACGGCGGAGGAGACGGACGAGGAGATCGTCGCGCGCCTGGAGCGCGAGCTCGCCGAGCCGTCGGTCCGTTCCGACGCCTCGCGGCTCGCCGAACTGCTGCACCCCGCCTTCGAGGAGATCGGACGCTCCGGCCGGCTGTGGGCGCGCGACGCGATCATCTCCGAGCTGTCGGTGGACGACGCGCCGGCCGCGGGTATCGAGGTGCTCGGTGTTGACCGCGTCGGTCAGGATGCGCTGCTGCTCACGGCCCGGACGACGGATGCACGCGGCGCGACCCTGCGCAGCTCGCTCTGGGTGCGCTCGTCGGGGCGCTGGCGCCTACGCTTCCACCAGGGCACGCCGGAGGCGTAGCAGCCCGCGGTTGACCTGCCGTGCCCAGAGCGGCCCGCGGTACAGGAACGCCGTGTAGCCCTGCACCAGCGTGGCTCCGGCATCCAGCCGCTCTTGCACATCCTCGGCTGTCTCGACGCCGCCCACGGAGATGACGCACAGCTCCGGCGGCACGACGCCGCGGATGAGGCGCAGCACCTCGAGCGAGCGCGCCGCGAGCGGGGCGCCGCTGAGCCCGCCGGCGCCCGCGGCCTCCACGACGGCGGGGTCGGTGACGAGCCCGTCGCGGGAGATCGTCGTGTTCGTCGCGATGATGCCGGCGAGCCCGAGCTCGACCGTCAGCCGTGCGATCCGCTCGACCTGCTCGTCGGTGAGGTCGGGGGCGATCTTGACCAGCAGCGGCGTCTC
This sequence comes from Leifsonia sp. KNZ13-11D, assembly GCF_056754895.1. NCBI lineage: Bacteria > Bacillati > Actinomycetota > Actinomycetes > Micrococcales > Microbacteriaceae > Leifsonia > Leifsonia sp. KNZ13-11D. Next base: position 2,342,110 of record NZ_JBPGWU010000001.1, read on the forward strand.
CCCCGCGACCTCGGCCACCGCCCGGAGCAGCGGCGCCAGGAGATCGAGCTCCTGCAGCCCGCGGAGCCCCGGCGTGTTCGGCGAGCTGACGTTCACGACGAGGTAATCGGCGACCGGGGCGAGCGCGCGGGCGCTGGTCAGGTAGTCGGCCGTGGCGTCCTCGACGGCGACCACCCGCGACTTGCCGATGTTGACGCCGAGCACGGGACGCTGCCGCGCGCGGCGGACGCGCAGCAGCCGGTTGGCGGCGGCGCCGGCGCCGTGGTTGTTGAATCCCATCCGGTTGATCACCGCGCGGTCGGAGATCAGACGGAACAGCCGCGGCGTGTCGTTGCCCGGCTGCGGCCGGGCGGTGATGGTGCCCACCTCGACGTGGCCGAAGCCGAGCGCGCCGAGGCCGAGCACGCCCTCGCCGTCCTTGTCGAAGCCGGCGGCGACGCCGAACGGCGAGTCGAACCGCAGGCCGAGCGCCTCCACGGCGAGCGACGGGTCGGGCGCGGTGAACCGGCGAGCCAGCCCGCGGAGACCCAGCGCCGGGAGGGCGCGGATCACCAGGAAGGCGAGGTGATGGGCCCGCTCGGGGTCGAGCCGGGACAGGACGAGGTCGAAGAGTGCGCGATACATGCCGGTCTGAGAATACAGCCCGGCCGGTTACGGCGCGTCCACCGGCTCCGGCTGGTGCGCCAGCCGCAGCGAGCGGATGGCCTCCTCGAAGTCGTCGAGGGAATCGAAGGCCTGGTAGACACTGGCGAACCGGAGGTACGCGACCTCGTCGAGCTCGCGGAGCTCCGGCAGGATCGCGAGCCCGATGTCGTTCGCCTCGATCTGCGACGCACCCGTCGAGCGGATGGTCTCCTCGACCTTCTGCGCGAGCACGGCAAGGTCGGAGTCGGTGACCGGTCGCCCCTGGCACGCCTTGCGCACGCCCAGCACGATCTTCTCGCGGCTGAACGGCTCCGCGACGCCGCTGCGCTTGATCACGCTGAGGCTGGCCGTCTCGGTGGTGGAGAAGCGGCGTCCGCACTCGGGGCACTGCCGGCGGCGGCGGATCGAAAGCCCGTCGTCGCTCGTCCGCGAGTCGATCACGCGCGAATCGGGGTGACGGCAGAAGGGGCAGAACATGGAGGGATTCTATCGCTCAGCGGGTGAGGAACCGCTGGGTGACGGCTTCCCCGTGCGCGGGGAGGTCCTCGGCCGTGGAGAGCGCGACGATCCGGTCGGCCACCTCGCTCAGCGCCTCGCGGTCGTAGCGGACGACCTGCTGCGGCCGCAGGAACGAATAGGCGCCGAGACCGGGCGAGAAGCGGGCCTGTCCGCCGGTCGGCAGCACGTGGTTCGAACCGGCGAGGTAGTCGCCGAGGCTCACGGGCGAGGTCGGGCCGAGGAAAATCGCGCCGGCATTGTGGATGTCGGCGAGCAGCGCATCCGGCTCCGCCGTCTGCAGCTCGAGGTGCTCGGGACCGTAGGCGTTGCTGAATGCGGCGGCGGCGGACAGGTCGTCGACCAGCACGACGGCGGACTGCGGTCCGCCGAGGGCGGTCCGCACGCGCTCGGCGTGCTTGGTGGCGCCCGCGAGGCGGTCGAGCTCCGCGACGACACGCTCCGCGAACGCGGGGCTGTCGGTGACCAGCAGGGAGGCGGCGGCCTCGTCGTGCTCGGCCTGGCTCACCAGGTCGGCGGCGACGTACCCGGCGTCGGCCGTGTCGTCGGCGATGACCAGGATCTCCGTCGTGCCGGCCTCGGAGTCGATGCCCGCCTGTCCGCGGACGACGCGCTTGGCGGCGGCGACGTAGATGTTGCCGGGGCCGGTGATCACCTGCACCGGGTCGAGACCCAGCTCCTCGACTCCGAAGGCGAGGGCCCCGATCGCGCCGGCGCCGCCCATGGCGTACACCTCGTCGATGCCGAGGAGCCCTGCGGCGCCCAGGATGACCGGGTGGACCGCTCCCCCGAACTCGCGCTGCGGCGGGCTGGCCAGGGCGACCGACCGCACGCCGGCGACCTGCGCGGGCACGGCGTTCATCACGACGCTCGACGGGTAGACGGCCTTGCCGCCCGGCACGTACAGGCCGGCGCGCTCGACGGGCTCCCAGCGCTGGACGATGGTCGCGCCGGGGCGGATGACGGTCTCGGCAGCCGGGGGCACCTGCGCGGCCGTCGCCTGCCGGACACGGGCGATGGCCTCCTCCAGCGCCGCCCGCACCGTTTCCGGCAGCGCGGCGACGGCCGCGTCGATCTCCTCCTGCGGGACGCGCAGCGAGGCGGGGGCGCCGCCGTCGAATCGCTCGGCCTGCTCACGGAGTGCGGCGACGCCGCGCTCGCGGACGTCGGCGATCAGGTCGCCCGCGACGGCGACCGCCGCCTGCACGTCCACGACGGGACGGGGCACCAAGCGCTGGAAGGCGGCACGGGTAGGCTGGACGCCGCGGAGGTCGATGGTCTGGATCATGGCCACACCAGCCTACCGATACGGAATCTTCCAGCCCGACTGGAGCTTGTAACACACAGTATGAACAGCGCATCCCCGGACCCCACCGACGGCACGGTCACCGACGCGACCCCCGACCTCGCGGCCTTCCGCCAGACGTTCCGCCGCCATGCGGCCGGGGTGGCGATCGTCACCGCACAGACCCCGGACGGAACCCCTGTCGGCTTCACCGCGACCTCGCTGGCATCGCTCGCCGCGGTTCCCCCGCTGGCGACCTTCAACATGGCGCTGTCGGCCTCGAGCTGGCCGGCGATCGCCGAGACGGACCGCGTGGTCGTCCACACCCTGGGCGTCCGCAACCGCGGGGTGGCGCAGATCCTCTCCGGCGACAACCAGCAGCGCTTCCTCGGCGACCACTGGTACCGCGGGCCGCACGGGCTGCCGGTCATCAAGGACACCACCGCGTGGATGGTCGGCCGCATCCTGGAGCGCGTCCAGGTGCACAACAGCGCGGTCGTGATCGTGCAGATCGAGCAGGGCGAACTCGGCGAGGACGACGCCCCGCTCGTGTACCACGAGCGCACCTATTGGCGTCCCGGCACGGCGGTCTGACGCGCATCCGTCGCTGACGCCGGGTCACACCAGGCAGTTCGGCCCGAGCAGTCCCTTCAGCTCCCCGTACAGGTCCGCGCTCACCGTGACCGGCTTCGGCACCTCGAACACCCGCGCGACCTGGCCCTTGACCAGCCGCAGGCGCACCTCGCTCTCGCCGGGGTGGCGGGAGAGCACCTCGCTCAGGGACATCACCGTGTCGGTCGTAGCCCGCTGATCGGGCATCGTGATCGTCAAGGGACCGGTGTCGTTCGCCTGGCCGAGGTCGGGCGTCATGAGCGAGAAGGCGTGGAGGTTCATGCCGTCGTCCCGCAGGCTGACCCGTCCGCGCACCACGACGATCGCGTCGCCCTGGAGGGCGTGCGAGTACTCCTGGTAGGCCTTGCCCATGAACATGACCGTCAGCTCGCCGCCGAAGTCCTCGACCTGGATCATGCCGTACTGGTTGCCGGAGGCCTTGGCGACGCGGTGCTGCACGCTGGTCACGAGGCCGGCGATGGTGACCGTCTCGCCGTCCTGGATGTTCTCCGAGGCGACCAGCTCGGCGATGCCCGTGCTGGCCAGCTTGGCGAGCTGCAGCTCGAGCCCGGCGAGCGGATGGTCGGACACGTAGAGCCCGAGCATCTCGCGCTCGAAGGCCAGCTTGTCGCGCTTCGCCCACTCCGGGCGCTGCGGGATGTGGTGCTGCGTCTGCGACACCTCGTCCTCGCCCCAGAGGCTGTCGAAGTCGAAGCCGACGTCGCCGTTCGCCTCATTGCGCTTGATCTTGACCGCGGACTCCACCGCGTCCTCGTGCACCTCGACGAGCGCGCGGCGGGTGTGGCCGAGCGAGTCGAACGCGCCCGCCTTGATCAGCGACTCCACGGTGCGCTTGTTGGCCGCGTGGATCGGCACCTTGTTCAGGAAGTCGTGGAACGACTCGAAGCGCCCCTTGCTCTCGCGCGCCTCCCGGACGCCCTCGACGACGTTGGCGCCGACGTTGCGGACGGCGCCCATGCCGAAGCGGATGTCCTCGCCGACGGCGGCGAAGTACAGGTTGGACTCGTTGACATCCGGCGGCAGCACCTTGATGCCCATCCGGCGGCACTCGTTGAGGTAGAGCGCCATCTTGTCCTTCGAGTCGCCGACGCTGGTGAGCAGCGCCGCCATGTACTCCGCGGGATAGTGCGCCTTGAGGTACGCGGTCCAGTACGAGATCACGCCGTACGCGGCCGAGTGGGCTTTGTTGAAGGCGTAGTCCGAGAACGGGAGCAGGATCTCCCACAGCTTGTTGACGGCGTCCATCGAGTAGCCGTTGGCCTGCATGCCCTGCGAGAAGCCCTCGAACTGCTTGTCCAGCTCCGACTTCTTCTTCTTGCCCATCGCGCGGCGCAGGATGTCTGCCTGACCGAGCGAGAAGCCGGCGACCTTCTGCGCGATCGCCATCACCTGCTCCTGGTAGATGATGAGGCCGTAGCTGGTGGAGAGGATGTCGGCGAGCGGTTCGGCGAGCTCCGGGTGGATGGGCGTGATCGCCTGCTGCCCGTTCTTGCGCAGCGCGTAGTTGGTGTGCGAGTTCGCACCCATCGGGCCCGGCCGGTACAGCGCGATGAGCGCCGAGATGTCCTCGAAGTTGTCCGGCTTCATCAGGCGCAGGAGGGACCGCATCGGGCCGCCGTCGAGCTGGAACACGCCCAGCGTGTCGCCGCGCGACAGCAGCTCGTAGGCGGGCCGGTCGTCGAGCGCCAGGTCTTCGAGCACCAGCTCTTCTCCGCGGTTGTCGCGGATGTTGTCCAGTGCGTCGTTGATGATCGTGAGGTTGCGGAGCCCCAGGAAGTCCATCTTGATCAGGCCGAGCGACTCGCAGGCCGGATAGTCGAACTGGGTGACGATCTGGCCGTCCTGCTCCCGCTTCATGATCGGGATGATGTCGATCAGCGGGTCGGACGACATGATGACGCCCGCCGCGTGCACGCCCCACTGGCGCTTCAGGTTCTCGAGGCCCAGCGCGGTGTCGAAGACGGTCTTCGCCTCCGGGTCGGTCTCGACGACCGCCCGGATGTCGACGGCCTCCTTGTAGCGCGGGTGGTCCCTGTCGAAGATGCCCGTCAGCGGGATGTCCTTGCCCATCACGGGCGGCGGCATCGCCTTGGTGAGCTTCTCGCCCATCGAGAACGGGAAGCCGAGCACGCGGCCGGAGTCCTTGAGGGCCTGCTTGGCCTTGATCGTGCCGTAGGTGACGATCTGGGCGACGCGTTCCGAGCCGTACTTCTCGGTCACGTACTTGATGACCTCGCCGCGGCGGCGGTCGTCGAAATCGACGTCGAAGTCGGGCATGGAGACGCGGTCCGGGTTGAGGAAGCGCTCGAAGATGAGTCCGTGCTGCAGCGGGTCGAGGTCGGTGATCCGCATCGCGTACGCGGCCATCGAGCCGGCTCCGGAGCCGCGGCCCGGCCCGACGCGGATGCCGTTGCGCTTCGACCAGTTGATGAAGTCGGCGACGACGAGGAAGTAGCCCGGGAAGCCCATCTGCGAGATCACGCCGATCTCGTAGTCGGCCTGCTTGCGCACCTCGGGCGTGATGCCGTTCGGGTAGCGCTGCTCCAGGCCCTTCTCGACCTCCTTGACGAACCAGGTCTGCTCGGTCTCGCCCTCGGGCACCGGAAAGCGCGGCATGTAGTTCGCGGCGGTGTCGAAGCGGACGTCGCAGCGCTCGGCGATCGCGAGCGTGTTGTCGCACGCCTCGGGGTAGTCGCGGAAGAGCTGGCGCATCTGCTCCGGCGTCTTGAGGTAGAACTCGTCGGCGTCGAACTTGAAGCGGTTCGGGTCGTCGAGCGTCGAGCCGGACTGCACGCACAGCAGGGCCGCGTGGCTCTTCGCGTCGGCCGCGTGCGTGTAGTGGAGGTCGTTGGTCGCGACGAGCGGCAGGCCCAGGTCTTTCGCCAGGCGGATCAGGTCGGACATGATGCGGCGCTCGATGCCGAGCCCGTGGTCCATGATCTCGGCGAAGAAGTTCTCGCGGCCGAAGATGTCGCGGAACTCGGCGGCGGCCTCGCGGGCCGCCTCGTACTGGCCGAGCCGGAGCCGCGTCTGCACCTCGCCGGAGGGGCAGCCCGTGGTCGCGATGATGCCCTTCGAGTAGCGGCTGAGCAGCTCCCGGTCCATGCGCGGCTTGAAGTAGTAGCCCTCCATCGAGGCGTACGACGACAGCCGGAACAGGTTGTGCATGCCCTCGGTGGTGGCCGCGAGCATCGTCATGTGCGTGTAGGCGCCCGAACCAGACACGTCGTCGCCGCCGCCGTCGCCCCACCGGATGCGGGTCTTGTCCGTGCGGTGTGTGCCCGGGGTGAGGTACGCCTCCGTGCCGATGATCGGCTTGATCCCGGCGTCGGTGGCCGTGCGCCAGAAGTCGAACGCGCCGAACATGTTGCCGTGGTCGGTCACCGCGACGCCCGGCATGCCCTGGGCGGCCGCGGCCTCGATCAGCGGTTTGACACGCGCCGCACCATCGAGCATCGAGTACTCGCTGTGGACGTGGAGGTGGACGAAGGAGTCGCTCATGAGTGAGACAAGCCTACGTCGGACCTACGACTCTCGGAGCACGTCCAGCGCGTGTTGCAGGTCGGCCGGATAGGTCGTCGTGAAGGTGACCCACTCCCCCGTCGCCGGGTGCTCGAAGGCGAGCTGGACCGCGTGCAGCCACTGCCGCGTGAGGCCGAGCTTCGCGCTCAGGACGGGGTCGGCTCCGTACATCGCATCGCCCGCGCAGGGATGCCGCTGCGCCGCCATGTGCACCCGGATCTGGTGCGTGCGCCCGGTCTCCAGGTGGATTTCTAGCAGGCTGGCGGACGGGAACGCCTCGATGGTCTCGTAGTGGGTGACCGAGGGCTTGCCGCCGGCGACGACGGCGAACTTCCAGTCGGACCGCGGATGCCGGCCGATCGGCGCGTCGATGGTGCCGGTGAGCGGATCCGGGTGCCCCTGGACCACGGCGTGGTAGATCTTCTCGACCGTGCGGTCGTGGAAGGCGCGCTTCAGCGCGGTGTACGCGCGCTCCGACTTGGCGACCACCATGAGGCCGCTGGTGCCCGCATCCAGCCGGTGCACGATGCCCGCCCGCTCGGCGGCGCCCGACGTCGAGATGCGGAAGCCCGCGGCGGCCAGCGCGCCGAGGACGGTGGGTCCCTCCCAGCCGACCGAGGGATGCGCGGCCACGCCGACCGGCTTGTCGATGACCACGATGTCGTCGTCATCGTGCACGATCGTCAGCTCGGGCACCGCGATCGGCACGATCTCGACGTCCGACTTCGGCTGCCAGGTCACCTCGAGCCACGAGCCGGCGCTCAGCCGGTCGGACTTGCCGGCCTCGCGGCCGTCCACGGTCACCCCGCCCGCCTCGGCGATCTCCGCGGCGAAGCTGCGCGAGAAACCGAGGAGCTTGGCGAGACCGGCGTCGACGCGCGAGCCCTCGAGCCCGTCCGGGATGGGGAAGCTGCGCGACTCCACTAGCTCTGCGGCTTGTCGTCGCGCGGGTCGGCGGCCGGGGCGACCGGGGCCGCCGCATCGGCGTCCGTCTCCGCCTCGTCGCCGTCCTCGCCGTCCTCGTCGTGGGTGCGCTTGCCGTCCAGTCCCACACCCCGCAGGGTGAGGATCAGGAACAGCGCCATGCTGGACACGATGGCCACATCGGCCAGGTTGAAGATGGCCGGGAGCAGCGGGATCTGAAGGAAGTCGACGACATGCCCGACCCCGAACCCGGGCTCCCGGAACAGGCGGTCGGTCAGGTTGCCGAGCAGGCCGCCCAGCAGCAGCCCGAACAGCACCGCCCAGGCCGTCGAACGGATGCGCGGCGCGTACCAGATGACGAAGCCCAGCACGCCGATCCCGACGATCGAGAAGATCCAGGTCGAGCCGCTGCCGATCGAGAAGGCAGCGCCGGCGTTCTTGACGAAGTGGAACTGGAGCAGTTGGCCCAGGACCTCGAGCTGCTGGCCCTCGTAGAGGTTCGACACGACCAGGACCTTGGCGATCTGGTCGATGAGGTACACGCACAGCGCGACCACCGCCAGGACCGCCAAGGCCCTGATGCTGACCTTGGGCCGGGAGGGTTCAGCCTCCAAAGCCGGGGAAGACCGGGGGCTGGCCCTGGTTGCTCGAGTCGTCGGATCCGCCGGCGGGGACCGGGGCCGGGACGGCGTTTCCTGCGCTCACCGGAGCGGCCGCGCGGGCGCCCGCGTTCTGGCCGCCGCCCTGCACGGGCGCGTCGAGGTCGCGGAGCTGGCCCTCGATGTAGCTCTTGAGGCCCTTGCGGTAGTCGCGCTCGAACGTGCGCAGCTCGTCGATGCGACGCTCCAGACCGGTGCGCTCCTGGTCGAGAGCGCTGATCTGCGCACGCTGCTTCGACTCCGCCTCGGCCACGATGCGCGCGGCGGTGGCGTGACCCTCGGCGATGAGCTGGTCGCGCTTCTCGACGCCCTCGCGCACGTGCTCCTCGTGGAGACGGCGGGCGAGCTGCAGCAGGTTGTTGGTGGCGTTGGGGTCGTTCGCATCGTCCGCCGGCGCCTGGTATGCCGGCGCTGCCTGAGCCTGAGACTGCGCCTGCGCCTGCTGCTTGGCCTGTGCGGCCTCCTGCTGCGCCTGGGCGAGGCGCTGCTTGAGCTCCTCGTTCTCGCGCTGCAGGCGCTCGGTCTCGGCGTTGTCGGCCTGCGCAGCAGGAGCCGCCGGAGCACCCTGTCCGCCACTGCGCTGCAGCTCTGCGATGCGCGAGTCGGCGGCGACGAGGCGCTGCTTGAGCTCGTCGTTCTCCTGGTTCAGGCGACGCAGCTCGACGACGACCTCGTCGAGGAAGTCGTCGACCTCGTCCTGGTCGTAGCCCTCGCGGAACTTCGTCGGCTGGAACCGCTTGTTGACTACATCTTCCGGAGTCAGCGCCATGGCAAGCCACCCTTAGATCGTGAAATTGGAACTGGAACGCGTGCAGCCAACGCTAGCAAAGCGAACGGCGGTCGCGCACTCCGCCGCACGGTCGCGCCGGCTCGTCAACGATACAACGGGCGCCTCGGCGGGACGGGGAGCGACGCTCAGCGGAAACTCAGGGTCACGTACAAGCCGATGATCACGACCAGCATCGTCAGGCTCCAGCCGAAGTCGATCGCGACCGGGCCCATCGACAGCCGCGGGATGATCCGGCGGAAGAAGCGGATGGGCGGATCGGTCACCACGTAGGTCGACTCCGCGAGCACCAGCCCGAAGCCGCGCGGGCGCCACTGACGCGCGAAGACCCGCACCAGGTCGAGCACGAAGCGCGCCCAGAGGACGAAGAAGTAGATGAGCAGCGCGTAATAGAGGACAGTCGCGACAAGGGAGACGACGAACACCTTCCCAGTATGGACGAAAGCGCACCGGCTCCCCTGTGAGGGCGCCGGTGCGCTTCGAGCGTCGGGTGCTGCGGTCAGGCCTGCGCGAAGAAGGACGCGTCGACTTCGGCGTCCTGTCCGCCGTGCTCGCCGGAGACGACGACGTGGCTCGGCGAGAGCAGGAACACCTTGGGGGTGACCCGCTCGATCTTGCCGTAGAGGCCCTGCGAGAGGCCGCTCGCGAAGTCGATGAGGCGGCGTGCGTCGCCCTCGCTCATCTGCGAGAGGTTGATGATCACCGGGATCCCCTCGCGGAAAGACTCGGCGATCGCCTGGGCGTCGCGGTACTGGCGGGGGTGGACCGTGAGGATCTCGTTCATTTCCTGTACCGATGCATTCCGTGCGGTGGACGACTTGCGCAGCGGCGTGACCGGAGCGCGGCCGGCCGCGGGGGCGACCGGAGCGGGGTGGGGGACGGCCTGGACCGGCGAGGCGGCAGGGGTGTGCACCGGGGTCTCGCGGCGCGGCTGGCTGATCGCCTGCTCCTGCGGCTGCTCCTCGTACTCCAGCTCCTCGTCGGCGAGGCCCAGGTAGACCATCGTCTTCTTCAGCGGGTTGGCCATCGCTTCCTCCGTACAGACCTGCGCGCCGACGCCTCGCCACGCGTTTCGAACTCTTGTTTCGAGATTAACGAAGCTCCGGCCGATTCCCGGTAATGGCGGTCCCGATGCGAAGGTGTGTCGCGCCCGCCGCGATCGCCTCTCGATAGTCCTGCGACATCCCGGCCGAGATCGCCGACGCGTCGGGCGCGAGCGCTCGGACACGGTCGGACGCCGCCCGCACGCGCTCGAAGGCGCGCGCGGGCTCCTCGCCGAGCGGGGCGACGGCCATGACGCCGAGGAGGCGGAGTCCGGGTGTCTCGAGGACGTGCTCGACGAGCGCCTCGAGGTCGCGGTCGGCGACGCCCCCGCGCGCGGGGTCGTCGGTGAGGTTGAGCTGGACGAACGCGTCGACGTCGGACTCGTCGGAGGCCAGCGCATCCACCAGCGATGTGCGGTCGACGGAGTGGATGACGGAGGCGTACCGCCGCGCCTGCCGGGCCTTCTTGCTCTGCAGCTGGCCGACGAAGTGCCAGGTCAGGCCGAGGTCGGCCAGCTCGCCCGCCTTCTCCTGCGCCTCCTGGTGCCGGTTCTCCCCCACGTCGCGGACGCCCAGCGAGGCGAGCTCACGCACCAGCGACGCCGGATGGAACTTCGTCACGACGATGGTGGTGAGCTCCTCCGGCCGACGGCCCGCGGCCCGGGCCGCGTCGGCGACGCCCTCCCGGACCGCGGCGAGCCGCTCGGCCAGCCCGTTACTTGAGGAAGTCGGGGATGTCGAGGTCGTCATTCTCGTCGTCGAACGCCGGGTCCTTCTGCGGTGCGGTCTCGGCCACCGGGTTCTCGCCGGTCTGCCAGGTCTCGGTCGCGGGGGCGGGGATCTCGCCCGCCTCGACCTCGGCGGAGGACTGCACCTGGGACTGCTCGGAGCCGGCCTCCACGAAGCTCGCCCGGCGCGCGTCGACCGCCGCCGGCCGCGAGTTCGGCTCGCCGCCGTCGAAGCCGGCCGCGATGACCGTGACGCGCACCTCGTCGCCGAGGGTGTCGTCGATGACAGCGCCGAAGATGATGTTCGCCTCCGGGTGCACCGCCTCCTGGACCAGGCGGGCCGCGTCGTTGATCTCGAAGATGCCGAGGTTCGATCCACCCTGGATGGAGAGCAGCACGCCGTGCGCGCCGTCGATCGAGGCCTCGAGCAGCGGCGAGGCGACCGCCAGCTCCGCGGCCTTGATGGCGCGGTCGGCGCCTCGCGACGAGCCGATGCCCATGAGCGCCGAGCCCGCGCCCTGCATGACGGACTTGACGTCCGCGAAGTCGAGGTTGATGAGGCCGGGGGTGGTGATGAGGTCGGTGATGCCCTGAACACCGGCGAGGAGCACCTGGTCGGCGGTGGAGAACGCCTCCAGCATGCTGATGCCGCGGTCGCTGATCTCCAGCAGCCGGTCGTTCGGCACCACGATGAGGGTGTCGACCTCTTCCTTCAGGCGCTGGACGCCCGCCTCGGCCTGCTGCTGCCGGCGCTTGCCCTCGAAGGAGAACGGCTTGGTGACGACACCGATGGTCAGCGCGCCGATCGACTTGGCGATGCGCGCCACCACGGGTGCGCCGCCGGTGCCGGTCCCGCCGCCCTCGCCCGCCGTGACGAAGACCATGTCGGCGCCCGCGAGCGCCTCCTCGATCTCCTCGGCGTGGTCCTCGGCCGCGCGGCGCCCGACCTCGGGGTCGGCGCCGGCGCCGAGGCCGCGCGTGATCTCACGGCCGACGTCGAGCTTGACGTCGGCATCGCTCATGAGCAGCGCCTGGGCGTCCGTGTTGATGGCGATGAACTCGACGCCGCGGAGGCCGAGCTCGATCATGCGGTTGACGGCGTTGACGCCGCCTCCGCCGATGCCGACGACCTTGATCACGGCGAGGTAGTTCTGTTGTGCTGTCACGTCCGGCCTCCACGGGAACCTTCAACCTCAAGTTGAGGCTTAAAGTCTTGCTGAGTATGCAATTCTCGATCCGACGTTAGGTGCGCGCACGCCCCGCCCGGGGAACCCGGGCCGCGTGTCGGAAAAGTCCGGTCCAAACGCGCCTATCCCGTCGTCACGCTGTGCGGCGAGGAGACGTCGTAGCGGGACGATCCCTTCGCGCTCTTCAGAAGCGCTTCGAGGTCCGCGGCCTTGAGCCCCGAATCCTCGGCGCTGCCCCAGACCACTGTCGCACCGCTCCCCCGCAGGGTGAAGCTCACGTCGTCCTTCGTCTTCGCCGAGATGGTGTCCACCTGCGCGAGCACGGCGGGAGGCAGGGCGCTGAGCACCCCGGCGGCCGCGGCGAACCCGGAGTCCGCATCCACGTCGGCCGCCCCTCCGCCCGCCGCGATGAGCGGGAAGCCGTCCGGCCGCTTCTCGCTGCTCGAGATCGGCACCTTGGCCGCATCCACCAGGGTGAACGCGCCGCCGCGCTGGATGACGCCGACCGGCTGCCGCTCGACAACGCGCACGACGATGGAGTCCGGCGGGTGGCTCTCGACCGTGTAGCTGCGGATGAGCGGGAACGCGGCCAGGTCGCTCGAGATGCCGGCCTGGTCGAGCAGCGGGAGCGGAGTGCCCAGCTGGTCGGAGAGCTTCTCCTCCACCGTCGCCGCATCCAGCCGCGACGTGCCGAGCACCTGGATGTGCCGGAGCGCCAGGAGCGGTGAGAACGCCACGAGCACGACCGCCAGCACGAGCGCGACGACGACGCCGGCAGCGCCCAGCCAGACGAGCCTGCGGCGCCGCGAGCGCTTCGTGAACCGGCGGACCTCGCCGCGCTCCACACGCTTGCGCTCCCGCCGGGCGGCACGGAGCGCCTTGTCGATCTCGCGGTTGCTGGGCAGACGCGAGTACGGGGAGCTGTCGGGGTGACCGGTCGCCTCCGGCCCCAGGGCGTTGCCGCCGCGGGCGCTGGTCCTCGGCCCGGACTCCGTCGGGGGCGCGAGCACCGGGATGGGCTCCGTCACCGTCCCGACGGGGCGTCCGGACGCACGCTCGGTCCGCGACCGCCCGTCGCCGGGCTCCCGCCGGGCAGCGGGTGCGGCCGGCGCGGCCGGGACGGCCGTCCGGTCGTGACCCTGGGGACGCTTCACCGATGCGTCCCCGTCACTCCGCGCGGGCGGCCGACGCGGCGGCTTTCTCCGGGTGCTCCCGCCGCAGGGCGTCGAGCAGCTGAGGGACGATGCGGTAGACGTCGCCGCAGCCGAGGGTGATCACGTAGTCCCCCTCGCGGGCGATCTGGGCCGTGTGGTCCGCCGCCTGCTGCCAGTCGGCGATGAACGCGACGTGCTCGGGATGCTCGAAGCGGTCGGCGACCAGCGCGCCGGTCACGCCGGGCTCCGGGTCCTCCCGCGCGCCGTACACGTCCAGCACGACGGTCTCGTCGGCGTAGCGCTCCAGCGTCTCGGCGAACTCCTTCGCGAACAGGCGGGTGCGGCTGTACAGGTGGGGCTGGTGCACCGCGATGATCCGCCCGTCGCCCACGACCGTGCGCGCGGCGGACAGGGCGGCGGCGACCTCGGTCGGGTGGTGCGCGTAGTCGTCGTAGACGCTCACGCCGCCGACCGTGCCGTGCAGCTCGAAGCGGCGCTCGGTGCCGCCGAACTCGGCGATCGCCGCGAGCGCAGCGGCGGGCTCGAAGCCCAGCCCGGTCAGCACCGCGAAGGCGCCGCCCGCGTTGATGGCGTTGTGCCGGCCGGGCACCCGCAGCCGGGCGGAGTAGTCCGCTCCCCGGTAGCGCAGCGTGAAGGCGACCGGGCCGTCGGTGACGATCGAGTGGACGCGGACCTCCGCATCCTCCGCCTCGCCGAACGTGACGATGCGCTTGTCCGGCGCCTGCTCGCGCAGCCGACCGGTGACGTGCACGGCGCCCGGGTCGTCGGAGGACACGACGACGAACTCGTCGGCTTCGCGCGCGAAGGTGACGAACGCGTCCTCGAAGGCCTCCAGCGACCCGTAGTGGTCCAGGTGGTCGGGGTCGACGTTGGTGATCAGCGCGACGGCGGTGTCGTAGAGCAGGAACGAGCCGTCCGACTCGTCGGCCTCCACGACGAACAGCTCGCCGGTGCCGGTCTGCGAGCTCTTCCCGAGGGAGGCGATGACGCCGCCGTTCACGAAGCTCGGGTCCTCGCCCAGGCCGAGCAGCCCGGTGATGATCATGCCGGTGGAGGTCGTCTTGCCGTGCGCTCCGGCGACGGCGACCAGCCGCGAGCGGTTGATCAGCCAGGCGAGCGCCTGAGAGCGGTGCAGCACCGGGAGGCCCTTCGTGAGGGCCAGCTGGTACTCGGGGTTGTCCTGCCACAGCGCGCCGGTGACGACGAGCGTGTCGGCGTCGCCGACGTTGGCCGCGTCGTGCCCGATCGCGATCGTCGCGCCGAGCCCGCGCAGCATGTCGATGTTGGCGGAATGGCGCACGTCCGAGCCGGTCACCGTGTAGCCGGACTCGAGGAACAGTCGGGCGATGCCGCTCATACCGGAACCGCCGATGCCGACGAAGTGGAGCTTTCCGAGCTCCTCCGGGAGGGCGAGGGTGAGGTCGGGTTTGATCGTCACGGGTGCAGCTTTCGGTTACGCGAGAAGGACTCCATCAAGTATCAGGCTACGCGGTCGAGGTGCGGATCAGCCGAGGGCGCTCCGGACGAGCGCGACCATGCGGTCCGACCCGTCCCGCACACCGGCGGACGCCGCACGGCGGCCCATGCCGGCCACCCGCTCGCGATCGGCGAGCAGCGGGAGCAGCTCCGCATCCAGCCACGACGGCAGGAAGCCGGCGTCGTCGACGAGCATCCCGCCGCCCGCGGAGGTCACGCCGGCGGCGTTGTAGCGCTGCTCCCCGTTGCCGATCGGGAAGGGCACGTACACCGCGGGCACGCCGAGCGCGGCGAACTCGGAGACGGTCGCGGCGCCCGCGCGCGCCACCGCCAGGTCGGCGATGGCGAGGGCGAGATCCATCCGGTCGCAGTACTCGAGCAGCCGGTAGCCGTCGATACCGGGATCGGCGATCTCACCGCGGCCGCCCTGGATGTGCAGCACCTGCCATCCCGCGGCCGTCAGCTCGGCGGCCCGCGCGGCGATCGTCTGGTTGATGCGGCGGGCGCCGAGCGAGCCGCCGGTGACGAGCAGGGTGGGGAGGTCGGCGGACAGCCCGAACTCGGCGGCGGCCGCGGGGCGCGCCGCGGCCCGGTCGAGCTGCTCGATCTCGACCCGCAACGGCATCCCGACGAAGCGGGCGTGCGGAAGCGGGGTGCCCTCGAACGCCACGCCCACCCACGGGGTGTAGCGGGCGCCCAGGCGGTTCGCGAGGCCGGGCCGCGCGTTCGCCTCGTGCAGGACGAGCGGGACGCCCTCCTTGCGTGCGGCGGAGTAGGCGGGGGCCGCGGCGTAGCCGCCGAAGCCGACGACTGCGTCGATCGAGCGATCGCGGATCAGCTTCCGCACGGCGCCGATGGCCCGCCGGTATTCGCCGGGGAAGCGGAGCGCGGCGGCGTTCGGGCGGCGCGGGAACGGCAGCTTCGGGACGGTGGCCAGCTCGTAGCCGCGCTGGGGCACCAGCCGCGCCTCCAGGCCCTCCTTCGTGCCGAGCACCAGCACCTCGGCCTCGGGGTCGTCCCGGCGGAGCCTGTCGGCGACGGCGAGCAGCGGATTGACGTGGCCGGCGGTCCCCCCGCCGGCCAGCAGGTAGCGCGTCACCGGCGGGCGCCCGCCCGGCCGGCACGCCGGCCCGCACCGGGGACTGCGCCGGCCGGGGCGTCGCCCTGAGCGGCGAGCGATTCGCGGTGCGACTGGCGCGCGAACGACAGCACGATTCCGATGGCGATCATGGAACTGATCATCGCAGTCCCACCCGCAGAGATCAGTGGGAGCGGTACGCCGAGCACCGGGATGACGCCGAGCACCACCGCGATGTTGACGAACGCCTGCCCGATCAGCCACACCATGATCGCCGCCGTCGTGACCCGCGCGAACGGGTCGGTGGAGGTGTGGATGATCCGCAGGAACACGACCGCGAGCATCACGAACAACAGCAGCACGACCACGGCGCCGATCAGCCCCAGCTCCTCGCCGATGATGGCGAAGATGAAGTCCGTGTCGGCCGCGGGGAGCCACGACCACTTCGAGTGCGAGTTGCCGAGGCCCACCCCGAACACGCCGCCGGAGGCGAGCGCGTAGAAGCCGTTGTCGATCTGCCAGTTGACGTCCGGGTTGGCCGCGCTGGACCCGCCGAAGAGCGCCGCGATCCGCCCGAGGCGGCTGGCACTCGACATGGCGACGATCACGGCCGCGACGGCGACGAACACGACGCCGGTCGCCAGGTAGCGCAACCGCACCCCGGCGAAGAAGAGGGCGCCGAGGATGAGGGCCGCCAAGATCATGGTCGTGCCGAGGTCCCCACCCAGGGTCACCAGGGCCACGGCTCCGCCGGCGACCGGGACGACGGGGATGGCGACGTGCTTCCACTGGTCGAGAACGTCCCGCTTGCGCGCCAGCACCACGCCCAGCCAGACGACGAGGGCCAGCTTGATCGCCTCGGACGGCTGCACGGTGAGCGAGCCGATCTTGAGCCAGTTGCGGTTGCCGCCGATCTCCATGCCGAGCGGCGTGAGCAGCACCAGCACCTGCAGGAAGCAGGCCGCCGCGAGGAAGAACCAGATCGACTTCTTCCAGAACGAGCGCGGGATGCGCGACACCACGAACATCAACGGCAGGCCGACCAGCGCGTAGGCGCCCTGCGACCAGAAGCGCGAGAAGAAGTTGTCGCTGTCGTTGTGCGACTCCACGGACGACGACGACAGCACCATGACGAGCCCGAAGACCACCATGAAGAGCGTGACGCCGAGCAGGAGGAAATAGTTGGCCGATTCCGAGGTCATCGACCGCCCGAGCTGGATGCGCGTGGTGAGCGCGCCCAGGCGGTTCGGGGCTTCGGGCCGGGCGGCGCTTTCGTGCCGGTCAGTCCTGCCCGGGGCGCGAGGCGGGCTCGTCGTCATCCGCCTCACCTCCCAAGTACTCGTGGACGGCCGACTGGAACAGGCGGCCGCGTTCTGCGTAGTCGGCGAACTGGTCCATCGACGCCGCCGCCGGAGCCAGCAGCACGGTGTCGCCTTCGCGGGCGAGACCGCCGGCCAGCCGCACCGCCGTCGGCATGACCTGATCAGTCTCGTCGGCCTCGACCTCCAGCACCGGAAGGTCCGGCGCGTGTCGCCGGAATGCAGCGAGCAGCGGCGCCCGGTCGACCCCGATCAGCACCGCGCCCCGCAAGCGGCCGACGTGCTTGCCGACGAGGTCGTCGACATCGACGCCCTTGAGCAGGCCGCCGACCAGCCAGACGACAGACGGGTAGGCCCGCAGGGACGCATCCGCCGCGTGGGGGTTGGTGGCCTTGGAGTCGTCGACCCAGTTCACTCCCGCCTGCGCCCGCACCAGCTCGATGCGGTGCGCGTCCAGGCGGAATGCGGTCAGCACGTCGCGGATCGTCTGCGGTTCGACGCCCCACGAGCGGGCCAGAGCGCTGGCGGCCAGGATGTTGGCCACGACGTGCGGCGCCGCGAGTCCGGCCTCGTTCAGTTCGTCGAGCGTGGTCAGCTCGATCGCGGAGTTGCGGCGCTCCTCCAGGAACGCGCGGTCGCACAGGATGCCGTCGACGATCCCGAAGTCGCTGGGGCCGGGCACGCCCAGGCCGAAGCCGATCGCGCGCGCCCCCTCGACGACCTCCGCCTCCTCGACCATCCGCAGGGTGGTGGCGTCGGCCTTGTTGTAGACGCAGGCGACCCGCGTGTTGTCGTACACCTTCGCCTTCGCCGCGATGTACGCCTCCAGGGAGCCGTGCCAGTCCAGGTGGTCGTCCGCGATGTTGAGGCAGGCGGCCGAGAACGGCGACAGCTCGCCTCCGGCGTTGCGGTTCACCCAGTGCAGCTGGTAGCTGGAGAGTTCCACGACCAGCACGTCGAACCCCTCCGGGTCGCGGATAGCGTCGAGCACAGGGACGCCGATGTTGCCGCACGGCGCCACCCGGTTCCCGCCCGCCAGGATCATCGTGGCGGTCAGCTGCACTGTGGTGGTCTTGCCGTTCGTCCCGGTCACGCAGATCCAGTCGGCCGGGCCCTCGGCGCCGTCCGGGCGTGCGACCTTGTCGCGCAGACGCCAGGCCAGCTCGATGTCGCCCCAGACGGCGGTGCCGCGCTGCTGCGCCCAGAGGAGGAGCGGGTGGTCCCAGTGGAAGCCCGGCGACGCGATCACGAGCTCCGGGTCGAACTCGGCCAGCCGCGCGGGAGGTGCGCTGAGGTCCGTCTGCTCGACCAGCTCCGCGCCGATGACCTCCAGGAGCATCCGCCGCTCCTCGTCGGCCGCGGACGCGACGACGAGCACCTCCGCGCCGAGTTCGGCGAGGGTGTCCGCCACCGAGAACCCGGTGACGCCGAGGCCGTACACGGCGACCCGGAGGCCGCTCCAGTCGGAGTACCAGCTGGTGAGTCCCGTCAGCCGCTGCTGCAGCCCATCGCCCGTCGGGCCGGTGGGGTCGGTGGGGTCGGTGGGGTCGGTGGGGTCGGTGGGGTCGGTGGGGTCGGTCACGTCGCCAGCCACTCGAGGTAGAACGAGCCAACGCCGGCGGCGACGAGCAGGCCGCCGATGATCCAGAACCGGACGACGACCGTCACCTCCGCCCATCCCTTCAGCTCGAAGTGGTGGTGGATGGGACTCATCAGGAAGATGCGGCGGCCGTGCGTCAGTTTGAAGTAGGCCCGCTGGACGATCACCGACCCGGCCTCGATCACGAAGATGCCGCCGATGAGCACGAGCAGCAGCTCGGTGCGGCTCAGGATGGCGAGGGCGGCGACCGCGCCGCCGAGCGCCAGCGAGCCGGTGTCGCCGAGGAAGATCTGCGCCGGCGAGGTGTTCCACCACAGGAAGCCGACGACGGCGCCCACGATGGCCGTCGCCACGATGGCGAGATCGAACGGGTCGCGCACGTCGTAGCACTTGGCGACGTTCTCGACGCTCAGCTTCACGTTCGCGCAGGACTGGATCGACTGCCAGAAGCCGATGATGATGTAGGCGCCGATCGCCAGGATGGAGGCGCCCGACGCGAGCCCGTCGAGGCCGTCCGTGACGTTCACGCCGTTCGAGGTCGCGGCGACCAGGAAGTTGATCCAGATCAGGTACAGCCCGTAGCCGACGAGCACCCCGATGACGCCGAACTTCGTGATCGAGCCGAAGTCGATCGCCGGCAGGTCGCGGATGAAGGAGACCGTCATGGTCGCCGGCGTGTAGCCGTTCCCGTTCGGGAAGCGGATGGCGAGGAACGCCCACACGGTCGCGACGATCACCTGCCCGGCCACCTTCGCCCAGCCGGTGAGCCCGAGACTGCGCTCACGGCGGGTCTTGAGGAAGTCGTCGATGAAGCCGACCACACCGAGCCCGACCATGAGGAACAGCACGAGCAGCGACGACACACTGGTGCCGTCGCCGGTCAGCAGGAGTGCGGTGAAGTAGCCGAACAGCGTGCCCAGGATGACGACGATGCCGCCCATCGTGGCGGTGCCGCGCTTGGCGTGGTGGCTCTGCGGGCCGTCGTCGCGGATGAACTGGCCCCACTGCAGTCGGCGGAACAGCCGGATGAACAGCGGCGTCAGGAAGAGCGTGAACGCCATGGAGAGCGCACCGGAGGTCAGCAGGGCTTTCACGAGAACGATTCTCCCAGTCGGTCGCCGAGGAAGCGGAGCCCGGCCGAGTTGGACGACTTCACCAGCACGGTGTCGCCCGGACGGAGCGCACCGGTCAGGTGCTCGAAGGCCTCGTCCTGGGTCTCGAAGTACAGCGATTCGCCGTCCCACGAGCCCTCGTTGATCGCGGTGATGTGCATGCGCCGTGCCTCGGGGCCGACGATGAGGAGCTGGTCGATGCCGAGCCGGACCGCGAGCAGGCCGATGCGGTCGTGCTCCTCACCGGAGAACTCGCCCAGCTCGCTCATCTCGCCGAGGACCGCGATCGTCCGGCCGGACGGCTCGGCGATCTGCGCCAGCGTCTTGAGAGCGGCGGCCATCGAGTCGGGGCTGGCGTTGTAGGCGTCGTTGATCACCGTCACGTCGCTGTCGCCGAGCACCTCCATCCGCCACCGCTCCGCCGTCTTCACGGTCTGCAGGGCGGCGACGATCGTGTCGATGTCGACGTCGAGAACGTGCGCGGAGGCCGCCGCGGCGAGGGCGTTCATGACGTGGTGCTCGCCGAGCACCTGGAACCGCACCGGACGCGAGGCGCCCTCTCCCCGTCGCGCGGCGGGAGGTGGAGGGTGAAGGATGTGCCGCGGCGGTCTGAGACGATGTCGGTCGCGCGCACGTCGGCGCGCTCGTCGAGGCCGAACCACAGCACGCGCGCGACGGTCTTGCCGGCCATCGTCGCGACGCGCGGGTCGTCGATGTTGAGCACCGCGACGTCCGAGTCGAGCAGGTCCGTGACCATCTCGGTCTTGGCCTGGAGCGTCTTCTCGATGCCGCCGAACTCGCCGGCATGAGCCAGGCCCACCTTGAGCACGACGCCGACGTCCGGGCGGGCCATGCGGACCAGGCGTGCGATCTCGCCGATTCCGCTCGCGCCCATCTCGGCGACCAGGAACTCGGTCTCCTCGGTCACCTGGATCATCGTCACCGGAGCGCCGACCTCGTTGTTGAACGAGGCGCGGGGCGCGATGGTCGGTCCGACCTGCTCCAGCACCGCACGCAGCAGGTTCTTGGTCGTGGTCTTGCCGTTGGAGCCGGTGATGCCCACGATCTTCAGCCGGCCGAGTGCGCGGACGCGGGCGATGACCTCGGTCGCGAGGTCGCCGAGCGCGACCACCGTGTCGTCCACGAGCAGCTGCGGCACGGGGAGGTCGAGGGCGTGGTCGACGACGAGCAGCGCCGCGCCCGCCTCGACGGCCTGTGGGGCGAAGAGGTGGCCGTCGGTCACCTCCCCGGGCTTCGCGAAGAACACGGTGCCGGGCACGACCTCGCGCGAGTCGGTCGTGGAGAGTCCGGTGATGACGGTCTCGGGCGTCGCGGGGGTGCCGTCGGGGAGCACGACGCCGTCGAGCAACAGCGTGCCTCGCGTGGCCGCGGCGATCTCGGCCAGGGTGAGGGCGATCATCTAGAGCCACCCGGCCTCTCGCAGAGCGAGACGCACGTCTTCGCGGGCGGAGTACGGCAGCCGCTGACCGGCCACCTCCTGGTAGTCCTCGTGGCCGGGGCCGGCGTACAGCACGACATCGCCCTCGCCGGCGAGCGACAAGGCCGTGCGGAAGGCGGCGCGCGGGTCCGGCACCTCGTACAGCTCCAGGTCCGGCACCGCCGTGCGGGCGCCGTCGAGCAGCGCGGCGCGGATCGTGGCCGGGTCCTCCCAGCGCGGGTGGAAGTCGGTGATGACCACGGCGTCCGAGCCGCGGGCGGCGATCGCGCCCATGTCGGTGCGCTTCGTGGTGTCGCGGTCGCCGTCGGCGCCGAAGACCATGACGATGCGGCCGTCCGTCACCTTGCGCAGGGCGCTGAGCGTCGAGAGGAAGGCGTCGGGGCTGTGGCCGTAGTCGATGAAGACGACCGGTCCGCGGTCGCCGGAGAGGCGCTCCGCGCGACCGGGGATGTACGCGTCGATCCCGCCGTCGCGCTCCAGAGCCGCTCCGATCGCGTCGAGGTCGTACCCCGACTCGACGAGCATGACGATCGCGAGCGCGGCATTGGCGGCATTGTAGGCGCCGAGCAGCGGGATGCTCGTCTCGAGACGGCGGCCGTCCGGACCCTCGAGCGCGAAGGCGGTGCGGGCGAGCGTCTCCTCCGTGACGGTCAGCATCCACTCGGCGTCGGAGCCCGGGGAGCTGGACAGCGTCGCGACGGGGATGCGCGACTGCTCCACCAGCTGGCGGCCCCAGTCGGAGTCGACGGTCACCACGCCGCGGCGGGCGCGGTCCGGCTGGAAGAGCTCGAGCTTCGCGGCGAAGTAGTCGTCCATCGCGGCGTAGTCGTCGAGGTGGTCGTGGCTCAGGTTGGTGAAGCCGACCACGTCGAACACGATGCCGTCCACGCGGTGACGGGTCAGGGCTTGGGCCGACACCTCGATCGCGGCGGCGCGGACGCCCTCCTCGCGCATGCGCGCCAGCAGCGCGTGGAGCTCGCTGGCCTCCGGCGTCGTGAGCTTGCTCGTGATGACGGTGTCGCCGATGCGTCGCTCGGCCGTCGAACTGAGGCCGGACACGACGCCCAGCTGGCCGAGGATGGCGTTCAGCAGGTAGACGACGCTGGTCTTGCCGTTGGTCCCGGTGACGCCGAAGAGGGTCGCCGAGTTCTCGTCGGTGCGGTAGATCCACGCCGAGACGGCGCCGAGCGCCGCCCGCGGGTCGGGCGTGACGATGACGGGCAGGCCGGAGTCGGCCGCGAGCTCCGCGCCCTCCTCGTCGGTGAGCACCGCCACCGCCCCCGCCTCGGCCGCGGCCTCTGCGTAGGCGGCGCCGTGGACGTTGCGTCCGGGCACCCCGACGTAGAGGTCGCCGGGCTCGACGGCGGAGCTCGCCAGCGCAGCACCGGTCACCTCGACGCCGTCGAGGTCGCCGCGGCAATCCAGCCCGAACTCCGCTACCAGCTGGGCGAGCGGGCGGGCGACGGGATGCTCGGGGCGCAGAGAAGAGGGCGCCGGTCCTGTCACGAGGCTCACTTTCAGTAGAGGTGTTTCTAGTAGTAGGGCGGATAGCCCGCCGGGCTCGACGTCGAGGGCTTCACCCGGTAGGTCTTCAGCACCTGACTCATGATCGTGTGGAACAGCGGAGCGGCGGCTGCCGACGAAGTAATGGTAGTCGGGAACCCGAGGTTGACCGAAACGACGTACTGCGGATCGTCCACCGGCGCGACGCCCATCACCGACACGTAGTACGAGGGCAGATACCCGCCTTTGCCGTCCGGCTGCTGGGCCGTTCCGGTCTTGGCCGCGATGCGGTAGCCCGGGATCTGCAGCTGCTTCTTGAGGTCGCCGTCGGTGACGACGGACTCCATCATCCCGAGCGTCGTGGCGGCCGCCTGCGCGGAGACGACCGGCGTCGGCTTGGTGTTCGGCACGTCCGTCACCGACCCGTCCGGATGCTGGCAGCCCTCCACCAGCGACAGCGGGATGCGCGTGCCGCCGTTGGCGAGTGCCTGGTAGGCGTCGACCATCTGCAGCTGGGTCGTCGAGACGCCCTGACCGAACATCGTGGCGTACTTGGTCTGGTCGTCCCAGTCCTTCACGGGATGGAGTTCGCCGGAGGACTC
Source organism: Leifsonia sp. KNZ13-11D (assembly GCF_056754895.1). NCBI lineage: Bacteria > Bacillati > Actinomycetota > Actinomycetes > Micrococcales > Microbacteriaceae > Leifsonia > Leifsonia sp. KNZ13-11D. The sequence goes on from NZ_JBPGWU010000001.1 coordinate 2,365,363, forward strand.
GTCCGGGTACGGGAGGCCGGTGGAGTCGCCGATCCCGAACTTCTTGAGGTAGTCGTACCGCGTCTGATCGCTGAGCGCGCGCCCGAGCTGCGACATGCCCGTGTTGGACGACATCATCAGCACGCCCGTCAGCGTGAGGCGCAGCGGGTCGTGGTACCCGGAGTCGTGCAGGTCCGCCCCGTTGCCCGACTTCCAGGAGTACGGCGCGAGCACCTGAGACGTCGGGGTCGCCTTGCCCTGATCGATCAGCATGGCCGCCGTCAGTGCCTTGAAGGTGGAGCCCGGCTCGCGCGGGTCGGTCAGCGACTGGAGGCGCCAGTACGACGGATCCGTCGCATCGATGTTGTTCGGATCGAGCGCCGGCCACTGCGCGATGGCCTTGATCTTGCCGGTCTTCGCTTCTGCGACGGTCACGAAGCCGAACTTCGAACCGGTGGCGCTGACCTGCTGGGCCAGCGTCTGCTCGGCGAACCACTGCAGGTCGCGGTCGATGGTGAGCTTGAGCGTTCCGCCATCCTTGGCCTGCTTCTGCACGACCGTGCTGCCCGGGATGGCGACGCCGTCGGCTCCGCGCTGATAGGTCTCCTCGCCGTTCTGCCCCGCGAGGCAGCTGTTCTCGCTCTCTTCGAGACCGGAGTCGCCGCCTTGGGAGAGGAAGCCGATCAGGTTTCCCGCGACCGCGCCGTTGGGATAGCTGCGCGCCTGCGTCTTGGTGAAGGTGAGCCACGGGTACGGGAGCTTGTCGAGCTTGTCGAAGGTGGCGACGTCCATCCCGGACTTGATCAGCACGTACTGCGACTTCGGGTTCTCTTTCAGCGCCTCGTCGATCAGCGCCACGACCGCATCGCCGCCCTGTCCGGTGAGGGCGCCGATCTTCGCCGCCGCCTCGACCATCTTCTCGCGGCCGCCGGCGATCGCGTCCTTCGGCGATGCCGCCGCCGTGTAGGTGTAGATCGTCGTGGCGAGCACAGTGCCGTCGCTGTCGACGATGTCGCCGCGGTTGCCCAGCAGCGGGATCGACACCTCTTTGGCGTTCACCGACTGCCGCTGCAGCTCGTCCGCGCGGACGACCTGGATGTCGACGAGCTTGGCTCCGAGGATGCCGACGGAGGCCGCGACGGCGAGCACCGTCACGGCGGTCCTCCGCCGCAGCATCTTCTTGCTGACCATGCGCGCCCGTCCCGTCGTCAGTGCGTCACCGGGGTCGGCAACGCTCCCTGCAACGGTACGGTCGGGGCGGTCGTGGGCGCGGTAGCGGCACCCGGAGTCGTGGAATTCCCAGCCTGTCCGGCAGCTGTGGACGAATTCGCCTGCTGCTGCGCCTGGGTGACCAGCGGCACCCCGGCGAGCAGCGAGTTCGGCACCAGGTTGCCCTGCGTGCCGGTCACCGTCCCGGCCGCGCCGTTGGCGGGCAGCGGGGCACCGAGCACCGCGCCGTCGGAGAGGCGGAGGTAGGCCGGGCTGCTGTTGGACACCATCCCGAGCGCGTTCGCGTTGGCCGCCAGGTTCTGGGGCGAGGAGACCCGGTTGAGATCCTCGGACACCGCCTGGTAGGAGCGCTGGAGCTGGTTCTGCTGGGCCTGCAGGGCGTTCAGCTGGTAGGCGCCCTGGGAGATGCCGATGCTGAGCAGGAGCTGCGCCACGACGATCACGAGCAGGGTGCCGACCGCGATCGCCGCGTACAGCGCCCGCGGTCGCGCCCTGCGCTGCGACCGGGTCGGGACCACCTCGAGGTGGGTGCGCGCCGGCTCCTCCACCGGTGCCGGGAGGACGCCGCCGTGCCACAGTGCGGCGGGCCGCTTGCGGGCGGGCGCCGGAACGGCTTCTGCCAGGGTGGTGCTCACGGGCGCCTCCTCGTCTGATCGGTGGTGGGGTTCGCGGGGCGGACCCGTTCGGCTGCGCGCAGCCGAACGGGGGTGGCCCGGGGATTCGCGGCCTTCTCGTCGTCGTCCGCGAGTTCGGCCCCGCGGATCAGCAGCTTCAGCTCGGGCCGGTGCTCGGGGAGCTCGACCGGCAGGCCGGCCGGAGCGCTGGAGGTCGAGCGGGCCTGGAACTCGCGCTTGACGATGCGGTCCTCGAGCGACTGGTACGCCTCCACGACGATGCGTCCGCCGACCGCGAGGGCGTCGATGGCGGCCGGGATGGCCCGCTGCAGCACCGCGAGCTCCTGATTGACCTCGATGCGCAGCGCCTGGAAGACGCGCTTGGCGGGGTGGCCCTGACGCTGGAGCGCGACCGGGGTCGCCTTCACGATGAGATCGACGAGCTGGCCGGAACGCTCCAGCGGCCCGCGCTCGCGCGCCTCCACGATGCGCGCGGCGTAGCGTCCGGCGAGCTTCTCCTCGCCGTAGTCCCGGAAGATGCGGCGCAGGTCCGCCTCCGAGTACTCCGCGAGGACGGTCGCCGCGGTCAGCTCGCTCGTGCCGTCCATCCGCATGTCGAGCGGTGCGTCCTTCGAATACGAGAAGCCTCGCTCCACCCGGTCGAGCTGCAGGGACGAGACGCCCAGGTCGAAGAGCACGCCGTCGATGGCCTCGAATCCGAGTCCCTCCACGGCCTCGCGGACGCCGTCGTAGACGGTGTGCACGAGGTGGACGCGCGCGCCGAAGCGCTCCAGCCGGTCCCCCGCGATGGCGAGGGCCTCGGGGTCGCGGTCGAGGCCGACCAGGGTCGCCTCGGGGAAGCGCTCGAGGATACCGGCGGAGTGGCCGCCCATCCCGAGCGTCGCGTCGACGAAAACGGCTCCGGGCTTGGTGAGGGCCGGCGCGAGCAGCTCGATGCAGCGCTCGAGGAGAACCGGGGTGTGGATGCGCTCGTTGTCGTTCATGACGTTTCGGGAACCGGGGCCCCGCCCCTGGTTCCGGATCCCCATCCATCCCGACCTGACACCGGGGAAGTGGTGTCAGGGCGTATGGCTGGGAGTCCGGCGTCAGGGACGCGGACCGTCAGAAGAGTCCCGGGATCACCTCCTCCTCCGTGCTCGCGAACGCCGCCTCCTGCTCGGCCAGGTAGGTCTCCCAGGCCGTGGCGTCCCAGATCTCCGCGCGGCTGCCCGCGCCGATCACGACCAAATCGCGATCCAGTCCCGCGTACGAGCGGAGCGCGGCCGGGATGGTCACGCGGTTCTGCTTGTCGGGGACCTCGGCGCTCGCTCCCGAGAGGAAGACGCGCAGGTAATCCCTGGCCTGCTTGCTCGTCACCGGCGCCTGGCGGATCTTCTCGTGGAGCGATTCGAACTCGCGCTGCGAGAAGACGTAGACGCAGTGCTCCTGGCCACGGGTGAGGACGAGGCCGGACGCGAGCTCGTCCCGGAATTTCGCCGGGAGGATGATGCGCCCCTTCTCGTCGAGCTTGGGGGCATGCGTACCGAGGAACATCGGCTGCCACCCCCACTCTCCCGGCCCAGGTTGCGGTGTGCCTCCACTTTACTCCACTCTCATCCACAAAACACCGCATTGCGGTCAGATTGCCCCGAACTGGGCACACCAAGCCCCGGAATCACGCGGGAAATCGGGGTGGAGGAAGATGGAGCGTCAGGGACCGGGGACGGGCATGAAAAAAGGGCCGATCCGGAGATCGGCCCTTCGTGAGGAAGTCGGTGGAGCGGAGTGGAGGGTCAGCCCTCGCCGCCGTCGTTGCGCTTGTCCCAGCGGTCGTTCATGCGATCCATGAAGCCCGGCTGACCGCCGCGCGCCTTGGTGCCCTTCGTCTCCGACGCGCCCGGTTCGACGGCGATGCGCTTGCCCGGTGCGATCGCCACGAGGACCCCGGCGAACATGACGATGAATCCGAGAATGCCCACGAGCGGCTGGCGGAACCAGACTCCGACGACGAGGACGACGACGCCCACGACGGCGAGCAGGATGCCGAGCACGATCGACCGGTAGGCGGGACGAGCCCGCTTGCCTCCGACCTTCGCTACGAAGTCTGCGTCGTTCTGATAGAGACTGCGTTCCATCTCTTCGAGGAGGCGCTGCTCATGTTCCGAAAGCGGCATCCGATTCCCCCTCTTTCTCGCGGGTTCGAGGCTTGGTGAGCCTGATTCTAACCTTGCCGGTCTGGCTAGGCTAGGCGTGTGTCTGAAAGCATCCGATTCGTCGACCTCATCCAGTCCAGAATCGATGGATTCTTCGATGCGCGCGCCTCTATTCTCGTCTCCATCGCCGACGAGCTCTCTCCCGTCGCGGCGTTCTCAAGGGATTTTCTCAGCGGCGGCAAGCGCTTCAGGGCCCTGTTCTGCTTCTGGGGATGGCAGGCGGTGCGCACGGCGGGCGACGAGCCGGCCGAGGGCTCCGATGCGAACGCGGTGACCGCGGGTGGCGCACTCGACGCCGTCGTCTCCGTCGCCAGCGCCCTGGAGCTGTTCCACGCCGCCGCGCTCGTGCACGACGACCTCATCGACAACTCCGACACCCGCCGCGGCGCGCCCGCCGCGCACAAGCGCTTCGAGGCGCTGCACGACCGCGAGGGCTGGGGAGGATCCGGTGCCTCCTTCGGCACGGGCGCAGCCACCCTCCTCGGCGATCTGCTGCTCATCCTGAGCGACGAGCTCTTCGACGAAGGGCTTACGCAACTCGTCAGCGCCCCGGCCCGGCGGTCGGCCCGCGCCGAGTTCAACCGCATGCGCCTGGATGTGACCGCCGGGCAGTACCTCGACATCTTCGAGGAGATCGGCTGGGCCGGCCGCCCCGACTCCGACCAGCTGGCGCGCGCAGAGCGTGTCATCGTCTACAAGTCGGCCAAGTACTCCATCGAATCCCCGCTGCTCATCGGCGCCAGCCTGGCCGGGGCGACGATCGGGCAGCTGGATGCGCTCCGCCGCTTCGGGCTCCCGCTCGGCATCGCCTACCAGCTGCGGGACGACCTGCTCGGCGTGTTCGGGGACGCGGACGTCACCGGCAAGCCGAGCGGCGACGACCTCCGCGAGGGCAAACGGACCGTGCTCATCGCGCTCACGCGGCAGGCCATCCCCTCGGGCGCCAGGGCGACCCTCGACGAGCTGCTCGGCGACGCCGACCTCACACCCGAGCAGATCCGCACGATGCAGCTGACGATCCGGGAGTCCGGGGCCGTGGACATCGTGGAGCGGATGATCGCCCAGAACGTCGACCGCGCGATCGAGGCGCTCGAGTCGGCGCCGCTGGGTGCGTCGGCCAAGGCCCAGCTGCGCGACCTCGCCGTCACCGTCACGCGCCGCAGCGCCTGACGGCTTGCGCCGCACGGGTCAGCCGAGCGCCTGGGCCACGCGGCGGACCTCTGCCTTGCGGCCGGCGCGCAGAGCCTCGATGGGCGACGTGCCCAGGCTCTCCTCCGGCTCGAGCAGCCAGTCGACCGCCTCGTCGTCGCTGAAGCCGTCGTCGGCCAGGACGATCAGCGTGCCGTGCAGCTCGCCCAGCGGCTGGCCGTCCTTGAGGAACAGCGCTGGCACCTTGAGGACGCCGTCGACGCGCTTGGCGCCGAGGTGGCGGTCCTCGATGAGACGACGGACCCGGCTCACGCTCAGGCCCAACTGCTCGACGAGGTCGGGGACGGTCAACCATTCCGTGGTCTGGACGTGCTCGCTCACCCCTCCAGCGTGCCATGTCTCGTGCCGTCGCGCACGCCGCTGCGATTGTTACGATCATGTGAACCCTCGTCACATCCGTCACTCCTGTTGACTCCTTAACTGTTCCGTGACACCGTGGGTTGTCGTCGTGTCACTCGAACAGGGGGATCCCATGGCTCTGACAGACACCGGCAGGATCCGCGGGATGCTGGGCACCGTGCCGATCGCGGTCGCGAGCTCGCTCGCGGTCACGCTCAACCTCGTCACCCCGGCCCAGGCCGCCCCGGCGGACCAGCGGGCCACCGACCGCGCGGACGACACGGGCGAGCACTCCGCCTTCCAGCGCTCCACCGTCGTGAGCACGATCGCCCACGAGTCCGCGGCCTCCCCGGCCCGGACCTCCGTCGCCGCCGCCCCCGCAACCTACCGGGTGCAGTCCGGGGACACGGTGTCCGGCATCGCAGCGCGCTTCGGCCTGTCCACGGCAGCCGTCCTGGCGATGAACGGCCTCAGCTGGAAGAGCCTGATCTTCCCCGGGCAGGTGCTGGCGCTGGCCGGGCCGGCGCATGCGGCCCCCGCGCCGGCGGCTCCCGCACCGGCCGCACCGGCGCCCGCCTCACCGGCGCCTGCCACGACGTACACGGTCGCCCGCGGCGACACCATCAGCGGCATCGCCGGGCGCTTCGGCGTCACGACGCGCGCCGTCCTCGCCGCGAACGGCCTGAGCGCCTCCAGCCTGATCTTCCCCGGTCAGAAGGTCCGCATCCCGGGCATGACGACGGCGGCGCTGAGCACCCCCGCTCCCGCGCCCGTCGCAGCTGCGCCGGTGGTCGCACCCGCGCCGCTTCCGCAGGCCGTGGCCGGGCAGGTCATGGCCCTCAGCGACGAGATGCGTGCGAACGCGCAGCTGATCATCCGGATCGGTCGGCAGGAGGGCGTCCCGGACCAGGGCATCGTCATCGCCCTCGCCGCCGCAGCGCAGGAGTCCGGTCTGCGGAATGTCCGCTATGGCGACCGCGATTCGCTCGGCCTCTTCCAGCAGCGGCCGAGCACCGGCTGGGGCACGCCCGACCAGGTGCTCGACCCGACCCGCGCCACCCTCGCCTTCTACGGCGGGGCCGGCAACCCCAACCCGGGACGCACGCGGGGGCTCCTCGACATCCCCGGCTGGTCCCGGATGACCGTCACGCAGGCCGCCCAGGCCGTGCAGCTCTCCGCCTTCCCCGACGCCTACGCGAAGTGGGAGACATCGGCGCGGGCCTGGCTCGCCCAGCTCGGCTGAGCCCGAATGTCACAGCCGGGTCACAGCCGTGACGTCCTCCGGTGTTTTGCCGGGTTCGACCACGGCTCTTTCCCTAGACTCGATCCGTGACCACGAGCCAGACCGACCCGATGATCGGCCGTCTCATCGACGGCCGGTATCAGGTGCGCTCGCGGATCGCCCGCGGTGGCATGGCCACCGTCTACCTGGCCACCGATCTGCGCCTCGAGCGCCGCGTCGCCATCAAGATCATGCACGGCCACCTGGCCGACGACTCCACCTTCAAGAGCCGCTTCGTGCAGGAAGCGCGCTCGGCGGCGCGGCTCGCGCATCCCAACGTCGTGAACGTCTTCGACCAGGGGCAGGACTCGGACATGGCGTACCTCGTCATGGAGTACCTGCCCGGCATCACGCTGCGCGATCTGTTGAAGGACTACGGCAAGCTCACCCCCGAGCAGACCATCGACATCATGGAGGCGGTGCTCTCCGGGCTCGCGGCCGCCCACAAGGCCGGGATCGTCCACCGCGACCTGAAGCCGGAGAACGTGCTGCTCGCCGACGACGGCCGCATCAAGATCGGCGACTTCGGCCTCGCCCGCGCCGCGAGCGCGAACACCGCCACCGGCCAGGCGCTCCTCGGCACGATCGCCTACCTCTCCCCCGAGCTCGTCACGCGCGGCGTCGCCGATGCCCGCAGCGACATCTACGCGCTCGGCATCATGATGTACGAGATGCTGACCGGCCAGCAGCCCTTCCAGGGCGAGCAGCCCATGCAGATCGCCTACCAGCACGCCAACGACGCCGTCCCGGCGCCGAGCGCGAAGAACCCGGCCGTCCCCGCCGAACTCGACGAGCTCGTACTGTGGGCGACCGAGAAGGATCCGGAGCGCCGGCCGCGTGATGCCCGGGAGATGCTCGACCGCCTGCTGGAGGCGGAGAAGTCGCTGCGCGGTGAGGCCGTGCTGCAGCCGACCATGGTGCTACCGCCCGCTCTCGAACTCGACGACGGCGACACGCAGATCATCAACCCCGCCATCCGACAGCAGGTCGCCTCCAGCACACCCGCCGCCACGGCGACGCTCACCGCCGCTGCCACGAAGCGCCGTTCGAAGGGCTGGTGGCTGTTCGCGCTCGTCATCCTGCTCGCCGGGGCCGCGGCCGGCACCGGCTGGTACTTCGGCTCCGGCCCCGGCTCGCTCGTCGCCGTGCCGAACGTCGTCAACTCGGCGCCCGACGCCGCCACGGCCGAGCTGCAGAAGCTGGGCTTCACCGCCGCGCAGGTGCCCGAGTACAGCACCACCGTGGCCAAGGGGATGGTGTCGAGCACCGACCCGGCGGCCGGCGTCCCCGCGGCGCGCGGCAGCAAAGTGACCCTGCGCGTCTCCCAAGGCCCCAAGCCGATCACCATCCCGCCCCTGGCCGGTCAGAGCACGGATGCCGCCAAGAGCGCCATCACGGGCGCCGGCGCCAAGGTCGGCGACATCGCGCAGCAGTTCGACGCGAAGGTGCCGGCTGACACGGTCATCTCCGCCACCCGGGCGGACACCGGCGCGGACATCTCCGGCGGCGGACCATACTTCGAGGCCGCGGCGGTCGACCTCGTCGTCTCGTCGGGCCCCATCCCGGATGTGGCGGGCAAGTCCGTGTCGGAGGCCTCCGGCATCCTGAGCAAGGTCGGTCTGCTGACGTCCGCCGGGCCGCAGAGCTACAGCGACACGGTCGCCGAGGGCGACGTGATCTCGGCGCAGCCGCAGCACGAACCGGTGCGTCCCGGCGACACGCTGCTGCTGGAGACGTCGAAGGGTCCCGAGCCGGTCACCGTCCCCGATGTCGTCGGGAAGAGCTGGGCCGACGCGAAGAAGGCACTGACGGACGCGGGCTTCACGCTCAAGTACAGCGCGATCGCCGACGTGGCCCCGCCCGCGTTCGTGGTCTCGAAGATCTCGCCGGCCGCTGGCACGCAGCAGCCGAAGGGCTCCACCATCACGGTCAACTTCGCCGGCTTCTGACCGGCCGCGTGCTGAGCATCCAGGGGACGCGACACGCCGTTATCCGCGGCGGATAACGGCGTGTTGCGACCCTCCGTTGGGGACGGGCTCAGGCCTGCGACAGCTCCTCGGCGACCAGGAACGCCAGCTCGAGCGACTGCATGTGGTTCAGGCGCGGGTCGCACAGCGACTCGTAGCGCGTCGCAAGGGTGGCCTCGTCGATGTGCTCGGAGCCGCCCAGGCACTCGGTCACGTCGTCGCCGGTGAGCTCGACGTGGATGCCGCCGGGGTTCGTCCCCGCGGCGCGGTGCGCCTCGAAGAAGCCCTTCACCTCGTCGACGACGTCGTCGAACCGACGCGTCTTGTAGCCGGTCGGCGTGGTCAGCCCGTTGCCGTGCATCGGGTCGGTCACCCAGAGCGGCTTGGCGTCGGACCGCTTGATCGCCTCGAGCAGCGGCGGCAGCGCATCCCGGATGGTGCCGGCGCCCATGCGCGTGATGAACGTCAGGCGGCCGGGTTCGCGCTCCGGGTCGAGCTTGTCGATCAGGCGCAACATGTCGTCGCGCGACGTAGTCGGGCCGAGCTTCACGCCGATCGGGTTGCGGACCCGCGACAGGAAGTCGACGTGCGCACCGTCGAGGTCGCGCGTCCGCTCGCCGATCCAGACGAAGTGCGCCGACGTGTTGTACGGCGTGCCCGTGCGGGAGTCGATGCGCGTCATCGGGCGCTCGTAGTCCATCAGCAGGGCTTCGTGGCTGGAGTAGAACTCCACCCGCTTCAGCTCGTCGAAGTCGGCGCCCGCCGCCTCCATGAACTTGATGGCACGGTCGATCTCGCGGGCGAGGCCCTCGTAGCGCTGGTTGGCGGGGTTCGCGGCGAAGCCTCTGTTCCAGCTGTGCACCTGGCGCAGGTCGGCGAAACCACCCTGCGTGAAGGCGCGGATGAGGTTCAGCGTGGAGGCGGCGGTGTGGTAGCCCTGCACCAGCCGCCGCGGGTCCGCCTGCCGGGACTCGGGGGTGAAGTCGTACCCGTTGACGATGTCGCCGCGGTACGCGGGAAGGGTGACGCCGTTGCGGGTCTCGGTGTCGCTGGAGCGCGGCTTCGCGAACTGGCCGGCCATGCGGCCCATCTTGATCACGGGGACGGAGGCGCCGTACGTGAGCACGACCGCCATCTGCAGCACCGTCTTGACGCGGTTGCGGATGGCATCCGCCGTGGCCCCGGCGAAGGTCTCCGCGCAGTCGCCGCCCTGCAGCAGGAACGCCTCGCCCTCGGCGGCGCGCGCCAGCCGGGTGCGGAGCTGGTCGACCTCGCCCGCGAAGACGAGCGGCGGCAGCGTGGCGATCTCGGCGGCCGCGGCGGCCGCCGCCTCCGGGTCCGGCCAGGCCGGCTGCTGCTTGATCGGAAGGGTGCGCCAATACTCCAGGCCCTCGATCACGGACTCGTCAGGTCGCACGACGGGTTCTGTGGTCTGTAGCACTGGGTCTTCCGCTCACTCGGGGGATGGATGGGATATCCGAGCCTACCGCGAAAGCCTCCGGGGCCGTCCTACTGTGACAGCGTCGCCCGCTTCTCCTTGACGGTCGTGGCGTACACGTCCACGTACTCCTGCTCGCCGAGCCGCTGGAGCTCGTACATGATCTCGTCGGTGACCGAGCGCAGGATGAAGCGGTCGCCCTCCATCCCGTCGAACCGGGAAAAGTCGAGCGGCTCCCCGACGATGATCCCGATGCGGCCGATCTTCGGCAGGCGCGTGCCGATGGGCATGATCTTGGCCGTGTCCACCATCGCCACCGGAACGACCGGCACCCCGGCCTCCAGGATCATGCGCGCGACACCGGTGCGGCCGCGGTAGAGCTTGCCGTCGGGGCTGCGGGTGCCCTCCGGGTAGATGCCGAGGATCTCGCCGCGCGCGAGCACCGCGAGGCCCGTGTTCAGCGACGCCTCCGACGCCTTGCCGCCCGAGCGGTCGATCGGCAGCTGGCCGGTGGCGTTCATGAACGCCTTGGTCGCCCATCCCTTCAGCCCGCGCCGGGTGAAGTAGTCGCTCTTGGCGAGGAACGACACGTGCCGGTCCACCTCGAGCGGCAGGAAGATCGAGTCGATGAACGAGAGATGGTTGCTCGCCAGGATGACGGCGCCCTCGGCAGGGATGTTCTCCAGCCCCACCACCCACGGCCGGAAGATGCCGCGGAGCAACGGCCCCACGACCACGTACTTCATCAGCCAGTAGAACATCGCTCGAAGCCTATCCCCGCCGCGCCTCTAGATCGAGGAGGCGTGGAGTCGCGCCAGGTCGGCCGCTCCCACGACGCCGGCGTCGTTGACCAGCTCGGCGATCGCGAACTCGGGCTCCGGGTGGAACCCGCGGGCCGGAAGGTTCTCGAGATACGCCTGCCGGATCGGCTCCAGCAGCAGCTCGCCGGCCTGGGCGACACCCCCGCCGAACACGAACAGCTGCGGGTCGAGGATGGCGCCGAGGCTCGCGCAGGCCTGGCCGAGCCAGTCCCCCAGCTGCCGGAGCGCGGCCAGGGCGCCCGGGTCGCCCGCGGTGATCAGGGCGCTGATGTCGCCGCCCGTGAGGGTGCCGGTGCGCGCGCGCACGTCGGCGAGCCCCTGGCCGATGCCGCCGGCGTCCGCCAGCTCGTTCGCCATGCGCTGCAGTGCGCGTCCCGAGCCGTACTGCTCGATGCAGCCGTGGGCGCCGCACCCGCAGGGCAGGCCGCCCGGCACGACGCGCATGTGCCCGATCTCGGCTCCCGCGCCGAAGCCGCCGCGGAACAGCCGGTCGTTGCTGACGATCGCGCCGCCGACGCCCGTGCCGATGGTGAGGACGACCATGTCGGAGACCAGGCGCCCCGCTCCGTAGCGGAACTCGGCCCATCCCGCCGCGTTCGCGTCGTTCTCGATCAGCACGGGCAGGTCGATGCGGGCCTCGAGCTTCTCGCGGAAGGGCTCGTGCCGCCAGTTGATGTTCGGGGCGTAGTACACGGTGGACTGCGCGGCGTCGATGAAGCCCGCGGCGGCCACTCCCGCGCCCGCGATCTCCTCCGGCCCGTCGGACAGCCGCTCGATCATCTCGACGACGGCGTTCTCGATCTCCACCGGACGGCTGGCGTCGGTCGGAACCCGGTCCTCCCGGACGATCCCGCCGAGCTCGTCGACGACGGCCCCCGCGATCTTGGTCCCACCGATGTCGATGCCGATCGCGTGCACGTGGTGCCTTCCTGCGGGATGGGGGCGGGATGCGGCCCCCGGACGCGAGTGCCCCCGGCAGGACCATCTAGAGTGTAATCAACCCTTCCGGCCGAAGCCATTTCGGCCGGACGCCCGCCCGCCCGGTATCGAGGGAGCTACCGTGAACCAGATCGAAACGCCCGTCATCGTCCCCGCCGACCCGGAGGCGAACGCCACCGATCTGCTGGTGCAGCGGGTCGCCGAGACCCCCGACCAGCCGCTGTTCAGCCTCCCGGAGGGCGACGGCTGGAGGGACGTCACGGCCGCCGAGTTCCACCGCCAGGTGATCGCGCTCGCGAAGGGCCTGGTCGCCGCGGGCATCCAGCCCGGCGACAAGATCGGCCTGATGTCGAAGACCCGGTACGAGTGGACGCTGATCGACTTCGCCACCTGGTTCGCGGGCGCCGTGCTCGTGCCGATCTACGAGACGTCCTCCCCCACGCAGATCCAGTGGAACATGGCCGACTCCGGAGCCATCGCCGTGTTCCTGGAGAACGCGGAGATGCACGCGCGCTTCGACGAGGTTCACCCCGAGCTGCCCCTGGTCGGGACCGTGTGGCAGCTGCACCTCGGCGACCTCGACAAGCTCGCCGCGGCCGGGGTCGACGTGCCGGACGAGGAGATCGAGCGCCGCCGCCGCATCGCGAAGGGTTCCGACATCGGGACGCTCATCTACACATCGGGGTCGACGGGACGGCCGAAGGGATGCGTTCTGACGCACTCCAACTTCGTCGAACTCTCGCGCAACTCGGCCGAAGCGCTCAAGGACGTCGTGAAGCAGCCGGGCGGAGCATCCACTCTTCTGTTCATCACCACAGCGCACGTGTTCGCGCGCTTCATCGCCGTGCTGTGCGTCACCGGCGGCGTCAAGGTCGGTCACCAGGCCGACACGAAGCAGCTGCTGCCCGCGCTCGCGAGCTTCAAGCCGACGTTCCTCCTGGCCGTGCCGCGTGTGTTCGAGAAGGTCTACAACTCGGCCGAGCAGAAGGCGGAGGCGGGCGGCCGCGGCAAGATCTTCCGCGCGGCCGCCGAGGTCGCCGTGGAGCACTCCAAGGCCGTCGAGGCCGGCTCGGTGCCGTTCGGGCTCAAGCTGAAGTTCGCGCTCTACGACCGGCTGGTGTTCTCGAAGCTCCGTGCGGCACTGGGAGGCCGGGTCAAGTTCGCCGTGTCCGGCTCCGCTCCCCTGGGCTCGCACCTCGGGCACTTCTACCACAGCCTCGGCATCAAGATCCTGGAGGGCTACGGCCTCACCGAGACGACAGCGCCCGCGACCGTGAACCGTCCCGACACCTTCAAGATCGGCACCGTCGGCCCCGCGCTTCCGGGCGTCGACCTCCGCCTCGCCGACGACGGCGAGATCCAGGTGCGCGGCATCAACGTGTTCAAGGAGTACTGGAAGAACCCGGAGGCGACCGCCGCCGCGTTCGACGAAGGCTGGTTCCGCACCGGCGACCTCGGGTCGTTCGACGCGGACGGCTTCCTCACGATCACCGGTCGCAAGAAGGAGATCATCGTCACGGCGGGCGGCAAGAACGTCTCCCCCGCCGCTCTCGAGGACCCGATCCGCGCCAACCCGCTGGTCAGCCAGGTCGTCGTGGTCGGCGACCAGCGGCCGTTCATCTCGGCGCTGGTCACCCTCGACACCGAGATGCTGCCCACGTGGCTGGCGAACAACGGCGAGGACAAGGACATGACGCTCGCCGAGGCGTCGGTGAACCCGGCCGTCAACGCCGAGATCCAGCGCGCCATCGACCACGCGAACGCCGGCGTCTCGCGCGCGGAGAGCATCCGCAAGTTCGTGGTGCTCGCGACCGAGCTGAGCGAGGCGAGCGGGCACCTGACGCCCAAGCTGAGCATCAAGCGCAACGTCATCCTGGCCGACTTCGCCGACGTCATCGACGGCATCTACAGCGACAACCCGCGCACCGAGGGCTTCTCGCTGGCGCACTGAGCGCTGGGGGCCGCGCGGCGCGCACGTCGCGCCCGCGGCGCTACCCGGCGCTGGTGCGCCCCGGGCTCCGCGCTCATTCGTGCCGAATGCACCTTCTGGTCAGTTGTATTGCCACATTCGGCACGAATTGTCCCTGTGACGCGCGTCGGCCGGGATCAATGACCGCGACCATTCGTGCGGAATGACCGTTCACGACGCCGCTTGAGGAACATTCGGCACGAATGTCACACCTGCGACAGCGTCGGAAGGGCGAGCGTCGAACTCGAGATTCGGCACGAATGTCACACCTGCGACAGCGTCGGAAGGGCGAGCGTCGAACTCGAGATTCGGCACGAATCGCGTCAGGCGGGCGAGGAACGCGTCACGGTCGGTGAAGAGGTCCCTGGCGGTCACCCGGACTACGCGCCAACCCTCCGCCTCCAGGAGCTCACGGCGCTCGATGTCTCGCTGCCACTGACGGCGGTCCATTCGATGCCCGTCGCCCTCGTACTCGAAAGCGATTCCGGCGCCTGCGATGCTGAGGTCCGGGTGGAGCGTCAGCGCACCGGCGAGGGCAGGTACCGGACGGTTGACCTCTAAGCCCGTGATGCCGTGCTCCTCGAGGAAGAGGCGCAGGAGGGTCTCGGGACGCGAGTCGGCCCCGGGGCGGATGCGCGGCAGAGCCCATACCCGTGCATCTGCTCCTTTTGTTCTGCGAAACCGGAGAGCGGCAGCCGTGAGTTCCGTCTCGCCCACCAGCGGTGGTCGCCCGCGCGCACCCACGAGGTGGTCACCGGCGGCCACCAGGTCCTCGCGACCGAGTTCGCCGGCGAGCTGGCACCACACCTGGGCCGCCGCGCAGACCGGCAGCCCATCGACCAGTCCACCGGACACGTGCGACAAACTGTGACCGATCACTCCGCGGGCACGGGGAGGCGTCCGGGGGAAGGGAACCGCGACATGCAGCACGCTAGGACCATCCCGGGCTGGAAGAGGGACCCCGAGGAGTTCTGCAGCCGTCCTATGGCTCAAGAAAGCTCCCTTCGGCATCACGGGAAGGTAGGCCTCGCAGAGCCTGCGGACGTCAGACGGCGGTGCGGTGGTGTGGACGGAGTGGAAAGGGTGATCGAGATCACGGCTTTTCAGACGTGATCGGGTGACGCCGTACCGCCTCGCGGACGAAGTCGTGAACGGAACCCCGATCAGGGGCGAGGGCAGGGGCGAAGGGTTGCGCATCCCTCGATGGTGCTCGGTTCAGCGTGGCCGCAGTCGCGCTCCCCCAGATCTGTGGATGCCCACTCCGCACCTCTCCCCTGTGCACACTTCCGCAGGGCGACATTCGTGCCGAATGTCGCCATCGGCGTAGCGAGAAGGGCGCATTCGGCACGAATGTCATCGGGGAGGCTCTGCGACATTCGGCACGAATGTGCGCAGGGCGGGGAGCAGAGGCGACATTCGGCACGAATGTGCGCAGGGCGGGGAGCAGAGGCGACATTCGTCACGAATGTGCGCAGGGCGGGGGGAGCAGAGGCGACATTCGGCACGAATGTCGCCCGGCACAGACGGGAGCGACGAGAGCGACGAGAGCGACGGGAGCGACGGGAGCGACGGGAGTGCGGGGCGCGTCGGCGCCCGTCGCGTCAGCGCCCGTCGCGCCAGGAGTGCTCGGGGGCGTAGCCGAGGATGCGGCGGGCCTTGTCGATCGAGAGGAGGGTGTCGTTGACGCCGAGTTCGCGCTTCAGCGGGACGCCGGGGAAGACCTCGGCGACGAGCTCGTCGTTGCGGCGTGACATGACCGTGTCGGCTGCCGCGATGATGAACCGGTCGAAGCCGGTCGTGTCCCACTCCAGCGCCCGGCGGATGGCCTGGGCGCCGTCGCGCGCGTCGATGTAGCCCCACAGGTTCCACTTGCGCGCCCGCGCGTCGTCGTCGAACGAGGGGAAGGCGGCGTAGTCCTCCGGGTCCATCACGTTCGAGAAGCGCAGCGCGACGATCTTGAGCGCCGGGTCCCAGCGGACCAGCTCGATCGCCATCTGCTCCTCGAGGTGCTTCACCAGCGAGTAGGTGCTCTCCGGGCGGGCGGGGTAGTCCTCGTCCACCGGGATGTACGGCGGCGGAACGTCGAAGGGCAGGCCCAGCACGGTCTCCGACGACGCATACACGACGTTGCGGATACCGGCCCGGCGCGCCGCCTGGAAGACGTTGTAGGTGACGCGGATGTTGTTGTGAAACGTCGCGACGTCGCTCAGGATGCCCGGTGCGGGGATGGCGGCCAGGTGCACGATCGCGTCGAAGCCGTCGTGCTTGTCGTTCACGCCGAGGATGGCATCGAGCGTCTGGCCGTAATCGGTCAGGTCGACCCGGACGAAACCGGGACCACGCTCCCCCGCGGCGTCGAGGGAGATGACCTCGTCCCCTGTCTTCCGCAGCTCCCGCACGACAGTGCGTCCTAGCTTGCCCGACCCTCCGGTGACCGCGATTCGCATACCGCCCAGTCTAGTGGATGCGGCTAGAACCAGTCCGACTCGCGCACCTGCTTCATCGCCTCGCGACGACTCTCCTTGTCGAGCCGGTCCAGATAGAGCACGCCGTCGAGGTGGTCGGTCTCGTGCTGGAGCGCCTGCGCGAGCACACCGGTGCCGGACACCTCGATCGGGTTGCCGTCGAGGTCGATGCCCGTCACCCGGGCGAACGGGTAGCGCAGCGTCTTGAACCACAGCCCCGGTACGGACAGGCAGCCCTCGTCGACCAGCTCCGGCTCGCCCGAGACCTCGGCGAGCACGGGGTTGATCACGTAGCCGACCTCGCCGTCGACGTTGTAGCTGAAGGCGCGCTCATTGACGCCGATCTGGGGCGCGGCGACGCCCGCGCGACCGGGAGGCAGCACGCTGTCGACCAGATCCTCGACCAGTCCGCGCACGCCGTCGTCGATCTCGCCGATCGGGTCGGACGGCGTCTTCAGCACGGGGTCGCCGAACAGGCGGATCTGGCGTTCGGTCACGGGTACTCCTCGATGGAACGGGCGGATGCGGGGCGGGCGGCCGGGCGGGGCCGGCAGGCAGGTCAGCGGGATCGGACGGGTGGCTCAGTCGCGCTCCGCCGGCAGCCCCTCGACCACGAGGGCGGCCAGCGTGCGCGCCGAGAGGCGGGTCAGCGGCTTGAGGTCCTTCCACGACACCACGGAGCCGGCGGCCAGCTGCGGGTCGTACGGGATGCGCACGATCTCGCGCACCCGCGAGCGGAAGTGCGCCTCGATCTCCTCCAGCTTCACCAGGTTCGTGGCGTGCGTCGCCGTGTTCAGCGCGACCACGGCGTTGCGGACCAGGTCGCCGTAGCCGTTCGCCTCCAGCCAGGTGAGGGTCTCGGAGGCGAGCCGCGCCTCATCCACGCTCCCGCCGGAGACGATGACCAGCGAGTCGGCGCGCTGCAGCGTCGCGCGCATCACCGAGTGGACGATGCCGGTGCCGCAGTCGGTCAGCACGATCGAGTAGAAGCGGGCCGAGAGGTCGGCGACGACGTTGTAGTCGTTCTCGTCGAACGCCTCGGACAGCATCGGGTCGGTGTCGGACGCGAGGATGTCGAGCCGCGTCTCGTCGCGCGAGACGAGCGAGGAGAAGTCGGTGAACCCGCCGATGCTCGCGGCCTTGTGCACCACATCCCGAACGGTCGAACGCGTCTGCCGCGGAACGCGCTCCGAGAGCGTGCCGCGGTCCGGGTTGGCGTCGATCGCGATGATGCGGTCCTCGCGGGCGGAGGCGAGCGCCATCCCGAGCAGCGTGGTCACGGTGGTCTTGCCGACGCCGCCCTTGCGGGTGAGCACCGGCACGAAACGGGCGCCCCCCTCGAAGTGCTTCTGGATGCGGTGGTCGAGCTCCTTGCGGGCGCGCACCTTGGCCGAGTCGCCCAGGTTCACCGTCCGGAAGGTGACGTTGTAGACGAAGCGCTGCCACGGGCCCTCGGGGCCGGGGCGCGTCTTGCGGTTGACCTCGAGCAGGCGGTCCGCGGTCAGCATGGCGGCGGGCTCGGGCTGGGTGGAGTGCTCGCCGCGCAGGCGGTCGCGGCGGGAGCCGGCGAACGGCTCGCCGGGCGGCACGGCTGCGGCGTCGACGCCGTCCGCGGCACGGACGGCGTCCGCGCCGTCGGCGGCCCCGGGAGGGGTCGTCGCCAGGCGCGACGCGACGATCGCGACGGACATGGTCGTCGGCTCCGTCGGCGATGCGACGAACCCCGGGTCGACCGGGACCTCGTCGATCGCCACCGCGGCCTCGTCCTCCGGGATCTCCGGCGGGGGCGCGGGTGGCAGGTCGACGGCGATGCTCAGGGTGGAGTCGACCTCGAGCGACGGGACCGGCGTGAAGGCGTCGGCCGGCGTCAGCTCGTCGTCGGCCGGCACGAGCTCGCGCGGCGAGCGCGGCTCGGGGGTGTCGGCGTCATGACCATTCGCCACGGCGTGCGTTCTCCTTCTGCTGCGGGCGGGTCCCGCGAATCGTCATTGTAGGCCGTCCCGCCGCCCGGGCGGCGGCGGGACGGCGACGGGGGCGGTGAGCGGCGCCGTTCAGGAGGGCTGGATGACGACGATCAGGTCGCCCGCGTCCACCTGCTGCGTCTTCGGGATCGCGAGCCGCTCGATGGTTCCCGCGACCGGTGCGGTGATCGCCGCCTCCATCTTCATCGCTTCGATCGAGGCCACCGCCTGACCGGCGGCGACCGCGTCGCCGACGTTCACCTGGAGGGTGACGACGCCCGAGAACGGCGCGGCGACCTGGCCGGGCTTGGCCGTGTCCGCTTTCTCGGCCGCTTTCGACTCGACGACGATGCTGCGGTCGCGCACGAACACCGGGCGCAGCTGGCCGTTGAGCGTGGTCATGACGGTGCGCATGCCCTTATCGTCCGCCTCGCCGATGGCCTCCAGCCCGATGTACAGGCGGACGCCGCGGCTGAACTCGATGACGTGCTCCCCACCCTGCGCCAGACCGTAGAGGTAGTCGAGGGTGTCGACGACCGAGAGGTCGCCGAAGAGCTCGCGCATCTGCTCGTAGATCCGGGTCGGCGCGGGGAAGAGCAGCCGGTTCAGGGTGGCGCGGCGCTCGGCGCTGCCGCCCTCGAGGGCCGATGCGTCATCCGCCGAGAGGTCCTCGACGCCGACCTTGACCGTCTTGCCCGCCAGCACCTTGGTGCGGAACGGCTCCGGCCATCCACCCGGCAGCTCGCCCAGCTCGCCGGCCATGAAGCCGACCACCGAGTCGGGGATGTCGTAGTTCTGCGGGTTCTCGGCGAAGTCGTCCGGGTCGGCCTTCACGGCCGCCAGGTGCAGGGCGAGGTCGCCCACGACCTTCGAAGAGGGGGTCACCTTGGGGATGCGGCCCAGGATGCGGTTGGCCGCGGCGTACATGTCCTCGACCAGCTCGAAATCCTCGGCGAGCCCCAGCGCCTTCGCCTGCTGGCGGAGGTTGGAGAGCTGGCCGCCCGGGATCTCGTGCTTGTAGACACGGCCGGTGGGGCCGGGCAGGCCGGACTCGAACGGCCGGTACACCTGGCGGACCGCCTCCCAGTAGGGCTCGAGGTCCTCCACGGCGTTCAGCGAGATGCCGGTGTCGCGCTCGGTGTGGGCGAGCGCGGCGACGAGGGCGGAGGCGCTGGGCTGGCTGGTCGTGCCGGCCATCGGCGCGCTCGCCACATCCACCGCGTCCGCGCCGGCCCGCGAGGCGGCGAGCAGCGTCGCGAGCTGACCGCCCGGGGTGTCGTGCGTGTGCACGTGGACGGGCAGGTCGAACCGCTCGCGGAACGCGGAGACGAGCTTCTCGGCCGCACTGGGGCGCAGCAGGCCGGCCATGTCCTTGATGGCGAGGATGTGCGCACCCGACTCGACGATCTGCTCCGCGAGGCGCAGGTAGTAGTCGAGCGTGTACAGGTCCTCGGCCGGGTCGAGCAGGTCGCCGGTGTAGCAGACGGCGACCTCGGCGATCGACGAGCCGGTGGCGAGCACGGACTCGATGGCCGGGCGCATCTGCGACACGTCGTTGAGCGCGTCGAAGATGCGGAAGATGTCGACGCCGGTGGATGCTGCCTCCCGCACGAACGCGTCCGTCACCTGGGTCGGGTACGGGGTGTAGCCGACGGTGTTGCGGCCGCGCAGCAGCATCTGGATGTTGATGTTCGGCAGGGCCTCGCGCAGCGCGGCCAAGCGCTCCCACGGGTCCTCGCCGAGGAAGCGGAGCGCGACGTCGTAGGTCGCGCCGCCCCACGCCTCCACCGAGAGCAGCTCCGGCGTCATGCGGGCGACGTAGGGAGCGACGGCGAGGAGGTCGCGGGTGCGGACGCGGGTGGCGAGCAGCGACTGGTGGGCGTCGCGGAACGTCGTCTCGGTGACGGCCAGCGCCTTCTGGGCACGCAGCGCCTCGGCGAAGCCGACCGGGCCGAGCTCGAGCAGGCGCTGACGCGACCCGGCGGGAGCGGGGACGGACAGGTCGAGCTGCGGGAGCTTCTCGGCGGGGTCCGCGTTCAGCGGGCGCGGGCCGTTCGGCTGGTTGACGGTGACGTCGGCGAGCCAGTTGAGCACCTTGGTGCCGCGGTCCTTGGAGGCGCGGCCCTTGAACAGCTCGGGACGCTCCTCGATGAAGGAGGTGGAGACGTTGCCGGCGATGAAGTCCGGGTCCTCCATGACGGCCTGCAGGAACGGGATGTTCGTGGCCACACCGCGCACGCGGAACTCGGCCAGCGCGCGACGGGCGCGCAGGACGGCGGCCGGGAAGTCGCGGCCGCGGCAGATCAGCTTGGCGAGCATCGAGTCGAAGTGCGGGCTGATCTGGGCGCCCGGGTTGATGGTCCCGCCGTCGAGGCGGATGCCCGCGCCGCCCGGCGAGCGGTAGGTCGTGATCTTGCCGGTGTCCGGCCGGAAGTTGGCCGTGGGGTCCTCGGTGGTGATGCGGCACTGCAGCGCCGCGCCGCGCATGTGCACGGTCTCCTGGCTGAGGCCGAGGTCGGCCAGCGTCTCGCCGGCGGCGATGCGGATCTGCGACTGGACGAGATCCACGTCGGTGATCTCCTCGGTCACCGTGTGCTCGACCTGGATGCGCGGGTTCATCTCGATGAACACGTGCTGTCCGGCGCGCTCCCCCGCGGTGTCGAGCAGGAACTCCACGGTCCCGGCGTTCTCGTAGTTGATGGAGCGGGCGAAGGCGACCGCGTCGCGGTACAGCGACTGGCGGATGTCCTCGGAGAGGTTCGGCGCCGGCGCGATCTCGACCACCTTCTGGTGGCGGCGCTGCACCGAGCAGTCGCGCTCGAACAGGTGCATGGTCTCGCCGGTTCCGTCGGCGAGGATCTGGACCTCGATGTGGCGCGGGCGGAGCACCGCCTGCTCCAGGAACATCGTCGGGTCGCCGAAAGCGCTGTCGGCCTCGCGCATGGCCTCCTCGAGCGCGGGGCGCAGATCGGCCTTGGTGGCGACCCGGCGCATCCCCCGACCGCCGCCGCCCGCGACCGCCTTGGCGAAGATCGGGAAGCCGATCTCGTCGGCGCCGGCCAGCAGCTCCTCGATGTCGCGCGACGGCGGAGTCGACTTGAGCACCGGGACGCCCGCGGCGATCGCGTGCTCCTTGGCGGTCACCTTGTTGCCGGCCATCTCGAGGACCTCGGCACGCGGGCCGATGAACGCGATGCCCGCGGCGCGCGCGGCCTCCGCCAGCTCCGGGTTCTCGGAGAGGAAGCCGTAGCCGGGGTAGATGGCGTCGGCGCCCGACTCCTGTGCGACGCGGATGATCTCCTGCACATCCAGGTAGGCGCGGACGGGGTGGCCCGGCTCGCCGATCTGGTAGGCCTCGTCCGCCTTCAGCCGGTGCATCGAGTTGCGGTCTTCGTAGGGGAAGACGGCGACCGTGCGAGCACCCAGCTCGTACGCGGCCCGGAAGGCTCGGATGGCGATTTCACCGCGGTTGGCAACGAGGATCTTTCGGAACATGGGGACCTTTCGAGCAGGGGTCGACACCACACAGCAAACGGTTAGGTTCTCTAAGACTAGTGAAGGTAACGTGGCTCTCGTGCACGTACTCAGCGTTAGCTCCCTCAAGGGCGGTGTCGGAAAGACGACGGTGACGCTCGGGCTGGCGTCGGCGGCGTTCGCCAAAGGCCTGCGGACGCTGGTCGTCGATCTCGATCCCCAGTCCGACGTGTCGACCGGCATGGACATCCAGGTCGCCGGTCACCTCAACGTCGCGGATGTGCTCGCCTCCCCGAAGGAGAAGATCGTCCGCGCCGCGATCGCCCCGTCCGGCTGGACGAAGGGCCGCTCGGGGACGATCGACGTCATGATCGGCAGCCCGTCGGCCATCAACTTCGACGGCCCGCACCCGAGCATCCGCGACATCTGGAAGCTCGAGGAGGCGCTCGCCAACGTCGAGCACGACTACGAGCTCGTGCTGATCGACTGCGCGCCGTCTCTCAACGCGCTGACCCGCACCGCCTGGGCGGCCAGCGACCGCGTCGCGGTCGTGACGGAGCCCGGCCTGTTCTCGGTCGCCGCCGCCGACCGCGCGCTGCGCGCGATCGAGGAGATCCGCCGTGGTCTGTCGCCGCGCCTCCAGCCGCTCGGCATCATCGTGAACCGCGCGCGCGTGCAGTCGCTGGAGCACCAGTTCCGCATCAAGGAGCTGCGCGACATGTTCGGGCCGCTCGTGCTCTCCCCCCAGCTGCCCGAGCGCACGTCGCTGCAGCAGGCGCAGGGTGCGGCGAAGCCGCTGCACGTCTGGCCGGGCGAGAGCGCGCAGGAGATGGCGCACAACTTCGACCTGCTGCTGGAGCGCGTGCTGCGCACCGCTCGCCTCGGCGAGTACGCAACCGTCCAGTCCTGAACTGCCCCGCCCCTCCGTCGAGTACACGAAAAGTGCACGGTTCGACGGCGCGCCGCGTGCACTTTTCGTGTACTCGACGGTGGGCGGACTCCTAGGAGACCGGAGCGCCCGAGACCGGAGGCGCGGAGCGCGTCAGGAGGCGCGGGTGCGGGCGGCGCGACGAGCGGCGAGCTCGTCCATCGCGTCGGACTGGGTGTCCAGCTCGACGAGGCTCGACTCGACCTCGCGGAGGACCTTGCCGACCGCGATGCCGAAGACGCCCTGGCCGCGGCTGACGAGGTCGATGACCTCGTCGTTGGAGGTGCAGAGGTAGACGCTCGCGCCGTCGCTCATCAGCGTCGTCTGGGCGAGGTCGCTGACACCCGACTCGCGCAGCTGGTTCACCGCTGTGCGGATCTGCTGCAGCGAGATGCCGGTGTCGAGGAGGCGCTTGACGAGCTTCAGCACGAGGATGTCGCGGAAGCCGTAGAGGCGCTGCGAGCCGGAGCCGGCGGCGCCGCGGACGGTCGGCTCGACCAGTCCGGTGCGGGCCCAGTAGTCGAGCTGGCGGTAGGAGATGCCGGCCGCGCGGGCGGCGACCGCTCCGCGGTAGCCGTTCACGTCGTCCATCTCGGGGAGGCCGTCGGTGAACAGGAGTCCGAGGTCGTAGCGGGCGACACCGTCTTCACGACTCAGTTCGCTCATGATGTTCGCCTCTCACCCGGGTAGCGGATCGCGCGGCGCAACCGCGTCGCTTCATCCACGGTACCCATGCGGCGGTCGCCGGGCAACGACATCCGCTCTTTCGGTTCCGGCGTGTCGAGGCCGCGGGCGCGCGTCACGGACGCAGCCGCGCGATCGACGAGCGGATGATGCTGCCGCGCACCACGTCCAGCTGCGCCGCGATCTCGCGGGCGAGCTCCGCGGTGCGGGCCTTGCTGCTCACGTCGTTGCGGCGCGCGATGGGGACCAGGGCCGTCTCGATCAGACCGATCTCGCGTTCGGCGGCGGCGCGGAACCCGCGCAGGTGCCGGGGTTCGATGCCGCTGCGGCGCAGCTCCGCCAGCGCGCGGAGCACGGTCAGCGCCTCGTCGCCGTACACGTCGGCGGCGGGGAGCAGGGAGGCGCTCACCGCATCCTGGAGCAGCTCGGCGTCGGCGCCCGCCTCGCGCAGCAGCTCGTCACGACGGTAGTGCCGTGATCCGAGGATGGAGCCGGCGGGCACCGAGCCGGGGAAGGCCGGGTCGAGGCCCGCATCCAGGTCGGCGAAGTACTTCTTGATGACCTTCAGCGGCAGGTAGTGGTCGCGCTGCATGCCGAGCACGGCGCGCAGGCGCTCGACGTCGGCGGGGGAGAACTTGCGGTAGCCGGACGCCGTGCGCGCGGGCGACACCAGGCCGCGCTCCTCGAGGAAGCGCAGCTTCGACGACGACAGGTCGGGGAACTCCGGCGTGAGCCGCGCGAGGACCTGGCCGATGCTGAGAAGGGCAGGAGCGTCGCCGGCGGCACGCTGTGCCGGCCGGGCCACTAGCCGTTCGCCGCTGCGGCGAGGTCGTGACGCGACGCGTAGAACGTGAGGCGGAACTTGCCGATCTGCACTTCGGCGGAGTCGGCGAGCTGGGCGCTCTCGATGCGGACGCCGTCGTAGTACGTGCCGTTCAGCGACCCCAGGTCGCGCACCTCGAAGGCGGTGCCCCGACGCGTGAACTCCGCATGACGACGCGACACGGTCACATCGTCGAGGAAGATGTCGGCGTTCGGGTGGCGGCCCGCGGAGGTCACGTCGGCGTCGAGGAGGAAGCGCGCGCCCGCGTTGGGGCCGCGCCGCACGATCAGCAGGGCGGAACCGGACGGCAGGGCGGCGATGGCCTCCTGCTCCTCCGGCGACACCTCGCCCGACGGGTACATCTTCGAGATGAATTCCTCGCCGAAGCGCGCGGTCGTGTCTTCGTTGCCCGCCGCGTCCCGCAGGGGGTTCCGGGCGGCGTCGTCGGCTCCGCCGGCTGCAGCGTTCGGGTCAATGTCTTCAGGCACCGTCAACCTCCTTGCGGTCCAGCGTATCCGATGGAGCGCCCCTGTCATCGGCCGGAAGCCGGACGACCCGCGCGGTCTCCCGGATGTAGACCACACCGGCCCACCAGTAGAGGAACGCGCCCCACAGCGCGAAGTCCCAGCCGAGCGGGAGCGAGAACGGCGCCAGCGGGGCGAACGCCTCCCCCACCATCAGCAGCGGGAGGGCCCAAAACAGGCAGAAAGTGGCCACCTTGCCGAGGTGGTGCACGGGGAGCGGGCCGAAGCCGTGGTTCGCCAGGATGACCCCCAGGACGGCGAGCATCACATCCCGAGCAATGATGACCAGGAACAGCCACCAAGGGATGACCTCGCGCCAGCAGAGGCCGATCAGGGCCGCGAAGATGTAGAGCCGGTCGGCGGCCGGGTCGAGCAGTTGCCCGAGCCGGGATTCCTGGTGCAGCCGGCGGGCCAGCCAGCCGTCGAGGAAGTCGGTGATGCTGGAGACGACGAGCACGAGCAGGGCGAATCCGTCCTCCCCCGCCACGATGAGCCACAGGAAGACCGGGACCAGTGCGAGGCGGAAGAAGCTGAGGACGTTCGGGACCGTCCAGACCCGCGAACTCACGACCGCGCTGCCACCCTCCACGTTCCGAGTCTAGTGAGCGTCTCCCAGCTCGTGCGGACGGGGCGTCCAGGCGGCGAGCCGGTCGCGCAGGCCCATGGCGTCGTACGGCGCCCGCACCTTCACGTCGTTGTCGAAGTAGGCGTAGACGTCCATCCCGTTCTCCAGCACCTCTCCGAGCTCCGCGGCCCAGCGGTCGAGCGACTCGTCGGTGTAGCCGCTGGTGTAGAGCTCCTCGTCCCCGTGCAGGCGCACGTAGGCGAAGTCCGCGGTCGGGGTGCGGATCACGGGGTAGCGTCCGGCCGTGTCGGCGAGCACGATCGCGACGCCGTGGCGGCGGGCCAGCACGGCGAACTCCGGCACGTCGAAGGAGGCGTGGCGCACCTCGACCGCGTGCCGCAGCGGCCGTTCGGCGCCGGCGGCGGTGTGCGTCCTGTTCTCGTCGAGGGTGGTCTCCCCGGCCAGGGCCGCCGCCTCCGTGGTGGTGCGCGGCAGCATCCCCAAGAAGGCGTCGACCGACTCGGCGTCGAACTGCAGCGTCGGCGGCAGCTGCCAGAGCAGCGGGCCGAGCTTGGGCCCCAGCGCGAGCACGCCCGACGCGAAGAAGTTGGCGACGGCGGTCCGGGCGTTCCTGAGGCGAAGGATGTGCGTGATGTAGCGGCCGCCCTTGACGGCGAACACGAACTCGTCGGGGGTGTGCTCGGCCCAGGTCCGGTAGCTGGAGGGGCGCTGAAGGGAGTAGAAGGAGCCGTTGATCTCGATCGAGTCCAGCCGTTCGGAGGCGTACTCCAGCTCGAGCCGGTGCGGAAGCTTCGGCGGGTAGAAGACGCCGCGCCACGGCGCGTACGTCCACCCCGAGATCCCGATGCGCGCGAGCGCCATCAGCGGCCCCGGAGCTGGTCCAGCAGTCGCCGTTCCCGCTTGGTGGGCCGGCCCGCGCCGCGCTCGCGCGTGACGGTCGCCGGGGTCTCGGTGCGCGGCGGAGGGGGCGGTGTGCGGTCCTCGAAGCAGTCCGCGGCGACCGCCGCCCCGACACGCTTCACGATGAGGCGCCGCGCGATGTAGACGTGCTCGGTGCCGCCGGCGAAGGCCCGGACCTCGTCGCCGACGCGGACCGGCGTGGCCGGCTTGGCCCGCTCGCCGTTGACCTTGAGGTGCCCGGCCTTGCACGCATCCGACGCCGCCGACCGCGTCTTGAAGAGGCGGACGGCCCAGGCCCACGAGTCGACGCGGACGCTGGAACCTGCGCCCTGCGCGGGCGCGGCGGGTGTGCCGGCCACGTCAGACCGCCGCGGGGGCCTTCGCCGCGGCCGGCTCGGCGGCATCGCCCGACAGCGACGCCTTCCACTTCACCAGGCCGCGGACGGTGCGGCTGCGGTCGCCCGCCAGCCTCTCCATCACGTCCGCCGGCACGAAGTAGTTGACGGCCACCCAGCCGCGCACGGTCTCCGACCGGTCGTCGGCCAGCATCCGCAGGATGTCGCAGGGGGTCGCCTCGTTCTTCGCGACGCACCCGCGGACGCCCTCGTCCGGGTCCCGCGCCAGAGTGAGGAAGAGGTCCTCCGGCGTGTGGTAGCTGCTCGCGACCGCCTCGCGGATCTTGGGGTTCGGGTCGGCGGCGAGGAGGCGCAGCCGACGGAGCTTGCTCTCGGTCATCTCCGGCGCCGGGTGGAGCGCCGCGGCCTCCTCAGCGGTGAGCATCGCCGGCCGCTGGGTGCGCATGGCCTGGCGCTGGGCGGGGGTGTAGAAGCGGATGCACGACATATTCCCACCGTAGCCCGGGTTACCGTGATTGCATGGAAACTCTCCTCGCGCGGCTCGACCGCATCGCGGGAGGCCGCAACGCCGCCTACACCGTGCCGGACGAGGGCCGCGCGCACCCGCGCACGCGGCGTGCGTTCGCCGTCGTCGGCTGGCTGCTCGCCGCCGAGCTGGTCATCGGGCTCTCCGCCGTCGTCGTCGCCGTCGTGCTCACGCTGGACGGCGTGGCGGTGGCGTTCCCGGTGTGGATGCGATCGGTGATCGTGCTCGGGATGACCGTCACGCTGTTCTACTTCTCGTGGCGGGCGCAGAAGGGCTACTACTGGGCGTACTCGCGCCTCCGGCTGTTCGCCAAGATCTTCCCGGTGGTGACGCTGGTGATCGCCGCGATTCCCGGGCTGTACCCGCTGTGGATGGTGACCGAGCAGATCGTGTTCAGCCTCATCCTGATCGGTGTGGCCGACTACCTCGACTCGGACCACATGCGGGCGGCGTTCCCGCGGCCGGGGAACCACGGCACCACCGGCGACGTGCGCGCCTGATACTCGGCGTACTCCGGGTAGCGGGAGCGCGAGATGCTCTCGGTGAACACCGTGGAGCCGATGAAGAGACCGGTGAGCAGCAGCGGGCCGATCACCGTCCACTGCAGCACCGAGCCGGCGGCGGCGCAGCCGAACAGGAACACGACCCACCACTGCGCCTGCTCGAAGAAGAAGTTCGGGTGGCGGGAGAAGCGGAACAGCCCCGTCTGCAGGAAGCGCGGATCGGGAGTCCGGCCCGCCGCCGCCTCCGCCTTCTTCCACTGGTGGAACCGCCACTGCTGCTGGTCGGCGACCGTCTCCCCCACGAGGAGGCCGAGGAAGACGACGGCGAGCACGATGTCGAGCGCGGACAGCGGCGTGCGGTGCTGGTACGCCGTCCACGCGGGCAGGGCGATCAGCAGCAGCAGGATGTTCTGGTAGATGACGATGAAGAACAGGTTGAACAGCTGGAAGGCGGCGGGCTTCATCCGGCCGCGCAGCACCTCCCAGCGGTAATCCTCGCCGCCCGGCGCGTAGCCGCCCTTCCGCGCGAAGTTGAAGGTGAGGCGCGCCCCCCACAGCGTGACGAGCACCGCCATCAGGTCGAGGCGCGCGTCGGCGAGCCCTGCCGCACCGGCGAAGACCCAGACGTACACCACCGGCACGATCGACCAGATGCGGTCGACCCAGGAGTGCTCCCCCGTGATCAGCGAGAGCACCCACGTCGCCGCGCAGACGCCGGCGAGGATCCACAGACAGACGATGAAGGGCTCCACAGGCACATCCTAGGTGCTGGGTATCCGTCGAATCCGCACTGGGGAAATTCCGTGTTCCGCTCGACGCGGGCCCGGGAAGCGCCTACCGTACGGACGTGTCCGATTTCCAAGCCCGCACGTTCCGGGCCGTGCTGCTGCGAGACGATGGCCAGGTGCCGCGCGTCCTGACGCTGCCGACGGAAGTGGATGTGCCCCCCAACCGCATCCGCGTGCCCGCCGACTTCGCCGGCGCCTCCGCCTTCGAGGTGTTCGAACTCGCCGACGACCACGGGTGGCCGCATGAGGCCACCTACCGGCTCGTCTCGACCATCCCCCGCTCCACCGAGGACGTGTCCGACCCGCGCCGCTCGGCGTGGGACCTGGACGACCTCGACAGCGACGAGCCCCGGACCTGAGTCCTTAGCCTGCCGTCGGCGCAGCGTCCGCTGTCAGTCCTGCAGGACCGACAGCACGTTCCCTGCCGGGTCGCGGAACCACGCGATGTCGGGGCCACGGTTCTGCGACCGCCCGCGCAGCACGCCCTTGGCGTCGGTCGGCAGCGCCGGGTCGTCGTAGATGGCGGTCGCCACACCCTTCGCGTTGAGCTCGTCCACCGCCCGGTCGATGTCCTCGACCACGAGGTTCAGGATGGTGAACGTCGCGGGCACGTGATCCTCCTTCGGGTAGATGAAGACGTGACCGCCCGCGGGGAGCTCCAGATCGAGGTTGCCCATGGGGCCGTCGGTGATGCGGAGACCGAGCGTCTCGCCGTAGAAGGACTTCGCCGTGGCGATGTCGTCGACGCTGAAACCGCTGAAGATGTCGAGTGGGGTGACCATGGCCCCACTCTGCTCGTGCCGGGGCGGCCGCGTCTAGAGGGGCTCGTCGTGCCGAGAGGCTTCAGACGAAGCGCACGGCCTCCTGCAGGCGCACGCGGAGCTCGAACGCCCGGTCGACGCTCTCCCGGCCGGCGGCGTTCGCGCCGTCGCGGAGCACCCGCGGCAGCAGCGAGCGGCGGACCACCATGGCGCCGCTCAGCCGGCCGCGGCGGATGACATCGAACGGCACGTCGAGGTCGCCGTCCGGTACGACGACGATGAGGCCGGTGAAGCGGACGCCCGCCTGCCGGCCGAAGCTCTTCGCCGCGTGGTAGAGATCGCGGAAGGGCTCCTCGTCCGGTGCGATGCCAGGTCCGACCAGGTCGCCCTTCGCGAGCTTCACCGGTGCTCCCCAGTCGGCCGAGCGGACGGCGAACAGTCCGGCGGGCCCGAGCACGATGTGGTCGAGCTTGGCATCGGTGCTGGGATGCACGGCTACGTCGTTCCAGATCGTGAAGCCGATCCCGAGCCCGGTGACGGCCCGGGCGGTCGCCTCCTCGGCGAGCGCCTCCGCGAGCAGCCGGCGGATCTCCAGCGGCGCGGAGCGGACCAGCGCCGGGTCGTACGGGTCGCGGTCGTCGGTGCCGCGCCCCATCCACTCCCGCATCAGGCCGAGGAAGCGCTCGCGGGCGCGCCCTCCTGGGTGGCCGTAGCTGCGGGCGCGGACGGACGCGCCGCCCGAGCCGGAGCGCGACGTGTGCACGGTCGCGCTGAAGCCGCCGCCCGCGGAGTCGCCGGCGACCGCATCCACCGTGATGCTCTCGCCGCGGTCGTACCGGGCGCGGTCCTCCGGGTCGCCGATGAGCTCCCAGGCGTGCTGCACGGCCTGGAAGGCGGCGGCGGTGCCGCCGGTGTCCGGGTGCGTCTCGCGGAGCAGCCGGCGGTAGGCACGGCGCAGGTCGTCGTGACTGACGTCCGGGCGCACGCCCAGCACCTCGTACGGGGTGGGCGAGGCCGGTGAGTCGCTCATCGCGCGGTGATCGCTTTCGGTTCCAGTGGGCCGGTGGGATTTACGACCCTAGCGCGCGGATCCGCGAAATCGCCGAATTCGGATTGCGGACGGAAACTGACCGCAAGGACTTCTAGCCTGGACTCATATCGATCAGGAAGGGACCGACCATGACCATCAGCGACTGGCGCATCGAGCTCATCATCCTCCCCGTCACCGACGTCGACCGGGCGAAGGCGTTCTACGTGGACGCGCTCGGCTGGACCGCGGACCACGACCAGCGGGTGTCCCCGAGCTGCGCTTCGTGCAGGTGACCCCTCCCGGGTCGGCCTGCTCGATCGCGTTCGGGGAGGGCCTGACCGACATGACGCCGGGCACCATGAAGGGGCTGCAGATCGTGGTGCCGGATGCCGACGCCGCCCTCGCCCACCTCACCGAGCGCGGCATCGAGGCGCGCGGCGTCGCCGACCTCGCGTGGGGGCGCTTCGTCGACTTCGCCGACCCGGACGGCAACGCCTGGACGCTGCAGCAGCTCCCGCAGCGCTGAGGTCCGCGCAGCGGTCAGCTCGGCTGCGAGCGCGCCCGCGAGCGCACGAACTCCTCGCGCTCATCGCGGTGCCGCGCCTGCAGTTCCGCGAGGTGCTCGTCGAGGTCGCGGATCGCCTGGCTTCCGTCGCGGACGTGCGCGTCGGTCTCGTACACGATCCGCTGCAGTGCCGCGCGGAAGCCCGGGTGATCAGCGAGGCCGAGATGCCCGGCGAACGCGTAGGAGGACTCCTCCATGGACCTCATCCTGGCGTGGAAAAAGCCGAGGCGACCCTCGGCATCCTCGATGAGTCTTCGTGAGGCATCCGACTCGTCCTGCTGCGCCTCTTCCAGGGCGGCGAGCGCGTGATCCCTCATCTGGTGCCCCCTTCCACGGCGCGGGCGTAGTCGGCGTGGGAGGTGATCTCAGCGATGCCGGCGCGCACCTTCTCGGCGACCGCCCCCGCGAGGATCCGATCGTCGACCGCCGCGCTCGCGAGCGTGCGGTGGCTGACCGCGGCCGCCTCGTCGATGGAGTGCTTCGCGTCGCCTTTCACGAGGGCGTAGCGCTGGTGGACATCCGGTGGCAGCGTCGCCTCGATGACCAGCTGGGACGCGCGCCGAAGCTGAGCGTCCATCCACGCGAGGAAGTCATCGGTGTCCCCGCCCCGGAGATGCTCTGCGATCGATCCGCTCTGATTCATCGAAGGACCCTTCCTGTCATCGCCGCTCTACTTCCCACGAAAACGCTCCGCCTCGCGGTGCTGGCCTTCTTGATGGAGTCGAGCTGGACCGACAGCCCTGGCGGTCGCCAGAGCGAGCGCCGGCTCGGCTGCGATGAGAACCTTCGCGGAGGACGAGTTCTTCTGCGACGTCCAGCGGCTTATGCGGCCGCGCAGCGGTCAGCGCAGCGACGCGTACAGGATGAGCAGCAACGTGACGAGGAAGCCGCAGGCGTAGTTGATCCAGAGGAAGCGGCGCCAGCCGCGGTTGGCCTCGGCCGCCCGCTCGTCGGGCACCGACCAGAACGGGGCGGCCGTCGCGATGTAGGGCAGGGCGAGCACCGCGGCCAGCGGTCCGGGCCACGGGGTGAACAGCATCGCGACGCCCGCGAGCGCCCAGGCGGCGATCGCCAGGCGCACGGTAGCGGCCGCGCCGATGGCCGTGGCGACGGAGGAGATGCCGCCCTCCCGGTCCGGCACGACATCCTGGACGGCGCCGAAGGCGTGGCTGCCGATGCCCCACAGGAAGAACCCCAGCAGCACAAGCCACAGGCCGGGGGTGAAGACCGCGCCGGCGAGCACCAGGCCGTACAGCGCGGGGCTCACGAAGTGGGTGCTGGAGGTCACCGAGTCGAGGAACGGGATCTCCTTGAACCGCAGGCCCTTCGCCGAGTAGGCGACCACCGCGAACAGCGATACCGCGAGCACCAGCCACGAGAGCGGCGACCCGACCGCGACCAGGTAGATCACGAACGGGACGGTGCTCACCGCGGCGGCGATCAGGGTCCTGCGGTGAGCGGAGGGGTCGAGCAGCGCGCCCTCCGCGCCGCCCTTCCGCGGGTTCCGGAGGTCGGACTCGTAGTCGAAGACGTCGTTGATGCCGTACATCGCGAGGTTGTACGGGATGAGGAAGAAGACGGTGCCGACCACGAACGTGACGTCGATGCGCCCGGTCGTCAGCAGGTAGGCAGCGGCGAAGGGGAAGGCGGTGTTGATCCAGCTGAGCGGGCGCGAGGCCAGCAGCAGCTGCCGCAACGGCGCCGGAGCCACGGCGGTCACGACCTGTTCCCCCGGGGCCTCGGCCCCCGCCGGCGGGTGAGCAGCCACAGACCGGGCAGCAGGAGGAGCGCGGCGAGCGGGTACGAGAAGTCCTCCACCGGGACGAGCCCCACCTTCACGCCGGCGATGTGCGCATCCGCGTAGGTCATGAAACCGGCCACGATCATGACGTTATCGAAGACGGCGGTCAGCACCAGCACGACGGCGGCCGCGACGACGGCCGGGGCCCACCAGCGGCGCACGAGCCGCGCGCGGTCCGGCGCCAGGGCGAGCGCGACGGCCAGCACGGCCGCCGCGACGAGCAGGAAGACGACGCTGAGCAGGAGGTAGGTCATCCGCCGCTCCCCCGGCGGATAGACGCCGGATCGACAGCGCCGTCGCTCTCGGGCGCGCGACGGTCGAGCACCCGGCGGACGCCGACGATCAGCACGAGCGTCAGGTAGCAGAGGAAGAGCAGGAAGAGGACCTCCTCGAGCGGCAGCTCGGGCGCCACCACGATCCCGGTCATGAACCGGGAGCCGCCGCGCGCGAACACGCCGAGCGCGATGCCGGCCACATCCCACGCCAGGAAGAACACGAGACCCAGCGCCAGCACGATCGTCGCCCGCCGCGCATCCCGCCAGAAAACCAGCCGGAACCGCGCGTCGAGCAGCACCATCGCCCCCAGCGCGACCAGGAGGCACGCCAGGTAGACGATGCTCACGACACGCGCTCCGCCTGCGGCGTCGGGAGCGGCTCGGGCAGCGGGCCGCCGCCGCCGTCTCCGCGGAGGCGCTTCACCACGAGCTCCGCGCTGATCAGGCACATCGGAAGGCCGATGCCGGGGATGGTCGAGCAGCCGGCGTACAGCAGCCCGTCGACCTTCTTCGAGGCGTTGCCCGGCCGGAAGAAAGCGCTCTGACGCAGCGTGTGCGCAGGCCCGAGGGCGCCCCCGCGCCAGGCGTTGAACTCGGAGGCGAAGTCCTCCGGACCCACGGTGCGGCGCAGCACGATGCGGTCGGCGAGGTCCGGGATGCCGGCCCACGCGGAGATCTGCCGGATGGCGGCGTCCGCGGCGCGTTCGATCGCCCGGTCCCCAGCGCCGTCCATCCCGCCCGCCCCGAGCGACACATCGGCGGGCACCGGGATGAGCACGAACAGGTTCTTCGTACCCTTCCGGCGCGACCTCCGGGTCGGTCGCGCTCGGCATGCACACGTAGAGGGACGCCGGGTCCGGGATGCCGGGATCGGGGCCGTAGATCGTCTCGAAGTTCGCCTCCCAGTCGGTGGTGAAGAACAGGTTGTGGTGCGTCAGCTGCGGCAGCCGGCCGCGCACGCCGAGGTACGCGAGCACGACGCCCGGTCCCGGGTCGCGCCGGTCCCAGGCCTTCTCGGGATGTGTGCGCAGCGACGGCGGCAGGAGCTGCGTCTCGGTGTGGTGCAGATCGGCGGCGGAGACGACGATGTCGGCGTCGAGCGTGTGCTGGTCGCCCGCCGCATCCCGGTAGTCCACTCCGCGCGCGCTCGCCCGCTTGCCGACCTGCGCGGTGCGGATGGTTGTGACCTGCGCCCCGGTGGCGATCCGGGCCCCCGCACCCTCCGCGAGTGCCGCGATCCGGTCGATCAGTCCGGTGAAGCCGCCCAGCGGGTAGCGGACGCCGTCGTCGAGGTCGAGGTGGCTCATCAGGTGGTACATGCTGGGCGCCTTGCCGGGCGAAGTGCCCAGGAAGACGGCCGGGTAGCCGAGCACCTGGCGGAGGCGGTTGTCCTGGACGAACCCGGCGGCGTACCGGTCGAGCGGTTCGAGCAGCAGACGCGCCAGGCGCGGAAGCCGGCGGAGCAGGTCGGGGGCGAGCAGCGGGCGCAGGTCCTGGAAGGTCGAGTAGAGGAAGCGGTCGACCGCCATCCGGTAGGTGTCCTCGGCGCCCGCCAGGTAGCGGTCGAGCGCGGCGGCGGCGCCCGGCTCCTCGTTCTCGAAGACCGCGCGGTTGGCCAGGCCGTCGGCGCGGAGGTCGAGCGGAGGACGGCCGTCCTCCGAGAACACGCGGTACCCGGGGTCGAGCGTGACCAGATCGAGCTGCTCGGCGGTCGAGGTGCCCATCAGCCGGAAGAAGTGGTCGAAGACCTCCGGCATCAGGTACCAGGAGGGCCCGGTGTCGAACCGGAAGCCGTCGTGCTCCCACGACCCCGCCCGTCCGCCCAACGTGCGGTTCTGCTCCAGCATCGTGACGGCGTAGCCCTCGCGGGCGAGCAGCGCCGCGGTCGCGAGCCCCGCGATGCCGCCGCCGATGACGACGACCCGCTGCCCGCTCATGGCGTCGGCCCGGGGTCGTGCGCCTCCGGCCGGGCGGCCGAGGCGGGGACGATGAAGGCGACGTGCCCGGCCGACGCAGACCCGCGCGGCACGGCGGCGGCCGCGGTGGCGCGGGCGAGGATGCCCAGCTTGACCCGCGTCGGCACGCTCACCCGGCGGGTCAGCAGCTCGTGGGCCGGGGTCGCGCGGATGCGGTCGCTCAGCTCCGAGAACAGACCGTGCGCCGCGGTGATCGCGCGGCGGCAGTTGCCGGGCAGCTCCGGGATGACGTCGGCCGCGGCCCCGAGGTCGCAGTCGATGTCGACGACGAGCG
The DNA here is from genome assembly GCF_056754895.1 of Leifsonia sp. KNZ13-11D. Lineage (NCBI taxonomy): Bacteria > Bacillati > Actinomycetota > Actinomycetes > Micrococcales > Microbacteriaceae > Leifsonia > Leifsonia sp. KNZ13-11D. Next base: position 2,400,563 of record NZ_JBPGWU010000001.1, read on the forward strand.
CCAGCTTCTGCCGGTCGGTCAGCCGGGCCGGGTCGATGCCCGGGAAGTAGCTGCGCCCGAGCTCCGACCAGTCGACCGCGAGGTCGCGCAGGAAGTTGATCTTCTGGAAGGCCGCGCCGAGCCGCCGGGCGCCCGCCTCCAGCCGCAGCCGCGTGTCGTCCGGAACAGGCGTATCGGCGAGGAACACCTTGAGACACATCAGCCCGATGACCTCGGCAGACCCGTAGACGTAGTCGCGCAGCTCGTCCGCGCTGAAGTCGACCGGGCTGAGGTCGCGGCGCATCGAGGCGAAGAACGGACGGGTGAGGTCCACCCCGATGCCCGCCGCGCGGGCGGTGACCGCGAAGGAGTGGACAACGACGTTCGCGCTGTAGCCGGTGCGCATCGCCCGCTCGGTGTCCGCCTCGAGGGCGTCCAGCAGCTCGCGCTGGTCCTCGGCGCTGAGGCCCGCTTCGGCCGCGGCGCCGTCGACGATCTCGTCGGCCACGCGCACCAGGGCGTAGACGTCCTCCACCTGCGGCCGGATGCGCTGTGCGAGCAGGCGGGTGGCCATCCCGAACGAGGTCGAGTAGGCGTGGATGATGGTGGCCGCACCGGCGTGCGCCGCACCGGTGTAGGTGGTGAGGTCGGTCGGCGGTGTGCCCGCCGGGGCTTCCGGTGCGCGAGTCATGCGATCCTCCCGATACACGAGCGTGCCACGTCGGTCAGTGGTTGCGATAGCGAGGCGGGGATGGACGGGTCGTCCAGCAGCGCGATGGCGCGGTCGACGTGGTCGGCCAGCAGGCGCTCGACGAACGCCCGGGCGCCGCACTCCTCGAGCACGGCCGCCAGGCGCGCGGCCTCGTGCGGGGCGAGGTCGGAGCGGCCGAGCGACGCCGTGACGTCCTCCCAGCGGGCGGTGCCGCGGGCGTAGGCGATGAGCGATGTCTCCTTGCCCTGGCGGAGGTCGCTGACGATGCTCTTGCCGGTGACGTCCTCGCTGCCGAAGACCCCGAGCAGGTCGTCCCCGAGCTGGAAGGCGATGCCGACCAGGCGGCCGTACTCGGCGAGCGGCGCGAGGAGGTCCTCGCCGCCGCCGGCCAGGAGCGCGCCGGTCATGAGCGGCCCCGCGACGGAGTAGGCGGCCGTCTTGTGCTCGGTCATGGCGAGCACGTCGTGCAGCGACGGCGACTCCGGGCCCATCCGCTCGGCGAGCGCCACATCGGCCAGCTCGCCGGCCGCGGTCACGAAGACGCCGTGGTCGAGGATCTCGAGGAGCCGCTCGCGCGTCCACTCGTCGGCGTCGACGCGCGCCAGCACCGAGGCGGCCGCGTGCAGCAGCAGGTCGCCCGCGAGGATGGCACCGGCCTCGCCCCAGCGGCGGGCGCGGCCGGACTCGGCGCCCCGTGACGTGGCGTCGGAGGCGAACGCACCGACCACATTCGGACGCCCACGCCGCATGGTGTCGCCGTCGATGACGTCGTCGTGCAGCAGGAATGCGGTGTGCAGCAGCTCGTAGGCGACCGCGGCGGTGCAGGCCGCATCGTCGTCCGTTCCGCCGAGCCCGCGGAAGGCGGTGAGCACGAAGCGGGGACGGATGCGCTTGCCGCCGTCGGCGGCGTCGCGCGCACTCTCCCACAGGGTTCGGTAGGCGGGCGCGTATGCGGACGCCGAGGAGATGCGGGCGGCGAAGAACCCGGAGAGCCGGGATTTCGACCTCGGCCAGGGCCGCGTCGATGGCCGGGCCGGCAGCGGTGGGACGGGCGGTGGGAGCGGCCCTGTCGGCCGAGGCGGCGCTGGCCTCCCGCACCCGGCCGCGCTCGACGGGAGTCCGTGTCTCGGGGTGCAGCTGTGTCATGCCCGGCTCCCTTGTCTAGCTTGGGTAGCAAATAACTTAGCACGCTTCTTACATTCAGGAATAGGATGTCCGCATGACTCCGGCCAGGGACGACGCCCACAGCGACGCTCGACGCATCTCCGCATCCCTCACCGACCCCCGGATCATCGACCCACGGCAGGAGCTCGTGCGGCACGACGACCTCAGCGAGGAGGAGCTCGCGCAGATCGTCCGGCTGCTCGCCGCGATGCGCGAGTGGCGCGACGCCGATCAGCGGCTCAGCTTCGCCTCCCGCACGCACATGAAGCTCAACGAGACGGACATGCGGGCGCTGCGGTACATCATCGCGTCGATGAACAGCGGGGTCCCCGTCACCGCGGGTGCGCTGTCCGACCACCTCCACATCTCCACCGCATCCACGACGAAGCTGCTCGACCGGCTGGAGCGCGCCGGGCACGTCCAGCGCCGGCCCCACCCGACCGACCGCCGTGCGGTGACCGTCGAGATCACGCCCGAGACGCACCGCGAAGTGCGCCGGACCATGGGCCTGCAGCACGCCCGCCGCTTCGAAGTGGTGCGCGCGCTCAGCCCGAAGGACCGCGACACGGTCACCCGCTTCCTCCAGGACCTCAGCGCGACGACGCTGGCCCAGGCGGCGGAGCCGCTGCAGCAGCCGGGGCTTCGCCAGGAGCAGCCGCTGCAGGCGACGCCGCAGCCGACCGCCCTTCCGGCCCCGGAGCCCGCTCGGGACGCGTCACGCGGCTAGCCGCCTTCGGGTGCTCCGCCTCGTAGACGATGCGGTTGGCCATCCCGTTGAACACGATCCCGTGGAACGGCAGGATCGCGAACCAGTAGAGCCGGCCGGAGAGCCCGCGCGGGAAGAACACCGCGCGCTGCCGGTACAGGGAGCCGCCGCCTTCCCGCGGCCGCACCGACAGCTCCAGCCAGGCTCGCCCGGGAACCCGCATCTCGGCGCGCAGCCGCAGGCTCCTGCCCCGCTCGATCCGCTCGACCCGCCACCAGTCGAGGGCGTCGCCGGTGTTCAGATGGTCGGCGTCACGCCGTCCGCGGCGGAGCCCGACCCCGCCGACGAGCTTGTCCGCCCAGCCGCGCAGCGCCCAGGCGAGCGGGAACGAGTACCAGCCGCGTTCGCCGCCGATCCCCTCCACCACCCGCCACAGCAGCTCGGCGCCGGCCGTGGAGTCGCGCTCGCGCAGGTCGGTGTACACCGTGTGGCCCGACCAGTCGGGGTCGCTCGGCAGCGGGTCGCTCGGGGCGCCGGCGACCGAGGCGTCCTGCCAGCTGGTCTCCACGTCTCCGGAGCGTTCCCGTGCCAGGGCGAGCCGCACCGACCGTCGGTAGCCGGTCAGGCCCTCGGGCGGCGGCGGGATGACCGCGTCGATCTCGTGCTCGCGCATCACGCAGTCGTACTGCAGCGACTCGATGATCGGCACGGCGAGGCTGCGCGGGATGGGCGTCACCAGGTTGACCCACTGCGACGCCAGCCACGGGGTGAACACCGGGAGGGAGGCGATCGGCCGCTGCGGGAGGCCCGCCTCCAGCGCGTAGGCGTTCATCATCTGGCCGTAGCGCAGGATGTCCGGGCCGCCGATGTCGAAGGCTCGAGAAACCTCCGGAGGCAGGTCGGCGGCGGCGAGCAGGTAGTGCAGCACGTCGCGGATGGCGATCGGCTGGATGCGGTTGCGCACCCAGCGCGGCGCCGGCATGTACGGCAGCACCTCGGTGAGGTGCCGGATCATCTCGAACGACGCCGACCCAGAGCCGATCACGACGCCGGCCTGCAGCACGATCGTCGGCACGCCGGACTCCAGCAGGATGCGGCCCACCGCGACCCGGGAGCGGAGGTGACGGGAGAGCTCGCCGTCGGGGTGCAGCGCGCCGAGGTAGACGATCCGCCGGACGGCGGCGGCCCGAGCCGCCTCGGCGACCGTTCGCGCGGCGTCCGCCTCCTCCTCGTCGAAGTCGCCGCGCGCCCGCATGGCATGCACGAGGTAGTAGACGACGTCCACACCCGCCACGGCCCGCTCCACGGCGGCCGGATCGTGCAGGTCGCCCTCCACCACCTCCACGTCGCCCGCCCACGGCACGTCGGTCAGCTTCTGCGCCGAGCGCGCGAGCACCCGCACGGCGTGCCCACGCGCCAGCAGCCGGGGCACGAGCCGGCCGCCGATGTAGCCGGTCGCACCGGTGACGAGGACGCGTGAGGGAGACATGGCCCGACCCTACGCCCCGGATTCCGGCGAAATGGTGTTCGCGCAGCGAATGCCGCTTCGGGGATTCCCCGAACGTCAGGTACGTTTTTCGCATGGGCAAGCTCATCTACGGCGGGACCACCGAGATCGGTTTCGAGGACCGGGTCCTGGCGCACCTGCAGATCGTGATCGGGCTGAAGCTGCGTCGCAAGGAGGGGTTCTTCTTCTCCTGGCGCGACGAGCAGAGCGTGGGCGACGGTCGCAGCGCCATCTGGATCGACCCGGCCATCCCTCTGCTCTTCCGCTACAGCGGCGGCCGCAGCCCGCGCATCAACAAGGCGTGGCTCGAACAGCTGACGCTGTCGTCGAACAGCTCGCAGGGCCTTCAGCTGACCGAGGAGATCGGGGCGCTCGGCGCCGACGAAGTGGATGCGGAGTCCGGCGTCGGTCGTTGACCGCCGCCGCAGCGACCCGCCGGCCCCGAAACGCGAGAAGGCCCCGCACCGTTCGGTGCAGGGCCTTCCCCGGTCGTCAGGCGGCCGGTGTCAGCGGAGGTACTCCAGCAGTTCCGGGCAGCGCAGGCGCTTGAGGCTGCGGGTCTCCAGCTGGCGGACGCGCTCGCGGGTGATGCCGTAGACCTCGCCCACCTCGTCGAGCGTCATCGGCTTCTGTCCGTCGAGGCCGAAGCGCATGCGCACGACCTTGGCGTCGCGGGGCGGCAGCTCGCGGAGGCGCTCCTCCAGATCGCGGTGGCGGAACTCCACCTCCACGGCCTCGGGCGGGCCCGGGAAGTCGTCGTCCTCGATCAGGTCGCCGAGCTCCGCGCCCTCGTTCTCGCCCACCGGCACGGCCAGCGAGACCGTCTCCGAGTCGCTCATCTGCAGCTTGTGCACCTCGGCGGGGTCGAGGTTCGACGCCTCGGCCATCTCCTCCAGGGTGGGCGTGCGGCCGAGCTCTCCGCCCAGGTCGCGGCGGATGCGGTCCAGCTTGTCGATCTTCTCCACGGTGTGCACCGGGATGCGGATCAGGCGGGCCGTGTCGGCGATACCGCGCAGGATGGACTGGCGGATCCACCAGGTCGCGTAGGTGGAGAACTTGTTGCCGGTGCGGTAGTCGAACTTCTCCACCGCACGGACGAGGCCCAGGTTGCCCTCCTGGATCAGGTCCATCACCGGCAGGCCGCGGCCGGCGTAGCGCTTGGCGATGCTGACCACCAGGCGCAGGTTGGCCTCGATGAAGCGCTCGAACGCACGCTTGCCGTCGTCGGCGAGGTACTGCAGTTCGCGCTTCTCGCGGGGCGTCAGTCCGGGGCGGACGGCCAGCCGCTCCCCGGCCAGCACTCCCACCTCGATCCGCTTGGCCAGCGCGACTTCCTCGTCGGCGGTCAGCAGTCGGGTGCGGCCGATCGCGTTCAGGTAGTCGCGTACCGGGTCGTTTGTCACTTCGAGCGTCGTCATCGTGTCATCCCATTCAGCCCGCGTACTCACGGGCACAGCCATCGTTGGTGCTCTCAGTTCGGGTGTCCTCGCGCCGCCTCCGGTTGTGCCGTCGACGATGCGGGGTCGTTAGCCACGATAAGCAATGCCCCCCTCTCCCCAACAAGGGGTTGACAGTTGCGCTCCGGGTAAGCTAGCCGGTTTGCAAACCCCATCGGCCCGCGTTTGTCAAGGCTCTGCCGGGTGCTGTACAGCCCTCCTACAGTCTGCCGGGTGAGTGCGCACACATCCTCAGAGCAGAGTGCGGCGTCGCTGAAGACGATCCGCACGACCATCCCCGCCCGCATGGACCGCCTGCCATGGTCGAAATTCCACTGGCTCGTCGTCGTCGGCCTCGGCACCGTCTGGATCCTCGACGGCCTGGAGGTCACCATCGTCGGCGCCATCGGCAGCCGGCTCACCGAACCGGACAGCGGCCTGGGGCTCACCACCGCCCAGGTCGGCCTCGCCGCCGCGATCTATGTCGCCGGCGCGTGCACCGGCTCACTGGTGTTCGGCTACCTGACCGACCGGTTCGGCCGGAAACGGCTGTTCATCCTCACTCTCGGTCTGTACCTCGTCGCCACAGTGCTGACCGCCTTCTCGGTCACTCCGTGGATGTTCTTCCTCTTCCGCTTCTTCACCGGCGCGGGCATCGGCGGCGAGTACGCCGCCATCAACTCCGCGATCGACGAGCTCATCCCAGCCCGGAGGCGCGGCCTCGTGGACCTGGCCATCAACGGGTCCTACTGGCTGGGCACCGCGTTCGGCGCCGTACTGACGGTGTTCCTGCTGAACACCGCGATCTTCCCGCCCAACATCGGCTGGCGCATCGCCTTCGGGCTGGGTGCCGTTCTCGGTCTCGTCATCCTGCTGGTCCGCCGCAACGTCCCGGAGTCGCCGCGCTGGATGTTCATCCACGGCCGCGACGAGGAGGCCGAGCAGCTGGTCGCCGAGATCGAGCGCGGCGTCGAGACCGAGACGAGCCAGACCCTCGAGAAGGTCCCGGATGATCGCGCCATCGAGATCCACCAGCGGAAGTCCACCGGTTTCGGCGAGATCGTCCGGGTCGCGGTCACGCAGTACCCGAAGCGGTTCGTGCTCGGCCTGTCGCTCTTCATCGGCCAGGCGTTCCTGTACAACGCCGTGTTCTTCACCTACTCGCTGGTGCTCACCAAGCTGCTGCACGTGCCCGACGACGTCGCCCCGTGGGCGCTGGTGCCGATCGCCATCGGCAACTTCCTCGGGCCGTTCCTGCTCGGGCACCTGTTCGACACGGTCGGCCGCCGGTTCATGATCACCCTGTCGTACGTCGGGAGCGGCGTGCTGCTGGTCGGCACCGCGATCCTCTTCGACTCCGGGGCGCTGGACGCGTTCTGGCTGACGGTGTGCTGGATGGTCGTCTTCTTCTTCGCCTCCGCCGGCGCCAGCGCCGCCTACCTGACCGTCAGCGAGATCTTCCCGATGGAGACCCGGGCCATGGCGATCGCGTTCTTCTACGCGGTCGGCACGGGCATCGGCGGCATCATCGGCCCGATCCTGTTCGGCACCCTGATCGAGGGCGGCATCCACTCGGTGGTCATCGGCTACTACATCGGCGCAGGTCTCATGATCGCGGCCGGTCTGGTCGAGCTGTTCCTCGGCGTGGATGCGGAGGGGAAGTCGCTGGAGGACATCGCGACCCCGCTGTCGGCGTCGACGAAGGTGCAGACGCCGGCGCACTGATCGGCCACGCGCTGGCCCGCCACGCGCTCGCCCGCCACGCGCTGGGCCGTCAGGAGAGCAGCTCGAGCAGCGCGGGCTCCGGGGCCCGGCCGCCGGTCGTGTCGATCACCTCGCCGTTCCGGTACCGGTCGAAGATGCGCGGGTCGATGTAGCTGTTGCGGGCGATCGCCGGGGTGTTCCCCAGCGCCGCCGCCGCTTCGTTGACCGCGGCGCTGATGCGCTTCTTGCGCTGCGCGTCGGAGCCGGCGACGCCCAGCTCGGCGAGCGCCTGCGCCGCGACGATGGTGCCGTGCAGGGTGCGGAAGTCCTTGGCGGTGAACTCGCCGCGGGTCTGGCGCCGGATGTACTCGTTGAGCGACGCGGGGCGGATGGTGTGCCAGGTGCCGTCCTTCCACGACAGCAGCCGGGAACGCTGACCCCGGAGCGCCTGGATCTGGCGCAGCAGCTCGGCGAGGTCGGCGTCGCTGATCGTGCTGGTCCACTTCTGCGCCGACTTGGCCGGGAAGGTGAGCGTGATCTCGTCGCCGTCGATCGCCGCGTGGCGGCACAGCAGCGTGGTGAGCCCGCGGCTGCCGTTGGCGTGCAGGTACTCCTCGCTGCCGATCCGCACGCTCCCGAGGTCGATGATCCGGAACGCCGCCGCCAGGATGCGGTCGCGCCCGAACCCTTCCTCGCGGAGGTCCATCGTCACCTTGCGGCGCGCGGACGGCAGCGTCTCGGCGAGCTGGGAGGCGCGCTCGAACTTCAGGCGGTCCTGGTGCAGCCGCCAGGAGTCGTGGTACCGGTACTGCCGGCGACCGGCCTGGTCCGTCCCGACCGCCTGGATGTGCCCGCGCGCGTCGGGCGAGATCCACACGTCCTGCCACGCCGGCGGCAGCACGAGCGACCGGATGCGCTCCAGCTCGCGCTCGTCGACGATCCGGTTGCCCGCCTCGTCTTCATACACCGGCCCCTTGTCCGTCATCGTCCGGTGGTAGCCCGGACCGGACGGGTTGCTGCGCTTGAGCCGCGTCACGCGGGTTTCTTCGCCGACTTCGCGGGCGCCTTGCGCGTGGTCGACGACTTCGCGGAGCTCGAGCTCTTCCGAGCGGCCGGCTTCTTCTCGGCGGCGGTCTTCGAGCCCGCGGAGGAGGACTTCGAGGACGACGACGAGGACGACGACTTCGCGGGCGACGACTTCGCGGACGACTTGGACGAGCGGCTCCGCTCCACGCTCCGCTGCAGCGCCTCCATCAGGTCGATCACCTCGCCGCCGCCCTTCTCCTTCTCCTCCTCGCCGAAGGTGGCCGCGGTGTCGACGCTGTCGCCCTCCTCCAGCTTCGCGTCGATCAGCTTGCGGAGTTCGTCCTGGTACTCGTCGCTGAACTTCTCCGGCTCGAAGTCGCCCGCGAAGCTCTCCATCAGGGCGCTCGAGAGCTGCAGCTCGCGGTCGGAGATCCGCGGCGTCTGGTCGAGAGACGGGAATTCGGCCGCGCGGATCTCGTCGTGCCAGAGCAGCGTCTGCAGCACCAGGACGTTGCCTCGCACGCGCAGAGCGCCCAGACGTGTCTTCTGCCGCAGCGCGAACTCGACGATCGCGGTGCGCTCCTCGTCCTCGAGGGTCTTTCGGAGCAGTGCGTAGGCCTTGAGCGACTTGGAGTCGGGCTCGAGGTAGTAGCTGCGGTCGAACATCAGCGGGTCGAGCTGGTCGTTGGGCACGAACTCCACCACGTCGATCTCACGGCTGCGTTCCGCCGGGAGCGACGCGAGGTCCTCCGGGGTCAGGATCACCGTCCGCTCGCCGTCGTCGTACGCCTTCGCGATGTGCTCGTACGGGATGACCTTGCCGTCGATCTCGCAGCGTCGCTGGTAGCGGATGCGTCCGCCGTCCTCGTCGTGCACCTGGTGCAGGGGGACGTCGTGATCCTCGGTTGCGCTGTACACCTTCACCGGGACGTTCACGAGTCCGAAGGTGATGGCGCCCGTCCAAATGGCCCTCATGAGCCCATCGTGTCCGGGGATCACCCCCTTTTCAAGCATTGATCAGGGAATGCACCGGAAGCGGCTGCCCCGGGCGTACCGTGTGGCTATGGCCGCCCAGGACTCCGAGGTCGTCGAGATCGACGGCCGCCGCCTCAAGCTGACCAATCTCGACAAGGTGATGTACCCCGAGACCGGGACGACGAAGGCCGACATCTTCGGGTACTACGACGCGGTCGCCGAGGCGATGATCCCGCACGTGCGAGACCGCATCGCCACCCGGAAGCGCTGGGTGCACGGCGTGGGGACGCCGGACCACCCGGCGGAGGTGTTCTTCCAGAAGAACCTGGACCCCGCATCCACCCCGGACTGGGTGAAGCAGGCGGCCATCACGCACAAGACGAGCACCAACACCTACCCGCTGGTGAACGACCGGGCGACGCTGATCTGGCTCGCGCAGATCGCGTCCCTCGAGATCCACGTGCCGCAGTGGCGCGTCGACCGCCGCGGCGAGCGCGGCAACCCCGACCGGCTGGTGCTCGACCTCGACCCCGGCGAGGGCGTCACCCTCGCCGACTGCGCGGAGGTCGCCCGCCTGGCCCGCGCCATCCTCAGCGACATGGGGCTGGAGCCCTACCCGGTGACCTCCGGCTCGAAGGGCATCCACCTCTACGCGGCGCTCGACGGCACGCAGACGAGCGACCGGATCTCCGCGGTGGCGCACGAGCTGGCGCGCGCGCTGGAGGCGGACCACCCTGACCTCGTCGTCAGCGACATGAAGAAGTCGCTGCGGGCGGGCAAGGTGCTGGTCGACTGGAGCCAGAACAACGGCGCCAAGACGACGATCGCGCCGTACTCGCTGCGCGGGCGGTTCCAGCCGACTGTCGCGGCTCCGCGGACCTGGCGCGAGCTCGCCTCCCGAGACCTGCGGCACCTCGACTACCGCGAGGTCATGCAGCGGGTCAAGCGCCGCGGCGACCTCCTCGCCGGGCTCGACGCCGACGGCGCCGGGGCGCACGCGTCCGAGCCGGACCGGCTCTCGACGTACCGCTCCATGCGCGACGCGGGCAGGACACCGGAACCGGTGCCGGCCGAGCGGCCGGCGGCGCGCGACGGGCGCTCGTTCGTCATCCAGGAGCACCACGCCCGTCGGCTGCACTGGGACTTCCGGCTGGAGAACGACGGGGTGCTGGTGAGCTGGGCGCTGCCGAAGGGCACCCCCACCGACACCAAGCAGAACCACCTCGCCGTGCACACCGAGGACCACCCGCTGGAGTACGGCGGCTTCGCCGGCGACATCCCGCACGGCGAGTACGGCGCCGGCCATGTCGACATCTGGGACCACGGCGACTACGACCTGGAGAAGTGGCGCGACGACGAGGTCATCGCGACCCTCCACGGCCAGCCGGACGGCGGTCTGGGCGGCGTGCCGCAGAAGTTCGCCCTGATCCGCACGGCTCAAGGGGGCGACGAGAAGAACTGGCTGATCCACCGGATGAAGCTCGACGATCCGGAGGCGGAGCGTGGCGGAGACCGTGCGGCCGGCTCCGAGCGGCCGCGCTCGACGACGCGCTCCTCGCGCCCGGCAGCGGGCGAGCGCCCCTCCGGAACCCCGGTCTCCCCCATGCTCGCCACACTCGGTTCCGCGGCCGACATCACGGACGAGGACGAGTGGGCGTTCGAGATGAAGTGGGACGGCATCCGGGCGGTCGCGGAGATCCGCGGCGGACAGCTGCGGCTCACGACGCGCAACGGCAACGACGTGACCGTCACCTACCCCGATCTCGCGGGGCTGGCCGGCCTCGCGGGCGACCACGACTTCGTTCTCGACGGCGAGATCGTCACCCTCAACGCGAAGGGGCGCCCCGACTTCGGCCTGCTGCAGACCCGGATGGGACTCACGCGGCCGGCGGACGTGCAGTCCGCCCTCACGCGAGCCCCCGCCCACTACATGGTGTTCGACGTTCTGGAGGTCGACGGGACGTCGCACACGCGGGACCCGTACGACGAGCGCCGGACGCTGCTCAGGGAGGTGCTCCGGCCGGGCCGCGGCGACCCGGTCCAGGTGCCGCCCGCGTTCGACGGCGATCTGGCGCACGCGGTCGCCTCGAGCAAGGAGCTGGGACTCGAAGGCGTGATGGCCAAGCGCCGGGACAGCACCTACGCCACCGGTCGCCGATCGCGCTCCTGGATCAAGATCAAGCACCACCTCACCCAGGAGGTCGTGATCGGCGGCTGGACGCCCGGGAACGGCCGCCGGGCGAACACGATCGGCGCCCTGCTGCTCGGCATCCCGGACGGCGACACGCTGCGCTACGTCGGCAAGGTCGGCACCGGCTTCAGCGACCGCGCTCTGGACGATCTGACGGCGAAGCTGGCACGGCACGAACGGAAGAGCAGCCCGCTGGAGGGGGTGCCGGCGGCGGATGCGCGCGGAGCGCACTGGGTGCGGCCCGACATCGTCGGCGAGGTCGAGTTCGCCGAGTGGACCGGCCCCGGCCGGCTCCGTCAGCCGTCGTGGCGCGGGCTGCGCCCGGACAAGCGGCCGGACCAGGTCGTGCGCGAGAGCTGAGCGGCGAGGCGGCCGCGCTCGAGGGTGGGCGCTAGGGGGTTGGGCGCTAGGGGGTGGGCGCCAGCGCGTCGTACCGGCGGAAGGTGCCCTGCACTCGCACGATCACGGCGACGAGAACCACGATCAGCAGCCCGCCGAGCAGCGGCGGGAACCAGAGCGCCCCGGTGAGTGCGAGCACCCCGATGTACAGGTCGCCGAGGCGCGGTCCGCCGGTCACGACGACCGTGAAGACGCCCTGCAGCCGACCGCGCATGACATCCGGCGCCGACGCCTGGAGGATCGTCATCCGGAAGATCGAGCTCACGTTGTCCGCCGCACCCGAGGCCGCCAGCAGGATGGTCGCGGCCAGCAGCGCCGGCAGGTTGGCCTGCGCGAAGGACGCTCCCCCACCCGCCGTGCCGGTCAGCGCGACCACCGCCAGCACGACGCCGAAGCCCAGGATGCTCGCGCCGTAGACGACGATCGCCCGTGCGACCGCGCGCCCCTGCCAGCGCACTCCGCCGAGCCTGCCCGAGAACACGCTCGACACGAGCGTGCCGACCGCACCGGCCGCGGTCAGGATGCCGACGGTCAGCGGCCCCCCGCCGATGAGCAGGGCGCCGACGGCCGGGAACAGCGCGCGGGGCTGGCCGAAGGTCATGGCGATGACGTCGAGCACGAACGTCATGCTGAGGTTCGGGGCGGTGCGCAGGAAGCGCAGCCCTTCGAGCACCGAGGCCAGCCCCGCGCCCTTCCGCTCACCCTCCGGCACGATGGCGGGGAGGGTGAAGATGCCGAGGAACGCGGCCGTGAAGAGCACCGCATCCACCGTGTAGGTCCACGGGATGCCGACCGTCGCGGCCAGGAGGCCCGCCAGCGCCGGGCCGACCGTCACCATGACGCCCATGCTGATGCCGCCGAGCGCGCTGGCCGCGGGGAGCAGCCGCGTCGGCAGCAGCCGCGGCGTGATCGCCTGGCGGGTCGCACCGATCATGACGCCAGCGACGGCGTTGATGGTGGTGAGCACGTACAGCGGCCAGACCACCGGGATGTGCGCCCAGGCGAGCAGCGCGAGGCACGCGGTCGAGAGCCACGCGACGACGGCGGTCACCAGAGCGACCTTGCGGCGGTCGAACGCGTCGGCGAGCACGCCGCCGTAGAGCCCGAACACGATCATCGGCACCAGGGCGAAGAGCGCCACCAGCGAGACGGCGAGCGTCGAATGGGTCAGGTCGAAGATGTGCAGGCCGACCGCGACGATCGTCATCTGCGACCCGATGCCCGAGATCGCGCCGCCGATCCACAGCCGGGCGAACGCGGGCGACTCGCGCAGCGGCGACAGGTCGACCATGTGCCGCCGGCGCGCGGGCGGCGCCTCGACCGGGTCGTGCTGCGCGCTCGGGTCGGCGTCCGGCGCGAGCGGGTCGGCAGGCGCGAGCGGGTCGGCGGTGCGGTCCGCCGGGTCCCCGCTCAGAACCGGGGCTGCTTGCTGAGGCGGACCGCCGCGGTGGAGAACACCACGCCCGCCAGCATGATCACCACGGTGATCGCCTGGAGCAGCACCTGGAAGAAGGGGGTGAACGGCGTGACCGAGACCCAGAGCCAGAGGATGGCGCCGATCAGCGTGATCACGTAGCTGAACGTGCGACGGGCGTAGAGCGCGTTGAGCGACACGACGGTGGCGGCGACGGTCACCTGGAAGAACGGGAGGAACGAGTCCGCGTTGCCGGTCCACGTCGCGACCAGGCTCCAGATTCCGACCACCAGCGACACCAGCACCACGAGGGTGGCGAGGAGGTTGCCGAGTGCGCTCGGGAGGGTGGTGCTCAGGCTGCGGACAAGCGTGCCCTGCTCGTCGCTTCCGACGACCTCGCGCTGGTGCTCGTTGGGCTGGGAGATGACGTGCGTGCTCACGCCGTCGATCCTAGCGCAGCGGAGGGACGCCGGAGCCGCGGCGTACATTGAGCGGCATGGCCGCCTCCCGTCGCCGAGCACGCTCTCGGATCCCGCTTCCCGCCCGTATCCGACGCATGGATGCGCGCGTGGCCGCGCGGATCAACGCACGCACGACGGGCCCCGAGGTCGACGGTTTCTGGCGCGGGCTGACCCGCGCGGCCAACCACGGGAAGCTGTGGTTCGCCGTCGCCGCGGTGCTGGTCGCGCTGGGCCGTCCGCGTGCCGCCGCGCGCGGGCTCGCGTCCCTGGGACTCGCCAGCCTGGTCGCGAACCTGGCCGGCAAGCGGCTGGTCGGCGGCGACCGCCCGGCGCTCACCTCCATCCCGGTGGCGCGGCGCCTGCAGCGGACGCCGACGTCGCCGTCGTTCCCGTCCGGGCACACCGCGAGCGCTGCCGCCTTCGCCACCGGGGTCGGGCTGGAGTGGCCCGCCGCGGGCGCCGTGCTGGCGCCGCTGGCGGCCGGTGTGGGCTACTCACGGCTGCACACCGGCGCCCACTGGCTGTCGGACGTCGCGGGCGGCGCCGCCATCGGCGCGGGCGCGGCGCTGGCCGTGAAAGCCGCGGTGCCGGCCCTGAAGCGCACGGTCCCTCGCGACCCGCCCACCGCACGGATGATCGACCTCCCGGCCACGGAGACGGGCGAGGGCGTGTTCGTCGTCGTCAATCCCGGTTCCGGTCGCGGGCTCGGCCGCCCGGCCGCCGGTCCGCTGCTGCGCGAGAAGCTGCCGCAGGCGCGTGTCCACGAGCTTCAGGAGGGCGACGACATCGCCGACCTGATCGGCCACGAGCTCCGCTCCGGACGGCCGCCCACGGTGCTCGGCGCCTACGGCGGGGACGGGACGGTCGCCGCCGTCGCGCAGCAGGCGCTGGCGGCGGACCTCCCGCTGCTCGTCTTCCCGGGAGGGACGTTCAACCACTTCGCCAAGGCGGCCCTGCTCGACAGCGTCGACGCAGCGCTCTCCGCCCTCGCGGCGGGGCATGGCCGCGAGGTCGACGTCGCCGACCTGGGGTTCGGCGACGGACACGAGGTCACGGTGCTGAACACCGCCTCCGTGGGCATCTACCCGTCGTTCGTCGAGGAGCGCGAGAAGCACGAGAAGCGGCTCGGCAAGCCGATCGCGGCGCTGCTGGCCGCCATCCGCGTCGTCCGCCGCGGCGACCCCCTGCAGGTGCGCATCGACGGGGAGCGTCGCGCGGTGTGGTCGGTGTTCGTCGGCGTGGACCGCTATTACCCGGTCGCCGTCGCCCCCATCGAGCGGCGCAGGCTGGACGACCACCTGCTCGACGTGCGCATCCTGTTCGCCGGCGGCCGTCCGCGCACCCGCGGCGCGGTCGCCCTCGCGTTCGGCGGACGGACGGACGCGCTCGTCGCGCGCCTGCCGTTCCTGCAGGGACCGCCCGCGCTCGATGCGCGGACGGTCGGCGAGATCACCATCGAGGCCGACGGCGACGATCCCGGGTACGCCCACGACGGCGAGGCGTCGATCGAGATCCCCGGAGAGCCCAAGCGGCTCACGCTCCGGATGCGCGCCTCCGCTCTCCGGGTCTACTCGCCGCCCGCCTGAGCCCCGGCCGGCGCCGCCGGCGACGCGGGCAGCGGCTGCGGCGCCTCCGGGCCCGTGTAGCGCGACGACGGCCGGAGGATCTTGCCGTCGGCCGCCTGCTCCAGGATGTGCGCCGTCCAGCCCACGACGCGGGCCGCGGCGAACGTCGGGGTGAACATCGTCCGGGGCAGGCCGCACAGCTCCATCACCACCCCGGCGTAGAACTCGACGTTGGTGTGCAGCTCTCGTCCCGGTTTCAGCTCCGCCAGCAGCTCCTGCACCCGCCGCTCCACCTGGACGGCGAACGCGACCCGCGGACCGCCGAACCCCTCGGCGAACTCGCGGAGCATGCGCGAGCGAGGGTCCTCGGTGCGGTAGACGGCGTGGCCGAACCCCATGACCCGTCCGCCCTCCGCCAGGGTGCGGCGCACCCACTCGTCGGTGCGATCCGGCGTGCCGATCTCGTCGAGGGTGTCGAGCGCGCGGCTCGGGGCGCCGCCGTGCAGCGGACCGCCGAGCGCCCCGAGAGCGCCGCCGACCGCGGACGTCAGGTCGGCGCCGGTGGAGGCGATCACGCGCGCCGTGAAGGTGGAGGCGTTGAAGCCGTGGTCGATCGCGGCCGTCATGTACGCGCTCAGGGCGCGCTCCTCGTGAGCGGTGGGGACGTGCCCGGTCACCAGTTGCAGGTATCCGGCGACGTGCCCGAGGTCGTCCCGGGGCGGCAGCGGCTCGCGGCCCGCGGCGAGCGCGTGGATCGTCGCCAACAGGACCGGCGTCACCGCGGCGACCCGGATGGCGTCGTCCAGCCGCGCATCCGGCGTCTCGTCGTAGAGCGGCCGGACGCGGTCCGCGGCGGCCACCGCGGTCAGCGCCATCCGCAGTGCGGCCAGCGCATCGCCGCCGGCTGTGAGCCGCGCGATGGCGGGCAGCAGCGGGCGCACCTCCTCCGGGATGCGGCGCGCCGCGACGATGCGGGCGCGGAACCCGTCTAGTTCGGAACCCGTGGGGAGTCCGCCGAACAGGAGCAGGTACCACGCCTCCTCGAAGGTGCGCTCGCGCGCCAGGTCCACCGCCGAGTACTGGCGGTAGTGGTAGAAGCCCTCGTGCCCGCGCACGTCGCCGAGGGCGGTCCGCGCCGCGACCACGTTCGTGAGCCCGCGGGGAACGTCGATGAGTGTGTCATCCATCCTGTCCATACCGGTATGGTGAACTGGATCGAATGCTTCGTCAACGTTGATCGGATCAATATGGATGCGCTTCCCCGCCTCACCGCGGAGCAGACCGCCGAGCGCCTGGACGTCAAGCTCGAGACGCTCTACGCCTACGTCGCCCGCGGGCGCCTCTCGCGCGAGCGGACCGCGGACGGGTCGAGCTTCGATCCGCTCGAGGTGGAACGGTTCGCGGCCGCGCGACGGCGGCGCCCGGGCGCCACAGCCCGCTCGGAGGGCTCGCCCCTGATGGTGATCGAGACCGGATTCGCCCTCATCGACGACGGCGAGCTGTCCTACCGCGGACGACCGGTCGGCGACCTGGCGAGCGAGCCGTTCGAGACCGTGGCGCACTGGGCTCTCACCGGCGCGTGGGACCCCGAGGCCCGGCTGACGTCGCCGGCCGACCTGGAGCCGGCGCGCGCGGCGGCCGCGGCCCTCCCTGCGGCGGCGGGCGACCGGGACCGCCAGCTGGTGGCCGTCACCGCCCTCGCCGCGGCGGACCCCCTGCGAGCCTTTCTCGACCCGTCGGTCGTCGCGAGTGCCGGGGAGCGGCTGGTCGCGGGGATGGTGGAGGTGCTGCCGCTGCGCTCTGCGGGCGCGGACCCCGGCCCGCGCGAATCCCGGGGCTCGCTCGCGGAGCGGTTGTTCGCCCGCTTGGCGTCCGCGCCACCGGACGACGCCGATCCGGCCCTGCTCAACGCCGCTCTCGTGCTGCTCCTCGACCACGACATCGCCGTCTCGACGCTGGCCGCCCGCGCGGCCGCGTCGGCCCGGGCGACGCCCTACGGTGTCGTCGTCGCGGGACTCGGCGCCCTCGACTCGCCCCTGCACGGCAACGCCAGCCGCGCCGCCCACCGGCTACTTGCGCGGGCGGCCGCCGGTGAGGACCCGGCCCGCGTCGTCTCCGACTCGGTCCTCACCACGCACGGACCCGTGCCCGGATTCGGGCAGCCGCTCTACCCCGCGGGCGATCCGCGGGCGCGCATCCTCCTCAGCATGATCGCCGAGGACGGACGGCACGCAGAGGTGATCGCAGCGGTGGATGCCGTGACCGGCGTGATGCGCGACCGCACGGGCGCGCATCCCAACATCGACCTCGCGCTCGGCGCCCTGACGCTCGCCTGCGGGATGGCGGACGACGCCGGCGAGGTCGTGTTCGCCACGGCGCGCACGGTCGGCTGGCTGGTGCACGCCCTCGACGAGTACGGCCGCGCGCCGCTGCGGCTGCGGCCGGTGGGACGCTACACAGGGCCGTGAGGCGCGGGGCCGCGCGCGGCGAGCCGGCCGTGGGCCGGACCGCGCGCGGCGCCGCTCAGCGCCGCAGCGCCTTTCGGGCCAGCCAGTTGCCGAGGAACTGCGCGGCCTGCACCAGCACGACGATCGTGATCACGGCGATCCACGTCACCGCCCAGTTGTAGCGCTGGTAGCCGTAGGAGATCGCGAAGTCGCCCAGGCCGCCGCCGCCGATGCTGCCCGCGACCGCCGACAGGTCGACGATCGCGACGAAGATGAACGTGTAGCCCAGGATGAGCGGGCCGAGCGCCTCCGGGATCAGCAGCGTCGTGATGATGCGCCACGGGCTCGAACCCATGGCACGCGCCGCCTCGATCACGCCCGGCTCGATGGTCACCAGGTTCTGCTCCACGATGCGCGATATGCCGAAGGTGGCGGCGATCGTCATCGGGAAGATGGCCGCCGGCGTGCCCAGGAAGGTTCCGAGGACCAGCTGCGTCAACGGCGCGATCGCCGTCATGAAGATGATGAACGGGATGGGCCGGATGAAGTTGACCAGCACGTTGAGCACGGTGGACAGCGTCCGGTTCTCCAGCAGGCCGCCGCGGCGGGTGGTGTAGAGCAGCACGCCGAGCGCGAGGCCCAGGATGCCGCCGAGCACGAGCGTCGCGACGACCATCCACAGCGTCTGCCCGATGGACTGCAGGTACACGGGCCAGAGGGCCGACCAGTCGGTCATGCGGCCACCTCCTCGACCTCGGTGACGGTGCGCAGGTCGGCGATGAGCGCATCCACGTCGCCCGGCTCACCGAGCAGCTCCAGAGTCAGGCTGCCGAACGAGCGGCCCTGCAACGCCGAGATGCCGCCGTAGACGATCTCGAACCGGACGTTGTGGCGGCCCACCGCATCCGACAGCACCGAGCCCAGCCGGCCGTCGTCGTGGATGCGGGCCGACACGATGCGCCCGCTGTGCTTGCCGCGGAGCCGCTCGATGTCGGCCTCCCCCGGCTGGTTGCGCAGCACGGTGCCGACGAACCGCTGCGCGGTCGGGGTGCGCGGCGCCGAGAAGACCTCGAAGACGCTCCCGGTCTCGATCACCCGGCCCCCGTCGAGCACGGCGACGCGGTCGGCGATGGACCGGACGACCTCCATCTCGTGGGTGATCACGACGATGGTGACGCCGAGCTCCTGGTTCACCCGCTTCAGCAGGGCGAGCACATCGGAGGTCGTCTCCGGGTCGAGCGCGCTGGTCGCCTCGTCGGCGAGCAGGATGTCCGGGTTCGTCGCGAGCGCGCGGGCGATGCCCACCCGCTGCTTCTGCCCGCCCGACAGCTGGTCGGGGTAGCTCCACGCCTTGTCCGTCAAGCCGACGAAGGCGAGCAGCTCGGCGACGCGCTTCTTGCGGTCGTCGGCCGGCCATCCCGCCACCTTGAGCGGGTACGCGACGTTGCCGAACACCGTGCGCGAGCGGAACAGGTTGAACTGCTGGAAGATCATCCCGATCCCGGCGCGCACCCGCCGGAGCTCGCGCTCCCTCAGTGTCGTGAGGTCGCGTCCGTCCACGATCACGGAACCGGCGGTCGGATGCTCCAGCGCGTTGATCAGGCGCACCAGCGTGCTCTTTCCGGCACCCGAGTATCCGATGATGCCGAAGATCTCGCCCCGCCCGATGGTGAGGTCGAGCCGGTCGACCGCCGGGACCGCGGCGTCGCCCGAGCCGAAGCTCTTGGTGACGCCGCGGAACTCGATGATCGGCGCGGCGGCGTCCCGGGCGTTCCGGTCCGCGGTCCGGTGTGTCGTCCGATCCGGCGTCCGATCCGGCGTCCGATCCGCCTTCCGGTCCGCCACTACTGGGCCGCCTGGATGGTCTTCTTCAGCTTGTCGAGGATGCCGATCAGCTCGGACGACGAACGGTCGACGATCACGGCCGTGTTCTTCGACTCCGCGAGCACCGCATCCGTGACGGCCTTGGTGTGGTACAGCTCCGCGATCTTCTGGTACGTCTTGTTGTCCTTGTCCTTCGCGCGGGCGACGAAGGCGTTGATGTACGGCTCGGCGGTCGACGACTTCGGGTCGTCCTGGAACAGCGCCGACTTCGGGTCGATGCCGGCGGTGAGCGCGTAGTTGTTGTTGACGATGGCGCCGTCGGCGGAGCTGAGAGCGGGCGCCGTCTGGGCGGCATCCACCGGGATGACCGTCACCTTCGACGCGGCGGCGTCGATGTCGGCCGGGGTCGCGAGAGTGCTCCCGCCGTTCTTGAGCTTCAGCAGTCCCGCCTTCTGCAGCACGAGGAGCGCACGGGCCTGGTTCGTCGGGTCGTTCGGGATGGCGATCTTCCCGCCCTGCGGGATGTCCTTCAGGCTGGTGTGCTTGGTCGAGTACAGCGGCAGCGGCACAACCAGTGTGGAGCCGATCGGCACCAGGTCCTGCTTGGCCTGCACGTCGTAGTTCGCCAGGAACTGGAGGTGCTGGAACAGGTTCAGGTCGAGCTGACCGTCGGCGAGCGCCGGGTTGGCCTGGGTGTAGTCGCGGAAATTGACCGTCTGGATGTCGATGCCCTCCTTGGCCGCCTCCTTCTTGAGGACGCCCCAGTACGGCGACGACGCCTCCGTCGTCCCGATCTTGACGGTGACGGACTTCGCCGTCGCCGCCCCGGAGCCGGTCAGGTTGACGACCACCAGCACGATCGCGACGATCACGGCCACGACGGCGACGCCGATGCCGACGAACCAGCCGGTGCGGGAGCGCTTCGGCTTCTCCGGCAGCGCGGGGGTGGACGGGGTGGCGTCGGACATGGCTGTGCCTCTCGTGAAGGGTGGTGGTGGGAGTCGGCCGGCACTGTCGGCGGCCGTATCGAGCCTCCCCCGAGCCGCCCGGGGGGGTCAAAACGTCTTGCGAAATGTGACGCCTCGCGTTCACCCGGCCGCTCTTACGACGGGACGGGGCCACGCGTAGTGTGAGGCTCGTCGGCGTGCGGGACGCACGCTGGCGCACGGAGCGTGACGGAACGACGGGAGAAGCATGAGCGACATCAACGACGACGACATCAGCACCGACGCGGTCACCGGCGGCGAGGGCGCCGCGGACGGCGGCGCGAACCCCGGCGGCCACGACGGCGGAGCGGACGGCTCGGCCGGCGGCACCGGCGAGGGCCCCGCGGACGGCGGTGCCGACGCGGGCGGGCACGACGGCGGAGCCGACGGGTCCGCTTGATGACGGCGGATGGGCGCGGGCCGGGCGACCGGCCCGCGCTTTCGCGTTGCGTGCCGGTCGATCGCGAGCGTTTCGCCGCGGAGTACTGGGGACGGCGCCCGCTGTTCACGCGCGCCGCGGACCTGCCGCGAGACTTCTCCGACCTGTTCAGCACGGATGCGGTGGATGAGCTGGTCTCGTTCCGCGCGCTGCGCACGCCGTTCGTCCGCATGGCGAAGGAGGGCGACGTCCTGCCGCAGTCCCGGTTCACCGGCCCCGGGGGCTTCGGCGCCGAAGTGGGCGACCAGCTCGACTCCGCGAAGGTGCTCGCCGAGTTCGCGGACGGCGCCACGCTCGTGCTCCAGGGCCTGCACCGCACTTGGCCGTCGATCGCCGGGTTCTCCCGCCGCCTGGCGGCCGAACTCGGGCATCCGGCGCAGGTGAACGCGTACGTCACGCCGGCGTCGTCGCGCGGTTTCGACCCGCACTATGACGTGCACGACGTGTTCGTGCTGCAGATCGCCGGCGAGAAGCACTGGCGCATCCATGAGCCGGTGCACCCCGACCCGCTGCGTGACCAACCGTGGAGCGACCACCGGCAGGAGGTCGCGGCGCGGGCCCAGGAGACGCCCACCATCGACGAGACCTTCCGTCCCGGCGACGCGCTGTACCTTCCCCGGGGCTGGATCCACTCGGCGGAGGCGCTCGGCGGCGTGTCCGTGCACCTGACGATCGGCGTCGCGGCGTATACCCGCCACGACGTCGTGCGGGAGGCCGTGGCCCGGGCGGCCGACACGGCCGCTCTGCGGGCGTCGCTGCCGCTCGGGTTCGATCCGTCCGACGGGGAGGCGGTGGCCGCGGTCGTCGGGGAGACGGTCGACGCGCTGGTGCAGGCCCTGGCGGATCCGTCGGCCAGGGCGGAGGTCGCGGCCTCGGTCGGCGACCGGCTGCGGCGCCGCCGGCGCTCGGACTCGCCTCCGGCGCCCGTCCGTCCGCTCGCGACCATCGCGACCGCGGAGACGATCGGGCCGTCGACCGTGGTGCGCGCGCGACCCGGGCTGGACGGCGACGTGACCGTCGAGGTGGAGACCGTGACGGTGCGCCTCCCGACGAAGAAGATCGCGCTCCCGATCGCCGCGCGGGAGGCCGTGGAGCGGCTGCTCGACGGCCGGCCGGTGGCGGTGGCCGAGCTGCCGCTGGAGGAGCGCTCGGCTGTCGTGGTTGCGCGGCGGCTGCTGCGGGAGGGGGTCGTCGTGGAGGCCGCGGATGCGGGCGGTGGCGGTAGCGGCGGTGGCGGCGAGTTCGCCGTCGTCGACCCGGCCGATGAGGCGGGCGTCTCGTCGGACGGCGAGCGCAGCGCGACCGCCGACTTCGGAACCGCGACCGCCACGTGACGGACACCGCCGCGGGCTGGCTGCCGTGCAGCGACCGGGCCATCGGACGGGGCGACCCGCTGCCGGGCACGGCCGGTCTCGGCGAGCGCTGGCTGCTGGTCGAGATCGAGAGCGGGTGGGGTCGCCACGCGTTCTTCGACTCCGACCTGGACCCGGCCCTCGGCGCCGCGATCGTCTCGCGTGCCGAGGAGGCCGGGGTCCGTCCGCTCGCGATCCGGCGCACCCGGCTGCGCGCCCCGCAACGCCGGGACCAGTCGTCGTGGCGCTGGGCGCTGGTCGACTGCCGTCCCGGTGGCGAGACCGTCCGCTGGGGCCGCGTGGACGACCCCGCCGAGCTCCTGTCGTTCCCGCTCGACGGGAGCGCCGGAGAGCCGAGCGACGCGCCGATCTACGCCGTGTGCACGCACGCGCGTCACGACCAGTGCTGCGCCGTGCGCGGCCGGCCCGTGGTGGAGGCGCTGGCCGCCGCACACCCCGAGCTGACGTGGGAGTGCTCGCACCTCGGAGGCGACCGCTTCGCCGCGACGATGATCGTCTTCCCGCACGGCCTCCTCTACGGCCGGGTGCTCGCGGACGACGCCGAGACGGTTGTGGAGCGGCACGCGGAGGGCCGGGTGGTGGCCGGCCTGCTGCGGGGACGCACCGCCCTGACGACGGTCGCACAGGCGGCGGAGTCGTTCGCCCGCACGGCGACCGGCGACGACCGGATCGACGCCTTCCGCGTGCTCGGCGAGCACCCGCATCCCCACGGCTGGCGCGTCGACCTCCGGCACGGAGACGAAACGCTCACCGTCGAGGTGGGCGAACGCCTGTCGGAGCCGCTGCTGAGCACCTGCGCCGCGACGATCGCCCACCCGGTGCGCGAGTTCGTGCCCGTGTCGGTGTACCGGGCCTGAGGGCGACGGGCCCGGCCTCAGGCGTTCTGCGTCGCGGCCGCCGACTGAAGGATGCGGACCATGTTGCCGGACGGGTCGCGGAAGGCGCAGTCGCGCGGGCCCCACGGCTGGTCGATCGGCTCCTGGAGCACTTCCGCTCCCGCCGCGCGGACGCGTTCGAAGGCGGTGTCGAGGTCGTCGGTGCGGAACACGATCGGGCTCATCGAGCCTTTCACCACGAGTTCCTGGAGGGCGTCGCCGTCGGACTGGGAGCGGCCGGCGTGCGGGTCGCTGAGGACGACGGCGGCGCCCTCGTCCCCGGTGACGCCGAGGGTGATCCAGCGGTGGTCGCCGGAGCGGACATCCTGGATGACGTCGAGCCCGAGAGCGTCGCGGTAGAACGCGAGGGACTCTTCGGGGTCGAGGACGGTGATCTGCGAGTACTGGAGTGAAACGGTCATGAGTCGACTCTAGGAACCCCGCCCTGCCGTCGCTTCTCCAAAACTGCTTTCTGTGGAGAAGCCGCTGCGCGGGCGCTCTGTGGGCGCTTTCCTACCGCTCGCCGACGCGTCAGGCCCGCGACCGGACGGGTCGGGTCCGCTGCCTGGCGATGCAGTCCGGCATCGCGCGGACGGCCGCGTGCTCCCGCGCGCGATACTGCGTCGGCGTCATCCCGACCACCTCGGTGAACTTGGAGCTGAACGAGCCGAGCGAGGTACAGCCGACCGTCATGCACGCGTCGGTGACGCTCATGCCGCCACGGAGCAGGGCCATCGCGCGTTCGATGCGTCGGGTCATGAGGTAGCTGTAGGGCGTCTCCCCGTAGGCTGCGCGGAACTGGCGTGAGAAGTGCGCCGGCGACATGAACGCGCGCGCCGCCATCGTCGGGACGTCGAGCGGCTTGGCGTAGTCGCGATCGATCAGGTCCCGTGCGCGGCGCAGGTGCGCGAGCGTCTGCAGCTCCTCCGGTGACACGCGTCGAGCGTAACACCGGGCCCGGGCTCGACGGCAGGCCCGGGCTCGACGGCAGGCCCGGGCACGACGGCAGCCCGGTCCGTGAGAGTGCGCCGGTCCGTGACAGCGGACCCGTCAGGACCCGACCGGCAGGGTGGCGGGCTCGTCCGCGCCCTCCACCAATCGGATGAACGCGCTCAGCTCGCCCACTCCCGCCGGTGTCGTCGGAAGGAACTCCGTCAGCTCGGGCGAGTGGACCAGGTAGGCCGCCCACTTGGCACGTGAGATCGCGACGTTGAGCCGGTTCTTCATCAGCAGGAACGACATCCCGCGTGGGACATCGACCGCCGACGACGCGGCCAGGCTCACGATCGCGACGGCAGCCTCTTGACCCTGGAACTTGTCCACCGTGCCGACGCGGACTCCGCGGTGCCCGGCAGCGTCGAGCAGAGCGCGCACCTCGGCCAGCTGCGCGTTGTAGGGGGTGACCACGATGATGTCGTCCTCCCCCAGCGGCGTGTCGTCGCGGCCGGCGGCGGGGTCGCTCCACGACCGGCCGCGGAGGTCGGCGACGAGGTCGACCACGGCTCGGGCCTCCTCCGGCGACGCGGTCGAGTTGCCGACGTGCAGCACAGGCACGGGGTGGAGGCCCGGCGCCACGCCGCCCAGTTCGCGCTCGGCCGCGCATTCGTGCGCGCGGAGCTTGCCCTCGTACGACAGCCGGGAGACGGCGACGGCGAGATCCGGGTGCATCCGCCGCGTCTCGGCGAGGAAGTAGCCGAGTTCGGGCGGGAGCACGTCGTGCCCGTCGCTCACCCAGCCGAGCGCCGACCCGTCGACCGGTTCGGGATGCCGCCCCTGGCTCACCTGCGGCAGCTGCTGAGGGTCTCCGAGCAGCAGCAGGTTCTTCGCGGCGACCCCGACCGCGACGGTCGACGCGAGGGAGAACTGGCCGGCCTCGTCCACCACCAGCAGGTCGAGGCTGCCGCGCGGGACGCGCGCTGCATTTGCGAAGTCCCACGCCGTGCCGCCGAGCACGAAGCCGCGCTCCTCGTTGGCACCGGCGAACTCGAGGTGCCCGTTCGTCGGAAGCGCCGTGAAGCGGTGGACCGGTTCGGCGGCATCCCCCCGCTCGGAGTGCGCGCCGGCGCCTGCACTGGCGCCTGCGCCCGAGCTCGCGCTCGGCGCCTTGCCGACCATCGTGGCGTCGAGCCCCGCGTCCACCACACGGTCGAGCAGGTTCTCGACGACGGCGTGCGACTGGGCGACGACGCCGACCCGCCAGCCGTGGTCGGCGACCAGCCGGGCGATGACGTGGGCACCCAGGTGGGACTTGCCCGTCCCGGGCGGCCCCTGGACCGCCAGGTAGGAGCGATCGAGGTCGAGGAGACTCGCGACGACGGCGTCGATCCGTCCGTCGCCGTCACCGCCGAGGGCGGTGGGATCCGGCACGAGCGCACCGGAGTGCGTTCGCGGTGGGGTGCGCCGCAGCAGGTCGACGGTCGCATCCACCGGCCACGTCTCGTGGTGCCGGGCGATCAGCAAGGCCGTGCCCCACTCGCGGATCGCCTCTGCGAGACGCCGGGAGTCGGGCGGAGCCGGCGGGGTCAGGGCGCTCGGCAGGTCGCGGTACGGCGGGACCTCCGGCGGCAGCGTCTCGCGCACGACGACCGACCCGTCCTCGAGGGCCTCGATGACGGCGACCGTGCGCGCGGTGCGCGCGCCCGGCTGCGCCCGCGGCTGCCGGAACGGTCCGGGGTACTCGTACAGCAGGTAGGGACCCGTCCGTTCGCCGACGCGCACGGAGCTGCCCGCCCCCCACTGCCCGGACAGCAGAAGTTCGCGGCGCTCCACCCGCTGGCCTTCGTCGAGGTACCAGTCGCGCAGCACGACGGCCCTCTCCACGGCCAGCACGTCGCGCGTCTCGGCCCACTCCTCGATCGGCTGGATCAACCGGGCGAAGTGCGACTGCCAGAAACTCTTCTGTTCGCGCCGGTGGAATTCGATCGCGGCCGCGGCGAGAGCCATGGCCTGCCGGTCGCCCGACCGGTGCGGATCGAGGGGGTCACCCGCGAACGCGAGGAGACCGGCCCGCAGCGGCGACTCGTCTGGCGCCAGCTCGGCCTCCTCCGCCGGAGCGGCGCCGATCGGGATGCCGCTCTCGGCCGCACGGGCGAGCAGCCAGTCGCGCAGGCGCAGGGTGGACACGCAGTCATACCGGTTGTACTCCCCGAGAGCATCGAGCAGCGGCTGGGCCTCGCCGAGCCGACCGAGCGCGATGAGGTCGCGGGCGTTGGCGTACTCGGTGATCGAGTCGGCGCCGTTCGTCACCTCGCTCTGACGGAGCTCGTCGCCCATGTAGAGCGGCTCCAGCTTCTTGATGGAGTACGACCTCGACCCGACGCGCACGGCCTTGCGCACAAGCGGGTAGAGGTCGACCAGCACGTTCTCTCGGAGCAGGGCGTCGACCTCCTCCTCGCCGACCCCGTGCCGAGCCGCGAGTGCGAGCAGGTGCGTCTGCTCGTACGCCGCGTAGTGGTAGATATGCATGCGCGGGAATCGCTCCCGCCGCTCCCGCACGAACGCCAGGAACGCCTCGAGCGCCACCCGCTCCGCCGCGAAGTCGTGCGCCCAGAAGGCGGTGAACTCCTCCTGCTGGTCGACCATCCCGAACAGGTAGTCGAGGTTCCAGCGCTCGCCCGCGCCCTCGGTGTAGAGCGGGTCGCCCTCGAAGTCGAAGAACAGGTCGCCCGGGTCGGGCTCCGGGAGCACGGCGAGCACCGGCGCGTTGAACACCCGCACGGGCGGCGGACTGTCGGGCACGGCCTGGAGCTGCAGCCGCGCCTGCTCGCGGAGCCCGTCGAGCGTCCCATCCGGGATGCCGTCGACCGGATCAGTGGACGCCGCCAGCGCGTCGATCGTGGCGATGCCGGCGGCCAGCAGGTGCTCGCGCTGCGTCACGCGCATGCCCGCCACGAGGAGCACGTCGCGCGTCGCCTGCACCTCGGCGTCGCAGGTGTCGCATCGGCCGTCGACCGTGAAGCGCGGGTCGCCCCACGCGACCGGACCGTCATCGGCGACGTGCTGCTCGATGATGGACAGGAGCCGCGCACGCCGCTTGCGGTAGACCGGCTCGATGTCGCGGAGCGCATGCTCGCTCACCGACCCGTCGCCGAGCAGGAGCTCGACGGTCTCATCGACATCCACCCCCATCCGCCGCAGTTGGTCGGCGTACGCGGCGAGCTGCAGCAGTGCGGTGACCCGCGCGCTGCGGGCGAGCTTGGAATCCTGCACCCGATAGCGCCCGTCGGGGAGCCGGACCACGAAGTCGGCGAATCCCACGAAACCGCCGTCGAAGAACGTCGCCTGGAACACGACATCGGCACCGGACGCGAAGGCCGCCGCCGTCTGCGTGACCGCCTCGCCGAGGGACTCGGCCGTCAACTGCGCCGGACGCTCGATCTCGGCGACGCCGCTGCCGAACCGCTCCCGGTACCTCTCGAGGATGCGGTGCTCGTGCTCGTCGCCCATCCGGGACGACCGCACGTACATCGGGTCTTCGATCTCCTCGGTCTTCTCGAGGCGGCCGAGCTTCACGTCGACCGCGCGAAGGAAGGCGAACTCGCACTTGGAGGCCTCTGTGAGGTCGCTGGCGCTGGTGACGATCATCCCGTCGAGCAGGAACACGGCGGCCTCCCTTCTGACATCAGCCGACCGGGGTCGACCCGGTACTCCGAGAGTATCGGCGACCACCGACAGGGCCGGGCCGTCCACAGGATCGATCCGATCTCATCCGCTCCGCACCTCCTGTGGAGGGATTCGCACGCAGGGATTCGCACGCAGGAATTAGCACGCAGGGGACCGCGCGAACGTTCGCCGGTCAGCGCCCCTTGGCCGCCGCCTTCGCCGCCCGCTTGTGCTCGCGCACGCGGGTGAGCGAGTCGGCGTCCACGATGTCCGCCACGGAGCGATAACCCGGCGTTCCGTAATCGCCGGCCGCTTGCTCCCAGCCCGGAGCCTGGAGCCCCTTCTGCTTGCCGAGCAGGGCGAGGAAGATCTTCGCCTTCTGCTCACCGAAGCCGGGGAGTGCCTTCAGCCGGCGCAGCACCTCGGCGCCGTCCGGATCGCCCTGCGTCCAGATCGCCGCGGTGTCGCCTCCCCAGTCGGAGACGATCGCGGCCGCGAGCGCCTGCACCCGGCCGGCCATGGACCCTGGGAAGCGGTGGACGGCGGGGCTCTGCTTCATCACTTCGGCGAGCTTGTCCGGGTCCATCGCGGCGACCGTGGCGGGGTCGAGAGCGCCCAGGCGGTCGCGCAGCTTGGCGGGGCCGGCGAACGCGGTCTCCATCGGCACCTGCTGGTCGAGCAGCATCCCGGTCAGCAGGGCGAACGGGGATTCGTCGAGCAGGGCGTCGGCCTCGGCGTCGCCGGTGATGTTCAGTGCCATGGCCTCAGCCTGCCACCAGCAGCAGGACGCCCGCCACTGCGGACAGCACCGCCAGCAGCAGGGCGACCCCGAGCAGCACGCCGTGCACGACGAGGAACGGCGTCGCGCGCCCCGCCGCGTCCCGAGCGCGTGCGTCCTTGCGGACCCGCGCGAAGAACCGCGGCCAGGCGATGACGTTGAACAGCGCGTCGAGGAACAGCACGATGGCGGCGAAAACGGTCATGATGCGTCCAGCCTAAGCCGGGGCTCAGCCGCCGGACGCGATGAGCTGCACCCGCAGCGAGTCGACGCGGGTGGCGATCACGTCGTCCGCCGCCCAGCGCTGTGCCAGGCGCGCCAGGATGGCATCCAGCTCCTCGCGCGTGAGGCCAGCCGCGAGGGCCAGCCGGACGACGAGCTCCTCCCCGGCGAGCCGGCTCTGCGGGTCGCCGGACACGAGTTCGACGTCGTGCACCCCCAGCTCCGAGCCGATGGATGCGCGGAACGCCGCCTCGACCTCGGGATCGCGGTCGCTCGGCAGCCACCGGGTGCCCTGCGCCACGGCCCACACCGCCGGTCGCCTCAGCACGAACTCGGTCTCCGACGTCGGATCGAGCACGAGCAGCTCGGTCCCCTCGGCCGCGGCGGCCAGGGCGGCGCGCCGGCCCTCGACCGGCACGGGCCGGGCCGACGGGTTCCAGGTCTGCAGCGCCGTCACGGACGAGAAGACGGGCTGGACCGTGCGCCCGTCGGGACCCGCCACGGTCACGATCGAGAGCTCCTGCGACTTGTCGACGAGCAGACCCGCGGCGTTCGCCTCGTGCTCGCCGAGCTCGGCCATCAGCGGGATGAGCAGCCGGGACTCGCGCAGCGCATCCACGACCGCCTCGGCGCCGGCGTCACCCGCGCGGAAGGCCACCAGGGCGCCCAAGAGGGCCGGAGGCGCCGTGCCGTCGTCGCCGCCGAACGGGTTGTCGTCGAAGGAGCGGCCCTCCCACGGCTGACCGGCCGAATCGGCCAGGGAGGCGGCGAAGCCGGCGAGACGCGCGGCCCCGGTCTCGCTGGGCCGTGCCGCGCTCGGCCGGGCGCCGGCGGGCGACGCATCGCCCTCCTGTGCCGAGTCTCCGGCGGGCGCCCCGCGGTCCGGCGGATCGAGCTGGTCGTCCGGGTCAGCGTCCCGCGACATCCAGCGCCTCGGGCAGGGTGAACGCGCCCGCGTAGAGCGCCTTGCCGACGATCGCGCCCTCGAGCCCGAGCGGCACCAGCTCGCGGAGCGCCGCGATGTCGTCGAGGTTCGAGATGCCGCCGGAGGCGACGACCGGACGCTCGGTGCGGTCGAGCACCTGACGCAGCAGGTCGAGGTTCGGGCCGCGCAGCGTGCCGTCCTTGGTGACGTCGGTCACGACGTAGCGCGCGCAGCCGGCGTCCTCGAGCCGGGCGAGCACCTCCCAGAGGTCTCCGCCCTCGCGCGTCCAGCCGCGGGCCGCCAGCGTCGTGCCGCGCACATCCAGCCCGACGGCGATCGCCTCGCCGTACGTGCTGATGGCGCTGGCGGCCCACTCCGGGTTCTCCAGTGCCGCCGTGCCGAGGTTGACGCGCGTCGCTCCCGCTTCGAGCGCCTGCTCCAGCGACGCGTCGTCGCGGATGCCACCGGAGAGCTCGATGCTGACACCGTGCACCTGGTGGATGACGCGCTTCAGCAGCGACCGGTTCTCACCGCGCCCGAACGCCGCGTCGAGGTCGACGAGGTGGATCCACTCCGCACCCGCGTCCGCCCACTCGGCGGCCGCGTCGACCGGGTCGCCGTAGCTGGTCTCACTGCCCGCCTCGCCCTGGGTGAGGCGGACGGCCTTGCCGTCGGCGACATCCACCGCGGGAAGCAGGACGAGCCGGGGCGTGCTGATGAAGTCGGTCATGTGGTTCCTCGGGTCGGTCCGGCGGTGCGGACGGGATGCGGTCGGGTCGGGATGCGGAGGTTCAGGATGCGGTCGGGTCGGGATGCGGAGGTTCAGGATGCGGTCGGCCTGGCAGCCGGGCGGGTCAGAGCGAACGGACCCAGTTGCGCAGCAGCTGCAGTCCGGCGTGCCCGGACTTCTCCGGGTGGAACTGCGTGGCGCTCAGCGGTCCGTTCTCGACCGCCGCGACGAACGGCGTGCCGTGGTCGGCCCACGTGACGACCGGCGAGGGGAACGGCGGCTCGGGAGCGAGCGTCCAGTCCTGCACCGCGTACGAGTGGACGAAGTAGAACCGCTCATCCCGGAGTCCGGCGAACAGTGTGGAGTCCTCGGGTGCGCGGACGGTGTTCCAGCCCATGTGCGGCACCACGTCGGCGCGCAGGAGGTCGACCGTCCCCGGCCACTCCCCCAGCCCTTCGGTCTCGATGCCGTGCTCGACACCGCGGTCGAACATCACTTGCATCCCGACGCAGATGCCGAGCACCGGACGTCCCCCGGCCAGGCGGCGGTCGACGACCTCGTCGCCGTGCGAGGCGCGCAGGGCCCGGGCGACGGCGGTGAACGCGCCGACGCCCGGGACGAGCAGGCCGTCGGCCTCCTGGGCGCGACGGCGGTTGCCCGTGAGCTCCACGTCGGCTCCCGCCGCTTCGAGCGCCTTGACGGCCGAGTGGACGTTGCCCGACCCGTAGTCGAAGACGACGACCTTCGGAGTGCGCCCGTCGGTCACAGCGCGCCCTTGGTCGAGGGGATGCCGGTGATCAGCGGGTCGAGCGCCTTGGCCTGCCGGAACGCACGGGCGAATGCCTTGAACTCGGCCTCCGCGATGTGGTGAGGGTCGCGGCCGCCGATCACGGTGATGTGCGTCGTGAGGGCGGCGTTGAACGAGATCGCCTCGAAGACGTGACGGACCATCGAACCGGTGAAGTAACCGCCGATCAGGTGCAGCTCGAAGCCGGCCGGCTCTCCGCTGTGCACGAGGTAGGGGCGGCCCGAGATGTCGACGACCGCCTGCACGAGCGCTTCGTCCAGCGGCACGAGCGCGTCGCCGTAGCGGGAGATGCCCGACTTGTCGCCCAGCGCCTGCCGGATGGCCTGCCCGAGGACGATGCCGACGTCTTCCACGGTGTGGTGCACGTCGATGTCGGTGTCGCCGGTCGCGCGGATGCGCAGATCGGTGAGCGAGTGCTTGGCGAACGCGGTCAGCAGGTGGTCGTAGAAGGGGACGGTCGTCCGGATGTCGGATGTGCCGGTGCCGTCGAGATCGAGGCTCAGCTCGATGCTCGACTCGCTCGTCTCCCGCGTGACCGTGGCGGCGCGATTCGTCATAGGTCCGAGTCTACCGGGGCGCTCTGCGACCGCTCCGGCGCGTCATCCTCCGGAGCCGCTGCGGAAGGACGGCCGAGCGCGGCCAGCGCCTCGAGGAACGCGGTGGTCTCGGGCTCCGTACCGGCGGTGACCCGCAGGTGGTGCGGGATGCCGACATCCCGGATCAGGATGCCGCGCTCCGCCAGCGCCTCGAAGGTCGCCTCGGGGTCGCTCACTCCCCCGAACAGCACGAAGTTGCTGCCGGAGCGGTGCGGCGTGTAGCCGAGGCGGCCCAGCTCGGAGACGAGCCGGTCGCGCTGCGTGCGGATCTCGCCGACGGTGGCCAGCATCTCGTCCGCGTGGGCGAGCGCGCCGAGGGCCGCCGCCTGCGTCAACGCGGACAGGTGGTACGGGAGCCGCACCAGGCGCAGAGCGTCGACCACGGCCGGGTCGGCGGCCAGGTAGCCGACGCGGGCGCCCGCGAACGCGAACGCCTTGCTCATGGTCCGGGAGATCAGGAGGCGCGGCCGCCCCGGCAGCAGCGTGAGCGCGGAGGGGACGCCGTCGGGCAGGAACTCGGCGTACGCCTCGTCGACCACGACGATGCCGCGGGCGGCGGCGTACGCCGCCTCGATCGTCTCGATCCCGAGCGGCGTCCCCGTCGGGTTGTTCGGCGAGCACAGGATGACGATGTCGGGGTCGAGGGCGCGGATCTGCGACGCGGCCGTCTCCGGCGTGAGCTCGTAGTCCGCGTCGCGGGTTCCCGCCAGGTACTCGGTGCCGGTCCCGGCCGCGAGCAGCGGATACATCGAGTACGTCGGGGCGAAACCGAGCAGCGTCCGCCCCGGACCGCCGAAGGCCTGCAGGATGTGCTGCAGCACCTCGTTCGAGCCGTTGGCCGCCCAGATCTGCTCCGCTGCGAGGTCGTGGCCGAGATAGCGGGCGAAGGCCTCGCGGAGTTCGCTGAACTCCCGATCCGGGTACCGGTTCACCCCGCCCACGGCGGCCGCGACGCGGGCGACGATGTCCGAAGCGACGTCCTCCGGCACTGGATGCGTGTTCTCATTCACGTTGAGCGCGACGGGCACCGGACGCTGGGGGGCGCCGTACGGCGAACGACCGCGGAGGTCGTCGCGGATCGGCAGCTCGGAGAGAGAAGTCACCGTTCAATCGTAGCCAGGGCGCTGGATGCGCTACGCCCGATGACGGAACGCTGACGCGGGCCTAGTGCGCGTACTTCGCCGGGATCGCGAGCTGCTGGCCGGGCGACACCACCGCGGACTCGAGGCCGTTGAGCGACACGAGGTCGGCGATCACGTCGCGCGGGTCCGCGTTCGGGGCCACGCGCTCGGCTACCGACCAGAGCGAGTCGCCGGACTCGACCGTGACGTACTGGAAGCTGACGTGGGTCTGCTCGCCATTCGCGACCGCTCCGCCGCCGTTGAGGGCGAAGACCAGTGCGCCGATGACGAGGGGAAGTGCGACGAGCGCGGACAGGACCGCGCGACCGCGGCGGGTGAGGCGCAGGCGGACGCGGGCGCCCTCGGGCAGGGGCGGGACCGCACGCAGGGCGGGAACCGACTCGCTCATCAGTACTGCACTCATGGCCGTGACCTCCTCAGACTCGCGGGTGCGAAGCTGTGTTCCGAATGTATCTTCGAATGTCCGAATCCGCAAGGTGCCCTCGGACGGGGAATTCAGGGACGAAATTCGCGACACACTCGAACACATGTTTGTCTTCCCCTTCCGACGCGGATACAGTTTCGACTGTCTGAGGACATCAGATCAGGGACCACCGACATTCGTACCGGGAGCACCCCGGACGAGGCCGACGCCAGGAGAGGACGCCCGTGTCGAACGAGAACCAGGCCCGCGGGGGCACCCGTCGCCGGAAGAACCTCAGCGACAAGCAGCTCGCGATCCTCGACGTGATCCAGCGCTCGGTGAGTCAGCGGGGGTATCCGCCGAGCATGCGCGAGATCGGCGACGCGGTGGGACTCTCCTCCCTCTCCTCCGTCACCCACCAGCTGAACCAGCTGGAGCTGAGCGGCTACCTGCGACGTGACCCGAACCGTCCCCGCGCCCTCGAGATCCTCATCGACCTGCCCTCGTCGGGCCCGACCCCGGACTACGAGAACCAGACGCCGGTCGGAGACGCCGCCATGGTGCCGCTCGTCGGCCGCAT
Organism: Leifsonia sp. KNZ13-11D; assembly: GCF_056754895.1. Lineage (NCBI taxonomy): Bacteria > Bacillati > Actinomycetota > Actinomycetes > Micrococcales > Microbacteriaceae > Leifsonia > Leifsonia sp. KNZ13-11D. The sequence continues at coordinate 2,434,532 of NZ_JBPGWU010000001.1, forward strand.
CGCCGCCGGCATCCCGATCACTGCGGAGCAGCAGGTCGACGAGGTCTTCCCGCTCCCCCGCCAGCTGGTCGGCAACGGCGAGCTGTTCATGCTGAAGGTCGTCGGCGAGTCCATGATCGACGCCGCCATCTGCGACGGCGACTGGGTCGTGGTGCGCGCTCAGAACACGGCCGAGAACGGTGACATCGTCGCGGCCATGCTCGACGAGGAGGCCACGGTGAAGGTCTTCCGCCAGCGCGACGGCCACACCTGGCTGCTCCCCCGCAACTCCAACTTCGAGCCGATCCTGGGCGACTTCGCCACCGTCCTCGGCAAGGTCGTCGCCGTCCTCCGCGCGGTCTGACCATCGCCGAGGTGCACGTTGTGGGCGTCGACACGCCGATCACGTGCGCAACAAGGTGCACCTCGACGACGGGTCAGGCCCAGCCGAGCTCGCGCAGGCGGTCGTCCGACAGCCCGAAGTAGTGCCCGATCTCGTGCACGAGGGTTATGCGCACGCGCGTTCGCAACTCATCCACGCTCGCGCTCGACGCCTCCAGGTTGTTGCGGAACAGCGTGATCCGGTCCGGCAGCTCCCCGAACCCGTAGACAGACCGCCGCGTCAACGGCCGCCCGCTGTACAGGCCGAACAGGCGCGGACGCGCCCCCGGCGGCTGGTCCTCGATGAGGATGGCGACGTTCTCCAGCGGCCCCACCATGTCGTCCGGCAGCTCGTCGAAGATCTCGCCGACCATCCGCTCGAACTCGTCGTCCGCGATCCTCATCGCCGGCACCACCGCACCATGCGCCCATCCTCACACGCCGGGCGCCGGAAGGAGGCACCCCCGGAAACGGTGCCGGCCCCGGTTCGCTGTGCGCGTACCGGGGCCGGCGGCCGTTCTGGCTCAGGCAGAGGGCGTCAGGACGAGAGGCGTCAGGCGGTGACCGCCGCCCGCTCCCGCACTCCGCGCGTGGCTTCGATGATGTTCCGCAGCGACGCGACCGTCTCGTCGTAGCCGCGGGTCTTGAGGCCGCAGTCCGGATTCACCCAGAGCTGACGCCCGGGGATCGCGCTGAGCGCGGTCTCGAGCAGCTCGGTGACCTCGGCGACCGAGGGGACGCGCGGCGAGTGGATGTCGTACACGCCCGGCCCGATGCCGTGCTCGAACCCCGAGCGCTGGATGTCGTGCACGACCTCCATGCGGCTGCGCGCGGCCTCGATGCTGGTGACGTCGGCATCCAGGTTGCGGATCGCGTCGATCACCACGCCGAACTCCGAGTAGCAGAGGTGCGTGTGGATCTGCGTGCGGTCGGCGACGCCGGAGGTCGCCAGCCGGAACGAGCCGACCGACCACTCCAGGTACTCGTCCTGCGCCGCCTTCTTCAGCGGCAGCAGCTCGCGCAGGGCGGGCTCGTCGACCTGCACGACCCCGATGCCGGCGGCCTCGAGGTCGGCGATCTCGTCGCGGAGTGCCAGCGCGACCTGGCGGGCGGTCTCGCCGAGGGGCTGGTCGTCGCGCACGAACGACCAGGCGAGGATGGTGACCGGTCCGGTCAGCATCCCCTTGACCGGCTTCTCGGTGAGGCTCTGCGTGTACGCCGACCAGTCGACCGTGATCGGTGCCGGACGCGACACGTCGCCCCAGAGGATCGACGGGCGCGTGCAGCGCGAGCCGTACGACTGCACCCAGCCGTTCTGGGTCACCGCGAAGCCGTCCAGGTTCTCGGCGAAGTACTGCACCATGTCGTTGCGCTCGGGCTCGCCGTGCACGATGACGTCGATGCCGATCTCCTCCTGGAGGTCGACGACCCGCTTGATCTCGTCGCGCATCCGGCCCAGGTACTCGGCCTCGGTGATGAGGCCCTTCGCCAGCTGCGCGCGCGAACGGCGGATGTCCGCGGTCTGCGGGAACGAGCCGATCGTCGTGGTCGGGAGGAACGGCAGGCCGAGCGCCTCGTCCTGCGCTGCCTGGCGGGCGGTGTACTCGCCGCGGCGGAAGTCGGCACGGGTGAGGGCGGCCTCGCGCTCGCGCACGGCGGGGACGCGCACGCCGGGGGCCGACGCGCGGTCGGCGAGGGCGGCGGTCGCCGCGGTGAGCTCGTCCTGGATGGCCTCGTGGCCGTCGACGAGTCCGCGGGCGAGCACGGCCACCTGGGCGACCTTCTGGTCGGCGAACGCCAGCCAGGTCTTCAGCCGCGCGTCCAGCTCCGGCTCGTCGTCCACGTCGTGTGGGACGTGCAGCAGCGAGGTGGAGGTGGAGACCGCGACGTCGGGGCTCAGCGACAGCAGCTCGGTGAGTGTGCCGAAGGCCGCCTCGAGGTCGCCGCGCCAGATGTTGTGGCCGTCGATCACTCCGCCGACGAGGGTCTTGTCCGCGAGAGCGGATGCCGTGGCCGCGTCGAGACCGGTCGGGATGCTGCCGCGGACCAGGTCGAGGGAGATCGCCTCCACCGGGCTCGCCGCGAGCGGCGCGAGCGCGTCGTCCAGGCTGCCGTAGGGCGCCGCGACGAAGATCGCGGGCCGCTCGTCCGCTGCACCGAGCTCGGCGTAGGCGGTGCTCACAGCGGCGAGCACCGCATCCCGCGGCTCGTCGATGCTCTCGCTGACCAACGCCGGCTCGTCGAGCTGCACCCAGGGCGCGCCGGCGGCCGCGAGCCGGGCGAGCAGCTCGCGGTAGACCGGCAGGAGGTCGGCCAGCCGCGAGAGCGGACGGAAGCCCTCCGGGGCGTCGTCGCTCGGCTTGCTGAGCAGAAGGAAGGTGACCGGTCCGACGACGACCGGGCGGGTGACGAAGCCCGCCTCACGCGCCTCCTCGAACTCGCGGACGATGCGGTCGGAGGCCAGTCGGAAGTCCGTCTCCGGGCCGATCTCGGGCACCAGGTAGTGGTAGTTGGAGTCGAACCACTTCGTCATCTCCAGCGGCGGGTTCTCCCCCTCGCCGCGGGCGATCGTGAAGTAGCCGGCCAGGTCGACGGAGCCATCCGCCCCCGCCAGCCCTGCGAACCGCGCGGGCAGCGCTCCGACGATGACCGCCGCGTCCAGCACCTGGTCGTAGTAGCTGAAGCTCTCCGGGATGGAGGCGTCGGTACGGCCGAGGCCGAGCGACGCGAGACGCTCGCGGGTTGCGGAGCGGAGGCCGGCGGCGGTCGCCTCCAGCTCGTCGGCGGTGATGCTGCCGGCCCAGAACGCCTCGACGGCCTTCTTCAGCTCGCGGCGGCGGCCGATGCGCGGGTAGCCGATGATCGTGCCCGCCGGGAAGGCGGCGCGGGTGGTGTCGGTCATGCTGGTTCCTTTTCGGTGGCCGATTTCTCGGGGGTGGGGCGTGCAGGGCGGTCCGCCGACGCGAGAGCGCCGATCCGGTCGAGCACGGACAGGACCGCGTCGTGCTGGTTGAACGTGTACAGGTGGAGGCCGGGGGCGCCCCCGTCGAGCAGCCGCTGCCCCAGCCGGGCGGCCCAGGCGATGCCGATCTCGCGACGGCCCTCGTCGGTCGGCTCGACCTCCAGCTCGATCGCCAGGTCGCTGGGGAGGTCCTCGCCGCTGAGCTCGAGCATCCGCTTCAGCCGCGCGGGGCTCGTGACGGGCATGATCCCGGGCAGGATGGGGAAGTTCACACCGGCCTCCGCGGCGCGCTGCGTGAAGTGGAAGTAGTCCTCGGCGTGGAAGAACAGCTGGGTGATCCCCAGGTTGGCGCCCGCCGCCTGCTTCGCCAGCAGCGCGTCGATGTCCTGGGACACCGACCGCGACGACGGATGTCCGTTCGGGAACGCAGCGACGGCGATCTGCACGTGCTCGCGGTGCTCCAGCACGGCCCGTGCGTGCAGCCCGGGCACCGGAAGCTCGCCGTACGGCACCCGCTCCGCCTGCACCCGGTGGATGAGCTGCACGAGCTCCGCGGTCGTGCGGATGTCGCCGATCGGGTCCTCGCCCTCGGGCAGGCCTACCGGCGGGTCGCCGCGCACGGCCAGGAACCGGCGCACGCCCGCGTCGAGGAACTCGCGGATCAGCCGGTTGACCTCCTCCGTGGAGGAGCCGACGCAGGTGAGGTGCGCCATCGCGCTCACGTCGGTGTGCTCCAGGATGTAGCGGAGCACCTCCAGGGACGCCGTGCGTGACGAGCCGCCGGCTCCGAACGTCACCGAGATGAAGTCGGGCCGCACAGCCGCGAGGCGGTCGATGGTGGCCGGCAACGCAGCGGCGGCGCGCTCGTTGCGGGGAGGGTACAGCTCGAAGGAGTACCGGGCCTCGGTACAGCTCATGGGCTCCTCGGATGGTCGGACAGCGGCACGGGACGACCCGCGCACTGTGGAGAACACAGTGCGGGATCGCACGGGCGGGTGCCGGGCTCGGCTGTCGCACCACGTCAGCGGTCGCCCGCTGCGGTTGTCTGGAAATCTAGCAACGCGAAAGGCCGGACGGAATCGTCCGTGTCATGGTTCGACACATCGATCCCGTCCGGCCTCGTCCGCTGCGGTCGCCCGCGGCCACGCCGTCACGTGCCTATGCCGTCTTGGGCACCTCGAACGGCTCGAACGCCGCGTGGTACTCGGGCATGATCCGCGCGGTCACGCGTGTGCCCTCCTCCACGTACTCGGTGGAGATGACCCGGCCGCGCTCGTGCAGGGCCGAGATCAGGTCGCCGCGGTCGTACGGGACCACCAGTTCCACCTCGAGGGACGGGTCCGGCAGCAGGCGTGCGATGGCGGCGAGCACCTCGTCGATGCCCTCGCCCGTGCGGGCGGAGGCGAAGATGGCACCCGGCTCCAGTCCCCGCAGCACCAGGCGGTCGTCCGCCGAGATCAGGTCGGCCTTGTTGAAGACCACGATCTCGGGGATGCCGCGCGCCCCCACCTCGCCGATGACGTCGCGCACGGTCGCCAGCTGCGACGCCGGGTCCGGGTGCGAGCCGTCGACCACGTGCAGGATGACGTCGGAGTCGGCGACCTCCTCCAGGGTCGAGCGGAACGCCTCCACCAGCTGGTGCGGCAGGTTGCGCACGAAGCCGACCGTGTCGGCCAGCGTGTACAGCCGACCGTCGGCGGTCACCGAGCGGCGCACCGTCGCATCCAGCGTCGCGAACAGCGCGTTCTCGACCAGCACGCCGGCCTTCGTCACGCGGTTCAGCAGGCTGGACTTGCCGGCGTTGGTATAGCCGGCGATCGCGACCGACGGCACGGAGTGCCGGGTGCGATTCGCGCGCTTCGCCTCGCGGGCCGGCTTGAAGCCGGCGATCTGCTTGCGCAGACGCGCCATGCGCGAGTGGATGCGGCGACGGTCCAGCTCGATCTTCGTCTCACCGGGACCGCGCGAGCCCATTCCGGCTCCCGCGCCACCCACCTGGCCACCGGCCTGGCGGGACATCGACTCACCCCAGCCGCGCAGGCGCGGCAGCAGGTACTCGAGCTGTGCGAGCTCGACCTGCGCCTTGCCCTCGCGGCTCTTGGCGTGCTGGCTGAAGATGTCGAGGATCACGGCCGTGCGGTCGATCACCTTCACCTTCACCACGTCCTCCAGCGCACGGCGCTGGCTCGGGGCGAGCTCGGTGTCGGCCACCACGGTGTCGGCGCCGAGAGCGGCCACGATTCCGGCCAGCTCCTCCGCCTTGCCGCGACCGAGGTACGTGCTCGCGTCCGGGTGCGGACGGCGCTGCAGCATCCCGTCGAGCACCACGGCCCCGGCCGTCTCGGCCAGTGCCGCGAGCTCGCGCATCGAGTTCTCGGCGTCCTGCAGAGAGCCCTGCGAGTACACCCCGATCAGCACGACGTTCTCGAGCCGCAGCTGCCGGTACTCGACCTCGGTGACGTCCTGCAGCTCGGTCGAGAGACCGGAGACGCGGCGCAGCGCCGCGCGCTCCTCCCGGTCGAACTGCTCGCCGTCGTGGAAGCCGCCGTCGTCGGCGTCGCTCTGCAGCGCCTGGGCGCGCGAGGACGTCGCGCCGCCGAACAACGTGACGGATGCGCGGCTCTGCTCGGTCGCGAGCACGCGCGCGACCACGTCGTCGGCGTCGTGTTCGCGGATATCGGTGTTATCAGTCATTCAGTTCCCCTGATCCGGGTTAACCCTAGTTTGTTCGTGTCCTGTACGGTCTGCTTATGGCCAGCGGAGATCACTACTTTTCCCCGGCGCCGGAGAGCGAGCTGAACCTGCGGCCGTTCACCGCACGCCTGGCCGGACAGACGTACGAGCTGGTGACGGCCAACGGGATCTTCAGCCCCGAGCGCGTGGACATGGGCACGCGAGTGCTGCTGGACCATGTGCCCGCACCGCCGCCCGGAGGTCAGCTCCTCGACCTCGGCTCCGGCTGGGGGCCGCTGGCTCTCACACTTGCTCTCGAATCCCCTCATGCGACGGTCTGGGCCGTCGACGTCAACAACCGAGCGCTGGACGTGGTGCGCAGGAATGCGCAGAAGCTCGGCCTCACCAATGTAAACCCGGTGACGCCGGAAAATCTTCCCGATGACGTCCGATTCACCACGATCTGGTCGAACCCGCCGATCCGGGTGGGCAAGAACGAGCTGCACAACATCCTGCAGCGCTGGCTCCCGCGCCTCGAGCCCGGCTCGGACGCGTGGCTGGTCGTCCAGCGCAACCTCGGCAGCGACTCCCTGCACCGCTGGATGCAGACGACCTTCCCGGACCTGACGATCACGCGCGCCGCCACCTCCAAGGGCTACCGCGTGCTGCGCGCCCGCGCGCACTCCTGACCCGCGCCGTCCTCGCTCCCTCGGTTCCGTCCCTCCGTCCCTCCGTCCCTCCGTCGAGTACACGAAAAGTGCACGCTTCGACGGCGCGTCGCGTGCACTTTTCGTGTACTCGACGGCCGGGGCGGCCCTAGGCGAGGTCGAGGGTGCCGGTGAAGACGAGCTCGGCGGGGCCGGAGAGGCCGACGTGCTCGCCGTCCTCGGTGGGGAACATGCGCACGCCCACTGTGCCGCCCGGAACGTCCACGCGCCACTGGTTCGGGGCGCCCTCGCCGGCCCAGTAGCGGACCGCCAGCGCGGCGGCCGCGGCTCCCGTGCCGCAGGACAGCGTCTCGCCGCTGCCGCGCTCGTGCACGCGCATCCGGATGCGGCCGACGCCGTCGACGACCAGCGGGTCGTGCGGGACGACGAACTCGACGTTCGCACCGTGCTCCGGCGCGGGCTCGAGATGCGGGATGTACGACAGGTCGGCCGCGTCGAGCTCGGAGTCGTCCGCGACGGCGACCACGACGTGCGGGTTGCCCATGTCGATGCCCAGACCCGGCCGCGCCACGGGCAGCTCCTTCGCGCGGACGAGGGGCTCGCCGCCGGCGAGGTCCCAGCGGCCGAGATCCACCTGGAAGCCGTTGGTGCTGCGCTGCACGTCGCGGACGCCGGACCGCGTCCCGATCGAGAGCGTCCCGCCCTCGGGGAGCTCGGCGAGGCCGGTCTCCAGCAGGTAGCGGACGTACACGCGGATGCCGTTGCCGCACATCTCGGCGAGCGAGCCGTCGGCGTTGTAGTAGTCCATGAACCAGGTCGCGTCGACGTCCTCCGCGAGGGCGGCGCCACCGTCGGCGAGGTTCTCGGACCGGACCGCGCGGATCACTCCGTCGGCGCCGACACCGAAGTGCCGGTCGCAGATCTCGGCGATCTGCGCCGGTGTGAGCGGCAGGCGCCCGTCCGGGTCGGAGTACAGCACGAAGTCGTTGCCGGTGCCCTGACCCTTGGTGAAGTGGATGGTCGCCATGGGCACCAGCCTAGCGATCTGCGGCGGGGTGGTCGGCGGCGGGGTGGTCGGGGGCGGGGTGCTCGGTGCCGCCTGCCGCGTCCACCAGCGCGAGTGCGGTCTCGACCAGCCGCGGGTCGTCGTAGTCGAGCCAGTGGATGCCCGGGTAGCGCTTGAACCAGCTGACCTGCCTCCGCGCGTAGCGGCGGGTCAGCTGCTGCGTCTGCGCGATGGCGTCGTCGCGCTCGAGCTCACCGCGCAGTTCCGCCAGGGCCTGCGCGTAGCCGATGGCACGCCGGGCGGTCACGCCCCGGTCCAGTCCCCGCGGGATGAGGTCGGTGACCTCTCCGAGCAGGCCAGAGTCCCACATCCCCTGCACGCGCGCGTCGAGTCGGGCGACGAGTTCGTCGCGCGGTGCCGCGAGCCCGATCACGACGGTCGGCTCGTGCCAGGGACGCGGCTCGTCGGGCAGTGCGCCGCTGACGGACGTGCCGGTGAGCTGCGCGACTTCGAGGGCGCGAACGATGCGGCGGCCGTTCCGGGATCCGATCCGTCGGGCCGCATCGGGGTCGAGCTCCGCAAGCCTCTGGAACAGCATCCCGGGGCCGTGCTCGGCGAGCTCCTCCTCAAGTTGCGCCCTCAGTTCGGGGTCGGTGCCCGGGAACTGCAGGTCGAAGATCACGCTGGAGACGTACAGGCCGGAGCCGCCCACCAGCAGCGGCACGGCGTCACGATCGAGGATGTCGGCGATCGTCGCGCGCGCGTCGGGCTGGTAGCGCGCCACCGTGGCCTCGTCGGTGACGTCGAGCACGTCGAAGAGGTGGTGCGGGATGCCGCCCCACTCCGTCTGCGGCAGCTTCGCCGTGCCGATGTCCATCCCCCGGTAGAGCTGCATGGCGTCCGCATTGACGACTTCGGCGGCTCGCCCGCGTTCGCGCAGTGCGCCGGCGAGGGCGAGCGACAGATCGGTCTTGCCGGTGCCGGTCGGACCCACGATCGCGACCAGCGGGACGGGGTGCACCGGGCCGGCTGCGGGCGCCGCGCTCAGCGCTGCCCGTCCGTCGGGTCGTAGATCGGCATCGTGCCGACGCCGGGCGACGTGAGCGGCTCGCGGGTGCGCGGCTCGGTGCGCGGCGTGAGGGTGAGCTGGGCGGGGAGGCCGACGCGCAGCTCGGGCAGCCCGAGGGACACCCGCCCGCCGGATGCTGCCGCGGCCGTGCCGTGCGACGGCACCGCGCAGGATTCGGCCTCGGCGCGGTCCCACGCCTCGCCCGCACGCGTGCGGCGGATGCGCAGGGGCGCTCCGTCGGACGAGTCCGCGATCAGGTAGTGCGGTGCGGCCTGCGTCACCCGCACGGTGACCACGTCGCCGGGACGCGGGATGTCCGATCCGGCCGGCACCTCGAAGTGGACCAGCCGACTGTCACGCGCCCGGCCGCTCAGGCGGTGCGTGTCGGCGTCTTTGCGGCCCTCGCCGTTGGCGACGAGCAGCTCGACCTCGCGGCCGATCAGCGCCCGGTTCTCTTCGAGCGAGATGCGCTCCTGCAGGGCGATCAGCCGGTCGTAGCGGTCCTGGACGATCTCCTTCGGCACCTGGTCCGCCATGGTCGCCGCCGGGGTGCCGGGGCGGATCGAGTACTGGAAGGTGAAGGCGGAGGCGAAGCGCGCGGCCTCCACGAGGCGGAGCGTCTCCTGGAAGTCCTCCTCGGTCTCACCGGGGAAGCCGACGATGATGTCGGTGCTGATGGCGGCGTCCGGCAGCTTGGCCCGCACGCGGTCGAGGATGCCGAGGAACTTCTCGGACCGGTACGAGCGGCGCATGGAGCGGAGGATGCGGTCGGAGCCCGACTGCAAGGGCATGTGCAGCTGCGGCATGACGCTGGCGGTCTCCGCCATGGCGTCGATGACGTCGTCGGTGAATGCCGCGGGGTGCGGGCTGGTGAAGCGGATGCGCTCCAGGCCCTCGATCTGGCCGGCCGCGCGGAGCAGCTTGCTGAATGCCTGGCGGTCGCCGAACTCCACGCCGTAGGAGTTGACGTTCTGCCCGAGCAGCGTCACTTCGATGGCCCCGTCGTCGACGAGCGCCTGGATCTCGGCGAGAATGTCGCCGGGGCGGCGGTCCTTCTCTTTGCCGCGCAGGGACGGGACGATGCAGAACGTGCAGGTGTTGTTGCATCCGACGGAGATCGAGACCCACCCCGAGTAGGAGGAGTCGCGCTTGGTCGGCAACGTGGACGGGAACGTCTCGAGCGATTCGAGGATCTCGATCTCGGCGGCGTCGTTGTGCCGGGCGCGCTCGAGAAGGCTGGGCAGCGAGCCCATGTTGTGGGTGCCGAAGACGACGTCGACCCACGGCGCCTTCTCGAGGATGACGTTCTTGTCCTTCTGGGCGAGGCAGCCGCCGACGGCGATCTGCATGCCCTCGTGCCGCCGTTTCACATTCGCGAGGTGACCGAGGTTGCCGTACAGCTTGTTGTCGGCGTTCTCGCGCACGGCGCACGTGTTGATGACCACGATGTCGGCCTCTTCACCGTTCGCGGGGACGTAGCCCGCGGCTTCGAGCGACCCGCTGAGCCGCTCGGAGTCGTGCACGTTCATCTGGCAGCCGAACGTGCGCACCTCGTACGTGCGCGCCCGGCCGTCGGGCCGGACCGCCGCCTCGGAGGGCTCGATGACGCTGCGCTGTTCCAGGATGCTCATGATGGCGACCAGTCTACGTATTCGAGGTCGGACGCGACGACTCGATCGGCGTACGCTCCGCCCGTGTGGCCAGTGGAGCCTACTGGAAGCGGACGCCCGATCCGCCGCGCGACCGGCGCCCCGCGAACGCGGCGTCCATGGCCTGTCGCACCACGTCGGAGGCATAGCCCTTGCGCGCGAGGAACCCGTGCAGCCGTCGCCGCGCCGTCTCGTCGTCATACGAGGAGAGCTGCCCGATGCGCTTGACCGCGAGTTCCGTCGCCCGCTCGAGTTCGTCGTCCTGGTCGATGTCGGCCAGCGCCGCCTCGATGAGCTCGGGATCGATGTGCCGGCGCTTCAGCTCCTGCTCGATCGCCGTCCGGCCCAGCCCCTTGCGGCTGTGCTGCGTGAAGGCGAGCGAGACGGCGAGGGATGCGTCGTCGATCACGCCCATCGCCTCCAGCCGGTCGAGTTCGGGACCGTACACCTCGGGCGCGATCTCGCGCCGGGTGAGTACCTGCTCGAGCTCCCAGCGCGACATGCCGCGCCGCGCGAGCTGCCGGATGGCGAGCCCCGTCGTCTTGCGTGTCTGACGCTCGGTCTCCTCGTCGATCTCCTCGGTCACCGGCGCGGCCGACTGCGGCTCGTCGCCCCACGTGTTGTTCCACCCTCCGGCTCCAGCGCCGCTCGGCTCGTGGGAGCCACGGGAACCGCCGTTCGCCGGCGTCGGAAACACCACCGGCTCGGCGACGACCGGCGAGTCCCCGCGAGCACGGACACTCCTCCGCGACGGGTGGTCATCGCCCGTACGTCGCCGAGAGGAGTCCGCGCCGGCGCTCGGGCGACGCAGCGGGGTGACCGGAGCCAGACGCTCCGTCTCCTCAGCTGCGCCACCCGCGCCGGCCGCCCCCTCGCGGGACGATCCGTGCGCCAGGTCTTCGCCTGTTCCGCCGTCGGGCGACGACGGGAATCTCACGACCACGCGAGGCTCCTCCGGAAGGTGTCGGGCACCGTCAGGCGCCCTTACGGGCCTGCAGCTTGTCTTCGATCGATCCGACGTTCGACGGGGCCTCCGCCACCGCGTTCGGGTCGGCCACGATGCCGAGCTTGATCTTGATCTTCTGCTCGATCTCCGCGGCGATGTCCGGGTTGGCGATCAGGAAGTTGCGCGAGTTCTCCTTGCCCTGACCGAGCTGGTCGCCCTCGTAGGTGTACCAGGCACCCGACTTCTTGACGATCGCGTGCTCGACGCCGAAGTCGAGGAGGCTGCCCTCGCGAGAGATGCCGACGCCGTACAGGATGTCGAACTCGGCCTGCTTGAAGGGCGGGGCCATCTTGTTCTTGACGACCTTGACTCGTGTGCGGTTTCCGACCGCGTCCGTTCCGTCTTTCAGCGTCTCGATCCGACGGATGTCGAGTCGTACCGAGGCGTAGAACTTGAGCGCCTTACCGCCGGCCGTGGTCTCGGGGCTGCCGAAGAACACACCGACCTTCTCGCGCAGCTGGTTGATGAAGATCATCGTGGTGTTCGTCTGGCTCAGCGCACCGGTCAGCTTGCGGAGCGCCTGCGACATGAGGCGGGCCTGCAGACCGACGTGCGAGTCGCCCATCTCGCCCTCGATCTCGGCGCGCGGCACGAGGGCGGCGACCGAGTCGATCACGATGAGGTCGATGGAGCCGGAGCGAACGAGCATGTCGGCGATCTCGAGCGCCTGCTCACCCGTGTCGGGCTGCGAGACCAGCAGGGCGTCGATGTCGACGCCGAGCTTGCGGGCGTACTCGGGGTCGAGCGCGTGCTCCGCGTCGATGAAGGCGGCGATGCCACCCGCCCGCTGAGCGTTGGCGATCGCGTGGAGGGTCAGGGTCGTCTTACCCGACGACTCCGGACCGTAGATCTCGACGATACGGCCGCGCGGGAGGCCGCCGATGCCGAGGGCGACGTCGAGGGCGATCGATCCGGTCGGGACGACCTCGACGGGGGCGCGCTCGTCGCTGCCCAGTCGCATGACGGAGCCCTTGCCGAACTGACGGTCGATCTGCGCGAGGGCTGTCTCCAGGGCCTTCTCGCGGTCTGCGGGTGATGGCATTTGCGGTTCTCCTTCGTGGGCTTCGCTACGGTTCGACTCTAGGAGTGACGTCCGACACTGAAGCGAGGGACGCGCGATCTGTGGACAACCGGTTTTCGACTGCCGTTGTGAAGAAGTGTAGCCAGTTCCGAACATATCTTCGAGAGAGCGGAACCGGCGTGTCGCGGGCCGGGATCAGCGCTTGGGCGCCGGCTTCCCGGCGCCGTACCAGCGCGACGAAGGCACGCCGGTCTCCTTGCACAGCGCGATCCAGACCTCCCGCGGGGAGAGCCCCGCGGCGATGGCCTCATTGGCCGTGCGACCCCCGAGCTCGCTGAGCACGAGGTCGGTCAGCAGCGTCTGACCGTAGGAACTGCCGAACTCGTCGGAGACGGCGCGCTGGAACTCACTGAGCTTCATGGGTCCTTACTTCGAGTGGGGAAAACGAAGGACGCCCCGCGCTGGGCGGGGCGTCCTCGAGTCTGTTCGAAATCAGCGGGCGACCAGATCCGTGTCCATCGCCTGGACGAACTCGTCCGGAACCGTGTCCGGGATCACCGGCTCGAGGCCCTCGAGAACCGCGATGCGATCCCCGACCTCGCGCATGATGACCGAGACCGGTGTCTCCAGCGCGTCTGCGACGGAGGCGAGGATCTCACTCGACGCCTCCTTCTGTCCGCGCTCGACCTCGCTGAGGTATCCGAGTGCGACGCTCGCCTTGCTCGCGACCTGACGGAGCGTACGACCCTTTTGCAGGCGGAAGTCCCTGAGCACGTCGCCGATTTCCTGACGTACAAGAATCATTCGGAGCCTCCCTCTCTATCCCTGCCGACGTATCGATGGGATACGAATGTACCGCATCCCTGAGCTTCACGATATCGAGGGCTACTGGGCTTTTCTTGTGAATGCAGCAGGTGTAACGAGACCGAAACACCGCGTATTCCCGCGGTAATACGGCATCTTCAACCAGCCGTTATGCCGAGCTCGTCCGCGAGTGCCGCGACCGCGTCCCGGACCGTCCGGCGGCGGATCGCGTCGCGGGCCCCCGAGAGCTCGAGCGCCACCGCTCGCGTCCCCGTCGCCGACGAGACGCCGACGAACACGGTCCCGACCGGCCGGCCGCCCTGCGGGTCCGGACCGGCGACGCCCGTCGTCGAGACTCCGAGGTCGGAGGGACGCCCGCCGACGCCGAGCCGGTCGCGCACGCCGGCCGCCAGCTGGCGCGCCACCTCGGGGTGGACGGGGCCCTCCGCGTCGAGCAGGGCGCCGTCGACACCCAGCAGTGTGTGCTTCAGCTCGGTCGCGTAGACCACCGCTCCCCCGAGCACCACCGCGGCCGCACCGGGAACACTGGTGAGCTCTGCCGTCAGCAGGCCGCCGGTCAGCGACTCCGCCACGGCGACGGTCAGCCCCCGGTCGATGAGGGCGCGGACGACGGCGACTGTCGCGGCGTCGACCCCGTCCACGGTGGCCGCTCGTTCCACCGGCGATGCGGTGCCGTCAGGCGACGGCACGCTTCGCCCTCCGGCCCTTCCAGGCCTGCCAGAGGTAGTCGATTCCGGTCCACACCGTGAGGATGACAGCGGCCGTCATGAGGACACCGTTCACCCAGAAGATCCAGTCGCCGAAGACCGTCCACAGCGGCACCAGCGCGAACGAGATGGCGACCGACTGGACGATGGTCTTGATCTTCCCGCCACGGGACGCGGCGATGACGCCCTGACGGATGACGACGAACCGGTAGATCGTGATGCCGACCTCGCGCACCAGGATGACGACGGTCACCCACCACGGCAGCTCGCCGAGTATCGACAGGGCGATGAGGGCGCCGCCGGTCAGCACCTTGTCCGCAATCGGGTCGAGCAGCTTCCCGAGGTCGGTCACCAGCCCGTTGCGCCGCGCGAGCGCGCCGTCGACCCCGTCCGTGGCGATCGCGACGATGAAGAGCACGGCGGCGGCCCACCGCAGCCAGCCGTCCTGTCCGTCGTCCGCCAGCAGCATCCACACGAAGAGGGGCGCGAGCAGGATGCGCACCACCGTGATCGCGTTGGGCAGGTTCCAGTTGCTCACGCGCGGAGAATCCGCCGTCCGCCGCTGCGGGCGGGGGCGTTTCGGGCACCGACATGCGATCTACTCCCTGTCGGTCAGCTGCCAGGCGTCCTCGTCGGAGTCGCCCTCGACCTCAGGATAGCCCGCGGTCATCTCCGCCACAGGATCGACTCCGTAGCGGTCGTGGTCGTCCTCGTAGCCGGAGACGGGGCCCGGCAGCGCACCGGCGCCTGCCCCTGCACCCGCGGCGGCCGCGGGAGCGCCCGACGGAGCACCCGACGGAGCACCCGACGGAGCACCCGACGGAGCAACGGCTGCCTGCGCCGGCAGCTCCTCGCCGCGCAGCCGGCCGAGCACCTGCGGCAGCTGCTCGGCGGTCACCAGCACGTCGCGGGCTTTCGACCCCTCGGACGGGCCGACGATCTCCCGCGACTCGAGCAGGTCCATCAGGCGGCCCGCCTTGGCGAAGCCGACGCGGAGCTTCCGCTGCAGCATCGAGGTGGAGCCGAACTGCGACGACACGACGAGCTCTGCCGCGGCGAGCAGCAGCTCGAGGTCGTCGCCGATGTCGGAGTCGATCTGCTTCTTCTCGGCGCCGGCGGTGACATCCTGCCGGTACTCGGGCCGGGCCTGGCGGGTGACGTGCTCGACGACCTTCTGGATCTCCTGCTCGTTGACCCAGGCGCCCTGCACGCGCAGCGCTTTGGAGGCGCCCATCGGCAGGAAGAGGCCGTCGCCCTGGCCGATCAGCTTGTCGGCGCCGGGCTGGTCGAGGATGACGCGCGAGTCGGTCACGCTGGTGACCGCGAAGGCGAGGCGGGACGGCACGTTCGCCTTGATGAGACCGGTGACGACGTCGACCGAGGGACGCTGCGTCGCGAGCACCAGGTGGATTCCGGAGGCACGGGCGAGCTGGGTGATGCGCACGATCGAGTCCTCGACGTCGCGCGGGGCGACCATCATGAGATCGGCGAGCTCGTCGACCACGACGAGGAGGTACGGGTACGGCTTCAGCTTCCGCTCGCTGCCGGCCGGGAGGACGATCTCGTCGTTGACGACGGCGCGGTTGAAGTCGTCGATGTGGCGGAAGCCGAAGCTGGCCAGGTCGTCGTACCGCATGTCCATCTCCTTCACGACCCACTGCAAGGCTTCCGCGGCCTTCTTCGGGTTCGTGATGATGGGGGTGATCAGGTGCGGGACGCCGCCGTAGATCGTGAGCTCCACGCGCTTCGGGTCGATGAGGACCATCCGCACCTCGGAGGGCTTCGCCCGCATCAGGAGACTCGTGATCATCGAGTTCACGAAGCTCGACTTTCCCGAGCCGGTCGAACCCGCCACCAGGAGGTGCGGCATCTTGGCGAGGTTGGCGACGACATACCCGCCCCCCACGTCTTTGCCGACGCCGATGGTCATCGGGTGGACGCTCTTCGTTGCGGCCGGCGACCGGAGCACGTCGCCGAGGGAGACGATCTCGCGATCGGTGTTCGGGATCTCGACGCCGATGGCGCTCTTGCCCGGGATGGGCGACAGGATGCGGACCTCGTTGCTCGCGACCGCATACGACAGGTTCTTGCTGAGCGCCGTCACGCGCTCGACCTTCACGCCGGGACCGAGCTCGATCTCGTACTGGGTCACTGTCGGACCACGCGAATAGCCGGTCACCTTCGCGTCGACACCGAACTGGGTGAGCACCTCGGTGATGGCGGCGACGATCTCGTCGTTGGCGCCGGACCGGGTCTTCGCCGGGGTGCCCGGCGACAGCATCGACGCGGACGGCAGATGGTACGGCGCGGCGGGCTGCGGAAGCGCGGGAGCCGCCGCCTCCTCGTCGAAGTCGTCGGCGCCGGCCTGGAAGCCGGGCAGCACCGCACCGGCGCCGGGGACGCCCGACGACGGCAATGGCGCGACGGCGGTCGGCGGCTGCTCACCGGTGAAGCGCTGCAGCGCATCCTCGGCATGCGCGAGCTCGCTGAGCACCTCGGTGTTGTAGTGGTCGCTCGAAGGGTCGGGCTCGAGGGGCGTGGCGAACTCGCCTTTGCCCCGCTCGGGGGTGCCGAACACGTCCGTGAGGCCGTCGGCAGCGGCGTCGAACTCCGGGTCCTCCTCGCGCTGCGACTTGTTGCGTCGCCACCAGGGAAGATTCGTCTGGGCCTCGGGCTCGTCGTCGTCGAGGCCGTCGAGCTCCACCTGCTTGGAGGTGTTCTCCTTGGCGGCCGCCTTGGCCTCCTGGCGCTCCTCCTCGGTCGGCAGCTGTGCACCGAAGAGGTAGGCGTACAGCTCCCGGATGCGAGCGGGAAGCTTGTTCGGCGGGGTCTTCGTGATGATGAACAGGCTCAGCACGAGGAGCAGGATGACGACGGCGCCCGCGCCGTACGGTGTGATGACCAGCGACAGCGGGGCGGCGATGAGCCAGCCGAGCACGCCGCCCGCCTGTGCGAGCGCCGTCATCCCGTCGCTGGGCGACGGGTGCGGGCTGAACAGGTGGCACAGCCCGGAGACCATGAGCAGCAGGATGCTGAGGCCGATACCGATGCGGGTGTTGTCGTGGACGGAGCTGGGATGGCGGAAGAGCCAGGCGGCGAACAGCACCATCACGACGGGCAGCGCGAACGCCACCCGGCCGAACAGGCCGCCGAAGGTCCAGGCGTCGAGCGTGCGGGCGACCTGGTCGTTGATGAGGAACCACTCGACGACCGCACCGGCGATCGCCAGCAGGACCAGGAAGAACGGGAAGCCGTCGCGCCGCTCCTCCTTGCTCAGCTTCTCGGGACCGAGGGCGCGGAAGGCGGCGCCGGTCAGGTGGGCGAGCCCCATCCAGGCGCGGATGAGCGGGCTCGGACCGGCGTCGGCCGCCGGGTACGCGACCGTCTTCTGCTGCGCGGTCTTCGACGCCGGCTTGCGCGCGGTCGATCCGCCGCGGCCGGAGTTCCGGGCGCGGGAACTCGACTTGGTGCTCGTGGCCATGGGCTCCACGGTACGTCGTGCACACGTCTCAGCGCGGATACCGCGCCTGCATGTGGAAAATCGGGCCCGTCAGCGGACTGTGCGCACCATCGTGTCGGAGCGCTCCCCCGCGGCCACCGTCACGAACCCCTCGCTGACGTAGAGCCGCTGCGCGAAGTTCTCGCGCTCGACGCTCAGGCTCAGCCGGGCATGACCGCGGGCGGCCGCCTCCCGGGAGAGCTCGCGGAGCAGCGCGCGCCCGACGCCCTGCGCGCGCCACGGCGGGTAGACGCCCAGGGTCAGCTCGGGCACCCCGGGCGCCACGAACCCGTAGCCCGGCCGGTCGGCGGGGAACAGCCGCGCCCAGCAAGCACCGACCGCCACTCCCCGGGCGTCCTCGGCCACACAGCCGAAGTCGCCCGGACGCTGCCAGCCGGCGATGTAGTGCAGGACGGTCGGGTCCTCCATCACCGTGACCCGCGTGCGGGAGCGCACCGGGTTCCAGTTGGCGGCCTCGACCAGCATGTCCGCCAGCACGCGGGCATCCTGGCCGACGGCCGGGCGGATGCGGAACGCGTTCATGCACGAACGCTACGCGCCTCCGTGTTTCCGGCGGGTTACGTCCGGCCGGACGCCCGCAGTGCCCGCTACGCCTCGATGACGAGCGGCACGATCATCGGACGGCGGCGGTAGCTGGTGTTCACCCAGCGGCCGACGGTGCGGCGCACGACCTGCGACAGCGCATGCGAGTCGCGGACGCCGTTGTGCGCGGCCTCCGCGAGGGCGGCCGCGATCTTCGGCTTGACGTCGTCGAACACCGCGTCGTCCTCCGCGAACCCGCGGGCGTGCACCTCGGGACCGGTGACGATGCGGCCGGAGGCCGCCTCGACGACGACGATGATCGAGATGAAGCCCTCTTCGCCGAGGATCCGGCGGTCCTTGAGGTCGGCGTCGGTGATCTCGCCGACGCTGGAGCCGTCCACGTAGACGAAGCCGAGGTCGAGCTGGCCGACCACGCGGGCGACGCCGTCGCGGAGGTCGACGACCGAGCCGTCCTCGGCGACGATCGTGTTCTCCTCCGGCACACCCGTGTCCATCGCAAGCCGCGCGTTGGCGACCAGGTGACGGTACTCGCCGTGCACGGGCATCACGTTGCGCGGCTTCAGGATGTTGTAGCAGTAGAGCAGTTCGCCCGCGGCGGCGTGGCCGGAGACGTGCACCTTGGCGTTGCCCTTGTGCACCACGTTGGCGCCGAGCTTGGTGAGGCCGTCGATGACCCGGTACACCGCGTTCTCGTTGCCCGGGATGAGGCTGGAGGCGAGGATCACGGTGTCGCCGTGGCCCACCTCGATCTGGTGGTCGAGGTTGGCCATCCGGGCCAGGACGGCCATCGGCTCGCCCTGGGAGCCGGTCGACATGTAGACGATCTCGTCGTCGGGGAGGTCGGCCGCCTTCTTGTAGTCGATCAGCACTCCCTCCGGCACCTTGAGGTAGCCGAGCTCGGCGGCGATCGTCATATTGCGGACCATGGACCGGCCGAGGAGCGCCACCCGGCGGCCGTTCGCGGCGGCGGCGTCGAGCACCTGCTGCACGCGGTGCACGTGGCTCGAGAAGCTCGCGACGATTACCCGGCGCGGGGCGCGGGCGATGACCGTGTCGAGCACCGGGCCGATCGAGCGCTCCAGCGGGGTGAATCCGGGGACGTCGGCGTTGGTCGAGTCGGCGAGGAAGAGGTCGACGCCCTTCTCGCCCAGCCGCGCGAACGCGCGGAGGTCGGTGAGCCGGTCGTCGAGCGGCAGCTGGTCCATTTTGAAGTCGCCGGTGTGCAGCACGACGCCGGCCGGCGTGGTGATGGCGACCGCGAGCGCGTCGGGGATGGAGTGGTTGACCGCGACGAACTCGAGCGAGAACGGGCCGAGCTGCTCGACCTGCCCCTCCTTCACCGTGAAGGTGTACGGCTGGATGCGGTGCTCCTTGAGCTTCGCCTCCACCAGCGCGAGGGTCAGACCGGAGCCGATCAGGGGGATGTCGCGCCGCAGCTTCAGCAGGTAGGGCACGGCGCCGATGTGGTCCTCGTGGCCGTGGGTGAGCACGACGCCCACGACGTCGTCGAGCCGGTCGCGCACCGGGGCGAAGTCGGGCAGGATCAGGTCGACCCCGGGCTGGTCCTGCTCGGGGAACAGGACGCCGCAGTCGACGATGAGCAGCTTGCCCTCGTATTCGAACACGGTCATGTTGCGGCCGATCTCGCCGAGACCGCCCGTCGGGATGATGCGGAGCGTTCCTGGCTCGAGCGCGGGCGGCTCGGCGACGGGGTTGGGCATGTGCCCTCCTCTTTCTGTGTTTCTGCGTGTGGGTGCGGGGCTTCGTGCTCCCGCGATGTCTTCAGCCGCCCCAGGCGGCCGTCAGCGAGTGGTCCCGGCGATCTTCGGGAGCGCGCCGCCCGCGGCCGCGTTGCGGTCGGGGCGGAAGTTGGAGAAGTCGACGCCCGGGATGTCTTTCACCAGGTCGAGCTCGTCCTCGATCTGAGCGGCCTCCCACTCCTCCGGGCCAACGAGCGGCAGTCGCACGCGCGGGCTGGAGATGCGGCCGAGGCCGTGGAGGATGTACTTGGCTGCGACCGTGCCCGGCACGTGGGTCATGACCGCGCGCACCAGGGGTTCGAGCTTCTTGTGGGCGGCGGTCGCCGTAGCGAGGTCGCCCGCGTTGACCGCGTCGACGATCTGCCGGTAGGGAGTGGCCGCGATGTTGGCGGTGACGCCGATCAGGCCGCTCGCACCGATCGACAGGTGCGGCAGGACGTTGGCGTCATCACCCGAGAAGTACATCAGGTCGGTCTGGTTCAGAACGCGGCTGACCTCGCTGAAGTCGCCCTTCGCGTCTTTGATGGCCAGGACATTGGGGTGCTTGGCGATGCGCAGGATGGTCTCGTAGCGGATCGGCACGCCGGTGCGGCCCGGGATGTCGTAGAGGATCACCGGCAGGTCGGTCGCGTCGGCGATCATGCGGAAGTGCGTCAGGATGCCCGCCTGCGTCGGCTTGTTGTAGTACGGCGTGACGACCATGACCCCGTCGGCGCCGGCCTTCTCGCTCTGCTGGTAGAGCTGGATGGCGTGCGCGGTCTCGTTGGAGCCGCCGCCGGTGATGATCTTGGCGCGCCCGTCGGCCACCGACTTGCCGACCTCGACCAGCCGCAGCTTCTCGGGGTCGGTCAGGGTCGACGTCTCGCCGGTGGTGCCTGTGACGACGATGCCGTCGGCACCCGCCCGGATGACGTCGTCGATGTGCTTCTCGACCGCGGCCCAGTCCACTTCGCCGTCGGCGGTGAACGGTGTGACCAGGGCGACGAGCACCTGGCCGAACGGGTTCGCGGAGGATGACATGGCACCAGGCTATCGGTTCGCCGTCACAGGGCGACACTTCGGCGATGTCTGTGGAAAGACCGCGTAACAGCCTTCCTGTGGACGCATGCGCCGCGCCGTGCGGGTGGCTGGAGGCCGGCCGGGAATCCGGCATGCACGAGGTGACGGTGTCGGACCCCGTCAGTAGTGTGGGTCGGGCCCGGCCGCGCACGGCGGCCCGGCGTCTCGAGGAGGTCTCCATGGCAGTCACCAGCGAATCCACCACCATCTGGAACGGCGATCTGACGAGCGGATCGGGCACGGTCACCCTCGACTCGTCCCACGCCGCCGAACTGGCCGTCAACTGGAAGGCGCGTTCGCAGGGCGGGGCCGAGGTCACCACCCCCGAGGAGCTGCTCGGAGCCGCGCACGCGGCCTGCTTCTCGATGGCGTTCTCCAACGTGCTGGCGCAGTTCGGTCATGCGCCGGAGAGCCTCCGGACGACCGCGGCCGTCACCTTCGACCCGGCGCAGGGCATCACCGGCAGCCACCTGCGGGTCACCGCGACCGTGCCCGGGCTCTCGGAGGACGACTTCCAGCGGCTGGCCGACGAGGCCAAGAGCACCTGCCCGGTCTCGCGCGCCCTGGTCGGCATCCCGATCACCCTCGACGCGACGCTCTCCTGATCGCCGCCAGGCCATGAAGGTGCTGCTCGCCGGCGCATCCGGCATGATCGGCGGCGAACTGCGCGCACAGCTCGCCGAAGCAGGTCACGAGACGCGGCAGCTCGTCCGCCGCGAGCCGTCCACTCCCGACGAGTTCCGCTGGGATCCGGCCGCCCGGACCGTCGACAGCGCCCTGTTCGACTGGGCGGACGGCGTGATCAACCTGTCGGGCGCCTCGCTGCAGCACCTGCCGTGGACGCGTGCGACCAAGCGCCGCATCCTCTCCTCCCGCCTGCAGGCGACCGGGACCCTCGCAGACGGGATGCGCCGCGCCGACAGCCCGCCCGCCGTCTTCGTCAGCGGCTCTGCGGTCGGCTACTACGGGGACCGACCGGGCCAGGAGCTCACCGAGGCCGCACGAAAAGGCAGGGGTTTCCTGCCCGACGTCGTCGACGCGTGGGAGGCGGCGGCACGGCTGGCGCCCGCGGAGACGCGCGTCGTGCTCGCGCGGACGGGCGTCGTCGTCGGACGGGGCGGAGCGATGAAACCGCTCCTCCCGATCGCGAAGGCGGGGCTGGCCGGTCCGCTCGGGAGCGGCCGTCAGCACTGGCCGTGGGTCAGTCTGCACGACGAGGGTGCGGCCCTGGTGCACCTGCTCGGCTCCGCGCTCGAGGGGCCGGTGAACATCGCCGGGCCGACACCTGCGACGGCGGGCGAGCTCGTCCGGGCGCTGGCCGAAGCGGTGCGGCGTCCGTACTTCGTGCCCGTGCCACGGTTCGCGATCGAACTGGCTCTGCAGGATGCCGGCAGGGAGCTGCTGCTCGCCGACCAGCTGGTCGTGCCCCGCATGCTGCTCGACGACGGCTTCGTCTTCCGCGACGAGACGGTTCAGGATGCGATGGACCGGCTGGTGGAGGTGCGCGCGGCCTAGCGGGCGCTCTTCGCGTCCGCGCGCTCCAGCCGGATGGCCTGACGCAGCGCCCCGCGGGCGCGCCGCCGGTCGCCCGAGGCGTCGTAGGCCAGCCCCAGCCGGAACCAGGCGCGCCAGCTCTCGGGCGCAGCCTCCACCTCCGCCCGGTACTGCGGGAACTGCTCGTCCGCCGCATCCCGCAACGGCCGTCCGCTCGCCCGGGTCGGAAGGTCCTCCACCGGCAGGCCGCCCTCGGCGTCCAGCCGCTTGACCAGCTGTTCGGTGCGCATCCCGAACAACAGCTCACGGCCGATCGCCCACGCGGCAATCACCGGCAGCACGAACAGTGCGATGCCCATCGCGACGCCGACCGGCTCACCGGTCGCGATCAGGAGCGCGGCGCGCTGGGTCACCAGCACCAGGTACACCAGGAGGAGCAGCGCCATCAGCAGCGCGGCGAGGCGGTTCCTCATCGTGTGGGGTCGGTGCCGTCGTCGCCGGCGTCGCGCACGGTCGGGCGCGGGGGCTCCCCGCTCGGCTCGGCGATTCCGAGGTCGACGAGCTTGTCGAGGCCCACCGTCACACCCGTCGCGGTCGCCGCGGCGCGCAGGGCGAGCAGGATGCCGCGCTCGTACGCCTCGCCGCCGGTGGCGTCGTGCCGGATCGTCAGCTGCTCCCCGGCACCGCCGAAGATCACCTGCTGCTGGGCGCCGGCGCCGCGCATCCGGAGACTGTGGATCGGCACGCTGGCCACTTGCTGGCCGCGGGCGCGCTGGTCCGAGTGCGGCGCCTCCACCGGGCCCTTCGCAGCGCGGGCGGCCCCGATGAGCTCGGCCGTGCGCACCGCGGTGCCGGAAGGCGAGTCCACTTTGCCGGCGCCGTGCATCTCCACGATCTCGATCGAGTCGAAGAACCGCGCGGCGACCGTCGCGAATGCCGTACTGAGAGCCGACCCCAGCGAGAAGTTGGGGATGACGACGGCGCCGCGGCCCTCGTGCTGGGCGACGCGGCGCTCCAGGTCGAGGATGCGGTCCGCCGACCAGCCGGAGGTGCCGACCAGGACGTTGAGCCCGTGGTCGACGGCGAAGGCCACGATGCCCGGGCTCACCTGCGGCAGGGTCATGTCGACCAGCACGTCGGCGCCGAGCATGTCGTCGAGGGGTGAGCGGGAGTCGAGCCGGGCCACCAGCTCCAGGTCGTCGGCCTGCTCGATCAGGCGCACCGCCACGCTTCCCAGTTTTCCGGTCGCTCCGGCGACGGCCACGCGAATGCTCACGTCCTCCAGCCTACCGTCGGGGCCGCGCCTTCACGCCGTGACGGGTGGGCGGCGATACCCTGGGTCGATGGTGTCTTTCGCAGACGTCGCCGTCACCGACGCGACCGCCCACCGGATGCTCTCCGACTACTTCGCCGAGCGCGCCGAGACCTTCCCCTCGGTACAGGGCGCGTACCGCACGGCCTTCCCGGACCCGGGTCAGTTCGTCGCGCCGAACGGGGTGTTCCTGCTGGCGTACGACGAGGGCGTCGAGGTCGGCTGCGGCGGTGTCCGCGAGCTGCAGGTTCCGCTCGCGGAGACCGAGGACGCGGCGCCGATCGTCCGCTACGAGATCAAGCACCTGTGGGTCGTCCCCGCTCGCCGCGGCAACGGCTACGGCCGGGCGATCCTCTCCGAGCTGGAGCAGCGGGCGCGCGGATTCGGCGCGACCGAGGTCGTGCTCGACACCAACGCGAGCCTCGAGGCGGCCGGCGGCCTCTACCGCTCGCACGGCTACGAGAGCGTCCAGCCCTACAACGACAACCCGAACGCCACCGACTGGTTCCGCAAGCGGCTCGCGTAGGACCGCGGCCTCCCGGGCCTAGACCGGCTGCAGCTCCGGCAGCCCGGTGCGCAGCTCCACCGGCAGGTGCCCGAGGTCGTTGTGCACGACGAGCACGGGAGGCTTCGCCGAGCGCACGCGGATGATCGTGAGACCGCAATTGGCCTGATTGAGCCCCAGCCAGCGCCAGTCGGGGGCGTCGAAGACGTGCCGCACGAACCATCCGATCACGAAGTTGTGCGTCACGAGCAGGTCGTGCCGGTCCCCCATCGCCGGGGTCAGGAACTCGTGGACCGCGTCGTCCATCTGCGCCCGCCCGGCCTCGATCTCGGCCTCGGTGATCGGCCCGAAGAACGACTTCGAACGCCTTCGGCATGTCCGGCGTCGGCCCCGACGGGATGCAATCGAACAGTAGGCTGGACGGCTGCGGCTCGAGCGCCGGCATCCGCTCGGCCATGATCGCGGCCGTCTCGGCCGCCCGGTTCAGCGGCGAGTGATACATCGAGGTGAAGGGGATGCCGCTCAGCCGCTCGGCGATGAGCTGCGCCTGCCGCTTGCCACGCGGCGAGAGCGGGCCGTCCGGCAAGCCGTGCTCGGCATCCTGCTGCTCGCCGTGGCGCACGAGGTAGAGGTAGTGGGGCACGGATGGACCTTTCGGAAGACGGAAACGGAGGGAGGCGGCTCAGGGAGCGAGACCGGCGAACAGGTCGTCGGTCACGCTCCCGACCGCGGCGACGGAGACCGGCCGTCCCGCCAGGTCGGCGGCCAGGTCGCGCACATCGTCGACGGTGACGAGGTGCAGGCGGCGGAGGCTCTCATCGAGGTCGGCGAACTCGCCGAGGGTGATCTCGGCGCGGCCGAGCCGGGACATGCGGGTGTCGGAGTCCTCCAGCGCGAGCGCTGCGCCCCCGGACAGCTGGCCGACCGCGCGGCGCAGTTCGTCGGGCGTCACACCATCGGAGGCGAGGCGGCGCAGCTCGTCGAGCATCAGCTCGGTGACCTGGCGCGCCTTGGCGGGGGCGCATCCGGCGTACAGGCCGAAGACCCCGGCGTCGGAGTAGGAGCCGGAGAAGGAGTAAACGGCGTAGGCGAGGCCGCGACGCTCACGAACCTCCTGGAATAGCCGGCTCGACATCCCACCGCCCAGCACCGAATTGAGGACGCTCATCGTGGTGCGGCGCTCGTCGGTCGCGATGATGCCGGGCATCCCGACGAACAGGTTCGCCTGCTCGGTCGGGCGCTGGACGGTCACGACCGGGCTGCCGCGGACGATCTCGGCGGCCCCGCCTGCCCGGCGGTCGACCGGCTGCGCCGCGAGGTCGAGATCCCAGCCGGCGGAGACGAGGGCCTTCTCCACACCCGCGACCAGCAGGTCGTGGTCGACGGCTCCGGCGGCGGTGACCACGAGATCCTGCGGGCGGTAGTTGGCGCGGTAATGCTCCCACACCCCGTCGCGGGTGGCGGCGCGGATGGTGTCCGGACGGCCACCGATGGGCCGGCCGAGGGGATGCGCGCCGAGCACAGCCTGGAACATCCGCTCGTTCGCGACGTCGCCGGGGTCGTCCTCGGCCATCGACAGCTCTTCGAGGATGACGCCGCGCTCGTTCTCGAACTCGGCCGGGTCGAGCACCGACGACGTGAGCATGTCGCCGATGACCTCGACGGCCATGCCGAGGTCGCGGTCCTGCACCTTGGCGTAGTAGCAGGTGTACTCCTTCGCCGTCATCGCATTGTGCTCGCCGCCGACCGAATCGAACGAGACCGCGATGTCGAGCGCCGTGCGCGTGCGGGTGCCCTTGAACAGCAGGTGCTCGAGGAAGTGGGTGGAGCCGAGCGATCCGGGATGCCCGGGCGTGCCGTCGGTTTCGTCGCGGGAGCCCACGGCGACCCAGTAGCCGAGAGTGGCGGAGCGGGCGCCGGGCACCTGCTCGCTCAGGATGCGGACACCGCTCGGCAGAACGGTCCGGCGGACCAGTGCCTCGCCGGAGGCGGCGAACGTCAGGTCGGCCACACCGAGGGGAAGGTCGACTGCGCTGTTCATCCCCTCCACCCTACGCCAGCGGGGCGCCGCGGCCCGCCGAGAAAAAGAGGACAAACAGACTCTTCTGTCTACTGTATACTCGGAGGACACGCAGCCCGGAGGCGGGATCGCCTCCCCCAGCAGAAGGAGTCGTCCGGATGGTCGTAAGTGCCCGAGCGACCATCCGGCCGCCAGCGCCGTCGAAGGTCAAGATCCTCGCAACGGCTGACGAGCTCTTCTACCAGGAGGGCATCCACACGGTCGGCGTCGACCGCATCATCGCGGGCGCCCGCGTCACCAAGGCCACCTTCTACAAGCACTACCGCTCGAAGGACCTGCTGATCATCGCCTACGTCGAGGGCCGCGACCGCCAGGTGCGCGACTGGTTCGCCGAGGCGGAGACGAAGTACCAGGACCCGCGCGACATCGCCAGAGCCCTCGTGGATACCATCAACGACGAGGCGGTCCGCCCCGGCTTCCACGGCGACCCCTTCATCAACGCCGCCGCCCAGTTCTCCGACGAGACCGACCCGGTGCGCGTCGCCGTGACGGCCCACCGCGACTGGTACGCCGACCGCATCGAGGAGCTGTTCCGCCAGATCGGTCACCCGCGCCCGGGCGATGCGGCCGACGACCTCATCCTTGCCCGCGACGGCGCCCTCGCCGGCGGCTACGTCGGCGACCCGATCGCGGCAGGCGCCGCTCTGCACCGCGCGCTCGACCGCATCCTCGCCGAGGCGTAGCGGCGCGCGCTCGCGGCCGCCCCTCGCGGCCGCCGCTCGCGGCCGCGGCTTGCGGCGCGGCTCGCGGCGCGGCTCGCGGCCGCCCCAACGCCGTCCGGCCCCGCTCGCGCCCCTGCCGAACAAGGGGTCGCAACACGCCGCTAAGCGCTTGCGATAACGGCGTGTTGCGACCCTTCGATCGCGCCGCTCGCCGCAGGCGTGACGGCGCACGGGCGACTGCCTCATTCGGGAACAGCTGCGACCGGTCGCGCAGCCGCAGATGTTACGCACGTGCGCAGACGCGCCTGCAGCCTCCGCAGACCTTCGTGGCGCGAACGAGGGGTCGCAACACGCCGTTATGCGCGCCGCTTTACGGCGTGTTGCGGCCCCTCGATCGCGGGCACCCCGGTGCAGGGGCTGCGGCCGCATTCGCGAAGACCTGCGACCGGTTGCCCAGCCGCAGACGATACGCCCGTGTGCATACGCGCCGCGCAGCCTCCGTAGCCCTCCCAGGCGCGAACGAAGGGTCGCAACACGCCGTTATGCGCGCAGCTTTACGGCGTGTTGCGACCCTTGGATCGCGGGACGGACCGCCGGGGCGGCGGAGCCCTGCGCGACGCGGAGGGCGGCGCGCCGCGCCGCGCCCTACTCGGAGACGCGGTCGAGGTCGAGCATCTGGGAGCGGGTGAGGCGGATGCCGGCGGCGGCCATCAGGGAGTCCACCTGGTCGGGGCGGCTGGCGCTCGCGACGGGGGCGACGATGGTGCGCTTGGCGAGCAGCCAGGCGAGCGCGATGCTGGCGGGCGCCACGCGGTGCTCGGCGGCGATGCGGTCGAGCACGGCCAGGACGCGCTGCCCGCGACGGTTCACGTAGGCGGACGCGCGGACGCTCCGGGCGCCGGCCGTGAGGTCGCTCTTGGTGCGGTACTTGCCCGTGAGGAAGCCGTTCGCCAGCGCGTAGTACGGCATCACGGCGAGACCCTGGGCGGCGGCGACGATCCGCGGCGCGCTCTCGAACTCGGTGCGGTGCATCAGGTTGTACTGGTTCTGGATGGCGACGAACTTCGGCAGACCCGCGGACGCGAGGATGCGGGCCTCGATCAGGCGGTCCGCGCTGAAGTTGGAGGCGCCGAGGTAGCGCACCTTGCCGCTCTCGATCAGCCACTCGGCCGTCGCGAGGCTGTCCTCCAGCGGCGTCTCGGGGTCGTCGTCGTGGAAGTACAGCAGGTCGATGTGGTCGGTCTTCAACCGCTCGAGCGACGCCTCCACGGCGCGGACGATGCTGACAGAGCCGAGGCCGGGGTTCTCGTGGTGGCGTCCGACCTTCGTGGCGACGACGATGCGGTCGCGGTTGCCGCGCTCGCGCATCCACGAGCCGATCAGCACCTCGCTGCGGCCGCCGACGTAGCTGTCGGCGGTGTCGATGAAATCCCCGCCCAGCTGGGCGAAGCGGTCGAGGATGGCGAACGACGTGTCGCCGTCGGCCGTCCAGCCGAAGACGCTCG
Source organism: Leifsonia sp. KNZ13-11D (assembly GCF_056754895.1). Lineage (NCBI taxonomy): Bacteria > Bacillati > Actinomycetota > Actinomycetes > Micrococcales > Microbacteriaceae > Leifsonia > Leifsonia sp. KNZ13-11D. The sequence goes on from NZ_JBPGWU010000001.1 coordinate 2,462,918, forward strand.
CGCCCAGCGACAGCGGGTACACGGCCATGTCGCTCTCGCCGATGCGGCGCTTCGCGATGATCGACAGTGGGCCGGTGCTCTCGATCGCCGGGTCGACGTCGATCACGCCGGTCGGCGGTTCGGCCGTGCCGGAGCGGGCCAGCTCCCGGCGCGAGGGCGCGGTGGGAGCCTTCGGGCGGTCGGCCGTCCGTGGCCGCACGGAAGCCGATGCAGCGCCGGCTGACATGGAGGCAGCACCATCGACAGCAGACGAAGGAGAAGGTGCGGAGGCGGCCGCGGAAGCGGCTGCGGAAGCGACGGCGGCGTCGGCCGAGTGCGCGCTCGACGCACCGACCGCAGGCGCCGACGTGTCGACGTCGGCGGAGTCGCCGGCAGCAGCGGACGCAGACGCCGCGGCCGCGGCCCGACGGCTCTCCGAACTACGGAGCCCGACCGTCTCTAGCAGGCGCAGGGGAAGCAACTGTGGCATTTCGCCCCCCTCCCCGACGTACCCGTCTCGCCTCGTCCTCGTGCTCACTCGAATCGATTCGAGAACCTTCGATTCCCTAGTGAACACTTGCAGATTACGTCATGCCACCGACGTGGGAAGGACGAAACGGGTGAACCCCGGAGGAAACCTTGGTCACAGTTTCATCACGAACGGCGGAGCACCGCCCGGGCGTGCGCGAGCACCGGTCCGTCGACCATCCGGCCGGCGTACCGGAACACTCCCCGCCCGCCTTTTCGGCCGCCGCGAGCAACTCCTGGGCGGCCTCGACCTCGGCCGGATCCGGCCGGTAGGCGGTGCGGATCGTCTCCACCTGACCGGGGTGGATGCATGCGGTCGCCGCGAACCCGACGGCCGCCGCATCCTCCGCCTCGGCCGCGAGCCCGGCCAGGTCGGCGATGTCGAGATGCACGGTGTCGATGGCGTGGATGCGCGCGGCGGCCGCTGCGAGGAGCACGGACGACCGCGCGTGGCGCGCGACGTCGCGGTACGTCCCGTCCGGGTGTCTGCTCGCCGTGCCGCCGAGGGAGGCGACGAGATCCTCCGCTCCCCACATCAGCGCCAGGACGGGACGCTGCCGCGCCAGCTCAGGGGCCGCGAGCACTCCGGCCGCGGTCTCGCACAGCGCGATGACGTCGTACCGGGCGAGGGCCGCGAGGTCGGCCACCGACTCCGCCTTCGGCAGCATGACGGCGCGGTAGGGGGTGGCCGCGAGCGCGGAGAGGTCGGGAGCGTGGTCGTCGCTGGTCGCCGGATTGATGCGCACGATCACCCGGGCCGGGTCCAGGTCCGAGGCGACCAGCGCCTCCCGGGCGTCCGCGCGCCGGGCCGGATCGACGGCGTCCTCGAGGTCCAGGATGACGGCGTCCGCCCGCTCCAGCGCCTTTCCGTACCGCTCGGGCCGGTCGGCCGGGCAGAACAGCAGCGCCGGCCCCCAGGGGAACGGCCGCTGCGCACCCGGCACGTCCGCGCCCGCGACGAACGGCGCACCCTCCCCGGTCACAGGATCCCGTCCGGCTCCGCCGCCCCCGGGTCGAGGGCGTCCGGGTCGCGCGCGGGGTCCGACGGCACCGACGCCGCATCCCGGCACCACACCATGACCTGGCGGGTGGCGGTCGCGACGACCACGCCGTCCTGGTTGCGCCCGGTGTGCTCCAGCGTCACGATGCCCTGGCCCGGCCGGGAGGCGGAGAGCCGCTTGGCCAGCACGACCGTCTCCGAGTACAGCGTGTCGCCGTGGTGGAGGGGATGCGGGAAGCTCACCTCGCTGAAGCCGAGGTTCGCCACGATGGTGCCCTGCGTGAGCTGCGTCACGGAGGCGCCGACGATCGTAGCGAGGGTGAACATGGAGTTGACCAGGCGCTCCCCGAACGGCTGGCGGGCCGACCAGGCGGCGTCGAGGTGCAGCGCCTGCGTGTTCATCGTCAGGGTGGTGAACAGGACGTTGTCCGCCTCCGTCACCGTGCGGCCCGGCCGGTGCAGGTAGCGCGTGTCCGGCTCGAACTCCTCGTAGTAGAGCCCGCGCTGCTCGATCTCGCGCATCAGGCCGCCTCCTCCAGCTCCACGCGCAGCGGCGCGCCGGTCGCCGCGACCACCTGGTCCACCGTCACGCCCGGCGCGGTCTCGCGCAGGACCAGCCCGTCGTCGGTCACGTCGATCACGGCGAGGTCGGTGATGATGCGGTCGACGCACCCGGTGCCGGTGAGCGGGAGGGTGCACTCGCGCAGGATCTTCGGCCGTCCCTCCTTGTCGACGTGCTCCATCATGACGATGAGCCGTTTGGCGCCGAAGACCAGGTCCATCGCGCCGCCCATCCCCTTCACCATCTTGCCGGGGATCATCCAGTTGGCCAGGTCGCCCGTCTCGGACACCTCCATCGCCCCGAGCACGGCCAGGTCGACGTGGCCGCCGCGGACCATCCCGAACGACAGCGACGAGTCGAAGAAGGCGGCGCCGCGGTTCACGGTCACCGTCTCCTTGCCCGCGTTGATCAGGTCGGGGTCGACGGCGTCGTCGGCCGGGTACGGCCCGACGCCCAGCACGCCGTTCTCGGAGTGCAGGATGACCTCGACGCCCGCCGGTATGTAGTTCGGGATGAGCGTAGGCATCCCGATGCCGAGGTTGACGTACTGGCCGTTGCGGAGCTCTTTCGCCACGCGGGCGGCGAGCTCGGTGCGGGTGAGGCTCATCGTGCGCTCCCTCCGGCGACGGTGCGCCGCTCGATCCGCTTCTCCACGTCGGGTGCGTGCACGACGCGCTGCACGAAGATGCCGGGGCAGTGCACCTGGGCGGGGTCGAGCTCGCCCGGCTCGACCAGCTCCTCCACCTCGGCGATGGTGATGCGGCCGGCCATCGCGGCCAGCGGGTTGAAGTTCATGGCCGCGGCGTGGAAGACGAGGTTGCCGTGCCGGTCGCCCTTCGTCGCGTGCACCAGCGCGAACTCCGGCCGGAGCGAGCGCTCGAGCACGTACTCGGCGTCATCGAACGTGCGCACCTCCTTGGGCTCGCTGGCGACCGCCACCGACCCGTCCGGGGCGTAGCGGCGCGGGAGTCCTCCGGCGGCGATCTGCGTGCCGACGCCGGCCGGCGTGTAGAAGGCGGGGATGCCCGCGCCGCCCGCGCGCAGCTTCTCGGCGAGGGTGCCCTGCGGGGTGAGCTCCACCTCCAGCTCGCCGGAGAGGAACTGCCGGGCGAACTCCTTGTTCTCGCCCACGTACGAACTGATCATCTTGCGGATGCGGTGCTCGGCGAGCAGCAGACCGAGACCCCAGTCGTCCACACCGCAGTTGTTGCTCACGACCTCCAGGTGGGTCGTCCCGGACTCCAGCAGCGCCTGGATGAGCGCGCTCGGGATGCCGCACAGCCCGAATCCGCCGACGGCCAGGGTGCTGCCGTCGGGGATGTCGGCGACAGCCTCCCCGGCCGTCGCCACTGTCTTGTCGATCATCCGTCCTCCTCCTCGTCGAGGTGGCGCGCCCGCGGGCGGAGTCCGCCCGCGGGCCGCGCCGGTCCAGGCTAGGCGCTGAAGCCCAGCGCGCGCGAGATCACGAGCATCTGCACTTCGCTCGTGCCCTCGCCGATCTCCAGGATCTTCGAGTCGCGGTAGTGCCGCGCCACCGGGTTCTCGTTCATGAACCCGTAGCCGCCGAAGATCTGGGTCGCGTCGCGGGCGTTGTCCATGGCCGCCTCGCTGCCGACCAGCTTGGCGATGGAGGCCTCCATCTTGAACGGCCGGCCGGCCATCAGCTTGAAGGCCGCGTCGTAGTAGGCGAGGCGGGCGGTGTGGACGCGGGCCTGCATCCGCGCGATCTTGAAGGCGATGTGCTGGTTCGAGCCGATCGGGCGGCCGAAGACGTTGCGGCTCTTGGCGTACCGGATGGCCTCCTCCAGGCAGCCCTGCGCCGCGCCCGTGCAGAGCGCGGCGAACGCGACGCGGCCCTCGTCGAGCGTCTGGACGAAGTTGGCGTAGCCACGGCCGCGCTCCCCCAGCAGGTTCTTCTCGGGCACGTGGACGTCGGTCAGCGTCAGCGGGTGGGTGTCGGAGGTGTGCCAGCCGACCTTGTCGTAGACGGGCTCGGCGACGAAGCCGGGCGTCCCGGACGGGACGATGATCGCGGAGAGCTCCTTCTTGACCGACCCGTCGGCACGGCGCTCCTCGCCGGTCACGGCGGTGATGGTGACCAGCCGCGTGATCTCGGAGCCGGAGTTGGTGATGAACTGCTTGGTGCCGTTGATCACCCATTCGCCGTCGCGCAGCACCGCGGTCGTCTTGGTGCCGGATGCGTCCGACCCCGCCTCGGCCTCGGTCAGCCCGAAGCCGGCGAGCGCCTCGCCCTTCGCGAGCATGGGCAGCCACTGCTGCTTCTGCTCCTCGGAGCCGCTGCGGAAGATCGGCATCGCGCCGAGACCGACGCCGGCCTCCAGGGTGACGCCGATGGATTGGTCGACGCGGCCGAGCTGCTCGACCGCCAGGCACAGCGACAGGTAGTCCTTGCCCTGTCCGCCGTACTCGACCGGGAAGGGGAGGCCGAACAGGCCCATCCGGCCCATCTCGGCGATGATGTCGTACGGCAGGCTGCGCTTGGTGTCGTACTCGTACGCGGCGGGGGCGACGACGGTGTCCGCGAAGTCGCGCACCTCGTCCCGCAGGCGGCGCTGCTCGTCGGTGAGCTCGAAGCCGGCCACCTCGGTGTCGGCCGGCCGGTCCATCTGCATGGTCATCAGGTTCCTGTCTCTTCCTGGAGGCTCTCGTGGGGCCTATCGCTGTGCGGCGGCCGGTGGTGCCGGCTCCGCGTCCGCCTCCTGGGGCGGCACATCGGTGGTGGGGAGGTCGGCGGCGTCGCCGGCTTCCTCGACGGCGTCGACCTCGGCGTCGACGCGGGCGACCAGCTGGTCGAGCCGCACCAGGTCGCCGGGGGCGACATGCACGGTCACGGTGCCCGCGACCGGCGCGACCAGGCGGTGCTCCATCTTCATCGCCTCGACGATGACGACGGTGTCCCCGGCCGCGACGCGCGAGCCTCCCTCGACCGGGACGGCGACGACGGTCCCCGGCATCGGGGAGCGGAGCTCGGGATGCGCGGCCGCGTCGCCGCGGTCGAGCGCGGCCAGACGCTCGGCAAGCCGCGCGGCGCGGTCGCGCAGGCGGACCGGGCGGGCGCGTCCGTCGCGCGCCAGCCAGACCGTCGCGCCGTCGCGGGCGACGTCGAAGCGCAGCGTGCGACCGTCGAGGTCGAGCAGCGCGACCGCGGGCTCGCCGGGACGCTCGGGATCGCGGAGACGCAGCGAAGCCGGGCGCGCGTCCGCGTCGGCGATCGCGACGTGAGCCGCCTCGGGCGGTCCTTCCACGGTGACCGTGACGCCGTCCACGTCGTAGCGCACCGGGCGCGGACTGCCGAGCCTCCATCCCGTCGCAGCCGCCCACAGCGGGGCGACGGCGGCGGCCTGGTCCGACCGGTCGCGGTGCGCCAGCAGCGCGGCGGCGACCAGCTCGTCCTCGGTCGCCGCCGTGGGCGCGCGCTCGGAGAACCGGCGGTCGATCAGCGTGGTGTCCATCCGGCCCGCGAGCACGTCGCCGTCCGCGACCAGGTCGGCGAGCCACGACACGTTCGAGACCGAGCCGAGGATGCTCGTGGCGGCGAGCGCGCCGCGCAGCCGCGCCAGCGCCTGGTCGCGGTCCTCGCCCCACGCGATCACCTTGGCGAGCATGGGATCGTAGTCGGTGACGATGGGGATGCCGGCGGCGATGCCGCTGTCGACGCGGATGCCCTCCCCGCCGGGCTCGCGCAGGGCGAGCACCCGCCCGGCCGCGGGGAGGAAGCCGCGCTCCGGGTCCTCCGCGTACACGCGCGCCTCGACGGCGTGCCCGTGCAGCCGAACGTCGGCCTGCCCGAACGCCAGCGGCTCCCCCGCGGCGATCCGGAGCTGCTGCTCCACCAGGTCGAGCCCGGTGACGAGCTCCGTGACCGGATGCTCCACCTGGAGCCGGGTGTTCATCTCCATGAAGAAGAACTCGTCCGGCGACTCGGCGGACACCAGGAACTCGACGGTCCCGGCTCCCGTATAGCCGACGCTGGCCGCGACGCGGCAGGCGGCCTCGCCGATGCGCGCACGCGTGGTCTCGTCGAGCAGCGGGGACGGCGCCTCCTCGATCACCTTCTGGTGCCGGCGCTGCAGCGAGCATTCCCGCTCGCCGAGGTGCACGATCCCGCCGCGGCGGTCGGCCAGCACCTGAACCTCGATGTGCCGCGGCGAGGACACCAGCCGTTCCAGGAACAGCGTGTCGTCGCCGAACGCCGCCGCGGCGACCCGCCGGGCCGCGCGCAGCGCCTCCGGGAGCTCCTCCGCCGACCCCACGGCCTGCATCCCCTTGCCGCCACCGCCCGCGGACGGTTTGACGAGCACGGGGTACCCGATCCGCTCCGCCGCCGCGATCAGGTCGTCGTCGCCGAGTCCCGGCTCCGCGATGCCCGGGATGGTCGGAACGTCGTACTCCGCGACCGCGTGCTTCGCGGTGATCTTGTCGCCCATGACCTCGAGCGCGTGCACGCCCGGGCCGACGAACACGATGCCTGCGCGCTCGCACGCCTCGGCGAGCGCCGGATTCTCGGAGAGGAACCCGTAGCCCGGATGCACGGCCTCGGCGCCGGTGCGCCGCGCGGCCTCGACGATGGCGTCCACGTCGAGGTAGCTCTCGCGTGCGGCGGCGGGGCCGATCCGCACCGCGACGTCGGCGAGCGCCACGTGCGGGGCGTCCCGGTCCGCGTCGCTGTAGACCGCGACCGAGCGGATGCCGAGTCGCTGCAGGGTGCGGATGACGCGGCACGCGATCTCGCCGCGGTTGGCGACGAGCACGGTGCTGAAAGGGGTCCTGGTCACGGTGATCACATCCGGAAGAGGCCGAAGGCCGTGTCGGGGAGCGGGGAGCGCGCGATCACGTCGAGCGCCAGGCCGAGCACCGTCCGGGTGTCGGCCGGGTCGATCACGCCGTCGTCCCAGAGCCGGGCTGTGGAGTAATACGGGTTGCCCTGCTCCTCGTACTGGGCGGCGATCGGGGCGCGGAACTCCGCTTCGTCCTCGGCGGACCACTCCTCGCCGCGCGCCTCCAGCTGGTCGCGCTTCACCGTCGCCAGCACGCTCGACGCCTGCTGGCCTCCCATCACCGAGATGCGGGCGGCGGGCCACATCCACAGGAACCGCGGCGAGTAGGCGCGACCGCACATCGAATAGTTGCCCGCCCCGAACGAGCCGCCGATCACGACGGTCAGCTTGGGGACGCGGGTGGTGGCGACCGCGGTGACCATCTTGGCGCCGTTCTTGGCGATCCCGCCGGCTTCGTAGTCCCGGCCGACCATGAAGCCGTTGATGTTCTGCAGGAAGAGCAGCGGGATGCCGCGCTGGTCGCACAGCTCGATGAAGTGCGCGCCCTTGAGGGCCGACTCGCTGAACAGCACGCCGTTGTTGGCGACGATGCCGACCGGGTGGCCGTGGATGCGCGCGAACCCGGTCACCAGCGTCGTGCCGTACTCGGGTTTGAACTCCTCGAACCCGCTGCCGTCGACGATCCGGGCGATCACCTCGTGCACGTCGTAGGGCGCCTGGACGTCGACCGGGACCACCCCGTACAGCCCGTCCTGGTCGGCGGCGGGCTCGGTCGCCGGCAGCACCTGCCAGGCCGGCTGCGCGGGCGGCGGGAGCGTCGCGACGATGTCGCGGACGATGGCGAGCGCGTGCTCGTCGTCCTCGGCCAGGTGGTCGACGACACCGGAGGTGCGCGCGTGCAGGTCGCCGCCGCCCAGCTCCTCGGCGGTGACGATCTCGCCGATGGCGGCCTTCACGAGCGGAGGGCCGCCGAGGAAGATCGTGCCCTGGTTGCGGACGATGACCGTCTCATCGCTCATCGCGGGCACGTAGGCGCCTCCCGCGGTGCAGGAGCCGAGCACGGCCGCGATCTGCGGGATCTTCGCGGCCGAGAGCCGCGCCTGGTTGTAGAAGATGCGGCCGAAGTGGTCGCGGTCGGGGAACACCTCGTCCTGCATCGGGAGGAAGGCGCCGCCGGAGTCGACCAGGTAGATGCACGGCAGCCGGTTCTCGAGCGCGACCTCCTGCGCCCGCAGGTGCTTCTTCACGGTCATCGGGTAGTACGTCCCGCCCTTGACCGTGGCGTCGTTGCAGACGATCATCACGTGGCGTCCGGCCACGAGGCCGATCCCGGCGATCACACCGGCTGCGGGGCTCTCGTCGCCGTACATCCCGGTCGCGGCCAGGGGCGCAAGCTCCAGGAAGGGGCTGCCCTCGTCGAGCAGGGCGTCGATGCGGTCGCGCGGCAGCAGCTTGCCGCGCGCGACGTGGCGTTCGCGGGCGCGCTCCGGACCGCCCGCCGCGGCGATCTGCAGGCGTCGCCGGAGGTCGGCGACGAGCTCGCGCTGGGCGGCGTCGTTCTGCTCGAACCGGGCGTCCGTGGCGGACGCCTCGCTGGTCAGGGTCGGCATGCTGCTCCGTGTCGTCATCGACAGTCGGTTAGTGGTCACTAACTCGTTTTTAGGTTAGTGTTCATTAACCGAAAAGTCCAGCGCCGCCTCCGGGGCGGCCCGACCCCATCGAGGACGATGACGCAGACCGGACCCGCCGCTCCCCTCGAGCGACCGACGCAGCGCAGCCAGGCCAAGGCCGACCGGCGCGCCGCCCTGCTCGAGGCCGCGGCGACGCTGTTCGCCGAGCGCGGGTTCAACGGCGTCTCCATCGAAGACCTCGGCTCGGCCGTCGGGGTCAGCGGGCCGGCCGTCTACCGTCACTTCTCGTCCAAGCAGGCGGTGCTCGAGGCGCTCCTCGTCGGGGTCAGCGAGCGGCTGCTCTCCGGCGGCGAGGACGTCTCGGGGGCGGACCCGGACGCCGAAGCGGCCCTCCGTGCGCTGATCGGGTTCCACATCGACTTCGCCCTCGGCGAGCCGGACACGATCCGCGTCCAGGACCGCGACCTCGACGCCCTGCCCGACTCGGCGCGACGGCAGGTCAGGCGGCTGCAGCGCCGCTATGTCGAGGTGTGGATGCGCGTGCTCGGCCAGCTGCATCCCGCCCTCGCCGACGACGAGCTGCGTGTGCGCGTACAGGGCACTTTCGGCCTCCTGAACTCCACGCCGCACACCGCGCGCGTCGGCTCGGCGCACGTCGCGCCGGACGCCGTGCGCCCGGTGCTCGAGCGGATGGCCTGGGCGGCGCTCACCTCGGAGTGACCGCCGCGCCGACATTCGGCGCGAATCCTCACTCCGCGCGCTCCCGAGCGCACATTCGGCACGAATGGTCGCGGGCGCGGCGCGTGCGACGGCGCGCAGCCACAGCGACATTCGGCACGAATCCCCGCTCCCGACGCCGCAAAGCCGACATTCGGCACGAATGGTCGCGGCGCCGCAGGCGCTCAGCCCGCCGGGCGGAGCGTCAGCGTCTGGTCGGCCGCCTTCTTCACCGCGGCGGGCGTGAAGGGCCACGGCCGCGTGCGGTCCGTCGCCCAGAGGTCCGTCTGATCGGTGTAGTGCGCGTCGAACGCGTGCCCGGAGACGCCGGTCAGGTTGATCCACGTGCTCCGGTCGAAGTCGGCGAGGTCCACGACCATGCGCATCGACGGGGCGCGGTCGACGTCGAAGCCCGCGGTCGCGTCCCAGCCGGTCGCGTCCACGACGCTGGAGCCCCCGCCGAGGTGCCACGGCCCGCGGTTGAACAGCCACTCGATCGGCGCCACCCCCGACACCCCGAAGCTGGCGTTCGTCAGCGTCAGGGTGTGGAGGCGGTCCCAGCGCCAGTCCACGGGGTCGCCGCCCAGCAGCCGGCGCGTCTCACCCCAGGCCTTGTCGGCGGCGTAGGCGATCATCGAGTCGCGGTCGGTCGTGCCGAGTTCGGAGTCCGCCCACCACGACGAGTCCGGCTGGGAGAGCAGCGACTGCACCACGGCGAACCAGCGGTCGCCGCCGGTCGGCGCCGTGCCCGCCGGGAGCTTGCGCCCGAAGGCGTCGTGCAGCAGTTCCTTCCAGAAGACCGCGAAGTACGCGGCGGCCGCGCTGCTGCCTCGGTCCCGGTAGTCCCAGCCGTCGAGTAGCCGGGCGGCCTGCTGCAGGTCGGTGGATGCGTCCGGCTTCGCCGCGACCGCCCGCAGCACCGGGACGAGGTTCGCGGCGTTCGCGTCGTACGTGTCGGCCTGGATGGCCGACATGTCCGCGGCGGTGACCTTCCGCCCGCCGGCGAGCAGCCCGGCCAGCCGCACCTCGATCTGGTTGGCGCGGTAGCCGTGATCCCAGTCCGCCGTGATCAGCACCGGGAAGCCGGGGCCGACGGCCGCGTTGTTGGCGGTGACGATGTAGCCGGAGGGCGGGTCGAGCACCGACGGCAGCTGATCGAACGGAATCGTGCCCGTCCAGCCGTAGCGGCTCGTCCATCCCGGCTCGGGCATCGTGCCGTCACCTGCCGCGCGGACCGGGATGAGACCGGGCGCCTGGTAGCCGATGTGCCCGTCCACGTCGGCGTAGACGAGGTTCTGCGATGGCACCTGGAACTGCTCGGCGGCGGCCCGGAAGGCGGTCCAGTCGCGGGCGGTGTCGAACGCGAAGATGGCGTTCGCCGTCGTCCCCGGAGTGAGCGCCGTCCACGCCAGGGAGAGCTGGTACTTCGGGGCGGGCACGCCGAGCTTCCCGGCCTGGTCCTTCGCAATGACGGCGTACGCGTCTCCGATGTCCGTGACGATCGGTCCGTGCCGCGTCGACCGCACGGTGATCACGACATCCTTCCCGCCCGCGACCCGGATGCGCTCGGTGCGCTTCTCCAGCGGCACCGGGGCGCCGTCGTACTCGTAGGAGTCGCCGGTGACCTTCTCGACGAACAGGTCCGCGACATCGGGTCCCAGGTTGGTGAAGCCCCACGCGATGCGGTCGTTGTGGCCGATGATGACGCCGGGGAACCCGGAGAAGCTGAAGCCGGAGACGTCGAACGGGCACGCCGGCCCGACCGTCGCGCAGTGCAGGCCCATCTGATACCAGACCGACGGCAGGGCGGCGCCGAGGTGCGGGTCGTTGGCGAGCAGCGGCTTGCCGCTCGCGGTGTGCGCACCGCCGACGACCCACGAGTTCGAGCCGATGTCGTCGCCGGCCGGACCCATCAGCTGCGGCAGCGCATCCACGCTCGCCGCCACCTGCTCCAGCTGGGCGGCGTAGGACGCGGGATCCACGGTCGCATCCGATCCGGCCGGAGCCGATGCGTCCGACGCGACCGCATCCGGCGACTGGTCGGGGGTGACCGTGCGTGGGCTCCCGCCGCCCTGGTCGGTGATCGTCGGATGGCCGCTGTACGGGTAGCCGGGATGGAGCTCGGCGATCTGCTCGGGCTTCAGCTTCGTCGCGAGCAGGGCCCGGTCGATCTCGTCCTCGAGATTCGACCGCAGATCCCACGCCATCGCCTTGAGCCACGCGACGGAGTCGGCCGGCGTCCACGGATCGGGCCGGTACGACGGATTCTGCAGACCCAGCACGGCGTACTCGAGGGAGAGCTCGGCGCCCGAGTGCTTCGAAAGGTACGCGTTCACCCCGTCCGCGTAGTCCTGGTAATAGCGCAGCGAGGTCGGGTCGAGCAGCTTCACCTCCTGGTCGGCGACGCGCCGCCAGCCGAGCGTGCGGATGAACGTGTCCGTCGGCACCTCGCTCGCGCCGAACAGCTCGGAGAGGCGGCCCGCCGTGACGTGGCGGCGGAAGTCCATCTCCCAGAAACGGTCCTGCGCGTGCACGTAGCCCTGCGCGCGGAACAGGTCGTCGGCGGTGGATGCGGTGAGCTGCGGCACCCCGGCGCTGTCGCGCGTCACCGTCACGGGCTTCGTGAGGCCCGGCACATCCACCGATCCGGACGTCTGCGGGAACGAGCGCGTGACCGTCCAGACGCCCACGCCGCCGGCGACAACGAGGATCACGAGCAGCACCGCGAGCACGACGCCCACCGCTCGCAGAACCCGATGGTGCCGTCTCAGCCGAGGGGTGTCGTCGCCCACATCGCTCCTTCGTCGGGCCATGCCGCCGTCACTGAGGAGCGTATCGCGCCGGCTGGCCGATCTCCGACCCGCTGGTCAGCGGTCGAGCGTGCGCTCCGGCGACCCGACGTACAGCTGCTGCGGGCGGCCGATCTTCGTCTGCGGGTCGAGGTTCATCTCGCGCCAGTGGGCGATCCAGCCCGGGAGGCGGCCGATGGCGAAGAGCACCGTGAACATCCGGGTCGGGAAGCCCATCGCCTTGTAGATGACGCCCGTGTAGAAGTCGACGTTGGGGTACAGCTTGCGGTCGATGAAGTACTGGTCCGCGAGCGCGACCTCTTCGAGCTCCTTCGCGATGTCGAGCAGCGGGTCGTGCACGCCGAGCGCCTCGAGCACCTCGTCCGCCGACTGCTTCACCAGCTTCGCGCGCGGGTCGAAATTCTTATAGACGCGGTGACCGAAGCCCATCAGCTTGACGCCGGACTCCTTGTTCTTGACCCGCTCCACGAACTTCTGGACGCTCTCGCCCGAGTCGCGGATGCCGGCGAGCATCTGCAGCACGGCCTCGTTGGCGCCGCCGTGCAGCGGGCCGTAGAGCGCGTTGATGCCGGCCGAGACCGACGCGAACAGGTTGGCCTGCGTGGAGCCGACCAGGCGCACCGTCGAGGTGGAGGCGTTCTGCTCGTGGTCCTCGTGCAGGATGAGCAGGCGCTCCAGGGCGCGCGACAGCACCGGGTTGACCTCGTACGGCTCGGCGAGGGTGCCGAAGTTGAGGCGCAGGAAGTTGTCGACGAAGCTCAGCGAGTTGTCCGGGTAGAGGAACGCCTGGCCCAGGCTCTTCTTGTGCGCGTACGCGGCGATCACCGGGAGCTTCGCGAGGAGGCGGATGGTCGACAGCTCCACCTGCTCCGGGTCGCTGACACTGAGCGAGTCCTGGTAGAAGGTCGACAGGGCGGACACCGCGCTCGAGAGCACCGACATCGGGTGCGCGTCGTGCGGAAGAGCGTCGAAGAAGCGGCGCAGGTCTTCGTGCAGCAGCGTATGACGGCGGATGCGCTCGTCGAAATCGGCCAGCTCGGCCTGCGACGGCAGCTCGCCGTGGATCAGCAGCCACGCCACCTCGAGGAAGGTCGACTTCTCGGCCAGCTGCTCGATCGGGTAGCCGCGGTAGCGCAGGATGCCCTGCTCGCCGTCGATGTAGGTGATCGACGAGCGGGTGGCGGCTGTGTTGACGAAGCCGTAGTCGAGGCTGGTGAGCCCGGTCTGCTTGGTCAGCGACGAGAAGTCGATGCTCGACGCGCCGTCGACGCTCGGCCGGATGGGGAACTCGGCCGTGCCTCCCGGGTAGCTGAGCGACGCGGTCGCCAGCTCGGTCTCGGCCGGCGCTCTCTCGGTGCCGGTGCTCTCGGTGCCGAGTCCGCTCACAACGCCTCCTGGTGGGATATCGCCTCATGGCTGGTGTTTCGTGCGCGCGCCGGGTGTGGCAGCGCTGCGACAGAGCCGTCCGCGAGTCGGGCCTGCCGATACAGCCTAACGAACGCGGGCGACAACTGTGGCATCGGGCAAAGCCCCGGGGATGCCGTTAGAGGGAGTCTCCAAAGCCGCGCAGTCGCTCCGCGGCCGCCGCGATGCGCTCGTCGGTGGCCGTCAGCGACAGACGCACGTGCTGCGGGAAGAAGTCCCCGTAGAAGTGACCCGGCCCGGCGAGGATGCCGCGGTCGGCGAGCCGCCCGATGCTGTCCCAGGCGTCGCGTCCCTCGGTCGCCCACAGGTAGAGGCCGCCCTCGCTGCGGTCGACGCGGAACCCGGCGGCCTCCAGGGCCGGCTTGAGCGTCTCGCGGCGCGAACGGTACAGCGCCTTCTGCGCCTCCACGTGCCGCTCGTCGCCGAGCGCTGCGACCATGGCTGCCTGCAGCGGCGCCGGGAGCATGAGACCCGCGTGCTTCCGCACGTTCACGAGGCGGTCGACGATCTCGCGGCAGCCGGCCACGAAGGCGGCGCGATAGCCGGCGAGGTTCGACTGCTTGCTCAGCGAGTAGACCGCGAGCACGTTGCGCCGGTCCTGGCCGATGACCCGCGGGTCGAGGATGCTCGGCACGCGCTCCGCATCCCACGGCGCCTCCCAGCCCAGCTCGGCGTAGCACTCGTCGCTGGCGATGTAGGCGCCCAGCTCGCGCGCCCGGGCCACGGCCGCGCGCAGCTCGTGCACGCTCAGGATGCGGCCGTCCGGGTTGCCCGGGGAGTTCAGCCAGACGAGTTTCGTGCCCTCGGGCCACTCGGCCGGGTCGTCGCTCGCCAGCGCCGTCGCGCCCGCGATGGCGGCGCCGATGGCGTAGGTCGGGTACGCGGCGCGCGGGTGCACGACGGTGTCGCCATCACCGAGCCCGAGCATGAACGGCAGAAGGGCCACCAGCTCCTTGGAGCCGATCGTCGGCAGGACGTTCCCCGCGGTCAGGCCGCGCACGCCGCGGCGGCGTTCGAACCAATCCACGATCGCCTCGCGGAGCGCCGGCGTGCCGATGGTCTGCGGGTACGCGTGCGCGTCCGTCGCCCGGGCCAGCGCCTCCCGGATCAGGTCGGGCGTGGGGTCGACCGGGGACCCGATGGACAGGTCCACGACGCCGTCCGGGTGCGACCGTGCGCGCTCGGCGTAGGGCGCCATGAGATCCCAGGGGTAGTCCGGGAGCTCCTGGAGCGGCATCTCAGTGGGCCTGCGGGGGAAGCGCGGCGACGACCGGGTGGTCCTTCTGGATCACGCCGATCTTCGAGGCGCCGCCGGGCGAGCCGATGTCGTCGAAGAACTCCACGTTCGCGCGGTAGTAGTCCTTCCACTCCTCGGGCAGGTCGTCCTCGTAGTAGATGGCCTCGACCGGGCAGACCGGCTCGCAGGCCCCGCAGTCGACGCACTCGTCGGGGTGGATGTAGAGCGACCGTTCGCCCTCGTAGATGCAGTCGACCGGGCATTCGTCGATACAGGCCCTGTCTTTCACATCGACGCACGGGAGAGCGATGACATAGGTCACAGTGGTTCGGATCCCTTCACGAGAGCTACCCTGCTAGCTTATGCCGTCGTGCGCGCAGCGGCGTCCGCCGGACGACGACCGCGCACGTCGGGCCAGGCGATCGCGATGGCCGCGATGAGGATGGTGCCGACGAGCCAGGCCTGCCCGGCGAGGTTGTTCGGGATGAGCACAGAACCGCCCGCGCTCTGCTGCGTGAAGAGCAGGACGACGCCGATAGCGCCGAGCGCGGCGAGCAGCGCGGGCAGCCGGCTGTGGCCGAGGAGGCGGAGCCCGGTCAGCAGGGCGGCGAAGGCGGCCAGCGCGCCGATGAGGCCGAGTGGGATGGCGATCCCCCAGGTGACGGAGGACTGGTGGGCGATCGTCCCGAGCACGCCGAACACGGCGCCCGTCAGGACGAGCAGGACGGCGCTGACGATCCGGCTGAGCATTCTCGCATCCTAACTGGACACTTCCGGAGCCGTGACTTACGCTCGATGGGTAAGGTTAGCCTTACCAACCTCATCCCCCACACCGACAAGGTCCCCCGTGCTCGCGAACTACCTGATCGGCCTCCGCGAAGGCCTCGAGATGGCCCTGATCGTCACCATCCTGATCGCCTACGTCGTCAAACTGGGCCGCACGGACGTGCTCTCCAAACTGTGGATCGGCGTCGGCATCGCCCTCGCGGTGCCGCTGGCCATCGGCGCGGCGCTCACCTGGGGGCCCTACGGAATGAGCTTCCAGGCCCAGGAGATCCTCGGCGGATCGCTCTCGCTGGTCGCGGTCGGCTTCGTCACCTGGATGGTGTTCTGGATGGGCAAGACCGCCCGCACCATGAAATCCACCCTCCAGAACCGGCTCGACTCCGCCCTCGTGGGCGCCGGCTGGGGTGTGGTGCTGCTCGCCATGCTCAGCGTCGGCCGCGAGGGCATCGAGACCTCGCTGTTCGTCTGGGCGACCGTCGCCAG
Source organism: Leifsonia sp. KNZ13-11D (assembly GCF_056754895.1). NCBI lineage: Bacteria > Bacillati > Actinomycetota > Actinomycetes > Micrococcales > Microbacteriaceae > Leifsonia > Leifsonia sp. KNZ13-11D. Next base: position 2,478,875 of record NZ_JBPGWU010000001.1, read on the forward strand.
CACCGGCGGGACGTGGGAGCCGGCCGTCGGCGCGGTCCTCGGCCTCCTGACCGCAGCCGTCCTGGGCTTGCTGCTCTACCGCGGCATGGTCAAGATCAATCTGGGCGCGTTCTTCACCTGGACGGGCGCCTTCCTCATCCTCGTCGCCGCCGGCGTCTTCGCCTACGGCCTGGGCGACCTGCAGGAGGCCGGCCTCATCCCGGGCGGCGAAGCGCACGCCTACGACATCAGCGGGCTGATCCCCTCCTCCAGCTGGTACGGGACGCTCGCCGCCGGCATCGTCAACTTCAACCCGTCACCGACCTGGGTCCAGCTGTTCGCCTGGATCGGCTACCTCGCCGTCGTCGGTTTCTTCTACGTCCGCCAGCACCGCGCATCGTCCCGGCCTGCCGCCCCGGCGAAGACCACCGCCGCGGCCGCTCACGCCCCGATCGCGTCCTGACTCCCCCGTCCCTGGGCGCCCCCACCAGAAAGCAGAGCACACCCATGCCCCGACTCCGTCCGCTCGCCGCCGTCGCCGGATCACTGGCCGCCGCCGCCGCGCTCGCCCTCGCGCTCACGGGATGCGTTCCCAACAAGGCGGACGCCACCGCCGAGGCGATCGCGGTCACCCTCAGCGACACCACGTGCACGGTCTCGACGAACACCGCCGAGGCCGGGCCGATCACATTCCAGGTGACCAACACCGGCACCGACGTCAACGAGTTCGAGCTGCTCGCGAAGGACAAGCTGCGCATCGTCGGCGAGAAGGAGAACATCGGGCCGGGCACCACGGTCAACTACGTGGTGCAGCTCGCCGAGGGCGACTACTTCTCGGCCTGCCGCAAGGGCATGGTGGGCGACCCGGCCCACGTCGCCGCGTTCACCGTGACCAAGGGTTCCGGTCGCAGCGTCTCGCAGAGCGAGAACGCCCAGGTGGCCCAAGCCGTGGAGAACTACACCGGGTATGTGAGGGACCAGGCGGGCGCCCTCCTCACCGCCACGAAGTCGTTCGCAGCCGCCTACTCCGGCGGCGACCTGGCGGCCGCCCGCGCGCAGTACGCGAGCGCCCGCTCCTACTACGAGCGGATCGAACCGACCGCGGAGCAGTTCGGCGACCTCGACCCCGCGCTCGATCTCCGCGAGGCCGACCTGGCGCAGGGCCAGCAGTGGACCGGGTGGCATCGCATCGAGAAGGACCTCTGGGCACCGGCCGGGTACACGCCCGCCGACGCCGCGACCCGCACGCAGCTCGCCGGCCAACTCGTCTCGGACACGCAGAAGCTGTACGACCTCGTCCACGCGAAGGACTTCACGCTCACGATCGACCAGATCTCCAACGGAGCGATCGGGCTGATGGAGGAGGTCGCCGGCTCCAAGATCACGGGCGAGGAGGAGGCCTTCTCGCACACCGACCTGCAGGACTTCCAGGCCAACTTGGAGGGTGCGCAGGTGGCCTACGGCGTGGTCCGCGACATCGCGGCGAAGAAGGGCAGCCAGGGCGCCGACGCGGTCTCGAAGCTCGACTCCGAGTTCCAGGCCGTCGCGACCACGCTCGCCCAGTACAAGAGCGGCGACGGCTTCGTCAGCTACACCGAGCTGAGCACCGACCAGGTGAAGCAGCTGTCCGACCAGGTGAACGCGCTGAGCGAACCGCTCAGCCGCCTGACCTCGATCATCGTCAAGTAGCCGCGTGACCGAGCACCCGACCGACGACGCCGCGCGTCCGCGCCCGCTGACGGAGCAGGCCGAGCGGACCGCGCCGACCGAGCAGACCGCGCCGACCGAGCCGACCGAGCAGGAGGGCGGGCGCCGCGGGCTGTCCCGCCGCGGCATGCTGGGCCTCGCCGGCGCCACGGTCGGTGCCGGCCTCGTCGGCATCGGCGCGGGTGTGGCCGCCGACCGCGTCGTGCTCGGGGCGACCGCCACGGCCTCCGCCACCTATCCGTTCTACGGCGCCCACCAGGCCGGGATCACCACGCCCGCGCAGGACCGCCTCCATTTCGCCTCCTTCGACGCCGCCCCAGGGCTCGACCGCGAGGGCCTGAAGGAGCTGCTGCAGGACTGGACCGTCGCGGCCGCGCGGATGACGCAGGGCCGCCCCGCGGGCACGTACGGCCCGGCCTCCGGCCCGTCCGACGCCCCGCCGGACGACACCGGGGAGGCGCTCGACCTGCCGCCGGGCGGTCTGACGCTCACGTTCGGCTTCGGCCCCAGCCTGTTCCGCACCGCGAGCGGGCAGGACCGTTTCGGGATCGCGTCGCGCCGCCCCGAAGCGCTCGTCGACCTCCCGCGGTTCCCGGGCGACGCGCTCCAGGAGTCGATCAGCGGCGGCGACCTGTGCGTGCAGGCGTGCAGCGACGACCCCCAGGTGGCGGTGCACGCCATCCGCAACCTCTCACGCATCGCCTTCGGCCGCGCCGCCATCCGCTGGTCGCAGCTGGGCTTCGGGCGCACCTCGTCCACCTCGCGGGCGCAGGCGACGCCGCGCAACCTCTTCGGGTTCAAGGACGGCACCGCCAACATCAAGTCGGAGGACCAGTCGGTCGTCGAGGACCAGGTGTGGGCGGCGCGCGCCGACGGCTCCGAGTGGATGCACGGCGGGTCGTACCTCGTCGCGCGCAAGATCCGCATGGTGATCGAGACGTGGGACCGGCAGCAGCTCGGCGAGCAGGAGCGCATCATCGGCCGCGACAAGGGCGAGGGCGCACCCCTCTCCGGCGGCACCGAGTTCACCGCGCCGAACTTCCTCGCGCTGGCCAAGGACGGCGGCACGAAGATCGACCCCGACTCGCACGTGCGGCTCGCGCACCCCACGATGAACGGCGGTGCGCAGCTGCTGCGGCGCGGCTACAACTTCGTCGACGGCAACGACGAGCTCGGGCGGCTCAACGCCGGGCTGTTCTTCATCGCGTTCCAGCGCGACCCGCGCACCCAGTTCATCCCGATCCAGCAGCGGCTCGCCGCCAACGACCTGATGAACGAGTACGTCCGCCACGTCGGGTCGGGCGTGTTCGCGGTGCCGCCGGGAGCGAGCGAGGGGTCGTTCGTCGGCGCGGGGCTGTTCGCCTAGCCGCTGCCGGTTCGCGGCTGGCCGGTTCGCCGCTGGCCGGTTCGCCGCTGGCCGATTCGCCGCTGGCCGGTTCGCCGCTGGCCGATTCGCCGCTGCCCTGTTCGCCGCTGGCCGGTACGCGGCTCAGGAGCCGGCGGTCGGGGTCGGGCTCGGAGCCTTGCCCTTCGAGACGGAGTAGTTGGCGACCCAGCCGTTGCTCCCGGCGTCCGTCACCACGACGAGGACGCCGTAGGTGCCGTTGCTGAACGTGCCGGTGCCTCCCCCGTTCGCGCCGCGGGCGCCGAAGTCGCCGCTGAATCCGGCGTCGGTGAGCTGCTTCTCGATCGAGCTGTACGCCTCGCCGTCCGGAACCTTCACCGTCACGTTCCACACCTTGCCGTCGCCGGAGCCGAGGCCAGCGGCGAAGACGACGTCGCCGCTCGCGAGCGGGACGTCCTTCGGGAAGTCGGTGGGGAGGGACGTCCCGCCGACATCGACATTGCCGCCGGACACATCCTTCACGACGCTCTGGAAGCTGCACGCAGTGAGTGCGGGGGCCGTGCCGAGAAGCAGCGCGGCGACGAGCGGGACGGCGAGGAGGCGACGTTTCATACGCCCATTCTCCCGGACGCCCGGGCACCCGTGGCTGCACGAACGAGGGGTCGCAACACGCCGTTATGGATGCGCCATAACGGCGTGTTGCGACCCCTCGATGACGGGCGCGGGCGTCAGACGGCCGCGGCGTCCTGACGCTTCAGGCGCGCGGCGGCACGACCACGGGCGGTCGCGTCGAGCTCGACCTTGCGGATGCGGACGGCTTCCGGAGTCACCTCGACGCATTCGTCGTCGCGGGCGAACTCCAGCGACTCCTCCAGCGTGAGCTGGCGCGACGGCGTCATCGACTCGAACGTGTCGGCCGTGGAGGAGCGCATGTTGGTGAGCTTCTTCTCTTTGGTGATGTTCACGTCCATGTCGTCGGCGCGCGAGTTCTCGCCGATCACCATTCCCTCGTAGACCTCCTCCGTGGGGTTCACGAAGAACGTCATGCGCTCCTGGAGCGCGATGATGGCGAACGGGGTCACGACGCCCGCGCGGTCGGCCACGATCGAGCCGTTGCTGCGGGTCACGATGTGACCGGCCCACTCGTCGTAGCCGTGCGAGATCGCGTTGGCGATGCCGGTGCCGCGGGTGGTGGTGAGGAACTCGGTGCGGAAGCCGATCAGGCCGCGCGACGGCACGATGAACTCCATGCGGACCCAGCCGGTGCCGTGGTTCGCCATGTTCTCCATCCGGCCCTTGCGGGCGGCGAGCAGCTGGGTGATCGCGCCGAGATACTCCTCGGGGGCGTCGATCGTCAGGTGCTCGTACGGCTCGAACGTCTTGCCGTCGACCTTCTTGGTGACCACCTGCGGCTTGCCGACCGTCAGCTCGTAGCCCTCGCGGCGCATCTGCTCGACCAGGATGGCCAGCGCCAGCTCGCCGCGGCCCTGCACCTCCCAGGCGTCGGGACGGCCGATGTCGAGCACTCGCAGCGACACGTTGCCGACCAGCTCGCGGTCGAGGCGGTCCTTGACCATGCGGGCCGTCAGCTTGTGACCCTTCACCTTGCCGACCAGCGGGGAGGTGTTGGTGCCGATCGTCATCGAGATCGCGGGCTCGTCGACGTGGATGGCCGGAAGCGGGCGGATGTCGTCGGGGTCGGCGAGCGTGTCGCCGATCATGATGTCGGCGAAACCGGCGACGGCGACGATGTCGCCGGGGCCTGCGGACTCGGCCGGGTAGCGGTCGAGCGCCTTCGTCATCAGCAGCTCGGTCACGCGCACGTTGTGCACGTCGCCGTCGTGGCGCACCCAGGCGACGGTCTGGCCCTTCTTCAGGGTGCCGTTGAAGATGCGGAGCAGCGCGAGACGGCCGAGGAACGGCGACGCGTCGAGGTTGGTCACGTGCGCCTGCAGCGGGGCCTCGGGGTCGTAGCTCGGCGCCGGGATGTGCTGGAGGATCGCCTCGAACAGCGGCTCGAGGTCGTCGTTGTCGGGCAGCTCGCCGTTGGCCGGCTTGTTGCGGCTCGCGGCGCCGGCGCGGCCGGACGCGTAGACGACGGGGACGTCGAGGATCGCGTCGAGGTCGAGGTCGGGCACGTCGTCGGAGAGGTCGCTCGCGAGGCCGAGGAGCAGATCCTGGCTCTCGCCGACGACCTCGTCGATGCGGGCGTCGCCGCGGTCGGTCTTGTTCACCGCGAGGATGACGGGGAGCTTCGCCTCGAGCGCCTTGCGCAGCACGAAGCGGGTCTGCGGCAGCGGGCCCTCGGACGCGTCCACCAGCAGCACCACGCCGTCGACCATGGACAGGCCGCGCTCGACCTCGCCGCCGAAGTCGGCGTGACCCGGGGTGTCGATCACGTTGATGGTGATCGGGCCGCCCGGGGCGTGCTTGCCCTTGTACGAGATCGCCGTGTTCTTGGCGAGGATCGTGATGCCCTTCTCGCGCTCCAGCTCGTTGGAGTCCATGGCCCGCTCCTCGACGTGCGCGTGCGCGTCGAAGGAGTTGGTCTGCTTGAGCATGGCGTCGACCAGCGTGGTCTTGCCGTGGTCGACGTGGGCGACGATCGCGACATTGCGCAGATCATCGCGGCGGGCGACGGCGTTCTCGGACATGCGTACAGACTCGACTCTCGTCAGAAGGAAGAAGGGGAACGGTCCATTCTATCGTGGATCCGCTCCCCTTCTCCTGAGTCCGCTGTCAGCGATCCCGCCGGGCGTGGCCGGAGGTCACCGCCCCGCGGCCGGACGTCCTGCGCTCAGAGGCCCTGCGCGACGGGCGGCTCCGGCTGCTGCGGCTCCTGCGGGACGGCAGGAACCGAGCCGGTCTCGTCGGCGCCCGCAGCCAGCAGCTCCAGGCGCAGGGCGCGGCGGGCGCGCTGCTGCTCCGGGTCCGGAAGCGGCACGGCCGCGAGCAGGCGCTGCGTATACGCCTCCTTGGGGTAGCGCAGGATCTCGTCCCGCGTGCCGACCTCGACCAGGCGGCCGTGGTGCATCACGGCGATGCGGTCCGCGAGCACGTCGATGACCGCGAGGTCGTGGGTGATGAACAGGCAGGCGAAGTTCATCTCCTTCTGCAGCGTCTGCATCAGCTGCAGCACACGCGCCTGCACCGACACGTCCAGCGCGCTGGTCGGCTCGTCCGCGATCAGCACCTGCGGCTTCAGCGACAGTGCGCGGGCGATCCCGACGCGCTGCTTCTGGCCACCGGACAGCTCGTGCGGGAACCGGCTGCGGTAGGCGCGCGGCAGCTCGACGCTGTCGAGCAGGCGGTCGACCTCCTTGGAGAGCTCTGCCCCCTTCAGGCCTTTGGCCAGGCGCAGCGGCTCGGCGATCGAGTCGGAGATCTGGAGGCGAGGGTTCAGCGACGACGACGGGTCCTGGAACACGATGCCCACGTTGCGGTGCAGCTTGCGGATCTCGTCCCGGCCGGCGTTGCTGATGTCCTGGCCGGCGACCACGAGCCGGCCCGAGTGGATGGGCAGCAGTCCGATCGCGGCGCGGCCGAGCGTCGTCTTGCCGGAGCCCGACTCGCCCACCAGCCCGACGACCTCGCCCTCGTGGATCTTGAGGTCGATGTCGCTGGCGGCGCGGAACGCCGGGACGCGGCCGTGCTTCGGGTACTCGATGGCGACATCCTGGAAGTCGACGACGACTTCCCGCTTGTCCATCTCGGCCTTCTCGTGCTCGGCCTGCGCCGCGCGCTCGTTCGCGCGGATGCGCTCGGTGAACGACGCGTCCGGGTTCTCGGTGCCGGCGGCGAGGGCGGCCGTCGTGTCGATCTCCTCGTCCTCGCGCTGGCCGAGGTGCGGCACGGCGTCGAGCAGGGCGATCGTGTACGGGTGCTTCGGCTCGGCGAACACCTCGGCGACCGTCCCGGCCTCCACGATGTCGCCCTTGCGCATGACGACGATGTTGTCGGCCAGGTCGGCGACCACGCCCATGTCGTGCGTGATCAGCAGGATCGCGCTGTCGAGGCGGTCCCGGAGGCTGCGCAGCAGCTCCAGGATCTCGGCCTGCACCGTCACGTCGAGCGCGGTGGTCGGCTCATCGGCGATCAGCAGCTTCGGGTCGCACGAGATCGACTGGGCGATCATCGCGCGCTGGCGCTGGCCGCCGGAGAGCTGGTGCGGGTACGAGTTGAACGCCTTCTTCGGGTCGGGCAGCTCGACCATGGCGAGCAGCTCGAGCGCGCGCTCCTTGGCCTCGTGCGGCGACATCCCGAAGTGGATGCGGAGCGTCTCGACGATCTGGAAGCCGACGGTGTAGACGGGGTTGAGCGCCGTCATCGGCTCCTGGAAGATCACGGCGACCTGGCGTCCGCGCACCCGGCGGATCTGCGGCTGGCTGAGCCCGGTGAGCTCGCGCCCGTCGAGCTTGATGGATCCCCGCACGCGCGAGTTCTTCGGCAGGAGGTCGAGGATCGCCATCGAGCTCGCGCTCTTGCCGGACCCGGACTCGCCCACGATCGCGAGCACTTCGCCCGCCTTGATCTGGTAGTTCAGGTTCTTCGCGGCGGGGACCCACGTGTTGTCCACACCGAAGTCGACGGACAGGCCGGTCACCTCGAGGACGGGGCCGCCGGTCGCGGCCGTCGCCCGACCCGTTGTGGTCTCGGTCATGATTCGTGGTTCCTTTCGGGGGCGATCCGGAGGGATGAGAGCATGGACCCATGCCCTACGTCTCCCCCGCCGGACGCGAGGTTTTCGTGTCCCGGTTCAACCGGGTCCTTGCCGTTCTGATCTGGGCCGCCGCTGCCGCGCTGACCGTCGGCCTGCTGGTGAGCGTCCACGACGCCCGGCTGCTCTACATCGTGCCGGTCGCGCTGTTCGCGTTCGTCGCGTGGGCCATGCTGTGGCGCCCGCTGCTCGTCGTGGCCGATGAAGGGCTGACGCTCGTCAACGTGACGCAGACGGTGAGCATCCCGTGGGAGGCGCTGATCGCCGTCGACACCAAGTACGCGCTCACGCTCTACACGCCGGGCCGCAAATTCCCGGTGTGGTCCGCGCCCGCTCCCGGCACGACCCGCACGCTCCGTGCGACGCGCACCGAGACGAAGGGCCGCGTCGGCCGGCCGAGCGTCGACGACAGCCTGCGCCGCCCTGGCGACCTGCTGGCCACCGAGTCGGGCGCCGCCGCCGAGGTGGTGCGCCGCCGCTGGGCGGACCTGCAGGACGCGGGCGCGATCGAAGCCGGACGGGCCGACGAAACGCCGGTCGGCGTCCGCTGGCACGTGGCGTCGCTGATCACTCTGGTGCTGCTCACCGCCGGCAGCGTCGCCGCCCTGCTCCTGGCCTGAGGCCGGGAGCAGCGCGACGGTGTGGGGCGTCACAGCACGTCCTCCGCGAGGGCTGCTCCCGTGCGCGGCGTGCGGTCGTCGCCTTCGCCCTCCTCCGGCTCCTGCTCGCGCATCTTGCGGAGGTTGAACCGGCGGTGGCGCGGGTCGAACGCGTCGCGCAGACCGTCGCCGACGAAGTTGACCAACAGGGCGAGCGTCACGATGAACGCGCCCGGCCACCAGAACAGCCACGGCCGGGTCTGGAACGCCGACTGGTTCGAGCTGATCAGGAGGCCCAGCGACACGTCCGGCGGCTGGATGCCGTAGCCGAGGTACGACAGCGCGGTCTCGAGCAGGATGGCCGAGGCCATGATCAGCGTCGACGCCACGATGACCACGCCGATGGCGTTGGGCAGGATGTGCTTGAAGATGATCCGGCTGTCCGAGGCGCCGGCCACGCGGGCCGCCTCCACGAACTCGCGCTCGCGGAGCGACAGGAACTCGCCGCGCACGAGTCGGGCGATGCCCATCCACGAGAAGAATCCGAGCATGAGCGCCAGGAAGAATGCGCCGAGGCCGCCGAAGATGTGGCCGACGACCGAGCCGATCACCAGCGCCGGGATGACGATGAACACGTCGGTGATGCGCATCAGGATGGCGTCGACCACGCCGCGGAAGTAGCCCGCGACGGCGCCGACGACGACGCCGACCACGCTCGCGATCAGGCCGAGCACGATCATGACCAGGATCGAGTTCTGGATTCCGCGCATCGTGAGGGCGAAGTAGTCCTTGCCGATGCGGTCCTGGCCGAACGGGTGCTCCCACGTGGGGGCGCCCTGGTGCACCTGGTCGTTCAGCTCGGTGTAGCTGTACTTCCACCAGCCGTGGATCGGGCCGAGGCCGATCGCGGAGATCGAGAAGATGAGGATCAGGAAGAACAGGACCGCACTGGCGACGGCGATCTTGTTCGAGAGGAACCGCTTCCAGATCAGCTTGCCCTGGCTGACGGGCGGAGCCGAGGGCGCCTGCAGCTCGTCGGCGATACGGGTGTCGGTGGACATCAGCGGACCCTCACTCTCGGGTCGAGGGCGGCATACGCGAGGTCTGCCAGGAAGTTGAAGAGGATGGCCATCGCCGCGATCACGAGGAAGTACGCCATGACCGGGTTGAGGTCACCGCGGCTGAGGCCCAGGTTGAACAGGGACCCCATGCCGGGGATGGCGAACACCTTCTCGGTGATGATCGCACCACCGAGCAGCGCGCCCACGTCGAAGGCGACGAGCGTCGTGATCGGGATGAGCATGTTGCGGAAGGCGTGGCGCACGACGACAGTGCGCTCGGGGAGGCCCTTGGCGCGTGCGGTGCGGATGAAGTCCTGGTTGAGCACCTCGAGCATCCCGGCCCGCGAGTAGCGCGTGTAGGAGGCGAACGAGATCAGGAGCAGCGCGATCGTCGGCAGCAGCAGGTGCGTGAAGGTGTCGAGCCCCGTCACCCACATATCGCCGTCGAGGCCCGGCGTCGACGAGCCGACGGTCGCGATCGGGCGGCCGTTCGTGTCCTGGAAGTACTGCGGCCACGCCTGCATGAAGCGGTCGACGATGATGAAGAAGCCGGACACGATCGCCACGATCACGGCGATGCGCATGTTCTGGCCGCGGTCGTACCCGCCGACGAACCAGCCGATCGCCAGGCTCACGACGATCGACACGATCGCGAGGATCACGATGGTGCCGACGGTGGAGACGTCGAACAGCGGCTGCAGCGCGAAGTAGCAGACCAGGCTGACCGCGCCGGTGATCCCCGCTGCGATCAGTGCGCGCCGGTTCTGCAGACCCGAGATCAGCGCGGTGGTGCCGATCACGGTCGCGGCGATGAGGATGATCATCACTACCGGCCCGAGGCCCGGGAAGAGGAACCAGTTCATCACCGACATCAGCAGGAGCACGCCGGCCGTCGCGATGGTGGCGACGACGAAGGTGATGAGCCGCCGCCGCCGGTCGCCGCCGATCAACGACTGCCAGATCAGACCGGCGACGATGCCGATGATGACCGCGACCCACCACGGGATGACCGGATGCGCGAGGAAGTTGTTGAAGCCGATGGCCACGAACTCCTTGAGGAGGACCGCGACGAGGAACGCCGGCAGCGAGTACAGGAAGAAGCTGAGGAACGTGACGACGTTGTCGAGTCCGCTGTACTGCCGGAGGGCGGTGACGATGCCGATGGTGACACCGAGGAGGATCGCGAGGATCAGGGCGACCGTGACCAGCTGCACCGTCGATCCCAACGCCTGCGGGAGGATGTCGGTCACCTTCGCGTTGGAGATGGTGGAGCCGAGGTCGCACGCGTTGGCGAACGGGATGAGGCACTTGGCGGCGCCGCCGAGCCAGAGCAGCCAGCGCAGCGGGGGCACCACATCCAGCTGAAGGAGCTGGATGCGCGCGTTGATCAGCTGCGTCTTGTTGGGGGAATTGCTGCTTCGCAGGTCCTGGAGCGGGTCGGCGCTGTAGGCCACCAGCATGTACATCAGGAACGAAGCGGCGATGATGATGAGCACTGAGACCAGGAGGCGCCTCAGGATGAAACTCGCCATAGGTTCAAAACCTTCACTGACAGGACGCGCCGATCGGGGGTGCGGCGGAGGGGGTGCCGCCAGGCGCGTATCTCACGGGGCGGACGGATCGCGTCCACCGACTACATGATACGGGGCGCCGGCCTGAACCGACGCCCCGCCGCAGGAGAGTGCCCGGGGTTCACCCGGGCACTCTCGCTTACGGAGCTGTTACTTCGCGGAGGACGACTTGACGGTCCACTCCCAGAAGTTCCAGAACGGGCCGGACTGCCCGCCGTTGTACTTGACGCCCTGCACGCGCGAGGTGGTCGCGAAGACACCAGGCAGCTGGAAGAGCGGCAGGCCGTACGCGTCAGCGAAGGTCTGCTTGTCGATCTGGTACTCGATCTTCGTCAGCTCATCCTTGTCCAGGGTGGTCTGCGACTTGAGAGCCAGGTCGTTGGTGCCGGTGTAGCGGTTGTAGTTTCCGCCACCCTGCGAGGAGAACTGCTGCGGCAGCTGCGAGGTGCCTGCACCCGGGCTGATCCAGCCGAAGAGCGAAGCGTCGTAGTCGCCACCCGGGAGGAGCTTGCTCCAGTCGGGCGAGCCGGCGTCGACGACCTTGAAGCCGGCCTTGGCGGCCGAGGCCTGGATCGACTGGAACTCGTCGACACGGTTCGGGTTGTTCGTGTTGTACAGGATGCGCACGGTCGGGGTGGCACCGGCGAGGAGCGCCTTGGCGCCGTCGATGTCGACCTTGTCGTACTTGTCCGAGCCGTTCTGCTTGACACTGCCCTCGTACTGCTCCTGGTTCGGCAGGAAGATCTGCGAGTCCAGGACCTTGGCCTTCGAGTCGACCGGGGTGACGATCGAGTCGAGGATCTGCTGACGCGGGATCGTCTTGAGGAACGCCTCACGGACCTTCTCGTCCTTGAACACGGAGGAGCCGAAGTTCAGGTCGAGGTGGTCGTACGACGCCTGCGCACCGGTCAGGATCTTTGCGCTGGTCTGCTTGAGCGCGGTGATCGTGTCGGCGGACGCCTGCGGGTTGATGATGTCGACCTCACCGTTCTGGAGAGCGGTGACCTGGGCGTTCGCGTCCGGGATGATGCGGAACACGATCTTGTCCACGTTCGGCTTGAGACCACCGGCGTAGTACTTGTTCGGGGTCATCGTGAGCGACTGGCCCGGGGTCCACGACGAGACGACGAACGGGCCGGAGGAGACCAGCAGGTCCTTGTCGGTCGGGAACGCGGTGACGTCGTAGCCGGTGTTGACGAAGTCTGCGGCCTTCTTCAGCGTCGGGTCGGCGGGCGCGGGGTTCGCCGGGTCGCCCTTCGGCAGGCCCTTGAGCAGCTTCGTCAGGTCGGCGGCCGAGGAGAGGCCGGCCTTCTTGGCGACGATGTGCGCGGGCTGCGCGATCGGGTTGACGAGCTCCCAGTCCACGTACGGGGTGCTGTACTTCAGGGTGATCGTGCGGTTGTCGTTGCTCACCGTCGGGAAGTCGGTGGCGTCGACGCCGGCGGTCGATCCCGCGATCTGGAAGTACTGCGTGCCGCTCGTGACGTTGCCGTCGTCGTCGAACTTCGCCGAGTCGTAGTGACCGGAGGCGATCGCCCACGCGAGGATCATGTCGTCAGCGGTGACGGGCTGGCCGTCGGACCACTTGTCGTCCTTGTTGAGCGTGTACTTGACGGTCAGCGGGTCGTCCGAGGTCTTCTCGAACGTGCCGAACTTGTCGTCGTGCACGATCTTGTAGTTGTTGTCGATGTACTGGAAACCGGTTCCGTACGATCCGTCCAGGTAGCCGACCTGGCCGTTGGTGTCCAGGTTGCCCTGCGGCGTCTGCGAGTTGAACGAGGTGAAGTCGTTGACGACCGCAACCGTCACGGTGCCGCCCTTGGCAGCGGTCGAGGTGCTGGTGCTGCCGGACGTGGTGCAGGCCGACAGTGCGAGTGCTGCGACGCCTGCGACGGCGACCGCGCTGACCGCGTACCTCACCCTTCTTCCGTTGATGTGCAATGTTCCTCCTGTGCGAAGTGTGCGACGGTGCAGGCGTGCGAGAGTGCCTGTCCCGCGCGGGATAAGAATGACCCTAGGTATCGTCGCCAGCGATTGCAAAACAGCCGAGGAAAACGTTACATAGTGGTAACTCAGTCGGCGGATTCCTGCGCGAAGCGCACAAAAACGATGGATTCCGCCGTGCAATGCAACGATCCATCCATTTGACGGTCGGGGGCCGGGCCGTGGGGCTGGCAGGATGTCCCCATGAGCGACACGCGCACCTGGTCGGCCGAGGCCGCCGTGCCGAGGGAGGCCCGGCCGCGTCTCTGGTGGGAGGTCGCGATCGTCCTCGGGCTCTCGCTCGGGCAGTCCGCCGTCTACTCCATCATCACCATCGTCGACCGTGCGACGCAGAGCACGCCGCTCTCGCAGCAGAAGGCCGAGGTCAACCCCAGCCAGTCCAGCCGCGAGGTCTTCGACTTCCTGTACCAGGTGCTCGACAACCTCTTCCCGCTGTTCGCCGTCGCGCTGGTGATCTACCTGCTCTGGCAGCCGCAGCGCAGCGGCTTCCGCCGGATCGGCCTCGACCTGACGCGGCCGGCGCGCGACCTGGGCGGCGGGGCGCTGCTGTTCCTCGTGATCGGGATCCCCGGCATCCTCTTCTACGCCCTGGGCCGCGTGCTCGGGCTCACCGTGACGGTCGAGGCGTCCACGCTGAACGCCCACTGGTGGACGGTGCCGGTGCTCATCCTGGCCGCCCTGCGGGCCGCGCTGCAGGAGGAGGTGATCGTCGTCGGCTACCTGTTCACCCGGCTGCGGCAGCTCGGGTGGGGACAGGGCTCGTGGGGTACATGGCCGATCATCCTCGGGGCCGCCGTACTGCGTGGCAGCTACCACCTGTACCAGGGGTTCGGCCCGTTCGTCGGCAACGCGATCATGGGCGTCGTCTTCGGCTGGTGCTACACCCGCTGGGGCCGCGTGATGCCGCTGGTCGTCGCGCACACGATCATCGACATCGTCTCGTTCGTCGGCTACCCCCTCGCCGTCGCCCTCTGGCCCGCCATCTTCGCCTGACCCGCTCCCCTCCCGGGCTCTCCCCTCTGGGTCGGCCCCTCCGTCGAGTACACGAAAAGTGCACGAAATCGGGGCGATTCCGTGCACTTTTCGTGTACTCGACGGAGGGGTTGCGGCTAGGCGAAGGCTTCGGGCGGGGGGCAGGCGCAGAAGAGGTTGCGGTCGCCGTAGGCCTGGTCGATGCGGCGCACGGGGGGCCAGTATTTGGCGCGGACGAGGGCCGGAACGGGGTACACGGCCTGCTCGCGCGAGTACGGGTGGGACCAGTCGGACGCGACGGCCGCCTCCGCCGTGTGCGGCGCGTTGCGGAGCGGGTTGTCGTCGGACGGCCAGTCCCCCGCCGCCACGGCGTCGGCCTCGGCGCGGATCGCGATCATCGCCGCGACGAAGCGGTCGAGCTCGGCGAGGTCCTCGCTCTCCGTCGGCTCCACCATGAGGGTGCCCGCGACCGGGAACGACATGGTCGGCGCGTGGAAGCCGTAGTCGATGAGGCGCTTGGCCACGTCGTCGACGGTCACGCCGGTGCGCTCGGTGAGCGGACGCACGTCGAGGATGCACTCGTGCGCGACCAGGCCGTCCTCGCCCGCGTAGAGCACCGGGAAGTGCTCGCGCAGGCGTGCCGCGACGTAGTTGGCCGCGAGGACGGCCGCACCGGTCGCATCCTTGAGCCCCTCCGCGCCCATCATCCGGACGTACGCCCAGCTGATCGGCAGGATGCTCGGGCTGCCGTACGGCGCCGCCGAGACCGGCGCGCCGCCGTGCTCCACCCGGCCGCCCCCGGCGAGCGGGTGCGTCGCATCCTGCGCGAGCGGGTGCCCGGGCAGGAACGGCGCGAGGTGCGCCTTGGCCGCGACCGGGCCGACGCCCGGTCCTCCGCCGCCGTGCGGGATGCAGAAGGTCTTGTGCAGGTTCAGGTGGCTGACGTCGCCGCCGAAGTCCCCGAAGCGCGCGTAGCCGAGCAGCGCGTTGAGGTTGGCGCCGTCGACGTACACCTGACCGCCCGCGTCGTGCACCGCCTGCGTGATGGCGACCACCTCGTGCTCGTACACGCCGTGCGTCGACGGATAGGTGATCATGAGCGCGGCCAGCGTGTCCGCGTGGTCGGCGATCTTGGCGCGCAGGTCGTCGAGGTCCACGTTGCCGAGCTCGTCGGTGGCCACGACCACGACGCTCATGCCGGCGAGCACGGCGGAGGCCGCGTTGGTGCCGTGGGCGGACTGCGGGATGAGGCACACCGTCCGCTGCAGGTCCCCGCGCGAGCGGTGGTAGCCGCGGATCGCGAGCAGTCCGGCGAGCTCCCCCTGGCTGCCGGCGTTCGGCTGCAGCGAGACCGTGTCGTAGCCCGTGACGTCGGCCAGCCAGCCCTCGAGCTGGTCGATCAGCTCGAGCGAGCCGGCGACGTCCGCGGCCGGGGCGAAGGGATGCAGTGCCGCGAACTCGGGCCACGTGACGGCCTCCATCTCGGTCGCCGCGTTCAGTTTCATGGTGCACGAGCCGAGCGGGATCATGCCGCGGTCGAGCGCGTAGTCGCGGTCCTGCAGCAGCCGGAGGTACCGCATCATGGCGGTCTCGCTGTGGTGCGTGTTGAACACCGGGTGGCTGAGGTAGGCCGACTCGCGGACGAGTGCCGGGTCGAAAGACGCCTCGGTGACGGGCGGCAGGACGGCGTCGCCCTCCACCGTGCCGCCGAGCGCCTCGATCAGGTCGCGGAGGGGGAAGACGCCGTCGCGCAGGTCGGCGGCCGACTCCTCGTCGACGCTCAGCGAGACGAGGCCCGCGTCGGTCGCGTGCAGCAGCAGTCCGCGCTCGTGGGCGCGGCGCACGACCGTGGCGGCGTCGTCCACCTCGACCTGGAGCGTGTCGAAGTACGAGCGCGACAGGACCTCGACCCCGGACTCGCGCAGGACTTCCGCCAGGGCGACGGTCGACAGGTGCACCTGGCTCCCGATCGCGCGCAGGCCGGCCGGGCCGTGGTAGACCGCGTACATCGCGGCCATCACGGCGAGCAGCACCTGGGCGGTGCAGATGTTGGACGTGGCCTTCTCGCGGCGGATGTGCTGCTCGCGCGTCTGGAGCGTGAGCCGGTACGCGGGCTTCCCCACCGCATCCTGCGACACACCGACCAGACGGCCCGGCAGCTGCCGCTCGAGACCCTTCCTGACCGCCATGTAGCCCGCGTGCGGGCCGCCGAAGCCCATGGGGACGCCGAATCGCTGGCTCGTGCCGACCGCCACGTCGGCCCCGAGCTCTCCGGGGCTGCGCAGCTGAGTCAGCGCCAGCAGGTCGGCCGCGGCCACCACGACGGCGCCCGCCTCCTTGGCGGTGCGGATGGCGGCGGACGGGTCCCAGACCCGCCCGGAAGCGCCCGGGTACTGCACGAACAGCCCGAACGCGTCCGACAGCTCGGGAGCGTCGGACGGCAGCGACGCCAGGTCCAGGACGACCAGCTCGATCCCGACCGCGTTTGCGCGGTTGCGCAGCAGCGCCAGTGTCTGCGGGAAGGTGTCCGCGTCGACGACGAAGCGGGCGGACTTCGCCTTGGATGCGCGGCGGGCCAGCAGCATCCCCTCGACCACCGCGGTGCCCTCGTCGAGCATCGACGCGTTGGCGGTGTCCAGGCCGGTCAGGTCGGAGACCATCGTCTGGAAGTTGATCAGCGCCTCCAGCCGTCCCTGCGAGATCTCCGGCTGGTAGGGCGTGTACGCCGTGTACCAGCCCGGGTTCTCGAGCACGTTGCGCTTGATCACCGCCGGGGTGATCGTGCCGTAGTAGCCGAGTCCGATGAGGCTGCGGTTGACGGTGTTTCGCGCGGCGATGGCGCGCAGCTCGCGGAGCGCGGCCCGCTCCCCCAGCGGCGCGGGGAGCGACGGGATGCGGCCGCCGTCGACCCGGATCGACTCGGGGACGGCGGCGGTGACGAGCTCCTCGACGGAGCTCCAATCGCGGGAGGCCGCCGCGGCGATCGCGGACAGCATGGTGCTCTGCGCGTCGCCATCGGTGCCGATGTGGCGCGCGCCGAACGCGTCGGACATTGCGAGGTCGGTCATGTGAGGGGTCGGAACCTTACTCGCCGGTGAGGGCGGCGTACTCGTCGTAGCTCAGGAGGTTGTCGGGCAGTGCGTTGAAGCGGACCTTGACGAGCCAGCCCTCGCCGAACGGGTCCGAGTTCACCAGCTCCGGCGCGTCGACGACGGCGGCGTTCGCCTCCGCGACGACGCCGTCGACCGGCGCGAACAACTCGCCGACCGACTTCGTCGACTCGATCTCGCCGACCACACGGCCGGCGGTCACGTCGCTGCCCTCCTCGGGCAGCTCGACGAACACCACGTCGCCCAGCTTCTCGGCGGCGTAGGAGGTGATGCCGACGGTCGCGACGTCGCCCTCGACCAGGAGCCACTCGTGCTCGGGCGTGTACTTCAGGTCTCGTTCTGCGGCCATGGCTAGCGCTTCTTTCTGCGGTAGAAGGGGAGGGCGGTGACGGTGAACGGGAGGCGCGTGCCGCGCACATCCACATGGAGCACGGTGTTCTCGCGGGCGAGCTGCGGGGCCACGTAGGCCATCGCGATGGGGACGCCCAGCGTCGGCGAGAGCGCGCCCGAGGTGACGACGCCCACCTCGGCGTCCTCGCCGTCGACCACGTCCTTCGCGTACACGGGGTAGCCGGCGCGCGCGGCGCGCTTGCCCTCGCCCACCAGCCCGACGAGCACCCGGGCCTCGGGGTCGGGGCCTTCCTCGCTGGCGGCACGGCCGACGAAGTCTGTCTCCTTCGCGAGGTTCACGACACGGCCCAGGCCCGCCTGCGCCGGCATGGTGTCGAGGCCGAGCTCGTGGCCGTACAGCGGCATCCCCGCCTCGAGGCGCAGCGTGTCGCGGCTGGCGAGACCGGCCGGGACGAGGCCTTGGGCGGCGCCCGCCTCGAGCAGCGCATCCCACAGGGCCCGGGCGTTGTCGGGAGCGAGGTACAGCTCGAAGCCGTCCTCGCCGGTGTACCCGGTGCGCGCGATCAGCACCGGATGCGTCTCGAACTCGGCCGGGAGCGACCAGTAGTACTTGAGGGCCGAGAGACGTTCGCCGAAGTCGGCGCCGCCCAGCGCTCCGGCGTCGGCGGAGAGACCGGCGGTCGCGAGCAGCACCGAGAGGGCGGCGGGGCCTTGAACCGCGATCAGGGCGATGTCGTCCGACTCGTCGAAGACCTCGACGTCGAACGGCGCGGTGCGGTCGCGCAGCTCCTGGGCAACGGCATCCCGGTTGGACGCGTTCGCCACCACCATGTAGCGGTCGTCGCCGGTGCGGTACACGACCAGGTCGTCGATGATGCCGCCCGAGCGGGACAGCAGGAGGCTGTACTTGGCCTGGTCGACGGCGAGCGCCGACAGCCGGCCAGCCAGCGCGTAGTCGAGCGCCTCTCCTGCCTCCGGGCCGATGAGCACGATCTCGCCCATGTGGGACAGGTCGAAGAGCCCGGCGGCCGTGCGCACGGCGTGGTGCTCGGCCAGGTCCGACGAGTAGCGCACGGGCATCTGCCAGCCGGCGAAGTCGGTGAAGGAGGCGCCCGCCGCGCTGTGCGCGTCGTGGAGCGGGGAGGTGCGTTCGCCGGTCTGCCGGTCGGACGGCTGGCTCTGCTGCGAGGTCATGAGTTCTCCGATTCGCCGGCCGAGCGGCCGGGGGCTGCGGGGGCGTGACGGCTCCCGGGAAGAACTCCCCCTCTGTCATCCGGCCTGAGAGTTTCACCGCGTCCCGTGGGGAGCGCGGCTTTCACCGTGGGCGAGGGCGGCGGGCGCCGTCCTGCTTTTCAGAGTGGCCAGTCCGATGCGGTACGCGTACCTGAGAGATTGTCGGGGAGGATTGCTCCTTCGGTGCCGCCCGCTCGCGCGCTCGGCTCTCCCGCATCGACCTCGTTGGCCCGGTATTCAGTTGGATGTCCGGCCAGCATATCCGGTTCCGCGCCCCCGCGCTCTTCTCGCGGCCGCCCGCTGCCCGGTCTCTCGCACGATGTGTGCCAAATCGTGGCTATGGCGGGCGCATAACCGCGATTTGGCACACATCGCGAGGCGGCGGAGGACAGCGCTTGGTGTTCGGGTTGTGGTGACACTAAGATGGGTGCGAAGTTAAGGTAATAATGACTCTTAGAAACAGAGGGCGACCATGGCCGAACAGCACGAGAGCGCGAAGCTCGCCGTGTCCACGGTCATCTTCGCGCTGCGCTCGGACGAGGAGACCGGCGGCGTGCCGCAGGTGTGGCTGCCGCTCGTACGCCGCATCCGCGAGCCGTTCGACGGGCGCTGGGCGCTGCCCGGCGGACCGCTCCGGGTCGGCGAGGACCTCGCCTACGCCGCCGCACGCACCCTCGACGACACGACCGGGCTCACGCCGAGCTACCTGGAGCAGCTGTACGCGTTCGGCGACGCCGACCGCTCCACCGGCGCCGACCGCGTCGTCTCCGTCGTGTACTGGGCGCTGGTGCGCAGCGATGAGGCCGAGCGCGCGAGCGTCGGGCAGAACGTGCGCTGGTTCCCGGCCGACGAGCTGCCGCAGCTCGCCTTCGACCACAACGTCATCGTCGAGTACGCGCTCTGGCGGCTCCGCACCAAGATGGAGTACTCGCGGATCGCCCTCGCCTTCCTCGGCGAGCGCTTCACTCTGGCCCAGCTGCGCGGCGTGCACGAAGCCGTGCTCGGCCGGCCCCTCGATCCCGCCAACTTCCGCCGCACCATCGAGGCGTCCGGCACCGTCGTCGCCACCGACGAGTACCTGACCGGCACGCCGCACCGGCCGCCGCGGCTGTACCGCTACAACGACACCATCGACCTCGCCGACGCGGGGCCGCTCCCCCGCCAGCAGCATCCGTTCGAAGGAAGAAGCGCATGACCATCGCCTCGGTCGACACCACCATCCAGCTGATCGCGTCGGGCAGGCTCGACGGCGAGACCTGCACGCCGGAGCTCGCCGACGCCCCGTGGGAGTTCGACCGGCTGGCCCCCTCCTACGGCCCCGGCGCGTCGCTCGGCGACCCGATCCCGGCGAACGCGCCGCGGCAGGGCGAGCTGCCCGAGGAGTACCGCACGGCCTCCGCCCAGGAGCTCGCGGACCGCATCCGCGCCGCCAAGCAGGCCCTCGGCGACCGGGTGGCCGTGATGGGCCACTTCTACCAGCGGGACGAGGTCGTGCAGTACGCCGACTTCGTGGGCGACTCGTTCCAGCTGGCCAATGCGGCGAAGGCGCGACCGGAGGCCGAGGCGATCGTGTTCTGCGGCGTCCACTTCATGGCCGAGACCGCGGACATCGTCTCCCGCCCGGACCAGCGGGTCATCCTCCCCAACCTCGCGGCCGGCTGCTCGATGGCCGACATGGCGGACCTCGACTCGGTGCAGGAGTGCTGGGAGCAGCTGGAGGAGCTCTACGGGACGGAGCCGGACGCCGACGGCCGCGTGCCGGTCATCCCGGTCACGTACATGAACTCGTCGGCGGCGCTCAAGGCGTTCTGCGGCGAGCACGGCGGGATCGTCTGCACGTCGTCGAACGCCGCCACGGTGCTGGAGTGGGCGTTCGAGCGCGGGCAGCGCGTCCTCTTCTTCCCCGACCAGCACCTCGGCCGCAACACCGCGAAGGCGATGGGTGTGCCGCTCGAGCGCATGCCGCTGTGGAACCCGCGCAAGGCCTGGGGCGGCACCGACGCGGCGACCCTGCACGACGCCCGCGTCATCCTCTGGCACGGCTTCTGCTCGGTGCACAAGCGCTTCACCGTCGGCCAGATCGAGCACGCGCGGGCCGAGTTCCCCGGCGTCCGCGTGATCGTGCACCCCGAATGCCCGATGGATGTGGTGGATGCGGCCGACGAGTACGGCTCGACCGACTACATCGTGAAGGCGATCCAGGCGGCGCCCGCCGGGTCGACCTTCGCGATCGGCACCGAGATCAACCTGGTTCAGCGGCTGGCGGCGCAGTTCCCGCAGCACACCATCTTCTGTCTCGACGCGGTCGTCTGCCCGTGCTCGACGATGTACCGCATCCACCCCGGCTACCTGGCCTGGGTGCTGGAGGCGCTGGTGCGCGGCGAGGTCGTGAACCAGGTGGCGGTGCCCGAATCGGTCGCCGCGCCGGCCCGGGTGGCCCTGGAGCGGATGCTCGCCGCGCGGCCCGACACCACGATGGCGGCGTGACATGAGCCGCGTGGTGGTCGTCGGGAGCGGGATCGCCGGTCTCACCGCCGCGCTGCGGTCGCACGCGCTCGGGCACAGGGTCACGATCGTGACCAAGGCCGCGGTGAGCGACGGGAGCACCCACTACGCGCAGGGGGGCATCGCGGCGGCCCTCTTCCCCGACGACAGCGTTGCGTCGCACGTCGCAGACACGCTGCGCGCAGGGGCGGGGCTGAACGTCCGGGAGGCGGTCGAGGCGCTGTGCGCGGACGGCCCGGAGCGGGTGCGCGAGCTGATCGCGCTGGGCGCCGCCTTCGACCGCGACGGCGACGGCTTCGCCCGCGGGCTCGAGGCCGCCCACTCGTCGGCCCGCGTGCTGCACGCGGGCGGGGACGCGACCGGGGCGGAGCTGGAGCGGGCGCTCGTGGCCGCCGTGCGCGCCGCAGGGATCCCGGTCGTCGAGCGGGCGTTCCTCGCCGACGTGCTGGTGCGCGACGGGCGGGCGGCGGGGATCGCGCTCCGCGTCGACGGCCGGACCGCCGACCTCGATGCGGATGCAGTCGTGCTGGCTACGGGAGGCTGGGGGCGGCTGTACGCGCACACCACCAACCCGGCGGTGGCGACCGGCGACGGGGTCGCCGCGGCCTGGCGGGCCGGCGCGGCGCTGGCCGACCTCGAGTTCACGCAGTTCCATCCGACAGCCCTGTACACGGCGACCGCGCCCGCCGGCGCCGGGGCATTCCTCGTGTCGGAGGCGGTTCGCGGCGAGGGCGCCGTGCTGCGCAACGCCCGCGGCGAGCGCTTCATGACCGACGTGCATCCGGATGCCGAGCTCGCCCCGCGCGACGTGGTGGCCCGCGGGATCGCAGTGGAGATGGCGGCGCAGGGCGGGCGTCCGGTGCTGCTGGATGCGACGGCGCTCGGCGGCGGGTTCCTGGCGCGCCGCTTCCCCACCATCGACGCCGCGACCCGGGCGGCCGGCTACGACTGGGGCCGCCGGCCGATCCCGGTGACCCCCGCGGCCCACTACGCGATGGGCGGCGTCGCCACCGACATCGAGGGCCGGACCACGGTGCCGGGACTGTTCGCTGTGGGCGAGGTCGCCTGCACGGGCACCCACGGCGCGAACCGCCTGGCGTCGAACTCGCTGCTGGAGGGCCTGGTGTTCGCCCACCGGGCCGCAGCGGCCGTCGACGCACCCTGGCAGGAGGCGCCCGAGTGGATGCGCGCGGGCGCGATCGCGACGCTCGGCGGCTCCGGCACGACCGCCGCCGCCTCCCGCCGCTTCGACCGCGCGCGGCTCGCCGCCCTGCTCTGGCAGTCCGCCGGGCTGCACCGCGACGGGGCGCGGCTGGAGGCGGCCGCGGCCGAGCTCGCCGCGACCGAGCCGCCCCAGCCGGGCGAGGACGCCAACCTCCTCACCCTCGGCCGTCTCGTGGTCGCCGCCGCGCTCCGCCGCGAGGAGTCGCGCGGCGCGCACTTCCGCTCCGACTTCCCGCTGGCAGGCGACGGCGCGGCCGTCCACACCGTCCTCCGCAGCGCTGTGCTCCCCGGCGCTGTGCTCCCCAGCGCTGTGCTCCCCAGCACTGTGCTCCCCAGCATCGGCGCCGACCGTTCGCAGCCGACCCGACTCGAGGTGCCCGCAGCATGCTGACCCGCCAGATCATCCACACCGTCGTCCGGGCGGCGCTCACCGAGGATGCGCCGTGGGGCGACATCACCAGTCAGACGCTCATCCCGGAGTCCGCGACCGCGACCGCGCACCTGGTCGCCCGCGAGCCGGGCACGTTCGCCGGCGGCGAGGTGTTCGCCGCGGCGATGACCCTCACCGACCCGGCTCTCGACGTCGACCTGCGCGTCGCCGACGGCACCGCCTTCGCGGCCGGGGACACCCTCGCGTCCGTCAGCGGGCCGGCCCGGTCGGTGCTGCAGGGCGAGCGCGTCGCCCTCAACTTCGTGCAGCGGATGAGCGGGATCGCGACGCTCACCGCCGCCTTCGTCGCGGAGGTGGCCCACACCTCCGCCCGCATCGTGGACACGCGCAAGACGACACCGGGACTGCGCGCGTTCGAGCGCCATGCCGTGCGCGCGGGCGGCGGCAGGAATCACCGCTACTCGCTCTCCGACGCGGTGATGGCGAAGGACAACCACCTCGCCGTGCTGACCGCCCAGACCGGCCTGTCGCTGACCGACGCGTTGCGCCGGGTGCGCGAGCAGCTGCCGCACACCACCCACCTGGAGGTGGAGGTCGACCGGATCGACCAGATCGAGCCGGTGCTCGCCGCCGGCGTCGACACGATCATGCTGGACAACTTCTCCCTCGACGAGCTGCGCGAGGGCGTCGCGCTGGTCGGGGGCCGGGCGATCGTCGAGGCCAGCGGCAACGTGAGCCTCGCCACCGTCCGCGACATCGCCGAGACCGGGGTCGATGTGATCTCGTCGGGTGCGCTCACGCACAGCGTCCGCTCGCTCGACCTGGGGCTCGACGTGGTGGTCGGGTGATCTACCTGGACACGGCCGCCACCGCCCCGGTGCGCCGGGAGGTGCTGGAGGCGATGTGGCCGTACCTGACCGGCGACTTCGGCAACCCGTCCAGCCACCACGGCGTCGGCCAATCCGCCGCACGCGCCCTGACGGACGCCCGCGCGACCGTGGCGGCCTGGCTCGGCTGCCGCGCGTCCGAGATCGTCTTCACCTCGGGCGGGACGGAGGCGGACAACCTGGCCGTCAAGGGCATCGCGCTCGCGAACCCGCGGGGACGGCACATCGTCACGACTCCGATCGAGCACGAGGCGGTGCTGGAGTCGGTCGACCATCTGGTGCGGCTGCACGGCTTCACCGTCACGTTCGTGCCGGTCGGCCGGGACGGGCTCGTCACCCCCGGCGACTTCGCGGCTGCCCTGAGGCCCGACACGACGCTGGCCTCGGTCATGCTGGCCAACAACGAGGTGGGGACGGTGCAACCGGTGGCAGCGCTGGCGCGGCTGGCGCACGGGCACGGCATCCCGTTCCACACCGACGCGGTGCAGGCGGCCGGCTGGCTGCCCCTCGACGTCGCGGCCCTCGGGGTGGATGCGCTGAGCGTCTCCGGCCACAAGCTGGGAGCTCCGAAGGGGATCGGCGCGCTGTTCGTGCGGGGGCGCATCCCTCTGGAGCCGGTGCTGCACGGCGGCGGTCAGGAGCGCGGACGGCGGTCGGGCACGGAGAACGTGGCCGGCGCGGTGGGTCTGGCGACGGCCGCGCGTCTCGCCGCGGACGGCCTGACCGAGCGCGCGGCGGCGGCCGCGACGGCGCGCGACGCGTTCGTGGCGGCGGTGCTGGCGGAGTCGCCGGGAGCGGAGCTGACCGGGCATCCGGCCGAGCGGCTTCCCGGTACGGCGTCCTTCGTGTTCCCGGGTGTGAACGGCGAAGCCGTGCTGCTGGAGCTGGAGCGCCGCGGCGTCGTGTCCTCCAGCGGGTCGGCGTGCGCGGCGGGCAGCGAGGACGCCTCGCACGTGCTGCTCGCGCTCGGCTACCCGGAGGATGTGGCGCGCACGGCGGTCCGCTTCTCCTGGGGTCCGGACGTCACGGCTGAGCGGCTCGCCGCCGTGGGACCGGCGGTCGGGGAGGCGGTCCGCGCAGTGGCCGCACTGGGTCGCTGAGGGCGGTTTTATTCCACTGTTCTGCGGTCAGCGAACTTCTCCACAGTTCACACGGACGACACCCACGATGTCGGCGGCCGCCGATACTGTGGACCGGTGACTGAGAAGACCTCACCAGTGCCTTCCGTCGACGCCGGGGCGATCGACAGCAGCGCCGTGCCGTCCGTTCCCGCGGGCCCCGCGCGCATCGCTCCCCGCGACCAGCGGGTGATCTGGCTCCTGCTGGCGGCCACGTTCGTCGTGATCCTCAACGAGACGATCATGACCGTCGCCATCCCGAAGCTGATGGACGACCTCGACGTCGACGCCCTCGCGGCGCAGTGGCTGTCGACCGCCTTCATGCTGACGATGGCCGTGGTCATCCCGATCACCGGCATCCTGCTGCAGCGCTACACCACGCGGCAGATGTTCATCGCGGCCATGTCGCTGTTCTCGCTCGGCACCCTGTCGGCCGCCCTCGCGCCCGGCTTCGGCGTGCTCGTCGCAGCCCGCGTGGTGCAGGCGTCGGGCACGGCCATCATGATCCCGCTGCTCATGACGACGCTCATGACGCTGGTGCCGCCCGCGCTCCGCGGCCGCACCATGGGCAACGTCTCGATCGTCATCTCGGTCGCGCCCGCGATCGGCCCGACGATCTCCGGGCTGATCCTCAACTTCCTCCCGTGGCGGTGGATCTTCCTGATCGTGCTGCCGATCGCGCTGGTCATGCTGCTGATCGGCATGCGTTTCGTCGAGAACGTGACCGAGACGCAGAAGGTGCGCATCGACGTGCTGTCCGTGATCCTGTCCGCTTTCGGCTTCGGCGGACTGGTGTACGGGCTGACGCTCTCGGGCGAGTCCGGCGGCGCTTCGGCGAGTCCGCTGATGCTGTGGGGATCGCTCACGGTGGGCGTGCTCGGGCTGGCCGCGTTCATCACCCGGCAGCTCATCCTGCAGCGCTCCGACCGGGCGCTGCTCGATCTCCGCACCTTCAAGTACCCGATCTTCACCGTCTCGATCGTGCTCATGGCGATCACGACGGCGTCCATGTTCGGCGTCATCATCGTGCTGCCGCTCTACCTGCAGCACGTGCTGCACCTCGACACGCTCGCCACGGGTCTCATCCTGCTTCCGGGCGGCCTGATCATGGGGCTCGCGGCCCCGTTCGTCGGCCAGCTCTACGACCGGTTCGACCCGCGCGTGCTGGTCGTGCCTGGCTCCATCCTGGTCAGCCTGGTGCTGTGGTCGCTCACGATGGTCACCGAGCACACGCCGGTCGGGCTGGTGGTGGCGGCGCACGTCACCATGAGCCTCGGGCTCGCGATGATGTTCACCCCGCTGTTCACCGCGGGCCTCGGGGCGGTGCCGCCGCACCTCTACTCCCATGGCAGTGCGATCCTCGGCACGATCCAGCAGGTCGGCGGAGCGGCCGGAACCGCCTTGCTGATCGCGGTGCTGACGCTCCAGGCGACCGCGCTGGCGAGCGGCGGGGCCTCGGTGGATGCGGCGCAGGCCGGCGGGATCCGGGCGGCCTTCCTCGCCGGGGCGATCATCTCGCTGTTCGGCGTGGCCGGGTCGTTCTTCATCCGCAAGCCCGCGGACGTCCCCGCGGAGGCGGCGTTCGCGGACTGACGGATCGCGACCGGGCGGCTGGCTCGCGGAGGGGTCGCAGCGGCACAATGGGGGCGACCGCACGCAAGGAGGCACTGTGTCCTACATCCGCACCGTCGAACCGTCGGAAGCGACCGGTGAGGTTGCTCAGCTCTACGCCGAAGACCTCGAAGACCTCGGGTACGTCGCCGACTACACCCGGGTGATGAGCCTGAACCCGGAAGCGTTCCGGGCGTTCGAGAACCTGCTGGGCGCCATCGTTCCCACCCTGGGCAAGCGTCGCTACGAGCTGGTCACGCTCGCGGCCGCGCAGGCCCTGCACAGCACGCACTGCCGCCTCGCGCACGGGCACAAGTGCCTCAGGTTCATGGATGCGGACGAACTGGAGCGCGTCGCCCGCGACTACCACGACGCCGGCCTCAGCGAGGCCGAGGTCGCCATGATGGAGTACGCCGAGAAGATCAGCACCGAGGCGCACACGATCACGGAATCCGACACGATGCGGCTGCGCGACCTGGGCTTCACCGACCGCGAGATCGTCGACATCACCCTCGCCGCTGCGGCACGCAACTACTTCAGCCGGGCCATCCAGGCGCTCGGCGCCGCGGTCGACGTGCCGGCGGACGTCTCCGATCGGCTCCGCGGCGCGCTCCTGGCGCCGCTGTGAGGGACAGCGCGCGAGCCCGCGCCCTCGCCGCGCTCCAGGGCCTGGCCCTCGGGGACGCGCTCGGCATGCCGACGCAGTCGATGTCGCGCGAGCGCATCGCGGCCGACCACGGGCGGATCCGGGGACTCGTCGCCGCCGGGCCGCACCAGCAGGTCGCGGCCGGGATGCCCGCCGGCTCCATCACCGACGACACCGAGCAGGCCGTCCTCCTCGCGCGCCTGCTGATCGACGGCGACGGGTCCGTCCGCCCCGGCGTGCTCGCCGCCGAACTGCTCGACTGGGAGCGCACGATGGAGGCCCGCGGGTCGCTCGACCTGCTCGGCCCCAGCACCCGCGCCGCACTGCAACGGCTGCAGGACGGCATGCCCCCCGAAGAGGCCGGCCGCTTCGGCGCCACCAACGGCGCCGCCATGCGGATCACGCCGGTCGGGATCGCCGTCGCCGTCGAACCGCTCGGCGCGTTCGTCGATGCGGTCGCCTCGGTCAGCGCCCTGACCCACAACACCGGCATCGGCATCGCGGGCGCCGCGGCGGTCGGCGCCGCGGTCAGCGCCGGGGTGGACGGGGCGGAGACCCCGGAGGCGCTCGACGTGGCGGTCGCGGCCGCCCGCGAGGGCGGGCGCCGCGGCCACTGGGTCGCCGGCGGCGACATCGCCGCCCGCCTCGAATGGGCGGTCCCGCACCTGCTCGAGCTCGACGCCCGCCGGCAAGACGACGCCCTCGCCGACGTGATCGGCACGTCCGTCGCCGCCCAGGAGTCCGTGGTGGCCGCTCTGGCGCTCGTCGCGGTCACGGCGGCGAACGGCGACCCGGCGCATCCCGACCCCGACGCGGCGTGGGACACGCTCTGCCGCGCCGCGAGCCTCGGCGGCGACACCGACACCATCGCCGCGATGGCGGGCGCGGTTCTCGGGGCGACGGGCGCCGCCGACTGGCCGCGCACGGCGCTCGACACGGTGCGGCGCGTCAACGCGCTCGACCTCGAGCCGCTGGTCGACGGCCTGCTGCGGGTACGGAGGCGTCATGCCTGAGGGGCGCGTGCTCTACACCGGCACGGTCGTGGTCGACCTCCTCCTGCGGGTGGGGGCGCTCCCCGACCGCGGCGGAGATATCCTCGCGTCCGACGCCCGCATGGTCGCCGGCGGCGGCTTCAACGTGATGGCGGCCGCCGCACGCGACGGGGCGGAGGTCATCTTCGCCGGCCGTTCGGGCAGCGGCCCGTTCGGCGAGGTCGTCGCCGAGGCCCTCTGGCGCGAGGGGATCTCGGTGACGAACCCGCCGCTCGAGACGGCGGACAACGGCTACTGCGTCGTCCTCGTCGACGACGACGCCGAGCGCACGTTCGTCACCGCCGCGGGCGCCGAGGGGATGCTGTCCCGCGCCGACCTCGACACGGTTCGTCCGCGTCCCGGCGACGTGGTGTACGCCTCCGGCTACAGCCTCGCCCACGCGTCCGCCGGTCCGGCCGTCGCGGGCTGGCTGGCGGAGTTGCCGCCGGAGACGCGCGTGGTCTTCGACCCCTCTCCGCTGGTGGCGTCCCTCGACCCGGAGCTGCTGGAGTCCGTGCTGCGCCGCACCGACGTGCTCAGCGCCAACGCCCGCGAAGCCCGCCTGCTGCGCGCCAACGCCCACCCGGCCCCCGCCGCGGGCGCCCTGCGCGGGATGCTCCGCGACGGGGCGGTCGCCGTGGTCCGCGACGGGGCCTCCGGCTGCTGGGTCGCCACCGGCGATCCGGCGCCCGCGCACCTGCCCGCGTTCCCGGTGACCGCGGTGGACACGACGGGGGCGGGCGACGCCTTCGGCGGCGTGCTCGCCGCGGCCCTCGCCCGCGGCGCCGCGCCCGTCGACGCCGCCCGCCGCGCGAATGCCGCCGCGGCCATCGCCGTCACCCGCCCGGGCCCCGCCACGGCGCCGACCGCGACCGAGACGGACGCCCTGCTCGCCGAGCACTGAGAGACCCGACACACCCGCCCGCACCCCGAGGAGCCCCCATGATCACCGTGAAGCGCGTGTACGACCCGCCGAGCCCCGACGACGGGTTCCGCATCCTGATCGACCGGCTCTGGCCGCGCGGCCTCACCAAGGAGCGGGCCGCGGTGGATGTGTGGCTCAAGGAGGTGGCCCCCTCGACGGAGCTGCGGCGCTGGTTCCACCGCGACCCCTCCCCGTCCGGCGAGGCAGAGGTGTTCGACGAGTTCCGCGCCCGCTATGAGCGGGAGCTGGAGACGAACCCGGCCGTCGACGAGCTGCGGGAGCTGCTCGCGGCGCATCCCCGGGTCACGTTCCTGGTGGGCGTCCGCGACCTCGAGCTGAACCACGGGAAGGTGCTCGAGGACTTCCTCGAGCACCACCCGTGACCCGTTCCCGGATCAGCCCGCGAGCGGCAGCTCCGCGTCGCCCTGCGCTTCGCCTTCCGAGGCGTCCGCGCCGTCGACCAGGAAGCGCGCGTACGCCGGGATGGTGAGGAACGTCGGGAACTCCTCCGCCAGCGACACCTCCCGCAGCAGCTCGGCGGCGTCCGCGAATCGGGTGCCGTCGCCCTCCAGCCGGTCGAGCTCCTCGTCGAGGATGCGCGACACCGCCGCCCGGTCCACGGCCGTCCCCTCGACGGTCACGACGCGGTTGTCGATCCACTGCCGCAGCAGAGAGCGCGAGATCTCCGCGGTCGCCGCATCCTCCATCAGCCCGTCGATCGCGACAGCGCCGGTCCCCCGCAGCCACGCCTCGATGTAGCGGAGGGCGACCGAGACGGTCGACCGCACCCTCGCATCCGTCACCGTGGCCGCGGCGCCGTCCACCCGCAGCAGGTCGTCGGCGGTCACACGCACGTCGTCCCTCCTCCGCGAGACCTGGTTCGGCCGGTCGCCGAGCACCGCGTCGAACTCGGCGAGCGCGGTCGGGATGAGGTCGGGATGCGCCACCCAGGTTCCGTCGAAGCCGTCCCCGGCCTCGCGCCGTTTGTCCTCCGCGACCCGCCGCAGCGCCCGCTCGGTCGCCTCCGGGTCGCGCCGGTTCGGGATGAACGCGCTCATGCCCCCGATCGCATGGGCCCCGCGCCGGTGGCAGGTGGCCACCAGCAGCTCCGTGTAGGCCCGCATGAACGGGACCGTCATGGTGATCCCGTCGCGGTCGCCGAACGCGAACCGCCGCCCGCGGCCCTGGAACGTCTTGATCATCGAGAAGATGTAGTCCCAGCGGCCGGCGTTGAGGCCCGCGCAGCTCGAACAGGATCTCCTCCATTTCGAAGGCCGCCGGGATCGTCTCGATCAGGACGGTCGCCCGGACGGTGCCCACGGGCATCCCGATGCGCTGCTGCGCGAAGACGAAGATGTCGTTCCACAGCCGCGCTTCCCGGTGCGACTCCAGCTTCGGGAGGTAGAAGTACGGGCCGCGCCCGGTATCCACGAGTGCTTGCGCGTTGTGCCAGAAGTACAGGCCGAAGTCGGTGAGCGACGCGCTGGCGGGAGCCGTGCGTCCGGCGCGGTCGGTGAACGCCAGGTGCTTCTCGACCAGGTGCCAGCCGCGGGGCCGCATCACGATCGTCGGCGTGTGCCCCTGCGGCGTCGTGACCCGGTACTCCTTGCCCTCGGCGCTCGTGAAGGCGAGGCGCCCGCGGACGGCGTCGTGCAGTGTGCGCTGGCCGCCGACGATGTTCGCCCAGGTGGGGCTCGTCGCATCCTCCAGGTCGGCCAGCCAGACGCGCGCGCCCGAGTTGAGGGCGTTGATGGCCATCTTCGGGTCCGTGGGCCCGGTGATCTCCACCCGCCGGTCCTCGAGGCCCGGGCCCGCGCCGGCGACGCGCCAGTGCTCATCCTCGCGGACCGCGGCCGTGCTGCTGAGGAAGCGCGGGTCGCGGCCGTTGCCGGCCTGCGCCCGGTGGAGGGCGCGCTCGGCCAGCAGCTCCTGCCGGCGCGCGGCGAAGGTCTGGTGCAGATGGTCGACGAAGGCGAGCGCCTCCGGCGTCAGGATGGTGTCGGTCGCGGCGTCGCGCGGCCCGGTGATCTCGATCATGATGCGTCTCCTTCAGGTGTGAGAGCCGGTTCGTGTGCCGAACGGCCCGGTCAGAACTGGTGCTCCTCGGTGGAGCCGACCAGGGCGAGCGTCGCGCTGTCGGGGTTGAGCGCGGTCGCCACGCGGTCGAAGTAGCCGGTGCCGACCTCCCGCTGGTGGCGGGTGGCGGTGTAGCCGTCGGCCTCGGAGGCGAACTGGGCCTCCTGCAGGTCGACGTACGCGCTCATCTGCCGGGTGCGGTAGTCCCGGGCGAGCGTGAACATGGAGTGGTTGAGCGCGTGGAACCCGGCCAGCGTGATGAACTGGAAGGCGTATCCCATCGCGGCGAGCTCCCGCTGGAACCGGGCGATGGTGGCGTCGTCGAGGTGGATGCGCCAGTTGAACGACGGCGAGCAGTTGTACGCCAGCCGCTTGCCGGGGTGCTCGGCGTGCACGGCCTCCGCGAACCGGCGGGCCAGGTCCAGGTCGGGCTCCGCCGACTCCACCCACAGCAGGTCCGCGTACGGGGCGTAGGCCAGTCCGCGGGCGATGACGGGCTCGATGCCGCCCGACACCTCGTAGAGCCCCTCGGCCGTGCGCGTCCCGGTGAGGAACGGCCGGTCGCGCTCGTCGTGGTCGCTCGTCAGCAGGGTCGCGGCGAGGGAGTCGGTGCGCGCGATGACGATGGTCGGCACCCCCGCGACATCGGCCGCGAGACGGGCGGCGTTGAGAGTGCGGATGTGCTGCCCGGTCGGGATGAGCACCTTGCCGCCCATGTGCCCGCACTTCTTCTCGCTGGCGAGCTGGTCCTCCCAGTGGACGCCCGCGGCGCCCGCCTGGATCATCGCGTGCATCAGTTCGTAGGCGTTCAGCGGGCCGCCGAAACCGGCCTCGGCGTCGGCGACGATCGGCGCCATCCAATCGCTCACCGCACCTTCGGCGCCCTCGATCTGGCCGGCCCGCAGCAGCGCGTTGTTGATGCGGCGGACCACCGCAGGGACCGAGTTCGCCGGGTACAGGCTCTGGTCGGGGTAGGTCTGGCCGGACAGGTTGGCGTCGGCGGCGACCTGCCAGCCCGACAGGTAGATCGCCTCGAGCCCGGCGCGCACCTGCTGCACCGCCTGGTTGCCGGTCAGCGCGCCGAGCGCTGCGACCCACTGCGGGTCGTCGGGAGTGCTGTCGCGCTGGATCAGCTCCCAGAGACGCTCGGCGCCGCGGCGGGCGAGGGTCTGCTCCTCACGGACCGGGCCGCGCAGGGCGACGACGTCGTCGGCGCTGTAGTCGCGGCGGATGCCGGACCAGCGCGGGTCGGCATCCCACTCGAGCTGCAGCTCGGCGGCCGTCTGGGTGGTGTCGCCCGGGCGGACGCTGCTCTCGGGACGGTTCGGGGTGCTCATCGGGACCTCCATCGGTCGATCGGTTGCTTCGATCCTTCGCCCGGTGGACGGCCTCCCGGCCGGATCCGTCGGCAGAAATCCGGCCGTTCTTCTGTTTGCCAGAACTTCGCCGGAGTGTCAGCATGGCGGGCATGACCGTCATCGACGACGTGCAGGACGACCGCCCCGCGGCCGACGCGCTCACGCTCGGCCGCCGTATCCGCGCCTTCCGCCAGCGGCGGGGCCTGACCCTGGAGGCTCTGGCCGCGGCGGTCGACCGCGCGCCGTCCCAGGTCTCCACCATCGAGAACGGCAACCGGGAGCCGCGGCTCGCGCTGCTGCGCGCCATCGCCGTCGCCCTCGACGTGACGGTCGACGACCTGCTCGCCCCCGAGCCGCCCGACGAGCGTGCGGCCCTCGAGATCGCGGTCGAGCGGGCGCAGCGCGGACCGGTGTTCGCCTCCCTCGGGATCGACCCGGTGCGTGTCGGCCGCACCGTCCCCGACGCGACGTTGCAGGCCATCCTGGCCCTGCATCAGGAGGTGGAGCGGCTCCACCGGGAGCGGGCCGCGACACCCGAGGAGGCCCGGCGCGCCAACGCCGAGCTGCGCGCGACCATGCGGGCGCGGGACAACCACTTCCCCGAACTGGAAGCGATCGCGGCGGACCTGCTCGGCGCTGTCGGCCACACCGGCGGACCGGTTTCGCACCAGACGGTGACGGACATGGCCGACCACCTCGGCTACGCGCTGCACTACGTCGGAGACCTGCCCCACTCGACCCGTTCGGTGACCGACCGGCGCAACGGGCGCATCTACCTGCCCACCGAGCAGTCGCCGTCCCGCGACTCCCGCTCCCCCATCCTGCAGGCGTTCGCCTCGCACGTGCTCGGTCACGACGAGCCGAGAAACTACGCCGATTTTCTGCGGCAGCGCATCGAGACCAACTACCTGACCGCGGCGCTGCTGCTGCCCGAGAAGGACGCGGTCGCCTTCCTCAGCGAGGCCAAGACCTTCCGGCGCATCTCGATGGAGGACCTCCGCGACGCGTTCGCCGTCACCTACGAGACCGCGGCGCACCGGTTCACCAACCTCGCGACCGCGCGGCTCGGCATCCCGGTGCACTTCATGAAGGTGCACGAGTCGGGCACGATCATCAAGGCGTACGAGAACGACGCGGTCGTGTTCCCGTCGGACGCTCTGGGCGCCGTCGAGGGCACGCCGGTGTGCCGCAGCTGGACCGCGCGGACCGTGTTCGACGTGGCCGACCGGTTCAGCCCGTACTACCAGTACACGGACACGCCGACCGGCACGTTCTGGTGCACCTCACGGGTCGAGAAGGCCAAGGAGGGCGACTACTCGGTCAGCGTGGGTGTGCCGTTCGCGCACGTGAAGTGGTTCCGCGGCCGGGAGACGCCGAACCGCGCGGTGTCGCGCTGCCCCGACGAATCGTGCTGCCGCCGCCCGCCGGGCGCGCTCGCCGAACGGTGGGAGGGGATGGCGTGGCCGGCCGCGCGCACGCCGACGTCGTTGCTCGCCGCCCTGCCGACCGGCACGTTCCCCGGCGTCGACGCCACCGAGGTCTACGCCTTCCTCGACCGCCACGCCCCCGCCTGACGCGCGCGACCCGTCCCTCCCGTCCGCCCTCCCCTCCGTCGAGTACACGAATAGTGCACGCGACACGCCGGAGGAGCGTGCACTATTCGTGTACTCGACGGAGGGGGCGAGGGCGCGTGCGGGTCAGTCGAGGGCGAGGAGGCGGAGGGCGACGCCGAAGGGCGGCAGCTCGACCGTGGCGGAGGGGTCGCCGTCGAGGGTGCGGAGCTCGCCTCCCGGGACCGACGGGGTGACCGTCACCGGGCTCTCGTGCTGCGAGACGAAGACGACGAAGCGCCGGCCGTCCTCGTGCACCAGCGTGTCGGCGAAGACGCGCGGGTCGTCCAGCCGGACGTCCCGCTCCACGTCCGCCAGCTCGGCGAGCGCGTCGTAGAGCCGCCAGGTCTGCTCCGGGTTGACGCGCGCCCGGGCGGACGCGAAGAACTCGAGCGGATATGTGCACAGCACCGCGCGCCCCGCCCCGTGCTGGGCGACGACGATCGCGGGCCGTCCGTGCGCATCCACCGCGACGACCCGGCCGGAAGTCGCGCGCACCGGCAGGTACGTGCGCCCGTTCTCGTTGCCGCCCGCGGCGAAGCGCAGCTCCGTGCCCGCGGCGAACGGTCCGAACGCCTCGGTGAAGCGCAGCACGACCGTATCGTCCGCGACCGGCTCGGCGAGGCCGTAAGTGCTGTCCATCCGCACCCCGAAGAGCTCCTCGGTGTGCACCCACCAGGGTCCGCGCTGCACGCCGCTCGACCCGTGCGCGTACGACGCGTACACGGTCGCCCCGTCGCGGGCGAGCGCCACGAGCTGCTGCCACGACGCGGCGCACAGCTGCTTGACCGACGGCAGCAGGTAGAGCCCGTACCCGGTCGGCAGGCCGCCGTCCTCCTTCTCACGCACCACCGCGACAGGGATGTGCGCCTCGTGCGCCGCGATGTAGGCCTGCTCGCCCGTGGCGACGATGTGCGCCCGCTCCTCCTCCTGGGTGAACGGGTAGTCCGCGGCGAGGTGCGACGGCACCACCAGCGCGGCGTCGACCGGCGCGCGGCGCACCGAGGGCAGGTCGATCGCGGCGAGGTCGGCGGCGAAGCGGGCCAGCTCGCGGAGCGGCGGCTTAGGGCTGCCATGACGGTCGGTGATGCCGAAGTGCATCTCGAACGGATGGTGCGAGTACGGCCGCTGGTCGGCGAGGTCGTCGTAGTCGGTGTTGTTCCACGCGATCCAGCCCGTCGCCCCGGCCAGCAGCGTCGTGTACAGCAGCTGCCGGTAGTAGGAGGCGGCCCCCGCATCCGATACGAAGTCGCTGGTGAGCCCGAACTCCTCCATGATCACGGGCAGCCCGTTCGTCGCGGCCAGCTCGGCGATGTACGCGGCCTTCAGGTGCTGGCGGATCCGGTCCGTCTCCATCCGGTACACGTGCGGCCCGATGAAATCGGTGTATTCCGCGAGGTCGCGAACCGAGAATCCGTTGTCGTGGCCGGTCGTCTCGATGCCCCACGCGCCGTCGCCGACCGCGACCGGCTGCGTCCCGCCGCCCGCGCGCACCGCATCCACCAGCAGCGACGCCCACGCGTCCACGATGGGACGCGGCGCCTCCCCGCCGTAGATCGGCACCTCGTTGGTGAGCAGCCAGCCGGCGACGGCGGGATGCGCGGCGAACCGGGCGGTCAGCTCCCGGACGTACCAGGCCTGGCGCCCGACGAACCAGACGTCGCGGTACAGGTCGCGGCCGTCCCGCCACGCCGGATCCCAGTTCTCCCCCGACATGTGCCCGACCAGGAAGGTCGGCACCGTGGTCATGCCGACCTCGGAATGCGCGTCCAGGAAGTCGGCGAAGTTCGCCACGCACTGTTCGTCGAGCGAATCCGGGGTGGGATGGAAGTCCGGCCAGTAGAAGAACGAGCGGGTCATGTTCAGGCCGTGCTCGGCGAGCACGCGCAGCTCGTCGCGCACGATGGCAGGGTCGTACCGCGTCCACATCAGCGGACCTCCGGTGCGCGACCAGAAGTTCGCGCCGAGCCACACCACGGGCGCCCGGTCGACGTGGAGCACCGGCGAGGGACGGTCGACGCGCGTCACTTGACCGCGCCGGCCGTGAGTCCGGCCACGAAGTTGCGCTGCAGCAGCAGGAACGCCACGACGATCGGGATGGACACCACGAGGGAGGCCGCCATGATCTGGTTCCAGTAGACGTTCGTCTGCGTCGAGTACAGCTGCAGGCCGACCGCGAGCGTCCTGTTCTCATCCGTGGTCATCACGGACGCGAACAGCACCTCGCCCCAGCTGGTCATGAACGAGTAGATCGCGACCGCGATGAGACCCGGACGCGCCGCAGGGAGCACGACGTGCCACAGCGCGCCCAGCGGACCTGAGCCGTCCACTTTGGCCGCCTCGTCCAGGTCGCGCGGGATGCCGTCGAAGTAGCCGGCGAGCATCCAGATCGAGAAGGGCAGCACGAACGTGAAGTACGTGATGATGAGGCCCCAGCGGGTGCCGACGAGCTGGATGCCGGTCGCCTGGTTGATGTTCACGAAGATGAGGAACAGCGGGAGCAGGAACAGCACGCCCGGGAACATCTGCGTCGACAGCACCGTGGTCGTGAAGACGTTGCGGCCCTTGAACCGGTAGCGCGAGACGGCGTAGGCGGCGAACACCGCGATCACCAGCGAGATCAGGGTCGCCGCACTGGACACGATGAGCGAGTTCACGAAGTACGACGCGAGCGGCACGGTCGACCACATGTCGATGAACGGCTGGAAGGTGATGTTCTGCGGGATCCAGGTGAATGAGGCCTGCACCTCGGACAGCGGCTTCATCGACGACGTCACCATGACCCAGAGCGGGACGACCGTGAAGACGGTCAGGAAGGCGATGACGACCCAGCGGAAGATGTGGGAAGAGACGGTCTCACGCATCGCGGTTCCTCCGATTCACGGCGAGCAGGTAGATTCCGGTGACGATCAGCAGGAAGATCAGCAGCAGCACGCTCATTGCGGCCCCCGAGCCGAAGTTCCACGTCAGGAACGAGGCGTTGTAGATGTGGAAGGAGATCAGGTCTCCGGACGCCGGCTGCGCGGTGCTCCCGAACAGCACGTACGGCGTGTTGAAGTCGTTGAAGGTCCAGAGGAACATCACCAGGAGCAGCACCGAGTTGACCGGCCGGAGCATCGGGAGCGTGATCGCGCGCCACTGGCGGAACGGCTTCGCGCCGTCGACCGCGGATGCTTCGTAGACCTCGGCGGGGATCGACTGCAGACCCGCCATCAGCATGAGGAAGGCGAACGGCCACAGCCGCCAGATCGCGACGATGACGATCGCCCAGAAGGCGTTGTTGCCGATCAGCCAGAACGGCTTGTCGCCGGAGAACCCGAGGGTGTCGAAGAAGAAGTTGTTGATCGCGCCCGTGTCCTTCTGGAACATGAACTTCCAGGTGATGATGCCGGCGTACAGCGGGAGTGCGTAGGGCACGAGGAAGAGGGTGCGGAAGAACGCGCGCCCGCGGAACCGGCCCTGCAAAGCGACGGCGGCGGCCATCCCGAGCACCCAGGACAGCCCGACGACCAGGATGGTGAAGCCGACGGTGATGAAGAACGAGTGCAGGAGGCCCGCGCCGACGGACCCGCTGAAGTCGAGGGCGACCGCGTAGTTCTTGAGGCCGACGAACGGCGCCTCGCCCCAGTTGGCGATGTAGAACTTGGTGAGCTGCAGGAAGCTGATCCAGATGCCGGTGAGCATCGGGATGACGTGGATGAACAGCTCGAAGACGATGGCCGGCACGAGCAGGACGAACGGCAACCACCATCCCTTCGGGCGTCGGCGCTTGGGCGCGGGCGGGGCGGCGGGCGCCGGCACGGTCTGTGCGGGGCCTCGGACGTCTGTCGTCGTCGACATGGGTCTCCTTACAGGTGTGGCTGGTCACCGGGCGGGACGCGGCGGCCGCTGAGCGGCCTGCCGCGCCCCGCCCGACGAGCGGGTCGTGGGCTGATCAGCCGCCCATGGACTGCTTGACCTCGTCCTGCGCGTTCTGCATCGCGGACTTGATGTCCGAGTCGGACACGGTGCTGCCGGTGGCGATCTTGGCGAACATGTCGTTCATCGCCTTGCCCACGGTGTTCTCGAACTGGTCCTCGGCCGGGACCAGCGGCAGCGGCTTGGACATGTCGTTGTAGATCTTCTGGAAGGTCGCGGCCTCCTCGGCGTTGTCCGTGAAGGTCGGCTTGACGCCCTCCAGCACCGGCAGCGTCGCGTACGGCTTCGCCAGCTTGCTCTGCGTGGACTCGCTCGTCATGTACTTGACGAACTTGAGCGCAGCATCCTTGTTCTTGGTGTTCTTGAAGATCGACAGGTTGATGCCGGCCGGGAACGTGGCGATCTGCTTCGCGCCCGCGGGGGCCGGGAACGGCACGACGCCGTACTGGTCGCTCTTCATACCGTTCGACACGATGGAGGCGTCCGCGTTGTTCTGGCTGAGGATCATGCCGACCTTGCCGGTGGCGAAGTCGTTGACCGCCTGCACGCCGTTGTCGTACTGGGCGTTCGACGGGTTGACGACCTTGTCGGTCTGCATCAGGTCGAGGTAGCGCTTGATGCCGTCGATGTTGGCCTGGCTGGTGAACGTCGGGTTGCCCTTGCTGTCGAACCATTCGCCGCCGTTCTGCGACGCGTTGATGAAGGCGAAGTGGACGTTCTCCGTGTAGCTGCCCGCCGCCAGCGAGAAGCCGTAGGTGGTGCCGTTGGTCAGCTTCTTGGCGTCGTTGACCAGTTCCTCCCAGTTCGTCGGCGGCTGCACGCCGGCGTCGCTGAACATCTTCTTGTTGTAGTACAGGCCGTAGGCGAGGCCGTACAGCGGGACGCTGGTGACGGGCTTGCCTTCGGCGCCGCCGGTCTTGAGCGCGGTCTTGACGAACTTGTCGCTGCCGCCGATGGCCTTCATGTTGGCGTCGTCGTAGGGCAGGAACGCTCCGGTCGCCTGCAGGGACGCGGCCCACGTGTTGCCGATGTTGAGCACGTCAGGACCCTGGCCGGAGGTGACCGCGGTCTGAATGCGCGTCTGCAGGTCGTTCCAGCCGATGACCTCGAGCTTGACCTTGACGCCGGTCTCCTTGGTGAACTCGTCGAGCACCGGGGTGAGGACCTGCTTGTCGTTGTCGAGGCTGGTCCCCTGGTTGCTCGCCCAGTAGGTGATCGTCGAGCCGCTGGCCGACGATCCCGATCCCGAGCTGCTGCAGCCCGCGACCACGAGCGAGACCGCTGCGGCGACCGCCGCCGCGGCGATGGCGCGTTTCCTCATTGTGACTCCTTCGTCTCTTGATGGGGGGCGCTGCCGGTCTGGTGCGAGGGCCGTGCGGCGTGCGCCAGGGGAAGCCTGAACTTAACCGGTTCATCTGTCAATGCTTGACTTCACCTCGTCCGAGGGTATACCGGGCGGTACGCCGGTCCCGGATCCGGGGTCTCCCGGTCCGGGATGCGGGATCTCGCGCGGCCGCCCGGGTGGCGCGGCCGGGTCAGCGGGATGCGGTGCGCGCCTCGGACGCGGCGGGGACGCTCGTCGCGCGCGGCACCAGGCGGCTCGCGCGGGCGCGTCGGTCGAACGCCGTCCGGCCGGCGAGCTGGTCGAGCAGGAGCCGTGTCGAACGCCGGCCCTGCTCCTCCGGGTAGCGGTCGAGGGCCGTGATCGGGCGCGTCCCCAGGCGGCACAGCAGGGAGTCGTCCCAGCTGACGATCGCGACGTCGTGGCGTCCGCCGTGCGTGAGCGCGGTCTGGGCGCCCAGCGCCAGCAGGTCGTTCGAGGTGAGCACCGCGGTGATCGACGGGTCGTCGCGCACCAGCTCCGCAGCGACCCGCTCCCCCGCCTCCATCGAGTAGTCCGACGTGGCGAACGAGAACTCGATACCGTGCTCCCGGCCCCACGCGCCCACCGCATCCCGCCGGTCCTGCTCGTGCTCGAACTCGGCCGGTCCCGCGATGTGCAGTGCCCGCCGGTGGCCGAGCGACGCCAGGTGCTCGACCAGCAGGCCGGCGTCGGACCGCGCATCGTAGAGAAGCACCTTGCCCGGCGCCAGGGTCTCGCGGTTGCCGTGCAGCACGAACGCCAGCCCGAGCTCGTCCAGCAGTGCGGGCCGCGGGTCGTCGAAGGTCAGGTCGAACAGCATCACGCCGTCCACCCGCGCCTCGGCGCTCCAGCGCCGGTACGCGGCGACCTCCTGGCCGGTGTCGGCGCCGACCATCCGCAGCAGCAGCGACTGCCCGGTCTCGGAGAGCTCGCTCTCGACGCCGGCGAGGAGGCTCATGTAGTACGGCTCCGCGCCGAGCAGCCCCGGGTCGCGCCGCAGCACGATGCCGATCGTGTCCGACCGCGCCCGCGACAGCGCCCGCGCGGACGAGCTGGGGTGCCATCCCAGCTGCTCCGCCAGCGCCAGCACCCGCTCCCGGGTCTCGTCGCTCACACCGGGCAGCCCGTTGAGCGCGTACGACACCGACGCCTTCGAGAGGCCCAGCCGCTCGGCCAGCCCCGCGATGGTCACGCGCCCCGCTCCGTTGCTCACGGCCGCCTCCCTTCATGGTGCGCGGCCAACAATACTTGTTCACGCCTCCGGCGCACCCCGCGGGTTCGCCCGGCCGATCCGCACGGATCGGACGACGCGGCCGCCGTTCCCGCCGATGCGGTGGCGCGCGCGTCCGAGCGGCGTCGACGATGTGTGCCAAAACGCGGGAATGGACCGCGCTTTACCGCGATCTGGCACACATCGCGACGCGACGACGCGGGCGAGGGCAGTGACGGCGGCAGCGGCGGCAGACCCCCGCCCCTCAGCGCGCCGTGCGCCCGCGCGCCAGCACGGCCGCGTGCAGCGCCGCGACCGTCTCGCCGTCGTCGAGGTCCATGCCGAGCAGCTCCTCGATGAGGGCGATCCGTTGGTAGAACACCGACCGGGACAGGTGGCTCGCCGCGGCCGCGCGCGTCCGGTTTCCGGGGTGCGTCAGGTAGGCGCGCAGCACCTCCACCAGGTCGCCGCCGGTGGCCAGGTCGTGCTCGATGAGGGGTCGCAGCATCTGCTCGGTGTGCTCCAGCATCCGCGGATCGCTGCCGAAGGCGTTCACCAGCCGGAGCAGCGGGCGGTGCTGCACCCGCTGCACGACCGGCCGCCGGCCGAGGCGCGCGTCCGGCCGCGCCGACGATCCCGCCGCCAGCTCCACGGCCTCCTCGAGCGACGACAGCAGCCCGGTGATGCCGCGGGCGTCCGACCCGACCGCCACGACCGTCGCCGGGTCGTCGAGCCGCGCGCCGGCGACCGCGTCCGCGATCGCCTCGAACAGGGCGTCGCCGGGCGCACGTCCCGACCGGACGGACACCGCGACGACCAGCGTGCCCGCCTGCTCGGGATGCCGCCCCGCCACCGCCTCGGCGCCTGCGGCCCGCGCCGCCTCCACCGCCCGCGGCGCCGCGGCCACCGGCAGGGTCCCGGATCGCAGGCGCAGCGCCGCGCCCGCCAGCGTCCGGCCCGCGACCGGGAACCCGGCCGCCTCGAAGCGCGCCGTCACGCCGCCTTCGCCCGCGAACCGGCGGCCGAGCAGGGCCGACAGCAGCGCGTCGTGGCTGCGCCGCGTCCACTCGTCGTCGTCGCGGTCCGAGAGCCGGCTGAGCGCGAGCGCGACGGCCGCCTGCTCCAGCACGTTGGAGCGACCGGCGGGATGCGGCTCGCCCGGCAGCGCCACCAGGTGCCCCCAGCGCATCCCGCGCGCCTCCACCGGCACGATCGTCCAGCCGTCGCTCTCACCGCGGCGCGCCGAGCGGGAGCGCTGCTCCCACTGCGCGAGCTCGGCCTCGCCGCCGCGCTGGCCCGCGTCGAGTCCGCCCGCCGCGACGACGCGGTGGCTGGTGTCCTCCAGCACCACCGGCGACGCGAGCACGCGGGCGGCCTGCTCGACGATGAAGTCGGCGGGGCTCCCCCGCAGGCTCAGGTCGGTGAAGAGCGCGTGGATGTCGTCCCGCGCGCGCAAGGCCGCCATCTGCTCCGCGATGATGCGGGCGTGGACCGCCTCCGTGATGGCGACGAACCGCGCCTCCCGGTGCAGCACGGCGAACGGCAGGCCGGCGGCCTCGAACTCGTCGACGAGGGCCGCCGGCGCGCCCGGCATCGGCGGCCCGAGCTCCAGGACGAGCCCGGCGACGTCCGCCTCGATCAGCACGCGGCCGAGTCTCCGCAGAGCCGCGTCGTCGGACGGCCAGCCCACCCCGGTGGCCAGCAGGAGCTCGCCGCCCGACCCCAGCCGGGCCGCTTCCGCCGTCTCGGCGACGTGGACCCAGCGCACGGACGCGTCCAGCCGGTCGCGCCCGGTCAGCACCTCCGGCAGCGCCCGGGCGACCGGATCCATCCGCAGCACCTCGCGCACGGTCGGCAGCACCGAGCTCACCATTGCGAACGGCTCCGGACGAACTGTTCGGCTGCCTGCCGGGTCCCGACGATCTGGCATCCCTTCTGGCGCCTCCGCTCTGTGACGATGGGGAGACCAGCCTACTTCCACCACCGGGCAGAACGTCCGGACCGATCCACCTGGAGGACCTCGTGGCCCTGATCCGCCACTTCATCGCCGGCGCGGAGCACCCCGCCGACCCGACCGCACGGCCCGACCGGACCGGTCCTGTGTTCGACCCCGCGACGGGCGAGCGGCAGCACGAGGTCGCCCTCGCCGATGCGGCCGAGACGGGTCGGGCGATCGCCGCCGCCAAGGCCGCGTTCCCCGCCTGGCGCGCCACCAGCCTGACAAAGCGCGCGGACGTGCTGTTCCGCCTGCGGCACCTGCTGACGGAGCGGCGCGACGAACTCGCCGCGATCGTCACCTCGGAGCACGGCAAGGTGCTGGCGGATGCGGCGGGCGAGATCGGCCGGGGGCTCGAGAACGTCGAGTTCGCCTCCGGCCTCATCGACAAGCTCAAGGGCGAGTACAGCGAGCAGGTGTCCACCGGCATCGACGTGCACAGCGTCAAGCAGCCCGTCGGCGTCGTCGGCTGCATCACGCCGTTCAACTTCCCGGTCATGGTGCCGCTGTGGATGGTGGCCAGCGCGATCGCCTGCGGCAACACCGTCGTGCTGAAGCCGAGCGAGAAGGACCCGAGCGC
This sequence comes from Leifsonia sp. KNZ13-11D, assembly GCF_056754895.1. NCBI lineage: Bacteria > Bacillati > Actinomycetota > Actinomycetes > Micrococcales > Microbacteriaceae > Leifsonia > Leifsonia sp. KNZ13-11D. The sequence goes on from NZ_JBPGWU010000001.1 coordinate 2,521,973, forward strand.
CTCCGTCTTCCTGGCGAAGCTGTTCCGCGAGGCGGGCCTGCCCGCCGGCGTGCTGAACGTCGTCCACGGCGACAAGGAGGCGGTGGACGCCATCCTCGACTCCCCAGACGTGTCGGCCGTCAGCTTCGTCGGCTCCACCCCGATCGCCCGCTCGATCTACACGCGCGCCTCGGCGGCGGGCAAGCGGGTGCAGGCCCTCGGGGGCGCCAAGAACCACATGGTGGTGCTGGAGGATGCGGACATCGACGCGGCCGCCGACGCCGCGGTGTCCGCCGCCTACGGCTCGGCCGGCGAGCGCTGCATGGCCGTGAGCGTGGTCGTCGCCGTCGGCGGCGTGGGCGACCGCCTGGTGCCGGCCATCCACTCGCGCCTCGACGCGCTGCGGATCGGCCCGGGCACCGATGCGGCCAGCGAGATGGGTCCGCTCATCACCCGCGAGCACCGCGACAAGGTCGCCTCCTACGTGACCGGCGCCGCCGCCGAGGGCGCGACGGTCGTGGCGGACGGCACGCAGCGCTCCTTCGACGGCGACGGCTTCTTCGTCGGCGTCAGCCTGCTCGACGACGTCCGGCCGGGCATGAAGGCGTACGACGACGAGATCTTCGGGCCGGTGCTCTCGGTGGTCCGCGTCGATTCGTACGAGGAGGCGGTGGAGCTGGTCAACGCCAACCCCTACGGCAACGGCGTCGCATTGTTCACCCGCGATGGAGGCGCTGCGCGGCGCTTCGAGTTCGAGGTCGAGGTCGGGATGGTCGGCATCAACGTGCCCATCCCGGTGCCTGTCGGCGCCTACTCGTTCGGCGGCTGGAAGAACTCCCTGTTCGGCGACTCGCACATCTACGGCCCCGAGTCGTTCCACTTCTACACGCGGAGCAAAGTGGTCACCACGCGGTGGCCCGACCCGGTGCATTCGCGCATCGAGCTCTCCTTCCCCGGCAACTCCTGAGCGATGAGGACGACATGACCGACACCATCCACAGCGCCGACCCTCTGCACAGCGCCGGCCCTCTGCACGGCGCCGGCACCACGCGCACCGGCTACCTCGACCGGAACGGCGTCGAGCACCCCTTCGGCGACGAGGCGTCGGAGCGCCAGGTGCGCAGCGACGACCGCGCCCACGTGTTCCACTCGTGGAGCGCGCAGGCGAAGATCGATCCGCTGCCGATCGCCGCAGGTCTCGGCTCGACCTTCTGGGACTACGAGGGCAACGAGTACCTCGACTTCAGCTCCCAGCTGGTCTATCTGAACCTCGGCCACCAGCATCCCGATCTCATCGCCGCCATCCAGCAGCAGGCCGGCCGCCTGGCGACCGTGCAGCCGTCGATGGCGAACGATGTGCGCGGCGAGCTCGCCCGCCGCATCGCCGGCGTGGCGCCGGGGACGCTCGACAAGGTGTTCTTCACCAACGGCGGAGCGGACGCGAACGAGTACGCGGTGCGCCTCGCCCGCCGCGTGACCGGTCGCCGCAAGGTGCTCTCGACGTACCGCTCGTACCACGGCGGCACGGCGACCGCGATCTCGCTGACCGGCGACCCGCGCCGCTGGGCCAACGAGCCGTCGGACCCGTCGGTGGCGCACTTCTTCGGGCCGTACCCGTACCGGTCGGCGTTCCACGCGGCCACGCCCGAGGAGGAGACGCAGCGCGCGCTCGAGCACCTCGAGAGCGTGATCGTGCTCGAGGGCGCGGCCACCGTCGCAGCGGTCATCCTCGAGACGATCGTGGGCACCAACGGCGTGCTGGTGCCGCCGCCCGGCTACCTGGCGGGCGTGCGCGAGCTGTGCGACCGGTACGGCATCGTCTTCATCGCCGACGAGGTGATGGTCGGCTTCGGCCGTGTGGGCGAGTGGTTCGCCGTGGATGCGTTCGGGGTCGTCCCCGACCTCATCACGTTCGCCAAGGGGGTCAACTCGGGGTACGTGCCGCTGGGCGGCGTCGTGATCTCGGACGCGATCGCCTCCTTCTTCGACGACGTGGCGTTCCAGGGCGGCCTGACGTACTCGGGTCACCCGCTCGCCTGCGCCGCCGGTGTGGCGACCTTCGACGTGTTCGAGCGCGACGGCATCATGGAGCGGGTCCGCGACCTGGGGAGCCGCGTGGTCGAGCCCGAGATCCGGTCCTGGCTCGACCGGCACCCCTCGCTCGGCGAGGTGCGCGGGCGCGGGCTCTTCTGGGCGCTCGAGCTGGTGCGCGACCGCGAGACCCGGGAGCCGCTGGTGCCGTTCAACGCGGTGGGCCCGGATGCGGCGCCGATGGCGGAGGTCGCGGCGGCGTGCAAGGCGGCCGGCGTCTGGCCCTTCACGCACTTCAACCGCGTGCACATCGCACCGCCGCTGGTGATCGAGGAGGACGAGCTGCGGCGCGGACTCGCCGCGATCGACGCGGCCCTGGATGTGGCCGACCGGTACTCCACACGCTGACAGTTCTCCACAGCCTGCGGCCGCCCCGGTCCGCCCGGGCGGGCGCAGGCTAACCTGGCACCATGAGTGAACCCGGAGACGGCCGTGTCGCGGTCTACATCGACTTCGACAACATCGTCATCTCGCGCTACGACCAGGTGCACGGGCGCGGCAGCTACATGCGCGACCGCCCGAAGTCGAGCTCGACCCAGCCCAAAGCATCCTTCGCCGAGAAGCTGGCCGAGGCCCGCGTCGACCTGGGAGCGGTGATCGACTTCGCGTCATCGTTCGGCACGCTCGTGCTCACGCGCGCCTACGCCGACTGGTCGTCGGCGGTCAACGCCGAGTACCGCGGGCAGCTGGTCGGCCGGGCGGTCGACCTGGTGCAGCTGTTCCCGGCGGCGGCCTACGCCAAGAACGGCGCCGACATCCGGCTCGCGGTCGACGCCGTCGAAGACCTGTTCCGTCTGCCCGAGCTCACGCACGTCGTGATCGTGGCCGGCGATTCGGACTACATCCCGCTGGCCCAGCGGGTGAAGCGACTCGGCCGCTACGTGATCGGGATCGGCGTGGCGGGGTCGACCGCCAAGTCGCTGGCCGCCGCGTGCGACGAGTTCGTCAGCTACGACGACCTGCCCGGGATCGCCCGGGACGAGGCGGCTGATGCGGAGGAGGCCGAGCTGGAGGCCGAAGAGGCGGAGGAGGCCGAGGAGGCTTCCGTGGCCGACTCCGGGTCCGGCGCCGAGGCAGCGGCGGCGAATGCGAGCGGCTCCGCGACCGTGGCGGAGGGCTCCCCAGCGGAGGCCGACGGCGGAGCGGCGGCGGGCGGCAGCGACGGAGTGGCGCCCGAGGGGGAGGCCGCGCCTGCGAAACGACCGACCCGCCGTGGCGGGCGCAAGCGCGCCCCGGCCTCCGAGGGCGGCGCGGACGCGAGCGAGGAGCAGCAGGAGGACCCGCAGCACGTGGCCACCCGCCTGCTCGCCCGCGCGATGCAGCTCGGCCACGAGAAGGACGACTCCCCGTGGCTGCACAGCTCGACGGTGAAGGGGCAGATGAAGCGGATGGACCCGTCCTTCAGCGAGAAGGCGCTCGGCTACCGCTCGTTCAGCGACTTCATCAAGTCGCGCAGCGACCTCGTCGAGCTCGACGACAGCTCCACCGCCCAGATGCTGCGGCTCGCGCCGACCCGCCCGCGCCGCGCCCGGCACAGCGGGCGCGCGGCCGATCGGGTGTCCGCGTCCTGAGCCGGCACACAGCCATCGGGAGTTGACTGCGGATCATGGCAAGCGAGCGGACAGCGCGACAGTGGAGAGCAACGAAGTGGGGCGGACCGGAGACCTGGGAGTTCGCCGAAGTGCAGGTGCCGGATCCCGGGCCCGGCGAAGTCACCATCCGGGTGACGGCCGCGGGCGTCAATCCCGCTGACTACAAGCACGTGTCCTCGCCGCGGCAGGGCCTCGACTTCCCGGTGCCGATCGGCTACGAGGTCGCCGGTCTGCTGTCGGCCATCGGACCGGACACCCAGCTCGCCTCCGGTGGCGGCGCGATCGGCGATCCGGTGGTGGCGTTCCGCATCCAGGGCGGCTACGCCACCGAGGTCACCGTTCCCGCCAAGGACGTCTTCGCCAAGCCGCCACGGCTGGCCGACGAGGAGGCCGCCAACCTCCTCCTCGTGGGCACCACCGCGTCGCAGATGCTGCACGTCACGGGTGTGCGCGCCGGCGAGACCGTCCTGGTGCACGGGGCGTCCGGTGCGGTCGGAGTCAGCATCCTGCAGCAGGCGGCCGAGATCGGTGCACGGGTGATCGGCACTGCGAGCGAGGAGAGCTTCGCGCGGGTGCGCCGCTTCGGCGGCCTCCCCGTCGCCTACGGGCCGGGCCTCGCCGAACGGGTCACCGAGGCTGCCCAGGGGCCGATCGCCGCGGCGCTCGACACGGTCGGCACCGACGAGGCGGTCGACGTGTCGCTGCAGCTCGTGCCCGACCGCACCCGCATCGTGACGATCGTCGCCGCGCAGCGGGCCGACCAGGAGGGCTTCCACGCCGTGTTCGGCGCGCAACCCGAGAGCCAGGCGTACCGCGACTCCGTCCGAGCCCATCTGCTGGAGCTCGCCGGCAGCGGACGGCTGCAGGTCCCGGTCGCACGCACGTATCCGCTGGCGGAGGCGCCGGACGCGCTGGAGTTCCTGAGGCAGGGCCACCCCGGCGGCAAGCTCGCGCTGCTCCCCTAGCGAGACCACGCGGCACATTCGTGCCGAATCGCCGTCATCGCGCCGCCAGCTGCGACATTCGTGCCGAATCGCGACCGGCGCTGGCGCGCGCGCGGTCACTCGCGCTCGGCCGGCTCCTCCGCCTCGCGCTCGGAGATGAGCTCGATGCCGCCGGTACGCTGACTCGCCCGCAGCAGCGCCTCCATCCACCGCTCGTTGAGCTTCGGGGGATGCGCATCCGCGAACACGAACGCCAGCGGGATCTCGCGGCTGATCCAGAGGCTCATGCGTCCGCCGCCGAGCTCGGGCGCGATCTGCCAGCTCAGCAGGAAGCTCTCGTGCCGCCGCAGTTTGGTGACGAGGGCGATCTTGACGTGCGACAGGGTGCGGTCGTCGAACTCGTACTCCTGCGCATGCGTCCCGTAGATCAGTGTGCCCACGTCACCCGCCCTCGTGCCGCCTGCCCGCCTTCGCCTTGCTCTCGCGGTAGCTGCCGAGCGGCACCTCCTCGCGGATCTCGGCCCGGAGGGCGTCCTCCAGCACCAGTCCGACGTTGCTGTTGGCGCGCTCGCTGAGGATGGCGAGCCAGTCGCGGTTGAGCTCGGGAAGCTCCGTCCCGGCGAACACGAACTGCACCGAGATCGACGGGTCGAGCCAGATCGAGCGGAGCAGGCCCTGCGGGCCGGGCGTGCGGTCGGTCCAGATCAGCAGGAAACCTTCGCGGCGCCGCAGCTTCGACTGGATGACCGCCTGCAGGTGCGCGAGGACACGATCGTCGAACGTGAAACCGTCCGCGCCGTCGTAGATCAAGGTTCCCACGGGGGTCCTTCCTGTCGAGATCACTTTCTCGAAACAGCCGCGCGCCGTCAAGGCATTCCTGCGCGCGCCGCCGTACAGTCCGGTCATGGACGCTCTCACGCGAACCATCAAAGCGGCACTTCTCTACGAGGACGGCCGGACCCTCGACAGCGTCGTGGTCGTGCCCCTGATCGGCGGATGCCCGCCCGGGGAGATCCGCGTCGCCACCACGTTCGCCGGCGCTCTCGCCTACGACGTGTACGAGCTGGCGGACGAGCAGCAGTTCTCCTCGATGCCGGCCTACCCCTACCGCTCCACCATCCCCGTCACCACGAAGGACCTCGAGGACTGACCGGGGCGTCACCCGTCGACGGGTAGCGTTGACGGAGTGACACCCTCCGACGACCGCGTCCGGCCGCGCACCGGCTGGGCGGTGACCTCGCTCAGCCTCGGCACCCTCCTGAACCCGCTCAACTCCTCGATGATCGCCGTGGCCCTGGTGCCGCTGCAGCGCGACTTCGGCGTGGATGTGACGGCGGTCACCTGGGTGATCACCTCGTTCTACCTCGCGTCCGCGGCCGGCCAGCCGTTGATGGGTCGCCTTGCGGACCGGTTCGGACCGCGGCGCCTGTTCCTGTTCGGGATGGTCGTGGTCGCTCTGGCATGCGCCGTCACCCCGTTCTCCGGGTCGTTCGCCGCGGTGTGCGCGGGGCGTGTCGCCCTGGCGATCGGCACGGCGACCGCGTTCCCCTCGGCGATCGCGATGCTGCGCCCCCTGGCGGCGCAGTCCGGCGTCGGGACGCCGCGCCTGCTCGGGCGCATCCAGATCGCCAACACGTCGGGCGCTGCGATCGGGCCGGTGCTCGGCGGAGTGTTGGTGACCTTTCTCGGCTGGCAGGCGATCTTCTGGGTCAACGTGCCGCTGGCCGTTCTCACGTTCGTCGGCGTCCAGCTGTCCGCGCCACGCGACGCCGAGCGCGCACGGACGCCGCTCAGCCGGACGCTCGCCGAGTCGGACATCCCGGGCATCCTGCTGTTCATCGCCACGCTGACGTCGCTGCTGGTGTTCCTGCTCGACCTGCACCCGCAGCCGCTGTGGTGGCTGCTTCCGGTGTGCGTCGGCGCGGCCGCGCTGTTCGTCTGGCGGGAGCTGCGCAGCGCGCACCCGTTCCTCGACCTGCGACTGCTGGCCGCGAACCGGCGACTGCTCATGGTCTACCTGTGCTTCGCCATCTTCAACGTGGTCTACTACTCCGCGTTCTTCGGCCTCCCCCAGTACCTGCAGACGCACGACGGGTACTCGGCCGGGGTGGCCGGCCTGCTGATGTTCCCGCTGGCGGCGGTCACCATCGTCGTGACGCCGCTGGCCGCGCGGGCGATCGAGTCGATAGGGCTGCGGCCGACCCTGCTCTCCGGTGCCGTCGCGCTCGTGATCGGCGCCGCCCTGCTCGCGGTCGCCGCGGTCACGCCCGCGCCGTGGGCGGTGCTGCTGCTGACCGCTGCGCTCGGCATCCCCTACTGCGTGGTGAGCATCGCGATGAACCAGGCGCTCTACTCGTCGGCCCGGCCGGAGGACAGCGGCGTCGCCGCGGGGATCTTCCAGACGTCGAGGTACGTGGGCGCCATCGTGGCGACGACGGTCCTCGGGCTGCTGTTCAGCGGCGGGACGACGGCGTCCAGCTGGCTCACGGCGGTCGCCGTGGCGACGGCGCTGGCCGTGGTGCACCTCGCACTGCTGGTGTTCGTCCGGCCGCGCAGCCCCCGCGCGGAGCAGCCCGCGACGGCGTGAGTTCAGGCGACGAGCGCCGTCCCTCCGGGCGGCATCGCACCGCGTGGTCGGGCACCGTTCGCGGTGGTTGCCTTCGGGCACAGAGGGTTCGTGCAGCCCACCGGGACCGCCACCACCGTCCACGACCCGCTCGATGTCCGCGCCAGTCTTCGCTCGGCGGAGAGCGGCGCACCGCACTCCGCGCATACCTGTGCGTTCGCGACCATACCGATCAACCCCATCCGTGACCCGTGGCGTCCGCTTCGCCACTTCCATGGTCCGCCCCGCGGCCAGCGGAAGCAAGAGGTGGCGGCGCGTCGCGCTTCACGCGCGCCCGTCGCGAGGCGATGCGCGTCCGCCGAGCGGCACGGCGTCGGCCCCGGTCACCGGCCCGCAGCGCACCTGGGCGGCCGTGCAGGCGGTCACGTCGGCGTCCATCCGCTGCTGGTTCCAGCCGTTCACGAAGTCGGCGTGCCCGGTGACCGGCGGCCCCTGGGTGTGAGGGCCCGTCGAGAGCGTGATGCCGGTCCCGCTGCGCGTCGGGTAGCTGACGTGGAGGACGATCTGCGGGATGTGCACGGGGTGCGACGCCGGGCATCCGGAGCCGGTCGCATACACCGCACCGCTCCGGTCGCGGCCGTCGAGCGCGTGGCCGTCCCAGCAGTCCGGGAACGAGATCACCAGTCGGAGCTGCGACCCGGCGGGGCAGTCGTGGGGTGCGTCGGCGCGGCCCGGGCGCGGGTCGGACGCGGAGGCCGTGCACGTCCAGTCGACGACGGAGGTGCTCTGCGGGGCCGTCGCGGTCTCGTCGCCGGCGATGAGGCTGATGCCCTGCGGCATCGTCCGCGTCGACGAGGCGATGGGGGCGGGCGACCGCCAGTACAGCAGTGTCGCGGAGGGTGCGAGCGGCTTTCCGTCCTGGTACACGACCGGTGTCCAGTAGGCGGACGCGTCCGCGGACGTCGTGCAGCTGGTCGTGCCTCCTGCCAGCGACCCGGCGGTCGAGGACGCGGTCACCGTCCGGTTCCCGAAGAAGTCGTGCTGCATCGACATCCCCGTCATTCCGGGCATCATGATCGGATCGTTCGGCGCCGTGGAGGCATGCGTGCAGCGGTCGGTGAAGATGCCGGGGTTCGAGCCGCCCGCGGGGAAACCGGCCGTCGAGATGCGCGGCGGCGTCGCGGCTGTCACGGCGGCGGCCGTGCCCGCTGCGGTTCCCGCGGTGAGGAGGAGGACGGCGGCCGCGGCGAGCGCCGCGACGGTCCCCGGGCGGAGGGAGGAGGTCGATCGCATGCGGCCAGTCCACGGGCCGCGGGTTCGGATCGTGAGAAGCGCATGTAAAGAAACGGTAAGGAGGCTCCCGGACGGCCGTGCGGGAGGCGCGGGCCCGCCAAGATGGGAGCGTGGGCGAAGACAGGGGCCTCGTGCTGGTGGTCGAGGATGAGCCGGCGATCGCCGAGCTCGAGCGGATGTATCTCGCCGACGCCGGTTTCGGGGTGCACGTCGAGCGCGACGGGTCGCGTGCGCTCGACCTGGTGACGCGCCTGCGTCCGGCGGCCATCGTGCTCGACATCGGTGTTCCCGGGACCGACGGCCTCGAGATCTGCCGCCGGCTCCGCAACCGCGGCGACTGGACGCCGGTGGTGTTCGTCACGGCGCGCGACGACGAGGTCGACCGCATCGTGGGCCTGGAGCTCGGCGCCGACGACTATGTGACGAAGCCGTTCTCTCCGCGCGAGCTGGTGGCGCGCATCAGGGGCCTGATCCGCCGTGCCGCCGGTCCTCCGGGCGCCGAGACGCGCCGGATCGGACCGGTGAGCCTCGACCCGGCACGCCGGCGAGTGGATGCCGCGGGGGCCCGGGTGGAGCTCACCGCGACCGAGTTCGACCTGCTGGAGCACCTCATGTCGCAGCCCGGCCGCGTCTTCACCCGCGAGCAGCTGCTCTCCTCGGTCTGGGGCATCGCCGACTACAGCAGCAGCCGCACCGTGGACGTGCACGTCGCGCAGCTGCGCATGAAGCTCGGGGACGCCTCCTGGATCATCCGCACCGCGCGCGGCGTCGGCTACAGCGCCGCTGGGGCCGATGACTGACGCCGCCCGCACGCCGCCGCTCCCCCGCGCCCGGCGCTGGACGGCATCCCTCGCCGGACGGATCATGCTCGGGACGGTGGCGGTCGGGGTCATCGCGGTGCTGGTCACGGCGCTGCTGGCCATGCAGGTCGTGCAGTCGGTGGCCGAGAGCCAGGCGCGGCAGCAGCTCAAGTCGCAGGCCACCGCCCTCGTCGCCGCCCGGGCTGCGGGAGCCCGGCTCGGCGCGGCACGGCTGGCGGTCCTCGGCGACCGGTTCGCGGTGGTGGATGCGGACGGAACACTCTCGGGCCCGGCGCGGTCCGCCGTGCCCGCCAGCGCCGTGCGCGAGCTGAGCCGCGGCCGGTCCGTGTCCGGGTCGACGACGCTGGGGGGCCACGACGCCGTCTACGTCGGCATCCCGGCGGCGGACGGCGGAGGCGTCGTCGGCGTGCGCAAGGTGGCCGACATCGCCGCGGCCGACGCCGAGCTGACCCGGTGGCTGCTGCTGGCGCTCGGCGGCGGCCTCGTCGTGGCCGTCGTCAGCGGGGTGCTTCTCGCGCGACGGCTCGGCCGTCCTCTCACCCGCATCGCGAGGAGCGCGCGAGTCCTGGCCGACGGCGGCCGCGGGGTGCCCATCCGGGACGAGTCGATCGCCGAGATCGACGACATCGCTCACGCACTGCGCGGGCTGGATGCCGCACTCACGGTGAGCGAGGAGCGGCAGCGCGAGTTCCTGCTGTCGGTGTCGCACGAGATCCGCACCCCGCTCACCGCGATCCGCGGCTATGCCGAGGCGCTGGCGGACGGCATGGTCGCCCCGGACGACCGGATGCGGGTCGGCCGCACCCTCGCCGAGGAGTCGGAGCGGCTCCGCCGCTTCCTCGACGACCTGCTGGAGCTGGCCCGCCTGGAGGCCGACGACTTCCGCCTCGACCCGCAGCCGGTGGACCCGGGATCGACGGTGGTCGCCGCCGTCGACGCCTGGCAGGGAGCGGCCGCGCGCGTCGACGTGCCGCTGCGCGCGGAGCTCGTGCCGGGCATCCCGACCGTGGCGACCGACGGGATGCGCCTGCGCCAGGTGCTCGACGGCCTGATCGAGAACGCACTGCGGGCCACCCCCTCCGGCTCTCCGATCGTGGTGGCCGCGTCACCTGCGCCGGGCGGCGGCGTCCGACTGTCGGTGCGCGACGGCGGACCGGGTCTCACCGAGCAGGATGCGGCGGTCGCCTTCGAGCGCGGTGAGCTGCGGGAGCGGTACCGGGAGGTGCGCTCGGTCGGGACCGGTCTCGGGCTGTCCATCGCACGCCGCCTGGTCGGGCGGCTCGGGGGGACCATCGCGGTGAGCGCGGCGCCGGAGGGCGGCGCATCCTTCGACGTCTCTTTACCTCCCTCGAACATTCCCCGAGCGGAGCGCTGACACGTCGCTGCGACGCTGACGTCATGAGCGAGAACGACATCCCCACCCCCTCCCCGTCCGACGCGACCCTGCCGTACGACACCACCGGCGCCTCCGGCGCCGCTGTCCCCCCACGCCGCCGGCCGCGCCGGTCACGCCCGAGCCGTTCCTGCGTCGGCACGCCGTCGCCGTCGGGATCGTCGCGGCGGTGCTGGCGGTCATCGTCGTCGCCGGCGGCACGGCCTGGGGCGTCTCCGCGGCTGTCGCGAGCACGCAGACCGCGAGCGCACCGATGAACCCGGCCGCGCACGCCGCGAGTGCGAAGTCCTCCGCCCACAAGGCCGGCGCCGGCAAGCACGCCAAGGCCCACGGCGTGCGCGGCACGCTCACCGCGGTCTCGGGCGACACCTGGACCGTCCGGAGCGCCACGGGAACGACCGTGACCGTCACGCTGGACTCGGCGACCACCTTTGGAACCACGAAGTCTCCGGCGACCCGCCAGTCCTTCGCCGTGGGCGACCGCGTCGGCATTCTCGGCACCCGGTCGGGCTCGACGGTCACCGCGAAGAAGGTCGTCCACCTCCACGCCGCCTCGACGGGCACGCCGAGTCCGGCGCCGACCGCCTGATCCGCCATGGGCCGGCCGGTTCTCGGTAACGTCGTCGACATGCAGCTCGATGTCCCCACCTCGGTCGGACCAGGACGCCTCACGGTGTCCGCCGCGCCGGAGCCCACCGCCGTGCTGTGGCTGGGCCACGGCGCGGGCGGCGGCATCGACGCGCCCGACCTGGCCGTGCTGGCGTCGCGGCTGCCGGAGCGCGGGATCACGGTGATCCGCTACGAGCAGCCGTGGCGCGTCGCGGGCAAACGCGTCGCCGCGCGGCCTGCGACCCTCGACGTGGCATGGCTCGAGACCGCGCCGGCCGTCCGTGAGCTGGCGGACGGGCTCCCGCTCGTCGCCGGGGGACGCAGCGCGGGAGCGCGCGTCGCCTGCCGCACCGCCGCATCCACCGCTGCCGCGGGCGTGGTCTGCCTCGCCTTTCCGCTGCACCCGCCGGGCTCACCGGACGCGTCACGCCTCGACGAGCTCCGCGAGCCCACCGTGCCGGTCCTCGTCCTGCAGGGCGGCCGGGACCCCTTCGGCGGGGCCGGGCAGCTCCTCGGCGAGCTCGGGACGCACGACGGCGTCCGGGTGGTCGAGGTGCCCGGCGCCGATCACGGCATGAAGGTGGCGAAGGCGGCCGCGTTCGGGCCGGCGGACGTGCGCGACCTGCTGACCGCGTCGGTCGAAGGGTTCGTGCGCGAGGTCAGTAGTCGCCCTTGACAACGAAGTAGGACCCGCGGATGGTGCCGGCCAGCCGGGACTTCTGGCGCGCGAACTTGAACGCCGAGAGCTCGTCGGGCACCTCCATCCCATCGGAGAGCTTGAACCCGACGGCGCGCTTGCCCGCATCCTCCAGCGTCCAGAGCAGGTTCACCGACAGACCGGACTCGTAGAAGACGTACGTCCAGTCGATGCCCTCGACCTGAAAGCGGGTCGCCTCGAGCGCCGGCGACGCGATCACGATGCCGCGCTCCTCCTCGAGCACCCGGGCCACGCGGGCGACCGCGTCCGCCTCCTCCTCGGCCGTGCCGACGGTGAAGGCGTGGTCGTACTTGTTGCGGAAGTAGCGCGCCTCGTTCGCGCGCAGCCCGGCGAGCGCTTCGGCCACCGGGGACGACTCCAGCCCGACGGTGGACACGTTCTCGAAGTCGACGACGTACGGCATGGGACCCTCCCGGTCTCGCGGCGACGGTGCGCCGCCCGCACCAACCTAGCGTGACGGGTGGATGCCGTGCACGGGCGTGTCCGCCGGGCGCGGCCCGGGAGGGGCGCGAGGATCGTCGGGTGTCCGAGCTGCTGATGCGCATCCACAGTCCCGAATTCCAGGCGATGTCCGAGCGGGTGCTCGAGGCGACCGCTCTCACGTCCCGCCTCAACGTGCTGCCGTTCGACGACGACGCCGGCAAGGCCGAGCTGTTCGAGCGCATCCTCGGCCGCCCGCTGCCGCCGCGTGTGACGATCTACCCGCCGTTCTTCACAGACCACGGGCTCAATCTCGACCTGGCAGAGCGTGTCTTCATCAACCAGAACTGCACGTTCCTCGACTACGCGGGCATCCGCCTGGCCGAGCGCGTCATGGTCGCCCCGAAGGCGACCTTCATCACGGTCGGCCACCCTGTCGACACCGACGACCGCCGCATCTGGCTGACCGGCGGTCCGATCGACGTGGAGGAGAACGTGTGGATCGGCGCGGGCGCCACGATCCTCCCCGGTGTCACGATCGGCCGCGACTCCGTGATCGCGGCGGGCGCCATCGTCGCCGAGGACGTGCCGCCGCGCAGCCTCGTGGCGGGCGGGAAGGCGGTGGTGCGGCGGTCGTGGTGAGGCGCGGCCAGGCCGGCCGCCGCCGGTGCGGCCGCGCCGGTCGCGGGACTGGGCGACCGCCGGGAAGCTCGACTGCTCTGTTCTGCCACCCGGCCGGACGTGCTTGGATAAGCGGGTGGGGCGTCCGACGACCGCCTCACCCGGACCGGCACGTCGCAGGAGCGCGAGTATGGAGTTCGACAGACTGAGCGGGGCGGTGGCCGACTCCGACCCCCAGACGCTGCTGCTCGAACTCATCGACAGCGTCGTCCGTTCGCTCCCGGCCGACGTCTCATCCCGCGTCCTGCTCGTCGAGCGCACCCGGTCGCTGAGCGACTGGATCGCCCAGCGGCCCGGCCCGATCACCCGCCTGCGGCTGGCCGGCCCGACCGAGGCGCTGTCGCTGGAATGGGAGCCGGGACCCCGCTGGACGGCCACGGTGGAGCAACTCTACGGGACGGTCTCGCTGTCGAGCCGCACCATCCCCGTCAGCCACTGGTTGACGTCGTTCGCCCAGCTGGTCACGGCACTCGCCCGGAGCGCCGCCGAGGACGCGGCCGATTCGGAGCGCGCGCTGCAGAAGTTGGGCATCCTGCCGTCGGGCTCGGAGGTCCGCGTCGATGACGCCAACCTCTCGCGTGATCTGTCGACGCTCGCCTCGCGCGTCCGGCGTCGCGTGCCGCCCGAAGCCGCGGAGGCCGTCGAACGGATCGGCGAACTGCTCGCGGACACGCTCCCCCGGGTGGCCGGGTCGGGCGAGCCCGAGGTGATCGTGCGGGTGGCGGCGACCGTGTACCTCCCCGACACGCTGCGGGCCTACCTCGCCCTGCCCGCCGAGTGGGCGGCCGAGCACACGCTCCCCGGCGGTCTCACACCCGCCGAGGCCCTGATCGAGCAGCTCGACGCGCTCGAGACGGCGGCTCGCACGATGAGGGATGCTGCGGTCGAGCGGGACGCGTCGGCCCTGCTGGCCAACGGCCGCTTCCTCGCCGACCGGTTCACCGGGAACCGACGCGAACTCGACCTGCCCTGACGGTGCGCTCCGACCCGTTCGGCTCAGGGGTTGGCGGCGAACTGGTTCGTGAACGACGAGTCCCGGCCGAGGGCGAAATCGACCAGCTTCTGGAACCGATCCGGTTCGATGGCGGCGCTTCTCGCCTGCTCGACCGTGTCGGCCGTCTGGTAGTACAGCTCGTTCCAGTGGCGCGCCTGCGTCTCGCCGCCGTTGGCGTAGAGGATGTTGTTGCTCGTGCGATCCCAGAAGATGCAGATGAACTGCGGCAGCCCGGGCGGCGGAGTGGCGCAGAAGTAGAGCCGGCCGCGTCCCTCCCTCCGGATCGCGCTCGTGCGGGCGGCGGTCGCGCTCGCCGTCGCGGCGATCGCCCGCGCGACCGCGTCGTTGACGATGCGGTCGAGGTCGTCGAGTGAGGCCATGTCGAACTCATCTCCTTGCAGGTAGGGCGGCCGGATGTAGCTGAGGATGTACCCGGCCGAGCGGGTACGGTCGCGCATGTCGTCGCCGGGGTTGGAGTTGGTGCCGCGCGAGGTCACGACGGAGCCGCCCGGCGACACGGCCACGACGATCTCGGTGTGGTCGGGGTCGCCGTCCCCGTCCCAGTCGAACGCCAGCACATCGCCGGGCTGCACACCCGCCGACCCGTCGTGCCAGACATGGCGGTCGCGTCCCCAGTTCTGGATCTGCGACACGTAGGTGTAGTACGGGTTGCCGAACGAGTTCAGCCCGAACAGGTAGTAGCTGACGCAGGCGGCACAATCGTCGTAGCCGCTGTTGCCGCTCGGCCACCACGGGTTCGGCCAGGTGGTGCCGAACGATCGGGCCATCGCGGCGAGCACCTCGCCCGGCGACCGGTTGAGGAGTTCAGGCATCGCGCGGCATCTCCTCGCCGTAGCTGGAGCTGATCGCTGCGGGCGCGGGCGGTTTGGCGGCGTTCAGCGGCGGCGGCAGACCGAGGTCGTCCACCCGGTCGTCCGGTGGGAGATCGTCGTCCGGGTTCCCTGTGTCGTTCGTGGTGCCGTCCCCCGTTCTGGTGCTCGTGGGCGCACGGCCATGGTACGGCCCGGGCACGCGTGGGCGCGAGACGGGATCTGGACGCTGGGCGGCGAGGCCTTGCAGGACCCGGCCGGGCTCTAGGTCAGCAGATCGACAGCGACTCGACCCACGGGCCGAGCGCGTTCGTCCCGCCGATCACGCCGACCTGCGCCGTGCCGGCGGCCGCGAGCGCATCCTCCGTCATCCGCGGGATACACCCGGGAGGGGCCAGATAGAGCGGGGAGCCGGTGCTCGCGGCGAGCGCCGCACCGGAGAGGGCGTCCGCGAACGCGGAGCCGGTCGCGAGGTAGGCGGAGGCGGGGCGGGCGTTCGCATCCTGGCCGACGAGGTATGACGTGCCGTAGCGGTCGCCGCCGCCGAGGCGGGTCACCGCACCGAGCGTCGCCAGCTGCTGGGCGATGCCGTCGGACACCGCATCCGCGCCGCCGACGACAGTGAACGACGTGGTCCCGAGGGTGCGGAGCAGTCCGAGGGTCGCCGGGTCGAGGGTGGATGCCGAGCCGTCGACGAGCACTACCGGCGCTCCGGCGCCTCCCGCGGCGGCCGAGGCGGACAGTGCGTCGGCGAAACCGCGCCCGGTGGCGATGTACGTCCCCTCCTTCGAGGGCAGGAGTCGCGCATAGAGCCCCGACAATGACGCCAACAGCTCCAAGCAACAGACAGATCCCGCTCGCAACGACGAGAACTATCCAATTCCATCGCCCGGTTTTCACCAGATTAGGATTCCCGCGTCTATCGCGACGAGCATCACCAACAAGGACGAGAACTCGGTATTGAACCGGAACTCGGCCATGTTTCGGCGAATTTCGAACGTCACGGCCATGCAGCGTCGAGATCGCGGCTCCTCGCCGGTCGACGTCAATCCAGCGCCACCATATGTCCATCTCGCACTCCGACGTCAGCGAGCTGAGCACACCCAGCTTCGCACCAATTTCTTCGGGGCGGTTCAGACGGCTGCTCGACCCATCGCACACAAGAAGGCGGCGATCCGCGAGGCTAACTCGTCCGATGAGAATGACCGAAGGCTCGGGGTGATCGGCGTTACGACAATCGTCGGCAGAGCGGCACTATTGCGATCGATCTTCAACGCTGAGCGGGTCACAAGTCCCAGTTTCGACGAGGCAACTCCTAGCTCGCGGACTCTGGCAGCTGGAATCAAGTCCAGAAGCCTGGGCTCTCCTACGCCGACGAAGATCCGAATTCCCGTTGCAGCAGCGTCGAGCACCGCGTAACGCACTCCAGAGAGCCCAGATTGCTCGATTCCGAGGCGCGCCCATTGATCGTCAGTAACAGCGACGAGGAGTTGTTCGTTTTCAGGAGGGTTGGCCGAGCGGACCTTGGCCATCATCCTTCGAAGGCTCAGTGCCAGGACGAGATATGCAAGCGCAGCCATCGCGATGCCGATAGCGACGCCCAACAAATAGGGTCGCCATCGGACAGCCTGAGGTGCCGCCAGCATCGATGCAATGGTCGCCAAAAGACCAATTCCGACAAGGGTGTAAATGACCGCTCGCGGCCGAAAACTCACAGATCACCGCCTCGTTGTCTCGGAGTGGGTGCGTTCGGCCCGAAGGTGCGACCCGCACAGCAATCGAATCTAGCGGAAAACCCCAGATCAGCTAGACATTAAATCGGAACTCCACCACATCCCCGTCCTGCATCACATAGTCCTTCCCCTCCATGCGCGCCTTGCCGCGGGAGCGGGCCTCGGCGACGCTTCCGGCGTCCATCAGGTCGTCGAAGGAGATGACCTCCGCCTTGATGAAGCCCTTCTCGAAGTCGGTGTGGATGACGCCGGCCGCCTGCGGGGCCTTCCAGCCCTTGTGGATGGTCCAGGCGCGCGACTCCTTCGGGCCCGCGGTCAGGTAGGTCTGCAGCCCGAGCGTGTCGAAGCCGATGCGGGCGAGCTGGTCGAGGCCGGACTCCTCCTGGCCGGTGGACGCCAGCAGCTCGGCGGCGTCGGCCGCGTCGAGGTCGATGAGCTCCGACTCCAGCTTCGCGTCGAGGAAGACGGCCTGCGCCGGAGCGACCAGGGCCGCTAGCTCGG
This sequence comes from Leifsonia sp. KNZ13-11D, assembly GCF_056754895.1. Taxonomy (NCBI): domain Bacteria; kingdom Bacillati; phylum Actinomycetota; class Actinomycetes; order Micrococcales; family Microbacteriaceae; genus Leifsonia; species Leifsonia sp. KNZ13-11D. The sequence goes on from NZ_JBPGWU010000001.1 coordinate 2,539,138, forward strand.
CGCGGCGCGCCTCGTCGGTGAGCACATCCTCGTCCACGTTGAAGACGTAGATGAACGGCTTCGCGGTGAGGAGCCCGAGCTCGCGCACCGGCTCGAGGTCGATCGAGGACGTCGAGAGCGGCTTGCCCGAGTTGAGGTACTCGATCGCGGCGCGCGCGGTCTCGAGCACGATCGGCTCGAGCTTGCGGCCCCTGACCTCCTTCTCGTAGCGCTGCTCCGCCTTCTCCAGCGTCTGCAGGTCGGCGAGGATGAGCTCGGTGTTGATGGTCTCCATGTCGCCGGCCGGGTCGGTCTTGCCCGCGACATGCACCACATCCGCGTCGCTGAAGCCGCGCACGACCTGCGCGATGGCGTCGGCCTCGCGGATGTTCGCCAGGAACTTGTTGCCCAGGCCCTCGCCCTCGCTGGCGCCCTTCACGATGCCCGCGATGTCGACGAACGACACCGGCGCGGGCACGATCCGCTCGCTGTGGAACAGCTCCGCGAGGCGGTCGAGGCGCGGGTCGGGGAGGTTCACCACGCCGACATTCGGCTCGATGGTCGCGAACGGGTAGTTCGCGGCGAGCGCGTCGTTCTTGGTCAGCGCGTTGAACAGGGTGGACTTGCCCACGTTGGGCAGTCCGACGATTCCGATAGTGAGAGCCACGGTCGTCCATTCTACGGGCCGGGCTCAGCCCTCCCGGGCGGCGCGGTACGAGCGCGTGACGTAGGGAAGCTCGATGGTGTCACGGCCGGCGAGGTCGGGATGCTCGCGCAGCAGACGGCGCAGCGACTGGATGACGGCGGCCTGGCCGTCGGCATCCTTCGTGATGAAGTAGCTGCGCGAACGCGCCAGGTCGAGCAGGCCGTCGTGGCTGAGCGCCTGCACCCAACCCGTCTCGTGCTTCTCCAGCGGCCCGAACGGCTCGGCGAGCACCGGGTCGCCCTCGTCGTCGAAGGAGTACGACCCCGCATCCATCAGCTCGCCCAGCTCGCGCACCCAGCCGACGCTCTCGTCGCGCTCGTTCCAGATCAGCCCCAGCCGGCCTCCTGCGCGCAGCACGCGGGCCACCTCGGGGATCGCGCGCTGCGCATCCACCCAGTGCCACGCCTGGGCGACCACCACCAGCCCGAACGCCGAATCGGGGAAAGGGATGCGCTCGGCGCTCCCCTCGCGCGCGTCCACGTCCGGCAGGCGCTCGCCGAGCACGCGGAGCATCTCGGGCGACGGGTCGACGGCGGACACCTCGAAACCGCGCTCGACCAGCGCCGCGGTGAGCTTGCCCGTCCCCGCACCCAGGTCGAGCACCGGACCCTCGACGCCCACGGTGAGCCAGCTCACCGCATCCGCCGGATAGGACGGCCGCGCCGCGTCGTAGACGTCGGCGGCCCGGTCGAACGAGGCCGCATGGAGGTCGCGCTGGTGACGGGATCGCATGCCGCCGATGGTACGCGCCGGGCGCTCGAGCCCGCTTCTTCGCATCGCGTGGCCGGACGCGGGCGGGATGCGGCGGCACGCGGGCGGGATGCCGGGCGGCGTCGGTGGGCCGTGTCAGCATGACGACGTGACCCTGGACTTCACCGCCATCGACTTCGAGACCGCCAACTCCTCCCCCGCCTCCGCGTGCTCGGTCGGGTTGGTGAAGGTGCGGGACGGCAAGGTCGTCGACCGTGCGGGATGGTTCATCCGTCCGCCGCTCGGGCACGACCACTTCCAGGAGTGGAACATCCGCATCCACGGCATCCAGCCCCACCAGGTGGCGGACGCGGCGGGCTGGGTCGACCAGCTGGCCGACCTCGTCGAGTTCGCCGAAGACGACCACCTCGTGGCCCACAACGCCGGGTTCGACATGGGCGTCATCCGCGCCGCCTGCCAGGCCACGCTGGTCGCCTGCCCCGACTACAGCTACCTGTGCAGCCTCCAGGTCGCCCGGCGCACCTACACCCTCGAGTCGTACCGTCTGCCGGTCGCGGCGATGGCGGCGGGATTCGACGGGTTCCAGCACCACGACGCCCTCGCCGACGCGGAGGCCTGCGCGGCGATCGTCATCCACGCGGCGCGACGTCACGAGGCCGCGACGATCGCGGACCTCTCGGCGCTGACCGGCGCCCGCCTCGGCCGGATCGGCGTGCCCGTCGCCGCCTGACGGTTTTCGTCGCGGGATGCGCGCCGCGTCGTGAGCAGCTGTCGCCGCTCGCGTCGGATGCGCGCATCCACTCACGACTCGCGGACCCGGCGACCCCCAGTGTCGGCGGCCTCTGACACACTCAGGGCATGGACATCCTCGCCCTGCTCCTCGGCCTCCTGATCGGGCTCATCGCCGGCGCCGTCGGCGCGGGCTTCGCCGCCGCGAAGCTCATGCGCACGCGGTCCGCCGCCGAGCCCGCGGCGCCGCTGGTCGACCCGGCCGTGCTGGCCGCGCAGCATCAGGCCGAGCTGGCCGAGCTGCGCGCGACGGAGGCAGCGGTGCAGTCGGAGATCCGCGCCGACCTCGCCGCTGCGCACGGCCGCGTCGACGCCCTGCAGGAGCAGCTGCTCACCGCCCAGCAGCAGTACCGCGAGACGGTGGAGCGGCACCGCGCCGAGGCGGAGGCGCGCGCCGCCCAGGAGCGCGCCGAGAGCAAGGTGCTGCAGGCGCTCGCCCCGGTGCGCGAGAGCCTGAGCGACATGCAGCGCAAGGTGGTCGAGCTCGAGACGCAGCGCAACCAGCAGCACGGTCAGCTGACCCAGCAGCTGCGATCCGCCGCCGAGTCGGAGGAGCGCCTGCGCAGCACGGCAGAGGCCCTGGCGTCGGCTCTGCGGTCGAACAGCACCCGCGGAGTCTGGGGCGAGACCCAGCTTCGGAGCGTCGTAGAGGCCGCGGGCCTGCTGGAGCGCGTGGACTTCGACGTGCAGTCGAGCATCCACTCGGAGTCCGGCGCAGGTCGCCCCGACATGATCGTGCGGCTGCCCGGCGGCAAGAACATCGCACTCGACGCCAAGGTGCCGTTCAACGCATACCTCGAGGCCAGCCAGATCCCCGCGACCGCGACCGGACCGGAGGGCGCCCAGCGCGAGGCGCTGCTCAAGCAGCACGTCAAGGCCGTGCGCGACCACATCACGGCGCTCGGCAGCAAGGCGTACTGGACGGGCCTGGAGTCGTCGCCCGAACTGGTCATCGCCTTCATCCCGAGCGAGTCGCTCGTCTCGTCGGCGCTGGAGGCGGACCCCTCGATCATGGAGTTCGCCTTCGGCAAGCGCGTCGCGCTCGCCTCGCCGGTGACGCTGTGGTCGGTGCTCAAGACGGTGGCGTTCAGCTGGCAGCAGGATGTGCTCACCCAGGAAGCGAAGCAGCTCTTCGACCTGAGCCGCACCCTGTACAGCCGGCTCGCCACCACGGCGGGTCACATCGAGAAGCTCGGGCGTTCGCTGGAGCGCACGGTCAAGGATTACAACGGCTTCGTCGGGTCCTTCGAGCGTCAGGTGTTCCCGGCCGCCCGCAAGCTCAACGCGCTCGACGAGACCAAGGTGATCGGGGTGCTCGACGGCATCGAGGAGGCGCCGCGCGAGCTGACCGCCTTCGAGCTCGTCAGCGAGCTGGAGCCGCGCGACATGCACGGCATCGACAAGCTGGCGATCGAGGAACAGGAGCGGGCGCACGCACGGGAAGCCGAGCGCGACAGCGGCGCGGCGTAGCCCGTCAGAGCTGGTCGGGCTCCAGCCACTTCTCCGCGAGGTGGTCGGCGATCACACGGCGCACGGTGCCCGACTTCGACCGCAGCACGATCGACTCGGTCCGGATGATCGGGCCCTTGCGGCGGACGCCCTCGACCAGGCCGCCATCGGTGACGCCGGTCGCCACGAAGAAGGTGTTGTCGCCCTTCACCAGGTCGTCCGCGTCGTAGATCTTGTCCATGTCGAGGCCGGCGGCGATCCCGCCGGCGCGCTCGGCGTCGTCCTTCGGCGCAAGCCGGCCCTGCATGAAGCCGCCCAGCGCCTTGATCGCGCACGCCGTGGTGATGCCCTCCGGGCTCCCGCCGATGCCCACGCACATGTCGATGCGCGACTCGTACCGCGCCGCGTTGATGCCGCCTGCGACGTCCCCGTCGAGCAGCAGGCGCGTGCCGGCGCCGGCCGCGCGGATCTCCTCGATCAGCCCCTCGTGGCGCGGCCGGTCCAGCACGGCGACCCGGATCTCGCCCACCGGCTTGCCCTTCGCCTTCGCCAGCTCGCGGATGTTGTCACCGATCGGCTGCGACAGGTCCACGACCCCGCGCCCCTCGGCCCCGGTGACGATCTTCGACATGTAGAAGACGGAGGACGCATCCAGCATCGTGCCGCGGTCGGACACGGCGATCACGGACAGCGCGTTCTGCCGCCCGGCCGCGGTCAGCGACGTCCCGTCGATCGGGTCGACCGCGATATCCACCGCCGGTCCCCGACCGTTTCCGACGTGCTCGCCGTTGAACAGCATCGGCGCGTTGTCCTTCTCACCCTCGCCGATCACGATCACGCCGTCGAAGTTGACCGTTCCCAGGAACTTGCGCATCGCATCCACCGCCGCGCCGTCGGCCGCGTTCTTGTCGCCGCGCCCGATCCACGGGGTCGCCCGGATGGCTGCCGCCTCGGTTGCGCGCACCAGCTCCATGGCCAGATTCCGGTCGGGATGCGTGAAGTGGGGTGCGCTGTCGGTGCTGGTCATGGTGGGTCCTCCCGGACGGATGCGGAACGTCGTCGTCAACGCCGGCGCGGGCGTCGCGTCCGGACGCTGCCAGTGTATCGACCGGGTCCCGGCCCGTCAGGTGGTGCACGGATGTCCAGATCCGCTCACAGGCGGCGGCTTCTCCACAGAAGCCGCCCGGCCCCGCGATCCCGGATCGGGCGTCCGACCGCCTCGGTATGATGAGGGCGTTCGACACCCCCATCCCAAGGAGCTGCAATGCCCATCGCCACGCCGGACCAGTACGCAGAGATGCTCGACAAAGCGAAGGCCGGCGGGTTCGCCTACCCCGCGTTCAACGTGTCGTCGTCGCAGACCATCAATGCGGTGCTGCAGGGCCTGACCGAGGCGGGCAGCGACGGCATCATCCAGGTGACGACCGGCGGCGCGGACTACTTCGCCGGCCAGACCGTCAAGGCGCGTGCCACCGGTGCGCTCGCGTTCGCGCGGTTCGCCACGGAGGTCGCCAAGAACTACCCCATCACCGTCGCCCTCCACACCGACCACTGCCCGAAGAACGCGCTCGACGACTTCGTGCTGCCGCTCATCGCCGCCTCCGAGGAGGAGGTGAAGGCGGGCCGCAACCCGATCTTCCAGTCGCACATGTGGGACGGCTCGGCCGTGCCGCTCGACGAGAACCTCGAGATCGCGCAGGAGATGCTGAAGCGCACCAAGGCGATCAACGCCATCCTCGAGGTCGAGATCGGCGTCGTCGGCGGCGAGGAGGACGGGGTGCGGCACGAGGGCTCGAACGAAGCCCTCTACACGACCCTCGCCGACGCGGAGAAGGCGGTCGACGCCCTCGGGCTCGGCGAGAAGGGCCGCTACATGGCCGCCCTCACCTTCGGCAACGTCCACGGCGTCTACAAGCCCGGCAACGTCAAGCTGCGCCCGGAGCTGCTCAAGGAGATCCAGGACGGCCTGGCCGCCAAGTACGGCCACGGCCCGAAGCCGCTCGACCTCGTCTTCCATGGCGGCTCGGGCTCGACCGACGCGGAGATCGCCGAGGCGGTCCGCAACGGCGTCGTGAAGATGAACATCGACACCGACACGCAGTACGCCTTCACCCGGTCCGTCGCCGGCTACATGTTCGAGAACTATGACGGCGTGCTCAAGATCGACGGCGAGGTGGGCAACAAGAAGGCCTACGACCCGCGCGCGTGGGGCAAGGTCGCCGAGACCGGTATGGCCGCACGCGTCGTGGAGGCGACACAGCAGCTCGGCTCGGCCGGACACTCCGGCAAGTAGCCAGCGCGGCGGCGAGGCGTCGAAGACGTCACGCCGCCGCCCCACCACCCAGCGAGGAGGCGCCCCGCGATGGCCGAGCAGGAATCGCAGCCGGACGACCGGCCGCGCCCCCAGTACGGGGAGCTGGCCCCACCCGGCTGGGTGTGGCATCCCCCGGCCGATGCCGACCGGCTGGACACGTCGCGCCCACTGGAGCGGGAGGGCGACGGCGACGACGAGTACGACCGCGCCGGCGCACCGCCCGCGGGCGCGCGGGTGCCGGGGCCGCAGCCGCCCTACGGCCAGCGGCCCGACGGCCGCCCCCACGGAATCCCCGGAGCGCCCGGCCCGGGCGACGGCCCCGGTCAGCCGGCCCCGACCTGGAACCTGACCCTCACCGTCCTGCTCGGCGTCTTCGGCTTCTTCGGGATGTCGTACTCGGTCGCCACGCTGCAGGCGATCCCCGCCTCGATGCAGCTGCTGCACAGCACGAACGGTCTCGGCGACTACACGCCGGCCCCGGTCGTCGGCACGCTGGTGCTCGTCGGTTCGATCCTCATGGCCGTCATCTGGGTCGCGTCGGCAGTCATCGCCACGCTGCTGCTGGTCCGGAGGAGGCTGGCGTTCTGGGTGCCGCTCGTCGCCGGGATCATCGCGATGGTCGTCCTGCTCATCTTCGCGGGAGCCGTGCTCGCCACGGATCCGGTGCTGCTCGGCTTCTACAGCGGCACGACCGCGCCCGGCACGCCGACCCCCACCAACTCCCCGACGCAGAACTCCTGACGTCGCGCCGGGAGCGACAGGCGGGATCAGCGCCCGGCGGGATCACCGCCCGCGACCGGGATCACCGCCCGCGACCGGGATCAGCGCCCGCGACCGCCGAGCGCCCGCGCGTCCTGCTTGCCCGTGATGTCCTTGCGGAGCTCCTTCGGCAGCGAGAACATGAGGTCCTCCTCCGCCGTCTTGACCTCCTGCACGTCGCGGTATCCGGCGCCCGCCAGGTCGTCGAGCACCTCCTGCACGAGCACCTCGGGCACCGAGGCACCGCTGGTGACGCCGATGGATGCCGCTCCGTCGAGCCACTCCTGCTTGATCTCGCTCGCGTAATCCACCCGGTAGGCGGCCTTCGCGCCGTACTCGAGCGCGACCTCGACGAGCCGGACCGAGTTCGACGAGTTCGCCGAGCCGACGACGATGACGAGATCCGCCTGCTCGGCCACCTTCTTGATGGCGACCTGGCGGTTCTGGGTGGCGTAGCAGATGTCGTCGCTGGGCGGGTCCTGCAGGTTCGGGAAGCGCTCGCGCAGACGGCGCACCGTCTCCATCGTCTCGTCGACCGACAGCGTGGTCTGCGAGAGCCACACGACCTTGTCCGGGTCCTTCACGACGATCGAGTCGACGTCGTCCGGACCGTACACCAGGGTGACGTGGTCGGGCGCCTCGCCCGCGGTCCCCTCGACCTCCTCATGCCCGGCGTGGCCGATGAGGAGGATCTGGAAGTCGTCGCGCGAGAACCGCACGGCCTCGCGGTGCACCTTCGTCACCAGGGGGCACGTCGCGTCGATGGCGCGAAGCCCGCGATCGGCGGCGGCGTCGACGACGGCCGGCGAAACACCGTGGGCGGAGAACACCACGTGCGCGCCCGTCGGGACCTCGTCGACCTCATCCACGAAGATCGCGCCCTGCTGCTCCAGCTCGGAGACGACGTGCACATTGTGGACGATCTGCTTGCGCACGTAGACCGGAGCGCCGTACAGGTCGAGCGCCTTCTCGACGGCGACCACGGCCCGGTCGACGCCGGCGCAGTAACCGCGGGGCGCTGCCAGCAGCACCCGCTTATGTCCGACGACCGGGTTATCCTGAAGCCGTCGCCTGGCGCCGGGAATGCGCGGCATCGGGAGGCTGATGGTTGCGTCGCTCACCCCTCGATCCTACGTGAGCGCGCTGAACACGGAATGGGAGCACCCGGTGAGCCAAACCTCGACGGCGCCGACCTCCACGGTCGCCATGCAGGCCGCTCCCCCGACGGTCGACGCCCCCTGGCCCGTCGCGCTGCTCAACAGCAAGATCAAGGGATGGATCGACCGCCTCGGCACCGCATGGGTCGAGGGCGAGATCACCCAGTGGGGCATCTCCGGCGGCAATGTCTACGGCAAGCTGAAAGACCTGAACGAGGACGCGACGATCAGCTTCACCATCTGGTCGTCGGTGAAGGCCCGCATCCCGGCCGACCTGAAGCAGGGCGACCGCGTGGTCGCCGCCATCAAGCCGAACTTCTGGGTCAAGGGCGGCACCCTGACCATGCAGGTCTACGACATGAAGCACGTCGGCCTCGGCGACCTCCTCGAGCGCCTGGAGCGCCTGCGCCAGCAGCTCGCCGCCGAGGGCCTGTTCGCGGTCGAGCGCAAGAAGCGCCTCCCGTTCCTCCCGCACACCATCGGTCTGGTGACGGGCAAAGACTCCGACGCCGAGAAGGATGTGCTCCGCAACGCGCAGCTGCGCTGGCCGCAGGTGCGGTTCCGGGTGCTGCACGCCGCCGTGCAGGGCGAGCGCACGGTGACCGAGGTGGTCTCCGCGATCCGCACCCTCGACGCCGACCCCGAGGTCGAGGTCATCATCGTGGCGCGCGGCGGCGGAGACTTCCAGAACCTGCTCGGCTTCAGCGACGAGCGCCTGGTGCGGGCCGCCGCAGCGGCCGTGACCCCGATCGTCAGCGCGATCGGGCACGAGGCCGACCGCCCGCTGCTCGACGAGGTGGCCGACCTCCGCGCATCCACACCGACGGACGCGGCCAAGCGGGTCGTGCCGGATGTCGCCGAAGAGCTCGCCCGGGTGCAGCAGGCACGGGCGAGGCTGGGGATGCGCGTCACGCAGCGCATCGCCCACGAGATCGACCGGATCGGGCACCTGCGCACCCGGCCCGTCCTCGCCTCCCCCTCGTGGATCGTGGACTCGCGCGCGGAGGAGCTGACCCGGTTCGTCGCGCGCGGGACCGAGCTCGTGGGCCGTTGCGTCGAACGCGAGACCACGCGCGTCGCAGAACTGCGCGGTCAGCTCCGCGCCCTCTCCCCCCAAGGCACTCTCGACCGCGGCTACGCGATCGTCCAGACGGCCGCCGGTCACGTCGTCACCGAGCCGGCCGAGGCGCCGGAGGGCACCTCGCTGCGGCTGACGGTCTCCGGCGGCTCGCTGGGCGCCACCGCCGGTGCGGAGTTGCCCTCACCCGCCGGCCATGACGGGTTGTCCACAGGCGGGACCGCACAGCCAGCGGGCGCACAGCGAGCCAAATAGAATGGATGCCATGCCCACTCCCGAGACGTCGTCCCCTGCCGGGGATCCGCTCAGCGCTCTCAGCTACGAGGAGGCGCGCGACGAGCTGATCCGCGTGGTCGGCGAGCTCGAGCAGGGCACCGCCACCCTCGAGGAGTCGATCTCGCTGTGGGAGCGCGGCGAGGCCCTCGCGCGGCACTGCGAGGAGTGGCTGATCGGGGCGAAGGCCCGTCTCGACGCGGCACGCGCCGGCGCCGGCGCAGCAGCGCCCTCCGGTGCAGCAGCGCCTTCCGGCGCAGCAGCGCCCTCCGGTGCAGCAGCGCCTTCCGGCGCGGCAGCGCCCTCCGGCGCGGCAGCGCCCTCCGGCGCATCGGGGGCGTTCGACGGCGAATGAGCCCCCGCAACAAGCCGCCGGCGGTCGTCGCGGAGCTCGGCCGGCCCGAGACTCCCGAGGAGACCGCCGCCCGTAAGGCCCAGAACTCGGCCAACCACCGCAACCGCCAGACGATCAACAACCTCGTCTACTCGCTGCTCGCCACCCTGGCGATCGTCGCGGTCATCGTCCTGATCGTCCCGCGGGGCAACCCGACCGCGACCCAGCCGGCCGTCGACTACGCGACGGTCGCGCAGCAGGCGCAGGGCAGCGAGCCCGACCGGCTGCTCGTGCCGAAGCTGCCGTCCACGTGGTCCTCCAACAACGCCGAGCTGCGCACGAAGACCCCGGACAAGGTCGACTCCTGGTACATCGGCCTTCTCACGCCGAAGCAGCAGTACATCGGCATCACCCAGGGCTTCGGCGCCAACGACAGCTGGGTCGCCGACCAGGTGAACCAGTCGACGATCAAGGGGACGCGCGAGATCGACGGCGTGACCTGGGACGTCTACGACAACCGCACATCCAGCTCGGACAACGGCAACGTGGCGTACGCGCTCGTCAACCGGTCCGGCGACAGCTCGATCATCGTCTTCGGCACCGCCGACGACGCCGAGTTCCGCACGGTGGCGACATCGCTCGCCGGCCAGATCCGTTCACTCGCAGGAGGACAGTAGTGCCAACGACCCGCCCAGGAAGAGTCTGGACCGCGATGCTCGACGGCAACGCCCGCTTCGTCGCCGGCGAGCCCAAGCATCCTCACCAGGATGTCGCGCGGCGGGAGGTCGTCGCCGGCGGCCAGGAGCCCGTCGCCGCGATCTTCGGGTGCGCCGACTCCCGGCTCGCCGCCGAGATCATCTTCGACCTCGGCCTCGGCGACGCCTTCGTGGTCCGGAACGCCGGTCAGGTCGTCTCCGACTCGGTGATCGGGTCGCTGGAGTACGCGGTCGCCGTGCTGCACGTGCCGCTGATCCTCGTGCTCGGCCACGACAGCTGCGGCGCGGTCGCCGCGGCCATCGGATCGCAGGCGGCGGACGCCGATCCGCTGCCGCCGCACATCGCGCAGCTCATCCAGCCGATCCTCCCCGCCGTGCACCGCGTGGCGGGCGAGGGCGCCGTCGACCCCGCCGCCGTCGACGCGAGCGAGGTCGGCCGGGAGCACCTCCGTGACACCGTGTCCGAGCTCCTCGCGCAGTCCGAGATCATCAGCTCTGCGGTCGCCGAGAACACGCTCGCGATCGTCGGCGCCAACTACCGGCTCGCCGAGGGCCGGGTCGTGCCCGACGTCGTCGTCGGTCTGCGCAACTGACCAGCTCCCGCCAACAGAAAGGAAATACACACCGTGGTGGACACCCAGGCGGACGCCGAATACCGCATCGAACACGACACGATGGGCGAGGTGCGCGTCCCGAAGGACGCCCTGTACGGCGCGCAGACGCAGCGCGCCGTCGAGAACTTCCCCATCTCGGGCTCGGTGCTCGAGCCGGCCCAGATCGCCGCACTGGCCCGCATCAAGAAGTCGGCCGCGCTCGCGAACGCCCGCCTCGGCGTACTCGACCAGGACGTGGCCGACGCGATCGCGTCCGCCGCCGACGAGGTCGCCGCGGGTTCGCACGACGCCGAGTTCCCGATCGACGTCTACCAGACCGGATCGGGCACGTCGTCGAACATGAACATGAACGAGGTGCTCGCGACCCTCGCGTCCGAGCGCCTGGGCCGTCCGGTGCACCCGAACGACCACGTCAATGCGTCGCAGTCCTCGAACGACGTCTTCCCGACCTCGGTGCACATCGCCGTCACCGGCGCTCTGACCGATGACCTCATCCCGGCGCTCGATCACCTCGCGGTCGCGCTGGAGGAGAAGGCGGAGCTGTGGGCGGAGGCCGTGAAGAGCGGACGCACGCACCTCATGGACGCCACGCCCGTCACCCTCGGCCAGGAGTTCGGGGGTTACGCCGCGCAGGTGCGTTACGGCATCGAACGCATCCGCGCCGCGCTCCCCCGCGTCGCCGAGGTGCCCCTCGGCGGGACCGCCGTCGGCACGGGCATCAACACCCCGCTCGGGTTCCCGCAGCTCGTCATCGAGCTGCTGACCCAGGAGACCGAGCTGCCGATCACGGAGGCGCGCAACCACTTCGAGGCCCAGGCCAACCGCGACGCGCTGGTCGAGGCGTCCGGCGCGCTGCGCACCATCGCGGTCTCGCTGACCAAGATCTCGAACGACCTCCGCTGGATGGGCTCCGGCCCGAACACCGGACTCGGCGAGCTGCACATCCCGGACCTCCAGCCGGGCTCGTCGATCATGCCGGGCAAGGTCAACCCGGTCATCCCGGAGGCGGTTCTCATGGTGGCCGCGCGGGTCATCGGCAACGACGCGACCATCGCCTGGAGCGGCGCATCGGGCCTCTTCGAGCTGAATGTTGCCATCCCGGTCATGGGCACCGCGCTGCTCGAGTCGATCCGACTGCTCACGCAGGCCAGCCGCGTACTCGCCGACAAGACGATCCGGGGCCTCGAGGCCAACCTGGAGCGGGCGCGCGCGTTCGCCGAGTCCAGCCCGTCCATCGTCACCCCGCTGAACCGCGTGATCGGCTACGAGGCGGCCGCGAAGGTCGCCAAGCACGCCGTCGCCAAGGGCATCACCGTGCGCGAGGCCGTCATCGACCTCGGCTTCGTCGACCGCGGCGAGGTCACCCTGGAGCAGCTCGACTCCGCCCTCGACGTCCTCTCCATGACCCACCCCGGCTGACCCCCTCCCCCCACCGTCGAGTACACGAAAACTGCACGCGGAGACCGCTCTCCGCGTGCAGTTTTCGTGTACTCGGGGGCGCCCCACCATCGGTTCTTCAGTTCATCCGAGCAGCGGCGGCGTGTCGGCGGATTAACTGAGGAAGCGACGACGGGGCGGGGGTTGGGCGCAGGCGTCCTAGAGTCGAGGGATGCTGTTGTATACGGATGCGCTGCAGAGGCGGCCGCGGCGCGTGCTGGTCGCGGGAGTGGCCGGCAGCGGCAAGACCACGCTCGCGGGCCGGATCGCCCGGCTGACGGGCGGTCCGCACACCGAGATCGACGGCCTCTTCCATGGCCCGGACTGGCATCCCCACCCGGAGTTCGTGGCGAATGTGGAGGCGTTCACGGCCGAGGAGGCCTGGACGACCGAGTGGCAGTACTCAAGCACGCGCGAACTTCTGGCTCAGCGCGCGGACCTCCTGGTCTGGCTCGACCTCCCCTTCCTCCGCGTAACTCTGCCTCGCGTGGTGCGCCGCACCGTCGTCCGCCGCATCCGCCGGATCGAGCTGTGGAACGGCAACCGCGAGCCGGGGTTGGCCACGTTCTTCACCGACCGCGAGCACATCGTGCGCTGGTCGATCTCGACCCGCGACACGTATGCGGAGCGCGTCCCGGCTGCGGAGCGCGCGCATCCGCACCTCGTCGTCGTCCGCCTCCGCTCCCCGCGCGAGGTAGAGCGCTGGCTCTCCGGCCCCCTCGCGGCCGCCACCCGCTAGCCGCCCCGCGAGCCCCGCGCCCCCGCCGCCGAGTACACGAAAACTGCACGCGGAAACCGTTCTCCGCGTGCAGTTTTCGTGTACTCGACGGGGGTTGCCCGGGGTGCGGGGGCGGGTCAGGCGAGTTCGTTGGCCTCCAGCATTTCGGTGACGAGGGCCGCGATGGCGGAGCGCTCGGAGCGGGTGAGGGTGACGTGCGCGAAGAGGGGGTGGCCCTTGAGGGTCTCGATGACGCTCGCGACGCCGTCGTGGCGGCCGACCCGCAGGTTGTCCCGCTGCGCGACGTCGTGCGTCAGCACCACGCGCGAGTTCTGGCCGATGCGGCTGAGCACGGTGAGCAGCACGTTCCGCTCCAGCGACTGCGCCTCGTCGACGATCACGAACGCGTCGTGCAGCGACCGGCCCCGGATGTGCGTGAGCGGCAGCACCTCCAGGATGCCGCGGTCCTGCACCTCGTCCAGCACGTTCTGCGAGACCAGGGCGCCGAGCGTGTCGAACACCGCCTGGCCCCAGGGGTTCATCTTCTCGCCCGCATCGCCCGGGAGGTAGCCGAGCTCCTGGCCGCCGACCGCGTACAGCGGGCGGAACACCATGATCTTCTTGTGCTGTCGCCGCTCCAGCACCGCTTCGAGGCCTGCGCAGAGCGCGAGCGCCGACTTGCCGGTGCCGGCCCGGCCTCCGAGCGAGAGGATGCCGATCTCCGGGTCGAGGAGCAGGTCGATGGCGAGCCGCTGCTCGGCCGACCGGCCGTGCAGCCCGAACACGTCACGGTCGCCGCGCACGAGCTTGACTTCGCCGTCGGCGACGACCCGGCCGAGCGCCGACCCACGGTCGGAGTGGATGACCAGCCCGGTGTTGATGGGGAGGCCCTGCGCCTGGTCGGTCCGCATCCACTCCTCTTCGTAGAGGGACGCCATCTGGTCGCTGCCGAGCGAGATGTCGGCGAGGCCGGTCCAGCCGGAGTCGACGACCTGCTCGTGCCGGTACTCCTCCGCCGCGAGGCCGATCGAAGCCGCCTTGACGCGCAGGGGCAGGTCTTTGGAGACGACGGTCACGTCGAGCCCGTCGTTCGACAGGTTGAGCGCTACGGCGAGGATGCGGGAGTCGTTGTCGCCGAGCTGCATGCCGCTCGGGAGGACGGACATGTTCGAGTGGTTGAGCTCCACCCGCAGGGAGCCGCCGTCGCCGACGGGGATCGGGAAGTCGAGCCGTTCGTGCTCGACCCGCAGGTCGTCGAGGTTGCGCAGGGCCTGCCGCGCGAAGTATCCGAGCTCGGGATCGTTGCGCTTGCCTTCGAGCTCGCTCACGACCACGACCGGGATGACCACTGCGTGCTCCGCGAAACGGAAGATGGCCTTCGGATCGGAGAGGAGGACGGACGTGTCGAGCACGTACGTGCGCTCGTCCGTCTTCGCCGCTGCCGCTGCCTCGCCGTTCGACCGGGTTGCTGCCTGTCGGGTTCTTGATTCCGCCACGACCACTCCCACCCCGCCGCTCCCTCGGGAGCCGGCGGATCTCACTGGCGAGACGGCCGCTGGGTTCCGAGACGAACTTTTGTGGCCGTCTCGATCGGGCGCGGTGCCCGATGCGTCGAACCTACGCCCGGCCGCCGACATCGATCGGCGGCCGAGCCGCGTGTCGTGTTACGTCCCCGTGAACAATCGCCCCCAGTTCTGGGAGGTTGCCCGCGGGCCTCAGGCGACGGACGCGTACGAGGTGAAGGCGGCTCGCAGCATGTCGAACGTCTCCTCCGTGGTGCCCGCGTGGACGCTGAGCCGCACGTTGGAGGCGCGCACCGACGCGGTGACGCCGTGGTTGAAGAGGGAGGCGCCGAGCGCGGTCAACTGCTCGGGCTGCGGCTCGAGCACGACGATTCCCGCGCGCTCGTTGGGGCTGCGCGACGAGGACACCGGGACGGCGAACTCGTCGGCCAGCTCCAGGATGCGCTCCACCCCGTCGGAGACGGCGGACGCGATCGCCACGACGCCGACCTCCGCGACCTCTTCGAGTGCGGCGGCGAAGCGCGCCTCGGCGACGAGGTCCGGGTTCGAGACCGAGAACGCACGGGCGCCGCGCACCGGTTCGAGCACCTCGTCCCACGGCTGATCGATGCCGGAGCCCGTCCAGCCGCTGAACACCGGCGTCAGGTGGTCGACGGCGCGCTCGCTGAGGGCGAGGAAGCCGGTGCCCCAGCCGGCGCGCACCCACTTCTGGCCTCCCGAGACGACGACGTCGGCGACCTCCCACGGCGCGTCGACGACGCCGAAGCCCTGGATCGCGTCGACGATCAGCAGGCGATCGCCGATGACCTGGCGGATGCCGTCGATATCCGCCAGATAACCGGTGCGGGAGTCGACCAGGCTGACCATGACCGCCGAGGTGGTGTCGGTGAGCTGCTCGCGGATGCGCGCGGGCGTCACGCGGTCGTGGTCGGTCTCCAGCCACACCGGCGTCACGACGCGGAGCGCCTGCGCGGCGCGCTCGGCGGCGTAGGTGACCGACGGGAACTCGGCCGGCGAGACGAGCACGTCGCCGCCGGTCAGGCCGAAGGCGGCGTGCAGGAGCCCGGTCGACGCGTTGGGCTGGAACACGATCCGGTCGGACGGGAACCGGGTCACGGCGGCGACCGCATCGCGCACACGCTCGTCCTCCGCGCGCATCCGCTCGATCGTGCCGAAGCGCGCGCGCGAGAGGATCTCGTACTGGCCGAGGGCTTCGGCGCGCGCCGCCTCCGACAGCGGTCCGACCCGCCCGTAGTCCAGGTAGCCGGGCTCCTCGCCGAACCCGCGGGCGAACTCCTCGATCGTCGTCACCCTCCGATTCTGCCGGATGGGCGCATCGCCCGCCGACCGCCGGGCGCGCCGAGCCGTGCCGTGCCGAGGCGCGCGGAGGCGCGCCGAGCCGTGGCGCGCCGAACCCGCGGACGCCTCGTCAGCCGCCGAAGCGGCGGTGGCGGCGGGAATAGTCGCGCACCGCGCGCAGGAAGTCGACCTCGCGCAGGTCCGGCCCGAGCGCCTCCACGAAGTAGAACTCGCTGTGCGCGCTCTGCCAGAGCATGAAGTCGCTGAGCCGCTGCTCCCCCGACGTGCGGATGACGAGGTCGGGGTCCGGCTGACCTCCCGTGTACAGGTGCTCGCCGATGAGGTCGGGCGTGAGCAGGTCGGCCAGGGTCTCCAGGCTCCCACCCTCGGCGTGGTGCGCCGCGACGATGCTGCGCATCGCGTCGGTGATCTCCTTGCGTCCGCCGTAGCCCACCGCCAGGTTGATGTGCATCCCCGGGTTGTCGGCCGTGCGCTTCTCCGCGTCGGCGAGCGCCTGCACGAGCCGGGCGGGGAGTCCCGTCGTCGTCCCGACGTGCTTGACGCGCCAGTCGCGGTAGTGCGACACGTCGTCGGCCAGCTGCGCGATGATCTCGATCAGATCGCCCAGCTCGCCGCTCTCGCGGTTGGTCAGGTTGTCGGAGGACAGCAGGTAGAGGGTGACGACCTCGATCCCGAGCTCGTCGCACCACTCCAGGAACTCGCGCATCTTCGCCGCCCCGGCGCGGTGCCCGTGCGCGACCGTCGTCAGCCCGGCCTGCCGCGCCCAGCGGCGGTTGCCGTCGATGATCATCGCGACGTGCTTCGGCAGCGCGTCGCGGTTGAGGTCGCGGCGGAGGCGCTTCTGGTAGAGACCGTAGAGCAGGCCGCTGGCCCCGGGTGCTGCTCGTCTGCTCACGCTGCTACGTTAGCGCGGTCGCCCGGGTGAGGCTGCCGAACGGACCCTGCTCTCAGCATCCGGGCACCCGTCTCCTCTACGCTTGCTCCATGTCGCCCCGCAAGAGCCCGAACCCCTCCCGGCCGGATGGCGTCCGCGACGGCGAGGACGTCGCCGAGCTCCTCGCCGAGCCCGTGAGCACGCTCGACGCCTCGGATGCCGCCGTGAAGGCCGACGACGGGGAGGCGCTCGAGGGCGGCCCCGAGCTGCCTAACATCCCGCTGCTGGACGCGTCCCCGGCCAACCCCGCGGAGATCAAGCCGACCTGGCGCGGGTGGATCCACGCAGGTACCTTCCCGGTCGCCATCGCGGCCGGGATCGTGCTGGTCTGCCTGGCGCAGGGCGCTCCGGCCAAGTGGGCGTCCGCGGTGTTCATGCTCACGTCGATGCTGCTCTTCGGCAACTCGGCGCTCTACCACCGCTTCAACTGGCGTCCGCGCACCAAGGTCATCCTGAAGCGCATCGACCACGCGAACATCTTCCTGCTGATCGCGGGCACGTACACGCCGCTCGCGGTGCTGGCGCTGCCGCCCAGCAAGGGCATCCTGCTGCTCTCCCTGGTCTGGGCCGGGGCGCTGCTCGGGATCGGTTTCCGGGTGTTCTGGATCCACGCCCCGCGCTGGCTCTACGTGCCCATCTACATCGCGCTCGGCTGGGCGGCGATCATGTACATCGTCGACCTGCTGAACGCGAATGTCGCCATGATGGTCCTCGTCATCGTCGGCGGCATCCTGTACACGATCGGGGCGGTGATCTACGGGATGAAGCGGCCCAACCCGTTCCCGGGGCGTTTCGGCTTCCACGAGATCTTCCACACGCTGACCGTCCTCGCGTTCCTGTGCCACTGGACGGCCGTGCTCCTGATCGCGATGCACCCCGCGTACAACGCGGGCTGACCCTGCCGCGGCATGCGCCCGCGAAACACGACCACTGAACGCAGAACGCCCCGGACCTCGTCCGGGGCGTTCTGCGCGTAGCGGTTCAGTGCGGCTCACTGGCCGGTGTACGTCTCGACCTTCGTCACCTCGACGGCGATCTGGCGGCCGTTCGGGGCGGTGTACTCCGTCTTGTCGCCGACCTTCAGGCCGAGGATGGCCGCGCCGAGCGGGCTCTGCTCGCTGTAGACGGGGAGGTCGGTGCCCGCGGCGATCTCACGGTTGCCGATGAGGAAGACACTTTCGTCACCCGCGATCGTCGCGGTGATGACGGTGCCCGGCTCGACCACGCCGTGGCTCTCCGGGGCGGCGCCGACGGTGGCGCTGCGGAGCAGGTTGGTGAGCTGCACGATGCGGGCCTCGATCTTGCCCTGCTCATCCTTCGCCGCGTGGTAGCCGCCGTTCTCCTTGAGGTCGCCCTCTTCGCGGGCCGCCTCGATGCGCTTCGCGATCTCGTTGCGGCCGTTGACGCTGAGCTCCTCGAGTTCGGCCGAGAGACGGTCGTACGCGTCCTGCGTCAGAAACGTGACCTGAGACTCCTGAGACATGATGAACTCCTTCGCGCCGGTGCGGCGGGGAGCCGCTCGGCAGATGGTCCGGTTGGGAACCGGTGCTAAAGTCGACGCCCCGGCGAGGCCGGGGCGTATCCGCACAATACTAGGTCAGCCAGCAGCTGTTGATCAAACCCGTGTTGGGCTTCATGATCGTGCGGATGGACTCGGTGTGCGCGGTCACACGCTGGTCCGATCCGGAGTACTGGACGATGCGCCAGCCGACGATCGCGAAGTCCTCGTCGAGCGCCTGGATCGCGCAGGTCACGGGCGTCCCGACGGGGGCGTTGATCGTGAACGAGATGTCGACGTGGTGGGCGTCGGGGATGGTGTACGCAGTGTCGGTGGTCTCGAGGTTCGCCTGGTCGTTGTCCCAGCCCGCCCAGAACACCCAGGCGGTGACGATGGCGACAAGGGCCACCAGGCCGCCCGCGAGCAGCCAGCGGTCGCGCCGCTTGCGTTGCGGGGTGCGGCCGTAACGGGTGTCGAGGGTCGGGGTCGCCGTCATGCGTGCACCGCCATGCCGTTCAGCTCTGCCTCCCGCTCAGGGGCCCGCCGTCGGGCGACGGTAGGCTGGGAACCAGACTAGGAGAGAAAGCTGTGAATGCAGCCGCCCGCCGGCTGATGGCCGTGCACGCGCGCCCGGACGACGAGTCCAGCGAAGGGGCCCCGGACAGCGTCTTCTTCTGGCCCGACGACATCCTCCGCACGGCCCCGCCGACGGGGGAATTCCCGCTCATCGACTCGAAAGTGGAGACCGAGATGCCCGAGACCGACCTCTTCGCCGGGGTGGTGGCCGAGTGATCGCGGACGCCCTGCTGCGCGCCTCCGTCCGCCTGGCGGCCACGCCCGCCCCCACACCGACGGGGTCGCCCTCCGACGACTCGGTGACGCCGGGCGTGCTCGGCTTCACCGTGACGTTCCTGCTCGCCGTGGTCGTCGTCCTGCTCGTGATCGACATGACGCGCCGCATCCGCCGGGTGCGCTACCGCGCCGAGATCTCGGAGAAGCTGGATGCGGAGCAGGCGGAGCGCGACACGGACGATCCTCGCGGGAATGGAGCGTGAGGGCGCGCACCGCTCTCGCGATCGGCGCCGGCGCGCTCCTGGTGCTGGGCGCCGCCATGACGACGGCCGTCGTCGCCGCCCCGCATCCCGCGGACCCGGCTCCTGCGGCCTCCACCGCCTCCGCGGGCGCGCCGGCCGCGACGAACGCACCGACGGCGACGCCGCGGCCCACGGCGTCCGTATCGTCCGCCGACGAGCGCCTCCTGGACTACGTGCGCACCCTGCCGGGGGTGACCGATGTGACGGCGGACAGCGTCGGCGAGTTCACGGACCTCACCTGCGCCACGCTCCGCTCCCCCAAGATGTCGCCGGCGTTCTACAGCCAGGTGCTGGCCGTCGAGCAGAAGGGCTACTCGCTGACCGCCGACCAGGCGAACGGCCTGCTCGCGGCGACCGCCCGGGCGGCGTGCCCGGATGCGCGACGCGTCGTGGAGAGCCACGGCGCCGAGGCGGCGACGGCCCCGGTCGGCTGACCGGCGCGAGCCGCATCGCGCGCCACGGGTCCGGCGCGGCGGCGGGTCAGCAGGTCGTGCCGCGCGAGACTCCGTCCCCGACCACGTCCGGTCCGCCCAGCACGGCCGTCGACCGGACGCCCAGGGTAAAGAGCTGATCGGCCTCCGGCTTGGTGAGACAGGCGCCGCGGGCGAGGAGGAGCGGCAGGTGGGCGTGACCGCCCCAGGCCGCGCCCGTCAGCGCATCGGGGAAGTCGAGCCCGGACGCGATGAGTGCGGTCGACGCGTCGGGGAACGCGAACGCCGTGACGGCGGCGTTCGTCGCGAACCGGTCGCCGCCGGCGAGACGCGTCACGGGTGCGATGGCGGACAGCGCACGGTCGAGCGAGGACGGCACGGCGCTGGCGCCCCCGACCACGGCGATCCGCTTCGGCGCGAGCTGCGCGAGCGTGGCGCCGACCGTCGCGCCGGTCGTGTCGCCTCCCGGCGTCAGCAGGACGGGTCCGTCCTGGCTGCCCGCCGCGCCGGTGGCCGAGAGCGCATCGGGGAAGCTGGTGCCGCTCGCCACGTAGGCGACCTCCGCCGTTCCCGGCCCGAACGAGTACTGGGCGACGACGCGGCTGGTGTCGAAACGGTCGCCTCCCGCGAGCCGCACGACGTCCGGCACGATCGCGGCCAGCGACGCGGCGACCGCCGGCGACACGGCGTTGACGCCGCCGACGACCACGATCCGCTCCGGGTGCAGCCTCCGGATCTCGTCCGCCACGCTCTGCGGCAGCATCCACGGCGCCGTCAGCAGCAGCGGGCCGCCCTCGTGCGCGGCGGCCGCACCCGCGGAGAGCGCATCGGGATAGTTCGTTCCGGACGCCACGTAGACGACCGGAGCGCTGGCGGGGTAGCCGGCCTGCGAGATCGCGACGGAGGTCGCGTACCGGTCGGCTCCGCTCACGCGCCGGCCGGGCAGGTGCTGGTGCCGGACGTCGAAGCTCTGGATGCCCATGAACAGGGAGCTCTGGTCGGTGCGCGAGATCACCGGGGTCTCCAGCCAACCGTAGCTGGCCGCGAACGCACCGGCCGAACCGTCCGCCGGGTACGCCGCATCGAGGTCGTCGGCGGGGACGGACAGCGTGCTGCTCGCACCAGGGTCGGTGCGGCACGTGGCCACGGCCTGCAGCCGGAGGGCGTAATCCTCCTGCCGGAGGGCGTCGTCGACCGCCGCGTGATCCGCGTGGGTGTAGACGAAGCATCCACCGGCGTCGAGGTTGCTGTACGCCCCGACCACGCCGGCGTCGGGCAGGGAGCCGTCGATGCCGAGCGCGGCCTTGTGGGCCAGCACGGTGCGCATCGCCCAGTCGACCTTGGCGGGGGTGAGGTCACCGTCGCCGAGATCGAAGTCCACGAGTGCGCCGCGTCCCTGCCGGTCCCTCCAGACGCGGGCGGTGGAGTCGGTGAAGTCGACCCCGTGGGTTCCGTTCTCCTGCTCGGGCTGGCGCCCCTCGCGGGTCAGGTTCACGCCTGCGGACGGGAAGGCCGCCGTCGTGAGGGACGGGCCGAAATCGCCCGGCAGGCTGGTGTCCGAGCGCGACATCGTCGTGAAGTAGTTCAGCCACGAGTTCAGGCGGGCCTCTTCACAGGATGCGGTGCGCATGCCCTGCGGTGCGGGCGTGACGGGGGCGACGCCGTCGAGCACGCTCAGCGCGTAGCCGACCGGGCTGCAGTGGTAGGTCGACTCGCCGCGGGTCATCAGGACGAACACTTTGTACAGGTCCGGCCGGTCGGCGTAGAACGACGCCGCCTCGAACTCGTCGTCCGGGTGCGGGACGGCGATGTAGAGGATGCGCGTCGGCGCGGGCGGAACGGTCGTCGGCGTCGGCGTGGGCGTCGGCGTGGGCGTCGCAGCGCCGGGATCGCCGGTCGGCTCCGGGGACGGCGTATCATCCGGCGCCGCGGGTTCCGTGGGAGTGACGCTCCCGCCGTCCGAAGGAGCGGGCGCGCCGGTCGGCTCGGTCGGGCCTCCCGTGGCGGACGGATCGCCAGGCGTCCCGACCGGGTCGACCGGGTCGGTCGTGGACGACGCCGTGGCGCCTGAGCCGGGCGCAGCCGGGTCGTCGGCGGGCAGCGCGGAGAAGCCGGTGGTGGCGAGGGCGATGAGCGCGAGCGCGACGGCGGCGCGCGCGCGGAAGGCACGGTGGGGCAAGCGGATCCTCGGGCGGGTGGAGACGGCTGCGGGTCCGCCTTTTCGGGTGTTCGGGCGCCGGGGATCGCCGGCTGTGCCAGCCTACGAGCCCGATGAGATAACGGACGAACGCTCAGTGTCCCCAAATGAGGGGAGATCCTGCCCCCATTTCAGGCGGCGCACCTCAGTGGCCCGGCAGCAGCATGACCCCGCGCTCGATCAGCAGCGCCACTCCGATCGCCGTCATCGCCGCCCCGGACACCTTGGAGACCACCGCGGCGCTGCGCGGCCGCGAGACCAGCACGAAGCGCGCGAGTAGGGCGACGCCCGAGTACACGACGGCGCAGGTCACCACGAACAGCCCGCCGAGCAGCAGCATCTGCGCCGCGGGCGGCCAGCCCGACTCGCGGCTGGTGAACTGCGGCACCAGCGCGACCAGCACCAGCAGCCCCTTCGGGTTGAACCCGGACACGCCGGCGCCGCGGAGGAAGCTGCTCCACGGCGACCCGGCACGCGACGTCGCCTCGGCCAGCGGCACGGCACGCCGCAGCAGGCCGTTGAGGCCGATCCACACCAAGTACAGCGCGCCGCCGACGGTCAGAACGCCGAGCAGGACGGGGCTGGCCGCGACGAGCGCCCCGACGCCGACCGCCACTGCGACGACCACCAGCGCGTAACCGCTCAGGATGCCGGCGACCGACGACACCGCGCGTCGCCCGGCTCCCGCCGCGATGGCGTACGCCCAGTCGGCTCCCGGGGTGAGCACGAGGAGGGCGGCCACGCCCCAGAATCCGAAGATCGCCGTCGTCGCCATCCCGCCGCCTCCGTCCATCGTGCGGGATCGTCCCGCTTCTGGGCGGCAATCTATGTCAATTCGGCCCGAAAATGCTTCCCACTTCTGCGCAGAAATGGATGAGATGTGGAAGAATCCACCGCATGGACGCCATCGACCGCGAGATCCTTGCAGTTCTCCAAGAGGATGGCCGGATCAGCCTCACCGACCTCGCCGACCGGGTGGGGCTGACGCTCTCCCCGTGCCACCGCCGGGTGCGCGAACTGGAGCGGTCCGGCGCCATCGAGCACTACCGCGCCGTGGTCTCCCCCTCGGCCGTGGGGCTCGACTTCGAGGCGATCGTCTTCGTCCGCATCGACCGGACCGACCCGGAGACCGTCGGCGCCTTCGAGGCGGGCGTGCTCGCCATCCCGTCGGTGGTGCAGGCCGAGCGGCTGTTCGGCGACCCGGACTACATGCTGCGGGTGCTCACCACCGACCTGACGGCCTACCAGGAGCTCTTCGACGGCCCGCTGGGCGCTCTCCCGGGGGTGCGGAAGCTGTCCTCCACCCTCGTAATGAAGCAGGTGACGGGCCCTCGGGCGCTGCCCACCGGCGCCGTCCGCGCCACGACCCGGAACGCGCCCCGTTACTCGTCGTCGACGACCGGGTCGTAGCCCGCGGCGCGCAGGGCCTCGATCACGTGCCGCCGGTGGTCGGTGCCACGGGTCTCCACGCTCACGTCGAGTTCGACCTGGCTCAGCTGCATCCCGCGCCCGTGCCGCGTGTGCAGCACCTCGACCACGTTCGCGTTGACGCCGGCCAGGATCTCCGCGATGCGCGCCAGCTGCCCCGGGCGGTCGGGCAGCTGGATGGTGAGCTTGAGGTAGCGGTCGGACGCCGCGAGGCCCTGGCTGATCACACGCTGCATGAGGAGCGGATCGATGTTGCCGCCGGAGAGGATGGCCACCGTCGTTCCATCGGCCGGCACCGCCCCGGCCAGGATGGCCGCGACGCCGGCCGCGCCCGCCGGCTCCACCACGAGCTTGGCGCGCTCCAGCAGCATGACCATGGCGCGGGCGATGTCGTCCTCGGACACCGTGACCACCTGGTCGACGGCCTCCCGGATGATCTGGAAGTTGAGCGCGCCGGGCCGGCTCACGGCGATGCCGTCCGCGATCGTGGCGACCAGCGAGATGTCCGTCGGCTCCCCCGCGGCCAGCGACGGCGGATAGGCTGCCGCGTTGGCCGCCTGCACGCCGATCACCCGGACCTCCCGGCCTTCGCGCGCCGCGCGCTGCTTGACCGCGCTGGCGACGCCCGAGATCAGTCCGCCGCCGCCGATCGGGACGACCAGCGTGCGCACGTCCGGCACCTCGTCGAGGATCTCGAGGCCGAGCGTGCCCTGGCCCGCCACCACGTCCGGGTGGTCGAACGGCGGGATCAGCACCGCTCCGGTCTCCGCGGCGAAGTCGGCGGCGGCGCGCAGTGTCTCGTCGACGATGCTGCCGCTGAGCACCACATCCGCCCCGTAGGCGCGCGTGGCCTGGAACTTGGGGATGGCGACGCCGACCGGCATGAAGATGGTGGCGTGGATGCCGAGCTCGCGCGCCGCGAACGCGACGCCCTGCGCGTGGTTGCCTGCCGAGGCGGCGACCACGCCCCGCGCGCGCTCCTCGGCCGTGAGCTTCGACATCCGGTTGTACGCGCCGCGGATCTTGTACGATCCGGTGCGCTGGAGGTTCTCGCACTTGAGCACCACCGGTGCGCCGAGGATGTCGCTGAGGTACCGCGACGTCTCCATCGGCGTCGGCTGCGCGACGGCGGCGACGGTGGCGCGCGCTGCCTCGAACTCGTCCAGGCTGGGCCCGGCGAACGGGGTGCGCGTGTGATCGGTCGCGGTTGCCACGCGCCCAGCCTAGCGGCGGACGTATGCCGGCGACTGTATGCGCGTCGGTGCTACTGCCGCGCGGGCGGGCGTCGCACCGGCCGCGGGACGGTCTCCCAGATCGGCCGCTCCGGCGGCGTGTAGTCCGACGACGGGGTGTTCCGCCACACGCCGCTGGCGATGTAGTGCACCATCACGTTCAGCACGGCCACGAACGGCACGGCGAACAGGGCGCCCGGGATGCCGGCGAGCAGCGACCCCGCGGCGACGGCCAGCACGACCGCGAGCGGGTGCACCTTGACCGCGCTGCCCATGATGAGCGGCTGCAGGATGTGGCCCTCGATCTGCTGCACCAGCAGCACCACGCCGAGCATGATCAGCGCGAACACCCAGCCCTTGAAGACCAGGGCGATGAAGATAGCCAGCGCCCCGGTGACGACCGCGCCGACGACCGGGATGAACGACCCGAGGAACACCAGCACCGAGATCGGGATGACGAGCGGCAGCCCCAGGAAGAACGCGCCGAGCCCGATGCCGAGCGCGTCGATGGAGGCCACCAGCACCTGCACCTTCGCGAAGTTCTTCAGGGTGACCCAGCCGGCCTTCCCCGCTCCGTCGATCGCCGCACGCGAGCGCTTCGGGAAGACGCGGACGATCCATCCCCAGATGCTCTTTCCGTCGATGAGGATGAAGATCGTGCTGAACAGCACCAGCAGGGCGCCGGCGAAGACGTGCCCGAGCGTGGAGCCGACCGACAGCGCACCCGAGAGGAAGACCTGGCTGTCCTGCTGGATCGACTTCCCGATCGAGGCGAACGCGTTGCTGATCTGATCGGGGCTCAGTCCGAGCGGTCCGGTCGTCAGCCACGCCTGCAGGTCGTTGAACGAGGTGACCGACTGCTTCTGCAGCGCGCCGCTCTGCCGGGTCACCTGCCAGATCGCGAGGTACAGCAGTCCGCCGACGACCACGACGAGCGTGATCAGCACGACGACGATGGCGAGCCACTTGGGCCAGCGGTGCCGGACGAGGAAGTCCTTGAACGGCACGAGCAGTCCGGCCAGCAGCACCGCGATCAGCACCGGGATGACGATGAGCTTCAGCTGGACGATCAGGAAGATGACGACGGCGAGGACGGCGCCGATCACCAGCAGGCGCCACGACCAGGCTCCCGCGATGCGCATCCCCCGCGGGACGGTCTCGTCGGCCGGCTCGATCGGCTCGCCGAGGTCGCGGCGGCGGCGCTGGAACCACGCGCGGGCGGGCGCGCGGTTGGCGTCTGCGCCGGCGCCGGGCGCAGTCGTGGGCGTCGGGACGGGGCGGTCGATGTCGGACATGCCCGTCAGTGTAGGCCGCGGCACCCCCGGTGCAACGGCGCCGCGGCGCCGCGGTCGGCCCCTTTCCAGGCGGCCGATTCCGACGTACGGGCTCGGTCTCAGAGCGAGATGATCAGCGGCGGGTACTCGATCTCGGTTCGGTACCACTGCCAGGTGGAGCCGCCGGTCTGCTGGATGGACGCGTAGGTCACCTGATTCGGCGCGACGTTGTTCAGCCCGACCACGACCGCCACGTTCCCGTTCACGGTGCGCGCGCCGAGGCCGGAGACCGTCCCCGCGCCCGCGTATCCGCCGACGGTGAGGGAGACCGGGCCGTTCGCCGTGACGGCGAAGCTCAGCACGTAGCTGCCGACCGCGGTGATCCCGTAGGCCGACGGCGTGAAGTGCACGGAGACCCCCGGACCGCCCGACGGGGTCGGCCGGTAGGTGAACGACGCGTACGGGGTGCCGGTCGTGTCCGTCTGCATGATGTCGGAGGCGATCAGGGTGAGGTTCGTCCTGCCCTTCCCGACGGTGTGCGTGGGGCTGATGGAGTCGATGGGGCGGAACCAGGGGAAGGTGATGATCTCGTGCACCGACACCTGGTGCGCGAGGTCCGTGAGGGACAGGGTTCTCTCGAACGTCGTGAGGTCGATCGTCTCAGCGGTCTCCGCTGCGTCGTCCTCCCCCACGCGCTCCCCCGGGGTTGGAGGCTCGCTGGACATGCGCGCACCCTACTCCGCGGTCGGCGCGGCGCGACAGTCAGCGCGGCGCGACAGTCAGCTCGGCGCGACGGTCAGCGCGGCGCGACGGTGACCGGCCCACCGGCGGACCGACGCTACCCGGCCCGTTCGAACCAGTCGAGGGCGAGGTCGGCGATCGCTTCCGGCGCGTCGTCCGTGATGAAATGCGCCGCATCGTCGACGAACGCGAGCTCGAACCGGTCGGCGACCGCCACCGTGTCGCCGCAGAGCCGGCGCAGGAGCGGTTCGTCCCATGGAAGGTCCTGCCTGCCGAACACCGACAGCGTCGGGGGCTGCAGTCGCTGTCTGGCGAACGCGCCGCGAACCAACTGCATCGACACCGGCACGACCATGCCGCGCACCAGGCGTCGGACGGCGGCATCGACCTCCGGGCGCGCCAGAGGCGCCAGGTGCGCCTGGATGACGTCGGGGCGCAGAGGACGCGCGACATGATCACTGGAGAAGATGCCTTCGAGGGAACGGCCGCGGCGATGCCAGATGAGCGACGGCAGGTGCCGGAAGCCCGGGAGCACCCTCGGACTGATCTTCATGAAGAACGGCGGCACGGAGAGCTGGACCCAGCTGAGCACGAGCTCCGGATCCTGGTAGGCCAGCTGGGCCGCCGTGATCCCGCCCATGTCGTGGGCGACGACGTGGGCTCGCTCGATCCCGAGCGCGGAGAGGAGCGAGCGCAGGTCGCCGAGCCGCGTGTCGGGGTCTATTCGCGGGTCCTCCGCGACCGTCCACCCGGCACCACGGAGGTCGGGGCAGATCGCCCGGTACCCGTGTCCGGCGAGCCGTGAGGCGACGTGGCGCCATTGCCACCAGTGCTGCGGGAACCCGTGCAGGAGGACGACCGGCTCCCCCGCGCCGATCGTCGCGACATGGCTGCGAAGACCTGCGGTCTGCACGATGAGATGTTCGAACCCGGCGGCTTCCGGAAGCGGAGGCGACCAGGTGGATGCGTCGGCGGGAACCCGGCGGAGTGCGGGCGTGTCCATGATCACCTTCCCCGAGGATTTACTACGAACATAGTAAGACTACATTCGTAGTAAGTCGAGACAGAATCGAGGAGGGCATGCCGACAACCAGAGAGCGTGCGCTCGACGCCGCCCTCCAGCTGCTGGGCACAGAGGGCGTTCGTTCGCTCACCCATGCCCGCATCGACTCCGCCGCCGGCCTGCCCGCGGGCAGCACCTCCAACTGGTTCCGCACCAGGCGGGCGCTGCTCCGCGGCGTGGTCGACCACCTGGCGGAGCAGGAGCGCGCCGACGTCGATCCGTCAGGCGTGCCGGCCGTCGATGGCGCCGAAGAACTGATCGAGGTCCTCTGCCTGCTGATCGAGGCGCAGACCGGGCGGTTCGCGGCGCGGACCCGCGCTCGCTACTCCCTGTGGCTCGAGCTGGGGTCCGACTCCGAACTCGGAGCCCCGCTGCGTCACCAGCGTCACGAGTTCGAGGGCTGGACTGAGCAGCTCATCCGCGGCGCCGGCCTGCCCGACCCCGCGAGGGCCGCGAAAGCGATCATGGCGCTCTGCGACGGGCTGATCCTGCACCGCCTGACCGTCGATCCCTCACTCGACGCACGACCGATCCTGAGTCGATCGGTGCGTTCGCTATCGACCGGCCATTAGGCAGGCACGCGCCTTTCCACGGGGTGTCAGGCGACCACGCGCGGCGCGACGGTGACCGGAGAGCCGGTGAGCCCCACGGCGACCCGCTCGCCCGGCTCCGGCCGCTCGCGGGCGCCGTGCTGCAGCGACAGCTCGGTGCCGTCCTCCAGCCGGACCCGCGTGCGGCGCAGCGCGCCGAGGAAACTCGTCGTAAGCACCACAGCGGGGATGCCGCCGCCGGCGAGCACGACGTCCTCGGGCCGCAGATACGCGGTCACGGGACCGTCGACCGCGTCGGAAGCCAGCGGCACCTCGTGCCCGAGGACGGTGACCCGGCCGCCGGCGACCACGCCGTCCACCCGGTTCGTGAGACCGACGAACTCGGCGACGAACACCGTCGCCGGACGGTGGTAGAGCTCCTCGGGGCTGCCGATCTGCTCGATCCGGCCCGCGCGCATCACGGCGACGCGGTCCGCGACCGCGAGCGCCTCCTCCTGGTCGTGCGTGACGAAGAACGTGGTGATGCCGAGCTCGGTCTGGATGCGGCGGATCTCGTCCCGCAGCTGGACCCGCACCTTGGCGTCGAGGGCGGACAGCGGCTCGTCGAGCAGCAGCACGCGCGGCTCGGTGACCAGCGCGCGGGCGAGAGCGACGCGCTGCTGCTGGCCGCCTGACAGCTGGTGCGCGTAGCGGTCGACGTGGTGGTCGAGCCCCACCAGCTCAAGCGCCGCGGCCGCGCGCCGCCGGCGCTCCGCCGGGGCGACCTTGCGCATCCGGAGGCCGAACTCGACGTTCTGGCCGGAGGTCAGGTGCGGGAACAGCGAGTACGACTGGAACACCATCCCGAGGTCGCGACGGCTGGTCGGCTCGTCCGTCACATCGCGGCCGTCGATAAGGATGCTGCCGCTGTCCACGCGCTCCAGTCCCGCGAGCGAGCGCAGCGCTGTCGTCTTGCCGCAGCCGCTCGGGCCGAGCAGGGCGATCAGCTCACCCGGGGCGGCCTGCAGGTCGAAGCCGGCGAGGCCGGCACCGCCGCCGAAGTCGCGGACGAGGTCGCGCAGTTCGACCGTGGAGCCGGTGCGCGCGGAGAGGACGGGGGTCTCGAGGGCGGTCATGTCAGCCTTTCGCGGTGCGTCGCCGCCGCACGCTCACCAGGCGGTCGACGACGACGAGGAGGACGAACGCGAACACCAGCGCGAGGAGCGCGAAGATGACCGCGACGAAGGGGTCGGACTGCGACACCAGCAGCAGCGAAGTCTGCAGGTTGACGCGGGAGAGGAGCGAGGCGATGGTGAACTCGCCCAGCACGACGGCGACCGAGAGCGCGGCCGCGGCGAGGATCCCCCGCCGCAGGTTCGGGACGAGCACCCGCCAGAACACGGTCCACCAGGGGGCGCCGAGCGACCGGGCCGCCTCGCTGAGCGTGATCATGTCGACGGCGGCGACGTTGCTCTGGATGGCGCGGTAGGCGTACGGCAGCACGGTGATGCCGTACGCGAAGGCGAGCGTCCACGCTCCCGAGCCGAACACGTCGGTGACGACGGCGTAGGTCGGCGCGAGGCCCACGACCATCACGATCGCCGGGATCATGATGGGCAGCAGGCAGATGCCCTCCAGCAGCCGGCGCAGCTTCGGGAACCGCAACTCGACCAGCACGATCGTCGGCAGCAGCACCAGGAGCACGATCGCGACGGTCACGACCGCGAGCACGAGCGAGTTGCCGAGGCCCTGGTAGACGCGGTCATAGCGGGTCGTCTCGCCCGAGAACACGGCCACCCAGCGGTCGACGTTGTACACGCCGGGCTTCGCCGTGCGCAGGGTGAACTCGACCATCGAGAACAGCGGGATGAGGAAGAACAGCCCGAGCACGACCCAGATGGCCGTGCGGACGGCGGGACCGGGGCCGAGACGCAGCGGCTGCGCCCGCCTCATCGCTGCCACCTCGCGGTGCGGCGGACCAGCGCCGAGTAGCCGAGCATGACGACGACCATCACCAGCAGCATCCCGAGCGCCATGGCGCCCGCGAGGTTGGCGCGGCCGAGCACGGTCTCGCTGATCAGCGCCTGCCGGATCTGCAGCGAGACGATGTTGTTCGCCTGGCCGACGAGGGCTGCGGCGGTCGCGTACGACGAGAAGGCGTTGGCGAACAGCAGCAGCAGGCTGCCCAGGAACGACGGGAGCAGGATGGGGCCGCCCACGCGCGTCCAATAGGTCCAGCGGCTGCCGCCGAGTGTGGCCGTCGCCTCCAGCCACTGCGGCCGCAGCCCCTCGAGCGCGGGCATGAACGTGATGACCATGAGCGGGATCTGGAAGTACAGGTACGGCAGGATGAGGCCGGGCACCGTGTACAGCCACACGCCGTTCTCGTAGATGTTGAGGTGGGCGACCGTGCGCAAGAGCACGGTGACGAGGCCCTGGGCTCCGATCGTCGCGATGAAGGCGAACGCCAGCATGACGCCGCCGAACTGCGCGAGGACGCTGCTCGCCGAATCCACCAGCGAGCGCGTCACGCCGCCGGGGCGCGAGCGCAGCAGGGCGAAGCACAGCGCGGCGCCGGCGATGGCCCCGACGATCGCGGTGACCGCGGAGAGCCAGAAAGCGCCGAAGAACGAACCGGCGATCGCCGGCTCCGTCAGCCCCGTCAGGTTGGCCCACGTGAAGCGGCCGTCCGCATCCACGAATCCACTGCCGACGGCGACGACCGTCGGCACGGCCAGGAAGACGACCACGTAGAAGGCGAACGGCGTCAGCCCGAGCACGGCGGCCGCGCTCTTCCGGCGCCGCCGCCCGGCGCTGGCGCCTGCGGGCCGGGCCGACGACGGCTGCCGCCGGGTCTCCGTCGCGGAGACGCCGGCGGCAGCACGGTCGACCGGGGGCGCCGCGGCGCCCGTCACGGTCTCGGTCATCAGCCGACCGCGTTCGCCCACTTGGCGTTGAGCAGTGTGCCGGCGTCGGTCGCCTGCTTGTCGCTCATCACCGCAACCTCGTCGAGCTTGCCGGGGAAGTCGGCCTCGTCGAGCGTGCCGGCCTTCTGCATGGCGTCGACGCGCGCCGGGTAGGCGCCGCCCTTCAGCCACGCGTTCTGGGCGGCGTCGCTGTAGAGGTACTCCTCCCAGAGGCGCGCGGCCGCGGGGTGCGGGGCGTCCTTGTTGATGGCCTGGTTGTAGTAGCCGACGTAGGCGGTGCCCGGAAGCACGACGTACTTCCAGTCCACACCGCCGCCCTTGATGGTGTCGGAGGTGGCGTAGCCCTTCTGGTTGAACGACCAGTCCAGCAGCACCGGAGTCTCGCCCGAGGCGATGGTGTTCGGCTTGCCGTCGGCCGCGTTCCAGTTGCCGGCCTTCTTGAGCTTCGAGAACCAGTCGATGCCCGGGGTCAGGTCGTCGAGCGTGCCGCCGTTCTGCAGGGTGGCGTACGCCACCGCGCCGGCCGCCGCGGCCGCCTGGGTGGGGTTGCCGTTGAGCGCGACCGCCCCCGTGAACTCCGGCTTCAGGAGGTCGCCGAACGACTTCGGCGCGCTCTTGATCTTGTTCGCGTCGTAGCCGACGGCCATGACGCCGTAGTAGCCGACCTTCCAGAGGCCGTCCTTCTCCTTCTGGTTCGCGGGGATGTCGTCCCAGCCGGTCGGCTTGTAGCCGGCGAAGTACTGCGTGTTCGCCAGAGCGACCGAGGGGCCGATGTCGAAGGTGTCCGGAGCGGTGTCCTGGCCCTTGAGCTTCTTGGCGGCGTCGATCTCCTCCTGGCTGGAGGCGCTGTCCTGGCTCGGGTTGATCGTGATGCCGTACTTCTTGGTGAAGCCGTCGAAGATCTCCTGGTAGTTCGCCCAGTCGCCCGGGGTCGCGATGATGTTGAGGCTGCCCTCCTTCTTCGCGGCGGCGACCAGCGCATCCATCCCGCCCGCCGACGCGACGTCGGTGGCGGTGCTGATCTTCGCGGTATCGGCGGTGCTGCCGCTCGCGCCGCCGGAGCAGGCGGAGAGCGAGAGTGCGACGACGGCGGCCGCGGCCGCGAGGCCGGCGACACGTGCGCGCTTGTTGATCACGGGTTTCCTCCAGTGCACGGTGTCGTCCGGGCGGAGCGCCCGGACGTGGTCACCGTAGGAAGGCCAGACGTCCGGGCGCCTTCGCGCCGGTGACACCGCGGTGAACGTCGGGTGTCCGGGGTTGTCGCTAGGGTCGTTCCGTGGTCGAACAGATCTCCCCCGCACTCGCACGTCGCATCGCGCTGGCCGCACAGGGGTTCGGCAGGCCGTATCCCGACGCCGTGGGCACGCGCCAGCTCAACGGCCTGATGGACCGGCTGCGCCTGCTGCAGATCGACTCCGTCAACGTCTTCGAGCGCAGCCACTACCTGCCCGCGTTCGCCCGCCTCGGCGCCTACGACCGCAGCCTGCTCGACCGGCTGACGTTCGACGCGCGAGGCCCGTACACCGAGTACTGGCCGCACGAGGCCGCGTTCATGCGCACAGAGGACTGGCCCCTGTTCGCCTGGCGGATGCGCGAGTACCGCGAGCGGTACGGCGGCCCGGGCAGCTGGTTCGAGGTCAACGAGGGCACCGTCGAGTGGCTGCGCGGGGAGCTCGCCGCGAACGGGCCGCTGGTGGCCGGCGAGATCGAGCACGACGCCAACTACCGCACCGGGCCGTGGTGGGGATGGTCGGAGGTCAAGCGCGCCCTGGAGCGGATGTTCCTGTTCGGCGAGGTGGCGATCGCCGGGCGCACCCGGTTCCAGCGCCGCTACGGACTCGCCTCCGATGTGCTGCCCGCGAGCGTGCTGGAGCGGACGGTGAGCGACGAGGACGCCGTCCGCGAACTGCTGCGGCGCGCGGCGGTGGCGCACGGCATCGGCACCGCACGCGACTTCGCCGACTACTACCGCATCAAAGGCCCGCGTGTCGGGGTGGCGCTGCAGGAGCTGGAGGATGCGGGCGAACTCGTTCCCGTGCAGGTGGGCGGGTGGGAGAGCGCGGGCCGCCCGCTCCGCGCCTGGATGCACCGCGACGCGCGCAAACCCCGCCGGGTGGAGGCCGCGGCACTGCTCTCGCCGTTCGACCCGGTGGTCTGGTACCGGGACCGGGCGCTGCGCGTGTTCGGCTTCCACTACCGCATCGAGATCTACACGCCCGCGCCGCAGCGGGTCTACGGCTACTACTCGCTGCCCATTCTGATCGACGAGGCGCTGGTCGGGCGCATCGACCTGAAAAGCGACCGGCAGGCCGGGGTGCTGCGCGTGCAGTCGGCGTGGACGGAGCCGGGCGTGCCCGCCGTGCCGCTCGACCGCCTCCTGCCGCTGCTCGCCGAGACGGCCGCGTGGCAGGGGCTCGACCGCGTGGAAGTCGCCGAGGGCGCCCGGGGCGACCTCGCCCCGCTCCTCGCGGCGGCGCTGCCCGGCTCCTCGCGGGCGGCCTCCGGCCGGGGGTAGGGTTCGGGGCATGACGTCACCGCTGGACTACCTGGATCAGGACGGGGCCGACGAGGCCGACTACGAGTCGCCGATGCGCGAGCTGTACGCCTACCACGACGGCGACACCTGGCTCGACGGCATCGTGACCGGAGTGAGACCGCACGGAGCGTCGGACGGCGGCACGCTCATCCAGTTCGACGAACGCCTGTGGGTGCCCGCGCGCGAGGTCCGCAGCTCCGACCACTACATCGCGGTGCTGCTGAACCCCGACTCGGAGGTCTACGCCGAGGTGATCCAGTCGCTCGTCGACGGGGAGCCGAAGGAGGTCATCCGCGACGTGTCGATCGTGGGCGACGACAACGTCGGCACCGAGTGGCGTCTGCTGGACGAGCCCCCGACGGGCACCCGCATCCGCTACCGCTACACGGGCACCGCCGAGCTGCAGGTGCCCGACGGCGACCACGTGCCCGACGGCCGCGCGAGCGCGTAGCGCACGCCCGCGCCCGGCGCACGCGCGTCGCCGTCTCGCCCTCTCGCCGTCTCGCCTTCTCGCCTTCTCGCCTTCTCGCCTTCTCGCCTTCCGTCGGAGATCCGCCAGCCACCGTCGGAGATCCGCCCCGATCCGGCCCGAAACTCCATCCGCAGAGCGTTGCGTCGGAGATTCCAGCCCCTTTCTCCGACACAAGCACGCGCCGCCCCTTGCGCCGCGCCCGCCTCAGGCGGTCCGGCGCTGCAGCGTGACGGCGCCGAGCACCACCGCCGCAACGGCGAACGCGCCGATGATGAGCAGCTGGCCGCCGACGTAGGCGGCGTCGTGGCTGTCCGCCGCCACCGCGTTGAGCGCGTCCACCGCGTGCGACAGCGGCAGCCAGTCGCTGATCTCCTCCAGCCCCGGCGGAAGCTGATCGCGCGGCAGGAAGATGCCGCCCAGCAGGATCTGCGGGAAGACCAGCAGCGGCATGAACTGGACCACCTGGAACTCGGTGCGCGCGAACGCGCTCGCGAACAGTCCGAGCGTGCTGCCGAGCACCGCATCCGTCACCGCGACCGCCACCAGCAGCCAGGGGTTGCCCTTCACGTCGAGCCCGCACACCCACAGCGCGTAGCCCGACGCGAGCAGTGCCTGCACGATCGCCAGCAGCCCGAACGCGATCGTGTAGCCGAGGATGAAGTCGCCGCGCCCGAGCGGCATCGACAGGAGGCGCTCCAGCGTCCCGGTGCGCCGCTCCCGCAGCGTGGTGATGGAGGTGACCAGGAACATCACGATGAACGGGAACAGCGCCAGGATGGCCGGCCCGATCGTCTGGAACACCGGCGTGTCCGTGAAGATCCACGCCACCAGCCCGATCAGGAGGCTGGGCACGATCAGCAGCAGCACCACGGTGCGCGGGTCGTGGCGGATCTGGGTGAGGACGCGGCCCGTGGTCGCCAGGGTCCTGGTCGCGTTCATCGCACGTCCTCCCCGAGGCCGGCGGCGTCCTCGTCCGTCTCGGGCAGCGCGTGCCGCGCGTGCCGGCGCCGGAGCAGCGCGAGGAACGCGCCCTCGGCATCCGCCGCCCCCGTCTCGGCCAGCAGTTCGCCGGGCGTCGCGTCGGCGAGCACCGCGCCGTCGCGCATGAGGATCAACCGGTCGCAGCGGCTCGCCTCGTCCATCACGTGGCTGGAGATGAGGAGGCTGGTGCCCGAGTCGGCGAGGCGGTGGAACAGACCCCAGAGCTCCACCCGGAGCAGCGGGTCGAGCCCGACCGTCGGCTCGTCGAGCACCAGCAGGTCGGGCGAGCCGAGCAGCGCGGCGGCGAGAGACACGCGGCTGCGCTGGCCGCCGGAGAGCGTCGACACCAGCCGCCCGGCATGCTCCTCCAGGTCGGTCGCGGCGATCGCGCGCTCCACATCCGCCCGCCCGGCGCCGAGGACCCGCCGGAAGTAGTCGAGGTTCTGCCGGATGGTGAGGTCGTCGTAGACGCTCGCCGCCTGGGTGACGTAGCCGACGCGGTGCCGCAGGGCCGCAGAACCGGCCGGCTGGCCGAGCACCGTCACGGTGCCGCCCTTCACACGCTGCACCCCGACGATCGAACGCATGAGGGTCGTCTTGCCGCATCCGCTCGGCCCGAGCAGTCCGACGACCTGCCCGCGCGGGATGCGCAGGTCGAGCCCGTGCAGGATGTCGGCGCGGCCTCGGCGCACCCGCAGGTCCTCGATGGCGACGGCGGGCTCCGCCGCATCCGGCGAATTCATCATGTGCTGAATTATTCGCTCCGGCGGACTCCGCGTCAAGACACCGGCCGCCACCGCGCGGCCGTGTCAGGAGACGGGCGCGTCCGGATCTCCGAACAGGTGCCACTGGAGCACCGGCCCGACCCGGCGCGCGAGCTCGTCCGCGGGCGTGCTCGCGATCGGCTCGACCTGCAGCGCGTACCGGGTCATCATGATCCCGACCAGCTGGGCGGCGGCGAGCTCCCCGCGCAGGGATGCGTCGGGCGCGTCGCTCAGGGAGGCGAGCTTCGACAGCACCTCCCGCTGGAGGAATTCGCGCACCATCCGGGTCCCGGGGCCGCTGCCGAGGACGGTGCGCAGCACCACGACCATCCGCCGGGCGGACTTCTCGTCGTCGAGACGTTCGACGACGTACCGCACCAGGGACTCCCCCACCCGGTCGCGCGGGCCGGCCAGCACCACGTCCAGTACGCGGTCGGGCCGCAGCGGGACCTCGAGCGTGGCGGCGAACAGGTCGGCTTTGCCGTCGAAGTAGTGGTGGACGAGCGCGGAGTCGACGCCCGCGCGCCGCGCGACCGCCCGGAGGGAGGCCGCTTCGTACCCCCGCTCGGCGAACTCGTCGGCCGCGGCGCGCAGGATCGCCGCGCGCGCGGACGCCGCGCCCCGCTCCTTGCGCGGACGCCCCGGTCGGCGACGTTCGGCCAGCTCGCTCACGCAGCCATTGTGCACCCGGACGTGCGCTGTCCGCCTCCGAGGGGGTTGCTTCGAGTGTGATGGGAACGCGGTCGGCGCCGCCTCCGCCGAAGCTAGGATGTGACCTGCGCAATCACTCGACCCGGCGCCTGCACACAAGGAGTTCAGCGAACATGGAATGGCTCATTCCGGTCATCATCGTCGTCGTGATCGTGGCGATCATCGGGATCTATCTGTGGGCCACCTACAACTCCCTCGTGACGCTGAAAGTCCGTGTGGACGAGGCGTGGAGCGACATCACGGTGCAGCTGAAGCGCCGTGCCGACCTCATCCCGAACCTGATCGAGACGGTCAAGGGATACGCCGCGCACGAGCGCGGGGTGTTCGAGTCGGTGACGCAGGCGCGCGCCGAGACGCTGTCCGCGCAGACCCCGGGTGAGGCGTCGGTCGCCGAGAACCACATGCAGACCGCGCTGAAGAGCATCTTCGCCGTGGCCGAGGCGTACCCGCAGCTGCAGGCGAGCCAGAACTTCCTGCGCCTGCAGGCCGACCTGGTCGACACCGAGGACAAGATCCAGGCGTCGCGCCGGTTCTACAACGGCGGCGTCCGCGAGTTCAACACCAAGATCAAGGTCTTCCCGAACAACCTGTTCGCCCGACGCCTGGGCTTCACCGAGCGCGAGTTCTTCGAGGTCGACAACCTCGCCGCGATCGCCGAGCCCCCGCGCGTCCAGTTCTAGGGCGTCGATGTACAGGGCTATCGCCAGGAACAAGCGCAACACCGTCTTCATCATCCTGCTGTTCCTGGTACTCATCGGTGCGCTCGGATGGCTGGCCTCGGTCATCTACCAGAGCTACACGATCCTCGTGGTCGTGCTCATCGGGGCGGTGCTCTACGCGCTGTTCCAGTACTACCTGGCGAGCAGTCAGGCGCTCAGTATGTCGGGGGCCATCCCCATCCAGAAGGCGGACAACCCGCGCCTCTGGAACGTCGTGGAGAACCTGTCGATCACGACCGGGACGCCCATGCCGGCGGTCTACATCGTGAACGACCCGGCGCCGAATGCGTTCGCGACCGGGCGCGACCCGCAGCACGCCTCCGTCGCCGCGACCACGGGGCTGCTCGACATCATGACGGATGCGGAGCTCGAGGGCGTCATGGCGCACGAGCTCGGGCACGTGCGCAACTACGACATCCGCCTCGGGATGATCGTGTTCGGCCTCACCGTCGCGATCGGCTTCATCGCCGACATCTTCCTGCGGATGGCGTTCTTCGGCGGCAACCGGAACAACAACAGCAACGGCGGCGGCAACCCTGTCGTGCTGGTGTTCGGGCTGATCGCCGCGATCGTGGCGCCGCTGGTCGCGACGCTGGTGCAGCTGGCGGTCTCGCGGCAGCGGGAGTACCTGGCCGACGCGACCGGCGCGCTGACGACGCGGCACCCGGACGCCCTGGCGAGCGCCCTGCTCAAGCTGGAGGCGTACGGCCGCCCGATGCGCAAGCAGAACTCCTCCATGGCGCACCTGTGGATCAACGACCCGCTGAAGCCGGGTCTCATGGCTCGCCTGTTCTCCACCCACCCGCCGATCCCCGAGCGCGTCGAGCGCCTGGAGTCGATGGGCGGCACCTTCTAGCTCACCGACTGCCCTCATTGGGAACGTCTGCGCCCGCGCGCGCAGGCGCAGACGTTCCGAACCGCAGCAGACATCGGCGCGGAGGCGGCGCAGAGTCAGGCGCCGAGCACGCGGCGCAGGTAGGCGTTCTCGAAGCGGCGCTCCGGGTCGAGCCGGTCCCGTACGGCCAGGAAGTCGTCGAACCGCGGGTACAGCGTCCGCAGCGCGTCCGCATCCCGGCCGTGCAGCTTGCCCCAGTGCGGCCGGCCTTCGTGCGCGGCCATGATCTCCTCGACCGCCGAGAAGTACTCGCGCTGGTCCTCGCGGTAGTACCGGTGCACCGCGATGTAGCCGCTCTCGCGTCCGTAGGCGGTGGAGAGCCAGTTGTCGTCGGCCGCCGCGCTGCGCACCTCGATCGGGAAGGAGATGCGCCAGCCGCGCCGCTCGATCAGCGCCTTCACCTCGGCGAGAGCCCCGGGCACCGCCTCCCGCGGCAGCGCGTACTCCATCTCGCGGAACCGGACGGTGCGGTTGGTGACGAAGACCCGCGGCGCGTGGTCGGTGAAGTCGCGGTTGCCGGTGAGCCGCTGCGCCAGCCGGCTGAACGGCGGGATGACGCCCGGCGCGACCGTGCCCAGCGCGCACACACCGCGGTAGACCCCGTTGGCGAGCAGCTCGTCGTCGAACCAGCGCCCGGCGCGCGACAGCGGCTTGCGCTCGGCCGTGAGCGGCAGACGCGTGTTCGTCTTGGTGAGTGCCGTCTCCGTGTGCGGGAACCAGTAGAACTCGAAGTGGTCCTCGGCGGCGGACCGCTCGAGGTACGACTCCATCGCAGCCTGCAGCGGTTCCGGCCGCTCGACGGCCTGGAGCAGGTACGCGGGAACGCACTGCAGCGTGACGTCGACGATCACGCCGAGCGCTCCGAGCCCCAGCCGGGCGGCCGGGAGCAGCTCCGAGTTCCGCGTCTCGTCGATGCGCAGCAGCTCCCCGAGACCGGTCACCAGGGTGAGGCCGACGATCTGCGTCGCCAGCCCGCCGAACGAGCCGCCCGTCCCGTGCGTACCGGTGGAGGTGGCGCCAGCGATGGTCTGCCGGTCGATGTCGCCCATGTTCTCCAGGGCCAGCCCGTGCGGCCGGAGCAGCCGCGGCAGCTGGTGCAGGTGGGTGCCCGCCGCGAGCGTGACCCGTCCGCGTTCGAGGTCCACCTCCCGGATGCCGCTCAGATCCTCGAGGTCGAGCTGCACGCCCGGTGCGACGGCGATGCCTGTGAAACTGTGGCCCGCCCCGACCGGTTTGACGCGCATCCCGGTGCGGTTGGCCGCCAGCACGGCGCGCTGCACCGCCTCGGCGGACGCGGGACGTTCGACACGCTGCGGGCGCACCGCCTCCGTCCGCCCCCAGTTGCGCCAGAGTCCGCCGACAGCCGTCACAGGAAGACCTTGCCGTCGCCGCGGTAGGTGGCGACCTCGCCGACCACACGCGCCCGGCCGTCGACCGTGTCGACCAGGTGGAAGGAGTCGACGTGCTCGCTGAGCTCGCCCGACTTGGTGTGCCGCAGCCAGACCCGGTCACCGATGCGCATCACGCCCGCGGCGGCCCCGGTCAGCGGCGTCTGCACCTCCCCCGCCATCTCGCGCGCCACCATCGACAGGCCGGTCGGCCACGCCACCGACGGCATCCGGTCGGGTCCGGGCGGCCCGGACGCGATCCAGCCGCCGCCGAGCAGCGTCGCGGTGTTCGGATCCGGGCGCCGGACCACCGAGAGCGCGAAGGAGGCGGCGGGCGCGGGCCGGAACGACCGGTACGTGTCGAACAGGTGGCCGCCGAACAGGCCGCTGCCCGCTGCGATCTCCGTCACCGAATCGTCGGAGGCGGTGAACTCCAGCGACCCGGTGCCGCCGCCGTTGACGAACTCCAGGTCGGCGATCGCGCGCACCGCCGCGACCGCTTCACCGCGACGGCCGAGCAGCTCCTCGCGCGAGTTCTTCTGCATCCACCGCAGCGTCGCCGCCCACGCGGGCTTGCCGGGCGGATCGTCGCCCTGACCGGCGATCTGGGCCTCGTAGCCCATCATCCCGACGAGGGCGAAGCCGGGACGGCGGACGATCGCCGCCGCCAGCTCGCGGGCGGCCGCGGCCGAGTGCACCGGCGACCGGTAGACCCCGACGCGACCGAGCACCGGTGCGAGCCAGGAGGAGTCGAGTTCGAGGCACAGCCGGATGGTCTCGCGGGCGCCGGGAGGCACGACCGCATCGATGACGTCGAGGTGCGCGATGGAGTCGACCATCAGGGTCACCCGCGACGCGAGCTCGGGCGACGCCGCGAGGCGGCGGATCGCGCTCCGGTCGGCGCTCGGGTACCCGACCACGACATCCTGGACGGGTGGATGCTCCGCGCCGCCCCCCGCGAGCCACAGCGCCTCGGGCAGCGTGTAGGCGAGCACGCCCGCGTACCCGGGCAGCGCGAGCACCGCATCCAGCACCGACCGGACGCGCACCGACTTGGACGCGACCCGGATGCTCTTCGCCGCACGCCCCGACGGCACGGCCGCCCGGCGCAGCATGTCGTGCGCGTTGTGGCGGAGGGCGGGCAGGTGCAGCACCGCCAGGGGCGGGTCCAGCTGGGCGGTGGCGGCGGAGAGCGACGGCCAGAACACGTCCGGCGCCGTCCAGGTGCGGTCGGCGGCGACCGGCGGGGTGGCGAGGTTCAGGTCGGTCATCAGCGCACCGCTTTCACTCGGGCGACCGCGAGAGCTCCCGCGAACGCGAACAGGGCGGACAGGACGAACAGGCCGGCGAAGCCGCCGAGCGCGGCGACGATCATCGCGCCGAACAGCGGGGCGACGGCCTGCGGCACGGCCAGGGCGATGTTCATGATCCCGAGGTCTTTGCCGCGGCTCTCCGGGTCGGGGAGCACCTGCGTGGCGAGCGCCTGGTCGACGCTGAGGAAGCAGCCGTACCCGACGCCGAGCAGCGCCGCCGCGACGAACGCGACCGACAGGTCCGGCACGAAGGCGAGCAGCAGCGCCGCCACCCCCTGCACCGCCGAGGAGGCGAACACGAACACTTTGCGTCGGCCCAGCCGGTCGGAGAGCCACCCGAGCACGAGCGACGCGACGATCACGAACACCATGTAGATGAGGATGAGGACGAGCAGATCGTCGTCGGCGTGCGGGTCGCGCAGTCCGAACTCCAGGAAGTACAGCAGCAGCGACGTGCCGAACGCGTTGCCGAAGTTGACGAGCACGCGGCTGAGCAGCGTCCAGCCGAAGTCGGGATGCGCCCGCGGGCTGATCCACAGTCCCTCGATGACGCCGCGCACCGACATCCGCTCCCGCAGCTCCGGCGCGAGCACCGCATCCGGGAGCAGCAGGAACGGCAGCACCAGGACCAGCAGCAGTACCGCCATCGCCGTGTACCCGACGAACGCGCCGACGAAGACGTAGGTGACGAGGGCGACGCCGAGGATGATCCCGATGGCCTGCGGGGCGCTGATCCAGCCGCTGACGTAGCCGCGCTGGTCGACCGGCACCTGGTCGCTGATCGTCGCCGTGAGCGCCGCGGTGAGGATGCAGAAACCGGTGAGCGCCAACGACCAGAAGACGCCCATCCCGACGATGCTGGTCTGCATTCCCAGCAGCACGAGGGAGGCCGCGAACACGAGGGCGCCGGCGGCGATCCACGGCCGGCGTCGCCCGAAACGGCTCGTGGTCCGGTCGGAGAGCGCACCCGTCAGCGGGTAGGCGACGATCGCGCAGACCCCGGAGATGCCCGAGATCACGCCGAACGCGACGACGTTGTCGACCCACGACGTCGCGTGCAGTTCGGTCTGCACCTGGTCGGGCAGGAGCTTCTGGATGGGCGCGAGCTGCGCCATCCACACCCCCAGCCAGGCGACGGCGAAGGCGGCGATCCACCGGCCCGGCACCTTGCGGACGGGCTCGGCGAAGACCGCCGGCGTGGAGGTGTTCGTCATCGGCGGCCTGCTTTCGGGGCGGGGTGGACGGGGCGGGGGTCGAGCCGGCGGGGGTGGATGGGGCGGGGGTCGAGCCGGCGGGGGTGGATGGGGCGGGGGTCGAGCCGGCGGGGGTGGAGGGGGCCGGGGTGGATGGGGTGGTCGCCCGCGCGGGCGCCGCTCCGGTGGATGCGGCGGGAGCCGACGCGCCGGTCGCTGTCAGAGCGGCGAGTGCGTCGGCGGCGACGTCCATGGTGGCGGCGGCGGCCCGGTCGTCACGGGTCACGAGCCACGCGAGCGTCAGCCCGTCGGTGAACGACACGAGGATGCGGGCGACCTCGTCGATCGGCCGCAGCCATACGCTGCCCGTCAGCCGGGCGGCGTCGGCGGCCGCCTGGGCGGCGACGGCGTGGTAGCGCGCGTACTGGCGCTGTGCGAGCGGCTCGAAGCCGGGCTCGCGGAGCGCCCACTGGGTCAGCTCGAGCATCGCCTTCTCGCGGTCGGGGTCGGCGCAGACGCCGTCGAAGTAGTGCTGGAGCCCGGCGCGGATCGCTTCGCGCATCCCGACATCCTGCTCGCCGCCGGCGCCTCCGGCAGTCCCGCCGGCCAGTGCGGGAGCGAAGTCGCGCTGCTCGCTCTCGACGGCCGCTTCGATCAGCTCGGCCATCAGCTCGTCCCGGGAGGCGAACACGTAGTGGAAGGAGGCGAGGGGCATGCCCGCCTCGGCGACGATCCGGCGGGTGGTGGCGGCGGCGACGCCGTCGCGGGCGATCAGCCGGAGCGCAGCCTGGACCAGTGCCGTGCGCCGGTCCGCCACCGGGATACGCATCATCCGGACTCCTGAGGCTCTGCCGCGCCCCATCGCGCGGGAGAAAGTGGGACAGTCGTCCCAGATGTCAGTATGCCGCAAATTGTGTCGATCGGTTTGACACGCCCGGGTCGTACCCCCTGGAATGGGGTGGAATGCGGGGATTTACGAGCGACGTGTCACCACCAGTGCGGCCGCGGGGGTCGATCGGACTGGTGTCGTTTGCGACCGCCGCAGCGCTGGCCGCCCTGCTGCTCAGCGCCGTCGCACTGATCGGGGGTGCGCGGCCCGCGACCGCCACCCCCGCCCCTCGAGCATCCCTCGCACCGCAGCACCTCCCGTCAGCGTACGACACAGCGCCGGCCTCGGCGGCACCTCGGCCGCCGGCCGCCGCTCCCGCGGACACCGCACCGCCGTCGAGCACCCCCTCGCCGTCCCCCACACCACAGCCGCTGAGGATGGACGACCTCCCGGCCGGACTGGTCACCTCCTTCCCGCTCCCCGTCTCCGGCACCGGAGCGGCCGGCGACGTCGTCGCCGTCTCCGCGGGTTCCACGCCGGGCGCGTCCGAAAGCTGCCAGGCGACAGTCGGGGACGACGGACGCTGGTCGTGCGCGCTCGCCTCGCTGCCCGACGGCGGCGGCGTCGGCGTGCGCGCCGAGTCGCGGTCGACCGGCGAGTCGGATAGCGACCGGGTGGATGTGCTGCACCCGCCCACGATCGCCGGCGACGGCGTCGTCTCCACCTCCGGGGCCGTGCGGGGCACCGCGTACCCCGGCGCCCGGGTGACCGTGACGGCGGAGAGCGGTGCGAACTGCACCTTCCCTGCGGATTCGAACGGGGCCTGGGGATGCGTCCTGAACGGCCCCCTCTCCGACGGGCGGCACACGGTGTGGGCTACGCAGGTCGCCGACTTCTCCACCCAGCGCTCGGGCCGGAGCGCCTCCGTGCCGATCGCCGTCGACCGCACGCCGCCCGGCGCCCCGCGCATCGACACCCCGGCCGCGGGCTCGTCCGCCCCGGCCGGCTCGCCGGTGACCTTCGGCGGTGCGGGCGAGTCCGGTTCCCGCGTCACGCTCTACGCGCAGACGCCGAACGGCACCACCGTGCTCTGCACGGCGGAGGTGGTGGGTGGCGCGTGGTCGTGCTCGGGCGTCCTCGGCGATGGCTCGTACACGGTGTCGGCGCTGCAGCGCGACGCCGCGGGGAACGTCAGCCCGGGGAGCAACCCCGTCACGCTGACCGTCGCGGCCGCGGCCGGCGCGGCGGCCGGGACGTCGCCGTCGCCGACGCGCACCCCGGCGCCGACCCCCACGCCGTCGGCTCCGGCCCCCGCCGCTCCGGGAGCCGCGCCGCCCACCGGACCGAGGCATCCCGACACCCGCGGCTGGATGGACGCGCCCTTCACCGCCGCGAGCGCACCGGTGGTGTCCGCGGCGGCACTGCCCGGGTGGATGCGATCGGCCGGCCTGGCCGTCGCCGCACTGCTGCTGCTCGTGCTGCCCGCACGGCTGCTCGCCGCCGCCCTCGCGCGCGGGCGCGCCGAGCGAGGACGCCACGGCGGGCGACGCACCTCGCTGTTCGGCCGGAACCGGCCGCGTTCGGATGTGTCGGACGCGTCCGCCCTGTTCGGCCAGGCCGCGGGCG
Organism: Leifsonia sp. KNZ13-11D; assembly: GCF_056754895.1. NCBI lineage: Bacteria > Bacillati > Actinomycetota > Actinomycetes > Micrococcales > Microbacteriaceae > Leifsonia > Leifsonia sp. KNZ13-11D. The sequence continues at coordinate 2,583,791 of NZ_JBPGWU010000001.1, forward strand.
GTGCCGCCTCCTCCGCATCCACCACGGCCGGAGCGATTCAGGGTGCGCCGGCCGTCTCGCCGTCGCAGCGCTTCTGGTCGATCGCGGCCACGGGCCTCGCGACCGTGCTGCTGGTCACGCTGTCCACCCCGGTCCCCGACGCGGGGACCTACCCGAGCGTCCTGCTCGCCGTCGCCGTCGCCGTCACGGCCGTGAACGCCGTGTGGGTGCTCGCCGGTCGCGGGCTGGCGCCGCACCTCCAGCTGCCCGTGCCGCGCCTGGTCCTGCGACCCGGACTGCTCGTGGTGGTCGCGATGGCCGCGATCGGCTCGCGCGTCCTCGGACTCTCCCCCGCCCTGCTGTTCGCGCTGGTGCTCGGGCTCGCGCTGGGACCGCACGCGGGGCGGGTGCGCCGCGGGCGCATCGCCGCGGTGCAGGTGTCCGCCGTCGCCGCGCTCGGCGTCCTGGCGTGGCTCGCGGTCGGGCTGCTCGGCGTTCCGTCCGATCCGGTCAGCGCGTTCGTCGTCGAACTCGTCAACGCCCTCGCCCTGACCGGAATCGGTTCGGCCGCGGTGATGCTCCTCCCGATCGGTGGTCTGGCGGGACGGGCGATCGCGCAGTGGTCGCGCTGGCTGTGGGCGGGGCTCAGCCTGGTCGTCTACACCGTGCTGTTCGCGCTGCTGCTGCCGGTGGCATCCCTCGTGGAGCGCGGAGTGGGCATCCTCGTCGTCGTCGCGGTCGCGGTGGGCTTCGCGGCGACCAGCGTCGCCGTGTGGCTGTGGGAGCGGTACGTCGTGCCGGCGCTCGACCGCAGCGTGCCCTAGCCCCGGTGCCCGGCGGCGAGGGCTTCCACGTAGAACCAGTCACGGCCCTCGCGCACGAAACGCGACACCTCGTGGAGACTGCCGCGCTCGGCGCCCTTGTAGTGCGCGACGAACTCGACCACGCCGTCGGTGTCGAACGGTCCACCGCGCTCCGTGCGCTCGATGTCGAGCCGGTACCAGCGCACATCCGGGTCGAGCGAGAGCTCGGCGGGGCGTGTGGAGGGGTGCCAGCTGCGCAGCAGATAGCCGGTGTCGCCGAGGGCGAATGCGCTGAACCGCGACCGCATCAGCCGCTCCGCGGTGGGGGCGGGCTCGCCCCGGTGGAGCGGTCCGCAGCAGGCGTCGTAGGTCTCGCCGCTCAGGCAGGGACAGCGGGTGGTCACGCACCGAGCCTAACCGGGGCGTGCGGCCGGCGGCCGCGTCTCCCGGCCGGGACGTGGAGACCCGGCCGATGCCCACGTCGGGGGGATCCTGGGCACCGGCCGGGTCCGGGGACACCTCACCAGAAAGGGTGTCGGCATACAGTGTGGTCCCCGAAAGTGGGCGACTTCTTCGGACGTCCTGAAGGTCTTCGCAGACACTGCGGGCCGAACGCGACAGTGTTGCGACGGTGTAGCGTTGAGGCCATGGAAGGTCTGCTCATCGGTTTCATCTGGCTCGTCGTCGTGGTCGGAGGCGGCCTCGCGACCGCGGCCATCGTGCAGATGGTCAAGTCCCCGTACCGCGGCCGGTAGCGCTCCGCGCATCCGTCGCCGGACGCGTCCGCGGCCCGGGGTCGGGGCCGTGCCACGCCCCCATAGCCCAATCGGTAGAGGCAGGCGACTTAAACTCGCCCGAGTGTGGGTTCGAGTCCCACTGGGGGTACCTTCGGGCTCGCCCGCGCATGCGGCCGTCCAGCCGGCCGTCCTGACGTCGGTTCATCCGCCCGTCGGAGATCGGCCCCGAAATCTCCGACGCAACGCTCTGCGGATGGACTTTCGCGGCGATTCCGGTCGGATCTCCGACGAACGGTCGCAGATCTCCGACGATCGCATGACCGGCGGATGCACGAAGGCCCGACCCCCTCGGGGGCCGGGCCTTCGACGCGATCGGTGCGTTACTTCGCGGTGACCTCGGCGGGCTGCTTGGTCGCGGGCTGCGCCTTCTTGCGGGCGGGGGCCTTCTTCGCCGGCTCCTCCGGAGCGGCCTCGACGGCCGGCTTCGGGCGGGCGGCGAACTCCTCGAAGTTGGCGCGAGGGTTCTGGACGGCCTGCAGCGACACGATGTCGCGGTCGAGCCACAGGTTGTTCCACCAGCCCCAGATCACGCGGAACTTGCGCTCCCACGACGGCATCGCCAGGCCGTGGTAGCCGCGGTGGGCGAGCCAGCCGAGAACGCCCTTGACGGCGATCTTGCCCGACTGGAGCACGCCGATGCCGACGCCGAGGCCGGCGACAGCACCGAGGCTCTTGTGGTAGTACTGGCGCGGCAGCTCGCCGCGCAGCGAGGCGACGATGTTCTTCGCGAGCAGCTTGCCCTGGCGCACCGCGTGCTGGGCGTTCGGCACGCAGTAGCCGCCGACGCCTCCGCCTGTGAGGTCGGGGACGGCGGACACGTCTCCCGCGCCCCAGGCGTCCTCGATGATCTCGTCGTCGGTCCCGACGCGGAGATCGGCGCGGACGCGCAGGCGGCCGCGCTCCTCGATCGGGAGGTCGGTGTGACGCACGATGGTCGGGTTCGCCATGACGCCGGCGGTCCAGACGATGAGGTCGGACTCGAAGCTCTCGCCGGTGGACAGCTGGATGACGCCGTCGACCGCGCTCGAGAGCTGGGTGTCGAGGTGGATCTCCGCGCCGCGCTCCGCCAGGTTCTTGATGACCCAGTGGCTCGTCTTGAGCGACACCTCCGGCATGATCCGGCTCATGGCCTCGATCAGGTGGAAGTGCGTGTCCTCGAACGAGATCTCGGGGTAGCGCTTCAGCAGGGCGCTCGCGAACGAGCGGAGCTCGGCGAAGATCTCGATGCCCGCGAAGCCGCCGCCGACGACGACCACGGTGAGGAGGCGGTCGCGCTCCGGACCGGCCGGCATGCCCGCCGCCTTGTCGAAGTTGGTGAGGAGGCGGTCGCGGATGTAGACGGCCTCCTCGATGTTCTTGAGGCCGACGGCCTGGTCGGCGACTCCCGGGATCGGGAACGTGCGCGACACGGCGCCGGCGGTGACCACGACGATGTCGTACTCGAGCTCGTAGGACTCGCCCACCGGCGGCTGGATGGTGGCGACCTTGCGCGCGTGGTCGACGTAGGTGACCTTCGCGGTGATGATGTTGGTCGTCTTGAGGTGGCGGCGGTGCGCGACCACCGCGTGACGCGGCTCGATCGAGCCCGCCGCGACCTCCGGGAGGAACGGCTGGTACGTCATGTAGGGCAGCGGGTCGACCATGGTGACCTCGGCCTCGCCCGGGCGGAGCTGCTTCTCGAGCTTCCACGCGGTGTAGAAGCCGGCGTATCCGCCGCCGACGATCAGGATTTTGGGCACAGTGATGCGTCTCCTCAACACGAAAGTTTGGGCCTACATTACTCCCTGCTGCGCATCCGCCTGAAATGCAGCCACGCGCCGGTGCCGCCGAGGGCGACGAGGACGAGGAAGCCGGCGATCAGGGCGAACGGAAGCCAGAAAGCGGTGAGGACGCTCCATTGCGGCCAGAACATCTCACTCCATGGTAGCGCGCGCTCAGGGGTGAGTTTCGCGGGCACGGGCGCAGCGCGAACATCCCCGCCCGCGGCCGGCGGCGCGGTGGCCGACGGCGACTGCGCCCGGCGGTGGATGCGGATCCAGTCGCCGAGGTCGCCCATCGGGTTCGCCGTCACGTGCGGGACCGTGGCGGTGACCGCCGCGGCCGCGTCCAGCAGCCCGTAGCCGTAGATCGGGCTGGGGACGGCGCCACCGGCCGGCCGTGCCGTGCGGATGATGCGCTCGATCACGTCCGCCGCCTTCAGCTCGGGATGCGCGGCCCGCACGAGCGCGACCGCCCCGGCGACCAGGGGCGTCGCCCCGCTGGTGCCCGCCCACTGCACGTATCCGCCGCCCGGGTTCGCCCCCACGAGCTGCTCGCTCGGCGCCGAGACGCCGATCGTGATGCCCTGCGCTGACGCATCGAAGCTCGCCCGTCCCGCGCGGTCGACGCCCGCGACGGTCAGCACGCCCGGGATGGTCGCCGGCGCCCCCACCTCGCTGGTGCCGCTCCCCCGGTTGCCCGCGGCGGCCACGATCACGACGTCGTGGGCGAAGGCGTACTGGAAGGCTTCGTCCCAGCTGGGCGGCCAGTCCAGCGTGTTGCGCGTCAGCGACATGTTGATGACCTTGGCGCCGTTGTCGACCGCCCAGTGCACCGCCTGCGCGATCTGCTCGTCGCTGCCGACCGGTCCCATCGCCTTGCCGAGCGCCACCGACACCGTCAGCACGCCGGCTTCGGGCGCGGCGCCCAGCACACCGTCGCCCGGCCCGGTCCCCCGGCCGGCGAGCAGCGAGGCGACCCAGGTGCCGTGGTTCGCGCTCTCCGCATCCCCCAGCGGCTTCTCGCCGTTCGGGGAGCCGACGCCGGACACGTCCGTGCCGCCGACGATCGCCCCGGCGAGGTCGGGGACGGACCCGTCGACGCCCGTGTCGATGACGGCGACGGTCACCCCGGCGCCGCGCGTGGTCGCCCACGCCTGCGAGAAGCCGTAGTCGTTCAGCCAGTACTCGAGGTCGCGGACCTGGTCGGCGCGGGCGGCCGTCGCGGGGACGACCGCTCCCACGAGAGCCACCGCGGCGACGGCGAGGGATGCGGTGAGCCGGCGCAGACGCGGACCCAGGGCGCGCGGCGAACGGGCACCGCCCCGCGCACCGCGGCCGCGCATCCTCTCGCGGATCGCAGCCCCACCACCCCGGCGCTCCATGCGGAACCTACCCGGCGACGTCGATGCGGCACTCGCAGACGGCGGGCGACCACCCGCCGCGGGCGAGGGCCAGGTCGCCGATCGGGTTGACGCCGGGTCCGGCGGCCAGGGCGTGCGCCGCGAGGGCGTGCAGGCACTTGACGCGCGAGGGCATGCCTCCCGCGGAGATCCCGGAGATCTCGTCGACCACGGCGATCGACTCCCGGTCGGCCAGGTACTGCTCGTGGGCCGCCCGGTACTGCGCGGCGACCTCCACGTCGGCGGCGAGCAGGTCGTTGTACTCGGTCATCACCTGGGTGGCCTCGAGCGCCGACATGGCGGCGGTCGCGGCGGGATGCGTCAGGTAGTAGAAGGTCGGGAACGGCGTGCCGTCGTCGAGCCGCGGAGCCGTCGAGACCACGGTCGGCCGGCCGCAGACGCAGCGCGCGGCGATGCCGACGACGTTGCGGGCCGGTCGGCCGAGCTGCTCGGAGACCACGGCGATGTCGTCGTCGGTCACGGGATCGAAGGGCGGTCGGGTCATGCGGGTCACTTCTTCGGTGCGGGGGTGGGCGTCGGGGCGGGCGTCGCGGGCGCTCCGCCCAGCTGCTGCGGCGTCGCCTCCGTGAGACCGGCGCCCATGAACGAGCCGAACAGCGAGCTCACCCAGTCGGTGCGCGTCTTCTGCAGCCTCGAGCTGACCGGGGTCGTGTCCTGCTTCGCCGCGGGCGGGCGGTCGTCGATGACCAGGTAGCTGACCTCGCCGGGCATCACGTAGTAGAGCCGGTCGCGGGCCTGCGCGCGGAGGTAGCTCGGGTCGTTCCAGCGGGCGCGCTGATCCTTCAGCGTGTTCACCTGCGTGGCGAGCTGGTCGACCGCGTGCTGCTGGTCGGAGATCTGCTGCCGCTGGGCGAGGAACGCCTGCACGGTGGGCGCCAGGATGACGACGGCCAGCACGAGCACGCCCATCATGACGAGCGAGAACGCCGAGAAGTGCAGCTGACGGAGCCACCGCCCGGTGCCGGTCGGCCGGGACATGCGCACCGGGACGCGGCGCGTGCGCGGCTTCGCCATGGGCCCTCCCGGTCTCGGATCGCGGCGGCGGACGGAGCCGGTCGGCCCGCTCCCCTCGTCCCTCCATCGTAGGCGACGGATCCGCCGGGGACGGCGGCGCGTCGGGGTGTCGGGATGCGCTCAGCCGCTGCCCAGCAGGGCGACCAGCCGGACGACGCCCAGCGCGAGCAGCACGGCCGCACCGACGGCGAACACGATGCCGAGGGTGCGGGCGTCGCGCGCCCGGAAGCGCGTGCGCGCATCCTGATCGGCGAAGAACGCGGCCGCCCTCCCGGGCCGCATCAGCAGGAAGACCCCCAGCACGGCGAACAGCCCCGCGAGCGCAAGGAACAGCACCAGCGGGACGACCTCGGACTCCGTCCTCATGCGGGCGCGCCCGTGGAGAATCTGTGCGCGGCGCCGCTCGCACGCGGCAGGACCACGGAGGGGAACAGAACCAACGCCAATAGGATCGGCGAACCGAGCCCTTGGACGAGCGCGTCCGCCAGCAGCACCGCGACGGCCGCCGCGCCGCACCAGATCGACCGTCGGCGCCACGCCTCCGCCGGCGCTGTCCGCGCGACACGCTCGATCGGACGGTACGGCAGAGCGCCGAGGCGATAACCGGCGTAGCCGAGAACGAAAAGGGAGGGAGCACGCAGCAGCACCGGACCGATGACGAACTCGTACCAACGCACCGGCGTTCCCGGAGGCACCTCCAGCTCCGTCGCGTCGTCCTCGATCTCGGGCACCTCAGAACACTATCGCCCGCGCCGCGGCGGTCTGCGAGTGCCAGGAACGCGGAACGGCCCCCGGGGAGCCCGGGGGCCGTTCGCGGCGTGGCGCGTTACGCGGTGAAGCGCGGGAAGGCGCTGCGGCCGGCGTAGACGGCGGCGTCGCCCAGCTCCTCCTCGATGCGGAGCAGCTGGTTGTACTTGGCGACGCGCTCCGAGCGGGCGGGAGCGCCCGTCTTGATCTGGCCGGCGTTGGTGGCGACCGCCAGGTCGGCGATCGTGGTGTCCTCGGTCTCGCCGGAGCGGTGCGACAGCACGGCGGTCATGCCGCTGCGCTGGGCGAGCGACACGGCGTCGAGCGTCTCGGTGAGGGTTCCGATCTGGTTCACCTTGACCAGGATGCTGTTGCCGGCGTGGCGGGCGATGCCGTCGGCGAGGCGCTTCGGGTTGGTGACGAACAGGTCGTCGCCGACGAGCTGCAGCTTCGTGCCGAGCTCGGCGGTGAGGTGCGTCCAGCCCTCCCAGTCGTCCTCCGCCAGCGGGTCCTCGATCGAGACCAGCGGGTAGTTGGCGGCGAGTTCCTGGTAGTAGGCGCTCATCTCGGCGGAGCTGCGGTCCTGACCCTCGAAGCGGTACACGCCGTTCTCGAAGAACTCGGTGCTCGCGACGTCGAGGCCGAGGGCGATGTCGCGGCCGACGGTGAAGCCGGCCTGCTCGATCGCCTCGGAGATCAGGTCGAGCGCCGCGCGGTTGTGCTCCAGCTCCGGGGCGAAGCCGCCCTCGTCGCCGAGGCCGGTGTTCAGGCCCTTCGACTTCAGCAGCGCCTTGAGCGAGTGGTAGGTCTCGACGCCCCAGCGGAGGCCCTCGGAGTACGTCTCGGCGCCGAGCGGCAGCACCATGAACTCCTGGATGTCGACACCGGTGTCGGCGTGAGCGCCGCCGTTGATGATGTTCATCATCGGCACCGGGAGGATGTGCGCGTTCGGGCCGCCGACGTAGCGGAACAGGGGCAGGTCGGCCGAGTCGGCCGCCGCCTTCGCGACCGCGAGGCTGACGCCGAGGATGGCGTTGGCTCCGACGCGCTTCTTGTTCTCGGTGCCGTCGAGGTCGATGAGCGCCTCGTCGACCAGGCGCTGCTCGGAGGCCTCGAAGCCTTCGATCGCCGGGCCGAGCTCGTCGAGCACGGCGTCGACGGCCTTGAGCACGCCTTTGCCCTGGTAGCGCTCCTTGTCGCCGTCTCGCAGCTCGTAGGCCTCGAACGCCCCGGTGGAGGCTCCGGACGGGACGGCGGCACGGCTGACCGTGCCGTCCTCGAGGAGCACCTCGACCTCGACGGTCGGGTTCCCGCGCGAGTCCAAGATCTCGCGAGCGCCTACAGCTTCGATTGCAGCCACAACTGTCTCCTTGCGTGGTTTTTGTGGGATTCCGAGGTCAGTCTAGTGAGGCCGGGTGGCGCGCTACGCCAGCGGCTTGAGCTCGAGCGCCGAGGCGTCCGGGGTGTCCGCGTTCACGAACGCGAAGGAGCGGAAGCCGGACGCGGCCGCGCGGTCGAGCACGCCCTTCAGGTTCTTCGCGCGGCGGTCGAGGCGGACGCGGCTGCCGCGGGCGACCAGTTCCGACTTGATCGCGACGAGCCGGTCGAGCGGGACCGCCGGGTCGTAGACGAGCACGACGGACTCCGCGGAGGCGTCCTCGGGCAGCTCGATCAGGTCGACCACCCGCTCGAATCCGATCGAGAACCCGGCGGCCGGCACGTCGGTGCCGAGGAAGCGGCCGATCATGCCGTCGTAGCGTCCGCCGCCGCCGACCGAGCTGCCCGAGCCGGGGTGCGAGATCTCGAAGATGGTCCCGGTGTAGTAGCCCATCCCGCGCACCAGCGTCGGGTCGAACCGCAGGCCGACGCCCGGCGGCAGCGTGTCGAGCGCGTGGGCGAGGGCCTCCAGGTCGGCGACCGCATCCGTGTCGAGCCCCTCGGGCAGGATGCCGGTGATCGCCTCGACCGTCAGCTCCACTCCCCCGTCGGCCAGGTGCGGCTCGAGCTTCGCGAGCAGCCCGCCGAGCACCGCCGCGGCGTCCGCGCCGCCCTCCGCGAGCTCCGCGACCACGCCGTCCGCGCCGATCTTGTCGAGCTTGTCGATCGAGATCAGCACCTGCGGCCAGCGCGCTTCGTCGAAGCCGCAGTACTCCAGCAGGCCGTTCAGGATGCGGCGGTCGTTGATCCGGATGGTGCAGTCGGTGAGCCCCAGCGCCTCCAGCGCGGCCGCCGTCGCGGTGATGAGCTCGACCTCCGCCAGCTGCGAGCCCTCGCCGATGATGTCGATGTCGCACTGCACGAACTGCCGGAAGCGGCCTTTCTGCGGCCGCTCGGCGCGCCAGACGGGAGCGATCTGGATGCTCCGGAACACCGGAGGCAGCTCGGCGCGGTGCGAGGCGTAGAACCGGGCGAGCGGGACGGTCAGATCGAACCGCAGCCCCAGATCGGACAGGCTGAGCAGGTCGCCCGACTCGATCGCCGCCGAGAGGTCGTCCCCGTCGAGGCCGCGCTTCAGGATGCTGAACGACAGCTTCTCGTTGTCGCCGCCGAGCCCCGAGTGGAGGCGCTCCACGTCCTCCACGACCGGCGTCTCGATCTCGTCGAAACCGTGGGCGGCGAAGCTGCGCCGGATCACCCCGAGGGCATGCTCGCGGCGGGCCTTCTCGGCGGGGAGGAAGTCGCGCATGCCGCGGGGCGGGGTGATCGGTGAGGCCATGCTCCGATTCTTCCATGTCCGCTCCAGCGCAGCCGCCCGGCGCCGGGCGGCCCCGACCGGCATCGCGGACACCTCCCGGGGGGATCGCGGTGGCTCGGCCGGTGCGCGTAGCCTTAGGGCGTTGCCACCCTGAGGCCGCTCCGCGCGCGCGGCTCGGTGGTGTCCTCCACGGGGAGGACCTGGCATGAGTCGCATCCGTCCCACCACGGCGCCTGCTCGCTGCCAGACATCAGAGGCCGACAACGCGTCCGCCAGGACCAGGAGCGCGCCGCCACCCGGCGTCTCACCCGAATGGCGAATGGACACCCCACCGTGGACGCGCTGCCGGCCCCGCCTTCCGCTGCGCCGGCGTCTGCGCGCCCGGCATCGGCCTGGTGACCGTTCGGCATATTAGGTTAGGCTTGCCTAAGACGGCGCCCTTCCTCGAGGCGGCAGCCGCATCCGTCCCCCACCCTCCGAACCGAGGAGAGCCATGCTCCCAGCACGCCCCGCCCGCGCCCGACGATCGCGTCTCGTCGCCATCGCCTCCGCCCTCGTCGCCTCCGCGGCGCTCGTGCTCACCGGCTGCAGCGCCGGGGGCTCCGGCGCGCAGGGCACGGCGAGCGGCGACGACGGCGCCTTCCCGGTGACGATGAAAAGCGCCCTCGGTTCGGCGACCATCGACGCGAAGCCGAAGCGGATCGCGACCTGGGGCTGGGGCGCGCAGGACATCGTGCTGGCGCTCGGCATCGTCCCGGTCGCCATGCCGGGCTTCAGCTACGGCGGCGATGCGGACGGCGTGCTCCCCTGGGATGCGGACCGCATCACGCAGCTCGGCGGGAAGACCCCGCAGATCCTCGACGCCGACACCGGCGAGGTGCCCTTCGAGCAGTTCGTCACGGCGAAGCCGGACGTCATCCTGGCGCCGTACTCGGGGCTGACGCAGACCGAGTACGACACCCTGAGCAAGATCGCCCCGGTCGTCGCCTACCCGGGGAAGCCGTGGGCGACCAGCTGGCGCGACCAGATGGCCATCGTCGGCAAAGCGCTCGGGATGTCGAAGCAGGCGGATGCGCTGGTCGCCAAGACCGAGGACTCGGTGTCCGCTCTGGCCGCGAAGTACCCCGTGCTGAAGGACAAGACGTTCTTCTACGCCGCGGCGAACGAGCCGGGCAAGCTCAACGTGTACCGGGCGGAGGACCCGCGGGTTCAGCTGCTGAACGACCTCGGGCTGAAGAACTCCCCGAGCATCGCATCCCTCGACGCGTCGAAGGGCGACGGCAGCTTCTTCTACCAGCTGAGCTACGAGAACCTGTCGAAGATCGACACCGACCTGCTGGTGATGTACTTCGACAAGCAGTCGTCGGTGGACGCGTTCACCTCCGACCCGCTCGTCGCCGCGATGCCCGCGATCAAGGAGGGACGCTTCGCCCCGATCGTGGGCGAGTCGTTCGTCGCCGCCACCAGCGCGCCGAGCGTGCTCAGCATCCCGTGGATGCTCGACCGCTACGTGCCTCAGCTGGCGGCCGCCGCGGACACGGTGAAGTAAGGCGTGATGCCGTCGAGCGTGGTCGCCCCGGACGCCGGGCGCATCGGGCAGGGCCGCACGCCCGCCCCGATCGCCCGGCGCCGCCGGCGTCTGCTGCTGGGCTTCGCGGCCGCAGCCCTCCTGCTCGTCGCCCTCTCCGTGCTGAGCCTGATGGTGGGAGCGCGCACGATCGCGCCCGCGGACGTCCTGCACGCGCTGACGCACTACTCGCGGTCGGACCCGGACGCGCTGGTCGTCGTCGACAGCCGGCTGCCCCGCACGCTGCTCGGCATCGCCGCCGGTCTGGGGCTGGGGCTCGCGGGCACCGTCATGCAGGGACTGTCGCGCAACCCGCTCGCCGACCCCGGCATCCTGGGCGTCAATTTCGGGGCGTCGCTGGCGGTCGTCCTCGCCATCGCGTTCCTCGGTGTGACCGCCCCCTCCGGCTACCTGTGGTTCGCGTTCGCCGGAGCGGCCCTCGCCTCGGCCCTCGTCTACGCTGTGTCGTCGCTGGGGCGCGAGGGGGCGACGCCGGTGAAGCTGGCGCTCGCGGGTGCGGCTGTCTCCGCGGCGCTGGGGTCGCTGATCACCGCAGTGGAGCTGACCAGCCGCGTCTCTCTGGAGGCGATGCGGTTCTGGCAGGTCGGCTCGCTCGCTGGCCGGGGATTCGGCGTCCTGCTGCAGGTGCTACCCGCCCTGGCCCTCGGCGCGGTGATCGCCCTCGCCCTGGGACGCTTGCTCAACGGGCTCGCCCTCGGCGACGACGTCGCGCGCGGGCTCGGCCAGCGGGTGGGCGTCAGCCGGGGCCTGAGCGGTGTCGCCGTCGTGCTGCTCTGCGGGTCCGCCACGGCGGCGGTCGGACCGATCGCGTTCGCCGGGCTCATCGTGCCGCACATCGCGCGCCGGGTCGTCGGCGCCGACTACCGCTGGATCCTCGCCTACTCCGCGCTGCTCGCCCCGTCGCTGCTGCTCGGCTGCGACATCATCGGTCGCGTCGTCGCGCCGCCCGGCGAGCTGCAGGTGGGCGTGGTGCTGGCCTTCGTCGGCGCTCCCGTCTTCATCGCGCTGGTCCGCCGTCGCCGGATGGTGGCCCTGTGAGCGGCGGCCCGGGCGCGGGCCCTGCGCCCTCCGCGGTCTCGGGCGGCCCGCGTCCGCTCGTCGACGCCGTCCGCGCCGACCGCCGCGCGGGCCGGTCGCGCATCGTGCGCGTCTCGGTCGTGCTCGCCGTCGCCGTGGTGGTCGTCGCGGCCGTGTCCCTGACGCTCGGCGCCGCCTCCGTCGCACCGCTCGACGTGCTGGCCGCGCTGGTCGGGCGCGCCGACCGCCTGACGTCGTTCGTCATCCTGGACCTGCGGCTGCCGCGCCTGGTGGCCGGCGCCCTGGTCGGCGCCTGCCTCGGGCTCTCCGGTGCGCTCATCCAATCGGTCGCGCGCAACCCGCTGGCGAGCCCGGACATCATCGGCATCACGGCTGCGGCGAGCGCGACCGGCTCGATCGCGCTGATCTGGTTCGGGCTGACCGGCCTGGCCCTCTCCGGCATCGTGCTGGTGGGGACTCTGGTGGCCGCCGCGGTCATCTACGCGCTCGCCTGGCGCCGCGGGGTCAGCGGCTACCGCTTCGTGCTGATCGGGATCGGCACCGCCGCGTTCTGCGGAGGCATCGTCTCGTACGTGCTCACGCGTGGGGACATCTCCGATGTGCAGCAAGCACTGGTGTGGATCACCGGGAGCCTGAACTCGGTCGATCCGTCCGCGCTGCTCGTGCTCGCCGTCGGCACCGTCGTGCTCGTGCCGTGCGCACTGGCCGTCGGCCGTCCGCTCGGGACGCTCTCGCTCGGCGACGACCTCGCCGCCGGGCTCGGTGTGCGCCCCGAGCGCACCCGGCTCGCCGTCGTCGCCGTGGCCGTCACGCTCGCGGCGATCGCCGTCGCGGTCGCCGGCCCGGTCTCGTTCGTCGCGTTCCTCGCGGCGCCGATCGCCCGCCGGCTGGTGGGGCGCGGATCGCTCGCACTGGTGCCGTCCGCTGTGCTGGGCGCGCTCATCCTCGTCGTGTCCGATATCGCTGCCCAGTTCGCGATCCCGGGCGTGGTGCTGCCGGTCGGTGTCGTCACCGGAATCGTCGGGGCGCCGTATCTTCTCTGGCTGCTCGCCAGGACCAACAGCGTGGGCCGGGGAGGCTGACCATGGCAACCGAGACACCGACATCGCCGACACCGGAGCTCGCCGCGCGCGGACTCACGCTCGCCTACGACGGCCGGGTCATCGTCGACGGCCTGGACCTGGAGGTGCCCGCCGGGCGGGTGACCGCCATCGTCGGCCCGAACGCCTGCGGCAAGTCGACGCTGCTCCGAGGGCTGTCGCGCCTGCTGGCGCCCACCGGCGGCACGGTCCTGCTCGACGGCTCCGACATCCGGGCGCTGCCGACCAAGCGCGTCGCCCAGAGGCTCGGCCTGCTGCCGCAGACGCCCAGCGCGCCGGACGGCATCACGGTGGCGGACCTGGTCTCGCGCGGGCGTTACCCGCACCAGGGCTGGTTCCGGCGCTGGACGGCGGACGACGACGAGGCGGTCGCCGAGGCGATGACGGCGACCGGCGTGGCCGAGCTGGCGGAGCGTCCGGTCGACGAGCTCTCCGGCGGCCAGCGGCAGCGGGTGTGGATCGCGATGGCGCTGGCCCAGCGGACGGACATCCTGCTGCTGGACGAGCCGACCACGTTCCTCGACCTCAGCCACCAGCTGGAGGTGCTCGACCTGCTGCTCGACCTCAACGCGGCGCGCGGCACGACGGTGGTGATGGTGCTGCACGACCTCAACCTGGCCGCCCGCTACGCCGGGCACCTGGTCGCGATGCGCCAGGGCGAGATCGTGGCGGCCGGCGACCCCGCCGCGGTCGTCACGGCCGACCTGGTCCGCGACGTCTTCGGGGTGGAGGCGGTGGTCGCCGACGACCCCGTGACCGGCACACCGCTGGTCGTCCCGCTCGGGCGGCACCACCGGTAGGAGAGGTCAGGCGCTCTCGCGCGTCGCCGCCTCCTGGTCGCGGATCTCGCCCTGCAGATCGCGGAGCGTCGAACGGAGGGCGCGCTCCGCATCCAGCCCCTGCGCCTTGGCCGAGGCGACGATCGCAAGCAGCAGCGGGCCGAGCTCGTCCTCGCTGCCGACCTGCACGCCGCCCTGCTGCTGGAGGTCGAGCAGTCCGACCTTCTCGGCGCGGCCGAGCAGCTTGTCGGCGAGCGCGAGCGAGGGCATGCCCTGGGGGATGCCGTCGAGCACGCTCGTGCGTCCCGGCTTCTCCTGCTTCTTCAGCTCGTCCCAGAACCCGACCACGTCGTCCGCGGTCTCCGCCGTGCGCGCGTCGGCGGCGGCGCGATCGCCGAAGACGTGCGGGTGACGGCCGACCATCTTCGCCGTCATGTGCGCGGCCACATCCTGGATGTCGAAGTCCTCGCCCGGCGTGTGGGCGGCGATGTCCGCGTGGAACAGCACCTGGTAGAGCACGTCGCCGAGCTCCTCGAGGAGCTCGTCACGGTCGCCCGTCTCGATGGCGTCGATGAGCTCGTACGTCTCCTCGATCAGGTACTGCACCAGCGACTCGTGGGTCTGGTCCGCGTCCCACGGGCACCCGCCGGGAGCCCGCAGCACGGCCATCACCGCGACCAGCTCGTCGAGCTTGGTCGCGGCCTCGGGGACCACTGTCTCGCCCATCCGGACCTCCTCGCTTTACGATGCCCCCATCCTGCCACCCGCTAGACTCGTGGGCGGTGTGCCGGGAAGTCTGGTCGGCGTCGTGTCCGTGACCCCAGATTGGTGATTCCATGAGCATCATCCGCTCCGAGCGCACCGCCGCCGGCCTCCTGCTGGGGGCTGCCGCCCTCGGCCTGCTGCTCGCCAACACGGCCGCCGGCCCCACGCTGGTCGACATCCAGCACGCGTATCTCGGCGGCGGCTTCCTGAAGATCAGCGTGGGCCACGCGATCAGCGACGGGCTGCTCGCGATCTTCTTCTTCATCGTCGCGGTCGAGCTCAAGCACGAGCTGGTCGCGGGCGAGCTGAACAGCGTGCAGAAGGCCGTCCATCCCGCCATCGCGGCGGTCGCCGGGGTCATCGTGCCGGCGGGTCTGTACCTCGCGCTCACCGCCGGCTCCGGCGTCCAGCAGGGCTGGCCCATCCCGACCGCCACCGACATCGCCTTCGCGCTCGGCGTGCTGGCCGTGTTCGGGCGCGGGCTGCCGAATCGGCTGCGCGTCTTCCTGCTCGCCCTCGCCGTGCTCGACGACCTGATCGCCATCCTCATCATCGCGGTGTTCTTCACCACAGACCCGAACCTGTGGGAGCTCGCGCTGGCGGCGGTCACCGTCGTGCTGTTCGGGGCCCTCAGCCGGATGCTGCGCGGACGGCTGCGCTGGCCGCTGGGCGTCCTCATGGTGCTGCTGGCGGTGCTCACCTGGTGGCTGGTCTACGACTCCGGCGTGCACGCCACGATCGCGGGCGTCGCGCTGGGACTCGCGATGGCGCGGCAGCCCGCCGGACGCGTCACGCACGCGCTGGAACCGTGGTCCAACGGGGTGATCCTGCCGCTGTTCGCGTTCTCGGCGGCGCTCGTCGTCATCCCGCAGGTGTCGCCCTCGCAGCTCTCCCCGGCGTTCTGGGCGATCCTCATCGCGCTTCCGGTCGGCAAGGTGGTCGGCATCACCCTCGGCGGATGGCTCGGATCGTTCACCAAGAAGGGCCCGGAGCGCGGTCGCATCTCGCTGTTCGGGCTGCTGACCATCTCGGCGCTGGGCGGCATCGGCTTCACCGTGTCGCTGCTCATGAACGAGCTCGCCTTCGCCGGGTCCGAGGAGGTGCGCGCCGAGGGCACCCTCGCCGTGCTCCTCGGCTCGGCGGTGTCGATCGTGCTGGCCGCTGTCCTGGTCAGCCTGCTCGCGCGCCGCAACCGGCGGCTGCACCCGCACCCGTCCGGCCACGGCGCGGCCGCCGCGGCGGTCCGGGCCGGAGGTGTCTGAGCGCGCCTTCCGGACCCTGAGCCCGCGCGGCGTTCGTCCGGAGCCGTTCAGCCGGCGCGCTGCTCGGCGGGCTCCTTCTCCGGGAACAGGGCGCCGAGCAGGTCGGCGACCCACCCGATGAGGTCCGCGTCCTCGAGCGCCTCGCCGTTCACCCGCGGGAGCGGCACCGTCGCGACCTTGGGCGCGGCGTGGTACTTCGAGCCCGGGTACATGCGCTGGAGGCGCACCTGCAGCGAGTCGGGCAGCACGGCCGGCGCCAGGCGCAGGTTGGAGCCCATGGCCACGACCTCGCCGAGCCCGGCCTTCTGCGCGGCACGGCGCAGCCGCGACACGGCGATCAGGTTGGTGACCGGCTCCGGCGGAGCGCCATAGCGGTCGGTCAGCTCCTCGAGCACGAGGTCGATCTGGCCGTCCTTCGCGTTCGGCGAGCTCGCCGTCGACAGCTTCTGGTAGGCCTCCAGGCGCAGGCGTTCGCTGTCCACGTACTCCTCGGGGATGTGCGCATCCACCGGCAGCTCGAGGCGCAGCTCGGTCTGGCCCTCGGCGACCTCGCCCCGGAAGGTGGAGACGGCCTCGCCGATCATCCGCAGATAGAGGTCGAAGCCGACGCCGGCGATGTGCCCGGACTGCTCCCCGCCGAGCAGGTTGCCCGCGCCGCGGATCTCCAGGTCTTTCAGCGCGACCTGCATGCCGCTGCCGAGGTCGTTGTTCGCCGCGATCGTGGACAGCCGGTCGTGCGCGGTCTCGCTCAACGGCTTGTTCTCGTCCCACAGGAAGTAGGCGTACGCGCGCTCCCGGCCGCGGCCGACGCGGCCGCGCAGCTGGTGCAGCTGGCTGAGGCCGTACTTGTCGGCGCGGTCGATGATGATCGTGTTCGCGTTGGAGATGTCGAGGCCGGTCTCGATGATGGTGGTCGACACCAGCACGTCGAACCGCCGCTCCCAGAAGTCGACGACCACCTGCTCCAGGGCGTGCTCGTTCATCTTGCCGTGCGCGACCCCGATGCGGGCCTCGGGCACGAGCTCGGCCAGCTTCGCGGCCATGCTCGTGATCGAGCCGACACGGTTGTGCACGAAGAACACCTGGCCCTCGCGCAGCAGCTCGCGGCGGATCGCCGCGGCGACCTGCTTGTCGGAGTACGGCCCCACGAAGGTGAGGATCGGGTGCCGGTCCTCGGGCGGGGTAGCGAGCGTCGACATCTCACGGATGCCGGTGACCGCCATCTCCAGCGTCCGCGGGATCGGCGTGGCGCTCATGGCGAGGATGTCGACATTGGTCTTGAGCTTCTTCAGCGCCTCCTTGTGCTCGACGCCGAACCGCTGCTCCTCGTCGATGATCACGAGGCCGAGGTCTTTGAAGGTGATGCCGTCGGCGAGGATGCGGTGGGTGCCGATCACCACATCCACCGTGCCGTCCGCCAGGCCGCGCAGCGTCTCGCGCGCCTCCTTGTCGGACTGGAACCGGCTGAGCTGACGGAGGTGGATGGGGAACCCGGCGAAGCGCTCCTGGAACGTCTCGGCGTGCTGCTTCACCAGCAGCGTGGTGGGGACGAGCATGGCCACCTGCTTGCCGTCCTGCACCGCCTTGAACGCCGCCCGGACGGCGATCTCGGTCTTGCCGAATCCGACGTCGCCCGAGATCAGGCGGTCCATCGGGATGGGCCGCTCCATGTCGGCCTTCACCTCGTCGATGGTCTGCAGCTGGTCGTGGGTCTCGGCGAACGGGAACGCCTCCTCCAGCTCGCGCTGCCAGGGGGTGTCCGGCGCGAACGCGTGGCCCTTGCTGGCCATGCGCGCCGAGTAGAGCTTGACGAGCTCGACAGCGATGTCGCGGACCGCGCGGCGGGCGCGTCCCTTCGCCGCCGCCCAGTCGCTGCCGCCCATCTTGGACAGCTGCGGCGCCTCGCCGCCCACATAGCGCGTGAGCAGGTCGAGCTGGTCGGTGGGCACGTAGAGCTTGTCGCCGGGATAGCCGCGTTTCGAGGGGGCGTACTCCAGCACCAGGTACTCGCGCTTCGACTTCACCGCGTTGCGTCCGCCGCTCGACACCTCGCGCTGGGTGAGTTCCACGAACTTGCCGATGCCGTGGGTCTCGTGCACGACGTAGTCACCCGGCTTCAGCTGCAGCGGGTCGACCACGTTCTTGCGCCGGGTCGCCAGCTTCTTCACCTGGCGCGAGTCGTAGCCGATGGTGCGGCCGTAGAACTCGGCCTCGCTGATCAGGGCGAGCCTGATGTCCGGCAGCTCGAACCCGTGCTCAGCGGTCGCCTTGATCAGGTACGCGATGCCGGGCTCCGGATCGGCCGGGAACTCGTCCACCGGGCGCGCGGGCAGCTCCGCCTCGGCGAGCACGTCGGCTGCTCGCTCCACCAGCCCGTTGCCGGCCGCGACGATGGCGACCTGCCAGCCGTCGCGCAGGCGCCCGCGCACGTGCTCCACGGCGCCGGAGACGTTGCCCTGGAAGCTGGGCACCGCCTCGGCCTGGATGCGCACCTGCAGGTGCTCCTCCAGCTCGAGCTCCTCGGGCAGCACGTCGTTGGCCTGGAAGCCACTCATCGTCCACCAGGGATGATCGGGGCTGGGCGCTCCCGGGCGACTGAACTTCACCGAATCCCGCAGCTGCTGCAGCGTCATGAAGTCGCCGGCCGCGAGGTCGATCGGGGCGGCGGCGCCCACGGTGGCGGCGCTCCAGGCGGCCGAGAGGAACTCGCGGTTGGTCTCGGCGAGGCTCACCGCGCGCGAGGCGACCCGCTCGGGAGACAGCACGGCGACGGCCGCGCCCTCGGGCAGGTAGTGGGTCAGCGGCACCAGCCGGTCGACGAGCGCGGGAGCCAGCGACTCCATCCCCTCGACCGGGATGCCCTCGCCGATCTTGGCGAGCATGGCCGACAGGCTCGGGAACTCGTGCTCCATCTCCCGCGCCCGCTGGCGCACCGACTCGCTGAGCAGCAGCTCGCGGCTCGGCGGCAGGGCCACCGAGGAGATCGGATCGGGCAGCGACCGCTGGTCGGCCACCGAGAAGGCGCGGATCTGATCCACCTCGTCGCCGAAGAAGTCGACGCGGTACGGGTGGTCGGCCGTGGGAGGGAAGACGTCGAGGATGCCGCCGCGCACGGCGAACTCGCCACGGCGGGTCACCATGTCGACGCGCGCGTACGCGAGGTCGACCAGCTGGGCGGAGAGGCCGCCGAGGTCGAAGCCGCGCCCGCCGGTCGCGAGCTCGACGGTGGCGTAGTCGGTGAGGTTGTCGGCGAGCGGCTGCAGCGCCGCGCGCACGGAGGCCACGAGGATGAACGGCGTGCGCTGATCGCCGTCGGCCCAGTCGGTCAGCTTGCGCAGTGCGAGGAGCCGCTTGCCGACGATCTCCGCGCTCGGGCTCAGGCGCTCATGCGGCAGGGTCTCCCACGCGGGGAACTCGACGATCTCCGCCTCAGGCAGCAGGCAGGGCAGGGCGCCGCGGATGGACTCGGACTCGCGTCCCGTGGCCGTGATGAGCAGCACCGCCTGGGAGGCGCCCTGCTCGGCGCGGCGGCGCAGCAGCCCGGCCAGGAGCGGAGCGCGCAGGCCGTCGGTCAGCGAGAAGTCGGCGTCGCGCGCCGCATGGGCGAGCGCGTCGCTGAACGAGGACTCGCGCGCGAGCGCGCCGACCAGACCCTGGAGTATCACTCGGTCGATTCTACGTGGGGCCGCCGACAGTTACAGGGGCTGCAGGTTCGGAGGATCAGATCCAGCCGTCGAGCGCTCTCATGAAGCCGTCGTGGTCGTCACGGTTGATCACATGGCCGGAACCGGGCACGATCCGGACCTCGTACCCCTCCCCGCGGAGGCGGTCGGCGAGCTCGGGCTTCACCAGCTGCGAGTTGTCGGCGAGCATCACCAGCGAGGGGACGGTCATCACCTCGGGAGCGCGCATGGCCGATGGGGTCACCACGACGGGCAGGACCGCGCGGTCGAAGGCCTTGAAGGTCTCCACCTCGATGGCGACGTCGGCCGGATCCCACCGGGGGTTGCGTTTGGCGATGCGGGCGGCGGACTGGCGCGCCAGCGTCCGGAGGAACGCGGGGGCGAGCAGTTGCTGGAACCGGTTCGTGGCCGGGCACGAGAAGGCCGGGTCGACGTAGATCACGCGCTGCGGGTCGAGGCGCTCGATCGCGAGGCTCACGGTGAGGCCGCCGAGCGAGTGACCCATCACGAGCTCGGGACGGTCGGGGACGGTGTCGACGATGTCCTGCGCCATCAGCTCGGCCGAGTACTCGTCGGTGCGGGGGCTGTGGCCGTGCCCGCGCAGGTCGACGGCGACCACGTGGTAGCCGCGCTCCGCGAGCACCGGGCCGACGCGGCGCCAGTTGCGCGAGTCCGACATCACTCCATGGACGAGGACGGCGTAGCGGTCACCGGTGCCCCACTCGCGCGAGAACAACTTCATGCCGGTCACGGTACGCGTGCGGCCTGGTGCGGGGCAGGGCGCCGCCTCCGCTCCGGCTGAGCGTTCGTCGTGAATCCCCGGCGCCCTCCCTCCCCCTCCCCCTGCATCGACTACACGATTAGTGCACGGGACACGCCGGAAACGCGTGCACTTTGTGTGTACTCGACGGAGGGGGATGCCCGTCAGCGCGCGTGGAAGCGGTTCTGCGCGGGGGTGAGGCCCTCGGCGGCCACCTGCTCGACCGCATCGGCCGCGTCGGCGACGAGGATGGGCAGATTCTTGCGCTCGGTGGCCGAGAACGCCTTCAGCACGTGGTCGGCTGCCGCCGCCGAGCCGGGGGACGGCCGACGCCGACGCGCACGCGCGTGAAGTCCCCGGTCCCGATCGCCGCGATCACGTCGCGGACGCCGTTGTGGCCGCCGTGGCCACCGCCGTGCTTGAGGCGGATGGTGTCGAACGGGATGTCCAGCTCGTCGTGCACCACGATCAGGTGCGAAGGGTCGAGCGAGTAGAAGCGCAGCAGCTGCGACACCGGCCCCCCGGACACGTTCATGTACGTGTTCGGCTTCGCCAGGACGAACCGCGGGCCGCCGGGAGTCAATCGACCCTCGGCGACCGTCGCGTTCGTCTTGTGCGTCTTGAAGGTGAGACGGCCGCGCGAGGCGAGCTCGTCGAGCACCATCTGACCCACGTTGTGACGGGTGGCGGCGTAGCCGGGCCCGGGGTTACCGAGCCCGACCACGAGCCACGGCCCGTCCGACGGTCCCGGGGCGGGCGCCTGACGGGGTGATTCCATGGGAGGTGCTTACTCGGCGCTCGAGCCGGCCTCGGCCTCCGCGGCGGCCTCGGCCGCGGCGGTCTCCTCGTCCTCGGCGCGGGCGGACGCCGGCACCGCGATGTTGACGATGAGGAGCTCCTCGTCCTCCGCCAGGGTCGAGCCCTCCGGGAGGGTGAAGTCCTTGGCCAGGTACTGGGTGCCCTCGGGAGCGTCGGTGACGTCGATGACGATGCGCTCGGGGATGTGGGTGGCCTCGGTCTCGAGACGGATGGTGCTGACCTCGAGCATGGCGATGGTGCCGGAGTACGGCTCGCCCTCGATGTGCACGGGCACCTCGACGGTGACCTTCTCGCCGCGGCGGATGAGGATGAGGTCGAGGTGCTCGATGATCTGCGACACCGGGTCCTTCTGCACATCCTTCACCAGCGCGAGCTCGGCCTTGCCGGCGATGTCGAGGTCGAGGACCGCGTTCGCCTTGCGCAGCAGCAGGCCGACCTGGTGGGCCGGGACGGTGATGTGGACGGGGTCGGTGCCGTGACCGTAGATGACCGCGGGGATCTTGCCGGCGGCGCGGATCTTGCGCGCCGCGCCCTTGCCGAAGCTCTCGCGCAGCTCGGCTGCGACCTTGTTGGACTCGTCTGCCATGGTGTCTCCTCGCCGGACGGGGTCCGGCTGTCGGGCGAGCCGAGAGGCCCGCAGTGTGGTTGTTGTTCGACTCGAACGCATCGAAGTGCGCGAGGAAAGACTGCGTAGCCTGCTCCACCGCGTCGATCACGGATGCTGCGCGCAGCATCCCTCGCCGAAGTTCAGTTGCCGAGTCTACCCGATCCCGATACGCTAAGCGCGCTTATTAGTTTTGGGATCGGAGAGCACCATGTGGACCACCCAGTACAGCGCCGGCACCGGCGCACCCGCCTCCGCCGTCTGGTCGGCGCTGCGCGACCTGCACAGCGGCACCCCGCTCGGCCCCGCCAGCGACCGCTTCGAGCTGCACGGCCCCTTCGCCGTCGGCACCACCCTCACGGTGACGCCGCAGGGGCAGGAGCCGATGACCTCCGAGATCGTCGAGCTGGACCCGGACCGCGTCTACACCGACCGCACCGCGTTCGGGGGGCTGACGCTCACCTTCCGGCACACGCTGGCCGCCCGCCCCGACGGCGGCACGGAGGTGACGCACACGCTGGAGATCGACGGCGAGGATGCGGACGCGGTCGGCCCGGAGCTCGGGCCGCAGATCGCCGGCGACTTCCCGGTCGCGATGGCGGAGCTGCTGCGGGCGGCGGAGGCGCGGGTGGCGAAGGCGCGCGCGGCGGCGGGGACGCAGGCGGGCGCGTCGGGGGCGGCCCGTGGCTGAGGCGGGCGGCGCGAGAACCGGCCCCGCAGGCGGCGCGGGAACCGGCACGGCAGGCGACGCAGGAACCGGCGCCGCAGGCGACGCGGGAACCGGCACGGCAGGCCACGCCGGAACCGGCGCCGCAGGCGACGCGGGAACCGGCACCGCAGGCGACGCGGAAGCAGGCGAAGCAGGCGAAGCAGGCGAAGCAAGTGAGGCAAGCGAGGCAAGCGAAGCAAGCGAAGCAAGCGAAGCAAGCGAAGCAAGCGAAGCAAGCGAAGCAAGCGAAGCAAGCGAAGCAAGCGAAGCAAGCGAAGCAAGCGAAGCAAGCGAAGCAAGCGAAGCAAGCGAAGCAAGCGAAGCAAGCGAAGCAAGCGAAGCAAGCGAAGCAAGCGACGCGGGAGCCCGCGCCGCAGGCGCGCGAGCGGGCGTCAGCGCCGCCGGCGCGCGAGCGGGCGTCAGCGCCGCCGGCGCGGGAGCGGGCGTCAGGGCCGCCGCCGGCGGCGGTAGCAGCAGCAGCGCCGAGGCGGGGCTGGGGAGCAGGTTCCCCGTCGCGGCGCAGAGCCCGGGCCTGCTGCTCTGGCGGGTGACGAACCGCTGGCAGGCGCGCATGCGCGCTGCGCTCGCGCCGCACGAGCTGACGCACGTGCAGTACGTGCTGCTCGCATCCCTCACCTGGCTCAGCGACCGCGAACCCGAACGGCTCGTGACCCAGGTCGACCTGGCAGCGTTCGCGGACACCGACCCGATGATGACGTCGCAGGTCGTGCGCGCACTGGAGCGCGGCGGCCTCGTGGAGCGGCTGCCGCATCCCACCGACGGCCGCGCCCGCGTGCTGCGCCCGACCCGCGAGGGCGCCGCGGCGGCCCGCCGAGCGACCGCCGACGTCGAGACCGCAGACGCCGCCTTCTTCGCCGCGGTGGATGCGTCCGCCTTCACGGCGCAGCTCGCCGCCCTGGCGGCTCCGCCACCCGCCGCCTAGCCGCGCCGGTCAACGAGGGGTCGCAACACGCCGTTATGCGCGGCGGATAACGGCGTGTTGCGCCCCAAGGATGCGGGCGGCGCGAGATTCCTTCCGTCGGAGATTCGGGTGCGTACGTCGGAGTTCCGAGCCGATTTCGCGCGCATCTCCATCCGCAACGCCTTGCGTCGGAGATTTGAACGTTTCACACCTACGATCGTAGGCCGGCGCCGCGCAGCGGCCGCGCCGCGCAGCGGCCGCGCCGCGCAGCGGCCGCGCCGCGCAGCGGCCGCACCGCGGCACGTCAGCCGTGGCTCGTCCGCCATGCCGCTCTGCAACCCTGCCGCATCCGCAACGAGGGGTCGCAACACGCCGTTATCCGCGACGAATAGCGGCGTGTTGCGACCCCTCGATGGCGGCGACGGCAGCGTGAGATGGAGCGGCGGGACGCGACGCGCGCGCGTCCGCGCCGTCAGGCGCGCGGCGGCAGCGGCGGGACGCGACGCGCGCGCGTCCGCGCCGTCAGGCGCGCGGCGGCAGCGCCGCCGCGACCGCGTCGGCCAGCGCCTGCGGCGGGCGGCCGACGTCGAGGCGCACGCCGGCCTCGTCGGGTTGCAGCGGCTCCAGGGTGGACAGTTGCGAGTCGAGCAGGGAGACCGGCATGAAGTGACCGGGCCGGTCCGCCATGCGGGCGGCCAGCAGGTCGCGCGTGCCGTCCAGCTCGGCGAACACGGCCGCGGGCGCCTCCGCCCGGATGAGGTCGCGGTAGGCGCGCTTCAGCGCCGAGCACGCGACCACGACGCCCTCCGGCGCGCTGGACGCGAGCGTGCGGCCCACCTCGTGCAGCCACGGGATGCGGTCCTCGTCCGTGAGCGGCGTGCCGGAGGCCATCTTGGCGACGTTCGCCGGCGGGTGCAGGGCGTCGCCGTCGACGAACGGCACGCCGAGGCGCTGCGCCAGCAACTGCCCGACCGTGGTCTTGCCCGACCCTGACACGCCCATCACCACCACCTGCACCGGCTCCACCCGTGCTCCTCCCGTGACTCCCGCGACTTCCGCGACTCCCGTGACTCCCGTGACTCCCGCGACGCCCGCACCTTCCGCGACTCCCGCGACCCCGCCGCTCACCAGTCGTGCATCGAACCGTCCAGCAGACGGTTCACCGGCAAGTATGCCGCCTGATACGGGAAGGACTCGGCCAGCACCTCGTCGTAGTCGACGCCCAGGCCCGGCTCCTCACCGGGGATCAGCATCCCGTCGGCGAACGAGTAGCCGGGGCGGAACAGCTCGTCGGTCTCCGGGCTGTGCTTCATGTACTCCTGGATGCCGAAGTTCGGGATGGCCACCCCGAGGTGGATCGCCGCCGCGAGTCCCACAGGCGAGACGTCCGTCGGGCCGTGCACGCCCGACTTGATCTGGTAGACGGCGGCGTAGTCGAAGATCCGCCGGAGGCCGGTGATGCCGCCGGCGTGCGTGACTGGGGAGCGCACGTAGTCGATCAGCTGCTCCTCGAACAGCTCCCGGTAGTCCCAGATCGTGTTGAACACCTCGCCGATCGCCAGCGGCGTCGTGGTGTGCTCCCGCACCCGGCGCAGCACGGCCTGGTTCTCGGCCGGGGTCACGTCCTCCAGCCAGAACAGGTCGTACGGCTCCAGCGACTTGCCGAGCTTGGCGGCCTGGATGGGCGTGAGCCGGTGGTGCGCGTCGTGCAGCAGCGGCAGCTCGGGGCCGAACTCGTTCCTCACCGCCTCGAACACGCCCGGGATGTGCCGCAGGTAGGCGCGCGTGTCCCACTGCTCCTCAACCGGCACCGCGCTGCGCCGGGCCGGCTCGTGGTCGTAGCGCGTCGTGGTGCCGCCGGCGCCGGCGGTCGCGTTCGCGGAGGACGCGACGCCGTACACCGAGCCGAGGCCGGGCACGCCGGTCTGGATGCGGATGGCGCGGTAGCCCTGCTCCAGGTGCGCGCGCACCGAGTCGAACAGCTCGGGCAGCTCGGCCCCGGACGCGTGACCGTAGGTGAGGCATCCCCTACGGCTGCGCCCCCCGAGCAGCTGGTAGAGCGGCAGGCCGGCGACCTTGGCCTTGATGTCCCACAGCGCCGTGTCCACGGCGGCGATCGACGCCATCGTCACCGGGCCCCGGCGCCAGTACGCGCCGCGGTACAGGTACTGCCAGGTGTCCTCGATCTGGTGCGCGTCCCGTCCGATCAGCAGCGGGACGACGTGCTCGCTGAGGTAGGCGGCCACGGCGAGCTCCCGCCCGTTGAGGGTGGCGTCGCCGAGACCGGTCACGCCGTCCTCGGTCGTGATGCGGAGGGTGACGAAGTTGCGGCCGGGACTGGTGATCAGGACGTCGGCGGCGGTGATTCTCATGCGTGTGCTCCTTGCAGGGATGCGATGCGGTCGGCGATCAGCGCGACCAGGTCGGTGCGTTCGGTGAGGTCGGGGGCGAGGGCGGCGACGACGAGCGCCGCGCGGTCGGAGGCGGTACGCGCGTCCCGTAACCGGGTGGGCAGCTCGCCGGCGCCGGGGTCGCGCACCAAGCTCGGGTCCGCGGTCGCGAGGTGCAGCGCCCAGGCGGCCAGCACACCGGCCTGGGCGGCGCCGGGTGCGTGGCCGTCGGCGAAGCGGGCGCGCAGCGGGTCCAGGATGCGCGGACCGAGCTTCTGCGAGCCGTCGGTCCCGATCTGCGCGAGCCGGTGCTCGATGCGCGCGTTGGCGAAGCGGTCGCGAAGGGCGGCGAGCGCCTCCTCCACCGCGGCGTCGTCGAACGGGAGACCGACCCGCTGCTCCGCCCACAGCCGCTCCAGCTCGTCGCGCAGCGCGGGGTCGGCGACGGCCTCGGCGACCGTCGTCCGCCCACGGAGGAGGCCGTGGTAGGCGAGCAGGGAGTGCCCGGCGTTGAGCAGCCACAGCTTGCGCCGCTCGAACGGCTCGATGTCGGCGACGAAGCGCGCTCCCCCGGCCTCCCAGTCGGGACGCCCGGCCGGGAACGTCCCGGCCAGCACCCACTCGGTGAACGGCTCGGTGATGACAGGCGCGGCGTCCTCCCACCCGGTGAGGCGACGCACCTCCGCCCGGTCCGCGTCGGTCGTGGCCGGGGTGATGCGGTCGACCATCGTCGAGACGAAGCCGACCTCGGTCCGGATCCACGTAGCCAGCGAGGCGTCGTCCGCGGCGAGCGCGAGCACCGCGTCGCGGATGACGTCGCCGTTGCGCGGCAGGTTGTCGCAGCCGACCACCGCGATCCCGCCCGCTCCCGCCGCGTGCCGGGCGACGAGACCGTCGAGCACCCGCGCGGCCGCCGAGGCGCCCGGGCGGTACCCGGCCTCGGTCACCGTCACCGTGAGCACGCCGACCTGCGGGTCGGCGATGGTCTCCCGCCAGGCGTCGCGGTCCGCACCGTCGTGCACGCGGCTCAGCGCCTCGATGGTGCGCGGGGCGTCGCCGCCGGCGCCGCGCTCGACCAGCGTGTAGAGCGCATCCTGAGCCGAGAGCACCCGGGCGGCCTCGGGGCTCCGGCCGGTGAAGGCGGCGATGCCCCAGTCGCCGCCCGCGTCGTTCGCGAGCTGCGTGTACCAGGCCTGATGAGCGCGGTGGAAGGCGCCGAGGCCGAGGTGCGCGACCCGGACCGGGTGACGCGCGAAGCGTCGCGGCGGCGTCACGCCGCGTCCGCGGTGCGGGTGCGGGCCTCGACGGCGCGCAGGTAGGCGAGATCGTCCCGGGTGCGCTCCTCGAGCGGCACCTGGGTCGAGAAGTCCTCGCAGGTCACCCACCCGTCATAGCCGAAGGCGTGCAGCGCGCGGAAGTACGCATCCACATCCCCCGCACCGGTTCGCAACGGCGCCCACTCGTGGCGCCAGCGGACGGTGCCGTCCTCCTCCGGCTCCCCCGCGACCCACGCCGCGTTCTTCACGTGAACGTGCGCGAGGTACGGTCCGAGCAGCTGGAGGCTCGCCAGGGTCTCCTCGCGGCCCTCGATGACGAGGTTGCCGAGGTCGTGGATGACGCCGACGTGCCCGGGGTCGAGCCCGTCGAGCAGGCGGAACGCCGCCGACGCGGACGGAGTGATCGTCTCGTGGTGCAGCTCGACCAGGGCCTTCACGCCGTGATGCGCAGCACGCGAGGCGGCCCACTCCACGTCGCGCCGCGCCGCGGCGAACAGCGAACGGTAGTCGCCGGAGTCGGTGCGCGGCATCGTGACGCGCACCTGCCGCGCGCCGAGCCTCGCCGTCGCCGCGAGCATCCGCTCGACGTCCTCGTGCTGGTCGCAGCGGGCGTAGCCGCCGATGCCGGAGAAGGCGAGGCCGGATTCGCGCGTGACGCGGGCGATCTCGTCGAGGTGCTCCTCCAGCCCGGTCAGCGGCCAGGTCGCGCGGTTGCCCGCCCAGAAGCCGGGCACCGCGGTCTGCTGCTGGTCGGTGATGCGCCACTCGATGCCGTCCCAGCCCTGGGCGGCGAGGATGCGCGCGGCCTCCTCGGGCGTCCATGCGGGGGTGGATGCGGTGAAGACCGAGAACCTCATGCCGGCACCCCCGTCGTGACCGTGACGCCGTCCAGGTCGCCGGCGACCACCTCGTCGAAGCGGACCGGGCGGCCCAGCGTCGCGGAGAGGTAGACGGCGCGGACGACGCAGAGGGAGAGGAACGCGTCCTCCACCCGCACCCCGGGCGCGCGGCGTCCGTCGATGGCGTCGACGATGTCCTCGTACTGCCGCAGGTGACCGATCACGAAGACGTCCGGACCCCGGTCTCCCCCGCGCACCTCCGCCGCCGGCACCACGTCCGCGGCGCGGTCCGCGGTGCCGCCGTCGGCGAAGAACGACTCCAGCTGGTCGTCGTGCACGACGGCCGAGCCGCGGTCGCCGTGCACCTGCAGGCGCACCGCAAGACCGGGGAACGCCGCGGTCGTGGCGTGGAGCACGGCCAGCGCGCCGGACTCGAAGCGGATGGTCGCGACGGCGATGTCCTCCACCTCGACGCGCTCGTGCGCGAGCAGGGCGGTGTGCGCCGTGATCTCGACCGGCCGGCCGAGGAACCAGACGAGCAGATCGACCGTATGGACGCCCTGGTTCATCACGGCGCCGCCGCCGTCGAGGTCCCAGGTGCCCCGCCACTGGCCGGAGTCGTAGTACTCCTGGCTGCGCCACCACGCGACCGACGCGACCCCGCTGGTCAGCCGGCCGAACCGGCCGGTGTGCGCCGCCTCCGCGACCGCGCGCGAGGCGGGATCGAAGCGGTGCTGGCTGATCACCGAGACGACGAGGCCGTCGCGCTCGGCGGCCCGCGACAGCTCCAGGATCTCGCGGGCGCGACCCATGTCGGTGTCGAGCGGCTTCTCGATCACCACGTGCTTACGGGCGGCGATGGCTTCGCGCGCCACGTCGACGTGCAGGCCGCTCGGGGTGCAGATGACGACGACGTCGATCGGCGCCGCGGCGAGGGACTCGCTGAGCGCGGTGAACTCGGCGGGCCGGGAGCCGCCCGACCCGGCCTCGACGGCGTCGGCGAGGGTGTGCGCCGCCGCAGGGATCGCATCCACCAGCGCGGTGATGGCCAGCCGCGGATGCCGCAGGATGGCCCGCGCGTGGTTGAGGCCGATGATCCCGCAGCCGACGATGGCGACGTTCAGCGGCGAAGCGCCGGAGGTGGTGGGGTCTGTCATGCGAGGGTCACTCCGATCCGGTCGGTGAGGAGGCGGAACGCGCGACCGGCACGGCCGAAGGCCGCGGGGCCCGAGAAGCCGCCGAGCGCGTTCACGTCGGTGAGGTGGGGTTCGAGGGAGGCGAAGCCCGCGTAGCCGTCGTCGCGGAGCGCGGTGAGGGTCTCGAGCACCTGGCCGTCCCCCTCCCCCGCCGGGACGACCTCGCCGGTGGCAGCGAGCGCGTCCTTCACCTGCAGGTACTCCAGGTGCGGGCGCAGCAGCGCATAGCCGTCGTCGAAGGGATGCGCGACGCCGACCTGCACGAAGTTGGCGCTGTCCCACGCCAGCCGCAGCGCCGGCGAGGCGACCGTCTCGACGATGTCGAGGCAGCGCTCGGGGGTGTCGCCGTAGATATCCTTCTCGTTCTCGTGCAGCAGGATCACACCCGCGGCCTCCGCGCGGTCGGCGAGCGCGCGCATCCGCACCATCACGTCGTCGCGGATGCTCTCCACGGCCACGCCCTCGGCGCGGAAGAACGAGAACAGCCGGATGTAGCGCGTGCCGAGCCGGTCGGCGGCCGCGATCGCGCGGCCGAGCCGCTCGACCTCGTGCTCGACGGGCAGCGCCACATCCACTTTGCCGACGGGGGACGCGATGGCGGAGACGCCCATCCCCCGTTCCTGGAACACGGCGGCGAGCCGGTCGAGCTGATCGTCGTCGAGATCGACGATGTTGACGCCCCAGGCGCTGCGCACCTCGATGCAGCTCGCGCCGAGCGCCTGCAGCACCGCCACCTGGACGACCGGATCCTGGTCGATCTCGTCGCCGAACCCCGACAGGGTCCAGGTGGGGCCACTCGCTGTCACGGGGGTCATTCCTCCACTGGTCACTTCACTCCTCCGGATGTCAATCCGCCCACCAGGTACCGCTGGAAGACGAGGTACAGCACCACCACCGGCAGTGCGCAGATCAGGGATGCGGCCATCATCTGGCCGTAGAGCGGCACCGCGCCGCCCTCCTGCGTCGCCCCGAAGACCTGCAGCGCCACGGCCGCCGTCCGGGTCTCCGGGTTGGTCAGCACCGACGCGAACAGGACGTCGTTCCACCCGAGCAGGAAGGCGAAGATGCCCGAGACGACGATGCCGGGCCAGCTGAGCGGCACGACGATGCGGGTGAGGATGCGCCACGACGACGCTCCGTCGATGCGGGCCGCCTCCTCCAGCGCCTTCGGCAGCCCGCGCAGGTAGGTCACCATCACCCAGGTCGAGAACGGCAGGGCGAAGGTGAGGTAGGTGATGAACACGGCCCACCGGGTGCCGATGATCTGCACGCCGAGCAGCGAGGCAGTCGACGAGAACAGCACGAACACCGGCAGCAGCATCAGTGTGCCCGGGATGGACTGCAGCCCGAGCAGCCCGCGCAGGAACGACAGCCGCCCGCGGAACTCGTAGCGCACCAGCACGTAGGCGGTCGCCACCGCGAGGAAGGCGCAGACGATCGCGACGGCGCCGCAGATCAGGACGCTGTTGGCGAGTCCGGTGCCGAGGTCGACGGTGGTCCACACCTTGAGGTAGTTGTCGAGGTGCAGCTCGGTCGGCAGGAACGCGCCGGCCGCCACCGACACGTCCGAGCTGACGGACGAGAACAGCATGTAGAGCACGGGTCCGAGCACGATCACCAGCAGCACGGCGATGATCGTGACGATCAGCCAGCGCGGCAGCAGGCGGTGGACGTCTGCACTGGAACGGACGACGGTCATCGCTGCGCCTCCTCTCCGGAGTCGAGCTTCACGGCCCGCAGGTAGACGAACAGCGGGATGGCGATGAGCGCGAGCGAGCAGATCGCCATCGCGGCGCTCAGCCCGAACCGGAAGCTCTGGAAGCTCGTGGTGTAGGTGAGCACCGGCAGCACGTCCACGTCCTGGGGCGCCGGGATGCCGAACAGCACGAACGGCAGCGTGAACGCGTTGATGTTGTGCAGGAACGCGATGATCAGCGCCAGGAAGATGGAGCCGCGCAGGTACGGCAGGATGACGTACCGCAGCTTGATCCACCAGGTCGCCCCGTCGATCGCGGCCGCCTCGTGCACCTCCGGGTCGACGCTCTGGAGTCCTGCGACGACGAGCAGGTAGAAGAACGGCCACGAGGTCCACAGCTGCACCAGGATGAGCGACCAGTAGCTGAGCGGCCCGTTGAGCCACAGTCCCGGGTGGACGCCGACCGAGCCGAGCAGGCTGTCCACCACACCGCCGGGCTGCAGCATCGTGCGCCACAGCGTCCCGACGACGAACGCCGGGAGCACGTACGGGATGAGGAACAGCGAGCGCACCAGGGCCCGGCCGCGGAAACGGTTCTGCGTGGCGAGGGCCGCGGCGACGCCGATCGGGAGCGTGATGACCGCCGCGATGACCGCGAACGAGACGCTGATGCCGATCGAGCGCAGCAGCGGCGACGCCACGATGGCCTCGACGTAGTTGCCCAGCCCGATGAACGGCGCCTGCAACCAGCTCTGCAGCGTGTACTGGTCGAGGTCGAGCGTGGACATCACGACGGCGACGATCAGCGGCACCACGATGATGATCAGCATCAGGATGCCGCCGGGCAGCAGCATCCACAGGGGACGGTTGCGCCGCTCCAGGCCGCGGCGGCGCGGGGGGCGCGCCCCGGCCGGACGGTCCGTCCGGCCGGGGCGGCCGTGGCGGCCGCCCGCGGGAGCGCGTCCCGCGGGCGAGCCGTCGGCCGGGGCCGTGCCCTGCGGCGCGGCGAGTGTGGGATTCGACATGACGGTCCCGGCTACTTCGCCTTGCTCAGGGAGGCCTGCGCGGTGGCCTGCGCGGTCTTCAGCCGGGCCTCCAGGTCGGAGGACGACACGCCTCCCGACGAGAGCGCCGGGATGGACTGCACCACCACGTTCACGAGCGCCAGCTGGGTATCGCCCCAGGCCCCGGAGAACGGCGTCCCGTACGCCTTGGTGCCGGCGTCGAGGATCGGGCCGAGGAGCTCGTTGCCCTGCTCGATCTTCTTCGCGGCCGCAGCATTGGTCGGCAGGTCGCCGAACGTCTTCGTGTAGGCGATCTGGTTGTCCTCGCTCGTGAGCATCTTGACCAGCGCGAAGGCGAGGTCCTGGTTCTTCGAGTACTTGGCGACCACCATGTTGTCGCCGGAGATGATCGTGGCCGCGGCCTTGCCGTCGGACGGCAGCTTCGACGCCCCCGGCGGGATGGTCGGCATCACCGCGTAGGCGTACTTTCCGGCGACGCCGGACGCATCCAGCGAGACCTGGGACGACGAGGACACCATCGGCAGGAA
The DNA here is from genome assembly GCF_056754895.1 of Leifsonia sp. KNZ13-11D. Lineage (NCBI taxonomy): Bacteria > Bacillati > Actinomycetota > Actinomycetes > Micrococcales > Microbacteriaceae > Leifsonia > Leifsonia sp. KNZ13-11D. The sequence continues at coordinate 2,615,986 of NZ_JBPGWU010000001.1, forward strand.
CGCCGCCTTGCCGGAGGCGAAGGCCGCGACCGCCTGCGCGTTCTTCCAGCCGATCGCGGCCGGGTCGACCACCTTGTCCTTGGTGAGCCAGCCGAAGTAGGTCTGGTAGGCCTTCTTCACGGCGTCGTCGTCGATGGTCGCCTTCTTGGTCTTCAGGTCGAGCAGCGTGTTGCCCTGCTGCATCGACATCGCCCAGACGAACTTCCAGGGGTCGAAGCTGTCGGCGTAGGCGATGGCCATCCCATGCACGTCACCGCTCGTCAGCTTCTTCGCCTGCGCCGCGAGCCCATCCCAGGTGTCGGCCGGCTTGTCGATGCCCGCGGCCTTCAGCAGGTCCTTGTTGTAGGCCATCACGAAGGGGCGGCTGAGGAACGGGATGCCGACCTGGTCGGACTGGCTCGGCCCGGAGATGCCGAGGGTGGCCGGGACGAACCGGTCGCGGCCGCCGATCTTCGCCCAGTCGTCGGCGGTGAGCTTCACGAACGCGCCGGTGGAGTACGCCGTGGGGGTGAACGTCGTGCCGAGGTCGTAGATGTCCGGGCCCTGGCCGCTCAGCACGGAGGTCTGGATCTTGGTGAGCTCGTCGTTCGCCGAGGCGAACGTCTCGAACTTCACCGTCGCCCCGGTCTCCTTCTGGAACTGGGCCGACACATCCTGGAACCACTTCTGCTGCTGGGTCGGATAGAGGGTGTTGGCGGCGATCATGACGTCCAGGGTCTTCCCGGTGCCGTCGACCTTCCCGCCGGCGGATGCGGTGGACGTGGGACCGGAGCCGGAGCATCCGGTGAGCGCGAGCCCGGCGGCCGCGAGGGCCGCCACCGCGCCGAGCGCAAGACGTGATCTCATTCGTACTCTCCTTCGAGCAGGGATCTGGTGGGCCTCGACCCGGTCGTGCCGGGGAGGTTGGTGGCGACTCTAAGAGGCTCGCAAATCGGACTGCAACCGTTTGCCAGAATTTGCCATGATGTGCTCTGATAGCCGCATGAGCCCTCTCACCGGTGCGGGGAACGATCGCCCCGCGACCCTCGCGGATGTCGCCGCGCTCAGCGGCGTCGCGACGTCCACGGTGTCCCGTGCGCTCTCCAACCCGGGCCGCGTGAACGCCCGCACCCGCGAGCGCATCGAACGCGCCGCACGCGAACTCGACTATGTGCCGAACTCGCAGGCGCGGGCGCTGACCAGCGGCCGGACGCGGGCGATCGCGGTGCTCGTCTCGGACGTCACCAACCCGTTCTACTTCGGCATCATCCGGGGCACGCAGCACCAGCTGAAAGCGGCCGGCTACACCCAGCTGCTGATCGACACCGAGGAGTCGGACGAGCTGGAGGACGGCACGCTGCACAAGCTGCGGCGGTCGTTCGACGGAGCCATCCTCGCCGCGTCCCGGCTCACCGACCGCCGGCTGAGCGCTCTCGCCCAGGAGATCCCCCTGGTCGCCGTCAACCGGCAGACCCGCGGTGTGCCGAGCGTCTTCATCGACACCCCGAGCGCGATCGAGCAGGCCGTCGGGCACCTCGTCTCGCTGGGCCACCGCCGCGTCGCCTACGTCTCCGGACCCGCCACCTCCTGGCCGAACGAGGGCCGCTGGCGCGCCCTCGTGCGCGCCGGCGAGCGGTACGGGGTCGAGGCGGTGCGCCTCGGTCCGTTCGCACCGCGCCAGTACGCGGGCGCCGCCGCGGCCGACGCGGTGCTGCACTCGGGGGTCACCGCGTGCATCGCGTTCAACGACCTGCTCGCGATCGGGATGCTGCCGCGTTTCCGCGAGCGAGGCGTCCGCATCCCGCACGACCTCAGCATCGTCGGCTGCGACGACATCTTCGGCGCCGACTTCTGCAACCCGCCGCTGACCACCCTGACCGCGCCGATCGAGCAGGCGGGACGGACGGCCGTCGCCATGCTGCTGTCGCGCCTCGACGGCGGACTCGCCCCCGTGGCGCGCCAGGCCGTCACCCTGCCGACCCACCTCACGGTCCGGGACTCCACCGGACCGGCGCCTCGCAGCGCACCGACCACGAACGGAGCACCGTCCGCATGACCGACCTGGCACCGCACCCCGACCGACTGCTCCCCGCCGACCCGGGCGTCCGCGACCTGGCGCGCCGGCTGCACGCGGAGGTGGCGACCGCACCCATCCTCTCCCCCCACGGGCACGTGGATGCGCGGATGCTCGCCGACGACGAGCCCTTCCCCGACCCGGCCGCGCTGCTCATCACACCCGACCACTACGTCACGCGGATGCTGCACGCGGTGGGGGTGCCGCTCGACGACCTCGGTCTGGCGCGGAACGGCCGCCCCTCCGCGGCCACGGGCCGTTCCATCTGGCGGACGCTGTGCGAGCACTGGGACGCCTTCCTCGGCACCCCCGTCCGGCTTTGGTTCGAAGTGGAGTTCAGCGAGGTGTTCGGGCTGACCGAGCAGCCCTCCGCCCAGAACGCCGACCGGCTGTACGACCAGCTCGCCGAGACGCTCGCCGACCCGGCGTTCCGCCCGCGCGCGCTGTTCGAGCGGTTCGGGATCGAGGTGCTGGCCACCACGGACGACCCCGCCGACGACCTGGCGGCGCACGCGCGGCTGGCGGCGGACCCGGCCTTCCGCGGCCGGGTGATCCCCACCTTCCGCGCCGACCGGTACATGCACCCCGACGAGGACGGCTGGGCGGCCCGTCTGGAACGGCTGGCCGCGGCCGCCGACACCGACACGGCCACCTACCCGGGACTGCTGGAGGCGCTGCGCCGCCGCCGCCGCGCCTTCCAGGAGGCGGGCGGCACGGCCACCGACACCGGCGTGCTCGACGCGGGCTGCGATCCGCTCGACGAGGCCGAGGCGTCGCGCATCCACCGGGCCGCCCTCGACGGCACGGTCACCGCGGCGGAGGCCGCCGCCTACCGGCGCAACCTGCTCTACCGGCTCGCCGAGCTGTCCGCGGAGGACGGCCTGGTCATGCAGCTGCACCCCGGCGTGCTGCGCAACCACCACCGGCCCACGTTCGACGCGTACGGCCCGGACACCGGGCACGACCTGCCCGCGGTGGGCGCCTTCACTGCGCCGCTCACGCCCATCCTGCGCGACTTCGGGACGGATCCCGTGTTCCGGCTGGTGCTGTTCACCGTGGACGAGACCACGTTCTCGCGCGAGATCGGCCCGCTGGCCGGGTTCTACCCGTCGGTGTATGCGGGAGCGCCGTGGTGGTTCATCGACACCCCCGACGCCATCCTGCGGTACCGTCGCGCCATCACCGACAGCGCCGGCTTCACCAAGACCAGCGGGTTCATCGACGACACGCGGGCGTTCTGCAGCATCCCGGCGCGGCACGACATGTCCCGGCGCGTGGACGCCTCCTACCTCGCCGGCCTGGTCGCCGAGCACCGGCTGGACGAGGAGGACGCGTTCACCCTCGCCCGGCGCCTGGTCGACGACATCCCGCGGTCGACCTTCCGCCTCGGTTGACCTAGCCTCACGCTACGCTGAAGGGACTGCTCGATTCTTGCCACCCGCGGGAGAGCTGACCCCCCGACTACATCCCGTCGTGGCGGACGGCCCCCGTCCGTCGCGGCTTCACGAAGGAGCACTACGTGTCACAGCAAGCAACCGCCAACATCGGAGTCGTCGGTCTGGCGGTGATGGGCTCGAACCTGGCCCGCAACCTCGCCTCCCGCGAGGGCAACACGGTCGCCGTGTTCAACCGCACCTACGCTCGCACCGAGGAGCTGGTGAACGCGCACCCGGAGGCCGGGTTCGTGTCGGCCGAGCAGATCGACGATTTCGTCGCCTCGCTGTCGAAGCCGCGCACCGCGATCATCATGGTGCAGGCCGGCAAGGGCACCGACGCCGTGATCGACCAGCTGGCGGAGCGGTTCGAGCCGGGCGACATCATCGTCGACGGCGGCAACGCGAACTTCCACGACACCATCGCGCGCGAGAAGCGGATCGCACCCACGGGCATCCACTTCGTCGGCGCCGGCATCTCCGGCGGCGAGGAGGGTGCACTGAACGGCCCGTCGATCATGCCCGGCGGCTCGGTGGAGTCGTACACGACGCTCGGCCCCATCCTGGAGTCGATCGCCGCGGTCGCCGAGGGCGAGCCGTGCGTGACCCACGTCGGAACCGACGGCGCCGGCCACTTCGTGAAGATGATCCACAACGGCATCGAGTACGCCGACATGCAGCTCATCGCCGAGGCGTACGACCTGCTGCGCACCGTCGGCGGGCTGGAGCCCGCGCAGATCGCGGACGTGTTCGCCGAGTGGAACAACGGCTACCTCGAGTCGTACCTGATCGAGATCACGGCCGAGGTGCTGCGGCAGGTGGATGCGGAGACCGGCAAGCCGTTCATCGACATCGTCCTCGACCAGGCCGGCTCCAAGGGCACCGGTGTCTGGACCGTGCAGAACGCGCTCGACCTGGGCGTGCCGGTCGGCGGCATCGCCGAGGCCGTGTTCGCCCGCGCCGTGTCGTCGAAGCCGGAGCAGCGCGCGGCCGTGCAGGCGACCATCCAGTCGCGGCCGGACGTGCAGAAGGCGTCCGACGTGGCCGCGTTCGCCGACGACGTCTCGAAGGCGCTGTACGCCTCCAAGGTCGTCGCGTACGCGCAGGGCTTCGACGCGATCATCGCGGGCGCCGAGAAGTACGGCTGGGACATCCACAAGGACAAGATCGCGAAGATCTGGCGCGGCGGCTGCATCATCCGCGCTCAGTTCCTGAACCGCATCGCCGACGCCTACGACGAGAACCCGAACATCGCCACGCTGCTCGAGGCGCCGTACTTCGCCGACGCCGTCCGCGAGGGCGAGGCCGCCTGGCGCCGCATCGTCGCCACCGCCGCGCTCTCCGGCGTGCCGGTGCCCGGCTTCGGCTCGGCGCTCTCGTACTACGACTCGCTCGCCTCCAAGCGCCTCCCCGCCGCCCTCGTGCAGGGCCAGCGCGACTTCTTCGGCGCGCACACCTACAAGCGCGTCGACAAGGACGGCGTCTTCCACACCCTGTGGTCCGGCGACCGCACCGAGATCTCCACGGAGCCCTCCACGCACTGACGCCCTCGGGGCACGCCCCACCCGGGACATCTCAGTTGCGTGTCAATCGGCGCGCAACTGAGATGTCCGTGCGGCCAGCTTCATGCAGGGGCTGTGGAACTCTTCGAAGCCCGGCGACAGAACGACACCCGCCGGGGTCACGTCGAACGAATACGGCTGCGCCCCGTGGGCGTCGCCGAAGCTCAGCGATGCCTGGTACCGCCCTGCGGGGATGGTTGTGGGGGCGAGCGCTGTCACGGTGGCACGGACAACGTTGACATCCTCCTCTTCGAGGACTATTCGATCCTGCCCGCAGATCTGCGGGCCGTCAGCGGCTTTTTTCGCTTCAGCCGACACGTCCGTGAAGGCGAAGCGGAAGGTGGTGTGCTGGAGGACTTCGGCCGGCGGGAGAGCGTAGTAGCCGAAGAAGGCTCTGCGCCGGGGGTTGCTCGACTGCAGGTTGTCCGCCGCCGTGGCCTCGAACCACGTTTCGTCCGCGTCCGTCCGCCCCTGGGTGAACTCACGATCCTCGTAGCCGAATCCGAACGCTTCGCTCTCATCGGTGATCGTCACCCGGCCCAGGGCCGGAATTGCGGCCCTGATAGCTCTTGTGTTCGCGTCACGGGTCGCCGCATAGTCCGGCTGATGCGTGTGCGGAAGCGCTTCGAGGATCTCATCGCGGATGCGCTCGCCGAGATCTTTGCCGGCCTCCCCGTGGTTATCGAACGTGATATCCGGCACAGGAACGGTCACGGTGGTTCCGTCCACGACCTCCGAGTAGTCGAAGTTTGCGTGGATGCCACCGATGTCGAAGCCGCCGTGCTTGGCCGTCAACTTCGACACGGTTCCGGTCGCGCCCACATCCTTCAGGGCCTCGTGGATGTGAGAAGCGACGCGCGCCATATTCGCTGTGCTCGGGGAACCGCCCCAGATCTCTGGGCCGCACCCGGTCAGCCCCAGCAGCGCGAGCGTGGCGACGCTCAGGCTTGAGATGATTCTGATCGTCTGTGGTTTCTTGATGATGATGCCTCGTCTTCAGGGTCACCAGCTCCGCTGGGGATGGGCCTGCGGGATGTCCGCACGGCCGTCGAGCCGTGTTCGGCTGCGATGAGCAGTCAGGTGACCTTCTGCTGAGCGAGGAACTCCTCGCGCTCGTCGCGGTGCCGGGCGGTCAGTGCGTGGAGGTCTTCTTCGAGTTGCTGGATGGCGTAGCGGGCGGTGCGAATGGTGTCGTCGCTCTCCTCGACGGACCGCTGCAGCCCCTTTCGGATGGCGGGCTCGTCCGCGATGCCGCGATACGCGGCGTGTTCGTGAAATCGTTCCTGTACCCGGTGGATCTCCGACCGGTAGGTGTCGAGGTGCTCCTCGGCATTCTCGATCCACCGTCGTGCGGCGGCCTCGGCCTGCTGCTGGGCGTCTTCCAGATCCCTCAGTGACCTGTCGCCCATCAGTGGATGCTCTTCGCCGCGTGCGCGTAATCGTTGTGGCCCGTGATCTCCGCGATCCCGGCCCGGACCTTCTCCGCGACCTTGCCGGAAAGCACGGTGTCGCCGGCGTCGAGGCTGGTCAGGGTGCGGTGGATCTCGTCGGCCAGGCGTTTGATCGCGGCCGCCTCGTCGGCGCCGATCGTGGTGTACCGGTTGTGCACATCCGTCGGGAAGGTGGAGTTCAGCAGCTGCTCGCTCGCGCGACGGAGCTGCTCCTCGATCGCCTCCAGGGTCGCTTCTGAGGACGGGATGTCTTTGCCGAGGGTGTCGGCGATCGACTCGCCGCCGTTGCTGGATGGGTTACGCATGAGTTCCTACCTTCCTGACCGGCTCGTGAAGGCGGCGGCGGCCTTCACATCCTCAGCCAAGGTATTGATGATGGCGTTGTGGATGCCCTTCTGGAGAGCAGCCACCGTGCGGATGTGCTGGTCGACAAGCTTGTCGACCGATCTCACCGAGTCGAGGTCGATGTTCTGGTGGACCTCGAGTGCGTGGACGGCGACGCAGTTCGCTACGTCGACGTGCGTGACGTACACATGGTTGGCGGGATATTCGCGCTTCGCCTCATCGAGCGCCGCCTGCATCTTCGCGCTCAGGCCACTGTTGCGGGATTTGATCGCCTTCAGCTGCTCGGTCACGCCGCCGATCTTCTCCGCGAGGACGAAGGCGGGCTCCATGGCGACCAGCACCTTCGGGTAGGGAGAATTCTTCGGAGCTCCCCAGGCGGCGCCAGCGAGCGAAGTCTGATCCAGGTTGTAGAGGATGACACCGTAGTCGACCTGCTTCACTCCCGCGCCGACGACGCCGCCGTCGGCATCGAAACGGAAAGAGTTGGCTTTGCCGTTCTTGTTTTTTCCGATGTTGTGGTAGTCCAAAAGCGACCTTCCCGCGTCGTCGTCGACGAAGACCGCCGAGCCGGTCTTGTTCGTGAAGAAGTTTCCGACGGTGTCGAACCTGTTCACGTAGTTGGTCAGTGGATTGGTGCCGGCGGCGTTCTGCGCGTCCAGCCACGCCCGGGTTTCCGGAGTCATCACCCGGTACGCATCCGGCGAATTGAAGGTCGTCGACGACCACCGGTTCTCCGCCGCCACGAACAGCGCGAGGAACCCGCCCAACGAGTGCCCCACCGTCGAGAACGTGGAATGCGTATGCTTCTGCTTCACCTTCTCCGCGAACGCCTTCGCCTCTTCGAGTTGCGCCGACTGCGTCGCCAGCATCACGCCCACGTCCGCGGCGATATCGTGCGGATCGTCGAAGTTTGTGCCCGCGTACGCGATCTCGATGTGGGAGTAGTCGACCTCGCCACCCCTGACGGGGGCGACCGCCATCGCCTGGAACCCGTCCTTCGCGTTGGCGGCGACCTCGACTATTTCCCACAACTGCTTGTGCTCGTCCTGGTCGGTGTTGAAGCGGGTTCCGACCGTCGGAATAGGCTTCCGCAGTTTAGGGTCGAGCTTGTACACAAAGTTGGCGACGGATTCGTAGTCTTCTGCGGTTGTCACCTCAACACCTCCGACGTGCCGTCGCTGTAGTTCACGGTCACTGGTCCAGGCGTGTAGGTGGCCGGAGTATCTGGAAGCGGATCGCCCCCTGTGACGCTCACGCCGATGATCTCCTGATACTCCTTCCCCCCGATCGTGACCACCGCATTGGCGGCCCACTCACCCGAACCGTCGATGCTCCCCTCCTGAGTAAAAGTGATCACTTCCACGGCGGGCTTGTACTTGATGAAGATCAGCGCCACGGCCCGCTGGTACTCCAAGTTCTCTTTCATCGTCGTCTTCTGCCCCAACGTGTCTCCTATCAACGAACAACCGCTCACCCCCGCGAGCAACGCAAGGACGAGCCCGACAACTGCCAGCTTCCTCACGGTGCCCATAGTCATGCAGAATATTCCGTTTGTATCCGCCGTCACCGATTGCGGACACGACGCGACGGCAGGAGGCGCGTTCGGTGATTTCTGTGTACTCGACGGCGGCGGAGAGGGAGGATGGGAGGGTGACGTACGAGGACCATCCGGAGCTCGCGGAGTACGAGCCCCTCGGGGAGCGACCGCTCCGCGGGCGGACGATGACGGTCGCCAGCCGCGTGTTCGTGGTCGTCGCGCTCGTCGCACTGCTGCTGCCGGGCATCCTGCTCACCGTCAGCATCCAGACGCAGACCGCCGACTACACCTGCTCCGTCTACGCGCGGCAGTACCAGCCGGACGCGCTCAGCTCATCCGCGCGGTTCGAGCTGACCGGTCCGGTCGGGCCGGGATGGCAGTGCTACGCGCTCAACACCGAAGGGGACGCCACGTGGGTGGCACCGCTGGGTCTCATCCCCTCGGCTCCGCACCGGCTGCCGTGAGTGTCCCGGCGGCCGGTGCGAGTCATCCGGTCAGAAGCTGCGCGAATCCCATCTCAGAGTGGGCGGATCGGACGAGAAGTCGACCGTCGGGCTGCCCAGTCCCCCGCTGCCGAAAAGCAGCTTGCAGGCGCCCTGCTTGCCGTCCTTCTGACACTGCCCCGTCGTCTCGACCGCTCCGAGAAAGCCTCCGTTGACCAGGAGGGGATTCGAGATGCCGACGGTGCCCTCGATCGAATCGACCTTCGCCGCGACGGAAGCACTCAGAGAACGGGACAACGAGCCCTCGACGAGGGTCGTGCCGTCTGAGCTCGAACCCGAGAGCTGGATGCCGCACCCCGCGTCCAGGTTCGGAGAGGCCACACAGGCGTCGATGGCTTGTTTCACCATCGTTCGAAAAGTGGTCTGGCCGACCTCGGAGAGCACGGGCTTCCTGTCGTTCATCTCCGGCGCCTTGCCGAAGGCGACGGTGAGCTTCGATTCGCCGTCGACGGCGTAGTACTTGTTCTTGAGCGTGAGTTCGTACGTGCCGGGAAGGACACGCACGGTGGCGCTCGTCACCGGGACGCCATTGAGCGTCGCACCGAGCGGGCGGAACCGGTCGACGTACAAGAGAACGGAGGGATCCTGTACCTTCCAGCCGCCTTCCCCTGCGTCATACACGTCGAGCGTGGCCTGGAACGCCTTGCCGCCGATCGTGTACGAGACGGGGATGAACGCCTCGTTCGAGGTTTCCTTGGTGGGCTTACCAATCGTTACCACACGAATCGGGGCGAGCTTGTTCGAAGCCCGAAGCGCCTTTTCCGTGGCGAACGGCGCGCTCTTGTCGCTCTCGATGTAGCCGAGCACCGTCTTCGAGTCTGCCTTGGCGAGCGCGGTCATGAAATCGCGGGCGACGTCCGACGGCGTCGGCCCGCTCGCATTGGCGATCGCCGGCACGATCGCGAAGGCGACCACCACCGCAATGGCCGCGAGCAGGGCGATGCCCCCTGACGCGATGCCGACGATCGCACCGGTTGCCAGACCGCGCCGGGGTGCAGCCGCAAGGGGACGTTCCGGCTCCGCTGCCGCGAACTCATGGGGTGCGGGATCGCGCGGTTGCGGCGTCGGTTGGCCCTGCTCTCCGGGGTCCTTCGAATCAGTCACTGATGCCGTCCTTAAAGTGCATGTAGAAAGCGCTGAAATACAGCACTACTCATAAGGACGCAGCTATGCCCCGTTCGTGACGCGCGGGGAGCGGAGTATTACGCCGCCCCGTCGAACATCGACGTCACCGAACCGTCGGTGAACACCTCGCGGATCGCGTTCGCCAGCAGCGGCGCGATCGGCAGCACCGTCAGGCCCTCCCAGCGCTTGTGCTCGGGCAGCGGGAGGGTGTCGGTCACCACGACCGAGTCGATCGCTTCGCTCTGCAGCAGCTCGACGGCCGGGTCGCTGAACACCGCGTGCGTCGCGGCGACGACGACGCCGGTGGCGCCAGCGGCCTTGAGCGCCTCGGCGGCCTTGACGATGGTGCGGCCGGTGTCGATCAGGTCGTCCACCAGCAGGCAGACGCGGCCGTCGACCTCGCCCACGATCTCGTGCACCAAGACCTGGTTCGGGACCAGCGGGTCCCGGCGCTTGTGGATGATCGCCAGCGGCGCCCCGAGCTTGTCGCTCCAGATGTCGGCGACGCGCACGCGGCCCATGTCGGGCGACACGACGGTCAGTGTCGCGGGGTCGAGCTCGCGGCGCATGTGCTCGAGCAGCACGGGCATCGCGAACAGGTGGTCGACCGGGCCGTCGAAGAAGCCCTGGATCTGGGCGGCGTGGAGGTCCACCGACATGATGCGGTCGGCGCCGGCGGCCTTGAACAAGTCGGCGACGAGGCGCGCCGAGATCGGCTCGCGGCCGCGGCCCTTCTTGTCCTGTCGGGCGTACGGGTAGAACGGGGCGACGACCGTGATGCGCTTGGCGGAGGCGCGCTTGAGCGCATCCACCATGATGAGCTGCTCCATGAGCCACTCGTTGATCGGGGAGGTGTGCGACTGGATGACGAACGCGTCCGACCCGCGGACGCTCTCATCGAAGCGCGCGTAGATCTCGCCGTTGGCGAAGGTGCGAGCGTCGGTCGGGATCAGCTCGCTCCCGAGGCACTCGGCGATCTCCTGGGCGAGCTGGGGATGCGCGCGACCGGAGATGAGGACGAGTCTTTTCTGGCCGGTCGCGGTGATCCCTGACACTTACGCTCCGCTCTCTTCCGACGCGTCGCTTGCGCGAGCCGCTCTGTCGGCGTCCGTGCCCGGCCGCTTCTCGGCGACCCAGCCTTCGATATTGCGTTGAGGAGCGACGGTGATGGCGAGGGCTCCGGCGGGGACGTCCTTGCGGACGACCGTGCCAGCCCCCGTGTACGCTCCGTCACCCATCCTAACGGGAGCTACGAGCACGGTGTTCGTGCTGATCCGGACGTGGGAGCCGATGACCGTGCGGTGCTTGTTCACACCGTCGTAGTTGGCCGTGATGACCCCGGCGCCGAGGTTGCCCTTCTCCCCCACCTCGGCGTCGCCCACGTAGTTGAAGTGCGCGAGCTTCGTGCCCTCGCCGATGACCGCGTTCTTGGTCTCGGTGAAGGTGCCGATCTTGCCGCGCGCGCCGAGCACGGTTCCGGGACGCAGGTAGGCGAACGGGCCGACCGTCGCACCGGCGCCGATCACGGCGAGCGTCGCGTCGGTGCGCGTCACAGTCGCGCCCTCGCCGACCTCGGTGTCGGTGAGCGTCGTGTCCGGGCCGATGGTGGCGCCGGTCTCGACGACCGTCGCGCCGCGCAGCTGGGTGCCGGGGAGGACCGTCACGTCGGGGGCGAGCTTCGCTTTGACGTCGATCCAGGTCGTGGCCGGGTCCTGCACGGTCACGCCGGCGAGCTGCCAGGTGCGGACGATGAGCGCGTTCAGCTTCGCCGCGGCGTCGCTGAGCTGGGCGCGGTCGTTGATGCCCTCGACCAGCCACGACTCCGCGACGGGCAGCGCATCCACGTCGAACCCCGCCTCGCGGAGCAGCCCGATCACGTCGGTCAGATACTTCTCGCCCTGCGCGTTGTCGGTCGAAACGAGCGCGAGCTTGTCACGCAGCGCGGCCAGGCCGAACAGGTAGATGCCAGCGTTGATCTCGCCGATCGCGCGCTCGTCCTCGGTGGCGTCCTTGTGCTCCACGATGCGGTCGAGGTGGCCTTCCGGGGTGCGGACGATGCGGCCGTAGCCGGTGGCGTCGGCCGGGAAGGACGACAGGATGGTCGCCGCGGCCTCGCCGGACCGGTGGCGCTCGACGAGCTCGCGCAGCGTGCCCGCATCCAGCAGCGGGACGTCGCCGTTGACCACCAGCACGTCGCCGGTGAAGTCGTCCGGGAGCGCGGCGACGGCCTGCTCGACCGCGCGGCCGGTGCCGGGGACCTCGTCCTGGTCGACGATCACGGCCTCCGGCATGTCGGCGCCGATGACCTCCGCCAGCCGGTCGCGCTCGTGACGGACGACGGCGATCACGTGTGCCGCGTCCAGCTCGCGCGCGGTCGCCAGCACGTGGGACACGATCGGGATGCCGCCCAGCGGATGGAGCAGCTTGGGGGTCGCGGACTTCATCCGCGTGCCCTGCCCCGCCGCGAGGACGACGATGGCGAGATTCTGGTCGGTCATGTCCCTCCAGGGGTCGTGCTGTTCGTACGCTCCGCCTCCAGGACTCGAACCTGGACCTAACAGCTCCAAAGGCTGTCGTGCTGCCATTACACCAAGGCGGAACACGCGCGTCGCGCAGATGACAGTCTGCCAGACGCGGTCCGGCCATCCCCCAAGAGCATGGCATCCCCCAAGAGCATGGCCATCCCCCAATAGCATGGGGGGATGGCCGACGCACGCGACGAGGTGGACCGCATCGTGGACGCCTGGCTGCGCGAGCGCCCGGACCTCGACTTCGCCCCGCTGCAGGTGCTGTCGCGGGTCGACCGCCTCTCCCGCCACCTCGACCGTGCCCGGCGCGGCGCGTTCGACCGCTCCGACCTCGAGTCATGGGAGTTCGACGTGCTGGCCGCATTGCGCCGGGCGGGCACGCCGTACCAGTTGAGCCCGAAGTCGCTGCTCCAGCAGACCCTCGTGTCTTCCGGCACGATGACCAACCGCATCGACCGGCTCGTCGCGCGCGGCCTGGTCGAGCGGCGCACCGACCCGAACGACGGCCGCGGCATCCTGGTGCAGATGACCGCGCAGGGCCTCACCCGGGTGGATGCGGCGATCACCCGCCTCGTGGATGCCGAGGCGGAGCTGCTCGACGGCCTGTCCGCCGCCGACGCCGAACGCCTCGCCGGGCTGCTGCGCAAGCTGAGTCTCGGGTTCGACGCGGAGGGTTGAAAGCGCACGTTCGCGGCGAACTCGAACAGGCCCAGGACGACGCCATCCGAGCTGCCCGCGACCGGATCGAACAGGCCGACGAATTCGTCGCGGACTACCGCTCCCGGATGTTCCGGATGCAAGAGGACTTCTACGCACTCGCCGCTCGAGCAGGCGTCGCCGACGACCCAGGATTCCAAGCAGAACTCCGACGGGTCTCCGACGAGATCGAGGGGAACATCCGTGGAGCCACTCCCGTGATCGCCCGCTTCGAAGAAGACGTCGCGACCATGGCGAAGCGGCACGCCGAGGAACGCGAACAACTCCTCCGGCAGCTCTCACAGAGCCGGCGCGCCTGAGCACTGTCCGGCCGGCCTCCGGTCGACCAGTGGTCAGGCGAAGACGGCCGCCCGCGCGGAGAGGGCCCCGAGGAGGCTCCGGAGCTGCCCGCACGGCGCGGCGACATCCTCCGGGTGCCACTGCACAGCGAGCACCGGCGCATCCCGGTGCTCGACCGCCTCGACGTGGCCGTCGTGCGACCGCGCCGCCACGACGAGGTCCGCGCCGAGCAGGTCGACCGCCTGGTGGTGGGCGCTGCGGACTTCGATCGGCTGCTCGCCGAGCAGTTCGGCGATGCGGCTGCCGGGCTCGGCGTGGGCGGTGTGCGTGGTGAGCACCTGCGGGATGGGGACGCCGCGGTTCACGTGACCGCACTCCTCCCCCAGGTCCTGCACGAGCGTCCCGCCCAGCGCGACATTGACGATCTGGAGGCCGCGGCAGATCCCGAGCAGCGGCGTGCGCCGCACGAGGGCGGCGTGCACGAGCGCGATCTGGGCGGCGTCCGCCGCGGGCAGGTGCCGCGACTCGTTCGGGTAACCGGTCGGGCCGCCATAGAAGTCGGGGTGGATGTCCTCCCCGCCGACGATGACGACCGCATCCGCGTCAGCGGTGTCGGCGAGCAGCGCGTCGGCCCCGCGGTCGGCGGCCAACCGGGCGACCGCCCAGCCCTGCGTCTCCGCTTCGGCGATGACGTTGCCGACCAGCAGCTGCACGTACTCGTGGTACGCGGGGTCGTGCGACCGGTCGCGCGTCGCCTCGACGACGGCGAGGGCGGGTGCGTCGGACATGCGCTCCTCCTCTCGACCGGGTCCCTCCATCCCAGCAGCCCGGAGGAGGGAGCGCACGGGTGCCCGTAACAGGCGGAAACAGTGACAGCGCCCGGGAGCCCGCATAGACTCGGCGGAGTATCAGCCGGACCCGAGAGAGTGGGTGGGTGCGCGTGCGACGTCTGCTGACCCGGTCCCTTCTCGCGCTGGGTCTCGTCGTCGCCCCGGTCGCGGGCGCGGCCTCCCCCGCCCTGGCGTCCGAACCCGTGGACCTCGGCCCCAACCACGTCGTCGACCAGTCGAACGTGCTCAGCGGTTCCGAGGAGGCGGGCGTCGCGGACGCGGCGAAGAAGCTGTACGACGACCACCGCATCGACCTCTACGTGGTCTACGTGCCCGAGTTCACCGACCCCACCGAAGCCGCGGACTGGGCGAACGAGACGGCCGCCAAGAACGGCCTCGGCCAGCGCGACTACCTGCTCGCTGTGGCCACCGACGGCCGCACCTACTACCTGTCGGGCGACGACAACGGCCCGGTCAGCGCAGACCAGCTCGACCGCATCGAGCAGGACGACATCGAGCCGAGGCTGCACGCGAACGATTGGGCCGGCGCGGGCGTCGCTGCGGCCACCGGGCTGGGCGACGCGGTCGGCGGGGGTGGCGGCGGCGCGGCGTTCTTCTGGGTGTTCCTGATCGGAGTCGTGATCGTCGGCGTCGTCATCTTCGTGCTGGTGCGCTCGCGCGGTGCGCGCAAGAAGCAGGCCGCCGCGGGTCCGACCACACCGCAGAGCGAGCTGCAGAGCATCCCGCTGGACGAGCTCGAACGACGCGCCGGGTCGGCGCTGGTGCAGACGGACGACGCGATCCGCACCAGCGAGGACGAGCTCGGTTTCGCGACCGCGCAGTACGGGACGGATGCGGTGGTGCCGTTCCAGGCGGCGCTCGACGGGGCGAAGGCGCAGCTGCGCGAGGCCTTCACGCTCAAGCAGCGACTGGACGATGCGGAACCCGACACGGACGAGCAGCGGCGCGAGTGGAACATCCACATCGTGCAGCTGTGCGCTGCGGCCAATCAGGCGCTCGACGCGCAGGCCGACGCGTTCGACGAGCTGCGGGCGCTCGAGAAGCGTATCCCGCAGGCGACCGCCGAGATCCAAGCGCAGGCGACGGCACTGCGGCAGCGGCTCGCGACCACCCGGGCCACACTCGACGGTCTCGCGCAGCGCTACACCGACGCGTCGCTCGCCACGGTGCACGACAACGTCGAGCAGGCGGAGCAGCGCCTCGACTTCGCCGACACGGCACTGGCCGGGGCGGCGCAGAAGGCCGCCGCAGGCGACGCGGCCGCCGCAGGCGACGCGGCCGCCGCAGGCGACGCGGCCGCCGCAGGCGACGCGGCCGCCGCAGGCGACGCGGCCGCCGCAGGCGGCGCGGCCGGCGCGGGTGGCGCGGCCGCCGCGGCCGGCGCCGCAGCGGTCGGCGTGCGGGCGGCCGAGGAGTCGGCCGATCAGGCCGGCCTGCTGCTCGACGCAGTCGACCGGCTCGGCGCGGACCTCGCCGCGGCGCAGCAGTCGCTCGACGGCACGCTCTCCGAGCTGACCAGCGACCTGGCCGAAGCGCGGGCGCTCGCCGCATCCAGCGACCCGGGTGGAACGATCGCCGCGGCGGTCGCCGGCACCCAGGCGACGGTGGACGACGTGAAAGCGAAGCTGGCGGCCGGGCGGGTGAACCCGCTCGAGCTCGCCCAGCGCCTCGACGGCGCCAACCGCTCCATCGACGCGGTGCTGCAGGGGGTGCGGGATGCGCGCGCACAGGCGCAGCGCGCGCAGTCGGCGCTGCAGCAGACGCTGCTCACCGCGAAGGCCCGCGTCTCCGCCTGCGAGGACTTCATCACGGCACGCCGCGGCGCGGTCGGGCCCGAGGCCCGCACCCGCCTCGCGGAAGCGGGACGCTTGGTGGTGCAGGCAGAGCAGACGGCGGCCACCGACGCGGTGTCCGCCCTGGCGCTCGCGCAGCGCGCAGCGCAGCTCGCCGACGAGGCGACCCAGCTCGCGCAGCAGGACGTCGGCGGGTTCCCGTCCGGCGGCGGTATGCCCGGCGGCCTCGGCGACGTGTTCGGAGGCGGCACCTCGCGCGGCGGAGGCGGCGGCGCCATGGGCGCGATCCTCGGCGGCATCCTCATCGACTCGGTGCTGCGCGGCGGGATGGGCGGCGGCGGCGGTTGGGGCGGCGGAGGCGGCTTCGGCGGCGGTGGAGGCTTCGGCGGCGGTGGAGGCGGCGGCTTCAGCGCCGGCAGCTTCGGTGGAGGCGGCACGCGCAGCCGGCGCGGGGGCGGACGGTTCTGAACACCGGAAAGCACGGAACGAGCGCCCATCGGGGGCGGGAGCGAAAGGAAGAGCACATGGCGAAACAGTCCATCTTCGGACGGATCTCGCAGTTGATGCGGGCGAACATCAACGCCCTCCTCGACCAGGCGGAGGACCCGGAGAAGATGCTGGACCAGATGGTCCGCGACTTCACGAACAGCATCGCCGACGCCGAGAGCGCCATCGCGGAGACGATCGGCAACCTCCGGCTGCTCGAGGACGACCATCGCGAAGACGTGGAGGCGGCGAGCGAGTGGGGCGACAAGGCGCTGGCCGCCAGCCGCCAGGCCGACCAGTATCGCGCATCCGGGGACACGGCCAACGCCGACAAGTTCGACAATCTGGCCAAAGTCGCGCTCCAGCGGCAGATCTCCGCCGAGAACGAGGCGAAGGCCGCGGAGCCGCAGATCGCCGCGCAGACCGAGGTGGTCGAGAAGCTCAAGACCGGCCTCGACGGCATGAAGGAGAAGCTGGAGCAGCTGAAGAGCAAGCGCGCCGAGCTGATCGCGCGGGCCAAGAGCGCGCAGGCGCAGGCCCAGGTGATGGATGCGGTCAAGAGCGTCGACATCATGGACCCGACCAGCGAGGTCTCCCGCTTCGAGGAGAAGATCCGCCGCGAGGAGGCCAAGGTCCGCGGATCGCAGGAGCTCGCCGCTTCCAGCCTCGACGCCCAGTTCGAGCAGCTGGACGACCTGGGCGAGATGACCGAGGTGGAGGCACGGCTCGCCGCACTCAAGTCGGGCGGCGCGCAGCCGGCCGTGACGTCGGGTTCCCAGGGGTGAGCGCCGCCTCGTTCCTCGTCGTGCCGCAGTGGCAGGGCTCCGGGTCGTCGCGCGCCATGCGTCTCATCGACGGCGCCGACGCCATCCGCGGCGACCTTCCGACCGCGCGCACCCACCAGGTGCCGGTGCCCGCGGCCGCGGGCGAGTCGCTGGGCACGGGCGTGAACCGGTTCTCCTCCCTCGCCGTCGTCCGCGAGGCGGCCCAGGCCGAGCTCGGTCTGCTGGAGGCGCCCGTCGTCACGATCGGCGGCGACTGCGGCGCCGAGCTCGCCGCGGTGCAGCACGCGCTGGCGGCGCATCCATCCGGCGAGGTCGCCGTCGTGTGGTTCGACGCGCACGGCGACCTGAACGACGTGGAGTCCTCCCCCTCGGGCGCGTTCTGCGGCATGGTGCTGCGGGCGATCCTCGGCGACGGACCGGAGGGCCTCGCCTCGAGCGGCGCGGACCGGCTCGATCCCGCCCAGCTGGTGCTGGCGGGGACGCGAGCGCTCGACGACGGCGAGTCCGCCTACGTGGACGAGCAGGGCATCCGCGTCGTGACCTCGGGCGAGCTCGACGATCCGGAGACGATTGTGAACGTGGTCGCCGCCACCGGCGCGAGCGCGGTCTACCTCCACATCGACCTTGACGTGCTCGACCCCTCCGCGATCGAGGGCATCACGTCGCCGGAACCGTTCGGGGTGCAGCCGGAACGCCTCACCGAGACGATCCGCGCCCTGCGGCGGCGGTTCGAGCTCGCCGGCGCGGGGCTGATGGAGTTCGCGCCGGAGACGCCGGACGCCGCCGGGCACGACCTTCCGGTGATCCTGCGCATCCTGGGTGCGCTGACCGGACCGACCGGCACGACCGGCACGCCTGGCACGCCCGCGGCGCCGGCCGACGGCACGCCCGGCGGGACGGACGGTGACCGCTAGCGTGGGAGACATGAGCGAGCCCAAGATCCTGACCGAACGGCGCGGGCACATCCTGCTGATCGGGCTGAACCGCCCCGACAAGCGCAACGCCGCCGACTTCGAGCTGCTCAGCCTGCTGGCGGACGCCTACGGCGAGCTGGAACGCGACCCGGAGCTGCGCGTCGGCCTGGTGCACGCGGTCGGAGACCACTTCACCGCTGGACTCGACCTCGCCGATCTGGGGCCCCGCATCGGCCGCGACGGGCTCTCGTTCGTAGGTCCCAACGGCGTCGACCCTTGGCAGGTCTCCGGTCGCCAGCTCACCAAGCCGGTGGTCATCGCCGTGCAGGGCACCTGCCTGACGCTCGGGATCGAGCTGATCCTCGCCTCCGACATCGCCGTCGCGGCGCGCGGCACCCGCTTCGGCCAGATCGAGGTGACCCGCGGCATCCTGCCGTTCGGCGGCGCGACCCTCCGCTTCCCGCGCGCGGTCGGCTGGGGCGACGCGATGCGCTACATCCTCACCGGCGACCTGTTCGACGCCGAGGAGGCCCACCGGATCGGCCTGGTGCAGGAGGTCGTGGACGACGGCGCCCACTTCGACCGCGCCCTGGAGCTCGCCGAGCGGATCGCCGCGCAGGCGCCCCTGGCGGTTCAGGCCGCGCTCGCCAACGCCAAGCGAGCGGTGCGCGACGGCGACGCCGCGGCCGAAGCGGAGCTGCAGCCGGCCCTGGTGCGGCTCGTCGCGAGCGAGGACGCGCGCATCGGGATGGAGGCGTTCCTCACGCGCACGGAGGCCCGGTTCGTGGGCCGCTGAATCCATCCGTTCGACCCGGCACCCCGAACAGACAGAGAGCGGGCGGCGTCGCGGCGCCCCGCAGAGCAGGAGAGAGATGAGCGAGACCAGGGACTACGACGTGATCGTCATGGGCGCGGGCGCCGTCGGTGAGAACGTCGCCGACCGGGCCGTGCAGGGCGGGATGCGCACCGTCGTCGTCGAATCCGAGCTGGTCGGCGGCGAGTGCTCCTACTGGGCGTGCATGCCGTCGAAGACGCTGCTGCGCAGCGGCGCCCTGCTCCGCGCGACGCAGAAGGTCGGCGGAGCCCGTGAGGCGGTCACCGGCCCGCTCGACGTCGCCGCCGTGCTCAAGCGGCGCGACGACATGACCAGCAACTGGAAGGACGACGGCCAGGTCACGTGGCTGACCGGCGCGGGCATCGACCTGGTGCGCGGCTGGGGTGTCATCACCGCGCCGAAGGAGGTGACCGTCACTGCCGAAGACGGCACCGTCACCGTGCTGCGGGCGAAACACGCGGTCGCCGTGTCGACCGGCTCGGCCGCCCTGATGCCGGACATCCCGGGACTCCGCGAGAGCGAGCCGTGGTCGAGCCGCGAGGCGACGAGCGCGCAGCGCGTGCCGGTCTCGCTCGCCATCCTGGGCGGCGGGGTCGTCGCCACCGAGATGGCGACGGCGTATGCCGGCTTCGGCACCGAGGTGCATCTGATCGCGCGCGGGGCGCTGCTCGGCGGCGACGAGCCGTTCGCCGGCGAACTGGTTGCCGCCTCCCTGAAGAAGCTCGGGGTGGTGCTCCACCTCGACACGACGCCCCAGCGCGTCGAGCGCACCGACGACGGCGGGTTCCGCCTGCACCTCGACGACGGGGCGGTCGTCGAGACCGACGAGTTCCTGGTCGCGACCGGTCGCGTGCCCCGCACCTTCGGAATCGGCCTCGACGCCTTCGGGCTGGAGGACGGCGCCTGGCTGAAGGTCGACGACAGCATGCGCGTGCTCGGCGCCGACGGCGAGCCGGTCGACGGCGGCTGGCTGTACGGCGTCGGCGACGTCAACCACCGGGCTCTGCTCACGCACCAGGGCAAGTACCAGGCCCGCGCGGCCGGCGACGCGATCGCCGCCCGCGCGCACGGCCGCGAGGTGTCGCTGGAGCCGTGGGGCGCCTTCGTCGCGACCGCGGACCACGAAGCGGTGCCGCAGGTGACCTTCACCGACCCGGAGATCGCGTCGGTGGGGCTGACCGCCGAGCGCGCCGAGAAGGCCGGGCATCGCATCCGCGTCGTCGACTACAAGATCGGCAGCGTGTCCGGGGCGCACGTCGTCGCGGACGGTTACGAGGGCACGGCGCGCATGGTGGTGGATGAGGACCGCAAGGTGATCCTCGGCGTCACGTTCGTCGGCCAGGACGTCGGCGAGCTGCTGCACTCGGCGACGATCGCGGTCGTCGGCGAGGTGCCGCTCGACCGGCTCTGGCACGCGGTGCCGTCGTACCCGACCATCAGCGAGGTCTGGCTGCGGCTGCTCGAGACGTACGGCCGGCCCGAGCAGTGAGCGCCTTCGACCGCACGCCGCTCGGTATCCTGCTGCTCGACTCCCCGTTGAGCCGCCTGGGCTACCTGTACGCCACGGCCGTCGGCCTCGTCTGGGGGTTCCTGTGGAGCACCGGACGGGTGGAGCAGCGCGCCGGGCTGATCGTCTTCCGCGGCATGCCCCGTCGCACCTTCGGCCGCGGCGGCTCGTGCGTGGGCGGCGTCTACCTCACGGACCACAACGTGACGGACGACGTGCTGGAGCACGAAGCGGTCCACAAGCGTCAGTGGCAGCGGTACGGGATGCTGTTCCCGCTGCTCTACTTCGCGGCGGGCCGCGACCCGCTGCGCAACCGATTCGAGATCGAGGCGGGCCTCGAGAAGGGCGGCTACCGATGACCCGGACCATCGTGATCACGGGGGCGAGCTCGGGCATCGGCGCGGTCGCCGCCGAGCAGCTCGCGGCCGGAGGCGACGAGGTCGCGGTCGTCGGCCGCAACCCGGAGCGGACCCGCGCGGTCGCGGAGCGGATCGGGGCCACCCCGTTCCTCGCCGACTTCGAACGGCTCGACGACGTGCGGGCGCTCGCCGCCGCTCTCCTCGACCGCTACGACACGATCGACGTGCTCGCCAACAACGCGGGCGGCCTGTACCACGAGCGGGAGCTGACGGCGGACGGGCATGAGCGCACCATCCAGGCGAACCACCTCGCGCCGTTCCTGCTCACCGCGCTGCTGCGTCCCCGGCTGGTGGAGACGGCGGCGGCCGGGCGCGACGTCCGCGTCGTGTCGACCGCCAGCATGGCGAACCGCTTCGGCAGCCTCCGGGTCGACGACCTCGACTGGGAGCAGCGGCCGTGGCAGGGCGGCTGGCGCGCCTACGGCACGGCCAAGCTGGCGACCATCCTGTTCGCCTCCGAGCTCGCGGAGCGGCTCACCGGAACCGGCGTGACGGCGTACTCGTTCCATCCCGGCACGATCGCCACGAACTTCGGCAACTCGTCGCCGCTGATCCGGTTCGGCCACCTGGTCACGCGCAGCAGCTTCGGCATCCCGGTGCAGGCGGGCGCGGCGCCGCTGTTGTTGCTGGCGGGCCCCGCGCCGGTGGGCGCGCCCAGCGGCACGTACTTCGACCGGCTGAACGCGAATGGCCGCACCCACCCGCAGGCGGCGAACGCGCAGCTGGGCCGCGACCTGTGGGCGGTGACGGAGGGGCTGGTCGGGCTCGACGTGCCCGCCTGACGGCGGCGCGACTGGGCAGCGATCGAGGGGTCGCAATACGCCGTTATGCCGGCGCGATAACGGCGTGTTGCGACCCCTCGATGCTGGGAGGCGCCGCGCGCCGGGCGCGTCAGCGCACGGCGGGAGCGACGACGGCGGCGGGCGCCATGCCGACCGCCTGCACGAGGTGGTCGCGCACGTCCGCCACGAGGGCGTATCCGCCCGTGACGATCGCGCGGGTCTCCCCGGGCCGTCGCACAGCATCTCGGCGCACCAAGCGCGGACGGCACGGGAGGCGGCCTCGCCGCGGGCGCACCGCTCCCCGGAGCCGGGGCGGCCGCTGCGGTCGGACCGCGCCAGCCAGGTGACCGTCATCCGCATCGGCGTCGCCAGCGGCGCGACCTGGGCGGCCTCCTCCACCTCGAGGAACACGCGGCCCCGCGCGCACAGCGGCAGCAGGGCCAGCTCGGCCTCCACCTGCGGAAGCGACGTCTCGTCGCCGACGACGAGGAACTGCACGCGGTCGTCGTGATGCGCGGTCGCGGCGGTGTGGGAGGCGTGGTCGGGACGGTACATCGTGGTCCAGTATAGGCAAGCCTTACCTCACATCCACCGGCTCCGAGCGCATCCTCAGCGTGACCGCATCCTTCCGGAGGCCGGCGCTTCGCGGCATGATCGGAGCATGCGACCCTACGCCTCGTCCCCGATCGCCCCGATGCTCGCGAAGGCGGTACCCGCCGTGCCGGAGCCCGACAGCGTCGCGGGCGGCCTCACCTACGAGCCGAAGTGGGACGGCTTCCGCGCCATCGTCTACGCCGAGGGCGACGGGGCGGTGGAGTCGGTGGAGATCGGCAGCCGCGGCTCCAAGATGCTGACCCGGTACTTCCCCGAACTGGTGGATGCGTTCCGCCGCATCCTGCCCGCGCCGTGCGTGCTCGACGGCGAGATCGTGGTGCCGACCGGCGAACCGGGCAGCCAGCGGCTGGACTGGGAGGCGCTGTCGCAGCGCATCCACCCGGCGGCCAGCCGTGTGAACCTGCTGGCGGAGCAGACTCCCGCGACGTTCGTCGCGTTCGACCTGCTCGCGATCGGCGACGAGTCGTACGTCGACCGCCCGTTCGGCGAGCGCCGTGCTGCGCTGGAGGAGTTCGCAGGCGGCCTTCCCGCGCCGATCGAGCTGACCCGCACCACCACGGAGGTCGAGCTGGCCCGGCGGTGGCTCGTCGAGTTCGAAGGGGCCGGGCTCGACGGCGTCGTCGCCAAGCCGCTCGCCGGGCCGTACGCCCCGAACAAACGGACGATGCTGAAGATCAAGCACCACCGCACCGCGGATGTCGTGGTGCTCGGCTACCGCATCCACACCAGCGGGCGCGGGGTCGGCTCACTGCTCGTGGGGCTGTACGACGGCGACGGGCAGCTGCGCAACGTGGGCGGCGTCTCCGCCTTCACCGACGCCACGCGGCTCGCCCTGATCGACGAACTGGAGCCGCTGGTCGAGCGCGACGACAGCGGAGCGGCGATGACCGGTGAGACGGATCGGAGCCGTTTCTCCGGCAGCAAGGACGTGTCGTTCGTCCGGCTGCGGCCGGAGCGGGTGCTCGAGGTGCGCTACGACCAGATGGAGGGGATGCGCTTCCGCCACACCGCCCAGTTCGAGCGCTGGCGTCCCGACCGCGAGGCCCGGTCGTGCACGTTCGAGCAGCTGGACCGGCCGATCGCCTACGACCTCGGCGACGTGCTGACCTGAGCTGCGGCGACGTGCTGACCTGAGCTGCGGACCTCTCCCGGTCCGGTGGATGCTCTGAGCTATCGTCGGAGGAAGGCGCTTACATCTCCGACACAAGGCTCTCCAGCAGGAGAATCCGGCGCATCGGGCGCGGATCTCCGACGCACGAGCACGGATCTCCGACGATTGCGCGCTCGCGCGTGGAGTGGTTGCGTGGCCCGCATGGCGGACGAGGAGCGGCCGGGCGCCGAACGGTTCCTTCCGGCCGAGCGCGACCTCCCGGCGCTGCGGGCCGCGGCGGCGGGCTGCCGCGGCTGCGAGCTGTACCGCGACGCGACGCAGGTCGTGTTCTCGAGCGGGCGCGCGGGCACTCCGCTGATGCTGGTCGGCGAGCAGCCGGGCGATCGGGAGGACGTGGAGGGCGAGCCGTTCGTCGGACCGGCCGGCCGCATCCTGGACAAGGCGCTGGGTGACGCCGGGATCGACCGGGCCGACGTGTACCTGACGAACGCCGTGAAGCACTTCCGCTTCCACCGGCAGGGCAAGCGGCGCATCCACGAGAAGCCCGCGGTCGGCAACATCGTGGCCTGCCACCCCTGGCTGGAGGCCGAGTTCGCCGTCGTCCGGCCGCGCGTCGTGGTCTGCCTGGGGGCGACCGCCGGGCGCAGTGTGCTGGGCCGCGCCGTGCGCATCGGAGAGGAGCGCGGAAAGCTGCAGGAGGCGGACGGCCGCGCGGTCCTTGTCACCACGCACCCGTCGGCTCTGCTGCGGCTGCGGGACGACCCGGGATGGGACGCCGCCTACGACGCGTTCGTCGCCGACCTCGAGACGGCGGCCCGGGCTGCGACAAGTGCGACAGCGCACAAGGCGAGCGCAGCCGAAAGCACCCCCGACTGACCGCCGCTCGCCCTACGCCTTCTTCGCCCGGCTCGGCTGGACGCGCGGCGGCTCGCCCGGCATCTTCGGGTAGTCCGGCGGGAACGGCAGCTCGCCGAGCCCGTTCGACAGGTCGCGCTCCCACCAGCCCAGCAGCCCGTCGATGCGGCCGGGGTCCGCGCCGAACGACTCCCACGGGTCTCCGGTCGTGCGCAGGCGCTCCGGCATCGTCAGGATGGTGAACTGCTCGGGGCTCACCTGCTCCAGTTCGTCCCACGCGATGGGCGCCGACACCGGGGCGTGCGGGAGCGCCCGGGGACTGTAGGCGCCGGCCATGGTGCGGTCGCGGTTCGCCTGGTTGAAGTCGACGAAGATCCGCTCGCCGCGCTCCTCCTTCCACCATGCCGTGGTGACGCGGTCGGGCATCCGGCGCTCCAGCTCGCGGGCCGCCGCGATCACGGCGTGCCGCACATCCAGGAACTCGCGCTCGGGGACGATCGGCGCGAAGACGTGGAGGCCGCGATTGCCGGAGGTCTTGATGAAGGCGGTGAGCCCCGCCTCCTGCAGCACGGCCCGCAGCTCGACGGCGGCAGGGACGGCCTCCGCGAAGCCGGTCCCCGGCTGCGGGTCGAGGTCGATGCGCAACTGGTCCGGGTCGTCGGAGTCCTCGGCGCGCGACGGCCACGGGTGGAACACCACCGTGTTCATCTGCGCGGCCCAGACGGCGGCGGCCGGCTCGTCGATGACGAGCTGGGGATGCGACCGGGCGCTCGGGTAGACCACGGGAACGGCGCGCACGTAGTCGGGCGTGCCCCGCGGCGGGTTCTTGGAGAAGAACTGCTCCCCGTCGATGCCGTCGGGGAAGCGCTGCAGCGAGACCGGCCGATCGCCGTTCGCGCGGACGAACGCCTCGCCGACCTCGACCAGGTACTTCGCCACATCCAGCTTGGTGATGCCGTCCTGCGGGAAGATCACCCGGCCGGGGCTCGAGATGCGCACCTCTCGATCGCCCTGAGGGCCTGGAACCGTGAGGATGACCGCGTCGCCTGCCATGCGACCACCGTACCGCTCCGAACCGACGGTGACCGTGATGTGAATTCCTTGTGGGATGCGGTCGCGTCGCTTGAGCGGAGCCGGGAGTGGGACAGAATGGCAGAGCAGGCGCGAACGCGCCGCCCGCGACGGTGGACGTCGAGAAGAGGTGCATGACCCTGAGGATCGTGAGCTACAACCTCCGCAAGCACGCCGCGAGCGGAGAGCTGTCGGCCATCGCCGAAGACTACGACGTCGACGTGCTGTGCCTCCAGGAGTGCGACAGCGAAGCCCTCCCCCAACGGCTGCACCACCTGGTGCTTGCGGACACCACTCGGGCCAACCGGCTCGGGCTCGCCGTGTATGTGCGCGACGAGCGCTACGAGATCCTACACACGCAGGTGTTCGCGGTGCAGAAGTCGCTGCACGACCGGGTGCTCGCCCCCGCCAACGAGCGCCTGCTGGCGGTGCACCTGCGCGACCGCGACAGCGGCGAGGACATCCTGGTCGGCTCGTTCCACGCCGCGCCGCTGACCGCCCTCAACTCACTGCGCCGCAAGCAGATCGCCGCGGCGCACGACGGGATGCGGTCGCTCTCCCCCGAGACCCCCGCGGTGATGGTCGGCGACTTCAACTACCCGTGGTTCATCCGCGGCCTCGAACGTCACCTGACCACCTCCGGCTACACGCTGAAGCGCACGACGCAGCCCACCTACCTGCGCTACAAGTTCTTCTCCGGCTACTTCGACTTCGTCACCTCGACCGGTTTCGAGATCGAGCGGGTGGATGTGCTGCCCGCCGGCGCCTCCGACCACCGGCCGATCCGGCTGGACGCGGAGCTCGCCGCCTGACGCTCGTCGCCTGACGCCCTCCCCTGGCAGGATGGGACCGTGACCGACATCGTGCCCTCCGCCCTGCTCGTGATCGACCTGCAGAAGGGGGTGCTGCACGGCTGTTTCGACGCCGAGGGCGTGCTCGGCCGCGTGGTGCGGCTCGTCGACCGGGCCCGTTCCGCCGGCACGCCGGTCGTGTGGGTGCAGCACGAGGAGGACGGCATGGAGCAGGGCACCACCCCGTGGGAGCTGGCCGACGGCCTCGTTCCCGCCGAGGGCGAGCCGCGCATCCTGAAGCACTACCGCGACGGGTTCGCCGACACCGACCTGGATGACGTGCTGGAGCGTCTCGATGTCGGGCGGCTGGTCGTGACCGGCGCGCAGAGCGACTACTGCGTCCGCACCACCGCGCAGAGCGCCGCGGTGCGCGGCTACGACGTGACGCTGGTCTCCGACGCCCACACCACGACCGACACGGAGTGGGACGGCGTCGAGGTCTCCGGTGAGCAGATCATCGCGCACACGAACCGCTACTTCGACGGGCTGCGCTACCCGGGGCAGCTCTTCGGGGTGGAGCCGGCGGCGTCCGTGCCCGTCTGACCTCGGTTCGGGCTTCGTCCCGGGACTCGTCGCGATCCGGCCGTCGGCGTACGGTGAACCCGTTCCGACCTTCTGGGTGGTGTCGATGGAGTTCCCCGCGTGGCTGACCGGGTGGCTGGCCGGCGACGACTACACGATCGCCCGCGAGATCCTCGAGCGGGGTGTCGCGGCGCTGTACCTGGTCGCGTTCGTCTCCGCGGTGAACCAGTTCCCCGCCCTGCTCGGCGAGCACGGGCTGCTCCCGGTGCGGCGCTTCCTCCGGCACCCGTACGCGCGGAAGCAGCCGACGCTGTTCCGCCGGCGGTACACCGACCGGCTGCTCCGCGCGGTGGCGTGGGCGGGCGCCGCCCTGTCCGCCCTGATCGTGCTCGGGATCGTGCAGCTCGCGCCCACGTACGTCTTCGTCCCCGTCTTCCTGGTCGTCTGGTTCCTCTACCTCTCGATCGTGAACGTCGGCCAGACCTTCTACGGGTTCGGCTGGGAGAGCCTCATCTGCGAGGCGGGCTTCGTCGTCGCATTCCTCGGCGCGTGGGACACCGCTCCCCCGATCACGATCGTGTTCTTCATCCGCTGGCTGGTGTTCCGGCTGGAGTTCGGCGCCGGGATGATCAAGATGCGCGGCGACCGCTCCTGGCGCGACCTGACGGCGCTGTACTACCACCACGAGACGCAGCCGATGCCGAACCCGTTCAGCCGGACCGCGCACCTGCTGCCCAAGTGGTGGCACCGGGTGGAGGTGCTCGGCAATCATTTCGCGCAGCTGATCGTGCCGTGGTTCCTGTTCGCGCCGCAGCCGGTGGCGAGCGTCGCCGCGGCCGTCATGATCCTGACGCAGCTGTGGCTGGTGCTCACCGGCAACTTCGCCTGGCTCAACTGGATCACCATCGTGCTGTGCTTCGCCGGGGTGAGCGACGGCGTCTGGTCGTGGCTGCTGGGCGGCGCCGAGGTCGGTGCCTTCGGCGCCGAGACCGTGCCGCTCTGGTACGCGGTGGTGGCGGTCGCCGTGACGGTGTTCCTGATCGTGCTGAGCTGGCCGCCGCTGCGGAACCTGTTCGCGCGCCGCCAGCTGATGAACGCCTCCTTCAACCGCTGGCACCTGGTGAACGCGTACGGCGCCTTCGGGAGCGTCACGAAGGAGCGGTACGAGGTCGTGGTGGAGGGCACCGCCGACGACCCGTACGACCCGGAGGCGCGGTGGGAGGAGTACGGCTTCCGCGGCAAACCGGGCGACCCGCACCGGGTGCCGCGGCAGTTCGCTCCCTACCATCTGCGGCTGGACTGGCTGATGTGGTTCCTCGCGCTCGGCTCGCGCGACTCGCCCTGGTTCGAGGTGCTGCTGCTGCGGCTGCTGGAGGCGGACGCCCCGACGCTGAAGCTGCTCCGGCACGACCCGTTCGGCGGTCGTCCGCCGCGGTCGGTGCGGGCGCGGATGTTCCTGTACCGGTTCAGCACGCACGCCGAGAAACGCGAGACCGGGGACGTCTGGGTGCGGTCGGAGGTCGGCGAGCTCGTGCCCCCGGTGAGTCTGCGCTCCGGTCAGTAACCGGTGCGCTCGTCCTCCAGCCGGGCGAGGTCGCGCCAGATCAGCAGCCTGAGGCGTGCCGGCTTCTCGCTCTCGTAGTCGGCCTTCAGCGCCTCCGCGCCGGAGAAGGCGTCGAGACCGGCCTCGATGGCGCGGCCCACCTCGTCCCAGGCGTCCTGCCGCCCGCGCTCCACGAGCGCCAGCAGCTCCTCCTCCGAGTCGGCCTTCCTCCGCAGCGCCGCGGCGAGCGCGATCGCTGCGTCGCGTCGCAGCCGCAGGTTGTCAGCATCCACCCGGCGGTAGTCGTGGGGATGCTCGGCGTCGCCACTCAGCTTCTCGGCCGCCTCCAGTTCCTCCTCGATGCGTCCTGCCGCCACGCCCTGCTCGGAGGCGAGCTCGCGGAGCATGGCCGCCGCCTCCATGGCGTGCAGGGCCGGGTCGTACGAGTTGCCGTACTGGATGGTGTCGACGACGATGTGGTTCTTCACCGACATGCGCGTGGCGTATTCCGCGAGCAGCATGCCCTCCTCCACCGACTGTTCCAGGGTCGGCGTCGCGGGCTCCGGAAGGGCGTGCTCGTCGAAGGGCCGCGTGCGCGTCGTCTTCTCGACGCGCTTGCGGAACCGCTTCGGCCAGCGCATGGGACTCCTCGGATCGGGCGGCCGTCGCGCCGCCTCCTCCCATTCTGACCGATGGCGGGATGCTTTCAGCGGCCTGTGAAGAACCCGTTCGCGCGGCGGGTGAAGAGCAGCACGATGATCAGCAGCGACCAGAGGATCTGGACGATGCCGCTCGCCAGCTGACCGGTGAACAGCATGAGCACGCCGTTGAGGATGTCGATGACCATGACGACGGTGACCACCGCCCGCGCGCCCGGACTGCCGCGCAGGAGGCCCCGCGCGACGATGACGACGATGATGCCGAGCAGGATCGAGATGATCGCCGCTGTCGTGATGCCGGCGACCGCGCTGCCGTTCGGGCCGGCCATCTGATCGCGCGTGATCAGCAGGATCACGCCGCCGATGATGTTCAGAATGCCGTTGATGTAGGTGAGGACGGCCACGAAGGTGACCGATCCGGGACGTACCGCCATGCCGTGCCCTCCGCTCCGCCGCGGGGCGCTTCTCGCCCGGGCGCTCCACCGGTAGCTTGGCGGATATGGCCGGTTATCGCTATGAGTTCGAGGCGGAACTGTTCCGGTGGGCCTCCCGCCGCGAGCTGTGGGTGTTCGCGCAGCTCCCTCCCGACGTCTCGGAGGAGATCCGGCTGCAGCCGCATCCACCGGCCGGGTTCGACTCGGTGAAGGTGGTCGTCACCCTAGGCGGCTCGCGCTGGTCGACGTCGATCTTCCCGCAGGCCGACGGCAGCTACGTCGTCCCGATCAAGGGGGCGGTGCGCCGCGCCGAGGGCGTCGAGCTCGGCGACCGGGTGCGGATCGGCGTCGAGACCTTGCTGTGACGGTCTAGCGCGCCCCGGACATGATCGTGTTCAGGGCGAGCACGATGATCAGGCCGTTGAAGAAATAGCTGAGCACCGAGTGCCAGACGATGGTCCAGCGCATCCGGGTCGCCAGCACCTCCACGTCGGAGGCTGCGAAGGTGGTGCCCAGCGTGTAGGCGAAGTACACGAAGTCGACGAAGCGCGGCACCGGCGCCGGCGTGCCCTCGGGATGCGGGAAGCGCAGCATCGGCTCCGCGGCCGCGAAGTAGCGCTGGTAGTAGATCTGCGAGAACCCCCAGTGCAGGAACCCCCAGGCGAGGAGCATCGACCACACCCCGACGAAGTCCGTGACCGACCCGATCTGCGGGTCGTTGTGCAGGGCGAGCACCTGGATGGCCGCGACGAGCCCGATCAAGCTGGACAGGATGGTGGCGATCATCGAGATGAGGCGTGCGAGGCGGCTGGTCTCCCACCGGGCCGGCCGGCTCCCCGGCGGAGCGTCGCGGCGCGCGACGCGGCCCAGCACGATCAGCACGACCACCAGGTAGAGCGTGCCGATCCCGCACCAGGTGGCGAGGAGTTCGAGCGTCGTGGCGTCGTCCTCGGAGAGCACGACCAGCCAGACGCCGACCACGATCATCGCCAGCTGGGCCAGGAGGCTCGCGGCGAGGCCCAGCACGACCATCGGCCGACGCACGGGCGCGCTCTCCGACATACCTGGATGCTAGCGGTGCGACGCCGCGTTCCCGCGCAGGGCGCTGCGCAGGGCAGGATGGAGTGATGCAGCCCCTCCTCGTCGTCGCCGCCGTCCTGCGCGACGGCGACCGTGTGCTGGCCTGCCGCCGCGCGCCCGGCAAGGACGCCGCCGGCCGCTGGGAGTTCCCCGGCGGCAAGGTGGAGGCGGGCGAGACGCCGGAAGCCGCGCTGGAGCGCGAGATCGCCGAGGAGCTCGGGGTGCGCATCCGCGTCGGGGCTCTGCTGGACCGCACGGTGACGTGGCGCGCCCAGGTGCGCCCGATCGACCTGGCCTGCTACGTGTGCCGGCTCGACGGCGACGTCCCGGTCGCGAGCACCGACCACGACGAACTGCGCTGGGTCGCTCTCGACCACCTGAGCGCGCTGGAATGGGCCGAGGCGGACCTCGCCGCGGTCGCCGTCCTGACCCGGGAGATCGCATGAGGGCCCTGTACTACGAACGCTTCGGCGGACCCGTGGAGGTCGCCGCTCTCCCCGACCCCGCGGTCCCGGAGGGCGGCGCCGTCATCCGGGTGGAGGCGTCCGGCCTGTGCCGGAGCGACTGGCACGCCTGGGCGGGCCACGACGACTCCGTCGTGCTGCCGCACGTGCCGGGGCACGAGTTCGCGGGCGTCGTCGAGGCGGTCGGCCGCGGTGTGACGCGCTGGCGTGCCGGCGACCGGGTCACGGCGCCGTTCGTGAACGGCTGCGGCGAGTGCGACTGGTGCCTGTCCGGCCGGGCGCAGGTGTGCCCGCAGCAGACGCAGCCGGGCTTCACCCAGTGGGGTTCCCACGCGGAGCTCGTCGCCGTGCGCGCCGCCGACACCAACCTGGTGCGTGTGCCGGACGGGCTCTCGTCCGACGCGGCGGCGAGCCTCGGCTGCCGCTTCGCGACGGCGTACCGCGCGGTCACGGCGCGGGCGCGCATCCAGCCCGGGGAGTGGCTCGCCGTCTACGGCGCCGGCGGAGTCGGCCTCAGCGCCGTGATGATCGCCTCCGCCCTCGGCGCGCGGGTCGTCGCGGTCGACCGCTCCCCCGCCGCGCTCGAACTCGCTACGCGGCTCGGCGCCGAGGCCACCGTCGCGGCCGGATGGGAGGCGCCTGCGCTCGTGACCGATCTCACCGGGGGCGGCGCCCACGCGTCCGTCGACGCGGTGGGCTCCGCCGAGACGGCGGCCGCGAGCATCCGGTCACTGCGGCGGCGCGGCCGCCACGTGCAGGTGGGCCTGCTCGCGTCGGCCGTCCCGGAGCTGCCGCTCGACCGCGTGATCGCCTGGGAGCTGGACGTGCTCGGCAGCCACGGCATGGCCGCCGCCGACTACCCCGCCATGCTCGACCTGGTCGCCGTCGGACGCCTGCGCCCGCAGGAGCTCGTGCGTCGCTCGGTCGGCTTCGCCGAGGCCGCGCGGCTGCTGGAGACCGCCGACTCCGCGCCCCCGACAGGCATCGCGGTGCTGCATCCGGCAGGATGAGCACATGCGCATCTCCGACTTCGAACGCCCCGACACGGCCGCGGCCCGCGCCGCCGTCCAGATCGCGACGACCTACCACACGCCCTCACTGCTCAACCACGTGGAGCGGTCGTGGCTGTGGGCCGAAGGCTTCGCCGTGCTGCGCGGCCTCGACGCCGACCACGAGCTGCTGTTCGTGTCGGCCCTGCTGCACGACCTCGGCATCGTCCCCGAGTTCGACAACGCGACGCTGGCCTACGAGGACGCCGCCGGCCACGTGGCGATCGCGCTGACCGCGGGCGCCGGGTGGGAGCCGGAGCGCCGGGTCCGCGCCCACGAGGTGATCGTGCGGCACAACTGGCCCGAGGTCGACCCGGCGATGGATGCGGAGGGCCATCTGCTCGAGATCGCCACCGCCCTCGACATCTCCGGCGCCCGCGCCGACGACCTGCCGCTCGACTTCCGGCGGGAGGTGCTCACGGTCTACCCGCGGCTGGAGCTCGCCGCCGAGTTCGGTGCGTGCGTGGCCGACCAGGCCGAGCGGAAGCCCGGCACCTCGGCGCGCCGCCTCGTCGACGGCGGCGTGCAGCGGAAGCTCCGCGACAACCCGCTGGAACGTATCCTCGAAGGGTGATCGCCGCTCCCTGCGCCTCCGTCGTGCTCTCCGCCGACGCGTGGCGCGACCGTGAGCGCGCCCACGCCGAGCGCGCGGACGCGCTCACGGCGGACCACCGGGAGCGGGCGGCCCGCGGTGAGAAGCACCCGGTCTGGGACTTCCTGTTCACCTACTACTCGTACTCCCCGGCGCAACTGCGGCGCTGGCATCCGGGCGCCGGTGTCGAACTGGCGGATGCGGCAGGCGGCGCGCGGGCCTCGTGGCGCTGGTACGCGCCGGGCGCATCCACCGGCTCGCTCACCGTCGACCGTCGGGCCATGGAGGCGGAGAAGGCGCCGCTGCTGCGGACCGTCGAGCGCATCCTCCGCTCCACGGCGTCACGGCCGGGGCGGTTCGGCTGCTTCGGGCTGCACGAGTGGGCGATGGTGTACCGGCAGGACGAGCACCGGCACCCCGTGCCGCTGCGGCTCGGGCGTGAGGCGACGGATGCCGTCGTCGAGTCGCATGAGCTGCGTTGCACGCACATCGACGCGTTCCGCTTCTTCACCCCGGACGCGGTGCCGCTCAACAGGTTCGCACCGACCCGCGAGACGCAGCCGGAGCTGGAGCAGCCGGGCTGCCTGCACGCCGGGATGGACGTCTACAAGTGGGCGATGAAGCTCGGCCCGCTGGCGCCGGGCGAGGTGCTGCTGGACGCGTTCGAGCTCGCGCGGGACATCCGCCTGCTCGACATGCAGGCGTCGCCCTACGACATGCGGCCGTGGGGCGCCGAGCCTGTCGCGATCGAGACCGCGGAGGGCAAGGCGGAGTACGTCCGCCGGCAGCGGGCGTTCGCCGAGCGCTCGAACGCCCTGCGGGCGCGCATCCTGGAGGCCTGGCCCGGAATGGAGCAGGCGGCCGCCTGAGGGCTGCGGCTCAGCCGCCCTTCTTCTTGCCCGGCGGCGCCGGTGTCGGTGTGCTGCCGCCGCCGGGCGTCGGGTTCGCCGTGGGGGGCGCGCCCTGACCGTTGCTCACGGTGAGCGTCACCGAGTCGCCGTCCTCGAGCGACGCGCCGGCGGCCGGGTCGCTCGCCGCCACCGTTCCGGCGGGCTGGTCGCTGGCCACCGGGTTCGGGTCGACGGTCACGTCGAGGCCCAGGCCCTCCAGCAGCTTCTGTGCGACATCGGGCTGCTTGCCCGTGACGTCCGGCATGGTGATCTGGTCGCCGTAGAGCACGGCGTCGGTCGGCTCGGTGAAGTCGGAACCGCCGTACAGCGCGTTCACCGCCTTGAGGATGGGCTTGGCGATCGAGAACTTGACGTTGCCGCCGCCCACGCCGTTGAAGTACAGCGAGCGGAGCGGCGTCTGGCCGGACACGTTCCCGACCCAGGTGGCGGTCGCGACCTTGGTGGTGGAGGTGATGAGCCAGTTCTCGAGCGAGTCGTCGGTCGTGCCGGTCTTCGCCATGATCGGGACGCCGTCGTACGGGTTCGCGCTGGCGGCGGTCCCGCCGCCCTTGATGACGCCCTCCAGGGCGTAGGTCACGCCCGCCGCGATGTCGGGCTCGAGGCCCTGCGTGCAGGTCGTCTTGCTGACCTTGTGGTCGGTGCCGTCGGCGTTGACCACCCGGTCGATCGCGATCGGGGTGCACACCATCCCGTTGTTCGCGATTCCGGCGTAAGCGGTGGCCATGGTGAGCGGCGAGATGTAGTTGACGCCGAGGATCATCGACGGCGTCTGCACCCACGGGTTGCTCGTCGAGGCGGGATGCACGCCGAGCCCCTTCGCGGCGTTCAGGATCGAGCACAGGTCGACCTTGGTGCCCATCTCCGCGAACGCCGTGTTGACCGACTCCGCCGTCGCAGCCATCACCGTGAGGCGGCTCGCGGACCCCTCGTCGTTGGTGACCGGCCACGCCGGGCCGTCGATGTTCGCGCAGGTGTTGGTGAAGTCGGACGTCGGGAAGAGGTGCTGGGAGGCGTTCACCGTCTCGTACAGGCTGTGGCCCGCCTCCAGCCAGGCGGCCAGGTCGAAGGCCTTGAACGTCGAGCCGGTCTGGAAGCCCTGCGAGCCGCCATAGTCCTCGTCGGTGTTGTAGTTCACTGCCGTCGTGCCGTCGATCGGTGTGTCCGTGTTGTTGAAGGCGCGGTTCTGCACCATCGTCACGATGCGCCCCGTGCCCAGTTCGAGCGCGACGTTGGAGGCGCCGAGGTCGATTCCGGGACGGGAGCCGGGGATGTACTTGCTCAGCGACGCCTGAGCCACCTGCTGGAGGTCCAGGTTGAGCGTCGTGTAGATCTTCAGCCCGCCGCGGTTGAGCGTCTGCAGCCGGTCGTCCGAGGTCGCGCCGTAGGCGGGATCGGTCAGGATGACGTCGCGCACGTAGTCGCAGAAGAAGGCGGCGTTGTACTTCTGCGCGGCCGCGCATCCCTGGGCCGTCGGGGTGATCGTGGGCGTGATCTTCGTCGCCTTGGCCGTGTCGCGCTGCTGCTTCGTGATGGTGTGCGTGATGTACATGCGGTCGAGCACGTAGTCGCGGCGGGCCTTGGTCAGCGCGTACCCGTTGGCGGCGCCGTTGTCCTTGTTGTCGGGCTCGTCGATCCGCAGGTTCGCCGGGTTGTTCAGGATGGCGGCGAGCGTGGCCGCCTGGGCGAGGTCGAGCTTCGCCGCGGTCGTGCCGAAGTAGTACTGGGCGGCCGCCTGCACGCCGTACACCTGGCCGCCGAAGCCGACGACGTTGAGGTAGCCGGTGAGGATGTCGCGCTTGCTGTAGTTCTTCTCCACCTCGACGGCGTAGCGCATCTCCTGCACCTTGCGCTGCAGCGTGACGCCGGCCGCGTCGGCGTAGCACGCCTGGACCTTCTTCTGGCTGGTCAGCGCCTCGCACTTCTCGACCTCGACGTTCTTCACGTACTGCTGCGTGATCGACGAGCCGCCCTGCACGTCTCCCCCGGCGACGGTGGCGACCGCGCCGCGCAGCGTGCCCCAGATGTCGACGGCGCCCTCGGTGTAGAACCGCGGGTCCTCGGCCGAGACGGTCGCATCCTTCATGGTCTGCGCGATCTGCTCGAACGAGACGTCCTGCCGGTTCTGTGCGAAGAAGGTGGCGATGGGCACATCCTGACCGCCCTGCTTGGCGTAGACGGTCGAGTTCTGCGCGAACTGCTGGATGTGCAGGTCGGCCGGCAGCGCGTTGAAGTCGCTCACGCCGGCGGCCGCGGTGGCGCCCAGTCCGAGGAATCCGGGCAGCAGGAACAGCGAGCTGAGCACGGCGGCGACGAGTGCGAGGCCCAGGAACTGGGCGATCAGGCCGCCGCGGGTGCGTGCGGGCTTCAGCTCGAAACGCTTGACAGGCTCGAGCCGCTCATCGAGGGCGGCCAGGCGTGCGGGCAGGCGGGTTCCATCGGAGTCGGGCACGCTCTCCAGGCAACCAGGCCTGGCTGGGCGGCAACAGGGGGTTGCGTGTGCGTCGCTTTACACATGTTCAGGATGCGTACATCCCGCCGGCCCGACCCGTTCAGGCATCGAGGGGGCGCAACACGCCGTTATGCGTACGGGATAACGGCGTGTTGCGCCCCCTCGATGCGGTGGATGCGCGAAGCGCCGGCCCTGGGACAGGGCCGGCGCTTGAGCGGGTGACGACGGGAGCGGGTTACGCCGCGACGGGGACCGCCGCGGGGGCGGCGGCGACGCGGAGGTCGCCGGCCTCGGCGTCGACGATCACGCGGCCGCCCTCGGCGAGCTCGCCGCTCACCATCAGCTCGGCGACGCGGTCGTCGACCTCGCGCTGGATCACGCGGCGGAGCGGGCGGGCGCCGTACTCCGGCTCGTAGCCCGTGTCCGCGATCCAGGCGACCGCCTCATCCGTCGCCTCGAAGGCGATGTCGCGGGCGGCCAGCCGGGAGGCGGTCGCGTTCAGCAGCAGGCGGACGATGTCGCGCAGCTGCACGGCGTCGAGCTTGCGGAACAGCACGATCTCGTCGATGCGGTTCAGGAACTCCGGACGCATCGCCTCACGGAGCTTGCCCATCACGCGGTCGCGGATGTCCTTCTCCGACGCGAAGCCATCCGAGCCGGCCGGTACGAAGCCGAGGGCTCCGCTACGGCTGGCGAGGAACTCCGAGCCCAGGTTCGAGGTCATGATGACCACCGTGTTGCGGAAGTCGACCGTGCGGCCCTGGCCGTCGGTCAGGCGGCCGTCGTCGAGCACCTGCAGCAGCAGGTTGAAGACGTCCGGGTGGGCCTTCTCGATCTCGTCGAACAGCACCACCGAGTACGGGTTGCGGCGCACGCGCTCGGTCAGCTGACCGGCCTCGTCGTAGCCGACGTACCCGGGAGGGGCGCCGACCAGGCGGGCGACGGTGTGACGCTCGCCGAACTCGCTCATGTCGAAGCGGAGCATCGCCTTCTCCGAACCGAAGAGGGATGCGGCGAGCGACTTCGCCAGCTCGGTCTTGCCCACGCCCGTGGGGCCGAGGAAGAGGAAGCTGCCGACCGGGCGGCGCTCGTCACCGAGACCGGTGCGGTTGCGCCGGACGGCCTTGGCGACCGCGACGACCGCATCGTCCTGACCGACCACGCGCTCGTGCAGCTCGGACTCGAGCCGCGCCAGGCGGGCTCGATCGGCCTCGCCGACACGGGACACCGGGATGCCGGTCGCACGCGAGACGATTCCCGCGATCTCCGGCTCGCCGACCACCGCATCCACCCGGGGTGCGGCGGCGAGCTCGTCCAGGGACCGCTGGACCGACTCGATCTCGTCGCGCAGGCGCGACGCCTCCTCGTAGTGCTCGGCCGCGACGGCGGAGTTCTTCTCGGACTCCAGCGTCGCCAGGCGCTCCATGAGTGCGGACGAGTCCACCCGCTTGCCGAGCGACAGCCGCAGCCGGGCGCCGGCCTGGTCGATCAGGTCGATGGCCTTGTCCGGCAGGAAGCGGTCGGAGATGTAGCGGTCGGAGAGCTCCACCGCGGCGCGGATCGCGTCGTCGGTGTAGCGCACGCCGTGGTGCTCCTCGTACGCGGCACGGAGGCCGTCGAGGATGAGCACGGCGTCCTCGATCGAGGGCTCGCCGACGGTCACCGGCTGGAAGCGGCGCTCCAGCGCCGGGTCCTTCTCGATGCGGCGGTACTCCTTGAGCGTGGTCGCGCCGACCAGGTGCAGGTCGCCGCGGGCAAGGCGCGGCTTGAGGATGTTGCCGGCGTCCATGCCGCCGGACTCGCCGGACCCTCCGGCGCCGACAACGGTGTGCAGCTCGTCGATGAACACGATCAGCTGGTCCTTGCCGTCGCTGATCTCGTCCATGAGCTTGGTGAGCCGCTCTTCGAAGTCGCCGCGGTACCGGGTCCCTGCGACCATCCCCGCGAGGTCGAGCGAGACGACCTTCTTGTCCTGCAACTGCTCGGGCACGTCGCCGGACGCGATCGCGCGGGCCAGGCCCTCGACGATCGCCGTCTTGCCTACGCCCGCCTCGCCGACCAGCACCGGGTTGTTCTTGGTGCGGCGGGAGAGGATCTCGACGGTCTGCTCGATCTCGTCGAGCCGGCCGATGACCGGGTCCAGCTTGCCGTCGCGGGCGAGCGCGGTCAGGTCGGTGCCGAACTGGTCGAGCATCGGCGTCTCGGAGCCGCTCTCGGCGGCCTCGGGCCCGGCCGTGCCGCCGCCGACGGTGGTGCTCTGGCGCATCGCCTCGGTGAGGGCCTCCGGCGTCACGCCTGCGGCCTGCAGCACGCGGCCGGCCGGGGCGTCCCGGCCGATCACGAGCGCGAAGAAGACGTGCTCGGGGTCGATGTACGTCGCACCGGAGGCCTGCGCCACCTGGTACGCGTGGAAGAGGGTCCGCTGAAGCGGGCCGGTGATGGAGGCGCCGTCGGCGTGGATCACGTCGCCCGGGGCGGGCAGGCGCGACTCGGCCGCCTCCGCGACCCGGGAGGGGTCGACGCCGATGCGGCGCATGGCGTCGGCGGCCGGCTCCTGCTCGGCCATCACGCGCAGCACGTGCAGCGCGTCGAGCTCGCTGTGGCCGTGCTCCAGCGCGAACCGTCCGGCCTCCGCCAGGATCTCCTGGGTGCGCCGGCTGAGGAAGCGGCTGATGTCGATGGAGCGTGCGTTACGCGCACGCTCACCCGCGAGGTACCGCGCGAGGAACTCGTCGAACGAGTTCGCGCCGTCACCGTCGGGAGTGAAGTTCTCAGGCACGTGTTCTCCTGTTTCTGAAAGTTGAGCCTTGTGCACTCAAGTCCAACGCAGGAGGGACAGGATTATTCCGTCGTGCCGGGATGCGCGTCCGGGTCGGTCACTCCCCCGCCTCGAGCGCGTCGAGGGCGGCCACATCCTCGGCCGACAGCTCGAAGTCGACGTCGGCGTTCTCGCGGATGCGCTCCGGCGTGGTCGACTTCGGGAGCGGAAGGATGTCCTTCTGCAGCAGGTAGCGGATGCTGACCTGCGCGACCGACTTGCCGTACTTCTCGGCGATCCGCTTGATGTCGGCGTTGTCGAGCAGCCGGCCGGTCGCGAGCGGGGAATAGCCCTCGACGAGGATGTCGTGCTCCTTGCTGAAGGCCGTCGTCTCCGGCTGCGTGTTGCCGACGAACCAGCGGATCTGATTCGCGTGCGGCACCACGTCGGTCGAGCCGAGCAGCGACTCCAGGTCGGCGACCTCGAAGTTGCTGACGCCGATGGCGCGCGTGCTTCCGGCCTCGTAGACCTCCTCGAAGACCTTCCAGACCTCGATGTTGCCGGCACGGTGGTCGCTGCCGATCGCGTTCCACGGCCACGGCGCGTGGATGAGGTAGAGGTCGATGTGGCCGAGGTCGAGGAGCGCGAGCGAGCGCTCGAACGCGTGCCGTGCGCCCGCGGCGTCCTTCACCTCGGCGGGGCACTTGGTCGTGATGAAGATCTCGTCGCGCGCGATACCGCTGTCGCGCACCGCGCGTCCCACGCTCGCCTCGTTGCCGTAGGCGCGGGCCGTGTCGATGTGCCGGTAGCCGGCGTCGAGTGCGGTGCGCACCGAGTCGTAGGTCTCGGACCCGTCCGGGATCTGCCAGGTGCCGAAACCGATCTTGGGGATGGTGACGCCGTTGGAGAGGGTGAAGGTGTCGGTCAGTGCGGGCATGGGGGTTCCTTCCTGAAGGATGCGGTGCCGCATATCGTAGCCCCGCCGCGCGATCAGTCGACCGGCTCAGGGTGGCTGTTCCGGAGATGCTCGTAGACGACGCTCGTGCGCACGTCGGCGATTTCGCGGCGCTGGGTCAGCCGGTCGATCACGAACGCGTACAGGCTCTCGTTGTCGGCGACGGCGACGTGGATGATGAAGTCCTCGTTTCCGCTGGTCACGAAGACGCCGAGCGTCTCGGGCAGCGACGCCACCCAGTCCCGGAACCCTTCTATCACCGGACGCGACGGCGGCCGGATGCGCACAGCGATGAGTGCCTGCACCGGCCGGCCGATCGCGGCGAGGTCGACATCCAGTACGGCGCCGCGGATGATGCCGCGGCGACGCAGCAGGCGGGTGCGCTCGAGCGCCGTGCTCGGGGAGACGCCGACGGCCGCGGCGACGTCGCGGTTGCTGCGCCGCGCATCCGACTGGAGTTCGCGCAGGATCGCCCGATCAAGTTCGTCCATGGGCGTGATTGTAGCCCGCTTGCCGAACGAAATTCGGCAGACCAGCAGTGGGCTTGCATCCTCGATAGATTCACCCTCGATCCCCCGAACGAAGGAGACCTGAATGCCCGTACCCGTCGGCTTCCGACCGGACGAGATCGACACCGCCGCGCCGACGCGCTCGGCCCGGCTCAAGTGGGTGATCGTCGTGGATGCCGCACTCGCCACCGGGATCGCCGTCAATGCGGCCGCCTGCGTCGCCGCCGCGACGCAGGCGCACGTGGGCGGCCTGCTCGGGTCCGCGGCGGTGGACTCCGACGGCAGCGAGCACCCGGGTCTCCCGTGGGCGGGATGCTCGGTGCTGGCCGCCACAGCCGGGCAGCTCGTGGGCATCCGGGCGAAGGCGGAGTCCTCGGAAGGCGTCTTCGTCTCGGACATGCCGGTCGCCGCCCAGCAGACCCGCGTCTACGACGAGTACCTCGCGACCGTCGCGGCCGCCGCCTCCCTCGACCTTCCGCTTGCGGCGGTCAGCGTCGTCGGACCGCGCAACCGCGTCGACCGGATCGTCGGCCGCCTGCCGCTGCTCTGAGACCGCGTCACGCCGATCGGCCCTCCCGCGATGTCGGCGGCGGGCGCTACCGTCAGCCCATGGAGATCGTTCTCGTACCCGGATTCTGGCTCGGCGCCGACGCGTGGCGCGAGGTGACGCCCGTCATCGAGCGGGCCGGTCATCACGCGCACCCGCTCACCCTGCCCGGGCTGGCGCCCGGCGACACCGACCGCGGCAGCATCCACGTCCGCGACCAGGTCGACGCCATCGTGCGACGGATCGACGAGGTGGGCCGGGCCGGTGAGCGCGACGTCGTCCTGGTCGGTCACTCCGGCGGCGGTCCGCTGTCGTACGCGGCCACCGCCGAGCGGCCGGACCGCATCGCGCGGACGGTGTACGTCGACTCCTGGCCGCTAGGCCCCGGCGGTGTGATCGCCGGCGACCTGACCCCGGTCGACGGCGAGATCGACCTGCTGCCGTGGGACGAGTTCGAGGACGCCGACCTGGTCGACCTGACGGACGAGCAGCGGGAGGAGTTCCGCCGCACCGCCGTCCCGGAGCCCGGCGCCGTCCCGACCACCCCGATCGAGCTGGCGGACGACCCGCGGCGCCGGTCGGTCCCGGCCACCATCGTCGCGTGCGAGTTCACGCCGGCCGACCTGCGCTCGTGGGTCGACTCCGGCTCGCCCGTGCTGGCCGAGGTCGGGCGGCTCGAGCGGCTGGACGTGGTCGAACTCCCCACCGGCCACTGGCCGATGTTCACCCGCCCGGCCGAGCTGGGAGCGCTGCTGGCGGAGCTCGCCGACCGCTGAGCGCGCCGGTGCGCAGCTCAGTGCTGCAGTGCGCTCTTCAGCAGGATCACCGCGACCCCGAAGGCTCCGGTGACCGCCGCACCCGAGAGGCAGACGAGCAGCGAGCGGCCGCGCACGAAGAACACCGAGAAGCCGAGCAGCGCGAGCATCAGCACCGAGAGCCAGAGCGACAGGTTCACGCCGAAGTCTGCCGGCAGCACGCCGAGCGCCGCGAGGAGAAGTGGGATGCTCGGCACGATCGCCGCTTCCAGCATCCCGCCGGACTCGCTCAGCGCATAGCGAACCGAGTCGCGCACGCGGTCGCCGTCCCGTCCCGCCTCGCCGTGGAAGCCGAGCGCTGTGGAGTACACGTGCGCGACCCAGAACACGACGATGCTGACGAGGCTGAACACCAGCAGCCGGACCGCCGACGCCTGGTCGTCCTTCGCGCCGGAGGCCGCGGCCACCACGCTCGCGTAGACGATCGTGCCGTAGATGGCCGCCGGCGACCCCCAGTGCCGCCAGAGGCCTCGGTGGATGGTCGTGTCACGCCCGGCAGCGCCCTCGCGTCCCTCGTCGGAGTCGTTCAGGTCCATGCGGGCCGGGCCGAACGGGTCGCGAGCGCCGCGTCCAGGTCGATCGCGGCCCGGATCAGCGCCAGATGGGTGAAGGCCTGCGGGAAGTTGCCCAGCTGCAGACCGCTGGGGTCGACCTCCTCGGCGTACAGGCCCACGTGGTTGCCGTACGTGAGCATCTTCTCGAACGCGTACTCCGCCTCGTCGAGGCGTCCCGCGTCGGTCAGCGCCATCACGTAGAAGAAGGTGCAGAGCGAGAACGTGCCCTCCGCACCGGGCAGGCCGTCCGGCGAGGCTGCGGGGTTGTAGCGGTACACCAGGCTGTCGGTGACCAGCTCCTCCCCGATGGCGTCGAGCGTGGAAAGCCACATCGGATCCTGCGGCGAGATCATCCCGACCTGCGGCATCAGCAGGGTGATGGCGTCCACCACATCCGTGCCCGGGTACTGGGTGAAGGCCTTCCGTTCGGGATTCCAGCATTTCGTGAACACCTGCTCGTAGATGGCGTCGCGCGCCGCCGTCCACTGCTCCAGCGGCGCGGGGAGGCCGCGGTCGCGGGCGATGCGCAGCCCGCGGTCGAAGGCGACCCAGCACATGATGCGGCCGTAGGTGAAGTCCTTCCTGCCCCCGCGGGTCTCCCACACCCCCTCGTCGGGCTGGTCCCAGTTCTCCGCCAGCCAGTCCAGGATGCCGCGGAGCTTGGTCCAGCCCGGATTGCCGATCGGCCGGAACCGCTCGCCGATGGCCAGCGCCTCCATCGCCTCGCCGTAGATGTCCAGCTGCAGCTGGTCGGCTGCGCCGTTCCCGATGTGGACCGGCCGGGAGCCGGCGTATCCGGTGAAGTGGTCGAGGGTGATCTCTTCGAGGTCGGACGACCCGTCGATCCGGTACATGATCTTGAGCGGACCCGACGCCTCACCGACCTGCTCCACCACGCGATCGGCCGCCCACAGCATGAAGGCGATCGCCTCCTCGGTGTAGCCCAGCGAGAGCAGCGAGAACACGGAGAACGAAGCGTCGCGGATCCAGGTGTACCGGTAGTCCCAGTTGCGCACGCCGCCCAACTGCTCCGGAAGCGCCGCGGTGGGGGCCGCGACGAGCGCACCGGACGGGGCGTACTGCAGCAGCTTGAGGACCATGGCCGACCGCTCGACCGACTCCCGCCAGCGCCCGGTGTAGGTGCTGCGCGACAGCCAGTCGCGCCAGAAGTTCACCGTGTCGCGGAACAGCCGCATCCCGCGCGCCCGCCCGATGTCGCGCGGCTCGCCGCTCGGCTCGGTCTCGAAGACGAACAGCCGCAGGTCGCCGGTCGCCATCGTGATGGTCGTGTCGACGTCGTCCCCGTCCAGCACGTCCGGACCGACGCCATGCAAGGCCGCGCTGGTCTCGCCGTCCTCGAACCGCACCCCGTGCCGCGACGCGGTCGCGGTG
Organism: Leifsonia sp. KNZ13-11D; assembly: GCF_056754895.1. Lineage (NCBI taxonomy): Bacteria > Bacillati > Actinomycetota > Actinomycetes > Micrococcales > Microbacteriaceae > Leifsonia > Leifsonia sp. KNZ13-11D. The sequence continues at coordinate 2,659,627 of NZ_JBPGWU010000001.1, forward strand.
TGCGGGCGGCGACCGTAGTCGAACCGCGGGCGGCATTCGATGCGGAAGTCGAGCGTCCCCCGCACCACCCGGATGCCGCGTACGATCACCCGGCTCGCGGTCGCCACGGTCGGCTCGTCCGCCACCGGCATGAAGTCGATCACCTCGCCCACGCCGTCCTCGGACATGAAGCGGGTGATCAGCACCGCCGTCTGCGGGAAGTACATCTGCTTGACCCGCATCCGCTCCCCCACGGCCCGGATGCGGAAGTAGCCGCCCTTCTCCGGATCGAGCAGCGACGCGAACAGCGACGGCGAGTCGAACCGCGGGGCACAGAACCAGTCGATGCTGCCCTCGGTGGAGACGAGGGCGATGGTCTGCAGGTCGCCGATCATGCCGTGGTCGTCGATGGCGGGGATCCCGTCCCCGTTGGTTCTCGTCTCCATGTCCGCCCCTTCTGGCCGGGGACCCGGTCTCGCGCGCATGCTAACGCCGGTCTCGCGAGCGCGGGAAGGCACCACGGAGGTCGCGCGGGTTCGCGCGAGAGGTGGATCAGCGCTGTCTTGCCCGGCGCCCCCCGCGCGAGGCATCATGCGGCCGAAGAGGGGTGGACGCCATGACCGAGACCCGGCAGCGGAGCACCGAACGCGTGACGGCACGCGCCGCCGCGCTCAACCTGGAGGGCGCTGCGATCGTGGTCGGGGGCACGGCCCTGGTGCTGGGCGCGCTGGCGTCCCTGCCGTTCTTCTGGGGCCGTTCGCTCCCCATCTCCGGGCCCGGCTCCGTCTCGCAGTTCACGGCCCTGGCCGCCGGCGTCGTCGCCGTCGCGGCCTACCTCGTCGGTCGCTTCTGGCACCGGGATGCGCTGACGCCGTTCGGCGGTGCCCCGACCCGGCATCCGGGCGGCGACCACTCGGCGCGCCGGGCGGTCACCGGCTCCGCCGTCTTCGACACGGTCGTGATCGGCATCGCGCACGGCATCATCGCGCTGCTCGGCTGGCTCGCCCTCGGCGCGGTGCTCGCCGACGGATTCACGGACGCGACCGTCTACGCCGTCTCCGCGACCGCGCTGGCGGGGGTCGCGGTGGGCGTGACGGCCTACGCCGTGTTCCTCTCGGCGACGCGCATCGACCTGATGCGGCTGTCGACCGTGCTCGCGGTCTTCGCGATCGTCGGCATCATCGCCGCGATGCTCAGCGCCCCGGATCCGCACTGGTGGCAGTACCACCTGAGTGCCCTGGGCATGTCGAACACCGTCTCGTCGTTGACGTTCAACCTCACACTGATCGTCGCCGGTCTGATGATGGCGGCGATCGCGCGCTACGCGACCGACCTCACCGGCGTCGAGCCCGAGCAGCGGCCGCGGCTGCTCCGGGTGCGCGTGTGCCTCATCCTGATCGGCGTGCTGCTGGCCGGGGTCGGGCTGTTCCCGCTGGACGTGTCGCAGATCCTGCACAACGTGTCGGCGGTCGGCATGCTGATCGCGTTCGCGCTGCTCGTGTTCTGGGTCCGGCGCGCACTACCCGGGGCGCCGCGCTCGTTCTTCGTCTTCGGGTACGTGTCGTTCGGCGTGATCGTGCTGGTCGCCATCTTCTTCGTCACCGGCTACTACGTGCTCACGGCGACCGAGCTGGTCGCCGGGGTCATCGTGTTCGGCTGGCTGACCGTGTTCCTCCGCGTGAGCGGAGCGGGGGCACGGGGGTGACCCGGCCGGGTCCGCGGTGCTCCGCGGGCCCGGCCGTGGTCGCACCGCGCGGCCATCGGCTTCGAGCGACGGCGTGCCGCTCAGGCGGCGGCGTCCCGCGCGTGCGGGTCGGACGCGTTCAGCACCTCGACCACGCGGTCATAGTCGCCCCGGGCCTCGCCGTAGCGCAGGAACTTGACGCGCTCGACCTGCAGCTCCTTCGCGTCCGGCTGCGTCTCGATGAGCTGCATCACCTCGGAGACGAACTCGTCGACCGGCATGGCGAACTCGCTCTCCTCTTGACCGGGCAGCAGGCCCGTGCGCACCGCGGGCGGCTCGAGTTCGACCACGCGCACCGACGTGTCGGCCAGCTGCAGCCGCAGGCTCTCGCTCAGCATGTGGATGGCGGCCTTGCTCGCGTTGTAGCTCGGCGTGACCTTCAGCGGGGTGAAGGCGAGACCGGAGGAGACGGTCACGATGGTGGCGTCGGGCCGCGACCGCAGGTGCTCCACGAAAGCGGCGATGAGCCGGATCGGGCCGAGCAGGTTGGTCGTGACGACCTCCTCGGCCGAGTCGAGGAAGCCGGCCGGGGTGTGCCAGTCCTCGACGCGCATGATCCCGGCCATGGCGACCAGCACGTTGAGGTCCGGGTACGCGGCGAGCACCTCGGCGGCGGCCTCCCGGATGCTGCCGGCGTCGGCGGTGTCGATGCGGACGGTGCCGATCCCGGGGTGCTCCACGGCGATCCGTTCGAGCAACTCGGTGCGGCGTCCGCCGACGATGACCGTGTTTCCGCGCTCCTTCAGGGCGACGGCGAGGGCGAGCCCGATGCCGCTGGTGGCTCCGGGGATGAAGACGGTGTTCCCTGTGATGTTCATGCCTCCACTGTCGGGCGGCCGGCGGAGCGGAGGAAGCGGACCGTTCATCCAGGGATCGGCGATCCCTGGTTCGGTGCCGCGCCGGGCGGCATCATGGAGGGATGGATCGTGCAGCCCTCGCCGACTTCCTCCGTCGCCACCGGGAGAGCCTGCGCCCGTCCGACGTGGGCTTGAGCGAGGGCGCGCGCCGCCGTGCACCGGGCCTCCGCCGCGAGGAGGTAGCGCTGCTCGCGGCGATGTCCACCGACTACTACACCCGGCTGGAGCAGCGGCGCGGCCCGCAGCCGAGCGAGCAGATGCTGTCGTCGCTCGCCCGGGCTCTTCGCCTCACCGACGACGAGCGCGACTACCTCTACCGGGTGGCCGGCCACAACACCCCCGATCGGTTCTCGGGCGGCGGGCACGTCTCGCCGGCGCTGCAGCGCGTGCTGGACCGGCTCTCCGACACCCCCGCCCTCGTGCTCTCGAACCTCGGGGAGACGCTGGTGCAGAACCGGATGGCGGTCGCACTGCTGGGCGACCGCTCCGGGTACACCGGCCTCGCCCGCAGCGAGTACTACCGCTGGTTCACCGACCCCGAGAACGCGCGTGCGCAGTACCCGGAGGAGGACCGCGCACGCCAGAGCCGCGCGCAGGTCGCCTCGCTGCGCGACGCCTACGGCGCGATGGGCGCCCGCTCGCGCGCCGGGGAGCTGGTACGAGCCCTCCTCGCCGAGAGCCCGGAGTTCGCGGAACTGTGGGAGCGCCACGAGGTCGCCCGCCGGTTCGAGGACCACAAGACGCTCATCCACGCCGAGCTCGGCCCCATCGAGCTGGACTGCCAGGCGCTCTTCACCGAGGACCAGTCGCAGTGCCTGCTCGTGCTGACCGCCCCGCCGCGCAGCGAGGCCGCCGAGAAGCTGGCGCTGCTCGGCGTGCTGGGCACGCAGTCGTTCGACGGCGCCCCTGCTGCGCGTGTCGGCGGCGGCAGCTAGCCTGGCGAGCATGAGCGAGAGGCGAGGGCGCCGGGACGACGCGACGGTCAGCTGGCTCCTGGAGGGGGACCCGTCCATCCGCTGGCAGACGCTGCGGGATGTGGTCGGGGCCGACCCGGGGGAGGTCGCGGCCGAGCGCGAAAAGGTCGAGCAAGAGGGATGGGGTGCCCGGCTGCTCGACGCACAGGACCTGGGCGGCACCTGGGGCGGCACCGTGTGGAAGCCGCAGGACAGGGATGCGACCGACTCCGTGCTCCTGCTGCTGGTCCTGCTCGGCGCCGTCGGCGAGCGTTCCCGGGCGGCCGCCGCCCGCACCGCCGAGAGCGTCGACTGGGGTGAGGAGTGGGAGCACAGTCCGTTCTTCGACGGCGAGGTCGAGCCGTGCATCAACGGCCGGGTGCTCACCGCGGCCGCCCCGCTCGGGTTCGCGTCGGAGACCATCCTGCGCAAGCTGCTCGACGGGCAGCAGACCGACGGCGGCTGGAACTGCTACGCCCGCACGCCGGACGACCCGGGCTCCTTCCACAGCACGATCTGCGTCGTCGAGGCGCTGGCCGCGTACCGCGACGCCGGCGGCCCGACGGAGGTCTTCGAGCCGCTGCGCCGCGGCCAGGAGTACCTGCTGGAGCGCGGACTGATGCGCCGCAAGTCCACCGGGGAGATCGTCGACGACGCCTGGCTGGAGTTCTCCTTCCCCTATTACTGGCACTACGACGTGCTCCGCGGCCTCGACCACCTGCGCGCCGCCGGCGTGTCCTACGACGATCGCCTCGCCGAGGCGGTCGCGCACGTGGCCTCCCGCCGGCGCCCGGACGGCCGCTGGACGCTCGACCGCCTGCTCCCGGGCCGGCCGGCCGTGCCGATGGAGACCGTGGGCGAACCGAGCCGCTGGATCACCCTGCGGGCCTTGCGCGTGCTCGACTGGGCGGGCGTACAGTCCTCGGCATGACCGCCCGCACCCTGCTCCTGATCCGTCACGGCGAGAGCACGGCGAACGTCGCGGCCGCAGCGGCCGAGGCCGCCGGCGCCGAAGTCATCGCCGTCGAGGCGCGCGACCCCGACGTGACCCTCTCGCCGCTCGGAGAACTGCAGGCTTCAGCCCTCGGAGCCCGGCTGCGGGAGGCGCTGCCTGGGGACGCCGTGCTGTACAGCTCGCCCTACCGGCGCGCGATCCAGACCGCACGGTTCGCGCTCGGCGAGGAGGTGCCGCTGCGGCTCGACGAGCGGCTCCGCGACCGCGAGCTGGGCATCCTCGACCGTCTCACCGCCATCGGCGTGGAGCGGCGGCTGCCCCTCGAGGCGGAGCGCCGCCGGTGGACGGGCAAGTTCTACTACCGGCCGCCGGGCGGTGAGGCGTGGACAGATGTGGCCCTGCGCATCCGCTCGTTCCTGCGCGACGCGATGGCCGATAGCCGTCCCGACGGCGTCGTGGTCGTCTTCGCGCACGACGCGGTCGTGAGTCTGTTCCTCTTCGTGCTGCTGCGCATGACCGAGGCGCAACTGGCCGAGCACCTGCTGACGCATCCCGTCGCCAACGCCTCGGTCACCGAGCTCCGCGGCGAGGGCGGCGGCTTTGGAGCCTGGAGTCTGCGCGCGTTCGCCGACGATGCCCACCTGACCGCCGCCGGGCTCCCGGCGACGAAGCACCCGGGAGAGGCGCGCACCGATGCCTGAGCGCGCACGAGGGACCCTCCCGCCGGCGGAGGAGGTCACCCGCGAGCTGCTGCGCGCCTGGCCGCTTCCCCGGCCGAGCGGTTCGAAACGCTCGCGCGGCGAGGTGCTCGTCGTCGGTGGCGCCCTCCGCTCCCCCGGCGCCGCGATGCTGGCCGGCCGGGCGGCGCTCCGCGTCGGCGCCGGGCGGCTCACCCTTGCGGTCGGCCGGTCGGTGGCCGCCCAGGTCGCCGTCGCCGTGCCCGAGTGCGGCGTGGTCCCCCTGCCGGAGACGGCCTCCGGCAGCGTGCGTGGCAGCGGTGTCCGCTCCGCGGCGGCCGACCTCGCCGGGGCGGACGCGGTGCTGCTCGGTCCCGGGCTCGACGACGCCGCGGAGACCGCGCGGATGCTCCCCCGCGCCGCCCGGGCGGCGGGACGCGACACCGTCCTGGTGCTCGACGCGTATGCGCTGGGCGCGCTCGCCGGGCATCCCCGGCTCGCGGGCACCGGCCCTCGCATCCTCACCCCGAACACCGAGGAGGCCGCGCGCCTGCTCGGCCGCGAGACCGGCGACCTCGACGCCGACGCCCGCGAACTGGCGCGGCGGTACCGCGCGGTCGTGTCCTGCTTCGGGAGGATCGCCGCTCCCGACGGGCGCCTGCTGACGGTGGGCGACGGGGATGTCGGCCTCGGCACCTCGGGCAGCGGGGACGCCCTGGCCGGGGCCATCACGGGCCTCGCCGCACGCGGCGCCGAACCGCTGCAGGCGGCCGTCTGGGGCACCGCCCTGCACGCCGCGGCCGGGCGCTCGCTGACCGCCGGCGTCGGCCGCCTGGGCTTCCTCGCCTCCGAGATCGTGGACCGCCTGACGGCCGAACTGGAGGCCGTCGGCTGAGGCCGCAGCGCTCCGGGCCAGGTGCGGTTATGCGCACCGTCTGGACTCGCTTGCCCGGCAGCACCGTCACCAGTTCTTGGGGAGTCTCTGGTCGTCGGGGTCGATCGGTGCGCAACGGCTGTTGCCCTCGAAGTCGGCGTAGTTCTCGCCGATGGTAAAAACGATCCCGAGACCGTCTTTGCGCTCCCCGGTGAGGTACGGCGGGTAGGAGACGACCTTGCGTGGCGGGTAGATCTTGTCGTCCTCGACCACCTTCGTCGGGAACCCGTGCTCCGTCCACAACTTCGCGACCTGCTCGGCGGTCTCCGCCGGACTGGATTTGGTCGGCCCCTTGTACTGGTTGAAGATGCTCCAACTCTCGGACGGGGTGCCATCGGCATAGTCGCCACACCCGACCCCCCAATCCATGTCGTATGGCTTCGGCCAGGTGTCCGCGACCAAGGCTGTGGCCTCGTCATAGAGGTGCTGGATCTCCTGTTGCACGGCGGCGCGGTCGGATCGGTCTGAATCTTCCACCTGCTGGATCTCCTTCGCGGTTTTCGGTTGCGGCGCGCACCCGGTCAGCAGACCTGTAGCGAGCAACACGGTCAACGCAGCGACACGCAACACGCGCCGCGAGGTACGCACTGTCGTTGTGTTCATCCGCCTGACCTCAGCTGCGGAGGAATCACCGTCACCAGTTCTTGGGGAGTCTCTGGTCGTCGGGGTCGATCGGCGCGCACCGGCTGTAGCCCTGGAAGTCGGAGTAGTTCTCGCCAATCGTAAACTCGATGCCGAGCCCGTCTTCACGTACCCCGGTCAGATACGGCGGGTAGGAGACGACCTTCCGCGGCGGGTAGATCTTGTCGTCCTCGACCACCTTCGTCGGGAACCCGTGCTCCGTCCACAACTTCGCGACCTGCTCGGCGGTCTCCGCCGGACTGGATTTGGTCGGGCCTTTGTACTGGTTCGCGATGTTCCAGCTCTCGGACGGGGTGCCATCGGCATAGTCGCCACACCCGGTCCCCCACTCCATGGAGAATGGTTTCGGCCAGGTGTCTGCGACGAGGGCGGTGGCCTCGTCGTAGAGGTGCTGCATCTCCTGTTTTACTGCGGCACGGTCGGATCGGTCGGAATCTTCCACCTGCTGGATCTCCTTCGCGGTTTTCGGTTGCGCTACGCACCCGGTCAGCAGACCTGTAGCGAGCAATACGGTCAACGCAGTGACACGCCACACGCGCCGTGAGCTGCGCGCGGTCGCTGTGCTCATCGGCCTGACCTCAGGAGCGGAGGAATCACCGTCACCAGTTCTTGGGGAGTCTCTGGTCGTCGGGGTCGATCGGTGCACACCGGCTGTTCCCGACGAAGTCGGAGTAGTTCTCGCCAATCGTGAATTCGATCCCAAAGCCGTCTTTGCGCACTCCGGTCAGATATGGCGGGTAGGAGACGACCTTCCGCGGCGGGAAGATCTTGTCGTCCTCGACCACCTTCGTCGGGAACCCGTGCTCCGTCCACAACTTCGCGACGTGCTCGGCGGTCTCCGCCGGACTGGATTTGGTCGGCCCCTTGTACTGGTTGAAGATGCTCCAACTTTCGGACGGGGTGCCATCGGCATAGTCGCCACACCCGGTCCCCCAATCCATGTCGTATGGCTTCGGCCAAGTGTCCGCGACCAAGGCTGTGGCCTCGTCGTAGAGGTGCTGAATTTCCTGGCGGACCGCAGCGCGGTCGGCTCGGTCTGAATCTTCCACCTGCTGGATCTCCTTCGCGGTTTTTGGTTGCGCTCCGCACCCGGTCAAGAAGCCGGTGGTGAGCAGGACGGTGATCGCGACAGCACGTAAGGCGGTGCGCCGCGTGCCTGCCTGCCTGGTGCTCATCGTCGTGATTCCGACGGGGTGGGGCTGGGGAGCGGTTGCGGGTTCGGCACCGTTCCGCGGTCTTGTGGGGTGCCGCCGGTGGGGATGTCCTGCCCGCGGCCCATGGTCGCCATCGCGGTGGCGTACTGGGCGGAGGTGCGTTTGTCGAGGTAACTGTAGGAATCGGGGTTTTTTGCGCTGTTGCCAAACGGCCCGTGCTTGGTGATGCCTTTCATATCGACACCGTCAAGTGTGGCGGCTTCGGCGCTGAAGGTGTGGGCGCCGAACTCCGGGCTGGTGGGGTCGGTGCGCCCGGATCCGAACCGTCCGATCCCGGCCCACTCGTCCCGCACACCCTCGGAGGCGTACACCTCCCCACCGGGGACGTGCAGCGCCGCCGCTGTGGGGATACTGCCGGCGATCCCTGCCGAGCCCAACAGCACCACGTGCCCGGCCGACACCCCGCTCTGGGAGAGGGCGAACGTGGCGACATCGGTCCCATACGAGTGCGCGACCACGGAGAGACCGGCCGCGTTCGCGGGCCAGTCTTTCACCGCGGTCAGCCCCCGCAGGGTATTCGCCAGACGTTCCGCTCCCGCTTTCGCGAGATCATCGTGAATACCCCCCCACACATCCGCCCCGCCCGGCGGGTCGTAGTCCAGCCAGGACAGCACCGCGATCTTGCTCGGATCCACACCGGACGCCTTCGATTGCTGCCTAAGCATGTCTCTTCCGGCATCGACGTATTGCCCGATATCGTTCGCGGTGGTTCCCATCCCGGGCACGAGGACACTGATGTGCTCCGCGGTCTCTAGCAGCCCGGTACTGATCGCCACCTTGATCCGCTCCCCCGGCTGGTACACATACAATTCGTGCGGCGGACTACCGGTCGGACCACCGCCGTAAGCGGTCGCGATCCGGGCCAGCGTGTCCGCCAGCTTCTGCGCGTCCGCTAGACGGCGAAGCGCCTTGTCACGAACCGCGTCGACCTCCGAGGCGAGGTCCGGGTCGGATAGTGCGTCACTCAGGCGCTTCCGCGCCTCTTTGAGATCATCGACCAAACACGCATGGTTCGCATCCGAACGCACCCGCGGCGGGAGACCGTCCAGATTCCCGACCAGTCGTGGAACCGTAGCCGCCCACTCCCGGCACTGTTCCGCGTCCAACGACTTCCACCAGTCGGCGACCTTCTCCGGCGCCGGCGGGTGATCCCAGAACCGCTGCAGCAACTCCGGGTGCGCGGCCAACAGCAACGCCATCTGCGACGCGGACACGTTCTTCAGCAGCGACAACAACTGCTCGGGTGACGCCCCCGACCAGTCCGTGGCCAGGCCGGACAGGAAGTCGAGCAGCTTGCTCCTCGCCGCCTGCCCACCCCGTCCAGCCGCCGCACCACTGCCGGCCGCGTCGAGCTGCTTCAACAGGGCCACGGCGCCGGCGATCCCGGATTCCAGCCTGTCCAGGCTGTCGCCGAACAGCCCGCGGGTTCCGGACGCGAACCCGCGCAATGCCATCAGCCGGTCCTCCAGCCCGTGAAGATCCTTCTCCAGGTGGTTGAGCACCAACTCCAGCTGACGGTTCTTCACCTCCAGCGACTCACTCAACCCTGGCACCGCGGCCGACGAAGCCGCCGCATCACTGTTCACCTGGATCAGATGCTCGGTCGCATCCCGCTGCTTCTTCGTCGCGGTGAGCATCGTCGTCAGCTCGGCCTCTTTCAAGATCCCGAACCGGCTGACCTTCGAATCCTCCCAGGCGTACTTCACCAGGTCGCCCCGAATACCGTCGACGCCGACCGTCGCCCGGGCGATGCAAGGCACGATGACCTGCGCGAACAACGCGCCCACCGCCGCGTACCCCCTCCCCGACAGCTCCCCGGACCCCAGACCGGCGACAAGACGGTCGGACGCGCTCCCCAGCTTCTCCAACGCCCCCGACGCGGCATCGACGTTCGCCGACAGCGCCGACCTCACCTTCTCCGACTCCCCCGAGTCATAGACCAAGCTCACCCGACACGCCCCTGCCGGGCGGCACCGCTGTCCGACGCGACCTTCACGACGCACCTCCCCCGTCTTGCTGCTGACGCAGACGCTGAAAACCGATTGCTCGATAGTATTGCGATAGCAACATCAGTCTGAATTTCAGTGACCGCAATAGGCGGCAACTGCATGCCGACCACGCCGCCGAAGCACTCCGGAACTACCCACTAGCCGCGCGAACACGCGCCGGGTTACTCTCACCGCACATCCAGACATGCGAGCTGGAGTGGAGAGGGGAGTCCATCATGGACTGGAGCAACTTCTGGAGCGTCGTCTGGCTCTTCTTCTGGAGCTTCGCCTTCGTGGCGTATCTGTTCGCGCTGTTCGCGATCATCAGCGACCTGTTCCGCGACCACAAGCTGAACGGGTGGTGGAAGGCCGTGTGGATCATCTTCCTGATCTTCGTGCCGTTCCTCACCGCGCTGGTCTATCTGATCGCGCGCGGGCCCGGGATGGCCGAACGGAACCAGCGCGAAGCCCGGCAGATGCAGTCCGCGACCGATGACTACATCCGCCAGGTCGCCAGCTCGAGCCCGGCCGACGAGATCTCGAAGGCCAAGGCGCTGCTCGACAGCGGCGCCATCACCCCGGAGGAGTTCGCGCACCTGAAGGCACGCGCCCTCTCCGGTCAGCACACCGGCGGCGCCACCGGCCCCGCCGCACCGACGGCCGCACCGGCCGCAGCCGCACCGACGGTCCCGCCGACCGCTCCCCCGGCCGCCCCCACCGTGTGATCCGCCTGCCGGACGGCCGGGAGGGCGCCGATCCTCCCGCCCGGCCGTCCGGCGCCGCCGCGGCCACCACCGATCGGGAGGCATCATGACCGACGCATCGACAGGCCCCGGCGCACCCGCCGCGACCGACGGCCCCGCCGCGGCGCCCGCCAGGCGCGGGATGTGGCCCTTCCGGCGCCGCGGTCGCACGCGCGTCGAGGAGGCGCCCCCCGTCGGCCCGGACAGCGATGAGGGCTCCGGAGCGGGCATCGGACGCGCACTGAAGATCCTGCTGATCATCGCCGCGTCCGTGGTGATCGCCTGGGGGATGGGCGGGATCAAGGGCATCCTCGCCCCCACCCTGCTGGCGCTCGTGCTCACCATCTGCGCCCAGCCCGTGCGCGTGTGGCTGGAACGGCACGGCACACCGTCCGGCCTCGCGACCGGTGCGGTCGCACTCACCGTGTTCGCCCTGCTCGCCGGGTTCATCGGCCTGCTGATCGTCGCCCTCGCGCAGTTCGTAGGGATGCTGCCGCAGTACAAGCCGCAGCTCCAGGAGTTCGGCGACAAGCTGGGCGAGTGGGCGCAGACCATCGGGCTCGGTGCGGAACAGGTGCAGCAGCTGAAGTCCAGCTTCAACCCGTCCCAGTTCCTCGGCTTCTTCTCGGGCCTGCTCGGCAGCGCCCTCGGGCTGACGGCGTTCCTCGTCATCGTGCTGACCATGCTGATCCTGATGCCGGCCGACGCCGCGTACACGCCGACGCTGCTCAAGCAGCTGGAGCCGTCGCGGCCGAACCTGGTCTTCGCCCTGGGCAGCTTCGCGCACGGTGTGCGCCGCTACATGGTGGTGACGACGGTCCTCGGTGTCGTGCAGGGCGTCCTCAACGGCTTGGCGCTGTGGGCGCTCGGCGTCCCGGCCGCGCTGCTGTGGGCGATCCTGTCGTTCCTGTGCAGCTTCATCCCGAACGTCGGCTACTTCGTCGCGCTCGTCCCCCCGCTGGTGTTCGGCTTCCTCACCGGCGGCTGGGGCACCGTGATCGCGATCATCGTCATCTACGGCGTCGTCAACGCCGTCGTGCAGTCCATCATCCAGCCGAAGGTCGTGGGCAACGCGGTGGCGCTCAGCCAGACCCTCACCTTCTTCGCCGTGCTGTTCTGGGCGGTGGTGCTCGGGCCGATCGGCGCGATCCTCGCCATCCCGATCACCCTGCTGGTGCGGGCGGTCCTCGTCGACGCCGACCCGCGGGCCCGGTTGTGGCGGCCGTACATCGGCGACCTGCGCCATACCCGCGAGCTCATGAAGGAGGATGCGGTGGCGCGGAAGGCGGAACGGCAGCAGCTGCACGGGAAGGGCGCGAGCAGTGCCTGACCGACGCGACGCCTGAGCGGCCGGGCAGCGTCAGGCGGACCGCGCCGCGACCGACAGGTCGCTCCCGCCCTCCACCGTCAGACGGCGCCCGATGCGGACCAGCTGCGGCTCCTCCGTGAACGATCCGGCGAACAGCGCCTCCCCCTTGCGGAACGAGGGCGACTGTTCCAGGAGCTGGCGCGGGACGAAACCGAACACGTCGGCGAGCTCGGCCAGGTCGCGCGGCGAGTTCATCCGCATCAGCCCGAGGTTGTCGCACTGCGAGAGCACGTTGGGGTGGATCTTGGTGGGCCGCTGAGTGGAGAGGAACAGCCACAGCCCGAACTTCCGCCCCTCCGCCGCGATCTGGATGAGCTGCTCGGTCAGCTGCGCCTCGACGCTCGACCGCGGGACGGGCGGGCAGAAGTTGTGCGCCTCGTCGATCACGATGAGCACCGGCCGGCGCTCCATCCGCCGCTCCCAGAGGTCCTCCAGGATGCCCAGCGCCGCCGCCTGGGGCTCCGCCGGGTGTGAGAACCCGCCGACGTCGAGCACCACGACCGGCGGCCGCTGCTCCACCACCGCCGAGACGGACGCGCCGCCGAAGGCCCACAGCGGCCAGTCCAGGATGCCGAGGTTGTCGATCCGCAGGCCGAGCCGGCGCCGTGCAGGGTCGCTGGATGCGGCGAGGGTCTGCAGGAACGTGTCGCGCGAAAAGTCCTTCGGACCGACATCGAGGTGCAGCAGCGCGTTGAACTCCTCCTCGTCGGCGATCGGGTCGAGCCGCGCCACCGACGCCTTCGACCTCACACTCAGGTCGATGTAGCGGATGCGCAGCTGCGGCTCGCGGGGAGTGCTGGAGTGGAAGACCCGGATGTCGAGCCCGTCCCACCGCGCCGCCTCGGCCGGGGGGACGTCGTCCCGCGTGCGCGCGAGCTCGGTGAAGTCGGCGTTGGGATCGAACACCGCCAGCGGCAGCTCGGTCTCCAGGAGCAGCTGCTCGAGCACGACGCCGAGGGCGTAAGTCTTGCCGGATCCGCTCTGGCCGCACCAGAAGGTGTGGCGGTTGAAGCGGGACCCGTCGAGCACGGCCGGCCGATCCGGCGCCTCCGCTCGCGTTCCGACGGTCAGCGGGATCATCGCGGTCTCCTCTCGCACCGGCCCGACGGCGCGGATGCGGCCGATGGTAGCGCCGCGCGACGGACCGCGGACAGTCCGCGGAAGCGCGGACCCGCGGATGCGCGGACCGCGGATGACGCGGTCCGTCAGACCGGCCGGAGCGACTCGGGGATCGGGAACGGGAGGGTGTAGATCAGCTGCGGGGCGTCGATCGCCCCGAAGTCGTCCTTCTTCACGACGATGCGCTCGGTCGAGACCTCGGTCAGCCGCACCCGCAGGGCGCGCCCGTCGTCGAGCACCAGCTCGTAGCGGTCGGCCAGGTACCCGATGCCGGTCGACTCGAGCAGCTCCTCGCCGGTCAGCCAGTCCACCGGACCGGCGAGCTCGCGCCCGAGCAGGTCGACAGGGACGAAACCGTCGCCCTCCGGACGCAGCCATCCGACGCGTTCGCCGTCCTCCCGGCGGTGCTCGATCCATCCCTGCATTCTGCATACCCTAGCGGCCACGCGGGGACCTATGATGAGCGCGTCCACACCCGGGGACGTCGGCGTCCCCACGGCGGTGGCTCCGTGGAAGAGGTGCGGTATGACCGTGGACATCGCGGAAACGGGCGAGCGGGCGGAGTCGCCCCTCTCGGCCGCGGAACTGTTCGAGGCGGGCCGCGCAGCCCGCACGACGCTCCCCCGCTCGGCGCACGCCGAGTACGTCCCGCCTCCCGGGCGCGACCCGCTCGGCATCCTGCGCGCCCAGCACGAGAACCGGCTGCAGAACCTCATCGACCTGCGGGTGGAGCGGATGAGCGCCGACGCGTTCGCGTTCTACCGCGGCACCGCGGCGATCCAGGCCGCCGATCTGCGCTCGGCGCCGTCGACCGGCGCGGAGGTCGTCGTGTGCGGGGACGCGCATCTCTCCAACTTCGGCATCTATCGCTCGCCCGAGAACGCCATGGTCTTCGACATCAACGACTTCGACGAGTCGACGGTCGGTCCGTGGGAGTGGGACGTGAAGCGGCTCGTCGCCAGCGTGGTGATCGCCGGGCGTGCGATCCCCCTGCCCGCCGATTTCGTGATGGAGGCCGCGCAGGCGTCCGCGTCGGCGTACCGGATCTGGCTGGCCCGGGCGCTGGAGAACCCGCTGATCGCCCGGTACTTCACCCCGAGCTCCGTCACCTCCGCCCGCGAGAGCCGGCTGTTCAGCCCCGACATGCTGAGCCTCATCGACCAGGTGACGAAGGAGTCGCGCAAGCGGACCAGCGAGCATGTCGCGCGCAAGACGCTCGAGACCGACGAGAACGGTGTGCTCCACTTCATCGAGCGGCCGCCCATCCTCCGGCGCGTCGAGCCCGAGGTGCAGGCGCTGGCCCAGGGCGCCTACGAGCGCTACCGCGCGACCCTGCCGCCGAACACCGCCCTCCTGACGTCGCAGCTCCGCCTCGACGACGTCGCGCGGCGAGTGGTCGGCGTCGGCAGCGTCGGCACGCGGTGCTTCGTCATCGCGTTGCGCGGGCCGACCGGCGAGGTGGTGCTGCTGCAGCTGAAGGAGGCAGAGGCGTCCGTCGTCGAGCGTTTCGGCGGCGTCGCCCCGCTGCCCGGCTACCTGGACTTGGCGCTGCTCCCGGACGAGCAGGGCTACCGCGTGGTGTCGTGCCAGCGCATCCTGCAGGCGGTGTCGGATCCGTTCCTCGGGTTCCTGCGTGTCGAGGGGTTCGCGTTCTACATGCGCCAGTTCCGCAACCGGAACGCGTCGTTCGACATCCCGTCGATGAACGCAGTGCAGTTCTTCGACTACGCACGGATGTGCGGGGCCGTCCTCGCCCGGGCGCACGCGCGTTCCCCCAAGGCGGCGTTCGTGGCCGGGTATCTCGGGACCGGCCCGTCGTTCCCGCGCGCCCTCGCCGAGTGGGGTCGCCGCTACGCGGACCAGGCCGAGGCGGACTACGCGGAGTTCGTCGCTGCGGCGCGCGACGGGGTCTTCGCGGTCGCCTGAGGCGCGGTGTGTTCAGCCGGCGGGCCGCTGCCCCGGCGGCAGCAGGAAGCCGCGCACCGCCTCCTCCACCTCCGGGGTGTCGAGGTGGAGGCCGTGGCGCGCCTCGAACTCGGTCAGCGTCGCGTGCGGGATGCGCTCCGCGAGCAGGTGCGCGTGCGACACCGGCGTGAGCGCGTCGTGGCGTCCGTGCACGACGAGCGTGTCGGCGCGGATGCGGTCGAGCACGGACGAGCCGTCGTGGTCGCGGCTCGCCGCGAAGTGCCCGCGCAGCGCCGGACGCGTGGCGACCCGGGTGAAGAAGCGGTCGACGTCCGCGGGATGCGCGGCCGCCCAGCCGTCGTCGAAGAACAGCGGCAGCATCCGCTCGCGGACGCCGCTCAGCAGGTCGGCGACGGCGGAGGGGTCGCGGCGGGCGGCCGACCGGTCGCCGGAGGTGGTGGCGATGAGCACGAGGCGGCGGACCCGCTCCGGATGGTCGGCCGCCAGCCACTGGGCGACCCGTCCGCCCATCGAGTGCCCGACCACGTGCGCGGCCGCGACGCCCGCCGCGTCGAGCACCGCGACCGCGTCCTCGGCGAAGCCGCGGGTGGAGTACGCCGCCGGGTCGCCCAGTCCGCTCCCGCCGATGCCGCGGTGGTCGTAGACGATCACCCGGAAGTCGCGGGCGAGGGCGTCCGCGAACGGGCCCCAGCCGTGCATGCCGGTCGCCTGGCCGGCGATCAGCAGGACCGGGACGCCGACGCCCCGCTCCTCGAAGGCGATCGGGGTGCCGTCGTCCGCTGTGGCCTGTTGCGACGCGGCCTGTTGCGGCGTGGCCTGTTGCGGCGTGGCCTGTTGCGGCGTGGGCTGGTCCACGGGCTCAGTCCCGCGCTCCGACGATCGCGCGCTCCCTGACGGCGCGTGCGCTCCACCGTCCCTCCGCCTTCTCCACCCGGATGCGGTGCTCGAAGGCACGGCTGACCGTCTCGGTCGTGATCACGTCGTCGATGCCGCCCACCGCCACTGTCCGACCGTGCGCGATGAGGAGCGCGTGCGTGGTCGACTCCGGCAGCTCCTCGAGGTGGTGCGTCACCAGCACGGACGCCAGGGCGGGCGCCGAGTGTGCGAGTCCGTCGATCGTCTCCAGCAGCTGCTCGCGCGCCGCGACGTCGAGTCCGGTCGTCGGCTCGTCGAGCAGCAGCAGCCGCGGGTCGGAGATGAGCGCGCGGGCGATCAGGGTCCGTCCGCGTTCGCCCTGCGACAGGGTGGGCCAGCGGGAGTCGCGGCGCTCGTCGAGTCCGACCGCATGCAGGAGGTCGTGCGCACGGCGCACGTCGCCGTCCCCCGGCTCCCAGCGCATCGGCAGCTCCTGCGTCCCCGTGATGCCGGTCAGCACGACCTCGGTGACGGTCAGCGGCGAGCGCACGGGATGCCGCGGATTGACGTGACCGATGTGCCGCCGCAGCTCCTGCAGCTCCACCCTGCCGAGCCGGTGCCCCAGCACATCCACCGTGCCGGACGTCGGGAAGGTGAGGGCGCCGCAGAAGCCGAGGACGGTCGACTTGCCCGCGCCGTTCGGCCCGAGCAGCGCCCAGTGCTCACCGGCGCGCACGGTGAGGTCGATGCCGTGGAGGATGTACGTGCCGTCACGGCGGAAGGTCACATCGTTCAGTTCGAGCACGATGTCTTGGGACTGCCAGCTCACCGAACCACCCTACCGGGGGTCACGATCGGGTCACGTTCGGCCTTCCTTCGCCGTTCCCCTAGGCGACGTCCAGGCCCGCTCCCTACGCTCGCCCCCTATGACCATGCAGCCGCTCAGACCCGGACCGCTGGCCCGCCGCCGCATGGCACGGCTGGCGCACAGTGACGCGGCCGCCGTCCACGACGGCTCCGCACCGGCGGCCGAAGGCACGACACCCACCGTCGCGGCCCTGCAGGCGCGCGCCGACGGCTTCGCCCGCCGGGAGGAGCAGCGGTTCTTCCGCGCCATGCGCCGCGAGCTGACCGAGCACCGCATGGTGACCGCCGCGCTGCGCGCCGACCTCGACGCCTACGAGGATCGCCTCGACCGGCTGCCCGAGGCGGAACGCCTGCGCATCGCCGACGCGTCGGGCACGGCGTTCGAGGAACTGCGGCGCCTGGAGCGGCGCATCCGCCGGGCGCATCGCCGCTCCGACGAGCTGAGCGCGCTGATCAACACCCGTTTCACCGCGGCGCAGCTGCGGGCGGCGCGGATGTTCGACCGCTCCGACGAGCTGGCCGCCGTCTACTGGGGCGCGCTCCGCCGCGCCACCGCAGGCCGGGTCGCTCCGCAGCCGCCGGGCCTGCGCCGGGCCGGCTGGCTGACCTCGCGCACCACGGCCGTCGACGCCCTGCACCCGATCGCACCCCACGAGGCCGACCACAGGAGGACCGATGCCCCGGCGTGAACGACTGAAGGACTACCGCGTCCCCGCCACCGGAGGGCTTCGCCGCCGGCTGCTCTGGCGTCTGCGCCGGATGCGGCACGCCGTCGACGTCGAGACGCTGGAGGTGTTCGAGCACGAGCTCGCCGCCTTCGAGCGGGCGGGCGTCGCCGACCTGGAACGCCAGCGCACCCGCAACGTCGCCGCCGCCTCCGTGCAGGTGGCCGAGGCCCAGGCCCGGGTGGAGCTCATCCGCCGGGCGCTCGAGCGCGCCGAGGACGACATCCGCCGTGCCGACCTCGACGTGGAGCGGCTGGACGCCAAGCTCGCCGGCCACGACCCCGACTTCCACACCTACGCCTGAGAGGACGCCATGGCTCGCGACATCGTCACCCGCCCTCCCCGTCTGCGCCCGCGCGTCGGGCACATCTCGCCGTTCGCCCACGCGATGGTCTACGTGCTGCTCGTCGGGATGATCGCGGTGGACTACATACTGCTCGCGCAGGCGCTCACCCTGCTGCTGCGCAACGACAGCCAGTACGGCTCCATCGGGCTGCAGATGTACATCATCACCCTCGGCATCTCGCTGGCCGTGGTCTCACTGCCGCACATCGTGGCCATCCTGTTGCGCCGGGTGCAGGCCGGGGTCATGTCGCGGCGGTGGATCGCGACGGCCGTGGTCCTGGGGCTGGTCTGGGCCGCCGTGCTCGCCGGCGTCACGGTCGCCCGGATCAAGGCGGGCATCGACGCGCAGAGCGCCGGCGGTCTCACCGGACTGGTCGGCGGTGCGCAGACCGCGGCGCCCGCCGGCTTCTCGTGGACGGCCCCGGACACGATCATGGCGTTCCTGATGCTGGGCGTGCTCGTCACCTCCGGCGCGGTCAGCTTCATCGTCGCCTGGCTGACCACCCGCCCGCTGCTCACCGCGGCCGAGAAGGCGCACGCGCACGCCGCGCGGCTGCGGCTGCACCGCGACCGGCTGCTCGGCGAGGCCGTCGCCGCACAGGAGCGCACCCGATCGGCTCTGCAGCTCGACACCCACGACGCCATCCGGTACACCGGCGCCCGGGTCACCTTCCACTCCCGGATGGACGTGGTGCGCGCACAGCTCGCCACCCGCCTCGCCCAGCGCGAACGCGACCCGGAGAGCACGAGTCAGATCATCCGCGAGCTGCGGTCCCGCCGCAGCGTCGACGCCCCGGACATCGCCGCGCCGCTGCCGCCCGGAACGACCCCGGGAGGCCTCCAGTGACCGCGGCGCGGGTCACCCGCGCGCGCATCCTGGCGGCCGCCGCGGCCGTCGTGGCCGTCTGCGCGGGTCTGACGGCCTGCACGCCCGCGACAGCGTCCGGCCAGGCCTGCGATCAGTCCCACAAGCGCAACCTCGGCGTCGTCGCCGGCAGCACGGCCAACGCACCGGCCGTCGCCGTCCCCGCCTCCGCCTCCAGCCAGCTGGAGGAGGCGGGCAAGACAAACGGCAGCGTCACGGTCGTCGTGCCCTCCGGCACCCCGCAGGTGATGGGCACGACCGCACTCGGCTCCGCCGCCCAGGATGCGATCGTCTGCCAGAACGACCAGCGCACGAAACTCGCGCAGATCGGCTCGTACATCGCCGGGCTGAAGGCCTCCGCACCGGAAGTCGACTTCTTGGGGGCCATCGACCAGGCGGCCCGCGACCTCGGGGGCGACCCGATGGGCGTCGTCGTGATCGGCAGCGGACTGCAGACGACCGACCCGCTGAACTTCGCCGGCACCGGCCTGCTCTACGCCGACCCCGCTCAGGTGGTGGCCGACCTCACGACTCGGGGCCTGCTGCCGACGGATCTCAAGGGCGTCACGGTGTATTGGTCCGGGATGGGCGACGTCGCGGGCGCGCAGCAGCCGCTCACCGTGCCCGCCCGGAGCAACCTGGAGGCGATCTGGTCGGCCGTGGTGAAGGCCGCGGGCGGCACGCTGTCGCTGCTGCCCGAGCCCGCCTCCGGGAGCGCCGCTGCCGGCCTGCCCCCGGTCACGCCCGTCGCCGTCGAGGCCGTCTCGACGAAGACCGACTGGTCGCATCCGGTCGTCATCCGCAACAGCGACCTGCTGTTCACGAAGGACACGGCCGACTTCTCCGACCCGGCCGCCGCGCAGAAGGTGCTCGCCACCCTGGTGCCGGCCATCGAGCAGAACGGCAAGCCGGTCACGGTGACGGGCACCGCGTCCAAGGACCAGGCCACCGACAACACGGCCGACACGGCGCTGTCGCTACGCCGGGCGGAGGCCGTGAAGGCCGCGCTGGTGGGACTGGGAGTTCCCGCGTCGCTGCTGCAGACGGCCGGGGTCGGGTTCCACTGGTGCGGCTGGAAGAGCGAGACGGACGCGAGCGGGAAGTACTCCGACGCGCTCGCGGAGCAGAACCGCACGGTCATCCTGACCTCCGCCGGCGTCGGGTTGTGCGGATGAGAATGGATCGCCAGTCCGGGGAATCGTGACGGCCGCGTCGCTGTTCCGTCGGACATGACAACGATCGGACTCATCGGTTCAGGCCACATCGGCTCCCAGCTCGCGCGCCTCGCGGTCGCGCGCGGCTACGACGTGGTGCTCAGCAACTCCCGCGGCCCGGAGACCCTGCAGGGTCTCGTCGGCGAACTGGGCGGCCACGCCCGCGCCGCGACCCCCGCGGAGGCCGCGGCCGCCGGCGACATCGTGGTGGTGACGACGCCCCTGGCCGCGGAGGCGACGCTGCCCGTCGCCGAGCTCGCGGGGAAGATCGTGATCGACACCAACAACTACTACCCGCACCGCGACGGCAACATCCCGAAGCTGGACGACGAGTCGACGACCGTCGCCGAGCGCCTGCAGAAGGTGCTGCCCGAGTCGCACGTGGTGAAGGCGTTCAACCACATCGGCGCGCGCGAGCTCACCAGCCAGAGCCTCCCGGCCGGGACGCCCGACCGCCGCGCGCTGATCGTCGCGGGCGACGACGCCGGCGCGCGCGAGCGCGTCGCAGCCCTGATCGACGAGTTCGGCTTCGACCCGGTGGACATCGGACCGCTCTCCGAGGGATGGCGCGCACAGCGCGACACCCCGGCCTACGTGCGCCGGTACGACGCAGCAGGCCTGAAGGAGGCCCTCGCCGCCGCCCAGCGCTACCGCGACATGTGAGAGCGGACGGTGGGGCTCAGCCCGCGGTCTTCGCGGTGACGAGCTCCACCGCCGGCGTGGCCGACGGCATCGCGTCGACGGCCTCGGAGGCCGCCCGCGACGAGAGGTAGCTGCCGCTCACGAAGGCGATCGCGGCGAAGACGAGTCCGACGACGAGGTCGGCCCACTGCGTGCTCGTGAGGTGCTGGAGCAGCCCTCCCGACCCGTGGGTCGCATCCGCGGCTCCGGGCGCCAGGAGGAGTCCGAACGCCAGGGCGCACACCGCGGCGGAGAATCCAAGGACGTACCAGGCGACTTCTTTCACATGCCTAGCTAACGCCGGATCGGGATGCGGCTGTAGAGCCTTGCGCTCCGTACTTCCCACGTGCTAGGGAACCCCCATGGACTGCCCTCTGTACATTTTCATACGGACGCAACAGAATGACGTTACATGAGCCACCCTCATGTAATCCGGACCCCGGACCAGCGGCTCCGGATCTTCGTCTCGTCCACGCTGCAGGAGCTCGCCGCCGAGCGCCGCGCCGCACGGACCGCCATCGAGCGCCTGCACCTCGCGCCGGTCATGTTCGAGCTCGGCGCCCGCCCGCATCCACCACGCGAGCTGTACCGGGCGTACCTCGAGCAGAGCGACGTCTTCGTGGGGCTCTACTGGGAGCGCTACGGCTGGGTCGCCCCCGAGGAGGAGGTCTCCGGGCTCGAGGACGAGTACAACCTCTGCCCACCGGACCTGCCCCGCCTGCTCTACGTGAAGACGCCCGCCGACGGGCGCGAACCGAAGCTCTCCGCGCTGCTCACCCGCATCCGCGACGACGACCGCGCCGCGTACAAGTACTTCGAGACGCCCAAAGAACTCGCGCAGCTGGTCGGGAACGACCTCGCCACACTCCTCGCCGAGCGGTTCGACCAGAGCCGGGCGGTCGTGACGGCCGACGTGGCGAGCGACGCCGACCGCGTCGTGGAGCCCGTCCGCCTGCCGGTGCCGCTGACGGGGCTCGTCGGCCGGGACGACGACATCCGGGCCATCGTCGACCGCTTCTCGACCGGCACGCGCTTCATCACGCTCGCCGGACCCGGCGGGATCGGGAAGAGCCGCCTGGCCATCGCGGCCGCGCGCGCCGCGGCACAGGAGTTCGAGGACGGCGCGGTCTTCGTCGACCTGTCGGCCGTGCACGACCCGCAGCGGGTGCCGAACCGCATCGCCCAGGCTCTCGGCGTGCGCGACACGGGCGACGCCCCCATCCTGGACAACCTGGTCACCGCGCTGCGCGACCGCCGCATCCTGCTCGTGCTCGACAACTTCGAGCAGGTGCTCGACGCCGCGCCCCAGCTCACGGGGCTGCTCGCGGCCGCCCCGGGCCTCGCGCTGCTCGTGACCAGCCGTGCGCTGCTGCGGGTGAGCGCCGAGCAGAGCTACGAGGTCGGCCCGCTCGCCGAGGACTCCGCGGTGAACCTCTTCGTGGAGCGCGCGCACGCCGTCAAACCGGACTTCGAGGTCACCCCCGAGAACGCGGAGGCGGTCGCCCGCGTCTGCGCGGCCCTCGACGGGGCGCCGCTGGCGATCGAGCTCGCCGCGGCGCGCATCCGCGTGCTCTCCCCCGCCGAACTGCTCGACCGGCTCGACCGGCGGCTCTCCGTGCTCGTCGGCGGCTCACGCGACCTTCCGGAGCGGCAGCAGACCATCCGGCGCACGATCGAGTGGAGCACCCAGCTGCTGGCGCCCGCGCAGCGCCGGCTGCTGTCGCGGCTGGGCGTCTTCGAGGGCGGCTTCACCCTGGAGGCGGCCGAGGCCGTCGGCGAGGACGGCGACGGGGCCGACGTGCTCAGCGACCTCGCGGTGCTGGTCGACTCCAGCCTGGTGTCGCAGCATGACAGCGACGACCGGCCCCGCTTCACCATGCAGGCGATCGTCCGGGAGTACGCCCGCGAGCGGCTGCAGACCGAGGGCGAGCTGCAGGCCGCGCGCGACGCCCACGCGCGGTTCTTCATCGACCTCGGCGCCCGCGCACGCCTCCCGCTCAAGGCCGGCGGCCAGCGGGAGTGGCTGCAACGGCTCGGCGACGAGCGGGACAACCTCCGCGCGGCTGAGCGCTACCTCCTCGACGCCCGGGACTGGGACCGGGCCGCGCAGCTCGCCTTCAACCTGTTCCTCTACTTCTGGGTGATCGGCCTCCTCGGCGAGGTGCGGACGTGGATGGACGAACCGCTCGAGTCGGGCGACGCGCTGCACGACCGCACCCGCGCCATCGCGCTCTACTTCACGCGCACCATCCGCTTCTGGAAGGACCCGGACGGCCGGGTGGCCGCCGACCTTCAGGAGAGCGCGGACCTCTTCCGCCAGTGCGGCGACCGCACCGGAGAGGCGATGGCCATGATCTCGCTCGCCCTCGCCCTGCTGGCCGGGGAGAAGCCGGACACCGCCCGCGCCCAGGAGGTGATGGAGCGCAGCCTCGCGCTGTTCCGCGACACCGCCGATGTCTGGGGCGAGTCCATGGCGCTCGTGCTGCTCGGCCGCGTCGCCCTGCTGGAGCAGTCGGTGCGGACGGCCTTCGACCGCTTCGACGAGTCACTGGCCCTCACCCAGCGCAGCGGAGACGCTGTGGGCGGCCGGATCGCCGCCTACCACCTTGGCTGGGCGCACCTCCTCCTCGGAGCCCCGGAAGACGCCAGGAAGGACTTCATGCTCAGCGTGACGCTCTCCACCTCCCTCGGGCACATCGAGGGCATCGCGTACGGCCTGGAGGGGCTGGCGGCGGTCGCCGCCCTGGCGGGCGATGTCGACCGCGCCGGGCGGCTCGCGGGCGCGGCGCACGCGCTGCGGGAGCGGTCCGGAACGCACAACGGCCCGACCTTCACCTTCCACCAGCGCTACCTGGACCGGCTGGCGGCGGCGACCCCTCCGGGCCGGCTGGCCGAAGCTGTCGCGGAGGGCCGGGAGCTCGGCGTCGAGCAGGCGGTGGCGGAGGCGCTGGCCGAGCCGAGCCTCAACTGACGGGGCGGCTCGCCCATCCAGTGAATATGTTGGAACCCCGGCACCGAACCGGTGCCGGGGTTCCGCCAGATCCCGGTGGGCGCACCCGAAACGCCCGCCGGGACGGTCCGGGGGCGGTCAGGCGATGAGCGCCTGGTCGGCGGTCTGCTCGGCCGGGGCCGGCGCGACCCAGGCGCCGTACACGGCCACGCGGGCCGACTCCAGCGAGCCGTAGACGCCGAGCTCGCGACCGGTGCAGTCGGTGGCGACGAAGCCGTCGTGGTTGCGGTCCACCATCCCGACGTAGGAGGTCGGCGTGGAGGCCACCCAGAGCGCCGCGGCCGGCGAGTGCCAGGAGACGTACTCGGTGGGGAGATCGATGATGTCGGCGAGCTGCTCGGCCATGGTTCTTCCTTACTTCTCTTCCGTCGCGGTGCGAGTCGTTGACCTAGTTAGATGATCGAACTACCGGTCCGGTGAAGCAAGAAATTCGGGGGGCCTTGTTTTCGCTGAAACCATCCGCTATAAGCGCTGGCCCAGCCTCATCGCTGGCCCGGCGGGCGCGTCTCCGACTCCTCCATCACGATCATTCCGGAGGCGCGGCTGCCGGTCTGGATCATGGCCTCGATCCAGTCCTTGTTGAGCGTCGGCACCTTCGACCCGGAGAAGAAGATGTGCAGGGGGACGCCGTTGTCCACCCAGATCGTGTGCCGTCCGCTGCCGAGCTCGGCGGGGACCGGCCAGGTGAGGAAGAAGTTCTCACCCCGCCGCAGCTTGGTGCTGATGGCGATCTGCATGTGGAACAGGAGGCGGTCGTCGAGTTCGTAGCTTTCGCCGTCGTAACGGAGAGTTCCCACGGAAGCCTTTCGTGTGTCGAGGTGGCGCGCGTGAATGCTCCTGCGAGCCTATACGCCAGGAATACAGGTGTATCGTGACCGCGCGATAGTGTTCTACGACACACGAACGGAAAGGAAACACCGCATGATCGTTCACCGCCTCACGGTCGACGGAAAGGACTACTTCCTGCCCGATCCGGTGACCGACCTCCGCGGCAAGATCCTGGAGGCGGTGCGTGCGGGCGGTGGCTACGTGACCATCCCGCCGCTGCGCGGCGGCCCCGGCGTCGACGTGCTGTTCTCGCCGGGCATGCCGGTCACCTGGGCGCAGATCGAGGTCGATCCGCCCGCCACCCGCCAGGAGGAGCCGCGGGTCGACATCGACTCGTTCGACGCGCTCTGAACCGCTGACCTCGCGAACGCGCACGATCCCCCGGGGCGTGCGCGTTCGTCGTGTGCGGACCCGCGATCGGGCGACCCGCGATCGGGCGATCCGCGCCGGCGACCGCTCAGCGGGTGAAGCGGGCCCGGTACCAGTCGATCAGCACGTCCGCCGGCTGCGGCTTCGAGATGAGGTACCCCTGCACCCGGTCGCATCCGGCCATGGCGAGCCGGTCGAGCTGCAGCTGCGTCTCGACACCCTCGCCCACCACGCGGATCCCCCGCCGATGCGCCTCGCTGATGATCTGCGCGACCTCGTGGACGCGCTCCTCGGACTGCACCAGGCTCTTGTCCAGCTTGAGCTCCCGCGCGTGGAGCGACTCCACCCGGGCGAACGACGAGTGGCCGGTCCCGAAGTCGTCGACCGAGATCGTCACGCCGGCGGCGGCGAGCGCTTCGAGCGGCGCCGCCACCCGCTCCGGGCGCTCGATGCTGTGGCTCTCGGTCACCTCCACCGTCAGGGTGGCCGGATTGCACCGGCCGGTCGCGAACGCGCCCTCGAACATGTCGTAGAGGGACGGATCCTCCAGTTGCGTGGCCGACACGTTCACAGCGATGTCGATGGTGCAGCCGGGGATGTACTCGGCCGTCACATCGGAGATGATGCGCGCGGTCAGCAGAGGCAGCAGGCCGGTCTTCTGCGCGATGTCGACGAAGACGTCGGGCGCGACCGGGCCGTGCTCGGGATGCGTCCAGCGGGCCAGCGCCTCGACGCCCACCATGGAGCCGTCGGCGACGTCGATCTGCGGCTGGTAGGCAGCGATGACTTGGCGCTGCGCCAGCGCGATCTCGAAATCGCGGGCGAAGTCCTCGAGGGTTCCGTCCACCAACGTCATCTTCTCGATGCTCCACACGCACGCGCGCCTTGTCAACTTTGCAGGTGACCCCTTGCGCTCGGGGGTGTTCTGCCGCTAGCGGGCCCGGCGCCGGCGGTGACGCAGGCCGCCCGCGATACCCAGGAAGGTCGCCGCCGCCGCCCCCGCGACACCGGCGACCACCAGGTCCACCGCCATGACGGCGGGTTGGATGGCGCTCCCTGCCGGCGCGATCACCAGCACGATCGCGGCGAGCGCGATCGCGGCGGCGAACGCCCCGGCGGATGACAGTCCCTGCATGGCCGTTCCCCTCGTCGACCTGGCCTACGGCTGGAGCATAGCGGCCCGGTATCGCGCGCGGCAGGCAGCACCCGCCGTGTTCACCGGATCGTCACCTGCGCTCGCATCCCGCCCCGCCGTGGGCGCGGCTCACGCGGCGTCGGGCGGGAAGGGGACGGGGTAGGGCTGGTCAGCGTCGGCGGAGCGGCTGACCGGCGACCAGGCGAGGTCGGAGTCGAGGAGGCGGCGGTCCTGCGCGACGCTGAACTCCGCGGCCGTGGCACCGAGCGGGAGGTTCGTCGGCAGGTCGCGCCGGGCGGCGATGCCGACGAGGATCTCGGCCGCGCGCACCGGGTCGCCGGCCGGGCCGGCGCCGCTCTGCCGCACCCGGCGATTCATCGCGCCGACGATCTCCTCGTACCACTCGGGCACGTCGTGCACCTCCATCGACGAGCCGGCCCAGTCGGTGCGGAAGCCGCTCGGCTCGACGACCAGCACGCGCACGCCGAAGGGTGCCGTCTCGGCCCGCAGCACGCGGCTGAAGCCGTCGATCGCGAACTTCGCGGCCTGGTAGGACGCGATGCCCGGGGAGCCGCCGACGCGTCCACCCACCGAGGAGAACTGGATGACGAGCCCGCCGCCCTGCTCCCGCAGGAGCGGGATCGCGGCCTTGCTGACGTTGTAGACGCCCCAGAAGTTCGTCTCGAACTGACGGCGGAAGTCCGCGTCGTCGGTCGTCTCGATCGGTGACACGTTGGCGTACCCCGCATTGTTGACGATGACATCGAGGCGGCCGAAGCGCCGGCCCGCCTCCGCGAGCGCGTCGGCGGCCCGTGCCGCGTCCGTCACGTCGAGGGCGAGCGGGAGGATGCGGTCGCCGTATTGGGCGACGAGGTCGTCCAGCTGCTCGGGGCGCCGCGCTGTCGCGGCCACCCGGTCGCCCGCCTGCAGTGCGGCGACGACGAGAGCGCGGCCGAAGCCGCGGGAGGACCCGGTGATGAACCAGGTCTGTGGTGCCCGGTCGGTGGTGAGTGTCTGTTCCATGTCGTTAATGAAACACCGTTTCTTTAAATAGTGCAACCGTGTTGCGCTATGATCGGTGCATGACGTCGTCGGAGACCTTCCAGCGCGCCCGCAGCCGCGAGGCGAAAGCGGTGCGCGAGCAGGCCATCCTGGACGCGGCGCGTGCGCTGGCGGCCGAGCGCGGCATCCGCACGGTCACCCTGACCGAGATCGCGGACGCGGTGGGGATGCACAAGTCGGCCATGCTGCGCTACTTCGAGACCCGCGAGGAGATCTTCCTCCGGCTCACCGCCGAAGCATGGCGCGAATGGACGCCCGCGCTGTGCCAGCGGCTGGGCGGCGCATCCAGCCCCGCGGAGGTCGCCGCGGCCTTCTCGACGACGCTCGCCGAACGCGGGCCGTTCTGCGACCTGCTGGCGCAGGCCCCGCTCAACCTGGAGCGCAACGTCTCGGTCGAGGCCGTGCGCGCCTACAAGCTGACCAGCGGTGAGAGCCTCGCCCGCATCGCCGACGCGGTCCGCTCCTCGCTGCCCGGGCTGCCGGATTCCGCGGCGCGGGACCTCGTGGCCGCAGCGACCTCGCTCGCGGGCACGTTCTGGCAGATCTCGACCCCTCCGCCCGAGATCGCTGCGCTGTACCGTTCCGACCCGCGCCTCGGGCACGCGCTCATCGACCTCGAGCCCCGGCTGCGCCGCATCCTCACGGCGTACCTGATCGGAGCGCTGGAGACCGCCTGACCGCGGCGTCGCGGGCGGGCCGGTTTGCGGGCCGGTTTGGGGGCTGGTCGGGGGCCGGTTTGCGGCCGGTCGCGGGCCGGTCGCGGCCCGGTCTGCGGGCTGGCACAGGTCTCGCGGCGTACGGTGTCGGCGTGACCGACGTCTCCCCCGACTCCACCTCGACCCGGAGCAGCGCCGCGCATCCCGGACGCGGCCCCGCTTTCGCGGTGTGCATCGCGGTGGGGGCGCTGACCATCCTCGACCTCTCCGGCGTCAATGTCGCGCTGCCGTCCATCCAGCGGTCGCTGCACGCCGACTCGACGCAGCTGCAGCTGATCGTGGCCGGCTACGCGCTCGCCTTCGGCCTCACCCTCATCCCGTCGGGGCGGCTGGGCGACACGCGGTCGCGCCGGGCGATGTTCGTCATCGGGCTGATCGGCTTCAGCGCGGCCAGCGCCCTCTGCGCGCTGGCGCCGGGCATCGTCTGGCTGACGGTCACGCGTTTCCTTCAGGGGGCCGCGGCCGGTGTGCAGATGCCGCAGGTTCTCGGGATGATCCAGCAGCTCTACCGCGGAGAGGAGCGCGGCCGGGCGTTCGGCGTGTTCGGGGCCATGGTGGGTGTCGCGACGGCGATCGGGCCGACGCTGGCCGGCTCCCTGATCGCCCTCGGCGGGGCGACCGAGGGATGGCGGCTGCTGTTCTGGTTCAACGTCCCGTGCGGCGCCGTCGCACTGTTCTTCGCGCTGCGCTACCTGCCGCGCGACCAGGAGCGGAGCCAGGAGGGCACGCAGCTCGACCCGGTCGGCCTCGCGCTCCTCGCCGTGGCGATCCTGGGGCTGATGCTGCCGTTCCTGCTGACGACCGGCTCCTCCACGGACGACCCGCTGCGCTGGCTGTGGCTCATCGCGTTCGTCGTCGCAGGTGGTGCCTTCCTCTTCTGGGAGCGGGCCTACCGGCGCCGCGGACTCTCCCCGATCGTGCACCTGGAGCTGTTCCGCACGGCGTCGTACCGCAACGGCATCCTGATCGCCGCGGTCTACTTCGCCGGACTCCCGGCCAGCTTCCTCGTCACCACGCTGTTCCTGCAGGAGGGGCTGCACGCGCAGCCGCTCGCCGCCGGGCTCGTCAGCGTGCCGTTCGCGCTCGGTGCGGCGGTCTCCGCGTTCGTCGGGGGGCGGCTGGTTCAGCGCTTCGGCCGCGGGCTGGTCGTGACGGGACTCATCGTGGTGATCGTCGGCATCGGCGCGCTGCTCGCGTCCGCGACCCTGGCCCCACCGGCGTCCGCGGAATGGTTCATGGCCGGCTCGACACTCATCGGCGGCCTCGGCGGCGGCCTCGTGATCTCGCCCAACCAGACGCTCACGCTCTCCGAGATCCCGCCCGAGGAGGGCAGCGCCGCAGGGTCCATCGCGCAGCTCGGCCAGCGCATCGGGACGGCGGTCGGCGTGGCGCTCGTCACGGCGGTCTTCTTCGCCACAGTGCCGGGCGGAGGCTCGCATCCCGTCACCGAGTACCACGCCGCCGTGCGCTCCGGGTACCTCGTCACGCTGGCGCTGCTCGTGGTGGCGCTGGTCGTGGGGCTGGTCGACCTGCGCGAGCGACGGCGGGCGGGCAAGCGCGGGGTGTGACGACCCATCCGGGACGACCGCGCGCGCTGCGCCGCGGGCCGATCACTGCGGGTACGGCGTCTCACCGCGCGCGAGCATCCCGACCAGCTTCGCCAGACGGTTGCCGCGACTGGTCGCGCTCGGGGCGGTGATGATGCGGTGCAGCACGGCGTACCGGTTCTGGGCGTTGAGGCGCTCGAACGTCGCCGCCGCCTGCGGGGATGCGGCCAGGGCGGCGGCGAGATCCTCGGGCGTCTCGGCGGAGGCGGAGCCCGCGTAGGCGCGCTCCCACCGCCCGTCGGCCCGGGCGCGCTCGATCTCGGCGTGGCCGGCGGGCCGCATCCTCCCCTCCGCGATCAGCGTCTCGACCAGGCCGATGTTGCGCTGCGACCAGAGCGACGTCTTGCGCCTCGGGGTGTAGCGCTGCAGGAACGTCGCCGCGTCCCGCGACCGGCGCTGGCCGTCGATCCACCCGCTGCAGAGTGCCTCCACCACCGCCTGGTCGTAGGTGAGGCTCGTCGGATCGGTCGTCCCCTTCTTCGCGAGGATCAGCCAGACGCCGTCCGACGTGGACTCGTGAGTGTCGAGCCACGCACGCCAGGCCGCCTGGTCGGCGACGACGAGGGGGTCGGATGCACGGGGATCGTCGGCCATGACCCGATCGTAGGGGCGACCGCCGACGCCGGGAGCCGGACGGCGGGATCCGCGCGGCGGGATCCGGACGGCGGGATCCGGACGGCGGGATCCGCATGCCGGGATCCGCATGGCGGCACGGATCGTCGGAGAACGGGGCCGGAATCTCCGACACAGGGCTCTGCGGATGGAGATTCGCGCCGGAGTGGGCCGGATCTCCGACGGTCGGTCGCGGATCTCCGACGGTCGGTGACGGAGCTCCGGCGCCGGGGTCAGGACGCCCGAATCCCGGCACGGCGGGATCCGGACGTCGGGATGCGGACGCCGGCACGGATCGTCGGAGAACGGGGCCGGAATCTCCGACACAGGGCTCTGCGGATGGAGATCCGCGCCAGAATGGGCCGGATCTCCGACGGTCGGTCGCGGATCTCCGACGGTCGGTGACGGAGCTCCGGCGCCGGGGTCAGGACGCCCGAATCCCGGCACGGCGGGATCCGGACGCCGGGAGGCGGACGCCGGCACGGAACGTCGGAGAACAGAGCCGAAATCTCCGACACAGGGCTCTGCGGATGGAGGTTCGCGCCGGAGTGGGCCGGATCTCCGACGGTCGGTCGCGGACCTCCGACGGTCGGTGACGGAGCTCCGATGCCGAGGTCAGGACGCCCGAATCCCGGCACGGCGGGATCCGGACGTCCGGATGCGGACGCCGGCACGGAACGTCGGAGAACAGGGCCGGAATCTCCGACACAGGGCTCTGCGGATGGAGATCCGCGCCCGAATGGGCCGGATCTCCGACGGTCGGTCGCGGATCTCCGACGGTCGGTTGCGCATGTGCGACGGACGCGGGCGGCGGCGCGACGGCGCAGGCGCCGCCCGGTTACGCCGGTGCCTGCGCCGGCGCGCCGCCCTCGGCGGCCGCCTGCAGCGCCCGGATCAGCGACTGGGCGTCGTAGGGGCCCACGTGGCGGCGTCCGTTGATGAAGAAGGTGGGCACGGCGGTGACGTCCATCGCCTCCGCGTCCAGCATGTCGTCGCGCACCCTCGCGGCGACCTCCGGCGAGCTGAGGTCGGCCTCGAAGCGGTCCAGGTCGAGCCCCAGCTCCTCCGCGCGGCGCAGGATGTCGGAGGGCAGCTGGTGCTCCTGGTCGGCGAACAGGGCGCGCTCGAACTCGAAGAACATCCCCTGCTTCGCCGCCGCCTCCGACGCCTCCGCCGCGGCGAGCGCGTTCGGGTGGAACCTGGTCAGCGGGGCGTGCCTCCAGACGTAGCGCAGGCGGTCGCCCAGCTCGCGCTGCACCTCGAACACCGAGCCCGTCGCCTTCAGGCAGAAACCGCACTGGAAGTCGCCGTATTCGACGATCTCGTAGGGCGCGTCCGGCGAGCCGAAGACGTGGTCGCGCGCTGGGTCGACCGGGCGGACGAGCGTCAGACCGGCCTCGTCCTTCGGGCGGCGCGCGTCGGAGATGCGGAAGACGACGGTGGCGACCCCGAATGCGACCAGCGTGGCGGCGAGGACGCCGACGCGCGCCGCGTTCTGCGCCGCCTCGTCGGGGATGGCGAGGTCGACGATGAACAGTGAGATCGTGAAGCCGATGCCGCACAGCGCCGCTCCCCCGGCCAGCCGGTCGAGGGTGAGGCCCGGGCCGAATTCGCCGATCCGGAGCGCGCGCAGCAGCGCCGCCGACCCGAACACTCCGATGAACTTGCCGACGACGAGACCGACCAGCACGCCCCACGCGATCGGCGAGACCAGCGCTCCCATCAGGATGTCGCCGCTCAGCCGCACCCCGGCGTTCGCCAAGGCGAAGAGCGGGAGCACGACGTAGGCCACGTACGGTCCCCAGGCCGACTGGAGGCGCTCGTTGATCGAGATGGACTCGCGCAGGCTGTTGGCGGCGGCGCGCGCGTACTCCGTGTTGGGCGACTGCCGGAACGTGCGGGCGAGGTCGAGCGCGTGCTCGACATCCCGCCGGTTCGGCCGGTACACGGGCACGAGCAGCGCGATGGCGACACCGGCGAGGGTCGGATGCACGCCGGAGGCCAGGAACGCCAGCCAGACGATGATCGCCAGCGTCGCGTACACCGGGCCGCGCCCGCCCCGCAGGAAGCGCGCGAAGTAGACGCCGACCAGCCCGACGGCCGCGACGATGAGCGGGAACGGGTTGAAGTGCTCGGTGTAGACGAGCGCGATGATGCTGAGCGCGCCGATGTCGTCCACCACGGCGAGCGCGAGCAGGAACACGCGGAGGCGTCCGGTCGCGTGCGGCCCGACCAGGGCCAGCGCCCCGACCAGGAACGCCGTGTCGGTCGAGATGACGACTCCCCAGGCATGCTGCATCCCCGTCCCGGCCGTGAACAGCACGAAGATCACGGCGGGCACGGCCAGACCGAAGACGGCGGCGACGACGGGCACGACGGCGCGCGACCAGCTGGTCAGCTCCCCGATCGCGAACTCGCGCCGCACCTCCAGCCCCACGGTGAAGAAGAAGATCGCCATGAGGGCGTCGTTGACGAGCGAGTGGAGGGTGAAGTCGAGGGTGAGATCCCCGACGCCGACGGTGAGGTGCGTGTCCCAGAACTGCTCGTAGCCGGCGAAGGAGACGTTGGCCCAGATGATCGCGACGAGCGTCGCGGCGACGAGCAGCAGCGCGCCCAGGCGGCTGCGGCCCATCATGCGGAACCGCTCGGCGATGGTCGGCCGGCGGTCGCGGGACTCGCCCGGCGACTCCGGGTCGGGCGAACGCTGGATGACGGTGAGCGGGATGGTCACGGGAGCGACTCTAGCGAGTAGCGCGCCCGCGGTCACGCCCCCTCGGCCGCGCGCTCGGCCGCCCGCTCGGCGCCCGCTCGGCGCCCGCTGGGCGCCTGCTCGGCGCCCGCCTTACCTAGCGGCGCACCTGCGAGGTCGCCCCGGGAAGGATCCCCCGCGACGGCTCGTTGCGGTCGACGGAGCGCGACGACGGCCGCCCCGCGGAAGGCGACGACGATGGCGCAGGGCGGCGAGGACTTCGCGAAGGCGGTCGTGGACGAGATCGAGGCGCCGGCGCACCGCCGGGCGCAGGTCCACTTCGCCTACTGACGCGGGCGGGCTGCGGGGAGGACGGCCGCCAGCTCGCCGAGCGTGAAGTCCCAGCCCTGCCGGTAGGACTCCGCCGGTGCGCCGTCCGCCCACGGCCCGGTGTGGCGTACGGTCACCCGGGTGCCGTGCCCGGCCGGGTCGAGCGTGATGTCCACCGCCTCGTCGCTGCTCGACCCGTCGCCGTCGCTCCACCGCCAGCCGAAGGCGAGCCGTTGCGGCGGCTCGACCACGAGGTAGCGGCCCTCGAGGACGATTCCCGCACCCGGCGCCTCGATCCGGTAGCGGCCGCCGACGCGCACCTCCGCCTCGATCGTCACGTCGCTCCAGTGCCGCCACCACCAGGTGCGCAGGCCCTCCGCAGAGGCGAGCGCGGCCCAGACCCGCTCGCGGTCCGCATCCAGCGTTCTCGTGACCTCGAGCGGATGCGCGCCGAGAAGTCCCCAGTCGCCGCCGGCCGCCGCGACCGGGTCCCCGCCGGTCAGCGACCTCTCGAGGGCGGCGAGGGCGTCGTCCCAGCCGCGGCCGGCGGGCGCGACCCGGTCCTCCGAGCCGAGCCGATGGCGGAGCGTCAGCTCGGCGCGGCCGGCGCCCGTGTCCCTCCACTCGGCCGAGAGAATGCTCCGGGGCTCGCCGCCGACGGCCCACGACACCTCGACGCCGTCTTCGTCGCAGCGCCGGATGCGCGCGGTCGCCGTGCCGTCACCGCCCAGATCGACGCGGAATCCACTGCCGTCGCCGGAGAGGTCGCCCTCCACCGATCCGAACCAGCGGGCCAGGCGGGGAAGAGAGGTGCACGCGTCCCGCAGCTCGGCGGACGTCGCCCGGTACTCCCTCCGGAGGACCAGCTCAGGATGCTGCGGGCTGCCGATCAGCGCCCGGACCGTGCGCGGGTCCATCAGCGGGCCTGCGGCGGGTGCGGTCCGGGTTCCCGCGGCGAGCGGTCCCTCACCAGCTCGGTTTCCAGCGCGTCCAGCCGCTGCGACCACATCCGCGCGTACCGGTCGACCCAGCCGGTGAGGTCGTCGAGCGCACCGGGCACCAGCCGGTAGATGCGCTGGGACCCCCGCCGTTCCGCGGTGACGACCTCGGCGTCGCGCAGCACGCGCAGCTGATTCGACACCGCCGGCTGCCCGATGCCGAACTCGCGCATGATCACCGTGCCCACCCGTCCGGCCGGCGCCTCCTCATCGGAGAGCAGTTCGACCATCCGGCGCCGGACGGGGTCGGCGAGCACCGGCTGATGTACGAAAGGGCGGCGTGCCTTGCCCTGCCGCCGACCCCGTGGCACCGTTCAAGGCGGGGCCGGTGACAGCCGGGGAACGGAGAGAGCATGGCGAAGCAGAAGAAGCTGGAGAAGGGCGCGCAGAAGGCGTTCCAACGCGCCGAGGCGGCCGTCGCCGACGCCCGCGAGGCGGCCGCGAAACTGGACGCGAAGAAAGCGAAGAAGGCCAAGAAGCGCGCAAAACAGCTCGAGAAGGAACTCGCCGCGGTCCTGCGCCGCAGCGAACGCGCGGCGAGCGCGGTGGACGGCGACGACAGCACACCCGCGGTCGACCTCACGCCGCCCCTCCCCTCCGTCCGTGACGACGGCGTCGAAGAGACCGTGGAGTTCGCCGGGTCGGTGACGACGAGCGCACCCCACGACCCGGAGCTCGACCAGCTGACCGTGCAGGCGCTGCGCGATGTGGCACGCACCCGGGGACTGCGGAACGTCTCGCAGCTGACCAAAGGCCAGCTCATCGAACGCCTCAGCGAGTGACCCGCGCGGGTCGTCGCACCACAGGGCTAGGTTGGCAGTCACGGAAGGAGAGCGCGTGGACGACGAGGCACCCGAGGTGACCGAGCAGGATCCGACGATGGTGGACACGGAGGGCGCCCCCGACGCCGGAACCGAGGAGGTGGAGGCGCCGCCGGAGGAGATCACCTACGACGAGCAGCTGTACCCGGCCCGCCCCCGGCGCCTGCGCCCGCGCGCCAACCTGCGCGGCGGGAGCATCCGCCGCACGTTCTCCGACCCGCGCGCCGCCAACGGGCAGAACCCGGCCTACGTCGAGTGGCTGGTGCGCCAATCCATGCTCAAGGATGCGGACGTGCTCAGCCGTCAGCTCTCCGGCTCGCCCAGCATGTGGCGCAACCCGTACGCCCGCCCGGATGCGCGCCGAGCGGTGTCCACCTCCGACGTCTGGTTCACGGCGTACCCCATCTCGCTGATCACGCGGCCCGGCGAGTCCTTCCTCACGGCGCTCGCCGACCCGGAGCTCTGGACGGCGTTCGAGCGGATCGGCATCAACGGCGTCCACACCGGCCCGGTCAAGCGGGCCGGCGGCATCCGCGGATGGCAGGAGACCCCGAGCGTCGACGGGCACTTCGACCGGATCGGCACCCAGATCGACCCGGCGTTCGGCGACGAGGAGACGTTCCGCCGGCTGACCGACGTCGCGGAGGAGCACGGGGGCAGCGTCATCGACGACATCGTGCCGGGTCACACCGGCAAGGGCGCCGACTTCCGCCTCGCCGAGATGGCGTACAAGGACTACCCCGGCATCTACCACATGGTGGAGATCCCGCCGGACGAGTGGCACCTGCTGCCCGACGTCCCCGACGGCCGCGACTCGGTGAACCTCGACGAGTCGACCGAGGCCGCGCTGGCCGAGCGCGGCTACATCATCGGCGAGCTGCAGCGGGTCATCTTCTTCGCGCCCGGCGTGAAGGAGACCAACTGGAGCGCGACTGGCCCCGTGATCGGCGTCGACGGCACCACGCGGCGCTGGGTGTACCTCCACTACTTCAAGGAGGGGCAGCCGTCGGTCAACTGGCTCGACCCGACGTTCTCGGGAATGCGGCTGGTCATCGGCGACGCCCTGCACTCGCTCGGCGACCTGGGGACGAGCGCCCTGCGGCTGGACGCGAACGGCTTCCTGGGCGTCGAGAAGAGCGCAGAGGGGATGCCCGCCTGGTCGGAGGGCCACCCCCTCTCGCACGCGGCGAACCACATCATCGCGGGAATGGTGCGCAAGGTCGGCGGCTTCACGTTCCAGGAGCTCAACCTGACGGTCGAGGACATCCGCGACACCGGCGCCGTCGGCGCGGACCTGTCCTACGACTTCATCAACCGTCCCGCCTACCATCACGCGCTCGCGACCGGGGACACCGAGTTCCTGCGCCTGACGCTGCGCACCTCCCTCGAACTCGGCGTCGAGCCGGCGAGCCTGGTGCACGGGATGCAGAACCACGACGAGCTCACCTACGAGCTGGTCCACTGGGCGACCCTGCACCAGAACGACGTC
The DNA here is from genome assembly GCF_056754895.1 of Leifsonia sp. KNZ13-11D. Taxonomy (NCBI): domain Bacteria; kingdom Bacillati; phylum Actinomycetota; class Actinomycetes; order Micrococcales; family Microbacteriaceae; genus Leifsonia; species Leifsonia sp. KNZ13-11D. The sequence continues at coordinate 2,695,945 of NZ_JBPGWU010000001.1, forward strand.
TACACGTTCCGCGGCGAGGAGATCACCGGCGGCGAGCTGGCCCAGCGCATCCGCGCCGACCTCACGCAGGCGATCACGGCGCCGACCGCGGACTACAACCTCGTGTTCACGACGAACGGCATCGCCTGCACCTCCGCCTCCCTCATCGCGGCGACGCAGGGGCACGCGACGCTGGACTCGATCACGGAGGCCGACATCCCGGCCATCCGCGACGCGCACCTGCTGCTCGCCGCGTTCAACGCCTGGCAGCCGGGCGTCTTCGCACTGTCGGGATGGGACCTGCTGGGGGCGCTGACGCTCCCCCGCGAGCAGGTCGCCGACCTGATCGCCGAGGGGGACACCCGCTGGGTGGAGCGCGGCGCGCACGACCTCCTCGGCGTCGCGCCCGAGGCGGAGCGCTCAGCGTCCGGGATGCCGCGCGCCCGCGCCCTGTACGGCACGCTCCCAGAGCAGCTGAAGCGTCGCACCTCGTTCGCGAGCGGCCTGCGTCAGCTGCTGCGCGTCCGCAACCGCTGGGGCATCGCGACGGCCCGCCAGGTGGACGTGCCGGACGTCGCCCACCCCGGGATGCTCGTCATGGTGCACGAGCTGGAGACGCTGGACGAGCAGGGCCTGCCCGTCGTGCAGCTGACCGTGCTCAATATGACGGACACCGCGGTCGACGGCACCGTGCGCTCCGAGGCGCTGCCGCACCGCGCGACCGTGACGGACGCGGCGGACGGCAGCGAGGTGGGCACGGTGGACGATCTGGCCAGCTTCCCGGTGAGCGTGCCCGCGTACGGCGCGCGCTTCCTGGTGCTGCAGCGGGCCGCCGTCGCCGAACAGTGACGGGTGGGCGCTCGGGCTTGTAGCGTTGCAGCATGACCGAGCTGCCGGACGCCCTCCCCGCCGACTACGATCCCGCGACGGTGTTCCGCGTGGTCGCGATGCCGGTCGCGCAGGGCTGGGGGGTCTGGCTGCGGGCGGCCGACGACAGCATCATCCACGGCTTCGGGCTCGGCTTCCCGCCCGGAACGCCGTTCCTTCCCGACGTGCTCGACGTGCTCGGCCCCATCCTCAACCTCCAGTACGCGCTGGCCTACCACGGCCCCGAGTCGTGGGACGAGCTCGAGGGCCACTGGTCGGCCGTCGTCTACGAGTACACCCCGCGCTGAGCGGCGCTCGGGCGCCGCGCAGGTACGGCCGGTGCGCCCGCGCGGAGAGACATTCGGCACGAATGTGGGCTTTCGGACGTGGGGAGCCCACGTTCGGCACGAATGTCGGCCCGGTCAGGCGTCGGTGTCCTGCCGGACCGACTCCGCGTCGCGGCGTAGCGGCTGCAGCCGGGTGAGCTGGGTGACATGCTGGGGTCCGAGCTCGGCGAGCGAGTTGACCTGGAGGAGTTTCATGGTGCGGATGAGCTGGTCGGTGAGGATCTGGATGGTGCGGTCGACTCCTTCGCGGCCGCCGGCCATGAGGCCGTAGAGGTAGGCCCGCCCGATGAGGGTGAACTTCGCGCCGAGGGCGTAGGCGGCGATGATGTCGGCGCCGTTCATGATGCCGGTGTCGATCGCGACCTCGGTGTGGTGGCCGACCTCCCGCACGACCGAGGGCAGGAGGTGGAACGGGATCGGGGCGCGGTCCAGCTGGCGTCCGCCGTGGTTGGAGAGCACGATCCCGTCCACCCCGTGATCCACCAGGGTGCGCGCGTCGTCGAGGTTCTGCACGCCCTTGATCACCAGCTTCCCCGGCCACATCTCCCGGATGATCTTCAGGTCCTCGTAGTCGATCGAAGGGTCCATCGCCGCATTCAGCAGGTCGCCGACGGTGCCGCCGGTGGAGGACAGGGAGGCGAACTCGAGTTTCGGGGTGGTCAGGAAGTCGTACCACCACCACGGCCGCGGGATCGCGTTGATGATCGTGCCCAGCGTCAGCTGCGGAGGAATGGAGAACCCGTTGCGTTTATCCCGCAGCCGGGCGCCCGCGATCGGGGTGTCCACAGTGAAGAACAACGTGTCGAACCCCGCCGCCGCCGCACGCTCCACCAGCCCGTAGCTGATCTCACGCTGCCGCATCACGTACAGCTGGAACCAGGTGCGCCCGTGCGGGTTCGCCGCCTTCACGTTCTCGATGGAGGTGGTCCCCAGCGTGGACAGGGTGAACGGGATCCCCGCCGCCCCCGCAGCCCCGGCCCCCGCGGTCTCGCCCTCGGTCTGCATCAACCGGGTGAACCCGGTCGGCGCGATCCCGAACGGCAACGCCGACGGACCACCCCAGATCTCACACGAGGTATCCACACTCGACACATCCCGCAGGATCGAGGGGTGGAACTCCACATCCTGAAACGCCTGCCTAGCCCGCGCGAGCGACAGCTCCCCCTCGGCGGCACCCTCGGTATAGTCGAACGCCGCCTTCGGCGTCCTGCGGCGGGCGATCCGCGCCAAGTCCTCGATCGTCAACGCCGACTCCAGCCGCCGCTTCTTCAGATTCAGTTCGGGCTTCTTGAACTGCATCAGCTCCAGCAACTCCGCCGGCTTCGGGACTTGACGATTCACCATGGGCAAGGATCCTAACGGGGTTCGTAACGGACGATCGGCGTGGTACGGGCGACGAGCGCGCGCAGAGTCTCCAGGTCGCCGCTGACGAACCCGGCGGCGCGGGCCTGCACGAGCACGTTGCCGAGCGCCGTCGCCTCCACCGGCCCGGCGAGCACCGGCAGGCCGCTGCGGTCGGCGGTCGCCTGGCACAGCAGGGCGTTGCGCGCGCCGCCACCGACGATGTGCACCGCCTCGACCGGGACGCCGGTGAGGGATGCGGCGCTGCGAACGGCCGACGCGAACGCGGCCGCCAGGCTCTCCACGATGACCCGCACCGTCCCCGCAGGCGAGGCCGGGCCGCGCGAGCCGTGCTCGTCGAACCATCCGGCGATACGGGAGGGCATGTCGCCCGGCGCCAGGAAGCGGGGGTCGTCCGCGTCGAACACCTCGGTGGGACGCGGCAGCTCGCCCGCCTCGGCGAGCAGCGTCTCGAGCGTCACCCGGAGCCCTCGGCGCTGCCACTCGCGGACCGACTCGCTGAGCAGCCACAGCCCCATGACGTTGTGGAGGTAGCGGATCCGACCGTCGACACCGCCCTCGTTGGTGAAGTTCGCCACGCGGCCCTCCTCGGACACGACGCGCTGCTCCACCTCCACCCCGACCAGTCCCCACGTGCCGCAGGAGATGTAGGCGGCGCGGGACGCGTCCATCGGCACCGCGACGACCGCCGAGGCCGTGTCGTGCGAGCCGACCGCCGTGGCGACCGGGCCGGCGCCCGCGAACGGCAGGTCGCGTGCGAGCGACGGGAGAAGCCCGCCGACGCGGGTTCCGGCATCCACCAGCGGCGCGAAGAGACGACGCGGCAGGCCGAGCCGGGCGATCAGGGCGTCGTTCCACGCACCGCTCGCGTCGAGCAGCCCGGTTGTGGACGCGTTGGTCCGCTCGGCCTGTTCCACGCCGGTCAGCCAGAACGAGAGCAGATCCGGGATGAGGAGGAACCGGTCCGCGACGTCGAGCATCCCGTCCGCGGCATCCACCGCCAGCTGGTCGAGCGTGTTGAACGGCAGGAACTGGAGTCCGCCCTCGCGGTACAGCTCCCCCGGCTCGACGGCGGCATGCACCGTCGAGACGCCGTCGGCGGTCCGCTCGTCGCGGTACTGGTACGGCTCCCCCAACAGCCGGCCGTCGCGCAGCAGTCCGTAGTCGACCGCCCACGCGTCGATGCCGATGCTCGCGAGCCCGGGATCGGACCGCGCGACCGACCCGAGCCCGTCGAGCACGTTCGTGTACAGCCCGGTGAGGTTCCAGTGCAGTGTGGCACGGTCGCCCTCCCACACCCGAACCGGCAGGTTCGGGAAGCGCGCCGCCTCCGTCAGCTCCAGCGCGTTCGGCCCGACGCGGGCGTGGATGACCCGGCCGCTGGTGGCGCCGAGGTCGACGGCGGCGACGGTGCCCGCGGTGTCGTTCATCGCAGGAACGCGGCCGCGACTCCCGCATCCACCGGGATGTGCAGGCCGGTCGTTAGCTGCGGGTCGCCGACCCGGCGCGCCGGCTGCGCCAGCTCCGCGATCGCGGCATTGCGTCCGTGCTCGTCGACCGGGTGAGCACCGCATCCTGCTCGAGGAGGCTGAGAACCCCGACCTCGAACCGCGGCACGTGCTCTACCAGCCCGAACTGGTCGTGCGCCGCAGCAGTTCGCTGACCGCCACGGCCTGACCAACCGGACGCGTGCGCCGGGCAGCGGTCGCCGGTCGGCGCAACGGCTCCGGGAACGACGAAGGCGCGGAACCCGTCGCGTGACGGGCCCGCGCCCGGAGAGACATCGGTCCGAGCGTCAGCTCTGCTGCTGCTCGGCCGCTGCCTTCAGCTCGTCGTACTGCTTGCGCACCTCGGTCATGTCGAGGCCGCGGATCTGCTGGATGAGGTCCTCGACGGCCTCGCCCGGGAGGGCGCCGGCCTGCGAGAACAGCGGAATGCCGTCGCGGTACGCGACGAGGGTCGGGATGGACTGGATGCCGTACGACGCCGCCAGCGCCTGCTGCGCCTCGGTGTCGATCTTGCCGAACGTGATGTCGGAGTGCTTCTCGGACGCCTTCTCGAAGACGGGCGCGAACATGTGACACGGTCCGCACCAGTCGGCCCAGAAGTCGAGCAGCACGATGCCGTCGGAGACGGTCTGGTCGTGGTTGGTCGAGGTGATCTCGGTGGTTGCCATGTCTTGTGAAACGCCGGTGTACCAGCCGGTATTCCGGCTCAGGGTCCCCGGCGGCCGGTGAAGACGGTGAACCCGAGCGGCACCACGGATGCGATGAGCAGCACCGTGCCCAGCACCTGGTCGGTGGCGTGGACGATGGCGCCCGCGATCAGCACTCCTCCGAAGACCACCGCCGCCACGAGTCTCCGCACCGCCCGGTCGAGCCGCGCCACGCGCTGTTCGAGGCGGGGCGTGCTGACGGCGACGTCGCCGTCCTCGACCCGGGTGACCAGCGCATCCAGCCGCTTGGGAAGGCGCAGGGCGATGCCGGCCACCTCGATCGCCTGCTTCGCGACGTCCTGCACGATGTTGCCGCGCTCGTCGCGCAGCAGTTGCCCCGCGTACGGCTCCACGGAGTCCCACAGGTTGAACGCCGGGTCGAGCGCGCTGCACACCCCGGAGGTCAGCGACATGGCCCGGATGATGAGCAGGAAGTTCTCGGGCAGCTGGAACGGCAGCGAGCGCACCACGTCGCCGAACTCGACGGCGAACTCGCGGAACTCGCGCGGATCCACCTCGCGCAGCTCGGCGAAGCCCATACCGCCGAACCGCGCGAACAGGTGCGTCATCGCGCGCTCCAGCTCCTTGGTGTCGGCCGTCGGGAGCAGCACGCCCACGTCGCGCATCGCATCCACCAGGCCTGTGCCGTCGCGGGAGGCTGCCGCGATCAACAGCGTGCGGAGGCCGCTGCGCGTGCCCGGTGGCACCTCGCCCATCATTCCGAAGTCGACGAACGTGAGCGTCCACGGCCGGTCGCCGGCGCCGGGGCGCGGCGTGACGAAGATGTTGCCGGGATGCGGGTCCGCGTGGAAGAAGCCGTTGGTGAACAGCTGGTCGAACATGACCTCGGCGAAGACCGGGGCGACGTCCGCCGGGTCGATGCCGGCCGCCCGCAGCGCGTCGGCGTCCGTGATCTTGATGGCGGTGACGTCTTCGAGCGTCAGCACCCGGCGGGTGGTCCGCTCCCAGACGACCTCCGGTACCGCGACGCGGTCGTCGCCGTCGAACTCGGCCGCGAACCGCTGCGAGTTGGCGCCCTCGTGGAGGTAGTCGATCTCCTGGAGGCTGGTCGTCGCGAATTCCTCGACCAGCGCGGGCGCGTCCACCCGGTCGGAGACGAGCCGGACGTGGCTCAGCCATCGCCCGACCCGGCGCAGGGCGGCCAGGTCCACATCCACGATCGCGTCGATGCCGGGACGCTGCACCTTGATGACGACCGCCTCCAGGCCGGTGTCGGCCGCCGTCTCCGGGGTGAGGCGCGCGCGATGCGCCTGGCCGAGCGACGCTGCGGCGACCGGTGTCTCGTCGACGGACGCGAAGGCTCGCTCCAGCGGGACGCCGAGCTCCGCCTCCGCCAGCGCCCGGATCGCCGGGAACGGCACGGCGGGGACCTCGTCCTGCAGCCCCTCCAGCTCGCTGGTGATCTCGGGCGGCAGCACGTCGAGCCGGGACGACATGAACTGGCCGACCTTGATCATCAGGCCGCCCAGCTCCACCGCCAGCCCGTGGAACCGCTGCGCGAAGCGGCGCATCCGCTTCGACCGCGTGCGTGCGGCGACGCGGGCGAGGCCGATGCGCGGGAGGAACAGCTCGTACCACCACGTGACCGCGAGGTTCCAGCCGGCGAAGCGCAGGATGCGGCGGTAGCGCGCGCGAGTGGCCGGCGTCGCCGCGGGCCGGTGGGGCACCGCGGCAGGCGCCTGGTCCGACGTCACCCGGTCAGCCCTGGGCGAGGATCGAGTACAGCCGCCGCCGTGCCTCGTCGAGCACGGCCGCAGCCTCCTGAACCTGCTCCGGCGTGCCGGTGCGGTGCACCTGCGCCGCCGCCTGGGCGAGCTCGATGCCCGCCTTCGGCAGGGTGCCGCCGTTCATCGGGCGACGCTCGCCCCCGGTCGAAGTGCCGTCGCCCTGCCACGGAGTCCCCGCCTCGGCGGCGGCGACGTCGCGGCCGGCCTCGGTGAGCGCGTAAGTCTTGCGGCCGTTGGACTCCTCGGCGGTGATCAGGCCCTCGTCGGCGAGCAGCTGCAGAGTCGGATAGACCGAGCCGGCGCTCGGCTTCCAGCTGCCGCCGCTGCGCTCCTCGATCTCGCGGATGATCTGGTAGCCGTGCATGGGCTTCTCGCTCAGCAGGCTGAGGACGGCCGCGCGGACGTCGCCGCGGCCCATGCGCGAGCCGACCTTCTTCTCGAAGGTGGAGCGCAACTGCTCGAACGCCTGCCACATGGCGTCCGGATCCATGCGGGCGCCGAACCCGCCGGTGGGGAATGAGGTGGACATGGGATGCCTCCAGTCGTCAGCGATACTCGACGATATATCGTTCAGCCGAGCCGCGGAAGAGTCCTCTCTCTTCGCTCAGCGAACGCACGGGGACACCCCGTTCGGGGGGAATTACGTACCGATCGACCTGTTTTGCATTAGCCTGCTGACGACCCGAACCGAGAAAGACTCACGTGCCCCAGACTCCCTCCCTTCCCCCTGCCGGCTGGTACCCGAACCCCGACGAAGCAGCCGAACTGCGCTGGTGGGACGGCGCCCACTGGACGACGCACACGGCAGCGCCGGGAACAGTCCCGCCGGCATCCGCACCCGCGGCGGCCACTGCTGCGGTGGCGACGCGCCGTCGCATCCCCCTCGGCACCTGGGTCGGGATCGGGATCGCGGCACTCCTCGTCCTCCTCGCCTCCCGGGGAGGGCCGGGACTCGTGCTCGTCCTGCTCGGCGTCGTCGGCATCCTCACGGGTCTCTACACGCTGATCACCCGGCGGCGCGGCTGGGCGATGCTGCCGCCCTCCCGCCCGATCGGACTCGGTGCCGTGGGCGGGGCGATCGCGCTGATCATCGTCGGCGCGACCATCGCGCCCCCCGCCCACGTGGACGCGGTGCAGGCGGCGAGCACCCAGCGGGCCACGCCCACCGCAACGCCGACGCCGACCGCGACGGCCTCCGCGGCAGAACCGCTCGATCCGGACACCGTGGTCGCCGCCGACAGCGCACCCGCGGTCGTCCTCACCGACAACAGCGTGACATCGAAGACGGCCCTCGACGCCCTGGCCACCCTCCCGGTCAAAGGCAAGGCACCGGCCACCGGGTACCAGCGGACCACCGACTTCGGTGCCGCCTGGCTCGACGTCGACCGCAACGGGTGCGACACCCGCAACGACATCCTCGCCCGCGACCTGACGGACACGGTCCGCAAGGGTTCGTGCACCGTTCTCTCGGGAACGCTCGCCGACCGCTACACCGGCGAGACCATCCACTTCGTGCGGGGTCAGAAGACGTCCGCCCTGGTGCAGATCGACCACATCGTGCCCTTGCAGAACGCCTGGATCACGGGCGCGCAGCAGCTGACGCAGGCGCAGCGCGTCAGCCTGGCGAACGATCCGCTGAACCTGATCGCGGTCGACGCCCACTCGAACGAGCAGAAGTCCTCGGGCGACGCCGCCACCTGGCTTCCGGCGGCGAAGAGCTTCCGCTGCGAATACGTGGCCCGGCAGATCTCGGTCAAGGCGACCTACGGCCTGTGGGTGACGAGCGCCGAGAAGGCGGCGATGACCCGGGTCCTCGCCGGATGCGCGTCGCAGGCGGCGGAGTCGTCGACCTTCACCCCCGTCGCCGCTCCTGCTCCGGCTCCGGCTCCGGCTCCGGCGCCCGCCCCGGCTCCGGCGCCTGCTCCGGCTCCGGCGCCCGCCCCGGCTCCGGCGCCCGCTCCCGCGCCGGCGCCCGACGTGTACTACCCCAACTGCGACGCGGTGCGCGCGGCGGGCAAAGCGCCTCTCCTCGCGGGCCAGCCGGGCTACTCGCGCAAGCTCGACCGCGACGGGGACGGTGTCGCCTGCGAGTGAGCCGACCGGACGGCGTCATCGGGATTTCTTGCGGCTGCAACCCGGAAGAAACACGCGGCTCCTAGCGTGGTGACATGGGGTCGTTCTCTTTCTCGGAATGCGGACACTGCGGCGAGCAGCAGCCGGTGCTCGGGGACGGGCGGATCGCCATCCACTTCACCCGCGACGGCGACCGCTGCGGCGGTTCCGAGCGCCGCCTCGGCGTGGAGGGCGTGAGCAGCGAGCAGGCGCGCCGGATCGAGGCGCAGCTCCGCCAGGCGCTCCGGCAGGCGATGCGGGCGCAGGCGTCGTAGGCGCAGGCGTCGTAGGCGCAGACGTCGTAGGCGCAGGCGTCGTAGGCGCAGACGTCGTTGGCGTCCGCGCAGCGGGCCCGCCTCCGCCGCCGCGCGTCCTCCGGCAGAGTGTTCTGTCGGAGATTCGCGGTGCTGTGTCGGAGATTCGCGCGTCTCGCGGTCAGATCTCCATCCGCAGAGCACTGTGTCGGAGATGTGAGCCACATTCTCCGCCGGTGGATCAGGGCGCTCGACCATCCGTCGACAACCGCCCGCGCGGACAACCGCCCGCGCGGACAACCGCCCGCGCGGACAACCGCCCGCGCGGACAACCGCACGCGCGCCCGATAACCGGCCGCCGGAGGCACGTCAACCACCCTGTCGGACCTCGCAGAGTGTCCGCACGAACGGTCCAGACGGGTTCCGTAACGTCGCCGACGCCCGCGATCCGAAGCGGCCGGCACTCCGGCCGGCCGCAGCGCGGGCACGGAAAGGATCCCATGGATTACACGAAGAACACCTCCGTTCGGAAGAGCAGCGCCTTCGCGGCCAAGCGGGCCCTCGTCGGCGCGGCTTCGCTCGTCGCCGCCACCGCCCTGGTGGGTGCCGGCGCCCAGGGAGCGTTCGCGACCACGGTCGACGGCGACGCCTCGGGCTCGTCGACCCAGTCCACAGCGCAGGCCCATGTGTCGGCCGACGCCGGTCACGACCTGTTCGCCGGTCGCCTGAACGGCGCGAAGGCACAGTCCCTGGCGAAGCGGGTGGTGGCCGACAAGCCGCTGTTCGCTCTACTTCCGGATGCGCTGCAGCACGACGTCACGACGCTCGCCACCGCCTCCCCCCAGGACCGCACCGCGGATGCGAAGGCGATCGTCCACAAGGCCCTGACCGGCGGCTACGGCTCCGCCATCAAGGACCTGGCCACCCGGCTGAAGGACGCCCGCGGCGACCGCGCGACCGCATCCGGCTTGACCGGCCTGCTGCAGCAGCTGCGGTCGGGCGACCTGTCGTCGCCGCAGCTCGGCGACACCGGTGCCGCTGTCGCGGCCGATGTGACCGCCGACGCCCAGCTCGCCGCCAAACTGCCGGTCGCCTTGCGCAGCGACCTGACGCAGCTGGCGTCGGCTCCGTCCGCCGAGCGCACGCCGGACGTGCAGAAGATCGCCGCGACCGCCCTGGCCGGCGGGTACGGCGCGGACGTGCAGCAGCTGGCACAGCAGGTCGAGCAGGGCCTCGCCTCCGGCCACTGACCCGGTGATCCGGCCGCCGCTTCCGGCGGTCGAGCGGCCCCGGTGCGTCGCCGTCACGGCGAGGCACCGGGGCCGCTCACGTGCATGACGACCAGCGGCCGCCCCGGTCAGGCGTGCTGCAGCAGTGGACCGAGGCGCGCTGCCGTATCCGCCACCAGCGACACCAGACCGTCCCGATCGGCGAGCCGTACCGCGGGAAGCGCCAGTGCGAGACCGGCGATGAGGCGCTGATCGCCGCCGCGCACGGGGACGGCGAGGCAGCCGAAGCCGGGCGTCAGCTCCCCCTCCTGCGTCGTGAACCGCGTGGGCGACGGCACCGTCCTGGCCGCCTCCTCGGCCAGCAGCAGCCGGCCGAGAGCGGACACGCTGAGGTCGGAGGCGATCCGCCGCGGGTCGGAGAGCGGGAAGTCCGGATCCACATCCACCGGCACGACGCGCCCGCCGCGGTACACGGCGAGGTGCACGCCGCCTCGGATCCGCGCGCGCAGGTCCGCGACCGCCTCGCGCGCCGTGACCGCAGCATCCTGGGCCTGGGCGACGTCCGCGAGCTCGGCGACCTTGCGGCCGAGCGCGAAGCCGCGCAGGTCGGGCATCCGCACCAGGTATTCGTCCTGCACCAGCAGATTGAGCAGCCGGTACGCCGTGGCGCGCGGCAGGCCCAGCCGCGCCGACAGCTGCTGCGCGGTGATCCCGGGGCCCGCGCGCGCGACCTCCTCCAGCACAGCGAGCGCACTGTGCACCGCGCCCGGCTGCCGGCCGCTCAGCTCGGGGATGGCGCTCATCGTGTCCCGCCGAGCACGTCCCCCGTCGTCGGCTCGTCGTAGAGGCCGATGCGGCGCAGCGCCTCCGGGCGGTGACGACGGCAGACTCCCCAGAGCAGCCACGCCGTGGCAGCGACGACCGCCAGCAGCAGCACCGCGACCGCCCGTTCGCCCGAGCCCTCGAGCCAGAGGTCGAGTCCGAGCGCGGTGAGGAGCCCCGCCGCGGCGATGGCGGCGGTGACGGCCGGGCCCGGTGTCAGCTCACCGATGCGGCGGAGGAAGAACGGGGTCGCGATGCAGACCAGCGCGTAGGCGGTCATGTAGCCCGCGGCCGCGCACACCACGATGACGCCCATCGCCTGCCAGGCGCCCATCCCCGCAGACACCAGCGCCGCCGGGAGCGCCACCTCGGCGGCGACGCCCACTGCGAGCGCCACGTGCGGCGTACGGAACCCGGGGTGGGTGCGCCCGAGGGCGCGCGGAGCGATGCCCTCCCGCCCGAGCGAGAACAGCACCCGCGCGAGGGCCGTGGTGGATGCGAGCGCGCACGCCAGGAAGGAGCTGGCGAGCGCCGCATCCAGCAGCAGCCCGATCCACTCGACACCCGCGCGGGCCGCCAGGTCGTTGACCGGGCTGTCGCTGCGCGCGAGGTCCCCGCCGAGCGCGTCGAACCCGGCGAGCTGCGTGTACGCGGAGAGCAGGTAGAGCACCCCTGCGGCGATCACTGTCCACCGGATGGTCCGCGGGATCGTCGCGAAGGGGCGCCGGGATTCGACGCCCAGGGTCGCCGCGCTCTCGAACCCGACGAAGGCCGTCACCGCCACCGTCGTCCCGGCCGCGAGCTGCGGGATGCCCACACCGCGCGGGAGGGCGACGTCCCAGAACGACGGCGCCGGCACCCGCACCAGCAGCACGACGATCAGCACGAGGATGCCCGCGATCGACAGCAGTTCGATGACCAGTGTGACGCGGGTCGAGAGCCGGATGCCCCGCCACAGCACCAGCAGGCACAGCGCACCGAACCCGGCGAGGAGGGCGAGCACGATCGCGCGGGAACCGGCGACCGCCGGCACCGCGTGCGCCAGCAGCGTCTGCCCGTAGTAGGCCGCGCCCAGGAGGGCGAACATCGCGACGAAGCCGTAGCCCACGATCATGGCGGCGCTCGTCGCGAAGCCCGCCCGCACGCCGAGGCCGCGCGCGGCGAACGTGTAGAGGGAGCCGGTCGCGGCCATCCGCCGGGTGAACTGGTTGACCGCGTAGGCCACGAGGGCCATCAGGACGCCCGCGAGCAGGAAGGCCAGCAGTGTTCCCGAGCCCGCGCGCGCGGCAACGAGCACCGGGCAGGTGGCCGCCGCCGCGGAGGGGGCGACCGCGCCGACCGACTGGGCCAGCACATCCACGAAGGACAGGCTGCGGCGGTCCAGTCCCGCCATCGGCGAGCGCGCGGGGAGGCCGTCCACCGGCGTCGGATCGGCGATGGCGCGGCTCAAAGCCGTCACGGGGGGCTGTGCTGTCACGGTGTGCTCCTCGCTCGCGAGGCTACGTCGGACGTGTTGCGGCGGCGTTTCGTCGGCGTCACGACCGGATGACCTCCGAATGCGACAGCTCCTGTCCCATTCGGGCGGCGCGGACTCTTCACGAGGGCGGAACGGCCGCGCAACAACACGTCGTGAGACTGGCCGCACCCACTCCCTCTCCCCCTTGGAGGAACCATGACGGCTGCACAGGAGCCTCAGACCCTGCTCGGCGACCCGCTCGCGCTGCGCGGGCCGGGCGCCGCCCGCCAGCTCTCCGGCCGGCTCGGCGTCGGATCGATCGTGTTCATGGTGGTCGCCGCGGCGGCCCCGCTCACGGTCATCGGCGGCGGCTTCCCGGTCGCCGTGCTGCTCGGAAACGGCGCCGGCGTACCGAGCATGTTCGCGATCGGCGCCATCATCCTGCTGTTCTTCGCGGTCGGGCTGAGCGCGATGAGCCGCTTCATCCCGCGCCCCGGCGCGTTCTTCACCTACGTCGGCTACGGGATGGGCCGCCCGCTCGGTCTGGCGGCCGCCTATCTGGCGCTTCTGACGTACACGACCGTGCAGGTCGCGGTGTACGGCTACCTCGGCGCCACGCTCGAGTCGTCGGTGGTGGCCCTGCACGGCCCCGACATCCCCTGGTACGTCTACTCGCTGGCGATGATCGCCCTCGTCGGCGTGCTCGGTTACCGGCACATCGAGCTCAGCTCCCGCGTGCTGGGCGTGCTGCTGATCGCCGAGGTCGGCATCGTGATCGTGCTGAGCGTCGTGATCATCGGCACCGGCGGCGCCGAGGGGTTGTCCCTCGCGCCGTTCGAGCCCAGCACGGTGCTCTCGGGCTCTCCCGGCATCGGTTTGATGTTCGCGCTGGCCGGGTTCATCGGTTTCGAGTCGACGGCGATCTTCCGCGACGAGGCCAAGGAGCCCGAGAAGACCATCCCGCGCGCCACCTACATCGCCGTGATCGCGATCGGCCTGTTCTACACGTTCGCCTCGTGGGCGCTGGTGATGGGATGGGGCCCCGCGAAGATCGTGGACGTGGTCGCCTCCGACACCGGCGGCTTCATCGTCAACACGGCCGTGCACTACCTCGGCACCGTAGGCGGAGTGATCGTCAACGTGCTGCTGGTCACGAGTCTGTTCGCCTGCGTCCTCTCGTTCCACAACGTCGTGACCCGCTACCAGCACTCCATGTCGAACGCCTCGGTGTTCCCGGCCATGATCGGCCGCGTGCACGGGAAGCACTCGTCGCCCTACGTGTCGTCGCTGGTGCAGACCGTCACGGCCGCCGTGCTGATCGCCGCCTTCGCGCTGTTCCGGCTCGACCCGGTGCTGCAGGTGTTCACCTGGTTCAGCGGCATCGCAACCTTGGCCATCGTGGTGCTGATGGCGCTCACGTGCCTCGCCGTCATCATCTACTTCGCCCGGAAGAAGACCGGCGCGGGTCTTTGGCGCACCGTCATCGCCCCCGTGATCGGGCTACTCGGCCTGGTGGGCGTGACGCTCATCATCGTCGACAACTTCCCGCTGCTCATCGGCGACGTGGATGCGAAAGGCACCCCCGTGCTCGGTCCGCTCTCGATCGCCTTCTTCGCGGCGATGCTCGCCTTCCCCGTCTTCGGCGTCGTGCAGGCCCTCATCCTGCGCCGCACCCGGCGGGACGCCTACCAGAACATCATCGACACCATCAGCGCCTAGGAGATCTCGCACCATGACCACCGAACTGCCCATCACCCTCCCCCACGACGACACCGCCGCCCCCGGCCCGCTCTCCAGCCTCACCGCCGCGGAGATCGAGACGGCGGCCCGCATCCTCCGCGACACCGGCGCGGCCACCGACACCAGCCGCTTCGTCTACGTCGGCCTGCTCGAGCCGGACAAAGCGGATGTGCTGGCCGCTCTCGCCGGCGAAGCGGACGCCCCCGACCGCGAGGCGCGCATCCTGCTGCTGGATGTCGCGACCGGGGCCAGCACCGACGCCGCCGTCTCCCTCACCCGCGGGGAGGTGATCGCGCTCGTCCCGATCGACGGGTCGCGCGGCCAGGTGCCCATCCTCGAGGAGGAGTTCGAGGCGATCGGCGGCATCCTCGCCGCCGACGCCGACTGGCTTGCCGCACTCGCGAAGCGCGGGCTGACCAGCGAGCAGGTCGTCTACGCGCCGCTCTCGCCCGGCTCGTACGACATTCCCGGCGAGGAGGGCCGCCGCATCATCCGCGTCTTCGCGTTCCGGATGGACCACGCCCAGGACCACCCGTGGGCGCACCCGGTCGACGGGCTGTGCGCGTACGTCGACATGATCGCCCGACAGGCGACCCAGGTGGTGGACGCGTTCGAGCTCCCGGTTCCCGACGAGCCGGGCAACTTCCACCTGGAGTCGGAGCGGCCCGCGCCGCTCGACACGCTCAAGCCGATCTCGATCACCCAGCCCGAGGGCCCCAGCTTCCAGGTGGACGGCGACCGGGTCACCTGGGCGAACTGGTCGTTCTCGCTCGGCTTCGATGCGCGAGAGGGGCTCATCCTGCGCACGCTCGGCTTCGCCGACCCCGACCAGGGCGGCGCCGTGCGGCCGGTGGTGTACCGCGCATCCATCGCCGAGATGGTGGTGCCGTACGCCGACCCGTCGCCGACGCGCTACTGGCAGAACTACTTCGACACCGGCGAGTACCTGTTCGGCCGGTTCGCCAACTCCCTGACGCTCGGCTGCGACTGCCTCGGCGAGATCCGCTACCTCGACGCCGTGGTGTCGGACGAGTTCGGCCGGCCGAAGACCATCGAGAACGCGATCTGCATTCATGAGGAGGACTACGGGACGCTCTGGAAGCACACCGACCTGTTCACCTCGGCGAACGAGGTGCGCCGGTCGCGACGGCTCGTGATCTCGTTCTTCACCACGGTGGGCAACTACGACTACGGCTTCTACTGGTATCTGTACCTCGACGGCACGATCGAGTGCGAGGCGAAGCTGACCGGCATCCTGTTCACCTCCTCGTATGTGGAGGGGTCGGCGACGGCCAGCGAAGTGGCGCCGGGGCTCGGTGCTCCGTACCACCAGCACCTGTTCTCGGCGCGCCTCGACATGATGGTGGACGGCCTGGCGAACGCGGTCGAGGAGGTGGATGCGGTGCGCCTGCCTGTGAGCGAGACCAACCCGTACGGCAACGCGTTCACGAAGCGGGCGACCCGCATCCTGAGCGAGGCGGAGGGTGCTCGGGAAGCCGACGCGTCCGTCGGCCGCACCTGGCACATCGTCAACACCGAGAAGACGAACCGGCTCGGCAGGCCGACCGGGTACGTGCTGCACGCCGAGCAGAACCCGACGCTGATGGCGGACCCGTCGGCGTCGGTGACCGCCCGCGCGGCGTTCACGACCAAGCAGGTGTGGGTCACTCAGTACGCGAGCGACGAACGCTACCCGGCGGGCGAGTTCGTCAACCAGAACCCCGGCGGCGACGGGCTCCCCGCGTACATGGCGGCCGACCGCTCGCTGGACGGCGAGGACATCGTGCTCTGGCACACGTTCGGGCCGACCCACTTCCCGCGCGTCGAGGACTGGCCGGTCATGCCCGTGGACTACGCGAAGTTCACGCTGAAGCCGTACGGCTTCTTCGGCCGGAACCCCTCCCTCAACGTGCCGGCCGAGGCGCCCGCGCACTGCGCACCCGGCCAGCACGGGCAGGGCGACCACGGCGGCCACGCGCACGGCGGCCACGCGCACGGCGGCCACGCGCACGGCGGCCACGCGCACGGCGGCCACGGCGACCACTCCCACCACGGATGATCGAGGCCCTGCACCTCGGCAGCATGCTCCCGGCGACGCTGGGAGCATGCTGCGTCGCCGGGACCGCGGACCGCCGGTCGCCGCTCACCTGGTTCGGGATGCTCGCGATGCTGGCGGCGATGGCGGACACCATGCTCCTTCCCCGCGCGGTCGTCCCCCGATCGTCTGGGCGGCCCTCCTGCTCGCGACGGCCGTCGCCACGGCGCTGGCCCAGCGGCTGCGCCCACGGGTCGGGTCCACCGCGCACCCCGCCCGGACGATGGCCGTGCACCGCGCGCTGCAGGCGATCCTGATGGCCGGCCTGATCGTCGCGGCGGGCGGACACCACGCGCCGTCGGCCGCGGGCGACGCGGGCGACGGGAGCTACGCGCACGCCGGCCACGGCGTGCCGGTGATCGCGGCGCTGACGGCGGCGGCGCTGGCATTCGCGGTGGCCTCGGTCGCGGTCGCCGCCCGGCGCCGGCTGCCGCTGCTCCCCCGGGCGGAGGCGGCGCTCGGCGGCGCGGCGGTCGCGCTCATGGCGGTGCCGCTGCTCGGCTGACGGCGCCCTGGCCGCCCACCCCGGCCCGCCCTCGCTTACGTCGGAGATCCGGTGCCGTATGTCGGAGATTCGGCGCGATTCGGCACGGATCTCCTGCCGCAGAGCGTTGTGTCGGAGATTCTGGGGGTGTTTTCCGACGGTAGTGCGAGCCACCACCGCGATTCGCCCGCTCAGCCGGTGCCCGCTCAGCCGGTGAACGCTCAGCCGGTGCCCGCTCAGCCGGTGAAGCCGCCCAGCGCATCCTTCGCCAGCGCCTCCCGCAACCGCGCCAGCGCGGCCGGGTCGACCTTCACGATCGACTGCCCGTCGGCCGAGGTCCCCGTCCCGGCGGTGGGCAGGGTGAACGTGTGGATGCTCGACATGCCGGAGAGCCGCATGCTCGCCGCGAGGCCCAGCATCGTCTGCAGCCCGAAGCCCTCGTCGACCTGCACGTACGAGCCGGCGGTGGCAGCGAACGAGGTGAGCCTGCCGGGGTCGGTGAGCACCGAGAAGCTGAGCAACTTCGACGCGAACGCCCGCATCAGGGCCTGCTGGTCCGCCACCCGCTGGTAGTCCGCGGTCGGGAAGGCGTACCGCTCCCGTGCGTAGGCGAGCGCTTGGGCGCCGTCGAGGTGGTTCATCCCTTTCACGAAGGTGTAGTGCGGGGACTTGACGGTGGTGAAACCGACCGGGCTGTCCACATCCACCCCGCCGAGGGCGTCCGTCATGTCTTTCAGGCCGGCGAAGTCGATGATGGCGACGTGGTCGATCCGCGTGCCGAGCAGCTGCTCCACCGTCTGCACGGCGAGCGGTGTGCCACCCCAGGCGAGTGCCGCGTTGATCTTCGCGGTGCCGTTTCCGGGAATGGGGACCCACAGGTCGCGCATGATCGACATGACGTACACGTTCCGGCGGTCGGCGTCGATGTGCACCAGCATCATCGTGTCCGCCCGCTGGTTCGTGACACCGGTCGCCCCGACCCCGGTGGGCGCGCCCCGCGAATCCGACCCGATGAGGAGGATGTTCATCGCTCCCGTCTGCGTCGCGACGGGACGGGATGCGTCGGCCGGGAACGCTCGCTGGATGTGCGAGACGTGCGAATCGAAGGAGTTCGCGACCGACCCGGCGTAGAGCGCCCCGCCTCCGATCACGACGGCCACCGCGGTGGCGACGATCGCGACGACGGCGGCCAGGGCGACGAACCACCAGTGATGGCGATGGCCGGCGTTCTGCGGGCGGTGATGGTGAACGGCGAAAGAGACCACGGTCCTCGCCCCCTCCGCGTCTGATCGGGGACGCATAGGCTGCAGGCTTAGGTGAGATTTACTCACCTATTTGCAGAGTAGGACGGACCGTTCCGTTTGTCCTCTTAATTGCGGACGCAGCTGTACCCCAGTTCAGGGGCCGAGCGAGCGGTCGTCCCAGGGTCGGGGGACGCCTGACGCCTCACCCGACGGTGGGGCCGAGCTTCAGGGGACGCAGCGACGTCACCCGACGGTGAGCACCAAGCTTCCCGCGCGCCGCTCCCGACTCCCCGGCCCGGTGAGCGTCCGCGACCTCCTCGAGCGGGAACGTCGCACCGACCGGGATGCGGAGAACCCGCGCTCCTCGACCAGCCGCAGGGCCAGCGGGATCGCGTACTCGGCGCGGCCCGAATCGCCCCGGCTGAACCGGACGCCGAAACGCTGCGCGCCCGGATGGTCCGCGATCGTGACGACGTGATCCGCACCGCCAGCGAGCTCGATCAGTTCGCCTAGCACGCCGCTGCCCGCGACATCGAGCGCCCGGTCGACGCCGTCAGGAACGAGCGCGCGGTCGGCCATCCCCGCGCCGTACGCCACAGGCTCGGCGCCGAGACCCCGCAGGTCGTCGTGCGTGGCCGGGCTGCCCGTGCCGATCACCCGCGCGCCGCGGTACACCGCGAACTGGACCGCCGCGCTGCCGATGCTGCCCGACGCCCCGTTGATGAGGACGGTGGTGCCGCCGGCGACGCCCAGCTGGTCCAGAGCCCGAGCGGCCGTCTCCACGACGGACGGCAGGGCAGCCGCCGTGACGAAATCCAGCGACGCGGGGATCGGCGCCCAGGTCGACAGCACGGCGAACTCCGCCTGGGCGGCGCCCCCTTCCCCGCGGCGCTTCTTCCAGTCGCTGCCGTTCACCCCGGCAGCCCGGACCCGGATGCGCACCTCGCCCAGCCCCGGACGCGGCTCCGGCAGGTCCACGATCTCCAGGACCTCGGGACCGCCGAACCGGCTGAACCGCCGCCGCCTTCATCAGGCGGCGAGCGAGGCGAGGTACTGGCGGATCCCGTCGGTCACCAGCAGGTGGTCCTCCTCCGAGGCGAGGCCGGACGCGGTGACCGCCGCGACGACGCCGGTGCCGGCGACCCGGATCGGGAACGAGCCGCCGGTGAGCGCGTAGTCGCGCGCATCCAGCCAGCCGAGACCCTCCACATCCACGTCGGCCAGCCGAAGGGCGACCAGGGCGCTGCTCGCCTCGAACCTGTGCACGACGGCCGCCTTCTTGCGGATCCAGTCCTGCTGATCGACCGTCGTGCCCGGCAGCGCGGCGCGGAACAGCACGTGCTCACCGCGCCGGATGTCGACGGCCACTTCGGCGCCCGCAGCGAGCGCCCGCTCGATGATGAGGCTCCCCAGACGCCAGGATGCGGCGAGATCGAACGACGGCAGCACCAGCTCCCGCTCCTGCTGCTCGAGAAACGGGATCGAGAGTTCGGTCATCGTCGTCCTTCGGTCGGGGGTCGGTGCGTCAACGGGAGACTATCCGAGTCGCCCCTCGCGTGCCGCCAACACGGTCGTCGGCAGGCGGCAGAGCCTGCGCGGCATCCCGGTGCGGATCGCCTGCGGCACCGGAGAAAGCTTCTTCGAGGCGGCTCGCGACTACCCAGCCAGCCTGACGCCGAAGCCCGCGGGCGGCTTCACACCGGGCGGCCACGACCTGGCGTTCTGGCGGAGGGGGGCACCGGACCGGCTCGCGTTCATCGGGTCGCACCTCGGGTGTTCGCTCGCCCGACCGGAACGCGATTCGCTACCCTCGGAGAGATCACCACGACATCGGAGGTCTCTGTGGCGCAGCAAGTCATTGTCCGGCTCGTCGACGACCTCGACGGCAGCCCACTCGACGACAACAGCGGCGAGACCATCGTCTTCACCATCGACGGCGTGGAGCGTGAGATCGACCTGACCGCGGAGCATGCCGCGCAGTTCCGCGAGATCCTCGCACCGTACATCAAGGCCGGGCGCCGCCGGCCGAAAGGTGCCGCCCCGGTAAGACAGGGGAAGCCGGACCTGCAGGCGATTCGTACCTGGGCCAACGCGAACGGGCACGACGTCGCATCGCGGGGGCGGGTGCCCGCCGCGGTCGTTGACGCGTACAACGCCGCACAGCACACGTAACCGGTCGAGCTCGCCGTCGGCGGTGTCGCCTCTCGCGCGCGCTCAGCCGCCCCTCATCCGCGGCTGACCGCGGCGGCGAAATCTCGCCGGCCCGGATAGCCCGCTCGAACTCGACGGTGGCCATTTCATAGGCGTGCCCATGCGACAGAGGGGCGAGGAGGTGGCTGCGCGCCTCCGCACGTCGATCAGCGACGTCGCCACGAATTCGAAACCATGGCTCCGGCGACCCCAGGAACGCTGTCGCAACCCCGGCGCGGGGGCGATCTCGTCGAGTACTCCAGAACCGCTGTATTGCCAACGATCCGGCAAGCGCTGCATCATGCAGCCAGATGCGCAAGAACGCATTGCGGGTACCCGCCAGGAGGTTGGTTCACATGACTCGTACGGAAGCTCACAACGCGGCCCAGCGCACAGGCTGGGTCGGCTGGATCTACTTCGCGGGGATCGTGCTGTTGATCGGTGCAGCGATCGACATCATCTACGGCCTCATGGCGATCATCGGCCCGAACACCGCCTACTTCGTGGGCCCCCAGGGCAGGACCGCATCCTTCAACGTCGCCGGATGGGGATGGTGGTCCCTGATCATCGGTTTGGCGATGGTCGTGCTGGCGTTCTTCCTTCTGACCGGTCGCACGTGGGCACGCATCCTCGTCACCATCGTCGTCGCGATCAACGCCGTCAGCCACATCCTGTCGCTTCCGGCCCAGCCCTGGTGGGCGCTCATCATGATCGGGCTCGACATCCTGGTCATCTACGCGATCACCGTGCACGGCAGGGAACTCCGCTCCTGACAGGCCGCGACGCTCGCGCGCGGTGATCAGAGAGTCCCGCGGCACACGGGGGTGGTCGTGGGCGCGCCCGCACCGCGCGCGAGTTCTTCCTTCCCGGGAGGGAAATCGAATATCGGCACCGATGAGTCTTGCCAAGTGAGCCACCGCGAGCGGACACTGTCCGAACTCGAAACGGGCGATCTGCCTGACGACCCAGATGAAGCAGCATCCATCGCCGCCACGCCGGCCGACGTCGGGCTACAGATGAATGAGCCGATCTGGCTCGGTATCCGTAGTGAGTCAGACGAGTTTGTTGTGCCTCTTTGGGAGGCGGCCTTATTCGTCCGACCCACTCACGCGTGATGCGCTAGTGCACACAGAATGCACACAGGGCAGGTCTAAACGCGGGAAACAAGGAAAGCCCCGGTCAGACCATTGCCATCTGACCGGGGCCTTTCGTCATCACTGCGTCGGGCTGCGCCCCACGCGCTACCCCAGACGCTGTTCCTCGCAGAGCGAGGCACAGCGCCCGGGGCCCCTCGCGCGCGGGGACCCCATTAGTCAGCAGCGAGCAACGAAAGAGCCGGTGGGCACGTGGTCGCTTCGCGACCTTCGTGCCCACCGGCTCTTTCGTTGAGTCGGGGTCCTCGCAAACTACTTACACCCCGCCAGTGCTATCCAGGTGATCGCCGACTTGGGGCCGGACGCCCGCCAATCTGTTCCCTATCGGCGGAACGAGGCCATCCCGCGGACCAGTCGTCTCGACGGGCTCTTGACAGCGCAAATCATCCACGCCTATTGCGAAGGAGCCTCTACCTACGAACTAGCCGGGCGATTCGACATCGGACGGAACACCGTCCGTAACGTCTTGCGGCGTGCCGGCTTCGACACTGCCGGTAGAAGCAAGCGCTCTTCGCTGACCGACGACGAGCGGCGGCAGCTTCAGCGTCTCAAGAGCGAAGGCGTTTCCGGGCGAGATCTTGCCCACGCATTCCAAGTGAGCGAGTCGACGGTAAGACGGGTATTCGCCAGGCGGACGGACGACGGCGCGACCGGCTAACCACACCCCGACTCCGGCTGCGCACCCGCAAAAGACCCGCGCGACCGTACGAGGGCACGCTTGGAGGACACGCCGTGTCGTCGGGTCGATGATCAGTTTATTCGGGCTGCTCATTTGGTCCCGGCGCGACGCTTGTTCAGCTCCAACCCAGCGAGTTTAACCACAGCCAGCCGAGAAGTGAAACAACGGCCGTACTCGCTAGCGCGACTCCTGCTCGGGTCCAGAATCGCCGAGACCAGGGCACCAGTAGTAAAGGCAGCCCGACGGCTACACCCCCCAGAATTAGCAAGCTCAGGGTCGGCCAAAATTCACGCAGAAGGTCACGTTCCGGTTGGCGGCAGCCAAAGACTCCGCACCAGGTGAACACGGAAGCGATATCGAAGGCAAAACAGACTGCAATACCGAGGGGAACCGCCCAAATGAGATGGAGCGCCCTGCGTTTCGGTCGAGATGAACCTGCGGTGCTCATCATCGGGTCGGCAACCTAGCTGTGTCCGGGGGTTTGTACGGGCGCGTATACGAGCGCAGCAGTCCCGGAAGCAGCGACGCAGCCGCCTTCAACTTGACCCGTCATGGAGCTTGGACCGTTGATCGTCACGTGGCCCGGGGAATAGAGCTGAGTGGTGATAAGCGGGTCGACGCTCGTGTTCGGCGACAAGGTAATGTCCTTACTGCTAGTGCAGTCGGGTTGGCTGCCAGGCACGAGTACCCGCAGGATGTGTGGCTGGTGGTCGGCAGATTGCACCGAGAGTCCGTTGACGCTCTGGAATGAATTGGCGTAGATCACGAGCTCTCACTCGAACGTCTTTGGCGTAAACCGCGGCCACGCGCTGCGTGAGTTGCTCAGCAGCGTCAATTCCGCGGGCTCCGCTGCTAGTCACTTCGGCCACGATAACCGGCCAATTGGTGTACTTATCTTCTACGAGAGCCCGTGCGATGTCCAGCTTTGAACGGAAGTGGAAATAGACCGCGCCCTTGGTTGCGCCCGTGCGCTCGACGATTCGATCGAGCCTCGCCCCCTCGTAACCGAATTCGTCGAACTCCTCAGCAGCAGCCCTCAGGATCGCCAACCGAGTGCGTTCTGCCCTCTCCTGTTTAGGCATCCGCGTCGCCCGTCTCTCGCACGTCTAGTCTGATGACTTTACCGTGCTGCGACTTTCCTTCGCGCGTTGTCAGATAGGACGACGGTGCATCCATACCAACCGCTTCGATGCAGGATCAGCCTCAGCCGGTCGCCGGAGAGGCAACAACCGTCCGCATAGGTCGCCCGCTCTTCGAAGCGGCTTCTAACGGGCGACCGAATTGATGCGCGAAACCCGTCCGGTTACCAGGCCGGCATGAACCGGCTACAGCTCGATCAACGCCAGCCAAAAGCGTCGCGGCTCCCCTTCGACTCGATTTCCAGAGCACTGGTCCGAGCTGTTCGATTAGCTTCCGGCATTCGTACCGATGCGTTCAACCGAGATGGAACGGCAGCCATGGCTTCTCAGTGACGCGTGTACGCGCTCGCCGCGCTATCGCCGTCGTTGCCAAAAGGGCGTCAAACCATGGGTCGCTGATTCTGCTGCTGCTCCGATGCGTACCTTAGGAAGATCGTGATTGTGGTCTGCAGATCGGCGACGGCGATCTCAAGGAAGTTCGCATAGACGTTTAGACTGACCAGATGCTCCGAGGGCCTGTGGACTGAATGCGGCCCAACACAGATGCCGGCCGAGATCGGGACGTTTCCGTGGGACACACCCGCACAGGCCATCCAGCACGATTCCATCAAAGTCGGATAGCTCGGTCGAACAGGGCGGCTTGCCTCCCGAACGACGCTGCTCAGCGCCACTCTCCTTGACGTGGTCACCTTGTCCGGGTCGAGTCCCTTGATCGGCTCCGCAATCTCATGGATCGTCTCTTCGAGGTCATAAAGCCCGCTGAGATTGGGATTTGCGTCCGCAACGACCGCCATGCCTACAGCGCTCTGGGTATCCCACCACATCCGCTTGAGGAATCTCTCAACCCTGACGCGATGAGATGGGTCAGCGATGAGCCACTGCGCTGTCGACATGCACTCCATCGCTACCCTGAGCACAACGAACGAGGCAAGAGTCGGACCGTCGCAGGCAGATTTGATGTAGTGGTGCGCCAGTCGGAGTTGAGTCCGCACCATGTCCGATGGGAGGAATGTTCCCCTGAAGCAGTAGTCAACCGCTGACGCGCGTCCACCCGCGATCACTTTCACGCTGTCAAGAAGCTCGCCAACTACGTCCAGGAGGGCGCGGGCCATACGCACTTATTCGTACGGATGAGGTCCCCGTATCCGCGCTTCAAAGAACGCAGAAATGCGTCTCAAGTCCTCGTTATCGATCTCCACAGGTTCAAGCTACGTTGAACGCCGCCGGGGCCCGCCAGCGCATTGGATGAACTGCGGTAATTCCCGGCGATGCTCAGCGTCACTCCCATCCGGGTGCCTGACGCAATCGCGGGTGTCCGCGAGCCGTCTGGCAGTGCTCTCTGGACCCGTCGGCACACTCACTTTCGGATGCTCACACCTGCCGGTTGACCAGTTGCTCCACTCGCCCGCAGTGCGGCAATACCCTTGCTCAGGCGCAAACGAAGTCAAAGGTGACTCCGGGTCCTTCTGGTTGCAGTAAGCATCAGAAGGACCCCTGTCGCGTCGGGCTGACAGGATTTGAACCTGCGACCCCTTGACCCCCAGTCAAGTGCGCTACCAAACTGCGCCACAGCCCGTCGTCGCCGGTGGCGGCCGGAGCCGCGCGAGGCAACTAGACCATCCTACCGTGTCGCGGGGAGGGCTCGCGCACGCCCGGGTCAGATGTCCTTGGTCGACCAGTGGACGAGGGTGGGGGCGCCCTTCGTGCCGCCGATGTCGCATATGACCACCACGCTGGCGGCCCCCTCCGGTGGCGGGTCGAGCGGGAAGCCGACGATCGCACGCCAGGTTCCGTCGGCGTTCTTCGTCGGCGGAGTCTCCGTGTTGTACGGCGCCATCTTCGCGTTCGGCGCCTGCGAGAGGTAGACCTCCTGCGCCAGCACGACGCGGGCCGTCCAGGCGGTCAGCTCATCCATCGGGTCGTCCGGTGAGGCGGACGCCGGCGCGGGCGTCGCCGTCACGGTCGACGTGACGGTCACCGTCGGTGTCGGTGCGGCGGCAGCGCCGGTACCAGCGGCGCAGCCCGCCAGGGCCAGCGCCGACACGATGGCGGTCGCCCCCACGACGGCGGCCTTCGACGATCGAATCATGTTCCCCCCAATGTTCTGTTGTGCTGCAGCCCCGCAGCAGCATCAGCCTAGGGTCCGAGTCGCCGCCCGCGGGTCACGAAGCGATAACTCGGGGTTCTAGCGTGCCGGCAGGGATTCCACGCGCCACCCGAAGGCACGCGCATCCCCGCCGGCACTGCGCCGGGCACGCCGAAGGCGCGCGCGGGCGCCTGGGTGCTCCCGCCCCGCAGCGGGAGGCCAGGTCGAGTCGGCGACGGGACACGATGGGGGAGTCAGCATCCCGCCGCCGATCCTGGTTCAGCGGCCGGAGCCGCCGATGATCTGGTCGATCTCGTCCTGTGTGAGCGGAGCCCACGGCGACGAGTCCGGGTCGGCGCTGGCGGCCTCCGGGCTGTCGCCCTGCGTCCACCACTTGGCCTCGAAGGGCACGCCGTCGAAGAGGACGCGCTGGCCCTTGTCGTAGGCGGTCGTCCCGCTCCAGGTCGGGTACGTGCCGGCGGGCAGAGTCGGCTGCGGGATGGGCGTCTCACCCGGCAGCACCGGGCCCACCAGTTCCCACGGCGTCTCCCACGAGTTCAGCACGGGGTTGTCGGGCACGTCGCCCTTGGTCCACCACTTCGCCTGGTACACGTTGTGGTGCCAGACCACCTTCGCGCCCTTCAGGTACGAGTTCTTGGTGGCCCAGACCGGGTACGGCGAGGTCGCCGGGTCGTCCGCGGCCGCGGTCGAGGTCGGCTCGGCGGTGGTGACCGCCGACTCCCCCAGCGCGATGTGGCCGTCGAAGCCCTTCGCCAGCACGTCCGCGAACGTCTTCTTGCCCTGCGAGACGCCGCTGCACGCGTCCGACACCACGGCCAGGTCGACGTAGTTGGAGCCGCAGGTCTTGTCGCGGTTCGCGGACCACATCGACATCCGGCCGAGACCGTTCGACACGGCCCAGGTGTTGAAGGATGCGGCGTCCGCGAGCGGGAAGACCTCCCCCTGCACGTCGTTCTGGCCGATCATCGGGGTGGCGCCGAGCTTGGCCCAGAGGCTCGGGTCGCTCTGGTGCAGCTTCGCACGGTCGTACAGGACGCCGAGCTGGCGCTGGGCGGCCGAGACGGCGGACTCGGCGGCCTTGGCCATCGACGCCTTCGCGTCCTTGGCGTCGCCGAAGTCCATGGTCATCACGTTGACGCCCGCGATGTCGACCTTCGCCTTGAGCATGGCGGCGATGGCGTCCGTCGCGTCCGAGGTCATCCCGGACGGCGCGACCGGCAGCGTCAGCCACACGGCGAGGCCCTTCCCGGCGGCGCGGCGCTCCTGCTGCAGTGCGGCGATGGCCTGGGCACGGCGCTCGGACGCATCGCGGTCGGTGAGGCCGGCGCCCTCGAGGTCGAGGTCGATGGTCCCGATCTTGTAGCGGTCGACGACCGAGGCGTACGCCTTCTCGAGCGCCGACGGGTCGACGCAGCCGACCGCGAGCTCGTCGTTCAGCTGGCCGCCGAACGAGACGGCGACCGTCCCTCCCTGCTGCTGCAGCCGGGCGATGCGCCGGTCGAGGTCGAGCGACCCGCGGGCCTCGTCGAGCGAGTAGGCGGCGCCCCAGCTGGGTGCGCACGGGTCCTTCTTCGACGACACGACGAACGAGAGCACGGCATCCTTGGTGGAGGTGCTGCCCAGGTTCTCGAACGCGAAACGCGGGGTCGCTGTCACGTCGACGTAGGAGGCGAACCACGGCTTCGCATCGACGGCGGCGCGGGCGCTCCACCACTGGAAGCCGACGGCTCCGACCGACACGACGACGATGGCGACGAGCGCGGCGCAGATCACGCGCCACGGCGACAGGCGGCGACCGCCCGACGACTCGGGGGCCTGCGCGCGCTCGACGGAGTCCGCAGAGGCGGACCGGGCGGTGGATGAGGCGTCCCTCGACGCCTTCTTCTGCCGGGACATCAGGCGGCCTGCTTCTCACCGGAGACCGACGAGGACGACGACGCTGCCTCGGCAGTGGAGCCCGACTCGGCGACCGCCTCCGAGGCGGCCGTCTCGGCGACGACGGCGCCGACACCCGCCAGGTGGGGAACCTCACCGCCCGCGTGGCCGTGGTAGAGCACCGAGCGCCAGTCGAGCGACGAGCCCGCGGGAGCGGCCTGCTCGGCCACCCGCTTGCGCGACTTGTCCACGTAGAGCGGCTTCGTCATCCCGAGCCAGATGTCGACGATCGTGTTGCCGATGCCGATGTATGCGACGATCGCCCAGATGGCGAGGGTGGCGTTGAACGCGGCGAACGCGGCGTTGCCCCAGTTGTGCGCGTTGACATCCCGCCACAGCGTGAACAGCGAGAAGGCGACGATCGCGAGCGGCGCGATCACGTAGAGCAGCGGCGACGCGGTGCGGTTCTTCACCTTCGGCGTGCGGGCGAACGGGATCTTCTTGCCTGTCAGCGACTGCTGGATCGACTTGAGCACGCCGGCCAGGTTCACGGGCAGCAGGATGAGGTTGAAGCCGTAGATCCGGAAGATGTCGGTGGCCTTGTAGCCGCTGTAGCGGAGGTCCGCCGCCTGGCTGATGAAGTACGGCAGCGCGGCGAGCAGCACCATCGGGCTGAGCAGCCGGCCGTCGTACGGGTACGCCAGCAGGAACACCAGGCCGAAGCTCGCCCAGCTGATCGACGCCATGTAGTTGACCCGCAGCAGCAGCTCGACACGGGACACGGTCTCGCCGCGGCGCTTGCGCTCCTTCACCTGACGCCACAGCTTCGGAAGGATGAGCAGTCCGCCGTTGGCCCAGCGCCTGCGCTGCACGATCAGCGAGCCGAAGTCCGGCGGGGTGGCCGAGTAGCTGAGGCGCTCCGGGTAGTTGGACAGCGTCCAGCCGTGGGTGCCGAGGTCGATGCTCGACTCGGTGTCCTCGATGACCGTGCGGTCCTGGATGTAGCGGCGCACCTCGAAACCGCCCACGAACTCGGTCTCGACGATGTCGTCCAGTGCGCGCTTGCGGATGACCGCGTTCGCACCCACCCAGAACGTGGCGCCATAGTACGACTTGCCCTGGTGCAGGATGTGCTGAATGTCGGTGGTCGCCCCGGCCAGCCGCTCGATGCGGGTGCCGGCGCCGCGGAACGACGAGTACGGGGTCTGGGTCACAGCGACGCGCGCGTTGTCCGGCTGCTGCAGGAAGTAGGTGAGCCGGAGGCAGTACTCGCGCAGCAGGATGGAGTCGGCATCCAGGGTGAGGAGGAAGTCGCTGTCCGGGATCTCGATGTCGCCCGGGCGGCGCTGGCCGGCGGGGACCGGGGTGAGGATGGGGCCCTCCGGCGTCTCGTCGACCCGGTAGGTGCCGCCCATCAGGCCGATGTAGGCGTTCAGGTTCATCGCCTTGTTGGCCTCGTGCGACAGGGAGGCCCACTGCTTGCGCTCGAACACGGCGAGGTCGGCGTCGAAGGTCCAGGCGAGCCGGCGGTAGAGCTGAGCGACGCGCTTGGCGGTGAGGGAGGCGCCCTCGGCGATGGCGGCGGCGACCGCTTCGCCGGTGAGGGCGAGGTCGTCGCCGAGTGCGCGGAGCACCTGGTCGGCGAAGAACACGTCGACGTGGTCGTCGACGCTGTGCGCATCCGCCTGCTCGTAGAGCCACTGAGCCGCCCAGCGGTAGTGGTCGGCCAGCTCGAGTGCGGCGTCTTCGGTGGCGTAGACCCCGGTGTCGCCGAGTTCGTAGCGCATGAGCGCGTCGGAGAAGCGGAGGCGCGGCTCGGCGAGCATCGCACCGATGTCGTGCGCAAGGTCGCGGGTAGCGTCGAGGCGCTCTCGGACGGCGGGATCCGTGGGGTTCGGGTTGTCGTCGAGGAGGAGGACGACGCGCTTCGAGGGGAACTCCTGCAGCGCGGCGGACAGCAGGGTCATGCGCACGACGGCCGGCTCCTCCGCGTACGAGGGCACCAGCACGGTGATGCTGGGCTGGTTCTCGGCGAAGTGGCGGTCGAGCTCGGCCCGCGGCACGCGCACGTGCTTCTGGAACCGCTGCAGGGCGCCCTGGCGGGCGACCAGGTACATCAGCGCGGAGAAGGTCAGGAAGGTGACGACGACCGTGTAGCCGATGGCCTCCATCGTGAAGCGGAAGTTCTGGCTGCCGCTGTCGATGAACTGACGGATGATCGTGGTGACCACGTAGATCGCCCAGAAGAGGACGGTCAGCACGATGGCGACACGGCTCCAGGTGATCTTCCGGTCGGACGGCTTCGGGTGGACCGTCGGGAGCGGTTCGGTGCGCTTCTCGGAGCCGAGCTGGCGCTTTCGGGCAGGGGTGTAGGCGGTGTGAGAACTCATGATCGGGTATGCGTCCTTGTACTCAGGAGCCCGGCCCTCGGGTGGGCACGGTCGGGTGGCTCCTGGTTGTCCACACTAGTGAGGACAAACCGGGGTACAAATACCCCCCTTGTGGTCGCCCCTTCTTTGGGGGTGCGCCTACGGTCGAGTTGCACACGCTGCTGTGGCGTGTCGCCCTTGTGTGGCGACGTTTCCATACATATGCATCGAGCCGCGCATGCTGAGAGTGTCAGAGGCCCGGGGCTAGGCTGGCGGCATGCCGTCGCAGCCCCCCTCGCAGCTGTGGCGGCCCCAGTTGTGGCGGCCGCAGCTCTGGCGGGGGCCGACCGCGCTGGGCCGCACGGCGCTCGTGCTCGGACTGATCGTCGGCGTCCCGGTCGCGATCGCCCTGGGCCTCGTGCTCGCGGTGCTGGGGATCGCCGGGGGCCTGCTCGCGGTCGCCGGCTGGCTGATCGGCGCGGCGGCGGCCTGGGTCTGGTTTGCGCTGCAGCGGCGGGCGCGCATCCCCTACCCGTTCGCGACTCCCGCACCGTCGAGCCGTCGCGCCCGGCGGGTGGCGCTCAGCGCGCTGTATCTGTCGCTGGTGCCACGGGCGACCGGCGGCACCGCCCGGGTCGCCGGCGCACTGTTCGCGCCGCTCGCCCTGCTGGTCTCGCTGGTCGGGGTGTTCCTGCCGAAGTGGCGCGCGCGGCCGTACGTCGCGGTGTTCACGCTGCCCGCCATCCTGCGCAAGATCGTCCGCCTGGGCCGGCGGCGCGGGCTGCTGCGCGACGGTCAGGATGCGCTCCTGCTCGGCTACGACGACTTCCTGGCACGCGCGTTCCCGCAGATCCGCGACGTGCTCGACTGGTGGAACGACCCGTCACGCGGCGACGACTATGTGCCGACGCCCGGTCTCCCCGATATCCCGGCAGGACTGCTCGGGCTGCCGCTCGGGCCCTCCCCCGACCCGCTCGGCCAACCTGGGATCGCCGCGGGAGCGATGCGCCGGCGCGCGGTGCGATCGCTGCGCGAGGTGCTGCTCAGCCAGCGCGAGATCGACGACCTGTGCGACCCCGACCTCGACGACCGGGCGGATGTGGCGCTCGTCCGGGTCGTCGAGGTCGGAACCGCCGGCTCGCGGCGATGGATGGTGCAGTTCGCGAGTACGAAGTCGTGGCACCCCCGCGCGGGCGCGGCCCCCAACGACCTGACGGCCGACCTGCTCATCGGCGGCGGCGAGGAGCCGACCCTGACCCGGGCGGCGCTCGACACGATGCGGGAGGCGGGCATCCTGCCGGGCGAACCGGTGCTGCTCGCCGGCTTCAGCCTGGGCGGGATGGTCGCCGCTCAGCTCGCGACGGCCGCCACTACGGCCGGCTTCGCCGTGACGCACCTGCTGGTCGCCGGGTCGCCGCTCGGGCGCATCCCCGTGCCGGACGCGGTGACCGTGCTGGCGCTGGAGCACGTGCTCGACCCGGTGCCGCGGATCGAGGGCCGCGAGAACCCGCTCCGCCAGGCGGTGGGCGCACCCTTCCTGACGGTCAAGGCGCGGCCGCCGCTGTCGCACGGCTTCCGCATCGGCGAGCTGCACCAGTCGACCGCGTACGCCGACACAGCCGCTGCCGTCGAGACGGATCCACCCGACGACCGCGTGCGCGCGGTGCTGGCCGGCGTGGCGGCGACGTTCTTCGCGGGACCGCAGCGCATCCACGACCATGCGACCGCACGCGCCGGCGGCCTACCGCCGCGGCCGTCGGTGCCGCTGTACCTGCACAGCACGGTCGAGGAGGGCATCACCCGCGGCACGCTCAAGCGCACGGTTCGCCGGCTGCCGGGCGTCGTCGCGGTGGATGTGTACCAGTCGCGCAGCGGGTTCGCCACGACGGTCCTGTGGAACGCCGACCTGCTGGTGCGCGAACTCGACCCGTGGCTGATCGTCGCGGGACGGACCGCGGTCTACCGGGGACTGCTGTCGCTGCTCGCGCGGCAGCGTGCCGTCGGCATCCACCTGCGGCTGCAGGCCCGCGCGACACCCGGCATCACGTGGGAGGCGACGGTGCAGCGGCTGACGGACGGCCGCTGGCAGGAGACGGTGGATGTGACCGTCGACGACCGCGCCGACCCGGCGGACGTGGCGCGCCTGTTCCCGGAGGGCACGGCGACGGTGGTCGTCATCCACCCGCCGGACGCGTTCGCCCCCATCCTCGACGTCGCCCGCCAGCGCTGAGCCCGCGCCCGTCGCGCCAACATCCCACGCCCCCCACCGTCGAGTACACGATTTCTGCACGCCGCCGCGGCGTGTCGCGTGCAGAAATCGTGTAGTCGACGGAGGGCCGCGGGGGCGGCGGGAGTCAGCGCTTGCGCTTCTCCCGCACCCGCATGTTGAGCACGATGGGTGTGCCCTCGAAGCCGTACACCTCGCGCAGCCGGCGGATGATGTACCGCCGGTAGCCCGGGTCGAGGAACCCGGTGGTGAACACCACGAATGTCGGCGGACGGCTCGACGCCTGCGTCCCGAACAGGATGCGCGGCTGCTTGCCGCCGCGCACCGGGTGCGGGTGCGCGGCCGTGAGCTCGGCGAGGAAGGCGTTGAACTTGCCGGTCGGGATGCGCGTGTCCCACGAGTCGAGCGCCAGCTCCAGCGCGGGCACCAGCTTTTCGAGGTGCCGGCCGGTGCGGGCCGAGATGTTGACGCGCGGAGCCCAGGAGACGTGCGCCAGGTCTTGCTCGATCTCGCGCTCCAGGTAGCGGCGGCGCTCGTCGTCGAGGAGGTCCCACTTGTTGAACGCGAGTACCAGCGCGCGCCCGGACTCGAGGACCAGGTCGATGATGCGCACGTCCTGCTCGCTGATCGGCTCGCTGACGTCGAGGACGACGACGGCGACCTCCGCCTTCTCCAGCGCGGTGGAGGTGCGCAGCGAGGCGTAGAAGTCGGCGCCCTGCTGGAGGTGCACGCGGCGGCGGATGCCCGCGGTGTCGACGAAGCGCCAGACGCGACCGCCCAGCTCGACCTGCTCGTCCACGGGGTCGCGCGTGGTGCCCGCCAGTTCGTTGACGACGACGCGCTCCTCTCCCGCGGTCTTGTTGAGCAGAGACGACTTGCCGACGTTGGGGCGCCCGATGATCGCGACGCGACGGGGGCCGCCGATCTCGCGCTTGGCGAAGGCGGACTCCTCGGGCAGGACCTTCAACACTTCGTCCAACAGGTCGGCCACACCGCGTCCGTGCAGTGCCGACACAGGATGCGGCTCACCGAGACCCAGGGACCACAGCTCGGTCGCGTACGGCTCTTGGCGGGCGTCGTCCACCTTGTTGGCGGCGAGGAAGACCGGCTTGTCGGTCTTGCGCAGCAGGCGGACCACCCGCTCGTCGGTGGCGGTCGCGCCGACCGTCGCATCCACCACGAACAGCACGGCGTCGGCCAGGTCGATCGCGACCTCGGCCTGCGCGGCCACGCTGGCGTCGATTCCGCGGGCGTCGGGCTCCCAGCCGCCGGTGTCGACGAGGGTGAAGCGGCGGCCGTTCCACTCCGCCTGGTACGAGACGCGGTCGCGCGTCACGCCCGGCGTGTCCTCCACGACCGCTTCGCGGCGGCCCAGGATGCGGTTGACGAGGGCCGACTTGCCGACGTTCGGGCGGCCGACGATGGCCAGCACCGGCAGTGCCGGCAGGTAGGTGATGCCCTCGACGTCCTCGCCGGCGATCTCGAGCAGGTCGAGGTCGCTCTCGTCGAGCTCGTACTCCTCGAGGCCGCTGCGAAGGGCGTTCGCGCGCTGGACCGCGAGGTCCTCGTCGAGGGTCGAGAGCCGGGCGACGAGGTCGTCGTCGCCGACGGGCTCGTTTTCGATGTCAGACATGTGCTGCTTTCTGTACGACCTGGATGACCGCGTGGACGGTCTGGTCGAAGTCGAGGTCGGTGGAGTCGACGGTGGTCACACCGTCCGCGGCGTTCATGAAGTCGACGACGCGGGCATCGGCCGCGTCGCGCCTCCGCAGTGCCTCGCCGACGTGGTCGGCGGAATGGTCGGCCAGCTCCGCGGAACGCCTGGCCATTCTAACGGCTTCGTCGGCGGTGAGCAGGATGCGCACACGGGCGTCCGGGCAGACCACCGTCGTGATGTCGCGGCCCTCGACCACGATTCCGTCGCGATCGGTGTGCCGGATGATGTCGCGGAACAGCTCCGTGAGGAACGACCGCACCACGGGAACGCGCGCGATGGCGCTCACCACCGCCGTCACCTCGGGCGTCCGGATGGCCTCCGTGACGTCGTGGTCGCCCACGAAGACGTGATAGCTCGCCGGGTCGGTGCCGATCCGGTAGTCGAAGTCGGGGAGGGCGTCGATCACCGCGGAAGAGTCCGTCGCGTCGATCCCGCGCTCGACGACGAACCAGCTGAGCGCGCGGTACGCCGCGCCGGTGTCGAGGTACGCCCAGCCGAGACGGGCGGCGGCCGCCTTGCTCACGCTCGACTTGCCGCTCCCGGCCGGTCCATCGACGGCGACGACGATCGTGTCGGTCATCCGGTGATCCTCCATCCTCGTTCGGTCAGGTCGGAGACCGTGCGGTGCGCCACCTCGGGCAGCACGGCGATGTCGGCGAGGCCGAACGGTGCGCCGGGCGAGTGCTCCAGCCGCAGGTCCTCCATGTTCACGCCGAGCTCGCCGAGCTCGTGCAGCAGCCGCGCGAGCTCACCGGGCCGGTCCTCCACCATCACGACGAAGCGCGAATATCTCCGGTCCTGGCCGTGCTTGCCCGGCAGGCGCGAGACGCCGATGTTGCCGCCGGCGATCTCCTCGGCGATCGTGCGCCGCGCCCCGGAGGCGTCGACGTCGCCGAGGGCGACGAGCACGCGGTCGAGGTCGTCGCGGTAGGCGCGCAGGATCTCGACGATCGCAGGCGCGTTGGCGCCGAGGATCTGCACCCACAGCTCCGGCTCGCTCGCGGCGATGCGGGTGACGTCGCGGACGCCCTGGCCGGCGAGCGCGAGAGCGGCGTCCGGCGAGTCCGCCAGCCGTTTCGCCATGAGCGACGACACGATCTGGGGCGCGTGCGAGACGAGCGCGACGGCGGCGTCGTGCTGGTCCGCATCCATCTCGATCGGGGTCGCGCCCAGGTCGAGGATGAGCGCCTCCACGAGGCTCACCGCCGAGCGCGGGTTCTCCGGGCGCGCGGCGACGACCCACGGGCGGCCGATGAACAGGTCGGCGCGGCCTGCGGAGGGGCCGCCGCGTTCGCGCCCGGCGAGCGGGTGGCCGCCGACGTAGCGCGCGAGGTCGAGGCCGGACGCCTCGAGCTCGGCGAGCGGCGCGACCTTCACGCTCGCCACATCCGTGACGATCGCCTCGGGATGCGTCGCCAGCTCCTGAGCGATCACCCGGCCGGTGAGGTCCGGCGGGACCGCAACGACGATCAGCGCAGGCTCCGCTCCCCCGTCGTCGATCCGGCCCGCGCCGTAGTCCGCCGCCAGCCGCAGGTGGGCGGGCGAGGCGTCGGCGAGCAGCACGTCGACGCCCCGGGCGCGCAGCCCGAGTCCGACGGATGCGCCGAGCAGCCCCGCGCCGACGACGCGGACGGGACCGGCGAGGCGGGCGGTGGAGTCAGTCACCCGTCCACCTTAGAGGCTGCCCCGGACGTCCGTCGGCCGATGGCATCGAGGGGGCGAGACACGCCGTCATGCGTCGCGGATGACGGCGTGTTGCGACCCCTGGATCGACGGTCCGAGCGGATCGTTCAGCCCTGGCGGGAGATGGTCAGGAGCTGCCCGAGCTCGGCCTTGGTGAGGTCGCGCAGCTGGCCGGCCTTCAGCGTCCCGAGGTGCAGGGGGCCGAACTGCCGCCGCACGAGCTCCAGCACGGGATGCCCGACCTCGGCCAGCATCCGCCGCACGATCCGGTTGCGGCCGGAGTGCAGCGTGATCTCGACCAGCGAGTCGTCGCCGCGCGGGTTCGCCTGCAGCAGCTTGGCCCGGTCGGCCGCGATCGGACCGTCGTCGAGCTCGACGCCCTTCGTCAGGCGGCCGATGGTCTGCGGGGTGACGACGCCGCGCACGCGTGCGATGTACGTCTTGGTCACGCCGAAGCTCGGGTGCGCCAGCACGTGCGCCAGCTCTCCGTCGTTGGTGAGGATGAGGAGGCCCGAGGTCTCGGCATCCAGCCGTCCGACGTTGAACAGGCGCTCCGGGTACCCGGCGGTGAAGCGCGAGAGGTCGGGACGCCCCTGCTCGTCGCGCATCGAGCTCACCACGCCGACCGGCTTGTTGAGCATGACGTAGCGGCGGCTGGTGTCGAGCTGCACGGCCGTGCCGTCCACCGCCACCTTGTCCGTGAGCGGGTCGACGCGGGTCCCGAGCTCCTGCACGACCGTGCCGTTGACGGTCACCCGCCCGGCGACGATCATCTCCTCGGAGACGCGACGCGACGCGACGCCCGCGGCCGCCATCACCTTCTGCAGGCGCTCGCCCTGCCCCGTGCTCTCAGCGGACATCGCCCTCGAACCCGTCTGCGCCGTCCGCCAGCAGCGGGGAGATCTTCGGCAGCTCGTCGACCGAGTCGATGCCCAGCTGGCTGAGCAGCAGGTCGGTCGTCCCGTAGTTGATGGCGCCGCTCTCGCTGTCGGTGAAGAGCTCGGTGATCAGGCCCCGGCCGAGCAGCGTTCGCACCACCGAATCCACGTTGACGGCACGGATGGACGCGATCGCGCCGCGGCTGATCGGCTGCTTGTATGCGATGACGGCCAGCGTCTCGAGCGCCGCCTGCGACAGCTTCGTCGGATTCTGCTGCAGCACGTACCCGGAGACGACCGCGTCGTACTCTTCGCGCACGTAGATGCGCCAGCCGCCACCCACCTCACGCAGCTCGAAGCCGCGCCGGACGCCGCCCGCCTCGCCGTCGAAGTCGGCGACCAGTGCCGCGATGGCGGCCCGCACGCGCTTGACCGGTGCGCCGACCGCCGTGGCCAGCGTGACGATGCTCATGGGCTCGTCCGCCACCATCAGGATGGCCTCCAGCGCGCGTTCGATCTGCGCGTCGTCGACGGGCGCGGGCACCTCGGTGGTGTCCGTCACCTCCGTGCTCTCCGCGACCTCGGCCGTGTTCTCAACCGTCATAGTCGGCTCCCAGATTCGACAGGTTCTCCTCGGACCAGTGCTCCGCCGTCCACCGCAGGGTCAGCTCGCCCAGCGGCTCCAGCTGCTCGAACGCCAGTGCGGCCCGGCGGTACAGTTCCAGCACGGCGAGGAACCGCGCGACGACGACGCCCTTCTGCTCGGCGCCGGCCACCAGCTGGCGGAAACTCATCGGCTCGCCGTGACGCAGCATCCCGACCACGATCGCCGCCTGCTCCCGGATGCTGACCAGCGGCGCGTGCAGGTGGTCGAGACCGACGACGGGCACCTCGCGCGGGGTCATCGCCAGGGTGGCGAGAGCCGCGAAGTCGTCGAGGCTCAGTGTCCACACCAGCTCCGGCGTGCGCTGGCGGAACTTGTCCTCCAGCCGCACGAGGCGCGCGTGCCGGGAACCCTCGGCTTCGAGCCGCTCGGCGAACCACGACGACGCCTCCTTGAAGGCGCGGTACTGCAGCAGGCGGGCGAACAGGAGGTCGCGCGCCTCCAGCAGTGCGACATCCTCCGCATCCACCAGCTCGCCCTGCGGCAGCAGTCCGGCCACCTTCAGGTCGAGCAGGGTGGCGGCCACGAGCAGGAACTCGCTCGCCTCGTCCAGGCTCTCCTCGGTGTCGAGCGCGCGCAGGTAGGCGATGAACTCGTCGGTCACCCGGCTCAGCGAGATCTCGGTGATGTCGAGCTCGTGCTTCGTGATGAGCGACAGGAGCAGGTCGAACGGACCCTCGAACTCGCCGAGGGAGACGCGGAAACCGGACGACTCCTCGGCGGGAAGGGTCGTGCCCGGCTCGGTCGTGCCCGGCTCGGTCGTGCCCGGTTCGGTCGTGCCCGGTTCGGTCGTATCAGGCGACGGCGCCACGGAACACCAGTTCCCGCGCCAGCTGGCGGTACGCCTCCGCCGCCTGGTGCTCGGGCGCGAACTGCGTGATCGGGGTGGCCGCGACCGACGCGTCCGGGAACTTGACGGTGCGCGAGATCACGGTCTCGAGCACCCGGTCGCCGAAGGCGTCGACGACGCGCTCCAGCACCTCGCGCGAGTGCAGCGTGCGGGAGTCGTACATGGTGGCCAGGATGCCGTCGAGCTCGATCGCCGGGTTGAGGCGCTCGCGCACCTTGTCGATGGTTTCGATCAGCAGCGCGACGCCGCGCAGCGCGAAGTACTCGCACTCCAGAGGGATGAGCACGCCGTGGCTCGCGGTCAGCGCGTTGACGGTGAGGATGCCGAGCGAGGGCTGGCAGTCGACCAGGATCACGTCGTAGTCGTTGGCGACCTTCCGCAGGACGCCGGCGAGGATCTGCTCGCGGGCAACCTCGTTGACCAGGTGCACCTCGGCCGCGGAGAGGTCGATGTTGGCCGGGATGATGTCGAGGCCGGCCGTCGAGGTGGTCTGGATGGCCTCCTGCACGTCCGCGTGGCGGTTCAGCAGCAGGTCGTAGACCGTCGTGGCGTCGTGCGTGCGGGCGCCCAGCCCGGCGGAGAGGGCGCCCTGCGGGTCGAAGTCGACCGCGAGCACGCGGCGGCCGTACTCGGCGAGCGATGCGCCGAGGTTGATGCTCGTCGTCGTCTTGCCGACGCCGCCCTTCTGGTTGCAGAGGGCGATGATCTTGGCCGGTCCGTGCTGCGTCAGCGGGGCGGGCGCCGGGAACGCGCGCTGCGGGCGACCGGTGGGGCCGGGCTTCACGGCGATGGATGCGGCATCCATGCCCGGAAGCTGGGTCTCGACCTCGTCGTTGCGCGTCACCTGGGTGTTCCTCGTCCCTCTCGTGGGCGGTCTTTCAAGGGGACAGTCTATCCGCGCCGTGCCCCGCTTGCGGGGCGCGCGCCCGGCGGTTCGGTACGCTGGCCGCGTGCAGCCGATGCCGCCCGTCCTGGAGACCCCTCGCCTGCGTCTGCGCCCGCGCGACGGCCGCGACGCCGAGTGGAACCTCGCGCTGCTCGCCGAGCATCCCGTCGGCCGCGACCCCCGGTCGCCCGAGGAGGAGCGCGAGAGGCTGGACGAGCAGCGCCGCCGCTTCGACGAGCGGGGCTTCGGCCTGTACGCGATCGAGGTCGCCGAGACCGGTGAGGCCGTCGGGTACTGCGGACTGGTGGTCGGCCGGGCGAGCGCGGCGCAGCCTGAGCTGGCCTACGAGCTGCTCCGCAGGCACGTCGGCAGCGGCTACGCGACCGAGGCGGCGTCCGCGGTGGCGGATGCGGCGTTCGCCGCCGGTTTCCCGATCCTCTGGGCGACCGTGGCCACATGGAACGCCCCGTCGTTCGGCGTGCTGCGGAAGCTCGGCTTCACGGCGACGCGCCGGGCCGGGGGCGACGCGCGCTCCGTCTACGTCTGGCTGCGTCGCCGGGCCCCGCGGCGCCGTCACGCCCGGTAGCATGGCGCCTGACTGGTCGCGCCCGGCGTCGGAGGGCACGCCACGAGGTCCGGATCCGCAGCCGTTCGAGTCGCGACCTCCCCTCGCCGAGCTCGGCCGCCACCCTGGTGGATTCGTCCCAGGCGGCTTCGACGTCGGCGGGACGCACGGTGCCAGCGTCGAACACCGAGCGGTCCACACGTTCCGCCAGCCGCCGCACCGAGTCACGGCCCGTCGCGGTGGCGACCTCCCGGCGCGTCGCCGACGGCGGGAGGGCGACCCCCGCGTCCGTCAGCCGGTCGATCAGCTCGTCCCAGGCGCCGGAGAGCCGATGCTCCGCCTCGTCGCGTCGCCGTCGCCGGCGACGCAGCGCCCCCCGCAGCGCCGCGGTGACCCACAGGGGCGCGAGCAGCAGCGCGGAGACGGGGACGACGACGACCACCACCGCCAGGACCGAGCCGAGGATCGTCAGCCACAGCGGTGCCTCGGGTGCAGCCTTCCGGTGCGTGTCGTCCCCCGTCCCGGCGGACTCGCTGTGCTGGCGGACCGGCGGAGGCGGGGGCGGCACGCTGAGCGGGTGCGCCACGACCTCGCGGCTCGTCCGATCGTCGGCGGGAACCGGCCGCACCGGTGGCACCGGATCGATCGCCGTCCAGCCGCCGGACGCATCCTGCACCTCCACCCACGCGGTGAGGTCGCCGGCTGTGAACGTCACGTCGCCCCGGTTCGCGGTGTCTCCGCGGGCGTAGCCGACGACGACCCGTGAGGCGAAACCGAGCTCGCGCGCCATCAGCGCCAGCGCGGGCGCGTACTGTTCCGCGTCGCCGAGCATCGGCGCCTCGGTGACGAGGGCGGCGAGCCGGTCGCTCGAGTGCCCGGCACGACTCGGCGGCTCGCCCGGAGCGGAGTGGCTGATGTACCCGCTGCGCAACCAGGTCGTCAGGGCGAGCAGCCGCCGGCCCGGGCTTCCGGAACCGCTGTTGCGAGCGACTGCGTCCGCCAATGCCTGCGGAGTGGCGTCCGCGTGCGCCTGGTGGGCCGCGGACGGTCGCAGCCGGGCGATCGCGGCGTCGTCGGCATCCGGCGCCACGTGCGCGTGCACGGTGTAGCCGAGGCCCGCATCCACTCCCCCGGCCAGCACCGCCCCCGAGACGGCGCGGTCGTAGTAGAAGTCGTCTGCCCGCCCACGGTCCGCCGGAGCGAACTCCATGGAGTCGAGGGCGCCGACGGTGGGCAACCACACTCCGTTGAGGTCGTGGACGGTGAGGCGCACGCTGACCGGCTGCCCCGGGGACGGGGCCGTTCGGTCGACGCGCAGGGGCACCCGCTCGTACACGCCGGACAGGCCGTCGCGGTCGTCGGCCGCCGCGGCGAAGACCAGCCCGGTGTAGTCGTCCAGGGTCGCCAGCCGGATGCGGGCGCCAGCGGGCAGCCCCGAAGCGGTGATCACCCGGGCGTCCTTCGCCGGGGCGAGGACGCTGTTGCGGTAGCCCACGAGGGGGCTCACCAGCCGGCTCGGGTCGAACGGCGGACGGACCAGGTCCCGGACCGCAGCCCGCGACGACGCCGGCGGCACCGCGCCCGCGGCCCACGCACCGGCGGCCGTGCAGGCCAGCACCAGCGCCATCGTCCCGGCGGTGCGCCCGAAGCGTCGAGCGACAGCGTCCTCGTGCGCCCGGATCCGGGGCCGCCCGATGCCGC
This sequence comes from Leifsonia sp. KNZ13-11D, assembly GCF_056754895.1. Lineage (NCBI taxonomy): Bacteria > Bacillati > Actinomycetota > Actinomycetes > Micrococcales > Microbacteriaceae > Leifsonia > Leifsonia sp. KNZ13-11D. The sequence continues at coordinate 2,736,583 of NZ_JBPGWU010000001.1, forward strand.
GGGACGTCCAGACCATCGCGACGAGCAGCATCCCGGCCGCTCCGGCGAGAGGCCAGCCGAGCTGAACGCTCGTCGCCGGCCCCACGAGCAGGGCGAACACCAGGAGCACCGTCGGCGCGGCGAGCGCGAGCGCCGGTCGGCGGGACCGGAGCACGACCGTCCCGCCCACCACCGCGCAACCCAGCGAGACGATGAGCGCGGGCACGAGGAGCCCGTCGGAGGCGCCGAGCGGAAGCTCCACCGAGAGCATCTTCCTCCAGGCCGCCCCGCAGGCGATGACGAGGTCCCGCACACCATCGAGGGTCGGGATGACGATCGCGACCGCGCGGTCCGGCAGGGCCGCGGGCACCCCGACGGCCAGGAAGGCGACGGCTGTGGCGACCACGAGCACGACCAGCGGCCACCGACGTGCCGCGGCGACGACCGCGAGCGCGGTCCCGACGGCGATGCCCACGACGACCGTGACGATCACCTGCGGATGCAGGTACGTCGGCCAGAGCGGCACCGCCGCCACCAGCGACAGGACGACGAGGAAGGCCACGTCGGGCGCCCTCCCCCTCATGCGGCGGACCTCGACAAGGATCTGCGGAGGTCATCCAGGTAGCCGATCGTCACCACGCTCAGCCCGCCCACCCGACGCAGCGACGGCCGCCGCTCGCTCGCGCAGACCACCACCACGACATCCACCCCCGCCGGGAAGCGCAGCGACCAGGAGCGGAGTTCGCGGGCGCTCGGCGTCGAGCCGACGAAGAGGACGACCAGGGAGATGCCCGCGACGACGGTGGAAGCGAGGGCCGCGAGCCCGTCCACCCCGACGTCGGAGCTGCCGAGCACCACGCCGGAGACGGCGTCCAGGAACCGCGTCGGGGTGACCGTCGGCAGCAGAACGGGCAGCCGGGACGCCGCCGCCGCTCCGCCGCCCTCCCCCGTCGGGCTGGTGATCGCGGTCACCTCGCGTCCGTCGCGGATGGCACGCACCGCGACGGACGCGGCGGCGGACACGGCCAGCTCGAACTCCTCGTGGGTGGCGAAGTCGCTCCAGGAGAGGCCGAGCCCGATCACGAGATGGCTCCGGCGCGTCTCCTCGAACTGCCGCACCATGAGCTCGCCGCTCCGCGCCGTCGACTTCCAGTGGATGTGCCGCGGCTCGTCCCCGGGGCGGTACTCGCGGAGGGCATGGAAGGAGATGTCGCCGGCGGTGAGGTCGCGCGTCGGGTTGCCCTCGAGGTCGCGGACGAAGCCGGTGCTCGTCGACGGCACGGCGACCGTCGTCGGATGCACCGCGACGGCGAATGTGGGCGTCCGCTCGACGCGCCGCCGGAAGAGGCCGACGGGGTCGCCCCGGACCGACCGCACCGGCCCCACGACCACGACGCCGCGCCGGTCGGCGGGAACGTCGAAGCCGCTCCAGCGCTCCCCTCCGACGGTCGCGCGAGCGGTCGCGCGAGAAGGACGGCGCCCGGCGCCCAGGCCGAGCACCGCGTCGCCGACCTGCACCTCGAGCCTCGGACCGCCGAGCAGCGAGTGCGACCCCGCGAGGACGACCCGCGCGGGGACCGGCGACCCGACGGTCGTACGCTCCGCGGCCACCTCCAGCCGTACGCCCTCGCCCGGGCGCCCGATCAGCAGCAGGGCGCAGAGTGCGCACAGCAGCGCCAGCGCGAACCCGACGGCGACCAGTTCGGCCCAGCCGGCCGCGTAGCCGGCGACGAGGGCGACGGCCGCCGTCGCCAGTGCGGCCCACCCGGACGGCGTGACCACCTCGACGACGGCGCGGAGCGTGGGCGGCGTCACACCGCCATCCGCTCGGCGGGAGGGGTCACATCCAGCAGGACGCCGGCGATCACGCTCGACGCGGTGACCCCGTCGAACTCGGCCTCGGCGTCGAGGATCAAGCGGTGCGCCAGCACCGGCTCGGCGAGCGTCTTGACGTCGTCGGGGAGCACGTAGGTGCGCCCCTGGCTGATCGCCCACGTCATGGCCGCCCGGACCAGGGCGAGCGCACCGCGGATGCTCGCGCCGAGCCGCACTTCGGCCGACGACCGGGTCGCGTCGATCAGCCGGGCCACGTAGTCCAGTACGGCAGGATCGGTGGTCGTCAGCTTGGCGATCTCGATCATCGAGGCCAGCTGCTCCACCCGGAGCACCGGCGGCAGCACCCGCTGGTGGGATTTCGTCCTGGCCCCTTCGAGGATCGCGCGGGTCGCCACCGCGTCGGGGTAGCCCAGGGTCGTCTTCATCATGAAGCGATCGAGCTGCGCCTCGGGGAGGCGGTAGGTGCCGGCCTGCTCGACGGGGTTCTGGGTCGCGATGACCATGAACGGGTCGGGGACGCCGTAGCCGACGCCGTCGACGGTGACGCGGGACTCCTCCATCACCTCGAGCAGCGCCGACTGCGTCTTCGGGCTGGCCCGGTTGATCTCGTCCGCCAGCAGGATGTTCGTGAAGACCGGTCCCCGGTGGAACTCGAACTCGGCCGCCTTCTGGTCGTACACGCTCATCCCGGTGACATCGCCCGGCAGGAGGTCCGGGGTGAATTGGATGCGCCGGCTGGTGCCTCCGACCGACTGGGCGATGGCGCGGGCCAGCGAGGTCTTGCCCGTACCGGGGTAGTCCTCGAGCAGCAGATGTCCCTCGCTCAGCAGGGCGGCGAGCGCCAGCCGCACGACGTGCGGCTTGCCGCGCAGCACCTGCTCGACGTTGTCCACGAGCGTCGTGAAGGCGGACTGGAACCACGCCGCCTGCTCGAGCGTCATGGGGGTGAGCTGTTCATCCGGGTGCGGGATCATCGCTGGTTCTCCTGGGAGGGGTCGGGGACGGGCGGCACGTCAGGCCCCGGGATGAGCCGGGGAGAGAGCGGGTCCGTTCCGAAGGTCTGCGGCGGCGTGCATTCGTAGACGCCGCACGCGCGGACGCGGACGACGTAGGCGACGCTGTCCGCGACGGCCGTTCCCGGCCCCGTCACGAACCCTGCGGAACTCGGCAGCGTCGTCCAGGCGGAGGCGGTGCCGCTGTCGTTCGTCGCCGGTACGATCGCGTACTCGATACGGTCCGCGTTGACCGCGTTCTGCACGGCGACGTAGATGTCGGATCGCGTCGAGCCACTGGCATCCGGCCGGGACAGCAGCTGGACGGACGCGTCCATCGCGGGCCGCTGGGCGTCCAGCGGCGGCGTCGACGCAGCGGTGCAGAACAGTCCGTTCCGGGCGAAGACGGTGTACACCGCGCCGTCGATCGCCGGCCCGGGGTCGGTCCACGACGAACCGTCCGCTCGCGTGCCGACGGCTCCGCACGGCCCGGCCGAGACGTCGCCGGCCGCCACGACGAAGGACACGTCACCCGCCCCGCTCTCGACGGCCCAGTGAACGGTCGGGCTGCCGCCCGGTCCCTCACGGACGACGGTCACCGACGCATCCACGAAGACCGGAGCGGCGATCGCCGTCGTGGTCGCCGTGGCGGCGGGTCCGGATCCGCTGCGGTTGACGACGACGACCGAGATCGCGTATGCGGCCCCCGGGATCGCGCCGTCGATCCTGTCGCCGGTCGAGGAGACCGGATAGTCGCGGTCGACCAGTGTGCTCCCGCCCCCGGTGACGGTGACATGGAGCGCGGTGGGAGCGGAGGCCTTCGCCGGCTGCCGCCCGAGCCCCCAGCCGAGGTCGAGAGTGCCGCCGGAGCGATCGTCGGGGTCCGGGGCGATGGAGGCGGCGGGCGCGGTGGGAAGAGCGTCGACCACGACGGGCGCGCTCGGCTCGCTCCAGGGGCCGTCGCCGATCGCGTTCGTCGCGCGCACGACGAACCGGTACGTCTCGCCGGACGACAGCCCCGGGACCACGCACGACGCCCCGGGCGCGCAGTCCGCCGAGGGACCGCCGCCGACAGCCTCGACGCGATACGACGTGATCGGCGAGTTGTTCGGGTAGGTCGCGGGGATGCTCAGGACGACGGAGGAGTCGTCGACCGAGGTGGACACCACCCCGGGAGCGCTGGATGGGCGGTCGGGCGCATCCAGGATGCTCACCGCGATCCGCGCGGACGCCTGCCGTGCGGGATCCCCGGTCGAGTCGGCCACGGTGTACGGGATGGACACGGTCCCGGTGGGCGCCTGCGCTCCGACGGAGACCGTCACCGTGCTGGAGCCGCGTCTCGCCGCGATACCCGGAGGAAGCGCGGAGGTGTCGACGTCGACGAGCCGCAGCGGCTGCCCGGGGAACGGATTCGTCGCCTCGTCGTTCGTCAGCACGTCGACGCTCGCCGACTCCCCCCGCTTGATCGTGAGGGTGTCGTCGATCGGAGAGACGGGCGGACGGACCACCGCGGTCACGGTCACGTCGACCGTCGCCGACGATCCCGCGCCGTTCCTGTCCCGGACGGACACGGCGATCCTGGACGTCGTGCCCGTCGCAGCGCCCGCCGCCGTTGTCAGCCGCAACGATGAGCCGTCCACCGACGCGGTGACGGCTCCGCCCGGGCCCGACTCGACCGCATACCTCAGCGAGCTCCGTGGCCCGGCGTAGTCGGTGAGCGCCCCGAGGTCGACCGAGAGCCCCGCCCCGCTCTCCAGCTGCACCGACGTGCCCGAGAGCTTCGGCGGCTGCTCCTTCGCCGGCGTCACGGTGATCGGGAGGGTCAGGGTCGCCTGATTGCCGCCACGACCGGGATCCCCGTCGGTGACGGTGACGGTGATGCCGGCCGGACCGACGTACTCGTTCGCCGACACGAACCTCAGCGTCGCGTCGTCGACGGTGAGGCCGGAACCGTCCGAGAAGGTCGCGGACACGCTCGACGGATCGGCGATCCGCACCTTCCGGTCGTTCGCCGCGATGACATGGTCGCGCAGCGGGATGGTGAGGGTGGCACCGCTCTTCACGGTGAGAGCCGGCGCGTTCGTGCGGAGTTCGGGACGTGCCCCCTCGGTGCCCGGAACCCAGATGAACGCCATCGAGGAGACCGACGGGTCGTCCTTCCGCTGCACCCGGAACGGGATGACCTGGCTCTGCCCGCGGACGTCGACCCGGACCCGGTCGCCGTCGAGGCGCGCCGACGGGAACCCGGGGACCACGCTGAGGGCGAGGCCGGATCGCGACCCTTCCGTGAAGGTGACGGTCGCGAGCGGATCGGCGACGACGCTCTGCCGGTCGGCGATGTCCTCGAGTCCCAGACGGACGTCGCGGGCGACCGGTCCGGCGAGCGGCGCGTCCCGGGAGACCTGCAGGTAGAGCCAGGCTCTCGCCTGGCCGCCCCGCGGGTTCTGGACCGTGTAGAGCACCCCGTAGGCTCCCTCGGCGTCGGGAGCCCGCAGACTGATCGTCGTCCGCGAATGGGTCGGCGCGGCCGTCGAAGCGGACTGGACGGCGACGATGCTCAACGCACCGTCCTGCGGGTCCGTGTCGTTGTCGACGACGTCGACATGCAGGCTGGTCCCGGGACGCGTGACGACAGCATCGTCGTGGGCCACCGGCGGCACCGCCGTGCCGGTGGGCGCGGTCACCCCGACGCGGATCGTTCCGGTCGCCACCGCCCCCAGCGCATCCACCACGGTGTACGAGAAGGTGTCCGTCCCCGCCGTGCGGGCGGATGCGGTGTACCGGAGCGCGGTGGCCGTCGTGCCGGAGACGACGCCGAGACGGGGCGGTGCGGCCTGCCCGACGAGGGTCACCTCGTCACCGTCCGGGTCGATCCCGGAGAGCGGGACGGGGATGGTCACGCTTTCGCCGGCGACCGCCCGTGCCTCCACGGCCACCGGGACCGGCGCGCGGTTCTTGGCGATGTCCACGGCACGGACGGTGATGGTCACGGCCGCCGTCGCCGTCTGACCGTCCGTGGTGGAGACCGCGTAGGCAGCCGTGTAGGTGCCCGGCCGGCTCGGCGCGAGGTACCGCAGCCGGTCGGCGGCGGCGAAGAGCGTCCCCTGGTCGCGCCCCACATCCTGCGCGAGAGTCGGGTTGAGCAGCAGCGGCCGGCCGTCCGGTTGCACGTCGTTCTCCAGCACCGGGATGTCGGCGACGGCGCCGACGCGGACGCTCACCGCGTCCGGGTTCGCCACCGGCGGGCGGAGCTTGAGCGGTTCGGGGATCTGGATGATCGTGACCGTGCCGGTGGCATCGGCGGTCCCGTTCGTCACCGAGTAGGTGAACACCGCCGGGCCGGCATCGAGCGACCTCAGCAGGGTGACGCTCAGCTCCCTCCCGTCCACGATGCCGACAGACAGGGTCGGCGGCACCTCCGCGACGCTCTGCAGGGTGAGCACCCCGCCACCCGGATCGATGTCGTCGGCGAGCACGTCGACACTCCGCGTGTCGCGGAGGTGCACGAAGGCGGTCGAGGGACGGGTGAACGGGGGGCCGGGGTGATCGGGAGGGCTCAGCGCCTCCAGCCGGACCAGCCCGCTCGCGTTCTGGGTGCCGTCGGTCACCGTGTACGTCAGCAGGTGCGTACCGGCTCGGGACGCGGACACCACGAAGGTCCCGGCGGGATAGTCGGGCACGATCGTCACACCGGAGTCGCCCGGAGCCGACACGCCGTTCAGCCGCAGCGTCCCGGTGCCGCCCCGCACGTTCCCGAGGGGTGCGACCTGCACATCGCGGCCGACGTAGCCGGTGATGGAGAACGCGTCGGCGATGATCGGGACGGCGCCGGCCGCCCCGACCGTGACGGAGAGCTGTCCCGCACCCTCCGCGGAGCCGTCGGAGACCACCAGCCCGACGGACCGCAGTCCCGGTCCCGTGGCGCCGTCGGTGACCTCCACCCGGCCGTCGGCCGCGAACTCCACCCGATCGGGCAGTGTGGCCGTCGCATCGGCGAGGTAGACGGGGTCGGACTCCGGGTCGACCCAGTCGCCGAGCGTCATCGCCGAGACGGTGCCTCCGGACGCCACGGACGTGCGGGTGGGCCGCACCTGACGCGGGGGCCCGTTCTGCGACGACGGGACGAAGGTCACCGTCACGCTCGCCTGAGCGGTGCCTCCGCGCCCGTCGTCGACGGTGTACCGGAAGGTGCGGGTTCCTGCGGCGCCGGGCGCGGCGGTCAGCTGCACCTTCTGCGCGTCGTCCACCACGTCGAGGCGGCCGGCCTCGGCAGGGAGGCTCTCCACGGCCGTGATGATCAGCGGATCCCCGTTCGGATCGCTGTCGTTGAGCAGCACGGGGAACGTGTTCGGACGGCCCGCGCGCGCACCGAACGCGTCGTCGGCGGCTGTGGGCGGCTGCTGGTCGGGCTCGGTGCGGGGCGGGACGTCCTCCCGCTGTTGCTCCAGTTCGACCGTGTTCGACGGCTCGACGAAGTCGCCCCAGTTGTCGATCAGGCGCCCGCCGTTCTGGAGCGCCCACGTGCGGCCGCTGGCAGCGTCGTTGGCCACGACCCGCCGGGCGTTCACCAGCAGCGACACGGCCGCACCGCCCGAGGAGGCCAGCCGGACCTCGCGTGGGGAGTCCTGGCCGCGACCGGACCCCGAGCCCGGCCCGCAGAGCCGGTACGCGACACCGTTCGACCATGCCGCGTACTCGCATCCTCCGACACGGACTGGAGCGGTCGTGGTGCCCCGGGTCGTCTGCGGCCCGATGCGCCGGACCGCGTGACCGGCGAGGTCGATGCCGAGAAGCCCGGCGGAATGCGCGATGAGGAGCCGGTCGCCGTCGGCGGCGGGACGCATCAGGACCGCCGACGACGGCTTCGGAAGCTCCGCGCCGAGCGCGATCGGCGAACCGTCCAGCCACAGCCGCCCCGACGCCGGATCGTAGATCGCGGGGCGCCCGGCGACGAGCGTCGCCTGCAGGCCTCCGGATCGGACGGCGACGGCCAGGTGCGAGGCGGTGACACCGTCCGGGGCGTCGAGGCGCCCGGTGGTCAGGACGTGGGTCTTCGCGGAGAAACCGACGAAGCGCCCCTCCGAGTCGGCGGCGAGCACCGCATCCGCACCGAGGGAGAGCGTCGGTCGGCTGGTCGCCTGGAACGCGCCCGCATCGTCCTTCGCCACGACCCAGACGTCGCCGGTCGTGGGGCGGTAGATGCCCAGCCGGTCTCCGGCGTCCACGACCCGGCTGCCGCCCGCCGGGAGGGACACGGTCGTCGTGATCGTCGCATCCGCCGGCGATGCGACCGCCAGGACGTTCTGCGACGGGTCCTCCACCATCAGGTGGGTGGCGTCCTGGATGAGCGCCACCTTCGAGGACGGCGACCCGAAGGCGGTGCTCAGCGCGCCGATCTCCGTGTTCGCATGGCCGATCAGCCGGTGCGCGCCGCTGGGCACCCACACGGATCCGTCGTCCAGGTCGAGCTGCTGCCGCACGTAGCCCGGCGAGAGGACGGCGCAGGCGACCGTGACCGCCACGGCGGCGGCCGACACGGTGGCGATGATCGCGCGACCGAGCCGGGAGGGGTGCGGGGAGCCCGGAGGAAGGCGGCGGCGCGCGCGGATCACGAGCGACCTCCCGCGCAGGTGGAGTCGCTCGACGGCCCGGAACGGCCGTCCCGGACGACGGTCACCGTCGCGCAGATGCGCTCCCCGTTCGTCCGTTCGACGACGAAGGAACGGCGTGTGCGCGGCGGCGTTGCGACGCCCTGCACGCGGACGACGTACCGGTCGCCCGCCGCGACGCCCGGGTCCGCCCACGCGAAGCGCACCGCGTCCCCCGCGCTGGTCGCACTCAGCTGCCGGACGCGCGGGGCATCGCCGGGGAGGGACGCTGCGGTCCCGCCGACGACGGCGGCGACGACCGCGCCTGCCGCGACGGCGAGCCCCCAGGTCCGGGCGGAGCGGAGGAGCCGCGGCGACCCGGCGGACCGTGTCGACGGCTGCGAGGAGGAGTGGGAGCCGAACCGCCCGGCGCTCGTGCCGCCGTCCGGAGCGGACCTCGACACGGTGTCCGGGTGGCGGGTGCGGCGGCGGCGCTGCGCGGTGCGGCCGGTGGGACCACTCGTCCCGCCCGCCCCCGTTGCGCCCGTCGCCCCGCCCGTCCTCGCATCCGCCGGTCCCCCGAGCGGCAGCGAGCCGACCATGCGCGCCGAGGGCACATCGACAGGCGTCGGGCGGAGCGCAAGCCCCGCTTCGATGGCCTGGAGCTCGCGCACCACGTCGAGGATCGTCCCCGGACGTTCGGCGGGATCCCGGCTGAGTCCCGCGGCCAGCAGCCGCCGGAGCGCAGCGGGCACATCCTCGCGAGCGACCGGCGCCACCGCGCGACGACCGAGGATGCGCCGCGCCAGGTCCTCACGTCCGTCCGCGCCGCCCGGCGACTCGAACGGGGACCGCCCCGACAGCAGGCCGTGGAGCGTCGCGCAGAACGACCACACCTCTGAACGGACCGTGCCCGCCGTCGCGCCCGCGACCACCTCGGGGGCCGACCACGGGAGGGAGAAGGCCCCGGCCTCGCGGGCCTCGGCGTGCGAGATCGCAGCCGCGATCCCGAAGTCGGCGAGCACCGCCCGGCCGTACTCGGTGATCAGGAGGTTGGACGGCTTGACGTCGCGGTGCAGCACCCCGCTGCGGTGGGCTGCCTCCAGCGCACCGCCGATCCCGATGGCGGTCTGCAGCACGGTCCCGATCGGGATGACCTCCGAGCGCATCCTGGCACCGAACGATGACGGGCAGTACTCCATGGCGAGGTAGGGGCGCCCATCCAGGGCGAGGCCCGCCTCGTACACGGTCAGCACCGACGGGTGCGATGCGAGGTGCGCCATCACCGTCGATTCCGCGAGGAACATCTCACGCACCACGCTGTCCGACACGGAGGAGAGCAGCACCTTCACGGCCACGGTGCGCCGCGGCATCGACTGGGCGTACAGGGAGACGTCGGCGAAGCCGCCCGAACCGAGAGGACGCAGGTACGTGTAGCCCGGCAGGACAGGCGGCTGCTCGGGGAGCCTACGCGACACCGGGTTCGCCCTCCACCTCGACGACCACATCCCCGCCGAGGGTCAGCCGGGTGCCTGGAGCGATCGGGAGCTGCTCCCCCGGCGCCAGCCGGTAGGGGCGGCCGGACACCGGTGCGACCTCGGTCCCACCGGCGGACCAGAGGTCGCGCGCGACGAGCCGGCCGGCCCGCTCCGTGAGCAGGAGATGCGTCTCGGAGACGCGGTCGGAGGCGCCCGGCGTGCTCAGCAGGAGGGCGGTCCGCTCATCGGCCTCCGGCGGGACGACGGGAGAACGCCCGATGTAGAGCGGGCCGTCGACCCGGCGCCGTTCGCTCGTTCCGCCGTGCGAGACCACCACACCGAGCGGGGTCCGGCCGACGAGCACCGTGCCGGCCGGGCCGGTGCCTCCCGTCCATGCACGATGGAACACCCCGAGGACGGTCGCGTCGAGGTTGCCGTCGTCGTCGTCCGGCACGACCGGAGCCGGCACGACCGGAGCCGGCACGACCGGAGCCGGCACGGCGGGAGCCGGCACCGCACCCGCGGGGTCGCGGTAGGCGATCGCGAACACACCGTCGAGGACCACCTCGCCCAGTTCGCCGCCGTTCACGCGGCGCTCACCGGCCGCCGTCCGCACGGACAGCGACACCCGGTCGCCGACGCTCACCTGGACGAGGCGCTCCCCGGAGGAGCGCAGCAGGACGGCATCACCGCTTGCGCGGTCGCGCGTGACCGCGACGGTGGTGAGCGCGTCGAAGGAGATCTTCGAAGAATGCTGACATGTGCCGTTCGTTGCGCGGTTCGCGTTCGGGTGCGACCGGGTCGGGAGGGCGGCGCGGACGATTGCGCCGGGTCAGTTCTACTTGATTCGATGCGGGGCACGCTTATTGCGGTCATTTTCGGACCACCCGGCGCCCCCGAGCGCCCGACTGCGGCGCGCGTCACGACTGCCGCGCTTCGTCACGTCGGCGGCGGCGCGAGCACCCGCGAACGTGACGAACCGCGGCAGACTCAGCGCGCGCGAGGGTGGGACGTCGCGTAGACGTCGCGCAGGGTGTCGGCCGTGACCAGCGTGTAGATCTGCGTCGTCGCCACGGACGAGTGACCCAGCAGTTCCTGCACCACCCGCACGTCGGCCCCGCCGGCCAGCAGGTGGGTGGCGAAGGAGTGCCGCAGCGTGTGCGGCGAGATCTCGACGTCGAGCTTCGCCCGCTCGGCGGCGGCGCGGATGATGAGCCAGACGTTCTGACGGGAGAGCCGTGCGCCGCGCATCCCGAGGAAGAGGGCGGGCGTCGCCCTCCCCTTCGCCGACAGCACCGGCCGGGCGCGCACGAGGTACGCGGACACCGCCGCCTGCGCGTAACTGCCGAGCGGCACGATCCGCTGCTTGCTGCCTTTGCCGGTGAGGCGCACGATGTCGGAGTCGATCACGTCGTCCACGTTGAGGTTCACGGCCTCGCTCACGCGGGCGCCGGTCGCGTACATCAGCTCGAGCAGTGCCTTGTCGCGCAGAGCGGCGACGTCGTCGCCGTCGGTGGCCGCGAGCAGCGCGGAGACCTGCTCCACCGAGATCGCCTTGGGTAGCCGGCTGGGGAGCTTCGGCGGGCGCAGGTCGCGGGACGCATCCACCTCGACCCTGCTCTCGTCGAGCAGGAACCGGTGGAAGCCCCGCACCGTCGACAGCATCCGGGCGAGAGAGGATGCGGTGAGCGGCGACTCCTCGCGGGTCCCGAGGTGCACGGCGAACGCGGACAGCGTGGCCGGCGTCACCTGCCGGAGGTCGTCGTTCCCTTCCCGCTGCAGCCACGCCGAGTAGACCGCGAGGTCGCGGCGGTAGGCGGCGACGGTGTTCGGCGAGAGCCCGCGCTCGATGGCGACGTGCCGCAGGAACGCGTCGACATCGGCCGCGACGGTCATCTGCTCAGCTTGGGATGGCTCGGCCACGGCTCGGTCGCGGCGCCGAGCGTGCTCCAGTCCTGCTCCCGTGCGGTGCGCGCCGCGAGCAGCGCGATGATGAGCGGCGCGTTGTGGACGCGCCGCTGCAGCACGGCCTCGACCGCGTCGTCGAGCGGGACCCAGCGCACCTCGATGTCGGCCTCCTCCGCCTCGCGCGCGAACGCGGAACCGGTCGAGCGGATGCCGCGGGCGAGGTAGATGCGGATGGCCTCGTCGTTGCCGCCGGGGCTGGTGAAGACGTCGGCGAGCACGTTCCACTCGTCGGCCTCGAGGTCGGCCTCCTCGCTCAGTTCCCGCTGGGCCGCGGTCAGCGGGTCCTCGGAGTGCTTGTCGAGCAGCCCGGCCGGGATCTCCCAGTCGCGATGGCGCACCGGGTGCCGGTACTGCCGGATGAGCAGAACCTTCCCGTCCTCGTCGAGCGCCAGGATGCCGACGGCGCCGGTGTGGTCGACGTACTCGCGCGTGATCTCCTCGCCGTTGTAGCGGAAGACGTCGCGCCGGACGTTCCAGATCTTGCCCTCGAAGGCGGTCTCCGACCGCACGATCTCGGGACGGAACGGCTGGTCGTTCAGGTCGGCGCCCGGCGCGTCGGCCATCAGGCCTCTGCCACCATCTCGGCGTCCGCCTCGGCGACCTCGAACAGCAGGCTCGCCTTCTGGCGGTCCAGCGCCGCGCCGACCAGGCCCGCGAACAGCGGATGCGCGCGGTTCGGCCGCGAGCGGAGCTCCGGGTGCGCCTGGGTGCCCACGTAGAAGGGGTGCACGTCGCGCGGCAGCTCCACGTACTCGACCAGGTGCCCGTCGGGCGAGGTGCCCGAGAACCAGAGACCGGCGTCGGCGATCTGCTCGCGGTAGTTGTTGTTCACCTCGTAGCGGTGGCGGTGGCGCTCGGACGCCTCGTCGGCGCCGTACAGCTCGGCGACCAGCGAGCCCCCGGCGAGGGTCGCGGGGTAGAGCCCGAGGCGCATGGTGCCGCCCAGGTCGCCGCCGGCGATGATGTCGACCTGCTCCGCCATGGTCGCGATGACCGGGAACTCGGTCTCCGGGTCGAACTCCGACGACGACGCACCGGCGAGGCCGGCCTCGTGACGCGCGTACTCGATGACCATGCACTGCAGGCCGAGGCACAGCCCGAGCGCGGGGATGCCGTTCTCGCGCGCGAAGCGGAGCGCACCCACCTTGCCCTCGATGCCGCGGACGCCGAATCCGCCCGGGACGCAGATCGCGTCGACGTCGGACAGCTGCGCGGCGGCGCCTTCCGGCGTCTGGCACTCGTCGGACGGGATCCACTTGAGCTTCACCTTGGTGCGGTGCGCGAAGCCTCCCGCACGCAGCGCCTCGGTGACGGAGAGGTACGCGTCGGGCAGGTCGATGTACTTGCCGACCAGGCCGATCGTGACCTCGTGCTTCGGGTCGTGCACCGACTCGAGGAGCCGCGCCCAGCCGTTCCAGTCGACATCGTCCGCCTTGTCGAGGCCGAGCTGGTCGATGATGTATGCGTCGAGGCCCTGCTCGTGCAGCATGGTCGGGATGTCGTAGATGCTCGGCACGTCGACCGCGTTCACGACGGCCTGCTCGTCCACGTCGCACATCAGCGCGATCTTGCGCTTGTTGCCCTCGGAGACCGGACGGTCGCTGCGCAGCACCAGCGCGTCCGGCTGGATGCCGATGGAGCGCAACGCGGCGACCGAGTGCTGCGTGGGCTTGGTCTTCTGCTCACCGGACGCGTTCATGTACGGCACGAGGGAGACGTGCACGAAGAAGCAGTTCTTGCGTCCCAGCTCGTGGCGCACCTGGCGCGCCGACTCGATGAACGGCTGCGACTCGATGTCGCCGACCGTGCCGCCGATCTCGGTGATGATCACGTCGGGCGCGGGCTCGCCGTCCGGGCCGGGCTGCGCCTGCAGCCGCATCCGGCGCTTGATCTCGTCGGTGATGTGCGGGATGACCTGCACGGTGTCGCCCAGGTACTCGCCGCGGCGCTCTTTGGCGATGACGTTGGAGTAGATCTGGCCGGTGGTGACGTTGGCGGACTGGCCGAGGTTGATGTCGAGGAAGCGCTCGTAGTGGCCGATGTCGAGGTCGGTCTCGGCGCCGTCGTCGGTCACGAAGACCTCGCCGTGCTGGAACGGGTTCATCGTCCCCGGGTCCACGTTGAGGTAGGGGTCCAGCTTCTGCATGACCACCCGCAGACCGCGGGCCGTCAGGAGGTTGCCGAGAGAGGCCGCCGTGAGGCCCTTCCCCAACGAAGAAACGACACCACCTGTCACGAAGATGTGCTTGGTAGTGCCGTTTGCTGAACTTTTGCCGTCTGAGGGCCCCGCGTCTGAATAATCCACCACGGGCTCTCAGCTTATCACCTGTGGATGCGCACTCCGCGCGCGACGGTCCGTCACCGTCGCGCCGCCGACGCCATCTCGACCAGTTCGCGGGCGTGGGCCAGGCCGCTCTCCGAGTCCGGGAGACCGGAGAGCAGCCGCGCCATCTCGGCGATCCTCTCGTCGCCGTCGAGGCGGCGGACGCTGGATGCGGTGACCGCGCCGTCGCTGCCCTTCACGACCGTGAGGTGGTTGTTCGCGAACGCCGCGACCTGGGCGAGGTGCGTCACGACGATCACCTGCGCCGACTCGGCGAGCCGCGCGAGGCGGCGGCCGATCTCGATGGCGGAGGCGCCGCCGACCCCGGCGTCCACCTCGTCGAAGATGAACGTGGGCACCGGGTCGCTGCCCGCGATGACGACCTCGATCGCCAGCATCACCCGCGACAGCTCGCCGCCGGAGGCGCCCTTGCCGAGCGGGCGGGGCTCGGCCCCGGGATGCGGCTGCAGCAGGACGGCGACCTGGTCGCGTCCCGTGGCGCTGTACGTGCCGAGGTCTTCCGCGTCGCGCTGCGACACCTCCACCACGATCCGGGCGTCCGGCATCGCGAGGGCCGACAGCTCGTCGCTGACCGCCTCGGAGAGCCGCACGGCGGCCGCCGTGCGCTGAGCGCTCAGCCCGGCTGCCAGCTCGGCGACCAGAGCGGCGTCGTCCTCGACCTCGCGGGTCAGCTCGCCGATGCGGTCGGCATCGCCGTCGAGCTCGAGCAGGCGCAGGCTGCCGGTCTCCACGGTGCGGATCACGTCATCCAGTGTCGGGCCGTACCTCCGCACCAGCCCGGCGAGCTCGGAGCGGCGGGCCTGCACGATGTCGAGCTCCTGCGCCCCGTCGGCGTCGAGCGCGGCCAGGTAGGTGGACAGCTGGGCGGCGATGTCAGAGATCAGGTAGTTGGCCTCCGCGACGGACTCCGCCAGCGGCCGCAGCGCACTGTCGTGCGGCGCGACCCGCTCGAGCTGGCGGCGTGCGTTGTCCAGCAGGCCCAGCGCGTCCAGCCCCTCCGACTCCTCGGCGCTCAGGAGCTCGCGGGCGGCCGATGCGGCGAGCCGCAGCTCCTCCAGGTTGGTCAGGCGCTCGGCGCGTTCGGCCAGCTCGTCGTCCTCCCCCGGCTGCGGGGCGACCGACTCGATCTCGGCCATCGCGGCGCGGAGGTCGTCGGCCTCGCGGGCGCGGCGGTCCTGGTCGGCGATCAGCTCGTCCAGCTCGGCGCGGTTGTCGCGCCAGCGGTGCCAGACCTGCTCGTAGCCGGCGAGCGCCTCGGCGAACGCGGGACCGGCGAACCGGTCGAGCGCGGCCCGCTGCGCGATCGCGGACCGCAGCCGGATCTGGTCGGACTGCCCGTGAACGACGACCAGCTGCTCCCCGAGCTCGGTCAGCACGGCCACCGGCGCACTGCGGCCGCCGACGACCGCGCGGGACCGGCCTTCAGCCGAGATCGACCGGCTGAGCACCAGCTCCGCCTCTTCGGCGTCGATCGCATCCACGTCTCCCCCGGCGTCGCGCACGCGCTCGACCACGTCGCCCGACGACGGCACCCGCCAGCGGCCCTCCACCCACGCCTGCGGGCTGCCGAGCCGGACGGCGCCGGTGTCGGCACGCTCGCCCAGCAGCAGCCCGAGCGCGGACACCACCATCGTCTTGCCCGCACCGGTCTCGCCGGTGATCGCGGTGAAACCGGACCCCAGCGGAAGGGAGGCGTCGGCGATGACGCCCAGGTCTTTGATCGAGATCTCCTCGATGCCTCCGCGCGCGTCAGTCACGGCCTGCCGGCCCCCTCCAACCGGTGACGGGGAGGTCGAACTTGTGCACCAGCCGGTCGGTGAACGGACCGGGGTGCAGCCGCGCTAGCCGCACCGGGATGGGCGAGCGCCGCACCACCACGCGGGCCCCGCGGGGCAGGTCGAAGGGGCGCCGCCCGTCGCACCAGAGGATGCCCGCTCCGCCGGCGCGGTCGAGCAGCTCGACGGCGAGAGAGGAGTCGGCGTCCACCACGAGCGGGCGCGAGAACAGGGCGTGCGCGCTCAGCGGCACCAGCAGCAGCGCGGCGACGCCGGGCCACACGACCGGGCCGCCGGCGGAGAACGAGTACGCGGTCGAGCCGGTGGGCGTCGACATGACGACGCCGTCGCAGCCGAAGCTCGACATCGGCCGGCCGTCGACCTCGATGACGACCTCGAGCATCCGCTCGCGGCTGGCCTTCTCGACCGTCGCCTCGTTGAGCGCCCAGCTCTCGTAGACGACCTCGCGGCCGACCTTGACCCGGGCGGAGAGCGTCATGCGCTCCTCCACCTCGTAGTCCTTCGCGAGACCGCGGGCCACCGCGGTCTCGAGGTCGTCGCGCTCGCTCTCGGCCAGGAAGCCGACGTGGCCGAGGTTGACCCCGAGAAGCGGCGCCGAGCATCCGCGCACGAGTTCGGCCGCGCGCAGGATGGTGCCGTCGCCGCCCAGCACGATGACCAGTTCGAGCTCGCTGGCCGGGACGTCGTCGCCCAGCACCAGCACCGCGTCGAGCGACGGGTCGGCCTCCAGGATGTCCCTGCGCTCGTCCGCGCTCAGCACCGGGACCACGCCCGCGTCGAGCAGCTGCCGGGACACCCGGACACCCGCCTCGAGGGAGTCCTGACGACCGGTGTGCGCGACGACGAGGATGTACCGCGTCGCTGCACCCATCAGTGTCACGTCCCCTCCTCTCGAAAGCCGTCCTCCCATTCTGTCTGTTTTCTCGCCGAGGACGAGGCCGCAGGCCGGGTTTGTGGAGAACGTTCACCTAGCGCGAAAGGTGCGCGATCTCCTCGCGGCGTTCCGACGGGTCCGGAGCGCCGCTGCGCAGCCAGGCCAGGAACTCCCGGTTGCCGTGTCCGCCGGCGATCGGCGAGGCCATCAGCCCCGCCGTGCCGAGGCCCGCGTCGTGGGCCGCCCAGAGCACATCCGACACCGCGTCCGCGCGCAGCCCGGCGTCCTTCACGACGCCTTCGCGGATGCCCAGCCTGCCCACCTCGAACTGCGGCTTGATCAGCACCACGAGATCCGCGCCGCGCGCAGCCGTCGCACCGAGCGCGGGGAGCACCTGGGTCAGCGAGATGAACGACAGGTCGGCCACGACGAGGTCGGGCCGCACGTCGTCGCCGGTGAGGGCCGCGAGCGCGCCGGCGGTCAGCGACCGGACGTTCACGCCCTCGTACGACCGGAGCCGTTCCTCGCCCGCGAGAGCCGGTGAGAGCTGCCCGTGCCCCACATCCACCGCGATCACCCGTGCCGCGCCGCGCTCCAGCAGCACCTGGCTGAAGCCGCCGGTGGATGCGCCCGCGTCGAGCGCGACGCGGCCGGCCGGGTCGATGCCGAAGCCGTCGAGCGCGGCGATCAGCTTGTGCGCCCCGCGGCTCACGTAGTGGTCCGCTCCGGCGACCTCGATGCGCTGGTCGTCGCCGACCTTGAGTGACGGGCGCACGGCGGGACGTCCGTCCACCGTCACCAGCCCCTCGGCGATGACCGCCGCCGCGTGCGAGCGCGAGCGCACCAGACCGCGCTCGGCGAGCGCCACGTCGAGGCGGCGCTCAGCGGCCATGGTCGTCGTCGCCCTCCAGGGTGCGGCGGAGCTGGTCGTGCAGCTGGGCGTAGGCGTCCGCCCGCGCGTCGAGCGGCTGCCCCTCGATCACGTCCAGGCGGTCGACGAGGCCGTCCTCATCGTCGCGCGGTTCGTCCGTCATGACCCCACCGTACGTCAGCCCGTCACGCGACGAAGACACCCGCGAGCGTCTTCTTCCCGCGTCGCAGCACCACCATGTCGCCCGGGAGGACGTCGGCGCCGATCGGCTGGTCGGCATCCTCGACCTTCGCGTTGTTGACGTAGACGCCGCCCTGCCCGACCGCCCGGCGGGCCTCGCTGAGGCTCGACGTCAGTCCGGTGTCGACCAGCGTCTGCGCCACCGTGGCCGACGGCTCGGTCGTGGTGGTGTTGGGCAGCTCGCGGAGGGCGGCCTCGAGCGTCTCCGTGTCGAGGTCGCTCAGCTCGCCCTGCCCGAACAGCGCCTGGGAGGCCGCGATGGCCGCCTCGGTCGCCCCGACGCCGTGCACCAGCGAGGTCACCTCGAACGCCAGGCGGCGCTGCGCTTCGCGCTTGAACGGCTCGTCGGCGACCTTCTGCGCGTACTCCTCGATCTCGGCGCGGGTCAGGAACGTGAAGACCTTGAGCCGGTCGACCACATCCCCGTCGTCGGTGTTGAGCCAGAACTGGTACATCGCGTAGGGCGACGTGAGCGCCGGGTCGAGCCAGACCGCGTTGCCCTCGCTCTTGCCGAACTTCGTGCCGTCGCTGTTCGTGATCAGCGGCGTGCCGATGGCGTGCACGTGGACGCCCTCGACCTTGCGGATGAGCTCGGTGCCGCTGGTCAGGTTGCCCCACTGGTCGCTTCCGCCGGTCTGCAGCACGCAGCCGTACTGGCGGTAGAGCTCGAGGAAGTCCATCCCCTGCAGGATCTGGTAGCTGAACTCGGTGTAGGAGATGCCCTCGTCGGAGTTGAGACGCGCGGCGACCGCATCCTTCTTGAGCATCGTGCCAACGCGGAAGTGCTTGCCGATCTCGCGCAGGAAGTCGATCGCCGACATCGGCGCCGTCCAGTCGAGGTTGTTCACCAGCCTCACGGCGTTGTCGCCCTCGTCGGAGAGGAAGCGCGTGACCTGCGCCTGCAGGTAGCCGACCCACTCGGCGACGGTCTCCTTAGGTGTCAGCGTGCGCTCAGCGGAGGGCCGCGGGTCGCCGATGAGGCCGGTGGAGCCGCCGACGAGACCCAGCGGGCGGTGGCCGGCGAGCTGCAGGCGGCGCATCGTGAGGAGCTGCACCAGGTTGCCCAGGTGGAGGCTGGCCGCCGTCGGGTCGAATCCGCAGTAGTACGTGATCGGCGCCCCGGACAGGAGCTCCTTGAGCGCGGACTCGTCGGTGGAGACGTGGACGAGGCCGCGCCACTTCAGCTCCTCCCAGACGTCGTCGAACGACGGGTCGTTGGACTGCGCGGTCAGGCCGTGCGCACGGGCGGTTCCGGCACTGCTGCCGGGATCACGGGAGAGGGCGGTTTCGGACACTCGCTCAGGGTATCAGCGGGCACGGACAGCGCGCCGCGGCCGCCGGGGACGCCGCCCTGCGGCGGCCCGAGCCGGCATCAGGGGTCACGGCTTGATCCGTACGCCATCAGGCCCAGAAGCCTGATAGACTGCACATCAGGCTCATAGCCCTGATGAAGGAGGACACGGTGTTCGTGATCACGGCGGACCAAGTGGACAGCAGGCGCCGCGCCGACATCGTCGCCCCGGCCATCGAGGCCGTTCGCGACCGCTACGGCGAGCGCCTGGCCCTCCCGCCGGACCGGAACGCGGGCGACGAACTCCAGCTGCTGACGACGGACGCCGCCACCGCCCTGGACGCTGTGCTCCACCTCACCCGCCACGGGGCGTGGAGCGTCGGACTGGGCATCGGCGAGGTGCGGCTTCCGCTTCCGGCGAGCACGCGCGAGGCCACCGGCGACGCGTTCGTCGCCGCCCGAGCCGCCGTCTCGCGCGCCAAGAAGAGCCCGGCGCGCTTCGCCGCAGGCGCCGTGCGCGCCGAGGAGCCTGCGCTCGACGCGGAGGCCCTGCTGACGCTGCTGCTGACGCTGCGGGAGCGACGCACCCCCGCCGGGTGGGAGCTCTACGACCTCGTCTCGGCGGGTCTCACGCAGGCCGAGGCGGGCGCACGCCTGGGCATCACCCCCCAGTCGGCGAGCGACCGGGCGAAGGCCGCCGCCCTCCGCGTCGAGCTGGCGGCCCTGCCCGGCCTCACTAGGCTGTTGGCACGGGCCGACGCGGCGCAGGCCGTTCGGCGGAGACCTGAGGAGGACGCATGATCGCCTGGCCGCCGCTCCCCGCGCTGTTCACCCAGCTGGCGTCCCAGGCGCTCTGGGTGCTCGCCCTCCTGCTGCTCCTCGCGTCGCTCGGCTGCATCGCGGCCACCCTGCGGACGCCGCGGCGGCCCTTGGTGTACTCGGCGACGGGCCTGCTCGCG
This sequence comes from Leifsonia sp. KNZ13-11D, assembly GCF_056754895.1. NCBI lineage: Bacteria > Bacillati > Actinomycetota > Actinomycetes > Micrococcales > Microbacteriaceae > Leifsonia > Leifsonia sp. KNZ13-11D. The sequence continues at coordinate 2,756,799 of NZ_JBPGWU010000001.1, forward strand.
GCCGCCGTGGTCGTGGTCCTGATCCCGGCGCAGCACGCTCCGTTCGTCCTCCGGCTCCTCGTCGGCGCGGCGGCGCTCGCACTGGCTGTCCTCGGCGGATGGCCGGTCAGCCAGCTGGTGCTGGCGCTCGCGACCCGGAGCTCCGTCGAGCCGAGCGCGCACGGCGGCATCCTGGTGCGCACGATGACGCCCGAGGGGGAGACCGTCCGGGAGGTGCTCCGCGGCGGCACCACGATCGGCCTGCTGGAGAGGCTGGCGGCGGCAGGGACCATCATGGCCGGCTTCCCCGAAGGGCTCGCCGTGCTCGTGGCTATCAAGAGCGTCGGCCGGTTCACGGAACTGGACGAGGCGGAGGCGCGCGAGCGGTTCATCATCGGAACGCTCGCCAGCGTGATCTGGGCGTGCGTCTGCGCCGGCGTCTTCCGGATCGTCGCCGGATGACGCCGGCCGCCGGGCCGCGTCAGTCGTCCGACTTCGGATGCCGCTTGTACGCCGACACCGTCGGGTCGCCCGGGAGCCAGTAGCGCCACGGGAACGCGAGGCCGCCTCCCGCACCCGACACCCCGGTGCGCGGGCCCGTCGCGTACTCCGCCTGCGCGGTCGGCAGCAGGAGCTCGAACGGCGGCCGGTAGAGGTCCGCCCCGTCGTCGGCGAGGCTCATGCCCGCGGCGACGACGAGCCGCGCCGGTCCCCGGGCGAGGTCGCGGTGCGGGATGCGGCGCCCGCTCCCCCCGATGCGCCGCAGCTCGGCCAGCTCCTCCCCCTCGATGACCTCGCCGGCGCGGAGCAGCACGGCCGACGCCTCCCCCTCCGGTGAGCAGACGATGTTCGCGCAGACGTGCATCCCGTACGTGAAGTACGTGTAGACGTGCCCGGGCGGCCCGTACATGACGGCGTTGCGCTTCGTACGGCCGCGGAAGGCGTGCGAACCGGGGTCGAGGCCGTCCCCGATGTACGCCTCCACCTCCGTGATGCGGATCGCGACGCCGCCCTCCGGCGAGTCGTGGCGCAGCACGGCGCCCAGCAGCCGCGGTGCGACCTCCAGCGACGACGCCAGGAACTCCTCGCGCTCGGGCCGGTACAGCGTCACGTCAGAAGATCCGGCCGCCCACGGCGACGGTCACGATCAAGCCGACGACGACCACGACGACCGCCACGACGACGATGGTCGGGATGATCCACGGGCGCTTCCGCTCCGGTGCGAAGCGCGCCATCAGACGAGGTCCCGTCGGGAGGCGTGCAGGCCGAGCGCGGCCTTGCGCACATGCTCGGTCAGCGCGGCGAGCTGCTCCGCGACCCGGTCGGGCGCTGTCCCCCGACTCCGTCGCGGCTGGCCACGGACCCCTCGACCGTCAGCACCGAGCGCACCTCGGGCGTCAGCAGCGGGGAGATCGCCGCCAGCTGCTCGTCGGACACCTCGTGCAGTTCCCGCCCGTTCTCCTCGGCGACGCGCACCAGGCTGCCGCTCAGCTCATGGGCGGTGCGGAACGGAACGTGCCGCTTGACCAGCCACTCGGCGACATCCGTGGCGAGCGAGAAGCCCTGCGGGGCGAGCTCCGCCATCCGCTCGGTGTGGAAGCGCAGCGTCGCGACCATCCCGGTGAACGCGGGAAGCACCGTCTCCAGCGTGCGCACCGAGTCGAACACCGGCTCCTTGTCCTCCTGCAGGTCGCGGTTGTACGCGAGCGGGAGGCCTTTCAGCGTGCTGAGGAGGCCGGTGGCGTTGCCGATCAGCCGTCCCGCCTTGCCCCGGGCCAGCTCGGCGATGTCGGGGTTCTTCTTCTGCGGCATGATCGACGACCCGGTCGAGTAGCCGTCGTCGAGGGTGACGAAACCGAACTCGCGGGTGTTCCAGAGGATGATCTCCTCGGCGAAGCGCGACAGGTCCACGCCGATCTGCGCGGCGACGAAGGCGAACTCGGCCACCACATCCCGCGCCGCGGTGCCGTCGATCGAGTTCTCGGAGCTGCGGGCGAAGCCGAGCTCGTGGGCGACGAGCAGCGGGTCGAGACCCAGCGTCGAGCCGGCCAGCGCCCCGGAGCCGTACGGCGAGACGTTCGCCCGCGCATCCCAGTCGGCCAGACGGTCGAGGTCGCGCACCAGCGGCCAGCAGTGCGCGAGCAGGTGGTGCGCGAGCAGCACGGGCTGCGCATGCTGCAGGTGCGTCCGCCCCGGCATGACAGCGGTGGGATGCGCGCCCGCCTGGGACGCGATGGCGTCCACCAGGGCGATCAGCTGCTCGGCGATGACCCCGGCGTGATCCCGCAGGTAGAGGCGGATGAGCGTGGCGATCTGGTCGTTGCGGCTGCGGCCGGCGCGGAGCTTGCCGCCGAGCTCGGAACCGGCGCGCTCGATCAGCCCGCGCTCCAGGGCGCCGTGCACGTCCTCGTCGGTCTCGAGCGCGGCGAAGTCGCCGGAGGCGACGTCGCGGTCGAGGGCGTCGAGGGCGGACAGCATCCCGTCGAGCTCCTCGGGCGTGAGGTAGCCGGCGGCCGCGAGGGCCTTGGCGTGGGCCCGCGAGCCGGCGAGGTCGTACGAGGCCAGCTCCCAGTCGAAGTGGGTCGATTTGCTGAGCGCCGCGAGCTCGGGCGACGGGCCGCCGGCAAAGCGGCCGCCCCAGAGGGAGCCCTCGCCGGTGCGGCCGACGCCCGACGTCGTCCGTTCGGTGCTGTCGGTCATGCGGCGGCCTCCGTGTTCTTCGCGAGCAGCCAGGCGAGCAGGGCCTTCTGGGCGTGCAGACGGTTCTCGGCCTCGTCCCAGATCACCGACTGCGGACCGTCGAGCACCTCCGCACTGACCTCGTACCCGCGGTAGGCCGGGAGGCAGTGCAGGAAGATCGCGTCGGGAGCAGCCAGCGCCATCAGGCGGGAGTCGACCGTGTAGTCGCCGAAGACGGCGACCCGCTCGGCCTTCTCGTCCTCCTTGCCCATCGAGACCCAGGTGTCGGTGACGACGACGTCCGCGCCGGCCGCGGCCACCGCCGGGTCGGTCAGCACGACCACGGAGCCGCCCGTGCGCTCGGCGATCGCCCGGGCGTCCGCGACGACGGCCTCGGACGGCGCGTACGCGGCGGGGGCGGCGATCCGCACGTGCATGCCCGCGGTGGCGCCGCCGAGCAGGTACGAGTGCGCCATGTTGTTGGCACCGTCGCCGAAGTAGCTCATGGTCAGCCCGGACAGCTCGCCCTTGTGCTCCTGCACGGTCAGCAGGTCGGCCAGGATCTGGCAGGGGTGGAAGTCGTCCGACAGGGCGTTGACCACCGGGACGCGCGTCCCCTCGGCCATCTCCACCAGCCCCGCCTGTGCATAGGTGCGCCACACGATCGCCGCCACCTGGCGCTCCAGCACCCGCGCGGTGTCGGCCAGCGACTCCTTGCCGCCGAGCTGGCTCTCGCCGCTCTGGATGATGAGCGGGCTGCCGCCCAGATCGGCGATGCCGACCGCGAACGACACGCGGGTGCGGGTCGACGTCTTGTCGAAGATCACCGCGACCGTCTGCGGCCCGGCGAGCGGCTTCGCCGAGAAGCGGTCGCGCTTCAGGTCGGCCGCGAGGCGCAGCACCTCGGCCTGCTCGGCGGGCGAGAGGTCGTCGTCGCGGAGGAAGTGCCGGGTCATGCTGGCGGCCCTTTCGTCAGGGGTTCGGGATGTGGTCAGAGCGAGGCGAGGGCGCGGCCGAACCGCTCTCGGAAGTCGGCGATCTCGGTGTCGCCGACGATCAGCGGAGGGGCCAGGCGGATGCTCGACTCGTTCGGCGCATTGATGATCAGCCCCTGGGAGAGGGCCGCGTCCGAGAGCCGGTGCGCCTCGCCGTCGGTCAGCCCGATGCCGATCAGCAGCCCGTGCCCGCGCACGTCGCCGATCAGCGGCGAGCCGAAGCCGCGGATGATCTGCTTCAGCTCCTCGCCGCGGCGCGCGGCGTTGCCGACGAGGTCGGAGCGCTCGATCTCCGCCAGGACGGCGTTCCCGGCGGCCGTGGCCAGCGGGTTGCCGCCGAACGTCGAGCCGTGCTGGCCCTGCGAGAACAGGTCGGACGCCCAGCCGAAGGTGACGAGCGCACCGATCGGCACGCCGCCCGCGAGCCCCTTCGCCACCGTGACCGCGTCGGGCACGATGCCGGCGTGCTGGTAGGCGAACCACTCGCCGGTCCGGCCGATGCCGGTCTGGATCTCGTCGACGATCAGCAGCACGCCGTGCTGCTCGGTGAGCTCCCGCGCCCGGCGCAGGAAACCGTCCGGCAGGTCGAGCACGCCCGCCTCGCCCTTGATCGGCTCCACGAAGAGAGCGGCGACACGGTCGTCGATGGCCGCCTCCAGCGCCGCGATGGTGGAGTCGATGTGCACAACGCCGCCCGGGAGCGGCTCGAACGCCTCGCGCATCGGCGGCTTGCCGGTGAGCGCGAGCGAACCCATGGTGCGCCCGTGGAACGCGTTGTGGAGAGCGACGACGCGCGTGCGGCGGCCGTGCGGTCCGCGGTTCAGCCGCGCCAGCTTGAAGGCGGCCTCGTTCGCCTCGGCGCCCGAGTTGCCGAACAGCACCCGGCCCTGCGGGCCCGCGCCGGTGATGACGCGCAGGCGCTCGGCCAGCTGGAGCTGCGGCGGTGTCGAGAAGTAGTTGGAGACGTGCGCGAGCGTCCCGATCTGGCTGCTCACGGCATCCACCAGGGCGGGATGCGCGTGCCCGAGTGCGTTCACCGCAATGCCGGCGAGGAAGTCGAGGTACTCGGTCCCGTCGATGTCCCAGACGCGGCAGCCCTCGCCGCGGACGAGCATCCGCTTCGGCGTCGCCAGCGTGCGCATGATGGCGTCGTTGAACGGGCCCTTCCAGGCCCCGTCGCGCCACTCTTCGGTGTTGATCGTCACGTTCTCCTCCAGTGCCTCGCTCACGCCGGCACCACCTCCGTCCCGATTCCGGACTGCGTGAAGACTTCGAGCAGGATCGAGTGCGGAACCCGTCCATCGATGATCGCAGCCTTCGCGACCCCGCCGTCCACCGCGTCCAGGCAGGCGGCCATCTTCGGGATCATGCCCGACTCCAGCGACGGCAGCAGCTCGCGCAGCTCGTCGGCCGCGATCTTCGACAGCAGCGAGTCGCGGTCGGGCCAGTCGCTGTAGAGCCCGGCGACGTCGGTGAGGATCACCAGCTTCGCCGCTCCGAGCGCCACGGCCAGCGCGGCGGCGGCCGCGTCGGCGTTGACGTTGAGCGCCTGGCTCGCGTCGTCGATGTCCGGTGCGATCGACGACACGACCGGGATGCGGCCGGCGGCCAGCTGCGCGTGCACCGCCTCCGGGTCCACGGCGACCACATCGCCGACCAGCCCCAGGTCGACCTCCTCGCCGTCGATCACGGCGGCGCGCCGGCGACCCTGGAACAGTCCGGCGTCCTCACCGGAGAGTCCGGCCGCGAGGGGACCGTGCTTGTTGATGTTGCCGACGATGTCGCGGTTGATGCGACCGGTCAGCACCATCCGCACCACCTCCATCGCCTCCGGCGTGGTCACGCGGTACCCTCCGCGGAACTCGGACGCGATGCCGAGCCGGTCGAGCATCGCGGAGATCTGCGGCCCTCCCCCGTGCACGACCACCGGTCGGAGCCCTGCGTAGCGCAGATAGACCATGTCCTCGGCGAAGGTGCGCTGCAGCTCCTCGTCCACCATCGCGTTGCCGCCGAACTTCACGACGATGATCCGGTCGTGGAAGGTCTTGAGCCACGGCAGCGACTCGATCAGGGTCGCCGCCTTCTCCGCGGCAGCCGCGTGCTCCGTCGCCGCCAGCTCCGCGTCCCCGGTCATCACGTTCTCCGCCATCGCCATCAGCTCGCGTACGCGCTGTTCTCGTGCACGTAGTCGTGCGTGAGGTCGTTGGTCAGGATGGTCGCGGTCTCGTCGCCCGCGTGCAGATCGATGAGCACGTGCACCTTCCGCGGCGTGAGGTCGACGAGCTCCCTGGGCTGGTCCGGCTCCCCCGCCGTGCACACCTGCACCCCGTTGATCGCGACGTCGATGCCGTACGGGTCGAACTCGGCGTCCGTCGTGCCGACCGCGGCCAGTACGCGTCCCCAGTTCGGGTCGTTGCCGAAGATGGCCGCCTTGAACAGGTTGCTGCGCGAGACGGCGCGTCCGACGACGACCGCCTCGTCCTCGGTGCGTGCGTTCAGAACCTCGATGGAGACGTCGTGCGACGCGCCCTCGGCGTCGGCCTGCAGCTGTTCGGCCAGCTCGCGGCAGACCCTCGTGAGCGCCGACGCGAAGTCGGACTCGTCCGGCTCCACACCGCTCGCGCCGGAGCCGAGCAGTGCGACCGTGTCGTTGGTGGACATGCAGCCGTCGGAGTCGAGACGGTCGAACGTCACGCGCGTTGCGGAGCGCAGGGCCCGGTCGAGCTGCTCGGAGGTCAGCACGGCGTCCGTGGTGATCACGACGAGCATCGTCGCGAGCCCGGGCGCGAGCATCCCGGCGCCCTTCGCCATGCCGCCGACCGTCCAGCCGTCCGGCGACCGGTACTCGGACTGCTTGGGCCGGGTGTCGGTGGTCATGATGGCCTGCGCCGCGCCGAGACCGGCGTCCGTGGCCAGGGCCGCGGCAGCGGTCGAGACGCCGCCGAGCAGTGCGTCGAGGGGCAGCTGCTCCCCGATCAGGCCGGTGGAGCAGACGAGCACGTCGCCGGCCGAGACGCCGAGCTGCGCCGCGACGGCCTCCGCGGTGGCGTGCGTCGTCTGGAAGCCCTGCGCCCCGGTGTAGCAGTTCGCGCCCCCGGAGTTGAGGACGATGGCGGACACGACGCCGTCCTGGATCACCTGCTCGCTCCACAGCACCGGGTTCGCCTTGCACCGGTTCGTGGTGAACACGGCGGCTGCGGCGTTGAGCGGCCCGCGGTTCTGCACCAGCGCCAGGTCGCGGGCACCGCTCGACTTCAGGCCGGCGACGACACCTGCCGCGGCGAATCCGGATGCTGCGGTGACGCTCACGGTGCGACTCCGTTCACGGTCAGGCCCGTGGTCTCGTCGAGACCGAGGGCGATGTTGACGGACTGGATGGCCGCCCCGGCCGTCCCCTTGTACAGGTTGTCGAGCGCGAGCACGGTGACCACGCGGCCCGCGGCCGCGTCGAGCGCGACGCCGATCAGCACCGTGTTCGCGCCGAGCACGTCCGCGGTGCGCGGCAGCGTGCCCGCCGGAAGCACGTGCACGAAGGGCTCGTCCGCGTACGCCTCCTCCCAGACGGCCTGCACCTGCTCGGCGGTGACGCCCGGCCGGACGCGCGCGGTGGAGGTCGCCAGGATGCCCCGCGACATGGGGACGAGCACCGGCGTGAAGCTGACGGTCGGAGCATCGGCCCCGGCTTTGCGGAGGTTCTGCTGGATCTCCGGGATGTGGCGGTGCGTGCCGCCGACGCCGTACGGGTTGGCGGAGCCGAGGATCTCGCTCGCCAGGTACATCGTCTTCAGCGACTTGCCCGCACCGGACGGGCCGACCGCGAGCACCGCGACGATGTCCTCGTCGTCGATCACGCCGGCACGGATGCCGGGGGCGAGCGCCAGGGAGACGGCGCTGGCATTGCAGCCGGGGGCCGCGATGCGGCGGGCGCCGACGAGGGCGTCGCGCTGTGTGCCGGTGTGCAAGGTGCTTTCGGCGGGCGTGGTGCCGGGTGGGGCGGCGGCCGCGGGTGCGTGCGGGGCCAGCGGCAGCTCGGGCACGCCGTACGCCCAGGCGCCGAAGTGCTCACCGCCGTAGAAGGCCGCCCAGTCCGCCGGGTCTTCGAGCCGGTGGTCGGCGCCGCAGTCCACGACGACCGTGTCGTCGGGCAGCTGCGCGGCGATCTGGCCGGACGCGCCGTGCGGCAGGGCCAGGAACACGACGTCGTGACCGGCGAGGTTCTCTGCCGTGGTCTCGAGCAGCGTGAGGTGAGCGAGCGACCGGAGGTGCGGCTGGTGGGCGATCAGCGGGTGACCGGCGTTCTGGTGCGCGGTGACCGTGCGGATCTCGAAGTCGGGGTGCCCGGCGAGGATGCGCAGCAGCTCACCGCCCGCGTAGCCGGATGCGCCTGCGACAGCGACCGAGAAAGTCATGCTTCTTCCTTTTCGAGTGGACGACAGGTGTCTCGGCGACGGCGGCGCCCACGTCGATCCACAGCTCGAGGACCGCCCGGAACGCCGCCTAGCTTCGGCGGTCGCGCAGGCGTCGGCGCAGGACGCGGGCGGCGAATGCCGCACGCGTCGAAGCGGTGCGCCGGACGGAAAGCATGCTCCAACCCTAGCGCTCCCTCCCCGGCCGCCACCAAATCGGGCGGCCGCACGGGCGCGGGCACCGCCGCGTCTGGTCTGCGCGCCGACGCGACTGCTGCCACGCGGAACGTCTGCGGCTGCTCGCGCAGGCGCAGACGTTCCGAACAGCGGCAGTCGCCGCGGCTACTCGCGGATGGTGGCGCCGAATAGCTCCCCGGCGCGGGCGGAGCCGGCCAGCTTCGCCTCGCTCGCCTCCGCCGCGGTGAGGGTGCGGTCGTCGGCGCGGAAGCGCAGGGCGAAGGTCAGGCTCTTGCGTCCGTCGGGAAGCCCCGGGCCGCGGTAGTCGTCGACCAGGCGGATGTCCTCGAGCAGGGGCCCCGCGCCCTCGCGGACCGCGCGCAGCACGTCCCCGGCGGGCACGTCCAGCGGGACCACGAGCGACAGGTCCTGCGTCGCCGCCGGGAAGCCGGCGATGACGCCCGCCACGACCTCCGGCGGTGCGACGGAGATCAGCGCGTCCAGGTCGAGCTCGAACACCGCGACGACCCGCGGCAGGTCGAGCTCGTGCGCGAGCGCGGGCAGTAGCTCTCCGGCGTAACCGACCGGGGTGGACGACCCGTCCGCGCCGAGCCCGATCAGCCGGGCGGTGCGCCCGGGGTGGAGCGCCTGGTGGGACGACTGCTCGAGGTCCACGGTGACGCCGATGGCCGCGGCGGTCTGGCGGACCATGTCGAGCGCATCGACGAGCCCGCCGGGCACGGCGGGCGTGCCCGGCTGCTTCTCGACCGCGTCGCCGACGACGAGCCCGGCGAGGTGCCGCGGCTGGGCGGGGATGCCGGCATTCAGCCCGGCGAGGATGTCCGGTCCGGGCAGCGCGGCGCCGGGCGGCAGCGTCTCGCTGCCGATCGAGCCGTCGGAGGGACGGAACACCGTGCCGAGTTCGTACACGCGGAGGTCGACCAGGCCGCGGGCCAGGTTGCGCTTCGCGACGTCGAGCAGGCCCGGCAGCAGCGACGTGCGCAGGTACGGCGCGGTCGCGTCGAGGGCGTTGGCCAGCCGGACGGCGGGCACGTGCCCCGACGCCTCGGGCAGGCCGAAGCGGTCGTTCTGCGCCTCGCTGACGAACGGGAAGGACAGCACCTCGATGGCGCCGTTGTCGGCGAGCGTCTGCGCGACGGCGCGGCGCAGCCGCTGCTCGCGCGTGAGACCGCGACCGGGAGGAGCGACCGGCAGGACGGACGGGATGCGGTCGTACCCGAGGATGCGGGCGACCTCCTCCGCCAGGTCGGACTTGTCGCGCAGGTCCGGGCGCCAGGTCGGCGGGGCGACGAGCAGCCCGCCCTCGGTCTCGCTGACCGTGCCGCCGATCTCGGCGAGCGCCCCGCGGACCTCGTCGTCCGAGAACTCGACGCCGATCAGCGAGGAGATGTACCCCTCCGGGAGGCGGATGGCGTCGGCCTCCTCCGAGGCGTCGAGGAGCGAGCCGAGCTCGTCCGCGTGCCCGCCGGCGAGCTGCTCGAGCAGCTGCACGACGCGAGCGGCTGCGGCAACGGCGACCTGCGGGTCGACGCCGCGCTCGAACCGCCTGGACGCCTCGCTCGGGAGCTTGTGACGACGGGCGGTCCGCGCGATCGACACCGGGTCGAAGTTCGCCGCCTCGATCAGCACGTTGCGGGTGCCCTCACGGATCTCCGTGGAGGCTCCACCCATGACACCGGCGAGGCCGATCGCCCCGGAATCGTCGGCGATGACCAGGTCTTCCGGGTCGAGCTTCCTCGTCTGGTCGTCGAGCGTGACCAAGGTCTCGCCGGGGGCGGCACGGCGCACGACGATGCCGCCCGACAGCTTGTCCAGGTCGTACCCGTGGATGGGCTGGCCGAGCTCGAGCATGACGTAGTTGGTGATGTCGACGATCAGCGAGATCGACCGGATGCCGGCGAGCTTGAGGCGGGCGATCATCCACGCGGGGGTGCGGCGGGAGCCGTCCACGTCGCGCACGACGCGGGTGACGAACACACTCGCGCCGACCCGCCCGCGGATGGGCGCGGTGTCGTCGATCGTCACACTGAAGCCGCTCGCGTGCGCATCCCCCGTGCTCACGGGCACGGCGTCCGCGGGGTCGCGGAAGGCGGCGCCCGTCGCGTGCGAGTACTCGCGAGCGATGCCGCGGATCGAGAACGCATAGCCGCGATCGGGCGTGACGTTCACCTCGACGGCGGCATCATCGAGTCCCAGCAGGGACACCGCGTCCGTCCCGACCTCCGGGTCGAGGCCGAGCGTCGCAAGACGCAGGATGCCGTCGTGCTCCTCGCCGAGCCCGAGCTCGCGGGCCGAGGCGATCATGCCGTCGGAGATGTGCCCGTAGGTCTTGCGGGCGGCGATCGGGAACGGGCCGGGCAGAACCGCGCCCGGGAGGGTCACGACGACCTTGTCGCCCTCGACGAAGTTCCGGGCGCCGCAGACGATGCCGCGCACGTCGGCGCCGCCGTCGGCCGCCGTCTCACCCTCGGGCGCGACGCGCACCTGGCACCAGCGGATGGTCTTGCCGTTGCTCTGCGGCTCCTCGACGAACTCGAGCACCTGGCCGACGACGATGGGTCCGCTGAGCTCGAAGGTGTGGATGTCCTCCTCCTCGAGTCCGACGGAGACGAGGGCGGCATGCACCTCCTCCGGGGTCGTTCCGGGCTCCAGGTCGACGAACTCGCCGAGCCAACTCAGGGGGACGCGCATCAGACCACCATTCCGAACTGCTGGGAGAACCGGACATCGCCTTCGGCCATGTCGCGCATGTCCTTGACGTCGTTCCGGAACATCAGGGCGCGCTCGACGCCCATTCCGAAGGCGAAGCCCGAGTAGACGTCGGGGTCGATGCCCGCGGAACGCAGCACGTTCGGGTTGACCATGCCGCAGCCGCCCCACTCGATCCACCGGGCGCCGCCCTTGAACGAGGGATGCCACAGGTCGAGCTCGGCGCTGGGCTCGGTGAACGGGAAGTAGTTGGGGCGCAGGCGCACGCGCGCCTCGTCGCCGAACAGCGACTTCACGAAGTGGTCGAGCGTGCCGCGCAGGTGCGCCATCGTGAGGCCCTTGTCGACCGCGATGCCCTCGGTCTGGTGGAAGACGGGCAGGTGGGTCGCGTCGAACTCGTCGGTGCGGAAAACGCGGCCCGGCGCGATCCGGTACACCGGCAGTTCATCGCCCAGCAGGGCGCGCAGCTGAACCGGCGAGGTGTGCGTGCGGAGCACCAGGTGCGCGTCGGTCGGCTCGACGAAGAAGGTGTCCTGCATCGCGCGCGCCGGGTGATCGGCGTCGAAGTTCAGTGCGTCGAAGTTGTACCACTCGCTCTCGAGCTCGGGGCCCTCCGCGACCTCCCAGCCCATGCCGACGAAGACGTCGGCGATGCGCTCCTGCAGCAGGCTGAGCGGATGGCGTGCGCCCGGCGTCCACCGCGACGGCAGCGCCGTGACATCGACCGTCTCGGCGGCGAGCTGGGCGGCCTCCTCCGCGGAGGCGATCTCGGCCTCCTTGGCGGCGAACGCCTGGCTGACGCGCGCCCGGGCACTGCCGACGAGCTTGCCGGCCGCGGCCTTCCGGTCGCCGGGGAGCGAACGGATGCCCGCGTTCAGGCGGGCGAGCGGCGAGCCCTCCGCCGTGTGGTCGTGGCGCACCGTCTTCAGGGCCGCCGAGTCGCTCGCGGCGTCGATGGCGGCGAGGGCCGCATCCAGCGCTGCCGCGACGGCGGATTCGGTGATCTCCGTGGTATCTGACACGGTCACCCAGTCTAGTCGGCGCTCGAACGGCGTCCCGGCGCGGTGCGGATCGGTGGAGAAGCTCCCCCGCGCCCCGGCAGTGGAGGGGTGCGGTCAGGCGCGCTGCGCGAACGCCGACTTGTACAGGCAGACCGAAGCCGCCGTCGCGAGGTTCATCGACTCGGCGCGGCCGTAGATCGGAACGGTCACCACCCGGTCCACGAGAGTGAGCAGATCGTCGTCAAGACCGTGCGCTTCGTTGCCGAACACCCAGGCGGTCGGCCGGGCGAGCTCGCCGTCGCGGCGGGCGGCCAGAAGGTCCTCGCCCTTGACGTCGGCGGCGAGCACCTGCAGTCCGGCCGAGTGCGCCCGGCCGATCACGTCGGCGAGATCGGCCCCGACCGCGACGGGGACGTGGAAGAGCGACCCGGTGGTCGAGCGGACCACCTTCGGGTTGTACAGGTCGACGGTGCGACCGGTCAGCACGACGGCGTCGGCGCCGGCCGAGTCGGCGGCGCGGATGATGGTGCCCGCGTTTCCGGGGTCCCTGACCTCCTCCAGCACGGCGACGAGCGTGGACGAGCCGGAGAAGATGTCGCGGATGGAGGTCGGGAACTGGCGGGCGACGGCCACGAAGCCCTGCGGCGTGACGGTGTCGGCCATGGCATCCAGCACATGCTCGGAGACGAACTCGACCTCCACGTCGGCGTCCTCCGCGGCCCGCGCGATCTCCGGATGCCGCTCCAGCGCCGTCGGCGTCGCGAACAGGTCGACCATCAGCTCCGGGCGGAACGCCAGCGCCTCGGACACGGCCTGCGGCCCTTCCAGGAGGAACAGCCCCGTCTCGGAACGGGCGGAGCGCTTGGCGAGCTTGGCGACGGCCCTGACGCGCGGCGAGCGCGGGTTGTCCAGCATGGCACCAGCATATGGGGCCGGTGATCCGAACGACGCTGCGTCTCGTGTTAAGGGAAAGCGGATGGAGGCTGAACGATGAGGACGCTCGGACGAGCGACACTGACCACGGCACGGCCGACCACGGCACGGGCGACCACGGCGCCGACGACTGAGCCCCGGAACACGGAACGGCCCGGTCGTCTGCTGTCGACCGGGCCGTTCTGCGTGGCTGGGTGTTACGCCGCGGCGTCCGCCTTCGGGGCCGACGTGTCGGCCGGGAGCGCCTTCTTGGCGGTCTCGACGAGCGCCGCGAAGGTCGCGGGCTCGGTCACGGCCAGGTCGGCGAGGATGCGACGGTCCACCTCGACGCCCGCCAGGCCCAGGCCCTGGATGAAGCGGTTGTAGGTGAGGCCGTTGGCACGGGAGGCCGCGTTGATCCGCTGGATCCACAGACGACGGAAGTCGCCCTTGCGCTTGCGACGGTCGTTGTAGGAGTAGACCAGGGAGTGGGTGACCTGCTCCTTGGCCTTGCGGTAGAGGCGCGACCGCTGCCCGCGGTAGCCCTCGGCGCGCTCGAGGATGACCCGACGCTTCTTGTGGGCGTTGACGGCCCTCTTCACTCTTGCCATTAGTCGATTTCCTTCTTGGGTGCGTGTCGAGTCGTTACTTGCCGAGCATCCGGCGGATGACCTTGGCGTCCACCTCGGGGACGACCTGGTCCTGGTTCAGCCGGCGGGTGCGACGGCTGGACTTGAGCTCCAGGTTGTGGCGCATACCGGACTGCTGCTTCATGACCTTGCCGCTGCCGGTGATCTTGAAGCGCTTCTTGGCGCCGGAGTGGGTCTTCTGCTTGGGCATTACTTCTCCTCGTTCGTCGCCTGGGCGGGCGAACTCTCATCGGACTGAGCAGCATCGGCTGCGTCAGCAACCGCATCCTGGTCGCGCCCCTGGGCGCGGGCCTTCGTTGCGGCACGTTGTGCGTTTGCCTCGGCCTTGGCCTCGGACTTGTTCTTCAGCGGGCTGATGATCATCACCATGTTGCGCCCGTCGATCGTGGGGTTGGACTCCACGGTGCCGAGCTCGGCGACGTCCTCCGCGAAGCGCTGGAGGAGGCGGACGCCCTGCTCCGGACGCGACTGCTCGCGGCCGCGGAAGAGGATCATCGCCTTCACCTTGTCGCCGGACTTCAGGAAGCCTTCGGCGCGCTTGCGCTTGGTCTCGTAGTCGTGCTTGTCGATCTTGAGGCGGAACCGCACCTCTTTGAGGATCGTGTTCGCCTGGTTGCGCCGGGCCTCCTTAGCCTTCTGCGCAGCCTCGTACTTGAACTTGCCGTAGTCCATGATCTTGGCGACCGGCGGCTTGGAGTTGGGCGCGACTTCGACCAGGTCGAGGTCGGCCTCCTGCGCGAGTCGCAGCGCGACCTCGATCTTGACGACACCGACCTGCTCTCCGCTGGGGCCGACGAGTCGAACTTCGGGGACGCGGATACGGTCATTCGTACGGGGATCGCTGATGTCTGTCTCCTCTGATCAAGCGATGGTTCTCGGCCACGGCCCGTCGGTGACGGTCCGGCGAAAGAGGAGGTTCCACGCACCAGCACGCCCGCGATCCGGATCTCGTGAGATCGCATCGCAGGCTGGTACAGCACCCTGACTACCCCCGCGTTCACACGCGATGGCGGAGTGCAACGACCCGGTAACCTGTAAAACGGTCAAGCGCGGGTGGGAGGAATCTCCACTTTCGTACCGGGACAGATGTCCCGGAGCCCGAACGATTCTAACAGAGGAAAGCAGTGAGCGACACATCCTTCACCTTCGACGACTCCGGCAGCGACCAGGATGGCGTCGCCGAGGCCACCCGCGACATCGCGGAGGTGCCCGCCGTCGAGGTGATCACCACCACCGCCGTGCACCTGATGAGCGCGGCCGCCGTGAAGTGCGGCCTGGCCGACGACCCGGAGCACCAGACCGACCTGGATGAGGCGCGCAAGCTCATCGACGCCCTCGCCGGCCTCGTGACGGCGAGCGCGCAGCACGTCGGCGACCAGCACGCGCGCAGCCTGCGCGACGGCCTGCGGTCGCTGCAGCTGGCCTTCCGCGAGGCGTCCGCGATCCCCGACGAGATCGGCAAGGGCCCGGGCGAGAAGTACACGGGGCCCGTCAGCTGACCATGGCCTTCACCGCGCCTTCCGCCTTCACCACCCGTCCCACCCTGCAGGGCCGGTTCGGGATGTCCGCCTCGACGCACTGGCTGGCGACGGGGGCCGCCCAGGCGGTGCTGGAGCGCGGCGGGAACGCGTTCGACGCCGCGACGGCGGGCGCATTCGTGCTGCACGTGGTCGAGCCGCACCTCAACGGTCCCGGCGGCGACCTGGTCGCCCTGTTCGCCACCGCCGCGGACCCGGCCCCGACGGTCCTCTCCGGTCAGGGGCCGGCGCCCGCGGGCGCCACACGCGAGCACTATCTCGCGGAGGGCCTGGAGCTCGTCCCGGGATCGGGCGCCCTCGCGGCGGCGGTGCCGGGCGCGGTGGATGCCTGGCTGCTGCTGCTGAAGGACCACGGCACCTGGGAGCTCGCCGACGTGCTGGCGTTCGCCATCGAGTACGCCGAGCAGGGCCATCCGGTGCTGGAGCGGGTATGCGCGACCATCCGAACGGTCGCCCCGCTGTTCACGGAGCACTGGCCGACCTCCAGCGAGCGCTGGATGCCGGGCGGCCGCATCCCGGAACCCGGCGAGCTGGTCGTCGCCCCGGCGTACGCGCGGGTGCTGCGCGGACTGATCGCCGCGGGCTCTGCGCAGGGCAGCCGCGAGGGCCGCATCGAGGCGGCGCGCACGGAGTGGGCGACCGGCACGGTCGCCCAGGCGGCGGCGGCCTTCGCCCGGACGCCGCACCGGCACTCCGACGGAGCCGACCACGCCGGTGTCATCGCCGAGTCCGACTTCGCCGCCTACCGGGCGCACTACGAGGATGCGGTCACGCTCGACTTCCGGGGCGCGACCATCGCCAAGACCGGCGCCTGGGGCCAGGGGCCCGCGCTGCTGGCGACCCTCGCCATCCTGGACGGCTTCGACGACGACCGCCTCGACCCGTCGACGGAGATCGGCGCGCACACCATCCTGGAGGCCCAGAAGCTCGCCTACGCGGATCGGGACGCCTACTTCGGCGACGACCGGGTGCCCGTCGAGACGCTGCTCTCCCCCGGCTACGCCGCAGAGCGCCGCGCGCTGATCGGAGAGACCGCGTCGGCCGAGTTCCGTCCGGGTCGTGTCCGGGGCGTCGAGCCGTTCCGGCCGCCGCTGCGCACCGAGTACACGCCGCCGAGCGGCGTCGCGAGCGAGGGCGTCGGCGAACCGACGGTGTCGCGCACCGGCGAGACGCGCGGCGACACGTGCCACATCGACGTCGTGGACCGGTGGGGCAACATCGTCTCGGCCACGCCGTCCGGCGGCTGGCTGCAGTCGTCGCCGACCATCCCGGAGCTCGGCTTCTGCCTGGGCACGCGCCTGCAGATGACCTGGCTGGAGGAGGGCTCCGCCGCCACGCTCGAGCCCGGCAAGCGCCCCCGCACGACGCTGACGCCCACGCTGGTGCTGCGCGACGGCGTCCCGGTGACGGCGCTCGGCTCACCGGGCGGCGACCAGCAGGACCAGTGGCAGCTCCTCTACCTGCTGCGCACCCTGGTCGGCGGCTACACCCCGCAGCAGGCGATCGACGCGCCGGCGCTGCACACCACGTCGCTCGCCGAGTCGTTCTGGCCGCGCACCTGGGTGCCCGCGGGCGCCGTGGTGGAGTCGCGGCTCGGCGACGAGGTGATCGCGGGCCTGGAGGCACGCGGCCATCGGGTCACGCGTGCGGGCGACTGGACGCTGGGGCGGCTCTCGTCGGTCGGGCGCGACCCCGCGACCGGGCTTCTGAGCGCGGCCGCGAACCCGCGCGGGATGCAGGGCTACGCGGCGGGACGCTGACGCGGGAGGGCGTGGCGGCGTCCGGCGCTCAGACGGTCGCCTCGACCGCACGGCGGACGGCCGCCACCGTCCGCCCGGCCTCCGCCGCATCCGTCAGCCAGTTGCTCACCGAGAAGCGCAGCACCGCCCGGCCATGCCATACGGACGGGGAGGCGAGGGCGTCTCCGCCGGCGCGCAGGGCGTCGCCGACGGCCCGCGTCCGCTCGTCGGTGCCGAAGGCCGCGCACACCTGCGTGTAGACCACGTCGTTGAGCACCTGCGCGCCCGGGATGTCGCGGATGCCGTCCGCGATCACGGTCGCCGCGTCCGCGAGTCCCTGCACCAGCTCGGCCACGCCCTGCCGGCCGAGCTGCGCCAGCGTGGCGTAGACCGGGACGCCGCGCGCCCGGCGGGAGAGCTCGAGAACACGATCGGCCGGATCCGCCACGTCGGAGGACGAGGCGAGGTAGGCCGCGTGCTGGGCGACGGACCGGTGGAGCGCGTCCGGCTGGGCGACGGCGGCGATGCCGCAGTCGTACGGGACGTTGAGGGTCTTGTGCGCATCGGTCGCCCACGAGTCCGCCGCCTCCATCCCCTCGGTCAGCGCGGCGAGACCCGGCGCGGCGGCCGCCCACAGCCCGAACGCCCCGTCGACGTGCGCCCAGGCGCCCGCCTCGTGCGCGATCGCGATCAGCTCGCCGAGCGGGTCGAACGCGCCCGAGTGGACGTTGCCCGCCT
Organism: Leifsonia sp. KNZ13-11D; assembly: GCF_056754895.1. Lineage (NCBI taxonomy): Bacteria > Bacillati > Actinomycetota > Actinomycetes > Micrococcales > Microbacteriaceae > Leifsonia > Leifsonia sp. KNZ13-11D. Next base: position 2,774,343 of record NZ_JBPGWU010000001.1, read on the forward strand.
GCAGGCAGACGATGGCCGGCCCGCTGCCGTCGGCGAGCGCGGCCCGCAGCGCCTCCGGCCGCATCCGCCCCTGATCGTCCGCCTCGACGACCCGTCCTCGGCCGAGTCCCGCCACCAGTCCGGAGCTGTCGATCGACCCGTGCCGCTCCGCCCCGACGAGGAAACGGATGCGGGGCCCTCCGGCGATGCCGTGCCCGGCGGCATCCCATCCGGCCCGGCGCAGCACCTCGTCGCGCGCCGCGACCAGGCCGACGAGGCTCGCGACGGTCGCACCGGTCACGAAGCCGACCTCGGCGGTCGCCGGCAGCCCGAGTAGGTCGAGCAGCCAGCCGGCGGCGAGTTCCTCGGCGGCGACGACGCCCGGCGTGACGACGCGGAGGCCGGTGTTCTGGTCCCAGGCGCTGACCAGCCAGTCCGCTCCGAGCGCGACCGGCTCGACGCCGCCCATGACCCACCCGTGGAAGCGCGGCGAGCCGATGCGCATGAGGCCGGGCTCGATCGCCACCGCCATCCGGCGCAGCACCTCCGGGGCGGACGGCCCCCGCTCGGGCAGGTCACGCCCGAGCGCATCCTTCACCGCGTCGATGTCCACGGTCGGAGGGATGGAGCCGTCGCGCGTGCCGTCGAGCCAGCGCCCGGCGATGCCGACGACCTCGTCGAGCGCAGGATGCACGTCCTCCCGTTCACTCACACGGGCATGCTAGCGGCGGTCGCCCCGCCCGTCAGTGCGTCGTTTCACGGCTCTCGGGCGCCGCCTCACCAGGTCGGCGGACGCCGGTCCTGCCAGCGGATGCGCCGCTCGAGCTGCGTCGCGAGCGATAGCAGCGTCCGCTCCCCGCCCGGGCGCCCGATCAGCTGGACGCCCATCGGGAGGCCGTCGGCCGTCTGCGACACCGGCAGGACGATCGCGGGGAGACCGGTCACGTTGAGCATGGACGTGAACGGCGTGTACTGCACCTGCTGCGCGAAGTTGCGCTCGCCGTCCTCCTGGTCGTACCAGCCGAGGGGCCGCGGTGTGAGGGCCATCGCGGGGGTCAGGACCGCGTCGAACGACGAGAGCTGCCGGATGAACGAGCGCTCGTAGGCGGTCAGCGCCGCCAGCGCCTCGCTGAGCTCGCGGGCGCTCAGCGCACGCCCGCGCTCCACCAGCCACGCGGTCAGCGGCTCGAGCAGGTCGAGCACCTCGCCCTCGGCCGGTACGCGTGCGGCGCCCGCCTGCCAGATCGTGCGGAATGCGGGGGCGTAGGTGTCGTCGGGTTCGAGCGCGGTCTCCTCCATGCCGTGGCCGAGCGCGCTGAGCGCATCCACGGCGGTGGCCAACGCCTCCGCCGCCTCGGGCGCGATGGTGATGTCGTAGGCGCCGTCCCAGGCGGACGTGGTCATCACGCCGAGCTGGAACCGGCCCTCACCCCGGACCGCCGTGCCGAGGAAGGGACCGTCGTCGTCGTACGGGGCGCGCAGCGTGTAGTGGTGGTCGATGGCGCCGTCGGACCGTTTGGCGATCATGCCGTCGAGGAGGAGCGCGGCGTCCGTGACCGTGCGGGCCAGCGGGCCGTCGACCACCAGGCCCGCGAGCGACGGGATGCCGCTTCCGGCGGGGACCAGGCCCCGCGACGGCTTCAGCCCCACCAGACCGCAGGCGGCGGCCGGGATGCGGATGGACCCGCCGCCGTCGGAGCCGGGGGCGAACGGCAGCATCCCGGACGCGACGGCGACCGCGGCGCCTCCGCTCGACCCTCCGGCCCCGAGCTCCGGGTTCCACGGATTGCGGGCGGGCGGCGCGGCGAGCGACTCGGTGTACGCCGGGAGGCCGAACTCGGGGGCGTTCGTCTTGCCGAGGCTGACGGCGCCGGCCGCATCCAGCGTCTCGACGATCTCATCGCTCGTGTCGGGCACGAAGCCGGCCATGGACCGCGAGCCGAAGCCGGCCGGGACGCCCGCGCGCATCCACAGGTCCTTGTCGCCCGAGGGCAGCCCCCAGAGCGGTGCGGTCCGCGGCACGGCGTCGGCGACATGGTCTGCACGCTTCAGCGCGGCCTCGCGGGTGACGGTGACGAACGCTCCGAGGCCAGGGTTGAGCCGCTCGATGCGGTCCAGGTAGTGGGATGCCGAGTCCCGGGGCGACACCCGTCCCGACTGCAGTTCCTGCCAGAGTTCGAGCGCCGTGAGCTCGTGAAGGTCGGCCATGGGGCCAGGCTAGCCGAGGTCGCGGTCGTCGTTGAGGAAGTCGATCACCGCCCGGTTGAAGGCGGCCGGGTCGACGTTGTACTCCCACGAGTGCTCCGCCGGCGACAGCTCGACCAGGCGCACCAGCGTCGGATTCGCCATCGCGAACAGCATCGACGAGGAGAGGGGAACCGTCCGATCGCCGTCCGAATGGATCACCAGCGTCGGCACGGTGAGCCGCCCCGGGCGTGACCAGTCGAGCCGATCGAAGTCGATCGGCTCGCGGAGCCCGAGTCGCGCGCTGCGCCGCGGATGGGCCAGCATCCGGATGGCCAGGCCGCCCGTCCATCCCGGGAGCCCCCGCTCAGCCGCCGCCGCACGGACGAGAGCGCGGCCGTCGGTCACCGGACCGATGAGCACGAGCCGGTGCAGGGAGTGCCGGTGCGCGCTCCGTTCGGCGAGCTGCAGTGCGATCCCTCCTCCGAGGGACCAGCCCACCAGCACAACGCGCTCTGCGCCTTGCCGGACGGCGAACGTCACGGCGGCGTCGACGTCCTCCCATTCGCGCAGGCCCAGGCTCGACCCGCCTCCCCTTGCCGCGGGCCCCTCGCCGTCGCCGCGGTAGCTGACGACGAGGGAGGTCATGCCGAGCGCCTCGACCACGGGCACGCCGCGGAGGGCGGTGACGCGGTCGCTCCCCCCGCCGTGGATGTGCACGGCCCAGGTGACGGGACGCGCGGGCGCCTCCGGCTCCACGACCCACGCGGGGTTCGGGCCGCCGGGTCCGTCGATCCGCACCTCCCGGAACGGGCGCAGGAGCGCGGCCGGGTCCGGATGGAGGTGCGCGGTCCACCAGCCGCGCCGCGCGGAGGAGAGGTTGCCCCTCACCTGCAGCACCTCGCGGGTGACCGTCGCCGCTCTCGGATCGTGCTCGAGAACATGGCCGATCACCGCGTGGCCGCTCTGTGCGAACCGGAGCCCGAACTGGCCGCGGTGCAGCGTCCACCGGTCGGCGTCGATGGTGACGCTGGTGCTGCTGCTGTGGTGGATGCGGACCGGAGGGCGCCGTGGCGGCCGGAGTACCGCCCGTGCCAGACGCCGCACGCGTAGCCGCACGACGCAGCCTGCGGCGACGGCGCAGGCCACCGCCGCGCTGACCAGGAACATCCACCCCATGCCTGTAGGACGCGACGAGCTGCACATCCATGACGCCGGCCCTGCGGCATTGCCGACATATCCGGGCGGGGATCACCCTGTGGACCGGGGTGCGGGTGCGTGGCCGGCATGGACGTGGCCGGGACCTGCACGGTCCCGGCCACGGTTTGATGCCATCGGCCTCACTCGCCCGGAACGGTGTCCGCTCCGTTCGACGATGTCGGTGCCCTCAGGCTACGACGGCCGGGCGACCGGCAGCCGAACCCCCGGTGAACTCATAGCCACCTGCTAACGCTCCCCGACCCGGACGACCCCGCTGGCCGGCATCGAGGGGGCGCAACACGCCGTTTCGCCCGCCCGATAACGGCGTGTTGCGCCCCTTCGATGCTGCTCAGACGGCCTGCGAGGCAGGCGCTAGCGTGGGGGCGTGCTGGGTTATCTGTTCCTCGGGGTCGCGATCGCGACCGAAGTGGTCGCCACGACGTTCCTGAAGTTCACCGCCGGCGAGAACCCCAAGTGGTGGGCGTTCGTCATCGTGGTGGTCGGCTACGTCGCGTCGTTCTTCGCCTTGTCGCTCGCGCTGGGCCGGGGTGTGCCGCTCGGGGTCGCCTACGCGATCTGGTCGGCGGTCGGCGTCGCCGCGATCGCCCTGATCTCGTGGGTGTTCTTCAAGGAGTCGCTCACCTGGGTGCAGATCGCCGGGCTCGTCCTGGTGATCGGCGGCGTCGGCCTGCTCGAGCTGGGCGCGAAGCACCCGGCCTAGCGGTCGGTCAGGCGGACCCGACGAACGCGGCGAGCGCCTCGTCCAGCGTGCGCGCCGGTGCGATGTACTCGTAGACCGCGCCCTCGCCCGTCGGCACGTACTCCCCTTCGCTGGTCACGGTCACCGCGCCGAGCAGGCGCCCGCGGCTGAGCTCCGCGTCCTCGTCCGGGTAGGAGTGGTCGTACACGTCGTAGCGGTCGCCGTCCTCGTAGACGGTCAGGTCTTCCAGCAGCGGCATCAGAACCTCCTCGTGAACGGCAACGGCTTCCGCATCCGGATGAGCAGCAGGAGCGGGACGAGCACGTACGGCCCGTTGTAGAGCAGGAACACGACCGGGTTGGGCGTGCGCTCGCCGACCGGGCCGAAGAACTCCACGCCGAAGATCGGGATGGCCGTGAGGCTGATGATCATGGTCGCGTAGATCACGGCGAACAGCTGGATCCAGTTGTAGCCCTTCACCAGGCAGACGATCAGCAGCACGTAGAACGGCAGATAGACGAAGGCGCTCGTTCCGGTGATGAAGCGCAGCCACAGCGGCTCGTGCATGTACAGCGGGTCGTACTGGGACGAGTACGTGTAATTCCACTGCGCCAGGATGTTCGTCGTCGTCGCGGTCTGCGGGATACCGAGCGTCGGGATGGCGTCGCTGATGATGCACGTCACGATGAACAGCGAGAACATCACGATGAAGAAGATGTCGATCGGGCGCTTCCGCAGCGGCAGGTTCGCGGGGGCCGCCGGCGCGACGGCGGCCTGACCGGTGGATGCGGCGCCCGTATCGGGATTCACGGTGGTCACGAGGGCGAGCCTAGCGGTGCCGAAGCGTTACTTGAGCGACTTCTGCATCAGCACGGTGCCCAGCCAGCGGTCGAACTTGTACCCGACGCGGCCCATCCGGCCGATCTCGGTGAAGCCGAAGTTCTCGTGCATCCGGATGGACGCCTCCGCCCCCTTGTCGGCGATGACCGCGATGATCTCCTTCAGCCCGGCCGCCTTCGACCGGTCGATCAGCTCCTGCATCAGCACCGGCCCGAGGCCTTTGCCCGTCGACGCCGCACCGAGGTAGATCGAGTTCTCGACCGTGAACCGGTAGGCCCGCTTCTGCTTCCACGGCTGCACCAGCGCGTAGCCGAGGATCTGCCCGCTCGGCGACTCGGCGACGATGAACGGCATCCCGAGCTTCGAGAGGTACGCGTACTTGCTCTTCCACTCGCGCAGCGTCATCGCATCCTCGTCGAAGGTCACGGTGCTGTTGGCGACGTAGTGGTTGTAGATCTCGCGCACGTACGGCAGGTCCTCCGGCCGTGCCTCGCGGATCGAGTACTCGAAGGGAGCCTCGGTCGGCACCGGCTTGCGCAGGTGGCGCGGCAGCACCCGCCGCTCTTCGTATTCCTCTTCCAGCACAGCATCAAGGGTACGTCGCCCGTGTTGCCACGACGTTACGACTGCAGCGTCACGGATGCAGCGTCCAGTCCACCGGCTTCTCGCCGGCCTGCTCCAGGAGCGCGTTCGCGCGCGAGAACGGCCGCGACCCGAAGAACCCGCGCGAGGCGGAGAGCGGGCTCGGGTGCGGCGACTCGATCACCGGGTTGCCGTCGAGCAGCGGCTTCAGGGTGCCGGCGTCCCGTCCCCAGAGGATGGACACGAACGGCCGGCCGCGCGCGACCAGCGAGCGGATGGCGTGCTCGGTCACCGGCTCCCAGCCCTTCCCGCGGTGCGAGGCCGGCTCGCCCGGGCGCACGGTGAGCACGCGGTTGAGCAGCATCACCCCGTTGTCGGCCCAGGCGCTCAGGTCGCCGTGCGGCGGCGGCGTCACGCCCAGGTCGTCGCGCAGCTCGCGGTAGATGTTCTGCAGGCTCTTCGGCAGCGGGCGCACATGGCGCTCGACCGCGAACGACAGCCCGATGGGATGCCCGGGGGTCGGATACGGGTCCTGACCCACGATCAGCACCCGGACGTCCCCCAGCGGTGCGCGGAACGCCCGCAGCACGGCGTCGCCCGCCGGCAGGTAGTGCCGCCCGGCGGCGACCTCGGCGCGGAGGAAGTCGCCCATGTCGGCGATGCGGTCGGCCACCGGCTCCAGCGCCCGGGCCCAGCCGGGATCGATCGAGCCGTCGGCCGCGAGCTCGGTCAGCGTCTTCGCCACGGCCGGATCAGTGGGTCGCGGCGGTCACCGGCGGCAGGGCCGACCATGGGAAGGTGATCCAGCGGTCGGTGCGGCGCCAGACGAAGTCCGGCTCGAGCACGGTACGCGGCTTCGAGTACAGGCAGACCGTCCGCACCTCGGCGCCCGAGGCGGCCATCAGGTCGACGACCATCGCGAGGGTGCGGCCCGAATCGGACACGTCGTCGACGAGCAGCACCCGCTTCGCCTCCAGGGCTGCCGCGTCGAGCATCGGCGGGAGGACGACGGGCTCCGGGAGACGCGTGTCCACCCCGGTGTAGAACTCGACGTTGAGCGCTCCGCAGGCCTTGATGCCGAGCGCGTAGGAGACGGCTCCGGCGAGCAGCAGGCCGCCGCGGGCGATGGCGACCACCATGTCCGGCTCGTACCCGGACTCGACCACCTCACCGGCCAGGTGACGGGCCGCTTCGCCGAACTCCAGCCAGCCGAGGACCTCCCGTTCCGTCTCTTCGAGGACGTCTGCTCCGGAATCGTCGAGTTCGCTGGCCATTGGTCTACCGTACCGGGGCGGCCCGGGTGTTAGCATCCGCGCATGACCTCGGAGAAGACGTCGACCCGGCGCCGGGCGACCGTCGCGATCGGCACCACGGCGGCCCTCATCGGATGGCTGGCCCTCGTGGAGCTGACGAGCGGCATCCTTCAGGGGTACTACGTGCCGCTGATCTCCGACATCGTCCGCCATCTGGGCATCCACGACGCCGACTACAACTGGTTCGAGGCGGCCCAGCTGCTGGTCTCCGCGCTGGTCGTGCCGGTGCTCGCCAAGCTCGGCGACATGTTCGGGCACAAGCGCATCCTGCTCGTCGCCACCGCCCTCACCGCGCTGGCGACCTGGGCGCTGGCGTTCTCCGGCGACTTCGTGAGCTACCTGCTCGCGTTCGCGCTGCAGGGCTTCTACGTGGTCTGGCTGCCGCTGGAGGTGGCGCTGATCTTCGACCGCGGACGGCGGAGCGGGACCGCGGCGTCCCGGACCCGGCGCGCTGCGGGGCTGCTCGTCGTCGCGCTGGAGGCCGGGGCGATCCTCGGAGCGGTCGGAGCGGGCCTGCTGTTCGAGGTGCTCGGCGGGAACGTCGCACTCACCCTCATGGTGCCTGCGGTCGCCGTGACGCTCGTCTTCTTCGCCATCCTCTTCGGCGTTCCCGAGTCGGAGCCCGTGGCCGGGCGCACGCTCGACGGCGTGGGCTTCACCCTCCTGGCCCTCGGGCTGCTGCTCATCACGTCGGGGCTCACGTTCCTCCGCCTCGACGGCGTCGGCACGTGGTGGGTCTGGGCGCTCATCCTGCTCGGTGTGCTGACGTTCGTCCCGTTCGGCCGGTGGGAGCTGCGGCAGGCCGACCCCGCGATCGACCTGCGGGTGCTGCGCCAGCCGGCGATGTGGCCGGTCCAGCTGACCGCGGGCCTGATCGGGATCAGCCTGCTCGGCGCGCAGGCGCCGCTCAGCACGTATGCGGGCACCGACCCGGCGAACGGCTACGGTCTCGGCCTCTCGGCCGGGCAGCGCAGCATCCTGATCGGCGCGTATCTGATCTCGATGATCGTCGGCGCGCTGCTGTTCCCGCTGGTGTCGTCGTGGCTGACGCCGCGCGTGACGCTGATCGGCGCGTCCTTCCTCGTCGCGATCGGGTACCTCCTGTTCCTGCCGTTCCACCTGCAGACCTGGGAGGTGTTCGTCAACATGGCGATCGCGGGCCTCGGCTCCGGCGCCCTCGTCGGCGCCCTCCCCGCCGCCGCGGCCGCCGCAGCGCCGCGCGGGCAGACCGGCGTCGCCACGGCGCTGACGAACACCACGAAGACCATCGGCGGATCGTTCGCCTCGGCGGTGTTCGGCGTGGTGCTGCTGACCGGCGCCGCGACGGTGACCGCCACCGCCGCCAGCCTGTTCGGCTACATGCTCGTCTGGACCATCTGCGGCCTGGGCGCGCTCGTCGCCGCCGTCCTCCTCTTCTTCGTCCCGCGCCTCGCCTTCGCCGACGCCGAACCCCCCTTGGAGTAGCCATGTCCGACCAGCTCCCATCCGCCGTCGCCGAGGCCCTCACCCGGTTCCTCCTCGAGCAGCGCCGGGTGGCGCCCGGGCTGGTCAGCCGCGCGATCGTCACCGGTTCCGCGGTGGCCGGGGACTGGCATCCCGGCGTGAGCGACATCGACGTGGTCTTCGTCGTGACCCGCGACCCCGTCGACGACCTGCCGGCCCTCGCCGAGCTGCACGCCGCCTCCGAGCCGCACATCGACGGCGTGTACCTCACCGAGTCCGAGCTCTCGCGGGGCCCGGATGTGGTCACGACGGCGCCGCAGGTCGTGGAGGGCGTGCTGGTGTCGGAGCTGCCGGGGGCGCAGCTGAGCTGGATCACCTGGCGGGAGCTGGAGTCCGGCGTGCAGGGGGTCGTCGACGGCGGGGACGTGATCTGGTCGCCGACCGCCGACCGTCACCCGCAGGCGGCCGACGGCGTCGTGGCGTTCTCGCGCGACAACCTGCTCGACTACTGGCAGCGCATCGGCGACGGCTTCGAGGACGAGCTCGCCGACCGTCCGGACGACGGTCCGGTGCGCGCCGAGACCGTGCGCTGGGTGGCCCTCGGCCCGATCCGGCTCGTCGCGACCATCGAGACGGGCGACGTGCTGTCGAAGACGGCCGCCGCCGCATACGCCGCCGAGCGCTGGCCCGAGCACGCCGAGCTGCTGGAGCGGGTGGTGCGCGACCGCGCGGGCGAGCGGCAGGAGTTCACCTCCGCCGACGGCAGGGAGGCGCTCGCCCTGCTGCGCAAGTGCGTCGCGGTGGCCGACGGCTGACCGCGGGACGGGTCAGCCCGGGGCGCCGCTCTCCTCGCTGCGCTCCGCCCCCCGCTCGTCGGGAGCCTCGTGCACCCGCCGCGGCTCGCGCGCCTCGCGCACCTCGCGCGCGTCGCGCACATCCTGCTCGTGCTGCTCGTGATGCCGCAGGTGCTGGGTGCGGTCGTTCAAGTAGCTCACGATGGTCGCGCTCGAGGTTCCGACGATCGCGATCCCGCCGATCATCAGGATGACGGCGAGGATGCGCCCGGGGATCGTCACCGGGTAGTAATCGCCGTAGCCGACCGTCGCCATGGTCACGCACGCCCACCAGACCGCGTCGCCGAAGCTGCGGATGTTGGACCCCGTGGCGTACCGCTCCACCCGGAACTCGGCGAGGGCGATGACGTAGATGAACATGATCACCGCGCTGCCGGCGATGATGACCACCCGGCGCCGGAGGTGCGAGGCCGTGTTGCCCCGCAGCGCGCGGATGTGCCGCAGCCCGGTCAGGAGCCGGAACGGCCGGGCCAGCGGGAGGAAGACGCTCAGGAGGTCGATCAGCGAGTGACGGACGAAGTCGCCCTTGTGCTCGGCGAGCACCAGGCGGACCGCGTAGTCGAGCAGGAAGAACGCCCACACCGCCAGCAGCACCACCAGGAGGCCGATGCGCAGCGCCTGCGGCGGGTGCTCGTCGAGGATGCTCCACGAGTACGCGACGAGGAACGCGGCCGACGCCACCAGCGCCGGCCAGGCGGTCGCCCGCTCCCAGCGCTCGCGCTTCGCGTCGTCGGGGATCCTCATCGCTTCCCCCTCAGCCGCGGACCGCGAGCTCGCCCTTGTGCAGGCGATACGGCGCCGCCTGGGCGACCGGCTTCACCACGATCAGGTCGAGATCCACGTGACCGGGCAGGGTCAGAGCGTGCACGATGGTCCCCGCCACGTCCTCGGCCGACAGCGGCTCCGGCACATCCTCGTACACGGCGTCACGGCGCGCCTTGTCGCCGCCGAACCGCACCAGCGAGAACTCCTCCGTCGCGACCATTCCGGGCGCCACCTCGACCACCCGGATGGGCTCGCCGTTCAGCTCCAGCCGCAGCACCTGGGTGAGGGCGTGCTCGGCGAACTTCGCGGCGTTGTAGCCGCCGCCGCCCGCGTAGGCGGTGAGCCCCGCGATGGAGGTGACGACCGCGATGTCGGCGTGGCCGGACGCCGTCGCACCCTGCCGCAGCAGCGGAAGCAGCGCGGAGATCACCCGCTTGGTGCCGATCACGTTGATCTCGTACATCCACACCCAGTCGTCGACGCTCGACGCCTCGACCGAGTCCAGGCCGTGCGCGCCGCCCGCGTTGTTGACCAGCGCGTGCAGCGGCCCGGACGACGCCAGGTGGTCGCGGAGCGCATCCACGTCGCCCTGCTTGGTCAGGTCGGCGACGACGTAGGCGGCTCCGGTCTCCTCGGCGAGCGCGCGCAGCCGGTCCTCCCGGCGCGCCACGGCGACCACGTCCCATCCCTCGGCGCGGAAGGCGCGGACCGTCGCCGCACCGATACCCGAACTCGCTCCCGTCACGACCACACGTCTGCTCATGCCCTCATTGTTACGGGTTACGGCGTGTTTCGGATACGTTGCCCGGCTCCCCCGGCGCGTCTAGCCTGCTGACAACGGCGGTGGCCGACCGCTCGCAGACCCTGCGCTCCATGCGCCCCCAGACCCGAAGGAGAGACGCCATGACCGACGCCGCCGACTGGCAGTTCGAAACCAAGCAGATCCACGCCGGAGCCGCGCCCGACCCCGTGACCAACGCGCGCGCCACGCCGATCTACCAGACCACCTCGTACGTGTTCAACAACGCCCAGCACGCCAAGAACCTGTTCGCGCTGGCCGAGTTCGGCAACATCTACACGCGCATCCAGAACCCGACGCAGGCCGTGGTCGAGGAGCGCGTCGCCGCGCTCGAGGGCGGCACCGGCGCCCTGCTGGTCGCGTCGGGCCAGGCGGCCGAGACGTTCGCGGTGCTGAACATCGCGCAGGCGGGCGACCACATCGTCTCGTCGAGCTCGATCTACGGCGGCACCTACAACCTCTTCAAGTACACGCTCGCGAAGCTCGGCATCGAGACCACGTTCGTCGAGAACCAGGACGACGCCGACGAGTGGCGCCGCGCGGTCCGCCCGAACACCAAGCTGTTCTTCGCGGAGACCATCGGCAACCCGAAGATCAACATCCTCGACATCGAGCTCGTCGCGGGTGTCGCGCACGAGGCCGGCGTTCCCCTGATCGTCGACAACACGATCGCGACGCCGTACCTGATCCGCCCGTTCGAGTCCGGCGCGGACATCGTCGTCCACTCGGCGACCAAGTTCCTCGGCGGCCACGGCACCGTCATCGGCGGAGTGATCGTCGACGGCGGAAAGTTCGAGTGGTCCAAGAACGTCGAGAAGTTCCCCGGGCTCACCGAGCCCGACCCGTCGTACCACGGCGCGAGCTACACTGCCGCGGTCGGCGACGGGCTCGCCTACATCATCAAGGCGCGCGTGCAGCTGCTCCGCGACCTCGGCGCGGCCATCGCCCCGGCGAGCGCCTGGCAGCTCATCCAGGGCATCGAGACCCTCTCGCTCCGCGTCGAGCGCCACACGCAGAACGCGCAGGAGATCGCGGAGTTCCTCGAGGCGCACCCGGACGTCGCCTCGGTGAACTACTCGGGCCTGCCGACCAGCCCCTGGTACGCGGCGGCCAACAAGTACGCCCCCAAGGGCGTCGGCGCCGTGCTGTCCTTCGAGCTCAAGGGCGGGGTGGATGCGGGCGCAGCGCTCGTCGACAACCTCTCGCTGTTCAGCCACCTGGCCAACATCGGCGATGTCCGCAGCCTCGTCATCCACCCGGCGTCGACCACGCACTCGCAGCTGACCCCGGAGCAGCAGCTCACCGCGGGCGTCACCCCCGGCCTCGTGCGCCTCTCCGTGGGCCTGGAGAACGTGGACGACCTCAAGGCCGACCTCTCGGCCGGCCTCGCCGCCGCCCGCTCCGTCGCCGAGGCCGCCCGCGCCTGACCCCTCACCCGCTCGGCGCCCCCCGTCGAGTACACGAAAAGTGCACGCCGAACCCCGGTTCTGCGTGCACTTTTCGTGTACTCGGGGTGGGGGCTCGGGGTGGGGGCTCGGGGTGGGGGCTCGGGGGTGGGCTCGGGGGTGGGGCGTAACAGAGCGAAGGCGGCCAGCGCGAGACGGGAGAATGGGACGCATGGAGTGGCAGACATCCGCCGACACGGCGCCGTCGAGTTTCATCACGGAGGCGCAGGCGAGGACGCTGCTCGGCAAGCCGCCCGCCAGCGGCGCCTGGAAGGAGTCGGACGCGCCCGGCGACCGCAAGTTCGCGGGGATCGGCGCCTTCGCCTTCGAGAGCGGGGAGAGTCTCCCCTACGTCCGGATCGCCTACGAGACCTGGGGCGAGCTGTCCGCGGAGCGCGACAACGCCGTGCTGGTGCTGCACGCCCTGACCGGCGACTCCCACGCGGTCGGCGCCGCCGGCCCCGGTCACCGCACCGCCGGCTGGTGGCAGGGCATCATCGGGCCGGGCAAGGCCATCGACACGGACCGCTGGTTCGTCGTCGTCCCCAACATGCTGGGCGGCTGCCAGGGAACCACCGGACCGGCCTCCCTCGCCCCCGACGGCGCCGAGTGGGGTCCGCGCTTCCCGTTCACCACCATCCGCGACCAGGTCAACGCCCAGGCCGCCTTCGCGGACACGATCGGCATCGACCGCTGGGCCGCCGTCGTCGGCGGCTCGATGGGCGGGATGCAGGCCCTCGAGTGGGCCGTCACCTTCCCTGACCGTGTGGAGCGGCTGGCCGTGATCGCCGCTCCCCCGTTCTCGACCGCCGACCAGATCGCGCTCAACTCGGTGCAGGTCGAGGCGGTGCGCACCGACCCGCTGTTCCGCGGCGGCCAGTACTACGACGCCGAGGACGGCGACGGACCGCACCGCGGGCTCGCGCTCGCCCGGCGGATGGCGCTGCTCAACTATCGCAGCCCGTCGGAGCTCAACGAGCGCTTCCAGCGCGCCTGGCAGAGCGGGATCAGCCCGCTCGGCGGCGGAGGCCGCTTCGCGGTCGAGTCGTACCTCGACTTCCACGGCAACAAGTTCACCCGGCGCTTCGACGCCAACAGCTACATCACGCTGGTCGAGGCGATGAACTCGCACGACGTCGGCCGCGGTCGAGGCGGACTGGCGGCCGGCCTCTCGCGGGTGACCGCCCGCACCCTCGTGGTCGGCATCGACAGCGACCGCCTGTTCCCCGTGGAGGGACAGGAACGTATCGCCTACCATGTTCCGCACACGCTGGACGGTAGAGTTCCAGTGGTGATCCGCTCGGACTTCGGCCACGACGGGTTCCTGATCGAGGACGACGCCGTCAGCGCACAGCTGCGGCGGCTTCTCGCCGGCTGACGGAGGATGGAGGGGCATGTCGCGCATCCAGAAGGAGCGTGATCGTCTCCTCGCCTCGACGGCACGCACGGTCGGCCTCACCGCGACGGTCACCGCGCTGCTCTGCCTGAGCGTGCCCGGTTCGCTGCCGCTGCCGCTCTACCTGGCATCCCTGGTGTTGGTGCTCTGCATGGGCTACGCGCAGTGGCAGCTCGCCGGACTGCTGCGGCTGACCCTGTGGATGTGGGTCATCGTGGTCGCGGGGGTCGCGCTCATCCTTCTCCACATGCTCCCCGGGTCCGCCCTGGGACCCTCCGCCATCAGTGCGGTGGGGGTGGTCGGCGCCGCTTCCGTCGCCTGCGTCGCCGTGCTGGCCGTCACCTCCCGCGCCCGCGTGCTGCTCCTGGTAGTCGCGGCCGCGGCGACGCTGGCGGCTCTCGGCGTGACGCTCGGGATGACGCACTCACGTCTGGTGGAGCCGCTCGTCTTCACCGTCACCGGCTGGGTCGCGCTGACGGCGACCGGGATCTGGCTGTCGCGTACCGTCCCCCGGACGCTGAAGCGCATCTCGACCATGAGCCGCGCGTACCGCGTCGAACGCCAGGCGAGCGAGACCGAGGCGCGCCGCCGGCAGAGCGCCCGCCTGCTGCACGACACCGTGCTGGCGACCCTCACGCTGCTCGCGCACTCCGGAGTGGGCGTCAGCCACGGCGCGCTGCGGGAACAGGCGGCAGAGGATGCGGCCCTGCTGCGGCAGCTGCGCCTCGGCTTCACGCCCGACCCGGCCCGCTCGGGCGACTACAAGCTCAAGCCGGTGGAGGAGTCCACCCTCGGCAAGACGCTGGAGTCGGTCAAGCAGCGCTTCCGCCGCATGGGGCTCGAGGTCAACTGGCACGGCGCGGGGCAGGTGCTGCTGCCCTCGGATGTGCTGGACGCGTTCCTGCTCGCCCTCGGCGAGTGCCTGGAGAACGTCCGCAGGCACTCCGGCGTCAACGAGGCGCACGTCACCATCACGGACGACGAGACGAACGTCCGGGCCATGGTCACGGACGCGGGCAAGGGCTTCGACGTGGAGACGATCGACACCGGGCGTCTCGGCTTCACCGAGTCGATCGTCGCCCGGCTGCGCGATGTCGGCGGCAACGCCCGCCTGTTCTCCTCGCCCGGCAGCGGGACGACGGTGGTGCTGGAGGTGCCCAAATGACCCGCGTCGACGAACGGACCGTGCCCCGCAACCCGGTGGCGCGCGGCGCCGCCGGTGACGAGCGGGATGCGCTCGGCCGCGCACGACTCGACCTCGGCTTCAACGTCGCGACGGTGTCGCTGATCGCGTTCCTGCTCATCCTGTTCGGGCTGAACGTGCCGGAGTACGCGTTCCTGGGGCTCACGATCGCCGCCTGGGTGCTCGTCTCGGTCACGCTCGTCGCGGCACTGGTGCTGCGTTTCCGGCTGCCCGCCGAGCTGCCGCTCTGGCTGTATCTCGGCGCCCTCGGGGTGTGGGCTGCGGCGGTCGCGCTCGACATCGCCGGCACGTGGCCGGCCGGCGGCGCGATCGTCCCGCTCACCGCCGCAGCCGCCGTCGGCCCGGCGCTGCTGCTCTGCGTCCCCGTGCGGCCGGCGCGCGACATCGTGATCGCGACGGCCGCTCTCGGCGCCGTCCTCGCCGTCGTGGTGATCTGGCGGGCGCTCCCCGACCTCCAGCTGCTCGGACCGGGCTTCGCGACGGTGGCCATCGCGGTCGCTCCCCCGCTCGTCGGTGTCCAGATCGTCCGCTCGCTGCGCACCCTCGTCCAACTCGAGCTCGACCTGGTGCAGGTGCAGAGCACGGTCGTCTCGCCCGGCTACGCCATCGGGATGCTCGCCTCCGAGGAGCTCGCACGGCTCGACCTCGCCGCCGAGCGCCTTCTTGACGGCGTCGCGACCGGGCGCACCGCGCTCCCGCTCGACGAGGACACGGCGGACGCCGCGGCCAGTATCGCCACCGAGCTCCGGCTCCACCTCATCCAGGGCCGCAAGGAGACGTGGCTCTACCATGCGGTCACCGAGTCGGCCCTGTTGGGCCCGTCGGTGACGCTGACCGACCCGGACGGGCTCGCGGCCGGACTCAACCGCGATCAGCGCGACGGCCTCCTCACCGCCGTGTGGCTGCTGATCAGCGACCCGGTGCGCACGGGCGCCGGACTGCCGCGTACGCTCACCCTCGACCTCTCCCGGCCGGTGGGCACGTATCCGCGCACCGCGAACCCGGGCGCGACCATGACGATCGCGATCTCGACGAGCGGTGTGCCGCGAAACGGGGTAGACCCCGCGGCATGGCAAGCTATCCGTAAGGTGGGACGCTACGTCGAGTCGTTCTCCGGATCGGCCCTGCGCATCGAGATCACCACGGTGAGGGACACGTCTGCGGAGCTGGGCTGAACCAGCCGAACGGGATAGAGAGAGGCACATCATGGGCGAGGAACCGCCGATTCGGATCGCGATCGTCGACGACCACAAGATGCTGCTCGGCGCGCTGACCGAATGGATCCGTAGTGCTGCGGACGACATCCGCATGGTCGCAGCGGTCGCGAGCTGGCCGGAACTGCTCACGCACCCCGAGTTCCCGGTCGACGTCGTACTGCTCGACCTCGACCTGAAGGACAACATCCCGATCTCGCTGAAGCTCTCCACGCTGAAGACGACCGGTGTTGCGACCGTGCTGATGAGCACCTACTCGGAGCCCGCGGTCGTCCGCGAGGCGCTGGCGGCGGGCGCCATGGGTTACCTCGTGAAGAGCGAGGATGCGGAGATGATCGTCGAGGCGATCCGCGCCGCCCGCAAGGGCGAGTCGTTCATCTCGGCCGAGCTCGACCTGGCGCTGAACGCCGGCGAGGCCGGCGGTGCGCCGAAGCTGAGCGCCCAGGAGCGCCGGGTGATGGCTCTCTACGGCGCGGGCGAACCGGTCAAGGCCGTCGCCTTCCAGCTGGGCATCTCGGACGAGACGGCCAAGAGCTACCTCAAGCGCATCCGCGAGAAGTACCGGGTGGCCGGCTACGACGTGGGCACCAAGGTCGCCCTGCGGAAGCGCGCCATCCAGGACGGCATCCTGCTGCAGAACGACTGAGCCGGCCGGTTCTCGCGCGGGCTGCACGCCGCGCGGCGTGGGCGTGCGCGCCCTGCGCTGCCCGGCCCTCGCGGGGCCGTCAGTCCACGGGGGCCGAGACCGGCTGCGGAAGCGGCCGCTGGGCAGCGATCGACCCGGTCGCCACACCGCGGCGGATGCGCGACCGGTCGATGCCGAACGAGATCAGCGCCAGCACGATTCCGCCGATGGCGAGCAGCCCGCCCACCACGACCGGCGACAGGTAGCCGAGACCCGCGGCGATCGTCAGACCGCCGAAGAACGCTCCGGCGGCGTTCGCGATGTTGAGCGCCGAGTGGTTCAGCGCCGCGGCGATCGACTGGCTGTCGCGCGCCACATCCATCAGCCGGGTCTGGATGGTCGGCGACAGCGCCGAGCACGCGCCCGACACCACGAATACCGAGATCAGCAGGCCGGCGACCGTGGATGCGGTGAGCCAGAGCACGGCGAGCCCGAAAAGCAGGATGGCGAAGAACAGCAGCATGCTGCGGGGGACGCTGTGGTCGGCCGCGCGCCCGCCGACGATGTTGCCGACCGTCATGCCCAGCCCCACGAGCACGAGGACCAGCGGGACGGTCGCCTCGGGCATCCCCGTGATCGTGGTCACGATCGGCGCGATGTACGTGTAGACGGCGAAGAAGCCGCCGAACCCGACAGCGCCGACCAGCAGGGCGAGCCAGACCTGCAGCCGCGTGAACGCCTTCAGTTCGTTGTGGACGGTCGCGCGGGCGTCCCCTGCCTGCCATGGCACCAGGAAGGCCACCGCCACGAACGTCAGGGCGAAGAGCGCGGCGACCACCAGGTAGGCGATGCGCCACCCGCTGTGCTGACCGATCCAGGTGATCGTCGGCACGCCGATGACGTTCGCGATGGTGAGCCCCGACAGTACGAACGCCACCCCCCGACCGCGTCGGCCCGGACCCATCAGCGACGCGGCGACCAGCGATGCGATGCCGAAGTAGGCGCCGTGCGGCAGCGCCGAGACGAAGCGTGCCAGCATCACGAGCTGGAAGGTGGGGGCGACCGCCGAGGCGAGCGTCCCGACCGTGAACGCGACGAGCAGCCACAGCAGGAGCTTCTTGCGCGGCCAGCGGGCGGCGAAGGCGGCGATCGTCGGTGCGCCGACCACGACCCCGAGGGCGTACGCCGAGATGATCCACCCCGCCTGCGCGTTCGCATCGCTCGGCGACGCCGCGTACAGCTGCGGCAGCAGGTCGTGGGCGATGTCGGGCAGGAGGCCCATCGCCACGAACTCGGTGGATCCGATGCCGAAGCCACCGAGGGCGAGCGCCAGCAGCGCAAGACGAATACGGGCCGACGACATCTGCGCCGGCCCGTCGATAAGCGGGGTCACCCGCCTACCCTATATCGAATCGTTTCGACCCGCTGCCGCCCGCACCCCGGCGATTTTGGCACAAAATCGCAAGCGGGCGCGGGGCGCACATTCGTGCCGAATGTCGAGAACGTCCGGCGCAGAGCAGACATTCGGCACGAATGTCCCGCGACGGAGGCCTGCCAGATCGGCCTCGGGCGTCGGCGGCGCGGACATTCGTGCCGAATGTCCGCAAAGACGGGCTCAGAGGCGTCATTCGGCACGAATGTGCGCACGGGCGACCGACGAAGGCGTGAGGGGCGCGCGCTTAGGCGCGTGGCTCGCCGGGGGCGCCAGCGGCCGCGCCGGCCGCGGGGGCGCCGGCCCCGCCAGCAGCCGCGCCGGGCGCCGTCGTCTGCTCCTCGAAGAACTCCGCGACGTCGACGTCGCGCGTCTCCTCCGGAGGCGCCACGCGGGTCCGCACCGCGCCGACGATCGCGACGATGACGACGCCGACCAGCAGCCCTCCGACGAGCACCGCGACGAGCACCGCCACGATCGCCAGCAGCGGCCCGAACGCGACCAACAGTCCGAAGACGAGGCTGACCAGCGTGTACAGGTCCACGTCAGTCGCCCGACTCCAGTGCCGCCTCGAGACGCTGCACCTTGCCGTCGAGCTCGCCCGAGTACCCGGGGCGGATGTCCGCCTTCAGGACGAGCGACACCCGCGTCCCGTAGCGCCCCACCGCCTCGGTCGCGCGGCGGACGACGTCGAACACCTCGTCCCACTCACCCTCGATGGTCGTGAACATCGCGTCCGTGCGATTCGGGAGGCCCGACTCGCGCACCACGCGCACGGCCGCGGCGACCGCGTCATGCACGGACCCATCCGCGCCTTCGCCCCCGCTCGGGGCGACAGAGAACGCCACCAGCATGTCTTCCTCCTTCTTCCGTCCGCGCCTCGGCGCGGGTCGCATCAGCGCGGGTTGGCTCAGCGCGGGTCGCCCCCGACCGGTTCCGCGTGCGCCCCGGGCGCCGAGCGGAACGGCCACGCATGGGCCGGCACCAGGTCGCCGGCCGCCTCCTGGCGGTGCCGCTTGCGCCAGAGCGCCGCGATGGTCCAGCCCAGGATCACGAAGTACATCAGGTTGCGCAGCGTCAGCACCGCGACCATCGCAGGGTCGGGCACGAGCAGCCAGTCGTACAGGAACGGGTAGAACACCTGCGTGAGGCCTGCCGTGACGAGCACCAGCACCGCGGGGACGCGGAATCCCCTGCCCTGGTAGGCGAGCCCGATCACGACCGGCGCCGCGAGCCACACCACGTACTGCGGCGACCCGACCTTGTTGAACGCGATGAACGCGGTCACCAGCGCGAGCGACAGCTCGGGCAGGATGCGCGTGTACGGCGTGCCGCGCCGCACCGCGCGGACCCCGATCAGCGTGACCACGACGGCGGTCAGGCCGAACAACGGGTTCATGAGCGAACCCGCAGCCTCCGTCCCCTGCCCGCTCACCTGGAAGGTGAGCAGCTGACGGTCGTAGTAGACCTCCGCCCCCGGCACGTGGAACGCCGCCTGCCACATCCAGATGGTGCTGACCGGCGCCTCGATCTGCAGTCCGCGGTCGGTCTGCATGGTGATGAAGCTCAGGAGGTGCCAACCGGCGCCGAAGATCAACGGCACCGCCGCGATCACGGCCGAGGTGACGACCGCGACGAGGACGATGTGCCAGCGCGAGCGGAGGGCGACGACGGCGGCGAGCACGATGGCGGCGGGCCACACCTTGATCCAGGTCGCCGCGGTCAGCACCACGACGGCCGCCCGCTCGTGCAGGGTCAGCCAGAGGAGCCCGACGATCGCGAGGGAGGCGGAGACCGCGTCCAGCCGGCCGACCGCGATCGGGCCGAGCAGGAGCAGGAACGCGAGCCACCACCAGGCGGCGATCAGCCGGCGCGGTTCGCGCCCCACGATCAGCACGGCGAACGCGGCCGCGTTGAGCAGCATGACCAGGTTCAGCCAGCCCCAGACGTACCCGTCGCTGCCGAACAGCAGCGGGAGCATGATCGGCACGATGGCGCCGAACGGGTACACCCAGTCCGAGTTGACCCCGACGATCTGGGTGCCCTGGGCGGCCAGCTGGGCCCAGGGCTTGTAGACGAGGAACACGTCGCCGAGGCCCTTGCCCTGATCGAGTGCCAGGCCGGCGACGATGAGGTGCACGGCGAGGAATGCGATCCAGAGCGAGAGCGGGCTGTAGACGGCGCGACGGAGGGCTCCGGGTTCCGCGCGCGGGGTCGCCGGGGCGGGAACCGGCGCCGCTTCCATCCCCATGTCGCCACATCCTAGGGGATGCCGTGGCCGGGCTCCTGAACTGCGGCCGGTCAGCGGTCAGCGAGCGCCGGCCGGCAGTCAGCGCTGGGCACGGACCAGGTCGCGCACCACGCCCGGCAGCGCTCCCACGATGTCGAGCGCCACGATCGGGCCGCCGTCCGCCGCCCGCTCCCCCGCCCGGCCGTGCACCCAGGCGGCCGTCGCGCCGAGGGCGGCGAGCGCCGCGTGCCCGTCCTCGTCGATCTCGCGGGCGTGCGTCGCCACGAGAGCCCCCAGCACCCCTCCCAGCACGTCGCCGCTGCCCGCGGTCGCCAGCCACGCGGGGCCGGCTGTCACCGCGTAGCGGGGTCCGCCCGGGGCGGCCACATAGGTGGTGCTGCCCTTCAGGAGGACGGTCACCCCCAGGCTGTCCGCGGCGCGCATGGCCCAGTCGCCCGGGTCGGCGGCGATGTCGTCGGCGGTCACCGCGTCCGAGTCGTCATCGGCGCCCGGCGCGAGCATCGTCGCCAGTTCGCGGAAGTGGGGGGTGACGATGACCGGCGCCGACGCCCGGCCGACCAGGTCGAGCGCGCCGGCGTCGATCACCAGGGGCGTGCCGTCGCGCAGGGCCGCGCGGAGGCGCTGGGCGTCGTCGTCGGGCCGGGCCGACGCATCCATGCCCGAGCCGAGCAGCCAGCCCTGCACCCGTCCCGGCGCAGTCACGATCTCCGGCCGGCGCCGCATCACCAGGTCGGAGGGCCGGTCGGCGCCCAGGTACCGGATCATGCCGACGCCGGTGCGCGACGCCCCCTCGACGCCGAGCACGGCGGCGCCCGGATAGCGGTCCGAGCCCGTGACCACCCCGAGCACGCCGCGCGAGTACTTGTCGCTCGACTCCTGCGGCACGGCGATCCAGGCCGCCGCGTCCCCCTCGTCCCAGTTCCGCCATCCGGTCACCGGCCGCCTCCGCTCCTCGTCGCAGCTGAGCGCGCGTGCGCCCGCCACCATCGAACCCCTTCCGACCTCACGATAGGACCCCGCGATAGGTTGGGGGCATGGCGATCAGCATCCCCGGCAAAGTGGTCGTGTTCGACTACGGAGAGGTCATCTCGACGACCCCCACGCAGGAGGATCGCTCCGCGCTGGCCGAACTCGCCGGCGGTGAGGCCGAGGTCTTCTGGCCGGCGTACTGGCGGCACCGGGATGCTCTCGACCAGGGCACCCTGAGCATCCAGTCGTACTGGCGCGGCATCGAGCGGGAGCTCGGCGAGAGCTGGGGCGATGCGACGATCCACCGGTTGTGGCTGGCCGACTTCCGCAGCTGGCTCACCATCGACCACGACACGCTCGACGTGCTGCTCGACCTCAAGGCCGGCGGCACCCGGATGGCGCTGCTCTCGAACGCGGGACGCGATTTCGGCTCCTACTTCCGGCACGGGACCCTCGGCGACCTGTTCGAGAAGGTCTTCGTGAGCGGTGAGCTCGGCACGATCAAACCGAGCGCCGACATCTTCGAGCACGTGATGGCGGAACTCGGCGTGACGCCCGGGCAGACGGTCTTCATCGACAACAAGGAGGCCAACGTGCGCGGGGCCGAAGCCCTCGGCATCGCGGGCCATGTCTTCACGACTCCTCAGGATCTCCGGGCATATCTCGACGCGCTCGGGTCTTAGATAACGACATGCCCTCTCTTTTCGACCCCCTGACACTGCGCGGCGTGACCGCGCGCAACCGTATCTGGGCCTCGCCGATGTGCCAGTACTCGGTGCTGGACCAGTCCGGCGTCCCGAACACGTGGCACCTCGTCCACCTGGGCTCCCTGGCCACCGGCGGGAGCGGCATCGTCTTCAGCGAGGCGACCGCGGTCAGCCCGGAGGGCCGCATCAGCCCGCAGGACACAGGGATCTGGACGGATGAGCAGCGCGACGCGTGGAAGCCGATCGTCGCCTTCGTCGAGGAGCAGGGCGCCGTCCCCGGCATCCAGCTCGCCCATGCCGGCCGCAAAGCGTCGAGCTGGGCGGCCTGGGGCTTCGAGGGCCGCACGGGCACCGTCCCCGAGAGCGAGGGCGGCTGGCGCACGGTCGCCCCCTCGGCCGTCGCCTTCGAGGGCTACGACGTGCCGCAGGAGCTCGACCCGGCCGGTATCGACACCGTCGTCGAGGACTTCCGCGCTGCGACGCGGCGGTCGATCGGGGCCGGGTTCCGTGTGCTCGAGTTGCACGCCGCGCACGGCTACCTGCTGCACCAGTTCCTGTCCCCGATCTCCAACCTGCGCACCGACGAGTACGGCGGCTCGCTGGAGAACCGGGCGCGCCTGCTGCTCCGCGTGATCGCCGCCGTGCGCGAGGAGGCACCCGACGCTCCCCTGTTCGTCCGCTTCTCCGCCAGCGACTGGACCGAGGGCGGCTGGGACGAGCACCAGACGGCGACCGTCGCCTCGTGGGCGCAGGACGCCGGCGCCGACTTCTTCGACATCTCCAGCGGCGGCATCCAGGCGGGCATCCGCATCCCGGTCGAGCCGGGCTACCAGGTGCCGTTCGCGCACCACGTGCGCAGCACATCCGACGTGGATGTGAGCGCGGTCGGGCTCATCACGACGCCCCAGCAGGCGGCTGAGATCGTCGAGAGCGGTCAGGCGGATGCCGTCATGCTCGCCCGCGAACTGCTGCGCGACCCGCACTTCCCCCTCCGCGCCGCCCACGAGCTGGGCGTCGAGATCGGGTACTGGCCGCCGCAGTACGAGCGGGCGCGCTGGCGCCACTGAGCGGCGCCGGCTGAGATCACGTCGGCTGCGTCAGGCAGAGGTAGTTGCCCTCGCTGTCCTGGAACCAGGCCGACCGCCCCATCTCGTCGGTGGCGATGCCGTTCACCGTCGTGAGCCCGGGGAAGTCGTAGTCCGCGAACTCGACCCCCCGCTCGCGCAGGTGCGCCATCGTCGCCTCGATGTCGTCGACCAGCCAGCACATCGAGGTGTTCTTCGCGGTACCGGCGTTGGCCGTCTCGTACACGTAGATCTTGGCGTCCGATCCCGTGCCGTACAGCACGCCGCCTTCGTTCGTCTGCTCCGGTTCGAGCTCCAGCTTGTCGCGGTACCACGCAGTGGCACGCTGCAGGTCGGAGGCAGGAAGGACGGAGTACGTGACACACGTCTCCAGCATGAGAATCCTCCTTCATCCGGGGGGCACGATACGCGCGCGGGAGGAACGCTCTGCTCCTGGAATCGCGGTTCTACCCCGTCACGGTCGCGGCTGGGAATCCGCCTGAGAAGTCCCGCAGGCGGCGCATCGAGCCTCGATATACTGGCCGACACATGGACGACCCTCCCTCTCGTAGCCCATTCCTCGAGGCGCGCCCGCCACGGAGCGTGCGAGGTGAACGCCGTGCTCTCTGAGTGGATCCTGCTGGGCGTCGGCCTTCTGCTCACCATCGGCACCGGCCTGTTCGTCGCCAGCGAGTTCGCCCTCGTCAACCTCGACCGCGGCGATCTCGAGGCCCGACGGGAGCGCGGCGAGTCGCGGCTCGCCATGACGATCGCGGCGCTGAAGATCACGTCCACCCACCTGTCCAGCGCCCAGCTCGGCATCACCCTGACCACGCTGCTCACCGGTTACACGATGGAGCCGGCCATCAGCTCGCTGCTGCGCGGCCCGCTGACGGCGACCGGGCTCCCGGAGGGTGCGGTCACCGTGATCGCGTCGATCGTCGCCATCGCCGTCGCGACCCTGCTCTCGATGATCCTCGGCGAGCTCGTCCCGAAGAACTTCGCCCTCGCCCTGCCGCTGGCGACGGCCAAGCTGGTCATCCCGTTCCAGACGGTGTTCACCACCGTGTTCCGGCCGTTCGTGGCCCTGCTGAACGGCACCGCCAACGGGTTCCTCCGCCTGCTCGGCGTCGAGCCGAAGGAGGAGCTGTCGGGCGCGCGCACGGCCGATGAGCTGTCGTCCCTGGTCCGGCGCTCGGCGAGCGCCGGCGTGCTGGAGGAGGACACGGCGACGCTGCTCAGCCGCACCCTGGCGTTCTCGTCGCGCAACGCGTCGGACGTGATGACGCCCCGGCCGCGGATCGAGACGGTGCAGCGCACGGAGTCCGCCCAGGCCGTCGCCGAGCTCGCGCGCCGTACCGGCTACTCCCGCTTCCCGGTGATCGGCGACGACATCGACGACGTGCTCGGCGTGGTGCACGTCAAGCAAGCGGTCGCCGTGCCCCGGCAGCGCCGCGGCCGGGTCCCCGCGTCGGCGCTGATGACCGACCCGCTCCGCGTGCCCGAGACCATGAACCTGGACACCCTCCTGGGCGAGCTGCGCGGGCGCGGCTACCAGCTGGCGATCGTCGTCGACGAGTACGGCGGCACGTCCGGCATCGCGACCCTCGAAGACCTCGTGGAGGAGATCGTCGGCGAGGTCGCGGACGAGCACGACCGCACCCGTGCCGGCGTCATCCGCGGACGCGACTCGATCACGTTCCCGGGCATCCTGCGCCCCGACGAACTGGAGGAGCGCGCAGGGGTCACCGTTCCGGAGGACGGTCCGTACGAGACCGTCGCCGGTTTCGTCATGAACGAGCTGGGCCGCCTGCCGAAGGTGGGCGACGAGGTCGCCATCGAGGGCGGGACGCTGCGCGTCGAGCGCCTTGACGGCCGGCGGGTCGACCGCATCCGGTACACGCCGGACCCGGTGCCCGTCGGCGAGAACGCGAATGCGAAGAGCGCGAACGGAGAGGGGGCCGCCCATGAGTGACTGGGCAGGGATCGCGTGGCTCGTGGTGCTGCTCGCCGTCAACGCCTTCTTCGTCGGCGCGGAGTTCGCCGTCATCTCCGCCCGCCGCTCCCAGATCGAGCCGCTCGCGGAGCGGGGCAAGCGGAGCGCCAAGACGGCGCTGTTCGCGATGGAGCACGCGACCCTGATGCTGGCGACCACGCAGCTCGGCATCACGGTGTGCTCGCTGCTGATCCTGAACGTCTCGGAGCCGGCCATCCATCACCTGCTGGAGGTGCCGCTGCACGCGACCGGATGGTCGGAGGAGGTCATCGGCACGATCGCGTTCATCGTGGCGCTGGTGGTCGTCTCCTTCCTGCACGTGGTGTTCGGCGAGATGGTGCCGAAGAACATCTCGTTCTCGATGCCCGACAAGGCTGCGCTCCTGCTGGCGCCGCCACTGGTCGGCATCGGACGTGCCGTGCGGCCGATCATCGTGGCTCTGAACGCGAGCGCGAACGCCGTGCTGCGGCTGTTCCGCGTCGAGCCGAAGGACGAGGCCGCGAGCACGTTCACCCTCGACGAGGTGGCGACGATCGTCTCCCAGTCGACGAGGGAGGGTGTGCTCACCGACCGCACGGGAGCACTGACGGCGGCATTCGAGTTCACCGAGAAGAAGGTGCGGGATGTCGCCGTCGCGCTCGACGCGCTGGTCACCCTCCCGTCCTCCCCCACGCCGAAGGACGTCGAGAAGGCCGTGGCGAAGCACGGCTTCTCGCGGTACGTCGTACCCGACGCCGATGGCGAGCCGACCGGCTACCTCCACCTCAAGGACGTGCTCGACCTGGAGGAGACCGGCTTCGAGCTCCCGGTGCCCGCCAAGCGCATCCGCCGCCTGGTGACCGTCTTCTCCGGCAGCGACCTGGAGGACGCCCTCGCCACCATGCGCCGCTCGGGCAGTCACCTGGCGCGCGTGGTCGACGGTGAGGGCGCGACCGCCGGCGTGCTGTTCCTGGAGGACATCATCGAGGAGCTGGTCGGCGAAGTGCAGGACGCGACCCGGCGGACCTGACCGCGGACGGCTATGAGGCGCGACAAGCGAGGCCTCGATGGAGCAAAATTCTTCCGGTCGTGGCGTGTCGGCCTTTATGACCTTGCATTGTTATGTAAATTGGCAAGCCCACGGCACAAAGCTGGAGGCGCGCTTGCTCAAACAACTTCGGCTGGTCAACTTCCGATCGTTGAAGGATTTTACCGTCACATTCGGCGAGGGTGCGTACCTCGTAGGGCCGAACAACGCAGGCAAGTCAACAATCCTTACGGCGCTTCGGGTGGCAGACGTTCTCATGAGATACGCCTACCGTCGAAAGACTGAAACCATGACGCTCGATGCCGGAATTCGCCGGCCGAGTTACCCTCTCATCTTGCGCGAATTCCCCGCCCTACAAGATAGCGTGCGGCATGAATTCGGGACGAGTGAGGCGCGGCTGGAGCTCGAATGGAAAAGCGGATCGCGACTTACGGCCGTGTGGCCGGAAGAGACCGGAGACGACAGCGTCGAGCCGTTTTTCTATATGGAGTCTGAGAATGGGGCCTCAGTAAAGTCACCGACGGAAGCAAAAGCTTCGTTCGAGCCGCTAGGCATCATTCCGATCCTTGGACCCGTCGAGCAAAGCGAGAAGCTATTGGCCGAGGAGTACGTTAGAGGCAATATCGCCGGCCGCCTGAGCAGTCGCCATTTCCGAAATCAGATCCGCATCCTACGAGGTGACATTCTCCTCGACGGTTTCCTTGAGTGGGCCAGCCCATGGATGAGCGAGTTAACTTACGATTCGCTCTCCATCGAACACGCAGATGAGGGCGCGGTGCTCAAACTGTACTTCTACGAGGAGGACAGCCGAGTACCCAAGGAGGTCGTCTGGCTCGGGGACGGGATCCAAGTCTGGCTTCAGTTGCTTTATCACATTCACCGTGTTCGGGACTACTCAACCATCGTCCTTGACGAGCCTGAGGTATACCTGCATCCGGATCTACAGCGTCGACTCGTCCGCCTCCTTGAGTCGACGGGGCGCCAGATTGTGGTTGCCACGCACTCAACCGAAATGGTTACCGAGTCCGATGGACGACTTACCGTGCTCGTTGACAAGTCCCGAAAGCGGGCGAGCCGGCCGAAGTCGGATGCGCAGTTTGAGATGCTATCCAACGCTTTGGGAACAGCCTTCAACCTTCGCCTAGCGCGAGCACTGCGATCTCGAGTGGCAGTTTTCGTGGAAGGGCAGGACATGGTTGTCCTCAGGCGTTTCGCCAAGGCTCTCGGCCTGGACTCACTGGCTGGCGAAATCGGGATTTCGGTGATCGCACTTCAGGGGTACAGCAATTGGGGTCAGGTTGAGCCATTCAGGTGGTTATGCGATGAACTATTGCCGAACGCAATCCGGACCTTCGTCATATTGGACCGGGACTATCGCAGCACCGAAACATGCAACGAAGTTGTGGGTAAGTTCGAGGCCGAGGCCGTCAACGCACACATCTGGGAGCGCAAAGAGCTCGAAAGCTATCTGTTAACTCCATCGGTCATAGCCCGACTGAGCGGGATGCCACTACACGAGGTGAGTCAATCACTTGACGAGATCACACGCGAGATGGAATCCGACGTTTTTAGTCGCCGACACGACGAAACCTTGAATACGGAGGTAACAGCACATCGGCATCGCGTCGATGTCACGAAGGCTTTCAAGGCCGACTTTGACGCAAAGTGGGGGGATCTGGAATATCGGCTGTCGGTTTGTCCGCCGAAACAAGTGCTTTCACAGCTCAACGGCCGACTCCAGGCCAAGAAGCTTCGCACCCTCTCCACTTCGGCCCTCGCGAGCGGACACAGAAGAACTGAGATCGCTACGGAGATGGCCGCAGTCCTTCGAAGTATCGAAGCAGCCGTTTAGGCTCGTCCGCCAACCGCAGGAAGGCACCCAAGTACACGATCGACGCGCCCGCTCCTGAGTCGATGCCCGCCAGGGCTACCAGTCGCGCTCGACGCGCTGGTCACCCTCCCGTCCTCCCCCACGCCGAAGGACGTCGAGAAGGCCGTGGCGAAGCACGGCTTCTCGCGGTACGTCGTACCCGACGCCGATGGCGAGCCGACCGGCTACCTCCACCTCAAGGACGTGCTCGACCTGGAGGAGACCGGCTTCGAGCTCCCGGTGCCCGCCAAGCGCATCCGCCGCCTGGTGACCGTCTTCTCCGGGAGCGACCTGGAGGACGCCCTCGCCACCATGCGCCGCTCGGGCAGTCACCTGGCGCGCGTGGTCGACGGTGAGGGCGCGACCGCCGGCGTGCTGTTCCTGGAGGACATCATCGAGGAGCTGGTCGGCGAAGTGCAGGACGCGACCCGGCGGACCTGACCCGGGAGGGAATCGACCGCGGTCGTTGACACGTCGAGAAGGGTGAGTGTACAGTCACTCACATGGCACGAACCCTCTCCACCGCAGACGACCGCCGCGAGGCGGTGCTCGACAGGGCGATCGCGACCTTCGCGGTCGGCGGCTATCTCGGCACCCCGATCGCAGCGGTCGCCAGCGCTGCCGACATCTCCCCCGCGTACGTCTTCAAGCTCTTCCCGAGCAAGGAGGGCCTGTTCGTGGCCGCGCTGGAGCGGTGCTACGAGCGCATCGAGCAGGCGCTGGAGGAGGGCGCACGGGCCGCCGACGGGCAGACGCCCACGGCGATCCTCGACCGGATGGGCGACGCGTACGCCCAGCTCATCTCCGACCGCTCGCTGCTCATGCTCCAGGTGCACGCGCAGTCGGCGTCCGACACCCCGGAGATCCGGGACGCGCTGCGGCGCGGGCTTGCACGCATCACCCGCTTCGCCGGCATCCGCTCGGGCGCCGACCCCGACGCCGTGCAGCGCTTCATCGCCTACGGCCAGCTGTGCCACCTCGTGGTCACCGCAGGTCTCGAGGAGATCCCCGAGGAGTGGGCGCGCACGCTCACGAACGGCATCCGGCACCACTGACCTCACCATCCACCCGGCCGGCTTCTTGCGGCACCCGAAAGTGATTGATCAATCACTCACATGAAAGGCAGAACCATGACGACACACACCGCTCCCGTGGTCGCGGCCCCGCGCGCCGCCACCTCCCGCAGCAGCCACCGCTGGTGGGCGCTCGGCGTCCTCGCCCTCGCCCAGTTCCTGGTGGTGCTCGACGCCTCCATCGTGAACATCGCCCTGCCCACCGTCGGCACCGCCCTCGGGCTCGACACCGCAGCGCTCGCCTGGGTTGTGACCGCCTACGTGCTGCCGTTCGGCGGTCTCCTCCTGCTCGGCGGCCGTCTCGCCGACCGGTTCGGGCACCGCCGGGTCTTCCTCGTCGGCGTCGCCGGCTTCGCACTGGCGTCACTCGCCGCCGGTCTCGCGGTGAACGGCACCATGCTGCTCGGCGCACGAGCCGTGCAGGGCGCGTTCGCCGCGCTGCTGGCGCCCGCGTCGCTCGCGCTGCTGACGCAGCTCTTCCCCGACGCCGAGGCGCGCGGCAAGGCCCTGGGCCTGTGGGGCGCGGTGGCCGGGATGGGCAGCGCGGCCGGCGTCCTGCTCGGCGGCGTGCTCACCGCGGCGTTCGGCTGGTCCGCCGTCTTCTTCGTGAACGTGCCCGTCGGCATCCTCGTGCTCGCGGTCATCCCGTTCCTGATCAGCCGCGACCGGGCGGGCAGCGCCGAGCGGATGGATGCGGCGGGTGCCGCGACCGCGACGCTCGGGCTCGCGGCGGCCGTCGCCGCGCTCAGCGAGGGTGGAACGCTCGGCTGGACGAGCCCGATCGTCCTCGGGCTCACGTCCGCCGCGGTGGTCCTGCTCACCGTGTTCGTGCTGATCGAACGCCGCACCGAGCACGCCCTGTTGCCGTTCTCCTTCTTCCGCAACCGCGACGCCCTCGCCGGCGACATCGTGATGCTGCTGGTCGGCGGCGCCACGGTCGCGCTGTTCTTCGCGCTGTCGGTCTACCTGCAGGAGGTGCTGCACCTGGATGCGCTGGCCGCCGGACTCAGCCAGCTGCCCCTCGCCGTCGCGCTGGTCGCGATCGCCGGCGTCGTCCCCGCCGTGGTCGCCCGGGCCGGGCTCCGCCCGACGCTGGCCGGTGCGCTCGTCGTGCTCGCCGCCGGGGTCCTCTGGTTCGCCCTCGCGGGCAGCACGGGGTTCGCCGCCGGGTTCATCCTGCCGAGCATCGTCATCGGTCTCGGCCTGGGCGCCTCCTTCGTCACCGTCACCCAGCTCGCCGTGCGCGGCGTGCCGGAGTCGGAGTCCGGCCTGGCCAGCGGCCTGGTCAACACCGCACAGCAGATCGGCGGCGCGCTCGGACTCGCCGTCCTCGGCGGCGTCGCCTCCGCCCGCACCTCGACCCTGCTGGACGCGGGAAGCGGCGCGGCCGACGCCGCCGCCGGCGGATTCCTGCTGCTGTTCCTGGGCGTCGCGGTGCTCGCGATCGTCGGCGGCGCCGTCACGCTGCTGGTGCGCCGGCGCTGAGACCCCGGGCGGCGCGACTGCGGCGCCACGGAACGTATGCGGGTGCTCGACGCACCGCAACTGTTCCGTGGCGCCGCAGTCGCGCGCGGGGCACCGCTACCAGCTGACCGGGAGCGCCTTGCCCTCCTCGTAGCCGGCGGCCGACTGGATGCCGACGAGCGCCCGCTCATGGAACTCCACCACCGACCGTGCACCCGCGTAGGTGAAGGAGCTGCGGACGCCGGTCGTGATCATGTCGAGCAGGTCCTCGACCGACGGGCGCAGCGGGTCCAGGTAGATGCGCGAGCTCGAGATGCCCTCGGCGAAGAGCTCCTTGCGGGCCAGCTCGTAGGCGTCGAGCCGCTCGAACCGGCCCTTGACCGCCTTGGTGGACGCCATGCCCCAGCTCTCCTTGTAGAGCGCGCCCTTCGCATCCCGGTCGAGCTGTCCGGGGGCCTCGATCGTGCCCGCGAACCAGGACCCGATCATCACGGAGGCGCCGCCCGCGGCGAGCGCCAGCGCGACGTCGCGCGGATAGCGGACCCCGCCGTCCGCCCACACGTGGGCGCCGAGCTCGCGCGCCGCGGCACTGGTCTCGAGCACCGCGGAGAACTGCGGGCGCCCGACCGCCGTCATCATGCGCGTGGTGCACATCGCGCCGGGCCCGACACCGACCTTGAGGATGTCCGCGCCGGCGGCGACGAGGTCGCGCACCGCCTGCTCGGTGACCACGTTGCCGGCGACGATCGGCAGCCCGAGGTCCAGCTCCTTGACGATGCGGATGGCGCGGATCATGCCGTCCTGGTCGCCGTGCGCCGTGTCGATGACGAGCACGTCGACGCCCGCCGCGGCGAGCGCCTTCGCCTTGCCCGCGACATCGCCGTTGATGCCGACGGCGGCGGCGACGCGCAGGCGGCCGTTGGCGTCGAGGGCGGGCGTGTAGATGGTGGAGCGCAGCGCGCTGCGCTTCGACAGCGTCCCGACGACGCGGCCGTGGTCGAGCACCGGGGCGAACTCGAGTCCCGCCGCATCCATCACCCGGAAAGCGGCCTTGCCGTCGGTGAGGTCCTCCGCGTCCAGGGAGGTCAGCGCCCCGTGCAGCAGGTCGCCGATGCGCGCGTCCGGCAGCGCGGAGCCGAGCTGGACGGCGGCCAGGCAGCCGAGGTATGCGCCGGCGGAGTCGCTCACCACGATGCCGTGGCCCTCCACCGGCGGGATGCGGCGCAGCACGTCGGCCACGGATTCCTCCGGGCGGGCATCGTACGGGGTGTCGAAGGCGACCGGCTGCGCCTTCACCCAGCGGATCGCCTCGTCGAGGTCCTGCAGGTGCATGTCCTGCGGCAGCACGCCGAGACCGCCACGGCGCGCGAGGGTCGCGGCGAGCCGCTTGCCGGTCACCGAGTTCATGTTGGCGGACACGATCGGGATGGTGGCACCGGTGCCGTCGTCGGGGGCGAGCGACACATCGAGACGGCTCGTGACGTCGGAGCGCGACGGCACGAGGAACACGTCGGAGTAGGTGAGGTCGTGGCGCGGCGATGTTCCATAGAACTGCATGGGAATAACGCTATCCCGCTCGGCTGAGCGCCTGCACCGGCGGACCGATGGGATTAGGCTTGAGGATCGGATGGATGCGGGTGGTCGAACGCCGCCCGGACAGGACGAATCAACGAAGAGAGTGGGCGATCGGCTGTGTCGAGCCAGTTGACCGGAGTAGGGACCGAAGACGGCTCCTCGGGCGAATTCGGAGCCAACGAGTGGCTCGTGGACGAGCTGTACGAGCAGTTCGTCCACGACAAGAACTCGGTCGACAAATCCTGGTGGCCGATCCTCGAGCACTACCACCCGGCCGTAGCGGACGACTCCACGCCGTCGCCGGACGAGACCCCCGCTCCGACGCCGTCCGAGCCCACCGCCCCGACCCCCTCCGAGCCGACGGCTCCGAGCCCGGCCGAGCCGACCGTCCCGAGCCCGTCCGAGCCGACCACGCCGGCGCCGCCGACGACCCCGGTTTCGCCCGCGGGGGGCGCCCCCGAGCCCCACCCGAACGAGCCCAAGCCCGTCACCACCCCCGTCCCGGTGATCGGCCAGCAGCCCGTCGCGCGCACCACCTCCGTCGCTCCGAAGCCCCAGCCGGTCCCGGCCGACGCCCCGGTCACCGCGCCCAACGCGACCGTCGAGGCGGCCGAAGAGGACAAGATCACGCCGCTGCGCGGCATGTCCAAGACGCTCGCCACCAACATGGATGCGTCGCTCACCGTCCCGACGGCGACCAGCGTCCGCACCATCCCGGCGAAGCTGATGATCGACAACCGCATCGTCATCAACAACCACCTGAAGCGCGCCCGCGGCGGCAAGGTCTCCTTCACGCACCTCATCGGCTGGGCGCTCATCCAGGCGCTCAAGGAGTTCCCGAGCCAGAACGTCTACTACGACGAGGTCGACGGGAAGCCGTCGGTCGTCGCCCCGGCGCACATCAACCTCGGCATCGCGATCGACCTGCCGAAGCCCGACGGGACGCGCGCCCTCCTCGTGCCGAGCATCAAGCGCGCCGACACGATGCGCTTCGGCGACTACCTCGCCGCGTACGAGGAGCTGGTCAGCAAGGCCCGCAACAACAAGCTCGCGGCCGGCGACTTCGCCGGCACCACGATCTCGCTCACCAACCCGGGCGGCATCGGCACCGTCCACTCCGTCCCGCGGCTCATGAAGGGGCAGGGCTGCATCATCGGCGCCGGCGCCCTCGAGTACCCGGCCGAGTTCCAGGGCTCCAGCGAGAAGACGCTCGCCGGTCTCGCGATCGGCAAGACGATCACGCTGACGAGCACCTACGACCACCGCGTCATCCAGGGCGCCGGTTCGGGCGAGTTCCTCAAGATCGTGCACGAGATGCTGATCGGCAAGCGCAACTTCTACGAGGACATCTTCGCCGAGCTGCGCATCCCGTACATGCCGATCCACTGGAACCCGGACATCAGCGTCGACCTGGCCAGCGCCGTCGACAAGACCGCCCGCGTGCAGGAGCTGATCAACTCGTTCCGCGTGCGCGGCCACCTGATGGCCGACATCGACCCGCTCGAGTACAAGCAGCGCTCGCACCCCGACCTCGAGATCGAGAACCACGGCCTCACGTTCTGGGACCTCGACCGTGAGTTCGTCACCGGCCAGTTCGGCGGCGACAAGCGCAAGATGAAGCTGCGCGACATCCTCGGCGTGCTCCGCGACTCCTACTGCCGCACGGTCGGCATCGAGTACATGCACATCCAGGACCCGGCACAGCGCAAGTGGTTCCAGGACAAGCTGGAGCGCCCCTACGAGAAGCCGAACCACGACGAGCAGCTGCGCATCCTCGGCAAGCTGAACGAGGCGGAGGCCTTCGAGACCTTCCTGCAGACCAAGTACGTCGGCCAGAAGCGGTTCAGCCTGGAGGGCGGCGAGTCCACGATCGCCCTGCTCGACGCGATCCTGCAGGGCGCCGCGGAGGCCGGGATGGACGAGGTCGCCATCGGCATGGCGCACCGCGGCCGCCTCAACGTGCTGACGAACATCGCCGGCAAGACGTACGGCCAGATCTTCCGCGAGTTCGAGGGCACGCAGGACCCGCGCACCGTGCAGGGCTCCGGCGACGTCAAGTACCACCTGGGCACCGAGGGCACCTTCAAGGGAGCCGCCGGCGAGGAGATCCCCGTGTACCTCGCGGCGAACCCGTCGCACCTGGAGGCCGTCGACGGCGTCCTGGAGGGCATCGTGCGGGCCAAGCAGGACCGCCGCCCCGCCGGCACCTTCCTGACGCTGCCGATCCTCATCCACGGCGACGCGGCGATGGCCGGCCAGGGCATCGTGGTCGAGCAGATGCAGATGTCGCAGCTGCGCGCGTACAAGACCGGTGGCACCATCCACGTCAACATCAACAACCAGGTCGGCTTCACCACGCCTCCCGGGGAGGGCCGCAGCTCGGTCTACTCGACCGACGTGGCGAAGACCATCCAGGCCCCGATCTTCCACGTGAACGGCGACGACCCCGAGGCCGTCGTGCGGGTCGCGGAGATCGCGTTCGCCTACCGCCAGGAGTTCAAGCGCGACGTCGTCATCGACCTGGTCTGCTACCGGCGCCGCGGGCACAACGAGGGCGACGACCCGTCGATGACCCAGCCGCTGATGTACAGCCTCATCGAGGCGAAGCGCTCGGTCCGCCGCCTCTACACCGAGGCACTGGTCGGCCGCGGCGACATCACCGAAGAGGAGTACGAGCAGGCGCACCGCGACTTCCAGGACCGCCTGGAGCGCGCCTTCATGGAGACGCACGCGGCGCAGACCAACTCCACGCCCGTGATCGACGCCGACACCTCCGCCGACCTCGAGAAGCCGGTGCAGTCGGATGTCAACGACAACGTCGGCGAGCCCGAGACGACCGCGGTCAGCGAGCAGGTCATCCACATGATCGGGGACGCGTTCAACAACCCGCCCGCCGGCTTCACGGTGCACCCGAAACTGCAGCAGCTGCTCAACAAGCGTAGCGAGATGAGCCGCAACGGCGGCATCGACTGGGGCTTCGGCGAGCTGCTCGCCCTCGGCTCGCTGCTGGTCGAGGGCACGCCCGTGCGCCTGGCCGGTCAGGACGCGCGGCGCGGCACCTTCGTGCAGCGCCACGCCGTGCTGCACGACCGGGTCAACGGCCAGGAGTGGCTGCCGCTCGCGAACCTCAGCGACAACCAGGCCAAGTTCTGGATCTACGACTCTCTGCTGAGCGAGTACGCCGCGATGGGCTTCGAGTACGGCTACTCGGTGGAGCGGGCGGATGCGCTGGTGCTCTGGGAGGCCCAGTTCGGCGACTTCGCCAACGGCGCGCAGATCATCATCGACGAGTTCATCTCCTCGGCCGAGCAGAAGTGGGGCCAGCGCTCGTCGCTGGTGCTGCTCCTCCCGCACGGCTACGAGGGTCAGGGGCCGGACCACTCCAGCGCCCGCATCGAGCGGTACCTGCAGCTGTGCGCCGAGAACAACATGACCGTCGCCCGTCCCTCGACCCCGGCGTCGTACTTCCACCTCCTGCGCCGCCAGGCGTACGCGCGTCCGCGCCGGCCGCTGGTCGTCTTCACCCCGAAGGCGATGCTGCGCCTGCGCGGGGCGTCCAGCAACGTCGAGGACTTCACCACCGGCCGCTTCGAGCCGGTGATCGACGACCAGCGGATCACCGACAAGGGCGCCGTGAAGCGCGTCCTGCTGCTCGCTGGGAAGCTCTACTACGACCTCCTCAACGAGCTGGAGAAGAAGCCGAACCCGGAGATCGCCCTGGTGCGGGTCGAGCAGTTCTACCCGCTGCCCGGCGCAGAACTCAAGGCGGTCGTCGACTCCTACCCCGACGCCGAACTCGTGTGGGTGCAGGACGAGCCCGAGAACCAGGGCGCCTGGCCGTTCATGATCCTGGAGACCTCCAAGCTCGGCCCGCGCCCGCTCGGCGTCGTCTCGCGTCCGCCGTCGGCGTCGCCGGCCGCCGGCTCGGCGAAGCGCCACGCGCAGGAGCAGTCGGTGCTCATCCAGCGCGCGCTGACGCTCTAGGCGGCGCTCCCGCTGCGACGAGAGCCCCCGGTCCGATAGGACCCGGGGGCTCTCTCGCGCGTCCCGTCCCGATCGGCGTAGGTTGAGCCCATGACCGTCGTGACCAACCACCGCCTCGGAGAGCCCTGCTGGGTCGACTACTCGAGCACCGACGTGCCGCGCGCGCGGGACTTCTACAGTGCGCTGTTCGGCTGGACCGCCGACACAGCGGGCGAGGAGTACGGCGGCTACGTGACGTTCCGGCGCGACGGTCGCGCCGTGGCCGGTCTCGGCCCGACGATGGGCGACGCGCAGGGGAACAGCTGGCTGACGTACCTCCTGGTCGAGGACGCCGGCGAGGCCGAGCGCGCCTCCCTCCGGGCGGGAGCCCAGGTGATCGCCCCGACCATGCTCGTCGGCGAGCAGGGGAGGATGGCCGTCATCGCCGACCCGGGAGGCGCCGTCGTCGGACTGTGGGATCCGGAGCAGCACCGCGGCTTCGACCTCGTCGCCGAGGTCGGCGCGCCGGCGTGGCACGAGCTCTACGCCCGCGACTTCCGGGCGCAGGTCGACTTCTACACGAAGGTCTTCGGCTGGACCACGCAGGTTCTCGGCGACACCGCCGACTTCCGGTATTCGACGTTCGGCGACCCGGCTTCACCGAGCGGCGGCGTCTTCGACGCGAACGGGATGCTCCCGGAGGGCGTCCCCTCGCACTGGGTCATCTACTTCGGCGTGGCCGACGCGGCCGCGGCGTCGCAGCGGGTCATCGAGCTGGGCGGAACCGTCATCCGCGACCCCTGGGACAGCGAATTCGGCCGGTTCGCGCAGGTCAACGACCCGCTCGGAGGGCTCTTCTTCCTCCACGAGGTCGGGTCGGGCAGCGCCGCCTGACCGCTACCGCCTCAGTGGACGGTCGCCTGGAAGGAGCGGATGCGCAGCAGCACCTCGGTGCGCAGCGTCTCGGGCGCCGTCTCCCTGCACGCCCGCTGCACGACCTCGGTCAGCACCACGTTGAGGTGCGCCTCGTCGGAGCATCCGGCGCAGTTCGCCAGGTGCTCGCGCACATCGGCAGCATCCTCGCTGCACAGTTCGTTGCGCAGGTACTCTTCGAGTTCGGCCTTCGCCTTCTCGCAGCCGCAGTCCGTCATTTTTTGCTCCTGGTGGTCTGCACGGCACGGTCTCCCTGAACGGCGGAGAGCCCGCGCTCGTGCGCGTAGTCGGTCAGAAGCTCCCGCAGCATGCGACGGCCGCGGTGCAGGCGGCTCATCACGGTGCCGATCGGGGTCTTCATGATGTCGGCGATCTCCTGATAGGAGAATCCCTCGACATCGGCGAGGTACACGGCCAGCCGGAAGTCCTCCGGGATGGCCTGCAGCGCGTCCTTGACGGCGCTGTCCGGCAGGTGGTCGATCGCCTCGGCCTCGGCCGAGCGGCTCGACGACGAGGACATCGACTCGGCGCCGCCGAGCTGCCAGTCCTCGAGCTCGTCGATGGTCCCCTGGTAGGGCTCGCGCTGCTTCTTGCGGTACGTGTTGATGAACGTGTTGGTGAGGATGCGGTACAGCCAGGCCTTCAGGTTGGTGCCCTGCTGGAACTGGTTGAAGGCCGCGTACGCCTTCACGAACGTCTCCTGCACGAGGTCCTGCGCGTCGGACGGGTTCCGCGTCATCCGCAGGGCAGCCGCGTACAGCTGGTCCATGAAAGGCAGGGCCTGCTCCTCGAAGAGGCTGCCCGTATCCTCGGTCTCGGTGCTCATCACCGGCCAGTCTAGTTCGGACGCCCGCACAGCGCCCCAGCGGGCCTCCAGGTCGCGCTCGTCGTCTGCGAGGACGCGCGGGGCGTCGAGCACAGCGGTGGCGGCCATGGATGATTCCTTCCGGGTGGTGCGATCACGGATAATCTTGACAACAATGCTGATCTCGAAATATTCCGCTCCGGACTTCGACCCGTACGGCGACAACCGCGCCGACGAGCCGAACACGCTGTGGCCCGCGCCCGTCGCAGACGGCCCTGTGGCCGCGACGGTCTCGCTGCCCGGCTCCAAGTCGCTGACGGCGAGGGAGCTGGTGCTGTCCGCCCTCGCCGACGGCCCGTCCCTCCTGCGGGCGCCGTTGCACTCCCGGGACAGCGCCAACATGATCGAGGCGCTCCGCGCCCTGGGCGTCGGGGTGGAGGAGCGGCCCGGGTCCGGCGCGTTCGGCGCCGACCTGCTGGTCACCCCGGCCGACGAGCTGCTCGGCAGCACCACGATCGAGTGCGGCCAGGCGGGGACGGTGATGCGGTTCGTCCCGCCGATCGCCGGGCTGGCGCTCGGGCCGACGATGTTCGACGCCGACGACTCCGCCCGCGGACGGCCGATGGGCGCCATCATCGCGGCCCTCCGCGCTCTCGGCGTCGACGTGAACGACGACGGCCGCGGCTCCCTCCCGTTCACCGTCCACGGCACCGGCACGGTCGCCGGCGGAGCGATCGAGGTGGATGCGTCCAGCTCCAGCCAGTTCGTGAGCGCACTGCTGCTGTCGGCCAGCCGCTTCGAGAACGGCCTCGACCTCACGCATTCGGGCGAGCGGCTTCCCAGCCTCCCGCACATCGAGATGACCATCGAGACCCTGGCGGCGCGCGGGGTGACCGTCGAGTCGCCGTCCACCGGACGCTGGATCGTCGCCCCGGGCACGATCGCCGCGCGCGACGTGGACATCGAGCCGGACCTGTCGAACGCCGCCCCGTTCCTCGCGGCAGCGGTCGTCACGGGCGGCACCGTCACCATCACCGGCTGGCCGGCCACGACCACGCAGGTGGGGGCCGACCTCGCCGACCTCCTGCCGCTGTTCGGGGCGACGGTCAGCCGCGACGGCGACCGCCTGACCGTCACCGGTCCGGAGCGCCCGAACGGCGTGACGCTCGACCTGACCACCGGCGGCGAGCTCGCGCCCGCGCTCGTGGCGATCGCCGCCCTCGCCGACGGGCCGAGCGAGATCACCGGCATCGGTCACATCCGTCACCACGAGACGGACCGTCTCGCGGCCCTGGCCGCGGAGATCAACGGTCTCGGCGGTGCGGTGACCGAGCTCGAGGACGGCCTCCGCATCGAGCCGCGCCCGCTGCACGGCGGCGTCTGGCGCAGCTACGAGGACCACCGGATGGCGACCGCCGGTGCGATCGTCGGCCTCCGGGTGCCGGGCGTCGAGATCGAGAACGTCGCCACCACCGCCAAGACCCTCCCCCAGTTCACGGAGCTGTGGACCCGGATGCTGCACCCGGGCGACGGAGCCGCGTGACTGACGGCACCGGGCCCTGGTGGTCGGACGGTGAGGAGGAGGACGACGAGTTCGACCTCTACGACGAGTCCAGCATCCGCTCGCGCCCGAACCCGAAGGGGAACCGTCCGCGCACCAAGACGCGCCCCGAGCACGCGGATGCGCAGATCGCCCGCGTGCTGGGCGTCGACCGCGGCCGCTACACCGTGCTGCTCGACGAGGACACGCCCGCTGAGCGGCAGATCACCGCGGCCCGGGCGAGCGAACTGCGCCGGAACCCGATCGTGAACGGCGACCGGGTCGCCGTCGTGGGCGACACCTCCGGCGAGGAGGGATCGCTCGCCCGGATCGTCCGCATCGAGCCGCGCACCACGCTGCTGCGCCGCAGCGCCGACGACACGGATGAGGTCGAGCGCGTGATCGTCGCCAACGCCGACCAGATGCTCATCGTGGTGGCGGCGGCGAACCCCGAGCCGCGCACCCGCCTCGTCGACCGTTACCTCGTCGCGGCGTACGACGCGGGCATCGCGCCGATGCTGTGCGTCACGAAGACGGACCTCGCAGATCCTGCGCCGTTCCTCGAGAACTTCGCCGGGCTCGACCTGCCCGTGTTCACGAGCCGCGAGGACAACATCCCGGTGCACGACATCCGGGCGGCGCTGGTCGGGCACGACACGGTCGTGGTGGGGCACTCCGGGGTCGGCAAGTCGACGCTCGTGAACGCCCTGGTGCCCGGCGCGCACCGGGCCACCGGCCACGTCAACGTGGTGACGGGTCGCGGCCGGCACACGTCGTCCTCGACGGTGTCGCTCCGGGTGGAGGACGAGGCGGGCCGCCACGGCTGGGTGATCGACACCCCGGGCGTGCGCTCGTTCGGGCTGGGGCACGTCAACACCGACAGCATCCTGAAGGCGTTCACGGACCTCGCCGAGCTGGCCGAGGACTGCCCGCGCGGCTGCACCCACCTTCCCGACGCGCCCGACTGCGCCATCATCGAGGCCGTCGAGGCCGGCAAGCTCGGCGAGGCGGGGCGCGCGCGCCTGGATTCGCTCCAGCGGCTGCTGCTGACCTTCGCCCGCTGACGTCCTCTCCGACCTCCGGCGCCGACCTCCCGCGCCGACCTCCCGCGCTGACCCGGTGGGCCTCGTTCGCTGACAGAATGGACCCATGACGGATGTGCGACTCGAAGCGGGCGAGCAGGCCCCCGCGTTCAGCCTGACGGACCAGGACGGCTCCACGGTGTCGCTCGGCGACTTCGCCGGCGAGAACGTGATCGTGTACTTCTACCCGGCGGCGATGACCCCCGGCTGCACCACGGAGGCGTGCGACTTCCGCGACAACCTCAACTCGCTGAAGTCGGCGGGCTACCGGGTGATCGGCATCTCCAAAGATGCGCCGGCGCGCAACAAGGAATTCCAGGAGCAGGAGGGTCTCAACTTCCCGCTGCTCTCGGACGAGGATCTCGCGGTGCACAAGGCGTACGGCGCCTACGGCGAGAAGAAGCTCTACGGCAAGACCGTCGAGGGCGTCATCCGCTCGACGTTCGTCGTCGACCCGGACGGCTCGCTGCGGCTCCCGCTCTACAACGTGAAGGCGACCGGCCACGTCGCGTCGCTCCGCAAGAAGCTGGGTATCGACGCCTGATCAGGCCGGCAGCCGCGGCACCGACGCGAGCAGCCGGCGTGTGTACGGGTCGCGCGGTGCGCCCAGCACGTCGGTCGTCGGCCCCTGCTCGACCACCCGGCCGCCCTGCAGCACGACGGTCTCCGCGCACAGGGACGCCACGACGCCCAGGTCGTGCGAGACCATCACGACCGTCATCCCCTCGGCCGTGGCGAGCTCCGCCAGCAGGTCGATGATCTGGATGCGCGTGGTGACGTCGAGCGCGCTGACCGGCTCGTCCGCCAGCAACACCCGCGGGCGGGACACGATGGCGCGGGCGATCGCGATGCGCTGGCGCTGACCCCCCGAGAACTCGTGAGGGTACCGCCCAGCAGCGTCCGACGGCAGGGCGACCGCTTCGAGCGCACGGGCGACCCGGTCGCGGGCGTCCGCACCGGATGCGACCCTGAGCGAGGCCAGCGGCTCGCCGACGATGCGGCCGACGCTCTGGCGCGGGTCGAGCGACGAGTACGGGTCCTGGAAGACCGGCTGGACGCTGCGCCGGAAGCGTCGCAGCTGCTCGCGGTCGCGCAGGTCGAGCGGCCGGCCGTCGAACAGGACCGCGCCGCTCGTGGGCGCCGTCAGCCCGAGCAGCAGCGAGAGGGCGGTCGTCTTGCCCGCTCCGGACTCGCCGACCAGACCGACGCTCCGTCCCGGCTCGACGGCGAAGGAGACGGCGTCGAGCGCGGGCGTGGTGGCGCGGCGGTAGCGGAAGCCGGCGTCGCGGAGTTCCAGGATGGCGTTCATCGCACCTCCAGTGCCGCATCGAGCTCGCGGGCGCTCCGGACGAGCTCCGCCGTGTACGGCTCGCGGGGCTCGCTCAGGAGGCGGGCGATCGGGCCCTCCTCGACCACGCGGCCCGCGCGGAGCACCAGCGCACGCTGGGCCATCCGCGACACCACCGCGAGGTCGTGGCTGACGAAGAGCAGCGACATCCCGCGGTCCGCCACCAGCCGTTCGAGCAGGGAGAGCACGTCGGCCTGCACCGTCACATCCAGAGCCGTGGTCGGCTCATCGGCGATCAGGAGGCGCGGACGGCACGCGAGCGCCGCCGCGATGGCGACCCGCTGACGCTGGCCGCCCGAGATCTCCCACGAGTACGCGCGGGCGATGCGCTCGGGCTCCGGCAGCCCGACCTCCGCCAGGGCGTCGAGCACGGCGCGGCGCAGCACGTCACCGCGGAGCCCGAGGTGACGGCGCAGCGGCTCCGCGACCTGGCGTCCCAGCCGCATGAGGGGGTCGAGAGCGGTCAGAGGCTCCTGGAAGACCGTCGACGCGACGCGCCCGCGCAGCGGCACCAGGTCGCGCTCGCGCGCCCCGATCATCTGCACGCCGTCGAGCAGGATGCTGCCCGATGCAACGAGACCCTCCGGAAGCAGACCGGTCAGTGCGAACGAGGTCAGCGACTTGCCCGAGCCGGACTCCCCGATCAGGCTCAACCGCTCCCCCGGCGCCAGCTCGAACGACACGTCGTGCACAAGCGGAACGCCGTCCCGGGTCGCCACGGACAGACCGCGGACCTCGAGTACACGCTCTGTCGCCGCGGTCGCAGCCTGCGAACGATCGCCGCTCATCGCGACCTCCTCCGGGTCGGGTCCGCCACGTCGCGCAGGCCGTCGGCCACAAGGTTGACGCCGATGACCAGCACCACGAGCGCGACTCCGGGCGCGATGGCGCCGGCCGGGGCCGTCGACACCGTGCCCTGCGCCTCCTGCAGCAGCCGGCCCCACGAAGCGTTCGGCGGCGGAGCGCCGAGACCCAGGTACGACAGACTGGCCTCGGCGAGCACGGCGACGCCGAACTGCAGCGCGAGGTTGACGCTGAGCGTCGGCCAGATGTTCGGCAGGATGTGGCGCGCCACGATCCCCGCCCAGGACGTTCCGGACGTGCGTGCCGCCGTCACGTACTGCTGGGCGAGCACCCGCTTCGCGAGCACCCGGGTCAGTCGCGCGACGACCGCGGACATCGCCAGGCCGATCGCGACGATGGCGGTGCCCAGCGACGCTCCCTGAGCCGCCACGATCAGCATCGCGAGCAGCAGCGTCGGGAACGCGATCAGGATGTCGAGCACGGCCGAGAGCGTGTCGTCGAGCCATTTCGTGGCGAACGCGGCGAGCAGTCCGAGCGTGATGCCGACGACCGCGCCGATGGCGACCGAGCCGAGCCCCACGGCGAGCGCGATCCGCGCTCCGATCATCAGCTGCGTCAGCAGGTCGCGGCCGAAACGGTCGGTGCCCAGCCAGTGCGACGTGCTCGGCTGCTCCAGCCGGGTGCCCGATGTGTCGGCCTGCGCGTAGGGAAGCCAGAAGAACGAGACGATCGCCACCACGACGACGATCCCCACGAGCGTCAGCCCGATGCCGAGGGTCACCGAGCGACGCGCACGGGTGCGTGTGCGCTTGGCGGGCTGCGGTGCGGCCGTATCGGCCGCCTGCTCCACGATCGCGCTCATGCGTTGCCCGAGATGCTGCGGCGCAGCCGCGGGTCGACGAGGCGCTGCGCGATGTCGGCGAGGAACCCGACGATGAGCACGAGCAGCGTGGAGACGAAGAGGATGCCCTGGATGTTCGGGTAGTCGTGCTGCTCGATCGCCGTGAGCAGCATGCTGCCGAGGCCCGGCAGGGTGAACACGCTCTCGACGACGACGGCTCCGAGGAACGTCGTCGCCAGCTCGATGCCGAGCACCGAGATGACCGGGACGGCGCCGTTGCGCGCGCCGTGCCGCCACATCGAACGCGCGAAGCCGGAGCCCAGCGCGCGGGCGTTGCGCAGGTAGTCGCTGCCGATCAC
This sequence comes from Leifsonia sp. KNZ13-11D, assembly GCF_056754895.1. Lineage (NCBI taxonomy): Bacteria > Bacillati > Actinomycetota > Actinomycetes > Micrococcales > Microbacteriaceae > Leifsonia > Leifsonia sp. KNZ13-11D. Next base: position 2,817,989 of record NZ_JBPGWU010000001.1, read on the forward strand.
ATCCAGCGTCGCGCTGCGCACGTACCGCGAGATGGACGCGCTCATCACGATCGCGATGGTGACGACCGGCAGCGCCAGCGACGTGAGCGCGGCTGTGGGGTCGGACCAGTCGTCGCGGGGGAAGCCTCCTGAGGGGAACCACCCCAGCGTGATGGCGAACACGTCGACCAGCAGGATGCCGACCCAGAAGACAGGCACCGCGATGCCGAGCTGCGAGAACGCGGACAGGGCCACTCCGTACCAGCGGTCGGCCTTCCAGGCGGCGACGAAGCCGATGGGGAGCGCCAGCACGAGCGCGAGGCCGAACGAGAGCAGCGTCAGCGGCACCGTCACCGCAAGCCGGGCTGCGATCTCGGGACCGACGGGCAGGGAACTGATGAACGACTGGCCGAGGTCGAGGGTCAGCAGGCTGCCGAACCACGTGACGAACTGCTGCAGCAGCGGCTGGTCGCTGCCCACCTGCCGCTGCGCCGCCGCGATCTGCTCCTTGGTCGCGCCGACCGAGAGGAGGGCGTTGGACGGGTCTCCCGGGAGGACCCGCAGCAGGAAGAACAGCACCACCATGGCGAGCAGCAGCGACACCACGAGGAACGCGGTGCGGCGGAGCAGGTAGGAAGCCATGGTCGTTTCAGCGTAGATGCTCGGGGAGCCGGCGGGCTCCCCGAGCATCAGGGTGTGGAATACGGGTAGGGGTGTGGAGGAATCGGCTACTTCTTGACGATGTCGTAGGCGTAGAACTGCGAGTTCAGGCCGTTGACCGGGTAGCCGGTGACGTTGCTGTCGGCCACCACGATCTGCGGGTAGAGGTACAGCCAGGCGCTGGCCGCATCCTTCGCGATCTGCTCGTTGACCTGCTTCAGCTTGGCCGTCTGCTCGGCCGTCGTCGTCGACTGCTCGGCCTCGTCGACCCACTTGGTGACCTGCGGGTTGTCGTAGCCCCAGTAGAAGTCGGGGTTGCCGTACCAGACGACGTCACGATCGTTGACGTGCTCCTGCAGCGTCGCGGTGAAGTCGTGGTTCTTGAACACCTTGGTGTACCACTCGTCCGCCGAGATCGAGTTGATCGTCACGGTGATGCCCACCTTGGCCAGCTCGCTCTTCAGGAACTCGGCCACCGCGGGGTGCGGGTCGTAGGTCGGTGTGTCCAGGGTGAAGCTGAAGCCGTTCGCGAAACCGGCCTCGGCCAGCTCCTTCTTGGCGAGGTTGACGTCGTACGGATTGACCTTGGTGAGGTCCTCGTACCAGGGGTCGCTGGGCGGCACCATCGAGCCGATCAGGGTGCCGTAGTCGCCCCAGATGGAGTTGAGGAGCTTCTTGGTGTCGATCGCGGAGTAGACCGCCTTGCGCACCTCGACGTTGTCGAACGGCGCGACCTTGTCGTTGAAGGCCAGCAGTTCCTTGGTCGTGGACTTGCCGTTCGAGATCGTGTAGTCCTTGTTGCCCGTGAAGGTGCTCAGCGCATCCGGGCTCTGGATGCTCGTCACGATGTCGACCTGCTTGGTCTGCAGAGCGTTGGACAAGGCGGACGCGTCGGTGAAGTAGTCGAACTCCACCTCCTTGTTCTTCGCCTGGTCGCCCCAGTAGCCGCTCCAGCGCTCGAGGCTCAGCGAGCTGCCGCGCTTCCAGGTGCCCAGCTTGTAGGGGCCGGTGCCGTCCTCGGCGGTCTTGTAGTTCGAGGTGCCCGGGCCGTAGATCCAGACGTAGCTGAGGTTGTACGGCAGGGAGATCGAGCGGGAGGACAGCGTGATGGTCACCGTCTTGTCGTCGGGCGTCGCAATGCCCTTGATGACGGCGAGCTGCGACTTGCGGGCGGACTGCGAGTCGTCGGCGGTCACGCGCTCGATGCTGCGCTTCACGTCGGCACTCGTCAGAGCCTTGCCGGAGTGGAACTTCACGCCGTCGCGCAGGGTGAACGTGTACGTCAGGCCATCGGCGCTGGTCGTGTACTTCGTGGCGAGCAGCGGCTCCACCTTGCCGTCGTCGGTGAGCTTGAACAGCCCCTCGTAGACGTTGCCGTTGAGCGCCTCGGTGACGCCCTGGCCGCCACCCGCGGTGTTGTCCAGGTTGACCGGCTCGTAGAGCGAGCCGATGGCGATCGAGGCGTCGCTGCCGCCGGCGGAGGACGACGACGCGCCCGCGCATCCGGCGAGGGCGAGGGCCGAGGCCAGGCCGACGGCGAGCGTCGCGAACAGGGAAGACTTTCTCACGGGTTCTCCAGTGCTGTGGGGGTGCTGTGCAGTGCTGTGGTGAAGGGATGCGCTCTCGCGCGGGTTCAGTGCCCGGCGGCGGCGCTGTCCGTCGAGTGGCGGAAGACGACGCGCTTCTCCCCCGCGGTCACCGGTACGGGGAACCGGTTGTTGCGCGGAGGCAGTGGACAGTTGTACTGGTCCGAGAAGCCGCAGGGCGGGACGAAAGCGCGGTTGAAGTCCAGGACGACGTGATCGTCCGCGTGCTCGACGAACAGGAACCGGCCGGAGGCGTACGAGCCGTCCTCGCCGTCGGCCCCATTGCTCGGGTCGCCGAAGACCAGCAGCAGCGTTCCGTCGTCGTCGAAGGCGCTCAGCGTGTAGCCGACCCCGTCGCGCTCGAAGGTGATGTCGCCCGGGACGACCAGGTCGCGGGTCAGGCCGTTGTCGCGGATGTGCTCGAACGGGATGGTGCGGTCGTCGGAGACCGGGGTGAATGTCGCCTCGATCACCCAGCTGTCGTCGAACGGGAAGACGTCGATCGTCTCGAAGTCGCGGATGGCGGGGGACTCGGCGTCCCAGAGGCGGATGCCGCGCTCGGGCTCTCCGGTCTCCAGGCTGCGCCGGGAGAGCTCCGTCGCCGTCACCGACTCCGGTCGGCCGGCGAGCGCGTCCTCCGTGGTCGTGGTGTCGCCTGGGGCGAGCCAGCGGGTCTCGATGAGGGCCAGGTTGCCCGTCGGTGCGGCGACGGAGCGGAGGCGGTCGGCGCGCCAGGCGTCCCAGCGCTCGCGGGCGCGCTCGATGGTGGACGGGGAGGCTGAGAGCTGTGTGGAGAGATCAGTCACGATGTCGGGCATAACCATCCGAGTCTCCGGCTTGTTCCCGTCTTCGCCTATTCGTGTTGCTCCGTGTTGCGTGCGGTCGCTCGCACCACCGACGGCGTCAGGGCGAGAATCCCCGCGATCAGCGCGGGGACGAGCAGCGCCCAGCCGAGGTCGGGCCGGCCGTAGAGCCCCTGGAAGCAGGCGACGGCGACCGCCACCTGCAGGATCTGAATGGTGACGGTGGAGGCACGCGCCCAGCTCTGGCGACGGAGCAGGCCGATGGTGGTGGCGACGGCCCAGGCGGCTGCCAGGAAGGCGAGCACGGTGATCGCGACAGCCGTCGGATACGACGTGGGCCGTACGGTCAGCAGGTCGACCAGCAGCCACACCGCCAGGATCAGGACGAGGACGGCCTCCGCACCGACGATGACGGTCAGCACGACGAGGAGCCCGGACCGGGCGGGACGTGCCGCCTGGGCGACACCGTCGGGGGCGTTCTGAGGGTCGGGCACTATAGCATCCTGACGTTTCCGGCTGGTGTTCCCAGCGTTATCCCATACAAAACTATTGATTCGGGATAAGCGCTATGGGAGCATATTCAACGGTCGAGTTAACGCTCACAGGGTCGTGGGCAGGTCTGATTCCCCACGGATCTAAGCACCCTGCAACCCGACTGCTTACCTGCATTCTATGGTCCCCTCGGGCCAGGAAACCTCAGTAAACAAGGAGCACATCTTCATGGATTGGCGCGACAAAGCCGCCTGCCTCACCGCGGACCCTGAGCTGTTCTTCCCGGTGGGCAACACCGGACCCGCGGTCGACCAGATCGACAAGGCCAAGGCGGTCTGCGCGCGCTGCACCGTGACGGAGATCTGCCTGCAGTACGCCCTCGAGACCGGCCAGGACTCCGGCGTCTGGGGCGGCCTCTCCGAGGACGAGCGTCGCGCGCTCAAGCGCCGCGCCGCTCGCGCCCGCCGCGCCTCCTGAGGCCGGCCCGCTCCATCCGCACCACCGGTCGCCCGGCTTCCGCCGCGCGTCCGAACCCGCCGAGGCGGCGCTCACACACCTAGCACCGAGCGCCTCCTCGGCTTTTTCGTGCCTCAGATCTTCGTGAGGTAGCGCAGAGGGACCTCGATGGTGACCTCGGTGCCCTGGCCCATCATGGTGTGCCAGTCGATCGCGCCCCCGAGCTCGCCCTGGATCAGCGTGCGGACGATCTGGGTGCCCAGCCCGCTGCCGACCTTGCCCTCGGGAAGACCGGACCCGTTGTCGACGACCTTGACGGTCAGGGACTCCTCCGACCGGTCCGCGACGATCTCGACCTGGCCCTCGCGGCCGGCCAGCCCGTGCTCCACCGCGTTGGTGACGAGCTCGGTCAGCGCGAGCGCGAGCGGGGTCGCGTACTCGGAGGGCAGCGAGCCGAACCGGCCCGTCTTCTTCGGGTGCACGGTCGTCGTGTGGCTCGCCGCCACCTCGGCGACGAGCAGCAGCACGCGGTCGAAGACGTCGTCGAAGTCCACGATCTGCGCGAGGCCCGTGGACAGCGTGTCATGCACCACGGCGATGGCCGCAACGCGCCGCATCGCCTGGCTCAGCGCCTCCCGCGCCTCCTCCGAGTGCGTGCGCCGTGCCTGGATGCGCAGCAGCGACGCGACGGTCTGCAGGTTGTTCTTGACGCGGTGGTGGATCTCGCGGATGGTCGCATCCTTGGTGATCAGCTCGCGCTCCTGGTGTCGCTGCTCGGACACGTCGCGGCAGAGCACGATCGCACCGACCCGCTCCCCGCGGTTGCGGATCGGGATGGCGCGGAGCGACACCGTGACGCCGCGCGCCTCGATGTCCGTCCGCCAGGGCGCACGGCCGGTGACGACGAGGGGCAGCGACTCGTCCACCGTGATCGTCCCGGCCAGGAGGCCGGTCGTGACGGTGGCGAGGGACTCCCCCTCGAGCTCACCTGTGAAGCCCATCCGGTTGAAGGCGCTGAGCGCGTTCGGGCTGGCGAAGGTCGTGGTGCCGTCGACATCCAGCCGGATCAGGCCGTCCGCCGCGCGCGGGGCGCCCCGGCGCGGGGCGGCGGGCGCACCGAGGTCGGGGAAGTCACCGGTGGCGATCATCGCGAAGAGGTCGTTGGCGCACTCGTTGAAGGTCAGCTCCTGGCGGCTCGGGGTGCGCGCCTCACTGAGGTTGGTGTGCCGGGTGATCACGGCGACCGGCTCCTCCGCCGTGTCAGGCGAGTGGATGGACAGCCGGCGGATGACCGGGACGGCCCGGACCCGCGTGGGCGTCTCCTCGTACCAGTCGGGTGCGGACGTGTCGATGATCTGCTTCGAGCGGAAGGCGTCGATCACCTGCTGACGCCACTCGGGCTTGATCCGCTGACCCACGAAGTCGCGGTAGAACAGCGTCGCCGCCGAGGACGGGCGGGCGTGGGCGACGGCCACGAAATCGTCATCCGTGGTCGGCACCCACAGCACGATGTCGGCGAAGGCGAGATCGGCGAGCAGCTGCCAGTCGCCGACGAGACCGTGCAGCCATTCCACGTCTTCTTCCGAGGAGCGGCCGTGGGCATGGACCAGATCACTGAGCGTCGACACCACCCCATCCTAAACGGCGCGCTGGATGCGGACGCCGAGTTATCCACAGGGCACGAATGCCCTGGCCGGACTCGAAGTCCCCTGCTTGAGTAAGGCATCGTAAATATCACGGCTCCATCTCATCATGGACCACCGACACACCTCACCAGGAGATTCATGCACCACCCGGCCCTCGCCCCCGCACCCGTCCGTCCGCTCGTTCCGGCGGTCAGGCCGGCAGCACGGCTGCGTCCCTCCCCTCTCCGCGACGTCCGCGATGTTCTGGAGCTCCGCCCGGTCCGCGACCTTCGCGGGTCGGCCGCTCCACGCCCGTCCCAGCCGCCCGGGACGCCCGCGCTGGATGTCCTGGCGCCCATCGCCGGCGCGGGCAATCCGGATCCCGCCACGCTGTGCGCCAACCTGGCGCGCTGCGCGGTCGAGATCCTCGCCGGTGCGCGGCCGCTCGACCAGATCGGCCGATGGGTCAGCGACGCCGCCTACGTCCACCTGCTGAGGCGCACCATGATCGCGGCACGCGCCCGTGCGGACTCGCCGGAGGGGGCGCTCCGGCCCCGGATGCGGATCGGCGAGCCGCGCCTCGCACATCCGTCGGAGGGCGTGGTGGAGGCGGTGGTGCTGGTGCACCAGCCGGGTCGGTCGCGTGCGGTCGCCATCCGGCTGGAACGGCATCGCGAGCGGTGGCGGGCGAGCGCGATCAACGTGCTCTGAGCGTCCTCAGCGACCTGCACTGTCCGCAATGCGGCCGTGAGGAGACGACGGAACGGCGGCCCCGCGGGGCCGCCGTTCCGTCGTCTCGTGCGTGGCGTCCGCCCGGCCGAGGCTGTGCGGACACCGGGGATCAGCGCTTCTTGGCCTGCGCCCGGCGCTCTGCGCGGTTGACCGGCGCCTGGTCGTCGCCCTGCTGGACGCGCTGACCGAAGGCGCCGCGCTGGGTGGCGCCCTGCGCGGGCGGGGCGGCGGGAGCCGCATCCTGCTGCTGGGCGCGCTGCGCGCGGGCCGTGGCGGCTTTCTCGAGCTGCCCGCGCTGGTCGCGGACCTCGACGCCGCCCTGTTCGGCCGGCGCGGAGTAGCTGAGCCTCGTGTCGCTCTCGCCGCGGGCGAGGCCCTTCGCGTCGACGGCGGGCGACTCGACCTCGCCCGGAGCCTGATTCACCTCGACCTCGAGGTTGAACAGGAAGCCGATGGTCTCCTCGCGGATCGCTCCCATCATCTGCTGGAACATGGCGAAGCCCTCGCGCTGGTACTCGACCAGCGGGTCGCGCTGAGCCATGGCTCGCAGGCCGATGCCGTCCTTCAGGTAGTCCATCTCGTAGAGGTGGTCGCGCCAGCGGCGGTCGATCACCGACAGCACGACGCGGCGCTCGAGTTCGCGCATCGCCGGGGCGCCGAGCGACTCCTCGCGGCGCTGGTAGGCGATGCGGGCGTCCGAGAGGATCTCGCGGCGCATGAAGTCGCGGTTGATCCTGCCCTTGTTGCCCGCCTCCGAGATCACCTCGTCGATGCTCACGCCCACCGGGTACAGGGTCTTGAGCTCGGCCCACAGGGCGTCGAAGTCCCAGTCGTCGCCGCTGCCCTCGCCCGTGTGCTGGTCGAGGATGTCGTCGATCACGTCCGTCAGGAACTGCTGCACGCGCTCGTGCAGGTCGTCGCCCTCGAGAATGTGGCGGCGGTCGCTGTAGATCGCCTCGCGCTGCCGGTTGAGCACGTCGTCGTACTTGAGCACGTTCTTCCGGATCTCGGCGTTGCGGGCCTCGACCTGCGACTGAGCGCTGCGGATGGCCCGGCTGACCACCTTGGACTCGATCGCCATATCGTCCGGAACGCTGCTGCGGCCCATCAGGCTCTCGGCGGCGCCCGAGTTGAACAGGCGCATCAGGTCGTCGGTCAGCGACAGGTAGAACCGGCTCTCGCCGGGGTCGCCCTGGCGGCCGGAACGTCCGCGCAGCTGGTTGTCGATGCGCCGGGACTCGTGCCGCTCGGTGCCGAGCACGTACAGACCGCCTGCGGCGATGACCTTCTCGGCCTCCTCGGCGACCTGCGCCTTGACGTTCCCGAAGACCTCTTCCCAGGCCTCCTCGTACTCGTCGGGCGTCTCGACCGGCGAGAGTCCGCGGGCGTTCATCTCGGCGACCGCGATGAACTCGGAGTTGCCGCCGAGCATGATGTCGGTGCCGCGGCCGGCCATGTTGGTGGCGACGGTGACGGCGCCGAGGCGTCCAGCCTGGGCAACGATCGCGGCCTCGCGCGCGTGGTTCTTCGCGTTCAGCACCTCGTGGCGCACGCCCTTCTTGGCGAGCAGCCGCGAGAGGTACTCGCTCTTCTCGACCGAGGTGGTGCCGACGAGGACCGGCTGGCCCTTCTCGTGCCGCTTGACGATGTCCTCCACGACCTGGTCGAACTTCGCCTTCTCGTTCTTGTAGACGAGGTCGGGCTGGTCGATGCGCTGCATCGGCTTGTTCGTCGGGATGGGGACGACGCCGAGCTTGTAGGTGCTCATGAACTCGGCGGCCTCGGTCTCGGCCGTACCGGTCATGCCGGACAGCTTCTTGTAGAGGCGGAAGTAGTTCTGCAGGGTCACGGTGGCGAGGGTCTGGTTCTCGGCCTTGACCTCGACGCCCTCCTTCGCCTCGATCGCCTGGTGGATGCCCTCGTTGTAGCGGCGGCCGACCAGGATGCGGCCGGTGTGCTCGTCGACGATCAGCACCTCGCCGTTCATGACGACGTAGTCCTTGTCGCGCTTGAACAGCGCGTTCGCCTTGATGGCGTTGTTGAGGAACGAGATGAGCGGGGTGTTCGCCGACTCGTACAGATTGTCGATGCCGAGGTAGTCCTCGACCTTCTCGATGCCGGGCTCGAGCACACCGACCGTGCGCTTCTTCTCGTCGACCTCGTAGTCGACGTCGGGCGTGAGCCGCTTCGCGAGGTTCGCGAACTCGTTGAACCAGCGGTTCGCCTCGCCGGACGACGGGCCCGAGATGATGAGCGGCGTGCGCGCCTCGTCGATGAGGATCGAGTCGACCTCGTCGACGATGGCGAAGAAGTGGCCGCGCTGCACCATGTCGCTCGCCTGCCAGGCCATGTTGTCGCGCAGGTAGTCGAAGCCGAACTCGTTGTTCGTGCCGTAGGTGATGTCGGCCGCGTACTGCTCGCGGCGCTCCTCCGGGGTCTGGCCGGCCAGGATCACGCCGGTCGTCATCCCGAGCGCGCGGTAGACACGGCCCATCAGCTCGGACTGGTAGCTGGCCAGGTAGTCGTTGACGGTGATGACGTGGACGCCGCGGCTGGCGATCGCGTTGAGGTACGCGGCCGTCGTCGCGACGAGGGTCTTGCCCTCACCGGTCTTCATCTCGGCGATGTTGCCGAGGTGGAGGGCCGCGCCTCCCATGATCTGCACGTCGAAGTGCCGCATGCCCAGCGTGCGCTTCGACGCCTCGCGGACCGCGGCGAACGCCTCGGGCAGCAGGTCGTCGAGCGACTCGCCGTTGCCGTACCGCTCGCGCAGCTCGACGGTCTCGTGAGCGAGTTCCTCATCGGTGAGTTCGCTGAAGTCGTCTTCGAGGGCGTTGACCGCCCGCGCGTACGCCTCCAGCCGACGGAGGGTCCGGCCCTCGCCAACACGGAGGACCTTTTCAAGAACTGAGGCCACTGATGCACTCCACTTACGCTCGGTTCGGGCCGATGGCCCGGCGCCCCGACGGACGCGCGCGGACGGCAGACTCCGCCGACGCTAGAGACATGCTACTTGTTCGGCCCTGGCGTTCGGCCTGCCGAGCCTGAAAGGACTCTGGGCGAAAGCGTCAGCCCTGAGTGCGCGGCGGATGCGGGCTCCGTCGCCGGGTCGAATCCGTCGCCGCCCTGGCGATCGCTGCCGCCACCCACCCCGGGTCGCAGGAGGGGGCGACCCCCGGCGCGGTCCGATGGCGACCGCCGCCCGGGCGGCCGCCATCGGCGTCGGTGCTCGCCGGCCTGGTGCCGGCCGGGTGGGACCGGTCAGCCGAGCTTGCGCGCGGCGGTCGCCACCTCCTGCAGCTCGTCGGCGGAGTCGTCGAGGGAGATCACGCCGTAGTCCCAGCCCTTGCGGCGGTACACGACGCTGGGACGCTGGGTCTCCTGGTCGACGAACAGATAGAAGTCGTGACCGACGAGCTCCATGTAGTAAAGCGCGTCATCCACGGTCATCGGAACGGAGGCGAAGACCTTCTTCCGGATCACGACGGGGCAGTACTCCTCCTCCGCCTCCGGAGTCTCCTCCGTCTCATCGGACACCGCCGGCATCGAGCCGGTGCGGACCTGGTCGAGCACCGCGACCGGGGCGGCCGAGAGGCCGACCGCGCTGAAGCCGTCGGTACTCGCCTCGCGCAACGAGGTCGGTCTGTGCTGGCCGCGATGCACCTTGCGGCGGTCTTTCGCCCTGCGCACCCGCTCCAGGAGCTTGCCGAGGGCGATATCGAAGGCGGCGTACTTGTCCTGCCCCGTCGCCTCGGATCTCACCGTGGCCTTCGGCCCCACGAGAGTGAGCTCGACACGGTCGTCGCCGTTCGGGCTGCCCAGCTTCTCGTTGTGGCGGCTGACCTTGATCTCGAACGAGATGGCCCGTTCGGCCAGGTGTGCGACCTTCTCCGATTTCTCGGTGGCGTACTCCCGGAAGCGATCAGTGATGCCCAGGTTGCGTCCGATGATGTTGATGTCCATGGAGACCTCCCTGATCCGGCGCGATGACCGCCCGGTGGAGGAAGGGCGGATCGCTCGCGCCTTTTGGACCACCGTAGTGCGCATCCTCCGGATGCGAAACCGGAAAACATGCGGCATTCCCGGTGCGTCCGCTGAGTGGTCTCTGAGACTGCTCAGGATTGCGGAGCGGCGTGCGGGCGATGGCCGCAGCCCCGGACACACGGCCTCCCGCGGCCCGGATCGCCCGCGCGGCCTCGGCGATGGTCGCACCGGAGGTGACGATGTCGTCCACGATCAGGCAGTCGCGGCCCGACACCCTCTGTGAGGCGACGAAACTGCCCGCGCGGTTCGCCGCGCGCTCCTCTGCCGTGAGTTCGGCCTGGTCGGCGGTCTGCCGCGAGAGCCTCAGTGCGCCCCACAGTGGAGGAACGAGGATGTGGGCACGCGCCAGGACGGCCCGCGTCGGGTGGTAACCGCGCCGTCGCCAGGCCGCGCGCGTCGACGGGATGAGGACCGGGAGCAGCGCGGCGTCTCCGGCGCGGCGCCCGGCCTCCCGCTGAGCCGCGGCGATCGCGCAGCGCAGCGCCGCGGCCAGGGCGCCGGCCGCGTCCGTCCGGCCTCCGTCTTTGTAGGCGAGGAGCACGCGACGGGCAACGCCGTCGTAGCGCAGGGCCGACCAGACGCGGGTGCCGTCGACGACCTCGGCGTGCGCTGCCGGACGCAGCTCCCTCTCGCACTCCTCGCAGAGCGTGCGGTCGGGTCTGCCGCATCCTGCGCAGCGAACCGGGAGGAGGATCGCTGCGGCATCGAGGAGGGAGTCACGGACAAGGGTGTGTGCTGTCATGGTTCCAGCCTCGCGGCGCCGGCCCGCCGGCGGGCCCGGGTGAGCGGATCTGTGCAGAACTTCTCGCGGCCGCGCGGTGTGGAGAGGCTAGTGCCGAGAGGCTAGGGCTGACCCTGCTGCACCGCCAGCGCGCCCACCTTGTCGAGCTGCGCCTGCCAGCCGTTGCCGGTCGGCGCCTGCAGTGTGCCGTCCGCGCCGAGCACCACGTACGGCGCGAGACCGGCGGCGCCGACGATGGTGCGTCCGGCCGCCGGGCCGGAGGTCGCGGTCTGCTCGCCGCCGACCGTCTGCTGCGCGATGCTCGTCGCCTGCCCCGTGGTGGTGCTGAGGACGGCGATCGTCAGATCGCTCGTCCACGTGGCCGACTGCACGCCGTCCACGAACACCGCGAGCTGTACCGGCTCGGTCAGGGAGGCCGGGGATCCGCCGTTCCCCCGGACGATGCCGGCCGCCATCAGCGAGTACCCGGTGGGCGTGCGGAGCAGCCCGGCGATCCGCGTCCCGTCGCGGGAGACGGCGAGCGACAGGATGGACGAGGCGTTGGGCCAGTCGGCGGTCACGGCGTGGGCGTCCCCGCCGTTGGCGGCAGCCACCTGGATGGCGTCGGGCGACGATCCGGGCACGGACCACACCCAGCCTTCCGTGTCGAGGGACGGGCCGATCAGGCCGGGCCGCGCATCCACCCGGACCGGGTCGCCGGCCTTGCGCACCGAGAAGGCGCCGGCCGCCGACAGCACGGCGGCCTGATCGTGCGACGCGCTCAGGGTGACCGCGGTGGGACGCAGCGCCGCGACCTTCTCGCTCAGGCCGCTGAGCCCTGTCACGGTGTCGCCGTTGAGCGGACCGAAGGTGTCGCCGTGCACGACGTAGGCGTGCGGGTCGACCGACGGGTTCCGGACCGGAGCGGCCGCAGCGCTGAGCGAGGGGACCTGCTGCACATTGCCCTCGATCGAGAGCTGGACGCTCTGCGCCAGAGTGCCGAGCGACTGCTCCAGCTGGTACTGCATCCGCTGCAGCTGGGCGGGGTCGGCCTGTCCCGCCTCGGAGCTGAGGTCGACCCGCGCCACGCCGCCGACCGTGGTCACGGACGGCACGGCGAGCTGGGTCCCCTTGGGGAACGAGGTCGAGACCGCGCCGTTCAGCCACGGCGCGGGTCCGGCGAGCAGCGAACTGGCGACACGGGTCGCGGCGGAGGCCACGCGTGCCGGGAACCACCGCGCATCCGGCACGAGGTAGGTGTAACCGGGGCTGTAGAAGTAGAGCGTCTGCTGCGCGTAGACCGCGCGGAACGTCGGCTCGTCGATCACGACGCCGTCGGGAGCGACGGAGATGCGCCACTCGCCGTTCTCCTTCAGCAGTTGATAGTTGAGGCCGACCGGCGCCGTGCTGGCGGCCGGATGGTAGGTGCCGATGGCGTCCACGTTGGCGACCGGCGTCACCTCCACCCGCCAGAGCGACCCCTGTTCCTCGTAGCTGCGGTTCCGTCCGTCGTCGACGGTGACGGACTCGTCCGGGTTCCAGCTGGCCGCCATCGAGTGGGTGAGGTACTCCCGCGCGATCTGGAAGTTGTTCTTCGGGCTGGAGGCGGCGTCGATGAAGCCCTGCACGATCCGCTGCGGGCTCGCCCCCTTCTCCGGCGGCGACGGGTTGAAGTCGAGGTCGAGCGGGTCGTTGACCTGGGCGACCGGGCCGCCCTGCCGCACCGGTCCGGAGTCGGGGATGCTCGCGCACGCGGCGAGCGCCACCAGGAGGACCGCGCCCAGCGCTGCCACGAGCGATCGGCCGCCGCGCATCCCGATGCGGCTCATGCGTGGGCCTCGCTTCCGGTCCCGGCCGCCTGCGGCGAGGTCGCGCCCGCGTCGACCGGAGGGAGCGGCAACGGGGAGCCGGTGATCTCCCGGCCGGGAACCCGCGGCAGAGTGAGCCGGAAGCAGGACCCGGCGCCGGGCGCCGACCAGACCTGCAGCCAGCCGGCGTGCAGAGTCGCGTCCTCGAGCGAGATCGCCAGACCGAGGCCGGTGCCGCCCAGGGTGCGCTTCCGGGACGGGTCCGCGCGCCAGAAGCGGTCGAAGACGTGCGCCATGTCCTCCGGGCTCATGCCGATCCCGTAGTCGCGCACCGTCAGCGCGACGGCGCTCTCGTTGCTGTCGACCGTCACGATGACGGGGCGGCCCTCACCGTGCTCGATGGCGTTGCCGATCAGATTGCGGACGACCCGACGGATGCGGCGAGGGTCCATCGGCACGTCGAAGTAGCCGCCCGGAGCGTCCAGGGTCAACTCGGAACCGTTCTGCTCGGAGAGGGTGCGCAGCTCGTCCACGCAGTCCTCGGCCAGACGCACGAGGTTCGTGGGCTCGGCGTCCAGCACCACGGACCCGGCGTCGTACCGGCTGATCTCGAGCAGGTCGGAGAGGAGGCGGTCGAACCGTTCGATCTGGGTGTGCAGGAGCTCTGCGGTGCGAGCGGTCGCCGGCGGGAAGCCCTCGCGCTGGTCGTAGATGACGTCCCCCGCGAGCCGGATCGTGGTGAGCGGCGTGCGGAGCTCGTGCGACACATCCGACACGAAGCGCTGCTGCAGCTGCGACAGCGTGCCCAGCTGGTTGATCTGGCTCTGCAGGCTGTCGGCCATCCCGTTGAAGGAGCGCGCCAGCGTCGCGAACACGTCCTCGCCGCGTTCCGGGATGCGCACCGCCAGGTCGCCCGCCGCCAGCCGCTCGCTGGTGCGCGCGGCGACCCGGATGGGCTCGACCACGAACCGCACGATGACCCAGGTGATGGCGCCGATGAGCAGGATGAGCGCGAGTCCGGCGAGCAGCAGCGTGTTCTGCACGAACAGCAGCGTGTTCTCCGAGTCGCGCAGGTTGTAGCCGATGTAGAGCTCGTACTTGCCGTACAACGGGAGGGTGAGCTGCGAGCCGACGACGATGCCCGGATCGGTGGCGCCGGTCCCGGCCGGGAGCGCGACCGACTGGTAGAACTGCTTGGTCCCCCCGCTCTGCACCTTCGCGCGGAGCTCCGGTGAGATGACCGAGTTCATCGCCGGGCTCCCCCGGTCGGGCGGAGCCAGGACGCCGGTGTCCTGGCCCGGCACCCGGTAGGCGGCCACCAGCCGGCTGGACGTGGACGCCTGCACGCTCTGCAGCACGGTGTTGAGGAGGTTCTTGCCGCCGTCGCCCGAAGACACGTCGGACGCGTTCAGGGTCGACTGGGCGGTGGTCGTCGCCCGGCTGGAGTCGCGGAGCGCCTGGTTGAGCCGCGACTGGTACAGATCGTTGCTGATGCTGAGGGACATGTAGACACCGGTGACGAGGATGGCCGCCCCGGTCAGCAGCAGCGTGATCGTCACGGTGCGCAGCTGCAGGGACCCGCGCCAGAGGCGCACGAGACGGGACGGCGCCTGCCGCCACACGTCTCGCGTGGGCCACCGGAAGCGCATCCGACCCTCCGCTGCTAGGCGGCCGCGCCGGCGCGGTAGCCGACCCCGCGCACGGTCATGACGATCTTCGGGTTGTCCGGGTCCTGCTCCACCTTCGCGCGGAGCCGCTGGACGTGGACGTTGACGAGCCGGGTGTCCGCCTTGTAGTGGTAGCCCCAGACCTGCTCGAGCAGCATCTCGCGCGTGAACACCTGCTGCGGCTTGGAGGCGAGCGCGAGCAGGAGGTCGAACTCCAGCGGTGTGAGCGCGATCCGCTCCTCGCCGCGGCGCACCTCGTGCCCGGAGACGTCGACGACCAGGTCTCCGACGGTCAGCTCGTCCGCGGGCGGCGCGGCGGGCGCGGGGCGCAGCCGGGTGCGGATGCGGGCGACGAGCTCCTTGGGGTTGAACGGCTTGACCATGTAGTCGTCGGCCCCCGACTCGAGACCCTTCACCACATCCGCCGTGTCCGACTTGGCGGTGAGCATGATGATCGGGGTGCCCGACTCGGCCCGGATGCGGCCGCACACCTCGATGCCGTCGAGGCCGGGCAGCATGAGGTCGAGGAGGACCAGGTCGGGCTTGGCCGTGCGGAACGTGTCGAGGGCCAGCGCGCCGTCCTCGCAGAACACCGGGTCGAAACCCTCGGTGCGCAGCACGATGCCGATCATCTCCGCAAGCGCGGTGTCGTCGTCGACCACCAGGATGCGACTAGTCATGTCGGATGTTCCCCGAACCCTCCTCGAGCGGCCACGGCCGCGGACAACATGACCAGCGTAATGGAGCAGCCTGCTACCGGCTTGTATGAAAGCATTGCGTGCCCTGTGGACGGGACATCGCGCAGCGGGACGATGTGCCAGCATGGGACCACAGCTTCGATGCGGGGGAACGGAAGGGCACGGCGTGACCGACGAACAGGACTGGCAGGCGCCGGGGCAGCAGGGCTCCGGCACGCCGGGCGCGGAGGGCGCGCCCGGCGGGCAGCAGCCCCCGCAGTACGGACAGCAGCCCCCGCAGTACGGACAGCAGCCGCCCCAGTACGGACAGCAGCCGCCCCAGTACGGACAGCAGCCGCCCCAGTACGGACAGCAGCCGCCCCAGTTCGGGTGGCAGCAGCAGCCCTACGGCCAGCCGTCATACGTACCGGGCGGGGCCCAGCCGGGCTGGACGCCGCCGCCGAAGCCGGGCCTGATCCCGCTTCGGCCGCTGACGCTCGGGCCGCTCCTGGCCGCTCCCTTCCAGGCGCTGCGGCGCAACCCGCGCATCACCGTCGGCGCGGCGCTGGTGCTGCAGGGCATCCCCGCGATCCTCGTCACCGTCATCCTCGCGGGCGGGATCGCGCTGCTGGTCAGCCGCGTCCTCTCCGCCGACGCGCAGGACAAGCCTGCGCTGCAAGCGGGCCTGATCGGCGGCATCATCGTGCTGGGGGTGCTCTCGCTCGTCATCACGACCGTCTTCGGCGCCCTCCTCCAGGGCGTGATCGTCGGCGAGGTGGCCCGCGAGACGCTCGGTGAGAAGCACACGTTCGGCTCGCTCTGGCGGCTGGTGCGGGGCCGGTTCGGGGCCCTCATCGGGTTCACGCTCCTGTTCGCGCTGGCCTGGATCGTGGCGATCGCCCTGGTGGTCGCGATCGTCGTCGCCCTGGCGAGCATCGGCGGCGTCGCCGGGACGATCGGAGCCGTGGCGGTCGGCATCATCGGCGGCGTCGGGCTCATCCCCTTGGCCATCTGGATCAACACGAAGCTCGCCATGGTGCCGAGCGCGATCGTGCTGGAGCGGCTGCCGTTGCGTTCCGCCGTCGCCCGCTCGTGGCGGCTCACGAACGGCTACTTCTGGCGCACCTTCGGCATCATCGCGCTCGTCTGGCTGATCGTCTATGCGATCACCCAGACGATCAGCATCCCGTTCGGCCTGCTCGGCGGCCTGATCGGCGGCGTCTTCGCCCCGACCTCCGCCACGGCCGGCGACTCAGCGAGCTCGATGACCCAGCTGATCGTGGCTCAGCTGGGCGTCAACGTCGTCGCGAGCATCGCCACCGCCATCGTCGGCGCGATCGGCAGCGTGATCCAGACGGCTGCCGTGTCGCTGCTCTACCTCGACCTCCGGATGCGGAAGGAGGGACTCGACCTCGAGCTCGTCCGCTTCGTCGAGGGCCGCCAGAGCGGCCACGACCTGCCCGATCCGTACCTCCCGCCGGCCGAGCGCACCCAGCCGCCGCAGCCGCCCGCCGCGGCCGGGTGGCCCGCCGGCTGATCGTGATCCACGTCGACGTCCCGGTTGACCCGAGCTCACCGGAAGCGCAGGAATGGCTGCGCGACGAACTGGCGCGACCGGAGTACCAGGCCGCCAAGCCGACGTGGTTCGATCTGGCATCCAAAGCGGTCCAGGACTGGCTGGCCTCCCTCTTCCAGGGTCCGGGCGGAGACGCCGGGCCGGTGCTGCTCCTGGTCGTCGTGCTGATCGTCGCGGGCCTCATCGTGACCGCATTCCTGGTTTTCGGACGTCCGCGCATCAACCGACGGTCGTCTCTGGAGCGGCGCGCGCTGTTCGGGTCGGACGAGATCCGCAGCGCGGCCGAACTGCGCGCCTCCGCGGAGCGTGCCGCCCGTTCCGGCGACTGGGTGACCGCCGTCGAGGAGCAGTTCCGGGCGATCGCGGCCGGGCTCGACGAACGGACGCTCGTCCTCGTGTCACCGGGGACGACGGCGACCGAGTTCTCGCACCGCGCCGCCGACGTCGTGCCGGGTGAGCGCGAGGCGCTCCGCCAGGCGGCGCGCTCCTTCGACGAGGTGCGGTACCTCGATCGGCCGGGAACGGAATCGGCGTACCAGCAGCTCGTCGCGCTCGACCAGCGCCTCCAGGGGACGCGCGTCACGCTTCCGGCGGTGACCGCGTGAGCGCCCCGGCTCCGGAGCGGGAACGGGCCGCTGCGCCGGGCATTCCGGACGGGTCCGCGACCCCGGGCACGGCGCCGGCGGAGGCGCGCGCCGTCTCCCCCACCGTGCGGAGGACCGCACGGCGCGCCGTCCCATGGATCGTGCTCGCAGTCATCGCGGTGCTCATCGCCCTGTTCGGACTCCTCCTCACCGGTGGACGCGAGGGAGCGGACACGCCCCTCGACGCGACCAACCCCGCCCCGGCGGGAGCGAAAGCGGTGGTGCAGGTGCTTCGCGGCCAGGGGGTGACCGTGCGAACGGTCAGCTCCCTGGGCGACGCGCGAGCAGCGGCCGGAGACGACGCCACCGTGCTCGTCTCCGACCCGAACGGCTACCTGCCGGCGGCCGGGTACCGCGGACTCGCGGGCGAAGGCCGGACCCTCGTCGTCGTCGAACCCGACTTCCAGGCGCTTCAGACGCTGGCACCCGGCGTGAGCGCCGGCGGCGAGCCGCGCGCACCGGTGTCGGCGGGCTGCGGCGTCCGCGCCGCGGAGCGCGCCGGGCGGATCGACCCGCGCACGACTCCGAACACCGAGGATGCGGGACTGCCGGGCACCTTCCGCGTCACAGGCGACGGGGTCGCCTGCTTCACCGATGCGAACGGGAGGGCCTCGCTCGTCCGCACCGCGTTCGACGACTCCACGGTGTACCTGCTGGGCTCGTCCGCGGTGCTCACGAACGAAGGTGTCGACCGGCTGGGCAACGCCGCGCTCGCCCTCAACCTGCTGGGATCCCACCGGACGCTGGTCTGGTACCTGCCGACGATCGACGACCGACCGGTCACCGGGCCGCCCGACATCGCCGCGCTCACCCCGGGCTGGGTGACGCCCGTGGTCCTCCTGCTGGTCGCCGTCTTCCTGGCCGCCGCCGTCTGGCGCGGCCGCCGGTTCGGGCCGCTCGTCATCGAGAACCTCCCCGTCGTCGTGCGAGCGGGCGAGACGCGCGAGGGCCGGGCCCGGCTCTATCAGCGCTCCTCCGCACGGCTGCGCGCCGCCGACGCCCTGCGCATCGGCACCCTGGGCCGTCTCTCCGCGCTGGTGGGCCTGCCGTCGACCGCGACGACACAAGAGGTGGTGGATGCAGTGGCCGCCGTCCTCCGCGCGGATCGCGGACGCGTGTCGGAGGTGCTGCTCGACCGCATCCCCGCCACCGACCGCGACCTGCTCGCCCTCTCCGACGACCTGGCCGAACTCGAACACGCCACCGCCGCCGCGGTCACGCCGCAGCCCTCAGCGGGCCCGACCGGAAGAATGGATGAATGACCGACGTCACGACCGGAACCACGACCCCGCCCACGCCCGGCGCTGCCGCCGCCGACGCTTCGCGCCTCCGCGCCGCCCTCGCGGGCGTCCGTGCCGAGGTGGGCAAGGCCGTCGTCGGGCAGGAGGGCGCGGTGACGGGCCTCATCATCGCGTTGCTCGCCCGCGGCCACGTGCTGCTGGAGGGGGTTCCCGGCGTCGCGAAGACGCTGCTGGTCCGCTCCCTGAGCCAGGCGCTCAGCCTCGACACCAAGCGCGTGCAGTTCACGCCGGACCTCATGCCCGGCGACGTCACGGGCTCGCTGGTCTACGACGCTCAGACCGGCGGTTTCGTGTTCCGCGAGGGGCCCGTGTTCACCAACATCCTGCTGGCGGATGAGATCAACCGGACGCCGCCGAAGACGCAGTCGGCGCTGCTGGAGGCCATGGAGGAGCGCCAGGTCAGCGTCGACGGCGTCAGCCGCAGGCTGCCGGACCCGTTCATCGTGGCCGCGACCCAGAACCCGATCGAGTACGAGGGCACCTACGCACTCCCCGAGGCGCAGCTCGACCGGTTCCTCCTCAAGCTGACGCTCGACGTGCCCGAACGCGACACCGAGGTGGAGGTGCTGCGCCGCCACGCCGCCGGGTTCAACCCGCGCGATCTGACGGCGGCCGGCGTGACGCCGGTCCTCGGAGCCGCGGAGCTCGCCGCGGCGCGGGAGTCGGCCGCAGCGGTCGGGGCGAACGCCGACGTGCTCGCCTACATCGTCGACCTCGCCCGGGCGACCCGCCGCAGTCCGTCGGTGCGGCTGGGGGTCAGCCCGCGCGGTACGACGGCGCTGCTCGCCGCGGCGAAGGCGTGGGCCTGGCTGTCCGGGTACGACTCCATCACGCCCGACCATGTGCAGGCGATGCTCGTCCCGGTGTGGCGCCATCGCCTGCAGCTGCGCCCGGAGGCGGAGCTGGAGGGCGTGGGGGCCGACGCGATCCTGCGGTCGATCGTCCAGCAGGTCCAGGTCCCGATCTAGGCGCCCGTCGTGACCGTATCCGGACGTTTCGTCGCCCTGCTCGCGCTCGGCGTCGTCCCCGTCGTGCTGTTCGGCGGGCGCGACGGCGCGGCGTACGCAGTGCTCGGCGGCTGGCTCGTCCTGTGCCTGGTGCTGGGCGTTCTCGACCTGATGCTGGCGGCATCCCCTCGCCGCGTGGTGCTCGAGCGCAGCCTTCCGGCGCGGGTCCGGCTCGGGGCCGAGGCGACGTCCGAGCTGTACGTGACGAACACCGGCCGGCGCACGCTGCGTGGTGTGGTCCGCGACGCCTGGGAGCCCTCCGCCGGCGCGCAGACCACCCGGGCTCGGGTGTCCCTCCCGGCCGGGGAGCGGCGCCGCCTGACCGCCACCCTGCGGCCGTGGCGGCGAGGCGAACGCCGCGTGCGCACGGCGACCATCCGCTCGTGGGGGCCGCTGCGATTGTGGGCGCGGCAGGCCACGCTCGAGGCGCCGGGCCGCATCCGCGTACTGCCGCCGTTCACCGCGCGCAAGCACCTGCCCTCGCGACTGGCGCGGCTGCGGGAGCTGGAGGGCAGCACGACGGTCCTGCTGCGCGGTCAGGGCACCGAGTTCGACTCGCTGCGCGAGTACGTGCGCGGTGACGACGTCCGCTCGATCGACTGGCGCGCGACCGCACGGCGGCACGATCCGGCCGGTGGACTCGGCGCGCGCGTGATGGTCCGGACGTGGCGGCCGGAGCGCGACCGCCGGGTCGTGATCGTGATCGACACGGCCCGCACCTCCGCTGCGCGGGTCGCGGACGAGCCGCGCATCGACACCGCGTTCGAGTCGGCCCTGCTGCTCGCGGCGCTCGCCACGCGGGCGGGCGACCGCGTCGACCTGGTGGCCTTCGACCGGATCGTGCGCGGGAGGGTGCAGGGCGCGACCGGCCCCGAGCTGCTGTCGCGCATGGTGGATGTCATGGCCGGCATCGAGCCGGCCCTCATCGAAATGGACTGGTCGGCCGTCCCCGGCCAGGTCTCCGCGATGACGTCACAGCGATCGCTCGTGGTGCTGCTCACGTCGATCGAGTCGCCGGGCGGTTCGCGCGGTCTGCTGTCGGCGCTCCCCCAGCTCACGGCCAAGCACCTCGTCGTCGTCGCGAGCGTGACCGACCCGGACACCCTGGCGGCCACGCGCAGCCGGGGCGACCGCGAGGCCGTCTACCGTGCCGCCGCGGCCGAGCGGTCCCTGCTCGACCTCAGCCGGGTCTCCGCCGCCGTCCGCCGCCAGGGCGGCGACGTGGTGACCGGCTCCCCCGCGGACCTGCCTCCGGCGCTCGCTGACCGCTATCTGGCCCTCAAAGCGGCCGGGCGGCTCTGACGGACCCAGGCGACGGAGTGCGGCTCAGGCGCCCACGATGCGCCGCGCGCCGGCCTCGTACTCGGTGAGATCGCCGGTCTCCCCCGCCCGGACGGCACGGCGGCCGAGCACCAGCATGTAGGTGAGGAAGGCGGCGAGGGCGAGCGCGCCGATCCCGATCTTCGCCCAGACCGGCAGCGCCGAGGGGGTGACGAAGCCCTCGATCAGCCCCGAGACGAAGAGCGAGATGGCGCAGCCGACCGCGACGGTGAACAGCGCCCGTCCGTCCTCGGCGAGGGCCTGGCCGCGGGTGCGCGCGCCGGGCGCGATCCACGCCCAGAAGATCCGCAGGCCGGCCGCCGCCGCGACGAAGACACTGGTGAGCTCGAGGAGGCCGTGCGGCACGATGTACGAGAAGAGGACATCCCCGCGGCCATAGGCGAACATCACACCGGCCGCCGTTCCGACGCCGATGGCGTTCTGGAGCAGGACGTAGGGCACGTACACGCCCGTGATCCCGAAGGCGATGCACTGCGCAGCGATCCAGGCGTTGTTCGTCCAGACCTGGCCCGCGAACGACGACGCCGGGTTGCTGGAGTAGTAGTCGATGAAGTCGTGCTCGACGTACCGGCGCAGGTCCGCGTCGTCGCCCAGGTTGCGGAGCACGTCCGGATTCCCGGTGATCCACACCGCGTAGAGCGTCGCGACCACCGCGGTCGCCACGGCGACGGCCAGCACGATCCAGCGCAGGCGGTAGAGAGCCGCAGGGAGCTGGAGGACGAAGAACCGCGGGAGTTGCGAGAACAGGTTGGCGCCCGCCCCGGTGAAGCGCAGCCGGGCCGACGACAGCGCGAGCGAGAGGCGGTCTCCGACCGCGGTCGATCCCGCGCTGGTCTGGATCGCGGACAGATCGGCGGCGCCGGACTGGTAGAGGTCGATCATCCGGTCGGCCTCCGCCCCGTCGAGGCGTCGCCTCGCGGCCAACCGGGAGAGCTCCTCCCAGTCGGCACTGTGCGCTGCGGCGTAGGCGTCGAGGTCCATCTGCTTAGATGCTATCTATGACGCAGGCCCTGGCGGGGAGCGAGTCGCACGACGACCGCGAACTGGTCACCGGCGAGGCTGTGACCCTCGACGTGAGACCGGCCAGCTACATCCTGCGCGCCGCGGGCACCATCATCGACTGGCTGTTCTCACTGATCGTCATGTTCGCGTGCATCATGCTGCTGGTCGCCACCGGAGGCGGCCTGGATGAGGCTCTCGCCCGGGCGCTGGTGATCCTGATCCTGGTGTTCGGGATGGTGATCCTGCCGACCACGATCGAGCTCGCGTCGCGCGGGCGGTCGCTGGGCAGGCTCGCCGTCGGCGCGCGGATCGTCCGCGACGACGGGGGTGCCATCGGATTCCGGCACGCGTTCATCCGTGCGCTCGTCGGCGTGCTCGAGATCTTCATGACCGTCGGCGCGATCGCGGCCCTCACCGGGCTGCTCAACCCGCGGTCGAAGCGCCTCGGGGACCTGCTCGCCGGCACCTACAGTCAGCTGGTGCGCGTCCCGAAGCCGCAGCCGCTCCCGCTCTACCTGGCGCCGCACCT
This sequence comes from Leifsonia sp. KNZ13-11D, assembly GCF_056754895.1. Taxonomy (NCBI): domain Bacteria; kingdom Bacillati; phylum Actinomycetota; class Actinomycetes; order Micrococcales; family Microbacteriaceae; genus Leifsonia; species Leifsonia sp. KNZ13-11D. Next base: position 2,840,639 of record NZ_JBPGWU010000001.1, read on the forward strand.
GGCCGGCTGGGCGACCACGGCCGACGTCGCCCGGCTGCCCGACCGCCTGTCCCGCCGGATCGCCCAGTTCGTGCGCCAGGCGCCCGAGCTGACGCCCGCAGCCCGCCACGGGCTCAGCACCGAACTCGCCCGCGAGGCCGCGCCCTACGTGTCCCCGCTTCCGCCGGTCGACGCGGAGACGTTCCTGGTCGCCGTCGCCGCGCTGCGCCGCGAGCGCGACGCCCGGCGGCTGGCGCTCGAGCAGCAGCGGCTGAAGCGCCTCGACCCCGTGCTGAGCGCCCTGCCGCACGGCTTCCCCGACCGCTGACCCCAGGAGTCCCGTGAGCCGCCAGATCGTCGACCTCAGCCACCGCATCCGTGCCGGCCTGGTCACCTACCCCGGTCTCCCCGCACCGGTCATCACCCCGCACCTGACACGCGAAGCGTCCCGGGCGGTGTACGCGTCGGGGACGGAGTTCGCCATGGACGTCATCACGATGATCGGCAACACCGGCACCTACCTCGACAGCCCGTACCACCGCTATCCGGACGGACCGGACCTGGCAGGGCTGGACCTCGCGACGCTGGTCGGCCTCCCGGCCGAGGTGGTCCACCTGCCCGTGGGCGCTGCGCGCGGCATCACGCCGGCCGACCTGCGCGACGTGAGGGCCGCGGGCGCCGCGGTGCTGCTGCACACCGGATGGGACGTGCACTTCGGGACGCCGGCCTACGCGATCGGCGCGCCGTTCCTGACCGAGGACGGGGCGCGCCACCTGGCCGACGCGGGGGTCGCCCTGGTCGGCATCGACTCGCTGAACATCGACGACACCGAGTCCGGCGGCACCCGGCCCGCGCACAGCATCTTGCTCGCCGCGGGCATCCACGTGGTGGAGCACCTGACGGGGCTGGAGCGGTTGCCGGCGCGCGGCGCGCGCTTCACCGCCGCACCGCCGGCGATCGAGGGGTTCGGGACCTTCCCCGTGCGGGCGTTCGCCGAGCTGCCCTGAGCCAGCCCGCCAGCGCGCGCCGCGCCCGCGCCCGCGGTCAGTCGTGCAGGATGCGCTGGAACAGCACGTGGTCCTGCCACCGGCCCGCGATCTGCAGGTACTTCGGTGCGACGCCGATGCGCTCGAAGCCCGCGCGCGTCAGCACGGACTGCGAGGCGTGGTTCGCCAGCAGAGTCGCCGCCTGGATGCGGTGGAGACCGTACTGGTCGCGCGACGCCTCGATGACGGCGACGAGCGCGGCGGAGGCGAGCCCTCGCCCGGTGTGGTTGCGGTCGAGCCAGTAGCCGACCGTCGCCGACTGGAACGCACCGCGCACGATGCCGCTCAGCGTCATCCCGCCCGCGACCTCGTCACCGTCGACCAGCACCAGCGGGAGACCCGCATCCATCGCCCGCAGGGCGAGCAGCTCGCGGGTCTGCTGCAGCTGGCCGTCCTCCGTGAAGAAGTCCTCCGTGCGCGTCGGGTCCCACGGCGCGAGGTGACCGCGGTTGCGCTGATAGGCGGCCGCGAGGGCCGGGGCGTCGCGTTCGCTGCGCACCCGCAGGATCAGGCCGCCGGGGAGCTCCCGGTCGGCGAACTCGAGCGCCATCAGTAGCGGTAGTGGTCGACCTTGTACGGACCGTCGAGCGGCACGCCGATGTAGGCGGCCTGCTCGTCCGTCAGGGTGGTGAGCTCGACGCCGAGGGCGTCGAGGTGCAGGCGCGCGACCTTCTCGTCGAGGTGCTTGGGGAGCACGTAGACGCCGACCGGATACTGCTCGGTGGAGACGTAGAGCTCCAGCTGGGCGAGCACCTGGTTCGTGAACGAGTTGCTCATGACGAAGCTGGGGTGGCCGGTCGCGTTGCCGAGGTTCATCAGCCGGCCCTCGGAGAGCACCAGGATGCTGCGGCCGGTGGGAAGGCGCCATTCGTGCACCTGCGGCTTGATCTCGACCTTCTCGGCGCCGGGCAGCGCCTCCAGCGACGCCATGTCGATCTCGTTGTCGAAGTGACCGACGTTCGCGACGATCGCGAGGTGCTTGAGCGCCAGCAGGTGGTCGAGGGTCACCACGTTGAGGTTGCCGGTGCCCGTGATCAGGATGTCGACCTGGTCGATCACGGACTCGAGCCGGGCCACCTGGTAGCCGTCCATGGCGGCCTGCAGCGCGTTGATCGGGTCGACCTCGCTGACGATCACGCGGGCGCCCTGGCCGCGCAGCGCCTCCGCCGCGCCCTTGCCGACGTCGCCGTAGCCGGCGACGAACGCGACCTTGCCGCCGATCAGCACGTCGGTGGCGCGGTTGAGGCCGTCCGGCAGGGAGTGGCGGATGCCGTACTTGTTGTCGAACTTGCTCTTGGTGACCGAGTCGTTGACGTTGATGGCCGGGAACAGCAGGTGACCCGCCTTCGCCAGCTCGTACAGGCGGTGGACGCCGGTGGTGGTCTCCTCCGTGACGCCGAGGATGTCGGCGGCGATCCGGGTCCAGCGGTCCTTGGAGTCGGCGAGGGATGCGCGCAGGGCGGCGAGGATGACGCGGTACTCGTGGCTGTCGCCGTCGGCGTCGTCCGGCACGGCGCCGGCCAGCTCGAACTCGCGGCCCTTGTGCACCAGCAGGGTGGCGTCGCCGCCGTCGTCGAGGATGAGGTTCGGGCCCGGGTAGTCGGCGCCGTCGGCGGCCGCCTCCGCGGACCAGTCGAAGATCTGCCGGGTGCACCACCAGTACTCCTCGAGGGTCTCGCCCTTCCAGGCGAACACCGGGACACCGGCCGGGGCCTCTGGGGTGCCGTGCGGGCCGACGGCGATCGCCGCGGCCGCCTCGTCCTGTGTGGAGAAGATGTTGCAGCTGGCCCAGCGCACGCGCGCGCCGAGCGCGACCAGCGTCTCGATCAGCACGGCGGTCTGCACGGTCATGTGCAGCGAGCCGGCGATGCGGGCGCCCGCGAGCGGCTGGGCGTCGCCGAACTCCGCCCGCAGGGCCATCAGCCCGGGCATCTCGTTCTCGGCGAGGCGGATCTGGTGGCGTCCCGCTTCGGCGAGGGACAGGTCGGCGACCTTGAAGGGAAGGGCGGTCGAGGTGCTAGCTGGCATGCGCCTATTCTCGCATCCATGACGCCCGGCCGGGTCACCCCCGGATCAGCGCGAGCACCTCGTCCCGGATGCGCGCCATGGTCGCCTGGTCGCCGGCCTCCACGTTGAGCCGCAGCAGCGGCTCCGTGTTCGACGGCCGCACGGAGAACCACCAGAACGTCTCCTCCTGCCCGACGCGGCCGGTGACGGTGAGGCCGTCCAGCTCGTCGAAGTCGGCGCGGCTGCGGAACGCCTCCACGATCCGGGTGAAGGCGGCGGGCACGTCGTCCACGGTCGAGTTGATCTCGCCGGACATCGCGTACGGCGTGTACTCGGCGGCGAGGGCGGAGAGCGGCCGCTCCTGCGCGCCGAACTCGGCGAGGAGGTGCATGGCCGCCAGCATGCCGTTGTCGGCGCTCCAGAAGTCGCGGAAGTAGTAGTGCGCCGAGTGCTCGCCGCCGAACACGGCTCCGGAGCGTCGCATGGCGTCCTTGATCAGGGTGTGCCCGACCCGCGTGCGCAGCGGCACCGCGCCCGCGGCCTCGATGGTCTCGGGGACGATGTTGGAGGTGATCAGGTTGTGGATGACGGTGATCTCCGCATCCGGGTCCTCGCGTCGCGCGCGGGCGATCTCGCGCACGGCGACGATGGCGGCCACCGCCGACGGCGTGACCGCGGAGCCGCGCTCGTCGACGACGAAGCAGCGGTCCGCGTCGCCGTCGAAGGCGAGCCCGAGGTCGGCGCCGTGCGCGACGACGGCGCGCTGCAGGTCGACCAGGTTCTTCGGCTCCAGCGGGTTGGCCTCGTGGTTGGGGAAGGTGCCGTCGAGCTCGAAGTAGAGCGGGACGATCGTGATGGGCAGCGCGGGCAGGCCCGCGGCCTCGCCGAGCACCGCGGGGACGGTGAGCCCGCCCATCCCGTTGCCCGCGTCCACGACGACCGTGATCGGGCGGATTCCGCTGAGGTCCACGAGTGACCGGAGGTAGGCCGCATACCGCTCGAGCACGTCCTCCTCGCGGAACGAACCGGGCTGCTCGACGCTCGGGATGCCGTCGCGGAGGTAGGCGTCGGCACGGTCGCGGACCGCCCCGAGCCCCGTGTCCATGCTCAGCCCCTGGGCGCCCGCGCGGGAGAGCTTGATGCCGTTGTACGTCGGCGGGTTGTGGCTCGCGGTGAACATGGCGGCGGGCGCCTGGAGCGAGCCGGACGCGAAGTACGACTCGTCGGTCGAGCACAGGCCGATCGACACCACGTTCCCGCCGCGGGCCTGCGCGCCGCGCGCGAAGGCGGCGGCGAACGCGGGCGAGGAGTCGCGCATGTCGTGGCCGACGATCACATCGTCCCCGGCAGCCTCGACCTCGTCGACGAACGCGGCGGCGATGGCCTCCACCAGGTCCTCGGTGAGGTCCTTCCCGACCAGCCCGCGGATGTCGTAGGTCTTGACGACGGATTGCAGACGAGGATCCCGGGCGCGCTCATGGCCCTAACCTACCGCGAGCGCCCCGTCAGGCGTCGGTCACGCCGACGTGGCGGACGATCTGCCAGCCCTGGGGCGCGGACAGCCGTTCGGCGTGGATCGCGCACAGGTCGTAGGAGTGCGGTTCGTGGGAGAGGCTGAGCGGACCGATCACGGCCATCGAGTCGGCGTACACGTACGTGAGGGTCTGCACGGCGTCGCGCGGACAGGCGATACGGGAACACGGACGGCTCAACATCGGGCTCAGACTACCCGAGCGCCGCGGACGTAGGATGGCGACATGCCCCGCAACCGCCGCACCAGCAGCCAGCCGCCGGCGACGAGCCGGTGGCGCAGCCGCCACGGCCGGGGCGCGCGTGGGCCGGTGACCGGTCCGCACCTGCCCATGCTGCAGAACCGCATCGACTTCTTCGACATGACCGTCGCATCCACCGCCGACTACCTCAAGGGCATCTGGCCGGAGGAGCTCTCGAACGTGCACTTCGAGGTCGCGGCGACGCCGATCGGCAACTCCGGCGGCGACGGCGTCGACCGCTGGCGCGTCGACGCGGGCCGCCGGCGGATCGTTCTGTACCGCGTCCCCATCCAGCGCCTCACCAAACTGCACCACGACGACGAGCTCCACCGCCGCATGTACATCGAGGGATGCGTCTTCCGCGCCGTGGCCGAGCTGCTCGGCAAAGACCCGTGGGACCTGGCGCCCGACCGGTACCGGCACTTCTGACCGGGCGACGGCCTCTGGGGCGCCATCAGTTCGGGTACACCGTGATCGGCGCCGCGAGCGGGCCGGGGGGCGACAGGGCGAAGCTGGAGCTGCGACCGTCGGTCGCGTAGCTGATGCTCGCCGTCAGTCCGTCGGCACCGGTCACCACGTAGGTGCCGGGTTTCAGGTCGGTGCCCGCTCCGCCCTCGGCGGGCACGGTCAGCGTGAACTTCTTGCTGCCCGCGGCGATGCTCTGGACCGTGACGGTGCGATCGGACTCACCGGGGTTCGCGACATGCAGGGTCGGCGTGTATCCGCCCGGGACGCTGGCCAGCGCCTGCTCGAGGAGCGGCTGCGCCGACGAGAACCAGGTGAAGTCCCTCGTCTTGGATCCGATCACCGAGGTCCGGACGGCGGCCACGACGGGGACGCTGGAGTTCACCGTGACCGTGTAGCTGCCGTCCTTCAGGCTTTCCAGCGGGATCTCGGCGACCGTGCCGGCCTTCACCGTGGTGGCGTACGAGTTGCCGGCCGCGGTGCCCGTCTCCCCCACCGCGCCCACGGTGATCTGCGCATCCTTGTCGCCGGGCACGAGGATGCGGACGACCGGGAAGTCCACGCCGACCCCCTCGGCCGACTGGGCGCCTTCGACGGCGTTCATGGAGGCGATGGTCACGCCCGGGATGATCTGCTGCCGGCCTGGGGCCCCTGTCGCCCCGGCGATCTCCGCGCCGCGGGGCTGGATCCCCTGCTCGTAGCTCTGCTGGAGCGCCGCCACCACCTCGCCGCCGGAGGTGGTGACGTGCACCACCGGTGCGGCGGCCGACGGCGCGAGGCCGGCCAGCGGCACGACCTTCTGGGCGCCGGCGGGCACGACGATACCGGTCGCCCCGGGGGCGCTGACGGGGCCGGACTCGGTGAAGATGGCCAGATCGACGGTCGCATCCACCGCGCTCGGGTTGGCGAGCAGCACCAGACTGGTCTGCCCGAGGGCGGTGGAGCCTGCCGCGAGCCAGGTGTCCGCGCTCGGTTCCGCGCACGCCGCCGCGGCGAGGCCGGCCAGGTCCTCCTCGGCGGCGTTCTGGAGCTGAGCGCCGGCGATCAGCGGCGGTTGACCGGCTCCCTGCGGGGTCGACACGGTGGCGAGCAGGGGCGCCTCATCGCCGGACTCCGCATCCGTGTCCGGCTTCAGCGCACGGGTGCGCACCTCGGATCCGGTGGCTCCCGTCGCCGTGGTGGGTGCACCGATCGAGCTCGGCCGCGTCGCCGCTCCCGCGTCCGCGGCGAGCTGCAGCAACGGACCGGGGCAGACGCGCTGCTGATCGGCGGGGACGGGGGTGACCGTCTGCGAGGGGGCCCCGATGGCGAAGTCCGGGAGGGGGAGCAGGGTCGCGCCGCCGATCGCGACGACCGCGACCGCCACGCCGACGAGGCCTCCCGCGGCACGGATGCCGATGCGGGCGAGTCCCTTGCGGTCAGGCACGGTCGCCTCCTTCGAAGCTGCGTCGGGGTCGGATGATCGTCTCCTCGAGCCCGTCCTCGAGGGTCGTGGGGCCGGGAGGTGTCGTCACGCGCTCGGCATCGCGGTCCTCGAAGCGGTCGTCGACCGGCTCCTCGACCGCATTCCCGGGCTCGGGCTGCGGCGCCGGCTCGGCCAGCGGTTCGGGCCCGGGTTGCGCCGGCTCCGCCGGTTCCGCCGGCTCCGCCGGCTGCTCCGCTTCGGGAACGGGGTCGTCCGCGGCCTCCCGCAGCTCGTCCTCCTCGGCGGACTCCACGATCGCCTCGTCGGCGGGTTCGGCCTCGTACTCGTCCAGGCTCTCGTCCGCGACGCCATCGCCCGCGCCTTCGGGCGTCTCGGGCGCGTCGTCCGGCTCGACGGCGCGCTCGTCGCCGCGCCCGCGGGGGCGCCGCGCCGTCAGCTCGGAGACGCGGTCGGCCGAGCGCGTCGTCGGAATGGCCATCAGCAGCGTCACGCCGATCACCAGCCCCTGCAGCACCAGCACGAGCACGCGCCACGGGTCGCCCGCGTCGGCCGGGATGCGCGCAGCGGGCGGAACGTCGGCCGTCGCGCGGTCGAACGCCCACAGCCGTCCGGTGCCCGTCGCGCCGACCGGTGCGAGCAGCGGGTTCGCATCCATCGCGACCTCCGCCCGCGAGCGCGTGGCGTCGGCCGCCGAGGTGTCGGCCGACCCGAGCGCCGTCGCGGACGGTGCGAGCAGGACGAAGTCGATGCCGAGCCGCTTGAGCTGCGCGGACGCGTCGTAGCCGCTGCGCGACGACAGGTTGCCGGCGAGCTCGGCGAGGTCGCGCTGACCCGGGGTGAGCGCTCGGGAGGTGTCGGCGAGCGTCGACTGCTGGTCGAGCGTCTCTCCGCTGCCGCGCACGACGTCGGCGCGGATGCCGCCGCCGGGCTCCGGGACGATCCGCAGGGTGCCCGTTCGCGGCTGCGTCGCGGCCTTGGCGGTCACGACGGCGGGCAGGGTGCGTCCGTCGCTCTCCGCGACGGAGGCGTGCCCGTTCAGCGTCGCGATCCCGACCGGGACGGACGCGATGGCGAGCGTCACGATGGCCGCCCAAGCCGGGTACACGGCGGCGCGCCCGATCGCCGAGAGCGCCAGCACCGCGGCGCCGATCAGCCCCAGCCAGTACAGGCTCACCGCGCTCCCCGGCCAGATCGGCACGACGGTGCCGCCTGCGACGGCGAGCTGGAGGTGCAGCGCGAGCACGGCGGTGGTGAAGCCGGCGAGCGCCACGAGCAGCGCGACGATGGCGCGGACGGTGCCCCGCAGGAACAGTGCGAGGATGGCCAGCACGCCGAGCGGCGCGAGCAGGATGGGGACGAGGATGTTCGCCGAGGCCGTCGGCAGCGCCAGCGCCGTGGCGAGCTGATGCCAACCGCCCAGTGTGCCGTCGGGGAAGCCCAGCGCGAGCTGCCAGGCCGGCGTCTGCCGCGCATCCAGCGGCACCCCGGGGTCCGCCAGGACCGACAGCCACGCGCCGCGCGCTCCCTGCTGCCAGACGAGAGGGGCGAACAGCACAACGGCGGGCAGGGGGAGGAACACGATGCGCGCAGCACGGCGGCCGGCGAACACGATGGCCGCGATCCACACGACGACCAGCGCGGGGATGAGGATCGGCGCGCACGCGACCGTCGCAGCCGCGAGGAGGGCCGTGGTGGCGCTGGCCGCCCACGAGCGACGTGCCGCCAGCCCGGCGAAGAACAGCCACGGCAGCAGGATGTGCGCCAGCACCGCGGCAGGACGTCCGCCCTGCAGGGCGACCAGGACGGTGGGTGCGAGGGCGTACGCCAGGGCGGCGAAGGCACGTAGCGTCCCGCGCGCGGTCAGCCGGGCCGCCGCCAGCCAGGCGCCGAGCGCCGCGAGCGGCAGCGCGAGCACCCAGAGAAGCACCAGGGACAGCGACGGCTGCCAGAAGGTCAGTGTGCCGAGCACGGCGAGCACGGCCGAGAACGGGTCGGCGGCCCCGGTGAAGCCGAGGTTCACATCCCGCCAGCCGTAGCCGAGGTTCGCCCACAGCTGGCCGACCGACGAGTCGAGCGGCAGCAGGCCGCCGCCACTGAGGGCGCCGGAGCCGATCAGCGGGAAGAACAGCGCCAGCCCGACCAGCAGGGCGGCGAGGACCGCCCATCCACCGCCGGTGCCGAAGAAGTCGAGATCCTGGCGTTCGCCCTGCTGGCGGACGACGGCCGCCTCGCGTTTGAGCGCGCGTGCGCGGCGCACCTCGCCGAACGGGATGCGCAGCGGCGCGACCGCCGCCCAGCCGACCTCGCGCGCCGACGCCAGACGGCGCCGGGCGTTTCCCACCGCCATCCCCGAGAACGCGACACGGAAGGCCGCCCCCAGCTCTCCCCCGATCGACCCCGGCTCCTTGCGCAGCAGCCGGACGAGCCCGCGCACGACGGCGAGCGGGACGAGCGTGAGCCAGTGAAGCGGGACCGCCCAGCCCGGTGCGTAGGCCATGCGGCGGTGCAGCTGCGCGCGGCGCCGCTCCCCCGACAGGCGGCGGCGCACCGTCCACCTGGGCGACAGATTGGGGCCGGCGAGACCGTCGCCGCCGATCGCGACCCGCGCCTGGGCCACCAGCGTGACGCGGAACCCCGCGAGACGGGCCCTGGTGCAGAAGTCGAGGCCGTCGTCGACCGTCGGGAGGGCCGGGTCGAAGCCGTCGAGCCGGTCCCAGAGCTCCTGACGGAGGAGCATTCCTGCGCTGGACACCGCGAGCACGTCGCTGAGGCCGTCGTGCTGCGCCTGGTCGAGCTCGTTCTCGACCAGCGGGAGGGAGGCGCCGAACGGCGTCATCGCCTCGCCGAACTCGCGGATGAACGTGGGATCGTCCCAGTCCACGAGCTTGGGGCCGACGATGGCGACGGACGGCGACACCTCGAGGGCGGCCAGCAGCGCCTCCAGGGCCTGCGGCTCGGGGGCGGTGTCCTGGGCGAGCAGCCACAGCAGCTCGTCGGGGCCGGAGGTGGGAGGGAGGACGCGGACGGCCGCGGCCACGGACGCACCGAAGGCCAGCTTCTCGGGGAGGGAGAGCAGCTGGGTGGGATGCGACTCGGACAGCAGCCGGGCGGCGTCGTCGGAGGACGCGCAATCGACGGCGATCACGGCGTCCGGTCGACGGGTCTGCTCCGCGAGGGCGTCGAGAGTGCGCTGCAGGCGGGGGCCGCCGCTCTGGGCGACGACGATGGCGGTGACTCTCGGATACATCGCCAGTCAGCCTAGGTCGGGGGCGCGCCGATCCCTTCTTTGGCCCGGGCGCGGCGCGGATTAGGCGCAGGTGTCGGTGTCAGCCGGCGCGCTTGCGGAGTTTGCGGCGCTCGCGCTCGGAGAGGCCGCCCCAGATCCCGAACCGCTCGTCGTTGGCGAGCGCGTACTCGAGGCACTGCGACCGCACCTCGCACGAGGTGCAGATCCGCTTGGCGTCGCGGGTCGAGCCGCCCTTCTCCGGGAAGAAGGCCTCAGGGTCGGTCTGGGCGCAGAGGGCGTCGGTCTGCCAGGCGAGCGGATTGTCGTCTTCGACCTCCGCGGGCCGGACGCCCGGGACGCCGAGCCGGACCGGATCGATGAACCAGTCGTCGGGTACCCCGGAACGATATTCAGGAACTGGCATATCGGTCTCCCCACCCATGGACTGCTGAAACACGAGATTCCCGTGTGCCACTAATTACACCGTTGTCATTCGCTTCCGTCAAGTCGCGAATCGTAAAGCCTTGACCGCAGGTCGAGAGTTCGCGACGCGCCGGTTAACGGCAACAATCGCGACACGCCCGGCGGAGCCGACCCGACGGGACCGGTGCCTCAGGACGCCGCCTGGCGTGCTTCCCAGGCGCTGCGCACCATCTCGTCGAGCGTGTGCCGCATCTTCCAGTCGAGATCGCGCGCTGCGAGCTCGCCCGATGCCACGATCCTCGCCGGATCGCCCGGGCGTCGAGGCCCCACTTCTGGGGTGAAGGGGATTCCGGTCACCTCGGCGACCGTCGTCATGATCCGGCCGACGGACACGCCGTCGCCGCTCCCCAGGTTGTAGACGGGCTCGATCACGTCCCCCGCGTCCAGGCGCTTGGCCGCGGCGACATGCGAGACGGCGAGGTCGGCGACGTGGATGTAGTCGCGGACGCACGTGCCGTCCGGCGTCGGGTAGTCGTCTCCGTTGATCCGGGGCGTCCGCCCCTCGGCGAGCGCGTCGAAGACCAGCGGGAACAGGTTGTGCGGGCTGGTGTCGCGCAGGCTCGGGTCGCCGGAGCCCACCACGTTGAAGTAGCGGAGCGAGGTGTGACGGAGGCCCGCCGCGACGCCCTGGTCGCGCAGCAGCCACTCGCCGATCAGCTTGGACTCCCCATACGGCGACTCGGGGTTCTTCGGCGTGGACTCGGTGACGAGGTCGACGTCCGGCGTGCCGTAGACCGCGGCCGACGAACTGAAGACCACCGCATCCACCCCGGCCTCCTGCATCGCCGCCAGCAGCACGGCGGTCGCCGTGACGTTCTGCTCGTACGTGTGCAGCGGACGCTGGACGGACACTCCGGCGTACTTGAACCCGGCGACGTGGACGACGCCGCTGATCCGGTTCTCGGTGAAGATCCGCTCCAGCAGCTCGCCGTCGAGGATGGTGCCGCGGTAGAAGGGCACGTCGGCCGGTACGAACTCCTCGTGACCGCTCGACAGGTCGTCGACCACGACGACGTCGATGCCCTCCCGCCGGAACGCCCGCACGACGTGCGCTCCGATGTAGCCTGCGCCTCCGGTCACCAACCACGCCACGGGCGGTCCTCCTGCTCGTTCGCCATCACAGTCAGGGCAACCCTACCGGGACCGCGCTGGGCGCCCGGATCGTCGGAGATTGCGGCGCTAGCAGCGGAGATCCGCGCCCGTTCGGCCCAGAAGTCCTGCCACAGAGCCTTGCGTCGGAGATTCCGGCCCCGATCTCCGACGTATGGTGTGTGATCCGGTCATCGCAGCTGCGCGGCTGTCTCAGTCGAAGAAGTGGTCGTCGGGTTCGGGAAGAGTGGCGAGTGTCCGCTCGCCGACATCGGTGAGACGCAGCCTGCACGACCAATACCAGCTCCGCTCTCCCCTCGCATCTGGCCGGTAAACTTCAGCCAGGCGAGCCATGCGATCGGACAGGACGCCGGGCCATTCCATGAAATCCGTTGTGCGTGGCCGCATCGGGTCGTGACGCTTCACGTCGCCTATTTCGATGAAGCCGGCTTCGGCCAGGCCCTGGATCGTTCCCAGGCAGAGCCCCGCTCTCGCCGTGGGATTCGCCTCGAACTTCTTGGCATACGAGTCCACCTCGCCGATTGGCACCCAGTCGTCGTCTCCCAAATACAGGACGAGATGAGCAAGCGAATTCTGCTCCACAACAGCGGGCGACCCTTCTCGAGCCGCATCCCGGTCCGTCGGACGGCGCTGCGCTGACGCGTCGACCCGGGGGCTGCCGCAATCTCGAAGGCTCCAAGGAACCCCCTGAGCAGCCGTCCAGAATGCATCCGCATGTTCCTGAGTCTGAGCGACCGCCATCAGTTCGCGGCGCCGATCCTCGCTGGATCGTTGCCCGTCGATTCGTGCACGGGGCGTGCCATCAGGCACATGAGTCAACATCCACATCTGCAGGCGCGATCGACACAACCGCTGTTCGCGGCTCATGCGGTCCTTTTCGGTCGCGTCCATGAGTTCCAGAGCGGAGCCGACCGCATGCGCGCCGTAGGCACGGACCAGCTGGCTCAACCGCTCCGGCTCCTCCAGCATCCAGAACGCGATCTGCTGCACGCTGGCTCCGGCGGGTCGCCCGTCCCCGAGCCGCACGGGGTTCGCCCAGTCGAACAGCGAGCTGGACGGCCAGGGCAGGTTTTCCACGACCTGTCTCCCGCGAACGGTCAGATCGAACCAGACCGCGGGCGACCACGCGGGCGAGTCTCGATCACCTGGCTGGTAAAGGTTCGCGACCCGGTCGAGTTGGTCGTCGATCGATCCGGACCACTCGACGAATCCCAGCCGTAGGCCTCGGTCTCGGCCCAGCCGCTCGACCTGACCGACGAGGATGAGGCTCTCGCTCGCGAGCGATCGAGCCACTCGCAGGACGAGCTCCTTTCTCGTTCCCGGATCAGGCTCGAATTCTGCGGCGTAGGCATCCGCCGTGCCGATGTCGAGCCAATCCTGGGTCAGCACATACGTCACGAGGTGCTCAAGCGAATCGACCCTCACGGGGCGAGGTTAGCGAACCGTCGCGCGAGCCGCTGATTGAGGACATCCCCACACACAGGTGCCGTCACCGCCTTCGGAAGAACCGGCCAGCGGGTTTCGGGAGAGCCTCGACGATCGCCCGGCCGGCGTCGGTGATGTTGAACCAGCAGGCCCAGTACCAAGCATCGTCGTCCGACTCGGGAGTGTAGATTTCGTCAAGGCGTCTCAGTTGCTCGTCGATCGTTCCTGGCCACTCCACCCAGTCGAGGCTGTCGGGATCCTCCGGACGCAGCCGCTTGAGTTCGCCAATTCGAATGTAGCCAGCTTCCGCGAGTGACCTCACCGCGTGGAGCACGGGTACCTTGCGGAGCCTCACATCGGTCTCGAAGAAACCCGCGTAGTAGTCGGGGCTCCCGATCGGGAGCCAGTCGTCGTCTGCTTGATACAGAACGAGGTGCTCCAGGCTGTCCGGTTCGACGGTCATTTTCCCCATCCCTTGGGCAAGTGCACTTTGATGTACTCTCCTTCCGGACTCTTGATATCGAGAGTTGGTCCGCCGGAACCACTCTTGGTGCGGCGTCCGATCCTCGTGCCGTCCGGCAGCTCGATCCATGTCCCGTCGTAGCTTGCCGGCCCCTCGATCGCCCTGCCTCCGCGAGAGATTTCCTCCGCGAGCTCGTCTAGCTCGGCTTGCGTGTCCACTTCTCGATGAGGTTCGCTACGACCAGGTCGCGTCTTCTCGTCGAGGATCCTCTCGACATCGTCGAAGCTGGCTGCATCTTCATTGAAGTAGGTGTCCAGTTCAGTGCGGGCAGGACCGACGCGCTGTTTGAGCGAGCCGTCGACATTGTGGGTGTAGTAGTACCACCTAATACGCGAACGGCGCAGTCGCTCCTCCGGCGTGTAGAACCGTGACCCGCTGGTTGACCCGGCCCCCACGCCTCCCAGCACGATCAGAGTGATTGCAGCCATGACGGAGGCGGCGCCGCAGGCGGCAGTGAGGGCGCCGATGCTGTACGCCCCCGAGAGCAGCCACTGCGCGATCTGCTGCGCCGTGGCCCCCGGCGCGGGCACGACCAAGGATGCCGGCCGGATGCCATCGTTGTGGGGGCCGCCGGTGCGGGCACCATGGTGCGGCCGACCGGACCCGGTGTCTACGAGCTCGTTCTGGAACAGGCCCGAGGTGGCTGCGTCGAAGGCGCGGAGCGCATTGAGTCTGTCCTCCAGGCCGCGAAGATCCTTCTCCAGGTGATTGAGCACCATCTCGAGCTGACGATTCTTGGTCTGCAACGCCTCACCCAGTAGCGGCCGACCACGACGACGTCGATGCCCTCCTCGCGGAACGCGCGCACCACGTGCGCCCCGATGTACCCTGCGCCTCCGGTCACCAACCACGCCACGGGCGAACCTCCCGTGCTCGACGGAGCTTCAACCCTATCGGGCGAGGTGGGCGGGTCTGGCGCGTCAGAAGATCAGGCCTTCGAAGAAGCGACCGTCGGGTTCAGGCATCGCCTCGACGACCCGCTGCCCCGCCTCGGTGAGATCGAGCCAGCACGCGTAATACCAATAGCGGTCATCCTCGACTTCGGGCGTATACACGGCGTCCAGCTTTTCCATCTGGTCGTCGAGGCTCCCGGGCCATTCTTCCCAATGGAGGCCTGTTCTGTGCTCGGGCTTTTCGAATTGCAACTCGCCTATCCGAATCAAACCTCCGGCCGCTAATCGATGTACAGCGTCCATCACAAGACGTTTGCGCTTCGCACGGTCCGACTCGAAGTGAGTCGCGTAGGCGTCTGCGCTGCCGATCTCGAACCAATCGTCGTCGGCTTGATACAGAATCAAGTGTTCCAGCGTGTCCCGCTCTGTCTTCATTTTCCCCATACCTTCGGCAAATGAACTTTGATGACCTCTCCCGCGGGTGGCTTGATGTCGATGGTGATTCCACCGGACGTGCTCTCATCCCGCAAGCCAACCTCGGTGCCGTCTGGCAGCCTGCGCCTCTCGCCCTTGTATGTGCCGACGTCGTCGATGGGTTCGCTTCCCCGGGTGATCTCCTCGTAGATCTCGCGAACTTCATCAGGGGTGTCCACCTCCCGATGCGGTTTAGTTTTCCCCTTGCGCGACTTCTCCTTAAGTACATCCTTGATGTTCTCGAACGAGGGCGCCGCCTCATCGAGCCACGTACCCAAAGGCGACGGTGCCGGCCCAATGTGCTGCCTGACACTGCCGTCGAGGTTGTGCGTCCAGTAGTACATGTCCAGTCGGGCGCGCCGAACTTGCTCCTCCGGCGTGTAGAACCGTGACCCGCTGGTTGACCCGGCCCCCGCGCCTCCCAGCACGATCAGAGTGATTGCAGCCATGACGGAGGCGGCGCCGCAGGCGGCAGTGAGGGCGCCGATGCTGTACGCACCCGAGAGCAGCCACTGCGCGATCTGCTGCGCCGTGGCCCCCGGCGCGGGCACGACCAAGGATGCCGGCCGGATGCCATCGTTGTGGGGGCCGCCGGTGCGGGCACCATGGCGCGGCCGACCGGACCCGGTGTCTATGAGCTCGTTCTGGAACAGGCCCGAGGTGGCTGCGTCGAAGGCGCGGAGCGCATTGAGTCTGTCCTCCAGGCCGCGAAGATCCTTCTCCAGGTGATTGAGCACCATCTCGAGCTGACGATTCTTGGTCTGCAACGCCTCACCCAGTAGCGGCAGTGCAGACAGCGCCGCCGCGGCCGCGCTGTTCACCTCCATGAGCCGCTCGGTCGCGTCCCGTTGAGCCTTCGTCGCGTGCACCTGCGTGGAGAGCTGGTCTTCTTTGAGCACGCCGAAGGGTGACCGGCTCGATCTTCACCTTCCCCATCCCTTCGGGACGTACGCTGTGACCTCGGAATATTCCGTCAACTGAGGCAGTCGTCCCGAACGAGTGACGCCCGAACATCTCAGTCCGATAACCGGTGATCGGGTTTGCCGAAGGGCGCTGAGCATCCGCTCAGTGGCCTCGGTCAATCGAACCAGCCGGCCTCAATCACGCTAGCCGCGGGGCCGCTAGCAGACCGACTTGCGTGCCGTCATGGGCCGGGACGGCTTTGCCTTGCAGCTCATGCTCCATCCGGAGCGCGGGCGGGTACCTGATTCGTTGCCAATCATCATCTTTCGATTCACCAGCCATCGTCGAAGCGTTCGCTCAATTCGGGGAGGAGCTCCTCCATTCGCCGTCCCTCGTCCGTTATCCTGAAGACGCAGGACCAGCCCCAGTCACGATCGTCACGACCTTCGGGCATGTACACGCTGGAGAGACGCTCGATCTGGTCGCTGACCGTACCTGGCCACTCGACGTGGATGCCCTTCTCCCAATCGATCGTGCCGATCGTGAT
Source organism: Leifsonia sp. KNZ13-11D (assembly GCF_056754895.1). Lineage (NCBI taxonomy): Bacteria > Bacillati > Actinomycetota > Actinomycetes > Micrococcales > Microbacteriaceae > Leifsonia > Leifsonia sp. KNZ13-11D. The sequence continues at coordinate 2,856,918 of NZ_JBPGWU010000001.1, forward strand.
GTATCCGGCCTGAGCCAGTGAGCGCGCCGTTGCTAGCACCAATGCTTTCCGTCTGACATCGTCCGGCTCGAAGAACGACTTTGCCTCGTAGTTCGCCGCATCTATGTCAAGCCAGTCACCGGCGGCCATGTTCAAGTACAGGTGTCCCAGGGAATCGGGGTCGACCTTCATTTTCCATATCCCATCGGTAGATGTATCTTGATCGGTCTGCGTGTTCCGGGAAACTTGATATCGATGGTCGGGCCACCAGAGTCGCTATCTTTTCGTAGGCCGATCAGCGTGCCGTCCTCCTGCTCGTAGACCGTGCCCTTGTATTGCCCCCAGGTGTCAGACTCCTCTGCCCCCTGGATGAGATCATCGAAGAGTTCGGCGAGGTCGTCCGGATCATCTATCTCGCGAACGTCTCGGTTCTTGCCCTTGCGAGTCTTGTCCTTGGCGAGCTTCTCGATGTCGGCCGCATCGAGAGACTCGTTGAGGTACCTGCCGAATGGCGTCGGCGCCGGCCCGATGTGCTGCTTCACGGTACCGTCGAGGTTGTGCGTCGCGTAGTACATCTTGAGCCACGCACGCCGGACCCGTTCCTCAGGCGTGTAGAACCGTGACCCGCTGGTTGACCCGGCCCCCGCGCCTCCCAGCACGATCAGAGTGATTGCAGCCATGACGGAGGCGGCGCCGCAGGCGGCAGTGAGGGCGCCGATGCTGTACGCCCCCGAGAGCAGCCACTGCGCGATCTGCTGCGCCGTGGCCCCCGGCGCGGGCACGACCAAGGATGCCGGCCGGATGCCATCGTTGTGGGGGCCGCCGGTGCGGGCACCATGGTGCGGCCGGCGGGACCCGGTGTCTACGAGCTCGTTCTGGAACAGGCCCGAGGTGGCTGCGTCGAAGGCGCGGAGCGCATTGAGTCTGTCCTCCAGGCCGCGAAGATCCTTCTCCAGGTGATTGAGCACCATCTCGAGCTGACGATTCTTGGTCTGCAACGCCTCACCCAGTAGCGGCAGTGCAGACAGCGCCGCCGCGGCCGCGCTGTTCACCTCCATGAGCCGCTCGGTCGCGTCCCGTTGAGCCTTCGTCGCGTGCACCTGCGTGGAGAGCTGGTCTTCTTTGAGCACGCCGAAGCGACTGACCTTCGCGTCGTGCCACTTGTACGTCTCGAGATCCTTCTCGAGGCTTTCGAGTTGGCTTCGCGTGTGCCCGATCGTCGGCACGATCGCCTCGGTGAACACCACCCTGGCCGCGGAGTAGCCCTGACCGCTCAGCTCCCCGGTACCCAGGGCTGAGACAAGCCGATCGCACGCAGCCTGCGTCTCGCCCACCACCGATTGAGCGGCGGTGAGGTTCGCCGAGAGAGCAGCGACCATGGTGCTCGACTCGCCCGCGTCATAGATCAAACCCATGCGGCCGAGGCTACTGAAAGCGGCGGTCCACTCGCCTATTGAGGACAGCGGCCCCCGCGGGTCAGACGAACGCCGCCTGTCCCGTGATCGCCCGGCCGACGATGAGCGTGTTCATCTCGCGCGTCCCTTCGTACGAATACAGGGCCTCGGCGTCGGCGAAGAACCGGGCGACGTCGTAGTCGAGCACGATGCCGTTACCGCCCAGGGCCTCGCGGCACCACGCGACCGTCTCGCGCATCCGTGCCGTCGCGAAGGCCTTGGCGAGGGCCGAGTGCTCGTCGCGCTGCTCGCCGTCGTCGAGCATCTGCGAGACGCGGGTGCAGAGGCCGATGGAGGCCGTGATGTTGCCGATCGACTTGACCAGGAGGTCCTGGATCAGCTGGTGCGACGCGATCGGCTTGCCGAACTGGACGCGTTCCTTCGTGTAGCGCAGCGCCGCCTCGTAGGCGCCGACCGCGACGCCGATCGCCGCCCACGCGACCTCGGCGCGGGTGAGCCGGAGGACGCGCGCCGTGTCCTTGAAGCTGTTCGCGTTCTGCAGGCGCAGCGACTCGGGCACGACCACGTTCTCGAGCGTGATGTCGGCGTTCTGCACGATGCGGAGCGACTGCTTGCCCTCGATCTTGGTCGCGGTGTAGCCCGGGGTGGAGGCGGGGACGATGAACCCCTTCACCTGGCCGTCGTCGGCGCTCTTGGCCCAGATCACGGTGATGTCGCTGAACGTGGCGTTGCCGATCCAGCGCTTCGGACCGTTCAGGATCCAGTTGTCGCCGTCGCGCGTCGCCACCGTCTTCAGGCCCTGGGCGGAGTCGGAGCCGGAGGTCGGCTCTGTGAGTCCGAAGGCGCCGAGCACCTCGCCGCTCGCGAGCTTCGGCAGCCACTCGGCGCGCTGCTCGTCCGAGCCGCACACCCCGATCGCGCCGAGCGCGAGGCCGTTCTGAACGCCGACGTAGGTGCTGACGGATGCGTCGACGCGCGCCAGCTCCAGGGCCACCCAGCCGCGGAACACCGCCGAGTTCTCGAACGGGGCCGTCTCCGGGAAGCCGAGGCCGATGGCGCCGTTACGGTGCAGCACATCGATGATCTGGTGCGGGAACTCCGCCTTCTCCCAGTACTCGTTGACGATCGGCTTGATCTCCGACTCGAGCTGCGAGCGGAGGTTCGCGATGAACTCCTTCTCGCGGTCGGTCAGCAGGTTCTCGAAGCCGTAGAAGTCTCCGGCGATGGTCTCGAAGGGCATGTTCGCTCCAGTGCGTCCGCGGGATGGTCGGGCCGCCGTCAGCCTAGGGACACGCGGCGGGACGGACAAAGCGATTGGTAGTTTGGTCCAACGCGACGAAAGGGATGAGGACGCATGTTTGTGCGCATCGGCAACACTCCGCGGGACTACGCCTGGGGCTCGGCGACGGCGATCGCCGGCTTGCTCGGCACCGCGCCGAGCGGCGGTCCGGAGGCGGAGCTGTGGCTGGGCGCGCATCCCGGCTCGCCCGCCCGCGTCCTCGACCCGGCGCTGACCGACGGCGCGGAGGACCTGGCCGCGTGGGAGCCCACGGCCGAGCTCCCCTATCTCTTGAAGGTGCTGGCGGCAGACGGGCCGCTGTCGTTGCAGGCGCACCCCTCGCCCGAGCAGGCCCGCGCCGGATACGAGCGGGAGAACGCGCTCGGCCTCGCGCCGGACTCACCCGATCGCAACTACAAGGACCCGTTCCACAAGCCCGAGCTGATCTACGCGCTCAGCGACCCGTTCGAGGCGCTGTGCGGCTTCCGCGACCCCGCCGAGAGCCGGGCGGCGCTCGAAAGGCTCGCCGCCGCCAGCCGGGGCGGAGCGGTGCTCGCAGGCTTCGCGCGCACGCTCGACGGAGAGCCGGGAGCCGTGCTGCGCCGCGCGACCGAGTGGCTGCTCGGCGGCGACAGCGACGTCGACCTCCTGGTGGCCGAGGTGGTCGCCGCAGCGCGCGAGCTGCCCGACGACCGGGACGCGGACACGGTGCGGATGCTCGACGCGGCCTTCCCGGGCGACCCCGGGATCGTGCTCGCCCTGCTGCTCAACCGGGCGACCCTCCGCCCCGGCGAGGTGCTGTACCTGCCCGCCGGCAACATCCACGCCTACCTGCGGGGGCTGGGCATCGAGCTGATGGCCGCCTCCGACAACGTGCTGCGCGGCGGGCTGACCCGCAAGCGGATCGACGTGCCGGAGCTCGTCTCGGTGCTGGACTTCTCGCCGATCCGGGCGACACCGCTCGCGCCAGGGCACCCCGGCGCCGGTGTCGCGGAATTCCGCCCGGACGTGCCGGACTTTCGGCTCGACGTGGTGCGCCTCGACGCCGCCGTCCCCTCGGCCGAGCTGGCCCTCACCGGCACCGCGATCGCCCTGTGCACCGAGGGCGACCTCGAACTCGCAGGCGACACCGGGGCGCTGCGTCTCGCCCGCGGCGAGGCGGCCGTGATCACCGGGGACGAGCGGACGCTCTCGGTCGGCTCGGGTCAGGGCACCCTCTTCGTCGCCATGCCGAACGCGTGAGCTATTCTGCGGGAGTGACGAGGCCCTCCGCGCTGGACGAGCGCATCCGCGCCGCCCGTTCGGCGAGCGGGACCGGCGAGGCGGTGCTCGCGGCAGTGGTGCTGTTCACCCTGTTCGCGGGCGATTTCTGGCGCAACCTGATCAGCTGGCCGGGGTACTTCGCGCTGGCGGGGGTGCTGGCCGTCGTGGTCGCCGTCGTCCTGGTGCGCGCTCGTCCGCGCTTCCGCTGGCGGACGACGCCGAAGACGCTGGTGGTCTTCCTGGCGCTCGCGCTCGTGTCGATCGCGTGGTCGGCGTATCCCGGAGCGAGTGCGCTGGGCGTGCTCGCGCAGCTCGCGACCACGATCGCCGGGCTGTTCCTGGGGCTGCGTCTGGGGATGCGCGGTCTGCTGAGCGCCCTCGGCAACGCCTTCCGCTGGATCCTGGGGCTCTCGCTGCTGTTCGAGCTTGTCGTCGCCGTCTTCGTCCGGCAGCCCGTGCTGCCACTGACGCCCGTGCAGCCTGCGCCGGCGGGCAAGCTGCCGGAGGCGTTCTTCTGGAGCCGCGATCTGCTGTTCCACGGCGGCCCGATCCAGGGGATCGTCGGCAACAGCAACCTGCTCGCGATGATCGCGCTGCTGTCGATCGCCGTGTTCGGCATCCAGCTCGCGGACCGGGCGGTGCGCCGCGGCTCGGCGGCGAGCTGGCTGGTCGTCGCGGTGCTGACGCTGGCGCTCACGCGGTCGGCGACGGTGATCGCGGCCACCCTGGCCGTCGCCGTCGTGCTGGCCTTCGCCCTGTGGGCGCGGCGCGTGGGACCCGAGCGCCGGACACCGGTGTACGTCACGGCCTTCGCCCTGCTGATCGCGGCGATCGTGCTCATCTCGGTGTTCGCCTCCCGCATTCCGGCGCTCTTCGGAAAGAGCGAGGACCTGACGGGCCGGCTCGACATCTGGCACGCGGTGATCGGGCTCGCCCAGCAGCGACCGGTGGTCGGCTGGGGCTGGGTCAGCTACTGGGCGCCGTGGGTGAAGCCCTTCGACGGCCTGGCCACCCGCAACGGCGTCGAATACCTGCAGGCGCACAACGCCTGGCTGGACGTGTGGCTCCAGCTCGGCATCGTCGGCCTGGTGGTCTTCATCCTCCTGGTGCTCACGACGTTCGGGCGCGCCTGGTTCCTGGCGATCGACCGCCCGCGCACCGGCATGGCGGACAACCAGCCGTACACCGCCACCGCGCTGCTCCCGCTGCTGCTGCTCGCGGCTCTGATCGCGCAGAGCTTCGCCGAGAGCCGCATCCTCATCGAGGGCGGCTGGGCGCTGCTGGTCGCGCTGGCGGTGTCGACGAAACGCGGAGGCTGACGCCGCGTCACGATCCGCTGGACATCCTCGTCTACCCCAGTGAGGGCCGCCGTCGGCGGCCGGCGAAGGAGACGAGACGATGTCGATGCGATGGGGACGGGCGGCCACGGCCGCCGCTGCTGCGATCGCGGGCGCGCTGGCCGCGCTCACCCTGGCCGGCCCGGCGGCGAGCGCGGCGACGACCGCCGGAACGACCGCCGAGCAGCTGGCGGGCGCCCGCTACGTCGCGCTCGGCGACTCCTTCGCGTCGGGCTATGGACTTCCGCCGTATGCCGCCTCGCCGGCTCCCGGCTGCCTGCAGTCGACCGACAGCATCGCACACCGGGTGGCGAGCGCGTACGGGCTCGACCTGACCGACGTGAGCTGCACCGGGGCGACGATCGCCGACGTGACGTCGACGCCGCAGACCGTGCCGGGCGCGACCGTGCCGGCCCAGCTCGACGCGGTGACCTCCGGCACCGCCCTGGTGACCGTGTCCATCGGAGGCAACGACGTCGGCTTCTCGACGGTGCTGGCGTCCTGCATCGCCGTGAGCCCTTCCGGTCCGCTCGCGCAGGATCCGGCGTCGGCCAGCTGCGCCGCGAAGTTCGGTCCGCAGCTCTCGGCCGCGGTCGACGGCCTCTCCCCCGCGCTGGATGCGATGCTCGGCGCCATCCATCAGAAGGCGCCGAACGCGAAGCTGATCGTCCTCGGCTACCCCGCCCTCGCGCCGACCGACGCCGCCACCCCCGCCGCCGGCTGCTTCAGTTCGGCGCTCGGCCTCGGCCAGCTGCCCCTCCCGCAGAACGCCTTCCCCTTCGCGGACGTCGACCGGACCCTGATCGCGTCGCTCAGTGCGCAGCTCGACGCTGTGCAGCGCGCCTCCGCCGAGCGCAATGGGGCCACGTTCGTGTCGGTGCTCGCCGCCTCCGACGCACACACGCCCTGTGCGGGAACGACCGAGCCGTACCTGAACGGCATCACTCTGACGTCCCTCCAGCCTCCGGCTCTCGCCGAAGGGGCGATGCATCCGAACGCTGCAGGCGCGGCCTTCCTCGCGGACCGGCTGCAGCAGGCGGTGGCGGATGCGTTCCCGGCACCGGGCGTCGAGCCGGGCGGGGCAGGCGCCCCCGACACGGCGACGCCGCCGCCCGCCGCACAGCAGGCTGCTCAGGCTGCTGTCGACGGGCCGACCGGTCGGCTGGCCGAGAGCGGATCCGACCTCACGCCCCTGCTGCTCGTCGGAGGCGCACTGGCGGCGATCGGCGCCCTCGTGCTGCTGACGGGGCATGCGGGTCCCCTGGGCCGCCGGAACGCCGCACCCGCCCCGAAGTGATCGCCGCGGGGTCGGCCCCGTAGGATTCCTGGTATGGCAACGCCCCGTCGGACCCTGGTGCCGCCCGCGGTCACCGAGTTCCTGGGCTCTGCACGCTTCACCTCGACGCTCGCACTCCTCGCGGTGATCACGGGTTTCTCGACGCACGCGATCCGGGCGTTGATCGGCTGGCCCGGCCTGATCGGAGCGCTCGGCGTCCTCGTCGCCCTGGCGGCCGTGTCGTTCGCGGCGCAATGGCGGCTGATCGAATGGCACGGGCTCCTGCCCATCTCCGCCCTGCTGTTCGTGGGCTGGTGCGCGCTGTCGCTCCTGTGGAGCCAGTATCAGTGGGCGACGTTCGGCGCGGTGATCTACCAGCTGATCTTCGCCTTCCTGGCGGTCTACATCGCGCTGGTGCGCGACGCGATCCAGATCGTGCGGGTGGTCGGTGACGCGTTGCGGTTCCTGCTGACCCTGTCGCTGGCGTTGGAGGTGCTGAGCGGCCTGCTGCTCGACGCCCCGATGAAGTTCCTCGGCATCCTGGGCAACATCGGTCTCGGCGGCCCGATCCAGGGCCTGTTCGGCTCGCGCAACCAGCTCAGCATCGTCGCGCTCATCGCGTTCGTCACCTTCCTGGTCGAACTGCGCACGCGATCGGTCAGGCCGCCCGTGGCGGCGTTCTCCATCACGCTGGCGGGGCTGTGCATCCTGCTGGCGCACTCCCCCGTCATCGCCGCCGTCTCCGTGGTCGTCGGGCTCGCCACGCTCGCGCTCTACCTGATGCGCAAGGTCCGGCCGCACCAGCGGCCCTACTTCCAGTGGGGACTGGCCGTCCTCACCGTCGCCGCCCTGGTCGCCGCCTACATCTACCGCACCCGGGTGATCGACCTGCTCAATGCGCGCGCCGACTTCCAGGTGCGCTACCAGCTGTGGATCCAGATCTGGCAGCTGATCCCGGTGCAGCAGATCGTGGGCTGGGGATGGGTGGGCTCCTGGCCCACCGACCTCTACCCGTTCACGGCCATCCAGGCGGCGACCGGGGTCTACCACTCGGACGGGCTGAACGCCTACCTCGACGTCTACCTGCAGGTCGGCATCATCGGCCTGCTGCTCTTCGTGGCGCTGATCGCCCTGGCCTTCGGGCGCTCGTGGCTGCTCGCCTCCAACCGCCGCAGCGTCGTCTACGCGTGGGCCCCGCTCGTCCTGGTGGCGCTCCTCGTCACGAGCGTGTTCGAGAGCTCGATCTTGGTCGAGTCGGGGTGGATGCTGCTGGTGATCTGCACGGTCAAGGCGTCGCAGGGTATGAGCTGGCGGCTGCGCCTGCCGCACCACGAAGCGGCCGGCTGACGGCACGCGGCGAGCGGACGCCCCTGCGCCGCGGGTCGTCCGGCTCAGGCCGTCGGCGTCGAGCGTGCGAACGATCGGCGGTGCACCCGCAGCCCGCGCACCAGCCCTGCCCAGAACACCGCGCCGAACGGCACAACATAGGTGAGGTACGCCGCGACTGCGCGCCCGGGAGCGCGCCGGGCCGCGGCGGCCGCCGCCGGCGCCAGCAGCCCCAGCACCACCAGCGCGAGGAGCACCGCGACGACCCACCAGGCGCCCAGCACGAGCGCCAGGAGCAGGGCGAGCACCGCGAGCACCGGCACGACGGCCAGCGCCCACAGCACGACGTTGCGGAGGGCGCTCGTCCCGGCGTAGCTGTCCACGAACAGGGTGCCGCGCTCGTACGCGTGGCGCAGGAAGCCGCGAACCGTGGTCCGCGGGCGGTACAGCGCGCGAAAACCGGGGTCGAGCCGGAGCGGGCGACGCTCGCACACGTAGCGCAGCAGCTTCGTGTCGTCGGAGACGAGATGCGCGTTCTCCTCCGGCCACGCGGCGAGGCACGCGTCCAGGAACAGCTGCTTGTCGATGATCAGGCAGCCGGTCCCCTTGGGCACGCGGTCGAAGTTGTCGAGGCCGATCTCGGTCGGCGCGGGATGCGCCAGATAGTCGCCCCAGAAGATGTGCGTCGGGACCTCCCAGAAGCGGCCGACCAGCGGGGCCGCCGGGTCCGTCGGCACGTGCCCGTTCCAGGGCGGGCTGCCGAGGGCGGCATCCACCGTCTCGAAGTACGCGAACGAGTCCGCGCCCATCAGCAAGCGGGAGTCGAAGACGAGCAGACGGTCGGCCCGCGCCGCCTGGGCGCCCTCCCATCGGGCGAGGAAGCGCCCCCGGTTCTCTTGTGTGATCACCCGCAGCGGGACGGTGGAGGTCGCGGCCAGCGCGGCGAGCACCTCGGCCGTGGCATCGGTCGACCCGTCGTCGACGACCACGATCTCGGCGCGCACGTCCGAGCGGGCGAGCGCGGTCTGCAGCGAGCCGATGGTGGTCGGCAGCCACGGGGCCGAGTCGTAGGACGCGATCACGATGCTGAGGTCGAGGGTGGTCGCACGGCCGTCGGTCATGCCCCGGCCTCCCCGGTCACGGCGGTCGGCTCGGCGTCCGCCTGCACACGGGGACGCAGCCACCAGAGGTGCACCGCGATCCCGACCGCGGGGCCCGCCGCGAGCCCCAGAGCGGCGCGCCCCTCCAGCGGAAGCGGCAGGAACAGCAGCAGGATCGTCACCACGGAGGCCGCCACCCAGCCGATGGCGTAGCCGCCGTGGAGGTTGCGCGCCAGCACGGCCGCACCGGTGACGCACAGGATGCCGATCATGCCGGACGACGCCACGAGAGCCGTGAGCGTGGCCGCGTCGAGGTCGAACTGGCTGCCGAACACCGCGCGGACGACCGGAACGCCGAAGAGCCACGCGCACAGGCAGAGTACGGCGACCACCGCGGCGATGAGGACGGAGAGGCGGGTGACGAGGCGGCCGGCTCCGCGCGGCGCGCGCGCGAACTGGCTGACGAGGAAGCTCGAGAGGGCCATGAGCGGAACCAGGATGGGCGCCCGGGTGAGTGTCACGGCGAGCACGAGCGAACCGAGCGCCTGGTGCCCGGAGGGACCGGCGAAGAACGACAGGATGAGCGGGAAGCCGTTGATGAGCACCGCCGTCGCCGATGCCGCGATCATCGTGCGGAGGGTGTTGGCGGCGAGCCCGCGCATCCGCTCGGGCACCACCGCACGGCGCACCAGCTCGCGCGGAGCGGTGAGGAAGACCACCGCCAGCGCCAGCGGGAACGGCAGGATGACCGCCAGCGCCAGTGCCCACGGCTGCGTGGTCAGCGCGAGGATCAGCAGCACGAACGCGACGCGCAGCACACCGTCGAGGGCGACGACCCCCGCGAGCTGCCGCCACATCCCGCTGCCGGCCATGACTCCGGAGCCCGCGGCGACCAGGCAGTTGAACGCGGCGCCGACGGCGACGAAGACGCTCAGACCCGCGTTGCCGGGGCCGAGGGACGGCGCCGCCCAGAGGAGGGCGCTCGCGAGCACGACGGCCAGCACGACCACCGCGAGCATCGCGGCGAACAGCCAGATCGACGATCGGCGGCCGGCAGGCTGCGCCGCGCCGGACTCGCGGTCCGCCTGGGCGACGGCCCGGGTGGACTCCTGCTGCACGCCGAACAGAACACCGACGACGAGGAACAGCGCCGACCAGAACACCGAGAACACGGCGTAGCCGGCCGCCCCGCTCGCCGTGAACACGCGCCACGTCACCAGGTAGCCGCTGAGCCCGGAGACGACCGTGGCGCCGAGGATCAGCGCGACGGACGACCGGGTCCCGGACGCCGTGGACGTCGCGGAGCCCTCACCGACCGTACGGACGGGGAGCGGCTCGTTGAGCGGTTCGTAACTGGTCACGGCCGCCGCGGCTCCCCCTCGGCGGTCCCGGCCGGCTCCACCGTGCGGTGCCTGCGCAGCAGCACCCAGTGGATGGCGTACAGCGACAGGAAGACGAACAGGCCGATGACGCCGTTGGCCACCAGCCAGGCGTCGATGTCGGGAAGGGTGAGCGACGCGGCCGCCCACTGCGCGAGCGTCGCCAGCGCGAAGACGGCGAGCGCCACCCGGGAGGCGGCGGCCGTGATCCGCACCAGGATGCCCTGGGCCAGCGCCCACGGCAGCCAGGCGATCGCGAAGCCGACGACGATCTGGCCCGTCAGCGCGTAGTGCGAGCCGAAGAGCAGGCCGACGATCCAGTCGCCCGCGACCGCGACGATCACGAACATGGCGACGCCGGTGAGCGCCGTGATGACGAGGATCACGGTGACGCCGAGGTTGGTGAGCGCAGCGTTCCCGCGCGAGCGCACGAAGCGCGGCAGCAGGTACAGCGAGAACGTGGCCGGCACGATCAGCGTGGTCTTGATCAGCACGGCGGCCGCCGCGTAGGCGCCCGCGACCTCCTGCGGCGTGCCGGACCGCACGAACACCACGTCGGCGTTCGTCAGCCACGCGAAGCCGATCGTGAGCAGCAGCACGACCGTGCTGTTCAGGGTGAACGGCCGGCCCGTGAGCGGGACGGCCTCGCGCCGCGCCTGGAGGCTCGCGCCGATCGCCCCGGCGAGCGCCGTCAGCACCAGGATGGCCAGGATGGCGCTCGACTGCGCCGACAGCAGCACCGCGATCAGCGCCAGCACCGCCTGTGCGACCTGGGCTCCCGTCGACCACCACACCACCGCGCGGGAGTCCCCGGCGCCCTGGAGGCGGCCCTGCGCTCGCGCGAACAGGAAGTTGGGGATCATCGCGGCGGCGGTGAGCAGCACGGTGACGAGGCCGAGGGCGCCGGGGGCCGCGAGCGTCGAGGAGAGTGCGAAGACACCGAGGGTGCCCAGGCCCCCCAGCACCAGGGCTTCGATGAACGATCCGTCGAGCCGGCGGCGGCCGGTCGCCGCCGGCGCGAGGCCGCTGTGGAGGGTCTCCGCCGTCGTCACCGCGACGGAGTTCCGCAGCGCGGAGCTGCCGATCGCCGCGACGTTGATCAGGGCGAGCGCCGCGGCGAGCAGGCCGTACGACGACGGGCCGAGGCCGCGGATCGTGATGATCTGGAACGCCGTGGTGGCGACGATGCCGAGCGCGCTGACGATGCCGATCTCGGCGAGCGCGCGCCCGTGGCGCGCGACCATGCCGCGAGCACCGCTCGCCGGCGCGCCGGCCGGGTCGACGCTAATCGGCGTACCCCCTGCTCACCAGGTCGGCGACGATGATGTCGGACGGCGAGAACTCGGGCCGCTCCAGGCCGTGGCGCATCGACTCGTAGTCGGTCAGGAAGCCGCGCAGGCGCCCGAGGTCCCACTCCGAGAGCAGGATGTTGCGCCCGATCCCCTCCGCCTGCTCCGTCGCTTTGCGGTGGATGAGCGTGGGGAGGCCCAGCAGCGCGGACTCCGCCTGCACGCCGCCGGAGTCGGTGACGACGAAGGCGGCCTGCTTCAGCATCTCCACGAAGGCGTCGTGGCTGAGCTTCGGGATGATGGTGATCCGGTCGCCGCCGGTCTTCTGCAGCGCCTTCTCGATCGTCTCCCGGTTGAACACGTCGACGATCAGCCGCACCGGGATGGGGCTCTCCTGCAGGACCGCGAGGGTGTCGTCGACGAGCTGCGAGTTGGAGATGAACTCGAACCGGTGGAGCAGCGCGACGCCGAACGGCTCCTCCCCGCCGCCGGCCTGCTCGCCGTGGTCGAGCACGGCGTCGAGCGCGGTGTTGCCGTAGGTGTAGACGACGTTGTCGCGCTTGGCCAGGTTGCGGGTGGCCTCCTCCGACGGCGTGTAGTGCACCGTCGCCATGGTGCCGACGATGCGCCGGTCGAGCTCCTCGGGGAACGGATGACGCCAGTTGCCGCTGCGGAGGCCCGCCTCGATGTGCGCGCACGGGACGCCGAGGCGCTTGGCGATCCAGGCGCCGGCGACGCTGGTCATCGTGTCCCCGTGGACGACGATCACCGTGTCGGGGGGCAGGGTCTGCTTGAGCCGCTTGCGGTTGCGCCGGAGCCATCCCGCGACGGCGGTGCCCCAGCTGACGACGTCGCGCGTGCCGCGCAGCGGCCGGCCGTTCGCGCCGTTGGCGATGACGACGTCCGGCTCGCCGAGCCCGAGCTGCTCCATGACCTTCACGAGCGCATCGGTGTGCTGCATCGTGACCCACTGCTGGATGCGATTGCCCCGGGCCCGGAGACGCCGGATCACGGGAGCGAGCTTGATCGCTTCCGCCGTCGTTCCGTAGATGAAGACGATCATGTGCGTGGTGGGAGCCTTTTCGGTGTCCTGAGCAGGGCACACCTATTCAACCATGTCGTGAACCGGAAGACCGTGACCGGGCTCTCCCCGCAGGGAACTGGTATTTTCGACTGCGGACGCCGCATCCGCGCCCGCACCACCCCGAGAGGAACACCACGTGACGTTCGTCGCCTCCGACGCCGATGTGTCCGCCGACGCGGTCGTCGGTGACGGGACGAAGGTCTGGAACCTGGCGCAGGTGCGGGAGCACGCGACGATCGGCCGCTCCTGCATCGTGGGACGCGGCGCCTACATCGGGGCTGGTGTGACCGTCGGCGACAACTGCAAGATCCAGAACCTGGCTCTCGTGTACGAACCCGCAGCGATCGGCGACGGCGTCTTCATCGGGCCGGCCGTCGTGTTCACCAACGACCAGTACCCGCGTGCCGTCAGTCCGGACGGCGAGCTGAAGTCCGCCGCCGACTGGACGCCGGTCGGGGTGACCGTGCTCGAGGGCGCGTCCATCGGCGCCCGGGCGGTCTGCGTCGCCCCCGTCACCATCGGTCGCTGGGCGACCGTCGCCGCGGGGGCCGTGGTGACCAAGGATGTCCCCGACCACGCTCTCGTGGGCGGTGTGCCCGCCCGCCGCATCGGCTGGGTCGGGCGCGCGGGGGTCCCCCTGCGCGAAGAGGGCGGCGTGTGGAGCTGCCCGCGAACCGGAGAAAGGTACCGAGAGGCGAACGGCGCTCTCGAACGAATCGAATGACCCAGCCAGAATTCATCCCGGCCGCCCGTCCGCTCATCGGCGAGGAGGAGCGCTCGGCCGTCGACGCCGTGCTGCGCAGCGGAATGCTCGCCCAGGGGCCGGAGGTCGCGGCGTTCGAGCGCGAGTTCGCCGACGCCGTGGTGGACGGCCGGCACACGGCCGCCGTCAACTCCGGCACGTCGGGCCTCCACCTGGGTCTCCTGGCGGCCGGGATCGGCCCGGGCGACGAGGTGATCGTGCCGTCGTTCACCTTCGCGGCGACCGCGAACGCGGTGGTCCTCGCCGGCGCCGAGCCGGCCTTCGCGGACATCGACCCGGACAGCTTCAACCTGGATCCGGCCTCCGTCGAGAGCCTGGTGGGCCCGCGCACGGCCGCGATCATGCCGGTGCACCTCTACGGCCACCCGGCCGACATGGCCGGGATCCAGCGGATCGCGGACGACCACTCCCTCGCGGTGTTCGAGGACGCGGCCCAGGCGCACGCCGCGACCATCGACGGCCGCCCGGTCGGGACTTTCGGCGCCTTCGCGATGTTCAGCCTCTACCCCACCAAGAACATGACGTCGGGCGAGGGAGGGATGGTCGTCTCCGCCGACCCGGAGGTGGACCACCGTGTCCGGCTGCTGCGCAACCAGGGCATGGAGAAGCAGTACCAGAACGAGCTCCCCGGCTTCAACGCGCGCATGACCGACCTGCACGCCGCGATCGGGCGAGCCCAGCTGCGCAAGCTCGCCGGCTGGACGGCCGGCCGCCGGCGGAACGCCGCGTACTTCGACCGCGAGCTGGCGGGGGTGGTGATCCCACCCGTCGCCGAAGGGGTGGAGCACGTCTACCACCAGTACACGATCCGGGTCCCGGAGGACCGCGACGGCTTCGCGAAGGCCCTGCGCGAGGAGTACGCGATCGGCAGCGGCGTCTACTACCCGGTGCCGGTGCATCGACTCCCCTCGTTCGGCCGCGGCGACGTCCTGCCCGAGACGGAGCGCGCCGCGCGCGAAGTGCTCTCGCTGCCGGTCCACCCGTCGCTCACGGAGGCGGACGTCGACCGGGTGGTCGCCGCCGTCAACACCCTGGCGAAGGCGGGCAGCTGATGGCCGACCTGCGATACGCCGTGATCGGCCTGGGCGTGATGGGCCGCAACCACGCCCGCGTCATCCGCGAACTCGACGGGGTGACCCTCGCCGCCGTCGTCGATCCTTTCGCGCCCGAGGCCGACGTCGCCGGCGTGCCGGTCGAGGCCGAGGTGGATGCGGTGCTCGGCGCGGGCATCGACGCGGCGATCGTCGCGGTGCCGACGACCGCGCACGAGGAGGTCGCGCTGCGGCTCGCCGACGCCGGGGTGCACGTGCTCGTCGAGAAGCCGATCGCGGCGGACGTCGGGCAGGGCGCCCGCATGGCCGAGGCCTTCCGCTCCCGCGGCCTGATCGGCGCGGTCGGGCACATCGAGCGGTTCAACCCGGCGCTGCAGAACCTGCGGAAGCGCCTCGACGAGGGTGAGCTGGGCGAGGTCTACCAGATCGCCACCCGCCGTCAGGGGCCCTTCCCCGCCCGCATCGCGGACGTCGGCGTGATCAAGGACCTGGCCACCCACGACATCGACCTGACGTCGTGGCTGGCGCAGAGCCCGTTCCGCACCGTCCACGCCAACACCTCCCGCCGCAGCGGCCGCCCGCACGAGGACCTCGTGGCCTTCAACGGACGCCTGGACGCCGGGATCATCACCAACCACCTCGTGAACTGGATGTCGCCGATGAAGGAGCGGATCACCGTCGTCACCGGAGAGTCGGGCGCGTTCGTCGCCGACACCCTCAGCGGCGACCTCACCTTCTACGAGAACGGCACGGATGCCACCGAGTGGGACGCGGTCTCCGCCTTCCGCGGCGTGGCGGAGGGGTCCGTCATCCGTTACGCGCTCAAGAAGCGCGAACCGCTCCGGATCGAGCACGAGGCGTTCCGGGACGCGATCCTGCACGGCCGCCCCGGCATCGTCACGATGGACGAGGGACTGGCGACGCTCGCGGTCGCGGAGGCCGTCATGCAGTCGGCCGCGCAGGAGCGCGAAGTCGTCGTCGACCGGGTCGCCGGCCCGGCGGAGACCGCGCGATGACCGCCGGCGTCGAGTACCAGGAGGCCGCTCCGGCACGCACGTGGGGCCTCTTCGGCCTGGGCCGCGTCCGCACCGTCATCGCCGCGCTCATCCCGGTCGCGCTGCTCGTCGCCCTGCTCTCGTGGGCGCTCGCGTCCCCGGTCGGGGCGAGCCCGGACGAGGACTACCACCTCGGCAGCATCTGGTGCGCGCAGGGCGACCGCGCCGGCCTGTGCGAGTCGACGGCCGACCCCGGCGTCAAGCGCGTGCCCGCCTCGGTCACCAAGGCGGCGAAGTGCTACGCGTTCGACATCCTGCACAGCGGGCGCTGCCCGGACGCGGCCTCGCAGGAGCTCACCGCCTCCAAGCGCGGCACGTTCAACGACCACGGGTACCCGCCGGTGTTCTACCTGACGATGAGCGTGTTCGTGAGCCACGACACCGCCGCCTCGGTGCTGGCGATGCGGGCGTTCAACGCCGTGCTGTTCGTCGGGCTCCTCACCGCGCTCTTCCTGCTGCTCTCCCCACCACGGCGTGGGATCGTGCTGTGGGGTGGCCTCATCGCGCTCGTGCCGTTCGGGATGTTCATCATCCCGAGCGTGAACCCGTCCGGGTGGGCGGCGATCTCGGCCGTCACGCTGTGGCTCTGCCTGATCGGCTTCTACGAGGCGCAGACGCGCGGGCGGATGATCGGGCTCGGCGCGCTCGCGACGGTGGCCACCGTGATGGGCGCGGGCGCGCGCTCGGACGCCGCCACCTACTCGGTGCTCGCCATGGTCGTCGTCCTGCTGCTGAAGGCCGAGCGGACGCGCGCCTTCTGGCTGAAGTCCATCCTCACGCTCGTGCTGGCGATCGTCTGCGTCGTCTTCTTCCTCACCGGCAGCCAGGGCGGCGTGATCAACCCGGAGACCGCCGCGCCGCTGTCCGGGCGCCAGACGCTCGCCCTCGCCGTCGCGAACCTGCTCCAGCTGCCCTCGCTCTGGACGGGCACGCTCGGCACCTGGGGTCTCGGCTGGCTCGACACGCTCATGCCCGCGATCGTGTGGGTCCCGTCCGTCACGCTCGTCGCCGGTGTCGCGTTCGGCGGGCTGCGCTACGCGCCGCTGCGCAAAGCTCTCGCGGTAGGCCTCGTGGGCCTCGCCCTGATCGCCGTGCCGCTGTACGTCCTCGTGCACGACCGGGTGACGGTCGGCAACGGTGTGCAGCCGCGGTACATCTACCCGCTCATCCTGCTGCTCGTCGGCGTCTGCCTGTGGGGCTTCCGCCGTCTCGGCCTGGGGCTCTCCGGGGTGCAGCTCGTCCTGATCGTCGGCGGCCTGTGGATCGCGAACCACATCGCGCTCTACACGAACCTGCGCCGTTACGTGACGGGCGAGGCGGCGCAGGGGCTGAACCTGGATGCGGGCGCCGACTGGTGGTGGTCGCTGCCGTTCGGACCGATCTGGGTGTGGGTGATCGGATCGCTGGCGTTCCTCGCCGCGCTCGCGGCCGCGGCGGTCGTCTCGTGGCCGCCCGGCACCTTCGGACTGCGGCGGCGCGCGGCTCTCGCCTGAGCGCCGGGCGCCCGCATGCGAAGATAGTAACGACCGAGCCAGGTAACCCAACCCGACGAAGGCCCCCTCCCCGACGTGACCATCGACATCATGATGCCGTTCTACGGCGACCCGGAGCAGCTCCGCGCCGCCGTGAGCAGCGTCCTCGCGCAGACCGACCCCGAGTGGCGGCTGGTGGTCATCGACGACCAGTACCCCGATCGGTCGCCCGGCGAGTGGGTCCGCGGCCTGGGCGACCCGCGCGTCCACTACCTGCTGAACGAGACGAACCTCGGCGTGAGCGGCAACTTCTCGCGGTCGCTCGAGCTCGTCGAGAGCGAGCACTTCGTGCTCATGGGATGCGACGACGTGCTCGAGCCCGGCTACATCGCGCAGATGCGTGCCGCCGTGCAGCGCTTCCCAGGCACCTCGTACTACCAGCCGCAGGTGAGCGTGATCTCCGATCGCGGTGAGCCGTTCCTGCCGCTCGCGGACCGCGTGAAACGCTGGTCGCGGCCGCGGAAGTCACACCCGGTCATCCTGCAGGGCGAATCGCTCGCCGTCAGCCTGCTGCGCGGCAACTGGACCTATTTCCCGTCGATCTGCTGGCGCACGGACGCCGTCCGCGCCGCGCACGGCTTCGACCCGCGGTACGAAATCGTGCTCGACCTGGCCCTCCAGCTGACGATCATCACCAGCGGCGGCACCATGGCCCTCCTCCCCGAGCGCACTTTCCAGTACCGGAGGCACGAGGCGAGCGTCTCGTCCGCGACCGCCCGGTACGGCGGCCGGTTCGACGAGGAGCGCCGTTTCTTCCACGACGTCGCCGAGCAGCTGGACGCGATGGGATGGCGTCGTGCGGCCCGTGCGGCCCGTCGCCACGTCACGAGCCGGCTCAACGCCGCGACCAAGCTCCCGGGAGCGATCCGCGGCGGCGACCGCGACGGACGCAGCACCCTCCTCCGCCACGTGTTCACGAATCGGGCGGTGCGATGACCAGTAAGGTGAACCCCATGCCCCCGTCCCTCGAACGGACGCTCATCGTCATGCCGGCCTACAACGAGGAGGCCTCGGTCGCCTCGGTGGTCGCCGAGGTGCGCGAGAAGCTCCCGGGCACGGCCTGCCTCGTCGTCGACGACGGTTCGCTGGACGCGACGGCGGAGCGCGCAGCGGAGGCCGGTGCGCTGGTCGCCCGGCTCCCGTTCAACATGGGCGTCGGCGGCGCCATGCGTCTCGGCTTCCAGTACGCGCTGACGAACGGCTACGACGTGGTCGTGCAGATCGACGCCGACGGCCAGCACGATCCAGCGGGCGTGCCCGCCCTGCTCGACGCACTCGCCGACTCCGACATCGCGATCGGCGCCCGCTTCTCCGGCGAGGGCGCATACGCGGTCCGGGGTCCGCGGAAGTGGGCGATGCGCCTCCTGTCCGTGGTGCTGAGCCGTATCACCGGCACGCAGCTGAACGACACGACCAGCGGTTTCAAGGCGAACGGCCCACGCGCCGTCGCCCTGTTCGCCCGGGCCTACCCGGCCGAGTACCTGGGCGACACGGTCGAGGCGCTGGTGATCGCCGCCCGCGCCCGCCTGACGGTGAGCCAGGTGCCGGTGTCGATGCGCCCACGCACCACCGGAACGCCGAGCCACAACCCGTTCAAGTCGGCCGTGTACCTGGCACGCGCGTTCCTCGCGCTCGTCGTCGCGGTCATCCGCCCGCGCGCGGCCATCACCGAGACCACGATCGCCTGACATGTCGCTGCTCACCTACATCTTCGGAATCCTCGCTGCGCTCCTGACCCTGGGCGTCGTCATCGAGATGCTCCGCCGCGGCCGGATGCGCGAGCGCCACGCGATCTGGTGGCTGGTCGCCGGCACGCTGGCGCTGATCATCGGTGTCTTCCCGCAGATCCTCGACTGGCTCGGCGGCCTCATCGGGGTGGGTCTGCCGGTCAACCTGGTGTTCTTCGTCAGCATCGCCGTGCTGTTCCTGGTCTGCATCCAGCACAGCTCGGAGCTGACGCAGCTCGAGAGCAAGACGCGCACCCTCGCGGAACGGCACGCCATCCAGCAGCTGGAGCTCGAGGAGCTGAAGGCCCGGGTGGCCGCGCTGACCCAGAAGAAGGACTGAGCGGTGGCATCGACCGCAGACGGCCGCGCACCCGCGACGGCCGTCGGCACCCCCTGGCCGCCCTCGCGCGTCTTCCTCGTCGTCTGGGCACTGCTGTCGGCGCTCTCCGCCGTGTGGGCACTCGCCACGCCGATCTCAGGCTCCCCCGACGAGCCCGCGCACATCGTGCGCGCTGCGAGCGTCGTGCGCGGCGAACTGGTGGGCACGCCGTCCGCCGACGGCCATGTCGTGACCGTTCCGCGCTACATCGCGGACACCCAGCGGGAGACCTGCTTCGCGTTCCATCCGCTGGTGACGGCGAACTGCCCCGTCTCGCACGACGGCGCTCCGGGTGCGCTCACGACCGGGACGACCACCGCGGGCCTCTACAACCCGCTCTACTACTACGCCGTCGGCTGGCCCAGCCTGCTGTTCTCCACCGACGCGGGCATCTACGCGATGCGGATCGTCAGCGGCATCCTGTCGTCGCTCTTCGCCGCGCTGGCGCTGCTGGTGCTGTGGCGCCGCGATCCGTCCCCGTTCCTGGTGCTCGGGTTCGCGGTGGCCGTGACTCCGCTCACGCTGTTCCTCAACGCCTCCGTGAACCCGAACGGGTTGGAGGCGACGGCCACGCTGGCGGTGTTCGCGGGCGTGCTGTCGATCGTGCGCGGCGGGGCGGACGTCCCGCTCGGCCCGGCCGCCGCTGTGGTCGCGGTGTCGGGTTTCGTCGCGGTCAACGCGCGCGGCCTCTCACCGCTGTGGGTTCTGCTCGCGATCGCCCTGCCGCTGGTACTGCTCGACCGTCGCGCGCTCTGGTCGCTGCTGCGCCGCCGGGCGGTGCTCATCTGCGCCGCGGTGGTCGCCGCGGGGACGATCGCCGCGCTCGGCTGGACGCTGGGGAGCAACTCGCTGCTCAACGCCGTCGACCATCCCGAGTCCACTCCGCAGCGGTTCGCCGGCGTCGGCACCAATTTCTTCAGCGGGTTCTTCATCACGATCGAGCGCACCGTGGAGTACGCGCACGGGGTGATCGGGATCTTCGGGTGGCTGGACACTCCGGCCCCGCCGGAGGTGTTCTTCGTGTGGACGGCGCTGATCGGCGCGCTGCTCCTGGCGGCGTTCTCCGTCCTGCGGTCCCGGGCGCTGCTTCTCGCCGTGCTGCTTCTCGCGAGCTTCGTGCTGCTCCCTCCGCTCGTCCAGGGCGTGTACATCACAGGGGGCGGCGTGATCTGGCAGGGCCGGTACGCCCTTCCGCTCTTCCTGTGCCTGATCATCGGCATCGCCGTCCTCCTCGGCGGGCGGGTGCCGTTCGCCGCAGGGGCGGCGCCGTGGCGGCGGCTCGCCTGGATCGTCGTGGTCGCGCTGGCGGCCTCCCAGTTCTACGCCTTCGAGAACACCCTGCGCCGGTACTCCGTCGGCGACGGCGGATCGCTGAAGGTGTTCCTCCTCGGCTCGCCGCCGTGGGCACCGCCGGGCGGCAACCTCGTGCTGCTGCTCCTCTTCGCCGCCGTAGTGGCCTGCGGCGCCTGGCTGGCGCTCCGGTCCGTGCTGCGTGTGCGGGACGACACGCCGACCCCGCTGGTGGCCGCCGGCGCCTGACAGCCGTCCGCTAGGGTGTGGCCGTGCTCCCTGGTCGGATCGTCGCGCTCGTGCGGCCCTCCCGGCGTCGCCCGCTGCGCGCCTTCCTGGCCGCCTGGGCCGTGTTCGCCCTCCTCGGCGCCGTGTGGGCGTGGGCGACGCCGCCCTCCGCCTCCCCCGACGAGCCCGCGCACATCGTCCGCGCGGCCAGCGTCGTCCGCGGCGAGCTGTTCGGTCCGCCGTCCGCCTGGGGCAACCTCGTGCATGTTCCGCAGTACGTCGCGGACGCCCACCGCACGACGTGCTTCGCCTTCCACCCGGAGGTCCCGGCGGCGTGCCCGCTGCCCGCCGGCGAGGACCCGGCCGCGACCGTCGTCGCCCCGACCTCCGCCGGACTGTACAACCCGCTCTACTACGCCCTGGTGGGCTGGCCGTCCCTGATCTTCCACGACTCCGCCGGGCTCACCGCCATGCGCATCGCGAGTGCCGTGCTCTCCGCCCTCTTCGCGGCCCTGGCGTTCGCGGTCGTCTCGACGATGCGGCAACGGCGGCTCCCGCTGCTCGCCTTCGCCGTCGCGGCGACCCCCATGCTGCTGTTCCTGAGCGGCACCGTGAATCCGAGCGCGGTGGAGGCGACGGCCGTGCTCGCGGTGTTCTGCGGGATGCTCGCCATCACCCTCTCCCCCGACCCGGCCCTGCTGCGTTCCCGCTCCGCGGTCGTGGCCGTCTCGGCGGTGGTGGCTGTGAACGCGCGCGGGCTCTCCCCGCTCTGGGTTCTCGCCGCCCTGGTCGTCCCGCTGCTGCTCACCGGTGGCGGCACCGTGCGCCGGCTGCTGAGGCGACCGGCCGTGCTCGTCGCCGTGGCGACGGTGGCGCTCGGCACCATCGCGGCGGTGGGATGGACGCTGTCGACGAATTCGCTGGCGAACGCGATCGCGCATCCGGACGATGCCCTGCAGTTCCCGGGGGTGGGAGCGTCGCCGGTCACCGGGTTCCAGCGCGTCCTGCTCGGCACGGTCGGCTACTCGCAGGGTCTCGTCGGCCTCTTCGGGTGGCTCGACACCCCGGCGCCCGACGCCGTGCTCTACGGGTGGGGCGTCGCCGTCGGCGCCCTCGCGGTGGGGGCGCTCCTCGTGCTCCGCGGCCGGCGGCTGCTCGCCGCCGCCGTGCTGGCCGGCGGCTTCCTGCTGCTGCCCGCTCTCGTCCAGGCGGTCTACATCCACGGCGGCGGGATGATCTGGCAGGGCCGCTACAACCTCCCACTCTTCCTGTGCCTCATCGTGGGGCTCGCCGCGCTGGTCGACGACGACGCGTTCCGCTCCCGGCAGGCGTGGGCGCGGGTGCGCATCCTCATCGTCGGAGGCGCCGTCGTCGGGCAGCTCTGGGCGTTCGGGAGCGTGCTGCGGCGCTACGCCGTCGGCTCGCAGGGGTCGCTGAAGACCTTCCTGTTGGGCTCCCCGGCGTGGCAACCGCCCGGCGGGGTCGTGACCGTGCTGATCGTCGCGACCCTCGCGTACGCGGCCGCCGCACTGCTGTTGCTGCGCGCCGTTCCGCGCGACGCCGGGGCGACACGGATCACGCTGGTTGCAGCAGATCCCGCAGCACGTCCAGCCACCCCCGGCTGGCCAGCCGCGGATACTGCCCGCGGCGGGCGAGACGCAGCACCGGCAGTGCCCGCGCCGGTCGACTAGCCGGGAACGCCGCCCGGGCCGCCTCGAACTCGGCCTTCTCCTCGGCGAGCGCGCGGTGCTCGCCGGGCACGCCGTCCGCCGCCGCCAGCCGGTCGGCGAGCAGCCGGGAGCGCACCGCGAGCTGACGGTTCCTCTCGCCCCGGCGGCCCAGCACGCGACCGACCTTGTGCCGCAGCGTCGGGTCGCCGGCTCCGATCTGGTTCTCGTCGTGGCGCCGGTAGCGCGTCAGCGGGCGCTCGCTGAGGTCGAGCCGGTCGCGCGCTGCCGCCTGGATCGCGAGCCACTCGTCGTGCACCCACTCGGCGGGAAACGGCAGTGCCGCGGCCAGCAGGTCGGCGCTCACCATGGCGGTCGCACCTGTGGCGAGGTTGCGCCGCACGAAGACGTCGAAGGCGCGGCCAGAATGCACAGCCGCCCGCTCCTCGTCGTTCACCTCGAGCACCCCGAACAGGGTGCCGCCCGCCGGCCGGCTGTCGTCGTCAATCAGCGTGGCGTCCGTGTGCAGGAAGCCCAGCCCGGGACGGGAGGCGAAGTACGCGGCCATCCGCTCCAGCTTGTCCGGCTCCCACTCGTCGTCCTGGTCGCTCAGCGCGATCAGGGCACCGTCGCACGCGCGCAGCGCCTGCTCGAAGTTGGCCGTCACCCCGAGCGGGGATGCGTTCCGCAGCAGGACGACGACGGGCACGGGCGCGCCCGACGCGCGGTGTGCCGCGAGCTCCTGCTCGACGATCGCCATGGTGTCGTCGACGGACGCGTCGTCCGAGATGACGAGCTGCGCCGGGGGAAGCGTCTGCGCGAGGATCCCCGCCAGCTGGCGCCGGATGAAGCGCGCGCCGTTGTGCGTGCAGAGCGCGACGGAGATCGCGGGAGCGGCGCCCGCGGGCTGCGGCTCGCTCACCGCCGCCCCAGCCGGCTCCGGATCTTCTTCGCCACCACGGTCGGGCCGCCGTTGCGGAGGTAGTGGAAGAACAGGCCGACGTCGTGCCGTACGCCGTGCTTCTTGCGCCGCGTCGTCGTCCGGCGAGCCGGCGCACCCGAGCCGACGACGCCGCGTGCGATCAGGTCGGCGGCGTGACGCGGGTCGGCCACGAAGCGCACCAGCGGGGCCAGCACGACGCCCCAGAAGTAGCGCTGGCGGACGCGGGCGACGTTGCGCTTGGCGGTGCGGATGAACTTCTCGTCGTACAGCACGGTCTCGAGCGCCGCGACCAGCGCATCCACGTCGCCGGAGGGCACGACGACGCCCAGCTTCTCCTCCTCGACCAGCTGCGCGAAGTGGTCGCCCTCGGTCACCACCATCGGCAGGCCCGCCCAGAGGTAGTCCAGGATGCGCGTGCGGAAGGAGAACGTCGTCTCGACGTGCGAGAAGTGCGTGCTGACGCCCGCGTCCGCCTCGGTGAGGTAGTTCTGCCGGTCGGCGTAGTCGACCCACGAGCTGTTGAAGAACACGGCGCGGTCGAGCACGCCGAGGTCTCGGGCGAGCTGGCGGGACTCCGCCACGATGCCCATCTCCGGGACGCCCGGGTGCGGATGCTTGGTGCCCTGGAAGAACAGCCGGACGTCGTCGTGCGTCTCGGACAGCCGGGCGACCGCTTCGATCAGCGACTTCGGGTCGAACCAGTTGTAGAGGCCGCCGCTCCAGAGCAGCAGCTTGTCGTCCGCGCCGATGCCGGGGAGGACGCCCTTGAGCACGTCGCGCTCGTGTGCGGGCGGCGTCTCCGACAGCCCGAAGGGCACCACGTCGATCAGCCGGTCGAGGTCGGGGTCGTCATCGTAGTTCGCCGGGTTGATGCGGCCGAGGGCGGCCAGCTGTCCCAGGTAGAAGTGCCGCTGCCGCTCGGACGCGCAGAGGAAGAAGTCGCCGCGCTCCAGCTGCTCGTTGAGCACATCGGTCGCGTCCAGGACCTGCTTGTCCCACTGCGCCCGGCCCAGCTCCTTGCCCTGCTCGAGCTGCTCCAGGTGCATCGGGTCGTAGACGTCGGCGACGATGATCCTGTCGGTCTTGCGCAGGCTCTCGAAGAGCGCCATGGCGAGCCCCTGGAAGACGATGACGTCGCTCTCGCGCTCCAGCGCGCGCATCGCCCGGTCGTCGCCCGGCCTCACGTGCACGACGTCGAACGGCGCCGACACCGGCTCGACGCCCGCGAGCGACACCAGGGTCACCACGTTGTCCTTCGCCAGCGCCTCGGCCATGCTCCAGGCGCGGATGGCCGGCCCGGCCATCTTGGCGCCGATCGGGTCCCCGGTGATCACGAGCACGCGCGTCACCGCCGGCCGCTCGGTCACCGGGAAGGCGGTCGCGAGCTTGTCGTATCCCTCGAGGTAGTGCTCGTCGGTGTACGAGGGCGCGTCCGTCTCGCCGAAGAGCGACCAGATGCGGCTGTCGGCCACGACCCGGGTGCTCTGGATGCGCTCGCGGTCGGCCGCCAGCCCCGGCAGGTGCTCGACGAACTGGTCGACGGCGTAGACCGCCGCCACCGTCTCCTTGTCGATCTCCATGGTCGGATCGTTCGAGCCGCCCTTCCGGAGGTCGAACTCGGTGGAGTCGAGGCCGCCCTTGGCCACACCGCGCCGGATGGTCAGTGCGAGCGTCGCGGGAAGCGCGGTCGCCAGCGCCTCGTCGCCGAGGTTCTTGTACTGGGTGAAGAGCGCGTTGCGCTCCAGCAGGTAGCTCTCCTTGAAGGCGCCGAACGACGACATCGACGCGTGGTGCTTGTGGAAGGCGAGCGAGGCGGGCTCGTAGACGAACCGGTGACCCGCCAGGTTGAGCCGCCAGCCGAGGTCCACGTCCTCGAAGAACATGAAGAAGCGCTCGTCGAAGCCGCCGAGCGCCTCGTAGACGGAGCGGCGCACGAACATCGCCGAGCCGGTGCCGAACAGGACGTCCTTGGGGACGTCGGGCGTCGACGGAACGGGCTGCGCGGTGAGCGGCTTGTACCCCTGCCCGAACCACGTCATCGCGGAGCCGATGTAGTCGACCTTCTCGCCGTCCCAGTCGAGGACGCGGCTGGCCACGGCGCCCACGCGCGAACTCGACTCGAAGCGCTCGACCGCGGCACGCACCCACGCGGCGTCGGGCTTGGCGTCGTTGTTGAGGAACGCCACGTACTCGCCGGACGCGGAACGGACGCCGAGGTTGCAGCCTCCGGCGAAACCGAGGTTCGCCTTCGACTCGATGAGCACGACGTGCGGCGCTTCCCGCCGGATGCGCTCGGCGCTGTCGTCGCCCGAGGCGTTCTCGACGACCACGATCTCCAGCCGGTCGGCGGGCCAGTCGAGCCTGCCGAGATGATCGATGGCGGTGAGCGTGTCGTCGGTGCCTCGGAAGTTCACGAGGACGACCGAGACGACTCCGGGGCGCGTGGTGGGCATGGGGTCCTTTCCCTGGCGGATCCGCCCGCCAGCCTACCAATTGGCTCCGGTGGGCCGTCGGAGCGCGACCTCCGATCGGCTCCCGGTAGGCTGGTCGGGTCGTCCGACCGCCGTCCTGTGAGGCCCCGCAACCATGAGCTCTGCCCCCGCCGTCGTGTCGAGCCGCCGGCTGAACTGGCGGCCGCTCCTGGCCCCCGTCCTCCTCGTCATCGCATCGCTGCTCGTCGGCATCGTGCACGTGCCGCAGCACAAGACGCTGTCGCCGATCGACGAGTACCAGTACGTCGACTACCTCGCCAAGGTGCCGACGCAGGGCCTCGTGCACCGCGGCGAGGAGGCCGGCGAGTACGCGCGCACGCAGCTCGGCTGCCGCGGCCTGCGGCTGCTGGCGCCGTCCCCGGACGACCGCTGCTCGCGCTCGGTCGCGTCCGACGACTCGCGTTTCCCGATCGACGGGAAGACCTCCGCCGACATCTACAGCCCCGCGTACTTCGTCATCACCTGGGTGCTCGCGCAGCCGCTCACCTGGTTCGGCGTGGACCTGACCGACGCCGGGCGCTTCGTCGGCGCTCTGTGGCTGGCGGCCGCGGCGCTGCTCATGTTCTACGCCCTGCGGCGGCTGCGCCTCCCGACGCCGGCCGCGTTCGGCGCCACGCTGCTGATCGTCGGCTCGCTGCCCGCGTACTGGTCCAACACGTACCTCAGCACCGATGCGACGGCCCTTCCCGCCGGCGCCCTCATGCTCTTCCTGGCCACGCTGGTGGATGCGCGCGGCCGCGGCATCCTCTGGTTCTCGTTGGGCGCCGCCTTCGTCACCCTGTTGAAGGTGCAGAACCTGGCAGCTGTCGCCGCCGCCGCCATCTTCCTCGTGATCCGGGCGGTCGTCCCCGCCTACCGTGCGCGCTCCGGACGATGGAGCTGGATCGGTGCGACGTTCCGCGATCGGCGCACGCTCTCGGCGATCATCGGCGTGGTGGCCGCGTTCGCCGTGCAGCTGGCCTGGCTCGCGGTCCGCTCCGCTGTGGCGGTCGGCCCCGCCCCAGCACTGGATGCGCCACCGCCGCCGCTCAGCATC
The DNA here is from genome assembly GCF_056754895.1 of Leifsonia sp. KNZ13-11D. Taxonomy (NCBI): domain Bacteria; kingdom Bacillati; phylum Actinomycetota; class Actinomycetes; order Micrococcales; family Microbacteriaceae; genus Leifsonia; species Leifsonia sp. KNZ13-11D. The sequence continues at coordinate 2,883,809 of NZ_JBPGWU010000001.1, forward strand.
ACCCAGCTCGTCTCGCAGGCGGGATCGTTCCTCGGCGGCGCGGCCTCGGGGGTCGGCGACACGGGCACCGTGATGCGCGCGCCCGGCCTGCTCATCCAGCTGGTGACGACCTGGCTGGCGATCGCGGGCGTCCTCGGGCTGCTGATCGTCGCACGCTGGGGCCGCCGCCGCGCGGCGCTCGCGCTCGCCACGTTCGTCGCCGTCGTCGTCTCGGCGCCGGTGCTCACCATCGTCACCAAGCTGTCGCTCGGCACCTACCCGTTCCCGCTGCCGTCCCGTTACGGCATCTCGCTGCTGCCGTTCTCGCTGGCCTGCGCGGCCCTGCTGTTCCCGAAGCGACGCGTGCCGCTGGGCATCCTCACCGGGCTCGGCGTCGTGGTCTACGTCGCGTCGCTGATCGTACCGGCCGGCTGAGCGAGGCCGCTCAGTCGCGCGCGTCGACCAGGTCGCGAGCCGACGCCCGGCGGGCCTCGTCCGCGCGCACCGAGCGCGCGATGCGCTGCGACAGCCGATGCAGCGGCCGTTCGGCCGCGAAGTAGAACCCGGTGGCGACCGCGAGCGCGAGCACGATCGCGACCAGCGCCGGAAGGGGCCCGGTGCCCATCAGGAAGGCGACCGAGATCATCAGCGGGCGGTGCACCAGGTACAGGCTGAACGAGATGGTCCCCAGGAACAGGAGCACCCGCGTCGTCAGCACCCGGCTGAGCGGACGCCACTGGGTGCCGACGACGATCAGGAGGACGATCCCCGCGAGGACCAGCGGGAGGGTCGCGACGCGCGCCGGGATGCCGTGCTCCTGGAGCGGACGGCCCAGCACGAAGAAGGAGGTCATGCCCGTGACGGCCGCGAGCGTGAGCACGACGCCGGCCGCGTGGGACCACCATCGTCCGGCGCGCAGGAAGCGGAAGGCGGCGGCGACCCGGTCCCAGTGCTGCGCCAGGAGCGCGCCGAAGAAGAACATGGGCAGGTAGCTGGTGGCGGGGTCGGTGTTGATCCAGCCGACGACGCACGCGATGGCCGCGATGACGGTCGCCGCCACCGGGTGCCGTCGCACCACGTAGAGGTATGCCGGGAGGGCGAGCGAGAACACGACCTCCCACTGCAGCGACCACAGGGTGCCGATCGCGTTCGACGTCCCGCCGAGCAGCGTCGCGTCGTGGATGATGTCGAGCACCGGGTACGAGGCGGGGAGCGCTGCGACCGTCGGCGGGGTGCCCGCCGCGACCGTGTGCGGGATCAGCGTGTACGACAGCCAGGCGAGCACGATCGCCGCCAGGACGGGCCCGTAGAGCCGGACGATCCGGGACGGGTAGTACGCCGGGTAGGAGAAGTCCGGCCGCATGGCCGCCTTGGTGAGCACGAATCCGGAGAGGATGAAGAAGAGGAAGACCGCCTCGGCGCCCAGCCACGCGACGTGCAGCGGCGAGAAGATGAGGAGGTTCGCGATCGGGTTCGCCGCCGGCTTCAGGTAGACGCCGTCCTGCAGGGTCGACCAGTTCAGTGCCAGCACGTGGTAGAGCAGCACGGACACCGCGGCGAGGCCGCGGAGGGCGTCGAGCTCACGGTTGCGGATGAGGACCTCTCAGAGGGCGGGGTGACGAGCGAACACGATACCTGCATTTCCTCCGAGGCCGCGACACCGCGCGCATCCCGTCTCGTCCGGAACGTCCTAGGGCGCCACCCAGGACGGCGCCTGCGTCGGCACCGCGTTGCCGCCGGGGTCGCAGAGGAAGTCGTAGATCCCGTCGAGGGCCGCATCCCAGTCCGAGTGCCGGTCGTCGATCGTCGCCGTCCCCGCGGCCGCGATGCGCCGGCGGGTCTCCGCATCCCGCACGAGCTCGTCGAGGGCCGCGACGACCTCCTCGTACGTCATCATCGTCGTCCGCGCGTTCTCGCCGGGCTGGAACAGCCAGCGGAACCACGGCGATTCGGGGACGACCATCGCTACGCCGCTGGCCATGAGTTCCAGCGGCAGATACGACGGATGCCGCGAGATCTGCAGGGTGATGCCGATATCGGTCTCCCGGTACAGACGGCCGGTGGCGCGGTAGTCGAGCAGACCGAGGTCGATGAAGTCGGCGCTGGGCGGCAGGTACTTCGCCCCGGCCGCCACGATGCGGACCCGGTCGCCGTACCTCCGCTTGATCTCGCTGAGGGCCGCGTAGACGATCTCCCAGCAGTTGCGGAAGTGGTCGCGAGCGTACGCGAAGATCGTCACCGGATCGTCGTCGGCCCGCTCCGGGCGCCCGTCCGCGTGGAAGACGGCGCGGTCCACGGCCGGCTCGAACCACATCGCCGTGCCGCCGTACCCGCCGGCGTAGATGTCGTGCATGCTCCGCGTGTTGCAGATGCCGTACAGCCCGAGGCGGTACGTCTGCTCCGTCATCGCGAACAGCGAGCTGGCCGGGTAGAACGACGGCTCGTAATCCTGGATCAGGTAGAACTTGCGCGGCGTGCCCGGCGTCTTGGCCACATCCCGTGCGGTCAGCCAGAAGGTGGCGATGGCGGCGTCGGCTGGCGGGATCGCGGCCAGGCCCTCGTCCGTTCCGTAGTAGTTGCCCACCTCGGACCCGGCGAGTCCCGGGAACGCGGCGACGATCGCCGACTCGTAGAACTCGTGCGCCGGGTGACCGTTGACGAGGAAGCGGTTCACCACCCCGTGCTCCCGCGCCAGCTTGTCGGCGATGCGCAGCGTGGTGTTGATGCCGCCGAAGAACGGCAGGTCGAATCCGGGGAGCAGCCAGTTGATCGTCCGGACCTCGCGGCGGCCGACAGTCGTCCGGTGCGTCTCGACGACCCGTTCGACCTCCTCGGCGGTGATCGAGGCCAGCGGCAGCAGCGCGGTGGCGTCCTCGGAGATGGTGGACTGCTGGGCGTCCGACTTCCACGGCCGCCCGAGGCCCGCCATGGTCAGCTCGAGCGGTGACGGGTCGTCCACCGCCGCGAAACGCGGCACCTCGACCAGCCGGCAGACGTTCGGCGAGACGTACGGGTCGCCGGCGGCGAGCCAGGGCTGGTAGCGCCAGTAGCTGGCGAAGGAGTCCGAGCGCGGGGCGTGCGGCCCGCGCGTCAGCGACTCGAAGTGACGGACCGCGTCGAACGGGATGACTACGTTCCGCCGGCCGCGGATGATCTGGTCCAGCCCGAGCACCACGTCGCTCCCCGTCAGCTGGAATCGCTCGTCGAACCCGCCGACCTCCTCGAACAGGTCCCGGCGGATGCCGACGCACGCCGCGGTGACCGCCAGCGAGTCGCGGTACCAGCGGACCGGTCCGATCAGAGAGCCGTCGTCCGGGTGCATCCCGGTGAACAGGTTGGCCGCGAAACCGCCCGGGCCGATCATCACGCCGCCGTGCTGCACGACGCCGTCGCCCGTCCGGTGCTGGAACCCGACCGTCCCGACGCCCTCGCGGTGCAGCATCCCGACCAGCTCGCGCAGCCAGCCGGCGTCGACGATCTCGGTGTCGTCGTTGAGGAACACGAGCACCTCGCCGGAGGTCCCGCGCGCCGTGACGGTGTTGACGCGGGAGTAGTTGAACGGCTCCTCGTGCCACCAGACGTGCCGCACCGGGATGCCCGGGTCGAGGGCGGCGTACCAGGCCTCGTTCTCGTCGGTCTCGCCGCCGTTGTCGACGACCGTGACGTCGAACGCGGGGTAGTCGGTCTCCGCGAGGCTGGGCAGGAGGCGCTCCAGGTTGGCGCGGCCATGCCGTGTCGGCACGACGATGGAGACGGTCGGCCACACCTCCGGCTGGAAGCGCACGCGGACGATGCCGTCCGCGACCTCGGCGGTGGCCTCCTCGCCCCGGTCCCGCAGTGCGCGCGCGACCATCTGCGCGTCGGCGTCCGTCGCCGGAGCCTCCGGCGCGTCCGGCACGGAGAGGAGGACGTGCGGCACGCGGCCGACGGACGCGTCGCTGAGATCCGAGCGGAGGAGCAGCCGCCAGATCCCGTGGTCGTCGAGGGTCAGCCCGGACACGGCCCGGGCGTCGGCCGTCCGGATGGCGAACGCCCGCTCCAGATAGTTGGCTCCGAGCATCGTCTCCGGCGACCACACCGGCCGGAACAGCGGGGACACGCGGGTGCCGCCGGCGGTCACGCGGTCCGAGTCGAAGCCGATCACCCGGCGGACCGGGTCGACCCGGTGCTCCTTCGCGACCTGCTCCAGCGCATGCGGATCGAGCACGGAACCGGCCTTCAGGAAGAGGACGAAGTCCTCGGGCGCGTCCGGCAGCACCGCGCGCAGGGGCGTTCCGGTGGGCAGGACCAGCGTCCGCGGCTGCAGGGCGACCTGTCCCCGGATGCTCTCCTCCGTGGCACGGACGCACGCCTGCTCCTTCTCGTCGGCCGCACCGGTCGTCTCCACGATCACCAGGAAGGTGGTGGCCGGTCCCGCGGGCAGTGCCTCGAAGGGCGGCTGCTGCGCGCGCCATTCGGCGTAGTCCGTGAGGCCGGGGCCACGGTGCTGCGGCCGGGTCTCGGGCGCGGGAGGGCGCAGCTCGGTCCGGAAGGCGCGCGCGGCCTCTTTGCCAGCGCGAAGCACCTTCCCCGGCCCCGTCTCCGCGGGGAACAGACGGCCGAGCGCCCGCTGTGCGTCGCTCATCCTCGGGTTCATCCGGGCAAGTCTAGCCGGGCGGGGCCCCTGAACCGCCCGCCTAGACTGGTGCCCGTGAGACTAGCGATGACCGTGATGGTGCGCGACGAGGCCGACATCGTCGGCGCGATGATCGACCACCACCTCGCGCAGGGCGTCGACACGATCATCGTGACGGACAACGGCTCGGTCGACGGCACCGCCGAACTGCTCGAGTCGTACGCCTCGGACGGCAGGATCGTGCTCCACCACGACCCCGAGCACCGCAAGCAGCAGGCGCAGACGGTGACCCGGATGGCAAGGGAGGCCGCGACCGATCACGGCGCGGACTGGGTGATCAACGCGGACGCCGACGAGTTCTGGCTGCCGCGCGCCGACGGTCTCACCCTCGCGGAGGCGTTCGCGGGCATCCCGAAGCAGATCCAGGCGTTCGACGTCCCCGTGCACGACATGATCGGGCCGGCCGCGCTCGCCGGCACCGGCCTGCAGCGACTGGTCCACCGCGACCTCCGCGACACCCCGGCCCTGCACCGGGTGGGACTCAAGGCGCACGCCACCCACGACGCCGTGCACATCGGCGACCCGTCGGTCGAGGTCGTGCAGGGCAACCACTTCGTCAGCCTCGAGAACCGCGGGCCGGTTCCGGCCGGTCATGAGGTCGAAGTGCTCCACTTCCCGTGGCGTTCGTGGGAGCAGTACAGCCGCAAGGTCCGCAACGCGGGCACCGCGTACGAGAACTCCGACCTGACCCCGAGCCCCAACCATCACGGGATGCGCGACTACCGTCGGCTGCAGGCCGGGGTCCTCTATCCCCTCTATCTCTGCCGCCATCCCGACTCCGAGGAGCTCGAGGCGGGCGTCGCCGCGGGCGAGTACGTCCTCGACACGCGGATCGCCGATCGCGTGCCCTCCCCCGTCGCCGACCGCCCGGTCGACGGCGTGACCGAGCCGGTCGACCGCGCCATCGGGCTCGCGCTCGCCGACCTCGACCGCCGCGTCGCCGAGGCCCAGGACGGCCGCGCCCGCGCCGAGGCGGAGCTGCACGCGGCGCATGAGGAGATCCGTTCCCTGCACGAGCAGCTCGGGAGCCTCCGCTCGCGCCGGGTGGTGCGTCTCGCCGACGGGGCGGCGCGCCTGCTGCCGGGGCGGCACTGAGAGTCCGCACAGCCGCGGGGCGCGGACGGCGCCGCCGCGCACACCGAGTTCTCCGGTAGCGGTGGTAACCTCCTGAGCGGCTTTCGTGCTCGGCGCTTACCCGTACGCGGGCGAGAGGCCTCCCCGCGGTGTCGCCTCCCTTCGGTCAAGCCCGGACCGCTGGAGGGCCGTCCCGCTCCGACTAGCAGCAAGGAGCACCATGCCGACGACCGACTCGAGCACCGGCACGAGCGAGGCCGCCACCAGCCCGGCGACGGGCCGGGCGGACACGGCCGCGCGGCGCCGCATCCTCGTCGTGACGCCGGACACCTTGGGCGAGCTGATGGCCGGTCCCGCGATCCGGGCCTGGGAGATCGCCCAGGCGCTCAGCGCCGTCGGCGACGTGCGGCTGATCTCCACCAACCGCGTGTCCGACATCACCGCCGACCGCTTCCACGTCGGATTCGCGGACGACGCCGCCCTGCGCACCCACGTCGACTGGGCCGACGTGCTCGTCTTCCAGGGCCACATCCTGCGCAGCCACCCCTGGATCAAGGCGACGGACACGCTCATCGTCGCCGACATCTACGACCCGATGCACCTGGAGCAGCTGGAGCAGGGCAAGGACTTCCCGCCGGAGGACCGGCTCGCCGTCGCCATCGACACCGTCGAGGTGCTCAACGACCAGCTCGAGCGCGCCGACTTCCTCGTCTGCGCCTCCGAGAAGCAGCGCGACTTCTGGCTGGGTCAGCTCGCCGGGCTGGCGCGCATCAACCCCGCAACCTACGACCGCGACCCCAGCCTGCGCTCGCTGCTGGACGTCGCGCCGTTCGGCGTCCAGAACGAGCCGCCCGTGCAGAAGAAGCACGGCATCAAGGGCACCGTCCCGGGCATCGGCCCGAACGACAAGGTGATCGTCTGGGGCGGCGGCATCTACAACTGGTTCGACCCGCTGACCCTCATCGAGGCGGTCGCGCTCGCGCGTGAGGCCCACCCGGATCTGCGCCTGTTCTTCCTCGGCGCCGTGCATCCGAACCCCAACATCCCCACCATGCGGATGGCTGTCCAGGCCCGCGAGCGCGCCGACGAGCTCGGCCTCACCGGCGAGGCGGTGTTCTTCAACGACTCGTGGGTCCCCTATACCGACCGCGCGGACTTCCTGCTCGACGCCGACCTCGGCGTCAGCACCCACTACGAGCACCTGGAGACGGCGTTCAGCTTCCGGACCCGTATCCTCGACTACCTCTGGGCGTCGCTGCCCATCATCAGCACCGACGGGGACACGTTCGCCGACATCATCCGCGAGCACGAGCTCGGACGCGTGGTGCCCCCGGAGGACGTCCAGGCCCTCGCCACCGCGATCGAGGAGCTGCTCTACGACACGGACGCCCGGGAGCGGATCGCGGCGAACATCGCGGCCTACGCGAGCCGGCACACCTGGGAGCACACGCTCCGTCCGCTCGTCGCCTTCTGCTCCGACCCGGCCCCTGCGCCGGATCGCATCGCCGGGATCGTCTCGGAGCGCACCCGCGTGACGAACGACCTCCACACGCGCATCCGCGGCCTCGAGAGCAGCTCCTCCTGGCGGCTCACCCGGCCGCTGCGCGCCGCCTCCAACTGGCTGGCCGCCCGGCGCCGCAAGCTATAATCCATCGAACGCCCGACACAGATTGACGACTGAATGACTGCACTGGATCGATATCGTGCGCTCGCGCAAGAGCGGATGGTGACGGTCAGCGGCGACGACAAATCCAGCGGCACCTGGGCCGCGCTGCGGGACATCTTCCGCCACCGCGAGCTGCTCTCGCTGCTCGTCCGCCGCGACCTCAAGTCCCGCTACAAGGACAGCGTCCTCGGCTTCGTCTGGACGCTGGTCCGGCCGCTCACCCAGCTGCTGATCTACGCGATCGTCATCGGCAAGATCCTGGGCGCCGAGCACGGCATCCCGGACTTCGCCATCTACGTCTTCACCGGGCTGACGGCGTACGGCCTGTTCAGCGAGATCATCGGCGGCACGACCGCGTCCATCGTCGGCAACGCGGGGCTGATCAAGAAGATCTACCTCCCGCGGGAGATCTTCCCGCTCGCGAGCGTCGGCTCGGCGATGTTCAACTTCATCATCCAGTTCGCGATCCTGCTGGTCGCCACCTTCGTGGTCGGCAAGCCGCCGTTCCAGGTCCAGACCTGGTATCTGATCCCCTCCGTGCTGCTCCTGGTGCTCTACGGCACGGCGTTCGGGCTCATGCTGGCCGCGGTGAACGTGTACCTGCGCGACATCCAGTACCTCGTCGAGGTCGTCCTCCTGCTCCTGCTGTGGGCCTCGCCCATCGTGTACTCGTGGTCGATGGTCGCCGACGCGCTCGGCCACGGCATCTGGCTCGACATCTACACCGACAATCCGATCACCCTCTCGGTGCTCGGCTTCCAGAAGGCGATGTGGGTCGCCGGTCAGGGAACCGCAGAGTACCCCGACTTCCTCCTGCTCCGGATGGGCATCGCGTTCGTGATCGGCATCGTCCTCCTGTTCGGGTTCCAGCGCGTGTTCTCGCGTCTGCAGGGCAACTTCGCGCAGGTGGTGTGAGATGACGACCGATACGACGACGGCAGCTCCGGCGGCGGCCGAGGACGAGACTCCCGAGATCGTCCGGGTGACGGACGTCTCCAAGCGCTTCGTGATCCGCAAGGACAACTCGCTGAAGGAGCGGCTGGTCGCCTTCGGGCGCGGGCGCGAGCACCGCGAGGAGTTCTGGGCGCTCCGCGGCGTCTCCGTGAACATCCAGGCCGGCCACACCGTGGCGCTCATCGGTCACAACGGCTCGGGCAAGAGCACCCTGCTGAAGGTCATCGGCGGCATCATCGACCCGACCTCCGGCAGCGTCGCCCGCCGTGGCCGGATCGCCGCCCTGCTGGAGCTCGGGGCCGGGTTCCACCCCGACCTCACCGGCCGCGAGAACGTCTACCTCAACGCCTCGATCCTCGGGCTCACCCGCGAGGAGACCGAGGAGCGCTTCGACGAGATCCTCAGCTTCTCCGGCATCGGCGACTTCATCGACACGCAGGTCAAGTTCTACTCGTCCGGCATGTACGTGCGGCTCGCCTTCGCGGTCGCGGTGCACACCGACCCCGACCTTCTGCTGGTCGACGAGGTCCTCGCGGTGGGCGACGAGGCGTTCCAGCGCAAGTGCCTCGACAAGATCCGGTCCTTCCAGCAGGAGGGCCGCACCATCATCCTCGTGACCCACAACCTCGGCCAGGTCACCGAGCTCGCCGACCGGGCGATCCTCCTCAACAGGGGCGAGGTCGTGTACGACGGCGAGCCGGGCGGCGCGGTCACCGAGTTCCGCAACATCCTCGAGGACCGCCGCGTGCTCGAGGCGGAGGCGGAGGCGGCCGTACAGGTCTCCAAGCACGGCGAGGCGGTGGCCGAGCACGGCCGCGTCATCGGGGCGCAGGCCTGGGCCGACGGGCGCGAGCCGGGCGAGCCCGTGCAACCGGGCGACGACCTGCGCATCGAGGTCACCCTCGAGCACGACCGGGGCATCGACGACTGGATGTGCGCCATCCAGATCGACAACACGCTCGGTCAGCCCGTGTACGGCACGACCACGGCGCGCATCGGCGTGGACATGTCCCGGCTGAAGGAGCGCCGCACAGTCGCGTTCCTCCTCCGCGACGCGCGGTTCGGGGCGGGCAAGTACTTCGTGAACGCCTCCCTGATGGCACGCGCCGGCCAGCACCTGTCGGACATGCCTCAGGCCTGCTCGTTCGATGTGCCGTACTACCCGCTCGCGGTCGGGACGGTGCACTCCGTCCCCGAGGTCGTCGAGCCGACGGCGTGACGGGCGACCGCACCGGCGACGCTCGGCGCGCCACCCCGCGAGTGCTCGCGGTGACGGTGACGTACAACTCCGCCGACACGATCGGGCCGTTCCTGTCGTCGCTCGCGACGGCGGGGCGGATCGACGAAGTGGTGGTGGCCGACAACGCGTCCGCCGAGGCGGACGTCGTGGGTGCGGCCGTGCGCGCCGCCGGGTACCGGTTCGTGGAGCTGCCGGCGAACGAGGGGTACGGCGGCGGGGTGCGCGGCGCCGTCGACTTCGCCTCGGCCGAGCCGGACTACATCCTGGTCGCGAACCCCGACGTGATCTTCAGCCCCGGCGCGGTGGACGCGCTGGTGGCCGCCGCCGAGGAGCTGCCCCAGGCCGGCTCGCTCGGCCCGAAGATCCTCGACGCCGACGGGACCGTCTACCCGTCCGCCCGTCGCCTGCCCTCGCTCCGCACCGGTGTCGCCCACGCGCTCTTCGGCAGGATCTGGCCCACCAACCCGTGGACGGTCCGCTATCGCGCCGAGCGCGAGACCGAGACCCGCCGCGACGCCGGCTGGCTCTCCGGCGCCTGCCTGCTCATCCGGGGAGACGCGTACCGCCGGCTGGGCGGGTTCGATCCAGGCTACTTCATGTACTTCGAGGACGTCGACCTGGGCGACCGCCTCGGGAAGGCCGGGTGGCGCAACGTGTACGTGCCCGAGGCCGTCGTCACCCACACCGGCGCGCACTCGACGTCGCGGGAGCGCAAGCGGATGGAGCAGGCGCACCACGACAGCGCCTACCGGTACCTTTCGCGCAAGTACTCCGCCTGGTACTTCGCGCCGCTCCGGCTGGCCGTGCGCCTCGGCCTCTGGGGCCGGCTCTGGTGGGTGTCCCGGTGAGCGCCGCCTCCTTCGCCCGTCGCGCCGTGTCGGCGGTCCGCTGGCGGCTGGCGATGCGCCGCTACCGGGCGGGCCGCTTCCGCATGCGGGAGCTGCTGCGCGACGGCGAGCCGGAGGGCGTGGCCGTCATCATGTGCCTGTGGAACCGCCGCGAGCGCATCGACGCCGTGCTCACCCAGCTGGATGCGCAGCAGGGCACCCGGGTCCGCCTCGTCCTGTGGAACAACAACCCCTCCGACGACGCGTTCTACCGCGAGCGCATCGCCGCCTACCGCTCCCACGGCGCCCTGTCGTCGGTGTCGCTGGTGTCGAGCGGCGTGAACGTCGGCGGTCTCGGCCGCTTCTTCGTCGCGCGCCGGCTGTGGGTCGCCGGCGAGCGCGACGCGTTCGTCATGCTCGACGACGACCAGGACGTCAGCGACCACTTCCTCGCCGACCTCCTCGACGCCTGGGAGCCGCGCACCATCGCCGGCTACTGGGCGTGGACGATGGAGGGCGAGTACTGGGCGCGCACGCCGGCCGAGCCCGGCGACCGCGTGAGTTACGTCGGGACCGGGGGCTGCGTCTGCGATCTCGGCATCGTCTCCGACCTGTCGTTCTTCACGGAGCTGCCGCGGTACTTCGCCTTCCTCGAAGACATCTGGATGTGCGGCTACGCCCGCAAGCGCGGCTGGGTGCTGCGCAAGGTCGACACCCCCGTGGAGTTCGTGCTCGACGAGACCAACCAGCACCACACGCTCGCCGAGCGCAAAGCGGAGTTCTACCGCTATCTGCGACTCGACGACAGCCGCTAAGCGGCTCAGCAGGCGATGTAGCCGGTCACGGCGCCGGTCAGGGCCGCCGGGCCGCCGATGAAGTAGACCTTCGACGCCTTCAGCTTCACGATGTCGTCACCGACCGAGCGAGGGAGGCACCAGCTCGGCGAGAGGTAGAGCGGCGCCTTGGCCGCCCCCGCCATCGCCGCGGCCGACAGGGCGTCCGGGAAGTCGATGCCCGAGGCGACGAAGACGGTCCCCGCCGAGGAGAACCGCTGGCTGTTCACGAGGTGACTCGTGTCGTAGCGATCCGTGCCGCCCACGCGGGTGACCGTGACCCCGGCCGCCCGCAGCGACGTGTCGAAAGTCGGGGAGACGACGGCGGAGCCGCCGACGACGGTCGCCGACGTCAGCTTCGCCGTGGAGACGAATTGGGCGGTCGCGGCGTCGGCCGGCCCGAACCCGCTGACGAGGAGGACGGGCTGGCCACCAGCGCTCGCCGCCGCCGCCGCAGACAGCGCATCCGGGAAGTTCAGCCCCCCGGCGAAGTAGGCGGCCGTCGCACCCGGGAAGGCGTACTTCGCCAGCTGCCGTGATGTCTCGAAACGGTCGAACCCGGCGATGCGCACCACGTTCGGCTGCACCGTCGCCAGCTTCGCCAGCACGGCGTCCGCGATGACGTTCGGCCCGCCGACCACGACGATCTTCGCCGGCGCCAGTCTCTTGACCTCGGCGAGCACGACGGCCGGGACGTCGCCGCCGGTGGTGAGCAGGAGCGGTCCCTTCTGCGCGGCGGCCGCGGCGCTCGCCGCGATCGCGTCCGGAAAACCCTGACCGGAAGCGACGTAGACGACGGGCACCCCCGGAGTCGGATAGGCGGCCTGCGAGACCGCCACCGAGGTCGCGTAGCGGTCCGAGCCCGAGACGCGATAGGCGCCGGGCGCGCCGCCGAGCGCGCTGGAGTAGAACTGCGCGCGACAGCCGAGCTCGGTCGGACCGGACGGATTGCCGGGTGCAGGCAGAGCCGTGACGCAGGCCGTGTACTGTCCGTCGCCGGTGCGCGGGATGCTGGCGGCGAACCCGTGAGCGGCGCCGGCGTTCGGGTAGGCGGCGGCGACATCCGGACGGTTCCCGCTCGCCGGGACGGTCGTCGTCGACGTGCCCGCCGGCGTCTTCCACGTGATCTGGACGGAGATCGACGTGGAGATGAGCGTCTGGTCGAGCGCCCACCCGCCGACGGCGAACACCGTCGGCTGGAGGTTCGCCGACTCGAAGTTGCCGATCGGCGGCACGCCGGAGGTGGTCGAGCCGAACCAATCGGTGTACAGCCGCCAGAAGTTGCGGTTTCCGTAGGCCGAGCAGCTGTCTCCCGTCCCGTACAGGTTGGCCAGGGCCGCGGCGTTCGGCTGGTACGGGGTGTAGTAGTACAGCGCGGCGGTGGCGAGGTTGCGCACCAGCACATTGCCGGAACCGCAAGCCGTGTTCGGGCTGTAGCGGATGGCGCTGACCTGGCCGACCGGGATCCAGCTGAAGTAGTCGGAGGTGCCGGGCGGGTTGCCGTAGCGTTTGAACTGCCAGGCCGCCTTGTACACCTGGTTGTAGAAGCCGAGGGTCTGCGGGTCGCACGCCCCGGTGTCAGGGCAGGCGAAGCCCGTCGCCTTCTGGTACTGACCCGCGGTCGGCCAGGTGTCGGTCACCAGGCTCTGCTCCTTCTCGAGCAGGACCAGGAGGACCTTCTGACTGATCCCGCAGGCGGCGCCCACCTTGGCGATGATGGCCGCCGCCGTCTCGCCCGCGGCGCCGGTGTACGGCCCGCACATCGCGTCCCCTGCACGCGAGTACGTGCTCTCGCGGTAGTCCTTGAGGCAGGTGTACCCGGCACGGCAGGTGGGGACCTGAGTGTTCAGGAACCCCTGGATGGCGCCTGCGTCGGCGGCCGCGCCGTTGTAGAAGTTCGAGTCGCTGATGATGTACCCGGCCTGGAAGTCCGACGCGGTGGCCGCCTGGGCGCCCGGCCCGGGCGCGGTCACGGAGCCCACCAGGACGACGGCGAGCACGGAGAGCGCGGCCGTGAGCAGGCGGAACCGGTGGCGAGGGGGCGTCACAACGCGAGCTTAGTTGTGGGACGCAACGAAATGGCGTCGCGACGCAGGATTCCTGCGAATTCTCTCACGAAACGCCGCTTTGTCGAGCAATGCTCGCTTGGGCGTCCCGTGCTCCGTCACTCGTGCTCGAGCAGTGCGCGCAGGTAGCTGCCGTAGCCGCTCTTGACCAGCGGACCGGCCAGCGCTTCCAGCTGGGCGTCATCGATCCAGCCGGCGCGCCACGCGATCTCCTCGATGCAGCCGACCTTGAAGCCCTGCCGGTCCTCGATCACGCGGACGTACTCCGACGCCTGCATCATGGACTCGAAGGTGCCGGTGTCGAGCCACGCGGTGCCGCGGTCGAGCACCTGCACCTGGAGACGGCCGGCCTCCAGGTAGCGCTCGTTGACGGTGGAGATCTCGAGCTCGCCGCGAGCGCTCGGCTCGATCGTCTTCGCGATCTCGACGACGGAGTTGTCGTAGAAGTAGAGGCCGGGGACCGCGTACTTCGACTTCGGACGCGCCGGCTTCTCCTCGATCGAGATGGCCTTGAACCCGTCGTCGAACTCGACGACGCCGTAGGCGGTGGGGTTGCTCACCTGGTAGGCGAAGATCAGCGCCCCCTCGATCGAGCTGTGGTTGCGCAGCGAGGAACCGAGGCCCGTGCCGTGGAAGATGTTGTCGCCGAGCACCAGGGCGACCGACTCGTCGCCGATGAACTCCTCGCCGATGATGAACGCCTGGGCGAGCCCGTCGGGCGACTCCTGCACCGCGTACTCGATCCGGATGCCGAGCTGCGAGCCGTCGCCCAGAAGCGCGCGGAACTGCTCGTTGTACTCCGGGGTGGTGATGATGAGGATCTCGTCGATCCCGGCCATCATCAGCGTCGACAGCGGGTAGTACACCATCGGCTTGTCGTAGATCGGCATCAGCTGCTTCGAGATGCCCTTGGTGATCGGCCAGAGTCGGGTACCGGAGCCCCCGGCCAGGATGATGCCGCGCATCGGTCAGTTGCCTCCGTCGTCGGTGGATGCGTCGAGCGACGCGTAGTAGGCGCGTGCGGCGTCCCAGGTGGGCAGCAGGCCGGCGGCCGCCGCCTCCGCGAGCGACGGCGCCTCGGTGTCCTTGGGCGAGAGCAGCAGCTCGCCCGCCTCGTCGGGGAAACGCAGCGCGATGTCGGAGTCGAGCGGGTTGATGCCGTGCTCACGACCCGGGTTGTAGACGTCGGTCACCAGGTAGCTGACCGTCGCGTCGTCGGTGAGCGCCACGAAGCAGTGGCCGAGTCCCTCCGCGATGTAGATCGCGCGACGGTCGGTGTCGTCGAGCAGCACGGAGTCCCACCGACCGTACGTCGGCGAGCCGACGCGGATGTCGATCACATAGTCGAGCACGGCGCCCCGGGTGGCCGTCACGTACTTCGCCTGGCTCGGCGGAATGTCCGCGAAGTGGATGCCCCGCACCGAACCGCGGCGGGACACGGACGTGTTCGCCTGGCGCAGGTCGAGGCGGTGGCCCACAGTCTCCTCCAGCCGGTCGAATCGGTACCACTCCAGGAACACACCGCGGTCGTCGGCGTGCTGCTTCGGGGTGATCTCGTACGAGTCGGGGATGCTCAGTTCTCGGATCTGCACCCCGAGAGTCTACTGGCAGACGACAAGGCCACCCACCTGATCACCGAGCGCATTCGCGCCGCCGAGGGTGACGAAGCTCTGCGAGCGCAATGCCAGAGCGGCCGAGCCGGCGTACATGCAGCCGGCCTGCGTCACCAGGAGCGGACCTCCCGACATGCCCGCCCAGGCCGCGCCGGCCAGGGCGTCGGGAAAGGCGGTCCCCGACGCGAAGTAGGTCGACGCCGTCGCGGACGGGAACGCCTCCTGGTTGACCACCGTGCTCGTCGCGAAGCGGTCGCTTCCCGACAGCCGGGTGACCGTGAAGCCGGCCGAGCGCAGGCTGCTCTCGAAGCCCGACGAGATGATCGCCGTGCCGCCGACGAGCTTGACCGTGCTCACGTGCAGGTTGTGCAGGGCCGCGACCGTGGCGTCGTCGGCGGCGTCCAGGCCGCCGTTCACCAGCAGGACGGGCTGATCGTGCGCACCCGCGGCGCCGCCCGCGGACAGAGCGTCGGGGAACCCGAGGCCGGAGGCCAGGTAGGCGGTCGCGTTCCCGGTGCTGCCGCCGAAGACGGCTGCTGCGATCTGCTGCGACGTATCGAATCTGGTTCCGCCGTAGATCCGGGTGACCTGGGGGGCGTACGCCGCCAGCTGGTCGAGGACCGGCTGCAGGATGACCGCCGGGCCGCCCACGACGATGATGCGGGACGGCTTGAGGCGTGCGAGCTCCGTCGTGATCGGGGCCGGGACCGCTCCGGGCATGGTGAGCAGCAGCGGGGAACCGGCGGCCGCGGCCGCCGGCGCGGCCGAGAGCGCGTCGGGGAAGTCGAGGCCCGAGGCCACGAACACCGTCAGGGTGCCCGGCGCCGGGTTCGGGAAGGCCGCCCGGGAGATCGCCGCAGCGGTCTCGAAGCGGTCGGCGCCGGCGACGCGCTGCGGCGTCGGCACCGATCCCGCGGTCGAAGGGCCGTCCGACCAGGCGTTGAACAGCATCCAGAAGTTGCGGATGCCGTAGGCGGAGCAGGCGTCGCCCTCGCCCGGGTAGGCGGCGAGCGATGCCGCGTCCGGGGTGTAGGGCGTGTAGTAGTACAGCGCGGCGGTGGCCTTGTTCTGCAGCGCGACCTGAGCGGAACCGCAGGTGGGATCGGTGTTGTACCGGATGCTGTTCAGCTGGCGGATCGGGAACCAGTCGAACGTGTTCCCGACGCCGTACCTCTTGAATTGCCAGGCCGCGCCGTAGACCTGGTTGAAGAAGCCGGTGGTGTCCGACGTGTTCGTGCTGCACCCCTCGGAGGTGTCCGGGCAGTTCCACCCCGTGGCGTAGTCGTAGGCGCCCTGCGACGGAGCGCTCGAGGTCACCAGCCCCTGCTCCTTCTGCAGCAGGACGATGAGCACCACCGGGTTGATCCCGCACGAGACCGCGACCGTGGCCAGGATGTGCGCCGAGCTCTCGGAGCCGGTGCCGGTGTAGCCGTTGCACATGGCATCCGCCGGCTTGGTCGTCGTCGCGGTCGTGTACGACTTCAGGCACGTGGGCGCGGTGCCGGTGCAGGTCGCGACCTTGGAGGCGAGGAACGATGCGATCCGGGACTCGTTCCACGCCGTGCCGTCGTAGAAGACCGCGTCGCTCACCAGGTTGCCCGGGAAGAACTCGGCCGGGTCGGCGTCGGCTGCCGAGAACGGCGTCACCGCTCCGGAACGGGTGGCCGGCGCCGCCCCCAGACCGGCGGCGACGTTCGCGTTCTCCTGCTCCGCCGACGGCACACGCCCCTCGGTCGCCTTCGCGACGGCGGCGTAGTAGGCGTCGGCCGCTGAACCGTCGTCGGCGGCCGCCGGTGTCGCGACGAGCGCCGCCCCCGCGATCGCGACCGTGAGCACGGCGGTGACCAGTGCGCGGGTCTTCGCCCGCATTCCCCCCAAGACCATGTTCGGAAGCCTAGCGTGATCCTCTCGTCCCTCAGCAAGAGCTTTCGGACCTCACCCGGTAGACTCGCCCGGTAATCCACAGACTCCGTGAGGCAGGTCACCCACCCCCATGAAGATTCTCGTCACCGGCGGCGCCGGTTTCATCGGCTCCAACTTCGTCCGCCGCACCCTGCAGGACGCGTACCCGGGCCTCGAGGGCGCCGAGGTCGTCGTGCTCGACGCGCTGACGTACTCCGGCAACCTGGCCAACCTGGCGCCGGTCGCCGACTCCCCGCGCTACACCTTCGTCAAGGGCGACATCCGCGACGGCGGACTGCTCGACGAGCTCTTCCCCACCGTGGACGCGGTGGTGCACTTCGCTGCGGAGTCGCACGTCGACCGCTCGGTGCGCGACGCCTCCATCTTCGTCGAGACGAACGTGCTCGGCACCCAGCAGCTGCTCGACGCGGCACTGCGCAACAACCTCGAGCGTTTCGTGCACGTCTCCACCGACGAGGTCTACGGATCGATCGCCGAGGGCTCCTGGGCCGAGGACCGCCCGCTCGAGCCGAACTCGCCCTACTCGGCGTCGAAGGCCGGAAGCGACCTGCTCGCCCGCAGCTACTTCCGCACGCACGGCCTCAACCTCTCGATCACGCGCTGCTCGAACAACTACGGGCCGTACCACTTCCCCGAGAAGGTCATCCCGCTGTTCGTCACGAACCTGATCGACGACAAGCACGTGCCCCTCTACGGCGAGGGCAACAACATCCGCGACTGGCTGCACGTCGACGACCACACCCGCGGCATCGCGATGGTGCTGGTGAACGGCCGCGCCGGCGAGATCTACAACATCGGCGGCGGCACGGAGCTCACCAACAAGGAGCTGACGCAGCTGCTGCTCGACGCGACCGGCAAGGACTGGTCGTACGTCGACCGTGTCGCCGACCGCCTCGGCCACGACCTCCGCTACTCGGTCGACATCTCCAAGATCCGGTCCGAGCTCGGATACGAGCCGCTCGTCCCGTTCCAGCAGGGGCTTGCCGACGTCGTGCAGTGGTACCGCGACAACCGCGCCTGGTGGGAGCCGCTGAAGGCCCGCGCAGCGCTCGACAACTGATGCCCCGCTACCTGATCGCCGGCGCGGCCGGGATGCTCGGCCGGGACCTGCAGAAGGCCCTCGCCGGACGTGAGGTGACGGCGCTCGCCCGGGCGGACCTCGACGTCACCGACCGCGATGCCGTCCTCGCGGCCGTGGACGGCCACGACATCGTGCTCAACGCTTCGGCCTACACGAAGGTCGACGACGCCGAAACGCACGAGGACGACGCCTACGCGATCAACGCCCTCGGCACCGAGAACCTCGCGATCGCGGCCGCCCGGAACGGCGCCCGCTTCGTGACCGTCTCGACCGACTACGTGTTCGACGGCCACGCCACCTCTCCCTACGCCGAGGACACACCGCGCGATCCGATCAACGCCTACGGACGCACCAAGGCCGCGGGCGAGGAGCTCGCGCTCGCGGCGCATCCGTCCGGCGCCTTCGTGGTCCGCACGGCCTGGCTGTACGGCGCGGGCGGCCCGAACTTCGCCACGACGATGGTGAAGCTGGCGGACAGCCACGAGACCGTCAGCGTGGTCGACGACCAGCTCGGCCAGCCGACCTGGACGGGCGATCTCGCCGCCCGGATCATCGAACTGGCCGACTCCGCCGCGCCGGCCGGGATCTATCACGGCACGAACTCCGGCCAGGCGACCTGGTTCGAGTTCGCGCGCGCGGTCTTCGCCGAGGCAGGACTCGACCCGGAGCGGGTGAAGCCCACCGACAGCTCGACGTTCGCGCGCCCGGCGCCTCGCCCGTCGTACTCGGTGCTCGGCCACGACGCCTGGGCCGCGGCCGGACTCGCACCGCTGCGTCCCTGGCGGGCGGCGCTGTCCGACGCCGCGCGCGCGGGACTGTTCGCTTAACTCCTCCATAGTGGCCACACCCTGATCGGGGGATTTGTGGCGGCTCTCGCCGCGGCATTAGGTTGACTCGCAGCACCGACCATGCGGGGGATCGAAGGACACCGGTCCGACCTCGCCAGCCGACGAGGGACTTTCCGTGAACCGAGCACTCACTTTCGCCGTGGCAGCCGCCGCGGCGATGGCCGTCATCGCGCCAGCGCCCGCCTACGCCGCGACGGACGGGCCCGGGCGCGGGTCGACGCTTCCGGCGGTATCCGCGCCGGCCGCGGCGCCGGCTACAGCGTCGACCGCGACGTCGGCCGACAGCGGCACCGCCTCGCCGTCCGATGCGACGCCGCCCGCCCTCCCGCAGGTGCAGCGCCGCTCGGCCGGGGCGTTCGCGGGAGCCGCGGCGAAGCTCGCGCCGGGGCTGGCGAAGGCCGTCCAGCGTGACCTGGACATCTCCCCGGCCGAATACCTCGCGCGCGCCGCGGCTGCTCAGGACGGCGACGCCCTCGTCGACGCGCTGCGCGAGCGGACCGGCGCACGGGTCGCCGCGACGCTGGACGGCACCGCTCTGACGGTCTACGCCTCCGACGCGCGGACCGCCGACCTTGCCCGCCAGGCCGGGGCGACCGCGGTGGTGGGCGCGGCTCCGCAGCGTCATGTGGCTCCGCTGACGCTGCGCCCCCTCGCGGGCGAGGTGTACGGCGGGCAGCCGTATCTGATCCCGGCCACGGCCGGGAACTTCCGCTGTTCGGCCGGATTCCCCGGCTTCGGCCTGGCCGGCGGAGCGCCTCAGCTGCTGTCCGCGGGCCACTGCGCCATGGCGGGCTCGAGCACCACCTACGAACTGTCCATGAACGGCGGCCCGTACGTGACCACCGGCTCCGACGGCACACTGGGAGGAGCGCTCGGGGCGTGGATCCCGAGCGCCGTCCAGTTCGGGAACAACGGCGACTCGTCCCTCATGTCGCTTACGGCCGGCCACTCCTCGCAGCCGTCCGCCCTCACGTGGGGAGGCGGGGCCGGAGCGCCGACCGCGACGCCGCCCACCGCCGTGACTAGTGTCGCGGCAGCCGTGGTCGGTGCGCCGCTCTGCAAGAGCGGGTCGACCACGGGATGGACCTGCGGCACGGTCCTCGACACCGACACCACGGTCAACGTCCAGGACGAGCAGGGTACGCACACCGTGAACTCGATCATCGCATCGACGTGCGCGGATCACGGCGACAGCGGCGGAGCCGCCCTCACCGGGAACGCGGCCGTCGGTCTCGTCTCCGCCGGCCCGGACCTGGCCTGCTCCGATCCCGACTACTACACCGCGTTCTACCCGATGGTGTCGTCGACGGGGGGCTCCAGTGTGACGTCGCGCTACGCCTCCACCTGGGAGCCCGCGGTCTCCGTGTCGGCGACCGTCGCCGTCACCTCGCTGCCCGCGACGAACCGCGTCATGCAGGACGGGGTGATCTCGGGCACGATCAGCGGTGCGACGCCCGGGACGACCGTGCGCCTCCAGCTCGCGAACGAGACGACGGCGCGCGTTGCGAGCGTCGCGAACGGCACCTGGTCGATCTCGCTGATGGGGGCGCCCACCGGCGACACGACCTACACCGTCCGCGCCGCATACGGCACGTACTCGCTCGGCCCCGCCGCTTCCGGACCGGTGTCGATCGTGGCCATCCCGACCCAGCGGGTGGCGGGTCCCGACCGCTTCACGACCAGCGTGCAGATCGCCCAGCAGGCGTACCCCACCACCGCGGACGTCGTCTATGTCGCGACCGGGCTCAACTACCCGGACGCGCTGAGCGCCGGTCCCGCCGCCGCGAAGCAGGGCGGACCACTGCTGCTGGTCGGCTACACGCTCTCGGACGCCGTCCGCAGCGAGATCGTGTCGCTGAAGCCGAAGACGATCGTCATCGTCGGCGGGGTCAACGCCGTCCCGACCGCGGTCTCGGACGCCCTGCAGCAGGTCGGGCAGCAACTCGGCGCGAGCGTGTCGCGGGTCGCCGGCGTCGACCGCTACGACACGTCCCAGCAGCTCGCCACGCTCGCGTTCGGAGCCTCCATCCCGTCGGCGTACGTCGCCACGGGCACCAACTTCCCCGACGCCCTCGCTGCGGGCGCGGCGGCGGGCGCGCACGGCGCGCCGGTCCTCCTCGTGAACGGCGGGGCGGCGGCGATCGACGGCGGCACGACCGCGTTCCTCGATGCGAAGGGCACGACAGCCGTCACGGTGGTCGGCGGTCCGACGGTCGTCACGCCCGGCGTCGCCTCGGGGCTCGCGGCGAACGGCCGCACGGTCACGCGGTACTACGGCGGAGACCGCTTCGAGACGGCGGAGGCGGTCGGGCGCAACGCCTTCCCCACGTTCAGCACCGCCTACCTCGCCAGCGGCTTCGGGTTCCCCGACGCCCTGGCGGGCTCCGCGCTGGCGGCGAGCAAGGGCGCACCGCTGTTCACCACCAACGGCAGCTGCGTGCCGCGGTCGGTCCTCGGCGATCTGGTCGCGCAGAACACCGGCATGGTCTACCTCCTCGGCGGCACGTCCGTGCTGAGCCCGGGTCTCCAATCCCTTCCCGCCTGCTGACAGCTCCGGAGCCGGCGCCCAGGGTCTTCCTGGGCGGGCCGTGGTTTCATAGGAACCTGGACGAGCCGGCGCGTGGAGACGGGAGCAGGATGACCACCCTCAGAGTGATCGTCGACGACCTCGTCGGCGACGAGCCGCGAGGGACGCGCCGCTACACCGAGGAGCTCACCCGTCAGCTCATCGCGACGGCTCCGGCCGGCTGCGATGTGGAGGCCATCGTCTCGGCGGTGACGGAGGAGCAGCTGGCCCGCGTCAACGGTCGGCTGCCCGGCGTCGCCACGGTGACCCGCCTCTCGGTGAGCCGTCGCGAGCTCGCGCTCGCCTGGCAGTCCGGCCTCACCGTCGGCGGACCGCTCGGGATGCTGCACGCGCCGACCCTGCTCGCGCCGCTGCGCCGGCACGACCGCGGTGACGCCACTCAGCAGCTCGCCGTGACCATCCACGACACCCTCGCCTGGACGCATCCGGCGGCGCTCGGGCAGACCGCGACCGCCTGGACCAAGGCGATGACACGGCGTGCCCGCCGCTTCGCGGACGCCGTCGTCGTGCCCACTCACGCCGTCGCCGATCGGCTCGCCGAGCGGTTCGACTTCGGCGACCGCATCCGGGTGATCGGCGGTGCGCCCGCCACCACCCTGCGCCTGCCGGAGGACGCCGACGAGCGGGCGGAGCGCCTCGGGCTCCCCGAGCGGTACGCGCTGACGCTCGGCACCATCGAGCCGCGCAAGGGCGTCGCCGACCTGATCCGGGCCGTGGCGCGACCCGAGGCGCAGGAGATCCCGCTGCTGATCGTGGGGCGGGACCGTCTCGGGGAGGCATCCGCCTCCGGGGTCGCGGCGGCCGCCGGACTGCCCGAGGACCGGGTGCGCGCGCTGGGCCGGCTCGACGACCCCGACTTCGCGGTGGTGCTCGACCGCGCCACGCTCTTCGTCTTTCCGAGCCTCGCCGAGGGTTTCGGACTCCCGGTCGTGGAGGCGTTCAAGTTCGGGCTGCCGGTCGTCCACTCCGACGACCCCGCCCTGGTCGAGGTGGCCGGTGGAGCGGGCCTGGCGGTCGAACGCCCCACCGCGGACGGCGACACCGGCTATCCGGAGCGGCTCGCGGCGGCCATCGCGCGGGTGCTCGACGACGCCGAACTGAGCGCCCGCCTGCGCGTGCTAGCCTCGGATCGCGCCCGAGCGTTCAGCTGGCGGGACTCCGCCGAACGCGTCTGGCAGCTCCACGCCGACCTCTGATCCCGGGCCGCACCTCCTCACACTCATGTCACCTGCCACCCCGACCTCCGTCTCCCCGTCGGCCTCCCGGCTCACCTCGCTGGACGGCCTGCGCGGCATCGCCGCGCTCATCGTGCTGGCCCACCACGCCTCGCTGCTCACCCCCGCCATCTCCTCCGCGTACATCGCGACGCCGGGGATGAGCGGGCCGGTCGCCGGCAGCATCGGCTGGTGGTTCACCTACACGCCGCTGAAGATCTTCACCGCCGGGCCGGAGGCGGTGGTGGTCTTCTTCGTGCTGTCCGGCTTCGTGCTGAGCCTGCCCGTCCTCGGGCCGCGCGCTTTCGACTGGATGTCGTACTACCCCCGCCGCATCGCCCGCATCGGTGTGCCCGTCGTCGGCTCCCTGCTGTTCGCGACCGCGCTCGCCCTGCTGGTCCCGCAGCTCCCCCAGCACGCCATGAGCTCGTGGGTGTCGACCACCTCGGTGCCGCCTCCTTCGTTCTGGGATGTGGTGCACTCGCTCGATCCGAGCCTGGGCAGCTGGTTCATCAACAACCCGCTGTGGTCGATCTACTGGGAGATGGCGTTCTCACTGCTGCTCCCCGTCTTCGTCGGGCTCGCGGTGCTGCTGCGGCGCTGGTGGCCGCTGCTGATCGCCCTCGTGGTCGCGATCGTGATGTGCGGTCTCTTCGCGAACGCACCGGCGTTCCGGTACCTGCCCGGCTTCTTCCTCGGCGCCGTCGCTGCCACGCAACTGGAGCGCATCCACCGTGCCGGCGCTGCGCTGGCGGCTCGCCGCTGGGGCTGGCTGATCTGGCTCGCCGTCGCCGTCGCGTCCGCCGTGCTGCTCGTCGCGCACTGGATGACCACGTCGTCGACGCTCTCGGTGTGGCTCCAGGCGCTCCAGCCGGTCGCCGCCCTCGGCCTCCTGGTCTGCTGCCTCGAGTGGAGGCTGCTGGCCCGGGTGCTGTCGCACCAGCCGTTCCGCTGGCTCGGCACCATCTCGTTCAGCCTCTACCTCGTCCACGTGCCGATCATCGTCACGTTCAGCTACCTCTTCGGCAGCTGGGGGCCGACCCGTGTGGCCGCGCTGGCCATCCCGACGGCTCTCGTCGCCGGGTCGCTCTTCTATCTGGCGGTGGAGAAGCCGGCGCACCGGTTCTCGAAGCGGGTGGGCAGCACGGTGGGACGCGCGTTCGCAGCCCGTGCCGAGCCGGCCGCAGCGCCCGAGCCGGAGCTAGCGCCGAGCGTCCGCGACTGACGCGTCCTCGCGCTCACGCGCGGGCTCTCCCCCGTGGTCGCTCTTCGCGCCCGCGGAGGCGGCCTCGTCGCGCCCGAACCAGGTGCTGTAGCGCTTCGACGCCCAGACTCCGGCCGCCTTGGCCCAGCCGTGGCTGCGCTTCTCGATCAGCCAGGTGAACGCGACGGCGACGACCACGGCGACCGGGATCCCGAAGATCAGCGCGACGTACCAAGGCTCGTCGGCGAACAGGTAGGTGCTGAAGATCAGGATCGGCACGTGCACCAGGTAGAGGCTGAACGAGATCGTGCCGCTGAACTGCACCGGCCTCGTCTCGAGCGTCATACGCAGCGGGCGCCAGCCGAGGGAGACGACTACGAGCCCCGCGGCCGCGAGCGGCACGAGCCCCTTCAGCACGGCGTCGAGATCCGGCATGTCGGCGATGCCAGGGCCGACGAGCCACGGTGCGATCAGGAGCAGGAGGCTGCCGACCGCGAGCGCCGCCCAGAGCGGGTGGCGGTACCAGTGGGTGTTGATCCGCTCGGCGACGTTGCGCACGGCGTCCAGGCGGACCGCGATCACCGCGCCGACGAAGAACGCGGGAAGGTACTGGAGCTCGCCGGAGCCGGCGTGCACGCCGAGGTACGTGAGGGCGCACGCGGCCGCGAGACCGCCGATCCACCACTTCCGCACCGCGAGGGCGAGCACCGCGAAGATGGGGAGCGCCAGCGAGAAGACGAGCTCCCAGCGCAAAGACCAGAGCGGGTTGTTGATCTGCCCGTCGCCGCCGAGCAGGTCCCAGCCCTTGACGATGTACTCCCAGCCGAAGTTCGGGGTGGAGGAGTCGCTGAGCCACGTGCCGTCCGGCTGCGTGGACTTCTGCGGGATGGCCATCACCCACACGGCGGCGAGGAGGACCGACGCCATCACCGGCACCAGCAGCCGCACTGCGCGGCGCGGGAAGTAGGCGACCCAGTCGAACCCGCGCTTGCGGATCACCGGGAGGGTGACGACGAGACCGGAGAGCACGAAGAACACGATCACCGACTCGACGCCGGCGGTGAACAGCTTCAGCGGGGTGTAGCTGATCCACCACATGGCCGAGCCCACCGGCGCCGATCCGCTGCCGGGAGCCCCCGGGAAGTCGGGCTTCGTATACAGGGCGTGGTGCAGCAGCACAACCACCGCCGCGAGACCGCGCAGACCGTCCAGCGCCGCCAGCCGGCCACCCGTCGCCTGTTTCGTCTTCTCTTCCACCTTCACACCTGTACCCGTCATAGGCGGGAGACGCTACGGGGTTGCTCTGGGCAGTTCCTGTGACCTGTTCAGGGGTCAGCTGGGTACACTCCGCGTGGCGCGCGGGCCGGGCGCGGACCGCCACCTAGCATGATCGCTATGCCTGCATCCCCCTCTCCGCTGGTCTCCGTCGTCATGGGGTCCGACTCCGATTGGTCGGTCATGCAGGAGGCGTCCCGCGTCCTCAGCGAGTTCGACATCGCCCATGAGGTGGAGGTCGTCTCGGCCCACCGGACACCGGAGAAGATGATCGCGTTCGGCAAGGCCGCGGCCTCGCGCGGGGTGCGGGTCATCGTCGCGGGAGCCGGCGGAGCGGCGCATCTGCCCGGGATGCTCGCCGCCGTCACGACGCTGCCCGTCGTGGGCGTTCCCGTGCCGCTCGCCCGGCTCGACGGCCTCGACTCGCTGCTCTCGATCGTGCAGATGCCCGCCGGGGTCCCGGTCGCGACCGTGTCCATCGGCGGCGCCCGCAATGCCGGACTGCTGGCGGTGAAGATCCTCGCCACGGCCGACAGCGCGCTCGAACAGCGTCTCGCGGACTTCGCCGCCGACCTCGAGGCCAGCGTCGAGCAGAAGAACCAGGCCCTCAAATCCCAGCTGTGAGCCCCCCGTCATGACCATCGCCACGCCTCTCCGCCACCCCGACGCCTCCTCGTCGCACACCATGACGAAGCGCGGCTGGTGGCTCGTGACCATGAACGTGCTCCTCCCCGGTTCCGCCCAGCTGGTCGCCGGCAACCGCACGCTCGGCCGCGTCGGCGTCCTCTCCACGCTGCTGCTGTGGACGGTCGCGATCGTCACCCTGGTCACGTACCTGATCGCCCCCCAGGCCGTCTACACGCTCTTCACGCAGGCAGGAAGCCTCACGCTCGTGCAGTCGGTGCTGATCGCCTACGCGGTGCTGTGGGTGGTGCTGACGCTCGACACGCTGCGGCTCGTCCGGCTGGTGCGAACCGCTCCGCGCTCGCGCGGGTGGATCGCCGCGTTCTCCGTGCTGGTGCTCGTCGGCGTCACCGGTACGGCCGGGTACGCCTCGATGGTCGCAGGATCCGCCCGCGGGGCGCTCGGGGACATCTTCTCGGCCGGGCCGTCCCAGCCGCCGGTCGACGGCCGTTACAACATCATGCTGCTCGGCGGCGACGCCGGCCCCGACAGGGAGGGCCTGCGCCCGGACAGCATGTCGATCGTGAGCATCGACGCGAGCACCGGCCAGGCCGTGACGATCGGCCTCCCCCGTGACCTCGACCCGGTGCCGTTCCCGAAGAAGTCGCCGCTGCACGCGCTCTACCCCGACGGCTACGGGTACCAGGATCGCTGCGACGTCGACGTCTGCCAGCTCAACTCCATCTACACCGAGATCGAGCTCTACAAGCCCAAGCTGTACCCGGATGCGGCGAAGAACAACAGCGAGCCCGGCATCGAGGCGATGCGCGACGCGCTGGAGGGCGCGACCGGCCTCACCATCCAGTATTACGTCCTCATCGACATGCAGGGCTTCGCCGACCTGGTGGATGCGGTGGGAGGCGTCGACGTGACCGTGAAGGACCGCATCCCGATCGGCGGCGACGAGAACCTGAACGGCGTCGTGGAGTGGATCGAGCCGGGCAACCGCCACCTCGACGGCTACCACGCGCAGTGGTACGCCCGCGCCCGGCACGGGTCGAGCGACTACGACCGGATGGCGCGGCAGCGCCAGCTGCAGGACGCCATCCTCAAGCAGGTGAACCCCGTGAACGTCGTGTCGAAGTTCCAGGACATCGCCAAAGCGGGCGCCCAGGTGATGAAGACGGACATCCCGCAGTCGATGCTCGGCTACTTCGTCGACCTGGGCCTCAAGACGCGCAAGCTGCCGGTGCAGCAGCTGGAGCTCGTCCCGCCCACGATCGACCCGACGGATCCGGACTACGCGCAGATCCGCCGGCTGGTGCAGCAGTCGCTGCACCCGGCCACGGCGAAGCCGGCCGGCAGCTGACGCCGCCGAGTCGCCCGGCCGACCTCGCGGGCGGAGCCGCTCAGCCTTCGAAGAAGGCCGCTGCGGCCCGCGCCCGGTACACCACGTCGTCGAGGTCCTCGCCGCTCACCGTGACGTGCCCCACCTTCCGGCCCGGGCGGGGCGCCTTGCCGTAGCCGTGGAACTTGGCCTCGGGATGCGCGGCGAGCGCGGCCGGGTAGCGGTCCTGCAGCGTCCCCTCGGACGGACCGCCCAGGATGTTGACCATCACCGACCAGTCGGAGCGCGGCTCGGTCGATCCGAGCGGCAGGTCGAGCACGGCACGCAGGTGCTGCTCGAACTGACCGGTCACCGCGCCCTCGATCGACCAGTGCCCGCTGTTGTGCGGTCGCATGGCCAGCTCGTTGACGAGCACGCGCCCGTCCGTCGTCTCGAACAGCTCGACCGCCAGCACGCCGGTGACGCCCAGACCCTCCGCGACGCGGCGGGCGATCTCCTCGGCGGCCTCGGCCACCCGCCCGGACGCGCCGGGGGCGGGCGCCAGCACCTCGGCGCAGACACCGTCGCGCTGCACGGTCTCGACGACCGGCCACGCGGCGATCTCGCCGGAGGGGCGCCGTGCGACCAGCTGGGCGAGCTCGCGGCGGAAGGGCACCAGCTCCTCCGCCAGCAGGGCTCCCCCGCGGCCGTCCTCGGCCAGCGCCAGGAACCAGTCATCGGCGCCGGCGGCGTCGGAGACGACCCGCACGCCCTTGCCGTCGTATCCCCCGCGGGCCGTCTTGACGACGGCGCGGCCCCCGTGGTCCGCCAGGAAGGCGCCCAGCTCGTCGGCCGACTCCACGGCGGCCCAGTCCGGGACCGGAAGTCCCAGCTCGCTGAGCTTGGCGCGCATCTGCAGCTTGTCCTGGGCGTAGAGGAGCGCATCGGGACCGGGATGCACGGGCATGCCGCGCGACTGCAGCTCGCGCAGGATCGCCGGAGGGACGTGCTCGTGGTCGAAGGTGATCACGTCGACGGTCTCGGCGAACGCGAGCACCGTGTCGAGGTCGCGGTAGTCCCCGACGCCGGTCGCGGCGAGGTCGGCGCTCATGCCCTCGGCCTCCTCCAGCACTCGGAGCTCGATGCCGAGCTCGACCGCCGGAGGGATCATCATCCTGGCCAGCTGACCGCCGCCGATCACGCCGATGATGCGATTGGTCATGGGCTCTCCGCTCCTCTGATACTTTTCATCCTGGGCCGGGGGATTCACAGGAACGCGAAACCTGTCCCGCGTACTGTGACGACAACACAGACCATCTTCCCGCATCTCCAGGCAGGGGCATGACGACCGAGACCGAGACACCGGCGCACAAGGCGCGTCTCCTCCCGCAGCTGATCAAGTTCGGCGCGGTCGGCGCCGTCGGCTTCGTGGTGAACCTGGTCGTGTTCAACGTCCTGATGGTCGTGGTGCTGGTGAACGTGCCGCACAAGACGCTCTACGCCACGGCGATCGGGACGCTCGTCGCCATCGGCGCCAACTGGCTGGGCAACCGCTATTGGGCGTTCTCGAGCAACCGGAGCGACAACGCGACGCGCGAGGGCGTCGAGTTCTTCGTCGTCAGCCTCGCCGGCATGGCGATCCCGCTGCTCTGCGTCTGGGTGTCGCACTACCTTCTCGGGTTCCAGAGCCTCCTGGCGGACAACATCGCGAACAACGTCGTGGGTCTCGCCCTCGGCACCGTGTTCCGTTTCGCCTTCTACCGCTGGTGGGTGTTCTCCCCCGACCGCGCCGCGGCGCGAGGGAAGCGGGCGAGCCGTCGCCGCCCGATCGCCGGGTCGACGCTAGCGGCTACCCCAGACCGTGGTCTCGTCGGAGACTGACTCGGACTGCTGACGGCGGACGGCGACCACCGTCTGCGAGTGGTCCATCAGCTCCGACAGCGCGCGCTGCACCTGGTCGGCCTTCGGCACGTCCTTGAGGACGACGGGGTGCTCCAGCCCGGAGTTGATCAGCACGTCGCCGGACCGGAACATGCTCTGCAGCCAGGTGCGCCGCACCGACACGTCGTAGCCGCGGCTGTGCAGTAGCTCCTGCCGGACGCGCACGAAGAAACCGTGACGGATGATCAGGCGTCGCGTCGTGATCGTGTACCGGCGGCTCAGCCAGGCGGCCAGCGGGAGCAGGAACAGCAGCAGCACGACGGCGGCCGCGGCGGACCACAGCAGCACGATCTCCCACACCTCGCCGACCCGGCCGGCGAAGTAGCCGACCGCTCCGGCGGCCGCGATGAGGACCAGGCTCGGCCAGAATAGGCGCCGGGCGTTCGACCGCAGCCGGGCGATGACGCGCTCGGGCGGTTGGGCGGGCTGCGCGGCGGTCCCGTCCGGGGTGCTGGTCATGCTCGATTAATACCGCAGGTGGGTCACGTCGCCTGCCGCTACCGCGGTGCGGCCCGCATCCGACTCGACGATCAGCCGGCCGTCCTCGTCGATCCCCACCGCCGTGCCGAGCAGATCGTCGCCGGAGGGCAGCTGCACCCGCACCGGCCGGCCGATGGTGTGGCAGGCTTCGACGACCTCGTCGCGCAGCGCGCTCCGCAGCGGGTCGCCGCCCGCGGAGAGGAAGTCGCGGTACAGGGTCGTGAGCTGGATGAGGTACGCCGAGAGCACCCGGTCCGCGTCCGCGTCCTCGGCCCCCGCCAGCCGGAGCGAGGTGGAGGTGCCGGTCGGCAGCTGCTCGCGCGTCTGCGCCAGGTTGACGCCGGCGCCGATGACCAGCCCCGACATCCCGGGCAGCAGCTCGGCGAGGATGCCGCACACCTTGTCCCCGTCGATCAGCACGTCGTTCGGCCACTTCACCTGGACGCCGCCCGGGACCAGCGGGTTCAGCGCGCGGCTCATCGCGAGACCTGCGAGCAGCGGGAACCAGCCGTACGCGGTGGGCGGGAGCCCGACCGGTTTGAGCAGCACCGAGATCGCCAGGGCCGTGCCCGGCGGCGTGACCCAGACCCGGCCCAGGCGCCCGCGGCCGCCCGTCTGGTTGTCCGTCACGAGCACGGCGAGGTCCGGCAGGTCGCCGGCTCGCGCACTCAGGACGTCGTTGGTCGAGCCTGCCTCGGGCAGCACCTCGAGGACCGGGACGATGGTTCGGCTGCGTCGGAACTCCACGCGCCCAGTCTCTCGCACTGGACTCTCCGCCAGCGCAGCCGGGCGGATTTGTAGGGTTTCGTCAACGGCACGGCCGTTCGGCTGGCCGGTAGAGTGAACGGCGTGACCGACACCGAACCCCGTCAGACCGAACAGCTCCCCGACCTGACCACCACCGCCGGCAAGCTCGCCGACCTGAAGGAACGGTTCCACGAGGCCGTGACCGCCAGCGGCCAGGCGGCCATCGAGAAGCAGCACGCGAAGGGCAAGCTGACCGCGCGCGAGCGCATCGAGCTGCTGCTCGACCAGGGTTCCTTCGTCGAGCTCGACGAGTTCGTGCGCCACCGCACGCACGCCTTCGGCATGGAGGCGAAGCGCCCCTACGGCGACGCCGTCGTCACGGGTGTCGGCACCATCCACGGCCGCAACGTCGCGGTGTTCAGCCAGGACTTCACCATCTTCGGCGGCTCCCTCGGGGAGGTCGCGGGCGAGAAGATCATCAAGGTCATGGACCACGCGCTCAAGACGGGCGTTCCGATGATCGGCATCCTCGACTCGGGCGGGGCGCGCATCCAGGAGGGTGTCGTCGCGCTGGGCAAGTACGGCGAGATCTTCCGACGCAACACCGCGGCCTCCGGCGTCATCCCGCAGATCTCGATCGTCATGGGCCCGGCGGCCGGTGGCGCCGTGTACTCCCCCGCCCTCACCGACTTCGTCATCATGGTCGACAAGTCGAGCCACATGTTCGTCACCGGCCCGGACGTCATCAAGACGGTGACGGGCGAGGACGTCGGCTTCGAAGAGCTCGGCGGCGCGCTCACCCACAACAAGGTGTCCGGCGTCTCGCACTACCTGGCGAGCGACGAGGAGGATGCGCTCGACTACGCGCGCACCCTGCTCAGCTACCTGCCGCAGAACAACCTGGCCGAGCTCCCCGCCTTCCAGTCGGAGCCCGAGCTCGAGATCACGGACGCCGACCGCCGCCTCAACACGGTGATCCCGGACTCCCCCAACCAGCCGTACGACGTGAAGACGATCATCGAGGGCATCGTCGACGACGGGGAGTTCCTCGAGGTCCAGCCGCTCTTCGCGCCGAACATCGTGATCGGCTTCGCCCGCGTCGAGGGCCGGTCGGTCGGCATCGTCGCGAACCAGCCGAGCTCAATGGCCGGGACCCTCAACATCGACGCGGGCGAGAAGGCGTCGCGCTTCGTGCGGTTCTGCGACGCGTTCAGCATCCCGATCCTCACCCTCGTGGACGTGCCCGGCTACCTCCCCGGCACCGACCAGGAGTGGACGGGCGTCATCCGCCGCGGAGCGAAGCTCCTCTACGCGTACGCCGAGGCGACCGTGCCGCTGGTCACGATCATCACGCGCAAGGCCTACGGCGGCGCGTACATCGTGATGGGCTCCAAGCAGCTCGGCGCCGACATCAACCTCGCCTGGCCGACCGCGGAGATCGCGGTGATGGGCGGCCAGGGCGCCGTCAACATCCTGTACCGCGGCGAGATCAAGCGCGCGGAGGAGGCGGGTGAGGATGTGGCCGCCGTGCGCACCAAGCTGGCCAACGAGTACACGTACAACGTCGCCAGCCCGTTCCTCGCCGCCGAGCGCGGCGAACTGGACGGCGTGATCGAGCCGGCGGCGACGCGTGTGTCCGTCATCAAGGCCCTGCGGGCGCTGCGGACCAAGCGCGCGTCGCTCCCGCCCAAGAAGCACGGGAACATCCCGCTGTGAGCGGCGCTCACGCCGCCGAGCCCCGCGGGTCGGCGCTCGACCCGTCCCAGCTCCGCTTCCTCACCCGCGGCGTGACCGCGGAGGAGGTGGCGGCCGTGACCGCCGTGCTCGCGGCCGCCGCGGCGGAGCAGGCCGCCGCCGCCACGGAGGCGCAGGCCGAGCGGGGCCCGGACGCGTGGGCCCGCACGCAGCGCTCGCTGCGCGGCGAGCTGCGGCCGGGTACGGGGGCCTGGCGCTCGTTCTCGGGCTGAGGCGCCCGGGGTACCCCGGCTGCGGCGCTGCGCGTCCGCACCCGGCTTCGCAGGGGGCTTTGTACCCCGATTGGGGCATCCCCCGAGGGCGAGTGATGCGGAAACCTTGGGATGCGCCTCGAACGGGGGTCGTGAAACGTCCCCCAGGTGTCCTCCAAAATGACGACTATGTATTTTCTGGGAGCCCAGCCACTATAGATATTGCTAGGTGTCTCTCCTCGTGAGTCACACCGCCAATCACTCGCCGACTAGGGTAAGCGGGCGAGTGCTTTGGGGGCGAGTCAGGGCGATATTCGGGTTGTCGCCCTGACTCGGGGTTTGAAAAGGGGCCGACAATTCGGGTGTCGGCCCCTTTCTCCTCGTTAAGGCCCGGCCCAGGGCTCCCTGACGTCGATCGCCGAGGTGCACGTCGTTGCGCTCTCGCACGGCGTGTCGAGCGCAACAACGTGCACCTCAGCGGGCGGCGGTCGGAGGCGCGCGACGCTCAGCCGACGGGGCGCGGGATCTCCAGCCACAGGTCGACCTCGTCGTCCTCCGACTCCGCGCCCAGCGCGTTCGCTGCGCCGTCGTCCGACATGCGGAGGCCCACCACGGTCACGGCCGTCTTCGACGAGCGCGGCACCGTCCGCACGATCAGCTTGTCGGTGGTCGTGCCCCGGATCGCCTCGGCGAGACGGTGGAGCACACCCTCCAGGCCGCGCTGGTCCAGGTCGTCGATGCCGCCCTCGTCGAGGAGGCTCACCACGACGCCGCGGCGGCGCGCATCCATCACCTCGCGGCGGACGTCGTCGTTGAGGAGGCGGCGTCCGCGGATCTCGTCCCGGATCGCGCCCTCCAGGTAACGGCACTCGCGCCGTTCCGCCTCGGTGAGGTCGCCGCCACGGCGCACGATCTCCGCGAGCATGGGGGCCGCCACGCGGTACGTCTGCCGCAGCCGCAGCTGCCGCTCCATGACGTGAGCCTCCTGGGCCGCCTGCCACTCCGTCGCCTCACGCTCGGCGCGCGCGAACTGGAGTGCGTCGCGGCCGGCCTTCGCGAGCGAGCCGGCGATCACGACCGCGACGCCGACCCAGACCACCGAGCCGATGACGCCGAGCCCGGCGAGGGCCCCCAGGCCCGCCCAGACGACCGTCTGGACCGCCAGGAAGGCGACGCCGGCCCAGGCGACGATCTGCTGGCGGCGGACCGCGCAGATGGTCATCAGCGTGCCCACCGCCGCTACGTACCAGGTGGCGTAGCCGTTGTCCTTGGCCGGATCGAGCTGGCTCGTCACCAGGATCGGGATGACCACGCAGACGGCGAGGTCGAACGCGGCGAGCCAGAGCGGCATCTTCGTCGGGCTGGTCGGCCAGAGGCTGAGCACGGTGGCGATCCCGTAGAGCACCATCGCGACGATGGCAGGGCCGGCCGTCCGCGGCGTGCTGAGCGACGAGAGCGCCAGGAAGAGGTGGTACGCCGAGAACAGCGCACCGAGGCTGAGGAAGAGGACGCGGTTGAGCGTGATCACTCGGCCGCCTCCTGTCCGCCTGCGGCCACGGGCTCGTGCATCCCCGCCGCCACCGAGGAGGACCCGAGCGAGGACTGGTCGGCCGACGGCCAGAGGATGGTCACCGTAGTCCCGGCGCCGGGCTCCGACTCGATGCGGGCGCGCCCGCCGATCTTGGCGAGACGGTCCCGGATGCTGATGCGCAGGCCGAGGCGTTCGGCCGGGACCTCCGACTCGGTGAAGCCGCGTCCGTCGTCGCGGACGACGACCTCCACCGTCGCGGCCGGACCTCCGCCGCGGATCGAGACGCTGCGGTGCACCTCGGGGCCGCCTGCGTGCTGCATGCTGTTCACCATCGCCTGGACGGTGGCGGAGTAGACGGCCTCCGCGACGTTCACCGGGAGCGTGTGCACCTCGACGTCGTGCACGTCCACAGCGAACGGCGACGAGAATGCGTTCGCGGCGGTCACCAGTCGCTCGGTGAGGCGGTCGAGCCCGACGGCGGACTGGTCCTCCGGCGTCGCCGCCTCGGCGGCGTGCAGGTGGCCGATGGCGTCGGCGGCCATGGCGGCCGCCAGCTCCTTCTGCTCGGGTGTCCGGGCGGAGGCCGCCGAGAGCAACGTGGTGAGGACGCTGTCGTGCACGATCGCATCCACCTGCACCCGCTCCACCTCGGTGGCGTGCTGGCGGACCGCGTTCGCGTACCGCGCGAGCGCCTGGCTCTGCGCCGCGTCGACCGCGCTGGACGCCTGGCGCATCATGGCGATGATGGCGAGGATGACGCCGCCCAGGATGGTGGCGTAGATGGCGTCGAGGGCGGCGAGTTCGAGCCCGGCGCCGCCACCGGCCGGCAGCGCGCGCACGATCCCGTAGGCGAGCGGTGCGGCGAACGTGTAGATGATCGCCAGCCACAGCGGGTAGGCGACGGCGGCGAAAGCGGTGAACACCGAGCAGAGGAACCACACCCAGGGCTTCTCCGTGCCGAAGGCCACCGGATCGGCCACCAGGAACGGCCAGGTCACGATCGCGCCGAGGTAGACGATCGACAGCACGCCCATCGCGATCTTCACGCCGCGCTGGATGACGGCGAGGATCACGGTGAGAGCGAGCCCGCCGAAGACCGCGATCATCCACACGCCGCCCCAGGGCTCGCGCAGATCGCTGAGCTGGCTCAGAGCGGTGGGCAGCGTCTGCAGCCCGAAGACGAGACCGAACGCCGAGACGGTGCGATCGGAGATGCGCTCGATCCGAGCGCGGCTGAGGGGGTTCCTGGGCTTCGCCGTCTCCAGCGGCAGCCCCGGCCGGACCCCGCTAGGGGCGCTCATTGCCGGTCTCGGGATCGAGTCCCGGAAGGATGCCGTCCTCCACCGCTCGTCGCAGCAGGTCCACCTTGGTGGGCGCCGGGCGTCCGACCTCGACGTATTTCACGCGGATGCGGTCGAGGTACTCGCGTGCGGTGGAGTTCGCGATGCCGAGCTGCGCCGCGACCGCCTTCAACGGGAGACCGGAGGCGTACAGGTGCAGCACATCCCGCTCGCGCCGCCCGAGCTGCGCTTTGGCGAAATCGCTGTCCGCATCGATCGCGGTCGCCCACTCCAGGTTGTTGAGCACATCCCCGCGGGCCACGGTCGCGATCGCGCTGATGACCGTGGTCGTCGGGGACGACTTGGGGATGACGCCGGCAGCACCCGCGGCGAGCGCCTCCCGGACGCTGGCGACGCGGTCGGCGATGCTGTGCACGAGCACGGCGGCACCGGTCGCCTGTGCGCGCTTGACGTTGTCGGTGACCTTGGAGCCGTCGCCGAGGGACAGATCCAGCACCACGACGTCGCACTCCTGCGATCCCAGCTGGGCGACGAAGTCGTCCACTGTTGCCGCCGTCAGGACGACCTCGTACCCGGCGTCCTGACAGGCCGCCTTCAGCCCCAGACGCACAGATTCGTGATCGTCGACGATTGCCACCCGCACCATGCTGACCATCGTAGGGGGTGAATGCATTCGATCGGTCAGTACGTCAGCGCGTCAGCGTGGCGACCGCCTCGACGTGGTGCGTGTTCGGGAAGAGATCGAACGCCCGCATCCCGCGCATCCGGTAGCCGTGGGCGTCGAAGAACGCGAGATCGCGGGCGAGCGCGACGGGGTCGCAGGCGACGTACACGACCTGGGCCGGATCCAGCGATGCGATCGCGTCGACGACCTCCCGGCCCGCTCCCGAACGCGGAGGGTCGAGGACGACGGTCGCCGCCCGCAGCCGGGCGCGCTCGGCAGCCGAGGCGTCCGTGGCGAGCCGCGTGACGTAGCGCTCCACCCGGTCGGTCAGCGCCTGCGCAC
This sequence comes from Leifsonia sp. KNZ13-11D, assembly GCF_056754895.1. Lineage (NCBI taxonomy): Bacteria > Bacillati > Actinomycetota > Actinomycetes > Micrococcales > Microbacteriaceae > Leifsonia > Leifsonia sp. KNZ13-11D. The sequence continues at coordinate 2,919,771 of NZ_JBPGWU010000001.1, forward strand.
CGACCCACTCGGCCAGGTTCTCCGCCGCGTCGTCGGTCGCGGCCTCGTCGCTCTCGACGGAGGTGATGCGCAGGGTGGACCCGAACCGGTCGCCGAGCGCGGCGGCCAGCAGGCCGACGCCGCCGTAGAGGTCGAGGTTGGCGGCGCGCGGGTCGAAGAGCGCCTCGTCGACGGCGGACTGCACGGCCTCCGTCAGCGTGCGGGCGGCTTCGCGGTGCACCTGCCAGAAGCCGCGCGCGTCCAGCCGGAACTCGCGGTCGCCGACCCGCTCGCGGATGGGGACGGGGCGGCGGCGCGGGCGCGGCTGCCGCTTCTGCAGCGCTCCGGCGCGTCCGCGCGAGCGCTGTCCGCGCCCGCTGGGGCGAGGTACTGCTTCGTTGACGAGCACGTGCGAGGTGCCGAGGCCTGTGGCCACCACATCCACCGACTCGGCGCCGGGGAAGAGCTGCCCGAACGGCGTCGCCTCCTGCACGAGCGCGGTGGCGAGCGGCAGATCCTCGACGGGGACCACGGTGTGGGAGCGCGGAGCGAACGGCCCGATGCGCCCGCGGTCGTCGACCTGGAGGCGCACGCGGGTGCGCCATCCGGTGCCGTCCGCCGTCTCCCCGGTGACCGGCTCGACGCCGAGGGGACGGCCGTCCGGTCCGACGGTCGCGATGGCCTCCGGCGAGAGCTTCGCCTGCCGCTGCAGCGCATCCTCGATCACGCGACGCTTGAGCTCGCGCTGGTGCTCCAGCCGGATGTGGCCGAACTCCGCCCCTCCCGCGCGCTTCCCCGCAGGCCGGTCGGCTGCAGCGGCGGGCCAGACCTGCGGCCGGCGCTCGGGCGACGCCTCCAGCACCTCCACCAGCTCGCCCCGCCAGAACCGGTCGTGGCTGGTGTCGCCGATGCGCGCGCGGATGCGCTCGCCCGGCATCGTGTCCGGCACGAAGACGACCCGGCCCTCGTGGCGCGCGACGAACACGCCGCCGTGGGCGACGTTGGTAATGTCGAGCTCGACCTCGTTCGCCGCGCGGTTTCCGTCGTCTTCATCAGGCATCCTTCGAGCATCCCATAGGTGACCATGCGCCTCTACCTCGCCTCCACCTCCCCGGCCCGTCTGGCGCTGCTGCGGGCGGCCGGCATCGAGCCGGTCGTCGTGCCGTCGCACGTCGACGAGCCCGCCGCCGTCGCGGCTGCGGAGGCGGAGCACGGGCCCCTGAGCGCCGACGCGATGGTGCAGTTGCTCGCGCGGCTGAAGGCGGAGGCGGTGCGCGGCACCCTCGACGGCGAGCCGATCGACGGCCTCATCCTTGGCGGCGACTCGGCCTTCGCCATCGACGGAGCCATCCACGGCAAGCCGCACCTGCCGGAGGTCGCGCGGGAGCGCTGGCGGCAGCAGCGGGGCCGCACCGGCGTGCTGCACTCCGGTCACTGGCTGATCGACCACCGAGACGGCCGGGAGAACGCGGCCGCCGGAGCGGTCGCACGCGCCGCGGTGACGTTCGCGGGCGTGACCGACGCCGAGATCGACGCGTACGTCGCGAGCGGCGAGCCGCTCGAGGTCGCCGGAGCGTTCACGATCGACAGCCTGGGCGGTCCGTTCATCACGCGCGTCGAGGGCGACCCGAGCACCGTCGTCGGGCTGTCGCTGTCCACGCTGCGCGAGCTGGTCATCCGCCTCGGAGTGGAGTGGACCTCCCTCTGGGCGCCCGCCCGCTGAGCGGCTCGACCCGGCGGCCGGGGCAGAGGGTTGTAGGCTGTCGGAGTTTGCGATCGCTCATTTTTGTGGGGATCGACCAAATCCCGTTCGATATCGAGCAATAGGCTAGGGAACTGTGCCCCGTATCACCAAGGTTCTGATCGCCAACCGCGGCGAGATCGCCGTCCGCGTCATCCGCGCAGCGAAGGACAGCGGCATCGCCTCCGTCGCCGTCTACGCGGACCAGGACCGGGACGCTCTCCACGTCCGGCTCGCGGACGAGGCGTACGCGCTCGACGGCGCGACCAGCGCGGAGACCTACCTGGTGATCGACAAGATCCTGTCGGTCGCGCGCCGCTCCAGCGCCGATGCGGTCCACCCCGGCTACGGCTTCCTGGCCGAGAACGCCGACTTCGCCCGAGCGGTGATCGCGGCCGGCCTCACCTGGATCGGGCCGTCCCCCGAGGCGATCGAGCGCCTGGGCGACAAGGTCTCCGCACGTCACGTCGCCGAGAAGGTCGGTGCTCCGCTCGCCCCGGGCACTCTCAACCCGGTCGCGGATGCCGCCGAGGTGCTCGACTTCGTCGACGTCTACGGCCTGCCCGTCGCCATCAAAGCGGCTTTCGGCGGCGGTGGACGTGGCCTCAAGGTGGCCAGAACCCGCGAGGAGGTCGGCGAGCTCTTCGAGTCGGCCACCCGCGAAGCGATCGCGGCCTTCGGCCGCGGCGAGTGCTTCGTGGAGAAGTACCTCGACCAGCCGCGTCACGTCGAGACGCAGTGCCTCGCCGACGCCTACGGCAATGTCGTCGTCGTCTCCACGCGCGACTGCTCGCTGCAGCGCCGCCACCAGAAGCTCGTCGAGGAGGCGCCCGCACCGTTCCTCACCCCCGAGCAGACGGAGAGGCTCTACTCGTCGTCGAAGGCCATCCTCAAGGAGGTCGGCTACCAGGGCGCCGGCACCTGCGAATTCCTGATCGGCAAAGACGGGACGGTGTCGTTCCTCGAGGTGAACACGCGCCTCCAGGTCGAGCACTGCGTCTCCGAGGAGGTCACCGGCATCGATCTGGTGCGCGAGCAGTTCCGGCTCGCCGAGGGCGGCGAGCTGGACTACGACGACCCCGCGCCGCGCGGACACTCCTTCGAGTTCCGCATCAACGGCGAGGACGCCGGTCGCGGGTTCATCCCCTCGCCCGGCCCGGTGCATGTCTTCAAGGCGCCCGCGGGCCCCGGTGTCCGCGTCGACAGCGGCATCCAGGCGGGCGACGTCATCAGCGGTGCCTTCGACTCGATGCTCGCCAAGCTGATCGTGACCGGCTCCAGCCGTGAGGAGGCGCTCGAGCGCTCCCGCCGCGCCCTCGACGAGTTCGAGGTCGCCGGACTCCCCACCGTGCTCCCCTTCCACCGTGCCATCGTGCGCGACCCGGCCTTCGCGCCGCAGGACGGCGAGCCGTTCTCGGTGTACACGCGCTGGATCGAGACCGAGTGGGACAACACCATCGAGCCGTGGTCGGGCGAACTGGGCGACCAGCCCGCCGCCGAGCGCCGCAGCAACGTCGTCGTCGAGGTCGAGGGCAAGCGCATCGAGGTCTCCCTGCCCGCCAAGCTGCTCAGCGGCGGCGGCGCGGGTGAGCCGGCCGCGGCACCGGCTCCCCGCCGGCGCGGCGGAGCGCACGCCGTCGAGACGGCGACCGGCGACTCCGTCACCGCTCCGATGCAGGCGACCGTGGTCAAGGTCGCCGTGGCCGACGGCGACCCGGTGGTGAAGGGCGACCTCGTGCTGGTCCTCGAGGCGATGAAGATGGAGCAGCCGCTCATCGCCCACAAGGACGGTACGGTCTCCGGCATCAACGCGTCGGTCGGCGAGACGGTCTCGTCGGGTCACCTGCTGCTCAACATCGTCTGACGTCGCGCCATCGCCTCGCGATTCGTGCCAAATCGTCGTTATGGGGAGGCGCATAGCCGCGATTCGTGCCAAATCGTCGGTATGCGCGGCGCATAAACGCGATTCGTGCCGAAGGAACGCTCCACGCGCGGCATCACGGTGATTCGTGTCGAGTGTGCGCTTCGTGCTCGATCTCCATTCGTGCCGAATGAAGGCTTTGCGCGCGGCATCCCGATCATTCGTGCCGAATGAAGGCTTTGCGCGCGGCATCCCGGTCATTCGTGCCGAATGTGCATTTCGTTCTCGGCGGCGATTTGTGCCGAATCGTCGTTATGAGCGGCGCATTGCCACGATTTGTGCCAAATGGTGAGCAGATGGGCGCGTGCGGGGCGGGGGCGTCAGCCCGTGGAGTCGCCGGGGTCGCCCTTGAGGTCGATGCTGATCTCGTCGGCGTCGAGGTTGACGAGCGCGCCCTCCAGCACGTCCGCGCTGAACGTGCCGTCGTCGCGCGCGTCCAGCAGCGCGTCGCGCTGAGCCCGGAGCTGGGCCAGCCGCGCCGCTTTGTACTCGGCGAAGGCCTCCGGGGTTCGCTCGGTGGTGGCGGGAAGCGGTACCGTCTTGGCCGCCTCGAACAGCAGCTCCATCAAGCGGCGGCGCTCGTCGCGTTCGGCCTGCGGATCGATGCCTGCGGGCTTCACGAGCCGGAGCACGAGGCTGAGCGTGCCGCCCTGCAGCAGGAGCGAACCCGCCGCGACGAGGAACGCGATCAGCACGAGCACCGAGCGTCCCGGCGTCTCCGTCGGCAGCGACTGGGCGGCCGCGACGGTCACAGCGCCGCGCATCCCGGCCCACACCACGATCGCGCCCTCCCGCCAGCCGAGCGGCGCGCCGGTGAAGTAGTCGATGTCCGCGAGCACCCGGCGCAGGCGCGTTCCGAAGCGGGTCAGGTTCTCCACGGTGGGGATGCCGCGGCGGGCCAGGCGACGCCTGCGACGTTCCGCCCGCTGAGGTGAGACCGGCCGCTGGCCCTCCCCGCGCGGGTATGCCAGCACCTCGTCCGCCAGGGGGGCGTCTCCCCCGTCGACCGAGCCGGCCGCTTCCGCCGCCCGCCCGTCCGCCTCCCCCGGCCCGGCCGTGAGCGCCGCAGGGTCCGGCGGCGCGACCCGCTGCGCGATCCCGCGCTGCAGGGCCTCCGGGTCGGACAGGTGCTCCTGCAGCTCCTGCAGCCGCGGACGCATCCGCTCGCCCCGCCGGTGCCGTCGCGCGAGCAGAGCGAGCAGCGGCGCGACGAAACCGGCACGCACCAGGATGGTCAGCACCAGCGCCCCGGCCGCCACCCCGATCGCCGGCAGCACGCCGGCGTGGTCGTTCTGCACCTTCTGCAGGATGCCGAACAGTTCGAGCCCCATGGTGAGGAAGATCAGGCCCTCCAGGATGAGCTCGACCGTCCGCCAGTTCTGCGCGTCCGACAGGCGGTGCTCCGGCGAGAGCAGGCGCGGCGCCCGGCTGCCCGTCACCAGCCCTGCGACCACGGCCGCCACGAGACCGGACGCGCCCAGCGCTTCAGCGGGCAGCGAGGCGAGGAACGGCACGGTGAACGAGATGACCGTGTTGACCGTCGCATCCTTCACCCGCTGGCGCACCTTCAGGTTGAGCCAGCCGACGAGGACTCCGAAGGCCACAGCGACGGCGACCGAGTAGAAGAACGAGAGGGTCACGCTGCCCAGAGTGAACGACGCGGCGGCCGCCGCGACCGCCGAGCGCAGCAGCACCAGCGCCGTCGCGTCGTTGAGCAGGCTCTCGCCCTCGAGGATCGCGACCACGCGCGGCGAGATCCCCGCGCGCTTCACGATGCTCGTGGCGACGGCGTCGGTCGGGCTCACGATGGCGCCGAGGGCGATGCCCCAGGCGAGCCCCAGCCCGGGGATCGCCCACGCGAAGAACAGCCCGAGCAGCACCGAGCTGACGATGACCAGCAGCACCGAGAGCCCGCCGATGGCACCGAACTCGCGCCGGAAGTTCATCGCGGGCATTGAGACCGATGCCGAGTAGAGCAGCGGCGGCAGCACGCCCGCGATGATCCACTCGGGCTTCAGCTCCAGCGCGGGCACGAACGGGAGCAGGCTGACCAGGATGCCGACGACCACCAGGATCAGCGGCGACGCCACCCCGAACCTCGGCCCGATCGTGCTGGCCGACGCGATCGCGAGGACGGCGAGGACGCCGACGGTCAGCGCGATCTCCATCCCCCGGGCCTCCCGGTCAGAGCACGATGTGCATCGCGCGCGCCGCGTCGGTGATGGACCCGGAGAGCGACGGGTACACCGTGAACGCCCGGGCCACCTGATCGACCGTCAGCCGCTGCTCCACGGCGAGCGCGAGCGGGAAGATCAGCTCGGAGGCGCGCGGCGCGACGATGACGCCGCCGATGACCGTGCCGGAGCCGGTGCGCGCGAACAGCTTCACGAAGCCGTCGCGGATGCCCAGCATCTTGGCGCGCGGGTTCGACTTGAGCGGCAGCTTGTAGATGTCGCCCTGCGCGATGCCCTCCTCGATCTGCTTCTGGCTCCAGCCGACGGTGGCGATCTCGGGCTGGGTGAAGATGTTGGAGGTCACGTTGCGCAGCTCGATCGGGTTGACCGCGTCGCCCATCGCGTGGAAGACGGCGGTGCGCCCCTGCATGCTGGCGACGGATGCGAGCGGCAGCGAGTCGGAGCAGTCACCCGCGGCGTAGATGTTCGGGATGGACGTGCGCGCCACCCGGTTCACCCGGATGTGACCGGAGTGGGTGACCTGCACGCCCGCCTCCTCGAGCCCGATCCCGGACGTGTTCGGCACCGAGCCGACGGCCATCAGGCAGTGGGACCCCTCGACCGTGCGTCCGTCGGTGAGCGTGGCGACCACCCCGTCCTCGGTGCGCACCACCGACTCGGCGCGGGACTTCGAGAGCACCTGCATGCCGTTGCGCTTGAAGACGTTCTCGATCACCGCCGCCGCGTCCGCGTCCTCCCCCGGCAGCACCTGGTCGCGGGAGGAGATGAGCGTGACCTTCGAACCGAGCGCCGTGTACGCCGAGGCGAACTCCGCGCCCGTGACACCCGACCCGACCACGATGAGGTGCGACGGCACCGACTTCAGATCGTAGAGCTGGGTCCAGGTGAGGATGCGCTCCCCGTCGGGAACCGCGGACGGCAGGATGCGCGGGCTCGCGCCGACGGCGACGACGATGGTGTCGCCCTCCACCCGGTCGAAGTCGGTGCCCGAGTCGCCTTTCGCGGTGGACACGATGATCGCACCGTCGCCGTCGAGGCGTCCCTCCCCGTTCACGATGCGCACACCGGAGCGCACGAGCTCCGCCCGCATGTCTTCGGACTGCTGCCGGGCGAGCCCGATCAGCCGCTTGTTGACCGCCGACAGGTTGACCGCGATCTCAGGCCGGACCGGCTTGCCGGTCTCTCCCCGCGAGAAGAACTGGACGCCGAGGTCGGTGGCCTCGCCGATCGAGTTGGTCGCCTCCGCGGTCGCGATCAGGCTCTTCGACGGGACCACGTCGGTGATCACCGCGGACCCGCCCACGCCGGAGCGCTCGACCAGGGTCACGTCGGCGCCGAGCTGCGCGCCCGCGAGTGCCGCCTCGTAGCCGCCCGGGCCGCCGCCGAGGACCGCGATGCGCTGCTTCCGCTCGAATTCATACGCCATGCGCACCATTCTTCCGTATGGGGGTGCACCGATGCGCATCCGGCCACCGCCCTGCCGAAAGCCGGCGGCTCAGTAGAGTTGGCTCATGCTGGATTCCACCACCAACCCGCTCGACGACCCCGCCGCCGACCCGTTCGACGTGGCCCGCCAGGCCGCCGCCCAGCTGGCCGAGAAGACCGGGGTGGAGCGCCACGACATCGCGCTCACCCTGGGCAGCGGCTGGGGCAGAGCCGCGGATCTCATCGGTGAGACGGTCGCGACGGTCCCCGCCACCGAGATCGTCGGCTTCAGCAAGCCGGCCCTCGAAGGCCACGTCGGCACGCTGCGCTCGATCCGCCTGCCGAACGGCAAGCACGCCCTGGTCATCGGCGCCCGCACCCACTACTACGAAGGGCACGGCGTGCGCCGCGTCGTCCACAGCGTCCGCACCGCCGCGGCCGCCGGTGCGACCACGATGGTCCTCACCAACGGGGCGGGCGGCATCAAGGAGCACTGGAAGCCCGGCACGCCGGTGCTGATCAGCGACCACATCAACCTGACGGCGGACTCCCCGCTCGAGGGCGCGACCTTCATCGACCTGACGGACCTCTACTCGCACCGCCTGCGCGAGCTCGCGCGCACCATCGACCCGTCTCTCGACGAGGGCGTGTACACGCAGTTCCGCGGCCCGCACTACGAGACGCCCGCCGAGGTGCAGATGGCGAAGGCGATCGGCGGCCACATCGTGGGCATGTCCACCGCTCTCGAGGCGATCGCTGCCCGGCAGGCCGGCATGGAGATCCTCGGGATGTCGCTGATCACGAATCTTGCCGCCGGCATCCAGAAGACCCCGCTCAGCCACCAGGAAGTCATCGACGCCGGCCGCGCCGCCGAGCCGGTGATCAGCGCCCTGCTCGCCCAGATCGTGGAGGCCCTGTGACCACGAAGGACACCCCGCAGCTGCTCGGGGAGGCCCGCGCCTGGCTGGCGCAGGACCCGGATCCGGAGACCCGCGCCGAGCTCGACTCCCTGATCGCGGCCGCCGAGGCGGGCTCCGCCGAGGCCGTCGCCGACCTCCACTCGCGCTTCGACGAGCGCCTCGAGTTCGGCACGGCCGGACTGCGCGGGGAGCTCGCCGCCGGCCCCAACCGGATGAACCGGGTGCTCGTCGCCCAGGCGGCCGCGGGCTTCGCGCGCTGGCTGCTGGAGCACGCCGAGGGCGGGACGCCGTCGGTCGTGATCGGCTACGACGGCCGGAAGAACTCCGACGTGTTCGCGCGCGACACCGCCGAGCTCATGGCCGGCGCCGGCATCCACGCGGTGCTGCTCCCGCGCCTCCTGCCCACCCCGGTGCTCGCCTTCGCGGTACGGCACCTGCGGGCGAGCGCGGGCGTCATGGTGACGGCCAGCCACAATCCTCCGAACGACAACGGCTACAAGGTGTACCTCGGCGGCGAGGACCACGGCTCGCAGATCGTGCCGCCGGTGGATGCGGAGATCGCCGCGCACATCCTCGACGTGGCCACGGGCAGCGTCGCCGGCCTCCCCCGGTCCGACCGCTACGAGGTCGCCTCGGACGACGTCGAGCAGGCGTACATCGACGCGACCGTCCAGGTCGCCTCCTCGACGGCTCCGCGCGACGCCGTCTCGTTCGTCTACACGGCGATGCACGGCGTCGGCTGGCGCACCGCCCGCGAGGTCTTCGCGCGGGCCGGCTTCGCCGCTCCTACTCCCGTCGCCGCTCAGATCGACCCGGACCCGGCCTTCCCCACGGTGGCGTTCCCCAACCCGGAGGAGCCGGGGGCCATGGACCTCTCGTTCGCAACGGCCCGCGACAGCGGGGCCGACCTGATCATCGCCAACGACCCGGACGCCGACCGCCTGGCCGTCGCCATCCCGGACCCGGCGAACGCCGACGGGTACCGCCGGCTCTCCGGCAACGAGGTAGGCGCGCTGCTCGGCTGGCGCGCCGCCGAGCTCGCCACGGCGTCCGCCGGCGAGCGGGGCGCGTTCGGCACGCTGGCGTGCTCCATCGTCTCCTCCCCCGCCCTCGCGGCCGTCGCCGGCGCCTACCGTCTCGACTTCGCGGACACGCTCACCGGTTTCAAGTGGGTGTCGCGGGCTCCCGGGCTGGTCTACGGATTCGAGGAAGCCCTCGGCTACCTGGTGAACCCGGGCAGCGTCCGGGACAAGGACGGCATCTCGGCCGCGGTCGCCTTCCTCGACCTCGCCAACGCCCTGGCGGCCGACGGCGTCACGATCTCCCAGCGGCTGGACGCCTTCGCCGAGCGGTTCGGTTTCTTCGCGAGCGACCAGATCTCGCTCCGGGTCACCGAGCTGTCGCGCATCGGCGAGATCATGTCGGCCCTGCGGTCGACGCCGCCGAGCCACCTGGGCGACGTCCGTGTGACGCAGATCGACGACCTGCGCGACGGCTTCGGCGGCCTCCCGCCGAGTGACGTGCTGCGCATCCTCCTGGAGGACGGATCGCGTGTGATGGTGCGGCCGAGCGGCACCGAGCCGAAGCTCAAGATCTACATCGACGCGTCGAGCGACGAGGGCACCGTCGAGGAGCGGCGGGCGACGGCGACCGCCCGGGTCGCGGCCCTCGCCGAGGCGATGCGGCTGCTGACGGCCTGAGGGTTGACCAGCGGGGGCCGCGCCGGCCGGGATGCTCGGGGCGCGGCCCGCTCCGCGACTCGACTCGCGTCAGGCGGCGACGGCGCGCGGCGCGCGCGCCAGGTAGCCGAGCAGGAACGCGGCGAGCGCCGCGACGGTGACGACGGCTCCGGCGAGCGGCACGGCCACGGCTCCGCCTGCCGCCAGCGCGAGCGTTCCGATCGGCGGGGCGATGGCGATCCCGACGTACATCGCGGTGGAGTACCAGGAGAGGGCGAGCGCCGCGTTCTCCGGCTCCACGTGGACCAGCCGGTGCTGCACCGGGATGGCGATCGCGAATGCCGCGACGCCCCACAGCGCGAAGATCACGACCGACGCGACGAACGACGCCTCCGTCACCGCGAGCACGACCAGGGTGATCGCCTGCCCGGCGAGCGCCGAGGTCGCCACTGCCCTGCTGCCGAACCGGTCGGTGAGCGGGCCGGCCACGGCGTTGCCCGCCACGCCGGCGACGCCGTACGCCAGCAGCAGCACGGCGAGCAGCGCTCCCGATCCGCCGGTGGAGGCATGGGTCACCGCCGCCGAGAAGATGTAGACGATGTTGAAGCCGGCGATCATCAGAAGCGTCGTGGCGAGTGGGGCGACGATCCGCAGGTCGCCGAGCGGCGCGAGCCGCCGTCCGAGGGAGACCGCCGGCGGGACCGGCACGCCGTGCACCAGCAGCGGGATGGCGACCACGAGCACCGCCGCCAGCGCCACGATGCACCACAGCGCGAACCGCCAGCCGGCGACTCCGCCGACCGCGGTCCCGAGCGGCGACCCGACCGCCGTCGCGAGGGTGAACCCGGCGCCCACGATCGCGAGCGCCTGCCCGCGCTTGCCCGGCCGGGCGAGCGATGCGGCGGCGGCCGTCGCCGTCGGCACCAGGGCGGCCCCTCCGAGACCGGAGAACGTGCGGCCCGCGATGAACAGGGTGAGGTCGGGGGCGAGCGCCGAGACGGCGGTGCCGAGGGCGAAGACCCCGAGGCCTGCGGCCATCAGGGCGGCGCGAGGAACCCGCGGCAGCAGGATGGAGACCGCGGGTGCGGCGACGGCCACGACGAGGCTGTACGTGGTGATGGACCAGCTGACCTGCGTGGCGGTCGCCCCCAGGCCGCTCGCCACCTGGGGCAGCAGCCCGGCGATCACGAAGGCGTTCGTGCCGACCACGAACAGCGCGAGGGCGAGCACCAGGAGCGCGGGGAGCGATCTGCGGTACGATTGTTCGACGGATGTCATACCGTTACGGTACGACTATTGTTCGATGCTTGTCAAACAATTGGTGCGCATGACCGACTACCCCACCCCCGACATGTCCGAGGTGCAGCTCGTGGATGTGCTGCGCGCGGTCGGCGACCCCATCCGGCTGCAGATCGTGCGGGTGCTCGCCGACGGGCGCCCGCATCCGAAGACTCTCACCGAGTGGGGCGTCGATGTGCAGAAGTCGACCATGGCGCACCACTTCAAAACGCTGCGCGAGGCCGGCGTCACGCGCACCATCGTGTCCGGGCGCACGCACGAGATCCAGCTGCGGCGCGATGAGCTCGACGCCCGGTTCCCCGGGCTCGTGGAGGCGCTGCTGCGGGGCTGACGGCCTCAGCCGAGGGCTTCGTCGAGCTTCTGCTCGAGCTCCTCGAGGTCGAAGTAGTTGTTCACGACGATCACGTCCGCGTTGGTGCGGCCGATGCGGTCCACCAGCTCGGGCGAGGTGAGCACGACCTGCGCGTTCGCGGCCGCCTCCGCGATGTTGGCGGCATCGGAGGCCGTCACGTCGGCGTCGATGCCCAACCGGTCGAGGACGCGCTCCGCGTTGACCTTCAGGATGCCCGACGTTCCGACGCCGACCCCGCAGATGGCGACGATCTTCACCGCGCTGTCTCCTCCTCGCTCAGCGTGAGGATGCGCTGCACCTCCGCGACATCGGTGGCCGCCGCGAGCGCCGGGATGGCCTCCGGATCGTTGAAGACGTTGGCCAGCTCGGCCACGCTCGTCACGTGCGCCTCCGGGGTGGAGACGGCGAGACCGAGCACGACGGAGACGGGGTCGTTGTGGGGGTGACCGAACACCACCGGCTCGTCGAGGGTGACGACGGACAGGCCGTCCGCGTTCACGTCGGGCCCCGGACGGGCGTGCGCGAGCGCGAGCCCCGGAGCGATCACGATGTAGGCGCCGAACTCCTCGATCACCTGGATCATGCGCTGCCCGTACCCCTGCTCCGTCGCCCCGGAGCGCGCCAGCGCCTCCCCCGCCAGCTCGACCGCCTGGCGCCAGTCGACGGCGTGCGCGCCGACGGTGATGGCGGAATCAGGCAGCGGTGGCAGTGACATGAGTTCAGCGTAACGCCCGGTGGGTCAGGAACCCTCGAAACCTGCTGTGATGATCTCGGCCAGCTCCTCGCGCTCCTCGAGCGGCAGGAAAGCACCCGCGGCGGCGTTCAGCTGGAAGATCTCGAGGTCGGTCCGGTCGTACGCGAAGGCGTCCGCCAGCAGACTCAGCTCGCGCGTGAGGGTCGTGCCGCTCATGAGCCGGTTGTCGGTGTTCACGGTGACCCGGAAGCCCAGCTGGTAGAGCAGGTCGAACGGGTGGTCGAGGATGTCGTCTCCCCAGGCCGCGATGGCGCCGGTCTGCAGGTTGGAGGTCGGGCTCGTCTCGAGCGCGATCTCGCGATCCTTCACCCACTGCGACAGCGAGCCCAGCGTGACATAGGTGTTCTCGTCGTCCTGGCGCTCGATCGTGATGTCCTCGGCCAGCCGGACGCCGTGACCCAGCCGCAGCGCACGGCCGTCGAGCAGCGCACTCCTGATGCTGTCCAGGCCGTCGGCCTCGCCGGCGTGCACCGTGGCCGGGAAGAACTCGGAGGCGAGGTAGTCGAACGCCGCACGGTGGTTCGACGCCGGGAACCCGGCCTCGGGTCCGGCGATGTCGAAACCCACGACGCCGCGGTCGCGGTGACGGACGGCGAGCTCGGCGATCTCGAGGCCGCGGTCATTGTGACGCATAGCGGTCACCAGCTGGCCCACGCGGATGCGCCCACCGGCGCCGCGCACGTCCTGGATGCCCTGCTCGATGCCGTCCTGCACCGCCTCCACCGTCTCGTCGAGCGAGAGCCCGCGCGTCAGGTGCTGCTCCGGCGCCCAGCGGACCTCTCCGTAGACGACGCCGTCCTCGCCGAGGTCCTGGACGAACTCGCGGGCGACGCGGCTCAGACCCTCCCGCGTCTGCATGACCGCGGTGGTCAGGTCGAACGTCTTCAGGTACTCGACCAGCGAGCCGGAGTTGGACTTCTCGGCGAACCAGCGACCCAGCTCCGCCGCATCCTGGGCCGGGAGCTCGACGCCGGCCTCGTCGGCCAGCTCCAGCACGGTCGCCGGGCGGGGGCCGCCGTCGAGGTGGTCGTGGAGGGAGACCTTCGGAAGCGGACGGATCTCCGTGCCGTCGGCCAGCTCGTACTCGTTCCAGGCGTCGCTCATGGAGTTCAGCCTAGGCGATGCGGTCCGCGATCAGCGGGCCGCGCTCGAACGGGGTCCCTGCGGGCGCGATGCGATACGCGCCCTCCAGCGCCTCCAGCGCGCGCTCGAAGCGGGCGGGCTCGTCGGCGGACAGGGTGAAGAGCGGCTGGCCCGCACGGACCTCGTCCCCCGGCTTCGCGTGCAGGTCGATGCCCGCGGCGTGCTGCACCGGGTCCTGCTTGCGGGCGCGGCCGGCGCCGAGACGCCAGGCGGCGATGCCGAACGGCAGCGCCTGCTGCTCGACCAGCACACCGTCGCGCTCGGCGACCACCGTGTGGGTCTCCTTGGCCACCGGGAGGGCCGCATCGGGGTCGCCGCCCTGCGCGCGGATGACCTCGCGCCACTTGTCCATGGCGCGGCCGTCCTTCAGCGCCGCCTCGACGTCCTCGTCCGGACGCCCGGCGAGCGTCAGCATCTCGCGGGCGAGCGCAACGGTCAGCTCGACGATGTCGGCGGGGCCGCCGCCGGCGAGCACCTCGACCGACTCGCGGACCTCGTTGGCGTTGCCGATCGCGAGGCCGAGCGGCACGTTCATGTCGGTCAGCAGGGCGGAGGTCGCGACCCCGGCATCCCGGCCGAGTTCGACCATGGTTCGGGCGAGCTCGCGCGAGCGCTCGATGTCCTTCAGGAACGCGCCGGAGCCGAACTTCACGTCGAGCACGAGCGCACCGGTGCCCTCGGCGATCTTCTTCGACATGATCGAGGATGCGATCAGCGGGATGGCCTCGACCGTCCCGGTGATGTCGCGCAGCGCGTAGAGCTTGCCGTCCGCCGGGGCGAGGCCCGATCCGGCGGCGCAGATGACGCCGCCCTCGTTCCGCAGCTGGGCGAACATCTCCTCGGTGCTGAGGTCGGCGCGCCAGCCGGGGATGCTCTCCAGCTTGTCCAGCGTCCCGCCCGTGTGGCCGAGGCCGCGGCCGGAGAGCTGCGGCACCGCGACGCCGAACGTCGCCACCAGCGGCATCAGGGGCAGCGTGATCTTGTCGCCGACGCCTCCGGTGGAGTGCTTGTCCGCGGTCGGCTTGCCGAGCCCCGAGAAGTCCATCCGCTCGCCCGAGGCGATCATCGCGAGCGTCAGGTCTTTGATCTCGCGGCGCGTCATCCCGTTGAGGAAGATCGCCATGGTCATCGCCGACATCTGCTCGTCGCCGACGTAGCCGCGGGTGTACGCGTCCACGAGCCAGTCGATCTCGGCGGTGCCGAGCTCGCCGCGGTCGCGCTTGGTCCTGATCAGGTCGACGGCGTCGAACGCCTCGACCTCTCCTGCAAGATCGGTCACGAAGGTGTTCCTGTTCAGTCGTTCTCGTGCTCGGCCGCGTAGGCGGCGAGCTGGCGCGGCCCGAATGCGTCGGGCAGCACCTGGTCGATGGTGCGGATGCCGGACACCGTCTCCAGCAGCATCCCCTCGGCCGAGTGCTCGTAGAGCAGCTGACGGCAGCGGCCGCACGGCATCAGGATGTCGCCGTCGCCGTTCACGCAGGTGAAGGCGACGAGGTGGCCGCCGCCGCTCATCGCGAGCGACGACACCAGTCCGCACTCCGCGCACAGCGTCACGCCGTAGCTGGCGTTCTCGACGTTGCAGCCGCTGACGATCCGGCCGTCGTCGACGAGGGCCGCCGCCCCGACCGGGAACTTCGAGTACGGGACGTACGCGTGGTGCATCGCCTCGGTCGCTGCCGAGCGCAGCGCCTCCCAGTCGATCGCGTCGCTCATGACTTGATGTACGGCTTGCCGTCGGCTGCGGGCGCCCGTGAGAGCCCCACCAGCCCGGCCACCGCGAAGATCGTCACGACGTACGGGAGCATGAGCATGAACTCGCTGGGCACCGGCGAGCCGATGATGCCGAGCACGTTCTGCAGGTTGGAGGCGAAGCCGAACAACAGCGCGGCGAGGGTCGCCCGGATGGGGTCCCAGCGTCCGAAGATCACGGCCGCGAGGGCGATGAAGCCCTGACCGGCGGTCATCTCCTTCGAGAAGGCGCCGACCGATCCCAGCGTGAAGTACGCGCCGCCGAGCCCGGCGACCGCGCCGGCGAGGGAGACGTTCCAGAACCGCGTGCTGTTGACGTTGATGCCGACGGTGTCCGCGGCCTCAGGGTGCTCGCCGACCGAGCGGAGGCGCAGGCCCCAGCGGGTCTTGAACAGCCCGAACCACACCGCGAAGATCGCGATGTACATGAGGTACTCGATGATCGTCTGGTGGAACAGCACCGGGCCGATGATCGGGATATCGCTGAGCACCGGGATGGGCCACTCGGGCAGGCGCGGAGGGTGGTTGAGCAGCTGCGGGTCGCCCGCGAGCACGGTGGAGTAGAGGAAGCTCGTGAGGCCGGTGACCAGCACGTTCAGCACGACGCCGACGATGACCTGGTCGACCAGGTACTTGATCGAGAAGGCCGCGAGCACGAACGACACCAGGACCCCGGCGATCAGCGCGGCCAGCAGGCCGACCACCCAGCTGCCGGTGAGCGTCGCGGTCATCGCCGAGACGAAGGCGCCCGCGAGCAGCTGGCCCTCGATGGCGACGTTGACCACGCCGCCGCGCTCGGAGATCACGCCGCCCAGGGCGCCGAACACCAGGGGCACGGAGAGGCTGATCGTGCCGAGCAAGAGCCCCGTGACGGGCACCGGCAGCGCGCCCGACCCCGCCCAGGCGAGGAACGCGAACATGAACAGCAGGGCGAACACGATCACCAGCCAGATCGGCGTCTTGCGGGCGCGGTACGAGTAGTACGCGCTGAGCGCGGTCAGCGCCGCGAGCAGGATGGTGACGACGGTGGTGGTGACGAAGGTGTCGACGGTGAGGTTCGGGAGCTTGACCGCGTCGGAGGTCTCCGAGAAGCGGAAGGTGCTCTGTCCGTGCCGGGCGAAGCCGAAGAACAGCACGATGCTGATCACGACGAAGACGGCGAGGGCGATCGGGGCCTTCCAGGAGCGGATCTCCGCCTTCTCGAGGACGATCGGCGACGAGTCGGGGACGACTGGGGCGGTGGTGGTCACTTGGCCTCCACCTCCTTCGTGACGATGGGACCCGGTCTCCGGGGCGCGCTCCCCGGCTCGGGCAGACGGAAGATCGCGCGCACCAGCGGCGGCGCCGCGACGAACAGGACGATGAGCGACTGCAGGATCAGCACGATGTCGATCGGGATGTCGTTGGCCGCCTGGATGGTGTACCCGCCGGCCTTCAACGCGCCGAAGAGCAGACCCGCGATGAACACGCCCCACGGGCGCGAGCGGCCCAGCAGCGCGACCGTGATCGCGTCGAAGCCGATGCCCGCATCCACGCCGGAGCTGATGCCCGCGGGGAAGACCCCCAGCGCCTGGCTGGCGCCCGCGAGCCCGACCAGGCCACCGGCGATGAGCATCGCGTACACGTAGATGTTCTTGACGTTGATGCCCGCGACGCGCGCCGCGTTCGGATTCTCGCCGACCGCGCGGAAGCGGAAACCGAGGCTGGAGCGGTTGATCAGCCACCAGACGAACACGGTCGCGGCGATCACCAGGATGAACGCCCAGGTCAGGTTGTACTGCTCGCCGAACAGCGGGGGGAACACCGCGTTGGGGTGCACCGCCGGCGCCTTCGGGTTGTTGGAGCCCGGCGCCTGCAGAAGTCCCTGCGTACGCAGCATGTAGGCGATCAGGTAGAAGGCGATGTAGTTGAGCATGATCGTGACGATCACCTCGTGCGCGCCGGTCCGCGCCTTCAGGAGGCCGACGATGCCGGCCCAGACGGCGCCGCCGACGATGCCGGCGACGACAGCCAGCACCAGGTGCACGACGGGCGGCAGGTCGAACGAGAAGCCCACCCACGCGGAGGCCGCCGCGGCGATCAGGATCTGTCCCTGGCCACCGATGTTGAACAGTCCGACGCGGAACGCCAGCGCGACGCCGAGACCGCTGACGATCAGCGGGGTGGCGAACGTGAGGGTGTCCGTGAGCGGCCGGATCCCGGCCGAGAAGGTGGGGCGGCGGAAGTTGTAGATCGCGCCCTGGAACATCGACACGTAGGCGTTCGACACCGACGTCCAGATGGCCGAGAAGGTGTCTCCCGGACGGGCGAAGAAGTAGCCCGCCGCGCGCTGCACCTGCGGGTCGGTGACCGCGATCAGCACGGCTCCGACGACCAGCGCCAGCACGACGGCCAGCACCGAGATGATCACGGGCCCGCTCATGATGTCGCGGACCGCCCTGCTCCAGCGCGACGGCTCCCCGCCCTGGCCGCGCGCGGGGGCGGGGGCTCCCGGCTCGACGGGCTGGGCCGGCGCGGTGTCGGTCCCGGTCATGCTGCTGCTCCTGCCTGCTCCGGCGACTCGCCGGCCATCATCAGGCCGAGGACGTCACGAGACGTGTCCCCCGGCACGATTCCTACGATCCCCCCGCGGTACATCACGGCGATCCGGTCGGCCAGGGCGGCGACCTCGTCGAGCTCCGTCGAGACCACGATGACCGGGACCCCGGCGTCGCGGGTCTCGACGATGCGCTTGTGCACGAACTCGATCGATCCGACATCCAGGCCGCGCGTGGGCTGCGCCGCGACGAACAGGCGCAGCTCGCGGCTCAGCTCGCGGGCGAGCACCACCTTCTGCGCGTTGCCGCCGGAGAGCCGACCGACCTTCGTGTCGATGGACTGGGTGCGCACGTCGAACTCGCGCACCTTCTCCTCGGCGAAGTCCTTCAGGTACGAGAACTGGATGTTGCCGCCCTTGACGAACGGATCCCCGGTCGACCGGTCGAGCATCAGGTTCTCCTGGATGCTGAACTCGCCGACCAACCCGTCCTCGTTGCGGTCCTCCGGCACGAACCCGACGCCCGCGTCGAGCACCTTGCGCACGCTGTGACCCTGGATGGGCGTGCCGTCGAGGAGGATCTCGCCCTGGACCCGCGGCTGGAGGCCGATGATCGCCTCCGTCAGCTCGGTCTGCCCGTTGCCCTGGACGCCCGCGATGGCCAGGATCTCGCCGGCGCGCACCTCGAAGCTCACGTTGTTGACGACCAGCTGGCCGATCGGATCGATCACCGAGAGGTTCTTCACGACGAGCGCGGGGACGCCAGGGGTGGCGGCCTCCTTCTCGACGGTGAGCGAGACGGCGCGGCCGACCATCATCGAGGCGAGCTCGACGTTGGTCGCGGTCGGCTCGGCCTCGCCGATCACCTTGCCGAGGCGGATGACCGTGATCCGGTCGGCGACCTCGCGCACCTCGCGCAGCTTGTGGGTGATGAAGATGATCGCGGTGCCCTGCTCCTTGAGCTGGCGCATGATCGCCATCAGCTCGTCGGTCTCCTGCGGGGTCAGCACCGCCGTCGGCTCGTCGAAGACGAGCACCTTGGCATCCTGCGAGAGGGCCTTGATGATCTCGACGCGCTGCTGCACGCCGACCGGCAGGTCTTCCACCAGGGCGTCCGGGTCGACGTCGAAGCCGAACCGGGCGGAGATCTCGCGCACCTTCGCGCGAGCGGCTCCCAGGTCGAGGCGGCCGCCGAACTTCGTCTGCTCGTGACCGAGCATGACGTTCTCCGCGACCGTGAAGACCGGGATGAGCATGAAGTGCTGGTGCACCATGCCGATGCCGGCCTTCATCGCGTCACCCGGACCCGCGAACCGCTGGACGACGTCGTCGAGCAGGATCTCGCCCTCGTCGGCCTGGTAGAAACCGTAGAGCACGTTCATCAGGGTGGACTTGCCTGCGCCGTTCTCACCGAGCAGGCAGTGGATCTCGCCGGGTTCGACCGTGAGGTCGATGTGGTCGTTGGCGACCAGGGCACCGAACCGTTTGGTGATGCCGCGGAGTTCGAGCTTCATTCGGGTGGGTTCCTTCTCTTACTCGCCCGTGGGGAGCGCAGCGCCTTGTGGAGCGAAGAGCCGTGTTACGGAGAGGGGCACGCGGAACGGCTGGTGGCCTCGTCGCGCCTCCTCACCCTACCTTTCTGCACATATGTCAGTGTGTGCTCAGATGAGCATCCCGGACAAGTGCGGAACGCAACGGGGAGGCCAGCCGTGGCTGACCTCCCCGTCGATGCGTTCTGGTCGCTGATTACTGCTTCGGCGACGAGGGCGACGTGACCTTGATCGAGCCGTCGATGATGCCGGCCTTGATCTTGTCGAGCTCGCCCTGCAGGCCCGAGTCCACCTTCGAGGCGAAGTCGTGGAACGGCGCGATGCCGACGCCGTCGTTCTTCAGCGTGCCCACGTACGGGGTCGCGTCGAACTTGCCCTTGGCGGCCTGGGTGACGACGTCGTTGGTCGCCGGCTTCATGCCCTTCATGACCGAGGTGAGGAGCAGGTCCTTCACGGTCGGGTCGGACTCGTAGACGTCGGCGTCGACGCCGATCATCGCGATCGGCTTGCCGGAGTCCTTGATCGCCTGCGCGGCCGACTGGTAGATCGGGCCGCCGACCGGCATGATGACGTCGGCGTTCTGGTCGATGATGCCCTGAGCCGTGTTCTTCGCGGTCTCGTTGGCGTCGAAGCCACCGGTGAACGAGCCGTTCTGCTTGTCGACATCCCAGCCGACGACCTTGACCGACTTGCCCTTCTGGTCGTTGAAGTACTTCACACCGTCGGCGAAGCCGTCCATGAAGATGGTGACCGTCGGGATCTGCATGCCGCCGAAGGTGCCGACGATACCGGTCTTCGAGTAGCTGGCGGCGGCGTAGCCGGCCAGGAACGCGGCCTGAGCCGTGTCGAAGATGATCGGCTTGACGTTCTTCGCCTGGATCTCGTTGTCGTCGATGATCGCGAAATCGACATCCGGGTTCGCCTTCGCGGCCTTCTCCGTCGCATCCTTGAGAAGGAAGCCGACCGTCACGACGAGGTTGCAGTTCGCGTTGACCATGCTGTCGATGTTCGGAGCGAAGTCGTTCTCGCTCTTCGACTCGGCCGACTTGTACTTCACGTTCAGCGACTTCGCGGCCTGCTGCAGACCCTCGTAGCCGAGCTGGTTGAACGAGTGGTCGTCGAATCCACCGGAGTCGGAGACCATGCAGGGCTGGAAGTCGCTCTTCGCGGCGCCGCCGGACGAGCTGTCCGACGGGGCAGCCGAGCACGCGGCGAGCAGCGACATGACGCCGATCGCCGCCAGGCCGACGAGGCCGGCCTTACGGGCTGTGATTGTCAAGGTGATTCCTCCAAGATGCGTAGCCGCGCGGGTAATCGCAGGCTTCTGCGGTTCACGTTACCGAATGTGACGAACCACTCCGTTCGAAAATCCGGGTTCTTCATGCAAGCGTTACAAACGCTCACCCGGTTGGCACGTGCTCATTCGAGCAGGCTGTCACCCGTTCGGGAGCGGCGGTTCAGAGCCAGCCGCGCCGCTTGAAGATCGAGTACAGCAGCCCGCTCAGTCCGACCATCGCGAGCACCGCGAGGGGGTAGCCCAGCGGCCACTCCAGCTCGGGCATGTGCGTGAAGTTCATGCCGTAGATGCTCGCGATCAGGGTCGGGGCGAACAGGATCGCAGCCCACGACGAGATCTTCTTGACCTCCTCGCCCTGGCGGTGGCTCGAGTGCGCCAGCCGGGTCATCTCCTCGTTCTGCCGCTCCGACACCAGGGTCGAGTTCACCGTGAGGATGTCGCGCAGCAGATAGCGGAACGCGTCCACCCGCTCGTTGACCTGGGTGAGGTGGTCGGCGACGTCGCGCAGGCGCCTCTCCAGCTCCTGCGTCACGCCGTACTTCGCCGAGCCGCGTTCGAGCGCCAGCATGACGGCCGAGAGGGGATGCGTGGCCCGCTGGAAGTCGATCACCTCGCGCGACAGCTCGTAGATGCGCCGCGAGACCAGGGCGTCGCCGCCGAACACCTGCGTCTCGATCTCGTCGATGTCGTTGGCGAGACCGGCGACGACCGGGCTGTAGGCATCCACGACGGCGTCGATGATCGCGTACAGGATGGCCTGCGGGCCGAGGGCGAGGAGCTCCGGCTCCCCCTCCATGCGCTGGCGCACGTGGGACAGGTCGGGCGACTCGCTGTGACGGACGGTGATGACGAAGTTGCGTCCGACGAAGAGGTGCAGCTCGCCGAAGTCGACCTCCTCGGGCGCGTCCAGGTAGTTGGCCGCCTTGAGCACGACGAAGAGGACGGTGTCGTAGCGCTCCAGCTTCGGCCGCTGGTGGGCGACGATGGCGTCCTCGATCGCCAGCGGGTGCAGGTTGAACTCCTCCGACAGCGAGAGCAGCTCCTGCTCGCTCGGCCGGTAGAGGCCGATCCAGGCGACACCGCCCGGCGTGCGGTCGAGCGCCGTGTAGGTCTCGGCGAGGGTGGTCGGGGAGGCGACGCGCACGCCGTCGGCGTAGATGGCGCTGTCGACCATGCTGCGCCGGCCGGGCGCGAGATCGGTGTGCTGCTGGGCGACCGCGGGCGACGGAGGCTCGACCCGGCGGGTCCTGGTCACGAAGGGCATGGGGATGCCGCGTCGATTCATGTTGGCCATCGGTCACCTCCGAGGGTCGCGAGAGTGCAAGGCGGGCGGCCCGCTGGGGCCACCTAACTGTACGCTCCCACCCCGCTGACGGCACTCAGGATCACACGCTCGTAGTGCCCGGTGAGTTCCCGGCAGACCACGTCCCAGCTCCGGCCGAGCACCGCCCGGCGGCCGGCCTCGCCCATCCTGCGCCGGAGAGCGCCGTCGTGGATGAGCATCGACACCGCCGCGCGGAGCGCCCGGTCATCCGGTGGAGGGAAGAGGAGTCCGTCCACACCGTGGTCGACGAGGTCGATCGGGCCGCCCGCCCGCGGGGCGATCACCGGGAGCCCGGAAGCGTGCGCCTCCTGCACCGTCTGCCCGAAGGTCTCCTCGGAGCCCGTGTGCACGAAGAGGTCGAATGCGGCGTACGCGGCCGCGAGGTCGTCGCCGCCCAGCCGGCCGAGCCAGTGCACGTGCACCCCGCGCAGCTCGCGCGCCACCGCGTCGCGCGACGGGCCGTCCCCGACGATGGCGACCGAGACCCCGCCGATTCCCCGCAACGCCCGCAGCCGCTCCACCTGCTTCTCCGGGGCGATGCGGCCGACATAGCCCACGACCGTCTCGCCGTCCGGCGACAGGCGCTCCCGGAGCGCGGCCGCCGCGGGCGTCCTCCTCTTATTCGGGTGGTAGCGCTCCAGGTCGACACCGCGCCCCCAGCGGCCCACCCGGCTGACCCCGGCCGTGCGGAGGTCGTACTCGCTCGCCGCGGACGGGGCGAGCGTCAGGTCGGCGCCCTCGTGGACCCAGCGGACGTACTTCCACGCGATCGCCGAGGTGACGCCGAGGCCGTTGCGCCGGGCGAAGCCGGCGACGTCCGTCTGGTAGATCGCGACGGACGGGACGCCGAGCCGGTTGGCCGCGGCGATCGCCTGCGCGCCGAGGAAGAAGGGGGATGCCGCGTGCAGCACGTCCGGCCCGAACCCCGAGAGGATGCGCTGCACCTGCGGGCCCGGCAGCCCCACCGGGAACTGACGGTAGGCGATCGACGGCACCTGGTGGATGCGGAATCCGGCGTACTCGGCCGGGGCGCCCGCATCCGGGCAGATCACGATCGCCTCGTGACCGCGCCCCGCGAGGTGGTCCAGCACCCGCAGCACACTCGTCGTGACCCCGTTCACCGTGGGGAGGAAGCTCTCGCTGACCAGCGCGACCCGCATGGCTTCACGCTAGGGTCGGCCGATGTCGTGACCGTGAACGGCCGGTGTCCGGCACCGCTCGGTATCCTTTCGGCATGACGCAGCAGCGCAGGATCACCCAGGGGCCTCCCATCGACCGCTTCTACAGCGTGATCCCGGCCGGAGGTATCGGCTCCCGGCTGTGGCCGCTGTCGCGCGCGGACGCCCCGAAGTTCCTCCACGACCTGACCGGTTCCGGCCAGACGCTGCTCCGCGACACCTGGGACCGGCTGGCCCCGCTCTCGGGCGAGCAGCGCATCATGGTGGTCACCGGGCGCGCGCACCGGCTGGCCGTCGAACGGCAGCTGCCCGCCCTGGCGGATCCGAACGTCGTGCTGGAGTCGGAGCCGCGGGACTCCACCGCCGCCATCGGCCTGGCGGCCGCCATCCTCGAGCGTCGCGAGCCCGGCGTGATCATCGGCTCGTTCGCCGCGGACCATGTCATCAAGAACCTGCCGCTGTTCCAGTCTGCCGTGCGCGAGGCGGCGGCATCGGCCGAGGCCGGGTACATCACGACCATCGGAATCCGTCCGACGGAGCCGGCGGTCGGCTTCGGCTACATCCACTACGGCGACCGGCTGGAGATCGACGGCGCTCCGAGCGCCCTGGCGGTGGACTCCTTCAAGGAGAAGCCCGACCTGGAGACCGCCGAGCGCTACCTCGCGAACGGCTCCTACCTCTGGAACGCCAGCATGTTCATCTCGCGCGCCGACCGGCTGCTCGAGGAGATCGGCCGCAACAAGCCGCAGCTGCTCGCGGGGCTGCTCGAACTCGCCGAGGTCTGGGACGACCCGGCGGCTCGCGGGCCCGCGGTCGACCGCATCTGGCCGGGGCTGGAGAAGATCGCCATCGACTACACGGTCGCGGAGCCTGCTGCCGCGGCCGGCCGGCTCGCCGTCATCCCCGGCTACTTCGACTGGGACGACGTGGGCGACTTCGCCTCGCTCGCCAAGCTCAACTCCGGCGGCCGCAAGTCGGATCTCGCCATCCTGGGCGAGAACGCCCGCGTGCTGGCGGACTCGTCGAGCGGCATCGTCGTCAGCCAGAGCGGCCGGGTCATAAGCCTCATCGGCGTGAAGGACATCGTGGTCGTCGACACGCCCGACGCCCTGCTCGTCACCACGAGCGAGAACGCTCAGCGGGTGAAGTCGGTGGTGGACGCGCTGAAGATCACCGGCTCCACCGACGTGCTGTAGGCCGCCGGGTCAGTCGACGACCGACGGGCCGTTCTGGATCTCCTGCACCAGCCGCGAGATCTCCTCCTGCGGCAGCTCGATCCCCGCCTCCGCCAGCCGCTGCTTCAGCAACCGCTCGCTGTCCTCCGACCCGCGCAGCTGCATGTCGGCGCGCACCTGCTCGACGATGCCCGCCACCTTCGACTGGTCGCTGGCATCGCTCGCGCCCTGCATGATCGGTTCGTCCTGGGTCATACGGTGGACGGTACGCCGCGAGCGTCCCGGCGTCGAGGCCGAGTTATCTCGACGTCGAGATAACTGAGGTCACCCTAAGAGGCGTCCGGTGCGCACGCGGCATAGACTTGCGCTGCGCTCACCGCGCCCCGATGAAGCGAATCGCAACCAGGGAGGGTTGTCCCGTGTCAGACCAAGCGACAGGGACGCTGCAGCCGGCCAAGACCCGGCCCGGCGGCACACTGTACCGAGGCCGCGAGGGGATGTGGTCGTGGGTCCTCCACCGCATCACCGGTGTGGCCATCTTCTTCTTCCTTCTGGTCCACATCCTGGACACGTCGCTCATCCGTGTGAGCCCCGAGGCCTACAACGCGGTGATCGGCACGTACAAGAACCCGATCATGGGATTCGGCGAGATGGCACTCGTCGCGGCGATCATCTTCCATGCCTTCAACGGCATCCGGATCATCCTGATCGACTTCTGGAGCAAGGGCGTCAAGTACCAGAAGGCCATGTTCTGGATCGTCATCGCGCTCTGGGTGATCCTGATGGCCGGCTTCGTGCCGACCCAGCTCATCCACATCTTCTCGGAGGTGAACTGACGTGACGACCATCGAGGCGCCGCGCACCCCCGCCGCCCGCAGCTCCCGCGGCAAGAACTGGGAGAAGTGGGGCTGGGTCTACATGCGGTTCTCCGGCCTGCTGCTGGTGATCCTGATCTTCGGCCACCTGCTCATCAACCTGGTGCTGGGCGACGGCGTGAAGCAGATCGACTTCGCCTTCGTCGCCGGCAAGTACGCCACGCCGTTCTGGCAGGTCTGGGACCTCCTGATGCTGTGGCTCGCCCTCATCCACGGCGGCAACGGGATGCGCACGCTCGTCAACGACTACGCCTACAACCGCGTCGTCAACCGCATCCTCAAGTGGGCCATCCTGGCCGCGGTCGTCGTGCTGGTCGTGCTCGGGACGCTCGTGATCTTCACGTTCGACCCGTGCCCGGCGGGCGCGGCGGCGTCCGACCTGCCGTCGTTCTGCCCCGCGCACTGAGCCCCGCATCCTGACCCAGCGACGAATCGACACGGAAACCCTGTGACATCTGAAGCCATTGAATCCACCGTCATCGACGGCGTCCATTACCACGAGTTCGACATCGTCATCGTCGGCGCCGGTGGCGCCGGGATGCGCGCGGCGATCGAAGCGGGCCCCCACGCCCGCACGGCCGTCATCTCGAAGCTCTACCCCACCCGCTCGCACACGGGCGCGGCGCAGGGCGGCATGGCCGCGGCGCTCGCGAACGTCGAGGAGGACAGCTGGGAGTGGCACACCTTCGACACGGTGAAGGGCGGCGACTACCTGGTCGACCAGGACGCGGCGGAGATCCTCGCGAAGGAGGCCATCGACGCGGTCATCGACCTGGAGAACATGGGCCTGCCGTTCAACCGCACGCCCGAGGGCAAGATCGACCAGCGCCGCTTCGGCGGCCACACCCGCGACCACGGCAAGGCGCCCGTGCGCCGGGCCTGCTACGCCGCCGACCGCACCGGCCACATGATCCTGCAGACGCTGTTCCAGAACTGCGTCAAGCTCGGCATCAACTTCTTCAACGAGTTCTACGTGCTCGACGTGATCATGAACGAGGTGGATGGGGTCGCGCAGCCGGCCGGCGTCGTCGCATACGAACTGTCCACCGGCGAGCTGCACGTCTTCCACTCGAAGGCGATCATCTTCGCGACCGGCGGCTTCGGCAAGATCTTCAAGACCACCTCCAACGCCCACACGCTGACCGGCGACGGCGTCGGCATCATCTGGCGCAAGGGCCTGCCGCTGGAGGACATGGAGTTCTTCCAGTTCCACCCGACCGGCCTGGCCGGGCTGGGCATCCTCCTCACCGAGGGCGCCCGCGGCGAGGGCGCGATCCTCCGCAACGCCTCCGGCGAGCGGTTCATGGAGCGCTACGCCCCCACCATCAAAGACCTGGCGCCGCGCGACATCGTCGCCCGCTGCATGGTCCAGGAGGTCGCGGAGGGCCGCGGCGCCGGACCGCACAAGGACTACGTGCTGCTCGACTGCACACACCTCGGCGCCGAGGTGCTCGAGACCAAGCTCCCCGACATCACCGAGTTCGCGCGCACCTACCTCGGCGTCGACCCGGTGGTCGAGCCGGTCCCGGTGATGCCGACCGCCCACTACGCCATGGGCGGCATCCCGACCAACACGGCCGCGGAGGTGCTGCGCGACAACACGACCGTCGTCCCCGGGCTCTACGCCGCCGGCGAGTGCGCCTGCGTGTCGGTGCACGGCTCCAACCGCCTCGGCACGAACTCGCTGCTCGACATCAACGTCTTCGGCAAGCGCGCGGGGAACAACGCGGTCGAGTACATCAAGACCGCCGAGTTCGTCCCGCTGCCGGAAGACCCGGCCGCCGCCGTCCGCAGCATGATCGGCGACCTGCGCGGCTCCACCGGCACGGAGCGCATCGCCGCCATCCGCAAGGAGCTGCAGGACGAGATGGACCGGAACGCGCAGGTGTTCCGCACGGACGAATCCCTCGCCAAGGTCACCGAGACCATCCACCAGCTGCGCGAGCGCTACCGCAACGTGCAGGTGCAGGACAAGGGCAAGCGCTACAACACCGACCTGCTGGAGGCCGTCGAGCTCGGCTTCCTGCTCGACCTCGCCGAGGTCGTCGTCTACTCCGCGCGCAACCGCAAGGAGTCGCGCGGCGGCCACATGCGCGACGACTTCCCGAAGCGCGACGACGAGAACTACATGAAGCACACGATGGCCTACCTCACCGGCGACCCGCACTCGTCGGATGCCGCAGACCACATCACGCTCGACTGGAAGCCCGTCGTGGTGACCCGCTACCAGCCGATGGAGAGGAAGTACTGATGTCGAACGCCGTGCTCGAGACTCCCCCGGCCCCCGAGGCCCCGGTCCAGTCGTTCACCGTGACGCTCATCATCCGCCGCTTCGACCCGGATGTGGACACCGAGCCGCGCTGGCAGGACTTCGACGTCGAGCTGTTCCCGACCGACCGCATCCTCGACGCCCTGCACAAGATCAAGTGGGAGCAGGACGGCTCGCTCACCTTCCGCCGCTCGTGCGCGCACGGCATCTGCGGATCCGACGCCATGCGCATCAACGGCCGCAACCGCCTGGCCTGCAAGACGCTGATCAAGGACCTCGACATCTCGAAGCCGATCTACGTCGAGGCGATCAAGGGCCTGCCGCTCGAGAAGGACCTCATCGTCGACATGGAGCCGTTCTTCGAGTCGTACCGCGAGGTGCAGCCGTTCCTCGTCGCCAACTCGAAGCCCGAAAAGGGCAAGGAGCGCATCCAGTCGGTCGCCGACCGCGCCCGCTTCGACGACACCACCAAGTGCATCCTCTGCGCCGCGTGCACCTCGTCGTGCCCGGTGTTCTGGACCGACGGCCAGTACTTCGGCCCGGCCGCCATCGTCAACGCGCACCGCTTCATCTTCGACTCGCGCGACGACAACTCGCAGGTGCGCCTCGACATCCTCAACGACAAGGAAGGCGTGTGGCGCTGCCGCACGACCTTCAACTGCACCGACGCGTGCCCCCGCGGCATCCAGGTCACCCAGGCGATCGCCGAGGTGAAGCAGGCCATCATGCGCGGAAAGCGCTGATCCGGCCGGCAACGGATCGACGACGGCCCGCCCCGCATCGGGGCGGCCCGCCGCTGCATCTCCGAGGGGTGCGGCCGCTCGCTATCCTGACGGCGTGGCCAAGAAGTCCCGAGGCGAGCCCTCCCCGCCGGACCCGGACCTCCAGCGCGCCGCGGGCAACGTGGAGGCGGGCGCCGACGAGTCGCTGAGGGAGCGCCTGGTGGAGCGCGCGGACCCGCTGGTCCGCCGGTTCGAGCGCCCGGTCGCCCGTGTCTCGGGATGGGCCAAATGGGTGAAGGCCCTGCGGCCGTACCGCGTGTACATCAACTACTCGTACTCGGACGGCAACCTGCGCGCCGCCGGGATGGGCTACCAGTCGCTGTTCGCGGTGTTCGCCGCCGTCTGGGTGGGGTTCTCGGTCGCGAGCTTCTGGCTCTCCGGCAACGAGGCGGTGTTCGACGCCCTCATCGCCCTGATCAACCGCGCGGTTCCCGGCCTCATCGAGACCACCGGCACCGTCGGCGTGATCCCGCAGGAGCAGCTGCGCAACGCGTCCTCCTTCGGCTGGACGGGCGTCATCGCCGCCATCGGCCTGATCTGGACCGCGATCGGCTGGCTCTACTACACGCGGCAGGCGGTCCGCGCGGTGTTCCGGCTGAGCCGCGACACCACCAGCTACGTGCTGCAGAAGGTGCGCGACCTGGGCCTGGCGCTGGTGTTCGGCGTCCTGTTCTTCGCCTCCGCGCTGCTCACCATCGTGAGCACGCAGGCGCTGACGCTCCTCCTCGACCTGACCGGGCTCTCGTCCGACTCGTTCTGGACCAACGCCGTCGCCCGGTTCTCGGGCCTCGTCGTGTCGGTCGCGCTCAACATCGTGACCCTCGGGGCGATGTTCCGGGTCATGTCGCGCGTCGCCATCCCGTGGCGCAACCTGTTCTTCGGCGCGCTGCTCGGCGCGCTCGTGCTCGCCGGGCTGAGCGCCCTCGGCGGTCTGCTGCTCCGGGGCGCGTACAAGAACCCGCTGCTGGCGACCTTCGCCGTCTTCATCGGCCTGCTCCTCTGGTTCAACCTCATCTCGCGCGTCATCCTGCTGTCCGCGTCGTGGATCGCGATCGGGATGTTCGACCGCGGTCTGTCGCCGCGCGCCGTCACCCCGGAGGAGGCCGCGGCGGAACGCGCCGCCGCCGAGCACGAGGCGCGCGTGCTCGTCGCCCGGTCGGAGCTGGCGCAGGCGCAGGACGACCTGGCGACGGCCAGCTGGTACGCGCGCCTCCCCGCGCAGCGCCGTGTCGCCCGGGCGGAGCAACGGCTGGGCGACCTCCTCGACGGGGACGCGCTCGGCCGATCCGGTGTCGGCACCCCCCGGTAGGCTGGAGGCATGCCCACGAGCCCCCTGCGCATCGCGACGATCAACGCCAACGGCATCCGTGCCGCGTTCCGCAAGGGCATGGGATCGTGGCTCGAGGGGCGCGACGTCGACATCCTCGCGATCCAGGAAGTGCGGGCGTCGACCGAAGACCTGCAGGGTCTCCTCGGCGACGAGTGGGACGTCGTGCACGACCCCGCCACGGCCAAGGGCCGCGCAGGGGTCGCGATCGCCAGCCGGCACCGCGCGTCCATCCACCGGGTGGAACTCGGTCCGACCGATTTCGACAGCGCCGGGCGGTGGCTCGAGGCCGACTACGAGGTCGACGGCACCGTGATCACCGTCGTGAGCGCCTACGTGCACTCCGGCGAGGCCGGCACGGAGAAGCAGACCGAGAAGTACCGGTTCCTCGATGCGATGGAGGCCCGGCTGCCCGAGCTGCGGAAGCACAACGAGCTCGCGGTCGTCATGGGCGACCTCAACGTCGGCCACCGCACGCTCGACATCCGCAACTGGAAGGGCAACGTCAAGCGCGCCGGCTTCCTGCCGGAGGAGCGCGCGTACTTCGACCGCATCCTGGGCGCCGAGGGCGAGGCCGGCTACAACGACGGCGCCGGGCTCGGCTGGGTCGACGTCGTCCGCCGGCACGCGGGCGAGGTCGACGGGCCGTACACGTGGTGGTCGTGGCGCGGCAAGGCGTTCGACAACGATTCGGGCTGGCGCATCGACTACCAGCTCGCCACCCCCGCCCTCGCGGCACGAGTGAAGGACGTCGCGGTGGACCGCGCGGCCGCCTACGACGAGCGATGGTCCGACCACACCCCTGTGGTCGTCGACTACGCCCTCTGACGGCATCCCGCATCCACCCCTCACACTCTCGAAAGCAGAATCATGACTTCCAAGCCCCGCCTCTACTCCGGCATGCAGCCCTCGGCCGACTCCCTGCACCTCGGCAACTACATCGGAGCGCTCCTGCAGTGGAAGGAGCTCCAGAGCAGCCACGATGCCTTCTTCTCCGTCGTCGACCTGCATGCCATCACCGTGTCGCAAGACCCGGAGGAGCTGCGCGAGAAGACCCGGCGCACGGCCGCGCAGTACATCGCTGCCGGCATCGACCCGGACGCCTCCACGCTGTACGTGCAGTCGCACGTCCCGGCGCACGCGCAGCTGGCCTGGGTGCTCAACACGATCACCGGCTTCGGCGAGGCGTCGCGCATGACGCAGTTCAAGGACAAGTCGGCCAAGCAGGGCGCCGAGGCGACGTCGGTGGGCCTGTTCGCCTACCCCGTGCTGATGGCCGCCGACATCCTGCTGTTCGAGTCCGAGGTGGTGCCGGTCGGCGACGACCAGCGGCAGCACGTCGAGCTGACGCGCGACCTCGCCGAGCGCTTCAACAGCCGGTTCGGCCAGACGTTCGTGGTCCCGCAGGCGATGATCCTGAAGGACAGCGCGCGCATCTACGACCTGCAGAACCCCGAGTCGAAGATGTCCAAGTCGGCCGAGTCCGGCGCGGGCATCGTGTGGATGCTCGACGAGCCCGACGTGACGCGCAAGAAGATCATGCGCGCCGTCACCGACACCGACGGCGTCGTCGCCTTCGACCGCGAGGGCAAGCCCGGGATC
Source organism: Leifsonia sp. KNZ13-11D (assembly GCF_056754895.1). NCBI lineage: Bacteria > Bacillati > Actinomycetota > Actinomycetes > Micrococcales > Microbacteriaceae > Leifsonia > Leifsonia sp. KNZ13-11D. The sequence continues at coordinate 2,950,843 of NZ_JBPGWU010000001.1, forward strand.
TCCAACCTGCTCAGCATCTACTCCGCCCTGACTGGCCGGTCGATCGAATCCATCGAGCTCGACTACGAGGGCAAGGGCTACGGCGACTTCAAGAAGGGGCTCGTGGAGGTCGTGGTGGAGGAGTTCGCTCCCGTGCGGCAGCGTGCGCTCGAACTGCTCGCCGATCCGGGAGAGCTCGACCGCATCCTGGCCGTCAACGCCGGCCGCGCGAGCGACGTGGCCGAGGCCACCCTCGAGCGCGCGTACGACCGGGTCGGCTTCCTGCGCCGGGGCCGCTGATGCCGCAACCCGTCGAGCTGCGGAGCGAGCGGATCGTGCTGTCCACGCCGACGGAGGCGGACATCGACCGCATCACCGAGGCGTGCGGCGACCCGGCGGTCGCCCGCTGGACGACGGTGCCGGCACCGTACCTCCGGACGCATGCGGTCGGCTTCGTCACCAAGGTGGTCCCGGACGGCTGGGCGAGCGGACGGGTGTGCACCTGGGCGGTGCGCGACGACGCAGCGCTGGTCGGCATGATCAGCATCGGCGACATCCACGAGCACCAGGGCGAGATCGGCTACTGGCTGGCGCCCGAAGCGCGCGGCCAGGGCGTGATGTCGGAGGCCGCCCGCCTGGTGCTGGACTACGGGTTCGCGCCGGCCCCCCAGGGTCTCGCCCTGCAGCGGATGGTGTGGCGGGCGCTGGTCGGCAACGCGGCCAGCGCCGCGGTCGCCCGCCGCGCCGGCTTCCGCTGGGAGGGCGTCGTGCCGCAGGGCGCGGAGCAGCGTGGAGAGCGGGTCGACGAGTGGCGCGGGAGCCTGCGCCGCGACGAGCCCCGGCGGCCGGCCGGCGACTGGCCCGACGTCACGCACGTCCAGGCTCCGCTGTGATCGCAGCGGAGCCTCCCCGGGTCGTGCTCTTCGACCTCGACGACACGCTGTTCGCGCACCGGGCGGCGGTGGAGACCGGCATCCTGCGCTACGCCGAGACACTCGGCGCCCCGTACGGCGCGCTCGAGGCCGCGGAGCTGACCTCCATCTGGCACGACCTGGAGGAGGAGCATTACCACTCCTACCTCGCCGGCCGGCTGGACTTCGAGGGCCAGCGGCAGGCCCGGGCCCGCGACTTCGCAGCGCGCCACGGCGTCGCGCTGACCGACGAGCAGGCCAGCGCCTGGTTCGCCGACTACTTCGAGCACTACGTCGCCGCGTGGTCCCTGCACGACGACGCCACCTCCGCTCTGGATGCGCTCGAGCAGGCGATCCCCGGCGTCCGCTTCGGGCTCATCACCAACGGCGACCTCGCGTTCCAGCGCCGGAAGGTGGAGACCGTCGGCCTGGATGCGCGGATGGAGCACCTCATCGCCTCCGGTGATCTGGGCGTGGTGAAGCCCGACCCCGCGATCTTCCGGGCGGCCTGCGCCGCCTTCGGTGTCGCCGACGCCGAGGCCGCCTACATCGGGGACCGGCTGCGGACGGACGCCATCGGCGCCGCCCGCGCCGGGCTCACCGGCGTGTGGCTGAACCGCCGCGACGCGGTCCCCTCCCCTGAGGACGAGAGGGATGCGATGCTCGCCGGCGTCCGGACGATCCGGTCGCTCGACGAGCTGGCGCCGCTCCTCGCCTGAGCGGACCGCCGAGCGGATCTCGCTGCCACCCGCATGCACGAAGCGCCGCCCGGCGATGCCGGACGGCGCTTCGTGAGGGGTGTGCTCAGGCGTTGCGCACGTCGTCGTCGACCCAGTCGAAGGTCTTCGTGACGGCCTTCTTCCAGAGCCGCAGCTGACGCTCGCGCTCCTCCGGCTCCATGTTCGGAGTCCAGCGGCTGTCCTCCTGCCAGTTCTTGCGCAGGTCGTCGAGGTCGGACCAGAAGCCGACCGCGAGGCCCGCCGCGTATGCGGCGCCGAGCGCGGTGGTCTCGGCGACCACGGGACGCACGACCGGCACACCGAGGATGTCCGCCTGGAACTGCATGAGCAGGTTGTTGGCGATCATGCCGCCGTCCACCTTGAGCTCCTGCAGGTCCACGCCGGAGTCGGCGTTGACCGCATCCAGTACCTCGCGGGTCTGGAAGGCCGTGGCCTCCAGCACCGCGCGGGCGATGTGGCCCTTGTTGACGTAGCGGGTGAGACCCACGAGGGCGCCACGCGCGTCCGCCCGCCAGTACGGCGCGAACAGACCCGAGAACGCCGGCACGAAGTACGCGCCACCGTTGTCGTCGACGGTCTTCGCCAGCTCCTCGATCTCCGGGGCGCTGGAGATGATCCCCAGGTTGTCCCGCAGCCACTGCACCAGCGAACCGGTGACGGCGATCGAGCCCTCGAGCGCGTAGTGCGGAGCGGCGTCGCCGAGCTTGTAGCCCAGCGTCGTCAGCAGACCGTTCTTCGAGTGGACGATCTCCTCACCGGTGTTGAAGATGAGGAAGTTGCCCGTGCCGTAGGTGTTCTTGGACTCGCCCGGATCGAACGCCGCCTGACCGAACGTCGCGGCCTGCTGGTCGCCGAGGATGCCCGCGACGGGCACCTCACGGAGCAGGCTGGACGACTCGACCTGGCCGTAGACCTCGGAGGAGCTCTTGATCTCCGGGAGCATCGACTTCGGCACGCCGAACGCCTCGAGGATGTCGTCGCGCCAGGTCAGGGTCTCGAGGTCCATGAACATGGTGCGGGACGCGTTGGTGACGTCGGTGACGTGGACGCCGCCGTCGGGACCGCCGGTGAGGTTCCAGAGCACCCAGGCGTCGGTGTTGCCGAAGAGCAGGTCGCCCGCCTCCGCGCGCTCGCGCGCTCCTTCGACGTTCTCGAGGATCCAGGTGATCTTGGTTCCGGAGAAGTAGGTCGCCAACGGAAGGCCGACGATCGACTTGAACCGCTCGACGCCGCCGTCCGCCGCCAGGCGGTCGACGATCGGCTGGGTGCGGGTGTCCTGCCAGACGATGGCGTTGTAGACGGGCTCGCCGGTGTTCTTGTCCCAGACCACGGCGGTCTCGCGCTGGTTGGTGATGCCGACTGCCGCGATGTCGTGACGGGTGAGGTCGGCCTTGGAGAGTGCCTGGCCGATCACCTCACGCGTGTTGTTCCAGATCTCGACCGGGTTGTGCTCGACCCACCCGGCCTTCGGGAAGATCTGCTCGTGCTCCAGCTGCCCGGTCGAGACGATCGACCCGGACTTGTCGAAGATGATCGCCCGGGTGCTGGTCGTGCCCTGATCGATGGCGACGACGTAGTCGGCCATAGGTAACTCCTTTGTTCTTTGGGGGTGGAACGGAGAGGGGCCGGCGGGATCGCTCCCGGCCGGCCCCCGTGTCACTTGAGGATGGGGAGGAGCAGCAGGGCGAGCCAGCCGGCGACCAGACCACCGATGATCGGGCCGACGATGGGCACCCACGAGTACGCCCAGTCGCTCGAGCCCTTGCCCTTGATCGGGAGGATCGCGTGGGCGATCCGCGGGCCGAGGTCACGGGCCGGGTTGATCGCGTACCCCGTCGGACCACCGAGGCTCGCACCGATGCCGATCACGAGGAGGGCGACGGGCAGGGCGCCGAGGGCGGCGAGTCCGGCCGCCTGGCCGGGCTGGTGGCCGAACGCGATCACCACGAAGACCAGCACGAAGGTGCCGATGATCTCGGTGACCAGGTTCCAGCCGTAGCCGCGGATGGCCGGGCCGGTCGAGAAGACGCCGAGCTTGTTCGCCGGGTCCGGCTCCTCGTCGAAGTGGCGCTTGTATGCGAGGAAGGTCAGCACGGCGCCGATGATCGCGCCGACGAGCTGAGCCAGGATGTACAGCAGCACCGTGATGAAGTTGACCGGCACCAGGGTGTGCGCCGACGCCAGACCGAACGTCTTCGCGCCGTTGGCGACGAGACCGAGGGTCACGGCCGGGTTGAGGTGCGCTCCCGAGTTGTAGGCGACGACCACACCTGAGAACACCGCGATGCCCCAACCGAAGTTGACCATCAGGAACCCGCCGTTGAAGCCCTTGTTCTTGATGAGGGCGACGTTCGCCACGACACCGGTACCGAGCAGGACCAGCATCGCCGTCCCCACGAGCTCGGACAGGAAATCTACACCGATATTGTCCACGTTGACCTTCCAGTTGTTCAGTTGACGCGCACCCTGTTGTGCGTTCTGGTGAGGCTCTCGTCAGGGTGAGCCCTTGAACGCTATTGCGGTCGCGCTCACCTTGACAAGAACCGAGTCATGCACGTTCGTGCATTATCGAACTGCCGCGGCTTCGCTCCCGTCCCCCGACTTGAGCTGCACCCGATGGGCGTCAGCGAGGTCCGCTACGAACGAATCTTCCTCCTCCGCCCGCCGGTTTGGCGACCACCCGAGCGCGTTTGCCGCGATTTCGCCGATCTCGTGCACCAGAGCAGGCGTCACGGAACCGGTGAAGGCCAGGCTGGTGCGCCGCAGGAAGAGGTCGCCGAGGTGCACCACGTACTCGGAGCGGACCAGGTGGTCGATCTCCGCGCGCGAGTACCCGGGTGCGGCGGCGAGGGGCGCATCCTCCCCGTCCCAGCCGGCGATCGCGTCGAGCACGAACGCCGCCTTGGTGCCGTATCGGTGCAGCAGCACGGCAGCGCGCTCGGCGCCGACGTCCGCACCGTACCGGGCGATCCAGTCCCGCTCCCCCTGCGGTGTGGTCGGGAAGCCGGCTCCGCCGCCGATCGGCAGCCCGAGGGTCTGCACGGTGCGCTGGACGCCGAGGGCTTCGAGGGTCTCGTTCGCGAGGTGCTCGCTGAGGGCACGGAAGGTCGTCCACTTGCCACCGACCAGGCTGAGCACCGTGGTGTCGCCGAGTCCGGCGATCGTGCCCGGCACGATCCGGTAGTCGCGGGAGACGAAGCCCGGTGCGGTGTCGTCGTGGTGCGGCAGCGGCCGGACTCCCGAGAAGGTGTAGACGATCTGCTCCCGCGTGACCGGGACGCCTGGGAAAACGTGCGCGACCAGCTCGATGAAGTAGTCGATCTCGTCCTCGGTGATGACGGCGCGCTCCGACATGTCAGCGTCGATGTCGGTGGTGCCGACCATCACCCGGCCCTTGAGCGGGTAGATGAGCACGATGCGGCCGTCGTTGTTCTCGAAGAACATCTCGCGACCCGAGCACGCCTCGAGCAGTTCGGGATTGTCGAGCACGATGTGCGAGCCCTTCGTGCCGCCCATATAGCGCGTCGCGGAACCAAGGGCCCCGTTGGTGAGGTCGGTCCACGGACCGGAGGCGTTCACCACGACATCGGCGGTGATCGGGAACTCCTCGCCGCTCTCGCGGTCGCGGACGAGCACGCCGCCGTCGCGGGTGCCGATCGCCTCGACGTAGTTGACGGCGCGGGCGTGGGGGCCGGCGGCGAGACCGTCCGCGAGCACGTCGAGCGCCAGGCGCTCCGGGTCGTGCACGGAGGCGTCGAAGTACGTGGCGGTGTACTTGAGGCCCGGGTTCAGCGCCGGGAGGAGCTCGAGGGACTTCTTGCGCCCATGGAAGCTGTGCCGCGGCACCGACCCGCCGTCGCGTGAGAAGGAGTCGTAGATGGTGAGGCCGGTCTTGATCAGGAACGCGCCGCGCTCCTTCGGCTTGCCCTGCTTGTGGGTGAGGAAGCGGAGCGGTGCGGCCAGGAGGCCGGAGAAGGTGGAGAAGATCGGGATGGTCGTCTCGAGCGGCTTCACGTAGTGCGGCGCGATCTTGAGCAGCCCGTTGCGCTCGGTCACGGACTCCTTGACGAGGCGGAACTCCCCGTTCTCGAGGTAGCGGATGCCGCCGTGGATCATGTGGCTGGAGGCCGCGGACGCACCGGACACGAAGTCGTTGCGCTCGACGAGGACGACGTCGACGCCCTGGAGCGCCAGGTCGCGGAAGGTGCCGAGTCCGTTGATGCCGCCGCCGACGACGAGCACCTGTGCCCGGGGCCGTTCGCGGAGGCGCTGGACCTCGGTGCGGGTGTTCGACTTCGTCGTCACGATTCTCTCCTGTGCTTCTGTCTTGCGGATGCCGTGTGGCTATAGTCTTCGTGGCAGCACAACTTCGATCAAGCGCCCTGCACATACGTGCAGCACCTCGATCGGTCCCGAGAAGCCGTACAGCGAAGCCGTCACAGCGAAGAAGGCCCGAATGCCCCAGCCCGACACCGAGCACCTGCCCGAGAAGGTCCGCGACGCCCTCAAGGCCGGCCACCTCTACTACATGCAGGACCTGACGATGGAGGCCATCGCGCACGAGATGCACACCTCGCGCTCGTCCGTCTCGCGCCTGCTCAGCTACGCGCGCTCGTCCGGTCTGGTGACGATCCAGATCGCCGAACCGCACGAAGGTGCAACGCGCATCCAGCAGACGATCCACGAGCGGTTCGGCATCGCCGCGCACATCGTGCCCATGCCGAGCGCGATCAGCGACGTCGACCGGCTGGAGCGCGTGGCGATCTCCGCCGCGCGCATCCTCGACCGCTTCATCGACTCGAACCAGACCGTCGGGGTCGCCTGGGGTTCCACCATGAGCGCCCTGAGCCGGCACCTCATCCCGAAGGAGCTGCACAACGTCGAGTTCGTGCAGCTGAACGGCGCGGGCAACACGTACACGACCGGTGTGCTCTACGCATCGGAGATCCTGCGCCGTTTCGGGGACACGTACTCCGGCACGATCCAGGAATTCCCCGTGCCGGCCCTCTTCGACGACCCGCAGACGAAGATCGCGATGTGGCGCGAGCGCAGCACCCGCCGCATCCTCGACATCCAGGAGCGGATGGACGTCGCGCTGTTCGGCCTGGGCTCCCCGTTCTCGGAGGTGCGCTCGCACGTCTACGCGGGCGGGTACCTCGACCAGGCCGACTACGCGTCGCTGGACGAGTCAGGCGTCGTCGGCGATGTCGCGACCGTGTTCTTCCGGGAGGACGGCAGCCACCACGGCATCCCGCTGAACGAGCGGGCCAGCGGTCCCGACATCGACCTCATCAAGCGCGTGTCCCGCCGCGTCTGCATCGTGTCGGGCCCGTCGAAGGTGCACAGCCTCCGCGGCGCGCTCGCGGCCGGGCTGATCACCGACCTGATCGTCGACGAGGGGACGGCTCGCGCCCTCGTGCAGCTGACCCAGCCGGTCGCTCCGGTCGGGCACGCGTCGGAGGCCGCCGAGGCGACCGCGGCCTGAGGGGAGGTGTCCCGCCGCTCACGGCGAGGACACCCGCCCCGGCGACTAGCCGCGGACGACGCGACGGCGGCGCAGGACCACCGCGGTGCCGAGCCCGCACAGCGCCAGCGCGACGAGCGCAGTCGCCGCAGCGGGTGCCGCGTCGGAACCGGTCCGTGCGAGCGTTGCGTGGGAGGACGCCGCTGCCTGAGCGGACGAGCCGGTGCCGCTGCCCTGGCCCGGGTTCCGGCCCGCCCCGTCCGAGCCCGACGAGTCGATGCCGGACGCACCGCCATGGCTGCCTGACGCGCCGCCGTCGGCGCCCGACCCGCCGTCACCGGTCCCGGCCGCGCCGTCCGTCCCGTCGCCCGCGCCATCCGTCCCGTCGCCCCCGGTGCCCGGGTCGGTCGGTTCGGGATCCGGCTCCAGCGTGACCGGTACGACGTGCACCGACGCGTCCGCGGTTCCGGACAGCACTCCGTCCGGGTAGCGGGCCGCCAGCCGGCCATCACTCGTGCGGTCGGTGAAGAGGCCGGTCAGCTCGGCCGAGTTGGTGACGTCGCCGGTTGCCTGCACTCCCGTCGTCGAGCACACGATCGAGGCGGAGGCTCCCGGCGCCAGGGAGGCGACGACGGACGCGCCCGCGCAGCCGTTGCCGCTGCTCGCGCCCCCGGTGAGGTCGTCGGTCCGCACGGCGACGTCGTAGAGCGCGACGTTGCCCGTGTTGGTGGCGGTCAGCCGCCACTGCACGTCCGCGCCGGCCGTCACCTCGCTCGCGGCGACCCAGGCCGGGTCGTCGGCCGCATCGCAGCCGGTACCCGTCGAACACACCTCTTTGGTGAGGACGAGCTGCGGGCTCAGAACGTGCAGGAAGACGGTCGTCGCCGCCGACACGGAGTCCTGTCCGTTCGGCGAGGTGATCGGACCCGGATTGCCGAAGACCAGCTTCGCGCCGTCGTCCTCGGGCGTGAAGACCTGGGTCAGCCGGGAGCCGGTCGGGAGGGCGGCTCGTCCGGACTGGATGATCTGGCCGGTTCCGAGGGGCGTGACGGCACCCGTCGCGTCGGTCTCGGTCCAGGCCACCTCCGCCGGGAGGAACCCCCACTCGAGCGCGTCGGTCGGCGCCGCCTGCCATTGACACGCCTTGGCCAGCCCGATCAGCTCGACGGTGTCGCCGGCCAGCGCATAGAAGTCCTTCACGAAGCCGTCGGTCGACTGGACGCGCGCGACAGCGGAGGCGACCTGGCCGTCGCACGCGGTCGACGACAGGTCGTTGTAGGGGGCGGGAACGGTGGCGATCGCGGCCGGAGGCGCGGGCGGCGGCACCGAGACGGTGGCCGCCGAGGCGGGAGCCAGCGCGAGCAGGGCCGCGGCGCCGGCGGCGGTCGCGGCGACGGTCGACAGCATCAGTGATCGGGAGGTACGGGAGGAGGTCGGGTGTTTCACCCGAGGATCGTACATTTAAGTTTCAGACCGTCGCGGGGCGCTGACCGCTATTCCGGAAGCGCCGGGAATAGTCGGCGCGCGCCCGCGTTGATCTAGACTCGACAACGAAATACGTGCTCCGGGGTCGGTGAGAGTCCGAACCGGCGGTGACAGTCCGCGAGCGGTGCGCCCAGGCGCCCTGCTGAGCCGGTGGAATTCCGGCACCGACGGTAATGCGTGCAGGCGACAGCCTTCGCGCTCAGTCCGGATGGGAGGCAGCACGGTGGGCGGCTCATGCGAGCCGCGCCCACGCGACCCCGGCGACACGTCTCGACGAGAGACAGGATGGCAACCGGATGACGTGGGACGCCGCAATGCGCTCGGCGCTCGAACTCGCCGCCAACGGGCCCGCGACGGGCGTGAACCCGCGCGTCGGCTGCGTCCTCCTCGACGCCGAGGGGAGCATCCTCGCCGAGGGCTGGCATCGCGGTGTCGGCACCCCGCACGCCGAGGTGGATGCGCTGAGCAAGCTGCCGGAGGGCGGCGCCCGCGGCGCGACCGCCGTCGTCACCCTCGAGCCCTGCAACCACTGGGGTCACACCGGCCCCTGCTCCGAAGCGCTCATCGCGGCCGGCGTCTCCCGCGTGGTGTACGGCACCGACGATCCGGGTCACCACTCCGGCGGGGGCGCCGAGCGCCTGCGCGAAGCCGGCGTCGAGGTGGTGCCGGGTGTGCTGCGCGATGAGATCGACGCCTTCCTCGGCGACTGGCTGACCGCCGCCCGGCTCGGCCGCCCGTACATCGTCGTCAAGTGGGCGAGCAGCCTGGACGGCCGCGCGGCGGCGGCGGACGGCAGCAGCAAATGGATCACCGGGGCGGCGGCACGGCAGCGCGTGCACGAGCAGCGCGAGGCCTCCGACGCGATCGTGGTCGGCACCGGAACGGTGCTCGCCGACGACCCGAGCCTGACGGCGCGCGGCGACGCGGGCGAGCTGATGGGCACGCAGCCGACGCCCGTCGTCATCGGCACGCGCGCGGTGCCCAAGGACGCCGCGGTGTTCTCGCATCCCAACCCCGTGGTCTTCGAGGGGACGCACGACCTGCACGAGGCCGTCGCCGATCTGCACCAGCGCGGGTTCCGCCGGGTGTACGTCGAAGGCGGCCCCACGCTCGCGAGCGCGTTCATCGCCGCCGGCCTCGTCGACGAGTACGCGATCTACCTCGCCCCGACCCTGCTCGGCGGCCCCCGGGTCGCGATCGGCGACATCGGGGTCGGGAGCATCGGCGAGCAGCGACGCCTGCGCATCCTCGACATCGAACGCCTCGGCGGCGACCTGCTCGTGCGCGCCGTCCCCGTCCCGCCGCCCGCCCCGCGCTCGGACCTCGCCGCGGCAGCCGGCGAGCACGTCCCCGTCGACGTCGGCGGAGCCGGCATCTTTCCCACACCCCCGATTCCCACCGGCCAGGAGGGCTGACATGTTCACCGGAATCATCGAAGAGCTCGGCGAGATCACGGCGGTCGAGCGCAGCGCCGACGCCGCCCGCGTGACCGTGCGCGGTCCACTCGCCGTCAGCGACGCCCGCCACGGCGACTCCATCTCGGTGAGCGGCGTGTGCCTCACCGTGATCGGCAGCGACGCCGAGAGCTTCACGGCGGACGTCATGGCCGAGACGCTCGCCATGAGCACCCTCGACGACGTGCAGCCGGGACGCCGGGTCAACCTGGAGCGCGCGGCGCAGGTCGGCGACCGCCTGGGCGGCCACATCGTCCAGGGCCACATCGACGGCACCGCCACCGTGCTCTCGGTGACCGACGGCAGCGCCTGGCGGGTCGTGCGCCTCTCCCTCGACCCGGAGCACGCGCCGCTGGTCGCGCGCAAGGGCTCCATCGCCATCGACGGCGTCTCCCTCACGGTCAGCGACGTCGGCGGCGGCCGGGAGGACGGCTGGTTCGAGGTGTCCCTGATCCCGGAGACCCTCGCCGCCACCACGCTCGGAGACCGCGTCCCGGGCGATCGCGTCAACATCGAGACGGACATCCTCGCCCGTCATGTCGAGCGCATGCTGGCGCTCGAACCGGCCGCGTTCGGCGCGGCCCTGAGCGAACGGAGCTCCTCATGAGTCTGGCCACCATCCCCGAGGCCCTGTCCGAGCTGCGCGCCGGACGGCCGGTCATCGTCGTCGACAACGAGAGCCGTGAGAACGAGGGCGACGTCGTCCTCGCCGCGGAGCTGGCGAGTCAGGAGTGGATCGCCTGGACGGTGAAGAACTCCTCCGGCTTCATCTGCGCGCCGATGACCAACGAGATCGCCGACCGCCTGGACCTGCCGGTCATGGTCGCCCACAACGAGGACGCGCGCGGCACCAACTACACCGTGAGCGTGGATGCGGCGGACCGGCTCTCCACCGGCATCAGCGCCGCGGACCGCGCCCACACGCTCCGGGTGCTCGCCGACCTCGGTTCGACGCCCTCGAGCCTGCACCGGCCCGGCCACATCCTCCCCCTCCGCGCCGTCGAGGGCGGCGTGCGCGAGCGCGACGGGCACACCGAGGCCGCGGTCGACCTGCTGAAGCTCGCCGGGATGACGCCGGTCGGCGCGATCGCGGAGATCGTCGCCGACGACGGCGAGATGATGCGCCTGCCCGGCCTGATCGAGCTCGGCCGGCGCGAGGGCGTCCTCGTCGTCACGATCGAGTCGCTGATCGCCTACCTGCAGGAGTTCCACTGCGACCAGCCGCTGGAGACGGTGACGCCGATCCCGGAGACGTCACGGGTGATCTTCGAGGTGGAGACCACCGTGCCCACCACGCACGGGCCGTTCCGGATGCGCGCCTACCGCGACCGCATGACCGGCGCCGACCACGTCGCGGTCGTCGCGGGCACCCCGCAGCGCGAGGGCACGCTGGTGCGCGTGCACTCGGAGTGCCTCACCGGAGAAGCGTTCGGGTCGCTGAAGTGCGAGTGCGGGCCGCAGCTCGACGCCGCCATGGACACCATCCAGCGCGAAGGCGGCGTCGTGGTGTACCTGCGCGGCCACGAGGGACGCGGCATCGGCCTGATCAACAAGCTGCGCGCCTACAAGCTGCAGGAGGAGGGACTCGACACCCTCGACGCCAACCTCGCCCTCGGCCTGCCGATCGACGCCCGCGACTACGGGGCGGCCACGGCCATCCTGCAGGACCTGGGCATCGAGTCGGTCCGACTGCTGACCAACAACCCGGAGAAGGTGCGCCAGCTGGAGGAGCACGGCATCGAGGTCGAGGAGCGCGTGCCCCTCGTCGTCGGCGTCGGCGCCTTCAACGAGGGCTACCTGGAGACCAAGCGCGACCGGATGGGTCACGCGATCGGGGACATCGACCCGATGTCCCCGACGGATGAGACGGCCGCGGGCATCGCGGCGGGGAGGACCACACGATGAGCGGAGCGGGAGCACCCGACGCACGGGAGCCGATCGACGGGAGCGGCCTGACCGTCGTCGTCGTCGCCGGCAGCTGGCACGAGACGATCAGCGAGGCGCTCATCGCAGGCGCCCAGCGGACGCTGGACGAGTCCGGCGCCGCCCACTCGCTGGTCCGCGTCCCCGGCAGCTTCGAACTGCCGGTGGTCAGCAAGGCCGCGCTCGACGCGGGCGCGGACGCGGTGGTCGCGCTCGGCGTCATCATCCGCGGCGGCACGCCGCACTTCGAGTACGTCTCCGCCGCGGCGACGGACGGCCTCACCCGCGTCGCCCTCGACACGGGCAAGCCGGTCGGCTTCGGCGTCCTGACGCTCGACGACGAGGCCCAGGGCATCGACCGCTCGGGCCTGCCCGGCTCCAAGGAGGACAAGGGCGCCGAGGCGGCCCACGCCGCACTCGCGACCGCGGTGGCCCTGCGGGGGCTGCGCGGCTGATGCCGCGACGGCTGACCCGCGAGTCCGGCGGCCCGGTCGCCTCGGCCGGGCCGCCCGTCTATGCCCTCCAGGGCATGTGCTGCAGCGCCCAGGTGTTGCCGTCCGGGTCGGAGAACCACGCGTAGAACACGCCGCCCATGTCCTGGACGGGTGACACCTCGACACCGCGCTCGACGAGAGCGGCACGGGCCTCCTCGATGTCCGCGACCACGAGGTGCAGGCCGCGCACCGAGCCCGGCTGCGACGGCGCCTGGCCGATGCCGGTCGTCATCGTGATCGAGCAGTACGACCCGGGCGGCGTCAGCTGGACGACGCGCACGCCTTCGGCGGGCCGCACATCCACATCCAGCGTGAAGCCGGCCTGGTCGCGGTAGAAGCCGATGGACGTGTCGATGTCGGATACCGGCAGCATCACCAGCTCGAGCATCATCGCCCCTGCGGGGACGGGCGGGATCGGGTTGGTCGTCATGATGCCTCCTGGTCGATGCTGCGCGCTGCGGGCCCGCGGCGCACCGGATAGCGCAGGTGCAGGACGCGCTCCCCCGGGATCACGATGTCCGGGTCGTCGAGCACGAGCGGTGCGCCCGCGAACGACCCGAAGTACCGCTTGCCGCGGCCGAAGACCGCGGGCACCAGATCCATCGCGACGTAGTCGATGAGCCCGAGCGCGAGCGCCTGTCCGCCGATGTCTCCGGCCGTGACGCCGACCTCGCCGTCGCCGGCGAGCTCCTGGGCGAGCGCGACGGCGCGCTCCACCGAGTCGACGAAGTGGTACGACGCCTCCGGGTGCCAGCCGTCGGGCTTGGGGCGGTGCGAGACCACCACCACATGGTCGCTGGCCGGCGGGTGACCCTGCCAGCCGTCGGTGAGGTCGAAGAGCCTGCGCCCGATGACGAGCGCGCCCTGCCGCGACCACATCCCGCTCACGTAGCCGACCGAGGCGGCCGAGACGCGGAACGGCCCGCTGTGCACCTCGGGGTGGTCTTCGACGTCGAGCGGATGGTCGCCGCCGAAGTACCACTCGTGCAGCAGTCCGACCTCGTCGTGATCGTCGGCGATGAAGCCGTCGAGCGACGCCACCGCGTGGAGGTAGGTCGTGCCCATGGCTCTACGCCCGGCCCTGGCGGAGCAGCAGCTCGTCGAGCTTCTCGTACCCCTCCCGCACGCCGTACTCCATGCCGTTCTCGATCATGCTCTCGAGCGCCTCGCGGGAGCTCATGACCGAGCGCGAGGAGAGGCGGGAGCGGCCGTCCGGCAGCTGCTCGAAACGCATCCGCTCGAGGGCGACCTCGTCGGGCATCCCGATGTACTCGAAGGTCTGGACGATCAGCTCGTTCTCGACGACGTTGTGGAACACGCCGCGGAACGCGTAGACCGAGCCGTCGGTGTCGCGCTGCTCGTAGGCGTAGGCGCCTCCGGTGCGGACGTCCCACTCCGTGATGGTGGTCGCGAGGCGGCGCGGGCCGATCCACTCGGCGAACGACTCGCGGTCGGTGTGGGCGCGGAAGACGGCCTCGACCGGGGCGTCGAACTCGCGGGTCAGGTCGGCGTACGAGGTGCCGGGAACGGCCTCGATGACGACGGGGTTGCTCATGATCTCTTCTCCCTGTTCGGGGTGCTGCTGGTCTGGTGTGTGGTGAGGACGGCGTCGAGGCGGCGGTAACGCGACTCCGCTTCGAGGCGGTAACGGTCGATCCAGGAGGTGAGACGCTCGAGCGCGGCGGCGTCGAGGTGGACGGGGCGACGCTGGGCCTCGCGTGTCCGCGAGACCAGGCAGGCCGCTTCGAGCACGGCGATGTGCCGCGACACCGCCTGCAGCGTGATGTCGAACGGCTCCGCCAGCTCGTTCACCGTCGCCGGCCCCCGGCTCAGTCGCGCGACGATCGCCCGCCTGACCGGATCGGCGAGCGCCGCGAAGGCCCTGTCGAGTCCGTCCTCATCCGCCATGATCAACCGTATCTTTTATCAATCAACTTGTTGAATACCAAGGTAGAACGAAGAACGCGTCGCGTCAAGAGCCAGGCCCTAGGGCTTCCAGACCATGAGGACGACGACCGCTACGAGCAGCAGGCTGGCGACACCTGACCCGGCCGCGATCTGCGGGTAGCGGGAGGCCGCGCCGTCGCGCAGCGACTCCCCCGCGCGACGCATGGCCGGCACGACGACGAACAGCGTCAGCCCCAGGGCGACGACGTAGAGGATGATCGACCACAGGATCCACGGTGTCGTGACGCTGAGGTGGTACTTCTCGTCGGCCAGCCCCATCACGCCGAAGCCGAACAGCACGACCAGCAGCGAGAGCAGCGACAGCAGGTTCGTCGACTTCGCGAGGGTCTCCACCTGCCGGGCGTCGCCGGCACGGACGGCCCGCATGGCCGTCATCGGGAGGATGGCCATCGGTCCGACGATGAAGACGGCGGCGACCACGTGCAGAACGGCGAAAAGCGTTTCCATGCACTCAGCGTACCGAGCGCCCCGGATTCGGCGGACTCCCCGAGCACGCATAGGCTAGAGGATGCGCCACAAGCGCTTTCCGCCCTCCCCGCCCCGCGCGCTCTCCGCCCGACCGACGCCGCGCACGACCCGCGGGTGTCCCTCGCACTCCGGAAGCCCTTCACACGCATGTCTACGACGGCCCCCGTCACCACCACACCCGCGCCCGCGAACACCCGCGGCCGGGTCATCCTCGCCAGCCTCATCGGCACGTCCATCGAGTTCTACGACTTCTACGTCTACGCGACCGCGGCCGTGCTGGTCTTCCCCTCGCTGTTCTTCACCAGCCAGGACCCGACGACCGCACTGCTCTCGTCGTTCGCCGTCTTCGGCGTCGCCTTCATCGCGCGGCCGGTCGGCTCCATCCTGTTCGGCCACTTCGGCGACCGCATCGGCCGTAAGGGCACGCTCGTCGGCTCGCTGCTCACCATGGGCATCGCGACGGTGCTCATCGGCTGCCTGCCGACCGCCCAGGTGCCCGGGTGGGAGTTCTGGGCGCCGTTCCTGCTCGTGGTGATGCGCTTCTGCCAGGGCCTCGGCCTCGGCGGCGAGTGGAGCGGCGCAGCGCTCCTCGCCACCGAGAACGCGCCAGCGGGCAAGCGCGCCATCTACGGGACTTTCCCCCAGCTGGGCGCGCCGATCGGCTTCATCGTCGCCAACGTGCTGTTCCTCATCCTGAGCCTGCTCATCTCGCCCGACGCGTTCGCGGCCTGGGGCTGGCGCATCCCGTTCCTGCTGAGCGCCGTGCTCGTGATCGTCGGGCTGTACGTGCGGCTGAAGCTCGTGGAGACGCCCGCCTTCCAGAAGGTCGTGGACACCGGCGAGGTCGCGAAGCTGCCGCTGGCCCGCGTCTTCCGCACCAGCTGGTGGCAGATCGTGCTGGGCACGTTCATCATGCTCGCCACGTACGTCCTGTTCTACCTGATGACCGCGTTCACCCTCACCTACGGCACCACCGCGGCCACCCCGGAGCAGGCACAGGCCGCCGCCGAGAAGGCCGGCAAGACGTTCTCGGCCGCATCCTTCGTGCCCGGCCTCGGCTACAGCCGCAACGACTTCCTGGTGATGCTGATCATCGGCGTGGTGTTCTTCGGCGTCTTCACACTGGTGGCTGGTCCGCTGGCGGAGCGGTTCGGGCGGCGGAAGACGCTCATCTGGGTCACCATCGGCATCATCGTCTTCGGTCTGCTCTTCGTGCCGCTGTTCGCGGGCGGCACCGTCGGGACCATGGCGCTGCTCATCATCGGGTTCACCCTGATGGGTCTCACGTTCGGCCCCATGGGCGCCGAGCTGCCGGAGCTGTTCCCGACCAACGTCCGCTACACCGGGTCGGCGATCTCCTACAACCTGTCCAGCGTGCTGGGCGCCGCCGTCGCACCGACCATCGCGGTGTGGCTCTGGACCAGCGCCCACGGCAGCACGGTCTGGGTCGGCGTCTACCTGTCGCTGGCCGGCGTGCTGACGCTCATCGCGCTGCTGCTGTCGAAGGAGACGCGCGACGTCGACTTCACGGACAACGTGAGCTGACGCACCGCTCAGCGCACTCTCGGGCCGCCGAGTGGTGACAGGTCGTCGCGATTCATCGGGGATGGGCGGGACGACGCGCCGCTCGGCGGCCCTTCTCCGTCGGAGCAGGGCTCAGTCGAGGAACAGCGCGCGGAGCCGCCGGGTGGTGAGGATGAGGCCCAGCACGACCATCACGACGAAGTACAGCACGTGCCACAGCATCCCCGGGTCCACCTGTCCCGTGGTCAGGCCGCGGACGAGTTCGACGCCGTGCCACAGCGGCAGCGCCTTGATGACCGCCTGCACCGGTTCGGGGTAGACGGTGATCGGGTAGAAGGTCGCCGAGAGCAGGAACATGGGGAGCAGGATGAAATTGACCCAGTCCATCTGCTGGAACGTCTTCATGTAGCTGGTGACGCCCATCCCGAAACTGGCGAAACCGAACGCGATGAGCAGCACGGCGGGCAGGGCGAGCAGCGCCCACCACGACAGGTTGAGCCCGAGCGCCTGCATCACCAGCATGAAGCCGAGCGCGTAGAGCGCCCCGCGCAGCAATGCGAGCAGGATCTCGCCCAGCGCCACGTCGAGCGGCCCCAGCGACGTGGCCAGCATCCCCTCGTACAGCTTGGCGAAGTGCATCTTGAAGAACACGTTCCACGTCGAGTCGTAGACCGCGCCGTTCATCGCCGCGGTCGCCAGCAGAGCCGGGGCGATGAACGCCGCGTACGGCACGGTCTGGCCCGACGATGTGGTGATGCTCCCGACGAGCGCTCCGAAGCCGATGCCGAGCGACAGCAGGTAGAAGATCGGCTCGAAGAAGCCGGACACGATGACCAGCCAGTTCGTGCTGCGGGTGGCGGACCAGCCGCGCTGCATGACCGACCGCGCGTTGCCCGCGTAGAGCGCGCGCAGCGGCCGCTGCCGCTGGGCGGCGACGGCGGTGCGCTGATCCGTGGCGGTCACTTGTTCAGCCTCCGCGCGGTGATGCGCCGGGCCCACAGCCAGAACACCACGAAGAGCACGAGCAGATACACGACGTGCACGACCGACAGCCAGAGCGGCTCGCTCATGCCGTAGGTGAACACGCGCGAGAGCTCCGTCGAATGCCAGAGCGGAGAGATCCAGCCGATCCACTGCAGGTAGCCGGGCATGCTGGACAGCGGGAAGAACGTGCCGGAGAACAGCGACATCGGCAGCAGCACGAAGCGCATCAGCATCGCGATCTGACCGCTGTCCTGCTCGAGCGTCGCGACGTAGGCCATGATCGGCGCCCCGAACGCAAGCCCGCCGAGCGTGCCGATCAGGATGCTGACCCAGCCCCACGGGCTCGGCACGGCTCCGAACAGGGCGGTGAAGACGAAGTAGACCGTGCAGGTGCCGAGCAGCCGGGCCACCACCGAGATGACCACCCCGTCGATGATCTGCCCCGGCGCGATGGGCGAGGCGTTGATGCCGTAGAAGGTCGGGTTCCATTTGAACCCGAGCATGATCGGGTAGGTGAACTCCTCGCTCGCGACGGTCACCGCGGCCGTGCAGAGCAGGGCTGGGGCGACGAAGGCGAGGTAGCTGACCCCGTCGACCGCGTTCGGCCCGAGGTTGGCGCTGACCAGGCTGCCGAGGCCGAGACCCATCGCCAGCAGGTACAGCAGCGGGTTGCCGAAACCGGTGACGAGCAGCGTCTGCAGGTACGACCGCATCACCCGGAACCGGTGCTCCGCCACGTACCAGGCGCCGAAGCGCCGCGGCCGGCCCGCGGCCGCGAGCGCCGAGCGCGCGTCGGCGGCCGGCCCGGCGCCCTGCTCGTCTCCGCCGCCGCCCGAGGCGCCGGCCGGCCCCGCGGGCCCGACGATCGCGCTCATTCGATCAGCCTCATTCGATCGACCTCATTCGATCAGGCTCCGTCCGGTCAGCCGGAGGAAGACGTCCTCGAGGCTCGATCGCCGCACCAGGCTGGTGAGGGGATGCAGCCCGCGCTCGGCGATCCGCGCGAGCTCCGCCTCGCCGTCGTCGCTGTAGACGAGGATGCGGTCGGGCAGCACCTCGATCCGCTCGCCGACGCCGTCGAGCCCCGCGGCCACCTCGGCATTGCGCTCGGAGCCGAACCGCACCTCGAGCACCTCCCGCGTCGAGTACTCGCGGATCAGCGCCGCCGGCGATCCCTCCGCCATGATGGTGCCCTTGTCGACCACGACCAGCCGGTCGCACAGCTGCTCCGCCTCATCCATGTAGTGCGTGGTCAGCACCAGCGTCGTGCCCTGCTCCTTCAGCCGGAAGAGGCGGTCCCAGAGGATGTGGCGCGCCTGCGGGTCGAGACCGGTCGTGGGCTCGTCGAGCAGCAGGATGCGCGGGTCGTTGATCAGCGCACGCGCGATGGTCAGCCGCCGCTTCATGCCGCCGGAGAGGTCGTCGACCTTCGCCTTCGCCTTGTCCTCGAGCTGGGCGAACGCCAGCAGCTCATCCGCCCGTGCGCGCACGCGCGCCGAGGGCAGCCCGAAGTAGCGGCCGTAGACGATGAGGTTGTCGCGCACCCGCAGCTCGGCGTCGAGGTTGTCCGCCTGCGGCACCACGCCCAGCTGCGAGCGGATCTCGGGCCCGTACCGGTCGGGGTCGAGGCCCAGGATGCTGAGGTCGCCCGCCGAGCGGGTGGAGACCGCGCCGATCATCCGCATCGTCGTGGATTTGCCCGCGCCGTTGGGCCCGAGCAGTCCGAACGACTCCCCCGGCTCGACCTCGAAGCTGATGCCGTCGACGGCCGGGAAGTCTTTGTACTTCTTGACCAGGTCGCGGGCGGCGATGACGGGCGGCATAGTTCTGCACTGTAGCCGCCACCACGGACATTGCGAGGGGCGCCGTCAATCCAGGTTGACTTCGCGGTCGCCGTCAACTAAGGTTGACCGCATGGACTCCGGAAGCCTCCGCACCCTCGCCGGCGACGCCGGCTCCGACGACCCGATCGTCGCCCTGCGGGCCATCGCGCGCATGCACCGCGAGCTGGATCGGCTCGAGGCCGTCGCCGTGCGCCGCGCGCGGAACGCCAACGCCACGTGGCAGCTGATCGCCCTCGCGCTCGGTGTCAGCAAACAGGCAGTTCACAAGAAGTACGGTCGGAGCTGACGGCACCGCCGCCTCCGACGCCCCTTCCTCCCCCGAACGGAGCCACCGTCATGTCGACCACCTCCACCGCCTCCCCGCGCCGCCGCCGCGGCTTCGGCCGTTCCGCCGACGACGCGGGACCCCGCGCGAGGTTCTCGCAGCTGCTGCCGTACCTGCTCGAGCACAAGCGGGTGCTGTCGCTCGTCGTCGTGCTCAGCATCCTGGGCGCCGCGGCGAGTCTCGCCCAGCCGCTGCTCGTGAGCCAGGTGATCGAGCTCGTCGGCAAGCAGCAGCCGCTGAACGGTCTCGTCTGGGGGCTCGTCGCCCTCGTGGTCGTCTCCGCCCTCATCTCCGGCTACCAGCACTACCTGCTGCAGCGCACCGGGGAGGGCGTGGTGCTCTCGTCGCGACGCAAGCTGGTGGGGCGGATGCTGCGGCTGCCGATCAGCGAGTTCGACACCCGGCGCACCGGAGACCTCGTCTCGCGCGTCGGCTCCGACACCACACTGCTCCGGGCCGTGCTGACCCAGGGACTGGTCGAGGCGATCGGCGGCGCCCTGACGTTCATCGGCGCGCTCATCGCGATGCTCATCATCGATCCCGTGCTCCTCGGCCTGACGGTCCTCGTCGTCGCGATCTCGGTGGTGACCGTCGTGCTGCTCTCCGGGCGCATCCGCGTCGCCAGCCAGAAGGCGCAGAACAAGGTCGGCGATCTCGCCGCCGCCGTGGAGCGGGCGATCAGCTCGGTGCGGACCATCCGGGCCGCGAACGCCACCGAGCGCGAGATCGCGGCGGTCGACGAGGACGCGACGGGAGCCTGGCGGATGGGCATCCAGGTCGCGAAGATCTCGGCCCTCGTCGTGCCGGTTGCCGGGATCGCCATGCAGGTGTCGTTCCTGGTCGTGCTCGGCGTCGGCGGATTCCGGGTGGCCAGCGGCGCGATCACGATCGCGAACCTGGTGGCGTTCATCCTGTTCCTGTTCATGATGATCCTCCCGCTGGGGCAGGCGTTCGGCGCCATCGCCGCCGTGAACTCGGCGCTCGGCGCGCTCGGCCGCATCCAGGAGATCCTCGACCTGCCCGCCGAAGACCAGCACGACCGCGACATCGCCCCGCTCGCCATGACGGTCGGCGCGGCAAACGAGGGGCTCGCCCCCGAAGCGCCGGCGATCGAGTTCGTGGAGGTGCGGTTCGCGTACCCGGAGGGTGCGGGAGAGGCGGAGGCGACCAACGGGGAGCGGCCGGACGTCGAGCGCGCGGCGCGGCGGGACGCCGAGCGCCCTGCGGCGCGGCGGGACGCCGAGCCGTCTCCCGAGCGGCTGGCGTTCGAGGCGCTGACCGGCGCGGACGTCGTCGCGGAGGCCGAGGCCGCCGCGGGAGCGGGGTCCGATGCGGCGCAGGCGCGGCACGGCGGCGTGCTGCACGGCGTCAGCTTCCGCGTCCCGCGCGGCAAGCGCACCGCGCTGGTCGGGCCGTCCGGCGCCGGCAAGTCGACCATCCTCGCGCTCGTCGAGCGGTTCTACGACCCGCAGGGCGGCGAAGTGCGGTTCGGCGGGATGGATGTGCGCACTCTGGACCGCGTCGCGCTGCGCTCGCAGATCGGGTACGTCGAGCAGGACGCGCCGGTGCTCGCCGGAACGCTGCGCGACAACCTGACCCTCGCGGCGCCGGACGCGACCGACGAGCAGTGCATCGAGGTGCTGCACGCGGTCAACCTCACCGAGGTGCTGGAGCGCAACGAGCTCGGGCTGAGCGCGCAGGTCGGCGAGGACGGCATCATGCTCTCCGGCGGTGAGCGCCAGCGGCTCGCGATCGCCCGGGCACTGCTCGCCGCGCCTCCGGTGCTGCTGCTGGACGAGTCCACGTCGAGCCTCGACGGGCGCAACGAGCAGCTGATGCGGGAGGCGATCGACGCGGTCGCCGAGGACAGGACGCTCCTTGTGATCGCGCACCGCCTGTCCACCGTCGTCGACTCGGACCAGATCGTGGTGCTCGACCACGGCCGCGTCATCGGCACCGGCACCCACTCCGAACTCGTCGATACAACCCCCCTCTACCGCGACCTGGCCAAGCACCAACTCCTCGTCTAACCCCCTCCGCCCTCCGTCGAGTACACGAAAAGTGCACGCGAATCGGGCGATTCGCGTGCACTTTTCGTGTACTCGATGGTGGGGCCCCGGCGCAGGGGGGACGGGTCAGGCGCGGAGGTGGTAGCGGAGGGACGCGAGCTCGGCGCGGAGAGCGGCGGGGACGCGCGCGCCGAAGCGGTCGAAGAACTCGTCGGTGAGGTCGCACTCGGCCAGCCAGCTCGACGCGTCGACCTCGAAGAGCGCCTCGACGTCCCCCGCGGGGAGGTCCAGTCCGTCGAGGTCGAGGTCCTCCACGCGCGGAAGCCGCCCGATAGGCGTCTCCACGCTGCCCGCGGTGCCCTCCACGCGGCGCGCGATCCACTCGATCACGCGCGCGTTCTCACTGAAGCCGGGCCACAGGAAGCGGCCGTCGTCGCCGCGGCGGAACCAGTTCACCTGGAACACCGCGGGAGCGTCGGCGCCCAGCGCCTCCCCCACCTCGAGCCAGTGCGCCCAGTGGTCGGCCATGTTGTAGCCGCAGAACGGCAGCATCGCGAACGGGTCGCGCCGCAGCTCCCCGACCGTGCCCTCGGCGGCGGCCGTCCGTTCGGACGAGATCGTCGCACCGAGGAACACACCGTGCCGCCAGTCGCGCGCCTGCGCCACGAGCGGCACGTTGGTCGCCCGGCGGCCGCCGAACAGGATGGCGTCGATCGGCACGCCGTCGAAGGCGTCCCAGTCGTCGGCGATGGACGGGCACTGCGCGGCGCTCACGGTGAAACGGGAGTTCGGATGCGCGGCCGGGCGACCGCTCCCGGGCGTCCAGTCCCTCCCCTCCCAGTCGATCAGGTGCGCCGGGGGCTCGTCGGTCAGCCCCTCCCACCAGACATCGCCGTCGTCGCGCAGTGCCACGTTGGTGAAGATCGTGTTGCCCCAGAGGGTGTCGACCGCCGTGCGGTTGGTGCTCTCGCCGGTGCCCGGCGCGACCCCGAAGAATCCCGCCTCGGGGTTGATCGCCCGGAGACGGCCGTCCGGACCCGGCCGCAGCCAGGCGATGTCGTCGCCGATGGTCTCCACCGTCCAGCCGGGGATGCTCGGCTGCAGCATCGCGAGGTTCGTCTTGCCGCACGCGGAGGGGAACGCCGCCGCGAAGTGGAACACGCGCCCCTCGGGCGAGGTCACCTTGATGATGAGCATGTGCTCCGCGAGCCAGCCCTCGTCGCGCGCCATCACCGATGCGATGCGCAGCGCGAAGCACTTCTTGGCCAGGATGGCGTTGCCGCCGTATCCCGAGCCGTACGACCAGATCTCCCGCGTCTCCGGGAACTGGACGATGTACTTCGTGGTGTCGCACGGCCACGGCACGTCGTCGCGCTCGCGCCCGTCCGCATCGATCAGCGGGTAGCCCACGCTGTGCACGGTCGGCACCCAGGGCTGCCCGGCCTCGATCAGGTCGAGCACGGTCTCGGTGACGCGGGTCATCATCCCGAGGCTGACCGCGACGTACGCCGAGTCGGTGAGCTGGATGCCGACCTGCGAGAGCGGACCGCCGACCGGACCCATCGAGAACGGCACGACGTACATCGTGCGACCGCGCATGCTGCCGGCGAAGACGCCGCGGAGCTCGGCGCGCATGTCCTCGGGCTCCCGCCAGTTGTTGGTCGGCCCGGCGTCGGACTCGTCGAGCGAGCAGATGAACGTTCGGTCTTCGACGCGGGCCACGTCGCCGGGATCGGTGCGCGCGAGGAAGCTGTTCGGCCGCCACTCCGGGTTGAGGCGGATGAGCTTGCCCTCGGCGACGAGCTGCTTGGTGAGGCGATCGGCCTCCCCCAGCGACCCGTCGCACCAGACCACCTCGGCGGGTCTCGTGAGGGCGGCGATCTCGTCCACCCAGGCCCGGACGGCGGCGAGCCCGCCGGACGGTGCGGTGTCGGTCAGGGGCAGCTCGGCGATGCTCATTGCGGAGTCCTTTTCGTGGAAAAAAGCGGCGATACATCCAGCATCCGCGACCTTCTGCCACCTGTGCCCAGATTTTTTGGTTCAAGAATCGTGAATCTTTCGCTAACGTGAAGCCATGAGCACTCCCATCGACACCGGCGACATCGACGTCGCCACGCTCGGCCACCGCATCCGGCACTTCCGCACGCGGCGGGGCATGACCCTCGACGACCTGGGGGCCGCAGCGGGCGTCGCCGCCAGCCAGCTCTCGCTGATCGAGAACGGCAAGCGCGAGCCGCGCATTTCGCTGCTCAGCGCGCTGGCGAGCGCCCTCGGCGTGCAGCCGGCCGACCTGCTCTCGGCCGAGCCGCCGGATGAGCGCGCAGCCCTCGAGATCGAGCTCGCCCGCGCACAGCGCGGCCCGCTGTACGCGTCGCTCGGCCTCCCCACGGTGAAGCCGACGAAGGGCACGCCGACGGAGACGCTGCGCTCGCTGGTCGGGATGCACCGGGAGCTGAGCCGCCGGGCCAGCGAGGCGATCGCCACGCCCGAGGAGGCGCGCCGGGCCAACACCGAGCTGCGCGAGCGGATGCGCGGCGAGGACAACTACATCCCGGAGATCGAGGAGCTGGCCGAGCAGCAGGTGCGGGAGTCCGGTCACGTACGCGGGGCACTCACCCACCGCGAGGTCAGCGTGATGGCCGAGCGTCTCGGCTTCGAGCTCATCTACGTCAACGACCTGCCGCGGTCCGCCCGGTCGATCACCGACCTGGAGAACGGGCGCATCTACCTGCCGCCGGCGTCCATACCGGGCGGCCACGGCCTCCGCTCGATGGCCCTGCAGGCGATGGCGCACCGGCTGCTCGGGCACACGCGGCCCGCGTCGTACGCCGACTTCCTCCGGCAGCGGCTGGAGATCAACTATTTCGCGGCCTGCTGCCTGATGCCCCGGGAGGCCGCCGTCGGCTTCCTGCAGCAGGCCAAGAAGGACAAGGACCTCGCGGTCGAGGACTTCCGCGACGCCTTCGGGGTGACCCACGAGGCCGCGGCGCTGCGGCTCACGAACCTGGCGACGAGTCACCTGGACATGACCATGCACTTCCTCCGCGTCGGCGACGACGGCGCCCTCTACAAGGGGTACGAGAACGACGGGCTGCCCCTGCCGACAGATGTGACCGGCTCGATCGAGGGCCAGGTCGTGTGCCGAAAGTGGGGAGCGCGCACCGCGTTCACGCACACCAACCGCACCACGGAGCTGTACCAGTACACCGACACCCCGGCCGGGACGTACTGGTGCGCGACCCAGACCGGGACGACCGCCGAGGGCGGCTTCTCGATCACCGTCGGGGTGCCGTTCGACGAGGCGAAGTGGTTCCGCGGTCGCGAGACCACGGTGCGGGCGGAGTCGCGCTGCCCGGACGAGTCGTGCTGCAAGCGCGCGCCGGCGGACCTCTCCGGGCGCTGGGCGGGCAAGGCGTGGCCGAGCGCCCGGCTGCACGCGCACATCCTGTCGCCGCTGCCCTCCGGCTCGTTCCCGGGCGTCGACGACTCGGACGTGTACGCGTTCCTGGAGGCGCACTCCGGCGCCTGACGCGCGCGCATTCGTGACGAATGTCGCCTCTCCGCGCCCCTATCGCGACATTCGGCACGAATGTCCCGCGGGGCGTGGTGCGACATTCGGCACGAATGTCGGCCTCCCGCGCCCGTTTAGCGACATTCGGCACGAATGTCGCGGGGCGACCCCCGCGGCTACTTGGGCTGCATCCGGATCGCGCCGTCGAGGCGGATCGTCTCGCCGTTCAGCATCGGGTTCTCGACGATCGCGCGCACCAGTGCCGCGTACTCCGCCGGCCGCCCGAGCCGCGAGGGATGCGGCACCTGCGCGGCCAGCGAGTCCTGGGCCGCCTGAGGCAGTCCGGCCATCATCGGTGTCTCGAAGATGCCGGGCGCGATCGTCATCACGCGGATGAGGCTGCGCGCGAACTCCCTCGCGAGCGGCAGGGTCATCGCCGCGACCCCGCCCTTCGATGCCGAGTAGGCGGTCTGGCCGATCTGCCCGTCGAAGGCGGCGACGGACGCCGTGTTGACGATGACGCCGCGTTCCTCGCCGACGGGCCCGGTCTGCGCGATGGCCGCCGCCGCGAGCCGCACCACGTTGAACGTGCCCACCAGGTTGACCCGGATCACGCGCTCGAAGTGCTCCAGCGGCATCAGCCCGTCGCGCCCGATGACCTTCTCCGCCGTGGCGATGCCGGCGCAGTTGACGACCACCCGGAGCGGAGCGAGTCCGGAGGCCGTGTCGACGGCCGCCTGCACCTGCTCCTCGTCCGTCACATCCGCGGGCACGAACCGGGCTGTCGGCCCGAGGGCGATCGCCGCCTTCTCCCCCTCCGATCGCGGGAGGTCGAGGATGACGACGTGCGCGCCCGCCTCGGTGAGGGCGCGGGCGGTGGCGTTTCCGAGTCCGCTCGCCCCGCCGGTGACGAGAGCGGAGCATCCGTCGAGCTGCATGGTTCTCCTTCGTTTCGCGTGGATCCCCGGTCGTCCGGGGAGGTCGTCACTAACGGCCCGCCGGTCAGCGCAGCACTTCGATCAGGGTCGCATTCGCCGTGCCGCCGCCCTCGCACATCGTCTGCAGACCGTAGCGGCCGCCCCGCGCCTCCACCTCGTTGAGCAGGGTCGCCAGGAGACGCGTGCCCGACGAGCCCAGCGCGTGCCCGAGCGCGATGGCCCCGCCGCGCGGGTTCAGCTTGGACGCGTCGGCGCCGAACTCCTGCTGCCACAGCAGCGGGATGGGCGCGAACGCCTCGTTCACCTCGTAGGCGTCGATCTCGTCGAGCGGCACGCCACTGCGGTCGAGCAGTTTCCGCGTCGCGGGCAGGATGCCGGTCAGCATCAGCAGCGGGTCGCTCCCCGCGACTGCGAACGAGTGGAAGCGCGCGCGTGGGCGCAGGCCCAGCCGCTTCGCGGCGTCCGCGCTCATGATCAGCGCAGCCGACGCGCCGTCGGTGAGCGGCGACGAGTTGCCCGCGGTGATCCGCCACTCCAGCTGCGGGAACCGCTGGGCCAGCCGCTCCGAGCGGAAGACCGGCTGCAGTTGCGCGAGCTTCTCCGGGGTGGTGCCGGGCCGGATGGTCTCGTCGGCGATGACGCTGCCCGAGTCGGGCGTCGGGACGGCGACCAGCTCTCCGTCGTACGCACCATTCGCCGCCGACCAGGCCGCGCGGCCGTGCGACTCGGCCGCGTAGTCGTCCAACCGGGTGCGGCTGAACCCCCACCGGTCGGCGATGAGTTCGGCCGCGACCCCCTGGTTCACCAGCCCGGCCGGATACCGCCCAGCGAGCAGTTCGCCGCCGAGCCGGGCGCCCTGCGCGTTGGAGCCCATCGGCACGCGGCTCATCGACTCGACCCCGCAGGCGATGACGACGTCGTAGGCGCCGGCGATGACGCCCTGCGCGGCGAAGGCCGCCGCCTGCTGGCTGGACCCGCACTGCCGGTCGATCGTCACCGCCGGCACGGTCTCGGGGAAGCCCGCGCTGAGCACGGCCGTGCGGGTGATGTTGCCGGCCTGCTCGCCCGACTGGGTGACACATCCACCGATCACATCGTCGATCACCGCCGGGTCGATCCCGGTGCGCCCCGCCAGCTCGAGCAGCACACCGGCGAGGAGGTCGGCCGGGTGGATGTCGGACAGCTCACCGTCCGGCTTCCCCCGGCCCGACGGGGTGCGGACGACGTCGACGATGACCGCTTCTGCGCGCGCCACGTCAGGCTCCGAACGGGTTGGGCGTGAGCGTGTACTTGGTGTTGAGGTACTCGTGGATGCCCTCGAAGCCGCCCTCGCGCCCGAGCCCGGACTGCTTGACACCGCCGAACGGCGCCGCGGCGTTGGAGACCACGCCGACGTTCAGCCCCATCATCCCGGTCTCCAGCCGTTCGATCATCCGCTGGCCGCGCGCGAGGTCCTTCGTGAAGACGTACGAGACGAGTCCGTACTCGGTGTCGTTCGCGAGCCGCACCGCCTCGTCCTCGTCGGAGAACCGCACGATCGAGAGCACCGGTCCGAAGATCTCCTGCCGCAGGATCTCGCTGCCCGCGCGCACGTCCGTCACCACCGTCGGCTCGAAGAACGTCCCGGTGCCGTCGACGCGCGAGCCCCCGGTGAGCACCGACGCGCCGCGGGTGACCGCATCCTGGAGCAGCTCGGACGCCTTCTCGATCGCGTCCTCGTTGATGAGCGGCCCGATGGTGACGCCGTCCTCGGTCCCACGGCCGACCCGGAGTCCGTTCACGCGCTCGGTGACGCGCCGGGCGAACTCGTCGGCGACCGCCTCGTGCACGATGAACCGGTTGGCGGCGGTGCAGGCCTCGCCGATGTTGCGGAACTTGGCGAGCATCGCCCCGTCGACCGCCTTGTCGAGGTCGGCGTCGTCGAAGATCACGAACGGCGCGTTGCCGCCGAGCTCCATGGAGGTGCGGAGCACGTTCTCGGACGCCTGCTGCAGGAGCTTCCTGCCGACCTCGGTCGAGCCGGTGAACGACAGCTTGCGGAGGCGCGGGTCGGCGATGATCGGCGCCGAGACTTTGCCGGAGGTCGTCGTGGTGACGACGTTGAGCACGCCGCCCGGAAGGCCCGCATCCTCGAGCAGTTTGGCGAAGTAGAGGGTCGTGAGCGGCGTGAGCTCGGCCGGCTTGATGACGACCGTGCAGCCCGCGGCGAGCGCCGGCGCGATCTTGCGCGTCGCCATCGCGAGCGGGAAGTTCCACGGTGTGATGAGGAAGCACGGCCCGACCGGATGCTGCGACACGATCATGCGCCCGGTGCCTTCCGGGTTGGCGCCGTAGCGCCCCGTGATGCGCACCGCCTCCTCGGAGAACCAGCGCAGGAACTCGCCGCCGTAGGTGACCTCGCCGCCGGCCTCCGCGAGGGGCTTGCCCATCTCGAGAGTCATCAGCAGCGCGAACTCGTCGCGCCGCTCCTGCAGCAGGTCGAACGCGCGGCGGAGGATCTCGCCGCGCTGACGGGCCGGTGTGGCCGCCCAGTCGTCGGCGGCCGCGACCGCCGCATCCAGCGCACGGATGCCGTCCTCGGGCGACGCGTCCGCGATCTCGGCGATCCGGTCGCCGGTCGCCGGGTCGAAGACGGGGAACGTGCCTGCCGACCCGGGCGTCCACTCGCCGCCGATGTACAGTCCGTCCGGCACGCGCTCCAGCAGAGCCTTCTCATCCATCAGTCGTGTCCCTCCTCGTTCGTGCGGTCGTCGTCCGGTGCCACGGCCGCCTGCACGAGCGGCACGGTCCGGTGATCGATCATGGTGGTCAGCGCGATCACGGTGGTGGTGCGCGCCACCGCGCGGTCGCCGCCGATGCGGTCGATCACGCGCTGCAGGTCGGTGTTGGACCGCGCGGCCACCCGCACCATCAGGTCGCCGGGCCCGGTGACGCGGTGCACCTCCAGGATCTCGGGGATCTCGCGCAGGTGCTCGACGATGCCCGCATCCCGGCCCTCCTCCCCCGGCGCGAGCTCGACGGTCACGAACCCGGTCACCGGGAACCCGAGCCGCTCGGTGTCGACGGTGGGCGCGAAGTCGCGCACCACCCCCGACCGCTGCAGCCGGTCCAGCCGGGCCTGCACGGTCCCGCGCGCGACCCCCAGCCGCCGCGACGCCTCGAACACGCCCAGCCGCGGCTCCGCGGCCAGCAGCGCGATCAGCTCGGCGTCGAGCTTGTCGACCATGCGGCCCTCCTTCGGTCCTCGCACATCGTACGACGCACGGTACGCGCGAAGCGCACGGTGACCGAAGCTCTCAGGAACGGGCGGGCAGGGTGTGCGGGGAGCACCGGCTTGCAGCGAGATCGAAAGATAAGCGCCCACCACAGAGGCTCCGGCGCATCCCAACAATGCTGTCGCCGCGCAGACCGTCAGCCGCAAGCAGAGCTGGGCGCAGGTGGCCGCACGGCCGTGGTGGGTGCCCTTTCGTCGCCGGTCAGGCGATCGACAGCGTCGTACGCGTACGACCCGGCAGACTGCTTCGCGAACAGCAGGGCTTCGGAACCGCAGCACCATCGGCGCTCAGCTTCACAAGATCGCCTGACCCGTAGCGCTATATGCCAGCGTCAGCCAGAAGGCGATCTCGCTACATGTGAAAAAGGCACAAAGCGCGACGCCCGCCGCTGGCGTCTTACCGTTTTTGGCGCGCAAGATCAGAGCGACTGCTCCTGAGGCGAGGCCAATCAACGCCGCGTGTCCGCGCCTGAGGACGGATGCCGACCAGCGATCCCCGGATCAACCGAAGATGATCAGAAGGACACCGCCGACTATGGCGACTACAGCCAGGACAATCACGATCTTCTTGGGAATTACGACGGGGGTCTTTCCGGCCTCCTCGCGCCGTCTGGCGAGATTGGCGTCCTGGCGCCGCACCCATGGGAGCAATGCGACTGCTATTGCCGCGAACACCACTATCAAGATGCCAAGCCAATTCGGCATTTCTCTCCAAAGTCATTGCGATCACGAATGCTGCGACCAAACCCGCGTACGGGCTCATCTGAGCCACGCGTAAATGATTTTCAGGATGTCGTAGACGCTCTTCGATTTGTCGAGGAATCAAGGAGGGCCGGCGTTCCCAGTCACCACCGCCAACACGACGATCGCAATTGCTGCGGCGAGGGCGACTCCGCCAGCACCAAATGAGGTAGAAGAGCCCGAATCCCTTTCGACCGGTCACGACCGCACCATTACGAAGGAGCACCGAACGCCAGGTCACCATATGTGGGCCCTTCTTTTCTGCCATGCGCATCCGAACTCGAGCGTCGTCACGCATTTGCAGCAAACGGTGACTGGGTTGTGGCGTGGTCCAACCGCCGAACTCGAGCAGCGTGTACCGACGAGTAGCGCCGTCGATCTCTAGCACGAGGGATCCCGACGCCGTGAACCTTGCCTCTGCCGCTCTCACCGACACACTGAATATGACAGCAGAGTCTGATCTCAAAGACAGAACGCCGTTCTCCAGTAGCAGCAAGCAATTCTGCCAGTTGGCGCCTACGGCCCACCCATGCTTCAGCAAGACGATGGAGGCGTAGTCCGTTACTTCCTGCATGTCGCGGGTTCCATCGCGCAGCCGACCCCGGTGATGAAGTTGAAGAGGTCGCCTGAGTTACCCAAGGCACTGATACCCCCATCGAAGGCCTTCAAGAGTATCGGCACGAGACCCCCGAGAGCATTCTTGATCGCGATAGCTAGCCCGGCCCCTAATCCAAGCCCATTGACTGCGGCGCCAATGATGTTGGAGCGGAGAAGACGTGGCACATCATGGAAGACGTACCGACGCGCAATCGATGACGCGATATCCCAGATTCTGTTCCGACCCGCTCCGGAGCTACGACGCCAGGAACGGCACCGCCGCCTGCTTGAACCCGCGCGCGCTCAGCGTCGTGACGTGGTTGCGCTTCGGCAGCACCACGAGCTCCGCACCCAGCAGCCGCGCGGCCTCGTCCGCGCCCTCGGTCACCGGATCCGCTTCCCCCACCACCAGCAGGGTCGGCACCGGGCTCGCGAGCGGGAGCGGGTGCGTCGCCATTCCGGCGGCGCATGCGGCGAGGGCCTCGCGGTCGACGCCGGGCGCCTGGCGGAGCGACGCCAGCAGCGGGGCCAGCGGGCTGGTCGGGTCGAGGGTGTCGACGCCGTCGCGCAGTGCCGCCTGCACGGCGGAGACGCCCCAGCGGCCGAACTGCTCGACCGTCCCCACTCCCCCGACCACGAGCCGGCGCACCCGGTGCGGGGCGAGACCGGCCAGCGCGAGCGCGACCCAGCTGCCCATCGAGTAGCCGATCGCATCCACCTGCTCGACCTCCTGCTCGTCGAGCACCGCGAGGAGGTCCTGGGCGAGCAGCTGCGGCGAGTAGGCCGCGGGGTCGTGCGGAGCGTCGCTGCCGCCGTGCCCGCGCAGGTCGGGCACGAGCGCCCCGCGCCCCGCCTCGGCGAGCGCGGCCACCCATCCCGTCGCCTCCCAGGTGAGGGAGCCGGTGGTGGCGAAGCCGTGCACGAGCAGCACCGGGTCGGGGCCCGGGTGACGGTCGACGTGGATGTGCGTCATGACGCCACTCTGCCATGCCGGCCGCCGCCGACCGGCGCCACTACGGCGACACCTCCGCTCGCGCCTCGTGCGTCCGGTTCTTCCACAGCTTCGACGGCCACCAGATCCCTCGGCCGATGTCATAGGAGGCAGCAGGCACCAGCAGCGTCCGGACGATCACGGTGTCGAGGAGCACGCCGAACGCGACGATGAAGGCGATCTGCACCAGGAACAGGATCGGGATGACGGCGAGCGCCGCGAAGGTCGCCGCCAGCACGACACCGGCCGACGTGATCACGCTGCCGGTGAGGCCGAGCCCGCGCAGGATGCCGGGTCGCGTCCCGATGCGCAGCGACTCCTCCCGCACCCGGGTCATCAGGAAGATGTTGTAGTCCACACCCAGCGCGACCAGGAACACGAACCCGAACAACGGCACGGTCGCGTCGGCCCCCGGGAAGCCGAACACGTGGTTGAAGACGAGCGCGGACACTCCGAGCGCCGCCGCGTACGACAGCACGACGCTCGCGATCAGCAGCACGGGCGCGAGGATGGACCGCAGCAGCAGCATGAGGATCACCAGGATGACCGCGAGCACGATCGGGATGATCTTCGCCAGGTCGCTCTGCGCCGTCTCGTTCGTGTCGAGCGCGATCGCGGTCACACCTCCGACCAGCACCGTGCCGTCCGTCGACAGAGAGCTGCGGAGGTCCGTGACGACGGCCTCCGCCTTCGCCGAGTCGGGCTCGGAGGCGAGGGTCGCCTGGATGAGCACGTGCCCGTCCTTCACCAGCGGCGGCGCGGTCGCACCCGGCTGTGGCCGGCCGCCGCCGGTGTAGAAGGCTGCCGACGCGATGCCGTCCGTCTTCGTCGTGGCCGCGAGCACCGCATCCCCCTGTGATTCCGGAGCGACGATCAGGACCGGCGACCCGGAACCCGCGTCGAAGTGCTCGGCGACGACCGCCTGCCCGTCCACGGCGTCCGACTGCGACAGGATGAGGTCCGTCTGCTGCACGCCGTTCGCCTTCAGCTGCGTAAGCCCCAGCGCGCACGCCCCCAGCAGGACGAGCGTGACGATCCACGTGACCCGGGGGCGGCGGGCGATCAGGCCGCCGATCCGTCGCCAGAGCCCGTGCACGCCTTCGAGCCCCGCGAGCGTCGCGCCGGTCTCCCTCGGGTGCTTCTTGTCCCCGACGACCGGGCGGAACGGCCAGAACGCCGCGCGCCCGAAGATTCCCAGGAGAGCGGGAAGCAGGGTCAGCGCGGAGAGCAGCGAGAACACGATGCCGATCGCGGCGATCGGTCCGAGACTCCTGTTCGAGTTGAGGTCCGAGAACAGCAGGCAGAGCAGGGCGAGGATGACCGTCGCCCCGGAGGCCACGATCGGTTCGAGCGCAGCCTTCCATGCGCGCAGGATGGCGACCCAGCGCGATTCCTCCTGCTCCAACGCCTCGCGGTACCGGGCGACGAGCAGCAGCGAGTAGTCGGTCGCGGCGCCGATGACGAGGATCGAGAGGATGCCCTGGCTCTGCCCCGACAGCTTGATCCAGCCCCACAGTGCGAACAGGTAGACGATCAGGATCGCGGCGCAGAGCGCGAAGATCGACGTGAACAGCACGAGGAACGGCAGGAGCAGCGCGCGGTAGACGAGCAGCAGGATGACGAAGACCGCGGCCACGGCGACGAGGAGCAGGATGCCGTCGATCCCGCCGAAGGCGCTGACCAGGTCGGCGGTGAGCCCGGCCGGCCCGGTCACCCAGGCCCGCGATCCCTCGGGGATGGTCTGGTCCACCACCGAGCGGAGGTCCGCGACGACCGCCTTCACCTCATTCGAGTCGGACACCGGGACGATGTACTCGACCGCGCGGCCGTCCTCCGAGGGGATGGGACCGGCCACGCTGGTGGTCGCGCCCTCCGCCGGCGCCTGTACGCCCTCCACGTCGCCCAGCTTGGCGCCGAGGTCGGCGTAGGTCGTGGCGAGCTCGCTCGTCGGGATCGCGGTCTCGGACTCCACCACCACGATGGCCGGGATCGAGCCCGAGTCGGTGAAGCGCTTCTGCCAGTCCTGGACCTCGGTCGACTCCGCGCTCGCGGGCAGGAAGGCCGCCTGGTCGTTGTTGGAGACGCTCGAGAGCTTGCCGAAGGTCGGGCCGCCGACGCCGGCGAGCACGAGCCAGACGAGGACGAGTGCGGCGGGCACCAGGATGCGAAGCCATCGGGCCGGCGGGCGGACCGCCTTCTGCGTGCCCGCGGCGCCACTCGACACTTCGCCTCCTGATTACTAGATGAGCTAGCAATGAGCATAGCGTGAGCGACGGGGCGCGTCCACGCCACCCGCGGGCGCTGCGCGCGCCGTTCTAGTCCACGAGCTCGGCACCGGCCGCAGCCAGCTCCGCGAGTGCGGCCTCGGAAGTCTCCGGCGAGACGCCCGCGACGAGCCGCCGGAGCACGCGAACGCGCCGGCCGTCGGCCAGCGCATCCAGGGCGGACGCCCGCACGCAGTAGTCGGTCGCGATGCCCGCGACATCCACCTCGGCGATGCCGTGCCGGTCGAGCACCTGCTGCACCGTTTCGCCCGAACCGGTGCGACCCTCGAACAGCGAGTAGGCCGGCACGCCCTGACCCTTGTGGACGTGGTGGGTGACCCGCGACGTGTCGAACGCCGGGTGGTACTCCGCACCGTCGCTGCCGGCGACGCAATGCACCGGCCAGCTGTTCTGGAAGTCGGGCTCGCCGCCCGCCGCGAAGTGGCCGCCGTTGTCGTTGTCGCCGTCGTGCCAGTCACGGCTCGCCACGACCACGTCGTACTCGTCCGCGTGGGCAGCGAGGTAGTCGGTGATGCCCTGCGCCACGGCGGCGCCTCCCGTGACCCCGAGCGCGCCTCCCTCGGTGAAGTCGTTCTGCACATCCACGACGAAGAGCGCCCTGCCCATGTTGTCCTTCCGATCGCTATGAGGCCGGCGGTCCGGCTCAGCCGTTGGAGAGATTGTCCCCGCACTTGTAGAACCCGGCGACGAGACTGTCGATCGCCTGCTTGGCGTTGTCGCCGACGTTCCCCAGGGCGAACACGGCGAACGTCAGCGGTGTTCCGTCCGCGGCGTTCACGATCCCGGCGAGCGTGTATCCGTGGTCGATCCACCCGGTCTTGGCGAACACGGATCCCCGTGCGACGCTGCTCGACCCGGTGAAACGGTTGTAGCCCGGCCCGAGCGTCCCCGACTTCCCGGCGACCGGCAGGCCGTCGTAGACGACGCCGAGACCGTTCTGGCGGTTCAGCACCTTGATGAAGAGCTGGGTGAGGTACGAGGGCGGAACCGCGTTGTCGGCGCTGAGCCCGGAACCGTCGGCGATGTGGATGCCCGAGGTGTCGATCCCATAGCCCTTCAGGCCCGCGAGCACGCCGGCGTTCAGGGCGTCGAACGTGTTGCCCGCGCCGTTCTTGATCGCGACGAGGCGCGCCAGCTCCTCCATGATCGTGTTGTCGGAGACGCGCATCGCCTGGTCGATGAGAGTGGTCACCGGCTGCGACTGCACCATGCCCAGCTGGCGGGCGCCGGCCGGGGCGACACCCTGGCTGACTCCCACACTGGTGCCGAGGTACTGCTGGAAGTACTGCACCGCGCGCGACACCGGATCGGTGCTCCGCGGCGATTCGACCGCCGTCGGGTCGTCGCGGTCGCCGTCGACCATCAGCGCCGTCATGTACGGGGTGGAGCCCTCGACGACGCGCTCCTCGCGCTCGTCCCAGCTCGGCTGCCAGAACGGGGCGCCGAACAGCGTCGCATCCACCACGATCGACGTGATCGGCTGGCCGCCCATCGCCTGCTTCACCTGGTTGGCGAGGTCCTGGATCTTCGGGGCACCGGTGTAGAACGACGCCTGGCCGTCCGGCAGGCGCGACAGGGTCACGTCGCCGCCCCCGACGATCACGATCTGGCCCGGCGTGCTGCCGGCGACGACCGTCGTGGGGACGCGGTAGTCCGGGCCCAGGGTCGCCAGCGCCGCCGCCGACGTGAGCGTCTTCAGCACCGAGGCGGTCGGCCCCGGCTTCACACCGTTGCGGTCGAAGAGGGTCTGCCCGGTCTTCGCGTTGACGACCTGCGCCTCCAGGGTGCCCAGGCGGCCGTCCGCGGCGAGCCCGGCCACCGAGCAGGTGCGCACGCGCGTCGCCGCGGCCTGGTTGGCGGGGACGGGCCGCGCAGGATCGGCGGTCGGCGTCGGGGTCGGGGTCGCCGACGCCGTGCGCGTGGGCGTCGGCGTCCCGGTCGGTGCGACGCCGACGGCAGCGGCCGGTGCGCCGACCGTGGCGCCCAGCGCGACGCTGCCGGTGCCCAGCAGGATGAACGCGGCGGCTCCCGCCGCGGCGATCCAGGTCTTCGGGTGCTTGCGGATGGCCGTCATCACGCCCGCCCCGAATCCGGCGACGCCGCCGGGCCGGGGGGCGGCTCGGCGACCCGATCCGGTGGTCGTCGGGGGCTCCGGCGCGACCGCCGGGTCGGGGGTCGCTGCGGGAGGGATCGGCGTGGTGGACGGGTCGGGCCCGACGTCCGGCTGGTCCGATTCGTGCATCCGGGTATGTTACCCGGGCTTTCTGAATGCTGCTACGAGCGCTTCTTTCGTGTGCAGGCCATTCCGCTTGTGGACGGCCCCTCGCCGCTCGTGCCGCTCGTCACCGGGTGCTGCGAATCGTCCTTCGACGTCCCCCACCGTGGGCCCCGCCGCTTCGCCGCCTGCGGTGACCTTCTTCGCGGGTCACGGGACGGCGGAGACGAGGAGGTTGTCGAAGCGGACGGTCACCGGTGCCGTCGCCGACGCCGAAAGGTAGGAGCTCAGACCGACCGCACCCCCGGCCTGCAGGCCGGCCGTCGAGTCGGTGGCGCTCGCCTGCCAGGAAGCAGGTTCGGCCTGCCCCGCGGCCCATACCTTCACCCGCACGGTCGTCGGGGACGCGCCCACGGCCTGGACGCGCACGGCGATCGACTGCCCTGGCGTGTAGGTCAGCCCCGCGACCGTGGCCGCTTGCACCGTGGTGCCGTTCACCATCAGCTGCGCCTGCACCGCTCCGCTCGCGCTGATCCACGCCCGGCCCGCGTAGGAGGACGAACCGGCCTGACGGCCGATCACGGAGACGAACGCGCCGCCACCGGTCGGCGCGACGTCCGTGGTGAAGGTGACGGTCGCGTCGGTCCGGGTGGATGCGACACCCCCCAGCGTCTCCGACTTCGTCGTCCCGGCCGGATCGTTCATCTGACCCGTCCCCGATGCGACGGAATAGGAGGACACGGTCCCGGCCGAGGTCCACGCCCCGCCGACCTCCGCCGAACCCCAGCCACCGGACACGGTGCGCTCGAACCCGTCCCTGGCCAGCGTCGATCCGGACGACGCCGCGACCGTCACCTGCCGGGAGGTGCTTGCGGTGGCGCCGGCATTGTCCCGCACCGTCAGAGTGATCGTGTACGTGCCCGCGGCCGCGTACGTGTGACCGGCGGTGGCCCCGCTGGCGGTGCCGCCATCGCCGAACGTCCACGAGTACGACGCGATGGTGCCGTCCGGGTCTGTCGATCCGCTGCCGTCCACCGAGACGGCGAGGGCATTGGTTCCGGCGACGAACGATGCTGTTGGCGGCTGGTTCGTGCCACCCCCGGCGATCGTGACGCGGTTGCCGACCCGCGAGATGCGATTGCCGTCGGGATCCGTCACGGTCAGCGTGTATGTGTGGCCGCTGCCGTTCGCCAGGCCCGTGTCCGTGAACGCCATCGACGGGCGGCTCCAGAACGTCGAGGTGCGCGTGGCCTGGAGGATCGGGTGCGCGGTGTCACCGTCGCGCGCCAGGGAGTAGGTGAGTGCGACGTTGTCCTGGTCGTAGGTCGCCTTCCAGGTGATCGAAGCCTGGCCGGCTGTGGCCGACGTCGCGGTCGGAGTCAGATCCGTGTTGTTGTTGGGACCCGTCGTGCTCCGGACCACAGTGTCGAAGGCGAACCGGGTGAGACCCTGCTGGGCCTTGCCGTTCACCGCCGGGAACTCGCCGCCCACGACCAGGTACCTGCTGTCGCCCGCCACGTTCCATCCCGCCTGGCTCTGGCCGGTGAAGGTGCCGACCTGCCAATCGGGGAACCAGTTCAGGAGCGTCGGCGACGGCTGACCCTTGAAGTTCGCGTAGCTCCGGTTGCCGTCGTTGGTCAGGGTCCCGGTGCGGGCCTTGGAGAACGCGAGGCTGTGATGGTGAGTGCGCGGACTGGTCTCGGGGAACCCGCCGACATTCCGGCAGTCGTGCGGATGGCCGACGAGGTACAGCGCATTGGCGATCGGCATGACCGAGTACGTGTCCCCGTGGCAGTCCTCCAGCCAGATCAGCGCCCCTGTCGTGGCGTCCGCCGAGAAGCTGCCCTCCAGGTTCCCGCCCGAACCGAAGACGTACCCCGAGCCGTACACCCGGTCCGCCGTGACGGCGATGGAGGTGATGCCCGCGTTGGCACCGGCATCCCGGACGACACTGTTCGCGGGGAAGGGCATAGCCGCGCCCGTCGACCCGCTCAGCATGGCGAGCCCGTAGTGCGAGGCGCCGTTGACGTTGGCGAACGATCCGCCGGCGTAGACACGGCTGCCGTCCGGGGTCACGCCGAGGGCGCTGACCACGTTGTCGGCGGATGCCGTCCACGAACCGATGACCGAACCGTTGGTGGGGTCCAGCTTCGCGAGGCGTGTCCGGCTGGTCCCGTTGACGCTCGTGAACGTCCCGCCGATGTATACCGCCGTGTTCGTCGCTGCGATCGCGCGCACCTGGCTGTCGATGGTGGGCCGGAAGGAGGCGATCGGCTGTCCGGTGGCCGTGCTGATGGCGACGATCCGGTAGTAGGTGGCACCGCCGGCGCTCGTGAAGTCGCCCCCGATGTAGACCCTCGACCCGTCAGGCGACGCGGCGACCGCGCGGGCCTGCGCATTCAGCGGCACATTGACCGTCGTGACGAGCGCTCCGGTCACGATGTTGTACGCGAGGAAGTTGCTGCGCGGGGTGGTGTTCACGCCGGCTGGTGAACCGGCCGGACGGGCGGTGCCGAACTTCCCGCCGACGTACACCGTGTCACCCACCACCGCCTGCGACCAGGCGACGCCGTCGATCTGCACTGTCGGCAGCGCGGTCGCACCGACCGTCGGCGGCGAGGCCGGATTGGTCGGATCGGGCGGCATCGTGTCCGCCGAGGAGGGCGCTGCCAGGGCCAGCGATGCTGCGATCAGCAGCAGCGCGGTCAGTAGCGCGGTGAGCGGGCCGAACGCGTACGCTCGACGGGATCGTGTCAATGCATTCATGACAGCCTCGGGCAGACTTGATAGATCCTCGACTTTTCGCCAGGCTACACCGGCTGCCACGAGAGTGCACGGGATAACACGTGCGGAAGTTCTGGAGCCGCCCAAGGGAATCGAACCCTTGACCTTCTCATTACGAGTGAGATGCTCTGCCGACTGAGCTAGGGCGGCGTGAGCCGGGCTTCCGCTCGGCGCACAGTCAGATAGCTTACCCGATCCTCGGCCCGGTCACGAACAGGGGCGCCGCGCCCGTCAGCGGACCTGGGCGCCGAGCGCCGAGAGCTGCTCGAAGGAACTGCGGAGCCTGTCGGACAGCGGTTCGACACCCCCGTGGTCCGCCCAGCAGGACCAGGCGTGCCGCATCCCGGCGAACGCGACGTACGTGACCAGCCGGGCACGCTGGTGCAGCGTCTCCGGGTCGTCGACGAGGGAGGGATCGTCGTGCGCGAGCCGGCGCTGCACCACGCCGCTGAGCGCATCCTCGAAGCTGTGCATGCTCGCCATGCGGAGGGCGAACAACTCCGGGTTGTCCTTGAGCAGCGCGCGGCGGAGGGTGTGGAGGCGCTGCATGTTCTGCGCGTCGGCCACGGTGTCGCTCCGGTCGCCGCCGTCGCCCACGCCGCTGTCGCCGATGTCGATCGCGGCGATGAGCAGCGTGCTGATGCCCTCGAGGATGGGCTCGTCGGGGCCTGCGGTGACGAAGCGCTCCACCGTCTCCGCGTCCGGGAGGTCGGGCAGCTCCCCGATGATCGCGGACTCCTTCGACGGGAAGTAGTTGAAGAACGTCCTCGGCGAGACGTTGGCCACATGGCTGATCTCATCGATGGTGACGCGGTCGAACCCGCGCTCCCCCGCGAGCTCGACCGCGGCGAGCTGGATGGCACGGCGGGTGGCGATGCGCTTGCGCTCGCGCAGTCCCAGCTCGCTCAGAGTGGTATCGGGGGCCGCAGACACGATCACGATTATTTCACTCTCTGCAAAATTGCACCACTCGTCAGCAGGTCTTCCCGGTCTCGGGGATCGTCCCCTTCACGAGGTAGTCGTCGACGGTGTTGTTCACGCACGAGTTGGACTTGTTGTACGCCGTGTGCCCTTCGCCCTTGTAGGTGAGGAGATGACCGTTCTGCAGTTCGGAGGCGAGGTTCTTCGCCCACACGTACGGCGTGGCCGGGTCGTTCGTGGTGCCGACGACGAGGATCGGCGCCGAGCCGTCCGCCGAGATGGGGCCGCGCTGACCGGTGGCCTTGTACGGCCAGTTCGCGCACCCGATGTCGCCGTACGCCATGTACGGTCCGATGACCGGGGCGGCCTTGGCCAGTTCGGCCGCCTGCTGGCGCATCAGGGCGGGATCGGCGTCGTAGGTGTAGTCGAGGCAGTTGATCGCGACGAACGCCTCGGTCGAGTTGTCCGCGTACGTGCCGTCCGCCGACCGGTTGTTATAGGTGTCGGCCAGGGTGAACGCCACCGATGCGCTCCCCTTCATCACTGATTCGAACAGCTTGTCCAGGTAGGACCACGCCGTCGCGTCGTACAGCGGCGTGATGATCGCGGTCACCAGGGTGTTCGCACCGAGCTCGCGCCCGTCGGAGTTCTGGATGGGGCTCTTCTCCACCGCGGCGAGCAGCTGAGCGACGGTGGACATCGCGTCGTCGACGGTCCCCGTGAACGGGCAGCCCTTCTGCGTGAGGCAGTTCTTCAGGTAGGCGCGCAGCGCACTCTCGAAGCCCTCGGCCTGCACCTCGGTGACCTCGAAGTTCGTGGCCGCCGGGTCGAGCGCCCCGTCGAGCACCAGCCGGCCCGTCTTGCCCGGGTACAGCCCCGCGTAGACGGCGCCCAGGTAGGTGCCGTAGGAGTAGCCGAGGTAGTTGAGCTTCGTGTCGCCGAGCGTGGCGCGCAGGAGGTCGAGATCGCGCGCGGCGCTCACCGTGTCGACCTTCGGCAGCGCAGCACCGGTGTTCTTCTGGCACGCCTCGCCGAAGTCCTTGGCGACGGTCGTGTTCTCGGCGATCCACTGGTCCGATCCACGGACCCCCGGCGTGATGCCGTAGAGGTACTGGTCCATCTGCTTCGCGTCGTAGCACTTGACCGCGGTCGACCGTCCGACGCCCCGCGGGTCGAAACCGACGATGTCGAAGTGCTCCTGCAGGGTGGCGTCGGCGACGTAGTCGACCGAATCCTTCACGAAGTCGAAGCCGGAGGCGCCGGGACCGCCGGGGTTCGTGAGGAGCGACCCTTGCTTTTTGCCCTTGGCCGGTTGGCGGATGAGAGCGAGTTGGATCTTGCCGGCGCCCGGGTCGTTCCAGTCGAGCGGAGCCTTCACCGTGGTGCACTGCTTGCCGCTGTCGCACGCGGTCCAGTGCAGCACCTGCGTGTAATACGGCTGGAGTGCCGCCGGGACCGTATCGGGCGCCGGCGTCGAGGTGGCCGGAGCCTTCGACGGCAGGAACCACGTCACGCATCCGGTCAACGTGAGGGCGACGATGGCCGCGACGGCCACGGCGACGGTGCGGACTGCACGACGGTCGCGCACGCCGCGTGCGCCCGGCCGGGTGGCCCCCGGCCGTCGGGTGCGGGTGATCACAGGTCGCTCCCCTTTCGCGCGTTCGCGCCGCGCAGGATCGTGGTCAGCATGGCCTCGAGCGCGAGGGCCGGGGCGACATTGCCGTCGATCCGCTCCCGGGCGGTGGCGACGGCATCCATCGCGGCGAGCGTAGCGGCCGGAGTCGTGTGGGTGCTGAGAGCGTCCACCTCGGTCCGCAGCTCCTGGTTGACCAGTTCGCTGCCGCTGCCGAGCTGGAGCATCATCACGTCGCGGTAGAGCGAGAGCAGGTCGACGAGGATGCGGTCGATGCCGTCCCGCAGGCTGCGGGTGGCGCGGCGCTTCTGGTCCTCCTCGAGCTGGCGCAGCTGCCCGCGGAGCGCGGGAGGGATGGTCCCTCCTGGCTCGATTCCGAGGGAGCGGAGCGCATGCTCGCGTTCCTCCGCGTCGCGCTCCTCCGTGATCGCCTTGGCGTCGGCGCCCGCGATCTCCAGCAGAGTGGCCGCAGCCTGCACGGCGTCGGAGACCGAGCGGATGCCGAGTGCGAGCTGCAGGGTCTGCTCCCGGCGCCGGCGGGCCTCCTCGTGCGTGGCGAGGCGGTGCGCCATCCCGATGTGGCTCTGCGCGTGGCGCGCGGCACGTTCGGCGGTCTCGGCGTCGACGCCGTCGCGCCGGCGGATGAGCTCGGCGACGTCGCCGACGCTGGGCACTCGAAGCCGCACGGTGCGGACGCGCGAGCGGATCGTGGGGAGCAGGTCGGCGTCGCTGGGTGCGCACAGGATCCATACGGTCCGGTCCGGCGGCTCTTCGAGTGCTTTCAGCAGGACGTTGGAGGTGCGCTCGGTCATGCGGTCGGCGTCCTCGATGACCATGACCCGGTATCGGCCTACCGAGGGCGCGAACTGCGAGCTGGCCACCAGCGAACGCACCTCGTCGATCGAGATGATGACGCGTTCGGTGCTGAGGACGGCGAGATCCGGGTGCGTGCGCGCCTCGACCTGGCGCCGGGTGGCGAGGTCGCCTTCCGGGGTGCCGGGGCTGAGCAGGGCGGTCGCGAACGCGTAGGCCAGGTTGGAGCGCCCGGACCCGGGTGGACCGGTGATCAGCCACGAGTGGGTCATGCCGCGGCCCGTCGCCGATCCGGTGGACGTGGGCGCGGCGGAGCCTTCCGCGGCGGCGCGGACGACCTCGATGGCCTCGTCCTGCCCCGTGAGCTCGTCCCACACCGTCATGCGTCCAGGCTAACCGTCACCGGGGACACGCTCGCACCGTCCTGCCGTCTGTCGCCCGGTCAGACCCGGTCGGCGAGGCGCTCGCGGATCTCCGTCGCGATCTCGTCGACGGGACGTGCGGCATCGACGACGAGGAACCGCTCGGGCTCCTCCTGGGCCAGCCGGAGGAAGGCCGCGCGCACGCGCGCGTGGAACTCGGAGCGCTCCGCCTCGAGCCGGTCGTATCGGGTGCGGGCGGTGTCGAGCCGCCCGCGCGCCGTCTGCTCGTCGAGATCGAGCAGGATGGTGAGATCCGGCAGCAGGCCCTCGGCGGCCCACAGGGAGAGGTCGCGGATCTCCCCCGCGTCGAGCACGCGGCCTGCGCCCTGGTACGCGACGGACGAGTCGATGTAGCGGTCCTGCAGCACGATCTCCCCGCGCGCGAGGGCGGGGCGGACCACCGTGGCGACATGGTGCGCCCGGTCGGCGGCGTACAGCAGGGCTTCGGCGCGCGGGGCGATGTCGCCGCGGTGGTGGAGGACGATCTCGCGGATCTCGACGCCCGCATCCGTCCCGCCCGGTTCGCGCGTGCGGACGACGGTGCGGCCACGACCGGTCAGCCACTCCTCGAGGAGGGCGGCCTGGGTGGACTTCCCCACGCCGTCCCCGCCCTCGAGTGTGATGAAGAGGCCGCCGCTCACTCGGCCGACTTCTTCGCTGCGGCCGGCTTCTTCGCGGCCGAGGCACGCGTCGTAGTCGTCTTGGCGGCCGTCGTCTTCGCGCCTGTGGTCTTCTTCGCGGTGGTGGTCTTGGCCGCGGTCGTCTTGGCCGCGGTCGTCTTGGCCGCGGTCGTCTTGGCCGCGGTCTTCCGCGCCGGTTTCTTGGCCGGACCCTTCGCACGCTTGTCGGCGAGCAGCTGGACGGCCCGGTCGAAGTCGACCTCGTCGACCGTCTCGCCCCGCGGAATGGTCGCGTTCGTCTCACCGTCGGTGACGTAGGCGCCGAAGCGACCGTCCTTGATGCGGATGGGCTTGCCGCTGACCGGGTCGGCGTCGAACTCCTTCAGGGCGCTCGAGGCTCGGCGGTTGCCGTACTTCGGCTGGGCGAAGAGCTCGAGCGCGCCGGGAAGGTCGACGTCGAAGATGTCATCCTCGCTCGGCAGCGAGCGGGTGTCGGTCCCCTTCTTCAGGTAGGGCCCGTAGCGCCCGTTCTGCGCCTGGATCTCGTCACCGGACTCCGGGTCCAGCCCGACCACCCGCGGGAGGTCGAGCAGCTTCAGCGCGGTGTCGAGGTCGATGGTCGCCAGGTCCATCGACTTGAACAGGGATGCGGTGCGCGGCTTCGCCGCTGCGGCCTTCTTGGTCTTCTTGGCCGGCTCCGCCACTTCGCCCGTGTTCGGGTCGACGGCTCCCTCTTCCTCGGGTTCGGCTTCGGTGACGTAGGGACCGAATCGGCCGTCCTTGGCCAGCACCAGCTTGCCGTTGTCCGGGTTGGTGCCGAGCACCCGGTCGGTCTGCACGGGCGCCTCGATGAGCTCATGCGCCTTCGCGGGCGTGAGTTCGTCGGGCGCGAGCTCCGGTGGGATGTTGACCCGCCGAGGGGCACCGTCCGGCCCCGCCGTGTCGTCCGCGACCTCCAGGTACGGACCGTACTTGCCGATCCGGAGTGTCACTCCGTCGTCGATCGCGATCGAGTTGATGCTGCGTGCGTCGATCTCGCCGAGGTTGTCGATGACCCGGCGGAGTCCCTTGTGCTTGCCGCTGCCGAAGTAGAAGCTGTTGAGCCAGTCGACTCGCTCCGCCTCGCCGTCGGCGATGCGGTCGAGGTCGTCCTCCATCTCGGCGGTGAAGTCGTACTGCACCAGGTCGCCGAAGTCGTCCTCCAGCAGGCGGACGACGGAGAACGCCACCCAGCTCGGGACCAGCGCCTGCCCGCGCTGCGTGACGTACCCGCGGTCGATGATGGTCGAGATGATGCTGGCGAACGTCGACGGCCGGCCGATGCCGAGCTCTTCGAGCGTCTTGACCAGACTGGCCTCGGTGTACCGCGGCGGAGGCGTGGTCTCGTGGCCGTCTGCCGCGACATCCTGGACGGTGAGCGGCTGCTTCTCGGTCAGCGGCGGAAGCTTCGCCTCGGCGGCGTCGGAGCTGTTGCGCTCCTCGTCCTTGCTCTCCTCGTAGGCGTTGAGGAAGCCGCGGAAGGTGATGACGGTGCCGCTCGCGGTGAACTCTGCGACGGTCCCGTCGAGCGGGCCCTCCGTGATGCGTGCCTCGACGGTCACGGAGGCCGTCTGCCCCTTCGCGTCGGCCATCTGCGAGGCCACG
Organism: Leifsonia sp. KNZ13-11D; assembly: GCF_056754895.1. Taxonomy (NCBI): domain Bacteria; kingdom Bacillati; phylum Actinomycetota; class Actinomycetes; order Micrococcales; family Microbacteriaceae; genus Leifsonia; species Leifsonia sp. KNZ13-11D. The sequence continues at coordinate 2,995,804 of NZ_JBPGWU010000001.1, forward strand.
GTCCGCTTCCAGATCAGGTCGTAGAGCCGCAGCTCGGGACCGCGCAGCGAGCGCTCCAGCTCGGCCGGCGTACGGAAGGTCTCGCCCGATGGACGGATCGCCTCGTGGGCCTCCTGAGCGTTCTTGCTCTTCGACGCGTAGGTGCGCGGCTTGTCCGGGACGGTCTCGGGACCGTAGAGCTTCGCCGCCTGCGAGCGCGCCGCGTTCGTCGCCTGCTGCGAGAGCGAGGCGGAGTCGGTGCGCATATAGGTGATGTAGCCGTTCTCGTACAGCGACTGCGCGACGCTCATCGTCTGCCGGGCGGAGAACCGCAGCTTGCGGGCGGCTTCCTGCTGCAGCGTGGACGTGGTGAACGGCGCAGCCGGCCGGCGGGAGTACGGCTTGGAGTCGATCTTGGAGACCTGGACGTGCGTGCTCGTCTGTCGGATCGCGTCGGCCAGAGTCGTGGCGGACGCCTCATCGAGGGTCCGCGCCTCGGAGGTGAGCCGACCGTGATCGTCGAAATCGCGGCCCGTGGCCACCCGGGCCCCATCGAGCCGCGCAAGTCGCGCGTCGAAGGCGGTGGCGCCCTCGGGCGCGAGCTGAGCCGTGAGGCCCCAGTAGGACGCGGGCACGAAGGCGAGCCGCTCGCGCTCGCGATCGACGACGAGGCGGGTGGCGGCCGACTGCACACGGCCGGCCGAGAGCCCCGGACCGACCTTCCGCCACAGCACCGGCGAGACCTCGTATCCGTACAGGCGGTCGAGGATGCGCCGGGTCTCCTGGGCGTCGACCAGGGCGGTGTCGATCTCGCGGGTGTTGTCGCGCGCCTGCTCGATCGCCTCGCGGGTGATCTCGTGGAAGACCATCCGCTTGACCGGCACCTTCGGCTTCAGCACCTCGACCAGGTGCCACGCGATGGCTTCGCCTTCGCGGTCCTCATCCGTCGCGAGCAGGAGCTCGTCGGCGTTCTTGAGGGCGCGCTTGAGGTCGGCGACCGTCTTCTTCTTCTGATCGGAGACGACGTAGTAGGGCTCGAACTCGTTCTCGACGTCGACCGAGAACTTGCCCAGCGAGCCCTTTTTGAGCTCCGGGGGCAGGTTCTTGGGCTCGATGAGGTCGCGGATGTGCCCGACCGAGGCCATGACCTCGTAGCCGTCGCCGAGATACTGGGCGATCGACTTCACCTTGTTCGGAGACTCGACGATGACGAGTTTCTTCGTGTCAGGCACCTGACTCCTCTTAATATGCACACGCTGTGTCGTCCACAGCTGTCTGTGTCGTCCATGACCGGACCGGCGTTGCGAGCTCCCCCGCGGCGACGCTGTCCCCGTGCGGGGCCGGTCGTCCGACAGGCAAACCATACACACCTTCGCCGCTTGTCCGCCTAATCAGTCCCACGGCGTTCGCCCTGGGCGCAGGAGTGCGATCGGTCCAGGGACCGCCGCGTGGCGTCGTCGGCGACCTTTGCCACCGCCCTCCTCGGGAGGACAATGACGGTATGTCAACGACGACGATGTACACCGCCAAACTGATCGACGGCCCCTTGGAGGGGAAGACGATCTCCACCGGTTTCCTGGACTCCGGCGACGCCCGTCCACGCCTCGAGATCTCGGCGCCTGCCGGCTCGAAGCACTACCTCTATGTCCGCGCCTCCGGGGCCGAGGTGGAGTTCGCCTCCGACGACGGTCGGGGCTCGCAGCCGACCGCCGTCTCGTACCGCTACCTCGAGACGGTCTTCGACTGAGCGACGATCGGTCGCATCCAGCGCGCGGACGCCGGATCATCCACTCGGGCCCGGTCCGGCCCGGGCGGACGCTGTCGCGTCCCCACCGAGCCACGGGCTGACGACGGTCACGGTCACGGTCGCCCCCGATTGAGCACAGGACGCGACCGCCGAGCCGTTCGCCCGCGCGACGTCGGCCGCCTTCTCGCACGGGATACCCGGTGTCCGACCGGACACGGCGTCCGCCGCGACGAGCGCCGCCAGATCGGCAGCCGCCGCGGCTCGTGCGTGAGCGGACGCAGCGCCCACCACGGTGAGCGCCCCCACCGCGACGGTCAGCAGGGCGGCGACGGTCCCGATCGCCAGAATGCTGCCGGAGCCGCGCTCGGACCCGCCGATCCGATGGACTCGTCGAGAGCGCATGCGCGCGCCACGAGCCGCAAGCCGAGCCTGGCCAGCACAGTGTCGGCCGAATCGCTCAGGGTCACGCATACCATTTCTCCTTCCTGGTCGATCGATCGACCGGTCCCCTCCGCCCCGACGGCGCCGGGATCGTCGCCGCGGCCCGCGAGCCGCGCGGCAGCCGCCGCAGTGCCCGCGAGCGCTGCGTAGCGGGCGCCGCCGAACACCGCGCCGAGGCACAACGCGAGGCACACGATCACCGCCGGCAGGGCGACAACGAACTCCGCCGTGACGCTTCCCCGCTCACCCTCCGGCGAGCGCATGATGCACCAGATCCGACAGGATCGCCTTCACCTCGTCGCCCTTGAGCAGCGCGACCAGCACACCGGCGAATCCGACGGCCGCCAGGATCGTGATCGCGTACTCTGCCGTCGCCGCGCCGCGGTCGCCCGCAAGGCGTCGTCGTAGCCGCGCGAGTGCTGACGTGAATACGCCGATGGAATGTCTGACCATGGGACGCTCCTTTCTCGTGGATCCCCTGAATCCCTCGTGTTCCCATCCTTGGACCGCATCGCGCCCGGCGGCCGGGCTCTCGCCGATCTGTGGAGAGTTCACTGGAGCACCGCCGTTGTGGAGGAGACCAGCGAGAGCAGCAGAGGGACGACCGCCAGCAGGAGGAAGCTGGGGAGCACGCACACGCCGAGCGGCAGCATCAGCCGCACACCGAGCGCGGCAGCGGCGCGCCGCCCGTCAGCGCGGGCCGTCCGCCGTCGCTGCCGAGCCGAAGCGGTCAAGAGCTCGACCGCGGGGGCTCCAGCGGATTCCGCCAGCCGAAGGATGCGGAGAACGGGACCGTCGTCGCCCCAGGACAACCCCGCGGCTCGTGCCGCCCGCTGAGCGGCGCCGAACGATGCATGGACCGACGACCCGCCGGAGAGCCCGACCGCGACGAGTTCCTCGGCCAGGCCGGGCATCGGCCCCCGACGCAGCGCGCGACGGACGAGCCGACGCATCCACCAGCGGCCCAGCAGCATGAGCGCTGCCCCGGCGGCGAGCACGGATGCACCGGGACCGTTGGCGACCGCTGCAGCGAGATCGGTTCCGAGCGCGACGGCGAGCATCGCCCCACCCGCAGGCAGCCAGGACATCAGCCGCGCGGTCGCCCGGGGACCGCTGAGTGCGACCTCCGCCTCGCGTTCGGCCTCGGCGACCTCTCGCATCGACTCGGCGACCACTCTCAGCACATGGCCCAGCGGAGCACCGGCGTCCTCCGCCACGCGCCAGGCGGCGGCGACGACCCGAAGGTCGTCCGACGTGGCTGCGCGAGCGAGCGCCCGCGCACACGACGGGTCGGTCTCGAGCGTCGACGCCACCGCGGCCGCGACGGGATGCCCGCCCTGCTCGGCCACCGCCTCCCACGCTGTCCGCGGCGACAGCCCCGCGTCGAGCAGGACCGCGACCGCCTCGACGACCGCCGCGACCGCGTCCGCGTGCCGGCCCGGCCTCTCGCTCCGCGATATGGCCCCGCGCCGCGCGGGCGCCTCCTGCCGCGGCGGCGCCTCGCGCCGCGTCACGCGGACCTCCCGTCCCGCGGCGTCCGCTCGATGACCAACCGGCCATCGGCATCCGTGCCGAGGCGCCCGAAGCCCGCGAGCCGCCGCGTCCCCTCGGCGCGTTCCAGGTGCACGACCAGTCCGATCGCGCTGACCGCCTGCCGCGCCAGTGCCCGGTCGCCCAGTCCGGCCAGTGCCCCCAGCGCCTCCAACCGCGCCGGTACGTCCTCCAGTGAGTTGGCGTGCAACGTGCCCGCACCCCCGTCGTGACCGGTGTTCAGGGCGCCGAGCAGGTCGCGCACCTCCTCGCCTCGGCATTCGCCGAGCACCAGCCGATCGGGGCGCATCCGCAGGGCTTCCCGCACCAGTCGTCGCAGGTCGACCCCGCCGACGCCCTCGAGATTCGGCTGCCGCGTCTCCAGACCGACGACATGCGGATGCGGGATGCGGAGCTCGGCGACATCCTCGATCACCACGATGCGCTCGGTCGGCGGGGCGTTCGCCAGCAGCGCGGCCAGCAGCGTGGTCTTGCCCGCTCCCCCGGCTCCCGTGATGAGCAGGTTGATGCGGGCCTCGACCGCACGCAGGAGCAGAGCGCCGTCGTTTTGCGACAGCGTGCCGGCTTCCACCAGGTCGGTCAGCGTCGGCTGATGACGGGCCGGGATGCGGATCGACAACAGCGCTCCGCCCGTCGACACCGGAGGCAGGACGGCGTGAACGCGCACCCCACCGCGGAGCCGGACATCGACGAAGGGCGAGGCTTCGTCGAGATGCCGGCCCCCGGCGGCGACCAGCCGTACCGCGAGCTCGCGAGCGCCGGCCCGGTCGGTACGCCAGCCCTGCTCGCGCCGGAGGCCGTGGGGTGGGCCGTCGCTCCAGAGCTCCCCGTCGCCCAGGACGAACAGATCGCTCACTCCGGGGCGGAGGAGGTACGGAGCGAGCGGGCCGAACGTGCGCCAGAGCCCCGGCTCGCTCTCGGTCGGGGATGCCTCGACCCGAGGAGATGCCCCGGCCCGAGGAGATGCCCCGGCCCGAGGAGATGCCCCGGCCCGAGAGATCGCCTCGGCCCGAGAGAATGCGTCAGTCGTCATGACTCGACGTTAGGCAACCGGACCGCTCCTGCCACCGCAATCCGTCCGATCCGTGGACAACAGCGTCCGGAGCCGATCGGTGGACGAACAACCGGAGTGCGCACGGCGGTTCAAAACGGCGGTTAAAAGGGGGGGCCGCACCTATTGGGGGGAACAGGTGCGGCCACTGCGGCGCAGGATTGGGGGGAATCGATTGCGCCGCACGCACGAATTTACATTCGGCCGGGCACCAGTTTACGCAGAATCGATGCAAACGCAAGTCTCCTGCAGGCGCCTCCCCGCCAGGTTGTAGAGTCAGGCATTGTCGCGCCACGACCGTTTCGACCGCATCGCAAAGGAGCGAAGAGCCTCCCCATGAGCAACACCATCGACAACCTGCTCCACGAAGCCCGCCGATTCCCGCCGACCGAGGAGTTCGCCGCGCAGGCGATCGCCGATGCCGGCCTCTACGAGCGCGCCGCCGAAGACCGCCTCGGCTTCTGGGCGGACCAGTCGCGCGAGCTCCTCCACTGGCACACCCCGTTCACGCGCACCCTCGACTGGAGCGAGCCCCCGTTCGCCAAATGGTTCGGCGACGGCGAGCTCAATGTGGCCTTCAACTGCCTCGACCGGCACGTGCTCGCGGGCAACGGCGATCGGGTCGCGATCCACTGGGAGGGCGAACCGGGCGACACCCGCACCATCACCTACGCCGAGCTCACCGCGGAGGTGAAGAAGGCAGCCAACCTGCTGACCAGCCTCGGCATCCGCGCCGGCGATCGCGTCGCGATCTACCTCCCGATGATCCCCGAGGCCGTCGTGGCGATGCTCGCGGTCGCGCGCATCGGTGCCATCCACTCCGTCGTCTTCGGCGGCTTCAGCGCCGAGAGCCTACGGTCGCGCATCGACGACGCCGAGGCGAAGCTGGTCATCACGGCGGACGGCGGCTGGCGCAAGGGCCGTGTCTTCCCCTTGAAGGATGCGGTGGATGCGGCGCTCACCGGCGACGCGAGCACCGTCGAGCACGTGCTCGTCGTGAAGCGCGGCGAGAACGAGGTGGCGTGGACCGAGGGCCGCGACCTCTGGTGGCACGACGAGCTCGCGCTGGTCGACGCCGACCACGTGGCGAAGGCGTTCCCGGCCGAGCAGCCTTTGTTCATCCTGTACACCTCCGGCACCACGGGCAAGCCCAAGGGCATCCTGCACACTTCCGGCGGCTACCTCACGCAGGCGGCGTTCACGCACAAGAACGTCTTCGACCTGCATCCCGAGTCGGATGTGTACTGGTGCAGCGCCGACGTGGGCTGGATCACCGGGCACACCTACGTCGTGTACGGACCTCTCGCGAACGGCGCCACCCAGGTGATGTACGAGGGGACCCCCGATACGCCGCACCCGGGCCGGTGGTGGGAGCTGATCGAGAAGTACGGCGTCTCCATCTTCTACACCGCGCCCACGGCCATCCGCTCGTTCATGAAGCTGGGGCGCCAGCACCCGCAGAATTTCGACCTGAGCAGCCTGCGCGTGCTCGGATCGGTCGGCGAACCGATCAACCCCCAGGCGTGGATGTGGTACCGGGAGGTCATCGGCGGCGACGCGACCCCGATCGTCGACACATGGTGGCAGACGGAGACGGGCGCGATCATGATCTCGGCGCTCCCCGGGGTCACCACGCTGAAGCCCGGAAGCGCGCAGGTGCCGCTCCCCGGCATCTCCGTCGACATCCTCGACGAGACGGGCACGCCTGTCGGCAAGGACCAGGGCGGCCTGCTGGTCGTCACGGAGCCCTGGCCGAGCATGCTCCGCGGCATCTGGGGCGACCCCGACCGCTTCCGGGAGACGTACTGGTCGAAGTTCGGCGACAAGTACTTCGCCGGCGACGGCGCGCGGTACGACAAGGACGGCGACATCTGGCTCCTGGGCCGCGTCGACGATGTCATGAACGTGTCCGGTCACCGCCTCTCGACCGCGGAGATCGAGTCGGCCCTGGTGGCGCATCCGTTCACGGCGGAGGCCGCCGTGGTCGGCGCCGCCGACGAGACCACCGGTCAGGCCGTCGTCGCGTTCGTCATCATCAAGCAGAACCAGCTCGAGCAGGCCGAGGCTCTGGATGTGGCGGCCGAGCTGCGCAAGCATGTCGCCGAGCAGATCGGCGCCATCGCTCGGCCCCGCGACATCTTCATCGTTTCGGAGCTTCCGAAGACCCGGTCGGGCAAGATCATGCGGCGCCTGTTGCGCGACGTGGCCGAGGGCCGCGAGGTCGGCGACACGACGACGCTGGCGGACACCGCGGTGATGAGCTCGATCCAGGCCAAGCTGTCCTGAATCCGGCCGCACGACGAAGGGGCGGTGCCGTGCGGCACCGCCCCTTCGTGCATCCGGACCGGGGTCAGTCGACGGCGAGGATGAGCTCCACCTCGACCGGCGAGTCCAGCGGCAGAACCGCGACTCCCACCGCGGAGCGTGCGTGGACACCCGCGTCGCCGAAGATCTCGCCGAGCACCTCCGACGCCCCGTTGACGACACCGGGCTGACCGGTGAAGGCGGGGTCGGAGGCTACGAAGCCGACGACCTTGACCACGCGGCGCACCCGGTCGAGCGAGCCGAGCACGCTCTTCGCGGCGGCGAGCGCGTTGAGCGCGCACGTGCGCGCGTACTCCTTGGCGTCCGCGGCGGGGACGAGCCCGTGGCCGTCGCCGACCTTGCCGGTCGCGGGCAGCGCTCCGGCCACCATCGGCAGCTGGCCGGACGTGTAGACGTACTGCCCGTCGAGCACGGCCGGCGTGTACGCGGCGACCGGCGGCACGACGGCGGGGAGCTCGATCCCGAGTTGCGCGAGGCGCGCTTCCACGTCTGCCATCAGGCCTGCTCCTCACCCTGCAGAGGACGCTTCAGGTAGGCGACGAGGCCGCCCTCCGGACCGGTCACCACCTGCACCAGCTCCCATCCCTCGGACCCCCAGTTGTTCAGGATCGCGGCGGTGTTGTGGATCATCAGCGGGGTGGTCAGGTACTCCCAGCGCGGCATCGTGCTCCTCGTGTTGTGGGGTTTTCGCAGGTTCATCACCTAGCCTGATCCTATGTCTGCGCAAAAACCACAGGCTAGAGGTGTGCTCGGTGCCGCCGGTGCCTTCATCGGCATGAGCGTCGTGGCCGGTCTTCTGGTCACCGCCGCCGTCACGCCCGCGATCGCGGTCACGGGGATGGCCGCGAACAACAGTATCGGCGTGTTCGAGGGGCTCCCCGAATACCTCAACGTCGACCAGCTCGCCCAGCCGACCACCATCTACGCCAAGAACGGCGATCAGGATGTGCCGCTGGCGACCTTCTACTCCCAGAACCGCCTTCCGGTGGGCTTCAACCAGATCTCGCAGGCTGCGAAGGATGCGGCGATCGCGGGTGAGGACCCGCGCTTCTACAGTCACGGCGGTGTCGACATCCAGGGCACCGTGCGCGGTGTGCTCTCCACGGTCGCCGGTGGCGGCGTCCAGGGCGGTTCCTCGATCACCCAGCAGTATGTGAAGAACGTGCTGCTGCAGAAGTGCGAGGCGCTCCCCGTCAAGACCAAGGAGCAGAAGACCAAGTACCAGGAGTGCGTCACCGATTCCACCGGTGTCTCCCCGGACCGCAAGGTCAAGGAGATGAAGTACGCGATCGGGATCGAGAAGAAGTACACCAAGGACCAGATCCTGGTCGGCTACCTGAACATCGCCGGTTTCGGCGGAACGGTCTACGGCATCGAGGCCGCCGCGAGGTACTACTACAACACGACCGCCGCAGCCCTCACTCCCGCGCAGGCGGCCAGCCTGGTGGCGATCGTGAACGAGCCGACCAGCTTGAAGATCGACGACCCGGAGTCGAAGACCAACGGCGCCGCGAACGGGTACGCGAAGAACAAGGACCGCCGCGACTACATCCTGGGCAAGATGTACCAGTACAAGCGGCTGACGAAGGCGCAGTACGAGGAAGCGGTCAAGACCCCGATCCAGCCGGTGATCACCCCGTCGGTGCGCGGATGCCAGACGGCCGGCGGTTCCGCCTACTTCTGCGACTACGTCCAGAAGACCATCCTGAACGACCCCACCTTCGGCGCCGACGAGGACACCCGCGCATCCAACTTCAACCGCGGCGGCTACAAGATCTACACCAGCCTCGACCTGCAGCTGCAGCAGGTCGCGGAGTCGACCATCGCCTCCTACGTGCCCCCGTCGTACTCGCGAGCGGACATCGGCGGCGTGCTCACCGGCGTCCAGCCGGGCACCGGGCGCGTGCTGTACATGGCGCAGAACAAGAAGTACAGCCAGGACCCGGATGTGCTGAACACCAGCACGGACTACTCCTCGGTCAACCTGGCCACCGATCAGAAGTACGGCGGCTCCGGCGGCTTCCAGGTCGGCTCGACCTACAAGGTGTTCACCCTCGCCGAGTGGCTCAAGCAGGGGCACGCCCTCAACGAGTCGGTGAACGCGAACATCCGCACCTACCGGTCGTTCAAGGACTCCTGCACCGGCGGGTGGAGCGGCACCTACACGCCGCAGAACGACTCGCCGGGTGAGACGGGCATCCGCAACGCGCAGAGCGCCACGACCCTCTCCATCAACACGGCCTTCATCTCGATGGCCAGCCAGCTGGACCTGTGCGAGATCAAGAAGGACGCCGAAGCGTTCGGGGTCCACACCGCCAAGGGCGAGCCGCTGGACACCAACCCGTCGGCTGTGCTCGGCACGAACTACATCGCCCCGCTCACCATGGCGACCGCCTTCGCGGGCATCGCGAACAACGGCATGACCTGCACGCCGATCGTGATCGACAAGATCGTGGATGCGAGCGGCAAGGACGTGAAGCCCCCGGCGAGCACCTGCACCCAGTCCGTCGACCCGGCTGTGGCGAACACCATGGCGAAGGCGCTGAAGGGCCCGCTGCAGGGCGGCGGAACCGCCTCGGGCATGAACACGACCGGCAAGGACATGCTGGGCAAGACCGGCACCACCGAGTACAACGACCAGCTGTGGCTCGTCGCGGCGACCACCAAGGTCGCCGGCGCGTACTGGGTGGGCAACATCCAGGGTCACGTCGATTTCCGCAAGGTCTACCCGACGCACGGCACCTCCCCCGCCAGCGCGCGCGTGGCCGTGATGCGCACCATGATGAAGGCGGCGGTCGACAAGTACGGCGGGGACGACTTCCCCACCCCGCCGAGCAAGCTGACGCAGGGCATCCAGGTGGCGGTCCCCGACCTCACCGGCAAGACGCCCGACGAGGCGAAGTCCATCCTGACCGGCCTGGGTCTCGACTCGGCCGACGGCGGACCGCAGGATTCGGCCGCCCCGGCCGGGACCGTCGCATCGACCAACCCGCCCGCCGGGTCGCAGGTGGGCAAGGGCAGCGTCATCACGCTCTTCACCAGCAACGGCAGCCTCGTCGCGGTGCCGAACGTCGTCGGGCAGAAGTTCTCCGATGCCGCCGTGGCTCTCCAAGCGGCCGGTTTCACCGCGAAGAGCGCGGGTGGGAACAACCCCAACGGCATCGTCCAGGCCCAGGACCCGGCTGCCGGGACGCCCGCGAAGCCGGGCACCGCGGTCACGCTGGCCCTCGCCGCGGCCGGCCCGAGCACGCCGCCGACTCCGGGCGCCGGCGGCTAGTGGCGCGCCGAGCTCTGCGTCCCGCGGCGTCCGCCCTCGGCCTTCTGGCCGGGGCGGGCGCCGCGGCGTTGGCCTACGGATCCCTCATCGAGCGCCGCGCGTACGTGCTCCGCGAGGTCAGCGTGCCGGTGCTGCCGGCTGGGGCGCAGCCCATCCGGGTGCTCCATCTCTCCGACCTGCACATGGCGCCGTGGCAGCGCGACAAGCAGGAGTGGATCCGCTCGCTCGCCCAGCTGAAGCCCGACCTGATCGTCGAGACCGGCGACGTGCTCGGTCACGCCGACGCGCTGGAAGGCGTGCGAACGGCGTACGCGGGCTTCCAGGGCATCCCCGGAGTGTTCGTGCACGGCTCCAACGACTACTTCGGCCCCCAGGCGAAGAACCCGCTCAAGTACTTCCTCGGCCCGTCGTCGAAGCGGAAGTCGCCGACGGCGGCCCGGCTGGACACGCCGGCGCTGACGGCGTTCTTCCGCGATCTGGGCTGGGTCGACCTCGACAACCGCGCCGCCGCGATGGAGGTGCGCGGCACGCACCTCGAGTTCTTCGGTGTGAACGACCCGCACATCCGGTACGACCGCGTGGAGGCCATCCCCGGCGCGCTCGACGAGTTGCGTGAGAACGATCCGTTCTCCGACGACAACACGTGGCCGGACGAGGGCCCCCGCTCGGAGCGTCAGGCGGTCACGATCGGCGTGACGCACTCGCCCTACCGCCGTGTCCTCGACGCGTTCGTGACGTACGGCGCCGCCATGATCTTCGCCGGGCACACGCACGGCGGGCAGGTCTGCGTTCCCGGCTTCGGCGCGCTGGTCACGAACTGCGACATCCCCCGGTCGCAGGTCAAGGGACTGAGCGTGTGGCGTCACGCCTTCCGCTCCGCCTACCTCAACGTCTCGGCGGGACTCGGCACCTCGATCTACGCGCCCGTGCGTTTCGCGTGCCGTCCGGAAGCGACGCTGATCACTCTCACCGCCGCGCCGTAGCCTGTGTGCGGGCGGGGCCCGTGGTCATGAGCACCGCCCCGCTCGTGTATCCTGGATGAGGCCTTCGGGCCACCGGGGTGTGGCGCAGCTTGGTAGCGCGCTTCGTTCGGGACGAAGAGGCCGCAGGTTCAAATCCTGTCACCCCGACGCGGTCATGACAAAGGGCCCCGCCAAGCTCGCGAAGCGAGCAAGGCGGGGCCCTTTGTCATGATCGCTCGCGGCGACTACTGGGGTCCCCGCGCGCGAGGGGCCCCAGGCGACGCCCCGCGCGAAGCGCGGAGCGGCGCCTGGGGTAGCGCGTGGGGCGCACCCCGAAGCTTCAGTGGAGAAGCCCAGCTGGTCGTCCCGGCACCTTCCGAACCTGGACGCGCCCCCTCTAAAACGCATCCGGCCGCGCGAACTCCCGCACGGCCAGTCGTGCCTGCGGGTCGATGTTCGCCCGGATCAACGGCAACGTCCGCGCCACCGCGGTGTCGATCCGCGCACGGAGGTCTTCGGAGCGGATCTCGTAATCCGCGAAGTCGTTCTCGCTGGCGTAGATGCCGAGTGGGACGGTGAGCGACTGGAAGAAACCGAACAGGGGCCGCATCTGGTGCTCGACGAGCAGCGCGTGCCGGTCGCTGCCGCCCGTCGCCGTCAGCACCACCGGCTTGTCGATGAGGGCGTATTGCCCGATGTGGTCGAAGAACAGCTTGAACAGCCCGGTGTAGGTGGCCCGGTAGGCCGGCGAGCCGACGACGAGGATGTCCGCACCCTCCACGGCCTCCAGCGCCTCGGTGACGATGGGGCTGAGGCTGTTGCGGAACGGCCCGGCCCCGAGTTCCGGGAGCAGCGGAGCGAGCTGGATGGTGCGGGAGACCCCGCCTGCCGCCTCCGCGTACGAGCGGGCGACGTCGTCCACGAGCACGGTGGTGCGCGACGGGTGGGTGGGGCTTCCGCTCACTCCGACCACGGTGAGTGTGCGCGACATGGGTACCGCCTTTGCCTCGGGTCCGGGTTGAGGCCCAACGGTACCTCGCGGCGACGGCCACCGCGCGGGGGGCCGTCACGGTCCGTCATGCGGCGGGGTACAGCTCCCGCACGATCTCCAGCGAGCGGATGCGTCCCTCCACTGTCGCGGCGCCGGACGACACCATGAGCTCGTCGGTCTGCGTGGAGGCGAGAAGCGAATCCAGCCGCGCCTTGACCTCGTCGGGCGTGCCGACCGCCTGGCGCGCGGTGCGGGAGGCGATGAACTCCTCTTCGAGCGGCGTGAATTCGTGCGCCAGCGCCTCCTCGATGCTCACCGGCTCGGGTTTGAGCCCGCGCCGCATGCGGAGGAAGGAGAGCTGGCCTGGGAGCGACTGCGCCCGTACGGTCTGGGGGTCGTCGTCGGAGACCACGTTGACGGCGATCATGGTGTGCGGCTCGGTGAGGATGTCGCTGGGCTCGAACCGCGACCGGTACAGGTCGAGCGCCGCCTCGGTGTTCTCACCGGCGAAGTGGTGGGCGAAGGCGAACGGCAGGCCGAGCGCCGCGGCGACCTGGGCGCTGAAGCCGCTGGAGCCGAGCAGCCACACCTGCGGCGCGTCCCCCAGCCCGGGAACCGCGGTGATCCCGTGCAGGGGGTTGGCGTCGCTCATCCCCCCGTAGAAGAAGCCGAAGAGGTCGAGGAGCTGCTGAGGGAAGTCGTCAACGCCGAGTCCCTCCGGGCTCCGCCGGAGGGCCATCGCCGTGGCCCCGTCGGTGCCGGGGGCACGGCCGATTCCGAGGTCGATCCGGTCGCCGTAGAGCGCTCGAAGCGTGCCGAACTGCTCGGCCACGACGAGCGGTGCATGGTTGGGGAGCATGACGCCGCCGCTGCCGACGCGGATGCGCTCGGTCGCTGCCGCCACGCCCGCGATCAGCACGGCCGGCGCACTGGAGGCGATGGCCGGCATCCCGTGGTGCTCGGCGACCCAGAATCGCTCATAGCCGAGGCGCTCGGCCGTCTGCGCCAGTCTCACGGTGCCGGCGACGGCGTCGGCGTTGGTGCCGCCCGCGGGACGGCTGGCGAGATCGAGGACGTTGAGGGGGATGCTGGTGGCGCTCACCCTGACCGTAACGCGCCCCCGTACACGCCGATTCCCGGCCGGTCCTCAGTGGGTCCGGCCGGGAATCGGCGCAGGGGGCGATAGGGGGTCAGGACGTGGTCTTCACCTTGCGGATCCAGGCCACGAGGGCGAGCGCGATCAGGCCGAGGATCACCAGCGAGCCGCCCATCCAGGCAGCCCAGGTCGCGACGACCGAACCGGTGTGGGCGAGGCCGCCGCTGCTGCTGCCGGGGTCGATCACGGTGCTCGCCTGGTCGGCAGGCAGGACGGTCAGGGTGGCGGGGCATTCGTGCCCGCTTGTCTGACCGTGTCCGACCACGGTGTACGTGCCGGAAGCGCTCGCGGGGAGCGTCACCGACAGCACGTCGCTGCCGTCCGCGTTGGCGTGCTTGACGAAGCTGAGGCTGCTGTCCGCGGTGGCGAACGAGGCCAGCTTGAAGGAGGCGCCGTTCTGGCCGGTGACGGTCCAGTTGATCGCCTCGCCCGGCGACCAGGTGCCCGGGATGCAGATGAGGGTGGCGGAGCCACCGGACTCGACGACGCTGACGTCGAAGGAGCACTGTGCACCGTTGGTGTAGTCGACGGCATTCGCAGCCGCCGGTGCCGCTACCAGCAGCCCCGCGGTCACAGCGATAGCCGCCAGTATCTTCTTGAACATCGGCCGCCCTTTCGGTTGGGGCCCCGGCTCACGTCGGGAGTTGAGTAATACTCACTTTACGACCGTGGAGCACCGAACGACAATGGGCGCGACGGTGTTCTGTGCCCCCACATCGGGGGTCGTGCCATCGCCCGGCAGGGTCGGCGTCGTCACGACCGTGAGGTTGGGGGCGGTCTGCCCGGCGTTCAAGAACTGCACCGTCACCGCGCGGGACTCCCCCGGGGCCAGTTCCACGGTGAAGAGGCTCACCGGCCGTTCCTTGTCGACGCCGGCGACCGTCGCATAGTTCTTGCCGTCGCTCTGCGTCGCCGCGAGGAAGCCTCCAGCGGGCCCATACACGGCGACGCGGGTCCGGATGTTGCCGGGCGTCACCCCATACGTCCCGCCACCGGTCACATACTTCGGGAGCGACTTTCCGGCGTCGGCCGGAGCCTTGTTGGTCAGGGTGACCGTGACGACGGTCGACGGCTTCCCGTCGGCGCGGCACACCGCAGAGCCGGCTGCCACCGACGTCCTGAGGTAGTAGTCCATCTTCGATCCGGTCGCGTCGTTGAAGTAGACGCCGACTCCGGCCGAGGACAGATCCGACGAGGGCAGCGCTCCTGCGAGAGTCGTGTCCGCCAGCACCTTCTGGTCGCTGCCGTGCGCGCTCCAGATCAGCACGCGATGCGATTCGCCTGCGGCAGCCAGCGCGGAGACGAGCTTCTTGGAATTCACACCGCCGGCGGAGAGCCGGGAATACACGGCGCTCGCGGCCGAGGCGAAGAAGGCGTCCTGCTGCTCAGGCTCGGGGTAGCGCCGGTACACATCGCTCAGCAGCAGCTTCACGGCGTTCGACGAGGTGAGCCGGTCACCCGATTCCAGCCGCACCGGACCGGTCGCCTTCAAGAGGCCGCTCAGCACCACCGGATCGACGGCTACGACGCCGTCCACGGTCCCGCCGTACGTGGTGGTCCACATCCGCGACGCCGTCTCCGCAGCCAGCGGGAAGTCCGGCGTGAGGTTGGCATCCTGCAGGTACCGGCCGACGAGAGGTCCGAACAGCCCCTGCGTGCTGAGCGGGACGTCCGCCACCGGCGTCGGCCACGGACCGATCGCGGTCCCCGCGGACTGGCGCCCGAGCGTCACCGCGCCGTCGTCGGCGTGGATCAACGCGACCGCACCGATCAGCCCGCCTGTGGACCGCAGCTCGGCGGGATTCTGGGCGACCAGCAGGTAGTCGCGCGGTCCGGCTGCGCCGAGCATCGACGGCAGCAGCCGCACAGCGTTGCCGATGCCCTCGATGTCCGGCGCGGCCTTCTCGAGCACGGCGTGGAGCCGGTCGATGCCTGCGGCCACCGGGCTGGCCAGCGCCCCCGTATCGATGGAGGCGACACTGGCGCGCGCACTGTCGAAGGCGATTCCCGCCTTCGACACGGCCGGCTGGGAGGCGATGATGGGGGCGAGATCGACGTGGCCGTTCTTGATGGCGAGCGCGCGCAGGTCCACGGCGCCGCCCGCTCTGACCAGGGGGGCGACGACCCGCGCGGCGACGGTGTCGGACGCCTCGGCGGCGGTGCGGATCGCGGCCAGGTTGGGCCCCACCCAGGGAACGCCTTCGGCGGTGAGCCAGATCGGATCGGAAGTGAGCGCAGCGGCCTGCCGGGTGTGCGCCTCCAGAGCAGAGGCGGCGCGCGCCGCTTCGGCGACATCGCCCGACCCGACGGCGGCCTTGACGCTCTCGGCTGCGGGTACGGCGTCGGTGAGTGCGCGCTGGGCGAGGAAGCCGCGGACGCCGATCCACACGATCGCGAACACCAGGACGACACCGAGGACGACCAGCACCGTGGTGCCCACCGGATGGGTCAGCCGGGGTCGCCGAGCACGCGTCGGCTCTGCGGAGTCGATACGCGGCGGTGCGTCGGGCACGGTCAGACCTGTCGCCATGCGACAAATCTAACAAATCCTCACTTTTTTGGCGCCCCCCAAATGGGGCGTCACTCCCTCGGCCTCAGCGGCCGAGCCCCCGGTACGTCCATCCGGCGGCACGCCAGCTCTCGGGATCCAGCGAGTTCCGGCCGTCGATGACGACCCGCCGGGCGACCAGCTGACCGAGCGCTTCGGGGTCCAGACCGGTGAACTCCGGCCACTCGGTGATCAGCACGACGACATCCGCATCCCGGACCGCCTGCTCCGCCGAATCCGCGAAGACCAGCTGCGGAGCGCGACGCCGCGCGTTCTCCACCGCCTGCGGGTCCGTGGCCGTCACGACCGCGCCGGCGTCGGCGAGCCGCATGGCGATCTCGAGCGCCGGAGAGTCGCGGATGTCGTCCGAGTGCGGCTTGAACGCGAGACCGAGCACGCCGACGCGCACGCCTTCGAGTCCGCCGGACAGCTCGCGCACCAGATCGACGACGCGGGCGCGTCGCCGCAGGTTGATCTTGTCCACCTCGTCGAGGAACCGCACGGCCTCGCCGCGCCCCAGCTCACGTGCCCGCGCACTGAATGCGCGGATGTCCTTCGGCAGGCACCCGCCGCCGAAGCCGACGCCCGCGTTCAGGAACCGGCGGCCGATGCGCACGTCGTGCCCGATGGCGTCCGCGAGCTTCGTCACGTCGGCGCCCGTGACCTCGGCGATCTCGGCCATGGCGTTGATGAAGGAGATCTTGGTGGCCAGGAAGGCGTTGGCGGACACCTTGACCAGCTCCGCCGTCGCGTAGTCGGTGACGATCACCGGGGTGGCGGCCGCGACGGCCGATGCGTACACCTCGTCGAGGAGGCGCGCGGCGCGCTCACCTCGCTCGCCCTCCGGAACGCCGTAGACCAGGCGGTCGGGACTGACGGTGTCCTTCACGGCGAACCCCTCGCGCAGGAACTCCGGGTTCCAGGCGAGCGTCGCGCCCGGCTGCTTCGCGGCCACGGATGCGGCCAGCCGGGCGGCCGTGCCGACGGGCACGGTGCTCTTGCCGACGATCAGGTCGCCGTCCTTGACCTGATCGAGCAGCGATGCGAACGCGGCGTCCACGAAGCGCATGTCCGCGGCGTCGCCATCGGCGACCTGCGGCGTCCCCACGGCGACGAAGTGGATGTCCGCCTCCTGGGCCGCGGCGAAGTCGGTGGTGAAGCGCAGGCGGCCCGACGCGGTGCCCTCCTGGAGCACCTCGGGCAGGCCCGGCTCGAAGAACGGAGCGCGGCCCGCAGCGAGTGCGGCGATCTTGGCCTCGTCGACGTCGATGCCGACCACGTCGTGGCCGAGGTGAGCCATCGCGGCCGCATGAACGGCCCCGAGGTAGCCGCAGCCGATCACGGAGATTCTCATGGTGTCCGGTTCCTTCGGGTGGAGGGTGGAGGGCGCCTAGGTGAAGTCCGGGTCCGGTTCGTCCACATATGCGGGCGTCGCATCCACGGGCCAGTGCCGGCGGCCGTTGTTGAGCACGCCGCGGCTTTCCTGAAGGTAGCAGTTGCCGCACAGCGACTCGTAGGAGACCGATGCGCCGTCGATGGCGACCTGGTCGCCGTCGAAGACGAAGACTCCGTCGATCTTGCGTGCGTTGAAGATCGCCTTGCGGCCGCAGCGGCAGATCGTCTTGAGCTCCTCCAGGCTGTGCGCCACCTCCAGCAGGCGGCGGCTCCCGGGGAAGGCCACGGTCTGGAAGTCGGTGCGGATGCCGTACGCGAGCACAGGGACGTCGTCGAGCAGCGCGATGCGCAGCAGATCGTCGACCTGCGCCTCGGTCAGGAACTGGGCCTCATCGACCAGCAGGGCGCTCACGTCCGTGCCGAAGCGCTTGACGGTGCGCTCGCGGTGCCGCTGGAACGCGCCGTAGACGTCCGTCTCGGGGGTGATGAGGAAGTCCACCTCCCGGGTCACGCCGAGCCGGGACAGGATGCCGAGGTCGCCCCTGGTGTCGATGGACGGCTTCGTGAGGAGGACGCGGTGGCCGCGCTCCTCATAGTTGTAGGCGGCCTGGAGCATGGCCGTGCTCTTGCCGCTGTTCATCGCGCCGTAGCGGAAATACAGTTTTGCCACGCATCGATCCTATGCGGCAGGTGGCATGCATTCGCGGCGACGCCACGTCAGGTGAGGTAGCCGTCCTCGGCCGCGCGCCGGATCAAGTCGGCGCGCGAGCTGGTGGGACGGCCGGCCTTGCCGTACTTCTCGCGGACGCGGCGGAGGTAGGTCTTGGCGGTCTCGTACTGGACGTTCATCGCATGGGCGACCTCGGACGTGGTCCTGCCGTCGGCGTAGAGCACGAGGGCCTGCCGCTCTCCGTCGCTCAGCCGCGGCCGGGCCGACTCGGGGATGAGCGGCTTCGGCCGCCATGCGGGCGGCGAGGACTCCGCCCGGCCGGCACCGCGTCCGGCGGCGGTCAGAGCGGCCGCGACCAGCTCCGCCATCGGCTGGGACTTGGTGATGTAGGCGACGGCCCCGGCGGCGAGGGCGGCATCCCTGTCCTCCGGAGTGTCCACGGCGCTCAGCACGACCACTTTCGCCCCCGCTGCACGGCACGTGCGCACGCGCGCCCCGATGGACACGGACTCCTTGAGCTGCAGATCCATGATGACGACATCAGTGGGGAACGCGTCGCTGTGGACGAGTTCGAGCCAGCTGGCGGCACGGACGACGAGATCGAACTCGGGTGCGTTGCGCTCGATCCACGTGGCCAGGCTGTCCAGCAGGATCTCGTGGTCGTCGAGCACGGCGAGGCGGATCGGCGGCTCGGCGTGGCCCGGGGAGCCTCCGGTCGCGGTGGGGTCGTGGTATGCGGATGTCATCGGCGTCTCCCTTCAGAGTAGGGGAACCCGGCCTCCGGATATGCGAACCGGACGACCACCTCGCCGTTGCGGACGCGCATCGTGGCGTGCATCATGACCGCGTTGAGCGAGCTGACGAACGGCAGGAGGTCGCGGCGGAGCTCGCCCCGCGGACCGTCGACGCGGGCGCGCAGGACGAAGACGGGATGCTCGGGGTCGCGGGCGGTGATGCTGAGGGATGCCGGTTCGAGTTCCGGGAAGGCGGCGACGGTGGCGAGCAGCGCGCCGACGATCGCCCGCTGGTCGGAGGTCAGCACCCGCTCCAGGCGATCCGGGTCGTCCACCCGATGCGTGCCGCCCGCGACGGGTCCCGCAGCTGCCAGGCGCGATCCGAGCGCCAGGTCGATCGTGTCCGCGAGCCACGGGCTCGCCACCGCCCGCACGGCGTCGGCGCGCAGCCGTTCAGCGATCGCTCTGGCCGTCTGCGCATCCTCCGGCGTCACGGTGCCGCGCAGGACCAGCCCGGTGAGGAACGGGACCGCCTCGGCGTTGAGCGATGTCATGCGCTCCTGCGCGACCATCCGCTCGGCCGCCTGCCGCAGCTCACCCTCGAGCCGGGCCTGGCCGTCACGCGCCACCTCGCGCCACCTCAGTGTCTCGCCGGTCAGCGTCCACGCGTAACCGGCGCCGCCGGCGGCCAGGGCCAGGATGGGCGCCGCCGCGACGGTGGCATACACCAGCGGGGAGTTCGCAATGGCCGGCGAGTCCTGCGCCGCCGCCAATCCCCCCAGAACCAGAGCCGCCACGATCGCCGAGCCGGCCACTTCGCCGACCGGCCGGTAGAGCGGCATCACCACGAGGATCAAGGCCACGGCGATCTGCCCCCAGTCGTCCTGGATGCGCTCGTTGCGTCCCCACACCGACGCCGTGAACAGGCACGCCGCAGTCACTGCGGTCGCGATGACGCAGAAGTGGGACCACCGGCCGAACGGCGCGAACGCCGGATGCGAGCGGATGGAGACCACGACCACGGCGATCAGAAGCACGACGAGGGCGAGCACCGCCAGAGCCGCGTCGTGGATCTGGCGCGCGTGGCCGATGGTGGAGAACACCGCGTAGACGATCGCCACAGTGCCGAGGAGGGGCACGAGGAGCCAGGCGGACTGCGCACCGAGCGGGTCGAGCCGCTGCGGGGTCCGTTCCAGGACCACCGAGCGCGCTCCGACGATCGTGCGGGTGCTGAGGGCGGTCATCCGGCGCGGCCCTCCGCGGCCGGGA
The DNA here is from genome assembly GCF_056754895.1 of Leifsonia sp. KNZ13-11D. Lineage (NCBI taxonomy): Bacteria > Bacillati > Actinomycetota > Actinomycetes > Micrococcales > Microbacteriaceae > Leifsonia > Leifsonia sp. KNZ13-11D. The sequence continues at coordinate 3,015,900 of NZ_JBPGWU010000001.1, forward strand.
CCGTCAGGATCACCGTCGTTCCCACGTCCGTCGTCGAATAGATGTCGACGGTCCCGCCGACACGCGCGATCCGGTCGTGCACCGACTGGCGGAGGCCGAGCCGGTCGGCGGCGGGTCCCGTCACCGGGAAGCCGCTGCCGCCGTCCACCACCATGACCGACAGCGAGCCGGACCCGGCCGAGAGCGCGACCTCCGCCGTCGGGCTGCCCGAGTGACGGACCACGTTCACCAGGCACTGCCGGACGGCGAGACCCACCGCCCGCCGGACGTCCTCGTCGAGCCGCGCCAACGATCCGCGGTCGCCCGAGATGTCGACGGTGAGGCCCTCGTCGCGGGCGTCCTCGATCGCGCGATGGAGCTCGCTGTCGTACCAGGGGTCGTCGTCGTGTGCTGCCGCCGATGCGGTCGCGCCGGGCTCGGTGCCGGACGGCCCGGCCCCGACTCCCGGCTCCGCACCCGACACGCGGCTGCCGAGCCCGCGCAGGTCCGTCTCGATGCGGCGGGCGAGGCGACCGTCGAGGGCGCCGGGCTGAGCCCGGGCCACAGCGATCAGTTCGCTGAGCACGGTGTCGTGGAGATCGGCCGTCGCTTCCGCCAGGATCTCGCGCCGCAGGTCGACCAGCCGGGCATCGCGCACCGCACGGTGCAGTGCCGTCTGCGCGCGCGACCGCGTGCCGCGCGTCAATCCGTCGTAGGCGAGCACACCGACGAGCAACAGGTAGGCGCCCAGTGAGGTCGCGTCGGGGACGTAGCTGCGGTCCGTCGTCGCCGCTCCGAGGATCACGGCCGCCTCGGCGAGCGCGAACCCGAGAGTCGCCCAGAGGATGCCCGCGAGTGCCCCCGTCCCCGTTCCCCCCACGAGCGTCATGGCCACGACAGGGAGGGCGACCACGAAGAGGTTGGTGTCGCGATAGCCGGGCGTGCTGGTGAACAGGGTGACGACGTAGAGGTAGGTGCAGGTCGCGCCGACGAGCAGGTACGCGATGGTCAGCGCGGTGGTGCGCCCGCGGGCCAGCAGCAGGAGCAGCCCCGCCATCGGCACGAGCACGAGCAGGGTGATCCACGAGGACGGGCGGGAGGAGCCGACCAGGGTGGTGGCGACGTTCACCGCCGCCGCGGCGAGGCAGACGAGGCCGGCCCAGCGGGCAGCCGTGGCGAGGGCGCGCGAGTTCGCCGGTCGTGCCAGATGGCTGGGCAGACCGAGCGACATGAGTCCCGCCCTTCCGGATCCGAGCGCGCCTCGGTCCCTCCGGGATTATGGCACCCCGGCCCGTGGGTGTGTACCCCGCGGCCTGTACCCCGCGCCCACGCACGGCCACGCACGGCCACGCAGCACCACGCGGCGATCAGAACAGCGTCGGTTGCACCCCCAGCCCCGTCAAGGATGCGGACACCACCGACGCCGCGTCCGGAGCCTCGGCCGCACCTCCCGCTCGCACCGCCGAGCCGACGAGTTGCCGCTCGCCCTCGTCGTCGCGCAGCATCCCGAGCGCACTCGACCGCACGCCGCCCGTCAGAGGATCCTCTCGGCCGCGCTCGAGGCCGTACGACCGGATCAGCGGCTTGATGCGTGCCGCCAGCCACTTCCGGTACTCCTGCGGCGCGTAGGTGCCCCGCCCATACATCTGCCGATACCTCGGAAGCAGTTCGGGATGCTCGCGACCGAGCCAGAGGTAGAACCACTCCTTGACGCCCGGCTTCAGGTGCAGTGCCGAATACAGGACGGACGTGGCCCCTGCCTCCTTCGCCTGCCGCAGCGCTTCGTCGAGATGGGCGCGCGTGTCGGTCAGGTACGGGATGATCGGCATGAGGAACACCCCGCAGTCCAGTCCGTGCTCGCGCACCGCCGTCACCGTCGCGAGGCGCGCCTTCGTGGTCGGCGTGCCGGGCTCGACGGACTGCTGCAGCTCGTCGTCGTACACCGCGATCGACATCGCGAGGTCGACGGGGACGCGACGGTTGGCCTCGGCGAGCCGGTCGAGGTCGCGGCGGAGCAACGAGCCCTTCGTCAGGATGCTGAAAGGCGTGCCGCTCTCCGCCAGCGCGTCGATGATGCCCGGCATGAGCGCGTAGCGCCCCTCCGCCCGCTGGTACGGGTCGGTGTTGGTGCCGAGCGCGACCGGATGGTGGCCCCAGCTGGGCTTCGAGAGCTCTTTGCGCAGCACCTCCGCCACATTGACCTTCACGATGATCTCGTTGTCGAAGTCCTTCCCCGAGTCCAGGTCGAGATAGGTGTGGGTCGGCCGCGCGAAGCAGTACATGCACGCGTGCGAGCAGCCGCGGTAGGGGTTGATCGTCCAGCCGAACGGCATCGGTCCTCCCCCGCCGGGGATGCGGTTGAGCGCCGACTTCGCCAGCACCTCGTGGAACGTGATGCCGGCGAAGTCGGGCGTGCGCACCGAGCGCACCAGATTGTTCAGCCGGGCGAGCCCGGGCAGAGCGGACGGCTCATCGACCGACAGCTCCTGACCACTCCAACGCATAGCTCTATTCGAACATACGTTCGAATCTTAAGCAAGGGGCAGGACGTCACCCCTCCATCCCGAACGCAGCCACCGGTCGTGGCTGGCCACCACGACCGCCCCGGGATACGCGCCCAGCGCCTCCTCCAGCTCGGTGGCGAGGGAGAGCGACAGGTGGTTGGTCGGCTCGTCGAGCAGGAACAGGTGCGGCGGGCGGGCGACGATCAGCGCGAGCGCGAGCCGGCGCTGCTGGCCCACCGACAGGGCGCCGACCGGACGGTCGGCGTCGCGCGGCGCGATGAGGCCGAGCGAGGTGAGCGGCACGGTCTCCGCGCGCCGCTCCCCCACCGCGGTCTCGTAGATCCGGCGGGGAGACGCCGCAGGATCCGCGAAGCGCACGTCCTGTTCCAGCAGTCCGATGCGCAGCCCCCGGCGGCGCTGCACCGACCCCGACCCGGGCTCCAGCCGTCCGGCCAGCACCGAGAGCAGCGTCGACTTCCCTGCTCCGTTCGACCCTGTGACGAGGATGCGCGCATCCCCCGGCACGGAGAACTCAGGAATGCTCAGCCGGCCCGGGATGCGCACGTCGCGCGCCTGCACCAGCAGCCCCGCATCGTCGCCCAGCGCCTGGACCCCGGAGGGGATCCCCCCGAAGGCCAGCGGTGCGGGAGGCTTGCGGATCTGCGACGCGCGCAGTTCGTCCAGCCGGCCCTCGGCATTCCGGATGCGGCGACTGATCTGACGATCGAGCGCGTTGCCCTTCACCGACTTCACGAACTTGTCGTTGTCGCGCACCTTGCCGGACCAGGCGATGGATCGCGCGGTGACGTCGACGGCGTGCTTCAACTCCTTCAGCTCGAGCTGCTCGTCCGCGAACTGCTTCTCCCACCGCGCCCGCTCGGCCGCCTTCTCGGCCAGGTACGCGCTGTACCCGCCGCCGAACACGGTGGTCCCGCTGCGCGCGGGGTCGAGATCGAGCAGGCCGGTCGCGACCGCGTCGAGGAACGCACGGTCGTGGCTGGCAAAGACCACCGGCCCCGCCCATCCCTTCAGCTGACGCTCCAGGAAGGAGGCGGCCTCGTCGTCCAGATGGTTGGTCGGCTCGTCGAGCAGGAGGGCGTCCGGCCGGCCGAGCAGCAGAGCCGCCAAGGCGAACCGGCTGCGCTGGCCGCCCGAGACCTCCTCGAGCCGCCGGGCCAGCGGGATGTCGCCGACACCGAGACCGGCGAGCAGCTCGTCGCGCCGGGCATCCACGCTCCAGATCTCCGCCCGCTCGGCGGCCACCAGTGCGGCGTCGTACCGCGCGGCGGACGACGGGTCGCCGCCGCCGAGTGCGACCGCCGACTGCTCGAGCTCGCGCTCGATGGCGCGGACCTCGGACAGGGCGTGCTCGAGCAGCGCGGCCAGCGTGGCCCCGGGCTCGAACCGGACCTCCTGCCAGAGGAAGCCGGTCCGCTCGGGGCGCGACAGCGCGCCACTGTCGGAGGTCTCGCTCCCGGAGAGCACACGCAGCAGGGTCGACTTGCCCGCTCCGTTCTCTCCGATCAGGCCGAGCCGATGGCCGGGCGCGACGGTGAGCGACACGTCGGTGAGCACCCGCCGTGCGCCGTAGACGACGGAGACGCCGTCGGCGCGCAGTGGTGCGAGGGTGATGGTTGGCATGGGAACCGCCTTTCCGGGCGCTCCATCAGGAGCAGGTTCCCGCCGGGCGATCTCCGTCGTGAGGTGCGCTGGAGCGCCCAGGTGCCTGACCGGGCAGCGCTAGAACGATTGGTCCTCACTCACATCGACGGCGCCTCGGGCGCGGGACGTCAGGAGGTTCTCACTTCATAGCGTGGACGACCATAACAGGTCGCCCGCGCCCGTGTCCAGCACCGGCAGGCGCCGGCCGGCAGGCGGTGCCGGCCGCGCCGACTGCTACTGCTGCAGGTGCAGCGTCTCGGCCGTCGTGGCCAGAACGCGCTGCGCCTCCTCGGGACGGTCGTTCAGCGTCGCGCCGACGGTGGGGATGAGCTCCTTGATGGTGGGGAGCCATCCCGCGAACCGGTCCGGGAAGCAGTGCTTGAGCAGGTCGACCATGATCGGCACGGCGGTGGATGCGCCCGGCGAGGCGCCGAGCAGGCCCGCGATCGACCCGTCCTCCGCGGCGACGACCTCCGTGCCGAACTGGAGCACGCCGCCCTTCTTCTGGTCCTTCTTCATCACCTGCACGCGCTGGCCCGCGGTGATCAGCTCCCAGTCCTTGCCGTCGGCCGTCGGCATGAACTCCTGCAGCGCCTTGAGCTTCTTGGCCCGGGAAGCGAGGAGCTCGCCGACCAGGTACTTGATGAGATCGAAGTTGTCGCGAGCGACGGCCAGCATGGGGCCGAGGTTGCTGGGACGGACGGACCCGGGCAGATCGAACCACGATCCGGTCTTCAGGAACTTCGGGCTGAACCCGGCGTACGGGCCGAAGAGCAACGAGGCCTGCCCGTCGACCACGCGCGTGTCGAGGTGCGGAACGGACATCGGAGGAGCGCCGACCGCGGCCTTGCCGTACACCTTGGCCTGATGCTGCGCCACGATCTTCGGGTCGGTGGTGCGCAGGAACTGACCGGAGATCGGGAACCCGCCGAAGCCCTTGATCTCGGGGATGCCTGACTTCTGCAGCAGGTGCAGGGCACCGCCGCCCGCGCCGACGAACACGAAGCGGGCCGTGGCCACGTGCGAGGTGCGGCCGACGTCGTGGCGCACGCGGAGGCGCCACAGGCCGTCCTTGGTGCGCGTGATGCTGCGGACGCTGTGGTTGAGCGCCAGCTCTGCGCCGTTCTCGACGAGGTTGTCGATGAGCGCGCGCGTGAGGGCGCCGAAGTCGACGTCGGTGCCCGACGTCTGGCGGGTGGCCGCGATGCGCTGCTTCGTGCTGCGCTTCTTGGTCAGCAGCGGGGTCCACCGGCCGATCACGGCCGGGTCCTCCGAGTACTCCATGCCGGCGAACAGCGGCTGGTTCTTGAGGGCCTCGTAGCGCTTGCGCAGGTAGCGCACGTTGTCGCGGCCGCGCACGAACGTCATGTGCGGGGTCGAGTTGATGAACGTGTTCGGCTCAGGCAGGTCGCCGGCCGCGACCAGGCTCGCCCAGAACTGCCTGCTGAGCTGGAACTGCTCGTTGATGCTGATCGCCTTGGCCGGGTCGACGGTGCCGTCGGATGCCTCGGGCATGTAGTTGAGCTCGCAGAGGGCGGCGTGGCCGGTGCCGGCGTTGTTCCACGGGTTCGACGATTCCTGGGCCACTTCGCCCAGACGCTCGTAGATCCGGATGCTCCAGTCGGGCTGCACGCGCTGGATCATGGCCCCCAGCGTGGCACTCATGATGCCGCCGCCGATCAGGACGACGTCGATGGGAGAATTGCTCACCCGTCAATCCTATGATGCGGGCGCGCCGGGTCTCCCCCGCTCGGGCTCCCGATCTCTCGATATCGAGACATCGGGGCCTCGCGGACGTGCCCCCGAATCAGACCGTGACGGGGTTGCCGAGGCGCTCGGCGACGAGTTCCGCGATCTGGACGGCGTTGAGCGCCGCACCCTTGCGCAGGTTGTCGTTGCTGACGAACAGCGCGATGCCGCGTCCGTCCGGAGCGCCCTCGTCGGCACGGATGCGGCCCACGAAGCTCGGGTCGCTGCCGGCGGCCTGGAGGGGGGTCGGCACGTCGGTCAGCTGCACGCCGGGGGCGTCGGCGAGCAGCTCCGCGACGCGCTCCGGGCTGATCGGCCGGGCGAACTCGGCGTTGATCGACAGCGAGTGGCCGGTGAACACGGGGACGCGCACGCACGTGCCGCTGACCAGGAGCTCCGGCACGCCGAGGATCTTGCGCGACTCGTTGCGGAGCTTCTTCTCCTCGTCGGTCTCGTTCAGGCCGTCGTCTACGATGGAGCCGGCGAGCGGGATGACGTCGAACGCGATCGGACGCACGTATTTGACCGGGTCGGGCATCGTCACGGCGGAGCCGTCGTGCACCAGGTCGAGCAGGTGCTCGTCGGAGACGGCCGCGCGGGCCTGCTCCGCCAGCTCCTCGGCACCGGCCAGACCTGAGCCGGAGACGGCCTGGTAGGTGCTCACCACGAGACGGGTCAGCCCGGCCTCGTCGTGCAGGGGCTTCAGCACGGGCATTGCCGCCATCGTGGTGCAGTTGGGGTTGGCGATGATGCCCTTGCGCGCCTCGGCGATGGCGTCGGGGTTCACCTCGGAGACGACGAGCGGCACATCCGGGTCCATCCGCCAGCCGCTCGAGTTGTCGATCACGATCGCGCCGGCCTCCGCGAAGCGCGGGGCGTGGGCCTTCGATCCGGTGGCGCCGGCGGAGAACAGGGCGATGTCGATGCCGGAGACGTCGGCGGTGGCGACATCCTCGACGGTGATCTCCTGGCCCTTGAACGGCAGCGTCGTGCCGGCCGAGCGGGACGAGGCGAAGAAGCGGATGCTCTTCACCGGGAAGTCGCGCTCCTCCAGCAGGCGGCGCATGACCGCGCCCACCTGGCCGGTCGCGCCGACGACGGCGACGTCGAAGCCCGTGCTGTCGGTATCGGTGAACTCGCTCATGTCAGCCCCTTCGGGTCGTTTGTGGAAGTCAATGCCGCGGTCGGCGCGGCTATTCCCTCCGGGTGGATCTGCGGTGGTCGTCTTGTTGTCTTCAGCGGCCGGTGCCGGCGTAGACGATGGCCTTCTCGTCCCCGTCGAGGCCGAAGGCTGTGTGGACGACGCGGGCGGCCTCGGCGACCGTGTCGGCGCGCGTCACGACCGAGATGCGGATCTCGCTGGTGGAGATCATCTCGATGTTGATGCCGGCGTCGTACAACGCTTCGAACAGCTTGGCCGAGACCCCGGAGTTGGTGCGCATCCCGGCGCCGACCAGGGCCAGCTTGCCGATCTGGTCGTCGTACTGGAGCGACTGGTAACCGACCTCGTCGCGCTCGCCCGTGAGGGCGGTGAGCACACGCTGGCCCTCCGACTTCGGCAGCGTGAAGGAGATGTCGGTGAGGCTGGTGGCTGCGGCGGAGACGTTCTGCACGATCATGTCGACGTTGGCGTTGGCCTTCGCCACGATCTTGAAGATCTGCGCGGCCTTGCCGGGCACGTCCGGCACGCCGACGACGGTGATCTTGGCCTCGCTCAGGTCGGTGGCGACGCCGGAGATGATGGGCTCTTCCACGGTTCCATCCTTCTTGGCGGCTTCGGCCGCCGCTGCTTCGTTGAGGACGTAGGTGCCCTCTTTGTTCGAGAACGAGGAGCGCACGTGGAGCGTCACGTTGTGGCGTCGCGCGTACTCCACGGCGCGGATGTGCAGCACCTTGGCGCCGGCGGCGGCGAGCTCGAGCATCTCCTCGCTGGTGATGCGGTCGATCTTTCGGGCGAGCGGAACCTGGCGCGGGTCGGAGGTGAAGACCCCGTCGACGTCGGTGTAGATCTCGCACACCTCCGCGTGGAGGGCGGCAGCGAGGGCGACCGCGGTCGTGTCGGACCCGCCGCGGCCGAGGGTCGTGATGTCGCGGGATTCGCGGCTGAAGCCCTGGAAGCCGGCGACGATCGCGATGGCGCCCTCGCTCAGCGCATCCTGGATGCGGCCGGGCGTGACGTCGACGATGCGAGCGGAGCCGTGCTGGGCGTCGGTGATCATGCCGGCCTGGCTGCCGGTGAACGAGCGGGCGTCGTAGCCCATGCTCTTGATGGCCATCGCGAGCAGCGCCATGGAGATGCGCTCCCCCGCGGTGAGGAGCATGTCGAGTTCCCGCGGGGCGGGGATCGGGGTGACCTCGTGCGCCAGATCGATGAGCTCGTCGGTGGTGTCGCCCATGGCCGAGACTGCCACGACGACCTCGTTGCCCGCCTTGCGCGTCTCGACGATGCGCTTCGCGACGCGCTTGATGCTCTCAGCGGTCGCGACGGACGATCCGCCGAACTTCTGGACGATGAGGGCCACAGACACTCCTGAACTCACGGGTTTCCCATCCTACCGGCCGCGATATGTCGCTTCCCTTATGTGACAGCGCCTGTGGACAGCCTGTCCTCTGTGGACGAAAATGCGCCGTTTCGCGGCCGAAGCCGGGAAAGGTTTGTGCCAAATCGTGGAACCGGGTGGTGGGCGGGGTCAGGAGACCTGGCGGCGGCCCTCGAAGGCGCGGCCGAGGGTGACCTCGTCGGCGTACTCGAGGTCTCCGCCGACGGGCAGGCCGGAGGCGAGGCGGGTGACCCGGATCTCGAGCGTGGTGAGCAGTCGGCTGAGGTAGGTGGCGGTCGCTTCGCCCTCGAGGTTCGGGTCGGTCGCGATGATGACCTCCTGAACCGTGCCGTCGGCCAGGCGCTGCATGAGCTGGCGGATGCGGAGATCGTCCGGTCCGACGCCGTCGATCGGGCTGATCGCACCGCCGAGCACGTGGTAGAGCCCGCGGAACTCGCGGGTGCGCTCGATCGCGACGACGTCCTTCGCCTCCTCCACGACGCAGATCAGCGTCGGCGTGCGGCGCGGGTCGCGGCAGATGGAGCAGGTCTCCTGCTCGGACACGTTGCCGCAGATCTCGCAGAAGCGGACCTTGTCGCGCACCTCGAGCAGCACCTCCGCCAGCCGGGTGACGTCGAACGTCTGGGTCTGCAGGATGTGGAACGCGATGCGCTGGGCGGACTTCGGGCCGATGCCCGGCAGCCGCCCGAGCTCGTCGATCAGCTCCTGGACGATGCCTTCGTACACCGGTTACCTCATTCCCGGGGTCGGAGGCGCGGGCTGCTCCTCGATGAAGGTGGCGCCGAGGATCTCGCGCACCACCGCCTCGCCGTAGCGCTGCGGCTGCTGGAAGGTCGGGGTGCGCGAGCCTGCGGCCGGCGCGGAGGCCGGGCGGCCGCCGCGCGCGGCCGCCGGGGAGCGGTCGGCAGAGGACGGCGCCGCCGGAGCCGAGGGGGACGCGGCCGGCGGCGCAACGGCCGGACCGGCGGCCGGCGTCGCGCCCGGCGACGGGGCGGCGGCCCAGTCACCGGTGGGCTCTTCCGGCACCGGCGGTTCGAACGGCGGCTCGGTCTCCGGGGGCGGTACGTCGTCGAAGGGCGGCTCGTCGAAGGGCGGCTCGTCGAAGGGCGGCTCGTCGGAGGGCGGCTCGTCGGAGGACGGCTCGTCGGAGGACGGAGCGGGGGTCGGTCCGGCGGCGGGCGCCGGTGCCTTCGAAACGGCGGAAGCCGCGGCCGGCGCCGGACGCTCGAGCGTCACCACGGCCGCGGTGGTGGCGATGGTGGCCCGCGCTTCGTCGGCGGCCGCCGACGACGGGATGGCGACCGTCGCCCACTCGGTGACGACGGAAGCCTCCGCCGCGGTGGTGACGGGGGTTGCGGGCGCAGCGGCGGCGCGATCGGCACCGCGCGACGGGGCGGAACCGGACGCGGCACGAGCGGCTCCGGCCGGCGCGGGCGCGCCCGGCGAGGACGCGGCTGCGGCAGGGGCGGTGGCCGACGGTGCGGTGGCCGACGGTGCGGTGGCCGACGGTGCGGCAGCCGCGGATGCGGCCGGCGACGAACCCGCCGATGCCGGCGCGCCGGCGTCGGCCCCCGGCCAGGTGTCTGCGGCCGGAGCGGAGGGCGCGCCGGCCGAGGGACGCGGCGACCCGCCGGACCCCGGGGCCGAGTCGGCACGCGCGATGAACTTGACGCGGATGCCGAGCACGTCGACGATCGCCTGGCGCAGGTACTCGCTGACGCCGGGCGCGCCGCCCGCGTCGGGCTGGCGGAAGCTCTGGACGTCGTTGTCGCTCGGGAAGGACAGGGTGAGCACGTCGTCGTTGAGCGAGCGGACCTGGGCGGTGAAGACGACCATCCACGCGCTGCGCTTGGCCTTCTGGACGGCGTCGAGAATCTGCGGCCAGGAGTCCTTGACCTGCTGCGTGGTCACCGGCCCGATCGGCGCAGCAACGGCGCGTGCGGCCTCTGCGGCGCGGGCGACCTCCGTTGCCGGTGCGGGCTCGGCATCGTGTGCCGAGTCGGGCCGCGCGCTGTCTGCGCCGCCGGCCACCGGTGCGGCCGGGATCTCGGCCCTCGTCGAATCGCCCGCGGGCGCGGCGGCCGGTGCGGGCGCAGGTGAGCTCGCACGCTCGGGCGCCCCGGTGGAGGCGGACGGTGCTGGCGCAGCCGAGGGTGCGGCGGCCGGACGCTCCGGGGCCGGCGCCGAGGCCGTCCGCGGAGGAGGCGTCTGCGCAGGGCCCGACCGCTCTGGGGCCGACCGCTCCGGGGCCGTCCGCTCTGGGGCCGTCCGCTCCGGGGCCGTCCGCTCTGGGGCCGTCCGCTCTGGGGCCGTCCGCTCTGGGGCCGTCCGCTCAGCGGTCGCACCCGACCGCGAGGCGCGGTCGTCGCTCGCGGCCCGCTCGGCGCCGACCGCGTCGCTGACGCCGACCCGGCGCTCCAGCCGCTCGACGCGGGCCAGCGCGCCGCGCTCGCTCTCGTCGCTCGACGGGACGAGCACGCGGGCGATCATGAGTTCGAGGTGGAGGCGCGGCGACGTCGCGCCGGTCATCTCCGTGAGGGCGGCGTTGACGATGTCGGCCGAACGGCTCAGCTCGGCAGCGCCGAACTTCATGGCCTGCACGCCCATCCGGTCGAGCTCGTCCTGCGGGACGCCGCGCAGCACCGCCGCGGCCCCTTCGACGCTGGTCGCCGCCACCACGATGAGGTCGCGCAGCCGCTCGAGCAGGTCTTCGACGAAGCGCCGCGGGTCCTGTCCCGTCTGGATGACCCGGTCGACCGCCGCGAACGCGCCGGCGGCATCCCGTGCCGCGATCGCGTCGATGACCTCGTCGAGCAGGGCGGCGTGGGTGTAGCCGAGGAGGGCGACCGCGCGCTCGTACTCGATCGCGCTGCCCTCCGAGCCCGCCATCAGCTGGTCGAGCAGGGACAGCGTGTCGCGGGGCGAGCCGCCGCCCGCGCGGACGACCAGCGGCAGGACGCCCGGCGCGACCGTCATGCCCTCGCTGTCGCAGAGGCTCTGCACGTACTCGAGCATCTGCGCGGGCGGCACCAGCCGGAACGGGTAGTGGTGGGTGCGGGACCGGATGGTGCCGATCACCTTCTCGGGCTCCGTGGTCGCGAAAATGAACTTCACGTGCTCCGGCGGCTCCTCCACGATCTTGAGCAGGGCGTTGAAACCCTGCGGCGTGACCATGTGAGCCTCGTCGAGGATGAAGATCTTGTAGCGGTCGCGGGCGGGGGCGAAGATCGCCCGCTCGCGGATGTCGCGCGCGTCGTCGACGCCGTTGTGGCTGGCCGCGTCGATCTCGACGACGTCGAGCGAGCCTCCGCCGTCGCGGCTGAGCTCGATGCAGCTCGCGCACTTTCCGCACGGGGTGTCGGTCGGGCCCTCGGCGCAGTTGAGGCAGCGGGCCAGGATGCGGGCCGACGTCGTCTTGCCGCAGCCGCGCGGACCGGAGAAGAGATAGGCGTGGTTGACCCGGTTGGTGCGCAGCGCGGTCATCAGCGGCTCCGTCACCTGGGACTGGCCGATCATCTCGGCGAAGGTGTCGGGCCGATAGCGGCGATACAGGGCGGTTACCACTCACTCATGCTACTTGGCGCCGCCGACATTCGGGTGGGAGCGGACGCTCAGGGACCGCGCACATCGAGGGCCCGCGCGATGGCCGACCACAGCGTCACGCGGGCGTCCTCCGTCGCCTGCGCCGCAGGCGGCGGAGGCAGGTACAGCGGGGTGTACGGCGGCACGTAGAACAGGTGGGTCGCATCCGGGGCCCGCACGTAGGCGTCGCCGCCGTGCGGCGGCCGCACCTCGGCCGCCGCGTCCATCCACCGGCACGCGTCGTCGAGCTGCTCGTCCTGCCCGGCGCAGCCGAGCACGACCGGTCCGCGGATGCGCGTGAGATCGAGCACCGAGGCCGCCGTCGGGTCCCGCGTGCCGCTCACGCACGGCACCCACGCGCCGCCGACGGTGACGGCCGGTCCCGGCACCGGCGACGGGCACACCAGGCCGGTGGTCCCGGCGGGGGCGATCGCTCCGTAGACGAGCTCGGGATGGGCCACCGCGGTCCACAACGCCAGCTGCGCCCCGCGGGACGTGCCGAAGACCGACACCCGCCGCCCGTCGACGCCCGGCTGCGACCGCAGCCAGTTGAGCGCCGCCACCACACGCTCCGCGGGCAGGGTGCGGACGACGTTCAGCTCCCCCGCCGACCCGTAGGTCGAGAAGGCGAGCGCCGGATAGCCCATCGCGGCCAACGTGGATGCCGCGAGCACGCCGGTCGGGGCGCCGGGGTCCGTTCCGTCGAGCACCAGCACCGCCGGCCGCGGCGCGGGGGACGAGGTGCGCGGCTGGAAGAAGTCGCCCGTGATGCCGTCGTCGAACACCGCCCGCGACGGTGCGACGGAGGTGAGGCCGACGCGGTGGATGCGGCGCGCCGCGACACGCCGGCCGTCGACGAGGGCGTCGAGGTCGATCGACAGACTGGCGCCGCCCCACTGCTGCGACGACGTCGCCGACGCTCCGGAGGCGGTGCCGAGCGACCAGAACAGGCCCATCCCGTCCGCGCCTGCGAACGGCGCCTCGACCGGCGCCTCGGTGTCGAGGTCGACGATCCCCGAGGCGGGGACGAGGTACGTCGCCTGCGACGTCCAGTCGCCGCCGACCTGCGCCGCCGCGCGCACCGTCACCCGAGCGCCGGGCGGCAGGGCCACGACGCGCACGTGGATCGGCTGCCAGACGCCGCTGGGCTCCTCGCTGATCTGGAAGCGGGGACCGACGGCGGCGGGCGCCTGCCCGCATCCCACCAGGGCACCGAGCACCATCCCGAGGGCCGCGAGGACGACCGCTGCGCGCCCCCTCATTGCCGGATCGCCCCAGCCAGCTTGCCCACGATCAGGGCCCAGAACGCCGCGCGGGCGCGTTCCGTCGCCTGGGCCGCCGCCGGAGACTGGTCGCTCAGCCCGATCGGCAGCAGCGGCGGTGTGGCGACGTCGTGCCCGGCCCCGTTCGCGTAGAGGAAGGCGTCGCCGTCCACGATCCCGCGGGCCGCTTCGCCCGCGCGGGTCCAATCGCATGCGGTCGGCAGCAGGCGGTCCGCCGTCCCGCAGGCGAGCACGAGGGGGCCCGGGATGCGCTTCAGCGGCAGGATGTCGGTCCCCGCGATGGTCCGCTCCGGGTTGGCGCACGGCAGCGCCCGGCCGTGCTCGATCAGCAGCGGGCTTCCCGAGGCGGAGGTGCACTGCAGCGCGGTGGCGCCGCTCGCCGCGAACGCGCCGTGGATGCGGCCGGGGTCGTTCGCCGCGAACCACAGCGCGAGTGACGAGGCGCGGCCCGTACCGTAGACGAAGATGCGGTCCTCGTCGACGGTCGGCAGGGTCGAGAACCAGCTCAGGACCGCATCGAAGGTCTCGACGGAGAGGGCGGCGGACCCCGGGATCTGTCCTTCGGGCACGAACGCCGGCAGCACGACCACCGGGAATCCCGCCGACGCGATCGTCCGTGCGGCGAACGGTCCCGCCGCTCCCCCGTCGTCGCCGTCGATCACGATGACACCGGGGCGGAGGTCGACGGGCGTCGGCACCGGCTCGACCAGGTCGCCGACACGGGCCGTCGGAGCGATCGAGGAGGCGGCGGGGTCGCCCGAGCCGATGAGGTCGCTTCCGAGGACGTCCCGGTCGGTGGTCCCCGCGGCGAGCGCCGCCCGGTGCAGGGGCGCCGACGCGACAGGATGGCCGTCCTGCTCGGCCGTGAACCGCACCTCCATGCCGCGGTACACCCACTGCTCCTCCAGCTGCTGCTGGCTCATGGACGGGCCGGTCAGGCTCCACAGCAGCCCGGATCCGTCCGCGCGGGGGAACGGCGCGGCGAGCGGCTCCTGCGACCACAGCCTGACGCGTCCGTCCGGCGGGACGGAATAGACGGCCTGCGACGAGTACCAGCCCGTGATCGTGTGCGCGCTGGCCGTCACCACGACCGGATGCCCGGGCTCGAGCCCGGCGAGCTGGATCGCGACCGGCGCGGTGATCGCGTCGCCGCTCCGGCTGAAGACGAACCGCGCCCCACCGCCGGCCGCACCGGCGCTGCACGCGGACATCACGAGAGCGGCCGCGGCCGCCACGGCGGCGGTGCGGACCAGGCGAGCGACGCCGCGGCGGGTCATCCCAGCTCCGCCTGCAGCAGCGCCCGTCCGACGGCGTTCCAGAACGCGATGCGGGCCCGCTCCGTCGGCTGTCCGCCTGCCTCCGGCAGACCGATCGGGAGCCCAGGAGGGACGGAGACGGAGTGCCCGGCGCCATGACCGTAGACCACGGTGTCGCCCGGACGGGGAAGACGCGTGGCGGCGAGCACCCGCTGCCAGTCGCACGCGCTGGGGAGGACCGGATCGCTCTCCCCGCAGGCCAGCACGACCGGGCCGTCGACACCGTCGAGCGGAGGAACGGCCGACGGCACGACCGTGCGGGCGTCGCCCAGGCACGGCAGCCCGGCCGAGGTCTCGAACGCCGGGGCGACGCGGGAGCCGGGGAGGCAGAGCAGTGCGGGCGTGCCGGCCGCCACGAACACGCCGTGCACACGCGACGGGAACCGCGTCGCGGCCCAGACCGCCAGCTGCTCGCCCGCCCCGGTGCCGTAGAGGAAAACGCGGTCCTGCTGGATGTCGGGACGCTGCGCCAGCCAGTCGAAGACGGCCTGGACGGTCGCGGCCGAGATGATGCCCGTCGAGCGGATGCCATCGGTGGCGGGAGTCACGGGGATGCGGAGCACCGACGCACCGAACTGCGCCATCAGCGGCGCGGCGTACTCGGCCGACGCCCCGGGCGTCTTGTCGTCGAACATGAGCACGGCCGGAGTCTTCGGATGCTCCAGCGTCGCGGCGCTGAAGAAGGTGCCGAGCGCGACGTCCTCGTGGGTCTGGTGCGGCAGGCGGGGGTCGATGAGCGGTCGGAGGTCGCGCGTGTACAGCGTCTGCACCGACTGGGCGGCGGCCAGTCCCTGGAGCTCGAACCCGCGGGAGGCGACGACACGATCGCCGTCGGAGGCGGTGAGCGTGAGGTGGAGGGTGTCGAGCATCCACTGCCGGGCGGCGTCGTCGGCCGGGATCCGCGGCCCCCGCAGCGACCAGAACAGGCCGGCGGAGTCGGGCTCGGTGAACGGGGCGAACTGCGGCCTGGCCCGGGCGAGGTCGAGCGTCCCGGTCGGCGGGACGGTGTAGGTCGCCGCCGAGGTCCACGTGCCGTGCGAGGTGGCCAGCCGTGCGGTCAGCCGCAGACGGGCGCCGGGCTCCGCCCCGACCAGCTGGAGCGGCACCGGCCAGAGCACCGAGCTGTACCGCACGAGCGGCGGCGTGACGAAGTGGGCTCCGGCGCCGCTGGCGGGAGTCGTGCATCCCGTGAGCGCCGAGACGACGAGGAGCGGGACCGCGACCAGCGCCGCGAAAGTCGCACGGAGTGAGCCGCGGTGCGCGCGACGGAGCCGCTGCAGCACCTGCTGCATCCCCCCCTCGCCGCGTCGTCGCCGCATCGCACGCTCCTGTCAGCTCCCGGTCGGCTCCCGGACGGCCTGCAACGACTGCCGCGAGATCTCCAGCTCCTCATCCGTGGGCACCACCAGCACGGTGACCCGGGAGTCGTCGGCCGAGATGACCCGCGCCTCCCGCGAGGGGCTCGCGTTGCGTCCGGGGTCCAGTCGGATGCCGAGCACCTCCAGCCCGGTGAGCACCTCGGCGCGCAGTGCGGCGTCGTTCTCGCCGACGCCCGCGGTGAACGTCAGCACGTCGAGACCACCGAGCAGCGCGGCGTAGGCGCCGATGTAGTGCTTCAGCCGGTGCACCGTCACGTCGAGCGCGAGGCGGGCCTGCTCGTCCCCGCGCCCCGCGGCCTGCCGCACGTCGCGCATGTCCCCTCGGCCGGAGAGGCCGAGCAGGCCGCTCCGGCGGTTGAGGAGCTCGTCCAGGTCGTCGGTCGACAGCTGGGCGCGCCGCGCGAGGTGCACCAGGACGGCCGGGTCGAGGTCGCCCGACCGGGTGCCCATGACCAGGCCCTCCAGGGGCGTCATGCCCATCGACGTCTCCACCGAGCGGCCGCCGTCGACCGCGCAGGCGGACGCACCGTTGCCCAGGTGCAGCACGATCTGGCGCAGCTCGCCGAGCGGCCGGCCGAGGAACGCCGCGGCGGTCTCGGAGACGTACTTGTGCGAGGTTCCGTGGAAGCCGTAGCGCCGCACCCGGTGACGCTCGGCGAGGCCGGCGTCGATCGCGTAGGTGTACGCCTCCGGCGCGAGCGTCTGGTGGAAGGCGGTGTCGAAGACGGCGACGTGCGGCACGTCCGGGAACGCCTTCTTCGCGGCCCGGATGCCCTGAAGGTTGGCCGGGTTGTGCAGCGGCGCCAGGTCGGAGAGGTCCTCGATGTTGATCTCCACCAGAGGGGTGACGATGGTGGGCTCGAAGAAGCGCTTGCCGCCGTGGACCACCCGGTGGCCCACCGCATCCAGCGGGTTCTCGTCGAGGCTCGGCCCCTCGGCGGCGAAGGCGTCCAGCATGGCGCGGAAGCCGGCCGTGTGGTCCGGGATCTCCAGGGTGCGCTCGGTGGCGCCGTTCGGTCCGCGGTGGGTGGTCCGGCCGCTTCCCTCGCCGATCCGCTCCACCAGGCCGGACGCCAGCGACTCCTCGCTCTCGCTGTCGATCAGCTGGTACTTGAACGACGACGAGCCGCTGTTCACCACCAGGACGGCGCTCACGAGAGCGCCGCCTGGATCGCGGTGATGGCCACCGTGTTCACGATGTCATCGACGGTCGCCCCGCGGGAGAGGTCGTTGATCGGCTTGCGGAGACCCTGCAGCACCGGTCCGATCGCCACCGCCCCGGCGCTCCGCTGCACTGCTTTATAGGTGTTGTTGCCGGTGTTGAGGTCCGGGAAGATGAACACGGTCGCCCGGCCCGCCACCTCCGACCCGGGCATCTTGGCGGCGCCGACCGCCGCATCCGCCGCCGCGTCGTACTGGATCGGCCCGGCCACTGCGAGCTGCGGCGCCCGCTCGCGCACCAGCTCCGTGGCGGTCCGCACCTTCTCCACATCCGCTCCCGCTCCGGAGTCGCCGGTCGAGTACGAGAGCATCGCGACCCGCGGCTGGATGCCGAACTGCTGCGCGGTCATCGCCGACGAGACCGCGATGTCGGCGAGCTGCTCGGCGGTCGGGTCCGGGATGACGGCGCAGTCGCCGTAGACGAGCACCCGGTCGGCCAGAGCCATGAGGAAGACGCTCGACACGACGGAGACTCCGGGCGTGGTCTTGATGATCTCGAAGGCCGGGCGGATGGTGTGCGCCGTCGTGTGCGCGGCGCCCGAGACCATCCCGTCGGCCAGACCCAGGTGCACCATCATCGTGCCGAAGTAGGAGGCGTCGGTGACGGTGTCCGCGGCCTGGTCGACGGTGATGCCCTTGTGCGACCGCAGCCGGGCGTACTCCTCGGCGAACCGCAGCCGCAGCACGTCGTCGAACGGGCTCAGCACCTCGGCGGCCGACAGGTCGAGGCCCAGCTCGATCCCCCGCGACCGCACCTCGAACGGCTCGCCCAGGATCGTGAGCCGCGCGACACCGCGCGCCAGCAGGGTGTGGGCGGCGCGCAGGATGCGGTCGTCCTCCCCCTCCGGCAGCACGATGTGCTTCTTGGCGGCGCGCGCCCGCTCGATCAGGTCGTACTCGAACATCAGCGGAGTGACGACGTCGTGCCGGGAGACGTTGAGACGCGCGAGCAGTGCATCCGCATCCACGTGTCGTTCGAACAGGGCGAGCGCGGTGTCGTACTTGCGCTGAGAGTCGGCTGCCAGCCGCCCGCGGGCATGGGTGATCCGGACCACGGTGTCGTAGGTGTCGAGGCTGGTGCGCACGATCGGCAGCGGCGAGCGCAGGCCGGCGAGCAGCCGCTCGATCGGCTCGGGCAGGTCGAAGCCGCCGTTCAGCACGATGCCCGCGATGGAGGGGAAGGTGCCGGACGCGTTCGCCATCAGCACCGCGAGCAGCACCTCGGTGCGGTCGCCGGGGACGACGACCACGGCGCCGTCGACGAGCCGGGGCAGGACGTTGTTCATCGACATGCCCGCGACCACGACACCGAGCGCCTCCCGGGCGAGCAGCGCCTCCTCGCCCGCGATCAGCGTGCCGTCGGTCTGCTCCATGATCGAGCGGATGCTGGGGGCGACCAGGAACGGGTCCTCCGGGATCGCCCACACCGGCGGACGGTCGCTGCTGCCCGCCGCGACGGCCGCCGCCCCCACGGCCGAGCCGACGGCGGCGACGATCTCGTCGAGCCGTGACGCGTCCGCGCGGTTCGCCACCACGGCGAGGAGGCTCGCGTGCTCGGCCCGCAGCTCGGCGACGGCGAGCTCGGCGAGCTGGCGCAGCTCCTCCGGCGAGCGCGGATCGGCCTGCCCCAGGCGCTCCCCGAAGCCCTGGCCGATCCGACCGCCGAGCACCAGCAGGACGGGCGCACCGAGGTTGGCGGAGATGCGCGCGTTGTAGGCGAGCTCGGTCGGGCTGCCGACGTCGGTGTAGTCGGAGCCGAGGATGACCACCGTGTCGCACCGCGCCTCCACCGCGCGGAACCGCTGCACGATCACCGCCAGCGCGGCATCCGCGTCGGCGTGGACGTCGTCGTAGCCGACGCCCAGCGCCTCCTCGTAGGTGAGTTCGGCGGTCGTGCGCTGCAGCAGCAGCTCGAGCACGTAGTCGCGCTCCTCCGTCGACCGGGCGATCGGACGGAACACCCCGACACGGCCGACCGAGTGCCGCAGCGCCTCGAGCACGCCGAGCGCGACCGTCGACTTGCCCGTGTGACCCTCCGCGGAGGTGATGTAGATCGAGCGCGCCACGTCAGCCGATCCGCTCGATGGCGGGCGCGGCCCAGCGGCCGTCCATCACCTCGTCGTCCGGACCGTACAGCCGCAGCACGGGCCGGAAGGCCCCGGCGGGCGCCGGCAGCCAGTTGGCCGCGGCCTTCTCGTCGGTGGGTCGGGTCGCGCTCATCGTGATGGTCAGTCCTCCGTCGTCGTCGTATCTGAGCCCGTGGGTCCGGTCGCCGATCGAGTAGCGCCCGATCGGGTTGCGGACGAGGTGGAAGTTCGGGACGTCGTACATGGTGATCGACCAGAACGCCCCGACCGGCGGAAGCGGGTGGAGCCGCAGCCGGTAGACATGCTCGCCGGTGAGCGGCTCGCCGTCCTGGTCCTCGTACGTCATCAGGTAGGCCGCCTCGTAGGCGTGGTTGCCCCACAGGCCGCCGAGCGCGGCGGCGGCGCGGTGCGCGTACCGCGTCCGCGGGTCGGGCAGCGTCCACTCGGGACCGCCGAGGGCCCCCAGCTCGAAGAAGTCGAGGTTGTAGTCGAACATGTGCAGATTCGCCTGCCAGTGGTCCACCAGTGCGACCGCCGTGCTCAGCGACGACTCCAGGGCCTCCTTGCCGAGCGCGTAGCCCGCGGCCAGGCCGTCGCGCACGCCCTCCGGCTGCTCGGCGATCGGGTAGGGGCTCACCAGGCCGAGCGGCGCGTACGAGTCGAGGGCCGGGCGGTCCCGCTCCGCCGGAGGGAACGCCTGCGACCAGACCCGCAGCTTCTCGAAGAAGTCGAGGGCCTCCCCCTGGCCGGTGGCGACCGCCGGGACGCCCAGCGCCGGGGCCGGGCTCTCGCGCACCTGCGTCAGCGTCAGCGCATCCTGCAGAGCGTGCACGGCGGCGAGGTCGTCGTCACCGTCCACCGCCCAGCGGCCGACGATCGTGGCGACGCGGGTGGGGAAGCGGATGGCCGGGATGCCGGCCTCGGCGACGGCATCCGGCTCGCCGTCGTCGCGGGGCGGCAGCAGCAGGTACTCGCCGCCCGTCCCGCCGGTGGCGCGGGTGCCGATGTAGGCGAAATTGTTCGTCCACGCATCCACGAACTGGAGCACGTGGTAGCGGTCGCCGGCGGCGGGGACGCTGAGTCGGAGCGGTCCGACGCTCAGGTCGACCTGCGCGATGGAGTACACGGTGTCGTTGTTGACGGTGACGAACGCATCGTCCGGCCCGGCCAGCCGGCGCGCGTGCCCGAACGCGTTGTACGGTGTCGCCGGGATGCCGCCGATGCCCTCCTCGGTGAAGCGGACGACCTGCTCGAGGTCGAACACCAGCGGGAAGCCCACGACGAAGGCCTCCGTCGCCAGTTCGGTCAGCTCCTCGGTCACCTGCGGCACCCCGTCCATCAACGCTCCACGGAAGACACGAGTCATTCTACAGGGCGTAGAAGACCCGGCATCGCTGGGGTCAATATACGCGGGGCCGGTTATGAGGCGCTGACAAAAAAAGACCCCCCACGCACCCGCCAGAGCCCGGTTACCCTTGCTGCGTTTCCGCCCTGGGGGAGTTGGCCTGGATGGCGCCACGTGGGGAGCCGGGAACCAGTGTAGCGGGTCGCCCTGGGAGGCGTGTGCGCTCCGGGGCTCTGCGGATCAAGTAAGATACTGTGAGCCGCCGGCCGCGAGAGCGGAAGGCAGCGCCAGGAGAATTCGCCTAGTGGCCTATGGCGCACGCTTGGAAAGCGTGTTGGGTGCAAGCCCTCGGGGGTTCGAATCCCCCATTCTCCGCCATTTTTTGCGGATCCGTTGCGGGTGCGCGCGCAGCGTCCATCCGGGGTTCGAATCCCCCATTCTCCGCCCGACAGCATCTGCCGCGGGTGCCGGCTTTTCGCGAGCGGCTACGGCGAAGCGGGGCGCAGGCGGACCAGGGATTCCGCCGCGGCCTCGTCCCACGCTCCGGCCGACGGGGCGCCTTCGCACGTTCCGTCCGATGCTCCGGGATGCTTCACCCAGAGCAGCGCATCGAGCTTGGTCGTGGACGACTCGGTGATGCTCGGGTTCTGGCCGAGGGCGGCGCCCGGCGGATTGCACCAGGTGCCGGTCCAGCCGTTACCGTTCCTCGAGACGTCGATCACGAAGTGCTTCCACCCGACGCGCGACGACAGCTTTCCCCCATAGTCGCGCTCAGTCTGCGTCGCGTCGAAATTCGCCACGTTCGTGAAGAATCCCCGCGCCTCGGCGATCCCCGCCGCCTTCAGGTAGGCGGCCTGCGCATCCGGTGTGAGCCAGCGGGCGTTGCCCCCGTCCAGGTAGGTGATCAGCCCGGCCGCACCGAGGATGTCGACGGCGGAGCGGAGGAGCGGCAGCCGCGACTCCGCCACCCCTGCACATCGGGCGCTGGACAGCATGGCGAGCGAGTCGGGTTCGACCAGCACGACGGCGCGGCTCCCTGCCAGGGCGGCAGCGATGCGGCGATTCCAGTCGAGGTACTCGTCGGCGGTGAACCCTCCGGCCGAGTACCCTCCGCAGTCCCGGTCCGGCACTGCGTAGGTCACGAAGACGGGCGTCGCTCCCTGGGCCGCAGCCGACCGAAGGTGCCGCTGGATCACGCTGAGCAGCAGAGTCGGGCTGTACCAGTCGCCGAGCCAGACGGCCGTGGGCTGGCTGGCGATCTGCTCGATCAACGCCGCCCTCGGAGTGTCGCCGGAGGCGGTGAGGCTGTCGGCCGCGCGGCGCGCGTCGCTGTACGGGTCGACGTAGAGCCGGCTTCCGAATGCGGGGCCGTCGACCGGCGGCGTGGCCGCGGGGGCCGACGTGGGCGCCGGCGCCAGCGCGCCGAGCGTCACGACGGCCGCCGCCAGAGAAACGATCAGAGTGCGCATACCCGGACTATCGGCATCCGGTCCGATTCGGTAACCGCCGTCCTCCCGCGACGGCCCCGCTCACCGCGGGCGTCGTCCTCGGCGACCTAGAACAGCGCCGAGATGCCCGTCGCGACGGCGTAGATCGCGAGGCCGGCGAGGGCGCCGACGACCGTTCCGTTGATGCGGATGAACTGGAGGTCGCGGCCCACCTGGGTCTCGATCTTCTCGGTGGTCTCGGCCGGGTCCCACGCCTGCACCGTCTCGGTGATGACGTGGGAGATGTCGCTGCGGTAGCTCGTCACGAGGTGCAGCGCCGCGCCGGTCAAGCGCGCGTTGAGGGATGTGCGGAGCTCCCCGTCCGCCAGGACGCGGCGGGCCACGTCGGCGACGAAGGCCTCCGCGCGGCGACCCAGCTCGCCCTCGTCGTCGGCGAGCGCATCCATCGCGGCGGTGCGCGCGGCCGTC
Source organism: Leifsonia sp. KNZ13-11D (assembly GCF_056754895.1). Taxonomy (NCBI): domain Bacteria; kingdom Bacillati; phylum Actinomycetota; class Actinomycetes; order Micrococcales; family Microbacteriaceae; genus Leifsonia; species Leifsonia sp. KNZ13-11D. The sequence continues at coordinate 3,038,484 of NZ_JBPGWU010000001.1, forward strand.
CACGCCGAGGCGGCCAGCTCGCGGATCCGCGGATCGTCGAACGCGCGGCCCTTCGCCGCCTCCAGCCGTTCGATGGTCGCGTCGTCGTGCTGCAGCCGGTCGGCGACCTGGGCGAGGTACTCGTCGAGCGAACGGCGGAGGCGGTGGTCGGGATCGTCGCGCATCTCCCGGACGAAGCGCCGCGCCTCGGCGTGCAGGCGCTCGTCGATGACGCGGTCGACGAACGAGGGCATCCACGACGGGAGGCGCCGCGAGACCACCGGCCCGAACACCTCCGGGTTCGCGGCGAGCCACTCGTCGAGGCGGTCCAGCAGCAGGTCGACCGCCTCCTGGTGGCCGCCCGAGCTGAGCACCCGCTCGCCGAGCCGGCCGAGCGGCGGTCCCCACAGGGGTGCGACGAGGTGGGTGCGCACGACCGCCTCGATCGCCTCCCGCATCCGGTCGTCGTCGAGCAGGTCGGCGAGGCCGGTCAGGCCGCGGAACGTCTCCGTCACCACGCGGCGCGAGTTCTGCGGCTCGGTCAGCCAGTCCGCCGCCGCGCCGGCGAGGTCGATGGTCGCGAGCTTGCCGGCGACCACCTCGTCGGAGAGGAAGTTCGTCTCCACGAACTCGCCGAGGCTGGCGCCGATCTCGTCCTTGCGGGTCGGAATGATCGCGGTGTGCGGGATGCGCAGCCCGAGCGGATGCCGGAACAGCGCCGTGACGGCGAACCAGTCCGCGAGGGCGCCCACCATCGCGCCCTCGGCGGCGGCGCGCACGAACCCGAGCCACGGGTAGCGGTCCTGCAGCGCATAGGCGACGGCGAACACCACCGCGGCGGCGCCGAGCAGGCTGGTCGCGAGCGCCTTCATCCGGCGCAGCGCGAGACGACGCTCGGCGTCGGTCGGGAGGGCGGTCACGCGAGGGTCGGCCGGCGGGCGGCGTGGTCGGGCCGGGGCGCGCCCGCACGGTCGGCGGCGACGGTGTTCTGGATGCGCACTCCGAAACCTCCCCGGTGCGTGTGTCGGGCGATGTCCACCGTACTCGCGGGGGTCGCGTGCGAGCCCCGCGTGGCCGATCGTCGGAGAAGTGTGTCCGAATCTCCGACACAGCGCGCTGCGGATGGAGATCCGGGCGGAATCGGATGAAAAGTCCGTTGATGGGCGCCGGATCTCCGACGATAGGTGCGCGACGCAGACAGGATCGGGCGGGGAGTCGAGCAGTTTCGGAGAAGCGCGGCGGGCCGTGCCGGGCCTAGCCTCGGAGGCATGACGAAGGACACCGACACCACCACCGGCTCCACGGCGTTCACCGACGAGGAGCGCGCCGCCATGAAGGAGCGCTCCACCGAGGTCAAACGCGCCCGGCGCGGCAAGACCACGCGCGAGGACGACACGCGCGACCTGCTCGAGAAGGTCGCGGCGCTCCCCGAGCACGACCGCCGGCTGGCGGAGCGCATCCACGCCATCGTCACGGAGAGCGTTCCGGACGTGTGGCCGAAGCTCTGGTACGGGCAGCCGGCATACGCACTCGGCGGCAAGACGTTCTGCTTCTTCCAGCCGGCCTCGAAGTTCGGGACGCGCTACTCGACCCTCGGCTTCAACGACCCGGCCCGGCTCGACGACGGGACGATGTGGCCGGTCGCGTTCGCGATCCTCGACCTGACCGACGCGGACGAGCAGCGCATCCGGGAGCTCGTCACCGCCGCAGCAGGCTGACCGAAGGGGGCTGATCGCGTCGGCCCAGCGGGGACACCCCTGTACGGGTGTCCCCCAAAATGCCGCTACCGGAACGTTTGCGAAACGGCAAGGCTCGATGGGTGAGCGAGCAGACCGACGTGGACCGGGGGGCGGCGATGGCACGCGAGACCGTGCTCCGTCCGCACCGGCACCTGTTCCTGCGCGGCATCGTCGCGATACTCGCCCTCACGACTCCGGTCTTCGCCGTGCTCTACTGGCTCACGATCCCGGGGCCGGGCTGGCCGTACGTGCTCGTCGCGCACCTCGTCGTGATCGGGGCAACGGTCGTCGGCGTCGCGTCGTTCCTCAACACGACGATCGTCCTGCGGTCCGACGGGGTGCGCGAGCGCGGCTTCTTCGGCCGCACCGTGCACGTGGCGCCCGGCGAGGCCGGCGCGGTGATCCTCGTGCACGTGTACGAGAGCAGCACACTGGAGGCGCTCCCCCAGCTCTTCGTCGCCACAGGGCAGGGACGCCTCCTCATCCGGATGCGCGGCCAGTTCTGGTCGCAGTCCGACATGGAGCGGGTCGCCGAGGAGCTGGACGTGCCCGTCACGCGGCCCCCGGAGCCGATGACGATGAACCAGCTGCGCCGGGCGTGGCCGCGACTGCTGTACTGGTTCGAGCGCCTGCGCTTCGCGCGCTGACCGCGGTCCGCAGCACCGGCCGCGCCACCACGCCGCCGCACTCCGTGCCAGGATGACGGAGTGACCGCGCGCACCGACGCCGAACCGCGCAGCAAGGGGCTCCTGACCCCGAGCCGCGGAGCCGGCCCTGTCGCGATCGAGCGACGCGCGGCCGACGGACGCGCCGCGCTGTTCGTGCGCCATTACTGGCTGCCGCGCTGGTCCCTGCGGCCGGGCGCCTCCGCGCGCCAGGACGTGCTCGAGTATCCGACCGCGAACCTCGTCGTGGAGGCCGCATCCGCCGGTCTGCACCGCGCCTCGCGCGGGTTGAGCGTGCGAACGCTCACCGGGTGCGGCTGGGCGTTCGGCGTGCTGCTGCACCCGGGGACGGCACGCGGGTGGACCGGCGCCTCGCTGCGGGGGCTCCCACCGGTCGTCCCGCTCGACCGCTTCACCGCCCCCGGCGCATCCCCGATGGGCGCGGCCGTGCGGGAGGCGATGGCCGCCGACGACGCGGATGCGGCGATCGCGGCCTTCGAGACCTGGCTCACCGCACTGCCGGAGCCCGACGAGGATGCGCGGCTCGTGGGCCGCATCGTCACGGCTGTCGAAGACGACCGCACCCTGCTGCGGGTCGAGCAGCTCGCCGAACGGTTCGGGATGGGCGTGCGCCGGTTGCAGCGGCTGGTCGCGGGCCACATCGGTTTCGGGCCCAAATGGCTGATCCAGCGGTACCGGCTGCAGGAGGCGGCGGCCGCCCTGCGAGCGGGTGACGCCGCATCCCTCGCGGTGCTCGCCGCGGAACTCGGCTACGCGGACCAGGCGCATTTCGGCCGGGAGTTCGCCGCGGTGATCGGGTCGACTCCCGGTGCGTACGCAGCGACCCATGCGGACGTCCGGCGGGAAGCGCCCTAGCGCCCCCGCGCTCCTGCGGCACACTCTAGTGTCGGGATCGCTCCTGTCGAGCCGGCTCCCCCGGCGCCCGTGCCAGGAAGAACGGATGCGGTTTCGTGGCCTCGATCGCGAGCCGGTGCGCGAGCGGGGTCCAGACGATCACGGCGACGCCCGCCCCGAGCAGGAGTCCGCCCATGGTGTCGCTGATCCAGTGCGCCCCCAGGTAGGTGCGGCTGATCGCCATCAGCACCGCCCACGCGACGCCCAGGCACCAGACCCAGACCCGGGGGAACAGGATGCCCAGCACGACGACCATGGTGGCCGCGTTGGCGGTGTGTCCGGAAGGAAACGATCCGGTGTCCGCGTGCACCAGGATCTCGGTCGGGCGCGCGCGGCCGACCGTGTGCTTGAGCAACTGCACGCAGATCACCGAGACAGCGCTCGCGATGGCGAAGAAGGTGGCGCCCCACGGCCTTCGGAACGCCAGCAGGAGCAGGAAGATGCCGACCGGCACGACCACCGATCCGACGATCCCACCCCCGGCGTAGTTGAAGAACAGCGCGGGCCCGAGCCACAGCGGCGAGCGGTGCTCGACGATCTCGCCCATCCACTCGGTGTCGATCCCGAACGGCAGCCGCGGGCGCAGGGCGATGATGATCCCGAGGATCACCACCAGGCCGACAGCGACCGACGCGGAGACGACGGGCCAGCGCCGCGCGACCCGCGCGGCCTTGACGACGTCGTGGCCTTCCGCGTCCGCCTTCGGTCCCGGCGCCTCGTCTGAACTCATGCCGCCACCGTACCCGCGGCGCGGCAGGGGCCCGGCGTCGGGTCAGTGGGCGAGTTCGGGAACGCTGCGCGGCCGCACCACCAGCCAGAGCGAGGCGATCGAGACCAGCGCGCAGACCGCCATCACCGCGCCCATCGGGGCCGCGCTGCCGACGCCGAGGATGCCCACGATGGGCGACACGATGCCCGCGATCCCGAAGTTGAGCGCACCGAGGAGGCTGGCCGCCGTCCCGGCCTCGTGACCGTGCCCGTTGAGAGCGAGCACCTGGACGCAGGGGAAGCCGAAACCGCACGCGGCGATGAAGAACCACAGCGGGATGACCGTCCCCCACAAACCGACGTGCGCCTGGTCGAGCACGACGATCGTCACCGACGCGGCGAGCATCACCACGGTCGAGCAGGCGAGGATCCACTGGGGACCGACGTACTTGGTGAGTCGCGCCGAGGACTGCACGCCGATGATGATGCCGATCGAGTTCACGGCGAAGAGCAGGCCGTACTCCTGCGCGTTGAACTGGTAGATCTCCTGGAAGATGAACGAGCTCGACGACAGGTACGAGAACAGCCCGGTGAAGTTCGCGGCGCCGACGATCGCGATGCCGACGAACACGCGGTCGCTGAGCACCGCCCGGTAGCGCTGACCGACCGTCGAGTGGCCGGCGTCCCGGCGACGCGCCTTCGGCAGCGTCTCGACGATCCACAGGGCGACGCAGGTGATCACGAAGAGCCCGTACACGGCCAGCACGACGAAGATGCCGCGCCACGGCATGACCAGCAGCAGCCACGATCCGAGCACCGGCGCGAGCACCGGTGCCAGGCCGTTGACGAGAGCGAGGCGGCTCAGCATCCGGACCAGGGGGCGCCCGCCGAACAGGTCGCGCACCATGGCCATCGCGACCACACCGCCCGCGGCGGCGCCGATGCCCTGAAGCGCACGGGCGACGCCCAGCAGCTCGACATTCGGAGCGATGGCGGCGGCCAGACAGGCGATGATGTGCACACCCGTCGCGACCATCAGCGGGACGCGGCGGCCGATCTTGTCGGACCACGGGCCGACGAGCAGCTGCCCGACGCCGAAGCCGATGGTGGTCGCGGTCAACGTCAGCTGGATCGCCGCGATCGAGACCCCGAAGTCGTTCTGAAGTGTCGGAAGGGCCGGGAGGTAGGTGTCGATCGTGAAGGGGCCGAGTGCGGTCAGGGCGCCCAGGATCAGGATGTAGGCGAGGCGCTGGCGGCCGGAGAGCGAGTCTCCGGGATGCACGACGGTGGTCACGAGGGTGTCCTTGGCGAGTCGAGAGGTGGATGGACCGCGCCCGCCGTTGGACGCAATGAGAACAGCACCGCGTCTGGGGTGCGGTGCTGAAGGGTCGCCTCGAATCGATTCGATCATGCGACTACAGGTGATCCTATCGTGTTCCGGCCGGGAATGTGAACGTGCACATGCCATTGCGGTCACCCGATGTGCGGAGCCGGAACGTCCGCCCATGACCCCGATTCGCACGTGCTGTCTAGTGCGCCCGCACACGAGCGCTACAGACTTTCAGCACCGCTGTGAGGAGGTAGGTCTTGCTCAGGAGATCGCGCTTGCCCCGAACCGTCGCCATCGCGACCGCGGCCGCTTCGCTGGCCGTCGTCCTGGCGACACTTTCGACACCCCTCGCTGCCTTCGCCGCGGGCGACACGCTCCTGGACGAGTCGTTCACCGGAGCCTCGGTCTCCGATCCCCGCGCCATCGGCCTCGGGGAGGCGTGCCTGACCGGAGCGCCCGCGGGCTCGACGCCGCCGGCGGGAGCCTCGAACCTGACGAACTGCGGCAATGAGATCGTCAACTCCCCACCTGAAGGCGTCACGCCCGGCTGGCTCCAGCTCACGGACCTGAACGGGCAAGGCGCGATGACGTACAACCGCGCCCTCCCCTCCAGCGCAGGGGTCGAAGTGGAGTTCGACCAGGTGCAGTACGGAGGAAGCGGTGCGGACGGAATCGGCTTCTTCCTGAGCGACGGCGCGTTCAACCTGACGACCGCAGGCGCCGGCGGTGGCAGCCTCGGCTATGCCCAGGCGACGGGGGTCCCGGGCGTGGCGGGTGGATACCTGGGTGTCGGCCTCGACGTCTTCGGGAACTTCATCAACAACGTCTCCGGCAAGGGCGCAGGATGCGCGGTCCCCTCGCCCTTCCCCGGAAACGTCGGGAACACCGTGACGCTTCGCGGCCCCGGGAACGGGACGACGGGGTACTGCTGGCTGGCGTCCACCGCAGTGCCCGGAGTCGGCTCCACACTCCCGGGAACTTTGCACGGGTCGACCGTCGCGGCCGTGCGCAACGTGCGGGTCGTCGTCAGCCCTGGGCAGTTCCCCGTGGTCACCGTCCAGATCGACTTCACCGGCACCCGCACGGCGTATCAGACGGTCCTCACCCACCAGATGACCGATGCGGCGCCGCCGACCTACAAGTTCGGGTTCTCCAGCTCCACCGGCGGTTTCAACGATGTGCACCTCGTCCGGAACGCCACTTTCCGTACCATCGACCCGCTCGGCGCACTGAGCCTGGTCAAGCAGATCGACCGCACCACCCCGCAGCCGGCCTCCTACGCGCTCGGGGACACCATTCCCTACCAGTTCGTCGTCACCAACACCGGAGCGGACGCGATCGACGACGTCTCCGTCGACGATCCGCTGGTCAGCAACATCAGCTGTCCCTCCACGCAGCTCGGCGGAGCCGGGTCGGCGAGCGGCTCCATGACCTGCACCGGCACCCACGTCGTCACGGGAGCCGACGCCCAGAGCACGTCGCTCACCAACACCGCGACGGCGACGGCGACGGACGTCCTGGGACAGGACGTCACGGCGAGCGCGTCGGTCACCGTCCCGCTCACCGTCGCCCACGCCGGCCTCTCGATGACCAAGCTGGCGCAGATCTCCGGCGGGAACGGTGACGGCGTCGCCGACCTGGGAGAGCAGGTCCTGTACACCTTCCAGCTGACCAACACGGGCAACACCCCGCTGACCGGTGTCGGTGTCACCGACGCGTTCGCCGGCGCGGTCGACTGTCCGTCCACCACCCTCGCGGCGGGGGCGACCCAGACGTGCGCGGCAGCGACTCCGCACACGGTCACCGAGGCGGACATCCTCGCGGGCGGGATCGTCAACAGCGCTACCGCGACGGGAGCCCCACCTCCAGGTGTGCCGCCCATAGCCCCGGCAGCGGACACGATCACCACGCCGACGCAGGCGGCCGCCGGAGGGCTCGCACTCACGAAGGTCGCCTCGCTGATCGACGGGAATGGCAACGGCCTCGCCGATCCCGGCGAGACGATCCTGTACACCTTCGAGCTCCACAACACCGGCACGGTCACGCTCACCGGGGTCGGGGTGACGGACGCCGCGGCTGGATCGGTCAGCTGCCCGACCACCACCCTGGCACCGGGCGCCACCACCACCTGCGCGGCCGACGCACCGTACACGGTCACGGAGGCCGACGTCCTCGCCGGCGGTGTGAGCAACAGCGCGACGGCTGCAGGGACACCGCCGCCGGGTGTGCCCGCGATCATCCCGCCGACGGACACCATCGTCACGCCGACCCCCATCGCCGGCGCCGGTCTCCACCTGAGCAAGAGCGCCATCCTCACCGACGCGAACGGGAACGGGCTGGCGGATGTCGGAGACTCTCTCGTCTACACGTTCGACCTGGAGAATGTCGGCAACGTGACCCTCACCGGGGTCTCGGTGAACGACCCGAAGGCGGGGCCGGTCACCTGTGTCGCGACCACGCTCGCGCCGGGAGAGACGACCACGTGCACCGCGAACAACCCGTACACCGTCACGGACGCGGACGTGCTCGCAGGCGGGGTGTCGAACACGGCGACGGCCGCGGCGACGCCGCCGTCCAACGTCGGCCTGCTTCCCCCGTCCGACACGCTCGTCTCGCCGACGGTCGCGCCCTCCACCGGACTGGGCCTCAGCAAGGGCGCCACACTGGCCGACACCAACGGAAACGGGCTCGCCGACCTCGGTGAGCACATCGGCTATGCGTTCACCCTGGTGAACCGCGGGACTCTCACGCTGACGGCTCCGACCATCTCCGACCCGACCGCGGGCACGGTCACGTGTCCGGCCGGCGCACTCGCCCCTGATGCGGTCGTCACCTGCACGGCCGACGCGCCCTACGTCGTCACCGAGACGGACATCCTCGCCGGCGCGGTGGTGAACACCGCGACCGCAGATGCGACCGTTCCGGCCGGCGCCGCCGCCATCGTCCCGCCCTCCGACACGATCAGCGTGCCGACGGCCTTCCCGCAGGCAGCAGTGACCATCGCTGTCGGCGGGGTTGTGAACGACGCGAACGGGAACGGCCTGGCCGACGCGGGCGAGACGATCGACTACACCTTCACCGTCACGAACCCGGGCAACGTGGACCTCAGCGACGTCTCCGTCATCGCGAGCATCCCGGGCGTCAGCTGCCCCTCGACCGTTCTCGCCGCGGGCGCCTCGATGACCTGCACGGCGAGCTACACCGTCACCGCAGCTGACCAGGCGGCCGGCGCCGTGGTGGTCACCGCATCCGCGACCGGGACTCCGCCGGACGGCGTCGCTCCCCCGGCTCCGGCTACCGGGACGTTCTCGCTTCCCGCGGCAGCGCTGCCGCCCGCGGGAGGCGGCTCCGGCGGCTCCGGCGGCTCCGGCGGCTCCGGCGGCGGCTCGGCCCCCGCAGGTGATCTGGCCGACACCGGATCGACGGGCCAGCCGACCCTGCTGGCCGGTCTCGCCGCGCTGTTCGTGATTGCCGGCACCATCGTGGTCTCCGTCGGGGTCGCACGGAACCGCCGGGCCTGAGCTCGCCCTGTCAGGCGTTCGCACGTTGCCGGCTGACAGCCGAGTCCTCAGGATGCGGGCGACGCGAGGAGTGGACCGAAGGCGAGTTCAGCCGCCCCGATCATCAGGATGTCCGAACCGAGTCCCGCCCGCACGATGGACAACCGCTCAGCGCTCGCGGCGAGCGCCTGCGCGGCCACGAGGCGCGGGAGCCGCTCCGGGTCGAGTGCATGGAGTGCTCCGAGGAACCCTCCGAGCACGATCAGTTGCGGATCGAAGACGTTCGTCGCGGTGCGCAGGGCGGTCGCCAGGAAGCCGAGCTGACGGTCCACCTCGGCGATCACCGGATCATCCCCCGCGGCGACCGCAGCGGAGAGTGCGCGCTCCAATTCGTCGGCATCGGCCGCGGCCATCCCGAGCACGCCCAGAAGGGCACGCTGGCTGACCTCGGTCTCCAGGCACCCGATGGCGCCGCAGTGGCAGCGCACGCCGCCGGAGTTGACGAGGGTGTGACCGAGCTCCCCGGCGTAGCCGCTGATGCCCGTCAGCGGTCTGCCGCCCACGATCACACCGGCGCCGATGCCCGACGCGCCGCCGTTCAGGTACACCAGGTCGCTCGCGCCGCGCCCGGCTCCGAACAGCCGTTCGGCGTCCGCTCCCAGGCTGGCGTCGTTCGCGGCCAGGACCGGATAGCCGGTGGCCTCCGCGAGCGCCGCCGCGAACGGCTCCTCCGACCAGCGCAGGTGCGGCGCGAGGCGCACGACGCCGTCCCGCTCCCGCACCAGGCCGGGAACCGCGACGCCGATCCCGACGACGCGGGAGGCGGCGCCGAGGTCCGGGCGCAGGCCGTCGATGACGGCGGCCGCGATGGAGACGGCCTCGCCGGCGGACGGGATGCGGCCGGTCGGGTACCGGACGCGCCGGCGGACCGTGGCATCCAGGCCCACGACGCCGACCGTGACGGCGTCGATCTCCGGGTTCACGGCGAGCGCGACGACGCGCCCGTCCGCGGCGACCACCGGCGACGGGCGGCCGACGCGGTTGCTGACCTCGGGCTCGCCCTCCTGGACCAGCCCGAGGTCGGCGAGCTCGGCGACGAGCGCGCCGACGGTCGACCGGTTCAGGCCGGTGGCCTGGGTGAGCAGGGACCGCGAGAGCGGCCCCTCCCGGTGCACCAGCCCGAGCACCGTGGCGAGGTTGTGCCGCCGCACCGTGTCGAGGTTGGTCCCTGCTGTCGCGCCGTTCATCCTCCGGCAACTTTACGGCGTCACCGGCTCCGCCCGGTCACCACGTCTCGGGCCGCGCCCCCAGCGGGACGGGAGCGGGACGCTCGACGGTGGAGGTCAGCTCGACGACGGTGTGCGCCTCTCCGGCGCGCAGCACCGCCTCCATGATCTCGAGCACGTGGAAGGCCAGCTCCCCCGACGCCCGGTGCGGCCGACCCGTCTCGATCGCCCGCGCCATGTCGGCGAGCCCGTATCCGCGGCCGGCGTCCGCGTACCCGGCCGCAGGCGGCACGTCGCGGAACTCCCGGTCGTCGGCGGTGGCGAGCCGTACGGTGTCCGAGAACATGTTCGGGTCGGGGACCGCGATGGTGCCCGCGGTGCCGTACACCTCGAACTTCGGGCTCTCCGTCGCCCACACGTCGAACGACACCGTCACCGTCGAGATGACGCCGGAGACGTGCTCCAGGATCGCGGTGACGTGCGTGTCCACGTCGACGGGGATGCTCGATCCGGCCTGCGGGCCGGTCGCGACCGTGCGCTCGCGCGTCGACCGCCGGGTCGCGCCGGACACCCGGGCGACCGGGCCGAAGAAGGTGACGAGGCTGGTCAGGTAGTACGGGCCCATGTCGAACAGCGGTCCGCCGCCCGGCTGGTAGTAGAACGCGGGGGCGGGATGCCAGAGCTCATGCCCCGGCGCACTCCACGCGACAGCCGCCGCGACCGGGTCGCCGATCCGTCCGTCGTCGAGAAGCGCGCGGGCGGTCTGGACGCCGGTCCCCAGCACGGTGTCGGGGGCGCTGCCGATCCGCAGGCCCAGCGCCTCGGCGCGGTTCAGCACCGGCGCCGCCTCCTCCGTGGTGAGGGCGAGCGGCTTCTCGCCGTACACGTGCTTCCCCGCGTCCAGGGCGCGCAGGGCGACCTCGGCGTGCGCCTGCGGGATGGTCAGGTTGAGCACTGCATCCACGTCCGGATGCGCGAGCAGCTCGTCGACCGACAGACCGAGCACGCCCTGCTCGGCGGCCACGGTCGCCGCACGGTCGACGTCGAGGTCGGCGACCGCCGTCAGGCGCAGGTTCGGCAGGTGCGGGAAGTGCTCGAAGTACTGGCGGCTGATGACGCCGACTCCGATGACGCCGACGTTCAACGGGATGCCCACAGCAGACCCCTTTCGATGATGGTGCGGACGGGCTGGCTCTCGACGATCTCCAGGCGGTGGCCGGGCGCCGAGACGAAGATGCGGCCCTTGCCCCACTGCCGGGTCCAGATCGCGGGCGCCGTGACAGGACGGTTCCACGCGTCCCAGGGGCGGACCTCCTGGGTCGTCGTCGCCAGCACGTCGTTGTACTCGTCGCTGAGCACCCAGTACTGCTCGGTCACCAGGTCGAAGTCGTCGATGCCCTGGGTGATCGGATGCGTGCGGCCGAGGTCGGTGATGTGCACCGTGTACGGGATGTAGTTGTCGGACTGGTCGCCGACGCGCTCCGCCGGGTCCTTGCCCGCGTGGTGGGCGAACTGGCCGCCGATCATGTGCAGGTAGTCCGCGTTCTCCCGGTACGAGTCGGCGATGCCGCCGTGCCAGCCGGCCATTCCGGTGCCGTTGAGCACCGCCTGCTGCAGTCCGCGGAACTCGGCGTCCTCGATCCGGTTCATGGTGTTGACCTGCACGATCAGGTCGACCGTCTCCATGTACGACTCGTCGGCGTAGACGGTGGAGCCCTCCTCGACCCGGACGTCGAAGCCGTTGTCGCGGAGGAACGGAACGAACAGCTCCGTCGTCTCGACGGGCATGTGCCCGTCCCATCCGCCGCGCACCACCAGTGCGTTCTTGCTCATGCGTCCTCCTCGGTCGCGTCGATCGGCGTCCACGCACTGCCGTCGGCGGCGCTGCGCTCGACGGCGTCGAGGACGCGCTGGATGTGCAGGCCGTCGGCGAACGACGGCTCCGGGTCGGTCCCCGTGGCGATCGCCGTCACGAAGTCGACCACCTCGTGGCTGAAGGCGTGCTCGTAGCCGAGCGCATGTCCCGTCGGCCACCAGTTCGCCATATAGGGATGCTCGGGCTCGGTCACGATGATGCGGGCGAACCCCTGCTCACCTGCCGGGGCGGTGGCGTCGTAGAACTGCAGCTCGTTCATCGACTCGAGGTCGAAGGCGATGGCCCCGCGCGAGCCGCTGAGCTCGATCCGGAGGGCGTTCTTGCGGCCGGTCGCGTAGCGGGTCGCCTCGAAGGCGCCGATCGCCCCCGCGGCCGCGCCGCCGCTGAGCCGGGCGGTGAACCAGGCGGCGTCGTCGACGGTCACGCGTCCGCGCTCGGTGGATGCCGTGCCGGACAGTCCGACGGTCTCACCGAGCAGCGGGCGCTCCTCGACGAAGGTGGCCAGCGTGCCCGAGACGCCGCTCAGGCGGGAGCCGGTCAGGTGTTCGACGAGGTCGACCGCGTGCGCGCCGATGTCGCCGAGCGAGCCGGAGCCGGCCGCCGCCTTGTCGAGCCGCCAGGTCATCGGGCCCTCTTCGTCGCGCAGCCAGTCCTGCAGGTAGAGGGCGCGGACCTGGCGGATCTCGCCGAGCCGGCCCTCCTGAACCAGGCTGCGGGCGAAGCCGATCGCGGGCACGCGCCGGTAGCTGAAGCCGACCATCGAGCGGATGCCGTCGGCGGCGGCGCGCTCGGCGGCCTCCGTCATCGCCTCGGCCTCCGCGACCGTGTTGGCCAGCGGCTTCTCGCAGAGCACGTGCTTGCCCGCCTGCAGCGCGGCGATCGCGATCTCGGCATGGCTGTCGCCGGGGGTGCAGATGTCGATCACGTCGATGTCGGGATCGTCCACCGCCGCACGCCAGTCGGTGACGGCATTCCGCCAGCCGAAGCGTCGGCGGGCATCCTCCACCCGGGCGGCGTCGCGGCCGACGATGGTCTCCATCACCGGCTCGGCCGGCAAGTCGAAGAAGCGCGGGGCGGTGCGCCAGCCCTGGGAGTGCGCCGCGCCCATGAACCCGTAGCCGATCATGGCGACGCGGAGCTGGGGGTGTCGGTCATCGTCGGCCTCCTGTCGTGCGTACCCGTGCGACGCTAGATCGCCTCCGCACCGGGTGACAAGTTTCGGCGGTGGGTTGGAAAACTTTCGCTGGTCGGAGCGCTGGGCCGCTCGCGGCGGCTCAACCGCGCGGCGGGGCCGTCGAGCCGCGCTCCACCAGGGAGGTCGCCAGCTCCAGCCGCGTGTTGTCGACATCGCCGGTGCGGAGCCGGAGTGCAAGCCGGGTCGCCTCCTCCGCCATCTTCTGCAGCGGCTGGCGGATGGTCGTCAGCGGCGGACGCGCCCACGACGCCGACGGGGCGTCGTCGAAGCCGATCACCGAGACGTCCCCCGGCACGTCCAGGCCGAGCGCGAAGGCCGCATCGTAGACCCCGAGCGCCTGCATGTCGTTCGCGCACACGATCGCGGTCGGCCGGTCGTCGCCGCTGAGCAGGCGGCGGCCGGCGCGCTCCCCGTCGTCGCGGGCGAACCCACCGCCCTCCACGCTCGGCACCGGGAGCCCCGCCTCCTGCATCGCCGCCTGGTAGCCAGCGACCCGCGCCCGTGAGCACAGCAGCTCGACGGGTCCGCCGATCGCGGCGATGCGCCGGTGACCCAGCGCCAGCAGGTGGCGGGTGGCGGCGAGTCCCCCGGCCCAGTTGGTGGCGCCGATCGCCGGGACGTCCGCGGGAGGGTCTCCGGCGGGATCGACGACGACGAACGGGATGTTGCGGGTGCGCAGCTGACGGCGGTGGTCGGCGGTGAGGTTCGAGAACTGGAGCACGATCGCGACGGGCTTCCGCCTCAGCACGCCGGTGATGAGCTCGTCCCCGACCGCGTGGTAGTCGCCGATCGTCGAGAGCGTCATCGCGAGGCCGTTCTCACGCGCAGCGCGTTCGACGCCGCGGATCACCTCCACGGACCATTCGCTGGCCAGGTTCTCGATGACCAGCTCCACCGCCTCGCCGCGCTCGGTGTCGACGCCGCGCCGGGCATAGCCCGAGTCGTGCAGCAGGTCCTCGACGCGGCGGCGGGTCGCCGGGGCGATCCCCGGGCGTCCGTTCAGCACCTTGGACACGGTGGCCAGCGACACGGACGCCTCGCGGGCGATCGCCTCCAAGGTGGGGCGGGTAGGACCGGTCATGCAGCCACTGTCGCATATCGGTCGCGTGGAGGAGCTGTGCCACAATGTCCGCCACGCGCCACTGCCGACCCGTGGCCCTTCGAAAACCCTGCCGAAAGCGAGACCGATGCCGCTCACCGACCTGTCCCACGCCGAACTGCTCGCCTTCCGCCCGGAGGTGCACGAGCCCGCCGACTTCGACGCGTTCTGGGCGCGCACGATCGCCGAGGCGCGCGCCGCCGGCGGCACCGCCGAGCTGACGCCGGCCGACACGCCGGTCACCCAGCTGATCGTCGAGAACCTCGTCTTCCCCGGGTTCGGCGGCGAGCCGGTGCGCGCCTGGGTCTCGCGCCCGCTGCACGCCGACGGCCCGCTGCCCGCGGTCGTCCAGTTCCAGGGCTACGGCGGGGGACGCGGCCTGGCCGGTGAAAACGTGGGGTGGGCGCTGGCCGGGTACGTCCACGTCTTCGTCGACACCCGCGGCCAGGGCAGCGGGTGGGGCAGCGGCGGCGACACGCCCGACCCGCACGGGTCGGGGCCGGCCACCCCCGGTGTCATGACCCGCGGCATCCACTCGCCGGAGACGTACTACTACCGCCGGGTGTTCACCGACGCGGTGCGCGCGGTGGATGCGACGCGCGACCTGCCGTTCGTCGACGCCTCCCGGATAGCGGTGACCGGCGGCAGTCAGGGCGGCGGGATCGCGCTGGCCGCCGCAGCGCTCTCGGACTGCGTCGCGGCGGCCATGCCCGACGTGGCGTTCCTCTGCGCGTTCCGCCGCGGCGTCGAGGTCGCCGTCGGCGGCCCCTACCTGGAGCTCGCGACCTACCTGTCGGTGCACCGGGACGAGGTGGCCGACGTGTTCCGGACGGTGTCGTACGTCGACGGGGTCAACTTCGCCCGCCGCATCCACGTGCCGACGCTGTTCTCGGTGGCGCTGATGGACACGGTGGTGCCGCCGTCGACGACGTTCGCGGCGTACAACCACCTGGCCGCCGAGGACCGGGCGATCGAGGTGTACCCGTTCAACGACCACGAGGGCGGCGGCGCGATGCAATGGCGCGCGCAGGCCGCCTGGCTGGCGGCGCGCTTCGGCGCCTGACCCGCGCTCGCGGGGCGTTGCGCGCCACGATTTGTGCCACGTGCCCACGCCCTCGTCGACATTCGTGCAGAATCACGCCGTTGGCATCCCGAGAGCCGCGATTCGTGCCGAATGTCCCGCGGTCGTTCCCACGACATTCGTGCCGAATCGTGATTCTGGCGTCCCGCAAGGCGCGATTCGTGACGAATGTCGCCCAGGCGCACAACGGGATTTGTGCCAAATCCTGCGGGAGGGAGCGAGAGCGGCGCGAGAAGCGGGCGGGCGGGGCGCGGCGTCAGGCGGGCGGCGCCGTCGTGGCGCGGCGCACCAGCCTGGTCGGCAGCCGCAGGTGGATGCGCTCCGGCGTCTCGCCGCTCATCATCGCGATGAGCAGGTCGGCGGCCGCCGCTCCGAGGCCCTGCATCGGCTGGCGCACCGTCGTGATCGGCGGGGTGTACTGGGACGCCTCCGGCACGTCGTCGAAGCCGATCACCGACAGCTCGCGAGGCACGTCCAGCCCGATCTCCGCCGCGACCTCCATCACCGCGATCGCCGAGACGTCGTTGGCGGCGAACACGGCCGTCGGCCGGTCCGGGCGGCTGAGCAGCGGCAGCGCCACCTCGCGGACGGTGTTGTGCTCGTAGCGGCCGATAGCGACGAGCGACGGGTCGAAGGTGATGCCCGCCTCGCCCAGCGCGTGACGGTAGCCGGCGTCGCGGAGGTTCGACGAGCGCAGGTCGGGACGCCCGGCCACGAACGCGATCCGCCGGTGGCCCAGCCCGATCAGGTACGCGGTCGCGTTGCGCGCGCCGCCGAAGCTGTCCGACTCGACGGTCGGCAGATCGGCACGGCCGGTATGCGGGTCGATGGCGACCATCGGCACGTCGGCGTTCGCGTTCACCACGGTCGGGGTGACCATGATCACGCCGTCGATGAGCGTCCCGCTGAGCCGGCTGAGCGAGCGCCGCTCCCAGCCCTCGCTCGAGGGCTGGCGGGACCCGCTGTACGCGAGCAGGTCGTAGCGGGAGTCGTGCAGGGCCGCGCCGACGCCTTTGAGCACCTCGGCGGAGAAGGGCTCGAAGTCGGCGACGAGCACCCCGATGACGCCGGTGCGGCGCGATCGCATGGAGCTGGCGACCAGGCTCGACTCGTAGCCGAGCTCCTGCACGACCTGGAGGACGCGCTCCACGGTCTCGACCGCGACCCCGTACCGACCGTTGACCGCCTTGGACACGGTGGCGACGGAGACACCGGCCGCTTCGGCCACATCGTTGATCGTCGGACGCCGTCCCATGCCACCGCAGCCTAGCGTAGAAAAGGTTTTCGAAAACGTTTGACACTCTCAGGTTCACTTGCGACACTTCCCTCGTCCCCACCTCAACGAAGAGAACAGGTTGGAATCACATGAAAGGCACCAAGCTCCTCACCGGGGCCGCCGTCGTGATGGCCGGCGCACTCGCACTCACGGCGTGCAGCGGCGGCTCCGACAGCTCCAGCAGCAACGGCAAGGTCAGTATGACCCTCTGGCAGAACTCCACAACCGGCCCCGGCCAGGAGTTCTGGAACAACGCCGTCGCCGCTTTCGAGAAGGCGAACCCCAACGTCACCATCAAGGTCCAGTCCATCCAGAACGAGGACCTCGACGGCAAACTCCAGACGGCGCTCAACTCCGGCGACGCTCCCGACATCTTCCTGCAGCGAGGCGGCGGCAAGATGGCGGCGATGGTCAACGCGGGTCAGCTGATGGACATCACCGACAAGGTCTCGTCCGAGACCAAGAAGAACATCTCGTCCGGCTCCTTCAAGGCGGAGACGTACCAGGACAAGGTCTGGGCGATGCCGATCGCCGTGCTGCCGGGCGGGCTGTTCTACAGCCAGGACCTGTTCAAGGCAGCCGGGATCACCGACGCTCCCAAGACCATCGACGACCTGAACAGCGACGTCACCAAGCTGAAGGCGACCGGCGTCGCGCCGATCGCCCTCGGCGCGAAGGACGCCTGGCCGGCCGCGCACTGGTTCTACTGGTTCGCTCTCCGCGAGTGCGCCGGCTCCACCATGGAGAAGACCGCCGACTCGAAGTCGTTCAGCGACGGATGCTGGCTGAAGGCCGCCGAGGACCTGCAGAAGTTCTCGGACACCAAGCCCTTCAACGACGGCTTCCTCACCACCTCCGCCCAGCAGGGCGCGGGCAGCTCGGCCGGCCTCGTCGCGAACCACAAGGCCGCGATGGAGCTCATGGGCGCGTGGGACCCGGGAGTGATCGCATCGCTCACGCCCGACCAGAAGCCCCTCCCCGACCTCGGCTTCTACCCGTTCCCGGAGGTCTCCGGCGGCAAGGGTGAGCCGGGTTCGATCATGGGCGGCGTCGACGGCTACTCGTGCTCCGTCAAGGCGCCCAAGGAGTGCGTCGACTTCCTGAACTTCGTCGCCACCACGGACCAGCAGGAGGCCTACTACAAGGCCTTCAACGCCCCGCCCGTGAACGCCGAGGCGCAGAAGGTCGTCACCGAGCCCTACCTGAAGGATGTGCTGAAGGCCTACAACGCGGCGCCGTACGTCTCGCAGTGGCTCGACACCGTGCTCGGCCAGAACGTCGGCAACGCGCTCAACGTGGCGGTCGTCGACATGCTCGCCGGCAAGAGCGACCCGAAGCAGCTCATCCAGGCGGCGAACGACGCCGCCAAGAAGGGCTGAGGACAGAACTCGTGAGCAACACCCGCGAGAACACCCCCGCCGGCGTCCTGCCGAAGCCGGGTCTCGCGCAGCACGACGGGAGCGGCGCAGCCGCGTCGCTCCCGTCGCCGCGGCGCCGCAGGCGTACCGGCTGGGCCATGCGCCTCGAGATCCTCCTGCTGGCCGGCCCTGCAGCGATCGTCTTCCTGGCCTTCGTCATCTTCCCGGTCGTGATCGCCGCCTACTACGGCTTCTTCCGCTGGCAGGGATACGGTCCGGCCACGGACTTCGTCGGCCTGCAGAACTACGTCACGATCCTTCAGGACTCAGCCTTCCAGCAGGCCCTGATGCACAACGGGCTGATCGTGATCGGCTCGCTGGTCCTGCAGGGACCGGTGGCCATCCTGCTGGCACTGCTGCTCAACCGCAAGATGCGCGGCCAGTCCATCATCCGCGTCCTGATCTTCGTCCCCTACGTCATCGCCGAGGTCGTGGTCGGCACCGGGTGGAGCCTGATGCTCGCCACGAACGGCGCGCTGAACGGCTTCCTCAAGAATGTCGGGCTCGGCTTCCTCGCCCACGACTGGCTGTCCGACCCGAGCATCGCCATCTGGACCCTGCTCGCCATCCTGACCTGGAAGTACGTCGGTTTCGCCGTCATCCTCTTCCTCGCCGGCCTGCAGGGCATCCCCGAGGAGCTCTACGAAGCGGCCGCCCTCGACGGCGCCTCGTACTGGCAGATCCAGCGGAGGATCTCCCTCCCGCTGCTCGGCCCGACGCTCCGCATCTGGGCGTTCCTGTCGATCATCGGCGCCCTGCAGCTGTTCGACCTCGTCTACATCATCTGGGGCCAGTACGTCGCCTCCACCGCCGGCACCTCCACGATGGCGACCTACATGGTGGCCAACGGGCGCAACGCCGGCAACTTCGGCTACGGAAACGCCGTCGCCGTCGTCATCTTCCTGATCTCCCTGATCGTCGCGCTGTTCTACCAGCGGTTCGTGCTCCGTCGCGACACCGAGGGCGCCATCACGGGTGACAGGCGCATCGGAAGGAAGAAGCGATGAGCGCGATGGTCGTCATCCCGGACGCTCCCGACGCCCCCGGCGTCCTGGATGCGCCGAGCCGCAAGAAGGCGAAGAGCCTGCCCTGGGGCTCCCCCAGCGTCTACTTCATCGCCCTCGTCGTGATCGCGCTGATGCTGGCCCCGATCGCCTACATCGTGCTCGGCGGCTTCCGCACCAACTCCCAGATCACCGTCGACCCCGCCGGGTTCCCCAACCCGTGGAACGTGCAGAACTACCTCGACGTCCTCACCGGCGGCACGTTCTGGGCCGAGGTCGGCAACTCGACGATCGTCGCCGTCGTGACCACGGTCGGCGTCATCCTGCTCGGGCTGATGGCGAGCTACGTGCTCGCCCGCTACAGCTTCCGCGGACGCGGCCTGCTGTACGCGCTGTTCGCGGCCGGCCTGATGTTCCCGATCACGGTGGCCATCACGCCGCTGTACATCGTGGTGCGCAACATCGGCCTGATGAACTCGCTGGCCGGCGTCATCCTGCCGCAGATCGCGTTCGCGCTGCCGACGACGATCATCATCCTGGTGCCGTTCCTGCGGGCCATCCCGGACGAGATCCAGGAGGCGGCCTTCATCGACGGCTGCAGCCGGCTGGGCTTCTTCTGGCGGATGGTGCTGCGGCTGTCGATGCCCGGTGTGATCACCGTCGGGATCCTGGCGTTCATCGCCAGCTGGAACAGCTACCTGCTGCCGCTGTTCCTGCTCAACAACGAGGCGACGTTCACGCTGCCGCTCGGGGTGCAGGCGTTCTCGTCGCAGTACTCCGTCGACACGGCCAAGGTGCTGGCCTTCACATCGCTGTCCATGATCCCGGCGCTGGTGTTCTTCAGCCTCTTCGAGCGCCGCATCGTCGGCGGCCTGACCGGCGCCGTCAAGGGCTGACGCCCTCCCCTCGCAGATCGAGAAGTGAGATCGACATGACCGAATCCCTCCCGCGCCCCGTCGCGCCCTCCGAGCGCGTGCGCGGGCTCGTCGCCTCCATGACGCTGGACGAGAAGCTCGCCCAGCTGGTCGGGTACTGGGTCGACAAGGGCGACGAGCTCGTGGCGCCGATGGCGGGCGAGATGGGCAACCCCGGCGCCTACGCGGATGTCACCGCGAACGGCCTCGGGCAGCTCACCCGCGTCTACGGCACGCGACCGGTCGAGCCGGTCGAGCGCGCTGCCTGGCTGTGGGCGGAGCAGCGGCGGCTGAAGGAGGAGACCCGGCTCGGCATCCCCGCGCTGGTGCACGAGGAGTGCCTGACGGGCCTCGCGGCCTGGAAGGCGGCGACGTTCCCCACGCCGCTCGCCTGGGGCGCCTCCTTCGACCCGGAGCTCGTGGAGGAGATGGCCGGCCTGATCGGCCTGTCGATGCGCGAGCTGGGCATCCACCAGGGCCTGGCGCCCGTGCTGGATGTGATCCGCGACCCGCGCTGGGGACGCGTCGACGAGTGCATCGCCGAGGACCCGTACGTCGTCGGCACCATCGGCACGGCCTACGTGCGGGGGCTGCAGGAGGCGGGCGTCCACGCGACGCTCAAGCATTTCGTCGGATACTCGGCGTCGCAGGCGGGCCGCAACCACGCCCCGGTGCACGCCGGGCCGCGCGAGCTGCGCGACACCCTGCTGCAGCCGTTCGAGATGGCGGTCCGCGACGGCGGGGTGCGGTCGGTGATGAACTCGTACGCCGAAATCGACGGCGTGCCCGTCGCGGCGAGCGCCGAGTACCTGACCGGCGTCCTGCGCGATGAATGGGGTTTCGACGGGACGGTCGTCTCCGACTACTTCTCCGTCGCCTTCCTGCACACCATGCACGGCGTGGCCGCCGACCTCCGCGAGGCCGCGGCGCTCGCCCTGGCCGCGGGCATCGACGTCGAGCTGCCCACCGGCGATGCCTTCCTGGAGCCGCTCGCCGCGCGCATCCGCTCCGGCGAGACCGATGAGGCGCTCGTGGACCGCGCGGTGCTCCGCGTGCTGGCGCAGAAGGAGGAGCTCGGCCTGCTCGACGCCACCTTCGACGAGCCGCCCACCTCCATCGACCTCGACACCCCCGCCCACCGGGATGTCGCCCTGCGTCTGGCCGAGGAGTCGCTGGTGCTGCTCACCAACGACGGTGCGCTCCCGCTCGCGGAGCCCGCCCGGATCGCCGTGCTCGGACCGAACGCCGACGCGCCGGAGGCCCTGATGGGCTGCTACTCCTTCGCCAACCACGTGCTCGCCCATCACCCGGAGGTGCCGCTCGGGTTCGGGCTGCCGTCGGTGCTGGAGGCCGTGCGTGGCGAGTTCGCCTCTGCCTCCGTCGTCTACGAGCGCGGCTGCGACGTGGAGGGCGACGACCGCTCCGGCATCCCCGCCGCGGTCGCCGCAGCGAGCTCCGCAGACGTGGCCGTCGTCGTGGTCGGCGACCGCGCGGGGCTCTTCGGCCGCGGGACGGTCGGCGAGGGCAACGACGTGGAGAGCCTCGAGCTGCCGGGCATCCAGCGCGAACTGGTCGAGCGGGCCGTCGCGACGGGCACCCCCGTCGTGCTCGTCGTGCTCTCCGGCCGCCCGTACGCGATCGGCTGGGCCGTGGAGGGCGTGACCGCTCCGGCGGCCGTGCTGCAGGCGTTCTTCCCCGGCGAGGAGGGCGGAACGGCCATCGCCGCCGTGCTCTCCGGCCGGGTGTCGCCCTCCGGCCATCTGCCCGTCTCCCTCCCCCGCTCGGCGGGCGCGCAGCCGTACTCGTACCTGCACCCGCTGCTCGGCGGCCCGAACGAGATCACCAGCGCCGACAGCACCCCGGTGCTGCCGTTCGGCCACGGTCTGTCGTACACCACCTTCGAGCGGTCCGAGCTGACCGTCGACCGCGAGGTGCGTGCCGGCGGAGCGTTCACCGCCGCTGTGCGCATCCGGAACACAGGCGAGCGCGCGGGCACCGACCTCGTGCAGCTGTACGCCCGGGATGTGCACGCGAGCGTCACGCGCCCGGTCGCCCAGCTGCTCGGCTACCGCCGCGTGGAGCTGCAGCCGGGCGAGGAGGCCATCGTGCGGCTCACCGTGCCGACGACGCGGCTCGCGTTCTCGGACCCGGCGATGCGCCGCATCGTGGAGCCCGGCGCGATCGACCTCTGGGTGGGTCAGTCGTGCGACGTCCGCGAAGCGTCGGCGAGCCTGACGATCACAGGACCCGTGCACGAGGTCACCCCCGCGGACGCCCGCCTGGTGACGTCGGACGTCGAGACGGCTACCGTGGGTGCCGTCTTCACCGACGCGCTCTGACCCGGGCGGATTTTCCGCTCCGGCACTCGCGCCGCACCCCCGGGATGCGGTATAAGTTTATCGAAACAACAAATCACCGACGACGCTGAAGGAACATCATGAGCCTCACCCCCACCCGTGCCGACAAGTTCTCCTTCGGACTGTGGACCATCGGCTACAACGGCACCGACCCGTTCGGCGGCCCGACCCGCCCCCAGCTCGACGTGGTGGAGGCGGTGCACAAGCTCGACGAGCTCGGCGCCTACGGCCTCACCTTCCACGACGACGACCTGTTCGCGTTCGGCTCCACCGACGCCGAGCGCCAGAAGCAGATCGACCGCCTCAAGCAGGCGCTGAGCGACACCGGCATCATGGTGCCGATGGTGACCACCAACCTGTTCTCGGCCCCGGTCTTCAAGGACGGCGGCTTCACCTCCAACGACCGCGCCGTGCGCCGCTTCGCGCTGCGCAAGGTGCTCCGCAACATCGACCTCGCCGCCGAGCTCGGCGCCAAGACGTTCGTGATGTGGGGCGGCCGCGAGGGCGCCGAGTACGACGCCGCCAAGGACATCCGCGCCGCGCTCGAGCGCTACCGCGAGGCCGTCAACCTGCTCGGCGACTACGTCACCGACAAGGGCTACGACATCCGCTTCGCCATCGAGCCGAAGCCGAACGAGCCGCGCGGCGACATCCTGCTGCCGACGGTGGGCCACGCGCTCGCCTTCATCAACTCGCTGGAGCGCCCGGAGCTCGTCGGCCTCAACCCCGAGGTCGGCCACGAGCAGATGGCGGGCCTCAACTTCGCCGCCGGCATCGCGCAGGCGCTGTACCACGGCAAGCTCTACCACATCGACCTCAACGGGCAGCGCGGCATCAAGTACGACCAGGACCTCGTCTTCGGCCACGGCGACCTGCAGAACGCGTTCGCGCTGGTCGACCTGCTCGAGAACGGCGGCCCCGACGGCGGCCAGGCCTACGAGGGCCCACGCCACTTCGACTACAAGCCGTCCCGCACTGAGGACATCACCGGCGTCTGGGACTCGGCGGCCGCGAACATGCGCACCTACCTCCTCCTGAAGGAGCGGGCGCAGGCGTTCCGTGCCGACCCGGAGGTGCAGGAGCAGCTGGAGGCGTCGCGCGTCATCGAGCTGTCGCGTCCGACCCTCGGCGACGGCGAGTCGTACGACGACCTGCTCGCCGACCGCAGCGCGTACGAGGACTTCGACCCGAGCGCGTACTTCGGTGCCAAGGGCTTCGGCTTCGTCCGGCTGCAGCAGCTCGCGCTCGAGCACCTGCTCGGCGCGCGCTGACCCTCCCCTCCCCCTCCCCCTCCCCCTCTTCCTCTTCGCTGAGGTGCACGTTGTTGCGACCCCGACCGGCGTGTCGACCGCAACGACGTGCACCTCAGCGGCATGAAAGGAGACCGGCGTGACTCTCGTCGCCGGCGTCGACTCCTCGACGCAGAGCTGCAAGGTGGTCGTGCGCGACCTCGAGACCGGCGAGCTGGTGCGCTCCGGGCGCGCCGCGCATCCCGACGGCACCGAGGTGGACCCGGCCGCCTGGTGGACCGCACTGCAGGAGGCGCTGGGCGCCGCAGGCGGGCTCGACGATGTCGCTGCCATCTCGGTCGCCGGTCAGCAGCACGGCATTGTCGTGCTGGATGCGGAGGGCCGCGTCATCCGCGACGCCCTGCTGTGGAACGACACCCGGTCGGCGCAGGCGGCCAGAGACCTGATCGACGAGGTCGGCGCCGAGGAGTACGCGTCCCGCGTGGGCGTGGTGCCGGTCGCGTCCTTCACGGCCACGAAGCTGCGCTGGCTGCGGGATGCGGAGCCCGGGAACGCGGCCCGGGTCGCCGCGGTGGCGCTCCCCCACGACTGGCTGACCTGGCGCCTGCTCGGCTACGGACCGGCGGACGAGAGCGACCTCGGACCGGACCTGGAGGCGCTGACCACCGACCGCTCGGACGCCAGCGGCACTGCGTACTGGGGCGCCGCGAGCGGGGCGTACGACCTGGAGCTGTTCGAGGGCGCGCTCGGGCGTCGCGGGCGCGAGGCGGCGGGAGGCGGCGCCGCCGGTGCCGGCGGTGCCGGCGCCGGCGCCGCCGGAGACGCCGGTGAGGGCTCGCTGGTGGTGCTGCCCCGCGTGCTGGGCCCCTCGGAGGCCGCCGGACGCACCCCGTCCGGCCTGCTCGTGGGTCCCGGAGCGGGCGACAACGCCGGCGCCGCCCTGGGCCTCGGCGCCGCGGAGGGTGACGTCGTCGTCTCGATCGGCACCTCCGGCACCGTCTTCGCGGTCACGGATGCGCCCATCGCCGACCCGTCCGGAACGGTCGCCGGCTTCGCCGACGCGTCCGGGCTCTCGCTTCCGCTCATCGCGACCCTCAACGCGGCGCGCGTGCTCGGCTCGATCGCCGGGCTGCTCTCCGTCGACCACGACGGGCTCTCGTCGCTCGCGCTCTCGGCGGAGCCCGGCGCGGGCGGCGTCGTGCTCGTGCCGTACTTCGAAGGTGAGCGCACGCCCAACCTGCCCGACGCGACGGCGAGCATCCACGGCCTCACGCTCGCCTCGACGACCCCGGCCAACCTGGCACGGGCCGCGATCGAGGGGATGCTGTGCGGGCTCGCCGACGGCCTCGACGCCGTGCGCGCGGCCGGGGTGCGCGAGCGGCGCATCCTGCTGATCGGCGGCGCCGCCCAGAACCCGGCGGTCGCGCAGGTGGCCGCGCAGGTGTTCGACGCCCCGATCGAGGTGCCCGCCCCCGGCGAGTACGTCGCCGACGGCGGAGCCGTCCAGGCCGCCTGGGCCCTCACCGGCACCCGCCCCGCCTGGACCGTCGAGACTGCCGCATCCCTCCCCGTCGACACGCGTCCCGTCATCCGCGCCCAGTACGCCGCCGCGCGTCCCTGACCCAGACCCTCGCGCCCACCGACCTCCGTCGCCCCCGTCGCCCTCCGCCGCCCCCGTCGAGTACACGATCAGTGCACGCGGGCACGGCGTGTCGTGTGCAGAAATCGTGTACTCGACGGAGGGGGCCGCGGCGCTCAGAGGGCGGCGGCGATGAGGGCGGCGAGGTCGGCCGGGGGGCGGCGGATGTCGAGGGTCAGGTGACGCTCGGCGTCCTCGGGCGGTTCCAGCACGGCGAGCTGGCTCGCCAGCATCCCTGCCTTCATGAAGTGGTGCTCCCGGGATGCCAGCCGGTCGGCGAGGAGCTCAGGCGAGCCCTCGAGGTACGCGAACAGCACCTCGTCGCGGCGGAGGATGTCCCGATACCGCCTCGCGAGCGCGGAGCAGGCCACGACCACCGGACGTCCGGCATCCAGGCGCACGCCCATCCACTCGGCGATCGCCGCGAGCCACGGCGCACGGTCCTCGTCGGCGAGCGGGACGCCCGCGCTCATCCGCTCGACGTTCGACGGCGGATGGAGGCCGTCGCCCTCGAGCAGCTCCCAGCCGAGCTGCCCGGCCAGGAGGGCGGCGACCGTCGACTTGCCGCACCCGGCCGCGCCCATGACGACGACCGCCCGGGCCGGCGTGACCCGGGCCGGCGTCACCCGGGCCGGCGTCACCCGGGCCGGCGTCACCCGGGCCGGCGTCACCCGGGCCGGCGTCACCCGGGCCGGCGTCACCCGAGACCGCCGACGAACAGGCTGAGGATCAGGACGCCCGCCAGCCCGACGAGCGACACCAGGCACTCCAGCACGGTCCAGCTCTTCAAGGTCTGCGGGATGCTGAGCCCCAGGTACTCCTTCACCAGCCAGAAGCCGGCGTCGTTCACGTGCGACAGGAACACCGAGCCGGCACCGATCGCCAGCACCATGAGCGACACCATCGGGGTCGACAGGTGCTCGGTCAGCGGGAGCAGGATCCCGGCCGCCGTGACCGTCGCCACCGTCGCCGATCCCGTGGCGATGCGGATGAGCGCTGCGACGGTCCACGCGAGCAGCAGGACGACGATGCCGCTGGCTCCGGTGGCCCAGCCGGCGATGACCTGACCGATCCCGGTGTCGACCAGCACCTGCTTGAAGCCGCCGCCCGCGCCCACGATCAGCAGGATCCCGGCGATCGGCGGAAGCGACGCGCCGAGGCTCGTCTGCATCGCCTTCCGGTCCATCCCACCGCCGACACCGAGCAGGAGCAGCCCGGCGAGCACGGCGACCGTCAGGGCGATGACGGGCGTGCCGAGGAAGTCGAGCACGACCTTCCAGACCGGTGCGGCGTCCGGCGCTGCGATGTCGGCGACGGCCTTTCCGAGCATGAGCACGACCGGGAGCAGGATGCTGACGAGCGCCGCGGCGAACGAGGGACGCCGGCGCGCCACCGACGCGCTCTCCTCCGGGACGAACAGGTCGGGAACGCCGACCGGCACCCAGCGCGCCGCCCGGCGGCTGAACAGCGGACCGGCGACGGCGATGGTCGGGATGGCGACGAGCACGCCGAAGGCCAGCGTCAGACCGAGGTTGGCGCCGAGCGCGCCGATGGCCACCAGCGGGCCGGGATGCGGCGGCACGAGCCCGTGCATGGCGGACAGTCCGGCGATCGTCGGCAGCGCGATCCGCATCAGCGGAAGGCCGGAGCGGCGCGTGACGAGGATGATGACCGGCATCAGCAGGACGAGCCCCACTTCGAAGAACATCGGGAGGCCGATGATCGCGCCGACGGCGCCCATCGTCCACGGCAGCATCCGTGCGCTCGTGCGGGACACGAGCGTGTCGACGATGCGGTCCGCGCCGCCGGAGTCGGCGAGCAGCTTGCCGTACATCGCGCCCAGGCCGATGAGGACGCCGACGCTTCCCATGGTGTTGCCGAAGCCCGTGATGAAGCTGGCGATCGCCGCGTCCGCGGCCATCCCTGCTGCGAGGCCGGCCACGAGGGAGCCGAGCAGCAGGGAGAGGAACGGGTGCAGCTTGAGCCACGTGATGAGCACCACGATGACGGCGATGCCTGCGAGGGCGGCGATGATCAGCTGGCCTTCCGGCCCGGTGGGGTGCGGTGCGGGGGCCGGCGCCGCGGCGGCGGCGAGGCTGCCGAGAAGTATCGAGGTCATGAACGTCCTTGGTCGTGAAGGGGAGGATCCCAGTAGGGCACGAACACTCTAGGAATAAATCTGATTTGTGTCGAATCGCGCGGTTTAATTGCGGACAAAATTGCGCATGGCAATCCTTTGACCAGAGAAGTGCGCGTCGCCGATAATGAAGCGTGACCCAGCCCGCGCCCGGATCCCGGCACGAGACCGCTATCGACACGCTCGGCGGCCGGATCGTCGCCGGCGACATCCCCGTCGGGGCCGTGCTCACCCCGGAGAGCCTCGGGATCTCGCGCACGGTCCTGCGCGAGTGCCTGCGCGTCCTGGAATCGCTCGGCCTGGTGCAGGCGCGGCGCCGCCGCGGGACGGTGGTGATGCCGCCGGGCGAGTGGCAGGTGCTCGACCCGCGCATCCTCACCTGGCGGCTCGCAGGCCCCGACCGCCTCAGCGCGCTCGGCGACCTCGGCGAACTCCGGCTCGCCATGGAGCCCGTGGCCGCACGGCTGGCGAGCGCCCGTGCGACGCCGGAGCAGTGCGGAGCGCTGACGGCGGCGATCGTCGGGATGGCCGCGACTCAGCGTTCCGCGGACCGCGAGGAGTACCTCGCCCACGACCGCGATTTCCACCGGGTGCTGCTGGAGGCATCCGGGAATCCGTTGTTCGCCGCGCTCAGCGGCGCAGTGGCAGAGGCGCTCAACGGCCGGACCGTGCACGCCCTGATGCCCGACACCGCCAATCCGGAGGCGATCCGGCTGCACGAGGAGGTCGCCGCCGCCGTGCGTCGCCGCGACGCAGCCGCGGCGGAGGCGGCGATGCGCGCCATCGTCGAGGAGGCTGACGCGGCGCTCCCCCGCCGCCCCTGACCCTCTCGCCCCCTCTCCCCGGCCATCGAGTCCTCACTTAGTACGCGCTCTTACGGCGTGTCGCGTGTATTAACTGAGGACTCGATGGGGGGGGAAGGTCAGAGGCGTCGGGCGAGGGCCGCGCCGGCGGCGCGCGCCCAGCGCGCGGGGTCCGCGATCGCGGCGGAGGGCGACCCGGCGAGGTCGGCGAGCGCGACGGCGGCGGCGAAGTCGTCGGTCGGCGCCTGGATGCTGCCCGCCGCGAGCATGACCCGCGCGCCGGCGCGGCGCGCGAGTCCCGCGACGTAGGTCGGCACCTTGCCGGAGGCTGACTGACTGTCGAAGCGGCCCTCCCCCGTGATGACGACGTCGGCGGAGGCGACAGTGGCCGGGAGGCCGAGCGCATCACCGACCGCTTCGGCGCCGGGCGCCATCCGCGCGCCCCACAGCAGCAGGCCGAAGCCGGCGCCGCCCGCGGCGCCCGCGCCCGGAGCAGCCGGGTCGGTCGCTGCACCGGCCGCAGCGACGACGTCGGCGAAGCGGCGCAGCCCCGCCTCCAGCCGCGGAACGTCGTCCTCGGTCGCGCCTTTCTGCGGACCGAACACGGCAGCGGCACCGGACGGCCCCAGCAGCGGGCTCGTCACATCGCTCAGGATGCGCGCACCACCCGGCGGCAGCGGAGCCAGCCCCGACAGGTCGGCCCTCGCAACCGCGGCGAGTCCCGCGTTGCCTGGCGGGATGTCGCGACCGTCGGCATCCAGCAGCCGTGCGCCGAGAGCCGTGAGCGCGCCCGCGCCGCCGTCCGTCGAGGAGCTGCCGCCGATCGCCAGGAGGAGGCCGGAGGCGCCGGCGGCCAGCGCGTCGGCGATCGCCGCCCCGAAACCCACGGTGTGCGCGGCGAACGGGGCGGCCGAGCGCAGCCGTCCGAGTCCGCTCGTCTCGGCCAGCTCGACGAGCGCCGTACCCCCGGGCAGCATCAGCCAGGTGGCATCCACGGGCTCCCCGGTCGGGCCGGGCACCCGGACCGGATGCCGCACAGCGCTGGGCACCGCGGCCGCGAACGCGTCGAGCGTCCCCTCGCCCCCGTCGGCCATCGGGGCCGGCACGATCCGGTCGGCCGGACGCTCGTCCTGCCAGCCTGCCGCGAGCGCGGCGGCGATCTCGGCTGCGGACGCCGACCCCTTGAAGGAGTCCGGCGCGACGACGACGACACTCATGAGACCACCTTTGCACGGATGCCTCGCACCGGCCGGTCGCGCAACGACCCGGACGCCTGCGCCGGGGTCACCGTGCCGCCGTCGCCGTCACCCCGACGCAGCGCCGGAACGCCTCCGCCGTGCGGCCGACGACGCTCACCGCATCCTCGGCCCAGATCGACTCGTTGAAGATCTCCACCTCGATATCGCCGGTGTACCCGGCGTCCGCGACCGCGGCCGTGATCGGGGCGAAGTCGATGTGGCCGTCGCCCATCATGCCCCGCCCGAGCAGCACGTCCGCAGGCAACGGCGTGACCCAGTCGCAGACCTGGTAGCTCGCGATCCGGCCGCCGAGCCCCGCGCGGGCGATCTGACGGAAGAGGTCAGGGTCCCACCACACGTGGAAGGTGTCCACGACGACGCCCACCGACTCGGCGGGGAAGCGCTCCGCGATGTCCAGCGCCTGACCGAGCGTGGAGACGACGGCCCGGTCGGCCGCGTACATCGGGTGCAGCGGCTCGACCGCGAGCGTGACGCCCGCGGCGCGCGCCTCGGGCTCCAGCTCCGCCAGCGCATCGACGACGCGTTCGCGTGCAGCCGCCAGGTCGCGCGAGCCCACGGGCAGACCGCCCGCGACGAGCACCAGCACCGCGGCGGACCCTGACGCGCCAGCGGCCGCCAGCGTCGCGGTCTCCTCGATCGCGCGCCGGTTCGCATCCAGTGCCGCGCGCCGCTCCGCGCCCTCCGCCGAGGTGAAGAAGCCGCCGCGGCAGAGGCTCGAGAAGCGCAAGCCCGAATCGGCCAGCATCCGCGCCGCCTGGTCGAGCCCGCCTTCGGCGACCGGTTCGCGCCACAGGCCGATGGCCTGCACACCGGTATCCCGCACCACCCGGAGTGCGTCGGTCAGCGAGGCGTACTTGATCGTGGCCTGGTTGATGGACAGGCGCGGGTCGGGCCGGCTCATGCGTCCACTCCGTTCAAGCGCAGGAGCGAGGTCCAGCGTTCGGCGGCCAGGTCGGGCCGCTCCAGAGCTCCGCTGCGCGCCGCCAGGCGGACGATCTCGGAGAGGTGCGGCAGGCTCCGCGCCGAGTGCAGGCCCCCGACCATGGCGAAGGCGTCCTGGTGGCCGTTCAGCCAGGAGAGGAAGGCGACCCCGGTCTTGTAGTAGAAGGTCGGCGCCGCGAAGATCTGCCGGGACAGCTCCTGGGTCGGCGTGAGGATGCTGCGGTAGCGGTCGTGGTCGCCCTGGTCGAGCGCCTGCAGCGCCGCCGACGCGGCCGGACCGATGGCGGCGAACGCGCCCAGGAGCGCGTCCGAGTGCGCCGGGGCCCCGGTGTGGCCGTCGTCGCGGTCCACGTCGTCGTCCTCGTCGTCGATCAGTTCGACGTAGTTGAAGTCGTCACCGGTGAACATCCGCACGCCCTCCGGCAGCCGCGAACGCAGCGACCGCTCTGCGTCGGCGTCGAGGAGGCTCATCTTGATGCCGGAGACGCGGCCATCGGCCGCCTCGATGATCCGCAGCACCGTGTCGGCGGCGGCCCCGAAGCCGGCCGATCCGAAGTACCCGGCGAGGGCCGGGTCGAACGCGGGCCCCAGCCAGTGCAGCACGACGGGAGCCGACGCCGCCCCGATCACGGCACCGTACACGCGCTCGTAGTCGGCCGCCGACTCCGCCGCCCGGGCGAGATGCCGGCTGGCCATGAGCACGACACCGGCCCCGGCGTCCTCGGTGGCGTGGAGCTGCCGCGTGTAGGCGTCGATGACGGCATTCAGCGGGATGACCTCGTCGTCGACGTGGTCGGTGTTCACGCCGGCGACCACCGACCCGCCGACGGCACGCGCGTCCGCGGCGCTGCGTGCGATCAGCTCGCGCGTCGCCGCCGGGTCCAGTCCCATGTTGCGCTGGGCGGTGTCCATCGCGTCCGCGACGCCGAGCCCCCACGAGTAGAGATGCCGGCGGAAGGCGAGCGTTGCATCCCAGTCGATGTCGGCCGGAGCGCCGGGGACGTTCTCCGCCCACGGCTTCGGGATGACGTGCGCCGCCGCGAAGGCGACCCGCGACCGCAGCGGGGCGGTCGGGCGGGTGAAGGCGGGGGCCGCCCCGAGCTCGGTGGCGGACGTGGTGCCGTCGGCGTGCACGAGGGCGACGGTCGCGGTGGAGGACGCCGCGGGGGTGTCCGATTCGGGCGCCGCGGCGCGTGTCGCGACGCCGGGCGTCGCTGTCCGGCCGCTCATCGGGCAGCGGCCTGCAGGTCGGCGGATGCGGGCGCCGGCGTGCTGTCGAGCGTCACCGGCGGCAGTTCGATGCGGCGACCCTCCCGGGAGGAGCGCAGTCCGAGGTCTGCGAGCTG
Source organism: Leifsonia sp. KNZ13-11D (assembly GCF_056754895.1). Classification (NCBI taxonomy): domain Bacteria; kingdom Bacillati; phylum Actinomycetota; class Actinomycetes; order Micrococcales; family Microbacteriaceae; genus Leifsonia; species Leifsonia sp. KNZ13-11D. Next base: position 3,070,142 of record NZ_JBPGWU010000001.1, read on the forward strand.
CACGCCGCGGGCGCCGGCCAGGAAGTCGAAGCGATTCGGCGCATCCTCGAGCACGTGTCGGAGGAACTCCTCCCACTGGACCTTGAACCCGTTCTCGAACACCTCGTTCGCCGGCGACTCGATCCAGTCGGCAGCGTAGTCGTGCTCGTCGGCGAGGTCGGGGTTCCAGACCGGCTTGGGGGTGGCGTTCCGGGGCTGGATCTTGCACCCGAACAGTCCGACGACCGCGCTGCCCAGCGTGCCGTCCACCTGGAACTCGACCAGTTCGTCCCGGTTCACGCGTGTCGTCCAACTGGAGTTGAGCTGGGCCGTGATGCCGCCCTCCAGCTGGAAGATCGCGTAGGCGGCGTCGTCGGCCGTTGCGGCGTACGGCTCGCCCCGCTCGTCGACGCGCTCCGGGATCTCGGTGGCGGCCTGCGCGTAGACCGACTGGACGCGGCCGAACAGGTTCTCGAGCACGTAGCTCCAGTGCGGGAACATGTCGACGACGATGCCGCCGCCGTCCTCGGCACGGTAGTTCCAGCTGGGACGCTGCGCCGCCTGCCAGTCGCCCTCGAACACCCAGTAGCCGAACTCGCCGCGGACCGACAGGATGCGGCCGAAGAAACCCGAGTCGATCAGGCGCTTGAGCTTGCGCATCCCGGGAAGGTAGAGCTTGTCGTGGACGACGCCGTTCTTGACGCCCGCATCGTCCGCCAGCCGCGCCAGCTCGAGCGCCTCCGCGAAGCTGTCGGCGGTCGGCTTCTCCGTGTAGATGGCCTTCCCGGCGGCGATCGCCTTGCGGATGGCGGCCGACCGCGCCTGCGTGACCAGGAAGTCGGCGTAGATCTGCCAGCGGTCGTCCGCGAGGGCTGCGTCGAGGTCGGTGGTGTAGTCCGCGATGTCGTGCCGCTTCGCCAGCTCGGCCAGCTTCTCCTCGTTGCGGCCGACGAGGAGCGGAACCACCTGCACGCGCCGGCCGTCGGACAGCTCGACGCCGCCCTGCTCGCGGATGGCGAGGATCGAACGCACCAGGTGCTGGCGGTATCCCATGCGCCCGGAGACGCCGTTCATGATGATGCCGATCGACGACACGTGTACTCCTTCGTAGTGGTGCGGGTGGTGCGGGTTGTTCTCAGCCGTTTGGGGAGGCGGGATGGCGGATGGATGTGAGGGACGCGGGCGGTCGGATGCGCCCAGTGTGGAAAGCGCTTACCGCAAGAGTAGGCGGCCGCGAGAGGGATGTCAACGCAACTCCTGTCACCGGCTGCACGATCGTCGGTGGAAAGCGCATACATCTCCGACGGAACACTCCCCCGGCGGAGATTCGACCCAATCCGGGCCGAATCTCCGCCGATCGGTGCCGAATCTCCGCCGATCGGTGCCGAATCTCCGCCGATCCGCACCATGGCGGCCCGCGTCGCATCCGACGATTCGTGCCGAATCGCCGTTCACCAGCGGCGCCGCGCCGCCCCAGCCCCGCGTCACCGCGCGCCACCGTGCGCCAGCGCCGCACCAGCGCCCCATCACGCCGCGTCACCGCGCGCCACCGGTGCGCCAGCGCCGCGCCAGCGCCGCATCACGGCGCGCCACCGGTGCGCCAGCGCCTCGTCACCGCCGCGTCACAGCCGCGCCAGCGCCGCGCCAGCGCCTCGTCACCGCCGCGTCACAGCCGCGCCAGCGCCGCGTCTCGCGCCGCTCCAGCCCCGCGTCACCGCCGCGCCACCGCCACGCCAGCCCCGCGCCAGCGCCGCATCACCGCCGGGCGCGCACCGCCGGCTCCGCCGCGGGCATCGCCACGTCGGCCCGGGTGAAGTCGATCCCGTGCGCCTGCTTGCCGAACGCCGTCAGCAGGATGACCGCAATGGCCGCGATGCCGACCGTCGACGCCATCGCCCAGCCGTAGCCGAGCTGCGGCGCCAGCGCCTGCTGGATGGGCAGGTTGAAGGCGGCGATCACGTTGCCCAGCTGGTACGTCACACCGGGGTAGAAGCCGCGGATCGCATTCGGCGACATCTCGTTGAGGTGGGCTGGGATCGCTCCCCACGCGCCCTGGGTGGTGAACTGGATGAGCGCGGAGCCGAGGCATAGCAGCCCGGCCGTCAGCGAGAATGCGAAGATCGGGATGATCGGGATGGTCAGCGCCGCACCCAGGATGATCGTCGCCTTGCGGCCCCACCGGTCGGAGAGCGATCCGAGCACGATGCAGCCGACGATCGCGCCGATGTTGTAGACGACGGCGATCCAGCCGGCCGTCGCGGCGTCCAGCCCCGCTCCCCCATTCTCGGTGGACTTGAGGAACGTGGGGTAGATGTCCTGTGTGCCGTGGCTCATCCAGTTGAACGCGGCCATCAGCAGCACCAGGTACACGAACCGGCGCAACACCTTGCCGTCGAAGAAGACGCGGCGGATGGAGGTGTCGGCCTTGCGCATCTTCTCGCGGGTGTTCTCCCACACCTCCGACTCCTTGACACGGGAGCGGATGATGAGGGTGATCAGGGCGGGCAGGATGCTGAGCGCGAACATCCAGCGCCAGTTGAGGCCGAAGACCGAGTGCACCAGGAGGAAGGCGAGCGCGGCGAGCAGGTATCCGGCCGAGTAGCCGGCCTGCAGGATTCCCGAGTAGAGACCGCGGCGGGTGCGCGGCACCTTCTCCATGGTCAGGGCGGCGCCGAGTCCCCACTCCCCGCCCATCCCGATGCCGTAGAGCAGCCGCAGGATGAAGAGCACGGTGAAGTTGGGGGCGAACGCGCACAGGAACCCGACGATCGAGTAGAAGCACACGTCGGCCATCAGCGGGATGCGCCGGCCGACCCGGTCGGCCCACAGTCCGAACAGGTAGGCGCCGACGGGGCGCATGATCAGGGTGATGGTGGTGAGGTACGCCATCTGCTGGAGCGGGACGCCGAACTCCGCGCCGATGTCGGCGTAGACCAGGACGATGATGAAGTAGTCGAAAGCGTCCATCATCCAGCCGAGCAAGGACGCGATGAACGCGTTGCGCTGGTCGGGGTTGAGGCGGGTGGAGCCGAGAGCGGTGTCTGTCACGGGGGTCCTTTCCGATCGACGGTGATCGGTCGGCGCGAGAAAGCGCTTACCAGGGGTCAACGATAGTCGGTCCCTGCGATCTGTCAAGCGGTCGGAGGCGCGCGTGTCCGCTGGCCCACGCGCCGGCAGCCGTGCCGAACCGTTGCTCGCTCCGCCGGCCAACGGTGCGGAAACCGCTCCGTCCGCCGGCCGGCGGTGCCGAAATCGGGCGCGCTCCCCGGTCAGCGCCGCGGCGTCGACGCCCGCAGCCGCACCTCGGCGGCGACCGGAGCGACGTCGCCCGTCCCCGCGTCGTCGGCGAGGGCCAGCTCCAGGGCGCGAGCCCCGATGTCGGCCAGCGGCAGCGCGACGGATGTCAGCGCCGGGGTCACATCGGCCACCAGCGGGATGTCGTCGAAGCCGGCGACCGCGATGTCATCCCCTGGCCGGATGCCCGCCTCGCGGAGCGCCGCCATCGCGCCGATCGCCATCACGTCGCTCACCGCGAACACGCACTCGGGACGCGCTCCGGAGGCGAGCAGCGCCGACATCGCCCGGTGACCGCCGTCGCGCGAGAACTCCGCGTGCTCGAGCAGCACCTCGCCCGCCGCCGAGCGGAATCCGTCGACGCGGTCGCGCACGGTGACCAGCTCTTCGGGGCCGGCGATGACCGCGAAGTCCGCGTAACCCAGTGACCGCAGCTCGTGCGCGAGCCGGGCCGCGCCGCCGCGGTTGTCCACCGTCACGGATCGCAGGCCGGGGGCGCCCGACCCGACGACGGCGACCCGCTCGCGACCGGTCGTCGGGGGCTCGGCGCCGACGACACGGCTTCCGGCGAGCACCACCGCGCGGGGTCGCTGACCGCGGAGCGCGGTCAGCGCCGCCTGCTCCCGTTCGACGGACGCGGCTCCCGCGTACAGTCCCGTCGCGGTGATGGTGACGATCAGCCCGCGCTCGTCCGCGACGCGCACGACGCCGGACGCGATGGATGCGAAGTACGGGTCCGCGATGTCGCCGACGACGAGCGCGACGACGTTCGTGGTTCCCCGCGCGACCGCCTGCGCCTGCACGTTGGCGCTGTACCCGAGCGCGCTCGCGGAAGCGAGTACCCGCTCCTGCAAGGCCGGGTTGACCGTGCGGGCGCTGCCGTTGAGGGCGCGCGACGCGGTCGCCAGCGAGACGCCCGCGTGCGCGGCGACATCGGACAGCGTTGGGACGTTCTCGCTCACACGCCCAACCTACCGGCGCGCCGTCCGCCCGCGCTGCTCAGCGCGCCGCTCCCACGCGCCGCTCAGTCCCGGCGCACCAACCGCGACCCGATCACCCACGACAGCAGGCACAGCACCCCCGTGACCGCGAACGCCCCGGCGAACGGCCACCCGCCCGGAAGCCCCAGCATCGCCGCGAAGACGATCGCCGTCGCCGCGAGTGCGACGGCGGAGCCGGTGGAGTCGGCGATCGACAGCGCCGAGCTGTTGAAGCCCTGGTCGTCCTTCGTCGAGTACTGCAGTGTCAGCACGCCCAGCCGCGGGTACAGGAAGCCCATCCCCGCTCCCGCGAAGGCCCACCCGACCACCACGACCAGCGGATCGAGGTGCCCCACTGCGGTCGCGATGAGTGACGCGAGCGCGATCGTCAGACCGCCGGCCCCCAACCGCGCGGCCGCCCGGTGACCGAGCTGCGGAAACCGGCCCTGCGCCCACGACGCCGCCGCCCAGCTCAGCCCGGCCGCCGTCAGCGCGAGGCCCGCGATCGCGGCGGACACACCGTACTGGGTCACCATGAGCAGCGGCACATAGACCTCGGTGGCGAAGAAGGTGGCCGCGACGATCGCCCGCATCAGGATGACGCTGGGCAACCCGCGACGGGCGAGCAGTGTGCCCTGCGGCACGAGCGGCCGGATCGCGAGTCCGGCGGCCACCGCCGCCACCACCGGCACGATCCACTGCACCGGACCGCTCGCCTCGGCGGCCAGGGTCAGCGCGAGCACGGCCGCCGCGAGCAGCACGGCCCAGAGCAGCCGGGACACACGGAACGGCGCCGGCTCGCCGGGCGCGCGCAGCACGCTCCGCATGACCGGCACCACCATCAGCATGGCGAGTCCGGTCAGCGCCACCACGCCGAGGAACACCCAGCGCCAGCCGACCGTCTCGGTCAGCACTCCGGCGATGAAGGGGCCGATCAGCGACGGGATCACCCACGCAGCAGCGAAGCCGGCGAAGATCCGCGGGTGGAGGCGCGGCGGATACACGCGGGCGACGATCACGTAGAGCACCACCGTGAGCGCGCCGCCGCCGAGCCCGTGCACCAGCCGGCCGGTGACGAACAGCCCCATCGTCGGGGCCAGCCCGGCGGTGAGCAGCCCGGCGACGAAGAGGGCGACGGACGCGATCAGCGCGGAGCGCGGGTTGCCGCGGTCCGCCCACGCGCCGGCGGACACCATCCCGACCACGCCGACCGCCAGCGGACCCGCGAACGCGAACGCGTACAGGGCGGCGCCGTCGAGCTCCCGGCTCACCGCCGGCATGATCGTGGTGACCGCCAGCGCCTCGAACGCCGCGAGCGTGACCAGCAGGCACATCCCGATGCTCGTCCAGCGGAACGGCCGGCTCAGCACACCGCCGACGGCCTCCGCGTCAAGGGGCGCGGCGGCCGTCGACACCGCATCCACGTCCCCGAGCTCATCGCTCCAGACTAGGCCGACCCACCGACGTCGGGGGAGGCGTGCGGGTCGGCCCGCGCCGATCCGACGACCGCGGTGGATGCCCGCACCACGAGGTCCGGAAGCAGGCTGACCGCGGTCGGCTCCGTGCCGCCCTCGATCTCCGCCACGAGGTTCTCGACGCTCCGCCGGCCCAGCTGGGTGAAGTCCTGCAGCACGGTCGTGAGCGGCGGCCAGTAGTGGGCCGCCTCCGGGGTGTCGTCGAATCCGATCACGCTCAGGTCCTGCGGGATGCGCCGCCCGAGCTCATGGGCGGCGTGGTAGACGCCGAGGGCCATCTGGTCGTTGGAGGCGAACACCGCCGTGATCGCGGGATCCGCGAGCGCCGCGAGCCCGAGACGGTAGCCGGACTCGGCGGTCCAGGCGCCCTCGGGCGCCGGCATCGGCTGGAGACCGGCGCTTTCGAGCTCGGCCCGGTAGTCCTGCACCCGCGCCTGCGCCTCGAACCAGTCGAGCGGACCCGAGAGATGCACGATGCGGCGGTGCCCGGACGAGATCAGGTGGCGGGTCGCCGCCCGCGCACCCGCGACCTGGTCGACGGAGAGCTCGCGCGCGGTGGACGACGGACCGCCGAGCAGGGTGACGTACGGCACGTCGAGACGCGCGCGCTCCAGCTGCTCGAGCACGACCTCCTGCGGGGCGATCACGATGAGGCCCTCGACGGACTGCGCGAGCAGATGGTCGAGGCCAGCGGCGATGGACGCGGGGCTGAGATCGGAGAGCTGGGCGACGGCGATGTAGTAGCCGGCCGTACGCCCGGCATCCTGGATCGCCCCGATGCTGGAGACCGGACCGTACAGGGCCGCGGCCGACGTCGACAGGATGCCGATGGTGCGCGACCGGGCCGTCACGAGCGCGCGGGCGGCCCGGTTCGGGCGGTAGTGCAACTGCTCCATCGCGTCGAGCACCCGTTGCCTGGTCGATTCCCGGATGCTCGGGTGCCCGTTGATGACCCGCGACACCGTCTGGTGCGAGACGCCGGCCAGTGCGGCCACGTCGCGCATGCCCGGGGCGCGCGGGTGCTCGGTCATGGAGCGCCCGCGCCGGTCGCGCGACCCCGCGTCCGGCGCGAGATCGCCCCGACGCCCAGGGCGACGACCGCGGCGACCGCCGGGAACACCAGGTGCCAGCCGGCGAGCACGAGCAGACCGGCGGCCAGCACGCACGAGACCACGGCCATCCACCAGCCGACCGACCGCGCCGGCAGCAGGCGGACCGCGGAGGCGACGCCGAGTCCGTAGACCGCGGCCGCGATGCTGGTGTGGACGAGGATGAACGGCTGCAGATCGCCGCTCGACAGCACGACGACCGAGTACACGGCCATCACGACCGCCGAGAGCAGCAGACCGCGCCGCGCCACCGCGCCGTTCTCGACCCCACGGCCGAACCACGCGGGAAGGTCGCCGTCGCGGCCCATCGCGGCGCCCAGCTTGCTGAAGGCGGCGAGGTACGCGTTGAACACGCCGGTCACGACGATCGCCGCGATCACGGCGACCACCACGCCGCCGCCCGTTCCGGTCGCCACCCGGATCAGGTCGAGGAGCGGCACCTCGCTCGTGGCCGCCTTCCCGCCGAGCACCACGACGGTGACCGTCTGGATGGCCAGGTACGCGACCGAGACGATGGCGAGCGCGAGCGCCGTCGCGCGGGGGATGTCGCGCCGCGGATGGCGGAACTCGCCGCCGATCCCCGCCACCGCCTCCCACCCGGCGAACGCCCAGATGTACAGGCTCAGGGCGAGGCCGACGCCCGCCCAGCCGTGCGGGAGCAACGGCTGGAGGTTCTCTGGCCGCGCGTGCGGGGCGGCAGCCGCCAGCACGAAGATCAGCACGGCCACGAGCGCGCCGGAGAGCACCAGTTGGACGGAGGCCGCGAAGCGGACGCCGAACGCCGTCACCACGACCGGGATCACCATCAGGCCGATTGCGATCAGAGTCGTCGTCACGGTGTCGCCGCCGATGACCGCGACCACGTAGCGCGCCGTCATCAGGGCCGCGATCGGGGCGCCGATCGGGGTGCCGAAGAAGAACCAGTAGCCGATCACCCGGGCGGCTCCCGGCCCGAAGGCGCGTCGCGCGAACGTGGCAACGCCTCCCGCGTCCGGATGCCGGCGGGCGAGGGCGGCGAAGGTGCTCGCGAGCGGCACCGAGATGAGCGCGAGCGCCGCGACCGCCAGGATGGCCCCAGGACCGGCCGCCGCGGCGGCGAGCGCCGGAAGCACCAGGATGCCTGTGCCGAGGACCGCAGCGATGTAGAGCGCCGTCCCTCCCGCGACACCGAGGCGCCCGCGCGGAGGAGCAGGCACCCGCGGATCGGGCAGCTCGGGCTCCGGACCGGGGGCGCGCGTGGTCGAGGGCCCGCGTTCCGTCATGTCCCCATGATGGCGCGGACCACCGACACCGGTCGAGCGGACCGCTGGAGAGCCTGTGCGTGCGCGCACTTTTCGGCCGCCCGCCGGTTCCGCCGGGCCGTCCCGCGCGGGAGGATGACGCAGGAGGACCCGTGCTCGCACTCGAACTGCTCGTCGTGATCGGCGCCATCATCCTGCTGTCCCGGGTGATCGCCGGGCGGATCGGCGTCGCCCAGCCGCTGCTGCTGGTCGCCTTCGGCGTCATCGTCGGCCTGGTGCCGCTGTTCCGCCACGTCGAGCTGGCGCCCGAGGTGGTGCTGTTCCTCTTCCTGCCGGCGATCCTGTACTGGGAGAGCCTCACGACCTCGCTGCGCGAGATCAGGTCCAACCTGCGCACCATCATTCCGATGAGCACGGCGCTCGTCGTGGTCACCGCCGCCGCGGTCGCCGTGCTCGTGCACACCATGGGCCTCGGGTGGGGCCCGGCGTGGGTGCTCGGCGCCGCGATCGCCCCGACGGACGCGACCGCCATGACGGCGTTCACGCGCGAGCTGCCGCGGCGCAACGTGACGATCCTGCGGGCCGAGAGCCTGGTGAACGACGGCACAGCGCTCGTGCTCTGGTCGATCGCCGTCGGGTTCACCGTCGGCGACGCCGACGTCAGCTTCGGCGCGATCACGGTCACCTTCCTCTTCGCCTATCTTGCGGCGGCGGCCGTCGGCGCCCTCGTCGCCTGGGTCGCGATCCTCGCGCGCCGGCGCCTGCGCGACGCGATCACCCAGAACATCGCGATGCTGCTCACGCCGTTCACCGCCTACCTGGTCGCCGAGCTCATCCACGCGTCCGGCGTGCTGGCCGTCGTGGTCGCCGGGCTGATCATCAGCCAGGCCGGCCCGCGCATCGGGGTCGCGGAAGGCCGGCGGCAGTCCGACGCGTTCTGGTCGTTCTCGACCTTCCTGCTCAACGCGAGCCTCTTCGTCCTCGTCGGCATCGAACTGCCGCGGTCGGTCGGCGAGCTGGCCACGCGCGACCTGGGGATGGGGCTGGTCGCCATCGTCGCGGTCACGGTGACGATCGTCGCCGTGCGCTTCGCCTTCCAGTTCGTCACCGTGTTCCTCATCCGCGCCCTCGACCGCCGCCCGGAGCAGAAGGCGCGACGGATGAGCAACCGCTGGAGGATCGTCAGCAGCCTGTCCGGGTTCCGCGGCGCGGTGTCCCTCGCCGCAGCTCTGGCCGTGCCGGCCACCATCGGGTCCGGGCATCCCTTCCCCAGCAGGGACTTCATCGTGTTTGTCACCACCGGCGTCATCATCGTGACGCTCGTGGCTCAGGGGCTGGTGCTCCCCGCCCTCGTGCGCTGGGCGAACCTCCCGTCGGACGAGGCGGTCGGCCACGAGATCCGTCTCGCCGAGACGAACGCCACCCGCGCGGCGCTCGATGAGCTCCCCCAGCTGGTGCGGAGGCTCAACGTCGATCCCGAGATCGGCGAGCGCATCCAGTCCGAGTTCGAGGAGCATCTGGAGCTGCTCGAGGCGGAGGACGAGTCCGAGGGCGGAGAGGATGCGGTGGAGCGCAGCCGCCAGGACACGGAACTGCGACTGGCCCTGCTGGCCTGCAAGCGCGAGGAGGTCGTCCGCCTGCGCGACGAGGGCGAGATCGACGACATCGTCCTCCGCGACGTGCAGCGGCGGCTGGATGTGGAGGAGGTGCGGCTCACCGGCCGCGAGCCCGGCGAGTGATGGGGCGCCGAGTGATCGGGCCCCGAGCGATCAGGCCTTCTGCGCACGGCGTCACCCGTCTACGATCGCGCTCAGAACGCTTCCACGAAAGGGGTCCGTCATGTCCGACGCCAAGGAGAACTGGCCCGAGACGCCTTCGGGCGAGCCGATCGACACCGACGCCATCGCCGAGGGCGGCGACGAGGGTCCCTACGACGCCGACGGTGTCTTCGAGCCCGAGCACGACGAGTACGACCCGCTGGAGGACGACAGCGGCAACTGAGCTCCACGGGTCTTGTCCCCCGGTCCTGTACCCCGCTAGGGTCGGGGGTGAACAGGCCGCACAAGGGGGAGGGGTGCAGCGTGACGACACTGGACACGCCGATCGGGAACGTTCCGAAACCGGGGCAGGATGTGCACCTCGTGCGCTGGATCCGCTCCGCCGACGGCTGGACGAGCGAGACCCTGCTCTGCACGTATCTGGCTTCGACGCCGGAGTCGTGGATCGTGGATTCGCGGGGCGAACGGCTCTCGCTGGCCCGGGACGAGTGGGCGCAGTTCGCCTTCTGAAGCCCATGCGCAGGCATGGAATCCGAGGCAGGCGCGTGTCGTTCGGCTCCTGCGTCGGCCAGAGCGGGCTCAGCGAGACGGCCCCTTAGAGTCCCGCCTGCCCCGCCAGGATCTCGACCGCGACCCGCCAGTCGCGCGCAGGGATGCCCTCGCCCGCCTCCTCCTCGCCGGGAAGCCGTGCGACGAAGGCCGGCCAGAGCTCGCCGGTGCTGTGCAGCTCCTCGATCAGCCCGAGGTACTCGCCGCCGTAGTAGACCTCCCACGCCGCCGTGGCGGTGGGGCTGTACATCAGCGTCAGCGGCAGCGAGCCGTAGCTGTAGACGGCGTGCTGGTGCGCGAGCTCCTTCTCCGTCATGACCGCAGGATAGGCGTGTTCGTGAGCGCACGGAAGAGCAGGTGACGCCGGGTGAACGACTCTCAGGCGACCACCAGGTCGTCGTCCTCCGACTGCTCGTGCGTGGCCACCACGGCGTGGGCGACGACGTCGCGGATGCGGCCGCGGCGGGCGAACGCCGCCCGCTGCCGGCCGGCCCCTCCCCCGGTCGCGTGTATGCGCGCGATCCCCCGCTGCACGAATGCGAGGTCGCCGTTCGCGTCCAGTGCCGCCGCCGTGTGATCGACGAGCGCCTGGACCGCGTCGCCGGCGGACGCCTCCCGCCAGGTGACCGGATGCGGCAGCGACCCGGCGACGCCGGTGAGCGCCGCCTGCCACTCGGCGAGGCGCAGCGCTGCGGACGGCACGGCCGCGGGCTCCACCCCGGCATGCCACTCCGCGACGGCGGTGTCGACCAGGGCGCGGACGATCGCCGCGATCACGGCGGCGTCGCGCGGGTCGAGGCAGACGTCGGCGACCCGGATCTCGACCGTGGGATGCTTCCGCGACACGCGCGCATCCAGGTACAGCATGCCGGTGTCGAGGATGACGCCGGTGTCGACGAGGAACCGCTCGAACCGGTCGTACGCCTCGACGGACCCGAACACGTCCGTCGGCCCGGCGCTCTGCCACTGGTGCCAGGCCACGAAGCGGTAGCTGGCGTGCCCGGTGTCCGCACCGCCGAAGAACGGCGAGTTGGCGCTCAACGCGAGCAGGATCGGCAGCCAGGTGCGGATGCGGTCCAGCACCGCCACGCCCTCCTCGCGCGACTCGATGCCCACGTGCACGTGGAACCCGCACACCAGGGTGCCGCGGGCCGTCAGCCCGTAGCGCTCGATCATCGTCGCGTAGCGCGGATCCTCTGTCACGTGCGGGCGCAGCCGCATCGGCGACATCGCGACGGCGATCGCGCGGGCGCCGTGCCGCTGGGCGAGCCCGTCAGCCAGCTCCCGACCGGCGACGATGTCAAGCAGCAGTTCGCTCGTGAGCAGCTGGGGTCGCGTCTGCGTCTCGATCATCTCCTGCTGGATCTCGGCGCTGACCGATGGGCCGTCGATGACCGGCGGGGCGTCGGCGAGCACCAGCGGCGCCACCGGCGAAGCCGTTCCGCGCGCGTCGACCAGGAGGAGCTCCTCCTCCACCCCGAAAGTCCTCACCCCTCAACTATCGGTGGCATCCGGTCGCCGAACAAGACCCACTTCCCCCTGGCGCAACACTGCGACGCCGAGCGCATCCGTTGCGTCGTGCGGGCGATCGGCGGCGGATCCGTTCGTATACCATTTGTCGGCCGCCGCGCTCTGCCCTATAACTGACCGAGCGACGCAACGATCCGCCGTCGCGAGGACCCGAGCGAGGAGCCGCCATGTGGGACACGACGACCCGGGTCCCGTTCAGCGCCTCCCTCCTCGACGAGCGCAGCGACACCGGCGGCCGGGGGCGCCTCCTCGCCCTCGTCGCCGACTGCCCCGGCATCACGATCGACGAGCTCACCGCGCTCGGCCTTCCTGGGCTGTTCGCCGATCTCCGATCGTTCCACCGCGATGCGCTCATCGCGACCGAGCCGTCGCCACCGCGCTTCTTCGAGCGCGCCACGCGCGTGTACCCGGTGCCCGACGGGGCCTCCTCCGCCTGACCGCACAACCGACCGCCGGCCTCAGCCGACGGTGAGCGTCCCGTCCTCGGCGAGCGTCCAGCCCGGGTTGTACGCGACCTCCCAGACATGCCCGTCGGGGTCGGCGAAGTAGCCGGAGTAGCCGCCCCACAAGACGCGCTCGGCGGGTTTCAGGATGCCCGCGCCCGCCGCCTCCGCCTGCGCGAGGACCCGATCGACGTCCTCCTCCGAGCGCTGGTTGCAGGCGAGGGTGATCCCGCTGAACGTGCCATCGACGGGATGCCGCGCGTCGGCGGCCAGCTCGTCGCGGCCGAAGAGCGCGAACGCCATCCCGGGCAGCTGGTAGAAGACGACCCCCTCTGGTGCGTCCGCGGGCGTCCAGCCGAGGCCCTCCTCGTAGAAGGCCCGGCTGCGGGCGAGGTCGGACACGCCGAGCGTCACGAGACTGATGCGCTGATCCATGCGCCCGACGTTAGCCCCGGCTACCGACGGAGGGCCTGCTCCACGTCTTCGAGCAGGTCGTCGACGTCCTCGATGCCGACCGACAGGCGCACGATGTTGTCGGGCACCTCGAGCGCGGTGCCGCGGACGGACGCGTGCGTCATCTCCGACGGGTAGCCGATGAGCGACTCCACCCCGCCGAGCGACTCCGCCAGCTGGAAGACCTGCGTCGACTCCGCGAAGCGCCGCGCTGCGGCAGCCCCGCCCGCGAGCGCGACCGACAGCATCCCGCCGAAACCGCTCATCTGGCGGGCGGCGAGCTCGTGGCCGGGGTGGTCCGGGAGGCCCGGATAGTAGACCGCCTCCACGCCGCCGTGACCGACGAGCGCCTCCGCGATGGCCTGGGCGTTCGTGCTGTGCTGGCGCACCCGCACCTGCAGGGTCTTGATGCCGCGGATCGTGAGCCACGCATCCATCGGCGACGACACCGCGCCCGCCGCGAACTGGATGAACTGGGCCTTCTCGGCCAGCTCTTCGTCGGCGAAGACCAGCGCTCCGCCGATGACATCGGAGTGCCCGCCCAGGTACTTCGTGGTCGAGTGCACGACGACGTCCGCGCCGAACGACAGCGGCTGCTGCAGCGCGGGAGAGGCGAACGTGTTGTCCACGACGACGACCGCTCCGGCCGCGTGCCCGAGCTCCACCAGGGCGGCGATGTCGCTGATCTTCATCAGCGGGTTGCTGGGCGTCTCGATCCACAGCATCCGGGTGCCGTCGGTGCCGAGCGCGGTCCGCACCGCGTCGAGGTCGGCCAGGTCGACAGTGGTGTTGCGGATGCCCCACTCGCTGTGGATGCGGTCGATCAGCCGGTGCGTGCCGCCGTACGCGTCGTTTCCGAGCACGATGTGGTCGCCCGGCCGCAGCGCGGCCCGCAGCAGCGCATCCTCGGCGGCCAGCCCGGAGGCGAACGACAGGGCGCGCACGCCGCCCTCGAGCGAGGCGAGCAGCGTCTCGAGCGACGTACGGGTGGGGTTGCCGGCGCGGCCGTACTCGTAGCCGTTCCGGAGCCCGCCGATGCCGTCCTGCACGAAGGTCGAGGTCTGGTAGATCGGCGGGATGATGGCGCCGGTGGTGGGGTCGAACTCCTGGCCCTCGTGGATGGCGCGCGTGGCGAAGCCGTGTGTCATTGTTCCCTTTTCCTGATGGAGCGGCCTGATGGACGGCCTGGATGGAGCGGCCCGGTGCGGGTCAGTCGCTGAAGTAGTTGAGGAGGTCCTGCCGGGTGAGCACCGCGACGGGCTTGCCGCCGTCGGTCACCAGCAGCGCGGCGGCGGTCGCGAGGGCGGCACGCGCCGCCGTCACCGACTCGTTCACGCCGATGAGCGGCAGCGGCTCGCCGAGGTGCGTGCCCACGGAGTCGCTCATCTCGGCGTGGCCGCTGAACACGGCGTCGACCAGGGACCGCTCGTCCAGCGCCCCGGCCACCTCGCCCATCATGACGGGCGGCTCGGCCGTCAGCACGACGAGCTGCGAGACGCCGTAGGTGTTCATCGTCTGGATGGCGTCCCGCACGGTCTCCGAGGGATGCGTGTGCACCAGGTCGGGGAGGTCACCGCGCTTCGTCTTGACGATGTCGTGCACCGTCGCCTCGTGCGGGACCTCGCTGAAGCCGTAGGACTGCATCCACCGGTCGTTGAAGATCTTGGCCAGGTAGCCGCGGCCGCCGTCCGGGAGGATCACGACGACGATGTCGTCGGGGCCGAGGTCCTTCGCGGCCCGCAGGGCGGCCACCACGGCCATGCCGCTCGACCCGCCGACGAGGATGCCCTCCTCGCGCGCCAGCCGCCGCGTCATCCGGAACGCGTCGGCGTCGCTCACGGCGATCACCTCGTCGACGACCTCCGGGTCGTAGGCGCCCGGCCAGAAGTCCTCGCCGACGCCCTCCACCAGGTACGGGCGACCGGTGCCGCCCGAGTAGACGGAACCCTCGGGGTCGGCCCCGATGATGCGGACGCGGCCGTCCGACACCTCGCGCAGGTAGCGTCCGGTCCCGGTGATCGTTCCGCCCGTGCCGACGCCGGCCACCAGGTGGGTGACCCGTCCGTCCGTGTCGCGCCAGATCTCCGGACCGGTGGTCTCGTAGTGGCTGCGCGGGCCGTTCGGGTTGAAGTACTGGTTGGGCTTGAAGGCGCCCGGGATCTCGGCGGCCAGGCGGTCCGACACCGAGTAATAGGAGTCCGGATGCTCGGGCGGCACCGACGTCGGCGTCACCACCACCTCCGCCCCGTAGGCGGTGAGGACGTTGATCTTGTCCTCGCCCACCTTGTCGGGGAGCACGAACACGCACCGGTACCCGCGCTGCTGCGCGACCAGGGCGAGCCCGACTCCGGTGTTGCCGCTCGTCGGTTCCACGATGGTGCCGCCGGGCTTCAGAAGCCCTTCGCGCTCCGCAGCGTCGATGATGCGGGAGGCGATGCGGTCCTTCGACGAACCTCCGGGGTTCAGGTACTCGAGTTTGACGAGCACCGTCGCCGCGATCCCGTCGGTCAGCCTGTTGAGCTTCACGAGCGGGGTGTCGCCGACCAAGTCGATGATGGTCTGTGCGTACTTCACCCGACCCACCTTAACAGCGCGGCTCCGCCCGGACGAGCCTGTGATGCCCAGCCTAGAATCGCTTCATGCCCGTGTCCGACCTGTCGTCCGTCGCGCAGGACTACCTGAAGATCATCTGGTCGGCGACCGAGTGGTCGGACGAGCCCGTCACCGTGAAGCAGCTGGCCGAGCGGATGGGCGTGCGCGCGGCCACCGTGTCCGACGGCATCCGCCGCCTCGGTGAGCAGGGACTCGTGGCGCACGAACGGTACGGCGGCGTGGAGCTCACCGAGGCGGGCCGGCGGCACGCCGTGGCCATGGTCCGCCGGCACCGGCTGATCGAGACGTTCCTGGTCGAGGAGCTCGGCTACGGCTGGGACGAAGTGCACGACGAGGCCGAGGTGCTGGAGCACGCGGTCTCCGACGAGCTGGTCGAGCGGCTGGACCGCCGGCTCGGCCGCCCCGCGCGCGACCCGCACGGCGACCCCATCCCGACGGCCGACGGCACCCCGCGACGCCCGGATGCGGTGCCGCTGCTCGACGCCGCCGCCGGCGCGCGGCTGACGGTCGTGCGCATCTCCGACGCGGACCCCGCCGTGCTGCGGTACCTCGGCGAGCGCGGCATCGGCCTCGACACCGCCCTGACGGTCGGCGAGCACCGGGCGTTCGCGGGCGACATCACGGTCGAGGTCGGCGGGGAGCAGGTCGTGCTAGGCGCGACCGCGGCGTCGGCCGTCTGGGTGGCGCCGCACCGGCGTCCGTAGCGCCGCCGACGCGACAGCCGCGGTTCGGAACGTCCGCTGCCGGTCGCGCAGCCGCACACGTCACACAGGGCAGCAGTCACCGCGCGGTGGCGGTCAGGCGCCCGCGATCGTCAGGCCGACCAGCAGCAGGTTCAGCAGCACGACGAGACCGGCGACCGCTCCGCCCAGGATGCGCACCCAGAGCCGGTCGGCCGACTCCCCCATCACGGCGCGCGAGCCGGTCAGCCGCAGCAGCGGGATCATCGCGAACGGGATACCGAGGCTCAGGAACACCTGCGACAGCACCAGCGCCCAGGTCGGGTCGGCCCCGAGGGCGAGGATGGCGACCGCGGGGACGAGCGTCGCGATCCGGCGGGCGAGCAGCGGGATGCGGAGCTTCAGGAGGCCGCCCATGATGGTCGCGCCCGCGTAGCTGCCGACCGAGGACGACGCGAGACCGGATGCGAGCAGCCCGACGGCGAAGATCACGCCGATCGCGGGCCCGAGCGCCGACGAGATGGCGTGGTAGGCGCCCTCGATGGTGTCGGTCCCGTCCACGCCGCCGAGGGCGGAGGCCGCCACCAGCAGCATCGCGATGTTCACCGCGCCCGCCAGCACCAGGGCGAGCACCACATCCACCCGCGTCGCGTGCAGCAGGGTCCGCACGCGTCCGGGGTCGCCAGGAGGGCCGTGCCGGTCGCGCGCCAGCGCCGAGTGGAGGTAGATGGCGTGCGGCATGACCGTCGCGCCCAGCATCCCGGCTGCGAGGAGCACGGTCTCGGCGCCGTCGAAGCGCGGGACCAGACCGCCGACGGCCGCGCCCCAGTCCACCGGGCTCACGAACAGTCCCGCGAGGAACCCGACAGCGATCACGCCGAGCAGCCCGAGGATGACCGCCTCGAACGGCCGCTGCCCGCGGCGCGACTGGATGGCGAGGATGCCGATGGCGACGACCCCGACGACGAGACCTCCGATCGGCAGCGGGAGCCCGAGGAGCAGGTTGAGGGCGATCGCACCTCCGATCACCTCCGCGATGTCGGTCGCCGCGGCCACCAGCTCGGCCTGCACCCAGTAGGCGCGGCGCGTACGCGTCCCGAGACGCTCCCCAGCAGCTCGGGGAGGCTGCGGCCGGTGACGATGCCGAGCTTCGCGGACTGGTACTGCACGAAGACCGCGATCGCGTTGGCGGCGACGAGCACCCACACCAGCAGGTAGCCGTACCGCGCGCCGGCCGTCAGGTTCGCGGCGACGTTGCCCGGATCGACGTAGGCGATCGCCGCGACGAACGCCGGACCGAGCAGCAGGAGGACGCGCGCGCCGATCGCCGGGCGCACCCGCGTCGCCGTCGCCTCACGTTCCCGGACCCGCGCCATCCTCGAAGACTACGCTAACGCGCACAAAAAAGTTAGCCTGGTCTAACTCGAAGTGCACGCCGGATGAGGAGGGCCTCAGGCGAGCAGGGTGCGCAGCGACACGATGCGCCCGTCGCGCACCTCGATGACGTCGATCCCGCGGGCGACCGGCTGCCCCTCCGGCCCGAACGTCCAGGCCAGCGCGCCGCTCGACGCCCCCAGGTAGACGGGGCCGGCCTCCGCGAAGGCGAACGACTCCGGCGCTCCGTCGAGCAGCCCAGCGGCCTTCGCCTCCAGCGCATCCCAGCCGGTCACAGCGCCCTCCGGGTCGGTGAACACCACATCCCCGGCGTAGACGCGCTCGAGGGCGGCGCGGCGCGAGGCGGCGTCCCGGTTGCCGAAGACTTCGTTCAGGTTGGCGGACAGCAGTTCTGTGGTCGTGGGCACGGGGTTCCTCTCGCCGGTGGATGGGCGCCCGGTGCGCCCGTGGATGCCTCTACTCCTCGAGCACGCTGCTCTCGGTCTGCTCGCGGTAGAGCCGCGAGTACACACCGCCGAGGTCGAGCAGCTCGCGGTGCGTGCCCTGCTCGACCACCTGCCCGTGGTCGATGACGAAGATGACGTCGGCGGACACGATCGTGGACAGCCGGTGAGCGATCGCGATCGTGGTGCGACCGCTGGACGCCGCATCCAGCGCCTGCTGCACGACCCGCTCCGAGATCGTGTCGAGCGCGCTCGTCGCCTCGTCGAGGATCAGCACCTCGGGATCCTTCAGCAGCACCCGGGCGATCGCGATGCGCTGCTTCTCGCCGCCGGAGAGGCGGTAGCCGCGCTCGCCCACGATGGTCCGGTAGCCGTCGGGGAACCCGGCGATCGTGTCGTGGATGTTCGCCTGCCGTGCGGCCTGCTCCAGCTCCTCGTCGGTCGCGTCCGGCCGCGCGTACCGCAGGTTCTCGGCGATCGTCGCGTGGAACAGGTAGGTCTCCTGGCTGACGACGCCGATGTGCGACACCAGCGACTCCTGCTGCAGGTCGCGCAGGTCCGTGTCGCCGAAGCGGATGCTGCCGCTGGTGGCGTCGTAGAACCGCGGGATCAGATAGGAGACCGTCGTCTTGCCCGCGCCGCTAGGGCCGACGAACGCCGCGAACTCGCCCGGCCGGATGACGAAGGAGACGTCGTCGAGCGTGTTGCGCTCGCCCTCGCGCGCGTCCGGGTAGCGGAAGACGACGTGGTCGAACTCGATCCGCCCGAGGTCGCGCGCCGGATCGACGGGCGCGGCGTCGGGCCGGTCGGCGATGGCCGGCTTCAGGTCGAGGTACTCGAAGATGCGGGCGAACAGCGCGCCGGAGGTCTGCAGGTCGAGCGCGACGCGCATCAGCGCGAGCAGCGGGAACAGCAGCCGCGCCTGCACCGTGGTGAAGGCGACGATGGTTCCGGCGGTGATGTCGGGCGCTCCGCCGAGGATGAGCCAGCCCGACACCAGGTAGACGATCGCCGGGATCGCCGAGAGGAAGACGTTGACCATGGCGAAGAACCACTGACCGCTCATCGCCTGCGACACCTGCAGCCGGATCTGGTTGCGGTTCTCGTCGGAGTAGCGCTCGACCTCGGCCGCCTGGCGGTTGAAGCTCTTCGAGAGCAGGATGCCGGATACGCTCAGCGTCTCCTGCGTGATCGCCGTCATGTCCGATAGCGACTCCTGCGTCTTCGTGGCGATGCGGGCGCGCACCTGCCCGACCCGGCGCTGCGCGATCACCAGGATGGGCATCAGCACGACGGCCACGATCGTCAGCTGCCAGTTCAGAAGCAGCATCGCGACCAGCGCGGCGATCACCGTGACGGTGTTGCCCAGGATGCTCGACATCGTGTTGGTGAGCACGCTCGCCACCCCGCCGACGTCGTTCTGCAGGCGCGACTGGATGATGCCCGTCTTGGTGTGTGTGAAGAAGCTGAGCTCCATCGCCTGCAGGTGCGAGAACAGGCGGACGCGGAGCGCCCCCATCACCTTGTTGCCCACCGACGCGGTGAGGTACGTCTGCCAGACGCCGAGCAGCGCCGACGCCACGTAGACGATCAGCATCAGCACGACGATCTCGACCAGCACCGGGAGGTCGGGCTTGCCGCCGGGCGGGAAGAGTCCCTGGTCGAAGGCCCGCTCCGTGAGCAGCGGCGGGACGACGGTCAGCGCCGCCCCGACGAGCACGAGGGCGATGGTGACGGCGATCGCCATGCGGTGCGGCGCGAACAGTTCGACGATGCGCCGGAACAGGTGCGGGATCTTCGGCGCACTGGCGTTCAGCGCCCGCTGCGCCTCCGCGTCGCCGCCGCTGATGCGCCCGCGGCCGCCGCCGCCTCCGGCCGCCGCCATGCCGCGCATCCCGCTCATGGATTCAGCGTAACCCTCCCGCAGGGGCCGCCCGACGTGACGCAACCGTGATGCAAGCGCTTGACGTAAACGCTTGCATGTCGCTGGAGGGTCGGGGTACGGTGAGGCCGGGCGCACCCGCGCCCGCACCAAGAGCTCAACGAGGAGTGAAATGAAAGCAGCACGTCTCTCCGTGATCGCCGGTGTGGCCCTGGTGGGTCTGACACTGGCCGGATGCACCGGTGGCGGCGGTTCGGGAAGCGGTGGCGGAGACGCCGGCGCCAACACCGACAGCAAGGGCCCGATCACCTACGTGCAGGGCAAGGACAACTCCAACGTCGTCCGTCCGCTGATCGAGAAGTGGAACGCCGCGCACCCGAACGAGAAGGTCACCTTCAAGGAGCAGACCGACCAGGCCGACCAGCAGCACGACGACCTCGTGCAGCACTTCCAGGCCAAGGACCCCAACTACGACGTCGTCGACGTCGACGTGGTGTGGACCGGCGAGTTCGCGGCCAAGGGCTGGCTCCAGCCTCTGACCGGCACGTTCAAGATGGACAACTCGTCCCTGCTGGCCCCGACCGTCAAGTCGGGAACCTACAACGGCACGCAGTACGCGGCGCCGCAGACCTCGGACGGCGGCATCCTGTACTACCGCAAGGACCTGGTCCCGACCCCGCCGAAGACGTGGGACGACATGATCAAGGACTGCGACATCGCCAAGGCGAAGGGCATCGGCTGCTACGCCGGTCAGTTCGCCCAGTACGAGGGCCTGACCGTGAACGTCGCCGAGGCGATCAACACCAACGGCGGCACGATCGTCGGTGACGACGGCAAGAAGGTCACCGTCGACAGCAGCGAGGCGAAGGCGGGACTGACCCGCCTGGTGGACGGCTTCAAGAACGGGCAGATCCCCGCCGAGGCCATCACCTACCAGGAGGAGCAGGGCCGGCAGGCGTTCGAGGCCGGCAAGCTGATGTTCCTGCGCAACTGGCCGTACGTGTACAACCTGGCCAAGACCGACGGCTCGTCGACGGTCAAGGACACCTTCGGGATCGCGCCGCTTCCGGGCGTCTCCGCGGACAAGCCGGGCGTCTCCAGCCTGGGCGGCCACAACGCGGCGATCAGCGTGTACTCGAAGCACAAGGCGACCGCGTTCGAGTTCCTGAAGTTCCTGCAGAGCGAAGAGACGCAGAAGTTCTTCGTGACCCAGGGCTCGCTCGCACCGGTGGTCGCGTCGCTGTACGACGACGCTTCGCTGAACAGCCAGCTGCCGTACCTGTCCACCCTGAAGACGTCGATCGAGAACGCGGTCCCGCGTCCCGTGTCGCCGTTCTACCCGGCCATCACCAAGGCCGTTCAGGACAACGCGTACGCAGCTCTGAAGGGCGACAAGTCGGTCGACCAGGCGCTGAAGGACATGTCCTCGGCGATCTCGACCGCCACTGCAGGCTGACCGAAGCCTGAAACGGTCGCCGGGCGGCGGGAACCACTCCCGCCGCCCGGCCCCACACCTCACTGAAGACTCCTCCGGAGGCACACATGTCAACGTCGAACGTCGTCGCCCCCCCATCCACGCAGACCGGGCGCGACGGGCAACGCCCCGCCCGCGCCGGCGTGAAGAAGAACCGCCGCCAGCAGAGCCGCTGGGCGTTCTATCTGATCATTCCCACCCTGATCCTCCTCGCCATCGTCATCGGCTACCCGGTCGTCAGCGCCATCGTCATGTCGTTCCAGAAGGACGCGGGCCTCGACCCGGCCACCGGCCTGTTCGTGCAGGGCGGGTTCGCCGGCTTCCAGAACTACGCCCACTGGCTGTTCCAGCAGTGCATGGGCCCGAACGGCACCACCATCAGCTGCCCGCCGGGAAACCTGGGCTCCACCTTCTGGAGCGCCGTCTTCGTCACCTTCTTCTTCACGGTGACAACGGTCATCCTCGAGACCCTCCTGGGCCTCTGGTTCGCGCTCATCATGAACCGCGCGTTCCGCGGCCGCGGATTCGTCCGCGCGGCGATCCTCATCCCGTGGGCCATCCCCACCGCGGTCACCGCCAAGCTGTGGTTCTTCATCTTCTCGGTCGCGGGTGTCGCCAACGCCGTCATCGGCGCTCACATCCTCTGGACCAGCGACGAGTGGGCCTCCCGGTTCGCGGTCATCATCGCCGACACCTGGAAGACGACGCCGTTCATGGCGCTGCTCATCCTCGCCGGCCTCCAGGTGATCCCCGAGGACGTCTACGAAGCGGCGAAGGTCGACGGCGCCGGCACCCTGCAGCGGTTCTGGCGCGTGACCCTCCCGCTGCTGAAGCCGGCGCTGATGGTCGCCATCCTGTTCCGCGTGCTCGACGCCCTCCGCATCTACGACCTGCCGCAGATCCTGACCGGAGGCGGTGGTGGAACAGGCCATGCCACCACGACCCTGTCGATCCTGGTCGTCGACCAGATCAGGCAGGGCTTCAACAGCGCAGCGGCCCTCTCGACCATCACGTTCATCATCATCTTCCTGATCGCGTTCATCTTCGTCCGACTGCTCGGCACGAACGTGGTCCGAACGCAGGAGACTCAGCAGAAGGGGGCGAAGTGATGACCGCCGTCGCCGGACAGGCAGCAGCGACCGCCGAGGCGGGCGCGCTCCCCGTACCCAGACCAAGAACCGCTCGAAGCGGCGCCGCCGCAACGCGAGCGCGCGCACGGGCATCCAGGCCATCGTCATCGTCGTCTGGTGCCTCCTGCCGTTCTACTGGATGGTCGTCACGTCGTTCCGCGAGGTCGGCTACACCAACGACAACACCCCGTGGTTCACCCACGTGACGCTCGACAACTATGTGACGGCCCTCTCGACCAAGCTCGGCAACAACCTGCCGGGCGCGCTGCTGAACTCGCTGTTCATCGGCGTCTGCGTCACGGCCATCTCGCTGATCGTCGGCATCTTCGCCTCCTACGCGCTGGCGCGCCTGGACTTCAAGTTCAAGGGCATCGTGCTCGGCATCATCCTGGCGGCCTCGATGTTCCCGGGCGTCGCGCTGATCACGCCGCTGTTCCAGCTGTTCACCAACATCGGCTGGATGGGCACCTACCAGGCTCTGATCATCCCGGAGATCTCGTTCGCGTTGCCGCTCACCGTGTACACGCTGAACTCCTTCTTCCGGGAGATGCCGTGGGATCTCGAGGAGGCCGCCCGGATCGACGGCTGCACCCAGGCGCAGGCGTTCCGCAAGGTGATCCTGCCGCTGGCGGCTCCCGCCGTGTTCACCACGGCGATCCTGGCGTTCATCTCGTCGTGGAACGAGTTCCTGATCTCCAGCCAGCTGTCCAGCGACGCGACCCAGCCCGTCACCGTGGCCATCGCCTCCTTCACCGGCAGCCAGCCGCACCAGGAGCCGTACACCGCGATCATGGCGGCCGGGACGATCGTCACGGTCCCGCTGATCATCCTGGTGCTGATCTTCCAGCGCCGGATCGTCGCGGGCCTGACCGCCGGTGGCGTGAAGGGCTGAGCTCATGCGGTTCAGCGACTCCCGGGAGATGGTCGACGTCGGCCTCGGCTTCGTCGGCTTCTTCGCCGTCGCGTTCCTGGGGATCACCGTCTTCTGCGAGCTGACCGGCGAGCCGGCGCTCGGGTGGGCGCTCACCCTGCTGGTCCTCGTGCTCGCCTTCATCGGCCTCCTGCAGCTGCGCCGCCGCATCCTGGCGCGGCGGCAGGAGGCCGAGGAGGCGCGACTGCGCGAGACCCAGGACAGCTGATCGGAGCGAGCCGATGCCCGGTATCGAGGAGGTCGCGCGCGCGACCGGGGTCTCGACGGCCACCGTCTCCCGCGCGCTGCGCGGTCTGCCGAACGTGTCGGACAAGACCCGCGCGGCCGTGCGCCGCGCCGCCGACGAGCTCGGGTACGTCGCGTCGTCGAGCGCGTCCGGGCTCGCCAGCGGCCGCACGCTCGCCATGGGCGTCGTCGTCCCGTCGGTGAGCCGGTGGTTCTACACGCAGGTGCTGGAGGGGGTGGATGCGGAGCTCCGGTCGGCGAGCTACGACATGATCCTGTTCAACCTCGGCGGCCACCGCGGCGACCGGGAACGGGTCTTCCACCGCAGCATCCTGCGAAAGCGCACGGACGCGCTCCTGGCGCTCTGTCTCGACTTCACCACCGAGGAGCGCGAGCAGCTGTCGACCCTCGGCCATCCGACCATCGTGGTCGGCGGCCCGGTGAAGGGCCTGCGCAGCGTCGGCATCGACGAGACGTCGACCGCATACACCGCCACCTCGCACCTCATCGCGCTCGGTCACACCGACATCGCCCACCTCGGCGGCGAGGACGAGGAGGGCCTCAACAGCCAGGTGCCGATCGGGCGCCTGCACGGCTTCAAGGACGCGATGCGCGACGCGGGCCTGCCGGTGCGGCCGG
Source organism: Leifsonia sp. KNZ13-11D (assembly GCF_056754895.1). Classification (NCBI taxonomy): domain Bacteria; kingdom Bacillati; phylum Actinomycetota; class Actinomycetes; order Micrococcales; family Microbacteriaceae; genus Leifsonia; species Leifsonia sp. KNZ13-11D. The sequence goes on from NZ_JBPGWU010000001.1 coordinate 3,094,385, forward strand.
AGTGGGTCATCCCCGGCGGTTTCTCGCTGCCGGAGAGCCGCGCGGCGATGAACCGGCTGCTGGAGCAGCCCGGCCAGCGGCCGACGGCCGTGTTCGCGGGCTCCGACGAGATGGCGTTCGGCGCCATCCTGGCGGCCGGAGACCGCGGCCTCCGTGTTCCGGAGGACCTGTCGGTGATCGGGATCGACGACCACGACTACGCGGCGGGGTTCGGCCTCACCACGATGGCGCAGGATCCGTTCGAGCAGGGCGCGACGGCGGCGCGCATCCTGCTCGACGAGCTGGCGGGTGCGGAGCCGCGGACGACGTCCGTGCGCTCCCCCGTGAGCCTGGTGGTGCGTTCATCGACCGCACCGCCGCGCTGATGGCGCCCGCTCGCGCTGCTGTCTGAGAGAATGGAGGCGCGATCATCCAGTCGAGCGCGCCTTTCGGGTAGGCACGACCGACCGATGGGGTCGCCCGTCGGGCTTTCGGGGCCCGGATGACGGGAAGAGCCGCCCTGGCCAGGCCAGGGCGGCTCTTCGCGCTTCTGTGGGATCGTTCCCGCTCAGTCGGCGTCGTCAGTCGGCGTCGTCAGTCGGCGTCGGCGAGGGCGAGGACTTCGGCCTCCTGCCGCACGGACTCGTGGGGCGCATCCACACGCTTCAGGTGCTTGTGGCCGATCATGATCAGCGCGGCGGCGACGAGCACCGAGCCTGCTCCCGCGAAGAACGGCATGGCTGGGCCGACGGTGGCCGCGAGCAGGGTCGCCGCGGGCGGCGCGATGGCGCCGCCGAGGAACCGGACGCCCGAGTACGCGCTCGACGCGACCGACCGCGGCAGGTCCGTCGCCTCCATCACGCACTCGGTGAGCACCGTGTTCAGGATGCCGAGCAGCAGGCCGCCGCCGACCACGCAGACGATCAGCGCGACCAGCGACCGCACGAACAGCCCGGCGGCGAGCAGGTCGAGCGCCAGCAGCGGCATCACGAGCCACAGCACCCGCGTGCGCGGAAGGCGCGACGTGAGCAGCGGGGCGACCCACACCGAGGTGATCGCCAGGGCGACACCCCAGCCGAAGAAGATCAGGCCGAGGGTGATGGCGTCGTCGACGCCCAGCGGGACGAGCGCGAACGGCGTGTAGGCCAGCAGCACGAAGAAGCCGATGTTGTAGAACAGCGCGGCAGAGGCCAGGAAGCCGAGCGCCGGGCGTCCGAGCGCTCGGAAGGGCGCGGACAGCCGGGTGGGCTGCGGCTTCTCGGGGTTCTTCCTGAGCAGGGAGACGATCGCGATGAAGCCGATCGCCATCAGCGTCGCCGTTCCGAAGAACGGCCCGCGCCAGCTCCAGCTGCCGAGCAGGCCGCCGAGCAGAGGACCGATCGCGATCCCGAGTCCCAGCGCGGCCTCGTACAGGATGATCGCCGAGCTGGTGCCGCCCGAGGCGGCGCCGACGATGGTCGCGAGTGCGGTGGAGATGAAGAGCGCGTTGCCGAGGCCCCATCCGGCGCGGAACCCGATGATCGACTCGACGTTCTGCGAGAGCCCGGCGGCGAGCGCGAAGACCACGATCAGCGCCAGGCCGATGAGCAGGGTCTTCTTGGCGCCGATGCGGCTGGAGATCCAGCTGCTGAAGAACATCGCGACGCCGGTGATCAGCAGGTAGCTCGTGAAGAGCATCTCCGTCTCGGTCGGCGTGGCCTGCAGGCTCTTCGCGATCGCCGGGAGGATCGGGTCGACGAGGCCGATGCCCATGAAGGCGATGACGGAGGCGAAGGCCACGGCCCAGACGGCGGTGGGCTGTTTCAGGATGCTGGTGGGGCGTTCATGCGACATGGAGGTGTGTCGGCTCCTTGGGGTCGTGAGGTGGTGGGAGGAGGGCCGGTGGCTCAGCGGCTGCCGGCCAGGGCGGCGGAGGCGGCGGTCGAGAGGTCGGCGCGCGACCCGATGATCTGGACGGTGGACCGCATGGCTGCGAGCTCGTCGTCGCTGAGGTCGGAGAACATCGGAACGAGGGCGGCGGACAGCTCGTCGCGCCACTCCTGCAGCGCCTGCGCCCCCTTGTCGGTCACGGCGATCTGCCAGGCGCGCGCGTCGTCGGTGTCGGCGATGCGCTTGACCCACTCCGCGTCGACGAGGTTGCGGACGATCTTGGTCATGGTCGGCTGCGAGACGCGGCTCTGCGTGGCGAGTTCGCCGAGGCGCATGGGGCCGCTGCTCTGCAGGACGCTCAGCGTGCGCCAGGTGGCGGGGGACTCGGTGCTTCCGGTGACCCGGGCGGCGAGCCGGGTGAGACGGTGGGCGGCGACGACGAGGTCGCCGAGGATCTGGTGGAGTTCGGGGGTCTCGGGCATGAGAACAATTATATATAGCTCGCCTATGTTTATCAAGCGGCGGCAGCCACCGGATCGCTAGTGGGTGCGACGGGCGAGCACGTACCCCTGCGGCGACTTCTCGGGCGCCACGGGCTCGCGGATCAGCTGCGCGACCGTCTCGAACCCCGCATCCTGCAGCCGCTGCCGCACCCGCTCCGGGTCCTGCCGGCGGGTGCGCAGGTCGATGTCATGACCGTACGCGTGCGTCAGGTGCACGACGTCCTCCCCCACCTGGAACGCGAGCAGCAGCAGGCCGCCCGGCCGCAGCACGCGGGCGAACTCGCGGTACAGCTCCGGCTGGCGCTCATCCGGCGTGTGGATGACGGAATACCAGGCCAGCGCGCCCGCGAGCGCTCCGTCCGCGAACGGCAGCGCCGCCATCGACCCGACCTCGAACCGGATGCCGGGGTGCTCGCGCCGCGCGACCGCGACCATCGCCGGCGAGAGATCCAGCCCGACGACGTCCAGCCCCAGACCGGCGAGATGCCCGGCGATCCGACCCGGACCGCACCCCAGATCCCCCACCAGGCCGCCGCCGGCCGCCAGCACCTGCTCCGCGAACGCCCCGAGCATCGCCCGGTCGAACGTGCTGCCCGCGAGCTCGTCACGAAGCAGCTCGGCGTAGTCCTCGGCGACGGTGTCGTAGGCGACGCGCGTCTCGGTCACGTCAGCGGGCTCGGTCACGTCAGCGGGCTCTGGCGCATCAGCGGGCTCGGTCACGCGACCCATCGTAGGGCGTGGCACCGCCGCCGTTCGCGGCATCCGCGAGCTCTCGGACGAAGTCCGCCCAGCCGAGGCTGCCACGCGTGGCCGAGGCATCCGCGAGGTTGTCTCCCGCCCGGTAGGCCCGCCCGACCGCACCCGGAATCCGGATGGGGAGGCTGCTGCCCCTGTGCCGCCCGCCGTATCGGCGCACCAGCTCGGGCACATCCAGCACCTCCGGTCCGGCGAGGTCCGGGACCCGTCCGGCCGGCGACGACAACGACAGCTCGGCGAGGCGTGCGGCGACCTCCGCGCGGTGCACCGGCTCGAACCGCAGGCCGCGAGGTTCCGGAGTGACCGGAAGCCGGGACAGGGCGCGGATCATCGGGAGCAGGAACTCGTGGAGCTGGGACACCGCCAGGATGGTCCACCCGACGCCCGATGCGGCGACGACCCTCTCGGCCTCGGCCTTCGCCCGGAAGTAGCCGATCGGCATCCGCTCCGCGCCCACGACCGAGATGAGGAGCAGGTGCTCGACCCCGGAGCGGCGAGCCGCCTCCGCGACATTGCGGGCCGCCCGGTCGTCGCCTCTCGCCCCTCCGGCGAGGTGGAGCACCGTCTGCGCTCCCGCGAAGGCCTGGTCGAGCCCGCGACCCTCGACGGTGTCCGCACCCACCTGTGTGATCCGCGGCCCCCCGGCCGCCGCCTCCGGATGCCGGCTCAGCACCCGGACCTCACGCCCCGCGGCAGAGAGCAACGGGACCACACTGCGCCCGATCCTGCCGGTCCCCCCGGTCACCACGACGATGCCATCCATGTCGGTTCTCCTGTCGAGTGTCACACGGGCCGTCCGCGACCCGTCGATAAGGTGACGATCGAGAGACGGAGAACGTGACATGACCGACGCACGCGCGCTCGCACAGCACTTCGAGGAGGAGCGGCCCCGGCTCACCGCCATGGCTGCGCGGCTGCTGTCGTCGCACGCCGAGGCCGAGGACGCGGTGCAGGAGACCTGGCTGCGGCTGAGCCGTGCCGACACGGCGCACATCGACAACATCGACGCCTGGCTCACCACCGTCCTGTCCCGGGTGTGTCTCGACCAGCTGCGATCGCCCCGGCGGATGCGCGAGCGTTCCTGGGAGGCCGCCCCGTGGGCGGAGGAGCCGATATCAGGCCGCGGCGACCCCGCGGCGGAGGCGGAGACCGGCGATCGCATCTCCGCGGCCCTGCTGGTGGTGCTCGACGAGCTCAGTCCGGCCGAACGCATCGCGTTCGTCCTCCACGACGTCTTCGGCCGGCCGTTCGAGGAGGTGGCGGACGCCCTGGAGCGCTCCCCGCAGGCGGCCCGGCAGCTGGCGTCGCGGGCGCGCCGCCGGTTGCACGGCTCGCCGGACGGGGCGCGGAGCGATGTGCGACGCGCCCGGCCGCTCGTCGACGCCTGGCTGGCGGCGGCCCAGGGCGGCGATGTGCGCCGGCTGCTGGAACTGCTCGACGACGGCGCGGTCCTCGACGCGGATTACGGCACCAGCCGACAGCACGTTGCCGGCGCTCGGGAGATCGCCGCCCAGGCGGTCCTCGCCGAACGGCTCGCGGCGCACTCGACGCCCGTCCTGCTCGGAGGCCGGCCGGGCGTCGCCGCGGTGATCGGCGGCCGGGTGGTCTCGGTGATGGCGTTCGAGATCGCCGGGGGCCGCATCGTCCGGCTCGACGTGCTGGCCGACCCTGCGCGTATCGCGCGCCTCGACGTCGCAGGCGCGCTCGGACTCGAGTGACGACGAAGCGCCCCCGGCCGGTGGCCGAGGGCGCTTCGAGAGGTGTTACCGCAGGTACCTGTCGTAGAGCAGGGTCCTGCGGCACAGATCCGGCGGGTGGCAACCGCTGTCGCGGTCCTCACCGTGGAGCATCGCGTGACCGAAGTCACGCAGGCGCGAGGCGTATGCACGCCACGAACTGGTATTCATCGTGGTTCTTCTTCCGGTAGTGCGTCCTTGCACACCGATGCACGCGGGCGGGCGCGATCGGACGCGGGGATGGGTGAGCATCCGCGTCCGCGCGCCGCTTAACGCACGGAGGGCGTCGCCCCGTTGCGGGGGCGACGCCCTCCGCAACGCGGACACTCTCTATAGAGGAGGAGTCCGCGTCGCGCAGCGACTGTCAGCCGTCAGTAAGAAGAGCCCCGATGGGGCGCTGATTACTTGAGGGTGACGGTGGCGCCAGCCTCTTCGAGCTGGGCCTTCGCCTTGTCTGCGGTCTCCTTGTTGGCGCCCTCGAGCACGGTGCTCGGTGCGCCGTCGACGAGGGCCTTCGCCTCACCGAGGCCGAGGCTGGTGAGGGCGCGCACCTCCTTGATGACCTGGATTTTCTTGTCACCGGCGGCCTCGAGGACGACGTCGAAGGAATCCTTCTCCTCGACCTCTTCGGCAGCGGCGCCCGCACCACCGGCGGCCGGGGCGGCCACGGCGACGGGGGCGGCGGCGGTGACCTCGAAGGTCTCCTCGAACTTCTTCACGAACTCGCTCAGTTCGATGAGCGTGAGCTCCTTGAACGCGTCGAGCAGCTCGTCAGTCGACAGCTTTGCCATTGTTCTCTCCTTAGTGTGTGTGGTTACTCACCGCTGGCCTGGTCCTCGCGGACTCAGGCAGCGGACTCCTGCTTCTCACGCAGCGCGTCGACCGTGCGAACGGCCTTCGAGAGCGGTGCGTTGAACAGATATGCGGCTCCGAACAGCGAGGCCTTGAAGGCGCCGGCCAGCTTGGCCAGCAGAACCTCACGGGACTCGAGGTCGGCGAGCTTGCCTACCTCTTCTGCGGTCAGGGCGTTACCGTCGAAGTAACCGCCCTTGACCACCAGCAGAGGGTTTGCCTTGGCGAAGTCACGCAGCGACTTCGCGACGGCGACAGGGTCACCGTGCACGAAGGCGATCGCGGACGGCCCCGCGAGCTCGTCGTCGAACGACGAAATGCCCGCGTTGTTGGCCGCGATCTTGGTCAGCGTGTTCTTCACCACGGCGTAGGTCGCGTGCTCACTGATGGACTTGCGCAGCGTCTTGAGCTGAGCAACAGTGAGACCGCGGTACTCGGTCAGCAGAACGGCAGTCGAGCTCTCGAACAGTCCTTCGAGCTCGGCAACCGTGGCTTCCTTGTTCGCCATGGCCTACTCCTCAATCATCTTCGTCGCACATCGCGGGAGCGATGTGCCTGCCAGAGGCCGCTGGGCAAAGAAAAAAGCTCCGGCGCAAGGGCACGGAGCTGGCGACGCAGAGGACTGCGGAACTTGCTTCACACACCTGCGCGGGCGCCCACCTGAGTGGATCTTCGGTCGTGCACGCACGACGACCAGCGGTCTTTGGCTCCGTCAAGAGTACGGGATGGGCGACCCCGCGTGCAAATCGGCTCAGCCCACCGGCACGGGGGCGAGCGGCAGCGCGACGGTGAACACGGTCCGCCCCGGTTCGCTGGCGACGGTCACCTCTCCCCCGTGCGCCAGGACCACGGCTTGCACGATCGCCAGGCCCAGTCCGGTCGACCCGGTGGCGCGGTTGCGGGAGCTGTCGCCGCGGGCGAAGCGCTCGAACAGCGTCGCCTGCAGCTCCTCGGGGATGCCCGGCCCGTCGTCGGCGACCGTGATCACCGCGGTCCCGGCCTCGGGGTCGGCGCGGAGGCCGGCCGTCACGGTGGTGCCCTCCGGCGTGTGGACGCGCGCGTTCGCCAGCAGGTTCATCAGCACCTGGTGCAGGCGGGGCGCATCCCCGATCACCTCGACCGGCTCCTCGGGCAGGTCGAGCACCCACTCGTGGTCCGGGCCGGCGGCGTGCGCGTCGCTCAGCGCATCCACCAGCAGCAGGGTCACGTCCACCGGGTCGCGGTCGAGCTCGCGGCCCTCGTCGAGCCGGGCGAGCAGGAGCAGGTCCTCCACGAGCGACGTCATCCGGGTCGCCTCCGACTCGATCCGGCCGAGCGACCGTGTCACGTCCGGCGGCAGCTCGTGGGGCGCCCGCCTGGTCAGCTCGGCGTAGCCGCGGATCGAGGCGAGGGGTGTGCGCAGCTCGTGGCTCGCGTCGGCGACGAACTGGCGCACCTTCTGCTCGCTCGCCTGTCGAGCGGTGAGCGCAGAGGCGATGTGGCCGAGCATCCGGTTGAGCGCGAAACCGACCGTGCCGACCTCGGTGTGCTGATCCGTGTCGGCATCCGGAACGCGGACCGAGAGTGCGACGTCTCCGCGGTCGAGCGGCAGGGACGAGACCTGCTCGGCCGTGCCGGCGATCCGCTCCAGCGGGCGCATGGCGAGTCGGACAACGACGTTCGCGATGAGGAACGCGAACACGAGTCCGGCCAGCGTGACGAGCGCGATCACCAGGCCGAGCCGGGCCACCGTCGCGTTCACATCGCTGAGCGGCAGGCCGATGATGACGCTGTCGCCGTTCGAGAGCTGCGCCGCGGCCACCCGGTACGAGCCGAGGGCCTCGCCGAGGTCGACCGTCCGCGGCTGCTGGTCGGCGGGCACGCTCAGCAGGGCGAGGCCGTCGATCGTGACCGGCTTGGGGGCCAGCGGCTGATTCGTCTGCGAGGTCGGCCGGTCGGCCAGGATCACCGGCGGGAACAGCAGGCCGCCGTCCGCGCTGCGGACCGCGCCGAGGGTGCCCGTCGGCTGGCCGGGCGTCTGCACGACACCGGCGGCCTCCGGCACGGTCGGACCGCCCGCGTTGATGCGGTCGGCGGCGTGCTGGCCGCGCTCGAGCGCGGAGGTGAGCTGCCCATCCAATCGCTGCATCAGGTAGTTCTGCAGCGCGAAGACGCTGACCGTGCCGATCACGGCGCCCAGCACCGCGAGCATGGCCACGACGACGAGCACGACGCGGCTGCGCAGCGTCCAGGAGCGGAACGGGCGGATGCGCGGGACGCGGCGGGTCCCGCCGCCGTCCCGTTCCGCCGCCTGCGGGGCGCCCGCGACGCGGGCTGAGGTCATTGCGCGGCCTTCACCATGTAACCGGCGCCGCGAACCGTGTGGATCATCGGAGCACGCCCCGCGTCGATCTTCTTGCGCAGATAGGAGATGTAGAGCTCCACCACGCTGGACGAACCGCCGAAGTCGTAGCTCCACACGCGGTCCAGGATCTGCGCCTTGCTGAGCACGCGGCGCGGGTTGCGCATGAGGAAGCGGAGCAGCTCGAACTCGGTGGCGGTGAGCTGGATGAGCTGGCCGTCGCGGTGCACTTCGTAGCTGTCCTCGTCGAGCACCAGGTCGCCGACGATCAGCACCGGGTCCTCGTGGTCGGCGACCGCGGCGCGGGAGCGGCGCAGCAGGCCGCGCAGGCGGGCGACCAGCTCCTCCAGGCTGAACGGCTTGGTGACATAGTCGTCGCCGCCCGCGGTGAGGCCGGCGATCCGGTCGTCGAGCGAGTCCTTCGCGGTGAGGAAGAGGACCGGCGCCTCGTTGCCGTCGGCGCGCATCCGGGAGAGCACCTGCAGGCCGTCGATGTCGGGGAGCATGATGTCGAGCACCACGACGTCGGGCTTGAACTCGCGGGAGAGCTGGAGCGCCTGCTGTCCGGTGGAGGCGGTCTTCACCTCCCAGTCCTCGTAGTGGAGGGCCATCGCGAGCAGATCGGTGAGGGTCGCCTCGTCGTCGACGACGAGGACCCGGATGGCGGTGCCGTCCGCGCGGCGCAGCAGACTGCGGGACTGGCTGGAGGGCGCGGAGGCGGCGCGAGCGTTGATGGTCACCTTTCCCATTCTGAGGAGCGGTTTGGATGCCGACTATGCGGAACCTATGAAGTCTCTGAGCGACATGCTCACCGGATGGTGAGGGCCGTCTCCTCCGTGATCCTTGTCAGCTTCTGCGGATTCCGGACGAAGTAGAGGCCGGTGATCAGCCCGTCCTGGACCCGTGCCGCGAGAACGCCGTCCAGCGCGCCCCCGACGCTGAGCGCGAGAGCCGGATTGCCGTTCACGGTGGTCGGCTCAGCCGTGACGACGGCGCCCGTCTTGCGGATGCCCCCCGCGATGAGCCGCGCCACTTTGTCCGCGCCCATGATCGGCCGCGGCGCCGCCTGCTTGATGCCTCCTCCGTCGCTCACGAGCACGACCTCGGGGGCGAGCACCGCGATCATCGCCTCCGTGTCCCCGGTCTCCACCGCGCGGCGGAACGCATCGAGGGCCGCGCGCGCCTCGGCGGCGCTGACGGTGACGCGCGGCCGCCGGGCCTCGACGTGCTGCCGGGCGCGGTGCGCGACCTGGCGGACGGCGGCGGGCGTCTTGTCGAGGGTGGCGGCGATCTCGTCGAAGCCGAAGCCGAAGACCTCGCGCAGCACGAAGACGGCGCGCTCGGTGGGGCCGAGGGTCTCCAGCACGACCATCAGCGCCATCGACACGCTCTCCGCGAGTTCGGCGTCCTCGGCGACGTCCGGCGACGTGAGCAGGGGCTCCGGAAGCCACGGACCGACATACGACTCGCGCCGGCGGTGCGCGGTCCGCAGCCGGTTGAGCGCCAGACGGGTGGTGATGCGCACCAGATAGGCCCGGGGCTCACGCACCTCCGCCTGGTCGACGGCGCTCCACCGGAGCCAGGTCTCCTGCAGCACGTCCTCCGCATCCGCCGCCGACCCGAGCATCTCGTAGGCGACCGTGAAGAGGAGGTTCCGGTGCGCCACGAACAGCGAGGTCGCGTCGTCCGTTCGATGCGAGCTCATGCATCCTCCCGTCCCGGGGTCGCGCCTGCGCCGACGGCGGCCGAGGCATCCACTGCGAGCATACGGCGGCGCTCCCGGTCGCCGAAGAGCGCGGGAAGCCGGGTCGCTCCGGGATGCCGCGCTTCGAGCGCGAGCTGCTGCACGGTCCCCCGGCACACGAGTTCCTTCACCGCCGCACCGGCGCGCCCGCCGATGTGCGCCCCGGTCGCCGTGTCGTTCCTGTGCTCGAACTGGAAGATCCCGTGACGCCGGCCGAGGCTCATGCAGAGGCCGACGAACGCCATGGCGAACGGCTCGGGGTCCCGCCCCTCGATCCGGCGGAGCACGGTGTCGGCGGCATGACCGCCGAGGGGTCCGGCCGCCTGGCAGCTCATCCGCAGAGGACGACCGGACGGCGCGGCCGAGTCGCCGGCCGCGACGATGCGGTCGTCGTCGATGCTGGTCAGCGACTCGTCGGTGAGGAGACGACCGGCGGCATCGGTGGTGAGCCCGCTGCGTCGCGCGAGGCCGGACGCCACGAAACCGGCCGCCCAGATGGTGAGCGCGCTGGGGCGGGTGCTGCCGTCCGCCAGCAGGACCGCATCCCGTTCGACCGCCGTCACCCGGGAAGCGGGGCCGTCCTCCACCGCGACGCCCAAGGCGCCCAGCCGGCGAGCGACCGAGCGCCGGCCGCGGGGATGCAGCGACGGACCGAGGGGTCCGCCGCAGTACAGCGTGACGGACCGTCCCTGCCCGGCGAGCTCGGAGGCGACCTCGATACCGAGGGGACCGCCGCCCACGACGGCGATGGGTGCCGTCGCGGCGACGGCGGCGAGCTCCGCTCGCAGCCTATCCGCGTCGCCGAGCTCGGCGATCGGGAGGGCGTGCTCGGCCGCGCCCGGAACCCCGGCGAGCGCACGGACGCTCCCCGCGGCGTAGACGAGGTGGTCGTAGGCGAGCCGCCCGCCGGAGGAGAGCTCCAGCCGCCGGGCGGCCACATCGATCCGCTCGACGGCGTCGACGACCAGGTGCACCGACGGCGCCAGCACCCTCCCGAACTCCACGACGGCGTCGTCGGTGCCCGCCGCCAGCTGGTGGAGCCGGATGCGCTCGACGAACACCGGCCGCGGATTCACCAGGGCGACGGACACACCGTCGTGCCCGCTGAGCCGGTTGGCCGCGGCGACACCCGCGTACCCGCCTCCGACCACCACGACCTCGGCCTGCTGCTGCATGGGATTCCTCCTTCTGATGTGCCTTCACCCGTACGACACGGCAGGGCCGGAGGATGTGACACTCCACAGGAAGATGGGCACTCAGCTGATGCATAGCTTCGCCATAGCGTGCCGCAAACGCCGGTCCTTAACCTCCCGCAAGAAGTTCATCCGACAGCACAGTTTGGAAGCCAATGTTCGGGACCTACCTGCGGCGCGAGCTGATCAACCGCCGCAAACAGACGATCATCATCGCGATCGGGATGGCACTCGCGATCGCCCTCGTCATCATCGTCAACGCCGTGTCGGCCGGAGTCCGGGAGGCGCAGGAGAGCGTCCTGCAGTCGGTGTACGGCGTCGGCACGGACATCACGGTCAGCCAGCCGGCCACCACGCAGAACGCCACGGCCGAGCAGGGCCAGGGCGGCGGGCCGCGGTTCGACTTCGGCGCGCAGGCCGGGACCGACACTGGCACGGCCCGGCAGGTCAACACGTCGCGCCTGCAGACGACCCGGGGCGCGACCGTGATGGACGCATCCACCCTGACCACGGTGAAGGACGTCAAGAACGTGGCGTCCGCCGCCTCGGTGCTGTCGCTCACCAACACCAGCTTCAGCGGTACGCTGCCGAACTTCCAGCAGTTGCGCCAGGAGCGGCAGAGCGGCCAGGCGCCAGCTCCCACGGGAGGCGCGGACGGCGCCGGCGGCAGCTCGTTCACCGTCGACTCGTTCTCCGTGCTCGGTCTCGACCCGGCGGGCAAGTCGGTCGGACCGCTGGCCTCGGTCACGCTGACCGGCGGACGCAGCTTCACCGCGGCCGACGCGGGCAAGGATGTGGTGGTCCTCGACGCGAGCTACGCCAAGACGGCGAGCAAGGCCGTCGGCGACACGGTCACGATCGGCGGCACCGACTTCTCCGTCATCGGGATCGTCGCGGCTACGGGCTCCGACGCGACCACCGCGGCCAACGCCTACATCCCGCTGGATGTCGCCCAGACCCTCTCCGGGCAGACCGGCAAGATCTCGTCCGTCTACGTGAAGGCGGCGTCCTCGGGCGACATCGACCAGATCAAGACCGACATCGGCAAGGCGGTCTCCGGGGCGACCGTGAGCACCCAGGCCGACCTCGCGTCCACGGTCTCGGGCTCGCTCGGCAGCGCCGGTGAGCTGATCGCGAACCTCGGGACGTGGCTCTCCGTCATCGTCCTGGCGGCGGCCTTCCTCATCGCCATCCTGTTCACCATCTCGGGCGTCACCCGGCGCACCCGCGAATTCGGGACGCTCAAGGCCATCGGGTGGTCCAACGGCCGCATCGTCGGCCAGGTGGCCGGCGAGTCGGTCGTGCAGGGCGTCATCGGCGGCGTGATCGGTGTGGCCATCGGCCTGCTCGGTGTGCTCATCGTCAACGTGATCTCGCCCACCCTCACCGGGAGCGTCGCCCGCAGCACCACCACCAATGCGGCGCGCGCCGGCTTCGGCGGAGCGGGCGGCGCCGCGGCGGGCGGAGCCGGGGGACGCGGCTTCGGCGGCGGCTTCGGCGGCGCCTTCGGGGCGGCGCGCGAGGCAGCGACCTCGTCCGCGAACATCGCCCTGCACGCACCGGTGACCCTCTGGATCATCGTCGGCGCGGTCGCCCTCGCCGTACTCGGCGGACTGCTCGCCGGGGCGATCGGCGGCTGGCGCGCCTCCCGTCTCCGCCCTGCCGCCGCGCTGCGCTCGGTCGCCTGACCGCCCTTCCGACCTTCAAGGAGTCACGATGTACACGCTCACCGACGTCACGAAGAAGTACAGCCAGTCCAAGCGCCAGGTCGTCGCCCTCGACGACGTGAGCCTGGAGATCCCGGACGGCCAGCTCGTCGCCATCCAGGGGCCGACCGGCGGAGGCAAGTCGACGCTGCTGCAGATGCTGGGGGCCCTCGACCGGCCCACGGCAGGTTCGGTCCGGCTCGGCGCCGACAGCCTGTCGACGCAGCGGGACGGCAAGCTGGCCAAGATCCGCGCCAAGGAGATCGGCTTCGTCTTCCAGGGCTTCAACCTGATCCCCACCCTGACGGCGCAGGAGAACGTCGAGACCGCGCTCGCGCCGCTGAAGGTGAACGGCGCGGAGCGCAAGCGCCGCGCGTCGGAGGCGCTCGCCTCGGTCGGGCTCGCGGACCGCGGCAACCACCTCCCGTCGGAGCTCTCCGGCGGCCAGCAACAGCGCGTCGCCATCGCGCGCGCCCTGGTGAAGAACCCGGAGGTGCTCCTCGCCGATGAGCCCACCGGCAACCTGGACGAGGAGACCCGCGACGAGATCATGGACCTCCTGGAGGGGCTCTGGCGCGATCGCGGCCTCACCGTCGTGATCGTCACGCACGACTCCGCGGTGGCGAAGCGCGCGCAGCGCCGGCTGCACATCAAGCACGGGCGGGTCAGCGAGGTGGCCTGAGAACACCGCCCGAACGGACAGATGCCCGTCCCCGCGACACCGGGGGCGGGCATCGCCTTTCCGCATCCCCATTCAGTCGAGAGGGACGACCACCATTCCGAGCGCCTCCGCCAGCACCACGGCCTGACGCTGGTCGATCACGGTGCCGCGCAGCACGACATCGGACGGGTCGACGCCGGTCAGGTCGCTGCCCGCGATGCTGGCGGCGGTGAGGTCGGCGCCGGTGATCAGCGCTGCGCTGAGGTCGCATCCCGCGAACCGCGTCTCCTGGCAGCGGGCCTCCGAGAGGTCGGCCTCGCGCAGCCGGACGCCCTCGAAGGTCGCCCCGCGCAACTCCGCCCGGCGCAGACCCACGAACGACCAGTTGCCGCCCTCGACCTTCAGGAGCGGGAACTCGCAGCCGTGGAAGGTGCTGCCGGTCAGCTTGCAGCGGCGGAACGTGCTGTCGAAGAAGTTGCACGACTCGAACCGGCAGTTCACGAACGCCGACTCGTCGTGCTCGCTGACGTTGAAGCGCACGCCGCGGAACACGCACTCGGTGAACGTGGCTCCGGTGCTTCTGAGCTCCGTCATGTCCACCTTGTCGAACAGCATCCCGGTGTACTCGACGCCGTCGAGGTCGCGCCCGTACCAGTCCTCGCCCGTGATGGTGTCGCCTGTGCTCGTCACGGGGCCGAGCCTAGCGCTGCGCTGCGGAGGCCGCGCGGAGTAGCATCCTGCCCACGGGAAGGGGGCGACGATGACGACTCTGGATGGGCGCGACGCGACGGCGCTGCTGGTGATCGACGTGCAGAACGGGGTGATCGGCGAGGCGTATCGGCGGGACGAGGTGGTCGAGCGCATACGCGGGCTCGTCGACCGGGCGCGCCGGGAGTCGGTCCCCGTGGTCTGGATCCAGCACTCCGACGACAACGTGCCGTACGGCAGCGAGGCGTGGGAGTACGTCCCGGAGCTGAGCCGCGCGGACGACGAGCCGCTCGTGCCCAAGCAGTACGCGGACGCCTTCGAGGACACGGCCCTGGAGTCGGTGCTGGCGGATGCGGGTGTCGGACGGATCGTCGTGACGGGCTCGCAGACCGACGAGTGCATCCGGGGGACCATCCACGGCGCGGTCGTCCGCGGCTACGACGTGACGCTGGTCGGGGACGCGCACACGACCGAGGACCTCTCGCCGTGGGGTGCTCCGCCTCCCGAGCTGGTGATCGCCCACACGAACCTGTACTGGTCGAACCACCGGGCTCCGGGCAGGACCGCCGAGGTGGTGGACGCCGCGGAGGTCGCCTTCGCCTGACCGTCGCCCCCCGGCCCGACGCTCCGGGCCCGGGCCCGGCCTCGCCCGGCACCCTCGGAGCATGGCCCGCGACCTCGCGGACTTCTTCGGCGATGTGGGCCGGGTGGTCTTCCACCTGGCCGTCAGGCCGGCGTGCGCCGGGCGGAGCGCTTCTACGGCGCTTCCTCACCGCGAACATCGTCGGAGCGCTCAGCTGGGGTGTGCTGATCACCGCGTGGCTGCTGGATCGGCGGGCGGCGCGCCGGGGCGGCGCAGCGCCGGAGGATCTCGGCGGCCGCGTCTGACCGGCTACGCTCGCGGGCGCCTCGGCCGGCGCCGGAGGAGGAGAAGGACGCCGGCGCCGACGGACGATGCGCCCAGCAGCACCGCCCAGGGCGCGGCGACCGAACCGGTGTCTGCGATCGTCGCCTCGGATGCGGTCGCCCCGGAGGGCGGCGCTGGCGTCCCCGGTGCGCCGACCACGATGGAAGCGCTGGAGGGAAGCGATACGGCGGTTCCCCCATCCGCCGTGGCTGTCGCGGTGTTGCGGATCGTTCCCGAATCGGCCGGGGTGATCGTGTAGCCCGCCGTGCAGGTCATCGTCTGCTCCGAGCCCAGCGTCGTCGTGGGACAGGTGGCCTGGGGCACCGGGCCCGCACCCGAGAAGCCATCCCTCGTCTCCACGATCTCCAGCCCGGTGAGCACGGTCGTACCGGTGTTCGTGACGACGTAGCTGTAGCTCAACCGGTCGCCCGGGCGGACGCCGCCTGGTGCGGAGACCTGTTTCGTCAGGGTGAATGACGGTGTCCCGGGGGTCGGGATCGATGCCGTCGACGGAGCTGTCCCGATCGTCCGGCCATCGGGCGCATCCGCCGATCCGGTCGCCGTGTTCGTGATCCCGCCGACATCGATATCGGCCGCTGTGACGATGTAGTCGGCGGTGCAGCGGGCGCTGGCTCCGGGAGCCAGAGAGGTTCGCGGACAATCGGGCGCGGGCGCGGTGCCTGCGCCGCTGAACGACACCTCGTCGATGCCGAGAGCGCTGAGGGTCTGGTTGCCCGTGTTGGTCAGGGCATAGGTGTACAGGATGCGCGCTCCCGGGACGAAGTGGCCCGCGTCGCTCGGCGATGCGGTCTTCACCAGGGTCAGTGCCGGATCCTGGAGCGCCGGAACCACGAGGATGGCGGGCGCCGAGCTCAGCGGGTTCCCTCGAGGGTCCAGGGCGATCGCTGTGGCAGCGTCGCCGACGACGCCGTTGTCGAGGTCGGCCTGCGTAGCGGTGTAACGGGTCGTGCAGACCGTCGCGGCACCGGGTGCGATCGTCGTGACCGCGCAGCCGATCGGCGCGAGGTCGGCAGGATCGCTCGGCGGATCGAGCTGGTCCGCCACCCGGACGGCCGACAGCGTCTGATTGCCCGTGTTCGTGACGGTGAAGCTGTAGTCGATCACTTGTCCGGCCCGCTGCACCTCTGCGGTCGTGCTGGTCTTGTCGACGGTCAGCGAGGGCGCCGGACGGATCGTCACGACCGCGGTCGACGGGGCGGAACCGGTCGGCTGGGCAGCCGCCGGCGCGAAACCTTCGGCGATCGCGGTGTTCGACACGCTCCCCGCATCCGCGTCGGCCTGCGTGATCGTGTACGCCGACGTGCAGGTCTCGGACGCACCGGGAACCAGGGTCGCTGTCTCGCACACCACCGGGCTCGGTGTGCCGGAGCCGCTGAAGGTGCTCTCGCTCACGGTCACGCGATCGAGCGTCACGTTGCCCGTGTTGGTCACCGCGAACCGGTACGCGACATCATCACCCGCGCCGTCGACGGTGCCGGGCAGCACGGTCTTCTGAAGAGCGATGCCCGGGAGGGGCTCGAAGGGGAACGGCGCGCTCGACGGCGCCGAGACGACCGCCGCGCCGAGAGGCGATCGGCCGGTGGCGGTGGCCGTGTTGTCCAACGTCCCGGCATCCACGTCGGCTTGGGTGACGGTGTAGCTCGCGGTGCACACCGCCTGGGCGCCCGGAGGAAGTTCGCCGGAGGGGCACGCCGGAGCCGGCGGTGTTCCTGTGCCCGTGAACGCCGTCTCCGAGACATCGGGTGCTGCGACGGTGACGTTGCCCACGTTCGTGATGACGTAGCTGTAGACGATCGTCTCGCCGACGAACAGCGGCCCGAGGGTCGGCCCGCTTGCGGACTTGTCCAGAGTGAGGGCGGGGCGCTGATCGACGGGGAGTCCGACCGTCGACTCCGCCGACCCGATCAGCGCTCCCCCGGGCGTGGTCGCTGCGGCGCTCGCTGTGTCCGTGAGCATCCCGTGATCGACGTCCGCTTGCGTCGTCGTGTACGTCGCGGTGCAGAGGGTGGAGGCGGAGGGGGCGAGCGAGGTGGCGTCGCAGGTGACCGGGCTGAGATTCGCGGGATCCGCGGGCGCGGTGACCATGTCCGTCACCGACACCGCTGTGAGCGTCTGATTGCCCGTGTTGGTGACGAGGAAGGTGTACGGCACGGCCTCACCCGACGCGACGACCGCCGTCGTCGTGGTCGATTTCAGCACGGTGATCGAATTCGCCACCTGCACAGGCACCGTCAGCTCGGAGGCGGGCGACACGACGGTCGAACCGTCGGGAGCGTCGCCGGAGGCCACCGCGCTGTCGACGACCTGGCCGTTGTCCAGGTCGGCCTGGGTGGTGTCGTAGTCGGCACTGCAGACCATCGCGGCGCCGGGGCCGAGTGTCGCGAGCGGGCACGTGACCGCGCCGAGACGATCCGGATCGGAGGGCGCCTTCGGAGTGTCGGTCACCTCGACGGCGGTGAGCGTCTGGTTGCCGCTGTTCGTGACCGTCAACGTGTAATGGACGACCTGTCCGGCATGCGTCACCGCCCCTGTCGCACTCGCCTTGACGACCGTCACAGCAGGCTGCGGGTGCACGGGCACCGTCACGGCGGAATCGTCCGCCCTCACGACGGCTCCCTGCGGGTCGGAAGCGAAAGCAGTGCCGAGGTCCGACACGCTCCCGCTGTCCAGATCCGCTGCCGTCGTCGTATAGGACGCCGTGCAGACGACACTGCCGCCCGCGACGATCGTCGTCTGAGGACAGGAGATCGGG
This sequence comes from Leifsonia sp. KNZ13-11D, assembly GCF_056754895.1. Lineage (NCBI taxonomy): Bacteria > Bacillati > Actinomycetota > Actinomycetes > Micrococcales > Microbacteriaceae > Leifsonia > Leifsonia sp. KNZ13-11D. The sequence goes on from NZ_JBPGWU010000001.1 coordinate 3,112,113, forward strand.
GACAGGTTCGCGGGATCCGAGGGAGCACGGAGCTGGTCGCCGACATTCAGACCGAACAGCGTCTGATTGCTGGTGTTCGTCACCTCGAACGTGTACGGGATGACCTGTCCGATCGTGTCGATCCGGCTGGTCGTGGTCGCCTTGACGAGGGTCAGACCGCCCTGCGCGACGACCGGGATGCTGACATCGGCCGGATCGGCGAACAGCCGCTGACCATCGGCCCCGGTTGCGGATGCGGATGCCGTATCGGCGAGTCTCCCGTTGTTCAGATCCGCAGCGGTCGTGAGGTAGGTGGCCGTGCAGGTGACCGACGCCGACGGCGCCAGGGTCCTGACCGGGCAGTCGATCGGACCGAGGTTGCTCTGCTGCGAGGGCGCCTGAACCGTGTCGCTCACGTCGATGCCGGTGACGCTCTGAGTGCCCGTGTTGGTGACGGTGAACCGGAAGGGAACGGCCTGGCCGATGCTGCTCACCTCGTCGACATCGGCCGACTTGGAGAGCGTGATCGAATTCGCGATCGGCGACACCAGGACGTCGACCCGCGAGGGCGCCGAACTCACCGGGATCGGACCGACCAGGCCGGTCGCGGTCGCCGTGTCCCGCACCTGACCCGCGTCGACGTCCGGCTGCGTCACGGTGTACGTCGCCGTGCAGATCATCGACTCACCGGGGAGCAGCGCGGTCTGCGGGCAGGCCACGGGCGAGAGATTGGCAGCATTCGCCGGCGCACTGAGGGCATCCGTCACGATGATCGCCGTCACGGTCTGCGTCCCCGGGTTCGTCACCACGTAGCTGTAGGTCACCTGCTGGAACACGCCGGTGATGATCGAGGTTCCCGCCGACTTGACGATGGTCAGTGCGGGGGGTGCAGCGGGAGCCGGGATGGTCAACGACGACGGCGCCGAGACCGTTCGCGCGCCTTCCGCGGTGTTTCCGGACGCCGTCGCCGTATCGGTCACGCCGCCGTTGTCCACATCCGCCTGCGTCGTGACATAGGTGGCGGTGCACACTTCTTCGCTGCCCGGCTGCAGCAGCGGCCGTTGACAGCTCGCGGCGCTGAGGCGGCTCTGGTCGGCGGGAGCCTGGAGCTGGTCGTCCACCGAGATCTCCGACAGCACCCGGTTGCCGGTGTTCACCACGCGGTAGCTGAATTGAACCGTCTGTCCCGAAGCGGTGATCACCGCGGTGGACGACGACTTCGTCACCGAGATCGCCGGGCTGGATGCGGCGGGGATGGTCAGAGTCGACGGGTCCGAGGGCGCGACAGGCAACCCCGCACTGTCGGAACCGCCGGCGACGGCGCTGTCCGTCACCGATCCGTTCTCCAGGTCGGCCTGGGAGACGGTGTACGTCGCCGTGCATCGCACCGTGTCGCCCGGCAGGAGTGTCCCCGGAGGGCAGTCGATGGCCGACAGGCCGCCCTGCGACGAGGGCGGTTGCTGCGTGTCGGTGACGGTGACCTGGGCGACGGACGATCCCGAGACGTTGGTCACATCGAAGCGCAGAGGGATCTGCTCGCCGGCTCGTGTGAACACCGTGCTGCTCGAGCTCTTGGCCATCGCGAGCGCAGGAATGGAGGTGATGGTGAGCCCGGACGGTCGCGACTGCAGTTGCGCTCCGGACGGGCCGGTCGCCACGGCGACGGCGGAGTCCTGGATGAACCCCTTGTCGAGGTCGGCCTGGCTCACCGTGTAGGTGCCGGTGCAGACGGTCTGCTCGGAGGGTGCAAGGCTCGTCACGGGGCAGGTGACCGGCGAGGCGTCCGAGGGCTGCGACGGCGGGAAGACCGTGTCCGCAACGTGGGTACCGGTCAACTCCGTGTTGCCGATGTTCGTGACGGTGAACGAGAAGGGCACGGTCTGCCCGGGCGTCGTGATCCGTGTCGTGGTCGACGTCTTCAGGATGCTGATCGCCGGCTGCGCCGCCAACGGCACGATCACGCTCGACAGCGCCGTCGTGAAGGTGCTGCCGCCGGGGTCGATCGCTGTGGCGTCCGCGCTGTCCTGCACCCTTCCGGCCGCCAGGTCCGCCGCCGTCACCGTGTAGGTCCCGATGCAGGTGGCCGACTGATGCGCGAGGAGCGTCGACACGGGGCAGGTCACCGCGGACGCGTTCCCCGGCACCGCCGGCGGTGCGACCGTGTCGTGGATCTGGAGCGACGAATACGGCACATCGGAGTCGTTCGTGACCGTGAATCCGAACTGCACCACCTGTCCGATCTGGGAGATGCTCTCGGATGACGAACCCTTGACGATCGTCAACGGCGCTGTCGCCACCGGGATGGACGCCGAGGACTGCGGCGAACCGACGAGCGCCCCACCGGGGTCGCGACCGGATGCGACGGCCGAGTCGTTGATCGATCCGTTCGCGAGATCCGCGGCCGTGGTCGTGTAGGTTCCCGTGCAGACTTCGGAGGCGCCGGGCGCGAGCGTCGGCTGCGGACAGGTGACCGGCGTCATATCCGCGGGAAGCGAGGGCGCTGCGGGAGTGTCGGAGACCGTCGTTCCCGAGATGGTGACGTTGCCTGTGTTCGTGACCGTGAAGGTGTACGGCACGTGCTGGCCGACGGCCGAGACCACCGTCGTGGTCGATGCCTTCACCAGCCGCAGGGCTGCGATCGGGACGGTGATGCGCAGCGACGACGGCGAGGACCGCACGGGGTTGCCCACCGGGTCGGTCCCCGTTGCGACCGCGGAATCGGAGACCTGTCCGAGATTCAGATCGGCCAGGGTCACCGTGTACGAGCCGGTGCACGCCGTCGAGGCTCCCGCGGCGAGAGTCGTCGCCGTGCAGGTGATCGGACCCATGTTGGCGGGGAGGGCGGGGGCGAGCTGCGTGTCGGAGACGGCGACGTTCGAGATCGTCAGCGTGGAATTGTTCGTGACCTGGAACGTGTAGGGGACGAGCTGCCCGACGGCTGTCAGTGTTCTGGTGGTGGAGGTCTTGACGATGGAGAGCGAACCAGGAAGGGACGACGGGACGGTCAGCGCGGCCGGCGACGAGGAGACGGCGACGCCCTCGGGATCGGTGGCCGATGCGACGGCCGAATCTCCGAGCGAACCGTTCTCCAGGTCGGCTTGAACAGCGGTGTATCGGGCCGTGCAGACTTCCGAAGCGCCCGGCGCGAGCGACGGTTGTGGACAGGCGACGGGCGTCAGGTTGGACGGAGGCGAGGGGGGCGAGACGGTGTCCGTGACTCCGACGCCGAACAGCTGCACGTTGCCGCTGTTCGTCACGGTGAAGGTGTAGGGCACGATCTGTCCCACGGCGGAGACCAGTTCGGTGGGGCTCCCTTTCACCACGGAGATCGCCGGCTTCGGCGCCGCCAACGTCAAGCGCGCCGGCGGCGCGGTCACCGTCGACCCTCCCGGGTCCAGACCGGTGGCCGTCGCGGTGTCGGAGAGCGAGCCGTGGTCGATGTCCGCTTGACTGACGGTGTACGTGGCGGTGCAGGTCATGGAGTCGTGCGAAGCCAGGGCGGTCTGCGGGCATTGGATGGGCGTCAGCCCGGACTGGGAGGCGGGCGCAGCCTGCGTGTCGGTCACGGTGACGTCGGTCAGTGGAGTCGGCCCCCGGTTCTCGACGAGGAACTTGTAGGTGACCACCTGGCCCACCCGGCTGATGGCCGTGGCGGCCGACGTCTTCGAGATGACCAGGGACGCCGGCGGCCGGACCACCAGCGTCGCCGTGCCCGGCGCGTTCACCCCGTCGAGTCCGTCCGACGATGCGAAGTTCCCGGGTCCGTTCGAGTAGGTTCCCGCGGAGGACGCCTGCACCTGGACGGTCACCGAGCACGACGACTGCCCCGTGTTCAGGCTCCCCGAGACCCGCACGTCCGCCGCTCCCGGAGCTGCTGCGACGGTCGCCCCGGCACAGGTGGTCGAGGCGGCGCCGGTGGTCGTCAAGCCGTCGGGCAGCGCGTCGTGGAAGGACCAGCCGGACTTCGCGGCGAGCTCGAGCGTATTGGTGATGGTGAAGGTCAGCGATGTCACGCCGCCCGCGGCGATGGCACTCGGATTGAAGGACTTGTCGAGTTGTGGGGTGACGTCGAGGACGGTGGGATCGGAGAAAGCGGAGTCGTTTCCGTAATTCCATCCCCGCCCCAGGTTCTCGAGCACCAGGCCCGCCGTGGGCTGGCCACTCCATTTGAGCGGCGCCGAGACGATGTTGGCCACGGCGGCACCGTTGACGACCTTCGCGCCCGGGGCCGTGCACGGGTTGAGGTTGGAGCTGAGCGGCAGCTTGGTCGTTCCGTTCAGCAGCGAGAACGTCAGGGACGGGTCGGAGTCGGGTCGGCCGCTGAGGGTGTTGCACAGGGGCCCGAGGCCTCGGAAGGCGATCGCGGCGAACTGCGCCGAGACGACGTAGAAATGCCCCTGGGTCATCGGAATCCGGTTGCTCGTCGTCTGGAGCATCACCGTGCCCGACGGCGCCTGATAGGTGCCGTCGGTTGCTTCCGCGAGAACGGGCTGGGTCCGCGCTGCCGCCGGCAGCAGCCCGTTGAACTGCCCCAACGCCAGGGCCATCTGGGTCAATTCGGCATACGCGTTCGTCGGGCACGTGGTGTTGTTCACCGTGTTGGCGTTGAGGACGAAGCCGTTGCATCCGCGCGGCGCCACCCAGTAAGGGTCACCGGTGTAGCCCACTCCCTGGGCCGGGGGCCCTCCGGTGTAGTTGAGAAGCGAGACCGGCGTGGTCACGCTCGCATTTCGGAAGTCTTCGGTGTACACCGCCGTGCCCGCTTGCGGCGCGCCCGGCTGGCCGGGCACGGTCGCGACCGCGGGGACCGTGATCGCGACGGCGGATGCGGCGAGCGTGAGGATGACAGCTGCGACGCCGATCGGTCGGGCCGCGCGGCGCGATCCCCGTGCGCGCACGATCGCTCCTCTCGCCGGGCGGGTCGTGACCGGTCGAGTCTGATCGGTTCAGGCCGAGGCTAGATGCGCGCACGCAGGCGCCGCAATGCACTTGTCGTCCGTGAACAACCGACGACCGTGTCGACGCCTCGGCTCTCGGCTAGTCGAGCTCGATCCAGGCGCCCGACTCGGCCGAGTCGATCACCGCGTCCGTGACCCGCACGGCCCGGAGGCCGTCGGTGAACCGCGGGAGGCCCTCGGGGTTCTCGCCCGCCACGGCGGCGTAGGTGTCGGCGACGAACGCGTTGAACGCGTCCTGGTACCCCTGCGGGTGCCCGGACGGGACCACGCACAGGCGTGCCGCATCCTCGCTGAGCTGGTCGGCGTCGCGGGGCACGATCAGACTCCCCTTCCGCCGGCCGATCCAGAGCGTCTCCGGCTGCTCCTGGTCGAAAGCGACGCTCTCGGCGCTTCCGGCGATCTCGAGCCAGAGCCGGTTCTTGCGGCCGGGGGCGACCTGCGACACCAGGAGGGTGCCGAGTGCGCCCGAGTGCGTCTCGACCACCACGGCGACCGCGTCCTCCGTGGTGATCCCGCTGTGGGAGGCCCGATCGGCGAACACGGTGCGCTTCGTCGCCGACACCCGGCTGACCCGGTCGCCGCTGACGAACTCGACGAGGTCGACGAGGTGCGACCCGATGTCGGCGAACGCCCGGGAGCGGCCGCCCTGGTGGGCGTCCACCCGCCAGTTGTCATCGCTCTCGCCGAGCAGCCAGTCCTGCAGATAGGAGGCGTTGATGCTGAGCACGCGGCCGGCCTCGCCGGAGGCGAACCGCGAGCGCGCTTCGCGCACCATCGGGTGGAAGCGGTACACGAAGGGCACCGTCGCCGTGCGTCCCTCCGCTGCGGCCACGAGGCCTTCGGCGTCGGCGACCGTCGTGGCGAGCGGCTTCTCGCACACCACATCCTTGCCCGCGGCCAGCACCGCGGCCGCTTGTCCGGCGTGCAGGGCGTTGGGCGTGGTGACGTGCACGACGTCGATCGTCTCGTCCAACAGCACCTCGTCGAGGGAGGAGTACGCCCGGCCGGCGCCGAGCCGCTCCGCCGCCGCCAGCGAGCGCTCCGGGGTGGAGGAGACGATGCCGGCCACATCGGCGCGCGCGGCGCGCGCGGCGCGGGAGTGCACCTCCGCCATGAAGCCGCCTCCCACGATCGCGACGCGGAGGCGGGCGCCCGACGCAGTGCCGTCACGGCGGGTCAGCCCCCCGTTCGTCGCCGTAGCCGCCGCTGTCGCGGCCGCTGTCGCCGCGGCGCCCGGCTCGTTCCGGTCCGATCCATCGCTCATGTCGTCCGCCTCACGCCAGGGTCGCAGCGCGCGGATCCCAGTCTTCGGGCAGTGCCGGAGCGACCTCGACAGTGCTCTGCACTTCGACCGGTGTCCGCGACTCCCCCGCCTCGATGGTCGACACCATGATGTCGAGCACGTGGTACGCCTGTTCGCCGGATGCCCGCTCGGGCACGCCGGCCCGGATCGCCCGGGCCAGCTCCACCACGCCGATGCCGCGGGTGTCGGTGGTTCCCGTCGACGGGACCGTCTCCACGCCGTCGGCGCCGTGCACCAGCAGCTCGCCCTCGAACGTGTTCGGATCGGGCACCACGACCGTGCCCTCGATGCCCGCGACCTCGAACTGGGTACGGCCGAGCTTCGAATCGAAACTGAACACGGACTGGGCCGTCTGCCCGCTCTCGAACTCGTAGAGGGCGCTGACGTGCGTCGGGACCGTGACGGCGAACTCCTCCCCGGCGCGCGGGCCGGATCCGATGATGCGGCTCTCCCGCGCCTTCGAGGCGACGGCGCTGACTCGCGCGACCGGGCCGAACAGCTGCACGAGCGCCGTGAGGTAGTAGGGCCCGATGTCGAACAGGGGCCCGGCACCCTCCTGGAAGAGGAAATCGGGGTTCGGGTGCCAGGACTCCGGCCCCGGGCTCTGCATGAGCGTGAGCGCGGTGAGCGGCGCGCCGATGTCGCCGTGCTCGATCAGGCGGCGGGCGGACTGGATGCCGGAACCCAGGAAGGTGTCGGGCGCCGTCGCGACGCGGAGCCCCGCGGCGTGCGCCGCCTCCAGCAGTTCGCGCCCGCTCACGCGGTCGAGGGCGAACGGCTTCTCGCTCCAGACGTGCTTCCCCGCGCCGAGCACCTGCAGGGCGACCTCGACGTGCACCTTGGGGATGGTCAGGTTGACGACGATCTCGATGGCGTCGTCGGCGAGCAGCTCCTCGACCGTTCCGGACCCCGGGACGCCGTACTTGTCGGCCTGCGTCCTGGCGCGCTCGAGGTCGATGTCGGCCACGAACCGCACATCCAGGTCGGGGAACGCGGTGAGGTTCTCGAGGTACTGGTTGCTGATGACTCCGGCGCCGATGACGCCGACTCCGACGCGCCCGGCGCTCACGCGAGGCCCTTCGAGGTGAGGAAGGCGAAGCTGTCGGCGACGGCCTGGAAGCGGTCACCGCGCGAGTCGTCCAGCTCGATCACCCGGAGCGCCTGCGGGGCGGTTGCGATGATCTGCTCGATCGGCAGCGAACCCTGGCCGACGGCGACCTGGTCCTTCGTCTCGTGCGTGCCGGGGCCGTCCTTGATGTGCAGCGCGACGACACGGTCGCCCAGCTTCGGCAGGAACGACACCGGGTCCGCACCGCCCACGGCGACCCAGTACGTGTCGACCTCGAGGACGACCTCGGGTGCGAGCCGACCGGCGAAGAACTCGAGCGCCGACGAGCCCTCGATCGTGCTGGAGATCTCGTGATCGTGATTGTGGTACCCCACGCGGATGCCGTGCGCGGCCGCGACCTCGGCGGCGGCGTTGAGCTGCTCGGCCGTCTTCGCGACGTCGTCGGCGCTCTGCCACTTGTCCGGAGCCACGAACGGATCGATGACCGTCTCGATGCCGAGGGCCTTCGCCGACTCGAACACCCGGTCGAGGTCGCCCCCGATGAAGCTCTGGTGCGTGGTCGGAGCGGAGAGGCCCGCCTCGGCGAGGCCGTCGCGGAGCGCGTCACCGAAATCGAGGAAGGCGAAGGGCTCGACCTGGGTGAACCCGATGTCGGCGAGGCGCTTCAGGGTTCGGACCGTGTCTTCGGTCAGGAGTTCGCGGACCGTGTAGAGCTGCACGGAGACTTTTGACGTCGACACTGTTCTCCTCGTCAGGTTTTGGGTGAGGCTTCTGGGTGGAGGCTTCTGGAGTGGAGGCGCCGAAGGGGCGTGGGAACCATTCAATAGCCACTTCTGCCGGATGTCAAACAAAAGTCGACGTATGCATGCATGACTTTGAGCACCGCACCGTCACTGTGGTTCAATACCCTCATGACCGACAGCGCGCGAGACTCGGTGCTCGTCGCCGCAGACGCCGCGGAGCTGCTGGCGATCCTGCGCGACGGCATCCCCCGCACCCGTGCGCAGCTCGCCGAGCTGACCGGCATGGCGCGGTCGACCATCGCGTCGCGGATCGACACTCTGACCGGGGCCGGCTTGGTCGCCCCCGCCGGGGACGACGTGTCGTCGGGCGGCCGTCCTCCCGCGCGCATCCGGTTCAACCCGGACTCGCGCGTGATCGTCGCGATCGATCTGGGCGCGACCCACGGCGTCGTCGCGCTGGCGAACCTGGCCGGGACCATCGTGGCGAGCGAGTCGCGCCGCCTCCGCATCGCCGAGGGACCGGAGCCGATCCTCGACTGGGCGCTCGAGACGGCGAGCGAGCTGTACATCGCCTCCGGCCGCCAGCCCGAGGAGCTCATCGGCGTGGGCGTCGGCGTCCCGGGCCCGGTGGAGCATTCGACCGGCCTGCCGGTCAACCCGCCGATCATGCCGGGCTGGGACCGGTTCGACATCCCCGCCTACATCCGCCGGGTGTTCGACGTGCCCGTGCTGGTCGACAACGACGTCAACCTGCTCGCGCTGGGCGAGCACGCGCTCATGTACCCGGAGGAGACCGACCTCCTGTTCGTCAAGGTGGCCACGGGTGTCGGAGCCGGCATCATCAGCGGCGGCAGCCTCCAGCGCGGAGCCCTCGGCTCCGCGGGCGACCTCGGTCACGTCCGCGTCCCCTTCGGCACCGACACTCCCAGCCACGGCGAGCAGGACGCCGATCTGGAGTCCCTGGTGAGCGGCCCGGCCATCGCCCGGTCGCTCGCCGCGGCGGGCTTCCCGGCCGCAACGAGCGACGACGTGGTCCAGCTGGCGCGCAGCGGCAACCCCGCCGTCCACAACGCGATCCGTCAGGCGGGCCGCGACCTCGGGGCCGTGGTCGCGACGTGCGTGAACCTCCTCAACCCGTCGACCATCGTGGTCGGCGGGAGCCTCTCCCGCGTCGGCGAGCAGCTGCTCGCCGGGATGCGCGAGGTCGTCTACCAGCGGTCCACACCGCTCGCGACGCAGCATCTCACCATCACGCAATCGCGCTCCGGCGAGACCGGCGGCGTCATCGGGGCCGCCATCATGGTCGTCCAGCGGGCGCTCGATCCCGAGGCGGGCATCCCGCGCACCCTCTTCCGCTGAGACGCGGGAGGCGAGGACCGCGAACCCGAGCACCGCATCCTGAACACACTCGAATCGATTCGAAGACGAAGACGCAGCACAATGACCACCGAAAAGCACACACCATCTGAAAGGAGTGCCGTGAGCACCCGCAGCGATACCCCCGGTCGTCCCCTCCGCGCCGGCGTCGTCGGCCTGGGCTGGGCCGGCCAGCAGCACATGGCCGCCTACGACGCCCTGCCGGGCGTCGAGCTCGTCGCCATCGCCGGGATGGAGGACGGCCCGCGCGCGGAGCTCGGAGAGCAGTACGGCCTCGAGCGCCTCTACCGCGACTGGAAGGACCTCGTGGCGGACGCCGATCTCGATGTCGTCAGCGTCGCGGTGCCCACCTTCCTCCACGCCCCGATCGCGGTCGGAGCGCTGGATGCGGGCATCCACGTCCTCAGCGAGAAGCCGATCGCGCGCACGGCGGCAGAAGCGGAGACGATGGTGGACGCGGCGCACCGCGCCGGCCGCGTGCTCGAAGTCGCCTTCAACCACCGCCGCCGGGGCGACATCCAGGCGCTCAAGGCCGCGATCGACGCCGGCCAGATCGGCCGGCCCTACCACGCCCGCGCCGTCTGGCTGCGCCGGGCGGGCATCCCCGCGCTCGGCAGCTGGTTCACCAACCGTGAGATGGCCGGCGGCGGACCGCTGATCGACATCGGCGTGCATGTGCTCGACTACGCCCTGCACCTCTTCGGCGAGCCCCGGGTCGTCGCGGTGTCCGCGGTCACCCACTCCGAGCTCGGGGTGCGCGGCCGAGGCGGTGCGACCGCCTCGAAGCAGCACGTCGGTTCGGCCTACGAGGTCGAAGACCTGGCGAGCCTGCTGCTCCGGCTCGAAGGCGGAGGCTCGATCGTGCTCGAGACCAGCTGGGCCGCCTACCGCCCCGCCGGCGACGAGTTCGGCATCACGCTGTACGGCACGGAGGGCGGCGCGGACCTGCGCGTCGTCGACTATGCGCCCTCCGGCGAGCTCACCATCTTCACCGGCGACGGCGAGCAGAGCGAGGACATCACCGTCACCGCGGACCCGGGGCGCGGCCACCTGGCGGTGGTCGAGACGTTCCTCGAGCACGTCGCCGACCCGTCCGGATGGGCGAACTGGGACGGCGCTCTCGCCCTCGAGCGGGCGCGCGTCATCGACGCCGCCTACGAGTCCGCGAGGATCGGCGCCGAGGTGCGTCTCGCCCCCTCCGACGCCACGAGCACCCTGGCGCAGCCGGATCCTGCCGCGGCCGCCGCCACCACGAAAGGAGCATGACCATGACCCTGCGTGTCACCGTCTGGAATGAGGGCGTCCACGAGGCGACCCAGCCCGAGATCGCCGCGATCTACCCGCACGGCATCCACGGCGCCATCGCCGAGGGCCTGCGCGATCTCCTCGGCGACGAGGTCGTCGTTCGGACCGCCACCCTCGACGCCCCTGAGCACGGGCTCGACGAGCAGTCGCTCGCCGAGACCGACGTTCTGCTGTGGTGGGGCCACATCGCCCACGACCGCGTCTCGGACGAGGTCGTCGAGCGCGTCCGACGGCATGTGCTCGGCGGGATGGGCCTGATCGTCCTGCACTCCGGTCACTTCTCGAAGATCTTCATCCGGATGCTCGGCACGACCTGCTCGCTGCGCTGGCGCAACCCGGAGGGCGGTGAGCGGGAGCTCGTGTGGACGGTGAACCCGACCCACCCGATCGCCGAGGGCGTCGACCAGCCGATCGTCATCGACGCGCAGGAGATGTACGGCGAGTTCTTCGACATCCCCACGCCCGACGACCTGGTCTTCATCAGCTCGTTCACCGGCGGCGAGGTGTTCCGTTCCGGCGTCACCTTCACGCGCGGACGCGGCAAGATCTTCTACTTCAGCCCGGGCGACCAGGCGTACCCGGTGTACTTCCACCCTCAGGTGCGCCGGGTGCTGGCCAACGGCGTCCGCTGGGCGGCTCCGGTCCCAGGCGCCCGCCAGGCGCCCGAGGTGTCGAACCCCCAACCTGTCTGAGCGACGCCCGTCCGAGCACCGCCACCCCGACCGCCGCAAAACCGACCGCCGCAAAACCGAGGAGACGAGACCCATGACCGACGCCCTCGCGACGCTCCCCGAGCCGCGCCACCCCGACCCCGCGGACGCCCCGCCGCTGCGCTGGGGCGTGCTCGGCCCGGGCGGCATCGCCGCAGACTTCACCGCTGCGCTCCACCGTCACACCCGGCAGCGGGTCGTCGCGGCCGGGTCCCGCTCGGCCGAACGTGCGGCGGCGTTCGCCGCGGCGCACGGCGCAGAGCGCTCCTACGGGTCGTACGAGGCGCTCGTCGCCGACCCGGACGTCGATGTGGTCTACGTCGCGACCCCGCACAGCGAGCACCTGGAGCACGCGCTCCTGGCCATCGCCGCCGGGAAGCACGTGCTCATCGAGAAGCCGATGGCGGTCACCGCGGACCAGGCCCGCCGGATCGTCGCCGCCGCCCGCGAGGCCGGCGTCTTCGCCATGGAGGCGATGTGGACCCGGTACCTGCCGCAGACCGACATCGTGCGACAGCTGATGGAGCGCGACGCGCTCGGCGAGCTCCGTGTCGTGACCGCCGACTTCGGCGGCCGCCCGGCGTTCGACCCCACGAGCCGCCTCTGGGATCCGGCGCTCGCGGGCGGCGCCCTCCTCGACCTCGGGGTGTATACGGTCTCGTGGGCGTCGTTCGCCCTGGGCGCCCCGGCCGGCATCATCGCGACGGGCACCCTGGCGGAGACCGGGGTGGATGCGCAGGCCGCACTGCTGCTGTCCTCGGCCGACGGCGCGCAGGCGCTGCTGAGCACGAGCCTCCTGGCGGGCACGCCGTCGCTCGCCACGATCTGCGGCAGCGAGGGACGGGTCGAGACCGACAGTCCGTTCTGGGGCCCGAGCGGTCTCCGCGTCTTCCGGGCCGACGGCACGCTCGCCGCGCACTGGCGCGACCCCTACGGGCGCCCGTACCGGGACGGCATGGCGTACGAGGCCGCCGCTCTCGCGCGCTTCGTCGCGGAGGGCCGCACCGAGTCGCCGCTGCACCCGCTGGCGGAGGCCGTGGACACGCTCGCGACCATCGACGAGGCCCGCAGGCAACTCGGCGCGACGCGCGTGGAGTGACGGCGAGGGTCGGCGCGAGGCGGCACAATGGAGGGGTGCTCGACTCCGCTCCGTACCGCACCGCCGACCTGTACCGGCCGGCCGTCCTGGCGGATCTGAGCCCGGCGCGACCGGCCCCCGTCCCGGTGGTGCCCGCGGTGCCCGGTCAGACGGGGCATCTGGCACGGGTGGTGGCACGCTCGAGCGACCGCGTCGGCTGGCTGCGGGCGCGGAGCCGCGGGATCACCGCCACCGACGTCGCCAAGCTGTCGAGCCCGCGCTCGATCCGTGCGGCCGCCTACGACAAACTGCACGGCACCGGCTTCAGCGGCAACATCTTCACGCAGCACGGTCGTTCGCGCGAGCCCGAGATCGCCGCGTGGGTGGCCGCGACGCACGGCATCGAGCCGTCCGACCTGCTCTTCCACGCGGAGCGCGACCGCCGGCACCTGGCCACACCGGACGGGCTGATCCTCCGCACGGGCGGTCGCATCGAGCTGGCCGAGATCAAGACGACCAACAAGCCGTTCCGCAGCATCCCGCGCCCCTACCTGCGTCAGATCTGGTGGCAGCAGTACGTGCTGGGCGCCGAGCGCACCCTCTTCGTCTGGGAGCAGCACAACGGCTTCGTCCCTCTGCGTGACGAGCCGGAGTGCCGCTGGGTGGACCGCGACGACGCGGAGATCGCCAAGCTCGTCGCTCTGGCCGCCGACCTCATCGAGGTCCTGCGTCAGGCGACCTCGGCGCGCCCGCCCGCTCCGACGGTCCCCGGAGCGCCGACGACCGGCTCCGCCTCGGCCCCCGCCGCGACCGGCGCGACAGCGACGACGGCCACCGGGATGCGCGTCAGCGCCACCGCGTAGACGGCGATCCACGCGACCGCGACGGTCGTGCCGATCAGTTCCAGCCACGCCCCGACATCCGCGCCGACCCGCACGATCGCCAGCAGCCCGCCCACGATGGTGATCACCGCGACCGCCGCGCAGCTGATCCGCGAGAGGCGGGACACGCGCGGCAGGCTCCGGCTGAAGCCGACCTGCAGCATGGCGAAGCACGCCGCGGCGAACCCCAGCACAGCCGAGACAGTGTGGATGAGGTCCTGCGGCGTCGACCGCGGATCGACGAGTGGCACCGGGCAGTAGGCCGAGCAGGTGACCTGCGAGGCGAGCACGAAGCACAGCGCTGCGAAGCCGAGGCTGAGCGCCGGCGACCACCGGCCCAGCAGTGGGGCGGTCGATCGCACATGGCCGCTCGCCAGCGCGATCGCGAAACCACCGGCCGCGATGAGCAGCAGCGCGACGGCGAACGGACCGGCCGTGGGCGCACCCCGGGCCCCGAGTTCGCTCACATAGACCGGGTACGGGACCGTCAGGCGAGCAGCCCAGATGATGGTCAATCCGCCCAGGACGCAGATCGTGCCGAGGGCGAGCAGGATCGGGACGGCGCGCTGCCAGCCGCGCGCGAACGCCGGGACGGCGAACGGCTCGCGGGCGATCAGCAGCAGTCGTCGCACAGGGCCTCCTCGGTCCGGGTCGATGAATCCTACCCGGCGCGCCGCTGGGAACGTCCTGGGGGTATCCGAAACAGACTGTTCACATGCGGTGACCCGTCCGTAACACCGGCGACGCATGGCCGGGATTGACTGGAGAGACACCGCCCGGCGCGGCGGCTGACGGATGAGGGGATGACGAATGCCGAAGACCATGCGGGCGGCGCTGCTCGACGAGGCCGGTGGGCCCGACTCCCTGCGCATCGGCGACACCCCTTACCCGGACAAGGTGAACTCCGAGTTCCTCGTCAAGGTCGTCGCCTCGAGCGTCAACCCGATCGACGCGAAGACGCGCGCCGGACGCGGAGTGTTCGACGCCATCCACAGCTTCCCCGCCGTGCTCGGTCACGACTTCAGCGGCGTCGTCGTCGAGTCGCCCTACAGTGCGCATCCGATCCGCCCCGGCGACGAGGTGTTCGGGATGGTGATGGTGCCGCGCTACGGCGGCAGCTACGCGGAATACCTGTCCGTGCCTTCGCTCAGCGTGGTGCGCAAGCCCGCCACGCTCTCGCACATCGAAGCCGCGGCTGCCCCCCTGGCGGCGCTGACCGCGTGGGGCCTGGTCGTCGAGGTCGCGAAGGCGCACGAGGGGCAGCGGATGCTCATCCACGCCGGCAGCGGCGGTGTCGGGCACTTCGCGGTGCAGTTCGCGTCCTACTTCGGCGCCCATGTCATCGCGACCGCGTCGGGCAGCAAGGCGTCCTGGCTGCGCTCCCTCGGCGCCGCGGAGGTGGTGGACTACACGACCACCCGGTTCGAGGAAGTGGTGCACGATGCCGATGTCGTGATCGACCTCGTCGGCAACGTGCACGACGACACCGGCACGCGGTCGCTCTCCGTGGTGCGCCCGGGCGGCCTCATCATCAACGTCCCCACCGGCAGCTGGCCCACCTTCACGGAGGACGTGGCCGGCGCCGGGCTGCGCGGCACCCACTACAAGGTCGCACCGGACGGCAACACGCTCGCCGTCATCGCCCGACTGCTCGAGGCGGGTAACGTGCGGGTGCACGTCGACCAGATCTTCCCGCTCGAGCGGATCGCCGAGGCTCATGAGGCGATCGAGGCGGGTCACACCCGCGGCAAGGTGGTCGTGAAGATCGCCGAGGGCTAGGGGCCGACCGGCTCGAGTGCCCGCTCCATCACCCAGTCGTCCTCGTAGCGGTCGCCCACCAGGAAGCGCTTCGACCCGACCCGCTCGAAGCCGTGCTTGCCGTAGAAGCGGTGCGCACGTTCGTTCTCCTCGTTGACCCCCAGCCAGATCCCGGCGGCGCCCGACTCGGCGGCGACCCGCAGGCTCTCCGCCATCAAGCGACCGGCGACGCCCTGACCGTGGTGGCCCGGCATCACGTAGCACTTGCTGAGCTCGGCGCTGGGCCGCAGCCGGATGCTGCCCCGCACATCCTCGTCGCCCGGCTCGCCGAGGTTCACCATGGTGTAGCCGATCGCGCCGCTCTCATCCTCGGCGAGCAGCAGCCGTCTCGCCGGGTCCGCGAGGTACTCGGCGAAGCGCTCCTCGGAGAGCACGGCGGCGATGAACGCCGCCTTCGCCTCCGCGGTGGTGTGGGGCGGGCAGGCGAGCGGGAAGGTCGCAGCGGCGACGGCGGCCAGGGCGGCCGCGTCACCGGCGGCCGCCGGGCGGATGGTGATGGTCACGCATCCAGCCTAGACAGCGGAACGACCGCCTCCCGATCGGGAGACGGTCGTTCCGGGCGGCATGCGGCTAGTGCCGGCCCTGGGCGACCCAGCTGAGCAGGTCGAAGGAGACGCCGCCGAGTCCGGTGACGTCGTCGTAGCCCTTCGCGGTCTTCAGCGAGGTGTCCTGGTCCATCGTCACCAGGTAGGTGTTGCCGCTGATCTTGCTGGTGTACACCAGCGCCTGCGGCGGGTTCTGCGGCTGCACGTCGCGGAACGCGTTCGGCAGGATGCGCTTCACGCCGTAGAGCGTCGGATTGGCGAACCCGATCGTGGTGCGGGTCGCCTGCTGCACGATCGCGATCTGGGCGGCGACGATCGGCGAGGCCAGCGACGTCCCGCCGTAGGTCTCGTTGATGTAGTCGCCGGTCGCGAGCGTCGTGTCGTCCACGATGGGCCGGATCCCGATCGAGAAGCCGGTGTACGGGTCGGCGAGAGCTGCGACGTCGGGGGACACGCGCTTCCCCTGGGCGAGAGCCGCAGGGACGATGCCGCGCTGGTAGTCGGGCTGCGCGAACACCGCGCTCACCCCACCACCGGCGCCCCCCACGAACCGGGTGCCCGGCAGCGGCTGGGCGTAGCTCAGGGTGCCGTCCGCGTTCTTGACGATCTGGTCGAACTGGTCGCCCCAGCCGGTCTCCCACGCGATCGTGCCGTTCTTGTCGATCCCGGTGCTGGTGCCGCCGACCGAGGTCACCCACGGGGAGGACGCCGGGAAGTCCGGCGAGGCGTAGCCGAGGTTCGCGACCTCGTCGCCGTTGTCACCGCTGGAGAAGTACAGGCCGATCCCCTCGCCGGCCGCCTGCAGCTGCAGGTTGACCTCGCCCTGGATCACGTCCGACGGCACGGCCTCACCGAGGTTTCCGTAGCTGTTGCTGACGATGTCGGCGAGCTTGTTGTCCAGGATCTTCGACATCGCGATGTCCAGGCCGCCCGAGCAGTCGGTACCGCCGACGTAGAGGATGCGCGCACCCGGTGCGATGCCGTGGACCGACTCGACGTCGAGCGTCTGCTCGCCCTGCCATCCGCTCGGCTGCTGGCAGAGCTCCTGGTCGGTGAACTCGCTCGGCTTGGGGACGAGCTGCTGGTAGCTGGAGTTCGTCAGACCCGGCTCGCCGTTCTGCTGCGAGTAGCTGTTGACGTCCTTCAGGATGCTGGGGCTGGCGTACGCGTCGATGATGGCGACGGTCTGGCCGGTGCCGTCGATGCCCTTCGCGGCGAGGTCCGTCAGGCCGTAAGCGCTGCGCAGCTGCTTCGGCGTGTAGCCGCAGTTGTTGGTGCTGTACTGCGTCTGCCCGTTGTACGCGGGCGGGACGGTCACCGTGTGCTCGCCGATGTAGTCCGAGCACGGGGCGTCGATCACCGGCGCCGCAGCGGCCAGCTTGCGCGAGACCTGCGGGTCGCCGGTCGCGCCGAGATCGCCCTGTTTGATCGAGTCGGGGCGTGTGGTCGTGCGCGACTGCTCGACGCTGATCGCCGACACCTTCGCCGCGATCGATGCCGGCACCGACGGAGCGGAGGCCGGAGCGATCAGCTCCCGGTCGCCGTGCTTGAACGAGTGCAGCGACGTGCCGAATACGGAGCCGAGCTGGTCGGGCGTCCCCCGGAACACGACGTACTGACGGCTGTCCGGGACACCCTGGATGGTGAGCCCCGCCGCCGTGATGAAGGCGACCACCGAGTCGAAGTCCGCCTTCGTCGGCGAGAACCGGTTGATCCACTGCTGCGGAGACAGCGCCTTGCGATAGCTGTGGTCCAGCGGGTTGGACACGGCCTTGGCGAGCGCCTCCGCGCCCTTCTGGTCGCGGAGCGGGAGGTAGATCTCACCCTGCACCGTGGTGTCGGCGGGAGCCGCGCCGGCGTCGTTCGCCGCGGTGGCCCAGGCGGGCACGGAGCCGGCGTAGGTCACCCGGTCGGCGGCGCCGGCCGCTGATGCCCCCGCCAACGACAAAGCCACCACGGCGGACGTGGTGGCGAGGATCCCGAGTGCCCTCTTGTGGAGGGATCGAGTGGTGCGACGTGTCATGAATGTCCATCCTTCGATTCGGACGAGCCCTTCGCTGGGCCGCCGCGCGACGCGCGACAGGAGAGACCCTAAACCTGGTCGTTCTACCGCCACAAGAGGGGGTAGACGACTCTGTCGAAATCGTTCAGATGGATGAAGAATTCTCACAACGCAAATGGGTCTCGACACATCCCCGGAAAGCCGACGGGGCCGGGGCCGACCAGCGGCCCCGACCCCGTCGGGAGGTTCGTAGAACGAACTCAGATGGCGTTGACGTCCAGCGGGATGCCCGGGCCGAACGTGGTCGACACGGCGCCCTTCTGGATGTAACGGCCCTTCGCGGCGGACGGCTTGAGACGCACGACCTCCTCGAGGGCGGTGGTGATGTTGTCGTTCAGCTGCTCCGCGGTGAAGCCGGCCTTGCCGACGACGAAGTGCACGTTGGCGTGCTTGTCGACACGGAACTCGATCTTTCCGCCCTTGATGTCGGAGACGGCCTTCGCCACATCCGGGGTGACCGTGCCGGTCTTCGGGTTCGGCATGAGGCCGCGCGGGCCGAGCACCTTACCGAGACGGCCGACCTGGCCCATGAGCTCCGGGGTGGAGACGGCCGCGTCGAAGTCGGTGTAGCCGCCGGCCACCTTCTCGATCAGGTCGGCGCCGCCGACCTCGTCCGCACCGGCGGCGATGGCCGCCTCAGCCGCGGGGCCGGTGGCGAACACGATGACGCGGGCGGTCTTACCCGTACCGTGAGGAAGAATGACGGTACCGCGGACCATCTGGTCCGCCTTGCGCGGGTCGACGCCGAGCTTCAGCGCGACCTCGACGGTCGAGTTGAACTTGGCGGAACCGGTCTCCTTCGCCAGGGCGACGGCCTCGGCGGGGGTGTAGAACTTGCCGGCCTCGATCTTCTCGGCCGCGGCCCGGTAGGCCTTGGACTTCTGTGCCATGTGATTTCTCCTAACGAGAATGTGGTGCGAGCCTGGCCGGCTCTTCCACGAGATGTCTGTGGGGGTGCGGGGCTTACGCCTCGACCGTGATGCCCATCGAACGGGCGGTGCCTGCGATGATCTTCGACGCCGCGTCGATGTCGTTGGCGTTGAGGTCGACCATCTTCTGCTCGGCGATCTGGCGCACCTGCTCCTGGGTCAGCTTGCCGACCTTGGTGGTGTGCGGGACGCCGGAGCCCTTGGGGACGCCTGCCGCCTTCTTGATCAGCTCTGCCGCCGGCGGGGTCTTCAGGACGAACGTGAACGAGCGGTCCTCGTACACGGTGATCTCGACCGGGATGACGTTGCCGCGCTGCGACTCGGTGGCCGCGTTGTACGCCTTGCAGAACTCCATGATGTTCACGCCGTGCTGACCCAGAGCCGGGCCGATCGGCGGGGCCGGGTTGGCAGCGCCGGCGTTGATCTGAAGCTTGATCAGACCGGTGACCTTCTTCTTCGGTGCCATGTCTCTTCCTTCTTTGTGTATTCGAGCGGGTCAGGCCGCAGCCCTCGTCGCTCTCCCGGTTTCTCGGCCCTTCCGAGACCCGGTGTTCTGAAAAACAGTGGGGAGGCTCTGAATGTTCCCTAGAGCTTCGTGACCTGGTCGAAGCTGAGCTCGACCGGCGTCTCGCGCTCGAACAGGGACACGAGCACGGTGAGCTTGCCGCTCTCCGGCTTGATCTCGCTGATCGAACCCGGCAGGCCCGCGAACGAGCCCTCCTTGATGGTGATGGTCTCGCCGATCTCGAAGTCGACCTCGGCGGGGATGACACGCGCGGCGGCCTTCTGGCCCTTCGCGGAGCCCTTGGCCGGAGCGGCCTCGACCTGCACGAGGCTCTTCAGCATCGAGAAGGCCTCCTCGAAGCGCAGCGGCGTGGGGTTGTGCGCGTTGCCGACGAAGCCGGTGACGCCCGGCGTGTGACGGACGACCGACCAGCTGTCCTCGTTGAGGTCCATGCGCACGAGCACATAGCCGGGGATGCGGACCCGGTTGACCATCTTGCGCTGGCCGTTCTTGATCTCGACCACGTCCTCCATCGGGACCTGGACCTCGTAGATGTAGTCCTCCATGTTCATCGAGACCATGCGGTTCTCGATGTTGGACTTCACGCGGCGCTCGAAGCCCGCGTACGAGTGGATGACGTACCACTTGCCGATCTTCGAGCGCAGCTCGGTGCGGAACGCCTCGTAGGGGTCGGCGACCGCCTCCTCCTCCTCGTCCTCGACGGCGTCGGCGGCCGCCTCGGCCTCGTCCGCGCTGTCGACCTCGAGGGCCTCGTCGACGATGCGGTCGGCCTCGGGGTCGACCGCCTCCGCCATCGCGTCGAGCACGGCGTCGAGGTCGACCTCGGTGCCGTCGTCGGCGACGACGTGCAGCGCCTCGTGCTCGGCCGCGTCGGACGCCTCGTCCTCGCTCGCGAGGACGTTGCCGGTCTGCGCCTCGTCGTCTTCGGAGGACTGCTCCGCAGCGGGGGCCCAGTCCACGTCGTCGCGATTCGTCTCAGACACTGAATTCATTCCATTTCTTGTCGGGGAGGCCGTGCGGCCCGATCGACGTCGTCTACTTCGGGTTTCCGAAGACCCAGACGACACCCATGCCGAACACCCAGTCAAGGAGGGACACGAGAGCCATCATGATGATCACGAAAACGAGCACCACGCCGGTGTAGCTGAAGAGCTCTTTGCGGGTCGGAGTGACGACCTTCTTGAGCTCGCCGATGACCTGGCGGATGAACAGGGCGATCCGCGCGAAGGGGTTGCGCCGCTCAGCGCGATCCTTCTTCGCGTTGGCGACGATCTCCTCGCTCGGCTCGTCGATTACCTTTCGGGCCACCTCGTTACACCTTTCGTGGATCGGCACGGGTGCCGACTTGCAGGGCGGACAGGAATCGAACCTGCAACCTGCGGTTTTGGAGACCGCTGCTCTGCCAATTGAGCTACCGCCCTAGGAAAGCGAATCGCCAGACCTCACGTCGCCACCTCATCCAGGCTAGCCGATCGAACATCCGAACGTGCTGCTGATACCCGGCCCGACCCGGCAGTCCTGCCGTCGCCGCACCGGGAAAAGGGCGCAGAAAAGCTTGGCAGATTCAACCACCGCGTCAAGTGTACGGGACGCCGGGGGTACCCGCAAAAGCGGCCAGTCCGGGGCGCACGTCACAGCAGCTTGCGCTCCAGCGCCCACGCCGTGAGCTCGTGGCGCGACGACAGCTGCAGCTTGCGGAGCACCGCCGACACGTGCGTCTCGACGGTCTTGATGGAGATGAACAGCTCCGCCGCGACCTCCTTGTAGGCGTATCCGCGCGCGATGAGCCGCATCACCTCGCGCTCACGAGCCGAGAGGCGGTCCAGCTCGTCGGTGGTCTCCGCCTGCTCCCCCGACGCCGCCCCGAACGCGTCGAGGACGAATCCGGCCAGACGGGGCGAGAAGACCGCGTCTCCGCCGGCCACCGCGAGGACGGCGTCGCTCACCTGACGCCCGGAGCTGCCCTTGGTCAGGTAGCCCCGTGCTCCGGCGCGGATGACGCCGACCACGTCCTCCGCGGCGTCGGAGACGCTGAGGGCCAGGAATCGGCTCGAGCCCCCCTGCTCCACGACGCGGCGGATCACCTCTGCGCCGCCGCCGCCAGCGCCGCCGGGCAGGTGCACGTCGAGCAGCACGACCTCCGGCCGCGACTCGGCGATGGCGGCGACCGCCGCATCCACATCGGCCGCCTCCCCCACCACGCGCAGCCGCTCGTCGAGGTCGGCGCGGAGCCCCGAGCGGAAGATGGAGTGGTCGTCGACCACCACGACAGTGACCTGTCGGGCGGTGCCGTCTGTCTCGCTCATGTCGTCTCGCTCAATCTCGTCGGCTCATCTCGTCCGGCTCACGTCGCCCCGGTCATCTCGCCGGGAAGGTCGATGCTCAGCTGGATCTCGGTGCCGGTGTCGCGCGCCGCGACCGTCGCCCGCCCGCCCGCACGGCGCATCCGGCCGATGATCGATTCTCTGACGCCGAGCCGGCCTTCGGGAAGCGCATCCACATCGAAACCCGGTCCCCGGTCCCGCACGAACACGTCGACCCGCTCCCCGGCGTGCTCGATGTAGACGGACACGTCGCCCCCCGCGTGCCGGGCGGCGTTGAGCATCGCCTCGCGCACGGCCGCCCCCAGCTCGGACGGCGCGTTGCGCATCGGCTCCCCGACCGCGACCACGTCGAAGTGCACCGCGTGATCCACCTCGAGAGCCGCGGCGACCTCCCGCAACTCGCCCGCGAGGTCGCGCTCCGCGGCTGACGGCGCGGCAGCCGCATCCGCGTAGAGCCATTCACGCAGCTCCCGTTCCTGAGCCCGCGCGATCCGCCCGACCTCGCTCGACGCACCGGCCCGGTTCTGGATGAGCGCCAGAGTCTGCAGCACGGAGTCGTGGAGGTGCGCGGCCATCTCCGCACGCTGCTCCTCCTTGATGCGGGCCGTGCGCTCGGAGATCAGCTCGCGCCACAGCCGCAGCCCCCACGGCGCCACCAGCACGGCCGCCCCGGCCAGCACGGTGATCAGGATGCCGAGCCAGAGCGCACCCGGGCCGCCCGCATCCTGCGTCACGGCGAGCGCCAGCGCGACCACGACCAGGAACGCCCCGCACGAGATGCGGAAGACCGTGGGCGTCAGCGGCGCGAACGCGGCGGGCTCCTCATCCGCCAGCTGCTCCCACGCGACGGCGAAGACCAGCAGCAGGGCGCAGGCGACCAGCGCGGCGAAGCCAGCACCGAGCGCGCCGCCCGCGGCGAGCACGATCGCCGAGATACCCGCGACGGCGCCCGCTCCGGCGAGCACCCACGGGACATTGACGCGACGCCGCACGCCGTCCGCCGGATCCGCGGCGCCGGCCGGACGCAGCGGCGTCAGCGCCCACAGCCACAGATAGAGCAGCATCCCGCCGCCCCCGAGGAACGTCAGACCGACGAACGCCCACCGCACGGCGGCGAGCGGCCAGCCGAGATGATCGGCCAGTGCGACGCTCACCCCGCTCACCACGCAGGTGCGCGGACGCGCCAGCGGCGGGCGTCCGGCGCGCGTGCGCGGTCCGGCGGGTGCTGTCGAGGACATAGCCAGCATCCAATCAGACCCCCGGAGGCCCCGCACCCGCCCGAGGCGATGATCAGGGTGCGCTCAGGGGTTCACCCGATACCCGGCGTCCGGACGCGACGGCAGGATGTGGAGCATGTCACAGAACGAATCGACCCGGCCGGAGGGGACCCCCGGCAACCCGTACGGAGGACCGCGGACGGGCTTCTCCGGCCGCGGCACCCGGTTCTTCGACTGGATGCGCGGCCTCGGCGTCGTCCGGTCCGACGGCTGGCTCGGCGGCGTGTGCGCCGGGATCGCCTACCGGCTGGGCATCGACCCGCTGATCGTGCGCGGCATCGTCGTGGTCGCCGGCATCCTCGGCGCCCCCGTGCTGCTGCTCTACGCGGCCGCCTGGGCGCTCCTCCCGGACCGCGACGGCCGCATCCATCTGCAGAGCCTCTTCGAGGGCGACTTCGAGCCGCCGATCGTCGCGATCGGCGTGATGGTGCTGCTCTCGCTGCTGCCCTGGACGAGCGGCTTCTGGTGGGCGCACGGCGCCTTCTGGGACGTCTCCGCCTGGGGGAACCTCGTCGGGAGGCTGGTGTGGACGCTCGTGGTGGTCGGCGCGGTCGTGGCGCTGATCGTCGTGGCCGTGCGCGCGTCGGAGACGCGGTCGTCCGGCGCCGGCGCGCAGGGTGCGTGGGCGTCCGGCACCGCTGCCACGGCGGGCGCGACCGGGGGGATGAGCGCGGCCGGCACGCCAAGCGCGGCCGGGACGGCGCCGAGCGGCCCCGCAGCGGACGCGGCGGCACCGGCTGTGACACCGGCTGGGGCGGCGTCTGCGCAGCCGTCGCCCGACGTGGCGGATGCGGGCGCGGCGTCGGCCGACGAGGAGGCCGCTGCGGCGGCAGCCGCGGACACGATCCAGCTCGACGTGGCCGCCGAGCCCACTCCCCCGCCCGCTCCGCCCCAGGGGGCGTCCCCGACCGACGTCGCCGACTGGCAGCAGCGCCAGGCGCAGTGGCGCGTCGAGCACGCCGCGTGGAAGCAGCGTCTCGCCGCCGACATGCGCGTAGTGAAGGCGCAGCGTTCCGCCGAGCTCCGCGCCCAGGTCGCCGTGGCCTCCGCCGACGCCGCGGCCCGCCGTGAGGCGTACCGCGCCGCCAACCCGCGGGTCGGCGCCGCCGTCGGCTGGCTCGCCGTCGGGCTGGCCCTCGTCGCGGGATCCCTCGTCGCGATCGTCTGGCCGCAGCTGGCCGGTGTCGCCCGGTTCACCACCGCGGCCGGGTTCGCGGCCGCCACTCTCGTGGTCGGTGTGGTGGTGCTCATCGCCGGACTGGCCCGCCGCCGCAGCGGGTTCCTCATCTTCCTGGGGATCCTGCTCGCGGTCCTCACGGGGGTCGCGCTGCTCCTCGCGGGAGACGGCGTCGCGGGCTTCCGCATCACGGGCGAGGGCCTCCCCGTCCTGCTCCAGCACTGATCCCGGACCGACAGGAGACCCCGAGATGACCGAACCGCAGAACACCACGCCCTACCCCACCGACTCGTTCACGAACCCGACGACCCCTCTCGCGCCGCCGCCCGCATCGATCGCGCCCGTCCCCGGCTCCGCCCCCATCCGCTGGGGCGGGGTGGTCTGGGGCGCCCTGCTGACCCTCTTGGCCGCGCTCACCCTGTGGATCGTCTCCTCGGCGGAGCGGGCGGCCGAGGCGGCGCACTGGATCGGCGCCCTGACCCCCGGGTCGGCGTGGGCGCTCGCGGCCGCTGCCGTCGGCCTCATCATCGTGGTGTCGGCCGTGCTGGGCGGCCTGCGCGCCTCCCAGCGCCGCCGCTCGACCGGCCGGGGCTGAACTCGTCCACAGCCGCGAGTGCGGACATCCCCTCCACGGATGTCCGCACTCGCGCATCCATCGTCGGCCGTCCCTGACACGATGGCTGCATGACCACAGCGACCGACGCCCTCCTCCGCCTCCGCACGCTCGTCGGGCGGCCGGACGCCGACTTCCACGACGGCCAGTTCGAGGCCATCAGCGCCCTGGTCGACGATCGGCGGCGGGCGCTCGTCGTACAGCGCACCGGGTGGGGCAAGTCGGCGGTCTACTTCGTGGCCACGATGCTGCTCCGGGCGCGTGGTGCCGGCCCGACCATCCTGGTCTCGCCACTGCTGGCCCTGATGCGCGATCAAGTCGCCGCGGCCGAACGCGCCGGCGTGCGGGCCGTGACGATCAACTCGGCCAATCGGCACGAGTGGGAGGATGTGGCCGCGCGGCTGCGCGACGACTCGGTGGATGTGCTGCTCGTGTCGCCGGAGCGGCTCAACAATCCCGAGTTCCGCGACACGCAGCTGCCGGCGCTGGTCGGGCGCAGCGGACTCCTCGTCGTCGACGAGGCGCACTGCATCTCCGACTGGGGCCACGACTTCCGGCCCGACTACCGTCGCCTCCGCGACCTGATCGCCCTCCTGCCGGACGACGTTCCCGTGCTCGCCACCACCGCGACCGCCAACGAACGCGTGGTGGCCGACGTGGTCGAACAGCTCGGGTCCGGGCGGGAGGCAGAGGTGCTGACCATCCGCGGCCCGCTGGCCCGGCGCTCGCTGCGCCTCGGGGTGCTGCCCCTCCCGGATGCCACCACCCGGCTCGCCTGGCTCGCCGGCCACCTCGACGATCTCCCGGGGAGCGGCATCGTCTACACCCTGACGGTCTCGGCGGCGGAGGACACCGCCCGCGTCCTGCGTCGCGCCGGGCACGAGGCGCACGCGTACACGGGGCAGACCGACACGGCGGAGCGCGAAGAGTTGGAAGGCCGGCTGAAGCGCAACGAGGTGAAGGCGCTGGTCGCCACGAGCGCGCTGGGGATGGGGTTCGACAAACCCGACCTGGGCTTCGTCGTGCACCTGGGCGCACCCTCGTCTCCCGTCGCGTACTACCAGCAGGTCGGTCGGGCCGGCCGCGCGACGGAGAACGCCGACGTGCTGCTCCTCCCCGGCCCGGAGGACCAGGCGATCTGGCAGTACTTCGCCACGGCGTCCATGCCCTCTCGCGAGAAGGCCGCCGCCGTGCTCGACGCGCTCGACGGTCAGCCGCAGTCGACCCGGGTGCTCGAGAGCCGGGTCGACCTGCGCGCCTCGACGCTGGAGCTGCTGCTCAAGGTGCTCGATGTCGACGGCGCGGTCCGGCGGGTGAGCGGCGGTTGGATCTCGACCGGCGCTCTGTGGGAGTACGACGAGGAGAGGTATGCCCGGATCGCCGCGGCGCGTGAAGCCGAGCAGCGCTCGATGCTGGAGTACGAGTCGACGACGGCTTGCCGCATGGAGTTCCTCCAGCGTGCTCTCGACGACCCGGCCGCGGGCCCGTGCGGGCGGTGCGACAACTGCGCGGGCGTCTGGTACCCGAACGAGGTCGACGGCGCGACCGCGGGCGAGGTCGGCTCCCTGCTGGACCGCGTCGGGGTGGAGATCGAGCCCCGCAAGCTCTGGCCGACGGGGGCCGATCGGCTCGGTGTGGCGGTGAAGGGCAAGCTGCGCCCGGAGCAGCAGCTGCAGCCGGGACGCGCGCTTGCTCGGCTCACCGACCTCGGTTGGGGCGGCCGGCTGCGCGAGCTGCTCGCCGACGGCGCGCCCGACCAGCAGGTGCCTCCGGCCGTGCTCGACGCGTGCGTCCGGGTCCTCGCCGACTGGGACTGGGAGGCGCGCCCGGCGGCCGTCGCGGCCCTGCCGTCACGGCGGCGCCCGATGTTCGTGGAGTCGCTGGCGCGCGGTCTGGCCGGCGTCGGCCGGCTCCCGTTCGCCGGCACGCTCGGCTGGCGCGGAGCTCCGCCGTCGGGAGCTCCGGGCGGGAACAGCGCGTTCCGCCTGGCCGCGGTGTGGGACCGCTTCTCAGCAGACGGGCTGGAGATCCCGCCCGGGGCGCCGGTACTGCTCGTGGACGACCTGGTCGACAGCCGCTGGACGATCACCGTCGCCGGGCAGGAACTCCTCCGCGCCGGTGCGTCGGCGGTGCTGCCGTTCGCGGCAGCCGTCCGCAGTTGAGCAGGAGCACAAGCGATGCTCCCGCTCGCGGATGGCTCAGATGAAGTCGCCGCCGCCGAAGTCGCCTCCGCCGAAGTCGCCTCCGCCACCGCCGAAGCCGCCCCAGTCGCCGCCTCCGCCGAAGTCGCCACCGCCCTGGTCGCCGCCCCAGCCGCCCGCGCCGGAGGGGTCGCCGCCGCCGTCCCAGCCGGCCGCCTGCACGTCGCCGCCCGAGGCATCGCCCCCCGAGCCGCCGTCACCCGAGCCGCCGTCGCCGCCGTCGCCGGAGCCGTTGTCACCGCCCTGGTCGTTCGCGCTCTGGTTGTCGGCGCTCTGGTTGTCGGCGCTCTGGTCGCCCGCCCCGCCATCGGCCTGCATGTCCATGGGCGGCAGGAAGGCGCTCACCAGCGCCGACCCGATGACATAGCCGGCGACGCTGCCCAGCAGCGAGCTCGCGAACATGCTGCCGAAGCCCATCCCGCCGTAGCCGGGTCCTCGGCCACCGCCGAGTGCGCGCTCGAGTGTTCCGGGTTGGCGCAGCTCCGAACGGGTAGCCGACTGCGCGAGCGAGCGGGGATCGTCGCCGCGCGGCTGCTCGCCGGCCGGCGCGTTCTGGCTGAGCTGCTGGAACAGGAGCCGTCGCTGGTCCGGGCTGAGCTTCGAGAACGCCTCCTCGTGCACCTGCTCGATGGTCTCCGGCGGCGCGGTGCGCAAGAGGTAGCGGTAGCGCTCGACGGCGATCTCGTCCTCGCTGCGGGCCTGGCCCTGGGCCGGCGCTCTCCCGGGGGCGGGGGCGGCCGTCGCATACGGCGCGCCTGCGCCCGGTTGCGGAGCAGCAGCACCGTACTGCGGGGAACCGTTCGGCGTCGGTTCTTCACGTCCGAACAGGCGGTCAAGGAATCCCATGTCGTCCCCTTCAGTCCACGACGGCGCCGGTGCGCCGGGGTGCGTCCAGCCTATGGAGCCGATCGTGAGAATACTCTCAGAGATCGTCGGGTATCAGCCCTGCGAATGGCGTGGGAGCGCCTCCCTCAGAGCAAGACGCCCACCATGACCGGTTCGGGCTGCAGCACCACCCCGAACTCCGCCTGCACCCGGGACTGGATGAAGTCCGCAAGCTGCACGATGTCGGCGGCCGTCGCTCCCCCGCGGTTGACGATCGCGAGGGTGTGCTTCGAGGAGATCCCCGCGCCCGAGCCGGGCAGGGCGAACCCGCGGTGGATGCCCGCGTTCTCGATGAGCCACGCCGCGCTGAGCTTGACCGTGTACTCCCCGGTGGCGAGCGGCGGGACGTCGAGCGGATGCAGCCCTCCGGGCGGCAGCCCGATGACGGCGTCCGGCTCCGCCGGCTCCTGCGGCCAACGGGGAGCGTTCCGCGGCAGAGAGCGGGCGAAGCTCTCCGAGACGATCGGGTTCGTGAAGAACGAGCCGGAGCTCACGGAGTCGGGGTCGGCCGGGTCGAGCACCATACCCTTCGACGAACGCAGGGCGAGCACGGCACGGCGGAGTTCCGCAACGGGCACACGCGCCCCGAGCGGCACGGCGAGCGCGTCGGCCAGCTGGGCGTACGCGACGGGAGCGCTCAGCGGAGCGCCGACGCCGTCGGAGGCGCTGGTGTCATCGAGTTCCAGGTCCACGGAGAGGACGACACCGCGGCGCCCGCGCTTGAGCACGGAGGTGCGGTACCCGAGACCGAGCTCGTCCCGGCGGAGGTACACGACATCGCCGGACTCCTCGTCGAGGAACTCGACACCGACCAGGGAGGATTCCAGCTCCTGGCCGTACGCGCCGATGTTCTGCACGGGCGCGGCGCCGGTCGAGCCGGGAATGCCGGACAGCGCCTCGATGCCCGACCAACCGTTGCGCACGGTGAGCGCGACGAGTTCGTCCCAGGGCTCGCCCGCCTGCACCCGGATCCGGACGCGGCCGTCGGTCGCAGCCAGCCTCTCCACACCCCGCGACCGCACGTGGACCACGGTGCCCTCGAACCCGTCGTCCGCGACCACGAGGTTCGAACCGCCGCCGACAACCAGCCAGTCCTCACCGGAGCTGACGGCGTCGCGCACCGCACGGATCAGCGTGTCCCGGTCGTCCGCCACGACGAACGCCGCAGGCGCACCGCCGACGCGGATCGTGGTGAGCTCGGCGAGTGCCGGGACGCGTGCTGGGGCGCGTGCCGGGATGCCGTCCGTCGTGGGGTCCGTCATGCGAATCGGACGCGCACCTGCGCCTTGCCGAGAACCGTCTCGCCGGCGAAGGTGGTCGTCAGGTCGATACGGGCGATCCGGGCCTCGGCGTCCAGCTGGCCCACCTTCGCCGTCACGGTCACCTCGGCGCCATCCGCCGGGTCGACCACCACCGGGCGGGTGAAGCGCACCTGGTAGTCGGCGATCAGAGCCGGGTCGCCCACCCAGTCGACGACCGGCTGCACGGCGAGACCCATGGTCAGCATCCCGTGGGCGATCACGCCGGGGAGGCCGACCGCGGTGGCGATGTCGTCGCGGTAGTGGATGGGGTTGAAGTCGCCGGAGGCGCCGGCGTAACGGACCAGCGAGTCGCGGCTCACCGCGAACGTCCGCTCAGCGACCACGTCGCCTACGCTCAGCGTGTCGAAGTCGGGGGTCGTGCCGGATGTCGTCATCACTCGTCTCCTCGCACGACCAGGGTGGATGTGGCGGTCACCACGTGAGCGCCGTCCGCGTCGACGATGGTGGACTCCGCCGTGACCATCGAGTGCGCGCCGAGCGTCTTCACGGAGGTCACGCGGAGCGTCGCCGTGAGCTCGTCGCCCGCGAACACGGGCCGGCTGAAGGTGAAGCGCTGATCGCCGTGCACCACGCGGGTGAAGTCGATCCCGGCGTCGGGTTCGGCGAGCAGCTGGGCGAGGGTCGACTCCTGCACCACCACCGGGAACGTGGGGGGCGCCACCAGGTCGCGGTGGCCGGCGGCATGCGCCGCATCCACGTCGAAGCTGATGGGGTCGGTCGCGAAGACGGCGCGGGCGAACTCGCGCACCTTCTCCCGCCCCACGAGGTACGGGCGGGTCGGCGGGAATTCCCGCCCCTGCAGCTCTGGATTCACTGGCACCCGACGATTCTAACGACCGGCGCGTCCGCGCCTCCCGAACACAGAAGACCCCGGAGGCCAGTGGCCTCCGGGGTCTTCGAAGCTCGGTGCTAGCGCCTTACTGGCAGCTGTCGCACTGCAGCAGGTCCATGGGGTCGACGGGAACCGAGTAGCCGCCGACGCTGTCGTTTTCGTAGTCCATGATGGCCTCCCCTAGAAGTCGTGGTTGCCCGCGTTCCCGCGGTGTTCACCCACTATATAACCCGAATGACACGATTGTCATTCCACTACATGTTGTGTTTTGGGGTTTTTTTCTCGCTGCCCCCAGATTAGGGGAGACCACCGACATCGACAGCTCGCGCGAGGTTCGACATCCGCATCACCAGTGATGACATCTCTCGCAGTTGACCGGCGGAATCGCAGCCGTTCGCGCCGACACGACACCGAGTCTTCGGCGTCAAGCGCTAACGACGTCTGGCCTGATCTTTACCACCATCGACGAGATAGGTGCGACGGTCCTCCTCGATCGGGCTGTTCACCACGTATGCCGGCAGCAGCGGCTTCTATCGGGGGGTGTTCCGGGTCGCCGCATCTACGCCCTCCGCCTGTTCCATAGCACCGAGCGCTTAGCGCCGCTGGGTCGGCTCGGGCATCTACGACGTGACGCGCCTTCAAGGGCGACAACGGTGAGATGCGTCGGCGCGGAGGAACGTTGCGCGTCGCGCTCCAGGGTGCAGCCGCTCACATCGGTCGATGAACTCATCCACTTCGGGGAGGCCGCGAAGAAGTCGGATCCTCGAATCGCACTCCACATGTGGTTGTTGAAGTTCGTCGACTGCATGCGGACTCAGCGCGAGACTGCGAAAAGCCGACTCTGGCAGACCTAGTGCGCTTCGATGCAGCTGGTGCTCCAAATACCCGCATCGATCGTCGCGGACTCGTTCAACTGCAGCTACATCGTCGCCGAACGACGCCGCAGCAACGCCGGCGCCCGATTCGCCGACCACCTCGCTGAACGGCTTTGAGGGCCATCCGTGTCTTCACCCTCGAGGACGCGACCTGGTTGAAAGGAAGACGACGTTGGCCATGATCCAACTGACACCGTCCACCTCGACGTGCACCGCGGTCGTTCGACACGGATCGTCGAGTTTCGCGAGCTGCACATCGTCCGTTTGACGGCCCGTCCGTCGGATCGTGACACTGACTCGTACATCATCCGAGCCAGTTCTGCGGGGGTGGTACGAGTTCCTCCAGCTCGGCCCACAACTCCTCGGGGATGTCCCGGCCGGCGTACTCGAGCGTCTGCGATACGCGCTCCGGCGACGAGACGCCGACGACCGTCGAGTCGATCAGCGGTGACCGCAGCGAGAACTGCAGCGCCGCCGCCGCGAGGGGCACGCCATGAGCAGCGCAGGCCGCCGCCATCGACCGCACGGCGTCCACGAGAGCCTCGGGACGTTCGCCGTAGCCGTAGTTCGACTGGACGTCGGGGCCCTTGGAGAGCATCCCGCCGCCGTAGGGCGCGGCGTTCACCACGCCGACCCCATGCTGACGGGCTGAGGCGAACAGGGCCTCCGCCGAGCGATCCACCAAGGTGTAGCGGTTGTGACTCAGCACGACATCGAACACGCCGGTGTCCACGTAGCGGCCCATGAGGTCGACCGGGCCGCCGGCGACGCCGATGTGGTCGACGAGACCGCGCGCGCGGAGCGCCACCAGTGCCTCCACCGCCCCGCCGGGCTCGACGGCCTCCTCGAACGGAATCCGCTCAGGGTCGTGCAGATACAGCAGCGGGACCCGGTCCACGCCGAGACGCTGCAGGCTCTCGGCGTAGGAGGCGAACACCCGCTCGCCCGAGAAATCGCCGGTCACGGGGTCGGGGTCGACCTTCGTGGCGAGCACGACATCGCTCGGGAGGCCGCCGCGTTCGGCGATCGCGGCACCGATCCTCCGCTCCGCCTCGCCGTGCCGACCGTAGCCGTTCGAGGTGTCGATGAAGCGGATGTCGCTGTCGAACACCGCCTCGACGGTCGCGACCGCCCGCTCGGCGCTGACCTGGTATCCGTAGAGCTGGGGCATGCTGGCCAGCGGGCTCGTCCCGACGCAGAGGTCCGTCACCTCCAGCGCCGTCGATCCCAGCCGGCGGGTCGCCACCTTCACGATGCGGCCTCCTGCAACGCGGGCGCACGGTCGGCGAACGCGCTGTGAGCGGCATGGTACGCGTCCACGACCCGGTCGAGCACCTCCTCGGTGGCCAGGTCGCCCTGCGCCGTCCCGGGGTGAGCGGACCGCCACTCGAGCATGCGGCGCACCGCACGCTCGAACGTCAGGCGCGGTGCGAAGCCCGGCACGAAGCGGCGGATCTTGGAGGTGTCGAAGACAGCCGAGTGCCCCAGATCGCCGACGAACTCGCCCGACCAGAACCATTCCGGGGCGACCACCGGGAAGAGCTCGCTCGCCACGTGCACGAGTCGCGCCTCCACGCCGAGAGCGGCGGCGAACAGCCCGTAGATCTGGTCCCAGGTGAGCACGTCGTCCCCGGTGATGTGGAACGTCTCGCCGATGGCGCGCCGGCTGCCGAGCAGACCGACCAGCCCCTGAGCGAAGTCCTCGGCGTGGGTCAGCGTCCACAGCGACGTGCCGTCCCCGTGCACCGGGATCTCGGCGCCCCGGGCGAGGCGGTCGATCACGGTCCACCCTCCCGGAAGCGGCGGGTTCGCGTCGTCGTACGTGTGGGATGGGCGGATCACTGTGACCGGGAAGCCCTGCTCCCGGTGCGCGCGCGCCAGGGCCAGCTCCGCCCTCCACTTGGCCGTCGCGTACGGCAGCGGCGGATTGGGGCCGACCGGCGTCGACTCGGTGATCGGCGTGCTCCGCACCGGCTTGGCGTAGATCGATGCCGAGCTGATGTGCACGTACTGCTCGGTGCGGCCCGAGAACAGCTGCACCCAGCGGGCGACGTCGTCCTCGTCGTAGGACAGGAAGTTGACCACGGCGTCGAAGGACCGCTCGCCGATGGCCGCGCGCACCGATGCCGGATCGGAGATATCCCCGTGGATCTTCTCGACCTCGTCGGGGAGTCCGCGTCCGGTGGCGTTCGCCCCGCGGGTCAGCACGGTGACCGACATGCCGCTCGCAACGGCGAGCCGGACGGACGACGCACTGATCGTCCCCGTCCCGCCCAGGAAGAGCACCCTCAGCGGCGCCCGGTCGTGGGTCAGCAGTTCTGCGCCGCTCATCGTCCCGCGTACCAATCCTCGAAGCCGTTCTCGACGAGCGAGATCAGCACGTCCTCCGGCCGGATGCCCAGCGCCTCCAGCTTGCCCACCACCGTCTCGAAGAACCGGCGCTTCACCGCGACCGGATACATGTGCACGGCCGTGATGCGGATCAGCACCAGGCTCCGGCGGTCGACGTCGTTGTACCCGGGGTCGAACTTCAGCTCGCCGGGACCGTGCGGTGAGAACACCTGGAAGCGGTCGTCGGCGGGGATCCCCAGCGCTTCGATCTGCGCGTCGTGGATGGCGTCGCCGATCAGAGCATGGGACGACTCGAACAGTTCGCGCTCGAGGTCGACGTGGATGAGTGGCATCTTTCAGGCTCCTAGCGTCGGATTCATTTGATGGCGCCGGCCGAGAGGCCGCGCTCGAACATGCCCTGAAGGCACAGGTAGGCGACGATCTCCGGGATCGCGGTGAGCACCGCGGACGCGAGGATCTTGGTCTGGTCGTTGCTGAACTCGCCGACGAAGAACTGCGGCACCAGCGTGATGGTCTGCATCTCCTGCGACTGCAGGAACACCAGCGGCATCAGGTAGTCGTTCCATGCCCCGATGAGGGTGAAGATCAGCACGGCCGCCGCGATCGGGCGCGTGAGCGGCACGACCAGAGCGAAGAAGCCGCGCACCGAGTTGGCGCCGTCGACACGGGCGGCCTCGAACATCTCGTCGGGGAGGCCGTTGATGAAGTTGCGCGTCAGCAGCACCGCGAACGGGACCTGGAGAGCCGCAAGAGGCAGGATGACCGCGGCGTACGTATTGAAGAGTCCGAGCGCCTGGGTCGTGACGAACAGCGGGGTCAGCAGCACGACCTCCGGCAGCGTGAGGCACGCCAGCAGCATCCAGAAGTAGACCTCGCGGAAGCGGATGTGCAGCTTGGCGAAGCCGTAGGCCGCCAGCATCGTGACCACGTAAACGAGCAGGATGACCCCGGCGGAGATGATCGCGCTGTTCAGGAAGAACCGGAAGAACCCGGGCACCGCAAGCACGTCGCGGTAGTTGCCCCACCCGTCGCCGGCGAACGACCCCTGCACCATCGCCACCAGCGGGAAGAGGTACGGGAGCACCAGGAGGGTGGCCAGCAGTTGCAACAGACCCTTCCTCCACCGTCCACGGACTTCGAACATCAGCGTGCTCCCGTCTTTTCGCGGCGCTGCCGCCTGCTGGGGCCGGTCGCCTTCTCGAGCCCGGTCCGCTCGCGTCCGAAGACCTGCAGCACGATCGCCATGGCGAGGGCGATGACGAGCAGGATGATCGAGAGCGCGGCACCGTATCCCACGTGTGCCAGCTGGATGGTCATCTGGTAGATGTACGTGCCCAGGAACTGGGTCGCGTTGTTCGGCCCGCCGATCGTCACCAGCCACGGGATGTCGAACGTCTTGAGCGCGCCGATCGCGCTCAGGATGCCGAGGGCCAGGGTCGTACCGCGGAGGCTGGGCCAGATGATGCTGGTCAGCGTTCGGATGTTGCCGGCACCGTCGATGCGCGCCGCTTCGATCAGCGACTGGTCGACCTGGCTCATCGCGGCGTAGTAGAGCACGAAGGTGAGGCCGGTCCACTGCCAGATGGTGATCGCCATGATCACCGGGAGGGCGGTCGACGACTGGCCGATCCACGGCTGGGCGAGGAATCCGAGCCCGATGAAGTGGAGCACCTGGTTGAGCTGACCGTCGGCCGCGAAGATCTGCCGGAACACCGGCGCCATGATCGCCGGGGCGAGCACCACCGGGACGAACACGATCACCTTGTAGATGACGGCGAGCCGGATGCGCGAGTGCATGATCACCGCGAAGAGGACGCCGAGCGCCGTCTGCAGCGTGAAGGTGACGATGAAGAAGGCGATGGTGTGCCAGATCGCTCCCCAGAACACCGGGTCCTTCGCGATGTTGGCGTAGTTGTTGAACCCGACCGACTCCGGGTCGGGGCTCGCGCCGTCCCAGTTCAGCGTCGAGATGTAGCCGGTGTAGCCGATGCAGTAGTAGATCAGCCCGGCGCTCAGCGCGAGCGCCGGCAGGATCCACGGAAGGCCCGGCGCCTGGAGGCGACGGCGGCCGCGCGGCCGGCTCGTCGAGCCGACCGCGCTGGTCAACCGCTCCTGGGTGGAGACGGTCATCCGTTCGCCGCCTTGGCCGCGTCTGCGGCTTGCTGCAGTGTCTTCGCCGCCGCCTCCGGCGTCGCGCTCCCGCTGCCGACCGACTGTGCGGCCGCGAGGAAGGCGTTCTCGATGTCGGCGTTCAGGAGGGCGAAGCGGGGCTCGTCGATCGACGTCAGGCCGCCGAGGTAGTCGTTGACGGGCTTGCTCTGGATCGACTCGTCGACGAACTTGATGCTCGTGAAGTCGGGGGCCACACCCTTCAGCACGGGGGTGGTGTCGAGCCGGTCGGCCACGACCTGCTGCCCCTTCGCGCTGGTCGACATCCACTTGACGAACGCCTCGGCCGCAGCGCGGTGCTTCGACTTGGTGGCGACCGCGAGACCGTAGTCGGCGTCACCGAACATCTCGCTCGTGTTGCCCTTGCCCGCCACGTCCGGGAAGTGGATGGGCAGGATCGGGAACGGCTTCGCACCCGCGACACCCGCTGCCGAGATCGACTGGGTCATCGCGGCCTCGGTCGCGTACTGGGTGTACCAGCTGCCCATCATCACCATCGCGTACTTCCCGGTCAGGAAGGCGTTGTTGATGTCCGGGTACTGCTGGGCGCCGAGGGCGCCCTCCTGCATGATTCCGCTGGTGAACAGCTCCTTCCAGATGGAGAGGGTCTGGACGATCTGCGGGGAGTCCCACTTGGCCTCGCCCTTGGACGCCTTGGTCCAGTAGCCCGGCTCGACGGAGTTGGAGATCGCCTGCAGGGTGTCCTGGTCGAAGCCCTCCTGGGAGGCGCCCTGGGCGAAGCAGCCCTGGCCGTTGCTCTGCAGCGTCTTGCAGACCTGCTTCCACTCGTCGAGGGTCGTCGGCGGCTGGAGGTTGTACTTCTTGAAGATGTCGGCGTTGTACCAGAGCGATCCGGCGTACGAGGAGCCGATCGGCAGGGCGGTCAGCTTGCCCTTGGCCGTCAGGCCGTCCACCGCGATCTTGGCGATCTTCGACTTCCAGTCGCTGCCGAGCGCCTTCTGGGCGGTGGGAGCGAGGTCTTCGGCGTAGCTGCCGAACTGCTGCACGTAGGCTCCCGGCTGCAGGTCGAACACGTCGGGGCCGCTGTTGGAGGCGAGCGCGGGCCGCATCGCCGCCTGGTAGTCGGAGATCCCGATCAGCTTGAAGTTGACCTTGATGTCCGGGTACTCCTTGTTGAACGCGGCGATGAACTCCTTCGCCTCGTCGGTGTTCGTCGGAGTCCAGCCCCACCAGTTGATCGTCCCGCTCGTCGCCGAGCCGGCTTCGCCCGAGCTCGAGCCCGAGCAGGCGGCGAGCCCCAGGCTCGCCAGACCGGCAACCGTGAGAGCAGCGATCGACCGAAGCACTGTCTTCGATGTGAATGTGATTCGCATGTCAGTCCTCTTGCGTCGCGGACACAGCAGCGTGTCCGGGTGAGCGCCGGATCAGCGGACCCGGCGTGGTCGAAGTTCGACGAGGCCGGGCGACCTCTTCGTCTTCGCGGGCGCATTCGTTGGAAGCGCCGTGACACTGAGGTGAATCTAAGGGCGTGTAAACGCCAAGTCAAGTTTTACGCTCAACTTAGAAACGTTTCGCAAATAGACATGCAGAAACCGGGCGCTATCGCGGTGGATCGCGACCTCAGGAGCGAGGCGCGGCCGTGCTCTCGCGGATGACGAGCGACGTCGCCATGTCCACGCGGCTGAAGGCCAGCTCCGGCTCGTCCTTGAGCCGGGTGACGAGGTGCGTCGCCTGCTCGGCCATCTCGGCCAGCGGCACCCGCACGGTCGTGAGCGGGGGACCCGCCCACTCGGCGATGGAGAGGTCGTCGTAGCCGACCACGGACAGGTCGTCCGGCACGCGAAGGCCGAGAACGCGGGCGGCCTCGTAGACGCCGAGCGCCTGGATGTCACTGGAGGCGAAGATCGCGGTGGGCGCGTCGGCGGACGACAGGAGCGCGAGCGCCTCCGCCAGGCCGTCCTGGCGGTGGAACTCGCCGGGCCGGATGTACTCGCGGCGCACGGGCATGCCGGCGGCCTCGAGCGCTGCCCGGTACCCCGACAGGCGTGCGGTCGACGCCATCATGCTGTCCGGACCCGTGATGATCGCGATCCGCTCGTGCCCGAGGCCGATGAGGTGCTGAGTGGCCTGGAAGGCGCCGTTCCAGTCGGCCGAGCCGATGGAGGGCGCGTCGGAGGCCGGGGCACCGTAGGGGTCGATCATCACGATCGGGATGGAGCGCGAGCGCAGCCGTGCCTTGTCCCGCTCGGGCAGCTGGGACGCGACCAGGATGATCCCCAGCGGCTGCCTGCGGAGCACGCCGCCCACCCAGCCCGCTCCGGGCAGGTGGGACGCTTGCGCGGCCGAGACGACCATCCCGATGCCGTGCTCGCTGGCGACACGCTCGATACCGGCGATCGCAGCGCCGCCGAAGGGGCTGTCGATCTCGAAGCAGAGCACGTCGATGAGCGGCGCGCCGACCTGGGCGCTCAGCCGCCGGTAGTAGTTGCGCTCGTCGAGCAGAGACTCGATCCGCTTGCGCGTCTCTTCGGAGACGCCGGTGCGGCCGTTCAGGACCTTGGAGACGGTGGCCACCGACACGTTGGCGAGCGCGGCCACCTCCGAGAGGGTGGCGCGGCTCGCGGGTGCGGCGGCCTCGTCGTTATCCATGGGCCTCATGGTAGCTGGGGCCGCAGCAGGCGCCCGCCCGGTGGTTCGGGACGGTTGACGAGGTGCGGTTGTGCTCATAGTCTGACGATCCAGATAGTTTTCTCTTGGACTACGAAACCTTACAGGGAAACGGCATCAATGACGATCACCGCTCAGGCGACTTCCGAGTCCGGATTCGCGCTCTATCCCTCCCTCGCCGACCGCACCGCGTTCGTCAGCGGCGGCGCCACCGGCCTGGGCGCGGAGTTCGTGTCCCAGCTCGC
The DNA here is from genome assembly GCF_056754895.1 of Leifsonia sp. KNZ13-11D. NCBI lineage: Bacteria > Bacillati > Actinomycetota > Actinomycetes > Micrococcales > Microbacteriaceae > Leifsonia > Leifsonia sp. KNZ13-11D. The sequence continues at coordinate 3,150,296 of NZ_JBPGWU010000001.1, forward strand.
CGCACAGGGCGTGCGCGTGGCCTTCGCCGACATCGACGAGACCGCGGGAGCCGCACTGGTCGCGGCCGTGGCGGAGCGTGGGCATCCCGAGCCGCTCTTCCGGGCGGTCGACGTCCGTGACATCCGAGCCGTGCAGGATGCCATCGCCCAGGCCGCCGACCGCCTGGGCCCCGTCACCATCCTCGTGAACAACGCAGCGAACGACGCGCGGCGATCCGTTTCCGACATCGACGTGGCGGCATGGGACGACGGGATCGCCGTCAACGTGCGCCACCACTTCTTCGCGGCTCAGGCCGTCCGGCCGATGATGAAGGCCGCAGGCGGCGGCTCCATCGTCAACCTCGGGTCGATCAGTGCGCACATCGACCTCGTCGACCTCGCCGTCTACATCACCGCCAAGGCCGGGATCGAGGGCCTCACGCGTACGCTCGCCCGGGAGTTCGGCCCGGACGGCATCCGGGTCAACTGCATCATCCCCGGTTGGATCATGACGCAACGCCAGCTCGACAACTGGGTCGGAGAGGCCGAGCACGAGAAGATACTCGCGGCGCAGTGCCTGCCCGAGCTGCTCTACCCGGCCGACGTGGCGCGCCTGCTGCTGTGGCTTGCGGCGGACGACTCACGGCTGGCCACCGCGCAGACCTGGGTCGTGGATGGAGGCTGGCAATGAAGGCCGAACAGGTGACCACGCCCGTGACCTGGCACGGCGAGGGTCCGTTCTGGGACGACGCCGCGCAGCGACTGCTGGTCGTCGACATGCTCGCGGGCGCCGTCGTCGATCTGGCGTCATTCGACCGCCCCCGCAGGTATGACGTGGGAAGCCCGGTCGCTGCGATCATCCGTGCGCGCACGGCGGGTGGCTTCATCGTCGCGACCGAGCACGGGGTGTCGCTCTTCGACGAGGGCTTCGCTCCCATCCACAGGTTTCCGGACCTGCTCGACGACCCGGCCATCCGGCTCAATGAAGGTGGCTGCGATCCCGCCGGCCGCTTCTTCGCGGGATCCATCGCGTACGACACGACGCCCGGCGCCGGGTCGCTCTACCGGCTCGATCCGGACGGATCCGCTCGCACGGTACTGGTGGATGTGACCATCTCGAACGGTCTCCAGTGGAGCCTCGACGGCTCCCTCGCCTATTACATCGACACCCCCACCCGCCGCATCGACGTCTTCGACGTGGATCCGGCCGACGGCTCCCTCCGCGAGCGACGCCCGCTCGTGCGTCTCGCCGACGATATCCCCGGCGATCCCGATGGGATGGCCATCGACTCGGAGGGCGGTCTGTGGGTCGCGTTCTGGGGCGGCGGCGCGATCCGGCGGTTCGATCCTGCGGGCGCACTGACGGAGGTCGTCGACGTGCCCGGAGTGACGCACACCAGCGCGGCGGCCTTCGGCGGCCCTGACCTCGACACCCTCTACATCACGTCCTCGCGCCAGCACCTGCCTGACGATGCGGAGCCGGAAGCCGGGGCCGTGTTCGCAGTGCGGCCCGGCGTCCGCGGCGCCGTCCTCCCCCGCTATGCCGGCTGACCGGGCGTCCGCACGCCGTCCACGAGCCGCGGCACGCCCCAGGGGTTCGCCTCCTGCAGCGCGGGAGGGAGCAGCGCATCCGGAGCGTCCTGATACGCCACAGGACGCAGGAAGCGGCCGATGGAGGCGGTGCCGACCGAGGTGAAGTGCGGCGCGGTGGTCGCCGGGTACGGGCCGCCGTGCTGCTGCGCGAAGGTCACCGACACCCCGGTCGGCCAGCCGTTCCACAGCACCCGGCCGACCCGGTCCGCGAGCAGCTCGACGAGCCGCCCCACCGGGTCGCCCTCGACGCCCTGCACGGTGGCGGTGAGCTGGCCCGGGATGGCGCGGGCCGCGGCGAGCAGCTCGTCCTCCGTTTCGTAGCGCACGAGCAGGCCTGCCGGGCCGAAGTGCTCCTCGAGCAGTTCGTCCGAATGCGCCAGGAAGGTGGCCGCATCCGTCCCGTAGATCGTCGGCACCGGCTCCGCCGCCTCCGCGGGTGATCCGATCAGCAGCTCCACGTCGTCGCGGTCCGCGAGCGGGGCCAGGCTGGCGAAGTAGCCGCTGCGGATGGCGTCCGAGAGCATCGGACCGCCGTTGGTGGCGCGGACCGCCTCCACCACCGAGTCCGTGAGGGAGGAGCCAGCGGGGACGAACAGGACGCCGGGCTTGGTGCAGAACTGCCCCACCCCGAGCGCGAGCGACGCGGCGAACCCTGTGGCGATCTCCTGCCCCCGCGTGGCCGCTGCCTGCTCGGTGACGAAGACCGGGTTCACGCTGCCCAGCTCGCCGTAGAACGGGATCGGCACGGGTCGGGATGCGGCCAGGTCGAACAGCGCGCGGCCTCCGGAGAGCGATCCGGTGAAGGTGGCCACGGTCAGCCGTGGATCGAGGACGAGCGCGCGGCCCGCCTCCCTTCCCTCCACCAACGCGAAGGCCCCGCGCGGCGCCCCGGACTCGGCGAGCGTGTCGTGGATGTGGGCGGCGACCGCGCGACTCAGCTCGGGATGCGCGGAGTGCGCCTTGACGACGACCGGAGCGCCCGCGGCGATCGCGGCCGCCGTGTCACCGCCCGCGACCGAGAACGCGAACGGGAAGTTGCTGGCGGCGTAGACCGCCGCCGGCCCGAGCGGACGGAGCACGCGGCGCAGGTCCGGGCGCGGCCCCATGGGCCAGTCCGGGTCGGCGTGGTCGACGGTCGCTTCGAGGTATCCGCCGTCCTCCACGACCCGCGCGAACAGCCGCAGCTGGAAGGTCGTGCGGACGAGTTCGCCGCGGAGGCGCTGCTCGGTGAGGTGGCTCTCGCGTGCCGCCATGACGACAAGGGCATCCGCGTCGGCGTCGAGCCGGTCCGCGATCGTCCGCAGCCAGCCTGCGCGGGTCTCCGGCGATGAGACGGCGAGGGTCGGCGCGGCCTCCGCCGCTGCCGCCATCGCGGTCTCCAGGTCGGCGGCGATCTCCGTCTCCTGCGTCATCGCGTCCCTCCTTCCGGGCCACGGCCCACCTCGACGACTCCGTTCACCAGGCGCCCGACCTCTGCGATGTCGACGGCCACCTCGTCCCCGGGCTGCAGGGTGAAGTCGGCCTCGGGCACGATCCCCGTTCCCGTCAGCAGCACCACGCCATCAGGGAAGTCGAGGCCGCGGAACAACCAGTCTGCGAGGTCGTCGAGCCCTCGCGCCAGCTGATCGGTCGAGGCCGATCCGGTGAACACCGCCTCGCCGTCGCGGCGGATCTCGAGCCCGATCGCGAACGGCGGCTGCACCTCCCACGCCGGCACGATCTCGGGGCCGAGCCCGCAGGCCGCGGTGTAGACCTTCGCCTGGGGCAGATACAGCAGGTTCTCGCCTTCGATCGACCGGCTCGACGCGTCGTCTCCTGCCGTGTATCCGAACAGGCCGCCGTGGGCGTCGAGCACGAGGCCCAGCTCCGGCTCCGGCACGTTCCACGCGGAGTCTGCACGCACGCCGATCGCCTCGCCCGGACCCACGACGCGGGTTCCGGTCGACTTGAAGAACAGCTCGGGCCGCTCGGCGGCGTAGACGCGGTCGTACGGTGTGCCGTCCGTCGCCTCCTCGATCCGTCCGTCCCGGCTGCGGAGGTACGTCACTCCCGCGGCCCAGACCTCCTGCTGCGGGTCGATCGGCGCCAGGATGCGCGTCGGCTGCACGCCGCCGCCGGTGGCCGCCTCGACGCGATGCCGGGCCTCCGCGGCGGGAAGGCTCAGCAGCTCCGCCAGTGTCGAGCCCAGCGGCGAGTACTCGTCCCCGCGGCGCACCGCCCAGGCGATCGCTCCGTCGGCCTCGACCCGTGCCAGCGCCGTCTTCGGGCGCACAGTTCTCTCCGGTGTACTCAATGCGACTCCCTCGTGACCTCGGACCCGCTCGACCCGACCAGGAAGTCAAGGTCTGCGCCGGTGTCCGCTCCCAGCACGTGCTCGATATACAGCTTCTGCCATCCTCGGTCGGCCCGGGCGAAGCCCTCCACCTGACGCGTGGATGCCGTGCGCCGGGCGAGTTCGTCGGCGTCGACCAGCAGTTCTATCCGCCGCGCCGGGACGTCGAGCGAGATGAGGTCGCCGTCCTGTACCAGGGCGAGCGGTCCGCCGGCGGCCGCTTCCGGCGCGACGTGCAGCACCACCGTCCCGTACGCCGTTCCGGACATGCGCCCGTCGCTGATGCGCACCACATCGCGAACGCCCTGCTTCAGCAGCTTCTGCGGCAGCGGGAGGTTGCCCACCTCGGGCATCCCCGGGTAGCCCTTGGGGCCGCAGCCGCGGAGGATGAGCACCGAGTCGGCGTCGACGTCCAGGTCTGGGTCGTCGAGACGCGCGTGTGCATCCTCGATCGAGTCGAACACGACCGCACGCCCGGTGTGGACCAGGAGCTCGGGACTCGCGGCGGCCGGCTTGATGATCGCGCCGCGCGGGGCGAGGTTGCCGCGCAGCACGGCGATGCCCGCGTCGTCCTGGAGCGGGTCGTCGCGCAGTGAGATGACGTCGCGGTCCCAGACGTGGTGCGTGCCCAGGTAGTCGGTGAGGGTGCGGCCGGTCACCGTCGTGGCGACGGGGTCGAGGAGGTCGGCGAGCTGGTCGAGCACGGCGAGGAAGCCTCCGGCGCGGAACAGGTCCTCCATCAGATAGGTGCCGGCGGGCTGCAGGTTCACGAGCAGGGGAATGTCGGCGCCGATCCGGTCGAAGTCCTCCAGGGTGAGGTCGATGCCGAGCCGGCCGGCGATCGCGAGCAGGTGGACGACGGCGTTGGTCGATCCGCCGATCCCGGCGAGCGCCACGATCGCGTTGTGGAACGACTCCTTCGTGATCACCTTCGAGATGCGACGGTCTTCGAGCGCCAGTTCGACGGCGAGCCGGCCGGAGGCGTGGGCGGCCTCCAGCAGGCGGCTGTCCGCGGCGGGTGTTCCGGCGACGCCGGGGATGGTCATGCCGAGCGCCTCGGCCATCAACCCCATCGTCGACGCGGTCCCCATCGTGTTGCAGTGGCCCTTGCTGCGGATCATCGTCTTGTCCGTCGCCTCGAACTCGTCGGTGGCCAGGGTTCCGGCGCGCACCTCCTCCGAGAGCTTCCAGACGCCTGTGCCGCAGCCCATCCGCTCGCCGCGGAAATAGCCGTTCAGCATCGGGCCGCCGGGCACGACCACGGCCGGCAGGTCGACCGACGCCGCGCCCATCAGCAGCGCGGGGATGGTCTTGTCGCACCCGCCGAGGAGCACCACCGAGTCGATGGGGTTCGCGCGCAGCATCTCCTCGATGGCCATCGCCGCCATGTTGCGCCACAGCATGGCCGTCGGCTTGACCAGGGTCTCCCCCAGCGAGACCACGGGCAGGTTGACCGGCACGCCGCCGGCCTCCCAGACCCCCTGCTTGACGTATTCGGCGACCTCGTTCAGGTGCAGGTTGCACGGCGTGAGGTCGCTCGCCGTGTTCGCGATCGCGATCTGCGGCCGACCGTCGAATGCGTGATCGGGCACGCCGCGCCGCATCCACGCCCGGTGGATGTAGGGGTCGCGGCCATCGCCGCCGTACCAGCCCTGAGAACGGACCATTCGTCGAGACTCCTTCGTCGTCGTGTGCTCAAGGCACGAGTATGCCGCGTCCGGCCGCACCGCCGGTGAGGTGACGATACGCCTCCCCGACGTCGGCCAGCGGGAAGCGGTCGCCGATGAGGCGGTCTATGGGCAGCCTCCCGGCGAGGTACAGCGAGAAGATGCGCGGGAGGTCGAGCTGCGGATTGCTCGACCCGTACAGCGAGCCGACCACCCGCTTCTGCCGCTGGACCAGCTGGTTCAGAGGCACAGAGAACCCGGAGCCCGCGGCGCCGAGCCCGACCGCAACGAGGGTGCCGGCTGGAGCCACGCAGGCGAGCGCCTGCTCCAGCGTCGCCGCCCGGCCGATCGCCTCGATCGCCCAGGGGACGCCTTCGCCCGCGGTCAGTGCGAGCACGCGCTCCACCAGATCCTCGTGCCGGGCGTCGATGGTGTGGGTTGCCCCGAGCTCGCGGGCCAGGTCGAGCTTGGCCTGGTCGACGTCCACGGCGATCACCGGATGCGCGCCCACGAGTGCTGCGCCCATGATGCTCGAAAGGCCGACGCCGCCCGCTCCGACCACCAGCAGCGGCCGCCCCGCGGCCTCGCGAACCTCATGGAACACGGCCCCGACCCCGGTGATCACCGCGCAGGCGGAGATCGCGGCCACCTCGGGAGGCACGCCGTCGGGCACGACGACCGTGGCGTTCTCGTTCACGACGACGCGCTCGGCGAAGCACGAGACGCCCATCAGATGGTGCAGCTCACCGCCGTCCGCCAGAGTCAGCCGCGAGGTGCCGTCGGGGAGGCCGCCGGAGTGCGCCTGGACAGGTCCGCGCTCGCAGAGCACCGGATTGCCGGCGATGCATGCCGCGCACTGCCCGCACCGCGGACGCCAGAGCAGTGCGACCCGGTCGCCGACCCGGACGCGGCCAGACGCGCCTGGGCCGACCTGCTCCACGATCCCCGCGCCCTCGTGTCCGAGCACGAGCGGAAGCGGCGCCGTGAGGTCGCCCGTCATGTAGTGGTAGTCGCTGTGGCATACCCCCGCAGCCTCGATGCGCACCAGCAGTTCGCCCGTCCCGGGCGCGGCCAGCTCGACGTCTTCGACCTCGGGTTCGCGACCGGGGGCGCGCAGGACGACGGCGCGCACGCGGTCAGGCCCGCCCGCGGGACGCGGCCGGCTCGGACTGGCGGTCCTGCCCGGCCACCAGCTGGTCGCGCAGACTCTCGCGTACGGCGCAGTGCTCGAACGCGAAGGAGTCGGCGAGCGCATCCAGCTCGTCGTCGCTCAGCCCCCGGAACAGCGCGGCGTAGTCGTCCGCCAGCGGCTGTGCGAAGAGGAGGTTGTTCAGCACGGTCGCGACGGTGTCGAAGCGGCCCCACGGGTACGGCTTCCAGTCCGGGAACTCGCGCGCCATCAGCTCCTGGACGGCCTCGCTGACCGGGCGCACGCCCTCGCCGCCGAGGCGGTCGCTTCCCCACTGGTCCGCGGCGAGCCGGTTCTTCTTGGCGACGAAGGCGTCGAAGCGCTGCCGGTAGGGAGAGTCGGCGGATACCTCCACCAGCCCCTGCCGGCCGAGGTCCTTGTACATCCAGCTCGTCCAGCTGACGTCGAATTCGCGGTAGAGCTCGAGCTGGTCGGTGAGGATCTGCCGCCGCATCGCATCCACCCGCTCGTCGCCGGTGTAGATCGGCGCGAACTCGCCGACCATGATCGGCGTGCCGGTCCGCCGGGCGTATTCGGAGCGCTGCAGGAACTTCTCCCGTGCGTAGGCGGCGTCGATGTACGTGCCGTCGGTGTAGCCGGGGTAGTCGCCGCCCCGGCCGAGGCCGGCTGCGACGTAGTCGTGGAGCGAGTACACGACGTTGGGCCATGGCTCCTCGTCGAACATGTCGAACTCTGTGGAGTAGGTGTTGCCGTCGAGGAAGATCGTGTGGTCGGGGTCGATCGCGCGAACAGCCTCGTACAGCCTGCGATATAGAGGACCGACCACTTTCCTGGACTCGTCCGCCGGCTCGTTCATCAGGTTGTAGCCGGCGACCCAGGTGTTGTCTTTGTAGTGCTCGGCAACGGCCTGCCAGATGTTCGCCACGCGGTCCTGGAAGTGCGGGTGCTGCCAGAGGTGCGGCTCGTGCGTCGAGTTGTCGGAGTGCCAATGGTGGTTCTGGCTGCCGGGCAGCGCGTGCAGGTCGATGATCGAGTAGATCCCGTGACGGCCCGACGCCTCGATCGCGCGGTCGAGGTGGTCGAACGCTGTCGGCAGAATGGTGAACGGATCGGCGTCGGACTCGAAGTGCCGGTAGTTCACCGGGATGCGGATGATCGTCATGCCGAGCGAGCCGAGAAAAGCGGCGTCCGCCTCCCCGTAGAACGCGTTCAGCAGCCGCTCGAAGAACCGGTCGGCGCGCTCGGCCCCGATCGCCTCGGCCACCTTTGTACGCATGAGCGTCTCGTTGGCGGCGTAGCCGGTGATGAAGTTCTCCATGTTGAGCCAGCCGCCCACGCAGACCCCGGTGAAGCGGATGGGCCTCCCCCACCCGTCGAGGAATCCGGTGCCCTCGGTGCGTACGAATGCGGGCGGGCGTCCTTCGCTCATCCTGTCGACCTCTCTGTCCAACTCGCGAAACATTTCGTAGAATTTACGATTAGTTTCGGCACCGTTAGGCTAGGAGGCGAAACTCGGGCGTGTCAAGAGGTCGGCGAAACGAGCGGTCCGCTCGCGCGCAGGTCGTGCGCGTAGCTGTAGGCCTTCGGGCCGATGCCGCCCTCCTGGGGCGGAGAGCCACCCTGCGCACCCGGGCGTGCTGCGTCTCGGCGTGTCGCGGACAAGCGGCGCGGGTCATCTCACGGACAGCTGCGCCAGAGGGCAGCCGCCACCCGTCCACGATGTGCCACCCACGATTGCGCGTGCGCGATGTGCACGCGTCTGCTCGGCTTCGCCACCTCTCTTGACATGCAGCCATTCGGCTGCATATGGTGTGTCATGCAGCCGAAAGGCTGCATATTTCGGAAGATGGCAGACATGGACGACGACGTATTCAGGGCCCTCGCCGACCCCAGCCGGCGGCAACTCCTCGACGACCTCAGGCAGCGTGACGGTCAGACCCTGCGCGAGCTGAGCGCAGGCCTGTCGATGGCACGCCAGTCGGTCAGCAAGCACCTCGCGGTGCTGGAGCAGGCCAACCTCGTCACCGCCGTGCGACGGGGAAGAGAGAAACTGCACCACCTCAACGTCGAGCCCATCAATGCCATCTCCGAACGCTGGATCCGCAAGTACGACCAACGGCGCATCGACGCCATCACTGAACTGAAGACCGCATTGGAGACGAGAAGAATGACTACCGACACCGGCACCGGCACTGACACCGGCACCGACTTCATCTACACCACTTACATCGAAGCCCCGGCGGAGCTCGTCTGGCGCGCCCTCACCGACCGGGCGTTCACCCGCCGGTACTGGGGCATGGAATTCGAGACGACGTGGGAGCCCGGCGAGCAGTTCGCGATCATCCACCCCGATCGCGGCATCCGGATCTCGGACGAGAAGATGATCATCCACGAGTACGAGCCGTTCACCCGGCTCTCCTATTCGTGGTCGGGCTACCCGAAGGACTTCACGGACTCGCTCGGGTACGATGACGCGTTCCGGACGGCTGCGGAGGCCGAACCGCGTTCCACCGTCACCTACGAGCTGGCGCCCAGCGGCGATCAGACCCGCCTCACCGTCACCCACTCCGGCTTCCGCCCGGGCAGCGTGGTGCTGCCCGACATCGAGCGAGGCTGGCCGATGGTGCTGTCCTGGCTGAAGACCTTCATCGAGTCCGGTCGCTGGCGCGAGGTCGCGTGACGCGTGCCGCGCGAGGCGGGGCGGCGCCCTCGATCGCCGCCCCGTTTCGCCGCCCCGCTTCAGCGAGCGGGAGGCACGGCGCGAAGATTCGCGAGCCCGAGAACCGCGGCGAAGGGCTTCACTAAGATGAGCTCGCCCGGGCGGTAGTCCGCCCCTGCGACCAGACGGCGCGCAAGATCCGGCCTCGACGTCCACAGATAGGCACGACCCTTCTCGGCATGCAGCGAGTTGGAGACGATCTTGATCGCGTCGGCCGACTGCATCAGGGGAATGGCGTTCTGGATGTTCTCCCACGTGGACGTGCTCGTCCGGTCGAGCTTCGAAAGCCCCGCATAGCCGAGCACGCGACGCGCGTACTCCTCCATCACGTCCGCTTCGGGCACGACATCGCCCACCGGACCACCGCAGAACACCAGCAGGCTCTCGCGTGCCGAGGGATCGATGGACCGGATCGCGGCCCGCACACGGTAGCGATTCAGATAGTTGGCCCGGCGCCCGCGGTTCTTGTAACCGAGAACGACGATCACCTCGGTCCCGCCTGACTCGGCGCTGTCGCCCAGTCGCCGGAGGCTTGCACGCCGATGAGCGAGCTCGCCGAACGCCAGAACGATCCCTGCGGCAGTCGCGGCCACAATGAAGCCGCGGGGGCGAATCGGCACGATCACAGCGTAAGCGGCGTCCCTGCGAGTCCGAGCCATCCGCACCCGGACGTCGCCGTGTGTCTCCGCCGACCCGCAGCGCCTTCTCAGGCGCGCCGGTGACCGAACCCGGCCACGGCCAGGGTGATGAGCGCGGCGAGCGCCGGCCCGATCGCCAGATCGATGTGCACGCAGGCGGCGCCGAGAAGCGCGCCCGCTCCGATCAGCACGACGGCGAGCGCTCGACGCGCCCACGGCTGCGCGAGGCGCGCCCCGAGCCACGAGTCCGCAGCCAGGCCCGTCAGCGTCGACGTGACGACGACCGTCGTGACGTCCTTCACCGCGAGATGGCGGGCGGCGCCTGCCTGGGCGCCCATCGCGGCCCCCAGAGCACCCGTGATCGTCCACTGGGCAAGCTCACCGACGTGCGCGCCGCTCAGCGGCACGACGGCGGCAGCCACGGCGGCCAGCACGATGCCGACCGCCGTGAAGACGCCCGTCGTCCGGCCGGTCCAGCCGGGATCCGCGCTCCGTAGCGTGCGGCCGGCCACCATCGCGCCGACGACGTAACCCGCGAGCGCGACCAGCGGGCCGACCACCGGCAGCCCGTCGGCACGGAGCAGCCCCATCCCGAGGATCACGACATTGCCGGTCATGTTGCCGGTGAAGACGCGGTCGAGGCCGAGGTATCCCGTCGCGTCGATGATGCCGGTCGAGAATGTGAGGGCGAGCATCAGGGCGACGCGGACGCCCTCCCCGGGCCGGCGACCGCGGATGCGGGCGCCGATGCGGTGCCCGCCGTCATCCGGCCGAGACCCCTACGCGGTCTCGGAGGTGCCGCGGGGCGATCACCGACCCGGATGCCGCCGCCTCGTAGAACGCGACGGTGGCGGCCAGGTTCTCCCAGGCGTCCTCGACACGCGCCAGCGCGCCCCCGCCGGTGGCGGCCGCGATGATGGCGTCGAGCCCCACCGTGTGGTCGGACGGCGACGTGAAGTGGTGCCAGCCGGACACAGGGCCCCCCGGCTCCAGCACCGAGACGAGCCCGGTGGAGGTGTCGAGGGCGATCGCGCCGTCCGTCCCGATGATGCTCGTGGTGATGCGCCAGCCGCCGGCGGGACCGCTCCACGTGTCCTCGACCGTGGCGATCGAGCCGCCCTCGAAGCGCAGGATCGCGTGCCCGTAATCCTCGACCGCCAGGTCGGGGTGCAGGAGGTTCGCCACCTGGCCGCTGACCTGCGTCACCTCCTCGCCGAGCAGCCAGCGCATCCGGTCGATCTGGTAGAGGCTGTGGTCGATCCAGCCGCCGCCGGGGGCGCGCTCCGGATCGGTCCACCAGCCGGAGCCCTCTGCACCCGGCCAGCCCTGCGGCAGCGAGCCGACGAGGGCGAACGAAGCGGAGGTGACCCGGCCGATGCGCCCGGAGGAGACCCACTGCTTCAGCAGCTGGTTCTGGTCGGCCGCGCGGGAGCGCGACTCGCCGGGAGTGAAGGTGACACCGGCCGCGTTCACGGCCGCGACGATGCGATCGGCCTCCTCCAGGGTGCGGGCCAGCGGCTTGACCGACACGATGTGCTTGCCGGCCGCTGCAGCGGCGATGCAGACCTCGGGGTTCTGGTCGACGCTCACGAAGCTGGCGATCACATCGATCGAGTCGTCCTCGATGACCTCCTGGAACGAGGTCGTCACGCGAGGCCCCCCGCTCTGCGCCGCCACTTCGTGCGCACGGTCGATGCTGAGGTCGGCGATGGCGACCAGCTCCGCCCGCGGGTCGGCTGCGACGGCCTTCGCGAGAGGGATCGCCGAGTACCAGTGGTCGAGTCCGACGAAGCCGAACCGCACCGTTTCTGACATGTTCTTCTCTTTTCTGCTGAGCTGTGGGTCGGGCAGGCGGCCTAGAACGTCGTCGAGAGCTCCACGACGCGACCTTCGCGCGCGGACTCGAAGACGGCGAGCATGATCTCCAGCGCGTGGCGTGCATGCTCCGCCGTGAGCACGGGCGTCGCGCCGTCCCGGACGACGTCCGCGAGGTGGTCGACGAGCAGCGCTCGCCGCAGCATCGCCCGGCGCGGGTCGGCGATCGCGGGCCACATCGTGGGTGCGATCCAGCCGTCGACGCCGGGAGCGAGCTCGGTGCGGTACACCTCCAGGTCGGGGCCGTCCTGCCGGTAGATCGCCATCGCGCCGGCGCGCCCGAACACCTCGACTTTGGGGCTGCGGGAGGCGTGGACGTTGAAGGTGCCGTCGATCACGGCGAAGGTCGAGTCGCCGAAGTCGAGCATGAAGAGGCAGTTGTCCGGTGTCGTCACCGGGATCTCGAGGCCGCCGAACGGACCGCCGCGCACGATCCGGGTCTGCTCGGTGATGCCGGCGAAGGCGGTGACGCGCTTGGCCGGTCCGAGCAGTCCGGTGATCTCGTGGATGCCGTAGACGCCCATGTCGAAGAGCGGACCGGACCCGTCCTGATAGAACCACGTCGGGTCGAAGGGCCAACCGTCCGGGCCGCCGCCCGGGCCGGCGTGCGAGCTGCGCACCCGGGCGAACGCGACCTTGCCCACCGATCCGTCCCGGATCATGCGCTGCGCCTCGACGTAGGGCGAGTACAGCATGTCGGGCGGGGCGCACAGCACCGTCAGCCCGCGCGCGTCCGCCGTCTCGATGATGGCGTCCGCCGCGGCGAGCGTGGTCGCGATGGGCTTCTCGACGACCACGTGCTTCCCCGCCTCGATGATGCGCATCGTCGTCTCGGCGTGCACCGGGATGGGCGTGAGGTTGACGACAGCGTCGATCGCGGAGCTCTCGAGCATCTCGTCGAGGGTCGCATACGACTCCGCGATGCCGAAGCGCTCGGCCGCCTCGGCGGCACGACCGGGGACGGGGTCGGCGATCGAGACGACCGTCGCCTTGTGGGCGATGTGATGGACGTTGGGCAGGACGCCCTCGGGGATCGTCGCGATTCCCCCGGCGCCGAGGACGCCGACGCGGAGCGGAGCGCGATCGGGGAGGGGTGCTGTCGAGTCGGTCACGAATGCATGCCTTTCGCTGGGGGATGCGGCAGTATCTGACTCGGTGCAGAGCAGAGGGGTGCCGGCGAATCGTGTGCTTCTCGGGCGGGGTCCGCCGGTGTCGTGGCCGGGCCCCGGCGCGCTCTTCTCAGCGAACAGCTCCCGGGATGTTTTAGGATTATTCATTAAGAGTCTTTAGTAGTCAAGGCTCGGCACGGTACCGTGGAGCGAGCCTCCTGACCGATCCGAGGCGCCGATGGGAAGTGATGAAGTGCGAAGTCTGATCGATCAGGGGGTGACGTCACCGGCGGTGGCGCCCTCTCTCTTGCGCTCGATGAATCAGCGCTTCGTGCTCGACTGGCTCTACCGGAACGGCCCGGCCAGCCGGCCGCAGATCTCCCGCGCCATCGGCCTCTCGCAGCCCACCGTGTTCGCCACCCTCGCGAATCTGGAGGATGTCGGGCTGGTCCGCACGCGCGGCCAATCGGAGGAGCAGGCAGGCCGCCCCGCCCTCATCTACGAGGCGGACGCGCGCGCGGGGCTGGTCGCCGCGATCGAGCTCGGGCAGGACTGGGTGCGCATCGCGATCGCCGACCTGCTCGGCACGATCATCGTGCGCACGGAGGCGAAGAACACCGCCCGCAGCGTCAAAGCGCTGATCACCGCGGTCGAGCGCCTGATGACGTCGGCGACGGCGCAAGCGCAGGTCGCCGACGCCGCCATCACGCACGCCGTCGTCGCGGCATGGGACGTCGGCGCCTCCGGCAGCGGCCAGCAGTCCGCCTCCGCGCCGCCCTGGCGCCGCCCGCAGCTGTTCGACGAACTGCAGGCCGCGCTCCCGATGCAGGTCACGATCGAACGGGAGGTCGATCTCGCGGCGCTGAGCGAGTCCACACTCGGCGCCGGGCGCGGCGCCGATCCCTTCGTCTACCTTCATGTCGGCACCGAGGTCGGCACGGCCCTGGTGACAGGCGGCCGGGTGTACCGGGGAGCCAACGGCGCCGCCGGAGAGATCGGGCGACTGGAGCTGACGGGCGGCTCCCCTGCCGGCGCGTCGCCGGAAGGCAGCGCGGGCGCCACGCTGGAGAGCGCCCTGATGGGGGCGGACGTGGTGGCGCACGCGCACGCTCTCGGACTGTCGGCGGTGACCGGCGTCGGTCAGGTGATCGAGCAGGCCCGTCGCGGCGACCAGACGGCCCGCCGGGTCGTCGCACGGCAGACCGAGGTTCTCGGACGTCTGCTCACCACGATCACGGCCTTCTTCGATCCGGAGCTCATCGTGGTCGGCGGCGGTATCGCCCAGCATCTCGACATGCTCGCCGTCGGCCTGGCAGAACGCCTCGACGGCGATCGTGCCCGCCCGCGCTTCGTGGCCGGCGCCCTCGGCGCGGATGCGATCGTCCGCGGCGCCGTGGTCCGCGGCGTGGAGATGGCACGGGAAGCGGTGTTCGCCGAGCGCATGTCGGCGGACGCCGGCGCGTAACCCGGGTTCCCGCGGCGGCCCGCTCCCGGCTGTCGTGTTTCTGGCGTGTGTCGGATCTGTGAAGTCTGATTTTGGCGCTTGACTTGTGAAAGAGTCTTAAAGAAGATTCTTGAACAACCTCAAAGCCCCAGGGAGTGACAATGAAGACAAACCGCTACATCGCAGCAGGCGTGGCCGCCGCTGTCGCCGCCGTCGCCCTCTCGGGCTGCTCGGGCGGGAGCGGCGGCGGCCAGAACTCGGGCGGCGACACGTCGCTCACCGTCTGGCTCATGCAGGACACACTGACCGACGCCTCCCAGAAGGCCATCGTCGACGGCTTCAAGAAGAAGACCGGAATCACGGCGAAGGTGGAGGTGCAGCAGTGGGACAACATCAACACCAAGCTCACCACCGCCCTCGCCACCGACACTCCACCCGACGTGGTGGAGATCGGCAACACCGACGTCCCGCTGTTCGCGGCCAATGGTGCGCTGCTCGATCTGACCTCCGACAAGAAGGACCTCGAGGGCGACAACACCTGGCTCAAGGGCCTCGAAGGGCCGGCGACCGTCGACGGCAAGCTCTACGCGGCCCCGTTCTACGCCGGCACGAGGGCGGTCATCTACAACAAGGACATCTGGGCGAAGGCGGGCATCACCGCCGCGCCCACGAGCTACGACGAGCTGACCGCCGACCTGGACAAGGTGCGGGCACAGAACCAGGCTCCGGACTTCAGCCCGATCTACCTCACCGGCACCTACTGGTACAACGCGCTGTCCTTCCTCTACGACGCCGGCGGAGCGCTCGCGAAGAAGTCCGGCGACACCTGGAAGGGCCAGCTCGAGACGGCGCAGTCCCAGCAGGGGCTCTCCGACTTCAAGGCCTTCCAGAACGCCTACTCCACCGAAGGCTCGCGCACAGCGCCGATGGCCACCCCCGATCCCAACGACGTGTTCGCCACCGGCAAGACGTCCGCGATCATGGGCAACGGCAACGCGCTGAAGACGATCCTGCAGGCGAACGCCGGCCTGGTCGGTCACGTCGGCAGTTTCCCCTTCCCGAGCAAGGCCGACCCCGGCAAGAACATGCCCAACTTCCTCGGCGGCTCCGACATCGGCATCGCGGCGAAGGCGCAGAACCAGAAGGCCGCTCTCCAGTTCGTGAAGTACATCACGAGCGCCGACATCCAGGCGAAGCAGGTCTCGGAGGCCTCGGGCCACATCCCGATCTCCGACCAGCTGATCGACACCGTCACCAGCACCCTGCCCGATGAGATGAAAGCCTTCTACCAGGGCGCGAAGCTCAGCATCTCGACGCCGGCCACCCCCGGCTGGGCCACCATCGAGTCCGACGCATCGGTGACGGACTTCTTCTCGCAGATCGCCTCGGGCAACAAGAGCGTCCCGCAGGCGGCAGCCGACTTCGACAAGCACCTCGACGCGGCGCTGAACGCGAAGTAGCAGCCGATGACCGTCGACACTTCGACGCAGGCGCGGCCCACCGTCGGCGAGCCGGGCTCGGTCGGGGGAACCCCCTGGCCGAGGCCCGGCCGCCGCGGCCGCGCCGCCCGTCGGCCGCGCAGCTGGGCCCCGCTCATCCTGCTGGCTCCGGCCGGCGCGGTGCTCGCGGTGGTGCTCGGATACCCGCTCGTCCGGCTCGTGGTCAACTCCTTCCAGGACTTCGGCCTGCGCGCGCTGTTCACCGGCGATACCGAGTGGATCGGTTTCGCCAACTACGCGGCCGTCTTCAGCGACGCGCAGTTCGGGCCGGTGCTGGTGCGGACGGCGATCTTCACGCTCTCCCTCGTCGTCGGCTGCCTCATCATCGGCATGGCGATGTCCCAGATGATGGTCCACCTGGGAAAGGGCGTGCGCACGGTCCTCAACTTCGTGCTCATCCTGGCGTGGGCCCTGCCGACCGTGAGCTCGACGCTCGTCTGGCAGTGGCTCTTCCAACCGGTCTACGGCGTCTTCAACTGGGTGATCACGCGGCTGGGCTGGTTCGGCGACTTCACGTCGCACAGCTGGACGGGGAACGCCGGCGACGCCTTCTTCATCGTCTGGCTGCTCATCGTGTGGCAGTCGGTCCCCTTCGTGGCGCTGACGCTGTACGCCGGCCAGTCGCAGATCCCGTCCGAGTACTACGAGGCCGCCCAGCTCGACGGCGCGACCGGCTGGAGGATCTACCGCTCGATCACGCTGCCCTTCCTCCGACCGGTGCTGTACCTGGTCGCGATCCTCCAGGTGATCTGGCACTTCAACACCTTCAACCAGCTCTGGATCCTCACCCAGGGCGGCCCCGACAGCGGCACCACCACGCTCAGCATCTGGTCGTTCCAGAAGGCCTTCGCCGCGAACTCGTTCGGGCAGGGGTCGGCGATCGCCGTCATCACGGCCATCCTGCTGGTGATCCTGACCGCCTTCTACATCCGACGACTCATCCGGACGGGAGAGATGGAATGACCGCGAACCTGGCGACGAGAGTCCCTGCGGCCGCAGGTCGTGGGCGACGACGCCCCAAGCACCCTGTCGCGCTGGCCCTGGCGATCGTGTGCATCGTCCTGTGGGCGTTCCCGATCTACTGGATGCTCAACACCTCGTTCAAGGAGCGGGACGCGATCACGACGACGACCCCGCAGTTCGTGCCGTCGCCGCCGAGCCTCGTCAACTACCTCGACGCGCTCACCAAGCCCGGCTTCCTCACGTCGCTCGGGAACAGCCTGGTCGTGTCGCTCGGCGTGGTCGTCGTCTCGATCGTCCTCGGGTTCCTCGCTGCGGCAGCGGTGTCCCGTTTCCGGTTCCTCGGCCGCCGCGCCATCCTCGTGAGCATCCTGGTCGTGCAGATGATCCCGGGAGGCGCGCTGCTGATCCCCCTCTTCCTCTCGTTCAAGAGTCTGGGCCTGCTGAACAGCTACTGGGGACTGGGGCTGGCGTACATCGCGAGCGTGCTCCCGTTCAGCATCTGGGTGCTGCGCGGCTTCTTCCTCAACCTCCCGATCGAGCTCGAGGAGGCGGCGAAGATCGACGGCGCGGGCACGACCCGGATCCTGTGGAGCATCTACTTCCCCCTGGTGCTGCCCGGGCTGATCTCCACCAGCGTCTTCGCCTTCATCAACGCGTGGAACGACTACATCACTGCTTACGTGATGCTCAAAGACCAGGCCAAGTACACGCTTCCGGTCTGGCTGGTCTCGTTCAGCACGAACGAGGGCACCGACTACGGCGGCCTCATCGCCGCCTCCGTCCTGTTCGCACTGCCGGTCGTCATCTTCTTCATGATCGTGCAGCGCAACCTGGTGTCCGGGATGTCCGCGGGCGCCGTGAAGGGCTGACGCCCGTGGAGGCCGGAGCGCGCGCAAGCGACCTCCGGCGGTGGCACCTGGCGGTCTGCGCCGTCTTCGCCGTCTCCGGGATGGGCGTCTCGACCTGGCTCTCCCGGATCCCGGAGGTGCACTCCGATCTCCACCTGTCGATCTTGGCGATGGGCCTGCTCTCGCTCGGCCTGTCCATCGGGTCGGTCACCGGCTTCACCGTCGCCGGGCAGGTCGCCGGGCGGATCGTACCCCGGACGGCCATGCTCGCCGCGCTGGCGACGGCGGCCGCCGGCAGCGCCGCCACGGCCCTCGGCGTAGCGACCGGGTCTCAGGCGGTGGTCGCCATCGGGCTCGCGGTGCTCGGGTTCGGCACCGGCGTCTGCAACGTCGCGATGAATGTGGATGCGGTGGCGATCGAGCGGGCGCGGGCGCGGCCGGTGCTGCCCTGGTTCCACGCGATGTTCAGCATCGGCGGGGTGATCGGCGCCGGGCTCGGCGCCGCAGCAGCAGCCGCGCGCTTCCCGGTGCCCGGGCACCTTCTGGCGGAGGGAATCTTCTCTGTGGCTGTCGCGGCCTGGGTGGTCCGCGGTGTTCCGGAGCCGGCGAGCGCCCTCCGGCCGCACGCGGACATCGCGCCCGTCCTCCCCGGGGATGGGGCGGCGACCGCCGCCCGCAGCGGCTGGCGGGATCGGCGCACCCTTCTCATCGGCGTCCTGGTCCTCGGCATGTCGTTCGCGAACGGCGCCGCGAACGACTGGATCGCGCTGGCGATGGTCTCTGGCCGCCACGCGACGACGACGCTGGCGGCGATCACCTTCTGGGTGTTCGTCGCGTCCACGACGACCACCCGGCTCGTGGGAACCGCCGTGCTCGCTCGCTGGGGCCGGGCGCCGGTCATGCGCTTCACCGCCGGACTCGCGGCCGCGGGTATCGCACTGTTCGTCTGCGCACCCTCTCCCGGGCTCGCGGTCGTCGGCGCGGTGCTGTGGGGGCTCGGCTCAGCGCTGGGCTTCCCGATCGGGATGTCGGCCGCCGGTGACGATGCGCGCACCGCGGCCCGGAACATCGGGGTCGTGGCCACGATCGGCTACGCGGCCTCGCTCGCGGGGCCTCCCCTGCTCGGGTTGACCGGGGACCGGCTGGGATTGCTGCCCGCGCTCGTCGCCCCGCTCCTCTTCGTCATCGCCGCCGGTGCGATCGCGGGCGTGGTGAGGCCGCCCGTTCCCGTCCGGCGGCGAAGTGATCGCCGTGCCGACGATCAGGCGACGGCGAGTTCGTAACGAGGCGAAGTCTCAGCGGGGCGCCAGCGGCCGCTCACCGCGACTGCCGAGGGGTGGATGCCGTCGGGACTCACGATGATATCCGCGACCGCGCCGGTCTGGATGACGCCCCGGTCGCGCCACCCGAGCATCCGCGCCGCGTTGGCCGCCGAGACGTTCGCCATCTGCAGCGGAGAGAGCGCCCCCCAGCTTCCCGCCCGCTCGGCGGCGTCGACGATGAACGCCGTCGAGCCGGCGAGCGTGTCGGTCTCGTGCAGGTACGCGGCTCCCGCGCGGACGTCGACCGTCCGGTCGACGAATGCGTACCGGCCGTCGGCGAGCCCTGCGGCGGCCATCGCGTCGGTGACGAGCACGACCCGCTCGCTCCCCGCCGACTCCAGGGTCAGCCGTACGGCATCCGGCGCCAGGTGGTGGCCGTCGGCGATCAGCTCGACCGTCACCCGCTTGTCCAACAGGGCGCGCGCCACCGGACCGGGCGCTCGGTGCGACAGGGCGGGCATGGCGTTGAAGAGGTGGGTGACGTGCCGCGCCCCCGCATCCACCGCCGCCTCGAAGACGACGGCGCTCGCATCGGTGTGGCCGATGCAGAAGACGAGTTCGTCGGCGTGGCGGCGGATCAGCTCCAGCGCACCGTCGAGCTCGGGGGCGATGGTCATGGCCAGCGCATGCCCGCCCGCCGCATCGATGAGTGCGCGGAACAGGGCCTCGTCCGGCTGCCGGAGGGCGGCGGCCGTCTGCGCCCCGCGGCGGTGCGGCGACAGGAACGGACCCTCGAAGTGGATGCCCCGGATATTGGGCGCGGTTCCGTCATCGATGGCCTGGGCGATCGCGTGAGCCGCGGCGAGCATGGTCTCCGGTGCGGTGGTCCCGATGGTGGCGAGGATGCTCGTCGTGCCGCGGGCAAGGTGGGCGGCCGCGGCACGGCGAACGTCGTGGACGTCGCCGGTGTAGAGCGCGCTGCCGCCCCCGCCGTGGCAGTGCACGTCGATGTAGCCGGGGAGCACCCATTGGCGCTCGACGTCCACGTAGTCGACCGGATCGCCGCCGCTGGGGAAGACAGGCGGCTCGCCAGGGCCGAGGCCCACGATCCGGTCTCCCTGCACGGCGATCCACCCGTTGTCGACGATGCGGTCGGACAGCACCAGCCGGCCGTTTGTGAGGACCCGGACGGTCATGATCAGACTCCTGCGATGAGGGGTTCGGGGGTGTGGCGGCGGAAGGCGTCGAGGATCTCGTCTCGCGCCGCTCCCACCGGTGACAACGGCGACGGCGAGGCGCCGAGGCCGACGTAGAGGCTGCTGAGCGCGTGCCCCATCGCGCCCAGGAGCCCGGCGTCGCCACCGAGCCGTGAACGCTCGATGCCGCTGGCCACCCCCACGCGCTGGTGCAGCCGCTCCTGCACGCGACGGAAGCTGTCGACACCGAAGGACTCGGAGAAACCGCCGGCGACCAGGATGGTCGCCGGCTCGTAGGCGAGGGCGACCACCCCGATGAGGTGCTCGAAGGCTTCCTGCGCCTGCGAGACCAGGCCGCCGTAGAGGTCCGGCCGGGCGAACACGTCTGCGGTCGAGTCGAGACTGTAGCCGAGGGTGCGGGCGTGGGCGGCGAGCCCGGCGCCCGAGAGGAGGTCGCGCATGCGCAGGTCGCTTCCCTGCAGCGGGAGCCGGCCGAATTCCCCGAGCAGCCCCTGCGCGCCGGAGAGCACCTCGCCGCGCATGGACACGGCGCCGCTGAGGCCCGTGCCGAGGATGAGGAGGACGGTGGTCTGGGTCGGGTCGACCGCGCCGTAGCGCAGCTCGCCGAGCAGAGCGAGGTTGGAGTCGTTGTCGATCTCGACGGGCGCGTCGACTTCCGCTCGCAGGGCGACCAGGAAGCCCGGCTCGCGGATCTGCGGGAGATTCACCGCACCTACCACCCGGCTCTTGTCTCCGGAGACGGCGGCTGCCAGCCCGACGGTCACGGCGCCGAGGGGGATCCCGTCGCCATGTTCGGCGACGAGCTCGTTCACGCGGTCGCCGAGCCAGATTCCGAAGCTCTGCGCATCCACATCGTGCAACGTGGGGAAGCGCTGCCGCATGATCGTACGGCCGAGCGCATCCGAGAGCACCAGCCGGCAGTTGGTGCCGCCGAGGTCGATACCGCACACCAGTGCGATGGAGTCGTTGAAGCGGACGCTTCCCGCGTTGCGGCCACGCCCCGCCCGGGTGATCGTCGGACCCTCCACCACGATCCGGGAGTCGAGCAGCTCGCTGACGACGCGGAAGACGGTCGCCTGACTGAGGCCGGTGGCCGCCACGATCTCCTGCCGGTCGGTCTCGCGGCCCGTGAGCAGTTGATCGAGCACGCTGCTCCGGTTCGAGCGTCGAACGGCGGTGGGGGAATCCATATTTCCTCTCAGGCTGAACTTTATTCGTTCTGAGAAGAATAGCGCCCCCTCCCCGCCGGTCCGCAAGGCCTCGGGCGAGACTTTTTTCGGGCGCATACCCCATCCTGCCGCGCGCTTTCGTCGTCAGCGCCCTCATTTCGATTCAGGGTGAGGGTTATTCCCGTCGTGGCGGCGACGGGCGCCGACTAGTGTCATCTTTCGTGACCACTGCCACGCCGTTGCTGCTCGGACCCAACCAGCCCCTCGACCGGCCGTACCGCGGGGGTGCGGGGATCGCGCGGTTCCGCGGGACACCGCAGCCCAGCCCGTTCACTCCCGAGGACTTCGTCGCGTCGACCACCGAGGTGTTCGCGGGGGGCGGGATCGGGCTGACGGTCCTTCCGGACGGCCGGACGCTGCGGGATGCGGTCGCCGACGATCCGATCCGCTTCCTCGGGGAGGACCACCTCGCGCGCTTCGGCGCCCGCACCATGCTGCTGGTCAAGCTCCTCGACACCGCCGAACGGCTGTTCGTCCACTACCACCCGGACGACGCGTTCGCGGCGCGCCACCTGGGCAGCGCGCTGGGCAAGACGGAGGCCTGGGCCGTGATCGAGGCGGCTCCCGGCGCCTACACGGCGCTCGGTTTCCGCCGCGGGGTGACGCCCGACGAGGTGCGGAACTGGTGGAGCGGCCAGGATGCGGACGCGATGCTCTCCGCGATGAACACCGTCCCGCTGGCGGCGGGCGACACGCTGCTGGTTCCGGCCGGGCTCGCGCACGCGATCGGCCCGGGAGTGACCCTCGTCGAGCTGCAGCAGCCGACGGACCTCTCCGTGCTGCTGGAGCGGCGGATGCTGTCCGAGCGGGAGGCGCTGCTGGGCCTCGACCTCGAGACCGCGATCGACGGGCTGGTCCGGGAGGCCACACCGGACGAGCGCATCTCGGCGCTGCGCCAGGGTCGAGGCGCGGAGACGCTGTTCCCGGCCGACGCCGACCCCTTCTTCTCCGCCGAGCGGATCCGGGTGACGGGATCGCGCGAGCTGGAGCCGTCCTTCTCGGTCGTCGTGGTCCTCGACGGCGCGGGGACGCTGCAGCCGGCCGACGGGCGCGCAAGCGCCGAGCCGCTTCGCGTCCGGAGAGGGTCGACCGTCCTCACCGCGCACGCGGACGGGCCCATCGGGCTCACCGGCGACCTCCACGTGATCCGCTGCCGGCCGCCGCGCTGACCCTGTCGGAGGCTGCGGCTAGCCTCGCCCCATGGAGACCGTCTGCGCGCTGTGCGAGCGGCCCGCGCATCCGGGCTCGTCCCTCCGGCTCTGCCTGACGCACCTGCTGGAGGCGCACGATCAGGTGGACGCGGAGTTCGGGGTGACCGATGTGCTGCCGTCGCCCTGCGCGTTCTGCGGTTCGCGGCTGGGGGTCCGCTATCCGTCCGGCTGGCTCTGTGCGGTCTGCGAGTGGCGGCTGGGCGAACCGCCGCCCGAGGACGCGACGACGGCGCGGGTGGATGTCGTCTACTACCTGCGCTTCCGCGACCGCATCAAGATCGGGACGACGGCCAATCCGGCGCAGCGGTTCGCCGCGCTCCCCCACGACGAGGTGCTCGCCTTCGAGCGGGGCGACCGTCTGCTCGAGCATCGGCGGCACGAGCAGTTCGCGCACCTTCGCATCCCGGGCACGGAGTGGTTCGAGACCGACGCGGCACTGCTCGACCACGTCGGCCGCGTGGCGGCCGGCGCGCCGGACCCGTGGATGCTCCTCGCCCGCTGGCGGAGCGAGGCGGCAGCCCTCCACGCCTGACGCGCCGGCCGACGGCGGCCGAAGGCCGACCCTTGGGTCGGCCCACGCCCGCCGACCTGGGCAGCCGGGGTCAGGCGACTTCGAGGGTCTCCGCGGGACGGAGGCGGTGGGGGTCGCCGTCGCCCTCCACCTTGGCGGCGAGACGGGCCATCTCGGCGGCCTCGCGGATCGCCCCCTCCGGGAGCAGGGAGAGCTCGCCGGCGGCCTCCACGTCCGCGGCGGCGGCGACTCCGACAGGCGCGTCGGCCTGGAGGCTGGCCGACCGGGCGCGCGATGCCCGCATGATCCCTGCGGCGACCACGGTCACCGCACCCGCGGCGAGCGCGAGCGCACCGGCGGTGGCGAACCCTTCGGTGTAGCCGCTCTCGGCGGGCAGGCCGTCCGGCGCGATAGCACCGGTCACCAGCGCCGTCATGACTGCCGCACCGACGGCGGAGCCCACGGTGCGCAGGTTGGCGTTCATGCCGCTGGCGATGCCGGTCTGGGTGGGCGGCACGCTCTGCACCACGACACTGGTGATGGCGGCGTAGATGAGCCCGAGGCCGATGCCGAAGACACCGGATGCGGCGGCGACCGACACGAGCGAGCCGTGGAGGAATGCCAGCGACAGGCTGGCAGCTCCCATGACGGTCGCGGACAGCACGATCTGGGCGCGGAAGCCGACCCAGCGGGCCAGCGGTCCGCTGAGGAACCCGGTCACGGCCATCGTCACGAGCATGGGGAGCATGAGCATCCCGGATCCGGCGACGGATGCGCCGAGCCCGTACCCGGTGGAGGCGGGCGTCTGCACGAAGCGGGGGAAGAAGGCGAAGACCGCGAACATCGAGGCTCCGATGAAGACGGCGGCCGCGTTCATGGACCACACACCCGGCTCCCGCATGAGGCGCATGTCCACCAGCGGGTTGCGGGAGCGGAGCTCGACGATCACCCACGCGGCGAGCAGCAGCGCGGCGGCGACGAAGAGGCCGACGACGGCCGGCGACGACCATCCCCACTGGGCGCCCGTGCTCAGCGGGAGCAAGAGGGCGATCAGCCAGCCGGACAGGAGCACGGCCGCCCACGGGTTGACGCGTCCGGTCGCGCGCGTCGGCGACTCCGGGATGAAGAGCAGTGCGAGCACGGCGGCGGCGCCGGTGAGGGCGACCGGGAGCAGGAACAGCCCGCGCCAGCTGAGCGCCGCGGCGAGCGGTCCCGCGAGCACGGTGCCGAGTCCGCTGCCGATGGCGATGATCGAGGCGATGGCGCCGATGGCGGACGGAAGTCGCCGCGCCGGGAACTCGTCGCGGATGATGCCGAAGGCGAGAGGGAACATCGCCCCGCCCAGGCCCTGGATGACGCGGCCGGCGATGACGCCGCCGATGGTGGGCGCCACGGCGGCGACTACGCTCCCGACGCCCACGGCGAGGAGGGCGAGGACGAGGATGCGTCGCTTGCCGACGAGGTCGCCCACCCGCCCGAGCAGCGGTGTGGCGACGGCCGCGGCGATGAGCCAGGCGGTCATGGTCCAGGTCACACCCGCGGTCGTGGTGTGCAGATCGGACTGGATGACGGGGAGGACGGGGACGACGAGCGATTGGAGCGTGGCGAACGAGCCGACGCTGAGCGCCAGGATGGCGAAGGTGAGGCCGGGGTGGGATCGAGACATGTCGGGGGTTTCCGTTTCTCGAGAAGATGCCCGGAAAGGGCTACAATTGGAGGGCGGCTCCGTTCGGAGGGTTCCTCCGGTTACGGAGAAGACATTACCGGAGGATGCCTCCGCTTCGCAAGCCCCTTCGGCGACCTCCATTGCCGACACCTGAGAGGATCGACCCCGTGACCGGCACCCAGACCCCTGAACTCGGCGTCGTGCGCCCTCAGCGGGCCGACGCGCGTCGCAACTTCGACGCACTCCTCGCCGCGGCACGAGAGGCGTTCGCCGAGCAGGGGGCGGGGGCGCCGCTCGAAGACATCGCCCGCCGCGCCGGGGTCGGTATCGGCACCCTCTACCGCAACTTCCCCACGCGCGACGCACTGGTCGAGGCCGTCTACATCGACGAGGTGGCCGCCGTCGTCCGTGCCGCGGACGACGCCTCCGGCCTGGAGCCGTGGGAGGCGGTCGAGGCATGGCTGCGGCGCTTCGTCGCCTATGTCGGCACGAAGCACGCGCTGGTCGAGGGGCTCAACAAGGACTCCCCCGTCCTGCTGAGCTGCCGCACCTCGCTCTACGACGCGGGCGAACCCCTCGTGAAGCGCGCCCAAGCGGCCGGCGAACTCCGTCGCGACGCGACCATCGGCGACGTCATCCGCATGGTCTCCGGCATCGCCGGGGTGGCGTTCGAGGACGACGCCCAGCGCGACCGCGTGATCTCGATGGCCGTCGACGGCCTGCGCACCCGGCCCGCGGACGATCGCTGACCACATCCCCCATTTCCGGCGCGAATTCGCCGGACCGACGCGCGCGTCGTCCCCGTACGCTGAGTAGATGGAGCTGGGCGTCTATGCGGTGATCGCTGTGGCGGTCATCGTCGGCATGGCCGCTTTCGCCCGGCGCCTCGGGGTCGCGGCCCCCATCGTGCTCGTCGTCGTCGGCGTGGCCCTCTCGTTCCTTCCGGGCGTGCCGGAGATCAGCGTCCCGCCGGAGATCATCCTCGACGGACTGCTCCCGCCCATCCTCTACGCCGCCGCGATCAGCGTCCCGCTCACGGACTTCCGCCGGAATCTCGCCCCGATCGCCGGGCTCTCCGTCGTACTGGTCGTCATCACGGCGTTCGCTTCCGGGTTCGTCCTGTTCACGATGCTGCCGGACCTGAGCCTCGCGGCGGCGATCGCCCTCGGCGCGATCATCAGCCCGCCGGATGCCGTCGCCGCCACCTCGATCGGGCGCAAGCTCGGACTGCCCCCGCGCCTGCTCACCGTGCTCGAGGGCGAAGGGCTGGTCAACGACGCCACCGCGCTGGTGCTGCTGCGCACCGCCCTCGCGGCGGCGCTCGGCACGCTGACCACGCCGTGGGCCGGCGTCGTGGACTTCATCTCCGCGGTCGTGATCGCCGTCGTGGTCGGCCTCGTCGTGGGGTTCGTCTCGGTGTGGGTGCGGTCGAAGCTGACGGACCCGGTGCTCGACACCGCCCTCTCGGTGGTCGTGCCGTTCGCCGCCTTCGCGCCGACGGAGGCGCTGCACGGCTCGGGCGTCCTGGCCGTCGTGATCACCGGCCTGTACACCGGCCATGCCGCCCCGCGGCAGTTCAGTGCGCAGGCGCGCATCAGCGACGCGATCAACTGGCGGACCATCC
The DNA here is from genome assembly GCF_056754895.1 of Leifsonia sp. KNZ13-11D. NCBI lineage: Bacteria > Bacillati > Actinomycetota > Actinomycetes > Micrococcales > Microbacteriaceae > Leifsonia > Leifsonia sp. KNZ13-11D. The sequence continues at coordinate 3,176,832 of NZ_JBPGWU010000001.1, forward strand.
AGTTCCTGCTCGAGAACGGCGTGTTCCTGCTGATCGGCCTCGAGCTGCGGACGCTCGTGGCCGACGTGGAGAACCCCGAGGTCCTCAGCGTCTGGGATGCGATCGGACTCGGCCTCATCGCCGTGGTGTCCCTGATCGTGATCCGGTTCGTGCTGATCGTCCCACTCATCCTGTACCTGCGAAGACGGGGCAAGCGCGCCGAGCGCTCGGTGCTGCGCGAATGGCTGATGATCAGCTACTTCCGCGACCATCCGGTGCGCTACCGCTGGCAGGCGCTCCGGAAGCAGCGGGCGGAGCAGCGCTACGAACGCCACCGCAGCGACCTGGAGGAGTACCGCCAGGAGGCGATCGACTGGAAGGGCGGCGTCGTGCTCGGCTGGGCCGGGATGCGCGGGGTCGTCACCCTGGCGGCGGCGCAGTCGCTGCCCACGAGCATCCCGTACCGCCCCCAGCTGATCCTCATCGCGTTCACCGTCGCGTTCGTCAGCCTGGTGCTGCAGGGCGGCACGCTCCCGCTCCTCATCCGGGCACTCGGCCTGCAGGGGGCGGATGCGGGGGCAGACCGGCGCCTGCTCGCCCAGCTGCTCGACGACCTCAGCGAGGCCGGGCTGGCCGTGCTGGACGACCCGGAGACGGCGGCGGGGACCACGACGAGGGTCGACCCCGAAGTGGTCGAACGGGTGCGCCAGTCCTCCTACCTCCGGGCCGAATCGGCGTGGGAGCGCACGCTCGCGATCGACGGACCGCACGAGGACCGGCCCCACCACGTGTACCGCACTCTGCGACTCGCCGTGGTCGACGCGGAACGCACCCGGCTGCTGCTCGAGCGGGCGCGCGGGTCGTATCCGTCGCGCGTCCTCACCGAAGCGCAGTCGCTCCTCGACCTGGAGGAGACCCGCCTGCGGTCGCGCGCGCGCTGAAGCGCGGGGCGGACCGGCTCGGTTCGCCTGCGCATCAGTGCACGAGGACCTTGAGCGCGACGAGGCCGAGACCGACCACCGCGGTCAGAGCGGCTCCGCCGGCGCGGCGCCACAGCGAGACGCCCGCTCGCGTCATCGCCACGTAGCCGAGTGCCGCGAGCGCCACGGCGGCCCAGCCCAGAGCCGCGAGGACGGATGACACCGGGTCCATGAGCTCGAGTCCGCCCGACCACAGGAGGACCAGAGGCGGGACGCTCGCGACGAGGAGGCCGACCGACGCGAGAAGCGCGTGCGCCAGCGCCGCACCGAACCGCTCCTTGGATGGCGTGCTCCCGGTGTGTGCGACCGTCGCGGCGAACACATGCGCCGCCCACACCACAGCCATACCTTTCAGGACCGCCACGGCGAGAGCATCCGGAGTCTCGACATAGGCGCCCTCGATCAGGACGAGTCCGGCCACGAGGATCGTGCCGTAGACCGCCTGCTCACCGGTGCACCGGGCGAGCAGTTCCGACGCCACCCGGCGCAGCGGCGTGCTGCGACGTCTCCCGAGCCGCTCGTCCCCGCCGTCGCCCGTGTCGGCCCGGGCCTCGATCGCCGTCGTGGACATGACGCCACCACCTTCCGTACTTCTCAGTGAGCAAGACGAGGGTCGGCAAGGGAACGTGACGCGCGATTGCGCCGGAATCGCGTCATAAGGGGCGGACAGTCTCGTCTACATCCATGACGGGGCGGACCGCCGCGTCTAGCGTCGGGCCCCATCGGGTGTCCGCGGAAGGGGAGACATGGAACTCACGGTGATCCGGACCGCGGATCGGCGACGGATGGTCGTGGCGGTCGAAGCGCCGAGCGAGCTAGAGGCGCTTCAGACCATCCGCAATGCCGTCGGCCCTGTCACTCTGGCGGCGGAGCAGACGGTCCCGCGGGGCGGCGCGGCCGATTCCGCCGGACGCCACGCCCGGCGCTCGTCGTATTTTTAGTTATTCAAAACATCCGGCTAGGGTCGAAACATGGAGACGGGAGAGCCGGAGGGCGCATTGCGGGCCGCCGGCCTCAAGGTGACGAGAGGCCGTGTGGCCGTGCTCGAAGCTCTCGACGGGCTGCCCCATGCGGATGCCGAGTCGGTGTTCCGTGCGCTGCAGCCCCTGCTTCCGGGCACGTCCATCCAGAACGTGCACAACGTCCTGGGCGATCTGCATCGCACCGGCCTCGTCCGGCGCATCGAGCCCGCCGGGTCGCCGGCGCGGTACGAGCGGCGCACGGGGGACAACCACCACCACGCGGTGTGCACGTCCTGCGGCGCCGTCTCCGACGTCGACTGCGTCGTCGGTCACGCGCCCTGCCTGCACCCGTCGGACGCGGGCGGCTTCGCCATCGACATGGCCGAGGTCACCTTCTGGGGGCTCTGCCCGTCCTGCCAGGAGCGCACCGACCGCGCTCCGCACCACTGAGCATCCGCACGCCGGGCGCTCATCGACACCGAGGAGAAGAATGTCGGACGACTACACCACCACTAGACCGGAGCGCCGGTCGCCAGCGACGCGCACTCGCTGACGGCGGGGCGGGACGGCGCCACCGCGCTGCACGACCGCTACCTCGTCGAGAAGCTCGCCCAGTTCAACCGCGAGCGGATCCCGGAGCGCATCGTGCACGCGAAGGGCGGCGGTGCGTTCGGCGAGTTCGTCGTCACGGGAGATGTCAGCGCCTACACGAAGGCCGCTGTCTTCCAGCCCGGGACCAGCACCCGCACCCTCCAGCGCTTCTCGTCGGTCGCCGGCGAGCAGGGATCGCCCGACACCTGGCGCGACGTGCGGGGCTTCTCGGTGAAGTTCTACACGACCGAGGGCAACTACGACATCGTCGGCAACAACACCCCCGTCTTCTTCATCCGCGACGGCATCAAGTTCCCCGACTTCATCCACTCGCAGAAGCGCCTGCCGGGCTCCGGCCTGCGCGACGCGGACATGCAGTGGGACTTCTGGACCCTCTCCCCCGAGTCGGCCCACCAGGTCACGTATCTGATGGGCGATCGCGGTCTCCCCCGCTCGTGGCGGACCATGCCGGGTTACGGCTCGCACACCTACCAGTGGATCAACGCGGCCGGTGAGCGCTTCTGGGTCAAGTACCACTTCCACTCGCTGCAGGGCAACGAGGAGATCACCGGTGTCGAGGCCGAGCAGCTGGCCGGAGCGGACGCGGACCACTACCGTCGCGACCTCTACGAGGCGATCCAGCGCGGCGACTACCCGGCGTGGCGGGTCTCGGTGCAGGTCATGCCGTACGAGGACGCGAAGACGTACCGCTTCAACCCGTTCGACCTCACCAAGGTGTGGCCGCACAGCGACTACCCGCTGATCGAGGTCGGCATCCACACCCTGAACGAGAACCCGCAGAACTTCTTCGCGGAGATCGAACAGGCCGCGTTCTCCCCCGCCAACACGGTTCCGGGCATCGACATCAGCCCGGACAAGATGCTCATGGCGCGCGTGTTCTCCTACCCGGACGCCCAGCGCTACCGCGTCGGCACGAACTACAACGAGCTGCCGGTCAACCGCCCGGTCGCGCCGGTCAATGACTACTCGCAGGATGGCGCGGGCCGCCACGGCTTCAAGCCCGCCGACGCGCCGGTCTACGCCCCGAACTCGTTCGGCGGCCCGTCCGCCCAGCCGGAGCGCGCGGGCGAGGGCTCGTGGGAGTCGGACGGCGCCCTCGTGCGGTCCGCTGCGACCCTGCACGCCGAGGACGACGACTTCGGTCAGGCCGGAACGCTCTACCGCGAGGTGTACGACGACGCGGCCAAGGCGCGCTTCCTCGACACCATCGCCGGAGCCGTGGGCGGCGTGACCCGAGAGGACATCCGCGAGCGCGCCATCCAGTACTGGACGAACGTGGATGCGTCGCTCGGCCGTGCGCTCCGCGACCGCCTCGAGTCGGGCTTCGAGACTCCCGACGAGGCCGCCGAGTACGTGGGCGTCGGCGAGTAGCCCGCAACCCGCTGACGACACGACAGGCCGCCCTTCTCCCGGAGGGCGGCCTGTCGCGCGTCGTGGGTGAGGCCGCCTAGAGCGTCGCCTCGATGGTGCGGTCGTACACCGTGGTGCCGCCGACGCGGATGCGCCCGTCGCCGAGCGGCTCGGTGGCGAGCTGCGATCCCTCGCCCTGGAGGATGCTGAGCGGCCGCCCGAGGCGCGCGGTGAGCGCGATCGCGGCGGCGCCGGTCGCCTCGTCCTCGATGATGCCCATCTCGGGCGCGAACATCCGGGAGCGGAGGCTGCCCGCCTGCTCGTCGATCCAGGCGTAGGCGTAGTGCTGGCCCGACGTGAACGCGAACGGGTCCAGCGCATCCACATCCTCGGGTGACTCCAGCTCGAGCCATTCGAAGGTCGGCGCCCACTCGGCGCGCGCAGTGACCCAGGCCGTGTCGTCGTCCACGACGACCTCGACGTCGCCGGCGGCTTCGCGGAGCACGTCGACCGGCGTGTGTCGGTCGGACAGCCACCACGCCGTCCCGACGCTCGGGTGCCCCGCGAACGGCAGCTCCCTGGCCGGGGTGAAGATGCGGATCGTCGCGGCGCGGGCGCCCTCGTCCACCCCGTCCACGAACACGGTCTCGCTGAAGCCGAGTGCGTTGGCGATGTCCTGCTCGCGCGTCGCGGTGGCCCCTGAGCTCGTGATGATGCCGAGCTCGTTGCCGTTCCGGCCGCTCTCGTTCGTGAACACGCGAACGACGACTACTTCGATGGTCTCATCCATGGCTTCAGCCTGGCAGAAGCCCTCGGCTTCGTTAACCCGGCAGGTGCATAATCGCGCCATGACCATCGACGACCGCCAGAACGGGAACGACGAGGACCTCGCCGTCGAGCACGCCGCGGAGCGTCTCGCCGACCGCTTCCCCGAGGTGCCGCGCGAGCACATCGAGGAGCTGGTGGAGAAGCACCACGAGGAGTTCGACGGAGCCCCGGTGCGAGACTTCGTGCCGGTGCTGATCGAGCACGACGTGAAGCAGGAGCTGAACGCGGAGGAGCGCGCCGGCTGATCGTCCGTCGGCGCGCTCCTGCGTGCAGTCCCGGTCAGGCCGGGATCAGGGTGTACTTGGTGCTCAGGTACTCCTGGATGCCCTCCAGGCCGCCCTCACGCCCCAGCCCGGACTGCTTGACGCCGCCGAACGGCGCCGCCGCGTTGGAGACGAGGCCGGTGTTCAGGCCCATCATTCCGGTGTCGATGCGGTCGATCATCCGCTGGCCGCGGGCCAGGTCCTGCGTGAAGGCGTAGCCGATCAGGCCGTACTCCGTGTCGTTCGCGGCGGCGACCGCCTCGTCCTCGGTCGCGAAGGTGGTGATCGCGAGGATCGGGCCGAAGATCTCCTCGCGGAGGATGTCGCTGCCGGGCTGCACATCCACGAGCACGGTCGGCTCGAAGAAGTAGCCGTCGCCCTCCGGGGCGTTGCCGCCGGTGAGGACGCGCGCGCCGCGGCCGACCGCATCCTCGACCAGTGCCGCCATCGAAGCGACCGCGCGGTCGTCGATGAGCGGGCCGATCGTCACGCCGTCCTCGGTGCCGCGCCCGATCCGCAGGGCCTGCACCCGCTCGGTCACCCGGCGCGCGAACTCGTCGGCGACCGACTCGTGCACGATGAACCGGTTCGCGGCCGTGCACGCCTGCCCGATGTTGCGGAACTTGGCGAGCATCGCTCCCTCGACCGCCTTGTCCAGGTCCGCGTCGTCGAACACGACGAAGGGGGCGTTGCCGCCGAGCTCCATCGAAGTGCGCAGCACGTTCTGCCCGGCCTGCGCGAGCAGCGAGCGGCCGACCGGGGTCGAGCCGGTGAACGACAGCTTGCGGAGACGCGGGTCGGCGATGATCGGGCTGGACACATCCCGTGCCGTGCTGGTCGGCACCACGTTGACGACCCCGGCGGGGACGCCGGCGTCGGCCAGCAGCTGGGCGAAGAACAGCGTCGTCAGCGGCGTGAGCTCGGCCGGCTTCACCACGACGGTGCAGCCCGCGGCGAGCGCCGGGGCGATCTTCCGCGTCGCCATCGCGAGCGGGAAGTTCCACGGCGTGATGAGGAAGCACGGACCCACGGGGCGCTGCGTGACGACCATGGTGCCGGTGCCCTCGGGGTTCTGGCCGAAGCGGCCGGAGATGCGCACCGCCTCCTCCGAGAACCAGCGCAGGAACTCGCCGCCGTAGGTGACCTCGCCGTTCGCCTCGGCGAGCGGCTTGCCCATCTCCACGGTCATGAGCAACGCGAAGTCGTCGCGCCGCTCCTGCAGGAGGTCGAAGGCGCGGCGCAGGATCTCGCCGCGCACCCGCGGCGGGGTCGCGGCCCAGGCGTCCGCGGCGGCGACGGCTGCGTCGAGAGCGCGCATGCCGTCCTCCGGCGTCGCGTTCGCGATGCGCTTGATGACGCGGCCGGTCGCCGGGTCCTGCACTTCGATGGGCTCGCGGGTGCCGGCCTCCCAGTGTCCCCCGATGAACAGCCCGTCCGGCACGCGGTCGAGCAGGTCGGTCTCGCGGGCGGAGAGCTCGGTCACGGTGTCGACGATGGTCATGCGCCCGCCACCGCCTCCGCGACGACGTCCAGCCCCTCGATCAGGAGGTGGTCCGGGATGCTGAGCGGCGGGAGGAAGCGGATCACGTTCCCGTAGGTGCCGCAGGTGAGAAGTACGATGCCGGCGGCGTGGGAAGCTGCGGCGACGCGGGCGGTGAGCGCCGCATCCGGCTCACCCGTCGCCGGGTCGACGAGCTCGATCGCGACCATCGCGCCGCGGCCGCGCACCTCGGCGACACGCGGGTCGGCGTCGCGGAGGGCGCCGAGCTTCTCGAACAGGATGTCGCCGATCTCGCGGGCGCGAGCCGCCAGGTCGTCGGACTCGTACGTCTCGATCGCGGCGAGCGCGGCGACGCAGGCGAGCGGGTTGCCGCCGTAGGTGCCGCCGAGGCCGCCGACCTGCGGCGCGTCCATGATCTCGGCACGGCCGGTGACCGCCGAGAGCGGCAGTCCGCCGGCGATGCCCTTCGCCGTGACGATCAGGTCGGGGACGATGCCGAACTGCTCCGAGGCGAACATGGTGCCGGTGCGTGCGAAGCCGGTCTGCACCTCGTCCGCGATGAAGACGACGCCGTTGGCGTTCGCCCACTGCTGGAGCGCGGGGAGGAAGCCGTCGGCGGGAACGATGAAGCCGCCCTCGCCCTGGATCGGCTCGATGATCAGGGCGGCCAGGTTGGCGGCGCCGATCTGCTTCTCGATCATGGTGATCGCGCGCTTCGCCGCCTCGGCGCCGCTCAGGCCGCCGTCGCGCAGGGGGTAGCTCAGCGGGGCGCGGTAGATCTCGGGCGCGAAGGGCCCGAAGCCGTTCTTGTACGGCTGGTTCTTGGCGGTCAGGCCCATCGTGAGGTTCGTGCGGCCGTGATAGGCGTGGTCGAACGCGACGACGGCCTGCTTGCCGGTGTAGTGGCGCGCGATCTTGACCGCGTTCTCCACGGCCTCGGCGCCGGAGTTGAACAGGGCGCTGCGCTTGGCGAAGTCGCCGGGGGTGAGGCGGTTGAGCGCCTCCGCCACGTCGACGTAGGAGTCGTAGGGCGCGACGGTGAAGCAGGTGTGCGTGAACGCGGCGACCTGGGCGGTGACGGCGTCGACGATGCGCGGGGCGGCATTGCCCACGCCCGTGACGGCGATGCCGGAGCCGAAGTCGATCAGGGAGTTGCCGTCCACATCCACCTGCACACCCCCGCCGGCGGCGACGGTGTAGACGGGGATGGTCGCGCCGACGCCGGCGGCGACGGCCTGGGCCTTGCGCTCGGCGCGCTTGCGCGACTCGGGACCGGGGATCGGGGTGACGAGCCGGCGCTCCTGCGGGAGCGAGGGTCCGCCGACGGTGATGTCAGTGGCGGTGTCGAGGATGGTCATGTCCCGAATCGTAGGAAGCGGACGCCGCCCGGCGCCTGGACGCGACGTACAATCGCTTCACCGCCGTTAGACACCCTGGCGCATTCGGCCGGTGGAGCGGCGCCCCGGCAGATGGAGACTCATGCCCGCGACCCTGACGCAGCTCCTCGCGCGACCCGAGCTCGGCCTCCGGCTCCTCACCGCTCCCACGGTCGGCGATCCGGATGCGCCGCTGGCATGGGCGCACAGCTCCGACCTCCCGGACCCGACGCCGTTCCTGGCGCCCGGGCAGGTGCTCCTGGTGACGCAGCCGCAGGAGGACGCCGACCCCTACGTGGCACGGCTGGTCGCGCACGGCATCGCCGCCCTCGGCTTCGGCACGGAGGTGGTGCGCGACGGCACCCCGGCCGCGCTGGTCGAAGCCTGCGAACGGCACGGCCTCCCGCTCTTCGAGGTGCCCTACCGCACCCCGTTCATCGCCGTGGCGCGCTTCGTCGCCGACAGGGTCGCCGCGGACGCGTATGCGCGCAGCACCTGGGCGCTCCGCGCATCCCGGGCCATCTCGCTCGCCGCCCTCCGCCCCGACGCACTGGGCGCCGTGCTCTCCGAGCTGTCCCGCCAGATCGAGCGCCCGGTCGCGCTCGTCGGCCCGGACGGCGCCGTGAGCCGGAGCTTCCCCGCGGGGGCGCTGGATGCGCGGGCGCGGCGAGCGCTGTCGGAGGCGGCCGAGCCTCTGCTGCGCAGTGGGCGCCGCGCCGCGGGCACCGTCGGCACGGACGCCGGGCCGTTCGCCGTGCAGACTCTGGGCGCGGCCGGCCGGCTGCGCGGTGTGCTCGCGGTCGGCTCCGAGGGGCTCGATGCCGCCGCGCAGCAGGTCGTCACCGGGGTCGTCGCCCTCGCGGGACTAGCCCTCGAGCAGTCCCGCGCCGCCGACGCCGCACGGGCGCGGCTGCGGACCGCCGTGTGGCGGGCGCTGGTCGCCGGGGATGCCGCGGTCGCAGCATCCATCGCCGAACCGGTGCTCGGTCCACTGCCGGAGGCGCCGGTGCGGGTCACGATGATGCAGGGTCCGGCGCTGGCAGCCGCAGCCGACTGGCTGGAGTCGAATGCGGACGGCTTCTTCGCCCGCGACGCGCACGACCTGGTGCTGATCGGCGACGAGAGCACGGCCGTGGAGGCCGCCACCACGCTGGCCGTGCGCTTCGACCTGCGCGGAGGCGTGTCCTCCGGAACGAGTCTGGACGCACTCCCCGCCGCGGTCGCGCAGGCACGGACCGCCCGGAACAGGGCGACGGCGGACGATCCGGTCGCCGCCTTCGACGACGTGGCCGGCGCCGGGATGCTCGCCCTGCTGCACACGCCTGACGCGCGCGCCGTCGCCGAGACGTCGCTGCGGCCGCTCGCGGCCGCCGACCCGTCCCTCCCGGACGTGCTGCGGACCTGGCTCGACGCCGACGGCGTCTACGACGTGGCCGCGCGCCGGCTGGGTATGCACCGTCACACGCTGCGCGCACGCGTCGCCGAGGCGGAGCGCCTGCTCGGCCGCGACCTGTCCTCGTTCGCGGCGCGGGCCGACCTCTACGCGGCGCTGCGCGCCTCCGCCTGAGCCGTCCCGTCCCTGCCGCTCCGCTCCCCCGCCCGCTCCGTCCCTGCTCGTCCGCCCGCTCCCTCCCTGCTCGTCCGCCCCCGCCCACTCTCGAGTACACGAATAGTGCACGCTCTGCCCAGCGAAACCGTGCACTATTCGTGTACTCGACGGCGGGTGGGAGGGGTGGACGGGGGGGTGGACGGGATGGGGTACTCGACGGTGGGTCGACAGGTTGGAGAGAATAGGCGGATGAGCACACCCATCTCCGGTATCCACTTCGGCCTCGCGGCGGGCGACTACCACGCGACGATCGCGTCGGTCGGTGCGTCGCTGCGCACGCTGGAGTTCGGCGGCCGCCCCCTGGTGGTCCCGTTCGACGCGGACGAAGTGCGCCCCGCCTTCCGCGGCGCGACCCTGGCGCCATGGCCGAACCGCGTCGTGGACGGCCGCTACACCTTCGACGGCGAGGAGCGGCAGCTCGCGCTCACCGAACCGAATCGCGGTCACGCCCTGCACGGCCTCGCCGCCTGGCTCGACTTCGACGCCGTGGACCGGTCGGCCAGCTCGGTCGTATTCGCCGCGACCATCCAGGCCCAGGCCGGATACCCGCACCGCGTCGACGTCAGCGTCGCCTTCGAGCTCGACGAGGAGGGGCTGCACACCACGGTGACGGGCACCAACACCGGCCCGTCGCGGGCGCCGTGGGGCACGGGACCGCACCCCTACCTGGTGGCCGGCGACGGCCGCGTCGACACGTGGACGCTGACGCTGCCCGCCGACGAGGTGCTCACCGTCACCGACGACCGCCTCATCCCCATCGGGCTGGAAGACGTCGCGACGGCGGAGGGCGGCGTGTGGGACTTCCGGACGGCGCGTCCGATCGGCGGCACCTTCATCGACCACGCCTTCACCGGGCTGGCACGCTCCGCCGACGGGCTCGCGACCGTCCGGCTGACCGCCCCGGAGGGCACCGGCGTCGAGCTCACCTGGGGCGACGACTGCCCGTGGGTGCAGATCCACACCGCCGACCAGCCGGTGCCCGAGCTCGACCGTCTCGGCCTCGCCGTCGAGCCGATGACGTGCCCGCCGGACGCCTACAACTCCGGCACCGACCTGATCGTGCTGGAGCCCGGCGAGTCGGCCACGGCGTCCTGGACGATCCGCGCGGTGCAGCCTCTCTGATCGGTGCAGCCTCTCTGATCGGTGCAGCCTCTCTGATCCGATCGGGCGGGGACGTTTCTAGCGGGCGGAACAGTGCCGCCCGACCCTCCCAGCTCGGGTGCGGTGAAAAGACGATGCGCGCGGCCCTCCACGACGGGCCGCGCGCATGCCGATGCTACGGGCCGTCCGCCATCCGGCGTCGTGTACGCCGTGTCGAGGACCTCCCGCCGCGGTCGACAGCACGTCGTTGCGGCGCTCGGGTGCTGCGAGCGTCCATCCTGCGCAGCGCCCGGACACGACGAAGGGCGCAGGATCCGCGACCCTGCGCCCTTCGCCCTTCGCCCCGCGAGCCGATCAGCCCTGGCGGGCCTTCATCCGCGGGTTCTTCTTGTTGATGACGAACGTCCGGCCCCGGCGGCGCACCACCTGAGCGCCGGGCATCGTCTTGAGCGAGCTCAACGAGTTGCGTACCTTCATGACGGACCTCCCTTATTGAAACCTATTCTCGATAACAACAGGGGCCGCCATTTGTTCCCGCGAGGGATTCAGAGCCCGAAGGTCGCCAGCCATGCGTCGACGACCGGGATGTCGACACGCTGGTAGCCACCGAGGTAGCGGCAGTTGTCCGTGTACCCGTAGCTTGTCACGGCGACCAGCTGGTCGCCGAGGAACACCGGGCCGCCCGAGTCGCCGAAGCAGGTCCCACCGGTTCCTCTCGTGTCGTTCGGATTGCCGTTGGTCTGCAGGATCTGCGGCGTCAGCTTCTGACCGGGCATGTCGACGTAGCGGCGGATGAGCGGGTAGCTCATCGGCTGCGGCTTCTGCGGCCCGGACTCCGGTTTGCGGACCTCGGTGCCGTATCCGACCGCCGTGAACAGCGTCTTCGACAGGTCGCTCTTCGTGATGGCGTCCAGCGTGCCGACCGGTGCGATCTGCGGGTAGCCGTCCCCGAACGACGCCACAGGGTGATCGAGCACGATCACGCCGACATCGTTCCAATTGGCCGTATCCGTGAAGTCCGAATAGTCGGGATGGGTGTAGGCGGTCCCGGAGAGATAGCCGGCGGCGGCGATCTCGGCGGCGGTGTATCCGGCGCTGGGGTCGGCGGCGGCCGGGAACGGCGCGGGCGGCTGCTCGGCGATCACCGAGTCGAACGTGACGAGCGTCTTGCCCAGGGTCCCGGAGGTGCAGTGCGCAGCGGTGAGCACGACCGTCGGCGACACCAGCGTCGCCGAGCACCGGAAACGCCCGTCGGCGTCGTAGAACAGGATCAGGCCGACATCGGGATGCTTGTTGCCGTCGGCCGTCCCACCGGTGCTGGCGACAGCGGGTGTGCCGACGGCCAGCCCGGCGAATGCGGCCAGCGCGATAGCGGCGGCCAGGATTCTCTTACGCATGGATCCCCCTTTGGATCTCGAAGCGGTTTCGATCCTCCGAGTATGCCCATCCCCCGGACGGGGGCCTAGGGCCCGGATGCCGGAATGCACGGCCGGTGTTCGCTGGGCCCCGACCGCACGTGAAGAGGAGGCTCCCCGCGGGCGGCCCCGCGCAGTACCCTTCCGCCATGTCAGCGACCCCTCTCCCCTCCTCCGGAGCCTCCCCGCTCGACGGACCGCGGACGTGCGACGCGAGCGGGATGATCGAGATCCACCGCCTGTTCCGCCACTCGTTCGACGAAGCGCCGTCGCTGGTCCGCGGTGTCCGGGACGGCGACACCGCCCACGCCGGGGCGGTCGCCGGGCACCTCGGCCTGATCTCCTCGTCCCTCCACGCGCACCACGAGGGCGAGGACGCCAAGCTGTGGCCCGCTCTCGACGAGCGCGCCCCGTCCTGTGCCGTGCACGTCGAGCGGATGCGCGAGCAGCACTCCGCGATGCTCGTGCAGCTGAACGCCCTCGATGCCGCGGTGCCGGCGTGGCGTGCCGCACCGTCGGCGGCGACCGCCGACCCCGTGCTCGCCGCGCTGGACGGCATCCAGGCGGCGCTCACCGTTCACCTGCCCGACGAGGAGGGCACCATCGTGCCGCTGATGGAGCACGTGCTCACGAAGGACGAGGTGGACTGGTTCGCCAAGCACGGCCGCAGCTCGACGCCCAAGGGACAGACCTGGAACATGCTCGGCGGCATCCTCGACGCCCAGCCCGACGGCGGCGACGCGTGGCTCAAGAAGAACATGCCCGGACCCGTCGCCCTCGTCTGGCGCTGGAGCGGCAAGCCCCGCTACGCCCGATACCGCGCCACGCTGGAGGGACGACCGACCGCCTGACCGCGCCCGCCGCAGCCGGGCCGCCCCGGCCGCATCCCCTACAGTGTGGATGTGGAGGAGACGGGGCGCGCACCGGGCGTGCGCGAGGTGGCTGCGGCCGCCGGGGTGTCCCGCCAGACCGTCTCGCGGGTGCTCAACGACCACCCCAGCATCCGCCCGGAGACGCGCGACCGGGTGCTCGCGGCGATGGCCGAGCTCAACTTCCGCCCGAACCGCGCCGCCCGGATGCTCACCACCTCGCGGTCCACCACCATCGGCGTCCTGGTCGCTTCGCCCTCCTCCCTGTTCGGTCCCGCGTCCAGCATCGACGCCATCGAGCGGGCGGCCCGCGACGCCGGGTACTTCGTGACCGTCGCGCACGCCGCGTCCCTCGACACGGCCGCCGTCGAAGCGGCCCTCGAGCAGCTGAGCGCGCAGGCCGTGGAGGGCATCGTGGTCGTGGCGCCGCAGCAGCGCATCCAGGATGCGATGGACGCGGTCTCGCTGCACGTGCCGTCCATCACCCTGCACGGCGCGGGCACGTCCGGCGACCACGGCGTCTTCGTCGACCAGGTGCGCGGAGCCCGGCTGGCCACCCGGTACCTGCTCGACCGCGGGCACGTGCGCATCGCGCATCTCGCCGGTCCGGCCGACTGGTCGGAGGCGCAGGCGCGCCGCGAGGGCTTCCTGGACGAGATGGCGGCGGCCGGGGCGGACCCGGTCGTCTCCCGGGAGGGTGACTGGACGGCCGCGTCCGGGGCGGCGATCGGGGCGGAACTGCTGGCCGATCCGGGCATCACCGCCGTCTTCTCGTCGAACGACCAGATGGCGCTCGGCGCGCTCTTCGCGGCGCACGCGGCGGGCCGGTCGGTGCCGGACGACCTCGCGATCGTGGGGTTCGACGACATTCCGGAGGCGGCGTTCCTCATCCCGCCGCTCACCACGGTGCGGCAGGACTTCGCCGAGCTGGGCCGCCGCTGCGTCGCCCGGCTGATCGCCGAGATCGAGGGCGCGTCGCTCGACTTCGCCGAGCCGGTCGCCCCGGTGCTCGTGCCCCGCGCGTCCGCCTGAGCCGACCATCCGGGGGCCCGCGGGTTGCAGGGGCCGGGCGGGTCGACGTATGCTCGACGGTGTGATGTGACCGGTCACAAAGACGTGAGGAGCAGTATGACCGCGCCGGAAACCAGCGCCCGCGACACCATCGCGTCGGGACGCACCGCCCTCGGCGTCGAGTTCGGATCGACGCGCATCAAGGCCTGCCTGGTGGATGCGGACGACCCGTCCGTCGTGCTCGCTGTCGGCACGCACGAGTGGGAGAACGAGTACGTCGACCGCCGCTGGACCTACTCCCTGGAGTCGGTGTGGTCCGGGCTGCAGGAGGCGTACGCGCGCCTGATCGCCGACGCCGAAGCGCGCCACGGCGTCGCCCCGGCGACGTTCGGTGCGATCGGGATCTCGGCGATGATGCACGGCTACCTGCCCTTCGACGCCGACGGCGAGCTGCTCGTCCCCTTCCGCACGTGGCGCAACACCAGCACCGGACCCGCGGCGGCCGAGCTCACCGCGGCCTTCGGCCTCAACATCCCGCTGCGCTGGTCCATCGCGCACCTGCACCAGGCCGTGATCGACGCCGAGCCGCACATCCCGGACCTCGCGTTCTTCACCACGCTGGCCGGTTACGTGCACTGGAAGCTGACCGGCCGCGCCGTGCTGGGCGTCGGGGACGCGTCGGGCATGTTCCCGATCGATCCGGCGACCCGCACCTACGACGCCGCACTGCTGCGCCGCTACGCGGAGCTCGACTCGGCCCGCGGCATCGACCTCCCATCGCTGCTCCCCGAGGTGCTCGTCGCGGGCGACGACGCCGGCGCGCTCACCGCGGAAGGTGCCGCGCTGCTCGACCCGAGCGGGAAACTGCAGCCGGGCGTCCCGTTCTGCCCGCCGGAGGGCGACGCGGGCACCGGTATGGTCGCCACCTCCTCCGTCGCACCGCGCACCGGGAACGTCTCGGCGGGCACGAGCATCTTCGCGATGGTCGTGCTGGAGCGACCGCTCTCCGCCGTCCACCACGAGCTCGACCTCGTGACCACCCCGGTCGGCGACCTCGTCGCCATGGTGCACTGCAACAACGGCGCGAGCGAGCTCGCGGCGTGGGCCGGGATGTTCGGCCGGTTCGCGGAGGCGGCCGGTACACCGCTCTCGACCGACGCGGTGTACGAGACGCTGTTCCGCGAAGCCCTGTCCGGCGCCCCGGACGCGGGCGGTCTCGTGGCGTACAACCACCTGGCCGGCGAGCCGATCGCGGACCTCCCCGAGGGACGCCCGCTGGTCGTCCGGACCCCGGACAGCCGGCTGACCCTCGCAGACTTCGTCCGCGCCCAGCTCTACAGCGTCTTCGGCACCCTGGCGCTCGGGATGCGCGTCCTCTCCGACGAGGGGGTGACCCTCGACCGGATGTATGCCCACGGAGGCATGTTCCGCACCGCGGGCGTCGCCCAGCGGTTCCTCGCGGGGGCGATCGACGCTCCGGTCTCCGTGGCGGAGACGGCTTCGGAGGGCGGCGCCTGGGGCATCGCAGTCCTCGCCGCGTACCGCGCGGCCGCGGCGGGCGCCGGAAACGGCGGCGCCCCGGCCGACCTCGACACGTACCTCCGCACCCTAGTGTTCGGCGGGTCCGTCGCCGAGACCACCACCCCCCACCCCGACGACGTCGCCGGCTTCGCCCGTTTCCTGGACCGCTACCAGGCCGGGCTCGCCATCGAGCGCGCCGCCGTCGACGCCCTGCCCGTGGAAGGAGCCACCGCATGACCACCGACCTCGAGACCCCCACCGTCCGCGCGGTCCGCGAACGGGTCGCCGCCCTGCACTCGGAACTGGTCCGCTACGGCCTGGTCGTGTGGACCGGCGGCAACGTCTCCGAGCGCGTGCCGGGCGAGGACCTCTTCGTCATCAAGCCGAGCGGCGTCGACTACGACGACCTGACGCCCGCGAACATGATCCTCTGCACGCTCGACGGGGAGGTCGTTCCCGGCTCCCTCGGCAGCGACCGTTCCCCGTCCTCCGACACCGCGGCGCACGCCTACGTGTACCGCGAGATGCCGGAGGTCGGCGGCGTCGTGCACACCCACTCCACCTACGCGACCGCGTGGGCTGCGCGCGCCGAGTCCATCCCGTGCGTCATCACCGCGATGGCGGACGAGTTCGGCGGCGATATCCCCGTCGGCCCGTTCGCGATCATCGGCGACGACTCGATCGGCCGCGGCATCGTCGCGACCCTGACGGGTCACCGCAGCCGTGCCGTCCTGATGCAGAACCACGGAGTGTTCACGATCGGCCGCGACGCCCGCGACGCCGTGAAGGCCGCCGTGATGGCGGAGGACGTCGCGCGCACCGTCCACATCGCCAAGCAGGGCGGCCCCCTCGTCCCCATCCCCGCGGAGGCGATCGACCGCCTCTTCGACCGCTACCAGAACGTCTACGGACAGTCCCCGGAAGGATCCGCCTGATGCCGAAGCTCACCACCTCCCTCGACCAGTTCGAGGTCTGGTTCCTCACGGGAAGCCAGCACCTGTACGGGCCTGAGACCCTCGCGCAGGTCGCCGAGCAGTCGCGCGCGATCGCCGACCAGCTGGGCTCCGCGTCCGACGTGCCGGTGCGCGTCGTGTGGAAGCCGGTGCTCACCGACTCCGACGCCATCCGCCGGATCATGCTGGAGGCCAACGCGGACGACGCCGTGATCGGCCTGGTCGCGTGGATGCACACCTTCAGCCCCGCCAAGATGTGGATCTCGGGTCTCGATGCGCTGCAGAAGCCGCTGCTCCACTTCCACACGCAGGCGAACGTCGAGCTGCCGTGGGGCGAGATCGACTTCGACTTCATGAACCTCAACCAGGCCGCGCACGGCGACCGCGAGTTCGGCTACATCCAGACCCGGCTGAGCGTGCCGCGCACGACCGTCGTCGGCCACGTCAGCGACCCTGCCGTCACGGCCCGCATCGGCACGTGGATGCGCGCAGCGGCGGGCTGGGCGGCCACCCACTCGCTGAAGCTCGCGCGCTTCGGCGACAACATGCGCTTCGTCGCCGTCACAGAGGGCGACAAGACGGAGGCCGAACTGGTCTTCGGCGTGCAGGTGAACACCTGGGGCGTCAACGAGCTGGCCGAGGCCGTCGCCGCTGCCTCCGGCTCCGAGGTGGATGCGCTGGTCGCCGAGTACGAGGACCGCTACGACGTCGTCCCGGAGCTCCGCCGGGGCGGCGAGCGGCACCAGTCGCTGCGCGACGGCGCCGCGATCGAGCTGGGCCTGCGGTCGTTCCTCGAGGAGGGCGGCTTCGGCGCCTTCACCACCAGCTTCGAAGACCTCGGCGCACTGAAGCAGCTGCCTGGTCTGGCCGTTCAGCGGCTGATGGCCGAGGGCTACGGCTTCGGCGCAGAGGGCGACTGGAAGACCGCCGTGCTGGTGCGGGCTGCGAACGTGATGGGCGCAGGCCTGCCCGGCGGCGCATCCCTCATGGAGGACTACACGTACGACCTCACCCCGGGCGACGAGCGCATCCTCGGCGCTCACATGCTGGAGGTCGCGCCGTCGCTGACCAGCGCCCGCCCGAGCCTGGAGGTGCACCCGCTCGGCATCGGCGGCAAGGACGACCCCGTGCGGCTCGTCTTCACGGCGGATGCGGGGCCCGCGGTCGTCGTCGCGCTCTCCGACATGCGCGACCGGTTCCGTCTGGTGGCCAACGTGGTCGAGGTGGTCGAGCCGACCGCTCCGCTGCCGAAGCTGCCCGTGGGTCGCGCGGTGTGGAAGCCGGCCCCCGACTTCACCACGTCGGCGACGGCGTGGCTCGAGGCCGGCGCCGCGCATCACACGGTGATGAGCACGGCGGTCGGCGTGGAAGCGTTCGCGGACTTCGCCCGCATGGCGCGCACCGAGCTCCTGATCATCGACGAGACGACCACGCTGCGCGACTTCCAGCGCGAACTCGCCTGGAACGCCGCCTTCTACCGCCTCGCCCGCGGCCTCTGACCCGCGCTCCGCGCGCATCCCCCACCGTCGACTACACGAAAACTGCACGCCGCCACGGCGTTTCCCGTGCACTATTCGTGTACTCGACGGTGGGGGTCAGGAGTTCACGCGGATGATCTCGTGCTGGTACGGGGCAATGACTTCGCCCGAGATGCGCAGGTCGAGGACCAGGAACGGGCGCTCGTCGGCCGGCCGCGCGGTCCAGTCGGCGAGCACGTCGAGGTCCTCGGGGGTGCGGATGACGACGCCCTCCGCGCCGACCGCCCGGCCCAGCGCCGCGAAGTCGACCTCCGGGATGCGCATCGGCCCCTGCGCCAAGCCCTTCAGGCCGTACAGGTTGACCTCGGCGCCGTAGGCGGCGTCGTTCCACACGACAGCCATCCCGCGCCCTCGTGCGACGCGGACCGCCGACTCGAGGTCGGCGAGCGCCATCAGGCCGCCGCCGTCACCGGTGGTCAGCACGACCGTCGATTCGGGATGCGCGAGCGCGGCCCCGGGAACGCTCGGCCAGCCGAGGCCGATCGACTGGTACGCCGTGCCGACCATGATCATCCGGTCGGGCGAGGCGACCGCCCAGTACATGTTGGCCCACCCGATGAAGTGCCCGCCGTCGGAGACGACCACGCGGTCCTCGGGCAACAGCTCCCCGATCCGGGCGGCGGCGGTGCGGGGGTCGAGCCGGCCGTCGGCGGCGAGCCCGTCGCCGCGCGGGTGCGCTCGGTGCGCGGCCGGATCGACCGACTCGCGCCAGCCGGACGGCGACGCGGCGGTCTCCGTCAGGCGCTCCACCATGGCCTCCGCCACCAGGCGCGCGTCGCCGCGCAGGTAGGAGCCGACGTGGGGGTGCGTCGCCGCCGGCCGGGTATCGACCTGGATGATCCGCGTGCCCGGTGCGAACAGCTCGCCGAACCGCATCGTGAACTGGTTGAGGGACGCGCCGAACACCACGGCGACGTCGGCCGAGCGGATCAGCTCCATGGCACCTTCGGCACCGAAGCCGCCGGTGACGCCGAGGTCGTAGCGGTCGTCCGGGAAGACGCCGCGGCCCAGGGCGGTGGATGCGGTGAGCGCGCCGGTCGCGTCGGCGAGCGCTCCGAGGGCCCGGCCGGCGCCGGAGATCCACGCGCCACGGCCGGCGAGGAGAAGCGGACGCTCTGCGGCGGCGAGCGCGTCGGCGGCCGCCTCGATCCCGGCGCGGGAGAACGGGTCGACCGGCGCCTGCGGGGCGGGGACCACCGGCTCGGGCGCCTCCGGGACCGGCCCGGCATCGCGGGTCGCGACGTCGTACGGGATCGCGATCACCGTCGGCACCCGATAGGTCAGCGCGTGCTCGACGGCGATGGCCGTGGTGGCCGCCGCGTCCGCCCGCCCCACCGTGTACGTCCGCGCGCCGACGGCGGCAGCCAGTGCGATCTGGTCGACGTCCCAGGGCCGCGGTCCGGAGGTCGGCTCGTCGCCGACGACCAGGATGAGCGGGATGTGCGCCTGCACGGCCTCCGCGAGCGCCGTGAGCGTGTTGGTGAAGCCGGCGCCGTAGGTGGCCGTGGCGGCGGCGAGCCGGCCGGACGCGCGGAAGTACGCATCGGCGGCGACCACTGCTCCGGCTTCGTGCCGCATGGCGCAGTACTCGCCGCCGCGCTGACGCTCCAGCGCGTCGAGGAAGTGCGCGTTGCCGTTGCCCATCACCCCGAAGACGTGGTCGATGTGGCGGGCGAGGGTCGCGGCGACGTGAGCGGAGACGGAGGGCATGGCGAAGCCTTTCGAGACGAACGGAGCTGAACGATTCCGTATGTGTCTCGCCGTCGCGGCCCCGCGGGCGGCTTCGTGCCCATTTTTCGAGCACCGGCGATCGACACCGCCGGACAGCATCCACTTTATCGGCGGCGAGGGGCCCCGGGTAGCGCCGCCGTCAGCGGGCGCCCCGCTCGAGGCGGGCGAACTCGAGCAGCCGCTCCTGCGAATCGGCGTACGACGTCGCCGACGGCATCGGCCGTCCGTCGCGTGCAGCGACCGCCACCTCCACCGCCGCGTCGACGGCGACCCGGTACGGCAGCGAGCCCGTGCTGACCCGGCGCACGCCGAGCCGTCCCAGCTCCGCCACGGTCATCCCCGGCACGACCAGCACGTTGAGCGGCAGCGGGATGGCCGCCGCCAGCTGCTCGATCGTCGCGGCGTCGGCGGCGCCGGGTACGAAGACGCCGTCCGCTCCGGCGTCGGCGTAGACCGCCGCGCGCGCGAGGACCGCGTCGACCGTGTCGTCTTGGTGGAACCAGTAGGAGTCGATGCGGGCGTTGACGAACACCTCCGGAGCCGCAGCTTTGATGGCGGCGATCTTCGCTGCGGGGATGGCCGGGTCGACCAGCCGTCCCTCCCGCGAGTCCTCGAGGTTCACGCCGGCGACGCCCAGCCCGGCCACCAGGTCGGCGACCTCGGCGGGGTCGTCGCTGAAGCCGTCCTCGATGTCCGCCGTCACAAAGACCGGCAGGACGGCGAGGCGCCGGACCAGCGCGACCGTCGCCTCCCGGCTCGCCCCCTCGGCATCGGGATGCCCGGCCGCCGCGTTCACGCCGAAGCTCGTCGTGCCGATCGCCGGGAAGCCGGCGGCGGCGAAGCCGAGGGCCGAGCCGATGTCCCACGCGTTGGGGAGCAGCAGCGGTGCGTCGCCGTGGTGCAGGTCGTGGAACGTCATGGCGGTCCCTTCCATCGGAAGGGTAGCGCCGGTCGGCGCGTGGAGGCAGCCCCGGCCGGCGCGGAGGATCGGGCCCCGACCGAGCGGGGCTTGTTGTACACGTCGGACGCCACCGCGGCGAGCAGCACGAGGCCTTCGATCAGCAGCTGGTAGTCGCTGTCGATGCCGAGGATCGACATGCCGTTGTTCAGCAGCCGATGATCGGCCACCGATGATCGCGCCGGTGACCATTCCGATTCCGAACGTCGCCGACTGGAGAGCATCCATGAGTGAGGGCACCTGGCGCGCCGAGTTCGCGCACCCCAGGCATCCGTGGCGCGCAGCGATCCGCCGCAGCGGGCAGTCGCTCGCCGAACACCGGGATGACCCGGTTCGACATGGAAGGCGCGCGCGGGGTGCGCGCGTGTACGATGAGAGCGTCCGGCGCCTGAAAGAGCTTCTGCATCGGGCGTGAAAGGAAGAAGAACGATGGCACAAGGCACCGTCAAATGGTTCAACTCGGAGAAGGGGTACGGCTTCATCGCCCCGGATGACGGCAGCGCCGACGTCTTCGCTCACTACAGCGAGATCGCCGCTCAGGGCTTCCGCAACCTCGAAGAGAACCAGAAGGTCGAGTACGACCTGGCCCAGGGACCGAAAGGTCCGCAGGCCGCCAACATCCGCCCGCTCTGACGGCCCCGGTGCCCGGCTCTACGCCGGGCCCGCGCCCGTCGCGTCTCCGGGGTACGGTGACGCACGTGGGTGATGTGCGTGTAGGTCCGAGAAAGGCCGCCGCCGAGGGCGGTGGCCACGGGACCGGTCATGGGACCGGCCGCGGGCAGAAGGTCGTCTTCGGCGCCGCCCTGGCCGCGCTGGGCGTGGTCTTCGGCGACATCGGCACCAGTCCGCTGTACGCACTCAAGACCGTGTTCCTCCTCGACGGAGGCGCTGTGCGTCCCGTGCAGGACGACGTCTTCGGCGTGATCTCGTTGATGTTCTGGAGCATCACGATCATCGTGTCGATTAAGTACCTCGGCATCCTGATGCGCGCGGACAACGACGGCGAGGGCGGCGTCATGGCCCTGGCCGCGCTGGCGCAGCGGCTCTATGCCGGCAAGGCGAAGAAGGCCGGCATCCTGCTCGTCGTCGGCATCGTCGGCGTCGCCCTGTTCTACGGCGACTCCATCATCACTCCCGCGATCAGCGTGCTCTCCGCGGTCGAAGGTCTTCACGTCACCGTTCCGGCGATCTCGCACATGGTGATCCCGATCGCCGCGGTCATCCTCATCGCGCTCTTCCTGGTGCAGCGCTACGGCACCGGACGCGTCGGGGTGCTCTTCGGCCCCGTCATGGTGCTGTGGTTCGCCGTGCTGGCCGCCGCCGGGCTCGCCATGGTGGTCCAGTACCCCGCCGTGCTGCTCGGGCTTTCGCCGACGTATGCCATCGCCTTCATCGTGGCGCACCCGACGATCTCGTTCATCGCGCTCGGCGCGGTGGTGCTGGTGATCACCGGCGCCGAGGCGCTCTACGCCGACATGGGGCACTTCGGTCGCTCCCCCATCCGTCGCGCCTGGTTCTTCCTGGTCTTCCCGGCGCTGACGATCAACTACCTCGGCCAGGCGGCGCTCATCCTGCACGATCCGGCCGCCCGCGCCAATCCCTTCTTCCTCCTCATCCCGGAGTGGGGGCGCCTCCCCGTGGTCGTGCTCGCGACCGCCGCGACGGTCATCGCCAGCCAGGCCGTCATCTCCGGCGCCTTCTCGCTCACGCGTCAGGCGGTGCAGCTGGGACTGCTCCCGCCGCTCACGATCCGGCAGACGTCCAAGCGCGAGGGCGGTCAGATCTACCTCCCGGCGATCAACACCCTGCTGTTCATCGGCGTCATCGCGATCATGCTGGCGTTCGGCTCCTCCGACCGGCTCTCGACGGCGTACGGCATCTCCGTCACCGGCGCGCTCGTCGTCGACACCGCGCTGCTGCTGCTCGTCGCCCGGCCGCTGTGGAACTGGGCTCCGTGGAAGATCATCCTCGCCGCGGTCGCTTTCGGCGGCCTCGAGCTGGCCTTCCTCGCCGGCAACCTCTCCAAGATCATCAACGGCGGCTGGGTGCCGCTGCTGATCGCCGCCGCCGTCATCCTCGTGATGACGACGTGGCGCCGCGGGCGCCAGTTGGTGCAGCAGGACCGGAAGCGCAAGGAGGGGTCGCTCGCCGAGTTCATCGAGGAGGTGAGGAAGCAGAACCTCCCCCGCGTCCCGGGCATCGCGATCTTCCCGCACCCCAACAAGGACACCACCCCGCTCGCGCTCCGCGCGAACGTGAAGCACAACCACATCCTCCACGAGCACGTCATCATCGTCTCGATCTCGACGGCGCAGGTGCCCCACGTCCCGCCGGCGGACGCTTTCCTCTACGACGACCTCGGCTACGCCGACGACGGCATCGAGCACCTCAGCATCCGCTTCGGCTTCTCGGACAAGCCCGACATCCCCCGCGCCCTCCGCGCCGCCTGCCGAGCGGGCGCCCTGCCCCTGGACGCGGCCAACTTCAAGCAGGCGTCCTACTTCATCTCGCGCGGCGCGATCCGCACCACGCGCACCAACAGCATGGTGCCCTGGCGCCGGTCGCTGTTCGTCGCCCTGGCGCACAACGCCGCCGACCCGGCCGCGCGCTTCGGCCTGCCCGCCCTCCGCACGGTCACGATGGGCAGCGACGTCGAGATCTGACCTCGGCGGCGATCGTGGTCGTCACCAGCCGTGCGCGTTGAACCACTCCCGGGCGTGCGCCCGCTCTTCATCCGTCTCGGCGGGGTCGGACGTGTCGTGATCGACCAGCCGGCCGTCCGGGTCGAGCGGGACGAAGCGCAGGCACTCCGGGCACAGCGCCCGGCCGCCGGGGAATCCGTCGTCGAGCGTCGCCGCGGGTCCGGCGGGGTCGCCCGAGCCCGGGCAGCGCAGCGGGTCCGCGCCGGCCTCCGACCACATCGCGCCCTGACGCCGGTGCAGCCCGGGATGGCCGAGCGGGCGGGTGCAGCGCGCGCCGTTGCGGCGGCTGGTGCACGAGCGCACGGGATCCTGTGCGGGCATGCTCCGAATCTATCCGACGATCAGGCCGGGAGGAGGGCTCCCACGATCGCCGCGGCGGTCTCCCGCCCCACCCGGATCGCACCGTCGACGTGCTGGTAGCCCTTGCCGGCCATGTCGCTGCACGAGAAGTGGATGGGTCCCACGGGCTTCCGCAGGTCGGAGCCGTACCGGGCGAGACCGCCCATGTCGAAGCTCGCGGCGTAGGCGCCGCGCGTCCACTCCTCGCTGCCCCAGTCGCTCTCGTAATAGACGACCGGGTTCAGCGCCTGCTCGCCGTAGTAGTGCGACAGGGACTCCAGGATGCGCGCCTTGCGATCCTCCGGGCTCAGCTCGAAGACGCCGTCCGCGTTCTCGTCCGAGACGAATCCGACGAGGGTGCCGCGCGCGTCGCCGTGGTAGCTGTTGTCGTACGCCTCGTGCACCAGCTCGTACGGGCTGAAGGCGGTGCCGCTGAAGCCGAGGCCGCGCCAGAACGGCGCCTCGTAGACGGCGTGCACCTTGATGACGAAGCCCATCGACAGGTGCTGGTGCAGCTGCTGCTGACGGCGCGGCAGCGGGGGATCGTAGGAGATGCGGCTGATGAGCACCGGCGGGACGGCGAGGATGGCGAACCGCGCGCGCACCTCGACGCCCTCGGCGATCGCGGCCACGCCGCTCTCATCCCAGCGGAGCGTGCGGACCGGGGCGTTCAGGTGCACGTCGTCGCCCAGCCGCGCGGCCAGGAGCAGCGGCACCTGCTGCAGGCCGCCCTTGACGCGCTTGTCGAGGATGAAGTCGGCGTCGACCAGGTTCGAGAAGCTGCCCGCGCTGGCCGCCATCAGGAGCGCCTGCAGCGCGGAGAACGCGTGCGCCGGCTTGGTGAGCATGGCGCCGGCGATGAACATGCCGATGTTCTTGCGCGCCTCCTCGTCGCCGGTCTGCGTCTCCAGCCACCGGCGGAACGAGATCTCGTCCAGCTCCTTGGCGCGCGGATGCACCCACGGCCGCTCGGGGTCGATCTCGGCGACCAGTGCATCCAGCCGGTCGATGAGGGCCACGATCTCCTTCTCGGTCGACGGTGCGACCGGGAAGATGTCGCCCTCGAACGTGCGGCGCTCACCGTTCGCGCCGAGGTAGATGTTGATGCCGTCGCGGTACCGGGAGTACGTCTCGAGGCCCAGCTCGGCCAGTGTCTCGATCAGCGCATCCTGATCCGGGGAGACCCACTGGCCGCCGATCTCGAGCGTCGCGCCGTCGATGTCGTCCGTCCAGAGCCGTCCGCCGACGCGGTCACGGGCCTCCAGGACGGCGACCGTGAGGCCCGCCTTCGTCAGTTCCGTGGCGGCCGTCAGGCCGGAGGCGCCCGCGCCGATGACGACGACGTCGCGTTCGATGCTGCTCATGGGTATCAGCTCCGTGGAGGTTGGGGTGAACGAAGGGCACACTACCGGAATCGTCTGTCAAATGGGAGTTTTACGACTGGATTATTAGTGCAATCCTCGTTTCACCCTAGTGATCCGTTGTGTTGGATTCGGATTCCGCACATGATCGGGTTTAGGATGGCGCGGTCCCGATAGAGCGAAGGAGCTCGCGTGTCCACCACCCCCGCATCCACGTCCCGGCGGCGATCCACATCCCTGCGGCGATCCCTGGGCCTCTGGGCGATCGTCGGACTGGGCCTCGGCTACATGACGCCCATGACGGTGTTCGACACGTTCGGAATCGTCACCGGCGAGACGAACGGTGTCGTCCCGTCGGCGTACCTGGTGGCGCTCGTCGCGATGGTCTTCACCGCGATCAGCTATGGCCGGATGACGCGGGTGTTCCCCTCGGCGGGGTCGGCGTACACGTACGCGTCGGAGACCATCCACCCGAACGTCGGCTTCCTCGTCGGCTGGTCATCGCTGCTCGACTACCTGCTGCTGCCCCTGGTGAACGCGCTCATCGTGCGGCTGTACCTGGAGTCGTTCTTCCCGGCGGTCCCCGGGTGGATCTGGGTGGTCGGCTACGTGGCCGCCATCACCGCGATGAACCTGTTCAGCATGTCGTCGACGTCGCGGGTGAACGGCATCCTGGTCGCCTTCCAGATCGTGCTGATCGCCGTGTTCGTGGTGCTGACCTGGACGGCGCTCAACGCGGGCGCGGGCAACGGCACGCCGTTCAGCCTGGCGCCGCTGCTCCACTCCGGCGTGCACCTGGGGGCGGTGATCGGCGGCGCGACGGTCGTCTGCTTCTCGTTCATCGGCTTCGACGCGATCACGATGTACACCGAGGAGGCGAAGGACACCCGCACGGTGCCGCGCGCCATCGTTCTGGCTCTGATGATCGGTGGCGTGATCTTCTTCGTCGCGGCCTGGTTCGCGCAGTCCCGGTTCCCGACCCTCGCCGGCTTCCACTTCACGGACGACACCCTTCCCGAGATCGCCCTGAAGACCGGCGGGCTGCTGTTCCAGATCCTCTTCATCTCCGCCGCAGTGGCCGCGGCGGTCGCCTCGAGCCTGGCCTCGCACGCCAGCGTCTCGCGGATGATCTACGTGATGGCGCGGAACGGCAACGGCCGCGTCTCCCGCTCCCTCTCCTACATCCACCCGCGGTTCCGGACGCCCGCCGCGGCGGTGCTGCTGGTCGGCGTGGTCTCCCTGCTGGCCGCAGCGTTCACGCTCGAATTCGTCTCGTCGATGATCAACTTCGGCGCGCTCATCGCGTTCACCGTCGTCAACGCGACGGTCATCATCCACTTCGCCCTGCGGCGGAAGGAACGCCGCGGAGCCCGCCAGATCGTGCGCAACATCGTGCTGCCGGGCGTCGGGATGATGCTGACCGGAGTGCTCTGGGCCAACCTGCACCTGGACGCGCTGACCTACGGCATCGTCTGGCTGGCCATCGGGATCATCACGCTCGTCGTCGTGACCCGCGCGTTCCGCAGGCCGTTGGGCGTGAAGCTCGACGGGGACGGCGACGCCGCGATCATCACACGCGAGGGCGCGCCGTCGGAGGCTGCTCGCTGAGCTCCCGCGCCTCGTGCGCGGCCAGATGGCCGAGCACGGCCGCGCCGGCGCTGATGACGGCCGCGAGCCCGAGCGGAACGGCGATGTGGATGCGCAGCAGCGCCGCTCCGGCCAGCGCACCCAGGGCGATCAGCACGACCGCTCCGGCGCGGCGCCGCCACGGCTGACCGGACCCGCCGCCGAGCCGGGAGTCCGCGGCGAGACCCGTCAGGGTGGAGGTCACCACGACGGTGGTCACATCCTTGACGGCGAGGTGCCGCGCGACGGCGGCCTGGAACCCCATGGTGGCTGCCAGCAGCGTGGTGATGGCGAGCTCCCACGGCGCGGGCGGAACGCCGCCCGTGACGACGGTGGTCAGGGTGAGAGCGGCCAGCGCGACGGCGACCCCGGTGAACGACCAGCTGGTGCGCGTGTTCCAGCCGGTGGACTCCCGCCGCAGCGTCCGGCCGCCGAGCGCGGCACCGGCCATGAAGGCGAACAGAGCGATGAGCGGGCCCACCCAGGGCAGCCCCTCGGCGCCCGCGAGGGCCATGCCGAGCACGACCACGTTGCCCGTCATGTTGCCGGCGAACACCTTGTCGAGCCCCAGGTACCCGACCGCGTCGACGATGCCCGTCGAGAAGGTGAGCGCGAGCATGAGCATCAGAGTCAGGTCCTGCCGCCGTCCGGATTGCGCGTTCATCGTGTCTCCTCACCGGGCGTTCCGCCCCTACCAGGTTCCCATCCGTCCGCGGCAACGCCCGAATCGGGCGCCCGGCCGACCGACGTCGGCAGCGTGCGAGTGCGCCCGTTCGGAACGACTGCGGCCCGGCGAGCAGGCGTAAATGGCCCGAAACGAGGCAGTCACCGGCTGACCCCTGCTTGGGAGCCCCATCCGTACCTCCTGGCAATCGGCCGGGCCGGGTCGCGCGGTGCCGGTGGGCCCGGCCAGACTGGTGAGACACCCTCCGGTTGATGTGAAGGCTCGTTCGGCAGCGACTGCTTCGCCACCATCCGGACCGATCCAGGAGGGCACCACTATCGGCTTCCTCAGTTACGAGAACCACGATTTCGAGATCGACGACCGCACGCTTGCGCACCTGCACGTCGTGATCGTCAACAAGCTCCGGCACGGGCAGAGCTTCGCCATGTCCTGGAGGGACAGGAGCTCCGCGGGCGGCGGGCGGACCAGCATCTGGATCCACCCCGCCAGCAGCCTGCGGTTCCACTTCGACGGGTCGCGCACGCCCGCGCTCAACCGCGAGTGGCTCGGCCTTCTCGCGGAGTCGGCCGGCAGTTCCCGCGGTCTCGTCGTCGAGACCGAGCAGCAGGCGTTCGCGACCGAATCGGCACCGGTCTGAGAGACTTCCGGGTGCGCGAACGGGAATCCCGTGTAGTCTGGGGGCGGTTCGCGCGTTCGAGTGTCCTCGTCCGCCGGATCTGATCATGCGTTTCTGATCGTGTGACCGAGATGGTCCCGCATCAGAACCGGTTTCCCATCCGGGTGTCGCGTGCGGGGCCGTCTTCTCACATCGATGTGCCGGCCCGACGTACGCTCGCCCCTTCCCATCACCACGATCCCCGTCCTCCCGCGTACCGACCGGGAGCAGCGATCGTCCGCCCCGACCGGGGCGAAAGGACTCACCATCATCACCGACTCGCGGCCGCAGGCCGCACTGGTCTGGCGCCGAGCGGACGACACCGTCTGGGTCGCCACGGCCGACGACGAATACGCCGGCGTCGCCCTCCTCGAAGAGGGGGCGTTCCGCGTCCTCGACGGCCGCTCGCTCCTCCTCGGCACAGCACCCACGATCGCCGGAGCCCAGGCTCTGCTGCGACACCCCACGACCGACCGCCGCACACTCCGCGGCGGCCCACGACGTCCGCGCCCGATCGGGCGCGGCGAGCGGAGCCGATCATCCGGCTCCCACAACATGAAAAAGGAAAAAACGATGGCTCAAGGCACCGTCAAATGGTTCAACTCGGAAAAGGGCTTCGGCTTCATCGCCCCGGATGACGGCAGCGCCGACGTCTTCGCCCACTACAGCGAGATCGCCTCCACCGGCGGCTTCCGCAACCTCGACGAGAACCAGAAGGTCGAGTACGACGTGGCTCAGGGACCCAAGGGTCCCCAGGCCGCGAACATCCGTCCTCTCTGATGGCCCCGGTGCCCGGCCGGAAACGGTCGGGCACCTCGCCGCCAACACCCAGCAAGCGCGCATACGCTTGCATCATCTCGGGCGTTCTGCCCACACCTCGGCTGTGAAGTCGGCTCGACACAGCGGAGGAACACATGACCACTGCCACCCTCGGTCCCGTGCGACGCACGCAAGCGCGAACGGGAGACCGGCCCTCTGTCACCAGCACGTACAACGAGCTGCTCGGTCGCGTCCGCGCCGAGGGTCTGCTCGAGCGCCGCCGCGGTTTCTACATCACGGTGTTCGCGCTGCTCGTGGCAGGGCTCATCGGCGCCGGCGTCGGCTTCGTCCTCCTGGGCGACTCCTGGTTCCAGCTGCTGATCGCCGCAGTCTTCGGCCTGCTGTTCACCCAGCTCGCCTTCCTCGGCCACGAGGCCTCGCACCGCCAGGTGTTCTCCTCCGGTCCGACCAACGACCGGGCGGGACGCTTCATCGTCACCTGGCTGGTCGGCATGAGCTACCAGTGGTGGATGACGAAGCACACGCGCCACCACGCCAATCCGAACACGGTCGGCAAAGACCCCGACATCGCGTTCGACACCATCTCCTTCGTCGAAGAGGACGCCGCACGGCAGCGCGGCCTGATGGCCGTCATCACCCGGCGCCAGGGCTACCTCTTCTTCCCGCTCCTTCTGCTGGAGGGCGTCAACCTCCACATCACGTCCGTGCGATCGCTGCTGGCCCGTGGGCCGGTCGACCGTCGCGCCGGCGAGCTGGTCGCGATCGCGGTCCGGCTGAGCGTGTACGTGGGCATCGTCTTCCTGATGCTCCCCCTGGGCATGGCGTTCGCCTTCCTCGGCGTACAGCTCGCCGTCTTCGGCCTCTACATGGGTGCGTCGTTCGCCCCCAACCACAAGGGGATGCCCATCCTGCCCGCGGGCACCCGCGTCGACTTCCTCAACAAGCAGGTCCTCACCTCGCGCAACATCCGCGGCGGCTGGTCGATGAGCACCCTCATGGGCGGCCTCAACCACCAAGTCGAGCACCACCTGTTCCCGAGCATGCCGCGCCCGCACCTCGCCCGCGCCCGCGTCCTCGTTCGCGAGCACTGCGCCACCCACGACATCCCGTACACCGAGACCGGGCTGGTGAACTCGTACCGCATCGTCGTCCGGTACCTCAACCGCGTCGGCCTCGCCGCCCGGGATCCTTTCGACTGCCCGGCGGCGCAGGAGTTCCGGCGAGCGTGAACGTCCCCGTCTACGCGGTCGTGCTCCCGGACGACCTGACTCCGGAGGTCGTCGGCGTGTTCTTCGAGCTCGCCGATGCCGAAGCGGCGGCGGAGGAGGCCGACGGCCCCGCAGTCGTCGACCGCTCGGTCCTCCACGCCTGACCCGCGGCGCGGGGAGAATCAACCGCGATTTTGACCCCCATATGGGTGTCCCCACTTTCGCGGACACGGTCCTATGCTTGGTGAACCCGGCGGAACCCGAAACTCCGGCGGGCGTTGTGCCACCTCGTCACCCCGCAAGGGGCGACGCACCTTACCCGTATGTTGGTTGCGTTCGGTGGCGCGTTGGGGGGAACCGTGCCCGCGCGCGCGGACGCCGTGTGGAAAGTACCCGAACTTCCATGTTGCGAAAGCTCAGTCCTGTCATCTCCGGCCAGCTCCTCACCGCCCTGAACGATGTTCCGGCGGGCGGCTGGATCGCCATCACCTCTCGCGCGCTGCCGCCGCAGCCGCGCCTCGTCCAGACCAGCGCCTCGCTCGAGGTCATGGCCGAGGCCCTGTTCGAGACCGTCCCGGTCAGCGACCGCGCCGCCATCCCGCTCGTGGGCTGGCTCGCGGACGCCGACGACGAGGACGCCCTCGACGCGTTCTTCACCGTGCAGGGGTCGGCGCGCGACGCGGAGCGCCGCGTCCTCGAGATGGGGCGGGTCACCGAACTGCCCGACGACCCGTGGAGCGACGTCAGCGCGATCGTCGCCGTCGCCGCCCCCGTGGAGTTCGTCTTCTTCGTGTGTGTCGGCCAGGGCGAGCACGTCGCGGCTCCGCTGTTCACCGCGGCGGCCCAGCTGGCCGCCTGACCGCTGAGGGAGCCGCGCTCAGCGCTTCTCGACGGGAGGCGTCGGCTCCCCCAGCGACAGCATCAGGCGGTTCGCCCAGTTGAAGAAGGCGGCGCCGTTGATGGCGTCGATGATCGCGACGTCGTCCAGCCCGGCGTCGCGCAGCGCACGCACGTGCTCCGGCCCGAACTCGTCCGGGATGCGCGTCAGCGCGACAGAGGCATCGATGACGGCCCGCCACTGCGGGTCGTCCTGCTGTGCGGCGGTGCCCTCGTCGAGCAGGCGCTGCACGTCCTCGGGCCGCTTCGACTTGTGGCTGGCGAAGCGCGAGTGGACGGACGCGCAGAAGATGCAGCCGTTGGTGCGCGAGGCGGCCGTGGCAGACAGCTCACGAAGTGCACGCGTCAGGCCGCCCTTCTCGTTGTAGAAGATGTCGTTGTCCGTGCGCGTGCGCGCTCCCAGGATGTCGGGGTCGCGCACCAGCAGGCGGAAGTACGGGCTGTTCGCACGGCCGCGGTCGACCAGGCCGTCGTAGTGGCGGTCGGTCAGCTCCTCGAGCGGCAGCGGCGGGAGCCACGCCTCCCAGCCGAGCTCCTCCTGCGTGAAGACATTGGGCGCCTCGAACGTGTGCTGGATGACGGTCTCGCTCATGCGAGCTCTCCTTTCAGGACGGTGAGGCCCGCGACGACGCGGAGCTGGAAGCTGAGGAAGGCGACGAGCTGCGACAGCGTGACGATCCCATCGACCGACCACCCGGCGTCGAGCAGCGCCTGGATGGCGGCCGGCGACGAGTCCCGCGGCCGGTAGACGAGGAGGTGCGTGTGGGCGAGGGCGGCGGCCAGCCGTGCCCCGACCGCGGCGGTCAGCTCCGCATCCGGCTGCCAGATCAAGCCGGCGACGTCCTCGACGCTGAGCGGGCCCTCCGGGTACGCGCCGTAGGGGCCGCTTGTCACTGCGCCGGGAAGCGCGGACTCAAGCGCCCGCAGCAGGGTCGCATCCTCGGCGACCAGCAGGTCGCGGTAGTAGGCGGACGTCGGCGACTGGGACAGTGCCACGGTCCAGTAGGCGACGGCGAGTCGCTCCCGCTGGGCCACGTGCGCCAGCTCATCCGACTGGAACAGTGCGTCGTAGCTGGCCTGGGCGTTCGCCCGGGCGCTGGGCCGCTGGTCGCGGAGGCTGTCGAGGGCGTCGCCGGGGGCGATGCCGACGAGCCGGTCGATGACGTCGGTCATGGTTGTCCTTTCGATCGAGGAGGGTCGGGTCAGGGTCGCTCGGGCGACCAGCCCAGGAGCTCGGGCGCGACGCGCGACGCGAGGAGCTCCAGCGAGCGCAGCACCGCGTCGTGCGACGGGTCGATGGGATGCGGCTGGAACGCGACGTCGGTGGCGCGGCGGAGCACCGTGTCGGTCCGCAGCGAGGTCAGCACCTGCTCCGGCGTTCCCACGTGCACGTCGAGCCAGGCCAGCAGCTCCGTGTCGGACACGCCGTCCGGCACCTCGATGCGCTGCGACCGGAGGTAGCCGGCGCTGCGCTCGATGCCGCGCTGGATCCAGCGCGCCGCCTCCTCCTCGGTGTCGACGACGAGCGCCGACCGGGAGGCCAGGATGCGCGGCGCGGCGCCGCTCGGCAGGGCGGCGAGGTACGCATCGACGATGTCCTCCTGCAGCTCGGGCGACGAGGGCCCCTCCCACGCCGGGCGCGGCTGGGTGCGGGACAGCATGAGGCCGTTGCCGCGGCGACCGATCCGCTCGGCGCCGGCCGCGGAGAAGGTCGCCTCCCAGATCACGCCGAGAAGGTCCGGGGCGGACGGATACAGCGCGCCGCCGTCCGAGGTGAGCACCTCGCCGCGCAGGGCGTCCTCCAGAATGCCGCGGTGGCGGTCGTAGATCGCTGCCCGGTCCGCCGAGTCGAACCCGAAGGGCGGGAACGACGAAGGCGTCCCGCCGGAGCCGATGCCCAGCTCCGCCCGGCCGTCGGACAGCAGCTGCAGCACCGCCGCATCCTCCGCCACGCGCAGCGGCGCCTCGAGCGGCAGCGTCACGATCCCGGTGGCGAGCCGGATGCGCGAGGTGCGCGCCGCCGCCTGCGCGAGCAGCACGAAGGGGGACGGGAGGCCGCCCTCGTCCTCGTGGAAGTGGTGCTGCGCCACCCACACGGAGTCGAAGCCGAGCTGCTCGGCGCGGACGAACTGGTCGAGCGCGTTGCGGTACCGCTGCTGCGCGGTGCCGTCGTCGAGGAGCCGGGTGAAGAACCCCAGCCGCGTCCGTCCGCTCGAAGGGGTGGTCACTGTCTACACTGCCTTTCCGAGGTACGCCTCTTGGATCTGCGGGTCGTCGAGAAGCTCGCGGGCGGTGCCCTGCAGCACGATCGCCCCGGTCGCCAGCACGTACCCGCGCGAAGCGATCGACAGGGCGAGCTCGGCCTGCTGCTCCACGAAGAGCACGGCCACGCCCAGCTCGCGGTTGATGCGCACGATCTCGTCGAGCACCTGGTCGACCAGCTTGGGCGACAGGCCCATCGTCGGCTCGTCCATGCACACGAGTCGCGGCCGGCTCATCAGGGCGCGGGCGAACGCGAGCATCTGCTGCTCGCCGCCGGACAGCGTCCCCGCCTGCTGCTTGCGACGTTCGGCGAGCCGCGGGAAGTGGGTGCGCATCCGGTCGAGGTCCTCGGCGATGCCCGCCTTGTCGCGGCGGGTGTAGGCGCCGGCGATCAGATTCTCGTCCACGGTCATCTCGGGGAAGACGCGACGCGCTTCGGGAACCGAGGCGATCCCCGCACGCACGCGGCGGCGGGTGGAGGCGTGCGTGATGTCCTCGCCGGCGAACCGGACGGCCCCCGAGCGCGGCCGCACCAGGCCCAGGATGGTCTTCATCGTCGTGGACTTGCCGCTCGCGTTGCCGCCGAGCAGCGAGACGATCTCCCCCTCGCCCACGGTGAGGGTGTTGCCGCGCAGGGCGTGGAACGGTCCGTAGTAGACGTTCACGTCGTCGAGGGCGAGCAGCTCCGTCATACCAGGTCCACCCCTCCGAGCCCGCGGCGGCGGCCGAGGTACGCCTCCACGACCGCGGTGTCGCGGCGGACCTCCTCCGGCCGGCCCTGCGCGATGATGCGGCCGCCGTCCATCACGATCACGCGGTCGGAGA
This sequence comes from Leifsonia sp. KNZ13-11D, assembly GCF_056754895.1. Classification (NCBI taxonomy): domain Bacteria; kingdom Bacillati; phylum Actinomycetota; class Actinomycetes; order Micrococcales; family Microbacteriaceae; genus Leifsonia; species Leifsonia sp. KNZ13-11D. The sequence continues at coordinate 3,210,729 of NZ_JBPGWU010000001.1, forward strand.
CGGTCATCACCAGGTCGAGCTTGTGCTCCACCAGCAGGATGGTCTGCCCCGCCGCCTTGAGCTCCAGCAGCTGCTGCAGCACCTCGGCGGTCTCGGACTGGTTCATGCCCGCGGTCGGCTCGTCGAGCACGAGCAGCTTGGGATCGAGCGCCAGCGCCCGGGCGATCTCCGTGCGACGCCGGTTCGCATAGCTGAGCGAGTAGGCCGGGTCGTCGCGCCGGGGACCGAGCCGCGCCTCGAAGCGGTCGATCTCGGCGGCGATCACCTCGTCGATCCTGCGCTGCTCCCGGCGGGAGGCGGGAGTCCCGACGATCGCGATGTACAGCTCGGCGAGCAGCGGGATCCAGCGCAGCAGGAACAGGTTCGACAGCCGGCGGAAGGGCCGGTTCGCCCGGAGCGTCGAATGGAGGCCGACCTCGATGTTGTCGGCGACCGACAGGGTGGCGAAGACGCGCCCGTTCTGGAAGGTCCGCGCGATCCCGTGCTCGGCGATCCTCGCGCTGTCGGCACGGTCGATGCGCGCGCCGTCCAGCGCGATGGTTCCGCCGTGCGGCCGGATGGCGCCGGTCACCAGGTTCAGCGTGGTGGTCTTGCCGGAGCCGTTCGGGCCGATGATCGAGACCACCTCGCCGCGTGCGACGGTGAACGAGATCCCGTCCACCGCGGTGAGACCCTCGAAATGACGCTCCAGGTCGCGGACGTCCAGCAGCACGTCGCTCATGCGTTCCTCACCAGGACCCCTCCCGGCCGGAACCGCACCACCAGGATGAGGACCAGGCCGTAGACGATGATGCGCAGCTCCGGGGTGAAGCGGAGCAGCTCCATCGCGCCGATCAGCACGATTGCGCCCACGACGGCGCCGTACGGGAGGCTGATGCCGCCCAGGATGACGATGGTCACGACCAGCAGCGACATCAGCATCGTGAAGATGGTCGGGTCGATGTACGTGTACTGGTGGGCGAGCAGCGAACCGCCGATGCCGGCGAAGAAGCCGGAGACCGCGAAGGCGAGCGCCTTGTAGTTGCGCCCGCGGACGCCGGACGCCAGCGCCGCGACCTCGTCCGACCCCACCGACGAGATGACCTTGCCGAGGTGCGACGAGCGCAGCCGCCACATGACGAGCAGCGTGAACGCCAGCACGCCGAAGTCGATCAGGTAGTACGCCTGCGGGGTGTTCAGCGGCGTCCCGAACCACTCCGGGACCGGGATGTTGTAGAGCCCCTGCGGCAGCACCAGCTGGATGACGGCGACGATGGCGATGCCGAGACCGAGCGTCGCGATCGAGATGTAATGGCCCTTCACGCCCCAGATCGGCGAGGCGAGGATGGACGCGACCACCGCCGCCGCGATCCCGGCGAGCGGGAGCGCGACCCAGAACGGGACGTGCACGTAGAGGGAGAGCAGCGCGGACGCGTACGCGCCGATCGCGATCGGGCCCGCCTGGCCGAGGGCGAGCACACCCGCCTGCCCGGCGGTGACCGTGAAGCCGGCAGCGATGATCGCGTAGATCAGCACCTGGGTGCCGGTGGTCAGCAGGTAGTCGTTGCCGAACAGCGGGATGGCGATGCCCGCGACCACGAAGGCCGCCAGCCACACCCAGCGCGGGATGCGGATCGGGCGCCCCTTGCCGAGGAACGTGCCGGTCAGCGGCTCCGTCGAGATCAGCGGCACCTTGCCGAGCAGGCCGCCCGGCCGCACGATGAGCACCACGATCAGGATGACGAAGACCACGATCTCGCGCGCGGTGTCACCGAAGAAGTGGATGCCGAACGCCTCCAGGATGCCGAGAACGAACCCGCCGATCACGGCGCCGACCAGGGAGCCGAGGCCGCCGAGGGTCGCCGCGACGAACGCGGTGAGCCCGACATCCAGCCCGGAGTTCGGATTCGCGACGCCGACGTAGAGGGCGATGAAGACGCCGGCCAGCCCGCCCAGCGCGGAGGCGATCACGAACGACACGTGCTGCACCTGCCCGACCGGGATGCCCATCTGCAGGGCGGCCTCCTGGTCCTGCGCCGTGGCCCGGATCGCCCGGCCGACCTTCCCGTACTTCAGGAAGAGGGTCATCACGACCATGATCACGGCTGTGGTCCCCAGCATCACCACGTCGGAGGTGCCGAACCGCATGTTGCCGATGTGCAGGTTCGAGGTGGGCAGCACATCCGGGAACACGCGGAACTGCGCCGTGAACGCGATCTGCGACGCGTTGTCGAGGATCAGCGAGATGGCATAGGTGGAGAGCATCGCCGCGAGCGGCAGGAACTTCGCCAGCGGACGCACGACGGTGACGTTGATTAGCAGCCCGAGCGCGCCGCAGACGATCAGCACCGCGAGCAGCGCCAGCCAGAACGGCAGCCCGAGTTTGACGATGAAGAACCAGGACAGCATCGCGCCGAGCCCGAAGAAGGAGAACTGGGCGAAGTTGACGACGTTCATGACGCCGAAGACGAGCGAGATGCCGACCGCTCCGAGGGCGTAGACGTTCCCTCGGAGCAGGCCGGCGATCAGAGTGTCGAGCATGATGTGCGTGTTGACGGCGGGTCAGCCGTTGTACGCGACCCACTTCCCGTCGCGCAGGATGCTCGGGGTCAGCTGCGGCGAGGCCACGCGGCGCGTGGACTGGTCGAAGGTGATCTTCCCGTAGACGACGCTCGGCACATCCTTGACCTTCTTGAACCCGGCGAGGATGCCCGCGCGGTCCGTCCCGCCGATCTTCGCGGCGGCGACGGCGACGTTGAGCGCGTCGTAGGCGCCGGCCTCGAACCCGGTGACCTCGGTCTCCTGCGGGTACTTCTTCTTGAACGCCTTCACGAACGCCTGCACCTCGGGTGCCGGGTTGGAGGACAGGAACTCGGCACCGTTGATCGCGCCCTCCGCATCCTTCGTGCCGTCGAACGACTGCTCGTCCTGGCCGCCGTAGAAGGTTCCGTCATACCCGATCGCCCGCAGCTGGGTGACGATCTTGGCCGCGTCGGGGCCGTAACCGATGTGCACGAAGGCCTTCGGCTTGCCCGCGACGGCCTTGGTCAGCGACGGGCGGTAGTCGTCGGAGGTGTCGAGCACGCCCTCGGCGTCGGTGATCTTGAGGCCCACCTTCTTCGCCTCCGCCTTGAAGGCGTTGAACGCGGGGATGCCCCAGTCGGCCGTGTTCAGGTAGCTGACACCGACGGAGTCGACGCCCTGCTTCTTGATGTAGTCGGCGGTCCAGGTGTAGGTCGCACTCGTGGTGATGGAGGTGGACCACTGGTACTCGGTGCCCTTGGCGGTGAAGTCGGGGTTGGAGTTGTTGAACCCGTACTGCACCAGCTTCCCGGCGGTGTAGATCGGCGAGGCCGGGATGGACGCCGCCGACGAGTAGTCGCCGAAGACGAGGCTGACGCTGTCGTCGCCGACGAACTTCTGGGCGACGGCGACCGACTGCTTGGGGTCGGACTGCGAGTCCTCGTACTTCAGCTGGACGGGGTGGCCGTCGATGCCGCCCTTCGCGTTGACCTGCTCGACGGCGAGGTCGAACGCCTCCTTGAACTGCTCGCCGTACTGGGCGTACTGCCCGGTGGTCGCGGACGAGACGCCGAAGTACACGGGGGTCTTCGAGGAGGAGCCGCTGGAGGCTGCGGAGCCGCCGGCGCAGGCGGCGAGGCCGGTGACGGCGAGGGCGGCGACGGACGCGAGTGCGGCGCCCCGGAGGAGAGTCTTCATGCTGTGTCCTTCACATCGGGCTGCGGATGACGCGGGTGGGTGCGTCGCCGACGTTAGAACCGCACCCGGGCAGCACGCATCCCCGGCTGTCACATTCGGTAGCGATGCTCAATGAGCGTCATAAAGGTTGCGCGGGGGCGCGGGGACGGCTAGCGGACGTGAGTGACGGTGGAACGAAGTGCTGAATGCCGCTGGAACAGGAACGTCTGCACCTCCGCCACCCGTACGCCGGGGCTACACGGCCTCCACGCTCAACAGCCAGACGCGATCCGGATACGAGAGCGGCGTCTGCAAACCGGTGACGCGGAGCGCGCGACCGCTCAGCTCGATGCCCGTGGGCGCTGGAGTGCCGCGGCCCGCGCGGCCGCCGAGCGGGCGGGAGAGCGGCGTGACGCCGTCCGCCGCCGTCGGGGTGTCGTCGCGCCCGGCGAAGAACCACGCGGGCGCCGCCTGGCTGCCGGAGTGGTCGCCGAGGGTGAGCGGCACGACGCGGTAGCGGGTCTCGTCCCCCAGTCCCCGCAGAGTGAACCGGCCGAGCGGAGCGGCGTCGGAGCGGCCGAGGAACGCGAGGGCGAACAGGGCACGGCGCTTGTCCGGCGACACCACGCCGCTCACCCAGAACGTGGGGTCGAGGTCGTCCATCCGCACCAGGTCGCCGTGGTGCAGGAGGTCGCGGTTCTCGCGGTGGAACGCGATCCACTCGCCCAGCTGAGCGAGGTCGGAACCGGACGCGGAGGTCAGGTCCCACTCGACTCCGAAGTGGCCGAAGACCGCGGAGCCGGCTCGGAATCCGAGGTCGTGGCGGCGGTGGGTGGTGTGCGAGTACTCGGACGCGACGTGGGCGCCGAGGAGCTCGGGCGGGAGAAGCTGCTGCGTCCACCGCATCATGCCCTGCCGCTCCAGCGGGTCGATGCAGTCCGAGACCCAGACGCGGTCGGTGTGCTCGATCACTCCGAGGTCCACCCGCGCGCCGCCGGAGCTGCACGACTCGATCTCGAGGCCCGGGAACCTCCCTTTGAGCTCGGCCATCAGCCGGTACGCGGCCAGGGTCTGCTCATGCACGCCGGACGCGCCTCCGGGGGCCGTCCCGGCATCCACGAGGTCGCGGTTGTGGTCCCACTTGATGTAGGCGATGTCGTCGGCGGCGAGGATGTCGGCCATGCGGTCGCGGACGTACGCGTAGGCCTCAGGGATGCCCAGATTCAGCACCTGCTGGTGCCGCGACTCCACGGGCAGCCGCCCGCCGGTCTGCATGATCCACTCGGGATGCGCGCGCGCCAGGTCGGAGTCCGGGTTCACCATCTCGGGCTCGAACCAGAGGCCGAACTCCATCCCGAGGCCGCGCACGTGGTCGATCAGCGGCGTGAGGCCGTCCGGCCAGACGTCCTCGTCCACGTACCAATCGCCGAGCCCGGCGCGGGCGTTCCGCCGGTGCCGGAACCAGCCGTCGTCGAGAACGAAGCGCTCGATCCCGATCGACGCGGCCCGATCGGCGAGCGCCGTGAGTCTGGCGAGATCGTGGTCGAAGTAGACGGCCTCCCACACGTTGAGGGTGACCGGTCGCGGACGGCGCGGATGCTGCGCGCGCGAGCGCAGGTGCCGATGCAGGCGGCGCGCCTGGTCGTCGAGCCCGTCGCCGTAGACGCCGAAGACCCACGGACTGCGGTAGCTCTCGCCGCGGCCCAGACGGATCTCGCCCGGCAGGAGCAGCTCGCCGCCGCCGATGACCTGCTCGCCGCCGGGCAGCCGCTCGGCGTAGTGGCGGTGGTTGCCGCTGAAGCCGGTGTGGACGCCCCAGACCTCGCCGTGGGCGAAACCGAATCCCGCCTTGCCGGCGATGAGCAGGGTCGCGGCGTCGGCCCCGGTGCGGCCGTGCCGCCCCTCGCGGACATGGGCGCCGACCGTGAGCGGACGCCGCTGCGGCGTGCGCTCCTTGCCCCAGCGGCCGGCGAAGTCGAGCACCTCCCGGGCGCGAGCCGGGATGGGATAGGCGATCCCCAGGTCGTCGAGGCGATAGGTGTCGCCGTCGTTGCGGAGCGTGGCCGCCGAACGCAGCACACCGGCCGCCGACAGCTCGACGTCGATCGTGAGCTGCAGAGCAGCCGCCGCATCCCGGGCGACGACGGACACGCGTCCACCCGCGGGAAGGGTGAGGAGGTCGCCGTCCGGCTCGGGCCGCCCGTCGCCGACGGTCACCTCCACCACACCGAAGCAGGGGGACCAGTCGGCGCCGTCGCGGCTGCCGCTCAGCCCCGGGCGGCCGAGCCATCCGGTCCGCTGCTCGGGAAGGATCGCGACGCGCGCCGGTTCGCCGGGTGCGTTCGGCGCGACCGGTCGCACGTCGGTCAGCGCGATGGCCCGGGCTTCAGCCGCATCCACCGTCCCGAGTGCCGCGCCCCAGTGCGGGATGGTCGGCAGCTGTGCGCCGCGCAGGTCGAGCAGCACGCTCACCCCGCCCGCGGTCAGGTGGATCAGGTCGGGGCGCATGCGCTCTCCCTTCGGTGGCGGCGGGCCTGGGTGCGGGCGGGTTTCGGTGCGGGCGGGTTTCGGTGCGGGCGGGTTTCGGTGCGGGCGGGTTTCGGTGCGGGCGGGTTTCGGTGCGGGCGGGTTTCGGTGCGGGCGGGTTTCGGTGCGGGCGGGTTTCGGTGCGGGCGGGTTTCGGTGCGGGGCGGGCCTCGGTGCGACGGTTTCCGGTCGATCAGCCAGGGTATCCCTGGATCGGGTGGACTGCGCCTCTCCGCGCCCCTCTGTCGACCCCGCGCGTGGGGTCGGTATGTGTGATCGCAGTGCATCGCATCCACCCCGGCGCGTGGGCCCCCGATGAGCCGCCAGCGACCCCCTTCGTCCTTCCGGAGAAGCCGGACGGATCCATTCGTCATGTGTCCGGCATCCGGCGGCCATCCGGATGCGGAGGGGACTGGAAAAGTGCGCCAATCGGTGGAAATCATGGGACATGGAGAAGTTGTATTACGCCGGGGGGCACATCTTCCTCGACGACGATGTCTGCGACGCACTCGTCCAGTACGCGCGAGCCCTGGCGGATGTGGGCAAATCGGACCTGGTGACCGTCCCCTCCCTGTCCGATGAGGGGATGCAGGGCCGCACTCGGCTGCTCATCGGGCCGGCCAGTCAGCTGTTCGCTGCGCCGGCCCTCGACCGTGGTGTCGACCTGACCGACGCGGCGGCGACCGAGTCGATGCGCGACAAGACGGCACGGCTGCAACCCTCGCGACCGGTGTTCGAGGAGAACCCCGAGTTCTCGGGCGAGCACTACAGCGACTGACCGCGCGGAGCCACGACGATGGGAACCCTCTTCTACGGCGCCGGACGGCTGGCGATCACCTTCGAGGACCGCGTGCTCGCCCACCTGCAGCTCGCCGTGGCCACGAAGCTCCGCCGCCAGGAGTCGTTCATGCTGAACTGGCGCGACAACGAGAGCGTCGGCGACGGCCGCAGCGCGGTCTGGATCGGCCCGCACACCGACCTTCACTTCAAATACTCCGGCAGCCGGTTCCCCGAGATCAACGCGGAGTGGGTGAGCGCGCTGGTGGTGTCGGCGTCCACCCCGCTCGGGCTGCAGCTCCTCGACGAGGGCTCCCTCGACGTTCCGCCGAGCCCGCGCGCCGGGTCCCGGCGGAGCGGATCGGCGCGGTAGTGGCTGCTCGTCGGCGGTCGACGGTCTGTCGAACCGATTCGACCGGCCCTGCCGCGCGCCTTCGGCGCGACTGCTCGCGTTCGGGACGACTGCCGCCCGTCGAACAGGCGCAGACGGTCCGGAACGACGCACTCGCGGATGGGCGGCGCGCGCACACCCGTTCGACCGATCGACGCGAACCGATTCGACGCCTTGCGGGGGCGCAGCGCGCCGCAGACGGACGCCCATGACAGAATCACGGGGACGATCCTGTGCGCAGCGCAGGCGTCGCCCGCAGCGACCACAGCGAGGAGGAAGCATGGCAGCGACCATCGGCGACGTCGCCCGCGCCGCCGGCGTCTCGCGCAGCACGGTCTCCTACGCGCTGTCGGGCAAGCGCGCCATCTCCGAAGAGACGCGGACGCGCATCCAGGCCGCCATCGACGAGCTGGGCTTCACCCCGAACGCCGGCGCCCGCGCGCTCGCCACCGCGCAGACGAACGTGCTCGGGCTGTACCTGCAGTTCCAGGAGGACGAGTTCGCGCCCGCGATGCTGCAATACGTGCTGCCCGTATCGACCACTGCGCGCGAGCACGGCTACGACCTGCTGATGGTGACGGACGCCGATCGCGTCAACGCCGTGCGGCGCACGACGTCGTCGGCGATGATCGACGGCGTCGTGCTGCTCGACGTCACCTACGACGACTCCCGGCTGGAGCCGCTCCGGGAGGCGCCGCAGCCCGCGGTGCTGATCGGCTACGCCCGCAACGGCGAGGGATTCGACTCCTACGACCTCGACTTCGGTGAGGCGGCGCGGCGCGTGGTCGACCACCTCGCCGGCATGGGGCACCGCGACATCGTGCTGATCACCCCGCCGCGCCACGTCTACGAACGCGGGGGATCGTACGCGTGGCGCTTCCGCGACGCGGCCGTCGAACGCGCGGCACGCTACGGGATCCGCCTCGTCGCCCATGAGGGCGACTCGCGTCAGCCCGGGATCACGGACTCGCTGGATGCGGCGCTGGCCGCATCCCCCCACGCCACCGCGCTGATGGTCCACAACGACGCGACCATCGCCGCGCTCCCCGCATACCTGGACAAGCGGGGGATGCGCGTGCCCGACGACCTCTCGGTGGTCGGCGTCTTCTCGCAGGAGTTCGGGCAGGCCTTCTCGCTCCCCTACACCGCCGCCGAGACGTCCCCGGACCGCCTCGGACAGGAGGCGGTGCGCCAGCTCATCCGCCGCATCCACTCGCCCGAGGAGGCCGGGGAGCCGCGCGTCCGCTTCATCGAGCCGGAGCTGGTCGACCGCGGGAGCACGCGCCCCGTCGCCTGAGCGCGCGGCGCTGCCGCGCCCGTGGCCGGGGGCGCCATTCGTGCCGAATCGTGGTTCTGGGGCGGGGATGACCGCGATTCGTGCCGAATGCTCGCGCGCCAGGCGCCGGCGACATTCGGCACGAATGTCGTGTGTGGCAGGCGCGACGGCGACATTCGGCACGAATGTCGTGTGTGGCAGGCGCGACGGCGACATTCGGCACGAATGTCGTGTGTGGCAGGCGCGACGGCGACATTGGGCACGATTGTCGCCTCGGCCGGTGCCCCAGCCTCGTTCGCGCCCCCGCTCGGGCGCGACATTTGCGCCACATCGCGGCTATCGGGCACTCATTACCGCGATTCGTGCCACATCGCGGCAACACGGGACGGGAGGAGAAGCGGCGGCGGACAGTGTCGAACCGCTTCGACTTGTGGAGGACGGGATCGCGCGCTACAGTGATCGAACCGGTTCGACGATGACGGCCTGAGGAGGTGCCCGTGGCGATCACGATCACAGACGTCGCCCGCCACGCGGGCGTCTCCCCCAGCACCGTCTCGTACGCGCTGTCGGGCAAGCGGTCCATCTCGCCGTCGACCCGGGCGCGCATCGACGAGGCCATCTCGGCGCTCGGCTTCACGGCCAACGCGGGCGCCCGCGCCCTCGCCACATCGCAGACCATGGTCATCGGGCTGCTCACGCAGTTCCACCAGGACGAGTTCGCCCCGGCGATGCTCCAGTACGTGCTCCCGGTGTCGGACACGGCCCGCGAGTTCGGCTACGACATCCTGCTGGTCACCGAGATCGACGCGACGGCCGCCCTCCGCCGGGTCACCAGCGCCGGGATGGTCGACGGCGTCGTGCTGCTCGACGTCGTCCACGACGACCCGCGGCTCGACACGCTCCGTGCCGCCTCGCAGCCGGGCGCGCTGGTCGGCCTTCCCAAGCGCACAGAGGGGCTCGACGTCTTCGACCTCGACTTCGGGGAGTCCGCGCGCATCCTCGTCGACCACCTGTACGGCCTCGGCCACCGCGAGATCATCGTGGTGTCGCCTCCCAAGCACGTGTTCGAGCGCGGCGGCGCGTACGGCTGGCGGTTCCGGGATGCGGCGCTCGAGCGCGCGGCCCGCTACGGCATCCAGATGCACCCGTACTTCGGCGAGGCGCAGCAGCCGGCGATCGGCCAGAGCGTCAACGCGATCCTGGATGCGCGACCCACCGCGACCGCGCTGATCGTCCACAACGACGCCACGATCGCCGCACTCCCCTCGGTGCTCGCCGCGCGCGGCACCCGGGTTCCGGCCGACCTGTCCGTGGTCAGCCTGTACTCCAAAGACTTCGGTCGAGCGTTCTCCCTGCCCTACACGGCGGTGGAGAGCTCGCCCGATCAGCTGGGCCAGAACGCGGTCCGGCAACTGGTGCGCCGGATCACGTCGCCCGAGCTCGCTGGAGCTCCGGTGACGAGGTTCATCGCACCGGAGCTCACGATCCGCGGGAGCACCCGATGAACCCGAGACCAGACGCAGCGCCGCACACCGCAGGGCGCTCCCCGGACACGACACATCAGCACTGCACGATTCAAGGAGGAATACTGTGATCGCACACAAGAGCGCCCGCCTGGTGGGCGCGGCGGTTCTCGCCGCAGCCGTCATCGGCGGCGTCGCGGCCTGCTCGGGCTCAGGCTCGGGCTCCGGCTCCGGCAGCAGTGCCGGAGGCACCTACACGTTCTGGGATCCGTACCCGCAGTTCGACGCCTCGGCCGACTGGACGAAGCTCGTCGAGCAGTGCGGCACGGAGGCCGGCGTCACCGTCAAGCGCACCGGCTACGACACCAGCGACCTGACGAACAAGGCGCTGCTGGCCGGACAGCAGGGCAGCTCCCCCGACCTGCTGCTGGTCGACAACCCCGTGGTGTCGACGTTGGCCGAGGCCGGCATCCTCACCAGCACGTCCGAGAACAAGCTCGACACCGGCGACATCCAGAAGAACATCCTGGCCGCCGGGCAGCTCGACGGGAAGACGTACGGTGTGCCGATCGGCGCGAACACCCTGGCGCTCTACTACAACAAGAGCGTGCTGAACGCCGCCGGTGTCGACGTCTCCACGATCAAGGACTGGAGCAGCCTGACCGACGCGCTCGCCAAGGTCACCGCCGCGGGCAAGAAGGGCATCACCTTCTCGGCCATCGGCACCGAGGAGGGGAGCTTCCAGTTCCTGCCCTGGTTCTGGGGCTCCGGCGCCGACCTCAAGCACCTCGACTCCGCCAAGGCGACCCAGGCGCTGACGCTCTGGACGGACTGGGTGAAGAAGGGCTACGCGCCCAACTCGGTGATCAACAACACCCAGACCACCTCGTGGCAGGAGTTCGCGACCGGCGACTTCGCGTTCGGCGAGAACGGCACCTGGCAGCTGGGCAACGTCAAGAAGGCCGGCATCGACTACGGCATCCTGACGATCCCCGGCGTCGACGGCAGCGCAGCCCCCGCTCCGACGGGCGGCGAGTTCATGACCATCCCCGTGCAGAAGGACACGGCCCGGTACGCGACCTCGAAGAAGATCGCCGAGTGCCTCACGAGCACCAAGAGCTTCGTGAAGACCGACACGACCCTCTCGTACATCGCGCCGACCGAGGCTGCCCAGAAGGAGCAGGTCGCCGCGAACCCGGAGCTGAAGCCGTGGGTGGATGCGGTGGCCGCCGCCAAGGGCCGCACCAGTGACAACCTGGGCACGAAGTACCCGAAGATCTCGCAGCAGCTGTGGGGCGCCGTGCAGAATGCGCTCAGCGGCTCGCAGACCCCCGAGGCGGCCCTGAAGGCCGCGCAGAGCGCGGCAGAGGCCGCCACCAAGTAACGCACCTCCCCGAAAGTACCGAAACATGACGACGACACAGACAGCGCTGCACGAATCGGTGCGGGGCACGGGCGGGGCGGCCGGCACGGCCGCCCCGCCGCGGGCGCGCACCCGGCGGTCGGGCAGGAGACGCTCCGGACAGTGGGCCGCCTGGGCCTTCCTCGCGCCGGTGGTCATCTACCTGATCGTGTTCTACGCGTTCCCGCTCTACCGCAACATCGAGCTGAGCGTGCGGGACTACACCGTCCGGTCCTTCGTGCAGGGCGGCGCCCCGTTCGTCGGACTGGACAACTATGTGAAGGTGTTCCAGAGCCCGACGTTCGGGCCGGCCATCCTGCACACGGCGCTGTTCACCGTCGTCTCGATCGCGTTCCAGTTCACCATCGGCATGGCCCTCGCCGTCTTCTTCCACCAGAACTTCCGGCTCTCCGCGACACTGCGTGCGCTGTTCCTCGTGCCGTGGCTGCTCCCGCTGATCGTGTCGGCGTCCACCTGGTCGTGGATGCTGAACAGCGACTCGGGCGTCGTCAACGCGGCCCTCGAGGCGTTCGGCCTGCCGGGCATCAACTGGCTGACCTCCCCCGACTGGGCACTCACCAGCGTCACCATCGCCAACATCTGGATCGGCATCCCCTTCAACCTGGTGATCCTCTACTCGGGCCTGCAGAACATCCCGTCGGACCTGTACGAGGCGGCCTCCCTCGACGGCGCGAACGGCTGGCAGAAGTTCTGGAAGGTCACCTTCCCGCTGCTGCGGCCGGTGTCGGCGATCACGCTGCTGCTCGGCCTCGTCTACACGCTGAAGGTGTTCGACATCATCTGGATCATGACGCGCGGCGGCCCCGGCACGTCGTCCACGACGCTCGCGACCTGGTCGTACCAGCTCGGCTTCGCATCCACGCTTCCGGACTTCAGCCCGGCGGCGGCGGTCGGCAACGTGCTGATCATCATCGCGCTCGTCTTCGGGATCATCTACATCCGCACGCAGCGAAAGCAGGACATCGCATGAACGGCCGGCGACCCTGGTGGAAGACCGCGGTGGGCGTCGTGCTCACCCTCCTGATGCTCTTCCCGGTCTACTGGATGATCAACGTCTCGCTCACCCCCACGACCGAGATGCGCAAGAGCCCGCCGAACCTGTTCCCGATCCACGCCACGTTCGAGGGCTACCAGGCCGTGATCAGCCAGCAGCTGCCGTACCTCGGCACGAGCCTGCTGATCGGGCTCGGCACCGTGATCCTGACCGTCGCCCTGGCGGCGCCGGCCGCGTACTCGCTGGCCAAGCTGCGGCCGCGCGGCCGGGGTGCGCTCAACTTCGTGCTGCTGATCGCCCAGATGATCCCCGGGATCATCATGGCGATGGGGTTCTACGCGATCTACCTGAACCTCGGCATCCTGAACACGCTGTGGGGCCTGATCATCGCGGACTCCACCCTCGCGGTGCCGTTCGGAGTGCTGATCTTCTCGGCGTTCATGGCCGGCATCCCCGACGAGCTGATGAGCGCGGCGAAGATCGACGGCGCCGGAACGTGGCGGACGTTCCGCTCGATCGTGCTGCCGGTGAGCCGCAACTCCATCGTGACGGTCTCGCTGTTCGCGTTCCTCTGGGCGTGGTCCGACTTCATCTTCTCGTCGACGCTGAACAGCGGCGGTGCCCTGCAGACGATCACGCTCGGCATCTACAAGTACATCGGCAACAACAACCAGGAGTGGAACGCGATCATGGCGACCGCCGTGGTGGCGTCCATCCCGGCGGCCGTCCTGCTCGTCATCGCGCAGAAGTACGTGGCCGCGGGCGTGACCGCCGGGGCGGTGAAGGACTGACGATGAGCGCCTTCGACGACTTCTCGTTCGACATCGCGGAGATCCCGTTCTCGCGCCGCGGCGCGTGGCTGGACCTGTCGCGCGTCGTCGCCCTGCACACGGTCGCGGACGACCTCCACCTGGTGACGCACACCGGCGGGATGCACGCGGTGCTGCGGCTGGAGCCCCGGAGGGACGGACGTCCCGTTCCGGCGGAGGTCCGCGCCACGCCGGGTGTCCTCGCCTGGAGCGCCCACGGTGGAACGGTCGAGGCGGCGTTCGACGACGCCGGCATCCGGTTCCGCGGCCGCGGGCTGGGCCTCGCCTTCGTCGCTCCCGACGAGCTGACGCCGTTCACCGGCGCCTATCTGTTCGTGGATCCGCTCGACGGCTCCCCCACCCTCACCAGCTACGAGTCCGGCCGCCGGTACCGCTTCACGGTGCTCCGCGGTGAGCCGGAGGTGGTCGGGGCCGAACGCGTCGGCGTGACCGCCCGGTCCGTCGGCTTCGGCTCGGACGACGAGTGGGAGGTGCTCGTCGAGGAGCTCGAGACGAGCGCGCCCGCCGTCGGATCGGTCACCGCCTTCGACGCCGTGGTCGAGGCACGGCGGGCCGAGTTCCGCGAGTACAGCGAGCGGCTCCTCACCGGCACGCCGTTCAGCGTGGACGTGAAGGCCTGCTACGTGATGTGGTCGGCCACCGTCTCCCCTGCGGGCTTCGTGACGCGGGAGGCGGTGCTCATGTCGAAGCACTGGATGGACAAGGTGTGGAGCTGGGACCACTGCTTCAACGCGATCGCCCTCGCCGCCGGCGACCCGCAGGCGGCGCTCGACCAGTTCCTGCTCCCCTTCGACCACCGGGACGCCACCGGGGCGCTCCCCGATTCGATCACGCACTCCGAGGTGCTGTACAACTTCGTCAAGCCGCCGATTCACGGCTGGGCGTTCGCGCAGCTCCGCGCACGGGCGCCGCGACCGTTCGAGCGGGCGCAGCTCGAGGAGGTGCACGACGGCCTCGCCGCGTGGACCCGCTTCTGGCTCCGCCAGCGCCGCGCCCCGGGCCACTCGCTCCCCTACTACCAGCACGGGAACGACAGCGGCTGGGACAACTCCACCACCTTCGACCGTGGCGGCGTGATCGAATCGCCCGACCTGGCGGCCTTCCTGGTGCTGCAGCTGCGTGTGCTCGCGGAACTGTCCGACGAGCTCGGGTTGCCCGCGTCGGAGTGGATCGAGGCCGAGAGCCAGGTGCGGAGCGCGCTGTTCCGCGAGCTCTGGACGGGCTCCGGCTTCGTCGCCCGCTCGGTGGCGACCGGCGATCCGGCGCCCGCGACCAGCCTGCTCAACTCCCTCCCGATCGTGCTCGGGGAGCAGCTGCCGGAGGACGTCGCCGACCGGCTGGCCGCATCCATCACCCGGCACCTCACCGAGTGGGGTCCGGCCACCGAGCCGGTCGGCTCCCCGCTGTACGAGGACGACGGCTACTGGCGCGGGCCGATCTGGGCGCCGTCGACGATGCTCATCGAGGACGGCCTGCGGCGCGCCGGCCACCGCGACACGGCTGACCGCATCGCCCGCTCGTTCGCCGCGCTGTGCGAGGCCTCCGGCTTCGCCGAGAACTTCGACGCGCGCACCGGCGCCGGCCTGCGCGACCGCGCGTACAGCTGGACGGCGAGCGCCTACCTGACCCTCCGTTCCGACGCGCTGGCCCGCGCGGAATCCGCGATCCTGGCTGGAGCAGAATGACCGACACCCTCGACCGCACGCGCCTCGGCGGACCCGTGAACCCCAGCAACTCCGTTCTGCGCCCGCTCGGCCCGTCGGAGGTCCGCCTCGCCGACGGCTTCTGGGGCGAGAAGCAGGCGCTGAACGCCGAGTCGATCATCGGTCACTGCCTGACCTGGATGGAGCGGATCGGCTGGGTGGGCAACTTCGACCGCGCCGCCGACGGAACCGTCGCCGAGCGCCACGACGGCATCGAGTTCGTCGACTCGGAGGTCTACAAGCTGCTCGAGGCGATGGCCTGGGAGCTGGGCCGGACGCCGGACGGTCCGCTCGATCCCGTCTACCGGGATCTCGTCGCGCGCGTCGCGGCCGCCCAGGAGCCGGACGGCTACCTGCACACGTCCTTCGGCCGCCCCGGCCAGCGACCGCGCTACTCCGACCTGGAGTGGGGGCACGAGCTGTACTGCTTCGGCCACCTCTTCCAGGCGGCCGTCGCCCGCTACCGCACCGGTCACGACGACACTCTGGTGGCGGTCGCCCGCCGGCTCGCCGACCACGTGTACACGGAGTTCGGCCCGGAGGGCCGGGACGCCGTCTGCGGGCATCCCGAGATCGAGACGGCCCTGGTCGAACTCGGCCGCGCGCTCGGCGAGCCGCGTTACATCGAGCTCGCCCGGCTGCTCGTCGAGCGGCGCGGGCGCCGGACGCTGAAGACGACGCTGTTCCAGGGCAGCGAGTACTTCCTGGACGACGTTCCCGTCCGCAGCGCCGAGGTGCTCCGCGGCCACGCGGTGCGGGCCATGTACCTGTCCTCCGGTGCGGTCGACGTCGCCACCGAGTCCGGCGACGTGGAGCTCCTCGACGCGCTGCGGCGCCAGTGGGACAACACGGTCGCGCACCGCACGTACCTCACCGGCGGAATCGGGTCGCACCACCAGAACGAGGAGTTCGGGAGCGACCTGGAACTGCCCGCCGACCGGGCGTACGCGGAGACGTGCGCGGCCATCGGCTCCGTCATGTTCAGCTGGCGCCTGCTGCTGCAGACAGGCGACGCCCGCTACGCCGACCTCATCGAGCGCACGCTGCTGAACGCGGTCCTCGTCTCGCCGCGCGAGGACGGTCGCGCCTTCTACTACGCGAACACCCTGCACCAGCGGGTCGCGGGCAGCGAGCCCGACGAGGACGAGGTGAGCGAGCGCGCCGAGTCGAGCATGCGCGCGCCCTGGTTCGAGGTCTCGTGCTGCCCGACGAACGTGGCGCGGACCCTCGCGAGCGTCTCGTCGTACGTCGCGACCGCGACCGACGACGGCGTGCAGCTCCATCTGCTGGCGGACGCGGACCTGGAGACCACCGTGGGCACCGGCGCGGTCCGGCTGGCTGTGCGGACCGGCGGCTATCCGTACGCCGGGTCGATCGAGATCGACGCCGAATCGGAGGGGGAGGTCGAGGTCAGGGTGCGCATCCCGGGCTGGGCCGAAGGAGCGGTTGCCCGGTTCCGCGACGAGGAGCTGGCCGTCGTGGACGGTTACGCGCGCGTCCGGGCGCACTTCGTGACCGGGGACCGCATCCACCTCGACCTTCCGATGGAACCGCGGCTCACCTACCCGGATCCGCGGATCGACGCCCTGCGCGGGACCGTCGCCGTCGAGCGCGGGCCGCTCGTGCTGTGCGCCGAGTCGACCGACCTCCCGGGCGGCGTCGACGTGAGCCGCATCGCGCTCGATACCAGCGTGTCGCTCGGCAGCCTCCCGGATGGCGCGACGGTGGCGCTGGCGGTCGCCGAGCCGCGGGACGCGGCCTGGCCCTACGGGGACGCGGTGACCGACGAGGCGGACGCGACGGCGACGGCCCGGCTCATCCCGTACCACCGCTGGGCCAACCGCGGTCCGAGCACCATGCGCGTGTTCCTGCCGGTGGCCGCCGGCGACTGACGACCGGATCGCCCCTGTTCCTCGCCGGATGCCGACCACGAGGTTCGACGTGCCTCGTCGGGCATGACCGGGTCATGCATGGCGAGGACGACAGCTCGTCCCCTACGCCGGCTCCGGCCTCCTGTCGGCGCAGCTCGTGCAGAACGGGACGCTGAAGTCGTACCCGGGCTTCCCGCACGGGATGCCGGCCACGCCGGCCGACACGATCAACGCCGACCTGCTGGGGTGGCTGCAGTCCTGACGCGAGGCGCGAGCCGGCCACCCGCCCCGTCCGGGACGGGTGGCCGGATGCGTCACCGCAGGTGCCGGGCGAAGAACCGGGCGGCGTCCTCGCCGGCGAACGCGGGGACGCCGCGATGGCCGCCCAGGTTCGCCTGCAGCGTCTTCTCCGACGAGCCGAACGCGTCGAAGAGGTCGAGGGCGGCCTGCCGGTCGTTGCCCTCGTCGTCCCACTGCAGCAGGACGTGCACCGGGATGGTGACCCGCCGCGCCTGCTCGAGGATCGCCGCCGGGATGTAGCTGCCGGCGAAGAGACCGGCCGCGACGATCCGCGGCTCGGTCGCAGCCAGCCGCACCCCGATCGCGATGAAGCCGCCGGAGTACGCGACCGGCCCCCCGATCTCGGGGAGTGCGAGCGCGGCATCCACTGCCGCCTGCCACTCGGGCACCGCCGCGTCGACCAACGGCAGCACCAGCCGGTCGACGAGTTCCGGCGGGACCGGGTCGCCGGCGGCGAGGGTCCGTCGGAGGTCGGAGCGTGCCTGCTCCAGTCCCGGCGACGGCGGCCGGTCCCCGCTTCCGGGCAGCTCGATGGCGAGCGCGGCGAAGCCGTCGGTCGCCGATCGCTGCGCCCGGTCGAGGAGCCGCGGATACATCCCGTCGATGCCGCCGGGATGGCCGAGCAGGATCAGCGGGGCTGGGGTGGACGGTGAAGCGGACTCGGGCGTCCAGAGGATGCCCTGGATCCCGTCGAGAGTGAAGCGGCGCTCGACGACGCCGGCGCCGGAGCGCGTTTCAGAAGTGAAGTAGATGGTCATGGTCGTGCCTTTCGGGAGTGCCGGAAGGGCGCCCCCGGACGACCTATCGCCCGACCGTGTCTCCAGAGAGGAGCACCCACGTCATAGCGTTCATGGGTATCACCTCCTCGATCTGCTGCACGGACCGGGGCAGCCTAGCACGGGGAGTGCGGGTCCGTCAGCCCAGGCCCCGGCGGGCATGCAAACCAGTGATCGCTCCCGGCTTGCCTCGTCATGATCGCGAGCGCCGCGCGTCTGGAAGAGTGAGGGCCTCGCCCTCCGGATCGATGACTACGACCTCTCCGCGTCCAGCGGGTCGAGGACTCTCCAGTCGCCGACGTTCGATGACGAACAAGATCGGAATCTAGATGAGGGCAAGAGAGTTGGTGGGCATGGCAACCGCTGCGGATGTACCCACCGTCGCTACCGGCAAGCGCGCAATTCCGGAAATCGTCGATGGCACCACGGTGACCGTCCCCGTCAAGCCGGTCGACCACGTCTCGCTGGGCGCAATACGCCACAGCTGAAACGAAGCAGATCGTGAGTTTCGCTGGAACGGCACAGATGTTCTCCTACCTGTGCGTTGTGGGAGGTCTCGCCGGCGAGGCGTGCACGACGGCAGCCAACCTCGGCTTCCAGATCGTGAAGAACGCGGCATCGAACGCCCTGCGCCAGAAGCGCTGTCTTCAGCTCGACATCCCCTACGTCGGACCGGGATTGCTGTATGACGTCAAGTGCTGAAAGTGCGATCCGATCACTCCATGAGCTGGTCGAGGACTTCGCCGTGTCACTACTCGTCGGTGGCGCCTTGGCGGCTCTGCTGGTGATGATCAGCGCGTCTGGAAGCGCCGTGCTGGCTACTGCACGTGGAGCGCCAGGCGTCTACTTCCTGGGACAGCGTGTGCGCAGGCGCCGCGCGCACAACCGCACGAAACTGCCGACGAATCGCGCTCAACGCCTGGACTGAGCCGCGCCTGCTTTCAGGCGTACCGCCGGGCATACGAAGGGCCGGACGGACGGGAGTCCCCGAACCGTCCGGCCCCTGTCCGCGCGGGCTACGCGCGCGGCTGCTTGCTGGCCTTGACCGCCGCGAAGTACTCGTTCGCCGGCTTGAGGAAGATCAGCACCGTCGCGATGACGCCGACCACCACGCGGGCCGCGCCGAGGCCGAAGCCGTCGAGGATGCCGAAGAGCGACAGGACGGTGACCACGAGCAGCACGATGCGGGCCCAGTTGGCGCCGCGGCGCATGAACACCGCGAACAGCACATAGGCGGCGATGTAGAGGATGCCGAACACGATGGCGATGGTCACGCCGATGCCCACGGCCGCGTCGATCGCGCCGCTGGAGACCTGGTGGCCCTGCGACTCGATCTGGCGCTGGATGGCGGCGCGCGACCCCCCGATCGTCACCAGGGAGACGATCAGCGAGATGAGGCTGAGCGCAGCGCCGACGATGTACAGCCAGAACGCGATGTTCACCTGCTGCGGGGGTGCCACCGGCGCGCCGGCACCCGGAGCGGGCGACGACGAGGCGGGGTAGGCCGGGGGCTGGGTGGGGTCACTCACTGTGGTCTCCTTCATCGATGCTGATCTGCGACGGCTGGCCGTTCGACCGCTGGGCCGCTGCATTTGAGCGCCACTCACGGTATCCCTTCAGGACATTGTTGGCAATGCCTCAGGAAGGGAATGCGGGTCCGGCCGGGCATCGAGTTTCCGCCAGCACCGAGGCTGGACCGGGCCGCGATAGAAGCCCTCCGTGTCATCTGTCGCCGCGATTGCGGCATCGGTGAATCCGCCCACTGCGCCAGCCGCTCGGAGATCGACTTCTGCGAGGCGCCCGGACTCGACGGCACAGGAGAAGTGGTCGCAATCGCACGCCACCGGCGCACCCGCGTGTCGGCGGTCCGCACTAGGGTGAACCCACCCGGCGCGACCGCGTCCGGAGGGAGGAGCCCCATGACCCGCGTCCGCATGGACCTGTTCGTCTCGCTCGACGGCTACACGCCGTCGCCCGAGGACCCGCCGGGCAACCCCATGGGCGAGGACTGGGGGCGCCTGACCGAGGCCTACGTGGCGACGCGGACCTTCCGGGAGAAGGTCTTCGGCGACACGAGCGGCGCGGGAACGACAGGAATCGACGACGCCTTCGCCTCCGCCTTCTTCGAGGGCGTCGGCGCCGAGATCATGGGTGCGGCCATGTTCGGGCTGCACTCCTTCCCGGACGATCCGGACTGGAAGGGCTGGTGGGGCGACACCCCGCCCTTCGGGACGCCGGTCTTCGTGCTCACCCACCAGGCGCCGCGGGAGCCGATCGCGATGGACGGGGGCACGACGTTCCACTTCCGAGCCGGCGCCATCGAGGACGTGCTCGCCGAGGCCACCGCGGCCGCCGGCGATCTCGACGTGCGCATCGGCGGCGGCTACCGCACCGCGCAGGCCTTCCTGCGCGCCGGCCTGGTCGACGACCTGCACCTGCAGGTGGCCCCGATCTTCCTCGGCCGCGGCAACCGGCTGTGGGACGATCTGGCCGGGTTGGACCGGACGCACACCGTGAGCTCGCAGGTGGCGGAGAGCGGCGTCATCCACGTCGTCGCCAGGCGCTGAACCCGGGACGGGGAGAACGAACCAGCAGCAATACTCGTTCGGGGAATGCGGCCACAGTGTGGCCGCACGAGGCGCCGGGTCGGCGACGCCGCCCGTCCCTGCATTTCCAGGATACCGTCCGGGCGGGGGCTTGCCGCAAGGGCCACCTCATCCGCCAGAATGGCTGGTCGCGCGTGAAATCGTGACGCGCGGTGCGAGGCGGAGGATGGGATGCGCATGGGTTCGGAGCAGTTCGACGTGATCATCAGCGGCGGAGGCCCGACCGGGATGATGCTGGCAAGCGAGCTTCGCCTGCACGACGTGCGGGTGCTGGTGGTGGAGCGCGACGCGGAGCCGACGACCGCCGTCCGCTCCCTGGGGCTGCACCCGCGCAGCATCGAGATCATGGATCAGCGCGGACTGCTCGACCGGTTCCTCGCCGCGGGGACCCGGTACCCGGGCGGCGGCCGCTTCGCCGGCATCCCGAGCCCGCGTCCCGTCGAGCTCGACACGACGCACGACTACATCCTCGCGATGCCGCAACCGGTCACCGACCGTCTGCTCGCCGAGCGTGCGGCGGAGCTGGGCGCGGACATCCGCCGCGGCCGGGAGGTGACGGCGTTCGAGCAGGACGCGACGGGTGTCACGGTCGAGCTCGCCGACGGCGAGCGGATGCGCGGCGGCTGGCTGGTCGGCTGCGACGGCGGCCGCAGCCTGGTTCGGCGGACCCTCGGGATCGGATTCCCCGGCGAAGCGGCGACGACCGAGTGGATCCTCGGCGAGGCGGAGGCGACCGCCCCGGCGGACGAGATCGCCGCGACCTCGGAGCGGGTGCGCGCGACGCACCGCGGGTTCGGCATCGGGCCGAGCGGCGACGGCCTCTACCGGGCGGTGGTGCCTGCGGCGTCCGTATCGGAGGATCGCACCGTCGCTCCGACACTCGAGGAGTTCCGCACACAGCTGCGCGCGTACGCGGGCACCGATTTCGGCATCCACTCGCCGCGGTCGATCACGCGGTTCACGGACGCCACCCGGATCGCCGAGCGGTACCGCTCCGGGCGGGTGCTGCTCGCCGGGGACGCGGCGCACATCCACCCGCCGCTCGGTGGCCAGGGGCTCAACCTCGGCATCCAGGACGCGTTCAACCTCGGCTGGAAGCTCGCCGCCGAGGTCGGCGGCTGGGCGCCCGGCGACCTGCTCGACTCCTATGAGGGCGAGCGCCGGCCCGCCGGCGAGGACGTGCTGACCCTCACCCGGGCGCAGAGCGAGCTCATCTCACCGGAACCCGGTCCGCAGGCCGTGCGCCGCATCCTCACCGAGCTCATGGACATCGACGCCGTCGCCCGCACGCTGGGAGTGAAGGTCGCGGGAATCGCGGTGCGCTACGACCTCGACGACGGGCCGGAGCTCGTCGGACGACGGCTGCGCGACATCCCGCTCTCGTCCGGCCGGCTCTACGATCGCCTGCACGGCGGCCGCGGCCTGCTGCTGGATCGGACCGGCCATCTCACGGCGACGGGATGGACGGGGCGCGTCGACCTGCTGCGGGATGCCGGAGCGGACCTCGATGTGCCGGCCGCGCTGATCCGCCCCGACGGCCATGTGGCCTGGGCGGGCTCCGAACAGGCCGAGCTGGAGAAGCGGCTGGCCCGATGGTTCGGGCCGCGGGCGTAGAGCGGCCGACCGTCGGTGGCACGCGCTAGCCTGCGACCATGTCCATCGACGTGCTGCCCGCCACCGGGCGCTGGGACGACTTCGCCACCTTCATGGTGCCGCGGAAGCCGGGTGGTGGCGGGTGCGTCTGCATGTCGTTCCGCGACTCGCGCCTCGACATGCCCGGTCGTATCGCGTACATGCACGACGAGTGCCGGACCGAGCCCGGCCCGGGCGTCCTGGCGTACGTCGACGGGGAGGTCGCCGGCTGGTGCTCCGTCGCCCCTAAGTCGACCTACCGGCGGTTGATGAACTCGCGCACCATCCCACGCCTCGACGAGGAGCTGGACCCGTGGTCCATCGTCTGCTTCGTGGTGCGCGGCGGCTTCCGCAAGCGCGGACTGATGCACGACCTCCTCGACGGCGCCGTCGCGCACGCGCGCGACGCCGGGGCGAGAATCGTCGAAGGCTACCCGGTCGACACCGGCGGCGAGAAGGTGGATGTGATCAGCGGCTACGTGGGAACGGTGCAGCTGTTCGAGAAGCACGGCTTCTCGCGAGTGGTGGCGACGGATGCGCACTCAGGGGGCCGGGTGCGCTGGCTGATGCGGCGGGAGCTGGGCGCGTGACCCCGGCGCCTGGTCGATCGCCGGGGCCCGATCCGACGACGGGGCCCGATCCGACGCCGGCGTCTGGCGCAGCTCGAGCAGCGGGCAGCTGAACGGGTCCTTCTCCCCCAGCCCCACCCGGTTGATGTGGCGGGTGACGATCGCGTAGGACTGCAGCAGCCCGGTCTCGGTGTAGGTCACCTCGTGCTCCACGCAGAACGCTCGGATCGTGGGCGCCGCACGCCGCAGGTGCGGCCGCGGCATCGACGGGAACAAGTGGTGCTCGATCTGGTAGTTGAGGCCGCCCATCAGGAAGTCGAGCGTCCTGCTCCCCCGGATGTTGCGGCTCATCAGCACCTGCCGGCGCAGGAAGTCGAGCTTCACGTCGTGCGGCACCAGCGGCATCCCCTTGTGGTTGGGGGCGAACGACATGCCCATGTAGAAGCCGAACAGGCCGAGTTGCACGGCGAGGAAGACGGCCGCGATGCCAGGCGACAGCACCAGCAGCACGAGCGTCAGATAGCCGACGATGCGCACGGCCAGGAACGCGATCTCGACCGGCCTCCGCGCGACCGGTTCACGGGCGAGCACCCGGCGGACGCTCGACGCGTGCAGCGAGAGCCCCTCCAGCAGCAGGACGGGGAAGAAGAACCAGCCCTGGTGCCCGATCAGCCAGCGCAGGGCGGCAGGCCGGTCCTGCGCCTGCCGCGGGGTGAAGGCGATGACCGGCAGTTCGATGTCGGGATCGACGCCCTCCTGATTCGGGTTCGCGTGGTGCCGCGTGTGCTTGTGCTGCCACCAGCCGTAGCTCATGCCGACGAACAGGTCGCCGACGATCAGGCTGGCCCAGTCGTTCCAGCGTCCCGAGCGGAAGATCTGCCGGTGCGCGGCGTCGTGTCCCAGGAAGGCGATCTGGGTGAACAGGAACGCGAAGAACACCGCGGTGAACAATTGCCACCAGCTGTCCCCGATCAGCACGAACGCGAGCACGGCGACGCCGGTCAGGACGGGCACGAGGACGAGCTTGGTCCAGTAGTAGCCGTAACGCCGGCGGAGCAGCCCCGACTCCCGGATGATCGCGGCCAGTGCCGTGTACTCGTTGCCGGCGCGGGCCGGCTGCTGCCGGCCGGTGGAGACCTCGGACATGATGGACGCCCCGTTCGATCGTCGACGTCGAGGTCCGGGGCGCTTGCCGCCAGCCTACCCGCGTCGAGCGGTGCGTGGAATGTGAATGAGCCGATTCGCCTCGCCGTCGTTGCGGCGCCCTTTCGCGGGTACCGTGAGGGGTATGTTGACAGTGATCGTGATCCTCCTGGTCGTCTGGGCCGTGCTGGCCGTCGTCGGGTTCGCCATCAAGGGGCTGCTCTGGCTCGCGATCATCGGCATCATCCTCTTCATCGGCACCCTCATCTTCGGCTTCGTCCGGCGGAGTGCCCGGAAGAAGAAGTCCGTCTGACCTGTGCACGCCCAGGCAGGGCGGCCGTCAGGAACCGGTCGATCCGGGTGCGGAGATCCGCGACGGCTCACACGGACGCCGTCCGGATCCTCACCTCGCGCTCCATGCGCTTCTCATGCCTCTGGCGCCCCTTGGCTGCCTCCAGCTCGCGGCTCTTCGGCGGCGCGTTGGTGACGAGCTGGTCGAGCATCCGCCGCGTCGCCTCGGCGATCTCGTCGATGGCCTGGTCGAATGCCGCGGCGTTCGCCCGCGATGGACGCGTGGACCCGCTCACCTTTCGCACGAACTGGAGGGCGGCCTCCCGCACCTCGTCGTCGGTCGTCGGCGGCTCGAAGTTGTGAAGGCAACGGATGTTCCGGCACATGCCGAGACGATAGCGCCGATCGAGGGAAGATGCAGCCCCGGCGTCCCCACACTAGGACCGCCAGAATCGGTGAGGGGCGCACCTGTTGCCCGCGCGGCGATGGTGCGAGACTGGAGCCGATGCCCCAGACCCCGGCGGTGCTGTCTCCGAAACATTTCGGCGCATCGCTCGGGCCCAGTCCGGACGGCTCCGTTTCGGGTGCGGCGCCATCCGGGCTCCGAGGCCCGGAACGACCACTGCGCTGTCGTCTGCGATACCTGCACGAATGTCGTCGCAGATCGAGGAGCGACGATGCTCCTCGCGACGGGGGTCCGGGGACCCGAACCCGTACCCCCGTCGATGACGCGTGGGTCGTCCCTGCCGTACCGTGGACCCGTGACGACTGATGCCGGCTCCGCCTCCGGGGCGCGACGCGCGGCGATCGTCGTCAACCCGAGCAAGGTCCAGGTCGCGGCGCTGCGCTCGGCGGTCGCGGCGTCGGAGGCGGAGGTCTGGGCGCCGTCCGAGTGGTTCGAGACCAGCCCGACGGACGACGGCCGCAGCGCGGTGCTGGCCGCGCTCGCCTCCCGGCCCGCGCTGATCGTGGTCGCGGGCGGCGACGGCACGCTGCGGACCGCGGCGGAGTCGCTGGCCGGGACGGGCATCCCGATCGGGCTCGTCCCGTCGGGCACCGGGAACCTCTTCGCCCGCGAACTGGGCCTGCCCCTCAACCTCCGCGCGGCGGTCGACCTCGCCTTCGGCGGCACCGACCGGATGGTGGATCTGGCCACCGCAGTGCTCGAGCGACCCGACGGCGAGCGCGAGGAGCATGCGTTCCTCGTCATGGCCGGGATCGGCCTCGACGCCGAGATGGCCGCCAAGACGAATCAGCAGTTGAAGGCACGTATCGGCTGGCTGGCCTACTCCGACCCGATCGCCCGCAGCATCCTGGGCAACAAGCAGTTCGACCTGACGTACACCCTCGACGACGGCCCGGAGGTGGAGACGCGGGCGCACACGGTCATCGTCGGCAACTCGGGCAGCCTGACGGCCGGGATGCTGCTCCTGCCGAACGCCGTCGTGGACGACGGGATGCTGGACGCCGTGATCATGCGGCCGGGACGCGGCGCGGGGTGGACGGACATCGGCTACCGGCTTGCCTTCAACCGCGTGCTGCACCGGACGGGGTTCGGCCGCTTCGTCGGGCGGTTCTCCCGGGAGACGCGCGCGATCCGGTATGCGCAGGCGCGCACCATGACGGTCCGGTTCGCCGAGCCGCAGGGCATCCAGCTCGACGGGGATCCCCACGGCGCCGTCATCGCGGCGACGCTGACCGTCCGGCACCACGCCCTCGCGGTCCGCGTGCGAGCGAGCACCCCGGACGTCCGGGGTGGAGCGCGCCCGTCCGTGGAGGCGACCTAGCCGATCCCGAACAGCCCGCGCGCAGTGCCCGACGCGAACGCGGCGCGCGCGTCGTCGTCGGGGAACTCCGCCAGGAAGGCGTCGACGTCCCTCCGTGTCGGACGCTGGAAGGGATAGTCCGTCGAGAACAGGAGGCGGTCGGGTGTCGTGACGGCGAGGGCGTGCCTGAGCATGGCGGGGTCGAGCATCCCGGAGGCGGTGATCCACACGTTCTGCCGCAGATACTCGGTGATCGACCGCTCCAGCCCGGCGGCCAGGGCCAGGCCGTCCGCGCGCTGGTGCCAGAACAGCAGCAGCTCGCCCCAGTGGCCAAGCACCAGCCGGAGACCGGGGTGACGGTCGAGAACCCCGGCCGCCATCAGGCGGAGCGCTGCGGTGCCCGCCTCGATGTGCCAGCCCCAGGCGAAGGTGGACAGCGCCAGGTCGCCGAAGCCGCCCAGACCGCTGTACGCCGCGGCGCGCACCGCCGGCGCCGGGATCTGCGGGTGGATGAAGACCGGCTGGCCGAGGCGTTCTGCAACCGCCCAGACGTCGTCGAACCGTGCGTCGTCCAGGACCACGTCGCCGACGCGGCCGTACACCATGGTGCCGGTGAGCCCCGCCCCGGCGGCGCGTTCCAGTTCGCCGGCCGCCGCCGTCGGGTCGGCCAGCGGGAGCGTCGCCATCGCGCGGAACCGGTCGGGATGCGACCGCACGACCTCGGCGGCGACGTCGTTGGCGTCGCGGCACAGGTCCACCGCATCCGCAGCACTCAGCCCTTGCGCGCCGGGCGGGGCGAGCGAGAGCACCTGGAGGTCGACGCCCTGTTCGGCCATGGCTGCCGCCCGGCTCTCGCCGAGATCCGCCAGCCGGGTGCCGGCGTCGCCGTGGTCGTTGAGCGCGAGACTGTCATCCCGCTGGTCGGCCGGCAGGGCTCGCAGCGCCCGGTCGATCCTGTCGAGCGTCCAGTGCTCCTCGATGCCGATCAGTCGCGTCATGCTCGCCCCGTCCCGTCGATCCACGCGACGATTCTCCCCCTGCCGCGGGACGAGCGCATCAGCCCCCGACGGCCACTGCCCGGGCACCGGCCGTGATCGGCCGCCCGAGCACCACGACGCCGTCTTCGACGGAGATGGCGCGCGGATCGGTGACGCCGCCCACGAACGAACCGTCGGCGGTGACGTTCCGGAAGGCCAGGAACACCGGCCGTCCGCCGGCGCGATCCTGGATGACGCGGCCGACGTAGAGGTCGTCATCCGTGATCTGCTGCGCCCGGCGCGGATCCCACCGGCCCTCGGCATCCGCGACGACCGCCCAGACGCCGCCGGTCGTACCGGTCAGCCTGCGCTCGTCGGCCAGGTCCGGCGCGAGGCACGAGAAGAACAGGACGCTGCTCCCGTCGATCTCCGCGGTGTTGAGCACCTCGAGCTGGCCGAACCCGCTTCCCGGCTCGCTCAGCGGCGGCTGCAACTCCCACGTCTCGAGATCGGGCGACAGCGCGGTGGCGATCACGCCCCGGTCGTCGGCACGCCCGCGGTTGGCGCGCGCGGTGATGAGCATCCGCCAGGCGCCGGCACGCTCGTCGCGGAACACCCACGGGTCGCGGAACGCCTCGTCGTGCCAGTGGCCGTCGGAGAGCCGCTCGTACCAGCGCGGATCCGCCGTGAGGATCGGATTGCGGTCGCTCTTCACCCAGTCGAAGAGGTCGCGCGAGGTCGCCACGCCGATGCTCTGCACGTTGCCCTCGTCGGTGAGCACCGTGCCGGTGTAGAACATCCGCCACAGTCCGTCGTCGCCCCGGACGACGCTGCCGGTCCAGGTGGCGAGCTCGTCGAACGCAGGAGCGTCGCTACGGACCAGCGCGTCGACCACCCGCGTCCACGTCGCCAGGTCATCGGAGACCGCGTGGCCGATGGAGGCGCGGTAGTGGCGGGCACCCGGGTCCTTCAGCGCCTTCGACGCGTACAGGAAGAAGAGGTGGTACCGGTCACCGTCGTCGGCGAGCCAGAAGTCCCAGACCCAGCTGTCGGGGAGTGCGTACATGGTCAGCCTTTCAGCCCCTGCGAGGCGATGGAGTTGACGAACGAGCGCTGGAACGCCACGAACAGCGCCAGCACGGGGACGGTGATGATGCTCGCGTAGGCCATGATCTGGCCCCACGAGGTGTTGAGCTGCTTGAAGTAGTCGATGCCCACCATCGCCGGCCGCACCGCCTCGCTCTGGGTCAC
This sequence comes from Leifsonia sp. KNZ13-11D, assembly GCF_056754895.1. Classification (NCBI taxonomy): domain Bacteria; kingdom Bacillati; phylum Actinomycetota; class Actinomycetes; order Micrococcales; family Microbacteriaceae; genus Leifsonia; species Leifsonia sp. KNZ13-11D. The sequence continues at coordinate 3,238,972 of NZ_JBPGWU010000001.1, forward strand.
CATGAGCGGCCAGAGGTACTGATTCCACGCCGGAAGGAACGTGAGGATGGCGACTGTCGCCACGGCCGGGCCGGCCAGCGGCATGATGATGCTCCGGTAGATGCGGAACCAGCCCGCGCCGTCGACCCGGGCGGCCTCGTCCAGCTCCTTCGGGATGGAGTCGAAGTACTGGTAGAAGAGGAAGATCGAGAAAGCGTTGGCGATGAACGGCACGATCTGCACGGTGTAGGTGTCGAGCCAGCCCTGCACGATCTGGCTGCCGTCGAAGTAGGGCAGCTGGTTCACCTCCCACAGCAGCGGGAGCGCCATCACCTCGAACGGCACGATCAGCGTCGCCAGGATGACCCCGAGGGCGATGCGACCGCCGGGGATGCGCATCCGGGACAGGGCGAATGCGGCGAGTGAGTTCACGATCAGCCCGAGCCCGACGGTCAGCACCGAGATCAGGATCGAGTTGAACAGGAACTGCGCGAACGGCACCCGGTCGAAGACGCCGAGATAGTTGTCGAAGCTGAGGTCGCCCACCGGCAGGAACGCCTGGACTCCGCCCAGGTCGCCGAAGATCTGAGCATCCGGCTTGAAGCTCGAGACGATCATGAACACCAGCGGCAGCCCGAAGACCAGCGCCAGCACGACCTTGAGGGCGAGCATGATCGCGGGGCGCCAGATCGGGCGGCGACGCCGTTCCGTGTCGATGGAGTGGGGTGTCTCGATGTCCGCGACGTCGCGGATCGTGTCGGTCATCGCCGGGCCTCCTTGTCGCGGGTGAGGAATCGCTGGATGAGGGTGACCACCAGCACGAGCACGAAGAACACCAGCGAGATGGCCGACGCGTAGCCCGTCTGCTGCTGCTGGAACCCGCTGCGCACCGCCTGGAAGACGAGCGTGGTCGTGGAGTTGAGCGGGCCGCCCTGCGTCATGATCTGCACCTGGGTGAACAGCCCGAACGCGGCGATCGTGATGGTGATCAGGATGAACGTGCGCGTGGCCCGCAGGCCCGGCCAGGTGACGTGGGCGAACTGCTGCCAGCGGGTGGCGCCGTCGAGCGCCGCCGCCTCGTACAGCTCGGCCGGGACGGTCTGGAGTCCTGCGAGCCAGATGATCATGTGGAACCCCATGGCCTGCCACGCGGACATCAGGATGATGGCGAGCAGCGCCCAGTGCGGGTCGCCCAGCCAGTCCGGCCCCTGGATGCCGACCTTCGCGAGCATGACGTTGATCAGGCCGTCCTTCTGATAGAGGAACAGCCAGAGCATCGAGACCACCACGATCGAGGTGACGACCGGGAGGAAGAAGACGGTGCGGAAGAAGGTCGTGCCGTGCGTCCGGGTGTTGACCAGGAGCGCGAGGACGAGCGCGAGCGCCGACTGGAATGGCACGATCACCACCGTGAAGACGATGGTGTTGCGCAGCGACGCCCAGAACGTGTCGTCCGTGAACAGCGCCACGAAATTGTCCATGCCGACGAAGTGCGCGGGTTCCGGCGAGACCAGTCGGGCGTTGGTGAAGGCCAGCCCGAAGGTCAGGCCGATCGGCACCAGGAGGAAGGTGACGATCAGCACGGCGGCGGGCAGGAGCATCACCCAGCCGACGGCTGCCTCCTTACGGCCGCCGACGAGGCGGGTCCTTGCCCGCGGCCCCGCAGCGGGCGCGGTGCCGGTCCGCGGCGGGGCCGGCTTGACGATGGTGCTCATGGGTGACGTCCTTGTCCGTCGGCGGGACCGGCCCTGGCGGCTTCGCCCGGGCCGGTCCTGACCGGCTACTTGAAGTAGTTGTTCGACTTCTGGTTGGCGTCGATGTCCTTGACCGCCTGGTCGAGGGTCGACTTCGGGTCGGCGCCGTTGATGATGTCCTGAGCGGCCTTCGTGAAGGTGGTCGCGATGAACGGGTAGCCCGGGGTCACCGGCCGCACTTCGGCGAACTTCTTCGAGAACTCGCGGAAGATCGCGTTCTCGCCGCCCTGCTGGTAGCCGGGCACCAGCTCCGCGGCCGCGTCGGTGGCCGGGATGGTCCCTGTCGCCTTGGCGACCTGGGCGACGTACTTGTCGGCGGCGGCGAACTTCATGTACGCCATCGCGCCCGCGGTGTCGCCGCACGTCTTCGAGACGCCCCACTGCCAGGAGGCGCCGCCGATCTTCGGTCCCTTGCCGAGGTCCACGGACGGCAGGAAGAGGGCGTCGTCCTTGAACTGCCCGCGCACCTGCTCGGCCGCCCAGCCGCCGTCGTACAGGATGCCGCTCTTGCCGTTGATGAAGTCGGCGACCGGGTCGGCGCCGGACTTCGCCGAGATGTCCCCGCCGGCGACGAGACCGCGGAACCATTTCGCCCACTCGATCGCGTCGCTCCCGTTCAGCACACCGTCGGCGGTCTTGTAGCCGTCGCGGTCGATCAGGTCGCCTCCCGCGCTCTGCAGGAACGGCGAGTACGCGTACGGCCACCACTCACCCGTGAGCCCGGTGGCGAAGTCGGCCGGGTAGGCGAACTTCCCGGTCGCCTTCAGCTTGTCCAGCGCGTCCTGGAACTCGCTCTTGGTCCAGGGCTGGTCGATGGTGGGGATGCGGATGCCCGCGGCCTCGAGCGTCGACTTCCGGGACATCATCGCGAGCGCGACATCGTAGAAGCCGTACGAGTAGGTCTTCCCGTCGTACTTGCCGACCGTGGACGGCAGGAACTTCGAGAGCGTCGCATCCATGCCGGTCAACGGGGCGAGGTAGCCGGCCCACGCCCAGTTGGGCACGTTCGGCCCGTCGATGTCGAGGATGCACGGGAGCTTCTTCGACGCCGCCGCGGCCGTGACGGACTGGTTGTAGGAGTCCTGCGGAAACGCCTGGACCTTGACCGTGTACTTCGACTGCGAAGCGTTGAAGTCCTTGACGATCGACTGGATGGCCGAGAGCTCGGCCTTGTTGCCGGCGTTGTGCGTCCACATCACGAGCTGGCCGCCGGATGTGCCCGTGCTGCCGCCGCCTTTGGCGCAGCCGGTCAGGGAGAGCGCCGCGGTGGCCGCGACGACGGCCGTGGCGATGAGCGCCCGGCGGGTTGTCTTCCTCACGATGGTGATCCTCCGTTGGATTGTGATCGTCGTCCCGCTGGCGCGGGCTGGATGCTGAATGCTTTTAGCTCTGTGCTGAATGCGTTTAGCACGGTCGAAAATAGCAATAGGATGGGTTGCGCGCAAGCACCGCGGGAAAATCTCCTGCTTGAATGGTCCGCAGATCGAGGGAGGGCCGATGCCGGACAGGGTGACGATCGCCGATGTCGCCGCCAAGGCCGGGCTGTCCAAGGCGGCGGTGAGCCTCATCCTGAACGACCGCCCCGGCACCCGTCTCTCCCCCGACACGGCCGCGCGCGTCCGCCGGATCGCCGAGGAGCTCAACTACCGCCCGAATCCCGCCGCCCGCACCCTCCGGTCCGGCACGTCGCCGATCATCGGGTTCGTGTCCGACGATGTGACGCTCACGCGCTACGCCTCGGCCATGATCCGCGGGTTGCTCGACGTCGCCGAAGACCACGAGCACACCGTGCTCATCGCCGAGACGGGGCACCATCCCGAGCGTCTCGGCGGGGTGCTCGACGCGATGGTCGACCGCCGCGCCGCCGGGCTCGTCTTCGGCTCGATGGCGGCCCGTCGCGTCTCCCTGCCGCCGCTGCCCGACGACGTGCCGGTCGTGATGCTCAACGCCACCACGACCACCGAGTACCCCGTCGTCCTTCCCGATGAACGAGCGGCCGGGGAGGCGATGGCCAAGGTTCTGATCGAGGCGGGCCACCGGCGCATCGGCCTGATCGGGCGGATCTCTCCGGCGATCCTTCCACCCGAGGAGTCGGTGACCATCCTGGACCGCTTCGCCGGCATCGACGGCGCGCTCGAGGAGGCGGGCATCGAGCTGGTCGCCGACCTGCACGAACGGCACTGGGAGCCGGAGGCCGGCTACCGGAAAGCCCGCGAGCTCCTCGAGAGCGGCGCCCAGATCACCGGCCTGATCTGCCTGAACGACAACGTCGCCTTCGGCGTCTACCAAGCGTTCCAGGAGGCCGGCGTGCGGATTCCGGACGACGTCTCGATCGTCTCGTTCGATGACGACGTGCTGGCCTCCATCCTGCGCCCGTCCCTCTCCACGGCGCGCATCCCCTACGAGCAGATGGGACGCAAGGCGATGGAGCTGGCGCTCGCCGGCGACCGCACCGCCGCCCGCCACCTCATCCCCATGCCGGTCGTGGAACGGGAGTCGGTCAGGCGGCTCTGATCCCCCCGGGAACATTCCTCCTCCGCAGGCCCGCTCCGTCCTAGGATCTGGAGTGTCGCACGCCGACTCGACGGCGACCGACGAAGGGTGGACGATGACGCAGTTCCGCGCGGTGTTCGACGCCGAGGTGACGTTCTCGAACGAGGGCGGATTGCAGGCCCAGGGCTTCCGGGTCGACGTGGCGGGACCGGACGTGACGCCGGAGGAGATCGGGCGCCTGTTCGTGACGTCGCTCGACCTCCTCATGACCGAGAGCGTCACGGTGCACGATGTGCGCATCGTCGAGGAGGCCCACAAGGGAACGCGCGGCGGCCCGAGCGACCCGCGCACGCTCTGACGCCGTCGCGCCTTCGACGCCCGCGCCGCGCTGCCCGCGCCGCGCTGCCGCTATCGGGCGGCCGGCGCCGCCGAGTCCTCGACCACCACCTCGACGAGCCGCCCTGTCGTGACGCCGAAGACGAAGCCGCGGACGGGGACGTCGCGCGAGATCCACGGGTGGGAGCGCACCTTCAGCACCTGCTCGCGCGTGTTGCGCTCGGCATCCGTGAACGTGAAGAACTGTGCGGGAGCGATCGGGTAGCTGCCCGTCTCCGCTCGCAGCCGCTCGACCAGCTCGTCCCCTGAGAAGTGGGTCAGGCCGCAGTCGTCGTGGTTGATGATGACGATCTCGCTCGTCCCGAGCATCCGCGTCGAAACGACGAGCGAACGGATCGCGTCGTCGTCGATCACGGTGCCCACGTTGCGGATCAGGTCGACGTCCGCGTCCGGGAGGCCCATCAGCCGGACGATCCCGCTCAGGCGGGGATCGGCGCACGTGACGACAGCGATCTTCGGCGCCGGAGGCCCCTCCGTCCCCGCGTACTCCGAAGCGAGGGTCTCGTTGGCGCGCAGCGCGTCGTCGGTGATGCTCATGGTCGCAACTCCTTCTGCCGTGATGGACCACGTCCGAGACGCCGGCTCACCGGGCGTGCAGGGGCAACGATACGGCCGGCGGAGCGGCGCGGCGCGCGGGGTGCCGCCAACCTGGTCGAGGGTCGCGGAAAGTGAGGGGTTCGCGCCGTCAGGCCTTCGTCGCCGGCTCCTGAGGGCGCTCCGCCGACGCGTCGGCAGGAGCGTCGGGCCGGTCGGGCGCCGGCCGGCCGATGGCCCGCAGACTGCGGTCGAACGCCGTGATCAGCAGGAACAGCGCCGAGATGCCGATGACCACCCAGCCGAGCACGTGCAGTCCGCCCGTCGTGGCGTGAGCGCCGTACACGTTGCCGTAGACGACGGATGCGACGATCGCGCCCAGGTAGAAGAAGGTGCGCAGCAACCCGGCGGAGGAGGCGATGCGCTCCGGCTGCGCCTGATGGTACAGAGTGTTCTGGATCGCGAGATTGTTCAGGCCCTGCGGGATGCCGAGCACCAGCATCGTGACCACGAGGAACCAGATCGGCGTCGCGCCGGTCATGAAGAGCACGAGCACCCCGGCGGCCAGCTGGGCGATGGAGCCGATCAGCAGCTTCCACAGCACCTCCGGGCGGCGGCCGAAGGCGAGCGCCACCCCGATCCCGGCGGCGAAGACGGGCAGCAGCACGAGGCCGGCCGCGGTCGGGTTCAGTGCGCGTCCCTCCTCCAGCCACTGGGTGAAGCCGTACACGAACAGATACGAGATGACGGCCGTCAGCAGCGAGCGCGTGTAGGTGAGCAGCAGCGGCCCATTGCCGCCGAGCACCCGCAGGTCGATGAAGGGCGCGTCGACGCGGAGCTCCCACCAGACCAGCCCGGCGCCCGCGACCAGCGTCACGGCGAGCATCCACAGGGTCGCGACGGAGATGTTCTGCAGGAAGATCAGCAGCGCGAGCATCGCCACGGCGAAGAAGACGATGCCGAGCCCGTCGATCCGCGGGCGCTCGTCGCGCGGCGGCTCGAGGCCCGTCGTCCGCGGGAGCAGGATCCAGCCGAGGATGAGACTGGCGAGACCCAGCGGCAGGTTGACCGCGAAGGTGGCACGCCACCCCCACGCGCCGATGAGGAGGCCGCCCAGCGTCGGGCCGATCACCGCGACGGTCTGCGTGGTCACCGAGAGGACGGTGAGGATGACGGCCGGCGACGCGACGCCCGTGCGGCGGCCTTCGGCACGGATCAGATGCATCGCCGCCGGGTAGCCCGCGCACGTGCCGAGGCCGAGCACGACGCGGGCGACGACGAGCCACCAGATGCTGTCGTGGGTCACGGGGATGGCGAGGCCGATCGCGCCGGCGACCGCGACCAGAGCGCCACCGGCGAGGAAGAGCCGCTTCACGCCGTAGATGTCGACCAGCCGGCCGACCAGGGGCTGCCCGATCGCCGTGGCGAGGTACAGGGCGGACACGAGCCACACGGTCTCGGAGGCCGGGGCGCCGAGCGCGATGCCGATCGGTGCGAGGGCGACCGCGATGATGGCGGTGTTGATCGGGTTGAGCACAGCGCCGAGCATCATCGGCGCGAGCAGGCGCCGGTCGAACCTGCCGGCGGGCGGCGGCTTCAGCGGCATCAGTCCAGGACCCGTTCGAGGATGGCCGTCGCTGCGGCGAGTGTGATCAGTTCGGCCTCCGACACCTGCTGCGCCAGCGTCTCGTCGAGCCAGGCGAGGCCCGCTTCCTTCTGCCCTGCGACATGCGCCCATCCCTCGTCGGTCAGCTCGACGATCTGGCGACGGCCGTCGCTCGGGTCCTGGCTGCGGGTGACGAAGCCCAGGCTCTCCAGCGCCTCCACGATCGCCGCCATCGACTGGGGACGCACACGCTCGGCGTGGGCCAGGGCGCTCACGGTGGAGACACCGCCCTTGCTCAGCCGCGACAACGCCGACGCCTGGGAGGGGGTGATCGCGTCGGTGGTCGCCTCGCGCAGTTTGCGGAGCAGCCGCGCGAGCACCGCGCGCAGATCGACGGCGATCTGCTGGGGAGTCACGTCCGGTTTCGTGGAAGCCATATCGACAGTCTAGACTGCACAGTTATAACTGTCCAGATTGAGAGGACCCCCGATGACCACCGCACTGCTGCTGATGGACTTCCAGAACGGCATCGCCGGCCGTCCCGGCTTCGAAGGCGCCGTCGGCGCGGCCGCCGAAGCGCTCGCGGCCGCGCGCGAGCACGGCATCCACCCGATCTTCGTCCGGGTCGCCTTCCGCCCCGGCTACCCGGAGGTTGCCGCCTCCAACGTCGCATTCAGCCGGACGGCCGCCGCCGGGGTCGCGATGCACCTCGACAGCCCGGCGACGCAGATCATCGACCGCCTCTCGCCTCGCGACGACGAGCCGATCGTGGTCAAGAAGCGCATCTCCGCCTTCGCGGGCAGCGACCTCGCGGTGCTGCTGCGCGGCCTGGGCGCCGACGAGCTGGTGCTGGCCGGTCTCTCGACCAGCGGCGTCGTGCTGTCGACCGTGCGTCAGGCGGCCGATCTGGACTACCGGCTCACGGTGCTCTCCGACGCCTGCGGCGACGCCGACCCGGAGGTGCATCGCGTGCTGACGGAGAAGGTCTTCCCGCGCCAGGCGTCCGTCACGACGGTCGCCGACTGGGCCGCCGCGCTCTGACGCCGCCTCGCTCTGACGCCGCCTCGCTCTGACGGAGGTCAGGCCGCCGAACGGCCGGCGGCCGGCCGCCGGCGGAGGGACGCGTCGCCGACCTCGGGTCCGCGGTAGACCATGTCCATCGCGCCGATGCTCTCCCCCGGCGGCACGATCGCGTCGATCCGGTCGAGCACCTCGTCGGACAGCGAGACCTCGGCGCCGGCGAGAGTGTCTTCGAGCTGCTCCATGGTGCGAGGGCCCGCGATCGCCGACGTGACTCCCGGGTGCGCGATGACGAAGGCCATCGCCAGGTGGGTCAGGCTGAGGCCCGCTTCGTCGGCGAGCGCGATCAGCTCCTCCACGGCGGCGAGCCGGCGCTCGTCGCGGAAGTGGCGCATCCCGGTGCGGCTGGAGCGGAAGTTGTCGTTCTCCCGGCCGGCGCGGTAGCGCCCGGTGAGCGTGCCGCCGGCGAGAGGACTGTAGACGAGCGTCCCCATGCCGTACCGCTGCGCGACCGGGAGGATCTCGCGCTCGATCTCGCGGTCGAGGATCGAGTAGTTGGGCTGCTCGGTGCGGAACCTCTCGTGGCCGCGACGCTCCGACATCCACTGCGCCTCGACGATCTCGGACCCGCGCATGGACGACGAGCCGATCGCGCGGACCTTGCCCTGGCGGACCAGGTCGGTGAGCGCCGAGAGCGTCTCGTCGATGTCGGTCTCCGGGTCGGGCCGGTGGAGCTGGTACAGGTCGATGTGGTCCGTGCGCAGCCGCCGGAGGGAGCGCTCGACGGCCTGCGTGATCCAGCGGCGGGATGCCCCGCGGTGGTTGACGTCGTCGTCGACGGGACCCCAGAACTTCGTGGCGAGGACCACCTCGTCGCGGCGTCCCGCGATCGCCTCCCCGACCACCTCCTCGGAGTCGCCGTAGCGATCGGCCGTGTCGATGAAGTTGATACCGCCGTCGAGCGCGCGGTGGATGATGCGGATTCCCTCCGCACGGTCGGGGTTGCCGAGCGATCCGAGCATCATCGCGCCGAGCGCGTACGGGGTGACCTTGATGCCGGTGCGGCCGAGCGTTCGATACTGCATTGCCGTGCTCCAGACTGAGTCGATCTCTGCACGGGCGGACACCGTGCCGTAGGATTCGGAGAACCGGAACGTCACTCCGGATACGTTCCGACTGTAGCGGAACAATGTTCCGGATACAACACTCTCGCGCACCTGCGCGCCAGACGAGGAGTTGCCATGCCCCCACGCACCCGCACCCCGGCGAGCGCGACCGCAGACGGCCGCTCAGAAGCGACGCGACGGCCCCAGCGGGCGGACGCGCGGCAGAACGTCACCGCGCTGATCGAGGCGGCCAAGACGGTGTTCGCTTCGGACGGCGTCGATGCCCCGGTGCGCAGCATCGCCGACCGCGCGGGAGTGGGCGTCGGCACCCTGTACCGTCACTTCCCCCAGCGGTCCGACCTCATCTCGGCCGTGTTCCGCGCCGAGATCGACGCCTGCGTCGACGCGGCCCCCGCACTGGAGGCCGCCTACCCTCCCGGCGAAGCCCTCGACCGTTGGATCATGCGCTACACGCAGTTCGTGGCGACGAAGCGCGGGCTGGCGGCCGCCCTCCACTCGGGCGACCCCGCCTACGAACCGCTCGCCGACTACTTCTCGACCCACCTCGCCCCCACTCTCGAGCGGCTGCTCGCCGCCGCGCGGGCCGCGGGCGACATCGAGCAGGAGGTGGATGCGGCGGAGCTCCTCGGCGCCGTGGCGAACCTCAGCCATGGCGGCGGACCCCGCGGCGCGGTGACGCCGCGGACGGACCGGATGGTGCGCATCCTGCTGGCGGGTCTGCGAGCTGGTTAGCCGTCCGGGGAACCGGAACCGCCCGTTCGTGCTTGGATGGTTCCGTGCTCCGCACCATGTTCGCATCCAAGATCCACCGGGCCACGGTCACCCACGCCGACCTGCACTACGTCGGCTCCCTCACGATCGATCTCGACCTGATGGAGGCCGCCGATCTGCTGCCCGGGGAGCAGGTCGCCGTCGTCGACGTGACCAACGGCGCCCGCCTCGAGACGTACCTGATCGCCGGAGAGCGCGGCAGCGGAGTCATCGGGGTCAACGGCGCCGCGGCGCACCTCGTGCATGTCGGCGACACCATCATCGTCATCTCGTACGCCCAGCTCGACGATGCAGAGGCGCGCACGTTCGTACCGCGGATCGTGCACGTCGACGGCCGCAACCGCGTCGTCGCCGTCGGCAACGACCCGGCCGAAGCGCTCGACGGTGACGCGATGACTCCCCCGCACGCCCTCTGAACCACGCCCCGAGCCGACTGTCCCTAGGATCGACGCATGTCGCCGTTCACGATCCTCGCCTTCGCCGGGCTGTGCCTGGTGCTCGCGCTCACGCCCGGACCGGACACCTTCCTCGTCCTCCGATACAGCATGGGCCGTGCGCGGGACGGCTTCGCGGCGGCGATCGGATGCTCGCTGGGCTCGCTGGTCTGGGCGGCGCTCGTGGCCGTGGGCCTGGCGGCCCTGCTCGAGCAGTCCGCCGAGGTCTTCCGCATCGTGAAGATCGTCGGCGGCCTGTACCTGGTCTCTCTCGGCGTGATGGCGTTCATCGCGACCCGGCGCGGCGCGCGGGCCGGTGCCGCACCCGGCGGCGACGGCACGGACTCCCCCGATGGAGCGCCGGGCGCTCGCGGCTGGTCCGTGCGCAGCCTCCTCGCCGGGGCGCTCTCCACCCTCCTGAACCCGAAGGTGGGCCTGTTCTTCCTGGCCGTCGTGCCGCAGTTCGTCCCGGCGCACGCCGGGATCGGCGAGACGATGCTGCTGGGCGCGGTCGACGCGATGGTCTCCGCGGCCTACCTCGGCGCGGTCGTGCTGCTCGCCTCCCGGATGGTCGCCTGGCTCAAGCGTCCGCGCGTCACCCGGACGCTCGAGCGCGTCTCGGCCGGCATCCTGGCCGCCCTGGGGATCGGCACCGTCATCGCCGGCGCGGAAGGCTGACGGCGGATCGTGACGGTTCCGGCATCGCTGCCCGACGACTCGGACGAGGCGCTGCACGGATGACCCGGACAGCCGCCTCCTTCTCACGTGGACTCGCTCTGCTCGTCGCCGCCACGTTCTTCATGGAGAACCTGGACGGCACGATCATCCAGACCGCCGCGCCGACGATGGCGCGCGAGTTCGGGGTCGCCCCGGCCGAACTGAGCATCGCGATGGTCGCCTACCTGCTCGCCGTCGCCGCCGGCATCCCGGCGACCGGCTGGCTGTCGACGCGGATCGGCGTGCGGCCGGTGCTGCTCACCGCGGTCGGTGTCTTCACCGTCGCGTCCGCGCTGTGCGCGTTGGCGCCGACGCTCACGCTTCTCACCCTCGCACGGGTTCTGCAGGGCATCGGAGGCGCGCTCATGGTGCCGGTCGGCCGGCTGGCGGTGCTCAGCGAGACGGAGCCGCGCGACCTCCTGGATGCGATCGCGTACCTCACCTGGCCCGCACTCATCGCTCCGGTGATCGCGCCGGCGCTGGGCGGCATCCTGACCGACACGGTCGGCTGGCGCTGGATCTTCCTCATCAACGTGCCGCTCGGGATGGCCGCCCTCATCGCCGGGCTGCGGCTCATCCCGCACTCCCGCCCGCGGCGCGCCGCGCCGTTCGACCTCCGCGGATACCTGGCGGTCGCGTTCGCCCTGGTCCTGCTGACCGCCGGCGCGGAAGCGCTGAGCGCCGACGACCCGCTGCTGGAGGCTGCCGGCGCGGTCGCCATCGTCGCCTCGGCGGGCATCGTCTGGGCGCACATCGCGGCCTCGCGCGAGAGGGCGCACGCGCTGTTCGACTGGAACGTGCTGCGCCGCTCCACCTTCCGCGCAGGAAACCTGGGCGGCGGGGTGTACCGGATGATCATCACCGGTGCGCCGTTCCTCTTCACCCTGCTGTTCCAGCTGGCCTACGGCTGGAGCGCGACGGTCGCGGGCCTCCTGATCATCGCGGTCTTCGTGGGCAACCTCGGCATCAAACCGTTCACCACGCCGCTCATCCGGCGGTTCGGCTTCCGCCGCATCCTGATCTGGTCGAACGCGCTCGGGATGCTCGTGCTCCTCGCCTTCGTCGCGATCGGGCCGGGGGCGCCGGTCGCCCTCCTCGTGCTGCTGCTGTTCGTCAGCGGAGTGTTCCGCTCGATCGGCTTCAGCGCCTACAACACCCTCCAGTTCGCCGACATCGAGCCGGGCGAGACGACCAACGCGAACACGCTCGCCTCCGCCATGCAGCAGGTCGCGGTCGCGCTGGGCCTGGCGGCCGTCGCGGTGTTCGTGCGCGCCTCGACCGCGGTCTCCGAGGGCCTCACCGGCTCTGCGCTGCCGGGATACCACTGGGCGTTCGCGCTCGCCGCGGCCCTCCTGCTGCTCCCGCTGGTGGGCGCGTTGCGGCTGCCGCACGACGCGGGAACCCGGGCGATCGCCGCGCGCTGACCGCTGCGGCGGCATTCATCGACCGACGCACTCAATCCGAGAGCATTCTCCTGTTGGATTCGCGGAACGCTGCGCGTCTAGCATCGCCGTGACGACCCTTCAGCGGTGCGAAAGGAACAACAGTGCAGTTCAGATACCTGGGCAACTCCGGCTTCAAGATCTCCGAGATCACCTACGGCAACTGGTTGACCCACGGCTCACAGGTCGAGAACCACACGGCGGCGGCGTGCGTCCGTGCGGCCCTGGATGCGGGCATCACCACGTTCGACACGGCCGACGTCTACGCGAACACCGTGGCCGAGAGCGTGCTCGGCGAGGCGCTGAAGGGCGAGCGCCGCCAGTCGCTGGAGATCTTCACCAAGGTGTTCGGCCCCACCGGCCCGAAGGGCCACAACGACGTCGGGCTGTCGCGCAAGCACATCCTCGAATCGATCGACGGCTCCCTGCAGCGGCTGCAGACCGACTACGTCGACCTCTACCAGGCCCACCGCTTCGACGTGGAGACGCCGCTGGAGGAGACCATGCAGGCCTTCGCGGACGTCGTCCGCCAGGGCAAGGCGCTCTACATCGGCGTGAGCGAGTGGACGGCCGACCAGCTGCGCGCCGGGCACGCGCTGGCCAAGGAGCTGGGCATCCAGCTCATCTCGAACCAGCCCGAGTACTCGGCGCTGTGGCGCGTGATCGAGGCCGAGGTCGTGCCGACCTCGAAGGAGCTCGGCATCTCGCAGGTCGTCTGGTCGCCGGTCGCGCAGGGCGTGCTGAGCGGCAAGTACCGTCCGGGCGCCCCGCTGCCCGAGGGCAGCCGCGCCACCGACGAGAAGGGCGGGGCCGGCGCCGTCAAGCGCTGGCTGAGCGACGACGTGCTCACCCGTGTGCAGGAGCTGACGCCGATCGCACAGGAGCTGGACCTCACTCCCGCGCAGCTCGCGGTGGCATGGGTGCTCCAGAACGACAACGTCGCCACCGCGATCATCGGCGCCTCGCGCCCGGAGCAGGTGACCGAGAACGTGAAGGCCTCGGGCGTGACCATCCCGGCCGAGCTGCTCGGGCGGATCGACGAGGTGCTCGGCGGCGCCGTCGAGCGCGACCCGTCGCACACGGCCACGCGGTCACCGAAGACCCGCGAGGCGTGACAGGCAGGCGTGACAGGCAGGCGTGACAGGGGCGCCCTCCGCGAGGAGGGCGCCCTTCCTCCTCCCCCTCGTGGACGCTCGGTCGCCCGGCCGCGGACGCAGAGTCAGGCGCGCCGCTCCGCCGTCGGCCAGAGTCGAAGGGTGACGACAGACACCTCGCCCGTCCGGGCCGCCTCCCCCGCACTCCGACCGCTCTCGCGCACGCGCTGGGGCGGCCTCATCGTCATGTTCCTCACCAGCTTCGTGCTGGTGACCGCGGAGTTCCTGCCTTCGGGCGTGCTGACCGCGATGGCCGCGGAGCTCGGCGTGACGCCGGGGCAGGCCGGGCAGACGGTGACGGTCACGGCGTTCGTCGGGTTCCTCGCCGCGCCGACCATCGGCATCCTGATCCCGCGGATGGACCGGCGGACGCTGCTGATGCTCGTCGCGGCTCTCGCCGCCGTGTCCAACCTCGCCGTCGCGCTCGCGCCGTCGCTGTGGGTGCTGCTGATCGCGCGGCTGCTCATCGGGGTGGCGATCAGCGGCTTCTGGTCGATGTCGCTGACAGTCGCCGCTCGGCTGGCCACCCCCGACCGGCTGGGTCGCGCCCTGACCACGGTGAGCGCCGGCATGACGCTCGCCGTCGTCGCGGGCGTCCCGGTCGGCGTGTACCTCACCGCCCTCGTGGACTGGCGGGGCGTGTTCCTGGGCGCGGCGGCGCTGACCGCGGTCGTCGCGGTCGCCCTGCGGGTGGCCCTGCCTCCCGTCGCGGCGGCGGAGGCGTCCAGCCTGCGGATCCTCGGGGACACCCTGCGCAGGCCGGGCGTGCGCCAGGGGCTGGCCGGCCACATCCTCATCGTGCTCGGTCACTTCATGGCCTACACGTTCATCCGGCTCGCCCTCGACCAGGTGCCGGGGCTGGACACCGGGTTCGCCGCCGCGCTGCTGGTGCTCTTCGGGATCGGCGGGGTGATCGGCAACCTGGTGGTCGGCGCTCTCGCCGACCGGCACCTCGCACTGCTGCGCTACCTGCAGCCGTCGCTCATCGCGGGCGCCATCCTCCTCGCGATCCTGGGGCAGGGGTCGGTCGTCGTCGTCGCGGCCGCGGTCGCCGTGTGGGGGTTCGGCTTCGGCGCGTGGCCTGCCGTCATCAACACGTGGGCCGGGCGCTACATCCCGGATCGGCTGGAGGCGGCGGGCGGCCTCGTCGTCGCCGGCTTCCAGCTGGCGATCACGCTGGGCGCGGGTATCGGCGGGGTGCTCGTGGACAGCATGGACGTGCGGTTCACGTACCTGGTCGCCGTGGCCGTCGTCGCCGTGGGCGTGGTGCTGTTCGGCAGCGCCGGACGGCGCAGCGCGGCCCCTCGCCGAGCGGAGTGACGGTTCGCGCGCTCAGCTCGCGCGCTGCCGCCAGACGGACGGCACCGCACCGGTGTGACGCCGGAACGCGCGGCTGAATCCGGCATCCGACTCGTATCCCAGCAGGCGAGCGGTCTCGCTCACGGTGAGGCCGTCCTGCGAGAGGTAGGTCATGGCCGCGTCCATGCGCACCTGCGCGAGGTAGCTCGCGGGCGACTGCCCCACCTGCTCGCGGAAGCGCTCCGCGAACGTCGTCCGCGACATCGCGCCGACCGCGGCCAGGTCGCGGAGCGTCCACGGGTGTCCCGGGTTCGCGTGCATCGCGTCGAGCACCCGGCTGAGGAACGGGTCCTGTACGACGGCCGGCCAATTGTCCGGGACGCAGTCGCCCTCGGCCCAGGCACGGATCGCGACGGCGACGACGGTGGTCGCCATCCGCCCGCAGATCACCCGGTCGCCGGCCCGCCGTTCGCCGGTCCCGCATCCCATCCGGGAGGCCAGCAGCGCGATCCCGGGGTCGAGGTCGGCCAGGCGGTGGACTCCCAGCAGGTCCGGCAGCCGATCGAGCGCGTGGAATCCGGCCGTCGGGCGGAGCTCGGAGACGACGACCGTGCCTGCGGTCTCTGCTCGCGCCTCGGCGTCCTGCCTCCCGGTCGTGAAGACCACGTCGCCGGCCTGGTAGGCGAACGACATGGGCTGCGGGCCGGCCGAGCGCACGCGCACCGACCCGTCCACCACGTACAGGAGCGTCGGGCCGGACAGGGCGAGACGGGTGCCGCTCCGGACGTCCTCGCGGCGCGACTCCTCCACCTGCCACTCGAGAGTCGCGAGGAGCTCGTCGAGTGTGGCGGGGGCGTGCATCGCGGCGGTCGTCACGCAACCCGGCAACCGCGGAGGGCCGCGCGCTATTCCTCGGTACGGCCGTGCCCTGACCGGCGTCGCCGGGCACTCGTACGATGGGCGCGTGAACAGGCAGCGCAGCTGGGGCCTCGTCGGTGTGCCGTCGAGCGCCGGAGGCCACACGCCCGGCATGGATCTCGCCCCGGCGGCGATCCGGGCGGCGGGCCTGATCGGGATGCTCAAAGCTCGCGGGCACGACGTCCGCGACGTCGGCGACGTGCGAGGATTCCGGCGGCGGCCCGACCCCGAGCACCTCGACCGGCAGAACATCGGAGAGGTGCGACGCGTCGCCCGCGAGACCGCCGGAGCGGTCGCAGTGGTGATCTCGGCGGGCCGGACACCGCTGATCGTCGGGGGCGACTGCACAGTGACGATGGGCGCGGTCGCCGGCTTCCGCCGTGCGGGCGAGCCGACAGCCCTCCTGTACATGGACGGCGGCCCCGACCTCTACACGCCGGGGCGCATCGACTACGGCAACGTGGATGCGATGGGCCTCGCCCATCTGCTGGCGCTCCCCGGCAGCGACCCGAGCCTGTCGGGTCTGGAGGGACCGCCGCCGCTGCTGCGCCCGGACGAGGTCGTGCTCTACGGCGATGCGCTTCCGGAGGACCGCGACGACCTCGAGCGTGGCCTCGTCGAACGGCTGGGGCTGGTCCGCGTACCGGCGTCCCGCATCCATCTCGACTCACGCGCGGCAGCGCACGCGGCACTGGCGGCGGCGGAGGGAGCCGGGGAGCGCTTCCTCGTGCACTTCGACGTCGACGTGCTCGGCCACCAGCACCTGCCCCTGGCGAACATGCCGAACCCCGACGCACCGCCCTGGGGTCTCACGATCGAGGAGGCGGTCGCCGGCCTCCAGGCGTTCACGGGCAGCGAGCGGTTCGCGGGCATCGTGCTGACCGAGGTCAATCCGAACAATGCCCCGGACGAGCGGACGATCGGTCGGTACGTCGACCTCGTCGTGCGCGGCCTGAACGGGGACGTCGACGGGGTCGGCGCGAGCGGGGGGCCCGCGTCGGCGCCCGCCCCCACAGCAGGCTGACGAGGCCGGACGCCGCTACGATCGCCCCTGCCCGCTGCTCAGCTGAAAAGATGGCCGAGGTGCTCTCAGGCGGCCGGTCCGGTACCCAGGGTCACGTCGGCGGTCTGCGCAGCGCCGGTGGCGTCGGTCCAGCTCAGGCTGACCGTCCGGCCCGGGGCGAGCGCGCTGAGCGCCTGGGTGAGCGCCTGCGCCGAGGCGATCGGGACGCCGTTCAGTGCCGTGATCGTGCCGCCCGCGGCGAGCCCGGCGGTCGCTGCGGGGCCACCGTCGACGACCCCTGCGATCGCGGCGCCCGAGCCTGGAGTGGAGGCGACCTCCACCCCGAGGAACGCCGGGTAGCCGATCGTCACCGTGGACGAGGCCTGACCCGCCTCGATCTGGGCGGCGATGGTCAGCGCGTCCTCGATCGGGATGGCGTAGCCGGCCGTCGTCGGGCCACCCTCCGCCGCCGCGGTGTCGATGCCGATGACCTGGTCGTCCGCGTTGAAGAGCGGGCCGCCGGAGTCGCCTGCCTGGATGTCGGCGTCGGTCTGGATGAGCCCGTCGAGCGTCTCCGACGCGGCGGTCTGCTCGGCCTGTGTCGTGATGGTCTGGTCGAGCGCTGTCACCGTACCCGGCGAGGCAGACGGGGTGCCGCCCGTTCCTCCGGCGTTGCCGACGCCGGTGACGGCCTCGCCCACCGCGGTGTCCGCGGCTGTGTCGAGCACTGCCGTGGAGAGACCGGATGCGCCGCTCAGCTGGAGGACGGCGACGTCGTCGGTGGCGTCCGTCCCGACGACCGTCGCCGCGTAGACGGCGCCGGTGGAGACGACGGTGACGCTGATGCTGGTCGCGCCCTCCACGACGTGGTTGTTGGTGAGGATCTCGCCGTCCGCGCTGAGCACGATGCCCGTGCCCGCGCTCTCCGCCTGGTCGTAGGTGAGTTCGGAGGTGATGTCGACGACGCCCACCTCCTGCGTTGTCGTCGCGCTGCCCAGAGAGGACGTGGTGCCGGCGGACGACCCGCCCCCGGCGGACCCCGACCCGCCGTATCCATACCCGTAGCCGTAGCCGTAGCCGTAGCCCGACCGGGCCAGCGCCGTGCTGATGTGGGGCGTTGCGCTGCTGGCCGAGGCCGTGGACGCCGGACCCGCGCCGCTCGCCGCCCCGAAGGCGGACCCGGCGACGACCGCGACGGCCACAGCCGTCGACACGAGGACGGCCCCTCGGCGGCGGCTCCTGGTCTCGCTCGGGTCGACCTGCGTCGCTCTGTCGATCGTGTTCATGCTCGTTGGTCCCTTCGGCTCCGGTGAATGCACACAGCACACCGCACGCGCATCCCGGAGCGTCAGGAGCGCCCTATGCCGGAGCCGTGAGAAGGCCGGAGTTCCCTATGAACCGGAGGGGAGCGGGCTGGGAGGGCCCTCCTCGGCGCCGAGCGACCGCCACAGCAGCGCCGCCGCCAGCGTCCGGTACGGCGCCCACGGCACTCCCCGCTGCCGCACCCAGGCGATGCTGGGTGTGGCCTCGAGCCGGTCGAGCCGGCGTACCGCCACCCGGATGGCGAGATCGCCCGCGGGGATCACATCCCATCGGCGCAGCTGGTGGATGAGGTACATCTCCGCGCTCCACGGTCCGATGCCCTTGACGCGCGTCAGGGCCGCCACCGCCTCCGCGTCGCCGACACCGCGCAACGCCTCCAGGTCGAGTTCACCGGCCGACACGGTCTGCGCGAGTGCTTGGAGGTAGAGCGCCTTCGCGTGGGAGGCGCCGACCGCCCGGATCTCGTCGAGGCCGAGCCCGAGGATGCCCGCCGGAGTGGGCCGGCCGCCGAGCAGCTCGGCGAGACGGTCGTAGATGATGAGGGCGACGTTCGTCGAGATCTGCTGGCCCAGGATGTGCAGCACCAGCCCGGCGAAGTCGTCGCCCGTGGTGCGTCCGCCGTCCGGGAACCGGAACGGGTCGGGCCGGCCGAACCGTTCGATGAGCGCTTGAAGCGCCGGGTCGCGGGAGGCGAGCTCGGCGTAGCCCGCGGCGAGCCCGGCCGCGCTGTCGTCAGCCATCGCGTCGCGCCGCCCGCGCCCCGTTGATCGCCTTGCTGAGCGAGTCGATATCCACGTCGCCTTCGTGCCGTTGACCGTTGATGAAATAGGTGGGCGTGCCTGCCGCACCGCTCTCGTCCGCCGAACGGATGTCCGCGCGCACGCGGTCCGCGTAGGCGTGGGCGCGGAGGTCGTCGCGGAACCGCTCCACGTCGATCCCGATCTGCCGTGCGTACTCCTCCAGGTCGTTGGCACCCAGACGGTCCTGGTGGTCGAGCAGCATGTCGTGCATCGGCCAGAAGGCGCCCTGCGCTCCGGCCGCCTCCGCCGCCTCCGCGGCCCGCAGGGCATTGGGGTGCACATCCGTGAGCGGCAGGTGCCTCCAGACGACCGCGACGTCCGGGTGCCGTTCCATCAGCTCGCGCACGGTGGGCTCGCCGCGCTTGCAGAATCCGCACTCGAAGTCGCCGTACTCCACCACCGTGACCGACGGCTCGGACGCACCGCGCACATGGTCCAGTTCCGGATCGGGCGGCGCGAGCAGGTCGAGGGTGGGATCCGGCCGGCCGTTGAGGGCCGTCGTCCGCCGGTTGGCGGGGATGAACCGCACGCAGAAGAAGACCAGCCAGGTGAGGGCGGCCGAGCCGATCACGGAGAGGAAGATTCCGATCTTCGCTTCGCCGAGCTGCGGACCGGCGAGGGCGATGCTGGCGATGAGCAGCGAGACGGTGAACCCGACCCCGGCGGCCGTACCGCTGCCGAGCACGGACAACCAGCCGACCTGCGGGTGGATGCGGCCCCGCGTCATCCGGCTGAGCAGCCACGAACTGCCGACGACCGAGATGGGCTTGCCGACCACGTAGCCGATGACGATGCCGATCGTGATCGGACTGGTGAATGCACGGCCGAGCAGTTCCGGTGTGACGGCGACGCCGGCGTTGGCCAGGGCGAAGATCGGGACGACGACGTAGCTGGTCCACGGGCTCAGCCGGTACAGGATGCGCTCGTTCTCGGAGAGGGAGTCCGCCACTCCCGCCACGGCGGAGCGCGCCAGCTCGGCGCTCGGGCTCTCCCGGTAGTCGCGGAAGAGGCCGGTCGCCCGCTCCAGGTCGGCGCGGACGGGCACGTAGGCGCTGGTCGAGAGGCCGATCGCGAGCCCCGAGACCACCGGGTCGATGCCGCTGAGCAGCAGGAAGAACCAGGTCAGCACACCCAGCACCACCGCGAGATTGCGGCCGAGGGTGCGGTTGAGGCGGCGCGCAGCCAGCAGGAGGACGAACGCCACCACCGCCGCCATGACGGCGGGCAGCGAGATCGGGCCGCTGTAGAGCACGGCGATCACGATGAGCGCGACGACGTCGTCGACGACGAACGCGGTCAGCAGGAACGTCCGGGTGCGCTTCGGCGCCCGCCGCGCCAGGAGGGTGAGGATGCCGAGCGCGAGCGCCGTGTCCGTCGACATGGTCACGCCCCAGGCGCCCGCCGACGAGAGGCCGCGGTTGACGACCAGGAAGATCGCGACCGGCAGGGCCATCCCCACCAGCCCGACGGTGATCGGCAGGATGAGCCGCTTGCGCTCGCGGAGGTCGCCCAGGTCGAACTCGCGCCGCGCCTCCAAGCCGACGGCGAGGAAGAACAGCGTCATCAGCCCGCTGTTGACCCACGTGCGCAGCTCGTAGCTCAGCGACCAGGAGCCGACGCTGATCCCGACCCGCTGGCGCCAGAACTCCTCGTACCCGCCGATGTTCGCCCAGACGAGAGCGGCGATCACGCCCGCGACGAGCAGAACGGAGGCCAGCGCTCCCGCCCGGAGCACACCCTGGAAGGTGCGGTGCGGGTGCATCATCACGGTGCCGTCCGCGCCGACGCGCGCGTCCTCGGCCACCGCCGACGGTTCAGAGGTCACGCGCCACCGCCTTCATCGTCACTGGAGGCAGAATTCGTTGCCCTCGGGGTCGCGCATCATGATTACGAACTCCTCATACGGACCCCAGGAGCCGAGGAGCGTCTTCTCCTCGCTGGCCCCCAGGCCGATGAGACGCTCGCGCTCGGCCTCCAGCTCCTCGCGGGTCGCGCGCCGGTCGTCGAACGGCGTGATGTCGAGGTGCACGCGGTTGCGCTGCCGGCGCTCGCGCCGGTACCGGCTGAAGTAGAACCGCTGGTGGGCCGGATCGCCGTCCCAGGCTTCGGCGCGGTCCGCGATCTCCTCGTCCGTCATCCCGGAGGCCTTGAGCTCCGCCACGTCCTCCGGGTCCCAGCCCGCCGGTTCCGGATAGCCCATCACCGCACTCCAGAACCGGGCCAGCTCGGTGGGGTTCTCGGCGTGGAACGTGACGTTCGCGATCCGGGCGGTCATGCGTCGAGGATAGCCGGGCGACCGCGGCCGCGGGGACCTCACATCGTGTGCCGCATCCCACCGTCGATCACGACATCCGACCCCGTCATGTTCCCGAGCACCGGGCTGGCGAGCATCGTGATCAGCGCCGCGACCTCCTCCGGGGTGGTGAACCGGCCGGTGACCATCGCCAGCTCGGCGCCGTGCCGAACCTCCTCCGGCGTGCCGCCGCCCGCAGCGGAGACCGTCTGGGCGACGCCGCCCGTTCCGAGCCACAGGGCGGTCGCGACAGGTCCGGGACTGACGGAGTTGACCCGGATGCCGCGCGGACCGAGCTCCTTCGACAGCGACTTCGAGAAGCTCAGGACCGCGGCCTTGGCGGCGCTGTAGTCCATCACCAGCGGGTCGGACAGCATCGCGTTCTCGCTGGCCATGTTCACGATCGCCCCGCCTTCCGGGATGAGGTCGAGGAGCGCACGCGTGACCCGGACGGCGGCAAGAGTGTTCAGCTCGTAGCTCGCCAGCCAGTCGTGGTCGGCGATCGACGGGAAGCCGCCGGGGCGCGGAGGCGCCGAGCCCACGTTGTTGACCAGCGCATCCACCCGGTCGCCCACCCGATCGCCCAGCCGCTCGATCGCGGCGGGGTCGGTCAGGTCCGCGGGGACGAAGCGGAAGCCGGGCTCGCCGCTGAGGGCTTCGGTGTCCGCGGTCGGCCCGTGCGCGATGGCGACGACGTCCGCACCCTCCGCCAGCAGGGCCCGGACGGTTGCCAGGCCGATCCCCCGGCTCGCACCGGTGACGACGGCGGTCTTGCCACTCAGCTGCAGATCCACGGTGCGACTGTAGGGGGCGGCGCCGGGGTGTGGCTATGGGCGAGCGGCCGCGGATCCCGATCGGGCGTCTCCGGCCACGATGTCGTCGGCGTTGGCGGCGATCCACGACATGAGGGGCAGCAGGTGCTCGGTCAGGTCGCGTCCGCGATCGGTGAGGCTGTAGTCCACCCGGGGCGGGATGGTCGGCTGAGCCGTGCGGAGGACGAAGCCGTCGGCCTCCAGCGTCCGGAGCGTCTGGGCCAGCATCTTCTCGCTGATGCCCTGGACGGTGCGGCGTAGTTCGCCCCAGCGCAGCCCGCTCTGCGAGAGGGCGACCAGAACGAGGACGCCCCAGGTGCTCGTCACATGGTTGAGCACGATCCGGGTCGGGCAGGCCGAGGGCAGCACGCCGTCGGTGAAGCCGAAGCCGTTGAGTGACGCGAGACTGGTGTCCACGTCAGTAACTTACCAAAAAGTGGGTACCCGCCGTAGGGAAGTAATGCAGCAGCGGGTCGGTTCCCCTCGATGTCCGACCGAAAGGAACCCCTCATGACCATCGTCGTCACCGGCGCAACCGGCCACCTCGGCCGCCTCACCGTCGACTCCCTCCTCGAGCGCGGCGTGCCCGCCTCCGACATCCGGGCCGCCGGCCGCTCGGCCGAGCGCCTCGCGCCGCTGGCCGCTCTCGGCGTCGAGACCGCCGTCATCGACTTCGAGAAGCCCGAGACGCTCACCACCGCGTTCGCCGGCGCGGAGTCGGTGCTGCTCGTCTCCGGCTCGGAGGTGGGCAAGCGCGTGGCGCAGCACCGCAACGCCATCGAGGCGGCGGAGGCCGCCGGCGTAGGACGGCTCGTCTACACCAGCGCGCCGCACGCCACCGAGGGTGCCCTCGTGCTCGCGCCCGAGCACAAGGCGACCGAGGAGCTGCTGGCCGCCTCGCCGCTGCCGGTGACCGTCCTCCGCAACAACTGGTACACCGAGAACTACACCGGTCTCATCGGCCAGGCCGCCGCGACCGGTGAGCTCGTCGGAAGCGCCGGAGACGGGCGTGTGGCGAGCGCGTCGCGCAAGGACTATGCCGAGGCCGCGGCCGTCGTGCTCTCGACGCCCGGCCACGAGGGCGCCGTGTACGAGTTGAGCGGCGACACCGCCTGGACCTTCGACGAGCTGGCCTCCACCATCGGCGGACTCCTCGGCCGCGAGGTCGTCTACCGCTCGGTCTCGCCCGAGGAGCACACCGCCATCCTCACGGCGGCCGGCCTCGACGAGGGCACAGCCGGGTTCGTCGTGGCGCTGGACGGCAACATCCGCGACGGCGAACTGGCGGATGCGCGAAGCACCCTGTCGGACCTGATCGGCCGCCCGACCACACCGCTGGCGCAGGGCCTCGCCGAGTCCCGCGAGGAAGCGGCCGCCTGACCCGAGGGGTCGGAGGCGTCGCCGGGCCGTCGCGCTCGGCGACGCGCTCGTCGGCTAGCGGACCAGGCCTTCGCAGATGAGGCGAGCGCCGCGTCGATCAGCCGTTCGTCACCCGCTGATCCGCAACGGTCCGGCCTCCACCTGGCCGTCGTCGATCAGCCACTGCAGCGCCTCCGCCACGGCGGCGAGGCTGGTGTAGCGGGGCTCGTAGCCGAGCAGGCGCCGCGCCTTCTCGATGCTGCTGGAGGGGCTGCGCGCGATGTGCTCCCACGTCGTCCGCGCGTGCTGCGCGTCGGTGAGCTCCGCGAACCGGGCGTAGGGCTCGAAGCGCAGCCGCGGCTCCTGACCGAACCAGCCGGCGACCGCCGTGGCGAAGCCGCGCAGGGTGATCGCACGATCGGACACCAGGTGGAAGCCGTGACCGACGGCGGCCTCCGGGTTCTCCAGGGCGAGCTGGAAGCCCTGGGCGACGTCGTCGGCGTGCACGTGGTGCACGGTCTCCAGGCCGAAGTTCGGCAGCACGACCTCGTCGCCCGCGGCGAGCCGGCGGTACACGTCGAGGTCGAGATTGCCGGCCGGTCCGATCATGTTCCAGCCCGGGCCGGTGATGTGGCCGGGATGCAGGACCGCGACCGGCAGGCCGCCCGGGGTCCCCGCCTCCTCGAGGAGCAGCTTCTCGATCGCGTCCTTGTTCACGCCGTACTCGCCGAACGGCTCGCGGTCCTCCTCCTCGGCGGTGGGGACGGCGGTCGCCGGACCGTGGATCCAGATGGTCCCGCAGCTGAGCAGCAGCTTCACCCGGCCGCGGAGCGCCTCCACCAGCCGGCGGGCCGAGTCGGGGGTGAAGCACACCATGTCGATGACGGCGTCCACGCCGAGATCGGCGACGCGTCCGGCGAACGTGCCGTCCGCGTCGCCGGCGTCGCGGTCGAGGTGGATGCGCTCCACCGCGTCCCACGCCGGATCCGGATGATAGGGGGCGCTCGGCCCGCGGGTGATGGCGACCACCTCGTGACCGGCCCGCACGAGGCGGGGCACGAGGTAGCTGCCGACATGTCCGGTCGCTCCGATGATGGCTACACGCATGGCATCCACGCTCTCATAGTCGCTGGTCCGCTGCGGCCTTCGGCTCGCGGCGGAGGGGTGAAGTGGGTGAAGTGGGTGAAGTGGGTGAGTCGGGTGACATCGGGCGGTGCTTCACGCGACCGGTTCGAACGACATCCGGTGGTCCCTGAGGGACTCCGCCAGCATCTCCATGCCGTTGCCGGGCGTGAGGGGCGCACGATAGCGTCCGCCCTCCACCACCACCGGTGCCGTGAAGTGCTCGTGCAGGTGCGTCGTGTACTCGATCATCCGCCCCTCCATCGTTCCCGAGACGGCGACGAAATCGAACAGCGCGAAGTGCTGGACCGCCTCGCAGAGCCCGACGCCTCCCGCGTGCGGGCACACCGGCACACCGAACTTCGCGGCGAGCAGCAGGATGGCGACGTTCTCGTTCACGCCGGCGACCCGCGTCGCGTCGATCTGGACGATGGAGGCGGCGCCCGCCTGAAGCAGCTGCTTGAAGAGCACCCGGCTCATGCCGTGCTCGCCGGTGGCGATCGGGATGGGCGCGACCGCACGGGCGATGGCGGCGTGCGCGAGCACATCGTCGGGGCTGGTCGGCTCCTCCACCCAGGCGAGGTCGAACGGCTCCAGCGCGCGGATCCAGTCGATCGCCTGGTCGCGGTCCCAGCGCTGGTTCGCGTCCACGGCGATCCGCACCTCCGCTCCGACCTCGTCGCGGGC
The DNA here is from genome assembly GCF_056754895.1 of Leifsonia sp. KNZ13-11D. Lineage (NCBI taxonomy): Bacteria > Bacillati > Actinomycetota > Actinomycetes > Micrococcales > Microbacteriaceae > Leifsonia > Leifsonia sp. KNZ13-11D. The sequence goes on from NZ_JBPGWU010000001.1 coordinate 3,264,015, forward strand.
GATGGCGAGCCTCCGCAGATCGTCCTCGAGGCGGTCGCCCACCTTGAGCTTGATCTGCGTGAAACCGTCGTCGACCGCTTCGCGGGCCAGGCGCCGGAGCTTGTCGTCCGAGTAGCCGAGCCAGCCCGGGGTCGTCGTGTAGGCGGGGTAGCCGGCGACGAGGAGCTCGGCCTCGCGGGCGGCGCGGCCCGGCTCGGCGGTGCGCAGCAGGGCGAGCGCCTCCTCCGGAGTGAGGGCGTCGGTGAGGTAGCGGAAGTCGACCAGCGCGACGAGCTCCTCGGGCGTCATCCGCGCGAGGAGCTGCCACAGCGGGAGCCCCGCACGCTTCGCGGCGAGATCCCAGAAGGCGTTGACGACCGCGCCGATCGCCATGTGCATGACGCCCTTCTCCGGCCCCAGCCAGCGGAGCTGCGAGTCGTGGACGAGCTCGCGCCACAGACCGCCCAGGTCGGCGAGGACGGCCTCCACCTCCCGCCCGACGAAGCGCTGAGCGACCGCCTCGATGGCGGCGACCTGGACGTCGTTGCCCCGGCCGATCGTGAAGACGAACGCATGCCCCTCGTGGCCGTCGCCTGCATCGGTGATCAGCCGGAGATAGGCCGCGGAGTAGTCGGGATCGGGATTCATGGCGTCGGAGCCGTCCAGCATGGCGGACGTCTCGAATCGCACATCCAGCGTCTCGAATGCGGTGATGGTGCTCACGCGGGTCTCCTCTGACTTTTCCCATATCCTATTGGATATAGGGCAAGCGCCGTCAAGCCGAGGGCGCGCGTCCGAGCACCCGGTCAGCCGGCGTCGCCCGAGAGGCTCGCCGAGATGCGGTCGTACGAGCGGTCGATGTGATCGCGCATCGCCCGCTCGGCGCGGTCGGCGTCGCGGGATCGGAGGGCCGCGAGGACGGCCGCGTGCTCCTCCGACGTGGCGTCGACGACGCCATGGCGGAAGTAGATCCGGTACTGATGGGTGTGCGCCCGCAGCCGTCCGATCGCGTCCCCGAGAAGCACGTTCCCCGCATGCTCGGCGATCAGCCGGTGGAACTCGGCGTCCTGCCCGGCGAACTCCTTGTAGTCCTCGAACCGGTCCTCCCCGGACTGCGACGCCTGGCCGCTGCGCCACATCCCCTCGCACAGCTCGTCGAGCCGCTCGAGCGTCTCACCGTCCAGCTCCCGTGCCGCCCGGTGGGCGGCGTACGGCTCCAGCAGCCGCCGCATCTCGAACAGCTGGCGCAACCCGTCCTCATCCAGCAGCGGTGCGGCGGTGTACCCCTTGAGCGCCTTCTTCACCACCAGCCCCTCCGACTCGAGGCGGGCCAGCGCCTCGCGCACAGGCGTCGGCGACACGTTCAGACGGCGGGCGATGCCGTCGATGCTGGCGCGGCTGCCCGGTTCGATCACCTGGTCCATCAGCAACCCGAGCACGGCGTCGTAGACGTCGTCCGCCAGCGCCCGGCGCGCGGGCAGGAAGTGCTCGTCGGAGTGGATGGTCATGGGCACATCCTAGGTCGCGCTTCCCGCGCCGGGCCGGTTCAGCGGCGCGGCCGCAGCGAGTACATCCCGCCGTCGACCGGCAGGATGACGCCGTTCGTGGAGCCGGAGGTCGGCGACGCCAGGTACGCGACGGCCTCGGCGACCTCCTGCGGCCGGACGAGCCGTCCGCTCGGCTGCCGCGCCTCAAGAGCGGCGCGCTCGGCGGCAGGGTCGGCGGCCGAATCCAGCAGACGACCCACCCACGGCGTGTCGGCCGTCCCCGGAGCGACGGCATTGACACGGATCCCGAGCGGCAGGCAGTCGGCCGCGATCGCGAGGGTCATCGCCGAGATGGCGCCCTTGGACGCCGAGTAGAGCACCCGTTGGGGCAGACCGGCCCAGGCCGCGATGGAGCTCGTCAGCACGATCGCGGGCGAAGGCGACTCGCGCAGATACGGCAGGGCGTGCCGGACGGTCCGGGCCGAGCCGATGACGTTCACGTTGAGCACGCGCATCCACTCGTCGTCGTCGTTCGCCTCGATGTCGCCCTGGGCGCCGATGCCGGCGTTCGCGATGACGACGTCGAGGCGCCCCGCCTGCGCGACGACCGCGCCGATCGCGGCGCGGACGCCGGCGTCGTCGCCGATGTCGCAGCGGATCCCGGTGTGCGGCGCCTCCACGGCATCCGGGTTCAGGTCGAGCGCGAAGACGCGGGCGCCGTTCGCGGCGAGTTCGTCCGCGATCGCCCGGCCGAGTCCGCTCGCCCCGCCGGTGACGGCGGCGACGAGTCCGTCGAAGTGTGCCATGGATGTCTCCTCTCCGGCCCGCGGGCCCGGGTCAAGGGGCGGGACGGATGGTCGAGCGCTGCTGGCCGAGCCCGTCGATCTCGACCTCGACGACGTCTCCGGCGCCGAGGTACGGGAACCGGCCGGACAGGCCGACGCCTTCCGGCGCCCCCGTGTTGATGAGGTCGCCCGGCTCCAGCACCATGAACCGGCTCAGACGGTAGACGATCTCGGCGACTCCGAAGACCAGGTCGCTGGTGGTCGACTCCTGCCGGAGCTCGCCGTTCACGCGCGAACGGATGCCGAGACCGGAACCGTCACCGACCTCCGCTGCAGGCACGAGCCAGGGGCCGAGCGGGTTGAAGGTCTCGAAGCTCTTGCCTTTGCTCCACTGCCCCAGCGAGCGCTGGAGCTGGTACTCCCGCTCGGAGACGTCGTTCGCGACGACGAATCCGGCGACGTGCGCCAGCGCCTGCTCAGGCGACTCGAGGTAGCGGGCACGGGTCCCGATCACCGCGGCCAGCTCCACCTCCCAGTCGGTGGTCGTCGACCCCGGCGGGAGGAGGATGTCGTCGTAGGGCCCGACGACGGTGTTCGGGTGCTTGTAGAAGACCACGATGTCGTTCGGCGGCTCGGAGCCGGACTCGCGGGCGTGTGCCGCGTAGTTCATCCCGATGCAGATCACCGCCTGCGGCCGGGCGATCGGCGCGCCGACACGCAAACCGGCGGCCTCCAGTTCGGGCAGCTCGCCGGCGACCGCCGCCGCCTCGGCCCTGGCAAGGCCGTCCGCGGCGAGGAACGCGCCGTCGATGTCCGTGGCGAGCGGCCGGAGGTCCCAGGTCGTGGATCCGTCGCTGACGGCGGGGATCTCTGCTCCGGGCGCGCCGAGTCGGAGGAAACGCATGTCCAGTCCTTTCAGACGACGAGTGAGCGGATGGCGGAGGCCGCCGAGGCGAATGCATGCTCAGCGTACGACCGGAGCAGCGGTTCCTCGACGAGGTCTACGTCCGCCACGCTCACGGCCAGGCCTGGACGGCTGCTCCCGGCTCCAGGTCGATCAGCCGTCCGGCGATCCCCGCCGCATCGAAGGCGGCGCGCACAGAGGCCTGATCGGTGGTGAAGTGACCCCAGCCTTCGGTGTGGAGGACGGCGACGCGGGGTGCTCCGGTGAGGGCGGCCGCCTCCGCCGCCTGCCGGCTCGTGAAGGTGAGGTACGCGTCCATGAGGGCGGTCCGTGCGCCGCCCGCGTTCAGTACTGCGACATCGATGGGTGCGGTCGCGTGCCGGACGACGTCGTCGACGACACGGAGGGAAGCGTTGTCGCCGCCGATGTACACCGTCGGCAGGCCCGTCCCGCTGAGCAGGAAACCGGTCACCGGCCCGGTGACATTCTCCGTCCCGTCGGGACCGTGCTGTGCGGGGACCGCGACGACCCGCAGCGAGCCGCCGTCCGGCCGGTCCAGCTCGTGGTGCCGCCACGGCGCCATTCCGACCGCGTTCCCACCGAGCCGTTCGGCGGCCGCCGGGGTCGTGAGCACGGCCCCGGTGCGCGGCAGCAGGTCGCGGCCCCGCGCGTCGAGGTTGTCGACGTGCTGGTCGTGCGACAGCAGCACCGCGTCGATCCGCGGCAGCTCGTCCAGTGCGACGGCCGGCGACGAGGTCTTGCTCAGGGTGCGGCTCCCGCTGGGGTACTCCCCCGGTTCGCCGAACGCCGGATCGATGATCAGGCTGAGCCCGCCGAGCTCCAGAAGGGCCGTGGGGCCGCCGATGAACGTGATGCGCATGGAACGTGTCTCCTCTACGCGACCGCACTCTAACCTCCGTCGGCCGCTACGGATGTTAGAAGACCACATCCTGGTGTAACCTGTCAAACCAGGGATGGAGGTTAGACGTGCACGCAGCAGCGCATGACCCGCACGCGCCCGCCGACGAACAGCTGATCCTCGACCTGCTCAACACCACCCCGACCGTGGGCGGGCAGCGCACGGACCTCCTCGCCCGCCCGGACGACGCCCGAACCTGGCTGCGGGAACACGGTCTCGATCCCGCGACCGACGTCGGCGGGCTGCGCGCGGCGCGGGACATCCTCCAGGGCGTCGTCGACGGACGCACCGGCCCGGAGGCACTGGCGACGCACCTCGCCGGCGCGCGCCTCGAGCCGGCGACGGGCGCCGACGGAATCGACTGGCGGCTGTCCGCGCCGGCGGAACGGTACGCCACTGTCCGGGCGATCCTCGCCTGGGACGCGCTGGCCCGCACGGCACCCGGCCGGCTCCGGCGGTGCGCCAACCACGAGTGCAGCCGCTACCTGCTCGACCGCTCCCGCAACGCGACGGCACGGTGGTGCTCGATGTCGGGGTGCGGCAACCGCATGAAGGCGCGCAGGCATTACGACAGAGTGCGGGCCTCCGCGTAGGGAATCAGCCTGCGGCGACCGCCGGCCGGAAGCGCGGGAGCTGCACGTCGAATCGGCATCCCGCTCCCGTGTTGCGCACCGAGACGTCCCCGTCGTGCGCGCTGACGATGCCGTGCACGATGGCCAGGCCCAGCCCCGCTCCTCCGGAGACCACCCCGGACCGCGGAGATCGTGCGGCGCTGCCCCGCCAGCCGGCGTCGAACACCGAGCCCAGGTGCTCCTCCGGGATGCCGCCGCCCTCGTCCACGACGCTGAGCACGACAGAAGAGCCGGCCGCCTCGCGGACCGACACGTGGATGGCCGCCCCGGCCGGCGAATGCTCGATGGCGTTCACCAGCAGGTTGTGGATCACGCGGGAGAGTTCCCGTGCGTCGCCCCAGACGGTCAGGTCGCCGTCCTGCGACTCGTTAAGGGTGACGGAGCGGGTGGCCGCGAGCGGTGCCAGGTCGGCCACGGCATCGCTGACGAGGTCGTACATCGAGAGCGGCCCGAACTCCAGGCGCAGCGCCCCGGACTGGATCTTGGACAGCTCGAACAGGTCGTCGACCATGTGGCTGAGCGTGTCGCACTGGCTGCGCAGCTGCCGGTAGTACCGCTGCGGGTCGGCGGCGATGCCGTCCTCGAGCGCCTCGGCCATGGCCTGCATGGCGGCGAGCGGGGTGCGCAGATCGTGCGAGATCCACGCGACGAGCTCGCGGCGCGACTCGTCGAGCATCCGCACCTCCTCGCGAGACTCCGCGAGACGGCGGGAGACATCGGCGAGCTCCCGCGAGAGAGCGCTGAACTCGCTGCTGTCCTGCGGCTCCGCGGAGACGATCCGCCCGTCGCCGACCGCGCGCGCGGCGTCGAGGAGGGTGCGGCTGGTGCGCACCAGGCCGATCCCGAGCACTGCCGCGACCCCGACGCTGACGACGGCGGCCACCCCGATGACCCACGCGAGCACGGCGAAGTCGTGCGGCGAGATGTACATCGCCCGGGCGATGGCCACCGTGCCTCCCACGATCGAGGCGACGGCCGCCACCACGACCACGCCGAGCCGGAGCAGGATGGACGCCCGGCGCAGCAGGTGCAGCACGACCACCGCGATGGCGGAGATCGCCGCCGCGGCGAGCAGGCTGGTGCCGACGATCGCGGCGAGGTCCCCGAGGGCGAGCATGCGGTCCTCCTTCAGACGCTCATCCGGTAGCCCACCGCCCAGACGGTGGTCAGGTGAACAGGTTTCGTGGCGTCGTCCTCGATCTTCTCGCGCAGCCGGCGAACGTGCACGGTCACCGTGGAGAGGTCGCCGAAGTCCCAGCGCCAGACCTCCTTGAGCAGTTGCTCCCGGCTGAAGACCTGGTTCGGATGCTTGAGGAAGAAGGCGAGCAGGTCGAACTCGCGCGCGGTGAGGACCAGTTCCCGATCGGCCTTCGAGACGGTGCGGTTGGAGGGGTCGATGGCGAACGCGCCCAGGCGGAAGGGCGCCTCGGGGGCGAGCTCGCCCACACTCCGGCGCAGGATGGACTGGGCGCGAAGCACCAGCTCGCGCGGCGAGAACGGCTTCGCCAGGTAGTCGTCGGCGCCCGCCTCCAGACCCTCGATGCGGTCGTCCGTGGAACCGAGCGCGGTGAGCATGATGATCGGCACGGTGCGGCGGCTGCGCAACCGCCGGGCCACCTCGAGGCCGTCGATGCCGGGCAGCATCCTGTCGAGCACCACGAGGTCGGGCGGGGTGCGTTCGGCGAGCGCGAGCGCCCCGAAACCGTCGACGGCCTCGTCGACGATGAGGCCTGCGGATCGGAGGTAGCCGCTGGCCACCTCGCGCACCGTCGGGTCGTCCTCCACCACCAGCACCCGCCGGTCGCGCAGGTCGCGCGGCTCGCGCAGGGGCGGCGATGCGGCGGGCGGCGCGGTCATGCGCTCAGCATAGGTCGACCCGCCGAACGGCGCCCGCCTGGCGGGGCCGGCGGCGACGACCGTCCGCGTTTCGTAAGATTCTGCGCGGGTGGGCCGCCGGTGCTGCTGCATACCGTCGAACCGTGACCGAACGGATCGATGTCGTGCTCCCCTGCCTGAACGAGGCGGAGGCGCTGCCTGCGCTGCTCGCCGCTCTGCCCCCGCGTTATCGCGCGATCGTGGTCGACAACGGGTCGACCGACGCCAGCGCCGCGGTGGCCCGGCGGGCCGGCGCCCGTGTCGTGACCGAGCCCCGCCGCGGGTACGGCGCGGCCGTCCACGCCGGCCTGGCCGCCGCGACCTCCGACGCAGTGATCGTGTGCGATGCCGACGGCACGATCGACCCCGCGGCGTTCGACGCGCTCGTCGAGCCCCTGGGCGACGGGATGTCGGATCTGGTCGTCGGCCGAAGACGGCCCACCGTCCGGGCGGCGTGGCCGCTGCCCGCGCGAGCGGCCAACGTCGTGCTCGCGAGGATGGTGCGCTCACGCACAGGCCTCCCCCTCCACGACCTGGGGCCCGTGCGCGCCGCGCGCCGGCTGCCGTTGCTCGAACTCGGCGTGAACGACCGGCGCAGCGGGTACCCGGTCGAGCTGGTGCTGCGGGCCCACCAGGCCGGCTGGCGGGTGACGCAGGTGGATGTGGCCTACCGGCCCCGCGTCGGCAGATCCAAGGTGACCGGTTCGCTGCGCGGCTATCTCACGGCCGTGCGCGACACCCGCCGCCGGCTGGCGGAGGCGGCCCGGTGACCGCCGTCGCTGTGATCGCCAAGGAGTGCCTTCCCGGCCGGGTGAAGACGCGCCTCCAACCCGGATTCAGCGCGGAGGAGGCGGCGGAGATCGCCGCCGCAGCGCTCGCCGACACGCTCCGTGTCGCGGGCGGGCTGCCCGCGACGCGCCACATCCTCTACTTCGACGGCGCAGTGGCACCGGCCGCGGCCGGCGGCTGGGAGCTGTTCCCGCAGGCCGGCGGCGGGCTGGACGAGCGGATCGCCGCGCTCTTCGACGCCGTCGACGAGTCGCTGCTGCTGCTCGGCATGGACACTCCGCATTTCGACCCGACCATGGTCGCCGACGTCTTCTCGGACGACCCGGCGGTGGATGCGTGGTTCGGCCCGGCGACGGATGGCGGCTTCTGGGCGCTCGCGCTGCGCCGGCCCGACGGCGACCTGGTGCGGGGTGTGCCGATGTCGACCGGCTCCACCGGCTCCCACCAGCTCGAGCGGCTGAGCGCCGCCGGACTGCGGGTCCGGCTGCTGCCCCCGCTCACCGACATCGACACCGCAGCGGATCTGCCGCTCGCGGCTCGCCGGGCGCCGGCGCTGGCCCGCACGCTCGCGACCCTCCGGCCGGCGCGGGTGCCCGCGTGAGCCCGTCTGCGGGCCGGGCGACCGCCGCCCTCCTCGGATACGAGAGGGCGGCCGAGTTCGGTCGCGGCGGTGCCGAGCCGTACGAGCTCGCCCTCCGGGCGGGCGGCGGCGTGCTCTCCGTCATTGGCGACGACGGGAACGCCCGCGACGATGCGACGGCCCTCGACGTGTCCGCCTACCTGGCGACGGCGACCGCTGCGGAGCGCAGCGTGCTCGCGCTCACCACCGGTCCGGTGCTCGATGTCGGCTGCGGTCCCGCACGGATGGTGCGCGCCGCCATCGAGGCCGGGAGGCTCGCGCTGGGCGTCGACATCTCGCCCGCCGCCGTGCGGCATGCGCGCTCGCTGGGCCTCCCGGTGCTGCGGCGTTCCGTGTTCGACCCGCTCCCCGCGGAGGGCACCTGGGGCGCCGTCGCACTGTTCGACGGCAACGTGGGGATCGGCGGCGACCCGGCGGCCCTGCTGGCGCGCGGCTCGGAGCTGCTCCGGCCGGGCGGGCGGATGATCGTGGAGACCCACGCCGACCCCGAGCGGGACGCGTGCTTCGCGGCGCAGCTCGTGCATCCCGCGGGCGCCCGCAGCGCATGGTTCCCGTGGGCGGAGGTGGGCGACCGGACGGCCACTCGCATCGTGCGCGAGCTGGGGATGGACGCTGCAACGCTCGAGCTGGCCGGGCGCAGTTTCGTGCTCGCGACCCGCTGACCGCGCGGGTCGTGCCGCCGTCACGACGGCCGACGGGCCGCCCTCCGCGCGCGCCACACGATCACAGCGCTGGTCAGGACGACGACGATCGCGATCGCGATCCAGAGGACGGCCAGCCGGCTCCCGTAGTCACCCGGCAGCACTGTGGGGTTGCGCGGCCCCCGCGCCTGCGCGACGAGTTCGGGGACGACCATGGCCGTGAGCAGGGCACCGACGGCGAAACCGGCCTCCACGACGGCGACGACCGCGGGAGGCAGCCGGCGCGCCGTACGCCGCAGCGACAGGTCGATCGCCGTCACGGCGGGCACCAGCACCGCGTCGTGCAGGACGACGGCCGCCGCCAGCCAGCCGATCACCCCGGCGATCTGGGCCGGGCGGAGATCCAGCAGCAGGAAGACGCCACCCACCCCGATCAGGGCGACGCCCGCGGCCGCGATGGCGACGCGCGCCCGCATCATGCCGGCACCACCTCGATCGAACTCAACCACTTGGTCTGCAGCACGCCCGGACGGCCGGGCGCGATCACGCGCGCCGGGTACCCGTGGTCCAGGTCGAGGGTCTGCCCGTTGAGCGTCAGCGCCACGAGGGTGGCCGGGTCCTCCGCGAATTCCGGTCCCATCGTCGTCCTGCGGTACGCGCCCCGCGGCTGGAGACTGGTCACCAGGACGGTGGATCCGGGATGCGCGCCGACCAGGGCGAGCAGGTCGCGCATCCGCACCCCGCCCCACTCCGCGGTGGTGCTCCAGCCCTCCACACAGGCGATCGGCAGCGTCGACCGTGCCTGCGGCAGCGCGCGCAGGCGCGCGCGGTCGAGGGTCTCCGCACGGTCGCCGTTGCGGATCGTGAGCCTCCACTCGGCGGACTGTGCGGCCTCCACGACTCCCGCCGACGCTGCTGTCGTGTTCACCGGCACCCGCTGGGGGCCCTGGCCCTGCACCCGGGGCGCGAAGGCGTTGAGCGGAGCCAGCCAGCCGAACGACTGGCCGGCGGTGAGGCCGACGGCGGCCACCCCGGCGGCGGTGATGGTGCCGAGCAGCGCACGGCGGCTGATCCCCGGTCCGTCATTCATCGGCCACGCCCCGGTCGTCGGCAGTGCTGCGGCGGCGCCAGTACCGCACGATGGTCGGCAGCTTCACCGCCACATGAAGCGCGATGGAGCCGACGATCACCCAGGCGAGCGCGTAGTGCGTCTGCCGGAACGGGAACGGCCACGGGTACCACTGGTAGGTGTTGACCAAGCCGATCGCCGGCTCCAGCAGCGCGCTGGACACCAGCAGGCCGACGGAGGCGCGCTCCACGAGCTGCAGCGGCGAGCCGACCGGCGGCCAGAGGAGCAGCCGCGGGAAGACGGTCCACAGCTTGCCGAGCAGGAGCGGGAGGATCGCGATGCCGACGGCGACGTGCAGGCCCTGTGTGACGGCGTAGATGCCCGGCCAGGTGGGGAATCGCATCCCGGGAAGCGGCTCCTGCAGCAGGTGGCTGTAGACCCCGGTGAGGAAGCAGACGAGGAAGGCCGCGGCGAGGAGGCGGCCGAGGACGACCGCGGTCCGGGCGGTGCGGGCGGGCGCCGCCAGGACGCCGCGAGCGCGGTCCATCCGCTGCGCAAGGGCGCTCGACGCACGATCGGTGACCGACATGCTCCGATTCTGATCGGCATGCCCGAGCCGCACGTGCGGCAAATCTTACGATCCCCGAACGGGACGGCCCATCCGGGCCCGCGGGACGCCACGACCGGTCACACTCGACGACGTGAGGATCGCCATCGTCTCCGTGCTGCTCGCCGCGCTGACCGCCGTCACGGCCGTCACCACGGCGGGAATCGGCGGATTCGTGCCCGGCGCCGCACTCGCCCTCGGGATCGCCGCCGCGATCGCGTGGCTGATCGCCGGCGCGGCGTTCCTCGTGCTGCTGCGCGTGCGCGGGCGCGCGGCGATCGTGCTGGTGCTCGCCGGGTCCGCGGCACTCGGGTGCGCTGCGCTGGCCGGACCGCCGAATCTGAGCACGGATTCCGCGCGCTACGCCTGGGACGGCATCGTGCAGGATGCGGGGCTCTCCCCTTACGCGTACGTTCCCGCCGACCACGCGCTCGACCGGTACCGGGTGCCGTGGCTGTTCCCGGCGCCGGTGACGGATGCGGACGGTTCGCAGCACTGCGAGGGCCGTCGTATCCAGCGGACGACGGCCGTCCCGGGCGGCGACGTGCTCTGCACCGCGCTCAACCGGCCGCACGTGCCCACGATCTACCCGCCCGTGGCCGAAGCGTACTTCGCCGCCGTGCGGGCGTTCGTCCCGGCCGACGCCGGTTACGCGCCGCTCCAGGTGAGCGGACTGCTGCTCAGCCTGGGCACGACGGTGCTCCTCGTGGTGGGGATGCGCGCCCGCGGGCTCGACCCTCGCTGGGCGGCGATCTGGGGGTGGTCGCCGTTCGTGGCGACTCAGGCCGTGACGAACTCCCACGTCGACGCGCTCGGCGTGCTCTTCATCGTGGCCGCGACCTTCGCGGCGACGCCGGCTGTCGCCGCCCGCCTGGACGGCCGCTTGGGCGGCCCCGCAAGCAGGAGGCGAGCCGTGCTGGTCGGTGTCCTCGCCGGACTGGCCGCCGCGGCGAAGTTCGTCCCGGCGATCGCCGCCCCGGCGCTCGCCCGGCGGCGGCCGGCGACCACGGCGCTGGCCGCCGCTGCCGCCTTCGCGGTGACCTACGTCCCGTATGTCGCGGCGACCGGATGGGCGGTCATCGGCTACCTGCCCGGCTACCTGGATGAGGAGGGGTACGACACCGGCTCGCGGTTCGCGCTGCTGTCCCCGTTCCTCCCGGGGCTCTGGGCGACCGCCGCCGCTGCGGTGCTCATCCTGACCGCGCTCGTGCTCGCCTGGCGCACCGCAGACCCCCGCGCGCCCTGGCACGCCCAGGTGGTATCGGTGGGAGCGGTGCTGCTGATCACGAGTCCGAGCTACCCCTGGTACGCGCTCGTGCTCATCCCCTTCATCGCGCTCAGCAGGCGCTGGGAGTGGCTGGCGGTCCCGATCGCGCTGACGGTGAAGACGCTCGTCCCCGCTCACCCGACCGGTTCGCTCGTGGTGGCCGCAGCCGCTCTGGTCGTCGCGACGGCGACGGTCACGCGCTGGCGGCGCCGAGCGGCCCGGCCTCGCCCCGACGCCCCCGCGCCGACGGCGCCCGTCCGACAGGAGACAGCATGACCGGAGCAGAGATCGCCGTGATCGGAGGGTCGGGCCTGTACCGGCTGTTCGACGACGGCGCAGAGGTGGAGAGCGTCGCTCTCGATACGCCCTACGGGCCGCCGTCGGGTCCGATCCGCATCGGGGAGGCCTCGGGACGTCGCGTGGCGTTCCTGGCGCGGCACGGCGAAGACCACGCACTCGCGCCGCACCGCATCCCGTACCGCGCGAACATCTGGGCGCTCGCCGCGCTGGGCGTCCGCGCGGTGGTGACCTCGTCCGCCGTCGGCGGCCTCTCGGAGCGTGCCCGCCCCGGCCGCTTCGTGGTGCCCGACCAGCTCATCGACCGCACCAGCGGTCGCCCCGACACGTTCTTCGACGGGGACGACGTCCAGCACCTGGCCGCGGCGGAGCCGTTCGACCCGGTGCTGGGGGCCGCCGCCGTCGCGGCCCTGGCCGGGCTGGGCGAGGACGCCGTGCCCGAGGGGACGACGGTCGTCATCCAGGGACCGCGCTTCTCGACCCGGGCCGAGTCCGCCTGGTTCCGCGCGGCGGGAGCCGACACCGTCAACATGACCCAGTACCCGGAGGCCGTGCTCGCCGCCGAGCTCGGCATGGGGCTGGTCACGCTCTCCTTCGTCACGGACACCGATGCGGGGACCGCCGCCGGCGACACCGCCGACGCCGCCGACGCGGCGGTCGTGCTGGAGCGGATGGCCCAGGCCGGCCCGCGCATCCGGGCGGCGATCGCGGCCACCGTCGCCGCCGTTCCCGCCGGCTACCGGCCGCGCACGCTCATCCCGGCCGATGCGGTGCAGCGCGTGCTCTCGGCCCCGGTCACGACGGGAGACCCCCGGTGACGCACCTGCTCGTCACCGGAGGGCTCGGCTTCATCGGGTCGCACGTGGTGGAGGCCGCGCTCGGCCGCGGCTGGCGGGTGACGGCCGTCGACTCCCTGCGGCGGGACGTGCACACGAGCAGGGATGTGCCGGCCTGGTTCGCAGCGCTGCGCGGCGACGTCGACCTGCTGGTGGGCGACGCCGGCGCCGTCCCCGAGGCGCTGCTCCGCTCGGCCGACGCCGTGTGCCACCAAGCGGCGAAGGTCGGGCTGGGCGTGGACTTCGGCGACGCCCCGGACTACGCCGACTCCAATGTGACCGTCACCGCGCGGCTCCTCGCCGCGATGGCCGCGGCGGAGACGACGCGGCTGGTGCTGGCATCCTCGATGGTCGTCTACGGCGAGGGCCTCTACCGCGACGGGGACGGCATGGTCCAGCCGCCCGCGCGAGCGGTGCAGGATCTGCGGGCCGGCCGCTTCGACCCGCTCGACCGTGACGGACGCCCGCTTCGGCCCCTGCTGATCCGCGAGGACGACCCGACCGAACCGCGCAACGTCTATGCGATCAGCAAGCTCGCGCAGGAGCAGCTCGCCCGATCCTGGGCCCGCTCGACCGGCGGCCGGGTCGTCGCGCTGCGCTATCACAACGTGTTCGGCGCCCGTATGCCGATCGGCACTCCGTACGCGGGCGTCGCCTCGTTGTTCCGGTCGCGGCTGGAGGAGGGCCTCCCTCCGCTGGTGTTCGAGGACGGGCGCCAGCGCAGGGACTTCGTCGATGTGCGCGATGTCGCCCGAGCGAACATCCGCGCGACCGAATCGCTGGACGGACGGCCGGAGGGCGACGTGCGCACCTACAACGTCGGCAGCGGGACCGTCCGCACGATCGGCGAGTTCGCGTCGGAGATCGCCCAGGCGATGGGCGGACCCGACCCGGTGGTGACGGGGGACTTCCGGCTCGGCGACGTGCGGCACATCACGGCGTCGTCGGAGCGCATCGCCGCCGAGCTCGGCTGGAGGGCCCAGCAGCCGTGGCGGGAGTCCGTGCGCGCCTTCGCGGCGGCGCCGACGCGCCCGCGCAGTGCGGCGTGACGGCTCAGACGGGCTCGCCGTGCCCGTACTGCACGAGCAGTTCCGCGTTGACCCGGCTGACGCGATCGGTGAGCTCGCTGTACGGCTCGTCCCATGGATCCTTCAGGCCGTAGCCGCGCGCGGGGTTCTCGACGTAGCCGCACCAGTGCCAGCCCAGGCACCAGGGCCGTGCCATGAACGCCCTCACGGTCTTCTCGTAGAAGACGCCGCGCTCCCGCTGGTCGGCGATGCCGGAGACGCGCTCCGGGCTCATGGCCGTGGGAGCCCAGTTGCCGGTGTCGACGATCAGCACCGGCAGACCGGTGAGGGCGTGGACGGCGTCGAGCCGGTCGAGGGCACGCTCCAGCAGTTCCTCGTCGCGCCCGGGGAACGTCTGCACCGAGATCGCGTCGACATGACGTGCCGCGGCGCGCAGAACCGGGTCCGGAAGCCCTGCGGTCGTGCCGAACCGGTCGCCCAGGACGAGGTGCTCGGGATCGTACCGGCGGATCGCCCCGACGAGGGTCGAGTAGTACGCCTCGGCCACCGCCTCCAGCTCCCCTTCGTCGTCCGCGCCGGGGAAGGCGGCCCCTGTCGGGTGGCGGACCCAGGACGGCCCGTCGGTGAGGACGTACCCCACGAGGCGGTCGCTGTCGGCGTGCGGGAGGCAGATGCTGCGGGCCAGGTAGTCGCACCACGCCGCGAAGTCGGCCGAGCGCACGTCGCGGTAGTACGGATGCCCGTTCCACGACTCGATCTCGAGAGCCCGGACGGGCACGCAGTACGGCATCCCGGTCGCCAGATAGTGCTCCGCCGGCCACCCGGGGGAATGGCCGATGTCGATCGCGGCGCCGCCGGTGCCGAGGCCGCTGCCGCTCACGTACTCCTCGGTCGCGCTCACGGTGGTGAAGTTCCATGCGGTCAGGTCGGCGACCACGCCCTCCTGCAGCCACCGCTCCACACTGCCGTACCGCTCGCGGAAGATCGCCAGATTGTGCGGGTACTGCAGATTGGTCACCTCGGCGTGGGCCACCCCGGCGCTGACGAACGCCCGCCCGGCGGCATCGACGAAGCTCCACCGGCCGGGGAGGCGCTTCACGCGGAACGGGCTGCCCATCAGTCGTCGACGCGGGCGGCCGTCACAGACCCGTGACGCGAAGGTTTCTCCGGCCGGAGCATCCGCAGGTAGGAGATGGACGCGTCGAGTGCAACACGGACCGACGTCGAGTCGCGGCGCGTCTGGCTCAGCAGCAGCCCGCCCTGCACGGCCGCGAGCACGCTGGTCGCGAGCTCCGTCACATCGACATCGTCGCGCAGCTCGCCCTGCTGCCGCATCGCCTCCAGGCCCTCGCGCAGCAGCTCCTGCCAGCGTCCGAAGGACTCGGCCAGCGCGCTCCGGGCGCGCGCGTCCGACTCCGCCAGACCGCTTGCGAGGGAGCCCAGGGGGCACCCGCCGACGCAGTTCTGCGCCTCCAGCATGCTCACCACCATGTCGCGCCACTCCTCGAGCGCCTCGAAACTGTCCAGCCGCTCCAGGATCACCCGATGCGTGCCGAGGACCGAGTCCGTCTGATGGTCGATCACTGCCCGCAGGAGCTCGCCCTTGTCCTCGAAGTAGTGATAGAGCTGCGAGGCGCTCACGCCGGCCGCCGCCTGGATCTCCTCGAGAGTCGCGGCCTCCAGTCCGTTCTCCAGGATCAGCCGGGAGGCCGCCTCGATGATCCGCTGGCGGGTAGCCAGCCCCTTGGGCGTGAATGTGCGCGCGCTCGGTCTGGTGATCATGCCCGGAGTCTACCTGTTTTGTAGTTGCTACTCCATTCCATCGAGGACACGATTGGAGAAATCACTCCATTCGAAGGGATCACCACAATGACGACAGACCTCGGCGGAACGACCGCCCTGATCACCGGATCGACGAGCGGCATCGGGCGCGCGACCGCCGTGAAGATGGCAGCCGCGGGCGCCCATGTCATCGTCAGCGGACGCGACGCCGAGCGGGGACGGGCGACGGTGGACGGGATCCGCCGGGCCGGTGGGACCGCCGACTTCGTGGCCGCCGACCTGACCGACCCCGCGAGCGTGCGGCGGCTCGCCGAGAACGCCCTCGCCATCGGCGGGGGCCGGGTGGACATCCTGGTCAACAACGCCGGCATCTTCCCGTTCGGCCCGACCGCAGACACGACGGACGAGGACATCGACGCGGTCACCGCGGTGAACATCAAGGCGCCCTTCCTCCTGGTCGCAGCGCTCGCGCCGGCAATGGCGGCGGCCGGCCGAGGGGCGATCGTCAACGTCACGACCATGGTCGCCAACTTCGGGATGTCCGGGATGGCCCTCTACGGATCGAGCAAGGCGGCACTCCAGCTGCTGACCAAGGCCTGGGCAGCCGAGTTCGGGCCGCAGGGCGTCCGCGTCAACGCCGTGAGCCCGGGACCGACGCGCACCGAGGGGACCGCGGCGATGGGCGACGGACTGGACCGGCTCGCGTCGACGACCCCGGCAGGCCGCCCCGGCGCGGCCGACGACGTCGCCGAAGCGATCGTCTTCCTCGCGTCCCCGCTCGCCGGTAACGTGCACGGAGCCGTTCTGCCCGTCGACGGAGGCCGGATCGCGGTGTGACGCCGGTCGCCGTCACGCGGCGGGGACGCACTCACACCGACAGCCAGGCGAACCCGTACGGGCCGAGCGTGCGGCCGTCCCAGTGCTCCGCGAGCGGAGCCTCCACGCCGTCGCCGAGGTCGAGGTCGAGGTCGACGCGCCGGCCGGACAGGTTGTGCAGGGTGAGGAGCCCGTCCCGCCGCAGGGCGAGCACGGACGGGGCGCCGACGTCGTGCGCCGTCCATCCCGCTGCGCCCGCGCCCTTCTCGCGGCGGAGCTGCGCGATCCTCCGCACCAGCGTGAGCAGTGACGCGGGGTCGTCCTCCTGCGCCCGGACGTTCACCTTCCGGAACCCGTACGGTCCGTCCACCTGCGCCGGCAAGGTGAGCGGCGACTCCGCCGCGCTCGTGAAACCGCCCCACCGGGAGTCGTCCCACTGCATCGTCGTCCGGGCGGCGCCGCGCCCCTCGATGCTCAGGTCGTCGCCGACGCCCAGCTCCTGCCCGGCGAGCAGCAGCGGGACGCCCGGGAGCGCGTACAGCAGGCTCAGGGTCATGCGCACCCGCTGCGCCGGTTGCATCATCGGCGCCCAGCCGCGCCGGATGCCGCGCCCGTAGATCAGCATGGACGGCTCAGGCGCGAAGTGCTCGAAGGCCTCTTTCCGCTCCTCGTCGGTCAGCTGCTGCAGGTCGAGCTCGTCGGCGTTGTGAACGAAGTTGAGCCGCGCATCGGGCGGGATGGTGTCATCCAGCCGCCGGAGAGCGTCCACCAGCGGCTGCGCCCTGCCGCGGGTGAGCGCGAGGATGAGGGAGTTGTTCAGGGTGAAGTCGATGACCGCCTCGAACCGGCCCCGCTCGACGAGCGCCGCCATCAGCTCCGGCGACTCGTCCGCCTCGGCGATCAGCGCCACATCCTGCTTCACCTCGCGGAGGCGCGCCCGCAGGTGGTCGAAGAACGAGCCGTCGTCCACGTCGGTGTCCGGCCGGCCTTTGCCCTGCACGATCAGGAGGGCCGCGTCGATGCGGAAGCCGTCGACCCCGACCTCGAGCCAGTAGCCCAGCACCCGGACGATCTCCTCGAACACGTCCGGATCCGTGGCGTTGAGGTCCGGCTGGAACTCGTAGAACTGGTGGTGGTAGTACCGGCCGGCCCTGGGCTCGTACGCCCACACGGCGTCCTCCTCCCCCGGGAACATGGGATGGTCGCCGGGCTCGACCGAGTCGTCCTCGCTCCAGATGAAGAACCGGCCGGCGGCGGAGTCCGGCGCGTCGACCGCCGCACGGAACCAGGCGTGACGGTCGGAGGTGTGGTGCAGCACGGCGTCGATGAGGACGCGCATCCCCCGCTCGTGGGCCGCGTCGAGGAAGTCGCGCAGACTGTCGAGGTCGCCGAACCGCGGGTCGACCGCGAGATGGTCGTCGACGTCGTAGCCGTTGTCTCGGCGGCCGCTCGGATAGAAGGGAAGCAGCCAGATCCACGTCACCCCGAGCGAGGCGACGTAATCGAGGTGCTCGATCGCCCCGGCGAAGTCGCCGAAGCCGTCGCCGTCGCCGTCCGCGAACCGCGACAGGTCGAGCCCGTATACCAGTTCGCCCGGGTCGCCGGCCCAAGCGCCCGTCCAGCCGTCGGTGGTGGCAGCAGTGTTCGTCATGCTCCAGTCATACGCCCCCGGCCCTGAAGCAGCAGCCTGACGACGACAGGCTCACTCCCCGCCGCCGCCCCGCAGGTCGGCTGCTGCGGCCGCTCCCGCGTCACGCACCTTCTCGAGGAAGCCGGCGATCAGCTCGAGCGCACCGGCTGAGAGTCCGGCGCAGATCTCATCGAAGCGCGCATTCATCCCTGCGTAGAGCGCGAGGACTTCGGCGTTCCGATCGGGGAGGACCCGGACGAGCACTGCGCGCCGATCGTGAGCATCCCGTTCGCGCGCGATCCACCCACCGCTCTCCAGGCGGTCGAGGATGCCCGTCAACGTGGCGGGGTGGAGTTCGGCGAGCTTCGCGAGAGCCCCCGGGCTCAGCGGACCGTGGATCGAGATGAGGTCGAGGCAGTCGAAGTCCACGTCCTTCACCCCTGCGCGCGCAGCCACGTGATGGTTGAGCACGGAGAGCTGGACGCGCACATCCCGGACCGCGCTGCGCAGCACATCCGATCGACGGCGTTCCCCGGGGTTATTTATTACGAGATCCATATGATATCGTCCTCATATAATTGGTTTTCTGAAGCCTACCGGAAAGGCCGCCGCAATGAGGATCGTCGTTTTCGGGGCGAACGGGCCGACCGGTCGCCTGCTCGTGAGCCAGTCCCTGCGAGCGGGACACGCCGTCACGGCCGTGACCCGACGGCCGGACGCGTTCCCCCGCCTCGGCGGCGCGCTGCGGGTCGTCGCCGCCGACGTCTATGACGTCGAGGCCGTGGAGGCGGCTGTCGCCGGACACGATGCCGTGCTCTCCAGCCTCGGGGTCCCGTACAGCCGCCGGCCCGTCACGGTCTACTCGGAGGGCGCCGCCAACATCCTCTCGGCGATGGGACGCCACGGAGTGCGGCGGCTGGTCTGCGTGAGCGCGAGTCTGGTCGAGCCGCACCTGGGCCCCCACGGCGGCCTCCTGGTCGACAAGGTCGCCGGGCCGCTCGTGCGGTACTTCGGCCGGACGGTGTACACCGACATGGCGCGGATGGAAGCGCTGGTCCGGGCGACCGACACGGAGTGGACCATCACGCGGCCGAGCGGGCTGTTCGAGACCCCGGCCGTGACGGAGTACCGAACCGCGGAGGACTACCTGAACGCGTCGTTCACGTCGCGGGCGGACCTCGCGGACGCGATGCGCAGGCAACTCGACTCCGACGAGTTCGTGCGGAAGATCTGCGCCGTCGGGACGTTCGAAGAGAAGCCCAGCCTGCTCCGGCTGCTCCTGCGCGAGGGTGCGAGCACGAAGAGCTGAGGCGATCACCGCCACTCACGGACCGGTGATCGCGCCGGAGGGAGGCAGGGTCCTGAGCAGATCCAGGGCGACGTCGGACAGGGTGCCGGGCTCCGCTCGGTAGACGACGAGCATCATCCCGTCCATTCCGTCGATCTGCGTCTTCTCGCGGGTGAGACGGAGCTGGCCGACGATAGGGTGCCGCCACTCCCCGACACTGGACCGTTGCGGCGCCGGCGCCTGTTCCGCCCACAGCATCCGGAAACGGGCGCTTCGGACCGCCAGCTCCCCGACGACGGCCTGCAGGTTGCGGTCGTCCGGCTCGCGCTCGGCCCGGTACAGCAGGTACCGCGTCATCGACTCCGTGACCGCCTCCCAGTCCCCGCCGAGCTGCTGGATGCCCTCACTCAGGAAGATGGAGAGCGCGAGGTTCGTGCCCGGGTGGAAGTAGGCGGTGAGTGCCTGCGCCTGGCGATTCGACTCGAGGACGTCCAGCAACCGGCCCTGCACGTAGGCCGGCGTCTGCATCCGTCGCAGCGCGTGCGACACCGCCGGTGGCACCTCCTCAGTGCGCACCGGCGTCTCGCCCCAGGGCAGCAGTCGCCGAAACGGATGCGCCGTCTGACCGCGGCTCGGCGTGGCAGCCAGCAGACCCTCGAGCGCACGGCGGGTCTCCTCCTCGTTCCGCGCGGAGTCGAGCCGCGCCGCCCACTCGCTCACCGTCGACCCGTCGGTATCGCGCGTCCTGCTCAGCAGCGGCGGATGGGGCACGTCGACCTCACTTCCTCGGGAGCGTCGAGCGGTCGGGAGGATTCCACGACCGTCGGCTCGATCACGACCGCGGGGGCGGCCCCCCAGTCCTATCGGCTCGCGTTGTCTCCCACGTAAGACGATAGGACGCCAGAGTCGTTAGTGCACGAAGTTTCCGGGATCGCCGCGGGGGATGCTCGCATCGCGAACACCGGCTGCCGGCGGCCGAACCGCGCTCGGTGTCCGGACCGCCGGCACCGGACACTCAGTCTTCGGGGACGAGCGCGGTGATCGCGGCCACCTCGTCATCGGTGAGCCGGATGGCCGCAGCCGCGAGGTTGCTCGCGAGGTGGTCGATGCTGGTGGTGCCGGGAATCGGCAGCGTGTGTGGGGCGCGGTGCAGCTGCCAGGCCAGGGCGATCTGACGCACTGTCGCATCGTGGTTCTGCGCGATCGGCTCCAGCGCTGCGGTGATGCGCTCGGGGTCGCCGCCGTCGTGGAGCGCCATCGGGTGCCACGGGGAGAACACGGCGCCCGCCCTGCCCGAGGCGCGCAACAGGTCGGCGCCGAGGCGATTACCAGTGTTGTAGAGAGCGGTGGCTGCGGCGATCGGGGCGATGGTCTGAGCGAGTTCGAACTGCTCGAGCGTGACGTTCGACAGGCCGATGTGCCGGATGACGCCCTCCTCTTGGAGGGCGGCGAGCGTGGCCACCTGATCCTCGAACGGCACGTCCGTCGCCCGCCCACTGTGCAGGTAGTAGAGGTCGATGCTGTCGACGCCCAGCCGTCGCGCGCTCAGGTGTGCCGACTGGCGGAGGTAGTTGGGGTTTCCGACAGCATCGAGCGTCGAGTATTCGTAGCCACCGCGCACGAACCCGCCTTTGGTGGCGATGACCACCCCCTTCGGGTACGGGTGAAGCGCCTCCCGGATGAGGATCTCGTTCGAGTGGGGGCCGTAGACGTCCGCCGTGTCGATGAAGGTGACTCCTGCGTCGACCACCGCGCGAAGGAGCGCGATGGCCCCATCGCGGTCGGGGTACTCGCCCCACACCTGCTTGCCGGTCAGCTGCATCGCTCCGAAGCCGAGCCGGCCCACGGTGAGGTCGCCACCGATGGTCACGGTGGATGGGGTCGAGGATGTCATGGTGCTCCCGTCTGCCCCGGTAGAGTGGGCATATCGAACCGAGAGCGGGTCTCTCAGTTATCCGATAGACTGTCTATCACATTTGGACGGAGCCTGGTGAGCCTTTCAGCACTGCTCGAGGAACGACGACCCCAGCGGGCCGACGCTCGACGCAACTTCGACGCGGTCCTGGAAGCCGCCGTCCAGGCGTACGCCGAGCTGGGCGCCGGGGCCGGCATGGAAGAGATCGCCCGCCGCGCCGGCGTCGGGGTGGCGACGCTCTATCGCAATTTCCCCACCAGGACGGCTCTCATGGAGGCTGTCTATCTGGCGACCGTCGATGAGCTGGTCCGCTTCGGAGAGGCGATCGACGAGCCCGACCCGTGGACGGCCTTGCAGACGTGGCTCGAGAAGTTCGTCGACTTCATGCGGACCAAGCACCCCCTGGTCACGGTGCTGACAGAGAGCTCCGCGGTCTACCTCCCGACCCGCGAGGCCATCTATCGGATCGCCGATCCGCTCGTCGATCGGGCGCGCGAGGCAGGCGAGGTGCGCTCCGACCTCGACGCCGACGACGTGATGCGGGTGATCTTCGCCGTCACCGGGGGGATCTATCGGGATGATGCGCAACTCCGCCGAGCGTTGCGCATCGTGCTCGACGGGATCCGGGGCGGATAGGTCGCCGGGCGTTTCGAGGTCAAGGTCAGACCAGCAGCGCTCCGCCGTCCACGGGGATGGACGTGCCGGTCATGAACGACTGCGTCATCGCGTACAGGAACGCCTGTGCGACGTCGTCGACTTCGCCGACCCGGCCGGCGGGGAGCACCGACGCTTGCTGCTGGTACATCGCCTGCTGATCCTCTTCGCTCATCCCGCTCCAGAGCGGGCTGCGGATGACACCCGGCTCGACGACGTTCACGCGGACGGGCGCGAGCTCCACGGCGAGGGCTCCGGCGAGGCTCGTGGTGGCACCGCACACACTCGACGCGACCGACCAGCCGGCGCCGGGCCGCGTGCGGGCCGCCCCCGAGGTGAGGGTGATCGATCCGCCCGGACGGATGTGCTGCGCGGCCGCGCTCACCGCGTTCAGCGCGCCGAAGAAGCGCACCTGGAAGAAGCTGCGAGCCCGGTCGATGTCGAGCCCGTCGACCGGCAGCAGGCTGAGCGACTCGCCGGCGGTGTATGCCAGGTGGTCGAAGTCGCCGATCTTCTCGAAGAACGCCCGGACCGCTGCGGCGTCGAGCACGTCCAGCGCGTGGCCGGTCGTGGCCGCGGAGAGTTCGCCGAGGGCCGCGTCGATGCTCGACTGCCGGCTGGAGGCGATGACGACCTCCGCGCCTGCGTCGACCGCGGCGCGGGCGGTCGCCAGGCCGATTCCGGAGGTGCCGCCGATGATGACGACGCGTGTGCCTGTGAGAGTCATGGAGTGGTTCCTTTCGTTGAGCCGAACCGAGCATCCCTCCGGTGCCCCTCGGGTGTCCAAGACCTCTTCTGCCCAGATTGAGACCTAAAGGGTATGAGCAGGTGTGGGATCGTTGTGGCATGAACGCCGATCTCGACCTCCGAAAGCTGCGGTACTTCGTCGCGGTCGCGGAGGAACTGAACTTCGGGCGGGCCGCGGAGGCGTTGATGATCGCACAGCCGGTGCTGTCCCGGCAGATCCGGGCGTTCGAGGCCGAATTGGGCGTGCAGTTGTTCGTCAGAGACACCCGGGGCACCGAGCTGACCGAGAGCGGCCGGCTGCTCTACCGGGAGGCGGAGGCACTGCTCGCGTCGGCTTCAGCGGTGAGGCGGAGGGTGGCGGTCGCGGCCCGCGGGGAGTCCGAATTCACCATCGGCTTCATGCCCGGGTTGATGGTCACCGATGCCGTGCGGGCCTACCAGCGGACGCATCCCGCCCTGACCATCAACGTCATGCGCACCAGCTGGGAAGACCAGGTCCGGGTGCTCCATGACGGCCGCGCCGACGTCAGCTACCTTCGCCGGCCATTCAGCGCGACAGGGCTCGCCACCGAGCTGCTGTTCTCGGAGCCACGCGTCGTCATGCTCCGGGCGGACCACGAGCTGGCGGCGGCGGCGAGCGTCCGGATGGGCGACCTCGCGGCCGAGCATCTCCTCCAGGATCCGGCGGCTGTACCGGAGTGGGCGGACATCGCCGCCGAGATGCGGCGCACGCGCGGCCAGTCCCGCCCGGCGAGCCGGACCGTCGAGGAGAAATTGGAACTGGTCGCCGTGGGACGCGGGATCGCCATCCTGCCCCTGTCGACCGCGCGGTTCTACCGGCGGGCCGACGTCGCCTTCGTCCCCGTTTCGGACCTGCCGCCCACCGACGTCCTCCTCGGGTGGGACAGCGGCAGGCGGTCGCGCCTGATCGACGATTTCGTCGCCACGGCCCGAGGCGACGCACGCCGCCTGATCGGCGCAGCGCCTGCCGAGTAGCGAGCGCACCGACGGAGGCTGTCGGCCGGGCGCTGCGCCGGCCCGGTCACCCCTCCTGGTTGTAGTACGGCCAGGGGAGGAACCGCCGCTCACCGCGACGGTCGGGGCCGGTGAGCGTCACCTCGCCCGTCGCGGCCCACTCCACGCCGCGCGGGAACATGCGGATGAACTCGATCCGGCGGAAGGTGTCGATGTCGTGGCCGATCGTGATCGTGAACGAGCGGCCCGCGCCGTACTCGTTGATCCAGGCGATGGGCTGGTCCGTGTTGATACCGGGGAGTGCCGCGATGCCCTCCTCCGGGATGGCGACGGGGTAGTGGGACATCGGCCAGACCGGCGCCTCCTCGTACGACTCGAGGTCGTCGAACGTCGTCAGCAGCACCTGGGCGCCGTCGAGGATCTCCACACCGGTGAGGATGTCGTCGCCGGTCACCGTCCAGCGGGCGCTGATGCCCTCGGTGATCTCGTGCCGCGGCTCGACCGTGTCGAGCTGGGCCTCGCCCCACGGCCGCGGGCGGAGACCGCCGGCCACGGTGAGCCGGGAGCCGCGCATGATGTTGTACTCGTCCGGGTACCCCCAGTCGTCCTCCTGCGCGGCCGAACCGTGGAACCACACGATCCCCTTGCCGTCGTCGCGGACGAACTTCAGGAGCGCGGCATCGGTCTCCGAGCCGAAGCCGGTCGCCTTCTCGTGGTAGCCGTCGCGGCCCTCGAAGACGACGATCACGACGTCGTACGTGTCGATGATCTCCGGCCCGAGCCCACGGGGATCTTCGACGACCCGGACCCGGAACCGTCCCGTGTCCTCCAGCAGGGTGGTGATCCAGCTGTTGTGCTGCCGGAAGCTCCGGAACTCGTTGTCGTGCTCCCGGGTCATGTGACCCGAGAGGATGAGGGCGTTGAGCTTTGCTGACATGTGCGGGGCCGTGCCTTTCTTCATCGACGGGCGTAGCAGGAGGTCGGATGCGGAGATGAGTCGGTGTGATCGCCTTCGCCGCGCGGGTCAGACGCGCTCGAAGACCGCGGCGAGAGCCTGGCCGCCGCCGATGCACATGGTCTCCACCGCCAGCGAGGCGTCGAGGGCCGGGAGCTCGTGCGCGAGCGTCGCCAGCATCCGCAGACCGGTCGCTCCGATCGGGTGGCCGATCGAGATGCCGCTGCCGCGCGGGTTGAGCCGGGGGTCCTCCGCGTCGATGCCCCAGTCCGCGAGGCAGGCCAGCACCTGAACGGCGAACGCCTCGTTGAGCTCGATGACGTCGATGTCCGACCAGGTGAGGCCGGCACGCTGCAGGGCCCGGTTCGCGGCCGGGACGGGCGCCACCCCGAAGACGCGGGGGTCGTTGCCTGCGACCGCCCAGGAACGGAGCGCGAGCGCGGGAACGAGCCCCAGCTCCCTGGCGCGCTCCCGCGTCGTGACGATCGCCGCGGCGGCGGCGTCGTTCTGGCCGCTCGAGTTGCCCGCGGTCACCGTCGCGTCGGGGTCGGCGCGGCCGAGGATCGCGCGCAGCCCGGCCAGCGCCTCCAGGGAGGTGTCCGCCCGGGGATGCTCGTCGCGGTCCACGACGACGTCGCCGCGCCTGCCGCGCACGGTCACGGGCACGAGCTCGGCGTCGAAGGCGCCCGACTGCTGGGCCGCGACGGCGCGCTGGTGGGAGCGCAGCGCGAACGCGTCCTGCGCCTCCCGGGGGATGCCGTACTCGCGGCGGAGCTCCTCCGCCGAGCCGACGTTCCCCTCCGGCGTCGGGAAGTTGCGGCCGCCGACGGTCTCCCGCCCGCGGGCCAGGGCGTCGTGCAGCAGGAGGCCGCCGGCCGGCACCCCACGGCGCCCCTGCTCGGTGTACAGCGGGGCGTTCGACATGGACTCGGCGCCGAGGGCGACGAGCACCTCGCTGGCGCCGGTCTGGACCTCCATCGCCGCGTTGATCACGGCCTGGAGGCCCGAGCCGCAGCGGCGGTCCAGCTGGTAGCCGGTCGTCGTCACCGGGAAGCCGGCGTTCAGGGCGGCGACGCGGCCGAACGCGGGCGCCTCCATCGTCGGGTACCCCTGCGAGCCGATCACCCCCTCCACCGCGGCGGGGTCGAGGCCGGTGCGCTGGAGAAGCGCGCGGAGGACGGTCTCGGCGAGGTCCACGGCAGGCACGGGCGCGAGGGCTCCGCCCATCCGCCCTACCGGCGTGCGGAGGGGCGAGCAGATCACGGCCTCGCGCAGCTCAGGCATCGACCGCCTCCCGGGCGACGAGGAGCGGGGCGCCGGTCGCCTCGATGACCTGCTGCTCGGTCACGCCGGGCGCGAGTTCGCGGAGTACGAGTCCGTCGGCGGTGACGTCGATCACGGCGAGGTCGGTGATGACGCGGTCGACGCAGCCCCGCCCGGTGAGCGGGAGCGTGCACTGCTCGACGAGTTTCGGAGAGCCGTCCTTGGCGATGTGGTCCATGACCACGATGACCCGCTCGGCGCCGTTGACGAGGTCCATGGCCCCGCCCATGCCCTTGACCATCTTGCCGGGCACCGCCCAGTTGGCGATGTCGCCGGAGGCCGAGACCTGCATGGCTCCGAGGACCGCGGTGGCGATGCGGCCGCCGCGGATCATCCCGAAGCTTGCTGCGGAGTCGAAGTAGCTGGCTCCGGGCAGGACCGTGACCGTCTCCTTTCCCGCGTTGATGAGCTTGGGGTCCTCTTCGCCCTCCCACGGGTACGGGCCGACACCGAGGATGCCGTTCTCCGAGTGCAGCACCACGTGCACACCGTCGGGGAGGTGGTTCGGGATGAGCGTGGGCAGTCCGATCCCCAGATTGACGTAGGAGCCGTCCTCCAGTTCCCGGGCGGCGCGGGCGGCCATCTCATCGCGGCTACGCGGCATGTCAGGCTCCTTCGGATCGGGAACGGACGGTGACCTTCTCGATCGGCAGGTCCGCGGACTGCTCCGGGGTGAGCACGATCACGCGGTCCACGTAGATGCCCGGGAGGTGGATGTCGTCCGGGCCCAGCACGCCGGGCTCGACCAGTTCATCCACCTCGGCGATCGTCACCCGGCCGGCCATGGCGGCGAGCGGGTTGAAGTTGCGGGTCGACTTCTCGAAGCGGAGGTTGCCGTGCCGGTCGCCGACCGCCGCACGCACCAGACCGAAGTCGGTGCGGATCGCCGTCTCGAGCACGTACTCGCGCGTCGGTCCGAACACGTCGAACGGGCGCAGCTCCTTCGGGGCGCTCGCCTCCGCGACCGAGCCGTCCGCCGCGTACCGGATCGGCATCCCGCCGTCCGAGACCGCCGTGCCCGCGCCGGTGGCGGTGAAGAACGCGGGGATACCGACACCTCCCGCGCGCAGACGCTCCGCAAGCGTGCCCTGCGGCGTGAGCTCCACCTCCACCTCGCCGCCCAGATACTGGCGGGCGAACTCCCTGTTCTCACCGATGTAGCTGGCGATCACCCGGCGGATGCGCCCGGCGGCAAGCAGCTCGCCCAGACCCCAGCCGTCGACGCCGCAATTGTTCGACACCACCTGCAAG
This sequence comes from Leifsonia sp. KNZ13-11D, assembly GCF_056754895.1. Taxonomy (NCBI): domain Bacteria; kingdom Bacillati; phylum Actinomycetota; class Actinomycetes; order Micrococcales; family Microbacteriaceae; genus Leifsonia; species Leifsonia sp. KNZ13-11D. The sequence goes on from NZ_JBPGWU010000001.1 coordinate 3,291,106, forward strand.
CCGCCGACCCCGCGGTCGAGAAGGGCCCGGATGGTCACGATCGGCACCCCCGACAGGCCGAAGCCGCCGACCGCCAGCGACGCGCCCTCCGGAATGTCGGCGACCGCCTCGGCCGCGGACGCGTAGGTCTTATCCATTCGATTCCTCCGTGTGATCTGCCTCAGCGAGCACGTCGCGCAGCACGGCCATCGCACTGTTCGCCGCCGGGAGTCCGGCGTACAGCGCGGTGTGGTGCACCACCTCCGCGATCTGGGCCCTGGTCAGTCCGTTGCGCAGCGCGGCGCCCACGTGCATCCGGAACTCGTTCTCGTGGCCGCCGGTGACCAGGCTGGCGAGGGTCGCGATCGAGCGCTGCTGCCGCGTCAGCTGCGGGCGCCCCCAGACCTCACCCCAGGCGTACCGGGTGATGAAGTCCTGGAAGGCGGCGGTCTCGGGTGTGATCGCGGCGTTCGCGCGGTCGACGTGCGCGTCGCCGAGCACCTCTCGACGCACTCGCATCCCCGTCTCCGCCGCATCCGGCGGGTCGACGGCGGCGGCGAGCAGTGCGGCGGACGCGTCGGGCTCCTCCAGCGGGATCAGGTGGGCCGCGTCCGGCAGTTCGACGAATCGTGCGCCCGGGATTCCGTCCGCGAGCTCCCGCATGAGATCCGGCGTGGTGACGCCGTCGTGGGCGCCGGCCACGACGACGGAGGGTGCGATGACCGCACCGAGGTCCGCGCGCCGGTCGAACGTGGCGAGCGCCTCGCAGCACAGGGCGTACGACTCGTCGTCCACCTCGACCAGCGTGCGCAGCGCCCGGCCTCCCGGCCCGTCCGGGTGGGCCTCGAGGTATCCCGGCGCGAACCAGCGCTCGGCGCTTCCGGCGACGACCGACGCGGTCCCGGAAGCGCGGACCTGAGCCGCGCGGTCCGCCCAGCCCTCCGGGGTGCCGATGGCCGCACCGGAGCAGAACATCGTCAGACTGCGCACGCGCTCCGGCACCGCGATCGCCAGTTCGAGGGCGACCGCACCGCCCAGCGAGTCGCCGGCGAGGTGGAACGCGCCGCCGCCGACCTCGTCGACGACGTCGAGGACCGCACGGGCGAGGTCCTCGACCGTGAAACCGGCCCGCGCGGCCGGCGACGCGCCGTGACCGGGCAGGTCGATCCGCAGGATGCGGGGCCGATCGTCGCGGACGGCCAGCCGTGCGACGACACCGTCCCACAGCTCGGTGGTCGTGCCCAGCGACGGGAGGAGGACGAGGAGCGGCGCGGCGGCCGAGGTCGGCGCAGCCGGCACCATGGACCCTCGCAACCGGGTCGGAGTCATGAGGCGCCCCCCTCCTGCAGTCGCTCGAACCTGCCGACGGCCGCGTCGACCTCGTGCGCTCCGCGCGGAGCGACGGCCGCCGTGACGTGCGCCCGCCGCGCCTGGATGACGAGGTCGCCGGCGGCGTGCTCGAGGAGCGAGGCGGACTCGGCGGCCAGCCGGAGCGTCTCCCGCCAGGCCTGCCACTCGGCGTGCCACTCCCCCGCCGGACGCGCGTCGTAGCTGAGGGATGCGGTCTGCACCACGCCGAGCGGCCCGCTGACCCGGAGCCCGTTCGCGACCAGGAGCACGGCATCCACCGGGTTCTTCTTGTGCGGCATGGCGGACGATGCGCCCCCGTGAAGCGGCGTGGCGACCTCGTCGCGCGCGAGCAGTCCCAGGTCGCGTCCCACCCGTCCTCCGGCGGTGCAGACGCTCGCGGCAGCGCGCGTCACGGCCAGGACCGGCGAGCGATCGGTGTGCCACGCGCGCCCCGGGTCCGTGAGGCCGAGGGCGGCGGAGATGCGGCGGCGCAGGATGGCGGCGGCCTCCGGCCGGCCCGAGAGTCGCGCGAAGGCGTCGCCGTCGCCGATGGCGCCGCCCAGCTGGAGCGGGAAGGCGACCGCGTCGAGCGTCTCGATGGCCGACGAGACGGCATCGAGCCACCCGCCGATCACCGCGCCCAGCGTCGTGGTCTCCGCCTCCTGCATCAGCGTGCGGACCGCGAAGGGGGTGCCACGGTGCTCGCGGGCGAGCGCCGCGAACCGTCGGCCGGCCGCCACCAGGGCCGGCCGCGCTTCGGTCAGCGCGTCACGCGAGACCATCATCAGCGCGGAATCCAGGACGTCCTGACTCGTCATCCCCTGGTGCACCAGCGTGCCGCCCTGCTGCCGCAGCGCCTGCGCCAGACCGACGACGGGAACCCCGGAACGGCGCGACTCCCGCAGCAGCGCCTCCCGGTCGAGCGACGCGTCGTCCAGCGCGGCGGTCGACTCCACGTCGAGCAGACTGCTCCAGGCTGCGGCGTGGGCGCGTTCCAGTTCGACCATGGCGGCGAGGATGCGATCGTCGGAGACCACGGCGCCGGCCGCGCCGGCCGGTTCGAGCAGCCCCCAGTCGAATGCGTCAGCCACGTCCGTCTCCGATGAAGTCCAGGAACACCGTCTCCCCGTCGCCCTGCAGGCGGATGTCGAACCGGTAACTGCGCTCGCCGTCCTGCTCGACGATCAGGGTGCGACGGCGGTCGGCCGGAACCGTCGCCAGGAACGGGTCGTCCTCCCCGAAGTAGGCGCGGGTGAAGAGGTGGTGCAGCAGGCCGCGGGCGAAGACCGTCACCAGGAGGTAGGGAGCCCGTCCCGCGCCCGATGCTCCCGGCAGCACGGTCGTGAACGTGTAGTGTCCCGCGCGGTCGACGGCGGCCCGGCCGAAGCCGGTCACCGTGTAGCCGTCGCGGTGCAGGCTGCCGCGTTCCCGGATCGGGCGGCCCGACGCATCCGGCCCCCAGATCTCGAGGATCGCGTCCGGGACCGGCTCGCCCGCGCCGTCGTAGACCGTGCCGTGCAGGCGGATGGATCCGGGGTGGGAGTGCGAGGTCACGTCCGGTCCGCCGTCGTACGGCAGCGCGTAGCCGAAGAAGGGACCCACGGTCTGGGACGGGGTCTGGCCGAAGCCGGTGCCGGTCTCCTCGCTCTCAGGCATGCTCGCCCTCCTCCGGCTCCATCCAGGTCGCCGTGCTGCCGGTCAGCACGATGTCCCAGCGGTAGCCCATCGCCCACTCCGGCACGCTCAGGTCGTGATCGTAACGCGCCTTGAGCCGATCGCGAGCGGCCGGATCGACGATGGACTGGTAGATCGGGTCCAGCGCGAAGAGCGGGTCGGTCGGGAAGTACATCTGGGTGACCAGCCGCTGGGTGAAGGCCGACCCGAACAGCGAGAAGTGGATGTGCGCCGGGCGCCAGGCGTTCCGGTGGTTCTTCCAGGGGTACGGGCCCGGCTTGATGGTGACGAACCGGTACGAGCCGTCGTCGCCGGTGATGGCCCGGCCGACCCCGGTGAAGTTCGGGTCGAGCGGCGCGGGATGCTGGTCGCGCTTGTGCACGTAGCGGCCGGACGCGTTGGCCTGCCACACCTCGATCAGCTGGCCGCGCACCGGGCGGCCGTCGCCGTCGAGCACCCGGCCCGCGACGATGATGCGCTCCCCCAGCGGCTCACCGCTGTGCTGGATGGTCAGATCGCTCTCCTCCGGCGCGACGTCGGAATGCCCGAACGCGGGTGAGACGAGCTCGATCTCCTCGGGGTCGGCGCGGACCAGCTCGTGGGTCGGGTGACGCAGCGTGGAGCTGCGGTACGGCGCGAAGTCGCGCAGCGGGTGGACGGGAAGCGGTCCGGCCGCCGCGGCCGCCGCCTGGGCGTCGGCGATCTCGCGGGTGATCTGTCCCTGGCTGACCTCGTGCGGGCTGACTTCTGGCATCGTTCCTCCTCCTCAGAAGGGAAGGCCCGCGTACTGCTCGGCGAGCGCGGCCTGAGCGTGACGGGAACCGGTCGTGTACTCCAGCTGGCCCACCTGGCTGCGGTAGCGGAAGGCGCGTGCTGACTCGTCGTCGATCTCCCGGTGCACGTGCAGCATCTCGGTCATCCACTGGGAGAACTGCTGCACCTTCCACTGCCTCGCCAGCGCCGCCGCGCTGTACCGGGTGAGCGGAGCGCCGTCACCGCGGTAGCGTGCGGCGATCGAGCGCCCCAGCAGGGCGACGTCGGCGATGGCGGAGTTGAGCCCCTTCGCGCCGGTCGGCGGCACGATGTGGCCGGCGTCCCCCGCGAGGAACAGCCGCCCGTGCTGCAGGGTGGACGCCACGAAGCTGCGCATCGGGGTGATCGACTTCTCCGTGATCGTGCCCTCGTGCAGCGTCCAGCCGTCGACACCGAGCCGCTTCTGCAGCTGCTCCCAGATCCGGTCGTCGGACCACTCGTCGATGGACTCGGACGGGTCCACCTGCAGGTAGAGGCGCGACACCTCCGGGGATCGCATGGAGTGCATGGCGAAGCCGTCCGGGTGGAGCGCGTAGATGAGGTCGTCCGTCGAGGGCGCGACATCGGCGAGGATGCCGAGCCAGGCGTACGGATAGCCGCGCTCCAGCGCTGTGACACCGGGGATGGCCGCACGGCAGACGCCGTGGTAGCCGTCCGCCCCGACGATGACATCGCAGTCGATCCGCTCGCCCTCTCCGGTCAGCACGTACGGAGCGTCCGAGTCGACGTCGTGGGGTGCCACGCCCCCGACGTCGAAGCGGACGTCGGAGCCGAGGCGGTCGTGCTCGGCGAGCAGGTGCGCCACGAGGGCCTGCTGCCCGTAGACGGTGACGGTGCGCCCCACCAGATCGACGAAGTCGACGTGGTGGCGCCGCCCCTCGTACTGCAGGTAGATGCCGCGGTGCGTGAGACCGCGCGCCGCGAGGTCCGCGTCCAGGCCCAACTCGCCGAGGATGTCGACCGAGCCCTGCTCGAGCACGCCGGCACGGATGCGGCTCAGGACGTACTCGCGGCTCTTCTGCTCCACGATGACGAAGCCGATCCCAGCCCGCTGCAGGATGTGGCCCAGGAGGAGGCCCGCGGGGCCCGCTCCGATGATGGCGACGTCAGTCCGCATGCTCGCGGGCCCCCTCGGCCATCGCGAACGTCTCAGCACCCGTCTCTGTCGTCGCGAACGTCTCCGCGACCCAGTCGGCGATGATCCCCGCGACGTACGGCATGTTGTCGATCGAGATGTGCTCGGTGCCGCCTTCCGGATCGTCGAAGATGCGGAGCTCGCGGCGCGGGCTGTTCACGGCCTGATCGAACGTCTCGTGCGCGTACCGGACCGGGATCTGCCGGTCGCCGGCGCCGTGGGTGATCAGCAGGGGAACGGTGATCTGCTCGGCGACGCCGTTCAGGTGCATCCCCTGGGTCTTCTCGATGAAGGCATCCATCGAGTCGACGCCCCAGACCCAGAACACGTGGTCCCAGTAGTGCGGCACCGGGTTCTCGCCCTCGCGGTTGCGACGCGCCTCCTGCACCGCGGCCCAGTCGTGGTTGGCGCCCCAGGCGACGGCGAGCTTCAGGCGCTTCTCGAAGGCGGCGGCGCGCGGCGCGTAGTAGCCGCCGAGCGACCAGCCGACGATGCCGATGCGCTCGGGGTCCGCGTCCAGTTCGGCGGCGTGCTCCTCGATCCAGTCGACGATGGCAGCCGCCCACACCTCGGTGTCGCGGCGGGCCGTCAGGCCGCGCAGTCGCAGCGCCTCGCCGGAGCCGGGGGTGTCGATCATCAGGGTGGAGATGCCGCGCTCGGCGAGCATCCGCGGGAACCCGGAGTAGTACATCATCTCCTTGGTCGAGTCGAGACCGTTCCACTGGATGATGACGGGATGCGGTCCGTTGCCGGGCGCACGGTAGAAGTAGCCCGGCAGCGAGGAGTCCTCGTAGGGGACCTCCACGCGGGTGACCGGGATGCGGCTCAGCTCGACGTGCTTCAGGAGCAGGTCGATCGACTTCTGGTACGCGGCATTGCGGCCCTCCCAGCGCGGGGACTGCAGGCGCTCGGCCTGGGAGGTGTAAAGCGACGCCCGGTAGTACGTCTCCCCCGCGCCGATCCGGCGACCGGCCGCCTCGTCGGCCTGCGCCTTGGCGACGAGGCGGTCGGCGACGGCCTCCCAGGAGGCGTAGAGTTCGGCGGTCCCGGCGTCGTCGCCGTTCTGCGACGCGAGCAGCACCGGCTTGCACGCCCTGTCGACCTCGTCGATGAAGCCGCCGTTGTTGAGGGTGGCGACGACGGCGAGGCTCCAGACGTAATTGGTCGGGAAGTACATGAACACGGGAGGCTCCTTCGTTACTGCGAGACGTGCTGCGCGCCGGCGGCGATGCGGTCGGCGAGGTGCTTGGCCCCGGCCGAGGAGGCGAATCCTCCATCGACCGGGAGGTCGGCGCCGGAGAGGTACCGGGACGCGTCGGACATCAGGAAGACGGCGAGCCCGGCGACGTCGTCGGCCTGCCCCAGACGTCCGAGCGGCGTCAGGTCGAGCTGAGCATCCCGCATCGCCGCCGGAGCGTCGGCGGTCATGTCCGTCTCGATGAAGCCGGGGTGGATGGTGTTCACGCGGATGCCGCGGGGGCCGTACTCGGTGGCCGCGACGCGGGACAGCCCACGCAGGCCCCACTTGGAGGCCGTGTACGCGGCCGTGTAGTGACCGGTGAGCCCGGCGACCGAGCCGACGTTCACGATCGACGAGCCGTCGCCCATGAGCGGCGCGAGCGCGCGCATCCCGAGCATCGGACCGGTCAGGTTGACCGCGAGCACCCGATCCCAGTCCGCTCGCCCGGTCCGGCCGATTCCGGCGCGGTGGGTGACGCCGGCGTTGTTGATCAGGCCGTGCAGAGGGGTTCCGCCGAGGGTCCGTGCGAGCTCGCCGGCGAGCCGCGCCCACGCCTCCTCGTCGGTCACGTCGAGGTGACGGAAGGCGATGCGGTCGTCCACGGCGCCGTCGACGTCGACGACATCGGTCGCGATCACCCGGGCGCCGAGTCCGGCGAGGAGACGCGCCTCGGCGGCGCCCTGACCGCGGGCGGCGCCCGTCACGACGACGGTCGCGCCGTCGAGCCGGGCGAAGGCATCGAGGAAACCGGCGCTCATCGGGCCACCCGCTCCTTGCGGGTCCGGAGCCGCGAGCGCTCGCGCGCTCGCGGGACCTCCGGGGCGGGCACGCCTGCACCGACCGGTCCGACCAGTTCGCCGATGCCCTCCACCACCATCCGCACGGTGTCGCCCTCGGTCAGCGGACGCGGGTCCAGCGCGCCGCGCCGGCCCCACAGCTCGGCGAGGCAGCCGCCGTTGCCGGTCGTCCCGGAGCCGAGCACATCGCCGGGGACGACCCGGGAGTTGCGGGAGGCGTAGGCGACCAGCTCGGGGAACGGCCAGCCCATGTTCGACACCAGGTCGTGACCGATGCGCTCGTCGTTGACGTACACCTCGGCACGGATCGCGAGGAAGCCCTCGCCGTCGAGGAACGGCTCGAACTCGTCGGCCGTGACGATCCAGGGACCGAGGCTGGTGCCGAAGTCCTTGCCCTTGGCGGGACCGAGCCGCACCTTCATCTCGCGCGACTGCAGGTCGCGGGCCGACCAGTCGTTCATGATCGTGTAGCCGAAGATCACCTCGCGCGCCTCCTCGGCGGTGAGGTTCGCCCGGCGGTCACCCGGCGCTCCGCCGATGACGGCCGCCACCTCGAGCTCGAAGTCCAGCCGTTCCGTGACGGGAGGGAGCACCGGCTCCCCGGGGCCCAGCACGGTATGCGGATTGGTGAAGTAGAAGGTGGGCGCCTGATACCACTCGGGCACGACCTCGCTCTTGCCGTCGACGGAGGCGCTGACGCCCTCGACGTGCTCCTCGAAGGCGACGAAGTCGCGGATCGACGCCGGGGTGAGGGGCGCGAGCAGCCGCACGTCGCTCAGCGCGGCGCCGTCCGACGCCCCGACGGAGGCGAACACCCGCTGGGCCTCCGCGAGTCCGCGCGCGAGCACCTCCGCGACCGTCAGGCGGCCGGGGAACGGGACGACCCGGTCGCCGACGACGAAGCCCTCGCCGACCGTGCCGGTGCCGTCGGTCCAGCGGGCGATCCTCATGCCGGCTCCGCCATCCGGTGGGCGATCCCGAACATCAGGCCGGGCGCATCGGCGTCGGGGTCGTGGTCGATCTGCCACTGCCCGAGCTGCACCGACGCCTCCACGACCGCCTGCGCCCGGGGGACGCGCCGGGCATGGAACGCATCCCAGAGCGCGTCGTCCACAGCGTCGGCGCCGACGAGCAGCTCGGTCAGAACAAGCGCGTCCTCGAGAGCCTGCGCGGCGCCCTGCGCGATCGTGGGCGGGCAGCTGTGCGCGGCGTCGCCGATGATCACCGCACGTCCCCGGTTCCAGGGGGCCGGGACGATGTGCTGGGTGAACCAGGTGTAGTTGACCTGCGCTCCCCGGGCCAGGTCGGCGCGGATGTCGTTCCACGGCCCGCCATACGCAGCCGACTCCTCGATCATGATCGCGGTCGCCTGCTCGTCGGTGAGGCCCTGGCGTTCCTGAGCGGCCTCGACGAGGAAGGCGTACATGGTGTCCTCGCCGGTGGGCGTGTACCCCGCGATGTAGACGGGCCCTCCGTAGTACAGCTCGCTGCGCTCGACCGACGCGGGCCGGGAGACGAACGCCCGCCAGATCCCCATCCCGGTCGGCTGGGGCGCCGTGTTGATCCCGATCAGCCGGCGCACCTGCGAATTGAGTCCGTCGGCGCCGACCAGCAGGTCGAAGGTGCCCGCCGGACGTCCGCCGATCTCGACCGAGACGCCGTCCGGGGTCTGGGACACCGCTGTCAGCTCGGAGCCGAACGACACGGTCGCGCCGGCAGCCTCCGCGTGACGGAGCAGGATGCGCGCCAGATCGGGGCGGTACATCCCGCCGGTGGCCGGGAAGTCCGGGCCACCCGTCTTCACGTCCGGCAGCTCGGCCACGACGGGTGCGTCCGGGCCGGGCGCGCGGAGGGTCAGCCCCTCGAAGAAGTAGCCCTCGGCCTGGACGTCCTCCCAGACGCCCAGGGCGTCGAAAGCCCGGAGCGCGTTGCCCTGGAGGGTGATGCCGGAGCCGAGAGCGCTCAGCTCGGGCTTCGAGTCGAAGACATGGACCTCGACGCCCGCCTTGGCGAGCTGGATCGCGGCGGCCAGACCGGCGACGCCGGCTCCGGCGATCGCCACCTTCGTGACAGCGGTCACTTCAAGAACCTCTCTGTTCTCTGATTCGACGGCCCGTGCGGGCGGCTACAGCAGTGCGATGGGATTGATGGGCGACCCGACGGCCGCCGTGATGGGGAGCGGCGGCGCCGAGAGGAGGAAATCGTATCTCCCGAGCCGCGCGCACTCCTCGGCCAAACGGTCCAGATCCCACATCTCGCCGATCGTGAGACCCAGGTTCGGGATGACGACCTGGTGGAGCGGCTGGAACGCCGGCACGTCGAACTCGTTCGGGCGCACCTCGAACCCCCACGTGTCGGTCGCGATGGCCGCGATCCGGCTGTCGTGGAGCCACCCGGCGGTGGTGAGCGAGAGCCCCGGGGCGGGTCCACCGGCGTACTCGCCCCATCCGTCGCGGCGCACGCGGGCGAGCTGGCCGGTGCGCACCAGCACGATGTCGCCCGTGCCGACCGAACTCGTGTCGCCCTGCGCCTCGACGCAGGAGCGGAGATCGTCAGCGGTGATGGCGTACCCGTCCTCGAGCTCGCCCGACTCCGGACGGAGGTGCCGCCCCACGTCGAGGAGCACACCGCGCGAGACGATCGCGGACGCCGCGTGCTCGATCCCGGTCACCAGGTCGCCGTCGCTGGTCACGACATCCCCCGCGCGACGCCCGTTCCAGGCGAAGCCGTGGTCGAAGATGTGACCGAGACCGTCCCACTGGGTCGAGCACTGCAACGGCATCGCGATGACGTCGTCGGCGCCGCCGAGCCCGTGCGGGAAGCCCTGCGAGCCGCGCTCGGCGTCCGTGCCGGTGTCGAGCATCGTGTGCACCGGGTTGGTGCGCCGGCGCCAGCCCTTCTGGGGACCGTTCATGTCGAACGACTGCGCCAGCGAGATCGCGAGGCCTTCCCGGACGAGGGCGGCGGCGGCCGCCCGCGTGGCCTCGTCGATGAAGTTGAGCGTGCCCAGCACGTCGTCCTCACCCCAGCGGCCCCAGTTGCGGTACGCCTCCGCCCGGAGTGCGATCTCCGACTCGGGGTCGTTGCGGTCCAGGTCGGCGGGGTTCTCGCTCGGTGTCGTCATCGTCAGCCGCGGCCCTGCACGGCGTACGGGTTGAGGAGCGCCTCCTTGATCTCGTCGGGGACACCCTCCTCCGTGGCGCTCGGGCCGTCGGCGGCGGGGAACGACTCGGTCATCGACATCGGCATGGCGCCGTTGCGGTAGAAGTTGCTCGACCCCAGCGACGGCTTCCAGGTGTTGGGCTGCCAGTCGGGCACATAGTTGCGGTAGCCGCCGGTGTTGAGCTCGATGCGCAGGGTCGACGGCTCGCGATAGTAGAGGAAGGTCTGCTCGCCGATGCCGTGGATGGAGGGGCCGTACTCGATCGGCACGCCGTTCTCCATCAGGGTGTCGGCCGCGATGAGGAGCTCCTCGTACGTGTCGACCCAGAATGCGTAGTGGTTGACGCGGCCGGCGCGCGTGGAGCCGTCGAGGACGACGCCGAGGTCGTGCGACTTCTCGTTCGTGGTGAGCACGGAGAAGATCGAGATGGGGGCTTCGTCGAGGACGGTGCGGGCCATGATCCGGAAGCCGAGGACGTCGTTGTACCAGGCCGCGAAGGCGTCGACATCGCTCGTGGCGATGGTGACGTGGTCGAGCTGCCGGGGCGCGCCGGCGACCTTGCTGCGCTTCTCCGGGCGGTCGGGGTAGATGGACGCCACGTGCCCGGGAGCCTGGTGCCGGGTGACGTCCCAGTGCAGCGTCATGGAGTGCCCCCACGGGCCGGTGAAGCGGTACGCGCGGCCGATGGCGGGCACGTCATCGAGCCATTCGCCCTCGATCCCGGCAGCCTCGATGCGCTTGGCGGCCTCCTCGAGTGCCTCGGCGCTCGACGTGCGCCAGGCCATGGTCGCGAGCGTCGGCTCGGGACCGGGCGAGACGACGACCGAGTACGCGTAGTAGTCGCCCCAGCAGCGGAGATACACCGACCCGTCGGAGCGGTCGACGACGGTCAGACCGACCTGCTCCTCGTAGAACTTCACGGATGCCTCGACATCGGGGGACGTGATCTCCACATAGGACAGATGGGAGAGAAGCTTGATCATCCTTGATCCTTTCCAGACGGGCCGAAGGTGAGTGCCCGGTCTCTACTTTCGAGGTCGCGTCCGCATCAGGGAACCGCGTATCGGCTATGCCGGGGATCAATGAGACTGATTTCCTAGGTCGGCATCGGCCCCGCTTAGGTGGTAGTGCGGCGCAAGCTCCTGGTTCTTGGAACCCAAGTCCCGGCCGCTTCCCCCTCTTCCACGCGGAAGTTGTGTCAAAATCAAGCATGGCTAGGGATTCCGCACTCCGATTCGGCGCGCAGACCGACGAGGTCATGAGCCTGCTGCGCGTGGTCAACCTCGTGCGCACGGGGGAGGCCGACACGCGGCCTGAGATCGGCCGCCTGACCGGCCTCGGCCGCGGCGTCGTCGCCCAGCGGGTCGACGCGGCGATCGAGATGGGCTTCCTGGAGGACGGCGAGTACGGCCCGTCGTCGGGCGGCCGCGCGCCGCGCACGCTCCGCTTCCGGTCGGATCGAGGGCTGATCGTCGTCTGCGCGCTCGGCGCCCTGCACATCCGGGTCGGTCTGGCCTCCCTGGACGGCACCGTGCTGTCCGAGGCGCACTGCGCCTGGGACATCGGCCGCGGACCGGCGGAGACCATCGACACGGCCCTCGGGATGATCGACGGGCTCCTCGCCGAGGGCGACGACCGCCCGGTCTGGGCGGTCGCGGTCGGCGTGCCGGGACCGGTCGACTTCGAGACCGGCTCCCCGGTCGCGCCGCCCATCATGCCCGGCTGGAACGGCTTCGACGTGCGCCGCCGCTTCGAGCAGCGTTTCGAAGCACCGGTCTGGGTCGACAACGACGTCAACCTGCTCGCCCTCACGGAGCGCAGCCACCGGCGGGACGACAACGTGGACCTCATCTACTGCAAGGTGGGCAGCGGCATCGGCGCAGGGCTGGTCTCGCACGGCCGCATCCACCGAGGCGCGAACGGCGCGGCGGGCGACATCGGCCACGTGCGCGTGCGCGACTCGAACGCGGCCTGCCGGTGCGGCAAGGTCGGCTGCCTGGAGGCCGAGGCCTCCGGCTGGGCGATCGTGCGGGACGCGGAGCGCGCGCTCGAGGGCGGCGCCGGCGGCATCCTCGCGGGCGTGGCCGAGCGCGGCGAACCGATCACGCCGGAAGCGGTCTCGATCGCCGCGATGGACGGCGACGCGCTCGCGATCTCACTCGTGCAGCGCTCGGCGCGGCTGATCGGCGAATCCATCGCCGCGCTCGTCAACATGTTCAACCCCGGTGTGATCGTCGTCGGCGGTGCCGTGTCGTCGGCCGGTGAGATCTTCCTCGCCGAGGTGCGGCAGCGCGTCTACGAGCTGTCGCTGCCGCTCGCGACACGCGACCTGTCGATCGTGCGCTCGATCGGCGACGAGCGCGAGCCCCTGCGCGGGGGCGCCGAGCTGGCGATCGAGGAGCTGTTCGAGGTCACCTTCCCGCGGTGGTTCGCGGACGGACGCCCGACGATCGAGGGGATCAAGGCGCCGGCGGCCGCCTGAACAACGGCTCCGAGCGCACTTCTTCCGGTTTTAGACGTAAGCGTGTAACTTACGTCCATAAGCCGACACGAGGGAGTGCCATGGCCCTGCCCATCCTGAGCGACGATGCACTGGCCGCGACCCCGGACGGGTTCGTGGTGCGCGTCAGCCTGCCGTGGATCCGCTCGCTGCCGCTGTCGAGCGTCTCTGAGGTGCGCCTCCACCTCGACGGCCGGGAATGCGCCGTCGAGGTGCCGGGCGGCGACGGCTGGTGGTTCCTCCAGGACCGCCTCGCGCTGCGCGCCCCCGGGACGCTCCTCCCCGGCCCGCACACCGTCGCCGTGTCGTTCCGGCTGCTCATCCCGTACCTCCCGGCCGGGCCGGACGCGCCGCTGGTGCTCGACTTCGAGGGCGAGCGACGCCTGGAGGCCGCCGGCGAGACGCCGTGGACGCTCGCGGCCAGCGCGTTCAACTGGACGCCGGAAGTCATCCGCGCGGACCGTCCCGCCACCGACATCGCGGTCGGCATCGTGGCCTCCGGGGTCGCGCGCGTTGTCGAGCTCGAACCAGGGCAGCTGTGGAGGTCGTTCCCGGTCACGCCCCTGGCGGAGGCCGCCGAGCTCCGCGACCGAATCGCCGCCGCGGGCGGCCGGGTCGGCATCGTCGGTGCGAGCCTGGACGACTGGCTGACCCCGGCCACGCGGCGCGACGACGACGAGCGGTTCGCCTTCCTCCTCCCGCAGCTGCGCACGGCGCACGACCTCGGGGCGGAAGGCGTGCGGCTGCCGATCGGGCAGGCCGGACCTGCGCTGCTGCGCCGGGTGCAGCCGGCGCTGCACGAGCTCGACCTCACGCTCTACGAGGAGCTGCAGGGGCAGCAGACGCCGCACGCGCCTCCGGTCGCCCGGGCGATCGAGGAGATCGCAGCACTCGACGATCCGCGGGCCCGGCTGCTCGTCGACACCAGCGTCATCATGCCCGCGCTGCCGGTCACGTACCTCGCGGCGCTCGCTCCGAGCATCCCGGACGCCCTGCTGGTGCGGTTGAGGGATGCCTGGCTGGAGCCCGCCACGCTCGACGCCGTCGTGGCCCACCTGCGCTCGGGCGCGGTGCCGCCCGCCGCGCACGCGCTCTTCATGAACCTGCTGGTGCGCTTCGGCCGCTCGACGGCGGAGTCGCTGCGCGGCATCCTCCCGCTCGTCGGCGCGTTCCACCTCAAGTTCTGGGACCTCGACGATGCGGACGGCCGCGTCTCCCAGCCGCTGCGCGACCTCGGAGCGTTGCTGCGCGACACCGCGCCCGGCTTCGCCGGCACGCTCTGCAGCGAGTGGGGCGGCCACGAGTGGCTGGCGTCCGACCCTACGGACCTGACGGGCGCGCACCTCGCCCTCGCCGCGCGTGCACTCCAGAGCACGGCGACCGAGGTGCACGCCCGGCGGGAGGGAGTTCAGCCCTCGCGGTCGTAGTCGTCACGACCACCCGGGCCTCGGCGGTCAGTCCGCCTTCGTCGAGAAGGCGGCGTCGAAGGCGGCCTCCGGCGGGTTGATCGCGTTGAGCTCGCGCACGAAGTCGATGGCCTCCGGGGCGCCCTGGAGGCGGTCCATGCCGGCGTCCTCCCACTCGACGGACGTCGGCCCGGCGTAGCCGATGAAGTTGAGCGCGCGGAAGATCGGCTCCCAGGGCACCTCGCCGTGCGCGGTCGACACGAACGTCCAGCCGCGACGCGGGTTGGCCCACGGCAGATGCGAGCCGAGTACGCCGTTGCGGCCGTCGAGGTTGGTGATGGACTCCTTCACGTGCACGTGGAAGATGTGGTCGGCGAAGTCGAGCACGAAGGCCACCGGGTCCAGCTGCTGCCACATGAAGTGCGACGGGTCGAAGTTGATCCCGAAGCTCTTCCGGTGGCCGATGGCGTCCAGTGTCGCCTTGGCGGTCCAGTAGTCGTACGCGATCTCGGAGGGATGCACTTCGAGCGCGAACCGCACACCGACCTCCTCGAAGACGTCGAGGATCGGGTGGAACCGGTCGGCGAAGTCGCGGTAGCCGGCCGCGATCCACTCGTCGGAGGCCGGCGGGAACATCGCCACCGCCTTCCAGATGGAGGAGCCCGTGAAGCCGGTCACCGTCTTCACCCCGAGCGCTGCGGCCATCCGGGCGGTGAGCTTCAGCTCCTCGGCGGCGCGCTGCCGCACGCCCTCCGGGTCGCCGTCGCCCCACACGCGGTCGTTCAGGATGTCGCGGTGGCGCTCGTCGATCGGATCGTCGCAGACGGCCTGGCCGGCGAGGTGGTTGGAGATCGTCCACACCTGCAGGCCGTTGCGCTCCAGGATGTCCTTCCGCGACTGCACGTACTCGGCGTCGTCCCAGCGGGAGACGTCGAGGTGGTCGCCCCAGCAGGCGATCTCGAGGCCGTCATAGCCCCACTCGCCCGCGAGCCGAGCCACCTCCTCGAACGGCAGATCGGCCCACTGGCCGGTGAACAGGGTGATCGGACGGGTCATTGCGGTTCCTCCTCAGACGCTCTCACACGTGCGCGGGAGCCGCGGAATCGACCGCGACCCACGCCGAATCGTTCTCCGAGCTGGCCTCAACCGCTGCGAGCACGCGCTGCACCGCCAAGCCGTCGTCGAAGCTCGGGTCGAGCACGGTGCCGTGCGCGAGGCCTAAGACGAAGTCGACGACCTGGTGCGAGAAACCGTGCTCATAACCGAGCATATGCCCGGGCGGCCACCAGGCCGACACGTAGGGATGCTCCGGCTCGGTCACCAGGATCGTCGTGAAGCCCTGGAGCTCCGACGCGGCCGAGCGGTCGTAGTACCGCAGCTCGTTGAGGCGCTCGAGATCGAAGGCGAGCGCGCCGTCGGAACCCGAGACCTCGATGGTGAGAGCGTTCTTGCGCCCTGTCGCGAAGCGCGTTGCCTCGAAAGAGACGAGTGCGCCGCCGTCGAGCCTCCCCGTGAAGATCGCGACGTCGTCGACCGTCACGTCGCCGAGATCGCCGGTGGCACTGCCGGCGAACCCGGAGCGCTCGCCGAGGACGGGGCGCTGGGCCACGATCGTGTCGACCGTCCCGGAGACCCGGGTCACGCGCTGACCCGTCACGAACTGCGTCATGTCGACGATGTGCGCACCGATGTCGCCCAGGGCTCCCGAGCCGGCGTGCTCCTTCTGGAGGCGCCACCCGAGCGGCACGGACGGGTCGACCAGCCAGTCCTGGCGGTATGCCGCACGCACCTGCCGCACCTCGCCGATGGTCCCCCGCGCGATCAGGTCCTGCAGCAGTGACACCGCGGGCACCCGCCGGTACGTGAACCCGACCATCGCGCGCACGCCGTTCCCGGCGGCGCGCCGGGCGGCCGCCGCCATCGCCTCGGCCTCGTCGACGCTGTTCGCGAGCGGCTTCTCGCACAGCACGTGCTTTCCGGCCTCCAGCGCCGCGATCGCGATCTCGGCGTGCGAGTCGCCGGGCGTCACGATGTCGACCAGGTCGATGTCCTCGCGGGCGATCACCTCGCGCCAGTCGGTCGCGTGCTCCGTCCAGCCCCACTTGGCTGCGGCCTTGGACACCGCCTGCTCGTCGCGGCCGACGATCACCGCCATCTCGACGGTCTCGGGGAGGTCGAAGACCCGCGGCGCCTGACGCCAGCCCACCGAGTGGGCCGCCCCCATGAAGCCGTGACCGATCATCGCCACCCGAAGCGTCATGCGAGCACCAGCTCCCGCTCGACGGGCACACGGTTCGTCACGTACCGGCCCGGGCCGCCGTCGACGCCGGGCATGATCTGCATGTAGAGCAGGCGCATGGTGAGCACGACCTCCACGGTGAGCTTCTCGCCCGCGGCAGGCGCATGGCCCAGCGGGATCACCACGTCAGGACGGTCGGCGACGAACCACAGCGTCTCGGACTGCTCCGGCAGCTCGTCGATGCGGTAGCTGCGGCCGTTGAGCTCGAAGCGGAGGTCGTCGCGCGGGATCTCCACGCCGTCGACGGTGGCCGCGACATCGTCGACGGCCGACAGCCACAGGCTGCGGTACCAGGGCAGCTGCACCGAGACGGCGATGCCGTCGTCCGTGCGCCGGACGTCCTTCTCGGCGAAGAGCGAGTTGTGCGTTGCCATGTTCTGCATCCCCTACTTGAAGGTGTCGGTGAAGGTGTCGTGCGCGACCGGAGGCACCGGCTCGAGCGTCTGAACCGTGTCCGGGCTGTACGGGTGGTTCTCGCTGGGCACCGGCTCGTCGGCCGGCGGCATGAAGACGGGCTTGCCGTCGTCGCCGAAGTACATCAGGTCGAGGTCGAAGGCGGCCTGGTTCTTCTCGCCGAAGCTCACCCAGTTCTCCTCGAACGGGGCCCGGGCGAGCTCGTAGCAGCGGAACTTCCAGATCTTCCACTCGCCGTCCTGGCGCAGGAAGTCGATGGCGTATTTGCACCAGACCCAGTGCGCCCACACCTTCTTGCCCTGCACCTCGCCCGGCGAGTACATGAAGTCGGGGCTCCCCTTGGCGACCTCCGGATCGGTGAGGCCCGACTCGGTCCCCGCCATCAGCCAGACGCCCTTGGCGGTCTCGCCGTCGCCGGCCACCTCGATCACCGGAGTGGTGGTGGCGTGCAGGATGAGCTTGCCGGCCGGGGCGGGGCGCCCCTGGTGGTAGCGGATGACGCTCTCGTACGTCGTGTACTGGCCCGCGTTCGTGTAGCGGGCGCGGATGCCCTCCGTGCCCTCCGTGACCCAGAGCGGGATGATCTGCTCGTCCTGGAAGGCGTTGTGCAGGTACATGTAGCGGTTGAACAGGTTCTCGATCTCGCCGCGATCGGCGGCACGACGAGCGAGCCGGTTGGCGGCGGCGACCTCGTCGCGCAGGCGCGCGACCTCGGCGGCGAGATCCGAGAGGGTGGCTTCGGCGGTGGTGTCTGACATGTTGTGGGCTCCGTACGGATCAGGCCGGGACACCGGCGGCGGCTTCTTCGATGGTGCGGCGCATGAGCGCGTGCTGCTTCTTGACCAGGTCGATGGGATCGGCCTCTCCGAGGTCCTGGAACGCGTGGCCCTCCCACTCGCTGGAGAGGTAGCCGCGGTAGCCGCCCTGGACGAACTGGCGGACGATGCGCGGGATGTCCATCGCCGGCTCCTGCCCATCGGCATCGATGTCATAGAACTTCGCGTGCACGTGGAAGATCTGCGGCATGATGTCGAGCCACTCCTCCGGCGGCACCAGCCCGTGCATGTTGAACGCCAGCCGGGTGAACGGGCCGAAGCGCAGCGGGTCGATGCCCTCACCGGTGAGGTAGTCCTCGAACTTCTGGTTGCGCACGTGCATGGGGGTCGGCTCGTGCCAGATTTCGTCCATGACTGCGAAGTGCTTCTTGTCGAGACCCATCTTCGCGAGCTGCGACAGCAGGGTCGGCGACAGGCTGTGCATCGTGGAGGAGAAGTCGGCGGTGAAGCCGAGGCGCTCGCTGCCGAGCTCCTCGTAGAGCTCGCGGATGCCGATGACCTTCGGATCGTTCGGGCCCTGCGGCGCGTGGATCTCGTAGCCGAGCCGCTGGTCGTACTTCTCGGCGAGCGGCAGGAGGCTGCGCAGCAGCTCCCGGCCCGCCGAGCGGATGACGACCCGTTTGAAACCGAGCGTGTGCGCGGTCTTCAGCTGCCGGGCGAGGAAGTCGTGCTCCTCGTCCGGTGTCATGTCGCGGTCCTTGCGACGACCCATGTCGAGATTCGTGCCGACGGCGCTCGGCTCGAGCTCGTATTTCTCGAGCGAGTCGAACCAGAGCTTCTCGAACTCGGCGTCGACGTCGGGGTACGTGCGCAGCAGCTGGGCGATGTTGAACTCGACGCCCGGGCCGATGCCGTTCTCGGCGACCGCGGCGATCAGGGTCTCGGGCGTGTAGAGGCCGGCCGCGAACTCGCTCGTCATCGAGTAGAGGGTGGTGCCGAGCTTGATGCCGGTGCCGGCGATCCCGTTCGGTTCGCCAGTGCTCATGTCCTCAGTGGTCATGCGCTTGCTCCTTCTGTCGTGGGAAGCCACTGCGCCAGCTGGCGGCGCGCCTCCGCTGCGTCTGTGACCATCCGGCTGCCCGCGTTCTGCGCCGCCGACCGCTGCACGGCCTGCTCGTCGCGGATGATCTCGAACGGCGACTGCCAATAGTTCCAGTGCCAGCCCTCGTACTCGCTCGAGATGGCCCCGTTGTAGCCGTTCCGCACCAGCAGCGCGATGAGGTCGCGCACCGGGACCGAGGGCTCTTCGTGGTTCTCGTCGATGCCGAAGAACTTGCCGTGCACGTGCTTGATCCACGGCATGATCTCGAGCCAGTCGTCGACGCGGGCCGGGCCGAAGAGCCCGGTGCCGTTGATGGCGAAGTCGATGCCGAGGTCGGGCCGGCCGTTCTGCGCGGCGAGGCCGATGAAGCGGCCGAAGCGCTGGCCGTGGTCGGCCTGGTCGGCGGGCGGCCCCGCCTCGTAGAACTCGTTCCAGAGGTCGACGACCTGGCCGAGCAGCTCGTCGGTTGCGCCGCGGCGGCGGTACGCCTCCAGCAGCGACGGCGCGAACCCGACCGTCGTCGCGCCCCAGTCGGCCGTGAAGCCGAGGAACGGGGAGCCGACCTGCTCGTACCGGTCGCGCAGTGCGAGGATGCGCGGGTGCGAGGCGTACTGGTCGGCGTGCACCTCCAGCGCGAGCGTCACACCGTACTGCTCGGCGATCGGCGCGAGCGCCGCCATCGAGTCGGGGGTGATCGAGATCTGCACCCGGGCGATCGGGAAGCCGAGCTTCGCGGCGGCCTCGATCTGGCGGCGCATGTACTCGATGAGCTCGTCCTGGTTCAGCAGCCGGTCGCGGTGGATGCCGATGTCGGCGTTGATCGCGAGGGAGGTCGGCACGAGGTCGACCTCGGCGACCAGGTCGCGGAACCAGCCAGCGAACGCGTCGTCGATCGCCGGGAAGCCACGGAAGCTGGAGAAGCCGATGATCTCCAGCCCCGGGCCGTAGCCGTCGGCCGCGACCTTGCGGATGAGGCCTTCGAGGTCGTATTCACGGCCGTGGAACGCGCGCGTGAAGCTGTAGAGCGTCACGCCTTGGATCGGGGATCCCAGGTTCGGGGATCCCGTGTTCGGGGACACGGAGGTCATGCCGTCACCGCTTTCATGGTCTTGGAGTCGTGCTCCTCGATGTGGAGCACCTCGTCGTCGCCGATGATGATGTACGGGATGTAGACGGTGAGGTCGACGGCGACCTCGTGCTCCGTCCCGTCCGCCGCCACCGGAACGTCGCCGCTGAGCACCGCCGAGTCGAGCGGGAACCACCACGACTCGGTGTCGTCGGCCATCTCGGCGAAGGTGCGCTCGCGGCCGTTGAGCTCCCAGCGGAGCGTCTCGGCCGGAGCGGGCACGCCGTCGATCGACAGCGTGGCGCCTGCGATGCAGGACGCCGGGAGTGCGCGGTACCAGGGGATGCGCACTTCGACCGCGGCACGCGTGCCGGTGGTCGTGAGCGTGCCCTGCTCGATGATGCGATCGGGGATCACGAGTCCTCCTTGACTTTATCCGTGTTTCTACACACTAAGGTCGTTTTGATGCATAAGGCAAGCGTGCCGGGGCGATTGAGGCGCCCCCGAGCTCCCGCGCGATGCGGCGAGCACCCTTCACCGCCAGCGCGACCGACGTCAGCGTGGGGTTGCACGCCGTCGCCGTCGGGATGACACCGTTGCCGGCGACGAAGAGCCCCGGCGCCTCCCACACCTCGCTGTCGGGGCTGCACACGCTGCGGCCGTCGTCGGCCTCCCCCATCCGCACGCTGCCCTGATAGTGCAAGGAGGCGCCGAGCGGCATGGTGAAGGGCCGGTCGCCGATGGGGTCGCCGACCGCCTTCGCCAACGCCACGATCTCGGCCTGCGCCCGCTCCATCACCGCATGGTCGCGGTCGGTGAGCGTGTAGTGGATGCGCAGCGCCGGCATCCCGTACCAGTCGAGCTCGTCGTCGCTGAAGGCCACGCGGTCGTCCCACTGGAGGTCCTTGGCGCAGAACAGGCCGAGGCCCACGATGGAGCCCGGTACCACCGGGTCGTCGTCGGCGAGCGGGATCGGCGACGCGTCGAGCTGCATGACCTGGCCGTGGAACGGCATCTCGTCGGTGTAGGGCACCCAGCTGACGCCGCTGCGCTCGCTGATCGCCCCGTCGATGATCTCGTCCGTTCCGACCTCGCCGGAGGGCGCGCCCGACGATCCGCCCCGCGGCGACTCGGCCGCCGCCACCTTCTCCGCGTCGCGGATGCGCGTGGCGTAGACGACCTGCGTCTGGTCGTTGAGCATGCGGCCGAGGGCGGCAGGCCGGATCCCGCTGGCCCACAGCACCTGCGGCGTGCGCAACGCGTCGGCGGCGACCACCACGAAGCGCGCGCGCACGGTGCGGAGGTCGCCGGTGCGGCCGTCGCGCACCTCCACCCCGGCCGCCCGGCCGTCCTCCAGCAGTACGCGCGTGACGAGCGACTCGTCGTACAGCGTGAAGTTCTCGTTGGCCCGCGTCACATCACCGAACACCACGTCGGAGCCCGACCAGACCAGCCGGCCGTCGTCGCGGCGGTGCACCGCGAGCGGCATCCGCTGCACGCGCCGGTCGGCAGGGCGTCCGTCGTCGACCGCGGCGGCGAGCCGCTCTCGCACCAGCGCGGTGAACGGCGCGCCGTCGAACGCGTCGGTCGTGACGCCCAGCAGCCGGTCGCCCTCGTCGAGGAGGGCGTCGAGGTCGGGCAGGAAGGCGATGCGCTCGCTGTCGCCGGGCCGCGGGCAGGCGCCCGTCCAGTGCGCGCCCATCCCGCCGACGTTGCTGGAGAACGCGGCGACGGGCATGCCGTCCTCCCCCGGCGCCTGGTAGCCCTCCTCGAGCAGGAAGGTACCGGGACGCCCCCGGCGCTGGCCGGAGGTCACGGCACCCGGAGAGTTCACGGTATCGGCGCCGGCGCCCGGGCCCTCGGAGCGTTCCTGCGCCGCGGCGCGGGCGGCGGGGTCCTCGATGTTCTTCACGTGCGCGCCCGGCGGGTCCGAGACCGTGGGGCCGACCTCGAACAGCGCGATGGTCGCGCCCGGCGCCTCCTCGCTGAGGATGCGCGCGTACGCGGCGCCCGTGGGGCCGCTGCCGACGATGGCGACGTCGACGGCCTCGGGATACCGGCTCATGCCGCCGCCGCCAGTTCGCGGATGAGCGCGACGGAGGCCGCCGACTCCTGGGTCGGGTAGTACTCGAGCCCGATCGGCCCGTCGTAGCCGGACGCGCGCAGGATGCCGAGGCGCTTCGCCCAGTCGAGGTCGCCCGAGCCGGGCTCGCCGCGGCCCGGCGCGTCCGCCAGCTGCACGTAGGCGATCAGGTCGCCCGCGTTCGCGAGCTCCGCCGCCATGTCCTCACCCTCGACCGCCGAGTGGTAGATGTCGTAGAGCACGCCGAAGAACGGCGAGCCGACCCCGCGCGCGACGTAGACGGCCTCCGCCGTGCGGTCGAGCAGCGAACCGGGGTGGTCGACGCGGATGTTGACCGGCTCCAGCGCGAGCGTGATGCCCGACCCGTCGATCTGCGCGACGGCCTTCTGGTAGATCTCGATCAGCTTGTCGAGCTGCACCTGGCGCTTCCAGCCGCCGAACCCCGTGCCGCTGCCGACGACGATGCGCGGGCAGCCGAGGTCCTGTGCGATCGCGACACCCTCGTCGAGCTTGCGGTAGAACTCCGAGTGGTCCCACGGCGGGATCATGAACTGGGTGCGCGGCTCCGAGAGCTGGGCGGTGAGCTTCGTGCCGGTCTCCTCGAGCGCGGCCTTGAGTGCGGGGAGGTCCTTCGGCGTCGCGGGGGCGTCGACACCGGTCGGCCCCCACATCTCCACCGCGCCGAAGCCCGCAGCGGCGGCGGCGCGCACGCGGTCGTGGTAGTCACCGGCCTCCGTGAAGAGCAGTTCGATATTGGGTGCGAGCTCGTACATGGGTTCTCCTGTTCAGAACATCGGATGGTCGTGGGCGGCATGCGCGGGGACCTGTTGCAGCACGTCCCAGTGCTCGACGATCCGGCCGCTCTCGAATCGGTAGATGTCCGCGACCGCGGCGTCGGGGGCGCCGGGTCGCGAAGCCTTGACGTGGACCATCGCCAGGTCGCCGTCGACGAGGATCCGCTGGATCTCGAACCGCGCCTCCGGGCTGCCGTCGAACTTCGGCGTCAGCGCCTCGACTGCTGCGGCCGGGCCGTCCGGGATGGCCGGGTTGTGCTGCCGGTAGTCGTCGGAGACGAGGAACGCGAAGGCGTCGGCGACCCGCTTGCGCGTGTAGAAGAGGTCGCAGAAGCGCTCGAACGCAGCGCGGTTCCCGGTCATGCGGCGCCGCCCCTCGTCACCGTCGCAAGCGTCACGGGGCCGAGCAGCCCGCTCGGCTCCTGCTGCGCGAACGCGGAGAAGTAGTCGGGCTGCGCCTTGGCCAGTGTGTTCGTCACGTCGATCTGGATGGTGTTGGTGCCGCTCAGCACGCCCGCCGGCACATCGAAGCGATAGGGAGGTGCGATCCGGGTGCCGAGGTCGACACCGTTGAGGCGCACGCTGGCGAGCTCGAAGACATCGCCGAGATCGAGGACGTGCTGGGCTTCGGCGACCCCTTCGGCGTCGAACGAGGCCGTGTACCGCGCCGTGCCGCTGAACCGTGGCAGGAGGTCGGGGTCGCTGAGCGGCCGGAGCCCGTCGAGCTCGCTCCACTCCGTGTACGCCGACTCTCCCGCCGTCGCCGTGGCGACCGCCCAGGTCGGCGCGAGCTCGACGGCGTCGCCGCGCTCCGCCGCCGGCCCGACCGGCAGGCCGTCCCAGGCCGCGGGCGAGCCGACGAGCAGCACGAGCGCCTGCCCGGGCTCCAGGTCGAGGCCGATGGAGGTCGACCGGCCGTCGCTCACGGCGGGGGTCTCGGCGAGGGCGCCGGTGGCGGCGTCGAAGGCGACGACCTCTCCGGGGCGCGGGACGGTCGCCGTCGTGCGCACTGTCTCCCGCACCGACTCGTTCACGAGCATGATCACGTCGGCATCGCCGAGGTCGCGGCGCAGCACGCGCACCGACGGCGCCGGGCGGGCGAGCCGCACCGCGCGCTCGGTCATGCCGGAGACGGCCTCCGCGAGCCGCCTCTGCGAGATCTGCCGGAACCGCAGCTTCAGCGCGTTCGCGTCGATGTCGCCGCTGCCGCCGCCCGCCACCTCCGGGACGGAGCCGACGAAGACGACGGGCACGCCCGCGTCGTCGAGGCGGAGGAGATCGCGCGCGACGTGCGACGGAAGGTACGCGCTGCCCGGGACGATCAGAGCGTCGTACGTCTCGCCGCCGAGCGACAGTGCCGCACCGTCCACACCGGCACCTGCGAGTGCGTCGGCCGGCACGATGTCGGCGTCGAGCTGGGCCTCCATCAGCAGCCGGAGCGGCCGCTCGGAGGGCACCGCGTCGCCCAGCCACTCCGCCTCCGCGTGGTAGAGCACCGCGAACGGCGCGACGTGCACGCCGCCCCGGAGCAGGTGGCTCAGCCGGTTCGTGTAGGCGCTCAGCAGCTGCTGGTACGGATACTGCGGGTTGTTGCCGCGCGCGTAGAAGTGCGGAGGGCAGTCCGGGTCGGGGAAGGCCGCCGGCGAGAACGCGTGCGGCACGATGTGCGTGACACCGCGCACCAGGAGGTGGTTGGTCAGCCAGGTGAACAGCCGCAGCCCGGCATACCACCCGTATGCGCCGATCGTCTCGCACATCGCCCTGCCCTGTTTGAGCGGGTCGAGGTGCGCGGCCGACGAGGCGAGCTTGGCGAGCCCGAAGTGGAAGAACTCGCCGTCGGCGGCGCCGCCCAGGTTGCCGAACGGCCCGCGGGAGAACCCGGGGACGACCTGTCCCCCGATGATGTCGATGCCGGCCATGTCCTGACCGGCCATCGCCCGGAAGTAGTGCCCGGCGCCCGGGCCGAGCCGCGCGTGCGATCCGTTGTCCTCGATGACGTGACCGATGTACTCGACGCCGTGCGCGCGGCACCAGTCGCCGAGCCGGCGGCCGAAGTTCTCGGAGTACAGCCGCGAGACCGTGTCCATGTAGGCGTAGCGCACCTCGCGCTCGCGGCCGCCGGCCGGCATCCACAGCAGGGGCAGGAGCGGAACCGCATCCCGTCTCAGCTGTTCGGACAGCCGGGCGGCGACCTCGTCGTTCCACGGCAGCGGCACCGGCTTGCCCAGGCGCGACTCGAAGTCGAAGGTGTCCGGGTCGTTGTACAGCCCGGGCTCGTCGCTGAAGAACCCGCCGATCGTACGGCCGAACTCGTCGCCGTAGCGCTCGTGGATGCGCTCGTAGACCGTGTCGATCAGCAGCCTCGTCGAGGCGGCGTTCAGGTAGTCGATGTGCCGCGCGTGCGGCTCGCTGCCGCCACTGCCGGACACGGAGAGGAAGAACACGCGCCACCAGCCGTCGGGGATGTCCCAGTGCAGAGTGCCGTCGACGATCCGGTCGGTGAGGTCGACCGGGTCGCCGAGGAGCTCGTCCGAGTCGTCGGCGCGCTCGAACGCCAGCACCCGGACCAGCTCGCCCGGCTCCTCCGAGGCCTCCGGCCCCCAGAACTTCCGCCGGTCGACGATGAAGGAGGCTCCGCGCGCCGGACCGACGGCGTCCGTGTGGCGTTCCGTCAGGAAGCGCCGCCGCCGCGCCGCCGGCGCGGCCTCGACCGCACCGCCGGCGTGCCCGGTCGGAAAGGTGTCGTCGTCGAAGAACCACACCGTCATCCCGCGTCGCCGGGCGATCTCGAGCACGGCATCCACGTCGCGCCACCAGCCGTCGCCGAGGAACTCCGGGTGCGGCCGCGCCTCCAGGATGACCGCGCCGATCCCGGCGTCGCCGATGCGCTCCATCTCCTCGCGCACGACCTCGACCGGGCCGCCCTTCTGCCAGAACAGCGGCATGATCGCGTTGGGGACGGTGCCGGTCACCACATCGCGGAGCCGTTCGAGGGTCATGCCGCCTCCTCCAGGCACACGCCGAGCCGCTGCGCGCCGGTGCCGTCGCTGACGGTGAGAGTGAAGTCTCCGGGCTCGAGAACGCGGTGGGCACCGTCGGCCCAGAAGCGGAGGTCGTCGGCCGCGATCCGGAAGGCGACCGTGACCGACTCGCCGGGCTCGAGGGTGACGCGGGTGAAACCGCGCAGGCGCCGCACGGGCTGTGTCACGGACGCGACCTCATCCGTGACGAACAGCATGACGACGTCGTCGCCGGTGCGGTCGCCGGTGTTCGTGACGCGCACCGTGGCGTCGATGCCGGCCTCGGCCTCGACCACGCTGACGACATCCCGTGACACCTCGAACCCGTCGAGGGCGAACGTCGTGTAGGCGAGCCCGTGCCCGAATCCGAAGCGCGGACCGAGCGGGAGGTCGAGGAACTTCGACGTGTAATAGTCGTCGGTGTTGTTCGGACCGGTGAACTCGGCGAGCGCCTCGGGCAGCAGCGCTCCCCCGGTCCGCGGGGGGCGGCCGGTGCGCTCGGTGTCATAGTAGATGGGCACCTGGCCGACCGCGCGCGGGAACGTCATCGGAACACGGCCTCCCGGGCTCACCCGGCCCGACAGGGTCCTGGCGATCGCGGCCGGCGCCTCCGAGCCGAGGTGCCACACGCAGAGCGTGGCGTCGACGCGCTCGATCCAGTCCTCCACGACCAGAGGCCGGCCGGTCGCGAGCACGACGACGATGCGCGCACCGGCGTCGGCGAGTGCGTGGATGAGGCGCCGTTGCGCTTCCGGGAGGGTGATGTCCGCCCGCGAGCTCGCCTCACCGGAGATCCGGCTCGGCTCGCCCACCGCGAGGACGACCAGGTCGGCGGCCTCGGCACTCTCGACCGCCTCCGCGATGGCAGCGTCGGTCGCCTCGAAGAAGCCGCATCCGTCGACGACCTCCCAGTCGACGTGCGGGAGTTCGGTCGCGAGCGCATCCGCCAGCGACTCGGTCACCGGCGAGGCGAAGTGCTGCACCCAGGTGCCGAGGTGGTCGAGACTGCGCGCGTAGGGGCCTGCGAGCAGAACGCGTCCCGAGGCGGGAAGGGGCAGCGCGCCGTCGTTCGTCAGCAGTACCGTGCACCGTTCCGCCGCCTGGCGTGCGAGCTCCCGGTACTTTCCGCTGGCCGAGGTGGAGGCGGTGGAGGCGTCCACGTACGGCCGCTCGAACAGGCCGAGCCGCTCCTTGAGACGGAGGACCCGGCGCACCGCGTCGTCGACCCGGGCGACCGGGAGCTCGTCCGGCGAGACGAACGCCACTCCCTCCGCATCCACCAGGAGCGACCCGCCCATCACGATGTCGACACCGGCGTCGATCGCAGCCACCACGGCGGCGCGCTCGTCGGCCGCGACGCCGTGGTTCTCGAGCTGTGCGACGCCGTCCGCGTCGCCGACCACCACGCCGTCGAATCCCCACTCCTCCTTGAGCACCCCGGTCAGCAGGGCGCGGTTGGCGTGCATCGGGGTGCCGTTCAGCGCGTTGAACGCGGCCATGACCGTCGCGGCCCCGGCCTCGACGCCTGTCCGGAACGTCTCGAGGTAGGTCTCCCGGAGGCGCCGGTCGGAGACATCCGTGGTGTTGTAGTCGCGGCCCGCCTCGGCGGCGCCGTAGGCGACGAAATGCTTGAGGCAGGCGGCGAGCGCGTCGCCCGTGTCGAGGGCGCGGCCTTGATAGCCCGCCACCTTGGCGACGGTGAGGACCGACGACAGGTACGGGTCTTCGCCGAAGCCCTCGACCACCCGTCCCCACCGCGGGTCGCGGGTGACATCGGCCATCGGCGAGAACGTCCAGTTGACGCCGGCCGAGCGTGCCTCCGTCGCCGAGACGCGTGCGTCGAGCTCGGCGACCGCCGGGTCGAAGGCGGCCGCCTGGGCGAGCGGCGTCGGGAAGATCGTGAACTGCCCGTGGATCACGTCGAGCCCGACGAGAAGCGGGATGCCCAGCTCGGTCTCCTCGACGGCGATCCGCTGGGCGGCATTCGCCTCCTCCGCGCTCGGCGGCCAGAATGTGGAGCCGATGCCGCGGCGGATCAGGGCCTCGCGCTCGGCGGCATCCGGACGCCAGACGATCTGCAGCTGGAGCAGCTTCTGCTCCCACGTCATCCGTGCGAGGAGCGCGTCGATGCCGACCGTCATCGCTCCCCCTCCCCGAGCGGCCTGTACCGGAACCGCCGGAACACGGCCTCGCCGTCCCCGGCGGAGAACAGCGCGGGCCGGAGGCTCTTCAGGTCGTTGATCGTCGCCGAGTGGGCACCGGAGGTGTCGTAGCGGACGCCGTGCCGCGTCCACTCTTCGCCCGGCCGCCGGTGCCAGCCCGTGACGATGTGGTGGTCGTTCCTCAACCGGAGCTGGATGGTCGCACCCGCGTCGGCCGGCTCTCGCCAGTGCGTCCGGATGCCGCCCGCGTAGCTCTGCATGGCCTCGCCGTCCCAGCCCATGCCGTAGAAGAGCCGGTCGTCGAAGTAGAGGAGGAGGCCGCCCGCCGCGCCGCCCCGCACCGCGACCTCGACCTCGACCTCGTAGGCGCGGTCCATCGACCACGTCGTCAGGGGGGACGCGTCCGCCGGTCCGTGACCCTTCCCGCGCAGCACGAGACCATCGTCGAGCCGCGCGCGGCCGACCTCGTCGCGACCCGGGTTGTCGAACACCCAGCGCTCGCCCCAGGCGGCGGTCGCGAAGTCGTCCGAGGGAGCGGGGACCGCCACCGGTACCGCCCCGTCGACCGGTTTCCGGATCGCCGCCCCGAGGTCACGCGATGGCGCGGTCGGCCAGCCGTCCTCCGTCCACTCGATCGGCTCCAGCAAGGCCTGGCGCCCGAGGGTGCGGAAGCCGTTCTCGTAGCCGTGGGAGATCATCCACCACGAGTCGTCGCCGGCGTCGAGGAGCGTGGCGTGACCGCGCGACCACCACTCCTCATCGGCCGACCAGGTGCGCGCGATCGGGTTGCCCGGTGCGTTCTCCCACGGGCCCTGCACCGATCGGGAGCGCGCGACGATCACCATGTGCCCGGTCGCGGGACCGCCGGTGCCGCCGACCGCGCTGACCAGGTAGAACCATTCGCCGCGCCGGAACAGCTTCGGCCCCTCCAGCGCGTACGCCTCGGTGATCCACTCGTCGGGATAGCGCCAGCCGTCGTAGACCTGCTCGAGCGGCGTCACCGCCTGGAGGCCGTCCGGGCTCAGCCGGCAGCGCCGGATGCCGCTGACGAAGAGGTAGCGCTCGCCGTCCTCCCCCACGATGTGTCCCGGGTCGATCGCGCCGGAGATGCCGGTGAAGACCGGCTCGCTCCACGGGCCCTCGGGCCTGTCGGCGTGCACCACCCACACCTCCGGCGCCCGGATGCCGGCCGACCACGCGCTCGGGATGTAGGGGAAGTAGATGTAGTACCGTCCGTCGTGCTCCACGAGGTCCGGTGCGAAGACCGTGCTGTGCGGTTCGGCGAGCGCGCACGTCACGAACGTCCAGTTGACGAGGTCCGGCGACCGCCAGAGCGTCAGGCCGGGCGACGCGTCGAACGACGAGTACGTCAGGTAGAAGGCGTCTCCGGCGCGGAGCACCGACGGGTCCGGCCGGTCCCCGGGCAGCACGGGGTTGAGGAACGTCCCGTCCCCGCGATCGGGGCCGCGACGGGTGTCGGGTCGCATCGTCAGCCCTTGAGCCCGCCGGCGTAGCCCTGGATGAACTTCTTCTGCGCGAAGGCGTAGAACGCCAGGATCGGGATCATCGAGACGATGACGACCGAGAAGATCAGGTTCCACTGCGAGACCAGCGAGCCGACGTAGCTGTACATGACCACGGGCAGGGTCTGCCAAGCCGTGCCGTTGAGGAAGATCAGCGAGGTGAAGAAGTCGTTCCACACGATCAGTCCGGCGAGGATCGCCACGGTGCCGGTCGCCGGGGACATCAGCGGGAGGACGACCCTCCAGAACACCTGGTACCGGTTGGCGCCGTCGATGATCGCGGCCTCCTCGTACTCCGGGGTCAGGTTGCGGAAGAAGTTCGCGTAGAGGAACACGGACAGCGGCATCAGCATCCCGGTGTAGATGAGGATCATGCCCCACGGGTTGCCGACCAGGCCCACTTCCCGGGCGCCGATGTACAGCGGCAGCGTCCCCAGCTGCGTCGGCAGGATGATCGCGACGAGGAACAGGTAGAACGAGCGCCGGCTCCATCTGCTGGTCGAACGCGCGATGCCGTACGCGGCGACCGAGCCGAGCAGGACCAGCAGGACGATGCTGCCCGTCGTGATGATGAGACTCGAGGCGAGACCCGCCCAGATGTTGCCGGACGAGCTGGAGGCCGGCGAGAGCAGCGTGACGAAGTTGTCGAACGTCGGACTCGTGGGCGGAGCGATCGCTGCCGAGCTCAGGATGTCGGGGAGCGTCTTCAGCGACCCGACCAGCAGGATCCAGAACGGCAGCAGCAGGATCGCCGCAGCGATGAGCACGATGATCTCGATGGCGAGGGTCTTCTTGGTGTACCGGAACACGGCTCACGCCTCCTTGGCCGAGCGGTCGCGCGTCGCATACTGCTGCGCGATGGAGAAGAGCAGGATCAGGAGGCTGAGCACGAGCGCCAGGGCGGCTCCGAATCCGAACTGCTGGTAGGTGAACGCCTGCTGGTAGACCTCCAGCGCGAGCGTCTGGGTGGCGCCGGCCGGCCCTCCGCCCGTCAGCGCGACCACCTGGTCGAACACCCGCAGGCCCTGGATGAGCGTCAGCGTCGTCGCGATCGCGACCGACGGCTGGATCATCGGCAGCACGACGAGGCGGAAGCGGCTGAACGGGCCGGCTCCGTCGAGTGCCGCAGCCTCCTCCATCTCGATCGGGACGGTGGCCAGGCCGGCCAGGTAGATGACCATGACGAAACCGATGTTCTGCCAGATCATCACGACGAGCACGCACCAGATCGCGAGCCCCGGGTCGGCGAGCCAGTTCTGCTTCGGCAGGCCGACCCCCGCGAGCGCCTGGTTGAGCGGACCGTTGTAGTCGAAGATGAACTTCCAGATGTACGAGACGGCGATCGGGCTGACGACCACCGGCATGAAGATCAGGGTGCGGAGGACGTAGCGCGACTTCAGCGTTCGGTTGAGCGCCAGGGCGAAGAGCAGCCCCAGGACGTTGGTGAAGATCAGGAAGCCGAAGGCGAGGATCAGTGTGTTCCACAGTGAACCGATGAGCTCGGGCGTCTGGAAGATCTTGACGAAGTTCTGCAGGCCGACGAAGTCGAAGGCGCCGAGGCCGGACCAGTTCGTGAAGGCGAAGAACCCGCCCGCGATGGTGGTGACGTAGATGACGATCAGCATCAGCACCAGCGCGGGGAGCGCCCACCACCAGCTGCCGAGCCGCACCTGGTACGCCTTCTTCTTCGGCGTGCGGCGCGGCACCTGCACCTGCGTCTCGAGCTTCGTCATTCTCCGCGCCTCTGACTGCGTCGTCATCGATTCGTTCCTTTCAACCGGGTCGGGCGGCCGGCCCTCGTCGGACCGGCCGCCCGGGTCACCGGATCAACCCCAGTCGGAGTCCATCTGAGCGAGGACCTGCTTGACGGTCATCTGACCGGTGAGGATCCCCTGGACGCCGTTGCCGAGGTCTGTGTAGATCTTGGCGTTCGGCCACTCGGTCGGTGCGTAGCCTCGCGTGTCGTTCTTGGCGATCTCGTCCTGGATGGCGGCGTACTGCGGCAGCACGGTCGACTTGGCGTTGACGTTCACAGGGATGGTGCCGATCAGCTTGGAGTACTCCTCCTGGCCCTTGTCCGAGATGATGTAGCTCAGGAAGTCGGTCGCGAGCTTCGGGCTCTTGGTCTTGGCGCTCGCCGTGACGCCCTGGTCGGCGCTCAGCGACAGGTAGGTCTTGGTGCCGTCCGGAGCACCGACCGGCAGCGCGATCAGCTTCACGTGGCCGCCCGCCGCCTGCATGATCTGCTGCGCCGCGCCGCTCGGAGCGAAGAAGCCGAGGATCTTGCCCGAGGAGGCGCCGTTGGTCAGAGCGTCGAATCCGGCGCTCGTGGCGCCGTCCTGGAAGCAGCCGGCGTCGTACATCTTCTTGATCGACTCGAGGGCGGTCGTCCAGCCCTTGGTGCCGGCGAAGGTGACCTTGTTCTGCGCGCGCTTCTGGTTCCAGTCCTTGTCCGGGCCGTACACGGTCGACGTGGCGATGGCGACAGCGAGGATGCCGTTGTTCTGGAAGGTCGATCCGGCGAGCCCGTAGACGGTCTTGCCGGCGGCGCGTGCCTTGCCGCACTGGGCGATGATGTCGTCCAGGCTGGTCGTCGGGTCGATCTTCACGCCGATCGACTGAGCGAGCTCGTCGTTGTAGATGACGCCGTTCAGCTGGGTGCCCAGCGGCACGCCGTAGATCTTGCCGTTGTACGTATAGAGGCTCTTGGCCGAATCGGGCATGTCCGACTTGATCGAGGCATCGTCCAGCGGGAGGACGAGTCCGGACTTCGCCCACGGGAGGATCGACTGGGCCTGGCCCGTGCCGCCCTCGGCGTAGAACGTGTCGGGGGCGTTACCACCCTGGACCCGGGTCGCGATCGTCGTGCCGTAGCTCTGCGTGGGCAGGTTCTGCGTGGTGACCGTCACGCCCTTGTTCTCGGCCTCGAACGACTTGGCGAGGCTCGTGTACGCGGCCTTGTCCTGGTCGTTCGTCGCACCGAATGCGAACGTGATGGTCTGGGGCTCCTTGCCGGTGGACCCGCTGCTGGAGCAGCCGGCCAGCAGGAGGCCCGCGACAGCAGGGATGGCGAGCCAGGCGAGCCGGGCGGTGCGGCTCCTGCGTGTGTGCTTCATCGGATTGACCTCTTCTAAGACTTCGTTGTCGATGAGGGCGGCGGCTGTGTCGTCGGCCCTCTGGGGGCGATTCGAGTTTCGCAGTGCTAAAGCAGATAAACAACGCTAGTTCTGCTTATCCCAGACATAAGCTGGGTCGATACGCCCGTCGTTATAGTGAGAACGCCTGGCCCTCGTCGGAAAGGATCACACTGCCGTGACCGACTATCCGCTGATGTCCCGCCTCGATCTCAACCTGCTGATCGCGCTGGACGCCCTGCTCACCGAGCGCAGCGTGACGCGCGCCGCCGAGCGGCTCCGCCTGAGCCAGCCGGCGCTGAGCGCGTCGCTGTCGCGGCTGCGCATCCACTTCGGCGATCCCATCCTCGCCCGGCGCGGCAACACCTACGAGCTGACGCCGCTCGCCCTCCGGCTCGCGGATCACACCACGATCGCCCTCGAGGCCGCCCGGCGGGTGTTCGAGAGCCAGGCCGAGTGGGACCCGTCGGAGTCCGCACGCCAGTTCTCGATCTTCGGCTCCGACTACGGCTTCACGACCATCGGACGGGTGGTGTCGGAGCTCGCCGCCGCGCAGGCGCCCGGCGTCCACTTCCGTTTCCTGCTGCACAACCCGACCGTGGTCGAGGATGCGACGAACCGGCTCCGGTCGGTGGACGGCATGGTCATCCCGCACGGCTTCCTGACCGAACTCCCGTTCACCGACCTCTGGCAGGACGACTGGGTGGCGATCGTCGCCGAGACCAACGACGAAGTCGGGGACGCGCTGTCGCGCGAGGAGATGTCCAAGCTGCCGTGGGTGATGAACTACCAGTCGCGCTCGGCGTTCACCTCGGCCGAACGCCAGGTGCAGCAGCTCGGCATCGAGCCCAACGTGGAGGTCGTGGTCGAGAGCTTCCTCGCCATCCCCCACTTCATCGCGGGTACGCGCCGGATCGGGATCATCCACCGGGCCCTCGTGCCGCTCGCGCGGCAGGCCTGCGCCGTGCGGGTGGTCGGGCTGCCGTTCGAGCCGACGCCGATCGTCAACGCCCTGTGGTGGCACCCGGTGCACACGCACGACCCGGAGCACATCTGGATGCGCTCCTTGTTCGAGGAGGCGGGCCGCATCGTCGCCGCGGGCGAGCACACCGCGCTTCAGGCCTGACCATCCCTCACGCCCGCCGCGCTCCTGCCCAGTCCGCGACGGCCTGGATCGTGCGCAGCGCGGCGGCGTCGCCGGGCTCGTCGATGTGGCCGTGGCCCGCGCCCGGCTCGAGGTGGAGGACGACGTCGCGTCCGGCCGCCGCCAGCCGCTGCGCGAACACCTCGCCCGACGGCCGGAGCCCGTCCCGCTCGCACACGACCACCAGCGTGGGCGGGAACCCGCCGACCGAGCCCAGTCCGGGGAAGGCGTACGGGTCGTGCAGCGCGCGCTCCGAGCCGGCGAAGTTGAGCGAGAGCCGCGTGAACGGCGCATCCGGGGCCGGGGACTCGCCGGGATGCGCACCGTCGGGATGCAGTGCCGGGTACACCAGCACCAGCCCGGCGGGCAGGCGCTCTCCCGCATCCCGCAGCCGGGCCACGGCGCCCGCGGTGAGGGTGCCTCCGGCGCTGGCGCCGCCGAGCAGCACCTGGCCCGGATCGACGCCGAACAGTTCGGCGCTCCCCGCCCATGCGAACCTCCACGCGGCGACCACATCGTCGGACGGCGCCGGGAAGTGCACGTCGCCGAGGCATTTCACGTAGTCGACCGCGAGCACCGGGATGCCCCGCGCCGCCAGCTCCAGCGCCACCCAGTTCGACTCCGGCATGTCGAGGTGGCCGCCGATGAAGGCGCCGCCGTGCACCCAGACCAGGGCCGTGCCCGCATGCGGGACCGTGTCGTCGCGGTACAGGCGGGCCGGCTGCCGCCCGCTGGGGGCATCCACGACCAGGTCGCGGGTGCGGACGTGCGCGAGCCGCGGGAACCGCCTCCGGAGCGACGCCGTGTCGATGTCCGGCCGCGGGTCCGCCGGCTCGCCGTTCTCCCGGAGCCAGGCGATCGCCTCGGGCAATGGGAGCGAGCGGAGGTCCGGGCGCGTGTCGGTCACGGTCCGCGCCTCAGCGTCCGGCAGGCTGCAGGGCGCGCATGCTCGCCCGGATGAGGTCGTGCTGTTTGCGCACGAGCAGCAGCGGGTCGACCTCCCCGAGCTCCGCGAACGCATGCCCCTCCCACTCGCTCGACCAGTAGCCGCGGTAGCCGCCCTCGACGAAGACCTTCACGAGCTCCGGGTAGTCGATCGCCGGTTCCTGACCCTGCTCGTCGATGTCGTAGAACTTGGCGTGCACGTGGAGGATCTGCGGCATGATGTCCGCCCACTCGTGCACGTCGACATGGCCGTGCATGTTGAAGGCGAGGTGGGCGAAGGCGCCGAGGCGCCCGGGGTCGAAGCCGCGGCCCTTCAGGTAGCCGATGAACTCCTCCTGCCGGGCGCGCATCGGCGCATCCGTGGCCCAGATCTGCTGCAGGCGCTCGACCGCCTCGTCGTCGAGCCCCGCCCGGCGCACCGCGCGCAGCAGCGTCGGCGACATGCTGTGCATGGTGGAGGAGAAGTCGGCGACGAAGCCGAGCAACGGCGAACCGAGTTCGCTGTAGAGGTCGCGCACCTTCAGGATCTCGGGGGAATTCGGCCCCATCGGCGCGTGGATCTCGTAGGCGAGCTTGAGGTCGAGCTCCTCGGCGACGGGGAGCAGGCGGCGCAGCAGCTCCGGCTTGGCCGACTGGATGCGCACCAGCGGGAACCCGAGCTTCTTCGCACCGCGGAACAGCAGCTCGCTGACCTCGAACTCCTCGTCCGGGGTCATGTCGCGGTCGCGGCGCTTGCCCATGTCGAGGTTGGCCCCGAACGAGCTGGCGTCGAAGCCGTGGCGGTCGAAGGCGGCGCGCCAGGTGTCGACGAACTCGTCGGACACCACCGGGTACGCCGGCAGCATCTGCGAGGCCACGATCTCGATGCCCGGACCGATCCCCAGCTCCGCGACCCGGTCGAGCAGCCCGTCGAAGTCGTACCAGCCGGCGCGGAACTCCGCGCTCGCCGAGTAGAGCGTGAGTCCCAGCCGGAAGGGATCGGCGTCGGTCGCCGGCGGAGCGGGCGGGACGTCCGAGACGAGCGCGGGCGGCCGGGCGGCCCGGTCGGTCGCGGTGAGGGTGAGCCGCTGGTGCACGATGTTCGGCACGTAGAGGCCGGGGCCGCCGTCGGTCCCCGGCGCGATCTGCATGTACGGCAGCCGCAGCTCGCCGTGGATCTCCACGTCGTGCGTCTCGCCGAGACCGGCAGGGCTCTCGCGCCGCACGACCAGCGACGGGTGCGACTGCAGGTACCAGAGCTTCTCGCTCTGCTGCGGGAGCTCCGAGATGGCGTAGCGCACGCCGTCGAGCTCGAAGGCGAGGTCCTCGTCGGGCACCTCGGCGCCGTCGACGGTGAGACGGATGGTGGAGACCGACGACAGCCACAGGCTGCGGTACCAGGGGATGGTGAGCGAGAGGGCGAAGCCGTCGGGGTGCAGGCGCAGGCTCGCCTCGTCGATGAGTCCGTTGGGCATGGTCAGTTCCTGTCTGCGAGCGTCGGGCGGCCGGTGGCGGCGCGCTCGGCGGCGATGGTGCGGATGAGGGCGTGCTGGCGGCGCAGCTGGTCGGGGGCGCGGTACGGCTCGTGGTGCCCCTCGTATTCGCTCGACAGCCAGCCGGTGTACCCGGAGTCGACGACGACGTCGATGATCTCTCGCCACGGGATGTACGCGTCGACCAGGTCGTCGTCCACCTCGTAGAACTTGGCCTGGAAGTACACCGTGTGCGGCATCACGTCGGCGAGATCCGAGACCGGCACGAACGGCACCTCCGGCGGCCGGGCGGAGCCGTCGCCCATGCGGAAGGACGCGCTCCCGCCGCGCCGGGGATACGGCGACAGCTCGAAGACGCCGGTGTCGATCAGGAGACCGAAGTGCTCCGAGCCGGTGCGCTCCTTGAACTCCAGGTACTCCTCCACGACGGGGGACTTGATGACGGTCGGCCAGTGGATCTCCGGGCAGATGACGATGTCGAGGTCGGCGGCCAGCTGGAGGTTGCGCTCCACCGCCTCCTGCCAGATCGGGTCGACGCGCAGGTCTTCCGAGATCACGCCGATCTTGGGCCGGAGGAACGAGAACCCGAGCGTGGACGCGAGCCGCAGGTCGAGGGCGAGCTGCTCGGCGCCTTCGCCGGCCGTCATGCCCCGGCCCGGGAACCGCCGGGTGTCCAGCCACGAGCCGTAGAGCGTCGGGGTCAGCCCGAGCCGCTCCGTGCGTGCGTGCCACGCGTCGATCCACTCCGTCGAGGGATGCGGGTAGTCGCGGATGTGCCCCTCGCCGAGGATCTCGAGGCCGGTCGCACCGAGGTCGGCGACGTCGGCGATGCACTCCTCGACCGTCATCGTGACGCCGATGTCGTCCGTGTACGAGTACAGCGAGACGCCGAGGCCGAAGGGGAGGTCGTCGGTGGTCATGTGACGATCACCGCCTTCCGCGACGCGGTCCAGATCGACGGCTGGAGCTCCTCCGGGATGTACGACATCCGCAGCCGCAGTTCGAGGGTGACGTCGTGGATGCCGCGGGCGAGTCCACCGTCGCGCGGCACGGTCAGCGTGGCGGCCTCGCCCAACGGCCAGCGCGCCTCGGTCGAACCCTGGAGCTCGTCGAAGGTGAACTCGCCGGCGGGCAGCGTCCACCGGATCGTGTCGCCGTCGAAGCGCTCCCCGTCGACGGTCACGGTCGGCTTCTCGATGAGGTTCGCCCACAGGCCGCGGTAGTACGGGCTGCGCACGCGCAGCTGGAAGCCGGTCGGGGCGTCCTCGGGTCCGACGTTGCGGAAGCCCGCCGTCTGTATCAGTTGTTCTTCGAGCATCCGATCCTCCTTGGTCCGGGTGGTGGCTCAGCGGGTGGCGCCGGCGGTCGCGGCGGTGGCGGCGCTCAGCCGGCGGGCGGCCTCGCGCGCACCGCGCACCGCTATGGCGACGCTCATCAGCGTGGGGTTCATGGTCGTAGCGGTAGGAATGAGCGCGTTGCCGCCGACCACGAGGTTCTCGTACCCCCACACGCGCGAGTACGGGTCGGCGACGGAGGTGCCGTCGTCCTCCGCCCCGGCACGCATGGTGCCCTGGTAGTGGAGGCTGGAGCCGTTCGGCAGCAGGCGCGGTTCCGCGACGAACGTGCCCAGGGCACCGCCTGCGCGGCGCAGCCGTTCCGTCGCCTCCTCGATCTCGGCCTGCTCGCTGCCGGTGAGCGCGTAGGAGATGGTCATGTTCGGGAAGCCGCGGTAGTCCGGCTCATCGTCGTCGAAAGTCACCGCGTCCTCGAAGCGGGGCCGCTTGCGCATCCCGTAGCCCATGTTGACGTAGCCCCAGCGGTTGCCTGCGGCCGGGTGGTCCGGGTCGAGCTGGAACGGCGGCCGCTCGGCGTACATCACCTGCAGCGAGAACGGGTGCCCGGGCTCCGAGAAGGGGATGCGGTTCACGGCCGCGACCGGGTCGGCCGGGTTCGTCGCGCGGCGGGCGAGCTCGCGGTCGAGTTCGTCCTCGGTCGTGAACCGGCTCATGCTGTCACCGTCGAGCGCAACGGTCGAGATGACGACCGGGTGCTCGGTGAGGTAGTGCCCGAGTGCCTTCGGGCGGATGCCGGACGCCCAGAGGAGCTGCGGCGAGCGGAATGCGTCGGCCGCGACGACGACCAGGTCGGCATCCACCGAGTACACCTCGTGGCTGCGGAGGTCTTCGACGGTGACGCCGGTCACCCGGCCGTCGGTGTGGTCGACCCGGCGCACCAGCGAGAGGTCGCGCAGCTCGAAGCGGTCGGCGAGGTCGCCCTCCGGATCGAGCAGTGGGCCGAGCACCACGTCCGCGCCCGCCCAGCGCATCGTGCCGTCGGGCTGCGGGTCGCCGGCGACGGGCAGCGTGCCCGGTCCGTACCCCTCGGGGAGCTCGCCCGCGAACTCCTCGGCGAGCAGGGACCGGATCGCCGAACCGATCTCCGAGTCGGCGAAGGCGGCCGTCTGCACGTGCAGCAGGCGGGAGGCCTCCGCCACCAGCTCCTCCCATTCGGCGTCGGCGATGAACGGGATGCGCTCGCTGAACGACGGGCTGGGCGTCGCGCACGTCCAGTGGGCGCCCATCCCGCCCACGTTCGTGGAGGCGGCCGCCGCCGGGAACGTCGGTGCGTGCGCGGATCCCCCGCCGCCGAAGTCGAGCAGGTGCGTGCCCCCGCGGGCCGTGAACATCCCCTCGACCACCACGGACGACGGGATGCCGAGGGACTCGCGGAAGGCCCCGGCCTGCGGACCCTGCGACCGCTCCCGCGCGCGCTCCTTCTCGTCCGGGTCGGGGATGTTGCGCACGTTCTCGCCGGCGATCGCCGTGAGCTGCGGTCCTGCCTCGAACATGACGACGCGCGCACCGGGCAGCGCGTCGAGGAGGAGCCGCGCGTAGGCGGATCCGATGGGACCGCTTCCGACGACGGCGATGGTCGGACTCGGAGTCGTGGTCATGGTGTTCTCCTGGGTGACTGTTGGGTTCAGGCGGGGATGGACTCGGTGGCGGCGTCGCGCAGCGGTCCGGGGTCGTCGGACAGCCGGCTGTTCGGCAGCAGGATGGATGCGACCACGCCGACGAGGTAGGTCGCGGCGAGCGCGACGAAGATGGGGACGAAGATGCCCTGATAGACCTGGGCGATCTGCTGCTGCACCTCCGGCGTCTGCGCGTGGACCGCAGCGGGGGTGAGTGTCGCCGGGTCGAGGCCCCCGGGCATCAGCGCGATGACGCTCGCGCCGATGATCCCGCCGATCAGGGCGGTGGCGACCGTCGCGCCCACCTGGCGGACCAGGTTCACGCTGGCGGTGATCGACCCCGTCTCGGTCCGCGGGACGGCGCTCTGCACGACCGCGACGATCAGGCTCATGAAGGCGCCCGTCCCCAGTCCGACGACGGCCATCGCGATCGTCGGCGCCCAGAGCGGCGCGCCAGCAGGCAGCAGGGCCATCGCGCCGAGGCCGACGGCGCCGAGCGTGGTGCCGACGAGCGGATAGACGCGGTAGTGCCCCGTGCGGCTCACCAGCCACCCGGTGGCGAGGTTGCTGACGAGCATCCCGAACACCGTCGCGATCGGAACGAGCCCGGACACGGTCGCGGTCGTGCGATACGCCATCTGGAAGTAGGTCGGCAGGTACGACGTGATCGAGAACAGTCCGATTCCGACGATCGCCGAGATCGCGGTGCCGGTCGCGACGGTGCGATCGCGGAAGTGGGCGAGCGGGACGAGCGGCTCGGCCACCCGGGTCTCGATGACGAAGAAGACGACCAGCGCGACGACGGCGACCGCGAAGGCGACGAGGGTCGTGACCGCCTGAGAGCGGTCGCCGGCTCCGGTGACCGCGAGCACCAGTGCGACCAGCCCGACGGTGAGGGCGGCGGCACCGGCGAGATCGAACCTTCCGGACCGGCCCGGCTCGATGTGCGGCACGGCGATGATCGCGAGGACGAACGCGACGATCCCGACCGGGGCGTTGATCCAGAACACCCAGGGCCACCCCCAGTAGTCGGTGATGATGCCGCCGAGCACCGGTCCGATCAGGATGGCCACCGGGAACGCGGCGCCGATGATCGACAGGTACTTCGGACGCTGCCGCGGGGTCGTGGTCTCGGCGATGATCGTCTGCGACATGAGCTGGAGGCCCGCCGAGCTCATCCCCTGGACCACCCGGGCGACGATCAGCCAGACGATCCCGTTCGCGAACCCGCAGGCGACGGACGACAGGATGAACACGGCGACCGAGGCGAGGAAGACTGCGCGCGGCCCGATCCGGTCGCCGAGCTTGCCGAGCACCGGCAGGAGGACGGTGCTGGCGAGCGTGTAGCCGACGACGATCCAGCTCATGTGCTCGAGCGCGCCCAGCTGTCCGGCGACGGTCGCTATCGCGGTGCTGACGACGGTGTTGTCGAGCGCTCCGAGGAACGACACGACGAGGAGGGAGATGACGAGGAGGCGGAACCTCAGTGGCGAGAGCTGCATACGCGGGCCCCGAACGATCGGGGGATCGACGCGACGGTTTGTGCCCCCGCCGCGACATCGCGGTGAGGAACGGGCACGGGGCCCCGACGTCTCCGTCAGTCTACGACACACTTAGGCAGATTTTCAACCTAAGCGAGCACTTCTCGGTCAACTTCCGCAGTTTCTTGACATAAGTCGGCGGCTCGAGGTAGCCTCCTTCCCACACAGGCGGGGTGAGGGCGCCCGGCACGGCAGCCGGAGCGAATAATCCCCCTCGGCGCGACCGACGCGCCGGGCGAGCACCAGGACCACGCGTCCCGCTTGTGCATGCTCCAGCGGGCGCCGACCGCTTCCGGAGCCAGCATGAGCATCCCCACCACCTCCCCGTCGTGTCCCTTCGCGGATCCCGAACGGCTCTTCGACGACCTGGAGTCGACACGTCGCGCCGGAGGTGCGCCGCACAGCGAGACGTTCGGGGGCGCCCGCGTCTTCACGGGCTACGCCGACATCGTCGCCGCGCTGCACGACCCGGGCACCTTCTCGTCGCTGCCGACCGTCGGCACGGTCCCGTCGCCATGGCGCGAGCGGTTCGAGGGCCGCGTCCCCAGCCGCGGCACTCTGATCGGCATCGACAACCCCGACCACGACCGTCTCCGCTCCTCGGTCAACACCTTCTTCATCCCACGGAAGCTCGCCCGGTTCGAACCGTGGATCCGGGACGAGGCCCATCGCCTCGTCGACGGGTTCGCTGCCGACGGGCAGGCCGACCTCAAGACCGCCTTCGCCCTGCCCCTCCCGCTGCGGGTGGTCAGCCACCTCGTCGGGCTGGACGAGGACCGCGCCGACTGGGTGGGAGAAGCGCTGGGCTTCTTCCTGGGACCGCGGGACATCTACCACGTGGGCACCCCCGACGAGAAAGCAGCCAAGCTGCTCGACCTGCACGACCATCTCCGTGAGCTCATGGAGCTGCGCCGTCACGACCGCCGCGACGACCTGATCAGCCACGTCTGGGACCAGCGCGACAGCGGGGCGGTCGACATGACCGATTTCGAGATGCTGTCGATGTTCCCGGGCCTCATGCTGGCCGGCCACGAGACGTCGTCGAACCTGATCTGCATGGCGCTCGCGCGCCTCCTGGCCGATCCCGAGCTGCACCGCCGCGCCCAGCGCGACGACGACTCCCGCGCTCAGGCGCTGGAGGAGATGTTCCGCTTCGAGTCGGCGATCACCGGGATGAAGCGGCTGGTGACCCGCGAGACCGTGCTCGGCGGCGTTCCGCTCGCCGCCGGGGAGGAGATCTTCCTGGCCTATGCGGCCGGGTCGCGTGACCCCGGCATGTTCGACGACCCGGACCGGCTGGAGCCCGCGCGGAGCTGGGCGACCCCGCACCTCGGGTTCGGGCAGGGCGTGCACGCGTGTCTCGGCGCCCCGCTCGCCCGCCTGCTGCTGCGCGTCGAGCTGGCGGTGCTCCACGAGCGGTTGCCGGACCTCCGGCTGGCGGTCTCCCCCGAGGAGCTGCGCCACACGGTCGTCTCCGAAGGGCGCGGCCTGGTGTCCCTGCCCCTGGCCTGGACCTCGGTGCGCCCGTCGGCGCGCCCGCGTCCCCTCGCCCCGCCCGCGTCGCGCGCGGAATCGCTGCCCGTACTCGTGACCTCGCGGCGGGAGGTCGTCCCGGGCGTCGTGGAGCTCACCCTCGCCGGCGACGGCGTCGAGCTTCCCGCCTGGCGTCCCGGCGCGCACATCGACCTCGAACTGCCGGGCGGGCTGGTCCGGCAGTACTCGCTCACCGGCTCCCCCGACGATCCCTCGTACCGGGTCGCGGTCCTGCGGGAGGAAGCGGGACGCGGCGGCTCGCTCGCGGTCCACGACGCCGTCCAGCCGGGGGATCGCCTGCGCATCCGCGGGCCCCGCAACCATTTCGCGCCGGTCCCGGCGCCGTTCCTGCTCTTCGTCGCCGGCGGGATCGGGATCACCCCGCTGACCCCCATGGCCCAGTATGCGGAGGAGAACGGCATCCCGTGGAGGCTGCTCTACCTGGGGCGTTCGCGCGAGACCATGGCGTACGCGGACGAGCTGACCGAGCGCTACGGCGGCAACGTCTACCTCTGGCCGAGCGCCGAGCGCGGCCGCTACGACATCAGCGACGTCTGGAAGCGCCTCCCGTCCGGCGGCCGCGTGTACGCCTGCGGTCCCGAGGGTCTCCTGCTCGCGCTGGAGGAGTCCGCTCGGGCGGCCGGATGCGACGACCGGATCGGGCTCGAACGCTTCGCGCCCCGGGCGCGCGCCTCCACCCCGGACCGACCCTTCGACGTGGTCCTGCGGCGGAGCGGGCGGACCGTGCGGGTCGGTGCGGACGAGTCGGTGCTGGATGCCGTCAACCGCGCGGGAGCCGACGTGCTCTCCACCTGCCGCGAGGGCACCTGCGGCACGTGCGAAGTGCGCGTGCTGGCCGGCGTCCCGGACCACCGCGACTCCGTGCTCGGGCTCGAGGAGCGCGCGACCGGGGACACGATGATGACCTGCGTCTCGCGCTGCGTGGGAGAGCGCCTCGTGCTGGACCTGTGACGGAGCGCGTCAGCGCAGCACCGAGCCGCCCGCGACGTCGACCGTCACCCCCGTGATCCATCCCGCCTGATCGCCCGCGAGGAACACGCACGCGTCGGCGACGTCCTCCGGGGTGCCGAGCCGGCGGATCGGGTGCATGTCGACGATCCGTTCCTGCATCTCCGCGGGGATCAGCTGGCGGTTGCGGTCGGTCAGGATGGTCTCGGGAGCGACGCAGTTCACGCGGATCCCGCTCGGCCCCGCTTCGGCCGCGAGCCACTGGGTGAGGAGTTCGATGCCCGCCTTGGCCGCCGCGTAGGCGACCGGTGATTGCGGGGTCGGGCGGCGTGCGGCGGCGGAGGAGACCGTGATGATCGAGCCGCGCCCGCGCTGCTTCATCAGCGGCAGCACGGAAACGATGGTGGCGAACGTCGCCGTGAGGTTCGCATCCACGGCGCCCCGCCACTCCTCGATGCTCATGGCCTCGAGCGGGCCGGGGCGAACGGGGTTGCCGCCGGCGTTGGCCACCAGGATGTCGATGGGCCCGAGCGTCGACTCGATCGTCTGCACCGCCCGCTCGAGATCCGCCGGGGACGTGACGTCGCCGACGACGACGGTCGCGCGTCCCCCCGCGGCGGTGATGCGGTCCTCCACATCGCGAGCCGCCCGCTCGTCCCGGCCGTGCACCGCGACCGCCGCTCCGGCCTGGGCGAATGCCACGGCGATCGCCTCGCCGATCCCGCGAGAGCTTCCGGTGACCCAGGCCACCCGACCGTCGAGGCGGGTCACCGCCGGACCTCCGATGCGCTCGGAGCCGAGCCGGCGAGAGCTCCGCGCCGCGGGACCTCGTGACGGTCGCGCGGAAGCACGAAACCGATGACTGTCAGCCAGGCGAGCCCGAGGAACCGGCAGATCGGCAACAGGAACGCCAGCTGCGGGACGAGGAGGGCGAAGAAGGAGAGCTCGCTGAGGCCGGCCAGGATGAGGCCGGCCCACGCCAGCCACCGCGGCGCGAGTCCGAGAATCAGCGTCGGGACGGCGAGCCCGGCGATCAGCAGCCCCAGACCACCGACGAACCCGATGCCTCCGAGGGCGTAGACGACGTAGTCGAGCATATGGAGGAGCGCAGCAGGTCGGCCGGCGACCGGCTGGCCCATCGCCCAGGCGAGGAGCCCGGAGATCGAGAGGAGGATGGATGCCGCGATCCCGCCGACGAGGGCGATGGTGGCTCCGGGAACCCAGACCCCCAGGCGTTGCAGCCGCGCGTAGGCGGTCGCAGCGTAGATCCCCAGGGGAACGGAGGCGGCGAACACGAGGAAACCGGTGGCCGAAGCCGCCTCGGGGTGATCGCGGAAGTACCCGGCGACCCCGCCGGTCGCCCCGAGGGGCGACGGGAAGAAGGCTCCCGAGGCCAGCAGCGGCGGGACGAGCACCGATGCGATGGTCAGCGCGAGGCAGACGACGCCCAGGATGCCCGCGTTGG
The DNA here is from genome assembly GCF_056754895.1 of Leifsonia sp. KNZ13-11D. Taxonomy (NCBI): domain Bacteria; kingdom Bacillati; phylum Actinomycetota; class Actinomycetes; order Micrococcales; family Microbacteriaceae; genus Leifsonia; species Leifsonia sp. KNZ13-11D. Next base: position 3,335,576 of record NZ_JBPGWU010000001.1, read on the forward strand.
GCCCATCCGGTCGTCGCCGTCGAGAAGTCGTCGTCTCCGTCATACCTAAATGCTTCACCATGTGAATCATTAAGTCAATGCTCTATTCTGATCCCATGACCCCGGCGAGACGCCCCGCACGCATCGGATTCCTCCTCACCCAGCTGGGTTCGCTGGCTGCGGAGAGCTTCGCGGCGCGGACGCGGGAGCTCGGCATCACACCGCCGGAAGCCGGCGTCATGCGCATCCTCGGGCGAGGGGCCGGTATGAATCAGCGGGAGCTCGCGGAGAAGCTGGGCGTCGCGCAGAGCCGGGTGGTCGCCCTCGCCGACTCTCTCGAATCGGCCGGCCTGATCGCTCGCGAGCGCAGCACGGTCGACCGCCGCAACCTGGTGCTGCACGTCACCGACTCAGGACGGGAACTGCTCGCCAGGCTGAGGAGCGCCGCCGAAGCGCAGGAGGAGGAGCTGACGGAGGGCCTGAGCGCGGACGACCGCGACCGCCTGTACGAACTGCTCCTCCGGCTCGGGGATGCGAGGGGACTCGACCGGGACGTGCATCCCGGCTACCGCGGCGGTCACCGCTGACAGGTCCTGGCGGGAGGGAATCGCAGCCGTCATGGTCCAATGGTGCGACGGCGGCCCGTCCTCGCTGGCAAACGCCTGAGCGTGACTGGACGATCGCCGGAAGCGCGCCTACCGTCCATGGTCGGTCTGTGCCGTCACGCTGCACGGACCGCGGAAGGAAACACCGTGACCCCTCAGCTATCGTCGTCGCCGCAGCTCAGCGCGCGATTCTCCCCGGATGCGACCGGCGAACTGATCGTCGATGGAGCCCGCCAGGGCTTCGCGGAGCAGAGCACCCAGCGCCTTCGCGAGGTCGTGCTCAGCCGCGTCGGCGAAATCGCCGCGTCCGCCGGCCACCCGGTGCGGCTCACCGTCTCCGACGAGGAGGGCGACTGGCTCCTCGCGGTGCATCCTGACGGGAGCATCGGCGACGAGGAGGCGCTCTCCGCGGCCGTCGCGACGGACGCCATCCCGGCGCCCCCGCGTGACGTCCCCGCCCGCGAGTCCTTCCTCTACACGGAGCGCCCCCGCGCCGACCGCGCCCGGCAGGGCGTGCGCGGAGCGCTTGCACGCGCCGGTGTCCCGCTCTCGCCCTCGGCCGCCGAGTTGCGCGAACGTGCGGAACTCGACGCGGTCAGCCGCCACTGGGCGGGACCGCGCACCATCGCGATCGTGAACGGCAAGGGCGGCGCGAACAAGACACCGACCACGGCCCTGCTGGCGGCCGTCTTCGCGCGCAACGGAGGCTCGGGCGTGCTCGCGTGGGACAACAACGAGACGCGAGGCACGCTGGGATGGCGCACCGAGAAGGACGACCACGACGCCACCGTGCAGTCGCTGCTGCCCGCCGCTGACGCCCTGCTGTCGGCCGGCGCCCGGACCGCCGACATCGGGCACTACGTCCACCACCAGAACGCCGACAAGTACGACGTGCTGCGTTCGAACCCGACGATGCTCGCGACGGAGCAGCGGATCTCGAGCGCGGACTTCGACCGCCTGCACACCGTCGCGACCAAGTTCTACCGCCTCGTCATCATCGACAGCGGCAACGACGAGTCGGCCGAACGGTGGCTGCGGATGATCGACCACACCGATCAGCTCGTCATCGCGACGACCGCGCTCGGCGAGCACGCCGAAGCGGGTGCGCTTCTCCTGGAGGCTCTGCTGCAGCGCGATGCGAAATCGGCGCGGCTGGCGCGCGACGCCGTCGTGATCGTCTCGCAGTCCGAGCGGACCGGGCCGGCCTCGGACGCGCGCCGCGTGGCCGCGGGATTCGAGCCGCTGGCCCGGCGCGCTGTCACCATCCCGTTCGACCCGGAGATGCACGGCGGCCGGTTGTCGTTCGAGACCCTGGCGCCGCGCACCCGGCGCGCCTGGCTGCACGCGGCGGCCGCGGTGGCGGAAGGGCTCTAGGCCGCCCAGCTCGATCACGTACAGCAGCGGCGCGACCAGCAGCACCGTCTCGAAGCTCGGGCGCGCGAACGCCAACAGCACGTCGAAGAGCAGCTCCAGGGGGTTGCAGCGCGATGCGCCTCGCCCGAATCCGGCCGGTCATGCGCAGGAGCCGGTGGCCCAGGCCGTCTCGCGTGCTCTCGGACATGCCGCCTCGCGGATGGACGCCGCCCCCGCCATCGGATGGCCCTATTCTGCGTCCTCGATCGCCCGGTCTCCAGACGGCGGCCGGCGCCTGCGCTCCCGCCGATCCAGCTCGTCCCGGAGCGCGACGAAGAAACGGTCGATCTCGCCCAGCCGACGGGTGTACAGCAGCGCCTCGGCGCCGGCGACCCGCCCCACCGCATCGAACTCCACCCGCGTGTGCGTCTCATCCACCGGAACGAAGCGGAGGCGCGGAGCGAAGGCCGCGTAGCCGCCCAGGATCTGCGCGAACGGGTCCCGCAGGCTGGTTCCGCGGAGTGCGTCGCGGACGAAGGCCTCCACGTCCTCGACCGGCACCGGGACGACCTCGCTCGGAATGCGCCGCGGAACGACGGCCTTCGTCCGGGAACGGCGCAGACCCCGCTTCTTCCGCGGCTCCAGCTCACTCACATCTGAAGCGTACGCGGCCGGGGGGATCAGCCGACGGGGAGGCCGACGCGATCCCGCTCGAGGGCGGAGGGCGTCAGTTGGCGGGCCGGTCGCGGAACGTACGCTCGGCCTTGGCGCCGAGAAGCTCGCCTGCGGTGGTCAGGCTGACGAGGTCGGAGCGTCCGTCCGCCGGATTCGGATGCCGGGCCGATCGCCCGACACCCGCAGCGAAGTTGGCCGGCCGGAACTGCCGCGCCTCGCAGAATCCTGTTGAATGGGCCCGGGACCCGATTCGCGTCGACGTCGGAGGCGGCCGGACCCGGCCAGCACAGACTTTCCTGACCATCCGTCCGAGGCGTGCATCGTCCGGCGGCGTCCGGGTGGTCCGGGTGGGTCCCCTCCACCGCGTGGGCGGATCGGCGCGATCGCGTCGCCGACACATTCACCGACAAGGGAGAAGCATGCACATCAGCACCGCGATCGTCGTGGGAACCGGAGTGGCGGGGGCGTCGACAGCGTTCGCCCTGAGCCGGCGCGGGGTCGCGGTGACCCTGGTGGATGCGGAGTTCACCGGCCAGGCGACCGCGGCCGGTGCGGGGATCATCCAGCCGTGGAGCTCCTCGGTGGACGGTGACTTCTACACGCTCTACGCCGCAGGAGCGGACTACTACCCCGAGCTCATCGCCCGCCTGGCGGCGATCGACGTGCACGACATCGGCTACCGGCGTGCGGGAGCGCTGGTGGTGAACCGCGATCCCGGCGTCCTCGATCAGGTGGAGGAGCGACTCGCAAGCAGGATCGGCGAGGCCGCGTCGATCGGCGAGGTCTCGCGTATCCCGCCCGAGCGCGCACGCGGCCTGTTCCCGCCACTGGGACCTGCCTTCGAGGGCATCCACATCGCCGGCGGAGCGCGGGTGGACGGCCGGATCCTGCGGGCGGGGCTCCTCGCCGGGGCGCAGTCGCTGGGAGCGACCGTCGTACCGGGCACCGCCTCGCTCTCCGTGACCGGCTCCGACGACTGGGAGGTGACTGTCGACGGGCGGCGTCTCGCTGCCGACGCCCTCGTCATCGCCACCGGGGCGTGGACCAACGGCGTCCTCGAACCGCTCGGGCGCCGCATCGCGGTGGAGCCGCAGCGCGGCCAGATCAGCCACCTCCGTGTCGGCACGGCGGACACCCGGTTCTGGCCGTCGGTGCATCCCGTCTCGAGCCACTACATGGTGGCGTTCGACGACTCCCGCGTGGCCGTCGGAGCGACCCGTGAGACGGGCAGCGGCTTCGACGCTCGTGTGACGGCGGAGGGACAGCGTCAGGTCCTCGAGAACGCCCTCTCCATCGCGCCCGGCCTCGCCGACGCGACCCTCATCGAGACACGAGTGGGCCTGCGGCCGCTACCGGACGGCGAACTCCCCACGGTGGGAGCCCTGGCCGGTTACGACGGCGTCTATGTCAACGCGGGATTCGGCGCGGCCGGCCTCACGATGGGGCCCCTGGTGGGCGACCGGCTCGCGGCGATCATCACGGACGAGTCGACCGCGCCGAGCGAGGGCTTCCTGTCCGCTGTCGGAGGCTGAGAGCCGTCAGTCGCCCCAGCCCGCACGACGGGGTTCCAGCCGCATCTGTTCCGCCAGCGCGTACGCCGCCTCCCGGTCGGCGTCGTCGGCCGCGAACACGCGGCCGATGAGGAGTGCGGTGCCGTGCGGGATGTCGATGCGGGTCATTTCGGGCGGCGTGGTGCCGCTCCAGCCTGCCGAGCACAGGAGGAAGTCGCCGGGGCCCGCACCGGTGGTGCGCGTGCCCACGTAGGCGAAGTTCGCCCCCGAGGCGGGATCGGTGAACTGGATGCTGTGGTAGCGACCGCCCGACTCGGGCAGATGCAGCACGAGCGGGCCGCCCTTCGCATCCAGCCAGCCGCCGAGGTAGACGAGGTCGTCGGCGCCGGTGGCGATGACCGTGCCGGCCGCGGCGGACTGGGACGGGCTCTGCGGCGCGGCGTAGAGCGTGTTCACCGGGATGGGGCCGCCGCCCAGCCCGCGGGTCGTGAAGACACGCCTGAAGCCGCCGACCGTGATCCGGGGCCAGAAGAAGACGAAGAGGAACGCTCCGGCCGCCCACACGATCACGGCCGCGACGGCCAGCGGGACGATCGCGGCGAGGCCGCCGTCCACGATCCGCCGGTAGACCACCCAGGCGAAGATCACGAAGATCACCGCGGTGATGGGCGTGGCGTATTTGAGGATCAGGCGGTTCACGGGCGCATCTCCACAACCGGCGGCAGTTCGTAGGAGCCGTCCAGGATCGGGCGCTCCGGCAGATAGGCGCGGAGCATGAGCGAGAAGCGGCCGGGCGGCGTCGCCAGCCAGTTCTCAGCGTGGTCGGGTGGCCGGTGCGCCTGCACCAGGATGTCGAGCGACCCGTCGGGCTCGGCGCGGAGACCCGAGTGACTGTCGACGCTCGACCGGCCGCCCGACGGGTCGACGAGGTAACCGGTGGGGTCCGTCGCGGTGAGCGACCAGAACGCGCCGTTCGGAGGGAGGCCGCCCGCCGGGAAGTGAAGCCGATAGCTGCGCGCGCCGCTGAGACGCGCACCCGCACCATCGGTGTCCGCGGTCCAGTAGGCGGCTTCCTCGAAGACGTTCACGACGGGCAACGCCTTCTGCAGCGCGGCGCGGACCAGAACTCCGTTTCCGGGCTGGCCCGCGCGCCGGATCGCCTTCCAGCCGTTCACGGTCGTGGTCTGCGCCCTCGCCACCGAGTTCAGCAGCACGATCGTCGTCAGGTACGCGAAGGTCGCGCCGATGATGACGCCCTGCACCACGCCGGAGTTGGCCAGCCAGCCGAAGATTCCGCTCACGGTGCCACCCTAGACAGGCAGTAGTTCTAAATCAACTAGAATAAGTCTGTGTTCGTTCTCATAGACCCGTCGGCTGCTTCGCCGGTCTTCGCCCAGATCGCGGAGTCCATCGCGACCCAGATCGCGACCGGCACGATCCCCACCGGGGAGCGTCTGCCTGCCGCGAGGGAGCTGGCGGACTCTCTCGGCGTCAACGTGCACACGGTGCTCCGCGCCTACCAGGAACTGCGCGACGAGGGCCAGCTCGAACTGCGCCGCGGGCGGGGAGCCGTCGTGGTCGGCGCACCCACCGCAGACGGCGTGCGCGCCGCCGTGGCGCGCGCCGCCCAGGAGGCCAGGGCCGCCGGCATCCCGATCGGCACACTGCTCGCGCTGGTTCGAAAGGAATACGAATCGTGACCCGTCGCATCGTCGACCCCGCCACCGCCCGCCGGGCGGCCATCATCGCGGCGATCTGGGTACCGCTCGCCATCGTCGTCGTATCCGAAGCCGTCATCATCGCCGTCGGTTCGGCCGGCAGCGCGCAACTCATCGTGCGGTGGGGGCCGGACGAGCGGACCGGTCCCTGGTGGACCTATGCCGTGCTCGTCGCGGCGGTCGGGCTCCCGGTCATCGCACTGATCGGCTTCTTCGTCACCCGGGCGACGCGGATGGCGGGCATGAACACGTGGATGCCCGCGGTCGCCGTGGGGATCACCGTGTTCCACGCCGTCGGCATGGGCGTCGGATCGGTGGTCCTCAACTCGTCCCCGCTCGCTCCGGCGCTTCCCCTGGCGCTCGGCGCCGTGCTGGCGATCGCCGCGGCCGCCGCCACCTGGCTTCTCCTGCCGCAGGAGGCGCCGGCCCTCGATCAGGTCGCACCCGCCCCGGCTCTCCCTCTCCGGACGGGCGAGGTCGCGGCCTGGACCGGCCGGGTCGAGCTGCCGCCCTGGTTCATCGCCCTCGTCGCGGGCGTCGCCTGTGTCATCGTCGCGGTCGGCGTCCTGCTGCTCCTCACCGTGGGCACGGGGATGTGGTTCGTCTTCATCGCGCCCGCACTGATGTTCGCGGCGCTGCTCACCACCTCCCACTTCGTGGTGGCCGTCGGGCCACGCGGTCTCCTCGTGCGCTCAGCGCTCGGCTGGCCGCGCCTCCGGGTCCGCGTGGACGATCTCGCCACAGCGGGGACCATCGCCGTCGACCCGCTCGCGGACTTCGGAGGCTGGGGCATCCGCTGGGTGATCGGCCCGGACAGGAAAGGGCGGTGGGGAGTGGTCACCCGGCCAGGACCCGGTCTGGAGGTGTTCCGCCGCGACGGCCGCTCGATCGTGATCACCGTCGACGACGCGGGCACCGCTGCGGCGGTGCTCGAGGCCTATCGCGCGGAGAGGGGCGCGAGCTCCTCTCAGCGGGCGCCGGGCGGCGACCGGACAAGAGGCGCCTGACCACCGGTTCACGAATCGAACGAGTACCCCAGAGCGTCGGCCAAGGTCAGGATCACGCCGTCGCGACCGCCGTTCCGGTCGGAACGGACGATCTCCCGCTTGATCACCGCGACCGCGGCCGACGCGATCGGCTCCGGCGGGATGGGATGCGGCTTGCTGCGGACCAGCCGTGTCCGGGTGATCTCGGTGTCCGCGCCGTCCAGCAGTTCGAGCATGACCTTCGCCGCGAACCGGGTCGCTGCGACGCCGAGGCCCGTGAAGCCGCTGCTGTAGGCGACCTTGTCACCCATCGCCGTGCCGTGGAACGCCACCAAGCGACTCGACATGTCGATCATGCCGCCCCACGCGTGCGTGAACGTGATGTCACCGAGCTGCGGGAACGTCCGCAGGAAGTGGTCGGCGAGGCGACGGAACGTCTCGTCCCGAACGTCGTACGACGGCCTGATCCGGCCGCCGGGGTGATACACGGCGTCGTAGCCGCCCCAGAGGATCCGGTCGTCGGCCGACTTCCGGTAGTAGTGGAACTGGCGCGAGGAGTCGGTCATCCCGAAGCGCTCCGTCCAGCCGATCGCCTCCAGTTGCTGCTCGCTCAGCGGCTCCGTCATCAGCGCGTAGTCGTAGACGGGAATGGTGCGGAACCGGTTACGGAGCAGAAGCGACGGGAACCCGTTGGTGGCCAGCACGACGCGCCGCGCCGTCACGGCACCCTCGGGCGCCGTCGCACGCACACGATCGCGCTGGTCCGACAGTCCGCGCACCGGAGTGTGCTCGTAGATCTTCACGCCGATCGTCGAACACGCCCGCTTCAGACCCCACGCCAGGAGTGCCGGGTTGACGAGAGCGCCGCCCTCGCGTTCGAAGAGTCCCGCGCGGAAGAGAGGCGACCTCACGTACCCGCGGAGGGCATCCTCGTCCAGGAACTCGCCGCGCTCTCCGGCGGCCTGCCGGAGCGCGGGGACCTGGTGCGGCTCGGTCGCGACGGTCACGACCCCGGTCGCTTCGTACTCCGCGTGGATGCCGTGCCGCTTCAGGTCGGCGGCGAACTCGACCCAGTTCTCCATGCCGAGTCGGTCCAGGGTCTCGAGTTCGGCCGCGAAGTACCGCTCGCCGTTCTCGGAGCCGTGCGTGAGGCTCGCCTCGACGAAACCGCCGTTCCGTCCGCTCGCGGCCCAGCCCGCCTCCTTGCCCTCCACCAGCACCACCTCGAGGCCGGGCTCGCGCTCCTTCGCGAGGAGAGCGGTCCAGAGGCCGCAATAGCCGCCGCCCACGACGAGAAGGTCGGCGCTCACGTCCCCCGACAGGGCCGCTTCCGCTGCGGGCCGGCGGGCGTCGTCCAGCCAGAACGAGACGTTCCGGGCGCCGCGGAGCGCGCGGTCGACGACGGCCGGGTCGCTGCGCAGGTCGAGGTCGTAAGCGGGGATCGGTGCGGACACGGGGTCTCCTGAGGACAGCGGTGGCGGGGCTAAGACGGCGCGGGCACAGGCATCGTCCCGACGACCGTCGCGCTCGGCGCGCTGCCCGCCTTCCACCCTAGGAGAACGGGTCCCGCGAAGGCTCGGACAGTGCGTCGGCATTCTGCGCGGGCCGCGACAGGTTGTCGCGGCCCGCGCCCGAACGAGGGCGGGGCTCAGCTCCCCGCGTCGTCTTCCGACACGGCGGAGGACCGAGTGGCGCCGACGGCGGTCGTCAGAGCCTGTGCCAGCACCGTAGCGTCGGATCCGATGGAGATGAACCGGAACCCTCTCCGGACGTAGCCGGCCGCGGCCGTCGAATTCGCCGCCATGATCCCTGCTGCGACTCCGTTGGCCTGGGCGGCACGCACGATGTTCTCGAGCGCTGCGGTGAAGACCGGCTCCTCGAACCCGAACGGCACCCCCAGTGCATACGACAGATCCACCGGCCCCACGAACAGCACGTCCACGGCAGGGATCGCCGCGATCGCATCGATGTCGTCGAGGGCCGACGCCGTCTCGATCTGGACGACCGTGAGCAGGTCGTCTCCGACTGTTCCCAGGATTCCGCGATCCAACCCGAACCGGCCCTGCCTGTTGTACGTCGCGGCCCCGCGGAGTCCGCTGGGCGGGTACTGCATCATCGCGATCGCGCGTTGTGCGTCCTCCGCGGATTCCACGCGTGGGAACATGATGCCCGCGGCGCCGAGATCGAGCGCGCGACCCACGCGGATCCGTTCGGGCGCCTCGACGCGTACGAGGGCCGCCGTCGCATAGGAACTCGCCGCCGAGATGCTCGACGACAGGTCCGCCTCCGATCCCGCGCCGTGCTCCAGGTCGATCAGGACCCAGTCCACACCGGCCGCGGCGCAGACTTCGACAGCCACGGGCGAGCCCATGCCGGCGAACGTGCCGACGGTGAGCTCCCCAGCGCGGATTCGCCTGCGGAGCTTACCGCCGTCGAGTGGCGTGGGGCGATCGTCTTCGGCCCTGCTCATGGGTGGCACGCGTGCCCTCTCAGTGGGTTGACGGGAAGTCCATGCTGGCCCGGACCCGCGACGACTGGTCCGGCCATCGCGTGGTGACCACCTTGCCGCGAGTGTAGAACGCGACGCCTTCCGGCCCGTAGATGTGGGAGTCGCCGAACAGCGAATCCTTCCACCCGCCGAAGGAGTAGTTGGCCAGAGGCACCGGGACGGGCACGTTCACGCCGACCATCCCGACGGTGACGGCGCGCTGGAAGCGGCGCGCGGCCGAGCCGCTCGCGGTGAAGATGGCGGTGCCGTTGCCGTACGGAGACTCGTTGATGATGGCGATCGCGTCCTCCAGGGTCTCGGCGCGGAGCACGACGAGCACCGGGCCGAAGAGCTCTGTCCGGTATGCGTCCACCTCGCGCGACACATGGTCCAGGATCGTGGGGCCGAAGAAATTGCCCTCCGTGTGACCGTCCACGACGAGGTCACGGCCATCGAGGACGACGCTCGCCCCCGCGGCCTCCGCCTCATCGACGGCCTGCCGGAGCCGATCCACCGACTGCCGGGTGATGAGCGGGCCCATCTCGTTCGACGGGTCGGAACCGTTTCCGACGGCGATGGCTGCGGCGAGCTCCCGGATGCGCGGCGTGAGTTCGTCCACCGCGTCGCCCACCGCTATGACGACGGAGATCGCCATGCAGCGCTGCCCCGCCGACCCGAACGCCGCGGCGACGAGGTGCTCAGCCGCATTGTCGAAGTCCGCGTCGGGCATCACGACGGCGTGGTTCTTGGCGCCGCCGAGCGCCTGGACCCGCTTCCCGTGCCGGGTGCCGGTCTCGTAGATGTACTTCGCGACCGGGGTCGAGCCGACGAACGACACCGCCGCGACGTCGCGATGCCGGATGAGGCGGTCCACCGCGACCTTGTCTCCCTGGATGACGTTGAACACGCCGGGCGGAAGGCCGGCCTGCGTCCACAGCTCGGCGAGCCGCACCGACGTGGACGGGTCGCGCTCGGAGGGCTTGAGGACGAACGTGTTGCCGGCAGCGATCGCCAGCGGAGCCATCCAGAGCGGGACCATGGCGGGGAAGTTGAAAGGCGTTATCCCCACGACGACGCCGAGAGGCTGACGGAACGAGTGGACGTCGATGCCCGTGGAACCCTGATCCGTGAACTCGCCTTTGAGGAGCTCCGTGATGTTGCACGCGAGCTCCACGATCTCAAGACCCCGCTGGAGCTCGCCCTTCGCGTCGCTGAGGACCTTCCCGTGCTCCCGGGTGATGATCTCGCTCAGCTCATCGATATGACTCGCGAGGAGCTCGCGGAACCGGAAGAGGATCGCCTGCCGTCGACCGAGTGACATCTCGGCCCAGCTCTCCGCCGCCGCGCGGGCGATCTCGACTGCAGCGTCGACGTCTTCGATGCTTGCCAGGCGGAGGGTGGATCCGGTCCGGCCCGTTGCGGGATCGATGATCGGGACCCGGAGACCGCCCGTCCCGGGGAACGGCCGTCCGCCCACGTAGTGGCCGACCTCCGGCAGGGCCGCAGTCAGTGTCTCGGTCACGAGATCTTTCCCAGACTGCGATTGAGCTCCTCGGCGCCGGCCAGGTGGTCGAAGACCACCGTCGTCATGCCTCCGGTCACGTTGATCGACTCGCCGGAGATGCTTCGCGCGTGCGGGCCCATGAGGAACACCACCAGGTCGCCGATGTCCTGGGGCGTCTGAGGGCGGCCGACGGGGATGGGCTTGACGTGCTCTGCGAAGATCTCATCCGCCGGAACCCCGGTCTCGGCCGACTCCTGGTCGAGGATGCGATCCCAGATCGGAGTGCGGACGATCCCCGGGCAGATGGCGTTGACCGTGATATCCAGGGGGCCGAAGTCGAAGGCGAGGCCGACCGTGAACCCGATCACCCCCGCTTTGGAGGCGGCGTACGCGGCCTGGAGGGCAGCCGGGTTCACGCCGGAGATGGAGGCGATGTTCACGACCGCGCCACCCCCGTTCTCGTTCAGGACCGTGCCGATCGCGTGCGTGGCGCGGAACGTGCCTTCGAGGTTGACCCGCAGGATGCTCGTCCACTCCTCCGTCGTGTTCAACAGGAAGTGCTTGACCAGGGAGATGCCGGCGCAGTTGACCAGTCCCCAGGCGTTGCCGGTCTCCCGGGCTGCGTCGATGAGCAGCTGCTCGGACGACGGATCGGAGACGTCGGCGACGACGATCCTGGTGTGCGGGAGCTTGGCCGCCACCTCGTCGAGCCTTTCCCGGTTCAGGTCGATCAAGATGACGCCGTAGCCGTCGTCGGCCAGTGCCGATGCGACTCCGGCGCCGATGCCGGAGGCCGCGCCCGTGACGGCGACCCAGCGCCGCTCCGTTGATGTGTTGGTCATGAGCCTGTCTTTCTTGGTTCGTGGAGTCGTCACGGCTTGAAAACGATCTTGAGTCCTTCGCCGCGCTGGGCGAGGGCGATGCCTTCGCGGACCTGGTCGAGGGGGAGGACGTGGCTGACGATGTGCTCGAGCGGCAACGCCTTCGACTCGATGAGGTCCAGGGCCTGTTGCATCGTGTAACGCATCAGGAAGACGCCGAAGATCTTCAGTTCCTTCGTGGTCACCTCCACGGGAGAGAACGATGCTCTGTAGGCGGAGTTGATACCGAGGACCGCGATGCGCGCCTCGTCGCCGGCGAGGGCGACCGCCGTGTCGAGCTGGTTGCCGACGGCCTCGATGACGATGGTGGGACCGCGGCCTTTGGTCACCTGCTGCACGATGGCGTGCGCATCCTCGGTGATCGGGTTGACGACCACGTCGGCGCCGACGGCCAGTGCCACCTTCGCCCGAGCTTCGGACGGCTCGAGGACCACGATCTTCCCTGCTCCGAAGTGACGCAGTGCGGCCACCGTCAGCAGGCCGATCGGACCTCCACCGATGACGACGGCGTTCTCGCCTCCGCGGACGCCCACCTTGTTGACCGCGTTGAGCGCGCATCCGAGAGGTTCGGCGAGCACGATGTACTCCTTGGGGATGTCGGGATTCACCGTGTACGCGAAGTAGCTGGGGACGCGCACGTACTCGGCCATCCCCCCGTCCCAGAAGAAGCCGGGCGTGTTCGGCCAGGGATAGTCGAGGTGCGGATTGTCGAACAGCGGCTCGCAGAAGTTCGGCCTGCCGTCCTTGCACGGACCGCACCGTCCGCACGGAGGATTCTGGTCGACCGCTACGGAGTCTCCGACCGAGACGTTCCCGACGGCCGGGCCCACGGCGACGACCTCGCCGCAGAACTCGTGGCCGAAGATCACACCGGGAAGGCCGGGGTGGGTCGGTGGCACGTGCAGCGCGTGCAGATCGGAGCCGCAGATACCGACCGCCCCTACCTTGATGACGATGTCGTCGTCCGCCACGACCGTGGGGATCGGACGCTGCTGCAGTTCGAGTCCGTCGGCACCTTGGAAGATGGCCGCCAACATGGTGTCGCTCATTGTGTTCATGCCTCCTGGCATCAGGTTCGTTTCGAATGGTCCGAATGGTCAGTTCGCGATGGAGTCGAGCTCTCCGAGGAGTCTGCCGCCCGCGTTCCAGCCGCGCGCGTCGTCCCCGAGCGCGCGGTAGCCGGTCTCGGTGACGATGACGGTGTCCTCGAGTTTGATGAAGCCCCGGGTCGGGTGGAGCATCGTGGTCTCGATGGAGAGGACCATCCCCTCCTCCAGCGGCCTTCCGCCGTCCTCGTTGGGGTACGGCACCGCGCCCGTGTCCGTGAGCCGCGGGGCTTCGTGGCTGACGAGCCCCATGCCGTGAGCCAGGAACACCGTGTACGGCTTGTGTTCGCTCCGGTCGAGGAGCTTCCGCGCTTCGGTGAAGATCTCCTGCCCGATGGCACCCGGCTTGATCGGCTGCCTCGCCGCCTGCTGGATCTCCTCGATCGCCGCCAGGGCGTCCTCCAGTTCGCTGTCCGGGTCGCCGAGCACGGCCATGCGGGCGAGGTCTCCGATGTAGCCGGAGAGATTCCCTCCCGAGTCGAGGCAGAGCACGTCGCCCTCCTCCCACCGCTGGTCGGAGGGCGCCCGGTTGAAGCTCGGGCCGGCGCTCACCAGGCAGTACTCGAAAAGCATGCCGCGGGCCGTCTGCTCCTGCCGGAGCGCTTCCACGAGTTCACGCTTGGTCGTCCCCGCCCCGTGCGTGTCGAACACCGCCTTCATCGACTCGACGATGCCGCGCGAGGAGGCTTCGAGGAGACGGAGTTCGGCCGGCGACTTGCGCGCGCGGAGCCGCTCCAGCACGAACTGGGCGTCGGCGAGCTCGATCTGCGAGGCGGCCGTCAGCGGAACGAATGCTTCGACGGGAAGGAAGGAACCCTCGATGCCGACCCTCGCGGTGCGGCCGAAGACGCGCCCGAGGTGGGCGATCGCCGCGTCGATCGCATCCTTCGCCCCCCAGGTGGACGTTTCCACCTGCGGGACCCAGATCGGATCGACTTCCAGTTGCCAGGCCTCCATGACGTTGGCGATGTAGCGGGCACTGTCGAGGTCGCCCCGGACGTAGACGAGGACGGGCAGATACCGGCTGACGCCGATGGCGTCCATGTAGTCGAAGAAGAAGAATCTGTGGCCGCCCAGCAGGTACTGCACGTTGTGCTTCGACGTCACGAGCAGGGCGTCGAGACCGGCCTCTTCCATCAGCCGATCCAGGTGTCCGTTGTTGAATGGTGGCATGTTGCCGCTCTCTTTCTCGCGCATTGCGCTGTCTAATTCGTGACGGAGTTCTTGCGCCTGGCCAGGCGCCGCCCGTTGAATGCGTCCAGGAGGACGGCCACGAAGATGAGTGCGCCCTGCATGAACTGCACCCAGAACGGGCTGACGTTGAGCAGCGTGAGACCGTTGTTGATCACGCCGATCAGGAGCACGCCGATCGCTGTGCCGATCATGCTTCCCTTTCCGCCGAAGAGGCTCGTCCCGCCGATCACCACGGCGGCGATGACCTGGAGCTCGAGTCCGGTGGCGGCGGTGGGGGTGGCGGACCCGAGGCGTCCGACCAGGATGACCGCGGCCAGCCCGGCGCAGAGCCCGGCGATCGCGTAGACCGCGAACAGGATCCGCTGGTCACGGATGCCGGCCAGCCGTGCGGCCTCGCGGTTGCCGCCCACCGCGTACACCTTGTGTCCGAACGTGCTCTTCACGAGCACGATGTGGCCGATGATGAAGACGAGCACGGTGACGATCAGCGGCACCGGGATGCCGGCAACCACTCCCCCACCCAGCCACGTGAACGAGGCGGGGAGCTCGTACACGCTCTGCCCCTGGCTCAGCTGGAGCGTCAGCCCCCGGGCCATTCCCAGGACGGCGAGGGTGACGATGAACGGCGTGAGCTTCAGCCACGTGACGGAGACGGAGTTGAACATCCCGACGAGGACGGCGAGCACGATGGCGATGAGCACACCGGTCCATCCGTCCACGCCCGCCTTGACGAGGATGGCTGCGACCATCCCGGACAGCGCCACGTTCGAGCCGACCGAGAGGTCGATGCCACCGGTGATGATCACGAATGTGCCGCCGACCGCCGCGATTCCCACGACCGCCGACTGGACGACGATGTTCGTCAGGTTGTCGACGGTCAGGAAGTGCCTGGAGAGGAAGCTCATGACGATGCACGCGACGATGAGGGCGACGAAGATCGGCACCACCGGGTTGCGTACGAGGCGCGAACCGGAGTACCAGCGGTGGCCGTCGGTCGGTGCTGCAGTCCGCTGGTGAAGTTCTATGGTGGAAGCGGCAGCTTCCTTTACTGGGTTCACGGTTAGCCTTTCAGGGATTTCGGTCATGGGAGGCATCAACCGGCCGCTGCGAGCCGGAGCACTTCTTCGCGGTCGAAGTCATCGCGCCGGATCTCCATGACGACCCGGCCGGAGCGCATGACGTACGCCCGATCGGACATCGCCAGCACCTCTTCGGTGTCGGAGCTCGTGACCACGACGGCGGCCCCACGCTTGGCCATATCGAGGATGTGCCGGTGAATGCTGGATTTCGCGCCGATGTCGACTCCCCGGGTGGGGTCATCGAGGAGCACCACCTTGGGCGACCCCTCTGCGACCCTGGCCAGCACGACCTTCTGCTGGTTCCCGCCTGACAGCCGGCCGACCATCTGATACAGGGAGTCGAACTTCACGCCGAACTTCGCAACACCGTCCATCGCGACCGCGCGCTGGCGCGCCGCCCGGATCCACCCGAATCGGGAGACCCGATCGTAGAGGCCGATGGTGATGTTGTTCTCGATGCTCGATTCGAGGATCAGCCCCTCGACCTTGCGGTCTTCGGGAGCGTAGGCGACACCGAGCCTCCGTGCGGCCGGAATGTCGCCGTTGGGCAGCTCGGCGCCGTCGATGACGACCCGTCCTTCCGAGCGCTTCACGACGCCCGCGATCGATTTCATCAGTTCCGTACGGCCGGCGCCGGCGAGGCCGATGAGCCCGACGATCTCACCGGCGCTGGCGCTGATGTCCGCACTCTTGACTCCCGGCGCGACGACGCTCTCCACCAGGAGCCGAAGCTCCCCCTGCGGGCGCGGTTCCCACGGGTATGCCTGATCGAGGTCTTTGGCGAGCATCGTCTTGACCAGTCGCTCCTCCGTCCACTCCTCGGTCGGAGCGCTGCCCACAACGCTCCCGTCGCGGAGGACGGCGATGGTGTCGGCGATCCGGAACAGTTCGTCCAGATGGTGGCTGACGTAGAGGATCGCGAGGCCCGCGTCGCGGAGGTGCTCGATCGTGGTGAGCAGCGATTCGACTTCGCTCTCGGGGAGCGACGACGTGGGCTCGTCGAAGACGAGCACACGGGCGTCCCGGGCCAGGCACCGAGCGATCTCGATCAACTGGCGCTGCGCCAGGGGCAGCGTGCTGATGGGTGCGTCGACGTCCAGGTGCTCGAGTCCGACGCGTTCCAGCGCGGCCTTCGCACGCCTCCTGTTCGACGCGCTCCGCGTGATGCCCCAGCTGTGGGACTGCCGGTTGAGGAGGACGTTCTCCAGGACGCTCATGTCGGGGATGTCGGTGAGCTCCTGGTAGATGACGCTGACGCCCGCTTCGATCACCGCGCCCGGCTCGGGGGCGAGTTCGACACCGTCGAGGAACACCGCTCCGCTGTCCGGGCGCTCGGCACCCGAGAGCACCTTGATGAACGTCGACTTCCCTGCACCGTTCTCGCCCGCGAGAGCGGTGACCGTGCCCGCATGGAGTTCCAGGCTGACATCGTCGAGGGCGCGAACCCCGGGGTACACCTTGGTGATACCCCGGAGTTCGACCAAGGGCTGATCGCTAGACTTCATCCGCCCAGATCCCGTAGCTCTTGACTTCGTCGGAGTCGATGTTCTCCTTGGTGATCAGCTGCGACGGCCAGTCGATCTGGCCACCGACCTTCTTGCCGGCCTTCAGTTCGCCGAGGATGTCCATGGCCTTCTCGGACATCTTGATCGGGTTCTGGCTGATGCTCGCGTCCTGGACGCCGTTTCGGACGTCCTCGATCGACGGCTTGGAACCGTCGACGCCGATCACGTAGATGTGCCCGGGCTGTCCCACCGGCTTGTAGCGCCCTGCGGCCTTGATCGCCGCGGTGACACCGATGGCTTCGGCATCGTTGCCGCAGAAGACCGCATCCACCTGCGGGTTCGCCTGCAGGATGTTCGACATGGCCGTGTTCGACTGCTGGGTGTCGTACTGCCCGTCGGCCGTGGCCACGACGTTGATGCCGGGGTACTTCTTGATGGCCTCGACGAATCCCTCGCTGCGGTGCGACCCGGAGGGGGTGCCGATGATGCCGGTGATGTTCACCACGTTGCCCTTGGGGGAGCCGTTCTTCTTCGTGAGGAAGTCGGCGATCTGCTTCGCCGCTTCCTCGCCGGCGCCTTTGTCATTGACCTGGATCGTCGCCGCGATCTTGGGCTGGACGGAGTCCGCGATCGAGATCACGGGGATGTGCGCCGCGTTGGCGGCTGCGATCGCGGGGGCGATCGCCTTGCCGTCGGCGGGCGTGAGCAGGATGTACTTCACTCCGCGGTTGACCAGGTTCTCGATGTCCGTCACCTGCTGGGCGGGATCCGAGTTCGCGTTGGTGGTCACCAGCTCGAAGTTGTGCTTCTTGGCCCCGGCTTTCAGGCCCTTGAGCATGCCCGCGAAGAACGGGTTGGAAACGGTGTACGTCGAATAGCCGACAAGGGTCTGGTCGGCCCCGGCCCCTCCGGATGAACATCCCGCCAGCGCCGCGGCGGCCAGGACTGTGCCGACGCCGAGGGCGACGGCTCGTTTCAGTGATTGCTTCATTGCAACTCCATTTCGGGTGGCGACAGTCGCCTGTCGACAGGATACGAATCTCGTGTCAGAATTGTCAACAGTCGGCTGAGAGGCCGCGCTAGGTTCTGACCGAACAGTCAGGAGAGAGCTGGAAATGACACCGGAATGGGCACTGCTGAACCTCGACGAGAACGTCCCGAAGCGGGCGCCCTCGCTCGCCGATCAGACGTATGAAGCATTGAAGGGCTGGATCGTCAACGGCGACCTGGAACCGGAGACCACCTTGAGCGAAAACGACCTCGCGCGCCGCTTCGCCATCAGCCGGTCTCCCCTTCGCGAGGCCATCCGGCAGCTGCAGGACGAGGGGCTGCTCGAACCGTCGGGGCCGCGGGGCTTCAGCGTCCCGCCCCTGAACGTCGACCTGGTCCGCCAGGTGTACGGCGTCCGGATCGCGCTGGAGACGGAGGCGGCCGCGCACGCACACGTCCCTGCGAAAGAGCTCGACGACATGGCCCCCCGGCTCGACGCCATCCAGGCGGCGATCGGGGCCGGCGACCTGGGTCCCTTCAACGCGTCGGATTTCGCCTTCCACGATCTGTTCATTCAGCACAGCGGGAACGCGCTCCTGATCAAGCACATCCATCGGCTCCGCGGAAACGTGCAGCGCATCATCAACTTCGCAGGCGCCTTCCAGTCCCATACCGAGGCCTCGTTCGCCGAGCACCTCGTCATCTTCGACGCGATGCGCCGCGACGACCAGAAAGCCCTCACCGAGTCGGTCAGAGCCCATATCAGCAACGTGACCCGACGCGTCATCGAACGCCTCAACGATCAGCCGGGCTGAGCCGGCACGAAAGGACCACACGAATGAGCAACGACGCTCCCCGGTTTCTCGCCACCTGCTGGACCTCCGGCGGCAACATCATGCCGGCCCGCACGGGCGAGTACAGCCCCATCCCGGTGGACCGGCGCATCCTCGCCGTGGCGGAAGCCGGTTTCTCCGGTTTCGGCATCAACTACGCCGACCTCACCGTCGTCGAGCAGACGATCGGGTTCGCGCAGCTGCGCCGGCTTCTGGATGCCGCCGGGATCGAGGATGTCGAACTGGAGTACATCGACGACTGGTGGCTCGACGGGGACCGCAGGCAGGCGTCCGACCGGGTCAGGGCGCTTCTTCTCGAGGCAGCCGCCGAACTCGGCGCACGTCACATCAAGGCGGGACTCGGCCAGGCCGGAGACACCTTCGATCAGAACCGCATCTACGACGAGTTCGACGAGTTGTCCTGGCAGGCACTGCAGACGGGAACCCGAATCGCTCTCGAACCGGCCGCCTTCTCCATGACCCCGACCATCACCCCGGCGGCGGCGATGGTGGGCGAACTGAGCAACCCGGGGGGCGGCCTTCTCGTCGACATCTGGCACATCTACCGCAGCGGACAGTCCTACGAGGACATGGCCGAGATCCTGCCGGCGGAGCACATCTTCGCCGTCGAACTCAACGACGGCGCCGCTGAGCCCAGGGGCACCCTCTACGAAGACACCTTCGACAACCGCTTGTACGTCGGGGAGGGCGTCTTCGACGTGCCGGGGTTCGTCCAGACCCTCATCAGCCTGGGCTACCAGGGACCATGGGGCCTGGAAATGATGTCGGAGAACTATCGGAGCCTGAGCCCCGAGGAGGGGACCCGCGAGGTGATCCGGGCCGCCCGGGAGTGCTTCCGAACGCTCTGACTTCATCGATCCGTCTCGATCGGCGCTGGTCTCCATTCCCCGCCTGCCGCGTACAGCCGGGGCACGCGCGGCCCGATCCGTGTGACGATCTCGTAGTTGATCGTTCCGGCCGCCCGCGCCCAGTCGTCGGCGGTCGTCCCGCCGGAGCCGAACAGTTCGACCACGTCGCCCACCCGGGGACGATCGTCGACGTCGAGGCTCGCGCGACTCAGGTCCACGACGAGCTGGTCCATCGCGATGCGGCCGATCACCGGGAACGCGCGGCCGGCGATGGCGACGCTCGCACCCCGGGAACTGCGTGGAACACCGTCGGCGTAACCCAGCGGGACGAGACCGACGGTGACGGCGCCCTCGGAGATGTAGTCGTAGCCGTACGAGACTCCGTGCCCGGGCGGAAGGGTCTTGATGTGGCTCAGCCTCGTGCGCACGCTCATGGCCGGCTGGAGCCCGATGGTCCCGCCGCCGCCGGCGAAAGGGCCGAGACCGTAGAGGCCGATGCCGACCCTGACCAGGTCGAAATGCAGATCCGGGCGGCTGAGTGTCGCGGCCGTGTTGGCCACGTGGCGGAGCCCGGGAGCGATGCCGGCGCCTTCGAGAAGGTCGATCGCGGCCAGGAAGGTATCGCGCTGCGCGTCGGTCTCGGCGCGCCGAGCCGGATCGTCGGCCACCGCCAGGTGCGTCATGACGCCGTCGACGACGGCCGAGCCTTCCGCCTGGAGGGCCGCCAGTCGCGCGACGAGCTCGTCGAGCGCGCCCGGTGCCGCCCCGTTGCGGCCGAGGCCCGTGTCGACCTTCACGTGCAGCCGCGCGGGCGTGCCCGACTCCCGGGCCGCCTCGGCGATCTGCTCCAGCTCCGGCCCGGACACCGCCAGAGCGATGTCGTGCTCGATCGCCGTCCGGAACGCCGATGCCGGTGTGTGCAGCCACGCCAGGACGGGTTGGGTGATGCCGGCCTGGCGCAGTGCGACCGCCTCGGAGATGTGCGCCACGCCGAGCCAGGTGGCGCCCCCGCTGAGGGCCGCGCGCGCCGTCTCGACGGCGCCGTGACCGTAGCCGTCGGCCTTGACGACCGCCATCACCTCGGCGGGCCGCGCGAGCTCGACGAATCGCCGCGCGTTCTCCTCGATCGCGAGCGTGTCGATCAGCGCCGCGCGTTCGACGCCGGCCGGCCAGCCGGGTGACGTCATGCGGCCAGTTCGAGAGCGTCGGCCGGAACCAGACCGAAGGCAGCCGCGACCCCTTCGTTGGCGACCTGCCCGGCGTGAGTGTTGAGTCCCTTCGCCAGGCCTCCGTCCACCTGCACCGCCTTCCGCCATCCCAGCTCCGCGAGCTTCAGCGCGTAAGGCAGGGTCGCGTTCGTCAACGCCCGGGTGGAGGTCTCCGGAACGGCTCCGGGCATGTTCGCCACGCAGTAGTAGAGCGAGTCGTGCACAGCGAAGGTGGGATCGTCGTGCGTGGTCGGGCGGCTGCCCTCGAAACAACCGCCCTGATCGATGGCGATGTCGACCAGCACCGAACCCGGCCGCATGTCGGCGACCATCGCGTCGGTGACGAGTTTCGGCGCAGCCGCACCGGGGATGAGGACGGAGCCGATGACCAGATCGGCCTCCCGGAGTTGCGAGGCGATCTCAAGCCTGCTCGAGTGGCGGGTCTGGATGCTGTTGCCGAACAGGGCTTCGAGCTGCCGGAGCCTCGGCAGGGAGACGTCGATGACGGTGACGTCAGCGCCCAGCCCGACGGCGTTGCGGGCGGCGTGCTCGCCCGCGACCCCGCCGCCGATGACGACGACCTTCGCCCGGCGCGTGCCGGGGACGCCGCCGAGCAGCGCGCCGCGACCGCCGGCGGGACGCAGCAGGTGGTACGCGCCCATCGGGATCGAGAGCCGGCCGGCCACCTCGCTCATGGGCGCCAGGAGCGGGAGACTGCGATCCGGGAGCTGCACCGTCTCGTAGGCGATCGCGGTGGTGCCCGCTGCGAGCAACGCGTCCGTGCACGGCTTCGACGCCGCCAGGTGCAGATAGGTGAACAGCACCTGGTCGTCGCGCATGCGCGCGTATTCGGCCTCGATCGGCTCCTTGACCTTCAGGAGGAGGTCGCCGCGCTCCCAGACCTCGTCCGCCGTCTCCACGATCCGGGCGCCGGCCAGCCGGAACGCGTCATCACTGATCCGGGAGCCGGCACCGGCCCCCGCCTGGACGAAGACGTCATGTCCGCGTGCGACGAGCGCGTCGACTCCTTCCGGCGTGACTGCCACTCGCTGTTCGTTGTTCTTGATCTCTGCGGGGATTCCGACGCGCATGATCACGTGCCTTTCGTGTTGGTGGTGCTGATGGGAGGGTGTGGCCGGCTACCGGGCGGCGACGTCGAGCTCGGCGCCGGTCGGGAAGAGCGTCATCCCGCCGCGGCCTTCGATACGGACGGTCGTGCCGCGGTCGTCGCGCACGTAGTGCATCCGCTCGCCGAGCAGCCCGGAGGCCGCGCCCAGGTAGCGGAGCTCGTCCGGCGCCGTCACCACCACGCGGCTGGCGGATGCGGCCGGCGACGCGGCGCCCCGGTGGCCGATCGTGAAGAGCTTGCCGCCGAGCGCGGCGACATCCGTCACGCCCCATTCCGTGGCGAATCGGCCGACGAAGGGAGCCATCTCGGCGGCGGAGAGCTCGACGAGCGGCGCGTCGGCGACGCCCGGGACGATGCCGGAACCGGACTCGGACCACGGATCTTCACCGGCGATGTCGAGCAGCTCGAGCACGCCGTTCATCAGGACATCGGTCGGAGCGTCGATCGCGTTGGTCATTATCGACACCACCAGGCCGGTCGCCTGGTTGAACATGCTGAGGCTCGCCTGCCCTCCGGGGTGACCTCCCGGCTGCCCCAGGAAGCGCGAACCGGACACGATGTGCGACTTCATCCCCGGCGTGAACGAGCTGGCACCTGACGGAGATGCGGGGTCGATCCACTCGGGATGCTGCATCAGCCGCTTGCTCCGGTCGGTGAGGATGCGCTCGTCGCCGAACAGGTGCGCCTCGAAATAACGCGCCAGATCCTCCGCCGTGGAGTAGAACCCTCCGCATGGCGCGGCGGCGCGCGAATCCACGAGGGGCAGCACCCTCCGTGTCCGAGACAGGTGCAGGCCGGAGTGACCGCTGACGAACTCGCCCTCCCGCGCGAGGTCGAGATCCGGTCCGGTGTCGTGGAGCCCGAGCGGGGCGATGATGTTGCTCTGCACATAGTCGGCGTAGGTCAGCCCGGTCGCCCGGGAGATCACGATGCCGAGCAGGTTGTAGCCGAGGTTCGAGTACTTGGCCGCGACGAGAGGGGCGAGCACGCGACCCTCCTCGATGACGGTGCGCAGTATCTCGGCCTCATCCGGGGACGGCTTCAGCAGCTGGCCGCGATCGGTGCCCCAGCCGTCGCAGATCAGGCCGGACGTGTGGGTGAGCAGTTCGCGCAGCGTGATCGCGGAGACGTCGGGGACGGACCCGAGCTCGGGCAGCAGCGCACCCAGCGCATCGTCCAGCCCGAGCACGCCACGCTCGACGAGTTGCAGCACGGCGGTGGCGGTGAAGGTCTTGCTCTGGGAGGCGATCCGGAAGAGACGGCTCGTCGAGACCGGCTGTCCGTCGCGCTCGCTCGTCACTCCGAGGGAGGCGGAGAACGCCAGTCGGCCACCGTAGCGGATCGCCACCTGCATGCCCGGGATCCTGTGCATCCACCGGCGGTACCGCAGCCAGTCGTCGAGATAGCCGAGCGCCCCGTCCCACCGCCGGAAGAGGGTCTCTCCGGTCGCCATGTGCGCTCCTTCGACACGTTGTCTCGCGACCGGAGTCCGCCCGGTCACGCTCCGAGCATTCCACCGGAACCGTCGCGAGCGCCTTGGCTGTCCGCACAAATGTCAACCGCAGGATGGGCCGTTCACACAAGGCACCCCTGGTCCTCGGTGTTAGCCTGACGCTATGAGCATCGACTCGGCGATCCCGGCGCGCGCGCTGTTCGGACGCGTGCTGGACGACCTCGGATCGACCTTCCTGAGTCTCGCGTTCGGGGAGGCGGACGAATCGGCGCCGATCGGCGGGGTGGCGATCTGGGACCCGGCCGACAAGCCCGAGCTGCCCGCCGGCGCGATCGTGCTCGGGATCGGCTTGCGCGGAGCGGAGGAGGTCACCAGGACGCTGGCGGAGATCGGCTCCAGCGGAGCGACCGCGCTCGTCCTCCGCGCCCCGATCCCCGACGGCGATGCCGTCGCTGCCGCGGCGTCGGAGACCGGTGTCGCCGTGCTCGCCCTGACGCGCGGCGCCTCCTGGACACAGCTCACGGCCATGCTCCGCTCGCTGCTCGCGGATCACGAGGTCGGCCAGCACGAACTCGGTTCGCTCGGCGGCGTCGAGTCCGGCGACCTGTTCGCCCTCGCGAACGCAGTCGCTGCGCTTCTCGACGCCCCGATCACGATCGAGGATCGGAGTTCGCGCCTGCTGGCGTTCTCCGGACGGCAGGAGGAGGCGGACGCGTCCCGGGTGGAGGCCATCCTCGGCCGCCAGGTGCCCGAGAGCGTCACGCAGGTCTACATGGAGAAGGGCGTCTTCCGCGAGCTCTACCGAAGCCAGGAGCCGATCTGGGTCGACGGCGACCGTCTGGGTCTCCAGCAGATGCCGCGCGTGGTGATGGCGGTGCGGGCCGGTGACGAAGTTCTCGGCTCGATCTGGGCCGCGGTGCGGGAACCGCTCAGCGAGGAGCGGACGGCCGCCCTGATCGAAGCGGCGAAAGTGGTCGCGCTCCACCTGCTCCGGGTGCGCGCCGGCGCCGACGTTGAGCGACGAGTGCGCAGCGACCTCGTGAGCAGCATCGTCCAGGGCGGAGCGGGCGCGAACGAGGCACTCTCGCATCTCGGCCTGACCGGCAAGCCCGCGGTCCTGCTCGCGCTCGAGGTCGCGCAGGCCGCCGACCCGGAACCCACTCTCGCCGCCAGCACAACCTACGAAGCGGAACGGATGCGCGTCAGCGACGCCTTCGCCATGCACGTCGGCGCGATGCATCCGCGGAGCGCGGCGGCGCTCGTCGGGACGGTGACCTACGCGCTCATCCCGACCACGCGGACAGGGGTGGCGGCGGAGGAGCGCGCCGTCGAGATCGCCCGGGACTTCCTGGAGCGCATCGGTACGCGGCACCGGCTCATCATCGGTGTCGGGCCGGTGGCGGTGTCACCGGCGGAGTTCGCGTCCTCCCGGGTCGCCGCGGAACGGGTCCTGCGCGTGCTTCGGGCCGACAACCGCTCGGAGCGTCGCGCGGCGAAGCTCGCCGACGTGCACTTCGACGCGCTCCTCATGGAGCTCCAGGACATCGCGTCGGCCAGGAACGACAGCATGACCGGCCCGATCGTGTCACTCGCCGAATACGACGCCCGGAACGGCACCGACCTCGTCGAGACGCTCTCCACGTGGTTCGACGCATTCGGGGACACCGCTGCGGCCGCCGCCACCGTCGGGATCCACCCGAACACCTTGCGGTACCGCCTGAAACGCATCTCGGAGATCACCGGCGTCGATCTGAACGAGCCCAACAGCAGGCTCGGGATGATGCTCCAGCTCAAGCTGATGGGAAGCCGTCGTTCAGCGGGCTCCGCGGGCGGAGTCGTCGACGTCGGCTAGCACCCGCATCATGTTCCGCGAGGCGATCCGGCCGAGCTCGTCGGCACTCCAGCCGCGCGCGGACAGTTCGTCGAACAGCGCGGGGTAGCCCGCCACGCTCTCGAGCCCTGCCGGGAAGCTGTCGCACCCGTCGTAGTCGCCTCCGAGCCCGATGTGATCGAGCCCCGCGACCTCTCGCGCGTGTTCGACGTGGTCGGCCACGTCCGCCACGGATGCCCGGGGACCCGGATGCGTGCGCGTCCAGCCGTCCGCCTCCTCCGGCGTCATCCCGGCTGTCGCCTCGTCCTTCTCCTGATGCCAGCTCCAGACCGGGTCCGACACGAACTGCGGCACGAACGTGACCATGCAGATGCCGCCGTTGACCGCGAGCCTGCCGAGCACATCGTCCGGCACGTTGCGCGGATGGCTCGTCACGCTGAAGCAGGACGAATGGCTGAACATCACCGGCGCGCGCGAGCGATCGAGAGCGTCGCGCATGGTCGTGGCCGCGACGTGCGAGATATCGACGATCACGCCGAGCCGGTTCATCTCATCGACGACCCTTCCGCCGAACTCGCCCAGGCCGCCGGCGACCGCGATGTCGGTGGCCGAATCGGCCCACGAGAGGCTCTCGTTGTGCGTCAGAGTCAGGTAGCGCAGTCCGAGCTGCGCGAGGAGCCGCAGGACGTCCAGGGATTCGCCGAGGCACCTCCCGCCTTCCGCGCCCAGGAGCGAGGCGATCTTGCCGGCCCCCCGGGCGGCGATCACGTCGTCCGCCGTGCGGGCGAACTGGAGGCTGTGGGAGTTGAACGCGATGAGCCTCCGCACCAGGTTGATCTGCTCCAGTACCTGCCGCACGGCCGTCGGATCCGGTGCCGACCCCGGGACGAAGACCGACCAGAACTGCGCGCCCACCCCGCCCGCGCGAAGGCGGGGCAGATCGGTGTGCAGCTCGGGCCGGACGGCGGAGATGTCCAGCGAGGACTCAGGGCCCAGGGTTCGCAGTTTCCAGGCCAGATCGTTGTGCCCGTCGAACACGGGCTCCGTCGGAGAAAGCAGCACCCTGTCATCATGCCGCCGGGCGCCCCGACGGCGGTTTGGCCGATCACACAATCAGAGCCGCCAGAATCGTTCGAGTACATCATGTGATCCGTCCGGTGAAAGTGCATGCTCCGTTGTATGGGCGCGAGCAGAGCTGACCGCCGGGCGGTGCAGGCCCCGGACACACCACTTACGTCGACCCTCGATCCCCTCTTCCGGACCTCATCCGGCCGGTTCCCCAGCGGCCCGACCAATTCGATCGGCGACGCCGGTCCGATCCGTGTCGGCCATACCACGCTCGACGACGGCGATTCGATCTTCAGCGGGGCGACCGCCATCGTCATCGACGGCGTCTCGCCGGCCGACCCTGCGCGGGCGGGGATGTTCGTCGGGAACGGTCACGGCAAGTTCGTCGGAGCGACGCAGGTCGTCGAGCTCGGCAGAGTCGAGACGCCCATCATCCTCACCTCCACGCTTTCGTCCTTCCGCGCCGCCGATGCCGTCGTCACCTGGGCACTCGATGAGCTGACGCCGCGACCAGCGTCGATCAACCCGATCGTGGGCGAGATCAACGACTCCTGGCTGTCGAGCCGGAACCCCCGGCCCGTCACCGTGGAGGCCGTGCTGTCGGCCATCGGAAGCGCCCGGCCCGGTCCGTTTCTGCGTGGAAGCGTCGGCGGCGGGACCGGCGCCTGTGCGCTGGGCTTCAAGGGCGGCATCGGCACAGCCTCCCGGCGTGCAGCGGCGGTCACCGTCGGCGCGATCGTCCAGGCGA
Organism: Leifsonia sp. KNZ13-11D; assembly: GCF_056754895.1. Lineage (NCBI taxonomy): Bacteria > Bacillati > Actinomycetota > Actinomycetes > Micrococcales > Microbacteriaceae > Leifsonia > Leifsonia sp. KNZ13-11D. Next base: position 3,362,289 of record NZ_JBPGWU010000001.1, read on the forward strand.
ACATGAGCGGACAGCTGCGGCTGGACGGCCGCACGATCCTTCCGGCGGACCTCGGTACCCCGACCGCCGGCCCGGAGACCGAATACGGCTCCTGCGTCATCGTGATCGCCGTCGATGCGCCGTTCGAGGCGAACCTGCTGCGGCGGATCGCCTCGCGCGGGGTGTACGCCCTGGCCAGGGTCGGCGCCCGGTTCAGCACCGGCAGCGGTGACTACGCGATCGCCGTCTCGACCCAGCCGGGCTCGCTCATCCAGGAGCCGTCGGACGCCGTGGTGAACGCGGTCTTCGAGGCGACGATGGAGGCCGTCGAAGACGCTGTCCTCGACGCGTTGATGTCCGCGACGACGAAACGCTCATCGAACGGACACATCGGGTTCTCGATCCAGGACGCGATCGCGGCGATGTCGAGCAGCCATGCGTGAGTCGGCGGCTCCGTCCCTCATCGGCGTGCTGGGGGGCATGGGCCCGGCCGCGACCGCCGACTTCATGCGGAAGCTGGTCGCTGCGACACCGGCGGAGCGGGAGAGCGACTACACGCCGATCGTCGTGTGGTCGAACCCCGGCATCCCGGACCGTACCCGCGCGCTCCTCGGGCTGGGGCCGAGCCCCGTTCCGGCGATGCTCGACGGGATCGTGCGCCTGCGCGGCGCCGGCGCCGACGTCATCGCGATTCCGTGCAACACGGCCCACGCCTTCCTTCCCGCGCTGCAGGCAGCGATCGACGTCGAGATCCTCGACATGGTCGAGCTCGCCACGGCGGCGGCCGCTGCCTTCCGGCCGGATGTGAGCCGCGTCGGGATCCTCTCGACCGCCGGAACCCGGTTGGCCGGGCTGTACTCGTCCGCATGCCGCTCCCGCGGCTTGATCCCGCTCGAACTCGATCCGGAACGGCAAGCTCAGCTCTCCGACCGGGCCATCGGACTGGTCAAGGCGGGCCGCGATCTCCCCCGCGCAGAACAGTTGATCCTGGAGGCCGCCACAATCCTGCGCGATCGAGGCGCGGACGTCGTCATCGCCGGCTGCACCGAGATCCCCCTGGTCTCCACCCTGGCCGACGCGATCGTTCCCGTGATCGATGCGACGGCATGCCTGGCGAAGGCCGCCATCGACCGGGTGCGCCACGGCACAGCCGACATCGCACGATCCACCGGGCGGGTTCAGCCCAGCCCTGCCGAAAGAGGAGTCTCATGATCAGCGACACCGCACTGCGCCCGGAGACGGCGGGTACCCCTGAGCAGACAGGGTCCGCCGACGGACCGCTCGACGACGCGAAACGTCAGCTGAGGATGGCGACCTCGCTGCTCGGATACGACGAAGGCACGTACGAGATGCTGGCCACCCCGAGACGCGAGGTCACCGTGTCCGTGCCGCTCCGGCTCGACAGCGGAGCAGTCGAGCTGCTCATCGGCCACCGTGTTCAGCACAACTTCTCGCGTGGCCCGGCCAAGGGCGGCCTCCGCTACGCGCCCAGTGTCGATCTGGACGAAGTCCGCGCGCTCGCGATGTGGATGACGTGGAAGTGCGCACTGGTGGACCTTCCGTACGGCGGCGCCAAAGGCGGAGTGCGGATCGACCCGACCCGGTACTCGAGCAGCGAGCTCGAGCGGGTCACTCGCCGGTACACGAGCGAGATCAGTCCCCTGCTCGGGCCCGAGCGCGACATCCCCGCGCCGGATGTCGGCACCGACGAGCAGACGATGGCCTGGCTCATGGACACGTACTCCGTGACGCAGGGCCACACCGTCCTGGGAGCCGCGACCGGCAAACCCGTGAGTCTCGGCGGTTCCCTCGGCCGAGCGACAGCGACCGGGCGAGGCGTCGCGCTGGTGGCCCTGGCGGCGCTGCGCTCCCGCGGGCTCGATCCGCGCGGCGCGACGGCGGCAGTCCAGGGCTTCGGGAAGGTGGGCCGGCATGCAGCCGGCTTCCTCGCGCAAGCCGGGACGAGAGTCCAGGCCGTGTCCGACCAGTACGGAGCCGTCCGCAACCCCGAGGGCCTCGACCTGCAGGCCCTCGAACTGCACGTGCAGCAGACCGGCTCGGTCGTGGGCTTCGAGCGGGCCGAAGCCATCGACCCACAGGCCGTGCTCGCCGCCGACGTGGATCTGCTCGTTCCCGCGGCGATCGAAGGCGTCATCAACGCATCGAACGCCGGGGACGTCCGCGCGGACATCATCGTGGAGGGGGCGAACGGCCCGACGACAGCAGCCGCCGATGTCATCCTGGAGGCCAGGGGCCAGCTCGTCGTCCCGGATATCCTCGCCAATTCGGGTGGGGTGATCGTCTCGTACTTCGAGTGGGTGCAGGCGAACCAGGCGTACTGGTGGAGCGAGGCCGACATCAACGACCGCCTGGCCAGCCGAATGCGGACCGCGTGGGCGACCGTGGCCGATCACGCCACGCAGCTCGGCGTTCCGCTGCGCGTCGCGGCGACGTGCCTCGCCGTCGAGCGCGTCGCGAACGCCCACAAGCAGCGCGGGCTCTACCCCTGATCGGTCGCGCGCTAGATTACGAGGAACCTCGCATCGGCGTGCCCCTCACACCGGAGGACAACCACCGTGTCCCGATCCCTGACCTCGGTCATCGAGGCGATCGACGTGCGATCGCTCATCGCACTGAACCGCGTGCCCGGTTGTTCCGTCGCCGTGACGGAGGCAGGTCGGACGACCCTCTACGCCGCCGGCGTGCTGTCGGCGGACGATCCGAGGCCGGTCGACGAGGACACCATCTTCCAGGCCTGCTCCTTGAGCAAGCCCGTCTCCGTGCTGGCCGCCACGCGATTCGTCGACGACGGGCTGCTCTCCCTCGATGACGATGTGAACCCGATGCTCGTGGGATGGAGGCTGCCCGCCGACGGAGCCGATCGCCCCCGTGTGAGCCTCCGTCAGCTCGCGAGCCACACGGCCGGCCTCACGGTCTCCGGCTTCGACGGGTACGGAGTGGGCGCCGAGCTCCCCACCACGATCGAGATCCTCGCGGGAGAGCCGCCGGCGCACAACGGGCCGGTCCGGGCCGCCTTCGAGCCCGGCCTGCGGTTCCAGTACTCGGGCGGGGGCACGACGATCGTGCAGCTCCTCATCGAGTCGATCACCGGCCGGGCCGCCGCAGACTATCTCGACGACTACATCCTGCGCGCGTTCGGGATGATTCGCAGCGGATTCCTGCAGCCACTGCCCCCGGACCGCGCCGAGCTCGCCGCGCGCGGCCACGATCTCACCGGCACAGCCCTCGTCGGCGGCTGGCGGACGTATCCGGAGCTGTGCGCGGCCGGCCTGTGGTCGACCCCCGCCGACCTGAGCCGATTCATCCAGACCGTCCAGTCCCGCCTGCACCGGCCGGGCCCCGGACGCGAGGTCGTGCGGGCCATGCTGTCGCCGGTGGCCGCTCTCGGGTCCTCGGGAGGCCCGGCGGGGTTCGACGCCGTCGGCATGGGCTTCTTCCTCAAGACCGAGGGTGGCGCGACGACCTGGTTCGGCCATGACGGCTCGAACGCCGGCTACCGCTGTCACATGCTCGCGAGCGCGCGCGACGATCGGAGCCTCGTCGTCATGACCAACGGGGACGGCGGCGAACGCGTCGTCTCCCACGTGCTGCGGGCCCTCGAGCCGGTCCTCGCCGTGCGGGCGTGACGGCTCAGCGAGCGGCGCCGCCCACGGTCGGCGCCGCGTCGATGAGCCGGCGGGTGTACTCACTCCTCGGCCGTTCGATCACGTCGTCGGTGTCGCCCGATTCGACGACCTCGCCGTTGCGCATGACGCAGACGCGGTGGGCCAGATACCGCACGACCGCGAGATTGTGGGTGATGAAGAGCATCCCGACCTGGGTCTCCTCCTGCACATCCCGGAGCAGGTTCAGCGTGGCGGCCTGGACGGAGACGTCGAGCGCCGCGGTGATCTCGTCGGCGATCAGGATCTCCGGGCGCGCCGCCAGGGCGCGCGCGATCGCGACCCGTTGCCGCTGCCCTCCCGACAGGGCGGAGGGAAGGGCCTGCGCATGGGCAGGATCGAGGCGAACCAGCTCGAGCAGCGAGAGCACCTCCGCGCGCACGGCCGAGCTCCGGCGGATCCCGGCCGCGGCCAGCCCCTCGGCGATGGACGCGCCGACGCTCCTCCGCGGGTCGAGCGATGCGTACGGATCCTGGAAGACCATCTGCAGCTTCCTCCGGCGGCCCCGCATCGCGCGGGTCACCCGGCCCGAGGCCGGGTGGATCGGCTCACCGTCGAGGAGGATGGAACCGCCCGACACAGGCGCGAGCGACACGAGCGCGCGGGCGAGCGAGGACTTGCCCGAACCCGACTCGCCGACGAGCCCGAGCACGGAACCTCCCTCCACACGGAGACTGACCGAGTCCACGGCGTGCGTGGAACGGCTCGCGGCGCCGTACGTGACGCTGAGATCGATGACGTCGAGAGTGCTCATCTACCTCACCTCGAGAATGCTGGCCGACGAGTCGTCGTTCAGGGTTTCAGCCGGGGAACCGGAACCGGAATGGACGTCGTGCTGCGGATGCCAGCACGCCACGCGGCGATCGCGGTCGAATTCCACCAGCGGCGGACGTTCGGCCACGCATCTCGCATCCGCGAACGGGCACCGGGCTGCGAAGGCGCAGCCCGTCGCCGCGTCGCCGGGCTGCGGCGGTCGGCCGTTGATCGTGGCGAGCGGGAGGTTCCGGTCGGTCTTCATATCGGGCACGCTCGAGACGAGTGCGCGCGTGTAGGGATGCGCTTCACCGTGCGCGAGCTCGGAGAGCGGAAGGTCCTCGACGATCCGACCGGCGTACATCACCAGGACCCGGCTCGCGATCTCCGAAATGACGCCGATGTCGTGACTGATGAACAGGACGCCTGCGCCTGTCTCGGCGGCCGCCTTCCTGATCAAGGCGAGGATCTCGCGCTGGACCGTCACATCGAGCGCCGTCGTCGGCTCGTCGGCGACGATCAGCCTGGGCTGTCCCATGAGCCCCATCGCGATCATCGCCCGCTGCCGCATCCCACCGGAGAACTCGCTCGGGTACTGGCGCGCGCGGCGCTCAGGCGACGGGATCCTCACGGCGTTCAGCCTCGTGACCGCTTTGCTCCATGCCTCGCCCCGCCGCATGCCCTGATGGACGGTGGAGACCTCCGCCAGCTGCTTCCCGACACGCACGGCCGGGTTCAACGCCGACATCGGATCCTGGAACACCATCGCCAGCGACGTGCCGAGGAACCGCCGTTCAGCACGCGTCCGCGGATCGCGGATGTCCTCGCCCTCGAGCTCGAGCCGGTCGGCCGAGACGACGGCGTTGGACGGCAGCAGGGCGCTCACGGCGGACGCCATCAGGCTCTTTCCCGAGCCCGATTCGCCGACCACGCCGACGATCTCGCCAGGCGCGACCTCGAAGCTCACGTCGTGAACGGGCCGGTAGCCGGCTCCGAGACCCGGGAAGTCCACCGACAGGTTCTCCACGACCAGCACCGGGACCTCCCTTCGCTCCGGCGTGCTCACCGGAGCCGGGCGCGACTCGCCGGGAACGCCGGAGCTCCTGCGCCCGCGCACGGCAGTGGCGCTCCGGTTGAACGCGCCGGCCCCGAGCTCTCCGAAGAGGATGAAGGCCGTCCCCGTGAGCACGATCGCGAAGCAGGGGGCCAGCGCCGCCCACGGCTGGATGTAGATGTTGTTGAGCCCGTCGCTCAGCATCCGGCCCCAGTCGTAACTGGGACTCTGCACGCCGAAACCGAGGTATGAGAGCGCGGAGAAGGAGAGGAGCGCATAGCCGACGACCGTCGCGGAGTTCACGATCAAGGGCTCCGCGATGTTCGGCACGATGTGGCGGCCGACGAGGCGTGCGGAGTTGACACCGAGCAGCCGGGCCGCCGAGACGTAGTCGGCGCCGGCGACCGCGCTCGCGGTCGTGAAGGTGAGCCGGGCGATGTTCGGAGCCATCGCGATGGACAAGGCGATCACGGCGGGCCACGCGCCGATCCCGAAGATCAGGGAGAGGAACAGCGCCAGCAGCAGTCCGGGAAACGCGACGGCCAGGTTGATGAACCAGACCAGGCCGCGGGAGACCGGCCCCCTCACGACCACCGGGGTGGCGCCGAGGACGATTCCGATGACGGTCGCCAGCAGCGTCGTCACGACGGCGAGGAGCACGGAGATCCGGGCGGCGTAAAGGGTGCGCGAGAGCACGTCCCTGCCGAGCGCATCCGTTCCGAGCCAGTGCGCGCTCGACGGCCCTTGCAGCATGTTCAGGGAGTTGATCTGCGTCGCCGGCTTCTCCAGGAACATCGGCGCGAAGATCATCGTCGCGACGATGACGACCAGCAGCGACACGGCGACGATGCCGAGCGGTGCACGGAGGCCCTTGGCCCAACCGGAGATACGCATGTCAACTTTCTTTGATCGTCGACCGGGGGTCGATGATCGCGATGGTGATGTCTGTGACGAGGACGATGATCAGGACGGCCGCCCCGAAGATCAGGCCGAGTGCGGACACGACCGGGAAGTCCTTCTGGAGGGTCGAGGAGACGAGCTGCGCGCCGATCCCCGGCCACGCGAAGATCTGCTCCACCAGCACGGTGCCGGCGAGGAGGCTGCCGAGGATGAGTCCGCTGACGGTCAGCGTCGACGTCAGCATGTTGGGGAAGGCGTGCCGCAGATACGTCAGGCGCCACGGAAGCCGCTTCGCCCGCGCGGTCCTCATGTACTCCTGACCGAGCACGCGCTGGGTCTCGACACGGACGATGCGCGCGAGCAGGGCCGTCGGCCAGAGCGAGAGGGCGAGCACGGGTAGCACGTAGGAGGCCGGCCCGTCGTGTCCCGCGACAGGCAGAGCCTTGAGGCTGACGGCGAAGACGAATTGGAGGATCACGGCGAGCACGAAGTCCGGCAGCACCGACAGGACGCCCGTCGCCCCGGCGAAGCCGATGTGCAGCGCGCGGCGCTTCCCGTCCCGCGTCAGGATGCCCGTGATCATGCCGACCGGGATCGCCAGGACGACGGCCACGATGAACGCGCTGATAGCGAGGCTGAGGGTGATCGGAAGCTGCTGGGCGATCATGTCGCCGACCGGCAGGCCGGTGATGAGCGACGTACCGAACCGGCCGTGGATGAGATTGTCGAGGTACGAGACGTACTGCTGCCAGACCGGGCGGTCGAGGCCCAGCTGGTCCCTCACGTTGGCCACCGTCGCTGCCGGGACGTTGTTTCCGAGTGCGGTCCGGACGGGGTCGCCGGGGATCGCCTGGACCATCAGGAAGATCGCGGTCACCAGGATGAAGAGCGCAGCGACGAACTGCACGAGACGCCGGGTGAGGAAGCGGGCCCACGGGTGGGTGTGGGGGGCCACCCACCCGTGGTCGCTGCGAGCATCGCCCTGTGGTTCTGCCGTCTCAGCGTCTGCTGGGACGAGGGCTGCTTCCTTGGCCATCGAGGTCAACTCCGTTCATTGCTCGCAGCGGTCTGATTGCTCAGTGTTCTACTTCAGTGTGATCGTCTCGGGAAGCAGCTGGCCGAAGCGGGAGATCTCGAAGGTCGCGTTCTTGCCGAAGTAGGTGAACGGGACCTGACCGGTCGGCGCGACATCGGCGTCCTTGTAGAGCGCCTTCTCCGCCGAGTTCCAGTCGCCGCACCCGCTGGTCCCCGCCTTCGTGAGGGCCTGCTTCGTCAGCGTGTTGAAGGTGGAGTTGTCGATGCCGCCGATGTTGGTGCCCTTCGGCGGCGCGTCGCCCGAGAGGAAGGGGGTGATGGCGCTCGGGGTGGCGAATCCGAGATCGAACAGCAGCACGTCCCAGGAGAATGTCCCCTTGAGGACGTCCGACGACAGCTGGTTGCTCGGCTTGCCGAGCAACTGCACCGTCGCACCGAAGCTGTTCAGCTGCGACGAGACGGTCTCGGCCGCGCTGCTCGCCGTCGGCGTGTCGCTGGAATAGGCGAGCACCAGCGTGAGCGGCTTGCCGTCCTTGGACCACTTGCCGTCGGCGCCCTTGCTCCATCCGGCCGCCTTCAGCGCGGACTCGGCGGCACTCGCGTCATGCGACGGGAGATTCCCCGAGATGTTGTCACCGGAGCAGATCTTGGGATCCGCAAGCATGCCGGTCGCCGGCGCGCCCTGCCCCGCGGTGTCGGCTGCGATCACCTGCTTCATGTCGAGAGCGCTGACGAGCGCGCGCCTGACACCCACATCCCCGGTCGGCTTCGAAGCGGAGTGATCGAAGTAGATCTGATCCGTGAGGTTGTTGTAGCCCGTGGAGTAGAGCTTCGCGGCCTTCAACCGGGAGACATCGGTGCCGGTGACGATCGCACCGTTGAGCTGACCGCTGAGCAGCAGATTCGCCGTGGTGGTCTGATTCGTCACGGTCTTGACCACGACCTTCGCGGGCAGGCCGGCCTTCTTGCCGTCGCCGGTCGAGAGGCCGGGCGTGTAGTCGGAGCGCAGCGTGTAGGTGATGCTGTCGCCCGGCACGACGGACTGGACCTTGTACGGTCCGGTGCCGATGCTCTTGGTCGCGAGCGCAGCGCGGTCCTTGAGGCCGGCCTCGCACACCATCGGCAGGAGGGCCATGTTCTCGAGGAGGAAGGGCTGCGGCGACGTGAGGGTGACCGTGACGGTGTCCCCGCTCGCGGCCGCTGTGGCGCCGGTGGGAACCGTGAACCCGCCGAAACCGCTGCCGCCGTTCGGGTCGCCCACGTAGTTGATGTTGTCTGCGAGCGTGCTCGCATCGAAGGTCGTGCCGTCGGAACACGTGATGTCCTTGCGCACGGTCAGCTTCCAGGTGGTGGGGTCGGTGGCCTCCCACTTGGTGACGATTCCGGGCTTGACCTTGCCGTCGAGCCCGAGCGTGACGACAGGGTTGTAGGCGAGCGATGCGACCTCGTTGTTGGCCTGCTGCGCCGAGCGCTGCGGATCGAGGTTGCCAGGGTCGGTGGAGACTCCGAACGTGAACGTACCGTCGTTGCTCGATGATCCGTCGTTTCCTGAGCACCCGACGAGGCTCAAAGAGACGATGGTTACGACAATGATCGATGCGTCGCGGAATGGGCGTTTCATGCAAGTTCCCTTCATCGGTGAATGAGTGGGGCGAACGGGCCCGGATTGCGACACGCATGATGCGGTGGTGGATCCGAGTGTAGTTATCCGCCGATTGAAGGGCTTGTGCACCTGAACGGAATGGAGAGGTGCTGATTGTTGAGTCCCACAAGCTCACGAAGGCGACTGCACGCGCGCCTTGAGAGCGGGTGAGAAGACCATGCCGTGCGGCCGGCGCGATGAGAGCTGGATGAGCGCGGACGCCCACGTCTGGTTCGCGCGGATCGGCGTGACCGTGAACTCCTGGATCTGCGCGGGCTCCGTCGGGGTCAGGTGGATGCGGCAGAGGAGGCTCCCTCGCTCGCCCTGCATCAGCCACGAGACGTCGGCTGGGGACTCCGCCGCCACGATCGTCGGCCTGGACCCCACCGGCCCGACGTCGGCGAGGAAGGACTCGATCTGGGCTCGCCGCTCGGCGAGCGGACGATCGAAGTCGACGTTCGCAGCGAAGATCTCGTCCGCGACGGCGTCATCCCAGCTGCGGATCAGCTGGTCGGCACGGTCCAGCAGAACGACCGTCTCCGGCCACAGGGTGATCACCGTCGACGGTGCGTCTTCCCGGGCGAGCACGCGCGAGAGCAGGTCGGAGCACACGCGCACCGACTCGCCTCGACCGCTGTTGGTCAGCACCACGCTGCCGTAGCCGGATTCGGGACGCCATGCCATAGCGAGTGCGAAGCCGGGCAGGCCTCCGGTGTGCGAGACCACCATCCCGCCGCGGACGTCCATCCCGACCTTGAGTCCGAGCGCATATCCGTTGTGGACGCTCTCCAGCGATCCGCTCTCGGTGACGGCGAGAGTCGGCGGCACCAGAACCCGGATGCGCTGAAGGTCGCGGCGCGACTGCCGGCTGAGCACACCGTCCGAGTCGTCGAGCGGGCCGGAACGGAACGCGGCGCCGAGCCAGGTCATCCACGTGGCCAGGTCTCGCACCGAACTCGTCAGACCGCACGCGCCGAGCATGCTGTCCGCCGCGCGCCACTCGTACGGCGACCAGCCGCCGTCGGCGCTCCGCCGGAATCCCACGGCGCGATCGACGTCGCCCGGCACTTCGCCGTCCAGGAAGGTGGAGTGGAGCTCGAGCGGGTCGAGCACCCTGTCCCGCAGATAGGCGGCGATCGGCCGTCCGACGGCGCGGCTGACCGCCAGGGCCGAGACGGCATAGCCGAGGTTGGAGTACTCGTACGCCGTCCCGGGCGGGCTGCTGAGGCGCACGCCACGGCTCAGCTGCTCCAGCACTGCAGCCATGGGCACGTCGATCTGCGGGTCGATCCAGGCATTGTCCTCGGTGAGGCCGCCGTGCATGCCCAGCAGCATCTCGAGAGTCGGCACGTCGCCGCCCGAGCGCTGGGAGATGCGGAACTCCGGAACGTGATCGGTGATGGGGTCGGCGAGCGACAGCAGTCCCTCGTCCCGGGCGACGACCGCCGCGCACGCGAAGAAGCTCTTCGACAGCGAGGCGATCGGAAAGACCGTGTCGAGGGTCGGACGCTCGGACGAACCCGCCGTACCGAAGCCGCTGCCATGGCGGAGACCGAGCGCGTCGGTGACCCCGTAGACGATGCCGGGCGCGTACCCCGCCTCGGCGTACTGGCGGGCCAGAGCGTCGAGCTCGTGCTCGAGCGGCACGCTCATCGCTGAGTCAGACACGCTGCCCTCCCGGCGTCACGAAGCGGAGGTTCCGGCTTCACCAAGCAACTTAGCGATGAACGCGCCGCGGCGCTTCGTGCGATCGCACCGATCGGCTCAGCCGGGTCGTGCTCCTGCCACGAGTATCGCCGGTCGCCTTCACCCCCAGTGTCGCGAGAGCGAGACCACGTCGGTGGAGGCGCCGTGGGCGCGACCGCAGCGCACGCGGCCGTTACGGCTCCGTGGTGCGGCGCCGGGCCCGGGAGTTGCGCAGGTTGGCGAGATTGCCGCAGGTGCGCGAGTCGTGCCAGACGGCGCTGGAGTTGCGGGAGCTGTCCCAGAACGCCACCCGGCATTCCGGGTTGCGGCACACCTTCAGCCGCGACCACCGGCCAGTCAGCTGCGCCGCATAGACGGCCCGCAGGACTCGCTGAGCGGTGGGTTCGTTCTCACCATCGCCGCTGCTGACCGTGCCATCCCGGCCAAGGCGGAGTGGTATCGACGCCGTGATCTCGCCACCCGCCGGGTCTGTGGCCGCCGGTTCATGGTCGCGGCGGATCAACGCCGCTCGGAGCGCGTCTCGGAGCCGGCGCAACTCCCCCAGCCCGGGCTGATCGGTCGGAGCACCCAGAGAGGCCAGCCATGCGGCGGCCGTGTCCGGTGCGTCGAGCAGATCCGGTGAAGCCGGACCGTGCTTGGGCACGGCCGCAGTGTTCAGCAGATCCTGTACCGTCGCGAGCTCACCGGGGGCTTCGACGACGCTGAACCGAGTGCCCATCACTTCTCCCGACATGATCGATCAACCTACGCCCATCACTGAGTTTCCAGTTTCTCACAAATTCAGGCGAAAATCCGGAGTGTCTGACGTGACCAAACAATGTACGCTCATGTCAAACGATCGAAAGGCCGACTGATGACGACATACCTGGGCAGCGGTGACCCGAGCACGCACCGCACGGACTACACCCCGGAGTGGCTGGGGAGACTGGCGGACGATGTGACTCTGGAGGCGGCCGTGATGAACGGCGTCGCGACCGGCCCGGAGGCGGTGCGGGCCATCCTCGGCTTCGCCAGGACGCTGTACGACTACCAGGAGTTCAACGTCATCGGCCGGTACGGCGACGACGACTTCGTCGAGGACTACGTGGCGAGTGTGCGCGGGCGGGCGCCGATCGGCAGCGTCGTCGTCATCCGCTACAACGATGCGGGCCTGGTCTCGAACATTGTGATCAACCACCGGCCCCTGTCATCGGTGCTGCTGTGGTCGGGGATCATGGCCGACCACTTCGCCGGCACCGACTACGCGAAGTACTTCCTCCAGCCGGCCGACCTGGACACGGCCCGCACCGCGATCGAGGCGAGCACGACCGAGGCGAGCAGATGAGCGACCTCTCCTACGACCTCCACGTATCCGGCATGATTCCCGCCGCGGCAAAGCCGCTGGCCGACGGCGCGGCCTCCCGATGGTCCCCGCTGTCGCACACCCTGATCCACGGTCCGACCGAGGCGCTGCTGACCGACCCGCCCATCACGGCCGGGCAGGCCGACGAGCTGATCGCCTGGGTGAACGACCACCAGGTGCCGCTGAAGTACATCTACATCACTCACGGGCACGCCGACCACTGGCTGACCACCAACCACCTCCTCGCGGCATTCCCTGACGCACAGGTGCTCACCAGCCAGAAGATCCTCGACCGGATCGCCGGCGAGACCCCCGACGGCGCTGTTCCCGGGCTGTGGAGCGCTCTCTTCGGGGACGCGGTGCCTGCCGCCCCCGTCACCGTCCACGGCGTTGCATTCCCGTCCCAGGGGATCACCCTCGACGGTGTCGAGTTGTTCGCCCACGACGTCGGGCACTCCGACACCGACGACACGTCGATCCTGCACGTCCCCTCCCTGGATCTCGTGGTGGCCGGAGATGTCATCTACAACAACGTCCACCAATACGTCGCAGAGGGTCGCGACGGTGGACTGGAGGCCTGGCACCACGCGATCGACCAGGTCGACGCGCTTCACCCGGCGACCGTGGTCGCGGGCCACAAAGACGCGACCCGCCCGGATGCCGCGTCGAACATCGACGAGACCCGCCGCTACCTCCAAAAGTCGGCGGAGATCATCGCGCACAGCACCGACCGGGCGGGCTTCTACGCCGCGGTCCGGGAGGCATACCCGGATCGGGTGAACCCGTACACGGTCTGGCTCAGCGCGCTGCGCCTGTTCGGGAACTGAGGCCGGGGTCATGCGTGTTCTCGTTGTCGGAGCCGGCGCGGTCGGAGGCTACTTCGGCGCCCGGCTGATCGAATCGGGCGTCGACGTCACGTTCCTCGTGCGTCAAGGACGCCGCGCTCAGCTGGCCGTCGACGGTCTCCGTATCGCCGGGCCGGACGGCACTGTCACGGACGTTCCAGTGTCGACGGTCACCGCCGCCGAACTGCGCGCACCTTACGAGCTGATCCTCCTCGCGATCAAGGGCACGGCCCTCGACGACGCCATGGCCGACATCGCCCCGGCGGTGGGTGAGCAGACGGCGATCCTTCCCCTGCTCAACGGGATGCGGCACCTCGCGATCCTGGAAGACCGGTTCGGTGCCCGGCATGTGCTGGGTGGTGTCGGGCTGGTGGCGAGCGAGCTGGAGCCTTCCGGGCTGATCCGTCAGATCGCACCGGCGGCGAGCATAGCCTTCGGCGAGCTCGACGGCACGATCAGCCCGCGCGTCACAGCGATCGCGGACGTTCTCGCGCCGGCATCCTTCGACTCGCGAGCCTCGGATGTCATCCTGCAGGAGATGTGGGAGAAGTGGTTCTTCATGGCCGCCGGCGGCGCAGCGACCGTGCTCCTCGGCGGTCCCGCCGGCAGCATCCTCGCCGTCGACGCCGGGCCCGGGGTCATCGAGCAGGTCATCGAGGAGGTCGCTGCGGTGGTCGCTGCGGAGGGTCACCCGGTCCGCGAGGCGGCGGGGGCCCAGGTCGCCGGCGCCCTGATGACACCGGGCTCTCCCTTCGCGACATCCCTCTACCGAGACGTCCGCGCCGGGCGGCGCACTGAGGTGGAGCCCATCCTCGGCGACCTCTACCGCCGCGGACTCGACCACGGTCTTGCGACGCCGCTGCTGGGAGCCGCAACCGTCAGGCTGCGCGTCCACGAGGCTGCAGCGGTGGCGGCATTCTGATATGACGATGAGAGGAAGGAAGGTGATGATCGACGTCGAAGAGCTGCGCGTGCGCCTGTACCGGCAGCTCGCGACGGAGGGTCGGGCCGCTGCCAGCGATCAGATCGCAGCCGAGTACGGCATCACGCCCGAGGAGGCCGCCGCTGCCTTCGTGGCCCTGCACCACGACCGTCACCTCGTCCTCGACGAGGGCGGCCGTATCGAGCTGGCTCATCCCTTCGGCACCCGCGACTTCGGGTTCTCCGTCAAGAGCGACACCGTCCTGTGGTGGGGCGGTTGCGCCTGGGACTCCTTCGCCATCCCCCACCTCGTCCCCGGTGCGGCGCCGGCCCTGATCGCCACCACCTGTCCCGGCTGCGGGCGCGCACTCGCGTGGGTCGTCGACACCGACGCGCCTCCGGTCGGGGACGAGGTCGCGCACTTCCTGGTCCCGATGGCGCACGTGTGGGATGACGTGATCCACGCCTGCGAGAACCAGCGCATCTTCTGCAACGAGGACTGCGTCGGCCGGTGGCTGACCGAAACGGGCAACGCCGAGGGAGACGTGTTCTCCCTCAGCACCCTGTGGAACCTCGCCTCCGATTGGTACACCGGCCGGCTCGACCCGGGATACCGCCGCCGCGAACCCCGCGAGGCGGCCGCCTACTTCCGCAGCGCCGGCCTCACGGGCCCGTTCTGGGGCAGCTGACCGTCAGCGCGGGGTCGTCCCGAAAGTCTCGGAGTCTCGGAGTCTCGTGAATCGCACCGATCGTCTGTGCGCGCTGGTGGAGGAACTCCGCGCCGTCGCCCCCGGCCATCGTGACCTCTTCAACCGGCCGGTCATCAACCGACGGGCCGCGCCGTCACGCCGACGGCATCCGGTCGGTCAGCGCGATCCCGGGTTCGCCCAGCCCGCAGGCGGCTGCCGGTGACGTCCGCGGAGGCGTCCGAGGCCGGGCGCATCCGGGGCATTCCGATGTCGCACCGCCCCCGAGAGATGAGATCCGCTGCTCCGCGCGCGACCCGGACGCCCCGTGTTCTGGTACCCGAGCAGTTCTCGTACCCGAGCACCACGACGGCCTAGGCGCCGCTCGCCCCAGCCGCATCGGCGACGAGGTAGGTGCCATCCCCTCGCTCGACGAGGCCATCGTCGTTGAGCCGCAGCACCTCGTTGACGAGATTCCCGGCATGGTTCCGGTAATTGATCACGATCGTGGCGATGCCGGCATAGACGTCGACGACCTCGAAACGCAGGTCGGGGATCTTCTCCAGTCCCACAGCCCAGTACGCGCGGATCGCCTCCTTCCCGCGAAGCACTCCACGTGTCTCCGGCAGGAGTTGCGCGGCGAGCGGCGAGGAGAACTCCGCTTCGTCGGTGAAGTGCGAGAGGACAGCGTCGAGGTCGTGCGCGTTCCATGCGTCCACCCACTGCTGAGCGAACTGTCGAGCGGATGTGATGTCCATGGTCGCCAGGCTATCGGCGGGAGCCGACGAGCGGCGGACGTCGGGGGATGCCCCCTGAGACCACGCGCACCGGCGGGTCACTCGGCGTTCTCATCTCGAATCCAGCTGATGTATCGCTCGAAGGAACGCTGAACGATCGCGGATGCGTCCTCCCGCAGCACGCCGAATGCCCCGTAGAGGCGGTCGTAGGAGAGTGCGGCAGCCGTGTCCGCGATCCTGCAGATGGCGCGCTCTGAGAGGGGGATGTAGTTCACGTAGCTGCGCATCGCGTTGACGGACTCCCCGTCGGCGCCGACCGTGATGGTGTCGCCCGTGAGCAACGCTCCGCGGCCCTCGGCGCCTTCCCCCAGTGCACGATGCTGCTGCCGGCGAAATGGCCTCCGCATTCCACCATGGTGAGGCCTGGAAGGATCTCCACCCGGTCCGCCCAGAGGGTGATCACGTCGTCCGGCCGCCGGATCCACGCCCGATCCTTCTCCGAGACGTACACGGGAGCCCGGCCGAAGGCGTGGCTCCATTGGATCGAGGAGCCGGTCAGGTGGGGATGGCTGGATGCGATCGCCGCTATCCCGCCGAGCGCCCGTACCGCCTCGATGCCTCCTGCATCGATGAAGCCGGGCGGCTCGAACAGCAGATTGCCGCTGCTCGTGCGGACGAGCAGTCCGCGCTGGCCGATGCCGAGCCTCGGCACAGTCGTCACGCTGTAGAGGTCGGGCTCGAGGCGCGCGACGTCGATGCGCATGCCGTGCGCCTCGAGCTCGTCGCGCGTCGTCCAGCGCTGCCCTTCGACGGGGACGTACTGGCGCTCGTCGGAGCAGATCGCACATGCTGCCGGCGGGGACGCGGTGTCGGCGTGCTCGATCGCGCACGACATGCACGTCCAGACGGTCATCGTTTCCTTTCGTTCGCGCTCTGCGGGTCGAGGGACGCGGAGGCGGGCTACCCGAACGTCACGCGAGGCAGATACCCGATCGCGGTGACGATGCCGACGGCGACGGCGACCGCCGTGGCGGCCGCGCTCGTCCAGAGGAAGCGATGGCGCTTCTCCGGGGCGAGCCGCTGCAGGCAGAGGGCGGCCACGAGGAGGCCCTCGATCAGAAACCACGGTTCGTTGCCGAACAGGTCTTGGAGGTCGGCGGCGCGGTGGTCGACCGAGGCCCACAGGGCGACAGGGTAGGTGACCTGCTCGAGCCCGAGCAGGCTGAGGACTCGTTGGACGATGTCGATCACGGCGTGGGACACGCAGCCGACGGCGACGATCCAGCATCCAGCGACCCAGACCGGACGCAGTCGTGAGTGCCAGAGTCTCGTGATCACGAGCGGAGCGGTCGCCCCGACGAGGAGGACGAGGGTGGCGAACGCGTTGATGGAACGGAACGTCTGCCCGGCCCCGGGCGCGAGCACACCGGGAAGCGCCGCCGTCCCACCGAACGCGTAGTACCCGCGGTACAGGGCGTAGAGGAGCGACCAGCATGCGGCGACGGCGGCGACCACGACGCCGGTTCGTTCGGCCGTCGGCCGGCGCCACTGCTGGGTTCTGGCGGCGATCACTGCTGGAGCTCCCGGGCGATGGTCGCGTGGTCGTGGTAGTCGCGCGCAGCGACGATGAGCCCATCGCGCTCCTCCACGACACGGACGTCGCGGGTGACGAACTCGTGCCCGGACGCCGTCACACGCCGATGCGTCAGCACCTCGGCCACCGCCACGTGCGGGTCGGTCGACTCGTGGACGACGCCGGACAGATCGCCACCGAGGGCGACCACGAGATCGACGTCGTCCTGGACAATCGCGTCGAGCGCGGCGCGGAGCGCGAAGACGTTGCCGTGGATGTCGGACAGGGCTGCGATACGCATACCGCTCACCACCCCCGCCCGGGCACGGCGCCCGGGAGCCCGCTCAGCACGTCCCCGCTGATCCGCTCGATCGCCGCGAGATCGCCCGGTTCCAGGCGGTCGAGGAACGCTCGCCGCACTCCGGCAAGATGCGGGGCGGTCGCGGACCTGATGGCCGCCAGCCCGTCCTCCGTCACCACCACATCCACCCCTTTGCCGTGCTCGCACGGCTGCCGCCTGACGAGGCCGCGTTTCTCCATCCGGTCGAGATGGTGCGACATGCGCGAGTACGACCACTGCAAATGGTCGACCAGCTTCTTGGAGCACCAGCGCCGATCCGGCAAGGGCGCGACAGAGGACAGCACGTCGTAGTCCTGCATGGACAGCTCGCTGACCTCGGCGAGCTCCCGTGCGAGCTGCGCTTCCAGGTGTCGGGTCATCAGCCGCATCGCCTGCCATGCGCGCAACTCGTCGTCGCTCAGCCTCTGAGATCCACTCACGCCTCCAGCATACTTGACATGTCAAGTGATGGCGTCCAGACTCGACCCGCCGGGCGCGGACCCGCCACCCACCGAAGGAGCACCAATGACACGACTGGGAATCATCGTCGGAAGCACCCGACCAGGACGACGGGGTTCGGCGATCGCCGAGTGGACGCTGCGCTGCGCCGATGCAGCGGCACCCAGCGCCGACGTCGACCTCATCGACCTCCGCGACGTCGGCCTCCCCTTCCTCGACGAGCCCCACGACGCCTCCACCGGCATCTACACGCAAGCCCACACGGTCGCGTGGAGCGAGCGGATCCGTCGGCTGGATTGCCTGATCATCGTCACGCCGGAGTACAACAACTCCTTCCCCGCTCCCCTGAAGAACGCGCTCGACTACCTGGCGGACGAGTGGCGCGGCAAGCCGGTCGCGCTGATCGCGTACGGGGGACTCTCCGCCGGCAGCCGGGCGGTCCAGGGCCTGCTCCCCGTGATGACCGCCCTCGGCATGCCGGTCTCCGGAACGCTGTGCATCCCTTTCCGCCAGCGCCTCAAGGATGATGCGGTGGTGCTGACCGCACATGACGACCAGTCCGGAACCGAGCTGATTCGCCGGCTCGTCTCCATGGCCGGCGCACTCGCGAGCGTGCGCAGCTGACCTGCAGTCGAGCGCGACCGGCAGGCGGGAGGGACCCGTCGCGGCCGCCGCCGCACGATGCAGGCCCGATGGTCGCTGCGCTCACTGCGGCTGTCTACGCCACCCGCTGCCGCAGGAACCGACCCGCCCGGTCGACCGCTTCGACGGCCTCCGGCGTACCGCTGTTGAGCTGGTAGACGTGCGGGAGCCTGTCGCCCACCTGCAGCTCGACCTCGACACCCGCAGCGGATGCGGCCGCCGCCAGGCGCTGGGCGTCGCTCAGGAGCAGGTCGGCCGTGCCCACCTGGATCAGAAGCGGAGGCAGGCCGTCGAGCGCCGCGAACAACGGAGAGGCCAGGGGCGAACGCGGGTCCGCGCCGTCGAGGTAGTCCGCGGCGAGGCCGCGGAGCAGCGCGGGCGTGGAGATGGGGTCCTGCTCGACCCGTTCCGTCATCGAGTCGCCCGAACTCGTCAGGTCGACGGTGGGCGACATCAGTACGGCGGCTGCGGGCAGCGGCATTCCTGCGTCGCGCGAGGCGACCAGGAGCGACATCGCGAGGCCGCCGCCCGCGGAGTCGCCGGCGACGGCGATCGACGACGGGGCTGCTCGCTGCTCCGAGAGCAGCCAGGAGTACGCGGTTCGCACGTCGTCCAGCGCCGCCGGGAAGGGATGCTCGGGGGCGAGACGATACTCCAGGAAGAGCACGCGCATCCCGCTCGCCCGCCCGATCCGTGCGGCCAGCTCGCCGTCGCTGGCGAGCGACCCGAACTGGAAGCCGCCACCGTGGAGGAAGAGCAGGACGCGTCCCGCGTCCACGCCCGCGGCGTCCAGCCAGTACGCGGTCACTCCCCCCGCGCTGGCGTCGCCGACCCGCACGTCGTCCGGAATGGGATGACGCGCATCGGCCGGCGTGAACCCGGCACGCAGTTCGTCGAGCGTCGGCGGCGGAGCGTCCGCGGACGCGGCCCGCCGCCTCCTCAGCTCGGCGAGCACCGCATCCATCTGCCGGCTCGGCATGATCGCGCCCCTCAGCGCGACGGAGCGGAGGACGCGTCGTCGGTGATGCTCATGGCTGCAGCTCCTCCTCCGTGCCGGTCGTCGGGTGCCGACCGCGCAGGCCCGACACTACGGTCCTGCGCGGGACCCTGGCGTCGGGGGTTCCCGCCAACTGTGGCCGTCGGAACGCCACGACTGAGGGGTATTGCCCAGTGCGGACTCACGCTCGCACAGGAGCCTCGCGTGGGGTGTCGTCGTCGAGCTCCATCTCGGGCGGCTGACGGCGGAAGCCGCGGGTGAGAACCGTCAGGTAGACGACGCCGATGACGAGCCACCCGATCCCGAGGGTGAGCGCGATCGGCCCGAGCTGCGTGAGCAGGTAGATGTCGACGGCCGCGCCGATCAGGGGCAGCACGGCGAACTTCAGCACCGACAGGCGCTCGTTGCGACGCCACAGCCGCACGAAGTGCACGATGACGCAGACGTTCACCATCGTGAACGTGAGGAACGCGCCGAAGTTGATGAACGAGGTCGCGGTGTCGAGCGACAGTCCGAGGCCGAACATCGCGACGACCCCGATCAGGATGAGGTTCAGCAGCGGGGTGTTGAACCTCGCGTTCAGGCGGCCGAAGAAGCGGCGCGGCAGCACGCCGTCGCGCCCCATCACGAACATGAGCCGGCTCGTGCTCGCCTGGATCGCCATCGCCGAGGCGAAGCCGCCCACGATCACCACGATGTTGACGATGTCGGCGAACGCCTTCCCGCCGACCAGCACCGACATGGCGTAGGAGGCCGTCGACGAGTCCTCGAACGTCCCACCCGGGTGCACCAGCTGCATGATGTACGACACGACGACGAAGATGAGGCCGCCGATGATCACCGCGAGGAGGATGCCGCGCGGGATGTTGCGCTCCGGGTCACGGGTCTCCTCGCTCAGCGTGCTGATCGCGTCGAAGCCGAGGAACGAGTACGCCGCGATCGCCGCGCCGCCGGAGACGGCCGCGATCGTGCTGGAGTCGTTCCAGAGCGGGGCGGTCAGCGACGCCGGGTGGTCACCGGCAAGGTGGCCGATGCAGAGCACGACGAAGGCGGCGATGCCGAGTCCGGTGAGCGTCATCAGGGTCTTGTTCACGCGATCCGCCAGCACGATGCCGAGGCCGTTCACGATCGTCGTCACCACGACGTTGATCAGCAGCCAGACCCAGACCGGCACCGCCGGGAACTGCGCGTTGAGGTACACCGACTGGATCAGCCAGGCGACCATCGGGAGGAAGAAGTAGTCGAGCAGGATGGCCCAACCGACCAGGAAGCCGACGTGGGGGGTGATCGTGCGCCGCGCGTACGTGTATGCGGAGCCCGCGGCGGGGAAGATCCGCGCCATCTTGCCGTAGCTCAGCGCGGTCAGCGACATGGCCGCTGCCGCGATGATGTACGCGGTGGGGGTGGTGCCCTTGCTGGCGCCGGCGATCACGCCGAAGGTCAGCATGACGATCGCGGGCGACATGTAGGCGACGCCGAACAGCACGATCGACGAGAGCGAGAGCTTGGCTGTCAGCCTCGTGGGCGCGCTCATGCGTCGACCTCCGCAGCCGACGCCGGAGTCCAGCGACCGGACGAGATCCGACCGTCGTAGAGGGGAAGCTCCAGGGTCGTCTCCTCGCCCTCGTACTGCCGCCAGGGTCTGGTGACCGCTCCGCTTCCGTAGCGTCGCACGGCAGCGACCTCGTCGAGATCGATCACGTCGCTCAGCACCGCCGTCTCCGAGCTCTCCGACTCCACGCGCACGCGGCCCTGAGGGTCGGCGAGCAGGCTGCGGCCCAGACCGTTCGGCGCCGCGGCGTTGACGCTGGCGACGAAGACCTGGTTCACGATCGCATTCGCCTTCGCGATCGTGACCTCCTGAGCGCGGTCGGAGGTCGGGGTCTGAACCAGGTTCAGGATGAGCTCGGCACCCATCCACGCCAGGTGCCGGCTCGACTCGGGGAACCACGCGTCGTAGCAGATCGACAGCCCGACGCGGCCGAAACCGGCCATGTCGAACACGACGAACTCGGAGCCCGCGGCGACCGTCTCGTACGGCCGCCAGGGGAAGACCTTGCGATAGAAGGCGACCCGGCGACCCTGCGGGGAGTACACGGCCGCCGTGTTGTAGATGCGGCCGTCCTCGGCGCGCTCGTAGAAGCTGCCGGGGACGAGCCAGCGGCCCAGGTCGCCGGCGAGCTCGGCGAGGGCACGATCACGCGGTCCGTCGAGAGGCTGCGCCAGCGCCTCGATGCGCTCGGCCGTCTCGTCGGGGGTCACGTCGCCCAGGCCGGTGAGATGAAGCTCGGGATACACGAACAGCTGCGTGTCGCGGTGGATGTGCGTGAGCTGTGCGAGGTGGGCCGCGAAGCCCGTCACGTCGTCTGTGGGGGCCGTCGGCGCTTGCACCAGGGCCAGGGAGAGCGGGCGGGTCATCGTCAACCGGGTTCCGTCGTGGCCGGGAGGCCATTCGAATAAATTAAACGCAATTTATATAAAGAATCGACCGGATGTCAACCCGGGGAGAACGGAGGTGTGCGACGATCGGTGCATGGCACGCCCGAAGGAGCAGACGAGGCGCCGCGAGCAGTTGATCGCCGCAGCCTCCAGCGCCATGCTGGCCCACGGGTCCAGCGACCTGCGGCTGGCCGACATCGCGAACGAAGCCGGCCTGACGTCGGCGTCCGTGCTGTACTACTACCCCGACGTGCGCGAGCTGTACACAGCCGTGTTCGCGCAAGGAAGCGACGAGTACTGCGCCCACCGGGAAGCGCGAGTGGAGGCGGCACCGACCCCGGAGGCGAAGCTCGCCGAGTGCGTCGCGTCGGGAATTCCGTGGCCGGGACGCGCAGCCGAAACCAGCCGCATCCTGTACGAGCTGACGCCGATCGTCCTGCGGAACCGCGCCGCGGCGGCGGAGAACGAGATCCTCATTCAACGGCAGGCTGCGCTGTATGAGCGCGTCCTCCGGGAATGCGAGGCCTCGGGACGCTTCCGCCTCCTGCTGCCGGCCGACGTGCTCGCGCGGAGCTTCATCGCCCTCGAGGACGGCTACGGAGTCGACGTCCTCACCGGCAGCCTGGCCCCCGAGACGGAGCATGAATGGCTCATGGCCTACGCACGGGTCATGGTGTCGGAGCTCTGACCGCTACGTCGCGTCGCGCATGAAGGGCCGAGCATCCCGGACGCACACGTCGCCGTCCCGGTCGGCTGGACGGCCACCCGGGACGGCGACGTGCTACTCGATCCTCACTCCCCCACGTTGATGCGGACGACCTGCCCGCTGTGACCGTTCATTCCGGTGGCCGGCATGATCGACCAGTTCGACACGTAGGCGCTGCCGCCGCGGAAGGCGAAGCCCGACGGGAAGAACAGCTGCCCGACACCGTAGGTGGTGCGCTGGCCGCTCGGGCTGATCTTCACGAGCGCCCCGGTCGGGTCGCCGGTGGGGCTCGGGTTCAGGCCGTTGATCTGGAACTCGGTGACGTAGAAGTTACCGGAACCGTCGAAGCCGCAGCCCTGGATGGTGCTGAAGCCGGTCCACTTCACCCGCGCGGTGCCGTCCGGCCAGACCTGCCAGACGCGGGCGCCACCCGGCGCATACGTGCCGCCGAGCAGCTCCGTCACGTAGAAGGAACCGTCCGGAGCCTTCGCCACGCAGGTGCTCACGCCGTCCGTGATCGACCCGGCAGGAGTGCCCATGAACGCCAGGGTCGAGACGGACCCGTTCTTGTCCACCTTGGCGAGGATGTTCGCGCCGGCGTCCGCGACGTAGTGGGTGTTGCCGACGGTGATCACCGAGTTCGGGTTGGCGTCCGGGAACTGATCCGGAACCAGGTCCTTGTGCGCGGCGGTCCAGGCGTAGTCGGCATCCCCGGTCGAGGCGATCGGCGACCAGGTGCCCGCCGACGGGTCCAGCGCGACCGTGCGGCCGAGCTGCGCCCGCGCGGCATCCACGATCGGGTTGCCCGGCGGCACCGGCGGGATCGGCGCGGTGTTCAGCGCGATCTGCCCGGTCACCCACTTGCCCTGCGCGTCAACGGACACCAGGCCTTCTGCAGCGGAGCCGGACTGGTCGGCTGCCGAGAAGAACCCGGTGATGGGATGCGACAGCACGCCGTTCTTCCACACCCCGAGCTTGCCGGTGAGGCCCGCGAACTGATCCCCTTCCGGTCCGCCGCCCAGTGGCAGCGAGCCGCCGTGCCCCGCCTCGGCGATGAACAGCTGTCCGCCGGTCCCGAACGACAGGCCACGCGGGTTGTCCAACCCCGAGACGACCACCTGCACCGACCCGGCCGGTGGCTTCGGCGCGGTGACGGTGGTGGCCTCCGCGGAGGTGGCTCCGGCGGCGACGAGCGCCGCGACGAGCAGCGCGGGCATCCCCGCGCGTATGGCGATGTTCAGTGATTTCATCGACATGACTCCTTATCTCCATCGATACGGCCACGTCTCCCCCCACAAACAGTCCAGAAGGTAGCACCGGGAGTACGGGCGGTGCTAGCCCTGCCCGTGAAGCCGGAGCAGGCTCTGAGCCGGCGGGAGGCGCTCGCCGCATACCCCCGGGCGCCGTGCGAAACGGCGGGGCGCCCGGGGGCATGGTCCGGCCGGGCGCCGAGGCCGTCGTTCGTGGAGACGTCCTGGCGGTCGGCGGCGGCAGCCCGATGGGGCCGGTCAGTCCCCCAGCCCCTCCCAGAGGGCCGTCGAGATGTACCGCTCTCCGGTGTCGCAGACGACCGCGACGATCGTCTTGCCGGCGTTCTCGGGCCGCGCGGCGACCTGGAGCGCGGCCCAGACGATCGCGCCGGAGGAGATCCCGGCGAGGATGCCCTCCTCGGACGCGAGCTTCTTGGCGGTGGCGATCGAGTCGTCGAACGACACGTCGACGACCTCGTCGTAGACGCTGGTGTCGAGGATCTCCGGGACGAAGTTCGCTCCGATGCCCTGGATCTTGTGCGGCCCCGGCTTGCCGCCGTTGAGGATGGGCGAGTCGACGGGCTCGACGGCGATCACCTGCACGTCGGGCTTGCGCTCCTTGAGCACCTGGCCGACGCCCGTGATCGTGCCGCCGGTGCCGACACCGGCGACGAAGATGTCGACGCCGCCGTCGGTGTCCGCCCAGATCTCCTCCGCCGTGGTGGCGCGGTGGATGGCCGGGTTGGCCTCGTTCTCGAACTGCCGCGCCCAGATGGCGTTGTCGTTCTCGGCGACGATCCTCTGGGCGGCCTCCACGGCGCCGCGCATGCCTTCGGGGCCGGGGGTGAGGACGATCTCGGCGCCGAACGCGCGCAACAGCACGCGGCGCTCCTTGCTCATGGTCTCCGGCATCGTGAGGACGACCTTGTAGCCGCGCGCCGCTCCCACCATGGCCAGGGCGATGCCGGTGTTGCCGGAGGTGCCCTCGACGATGGTGCCGCCCGGGCGCAAGGCCCCCGCCTTCTCGGCCGCGTCGATGATGGCGACGCCGATGCGGTCCTTCACGCTTCCCGCCGGGTTGTAGAACTCCAGCTTCGTCAGAACGGTCGCGCCCACGTCGGCGGCGATCCTGTTGAGCTTGACGAGGGGAGTGCGTCCGACGGCTTCGGTGATGTTCTCGTAGACCTGTGCTGGCATGGTTCCCTTTCAGGTGGGTGGAGGAGCGGGTTTTCGGTGGTCAGGCGAGGATCTCGGCGAGCGGGCTGATCGCGGCTGCATCGTCGAGCTGCAGGTCCTCGACGATGGACGCGGCGGTGCGGGCGCCATTGCCGGCTGCGATGATCATCTGCTGCGGTCCGGGAACGGCGACGTCGCCGGCGGCGTACAGGCCCGGGATGGAGGTCCGGCCGCCGTCATCGATGATCAGAAGACCGTCGGCGGACTGTTGCGGAGCGATGTCGTCGATGAAGTTCAGAGCTGCGTTCCAGGTCGGGCGCACGAAGCCGCCCTCGATCGGGAACGCTCTGCCGTCCTCCAGCAGCACCGAACGGACCGCGCCGCGCTCGCCGTCGAGGTCGGCGATCGCGGTTCGCTCCACGCCGATGCCGAGCGCGCCCAGGACGGACTCCTCCTCGGCGGTGACGGCCTCGGAGGCGTTGGTGAAGACGGTGAGGTCGCTGGTCCAGCGGGCGAGATGGACGGCGCGGCGCGCGAGGTCGAAGGTCTCGCCGATGAGGGCGAGCGGCTTGTCCCGCAGGTCCCAGGCGTCGCACGCGACGCAGCTGAAGATGCTCATGCCGTAGTAGGAGCGGATGCTGGGCAACGCGGGCAACGTCTCGGTCAAGCCGGTGGTCAGGAGGACCACTTGGGCGCGGATCCTGCGATGCTCGCTCGGCGCGCGGCCGGTGATCTCGACCTCGAACTCGTCGCCGTCCTTCCGGAGGGAGGTCACCGTGCGCCGCTCCAGGTGCTCGACATTCTCGTAGGCCGCGAACTCCGCCTTGGCGAGCGAGCGCAGCTCGGTGGGGCGGATGCCGTCGCGGGTGAGGAAGCCGTGGGAGCGCAGTGTGGCCGAGTTGCGCGGCCTGCTGGCGTCCACCAGCACGAGGTCGACGAGCGCACGGGCGAGGTTCAGCGTCGCGGAGAGCCCGGCCGGCCCTCCCCCGATGACGACGACCTCAGGCATGCGCGACCTCCTGCTCCGGGTCACCCTGCGGCGGCAGCGCGGCGATCAGCGGGTGGTCGTAGCGCTGCGGACCCACCTTGGAGGCTCCGCCGGGGTTGCCGAGCTCGTCGAAGAACTCGACGTTGGCGGCGTGATAGTCCGCCCACTCCTCCGGGAGGTCGTCCTCGTAATAGATCGCCTCCACAGGGCAGACCGGCTCGCACGCGCCGCAGTCGACGCACTCCTCCGCGTTGATGTACAGCGAGCGCTCGCCCTCGTAGATGCAGTCGACCGGGCACTCGTCGATGCAGGCGCGGTCCTTCACGTCGACGCACGGCAGCGCGATCACGTAGGTCATCGGACGATCACCTCACGGTGGGAGATCGCGACCTGCTCGTCGCGCGGCACGACCTTCACCCGCTCGCGCACGACGTCGCCGGGGAAGCCGTCGCCGAGGGCGCGCTCGTGAGCGTCGAGCGCCAGCCAGCCCTCCCACGTCGTGTAGCGGACGCCGCGCGACTCCAGGAACTCGAGCACGGCCTCCTCGCCCGGCCGAACCACGTCGGCCAGAGCCCCGTGGTCCTCCAGCAGCTTCTCGATGGTCTCGCCGGCGTCGCCCTTGGTGTGACCGATGAGGCCGACCGGCCCGCGCTTGATCCACCCGGTCGTGTAGAGGCCGGGAACCGGTTCGCCGTCGTCGAGCACGCGGCCGCCGTCGTTCGGGATGACACCGGCGGCCTCGTCGAACGGAACGTCGCGCACCGGGGTGCCGCGGTAGCCGATCGCCCGGTAGACGGCCTGCACGTCGTACTCGAGGAACTCGCCGCTTCCGCGGATCCCGCCCTGCCCGTCGGGCTCGGTGCGCTCGAAGCGGATGCCGGTCACGGCCTCCTCGCCGAGCAGCGCGACCGGCCTGTGCCAGAAGTGCAGGTGGAGGCGGCGGGGCGCCCCGGTAGGCTCGCGGTCACGCCACGACTGCAGGATGCGAGCCAGCACCTTCGCCTGGTTGCCGGCCGCACGCCGCTCCCCCGTCTCCGTGTCGGCTGCGACGCGGTCGAAGTCGTCGTCGTACACCACGATGTCCACGCCGGTGACCTCGCCCAGCTCGCGGAGCTCGATCGGGGTGAACTTGATGTCGTCCGGTCCACGGCGGCCGAAGACGTGCACGTCCTCCACCGGCGACGTACGCAGCCCCTCGTACACGTTGGCGGGGATGTCGGTGGTCAGCAGGTCGGCGGGGTGCTTGGCGAGCACGCGGGCGACATCGAGGGCGACGTTGCCGTTGCCGAGCACGGCGATCCGTTTCGCGTCCAGCGGCCAGTGCCGAGGCACGTCGGGGTGGCCGTCGTACCAGGAGACGAAGTCGGCGGCGCCGAAGCTGCCGGGGAGATCGAGCCCGGGGAGGTGCACGACGGCGTCGCGCTGGGCGCCGGTCGAGAAGATCACCGCGTGGTAGAGGGATTGCAGCTCGTCCACGGTGATGTCGGCGCCGACTTCCACGTTGCCGATCAGGCGCACCGAGCCGTCGGCGAGCATCTCGTGCAGCGAGGTCACGATGCCCTTGATGCGCGGATGGTCGGGGGCGACGCCGTACCGGATCAGGCCGTAGGGCGCGGGCAACGACTCGAACAGGTCGATCCGGGCGTCGATGCCGGCCTCGGCGGCGCGGGTGCGCAGGATGTTGCCGGCGTAGATGCCGGCAGGCCCGGCGCCGACGACGGCCACACGGAACGGTCGGGTCATTGAGGTGCCTCTCTGTACGGTGCAGTGCTGTGGTCTGCTGCGGGCTGTGCTGTGGCGGTCTGCGCTGTGCTTGTCTGCGCTGTGCTTGTCTGCGCTGTGCTTGTCTGCGCTGTCCTTGTCTGCGCTGTGGCGATCTGGGCCTCGGGGATGGGGAGCAGCTCTGGATCGGCCAGCCGCACCACGTCGCCGACGATGATGACCGCGGGCGACTGCACGCCGCGGACCGCGGCCTCGGCGGCGATGGTGCCGAGCGTGCCGACGGTGACGCGCTGGCCGTCTCCATAGCCGTCCTCGACGATGGCGACCGGGCAGTCGGCGCCGCGACGGCCCGCGGCGAGGGTGGCCGCGGTGGAGGCCAGCCCGGAGACGCCCATGAGCAGGACGACCGTGTGCTCGGGTCCCCCGGGCACCTCGTCGATGTCGGTGTGCGCCGAGAGCACGGTGAACCCGGCGGCGATGCCGCGGTGGGTGACCGGTATGCCGGCGATCGACGGAACGGCGATCGCGCTGGTCACGCCGGGCACGACCTCCACCCGCACGCCGGCGGCGCGGCAGAACTCGGCCTCCTCGCCGCCGCGGCCGAACACGAACGGGTCGCCGCCCTTGAGGCGCACCACACGCTTGCCGGCGCGGGCGTGCTCGACCAGGAGCTCGTTGATCCGCGACTGCGGCACCGGGTGGTGATGCGGCCGCTTGCCGACGTCGATGACCTCCACGCCGGGCGCGAGGTCGTCGAGCAGGGCGCGCGGGCCGAGCCGGTCGGCGATCACGACGTCCGCAGCGCTCAGCAGCTGGCGGCCGCGCACGGTGATCAGGTCGGGGTGGCCGGGGCCGCCGCCGACCAGCGCGACGGAGCCTGGTGCTCTGCTGTTCATCGGGTCTCTCCCGTCGTGTTCATCGGGTGGCCCCGGTCAGTCCGCGGCGGCGCAGCAGCCTGCGCTCGACCGGTGCGAAGACGGCGAGCTCGATGACGATCCCGACAGCCAGGATGGTCAGGATCGTCGCCAGCACGCTCGGGAGGTCCGCGAGCTGCCGGCTCTGCTCGAGCAGGGTGCCGAGGCCGAAGCCGAGCGAGCCGGCGATGATCTCGGCGGCCATGAGCGATCGCCACGCGAACGCCCAGCCCTGGCGGAGCCCGGCGACGTAGCCGGGCAGCGCGGCCGGGAAGAGGATGCGGGTCTGCAGCCGGCGCCGGTTCGCTCCCAGCACGACTCCGACGCGGCGCAGCTGCGGTGGCACCTGGTCGATGCCGGCCAGGAGGCCGTTCACGATCGAGGGCACCGCACCGAGCAGCACGACGAAGTACACGGCTGCGTCGGTGAGCCCGAACCAGAGGATCGCGGCCGGCACCCACGCCACCGACGGCAGCACCTGGAGGCCTGAGAGGATCGGGCCGACCGCACGGCGCAGCCAGCGCACCTCAGCCAGCAGCAGCCCGAGCGGGGTGGCGATGAGGATCGCGAGCAGGAAGCCGAAGCCGCCGCGGCCCAGGCTGGTGGCGATCGCCGTGGCCAGGTGGCCGGAGGCCGCGGCGCTGCCGAGCGCGGCGAGCACGTCCGCCGGTCCGGGGTAGAGGTCGGGGCGCGGGTGCGCGATGACGGTGTAGAGCTGCCAGGCGATGACGGCGACGAGCACGAAGGCGGTCGGCGGGACCACCGCCCGGGCGATGCGGCGAGCGCGGCGGGGCGCGGCGTCGCTCGCGGTCTGGAGGGAGTCGAGCCCGGCCTCCAGCGCGTGCAGCTCGGAGGTCGCGGAGCCTGTGCGCGTTGGGCCGGCGGCCGTAGGGCCGGCGATCGCGGCGCCGATGGTCGAGGTGGCGGTGGCGTCAGGCGGCATTGCGGATCAGCTCCTCTCGCAGCCGGCGGGTGATGTCGTCGTCCAGCCGGGCGACCTCCACCGGGTCGGCGCCGGCGCGCACCGTCGCCGGGATCTCCCACTCGGCGGCGACGCG
Source organism: Leifsonia sp. KNZ13-11D (assembly GCF_056754895.1). Classification (NCBI taxonomy): domain Bacteria; kingdom Bacillati; phylum Actinomycetota; class Actinomycetes; order Micrococcales; family Microbacteriaceae; genus Leifsonia; species Leifsonia sp. KNZ13-11D. The sequence goes on from NZ_JBPGWU010000001.1 coordinate 3,391,837, forward strand.
GCCGGGTCGAGAGCTGAGCAGCACGATCCGCTCGCCGAGACGCAGCGCCTCCCGGACGTTGTGGGTGACGAACACGATGGTGCGGCCGGTCTGCCGCCAGATCCGCTCCAGCTCGACATGCAGGAGGTCCCGGGTGATCGCGTCGACCGCGGCGAACGGCTCGTCCATCAGCAGCACGTGCCGGTCCTGCGCGAGGGCGCGCGCGAGGGCGACGCGCTGGCGCATCCCGCCGGAGAGCTCGTGCGGGCGCCGGTCGGCGGCGTGCGCGAGCGACACCAGCGCGAGCAGCTCGTCGACGCGGGCGCGACGCTGATCGCGGGGTACGCCGCCGAGGTCGAGGGCGAGCTCGACGTTGCGCCGGGCGGTCAGCCACGGCAGCAGCGCCGCCTCCTGGAACATCATGGCGACCGGCCCGCTCGGAACCGCGATCTCGCCGAGAGTCGGCTGCTCCAGCCCGGCGATCAGGTTCAGGATGGTCGACTTGCCGCACCCGGACGCCCCGAGCAGGCAGACGAACTCGCCGTCGCCGACGCGGAGGTCGATGCCGTCCAGCACGATGGGCGCGTGCGTGCCGAAGCGCTTGCTCACTCCCGTCAGAGAGACCGCGGGGCTGTCGAGGCCGCTCATGCCGCTACCCCAGACCGCCGGTGGACGCGGCCGGCTGGCCCGCCGCGGTGCGGACGGCGTTCAGCGCGGTCAGGTCGAACAGCCCCTTGAGCGACCCCTTCGTGCCGAGCCCGACCGCGGTGGCGTGCTGGACGAGCGTGGGGAAGGCGGCCGCATCCGGGTCGGTGTCGAAGGCGACGTGGTCGAGGGCGCGCACCAGCACTCCGGTCGCCAGCGTCTTGCCGGTGTCGGCCTCCAGCTGCGCGTTGATGTCGGCGGCGGCGGTCTCCGGGTCTTTCAGCGCGGCGACGGCCTCGGCGTTGCCGTGGACCAGCGCCTTCACCGTCTGCGGGTGCGCCTTCAGGAACGCCGAGGACACCGCGAGGACGGTGGTCGGGAACCGACCGCCGGGCCACAGCGACGCCTCGTCGACGAGGACCTTCGCCTTCCCGTCGATCACGAACCGGGACACCCACGGCTCGGGCACCCACGCGCCGTCGATCTTGCCGGCCTGGAAGGCCGTCAGCGCCTGCGCGTTGTCGGTCGGTGCGATCGTGAGGTCTCCCCCGCCGGCCGTCGAGGTGTGCAGGCCCTTCTTGCTGAGCCAGTAGCGGAGCGCGACATCCTGGGTGTTGCCGAGCTGCGGCGTCGCGATCGTCGTGCCCTTGAGCTGGTCGGCCGACGTGATGCCGTCCTTGACCACCAGTGCTGCGCCGCCGATGGCGACGCCCGAGACGATCGTCAGCGACTGGCCTGCGCTCTTGAGATAGGAGTTGATCGCCGGGCTCGGCCCGATGTAGGCGGCGTCGATCGCGCCGGCGCTGAGCGCCTCGATCTCGGCGGGGCCCGCGGTGAACTGGGTGGTCTTCAGCGTCGTCTTCCCGAGCGCCTTCTGCAGCAGGCCTCTGTGGATGCCGACGAGGGCGGGCGCGTGCGTGACGTTGTCGAAGTAGCCGACCCGGATGGCCGACGCGGCGGAACCGCCGGTCGCGGGCGCGTCGGCCGCGGTGGCGGCGGCGCACCCGGTCAGGGCGGCGGCCGCCGCGGCGAGGATCAGCACGGCTGCGGTGCGGAGCGAGGTGCGCAAGGGCAAGCCTTTCAGGAGACGATGCCGGCGGCGAGGGTCGCGCCGGACTGCGGGTCGATGAGCAGGAAGGCGCCGGTCTGCCGGTTGGCCGCGTACGGCTCGACCGGCAGTGCCTCTGCGAGCTGCAGGGCGACGTGGCCGATGTCGTTGACCTCCAGGGCGTCGGAGGGGATGACCTGCAGCGTCGTCAGGTCGCGCCGACCCGCGATCGCGGTCAGCCGCGCCTGCACGGTGGAGGTGCCCCACTTGAGCAGGAGCCGCGCGCCGGGGACGCCGCGGGAGGCGTCGAGCCAGAACACCTCGGCGTCCAGCGCCGAGCGCGGTTCGGGCAGTGTGCCGGCCGCACCGATGATCGCGCCGCGGGCGAGGTCGAGGTCGTCCGCCAGGCTGACGGCGACCGACTGCGGCGCGACCGCGGACTCCACGCTGCGGCCGGCGACGTCGATGCGGGTCACGACCGAGGTCGCGCCTCCGGGGAGGACGCTGACCCGGTCGCCGACCGCGACGCCGCCCGAGGCGATGCGGCCGGCGGCCGAGCGGTAGTCGCGGTACGCGGCCGCGTCGAGGCCGGGTGCGAGCGCGCCCTGCGGACGCAGCACCACCTGCACGGGGAGCCGGAGGGCGTCGGCCGCGGCCCCGGTCTGGTCGGCGCCGGGCAGCGCCTCCAGCAGTTCGAGGAGGGCGGGGCCGTCGTACCACGGCGTGCGGGCCGAGCGGTCGGCGATGTTGTCGCCGTCGACCGCGCACACCGGGATCACGTGGAGGTCCCGGATGCCGAGCTCCGTCGTCACCGCGACCAGGTCCTCCGTCACCTGCCGCACGCGGTCGGCATCGAACCCGATCAGGTCGATCTTGTTGATCGCCACGATCACATGCGGCACCCGCAGCAGCCTGATGACCGCGAGGTGGCGCCGGGTCTGCTCGAGGACGCCGTTGCGGGCGTCGACCAGCAGCACGACCGCGTCCGCCGTGGTGGCGCCGGTGACCATGTTGCGCGTGTACTGCACGTGGCCTGGGCAGTCCGCGAGGATGAACGAGCGGGCGTCGGTCGCGAAGTAACGGTAGGCCACGTCGATCGTGATGCCCTGTTCGCGCTCGGCGCGCAGTCCGTCGGTGAGCAGGGCGAGGTCCAGCCCGCCTGCGTCGCCGCCGAAGCCGCGTTCACGCGAGGTGCGCTCGACGGCAGCGAGGTGGTCGGCGAGGATCGCTTTGGAGTCGTGCAGCAGCCGGCCGACCAGGGTCGACTTGCCGTCGTCGACCGAGCCGGCGGTGGCGAACCGGAACAGGGTGCCGCGCGTGGCCGCCGGCGCGGCCGGCGCCGCGTGCGCCCGACGGGTGTCGTCGTCGATCAGAGTCATCAGAAGTATCCCTGTCGTTTCCGGTCTTCCATGGCGGCCTCGGAGATGCGGTCGTCGGCACGCGTCGCGCCGCGCTCGCTGAGTGTGGAGGCCGCGACCTCCCGCACCACGGCGGCGACGTCGCCCGCGTCGGACTCGACCGCGCCCGTGCAGCTCATGTCGCCGACGGTGCGGTAGCGCACCAGCCGGCGCTCGACCGTCTCCCCTCGGTCCGCGGGCGAGACCGGGCCGATCGCTCGCCACATCCCGTCGCGCGCGAAGACCTCGCGTTCGTGCGCGTAGTACAGCGGCGGCAGCTCGATGTCCTCGCGCTCGATGTAGCGCCAGACGTCGAGTTCGGTCCAGTTGCTGATCGGGAACGCCCGCACATGCTGGCCCGGTGTGTGCCGGCCGTTGTACAGGCTCCACAGCTCGGGCCGCTGGTTGCGCGGGTCCCACTGGCCGAAGCCGTCACGGAGGGAGAGGATGCGCTCCTTCGCCCTGGCCTTGTCTTCGTCGCGGCGAGCGCCGCCGAAGACGGCGTCGTGCCGTCCGGCCTCGATCGCGTCGAGCAGCGGCACGGTCTGCAACGGGTTGCGGGTGCCGTCGGCGCGCTCGGTGAGCCGGCCGTCGTCGATGTAGTCCTGCACACTGGCCACGGCCAGCGGGATGCCGAACCGCTCGGCGGTCGCGTCGCGGAAGTCGAGGACCTCCGGGAAGTTGTGGCCGGTGTCCACGTGCAGCAGCGAGAACGGGACGCGCGCCGGCCAGAACGCCTTCGCGGCCAGGTGGAGGACGACCACCGAGTCCTTGCCGCCGGAGAACAGCAGCACGGGCCGCTCGAACTCGGCGACGACCTCCCGGATGATGTGGATGGACTCGGCCTCCAGCTGGTCGATCAGGTCGAGCGCGGGAGCGGGCGCGGCGGTGGCGGTCGGCGCGGCGGTGGCGGTCGGTGTGCCGGTCATAGGTGCAGTCCGCATTCCGTCTTGGCGAGCCCGGCCCAGCGGCCGGAGCGCGGGTCCTCGCCCTCGGCCACCGGCTTGGTGCACGGTTCGCAGCCGATCGAGGGATACCCGTTCGAGAGGAGCAGGTTCAGCGGCACCGCGTGGGCCGTCGCGTAGTCGAGGAGCTCGTCGAACGTCCACGCCGCGAGCGGGTTCACCTTGACCAGGCCGTTCTTCTCATCCCAGCTGATGAAAGGCGTCGCGGTGCGCGTTGGCGCCTCCTCGCGGCGCACGCCCGTGAACCAGAGCTCGTAGCCGGTCAGCGCCCGCTGGAGCGGCTCGACCTTGCGGCGTGCGCAGCAGAGGTTCGGGTCGCGGGCGAACAGCTCCGCGCCGAACTCGGCGTCCTGCTCGGCGACGGTCTGCTTCGGCTTCACGTCGACCACGCGCACGTCGAGCGCGCGGGCGACCTCGTCGCGCGTCACGTGGGTCTCCACGAAGTGATAGCCGGTGTCGAGGAACAACACGTCCACGCCGGGCAGCGCGGAGGCGACCACGTGCGGGAGCACCGCGTCGGCCATCGAGCACGCGACGGCGGTGCGCTCGACCGCGAAGTTGTCGGCGACCCAGCGGACGATCTGCTCGGCCGTCGCATCCTCGAGTTCGCGGGCGCCGCGCTCGGCGAGGGCGCGCAGTTCGTCGAGGGGACGCAGTTCGGCCGGCCGCACGGGGAGGCTGCCCAGGTTCGTCGCGGTCACTGCAGCGCCTCCTCATCGGCCCGGTGCGCCCACTGGGCGAACGTCTCCGTCTCGTCGCGGTCGGCCAGGAACCGGGTGACGACGCGTTCGACGTAGTCGGCGATCCCGTCGGCGGTGACCTTGAGCCCGCGCACTGTGCGACCCAGTCCGGCCTCGTCCCGGTCGCGGGAGGCGAGCCCGCCGCCGAGGTGCACCTGGAATCCGGGCACCTGGCCACCGTTCCCGTCCGGGAGCAGCTGGCCCTTCAGTCCGATGTCGGCGGTCTGGATGCGCGCGCACGAGTTCGGGCAGCCGTTGACGTGCAGGCTGAGCGGCGTCGGCAGCTCCAGTCCGGCGAGCCGGTCCTCCAGCTGCTGGACGGCCGCGGCCGCGGTGGCCTTGGTCTCCACGATCGCGAGCTTGCAGTACTCGATGCCGGTGCAGGCGATCGTGCCGCGCCGGAAGACGCTCGGCTTGGCCGAGAGTCCCAGCTCCTCGAGTTCCGCGACGGCCTGCTCGACGCTCGCCTCGGGGATGTCGAGAGCGAGGATCTTCTGGTGCGGGGTCGTCCGCAGGCGGGTGGAGCCGTGCCGCTCCAGCAGGTCGGCGAGCCGCCCGAGAGTCGTGCCGGAGACCCGGCCGACGAACGGGGTGACGCCGATGAAGTAGCGGCCGTCCTTCTGGCGGTGGATGCCGACGTGATCCCCGGTGGTCGTCGGCGCGGCCGGTTCGGGCCCGTCCGCCAGCGGCTCGCCGAGGTATTCGTCCTCCAGCACCTTCCGGAACTTCTCCACGCCCCAGTCGGCGAGCAGGAACTTCAGCCGGGCCTTGTTGCGCAGGCGACGGTAGCCGTAGTCGCGGAAGATCTGCACGACCCCGTGCCAGACCTCCGGCACCCTCTCGGCCGGGACGAACGCGCCGAGACGCTCGGCCAGCCGCGGGGTGGTGGAGAGGCCGCCGCCGACCCACAGGTCGAAGCCGACGCCGAGCTCGGGGTGCTCGACCACGACGAACGAGACGTCGTTGATCTCGTGGACGACATCCTGGCTCGGGTGCCCGCTGATCGCCGTCTTGAACTTGCGCGGCAGATTCGCCAGCTCCGGGTCGCCGAGGAACCGGTCGGCGATCTCCTGGATCAGCGGGGTCGGGTCGATGAGCTCGTCCTCGGCGATGCCCGCGACCGGCGAACCGAGGAACACGCGCGGCACGTCGCCGCACGCCTCCGTCGTGCTCAGGCCCACGGCCTCCAGGCGCCGCCAGATCTCCGGCACATCCTCCACGCGCACCCAGTGCAGCTGGATGTTCTGCCGGTCGGTGAGGTCGGCGGAGTCGCGAGCGAACTCCGTGGAGATACCCGCGATCGTCCGCAGCTGCTCGGTCGTGAGCTGGCCGCCGTCGATGCGGACCCGCAGCATGAAGTACTCGTCCTCGAGCTCGTGCGGCTCCAGGGTCGCGGTCTTGCCGCCATCGATGCCGGGCTTCCGCTGCGTGTACAGGCCCCACCACCGGAACCGGCCGTGCAGGTCGGTCGGGTCGATGGAGGCGAAGCCGCCCTTGGCGTAGATGCTCTCGATGCGCTCACGGACGGCGAGGCCGCCGTCCTCCTGCTTCCACGCCTCGTTGCCGTTCAGCGGGGTCTTGCCGTCGACCGCCCATTGACCGTTCGGCCGGGCGTCCGACCGGCGCGGCCTCGCGGCCGCGGTCCGTGCGGTGTGCTGTTCCGAGATCGTCACCGGGTTTCCTTCCTCCGCTGCGGGGCGGATCGAGAGGGAACCTAGGCCGGATGGGAACCGCGAGGGAAGGGCGGAGGTAATAAATGGACTCAATCCATAAAGGATGAAGGGCTTCTCAGGCATGCTGGACGCGCCTTCGTCCCCGGCCACGGCCGTCTCACGCATCGACTGGAGAGCACATGATCGCCATCGTGACCGTCTCGCACGGGACCTCCGACCCGCTGGGCCAGCAGGCTGTCGCCGCGTTCGCCGAGGCCGTGCACGATGCGGTCGACGCGGACATCGCGGCCCACGCGTTCGTCGATGTGCAGCAACCGGACGTCGCCTCGGCGCTCGGCGACCTGCCTGCGGACGCCACGATCGTCGTGGTGCCGCTGCTGCTGTCCCGCGGCTATCATCTCGGCCACGACATCCCGCAGGCGACGCAGCCCTACGGCCGGCGCGCGATCGTCGCCGGCGCGCTCGGGCCGCACCCGCGCCTCGCCGAGCTCCTGCGGCGCCGGCTGCAGGAGGCCGGCGCGGTCACCGCCGACCGCGTCGTCCTCGCCGCGGCGGGGTCCAGCGATCGGGCCGGCGTGGACGACGGGCTCGAGGCCGGGCTCCTCCTCGGAGTCGCTGCCCACCGGCCCGTTACGGTCGGCTTCCTCAGCGCCGCCCAGCCGAGCCTCGAGCATGCCATCGCCCGCGTCTCAGCCGACGCACCTGCGGGCGCCCGCACGGTCGCAGCGAGCTACCTGCTCGCCCCCGGCTACTTCCACCGGCTCGTCGAGACGTCGACGGCCGACATCGTCACCACGCCGCTGCTCCGCCCCGGGCGGACCCCGGACTGGGAACTCGTGGCCATCGCCCGGGAACGCTATTTCGCCGCGCTGTCCGACTCGGGCGTTCCGGTCCCCTCCCTGTCCGCACCCGACCGTCGCGCCAGGAGCACGACGGAGGCGACGAGACCGTAGACCGCACCGGCCAGCAGAACGACGGCCGACACGGTGACCCCTGTCGTCGCCGACGCCGTCGACAGCGTGAGGCTCACGACAGCGACCACGAGGAGGGCCGAGCTGAGCACGGCGAGCACGACGAGGCCGTTCCTGCTCTCGGTTCCGCTGTCTGGCATGGGATGCCTCCTCTCGTGTTCGCAGGGCGGATGCGGTCGCGAGCCAGGGTAAGCGGTCCATGGGGCGACAGGACAGCGCTGGTTACGGACTGTGACCGACAGAAGGGGCACGCACCGGAACCGGCCCTGCCGCTACGGTGAGCACAGGAGGTGAGCCGGGATGGGTTACCTGGCGTATGACGGCTCGGCGCGAGTCTCGTTCGATGACTGCCTCCTGGCGCACCTGGAAGTGGTGATCATTCACAAACTGCAGCGCCATGAGTCTTTCGCGATGTCGTGGCGTGAGGCACAAGCCAACGGGAGCGGACGCACCACGATCTGGCTCGACTGCGGGGTCCCGCTGCGTTTCCGCTTCGACGGCCCCGAAAGACCCGCCCTCGACCAGGACTGGCTGCACCGGTTGGCGGGATGCGCCAACTCGAGCACGGGCCTCTTGGTGACCGATGAGAACGGCACGCTCTGCGTCGGCGTCACCCACGACCGGGGCATCTGACCCGGCCCGAGGAGCCATCCCGACCGAACGTCACACGTTGTTCACGGAGGGCGCGTAGCGGTCGGGCTCGACGTGCTGATCGGCCTGCGTCCCGGAACGCGCGGCGAGCGACCCGTAACGCTCCATCCGATGCCAGCGCAGGTGCGTCCCCGCGAACGAGGTGAACACCGACTGGATGACCACCAGGTACATCAGCTGACGGTAGACGATCTGCTGGAGTGGAAGAGTCCACAGGGGTGTGAGCTTCTCCTTGTCCAGCCGGAACGCGTACCAAGCCATTCCGAACTGGACGGCCAGGAACGCGAGCCAGAGCGCGGCGATCCTCACCGGATCGAGGAAGATCAGCCCGTAGATCGCGAAGAGGTCCACCACGGGGGCGAAAAGCGGTAGGAGCACCTGGAGCAGCAGGAGGTAGGTCAACCCGCGCCGGCCCAGCTTGCCCGCCTGCCCACGCTGGACCATCGCCCCCCGATGCTTCCACATCGCCTGCAGGGTGCCGTAGCACCAGCGATACCGCTGCCTCCACAGGGCGCCCAGCGACGCGGGAGCCTCGGTCCATGCGCGAGCATCGTCCTGGTAGACGACGCGCCATCCGTCCCGGCACAAGGCCATGGTGAGGTCGGTGTCCTCCGCGAGTGTGTCATCGCTGACCCCGCCGATGCGTTCGAGAGCCGAGCGCCGGAAAGCCCCGATGGCACCGGGGACGGTGGGCATGCACTCGGCGATATCGAAGAGGCGCCTGTCCAGGTTGAACCCGACGACGTATTCGATGTGCTGCCACGCTCCCAGCACGCCCTCACGGTTGATGATCTTCGTGTTGCCGGAGACGGCGCCGACGGACGGGTCGCTCAGCGGCTGAATGAGCGCGTGGACCGTCCCCGGCTCGAAAACCGTGTCCCCGTCGACCATGACGATGATGTCGTGGCGGGCGGCACGCAGACCAGTGTTCAACGCAGCCGGCTTTCCGGCGTTGCGCTGACGGATCAACCGGACCGGCAGGCCGAGCGCCTCCACGAGATCGGCCGTTCCGTCGGTGGAGCCGTCATCGACGACGATCACTTCGACAGGATGCGTCGAAGCGACCAGCGATCTCACGGCCGCTTCGATGCCGGCCGCCTCGTTGTACGCCGGAACGATCACCGAGACCGGGTCGAGGAGCTCGGGACGCGCGCTGACCTTCGGGCGGTGCCTCCCGCGGGACTGCCGACGGTGTCGCGCCGCGGTCCCCACGACCAGTACAGCCCGGATCAGCATGACGATTCCACTGACGACCAAGGCCGCCGTGATCGCGCCGACCAGGAGACCACTCAGGCGGATCCCCCACACGGTCATATCCGCTTCCGCCCGGTCGGCGAACGTCGCCGGTTGCATCGTGTGGTGAAGCCCGACGGATTGACCGACTGTTGTCACCGTGTAGCCCTCGGCGGCCAGACGCGTGAGAGCACCGTCCAGCGCTTTGACGGTCTGGCTTCTGTCACCGCCGCCGTCGTGCAGCAGAACGACCTGGCCCGAGCCGTCCGTCGGCACGATCGCGTTCTCGATCGCCGTGACACCCGGACGGCGCCAGTCCTCCCCGTCCTTCGTCGACAGCACGGTCAGATAGCCCTCCGCAGCGGCAGAACGCATCGCAGACCACATCTTGTCGGTCACCGCCGAATTCTCCGAGCTGTACGGCGGCCGGAGAAGTGACGACGTGCGGCCGGTGGCCTCGATAACCGCCTGCTGGCCGGCCTGGAGTTCGAGCTGCCTGCGCCAGTCGGGAACGAGACTGAGGTCCACGTGGGTCAGCGTGTGAATACCGACCTCGTCGCCCGCCGCGACCACGGCGCGGGCCAGCTCGGGATGTGCGATCACCGCAGTCCCCACCATGAAGAACGTCGCGTGCACGTGATGCTTCGCAAGCACGCGCAGTATCTCGGGGGTCCAGCGAGGATCGGGGCCGTCGTCGAAGGTCAACGCGATCGTGTGCGCGCGCGGCCTCGCCGTTACCGGGGCGGATTCCCGCGCATCCACCACCGGGCCGCCCGTGCTGACGGCACGCGGCACCTGCGCGGCCGAGCCGGAGGCTCCGACCGCGTCGTCTCCGATCCCGGCGAGGTGCTGGGTGTAGCCCTCGACCAGCAGCGCGACGGCGACGGCGAGCAGGACGCCGACGAGCACGATCCAGTGAGCCCGGACGGAGCGCCGCGAGCCTCCCGGGCCACTCCGTGTCACGGGTGCGGGGGCTTTCTCGATTGCCCCGGGGCAGTCGCGCTCTTTCCGGGCGCCGTGGCCATCGGAGACGGCGTGGCCGTCGGACCGGCAGCCGGCGGCGCAGTCGCGGCCGAGTGAACCGGCGCCGGAGTGCTCGGGGCCGCCGGCCGGCCGGGCGGAACCTGGCCGACTGGTCCCGACGGCGTGTGCGCGACTGGTGGCGGCAGCGGTACAGGGACAGGGCTCGGGACCACCGAGACTCTCTGTTGGTTCACCGCGGCCCCGGCCTCACCGTCGACGAACGGAAGCTGAGGCACCCCGATCCGAGGGCCACCGAAGAACGCGCTCACGACCAGCGCCACGTACAGCAGGATCGCGGAGAGGACCACGCCTCCGACGACCCGCGTTCGGCGAAGCTTGCGGCCGGAAGAGTCGACGAAGACAGGAGCGCCGCCATCCCTGGAGGACACGGGCTCGTCAGTCTGTTCGGCCGGAAGCACGCACAAGATTGTAAGTGCCCCGGCCTCGAATATGCCCCCCAATCGGGTGGGGCACGGCTGAGACATCACACACCCTGCCGGACTGCAGGCGCGCGAGGACTCAGAGCGAGACGACGTCCGTGAACCGTGTCAGTGCTGATGGCACGGCCAGATAGGCGCCCAGGCCGGACGCTCCCGGCCCCGCTCGCCAGGCGCGGTAGGCCTCGTCGTGCTCGAGCGACTGCCAGTGCTCGACCGCGACCACGTGGGCGGGGTCGGTGACGTCGGCGATGACGTGCACGCCGAGGCAGCCGTCGAACGCGCGGGTGTCCGCGAGGATGTCGAGCAGTGCGCGCGGCCCGTCCTCGAGGTGGTCGGGCGCGAAGCGCAGGTCGAGGAGCGAAGTGACGGTCATGCGGGCGACGTTAGCACCCGGACGATGCTCGGGACGCAGGTGCGCGGCGGGGGCGCGGACCTGTGCGGTCCCGAAGGTTTCATTCGCCTTGGGATCATCGATGGTTCCCGCGGAATTCACCTTCCGTGCCCACGCTGAGAACGCGCGAGCGGTCCGAGGTCTCATCGAGATGAGCCGCCGCCCGGCCGATGACGGAGGAATGCGATGGAATCCAGAACACGGGCACGTACGGCGGTCGCCGCCATGAGCCTTGCGGCCCTCGCCGCTGCGAGCTTCGCCGGGTCGGGCACGGTGACGAGCGCATCGGCGGCGGTTCCCCCCGGCGGGAATCATTCGCGGCACGTCCTGCTCATCTCCATCGACGGCATGCACCAGAGCGACCTCGACTGGTACATCTCGCAGCACCCGAGCTCGACGCTCGCCGAGCTCACGCACGGTGGGAGCGAATACACCGACGCGCGGACATCGAATCCGTCCGACTCCGACCCCGGCGGGACCGCGCTGATGACCGGCGGCAACCCCAGGACGACGGGCGTCTTCTACGACGTCGAGTACAGCCACACCGTCGATGAGGCCGGAGCCGCGTGCACGCCGGGTAAGCCGGCGACCGGCGGCGACGTCATCTATGACTCGCCCGACGACGCGTTGCCGGCGGTTCCCGACTTCGTCGATCCGGCGAACGGAACGTTCCCGTCCTTCGACGAGAACGGCTCCGTCTACCCGGCAGGCGTGGACAAGGACCCCGCCGCGATCATGAACCTCGAATTCGATCCGAAGTCCTCGCTGAACCCCGCGACCTTCCCCGTCGACCCGGCGACGTGCCAGCCGATCACGCCGTGGGACTACCTGGGCGACAACACGATCTTCCAGGTCATCCACAACGCCGGTATGCGCACGGCTTGGTCGGACAAACACGAGGTGTACGCATCCTTCAACGGTCCAGGATCCAACGGCCAGAGCATCGACGACCTGTTCTCTCCCGAGATCGACTCCCAGGCTGTGATGCCGAACGGCGTGCCGTACCCACAGGACGACGACTGGGCCCACATCGACGCTGCCACCAAACAGTACGACGGGTACAAGGTGCAGGCCGTCGTGAACGAGCTCGACGGTCTCGACCACTCAGGTAAGACCAAAACCGGCGTGCCTGCGATCCTGGGGATGAACTTCCAGACCGTCTCGGTCGCCCAGAAGATCACATCCACGCCGACCACGCTCATCCACAACGTCGACGGCTCCTACACCACCAGCGCACCGCAGGCCGGCGGCTACCAGTGGGCGAACGGCAAGCTCGTCCCCGGGCCGGTCCTCTCCAGCGCCCTGGACTACGTCGACGCACAACTGGGCCGGATGGTCACCACCATCCACAAGGAAGGCCTGACCGGCGACACGACGATCGTGCTCACCGCAAAGCACGGTCAGTCGCCCCAGGACCCGGCCAAGCTGGTGACGGTGAAGGACGGCCCCATCATCGACGCGATCAACGCCGCATGGGCGCAGACCCACGCGAACAACACGAAGCTGATCGTCGCCGGCACCGACGACGACCTCTGGCAGTCCTACCTGTCGGACAACTCCCAGACCGCCGACGACTTCGTCAAGGCGTACCTGTGGAACCACACGGCTCAGGGCATCAATGCCGTTGGTGGGACGGTCACCGTGCAGCACTCCGGGTTGAGCCGGGTATGGGCCGGGAAGGATGCCGCGAGCTTCTTCGGCGTCGCGGTCGATAACGGTCACTACCCCGACGTCTTCGGCGAGGTGCAGGAAGGTGTGATCTACTCGGGCCCGACCAAACTCGCTGAGCACGGCGGAATGAACACCGGCGACCTTCACGTGCTGATGGTCGTCGACGGACCAGGCGTTCCGGCACAGGTGACATCGGCGCCCGTAGAGACCACCCAGGTCGCTCCGACCATCCTGGCCGCCCTCGGCCTCAACCCGTCGTCACTGACCGCGGTTCAGAGGGAAGGCACCGCGGTGCTCCCCGGCCTCACCGGGTCGCGGCACGACCACTGACGCACTCGCATTCATGCGCCGGCGCGAGCGCGTCAGCGGCCGAGGGCATCCCGGTACGGCGGCAGCGGCTCGCGGTTCTGGAAGGTGAGGATCGCCGGGTTCACGATCATCCCGTCCTGGATCTCGATCGCGCGCCGGATGGTCGGGTCGGCCTGCCAGGCGTCGGGGCCGGCCATCACGACCTCCAGGAACGGCGTCAACGCCTCCCCGATCTCCCACGTCGCGGAGTCCCAGAGGTAGGACGGACTGTGGTCGACGGCGTAGTACTGCACATGGTCGCCGACCTCGATGATCGGCTCGGCGAAGCTGGTCGAGCGTGCCCAGCTGAATCCCATGCCCTCGTCGCACGAGACGTCGACGATCAGGCTTCCGGGGGCGAAGGCGGCCAGATCATGCTCCGTGAGGTAGGTGAGTGGCGCGTTCGGATCCTGCAAGGTGCAGTTCACGACGATATCCGCCTGCGCGAGAAAGGGGGCGAGCGGCACCCTCCCGGCGTCGGTGATGACGTGACTGAGGAACGGAGCGTCGTCATCGTGATCGAACTGCACGATGCGTACGGAGTGAATCGGTGAACCGACCGCGGCGACCTCCCGGTTGGTGAGCACCTGCACGTCGTGGATGCCGTGGGCGTTCAGCGCGGTCACCGCGCCGCGCGCAGTCGCTCCGAACCCGATGACGACAGCGTTGAGGCGCCGGCCGTAATCGCCGGTCCGGCCGACCAGCCCCAGCGCATGGACCACCGAGCAGTACCCGGCAAGCTCGTTGTTGACGTGGAAAACGTGCAAAGCGAAGTTGCCGCTGCTCGTCCAGTGGTTCATCGCCTCGAAGGCGATCAGGGTCAGGCGCTTGTCGATGGCTCGCTGGGTGATCGCCCTGTCTTGCACGCAATGCGGCCAGCCCCAGAGCACCTGGCCGTCGCGGAGCTCGTCCAGGTCGGATGGCTGCGGCTTGGGGAGCAGCACGACATCGCTCGACGCGATCACGTCGGCGCGGGAGGCGATGCGTCCGACCAGGGGACGCAATGTGTCGTCGGTCGCGCCGAACCGAGAGCCGTACCCGGTCTCGAGCACGATGCGCTCACGCAGCTCGGCCGGGATGCGGTCGAGGCGCGCCGGATGCAACGGCAACCGCCGCTCATCCGGCTTCGCGGAGGTGGCGAGGACGCCGAGCGTCAACGGAACGGAAAAACGCGAATCGGCCGACATCTTGGCTCCCTCATGGGCGCCACGGTGGCTCCGTGGTCCCAGCTTAAGCCCGCGACTATCGAGAGCGCACTCCCGCGACTGGCCGTTCGCAGCGGGGACAGCTCCGCCGACCTTTCAGAGCACCGCGATGGGGTTGACGGGCGATCCGGTGCCCCCGGAGACGATCAACGGCGCGATGACGAGGAGAAACTCGAACCGGTTCGCACGATCGCAGGCCTCGCTCAGTCTCTCGAGGTCGAGATTGTCTAGGAGGCACATTCCCGCCGCGGCCAGGGCGAGCGCGTGGACGGGCGCGTCCACTCCTGCCACGACAGAGGGCCGCATTTCGCTGTTGCCATCGCTGCCGAGCAGGGCGATCTGCTTGCGAGCCAGCCAGGCGAAGCCTTCAGGGTGGAGGCCGACGGAGGGAGCCCCGAGAGGCTGAGGTCCGACCTCCGCGCGACGCGCCGGTTGTCCCGTCCGAACGAGCACGATGTCGCCGCGCTTCACCTCTACCCCCAGTTCGTCGGCTAGGGTCGCGAGGTTTCCGGCGGAGAGGGCGAATGGCGGTTCGAGCCACGGCTGCGCGAAGACGCGAGGGGCATCCAGGAGGACGCCGCGCGCCGCCACCCCGTCCGCGAGGGTGGTGACCGACGCGAAGCGCGTCCCGCGGAAATCCACGACCGAATGCAGCGGCCTGCCGTTGAAGACGTGCCCTCGGTAGGCGATATGCGCCAGGGAGTCGAGATGGCTGAACCGTCCGTGGACGTCCATTCCGATGAAGTCCGTGTTCACCTCGAGCATCGCGTGCGCATTGCCGACGCCGGTCATGTGGTGCTCCGCCGGTCGCGGGTTGTCCGGGCCGGCGACTGTGTCGACGCGGCGACCGAGGCCGATGGTCTCGCCCGAGACGACGAGTCGTGACGACGCTTCGATGATCGACGCGTCGATGAAGTTGAGCGTTCCGCGTTCGTCGTCGCTCCCCCAACGCCCGCGGTTGTCGAGCAAATCGAACAAGGCGTCGAAATCGTCCGGGCTCATCGGCGCGACCATGTCCCCTCCCATTCGCCTCATATACAATCAATACGATTTCTATATCATTCGCAGCCGGTGAGACCCGTTCTCACGCACGTAGGATTGGGCTGTCGCACGGCTCACAGCACGAAAGGCTCACTTGTCCGACAACGCACGGCGGGAACGGCACGGACATGGAACCGCACCGGCAAAGGTGTATGCAACCCTGCGGTTCCAGATCGTGGAAGGCGAGATCCCGCCGAACACCCGCGTGAACATCGATGCGATGGCACGCGAGCTCGGCGTCTCGCAGACGCCCGTCCGGGAGGCCCTCCAGCGGCTCGAGGGCGACGGGCTCCTCGTCTACCGCGCTTCCAAGGGGTACTCGACCACTCCGATACTCGATCTCCCGGGTCTTCGATCGCTCTTCGAGTTCCGGATGCTCGTCGAGCCCTGGGCGGCCCGATGCGCAGCCGTCGACGCGCTGAGCAATCCCGCGCGCGTCCTCGCCGCCGAAGTGGAGTCGTATCAGCAGAAGGTGAACGTCCATCACGACATCCGGCAGGCGATGCTCGCCCACGACATGCGCTTCCACGGCGCGATCATCGCAGCTTCGGGCAACTCCGTCGTCGAGCAAGCCTACATCCAGACGCACTGCCATCTGCACCTGTTCCGTCTCTATCAGGTCGATGTCGAGGGGACGGCCACGGCGGATGAGCACCGCGAGATCTGGAAGGCGATCCAGGAGTGCCGGCCGGCCGATGCGGAACGCCTCATGGCGAAGCACATCACGACGTCGTTCGGGCGTTATTCGCAAGCGTTCGCGGACCAGGGGCCGGCTGCCCTCGTGGGTATCGAGCAGTACGACCGGCCGCCGATGGTGCCGTAGCCGGGCGTCCTAGCCGACGGGATACTCGACGAAAGCGATGCTGCGGCCGTCAGGAGACCAACTGGGGACGTTCATCGTCCCCTGGCCCCCGAAAACCCGGGCCAGATCCCTGACGTTGCCAGAGGAGTCGAGGAGGCGCACCAGCACGTCGACGTCGGCGGGGTGGCCGAGCGTGCCAGGGGGGAAGCTGACGTACGCGATCGTGTCGTTCGTGGGCGACTGGTGCGGGAACCAGTTGACGCGGTCGTCGTGGGTCAACTGCTCGACACCGGTGCCGTCCGTTGCCACGCGGAACAGCTGCGCGTGCCCCGGGGTGCTCGAGCCCCGCTCCGAGTTGAAGTAGATGCTCGCACCGTCTCTGCTGAACTCGGGTCCGTCATCCGGGAAGTCGTCGTCGGTGATCGCGAACTCCGTGCCGCCGGCCACGGGAATCGTATAGATGTTCAACCGCGGCGATCCGTCCGCGCGAAGCTCCATGCCGGTGTAGACGAGCGTCTTCTCGTCCGGCGACAGGCCGTGGAGGAAGTGCCGGTAGCCTGCTTCACGCTGGTTGGTGATGCGGCGTTGGACGCTCCCATCGACGGCGGCGGCGTAGATGTGGCTGTCGACGGAGGAGACGTAGACCGTGTTGCCGTCAGCGCTCATGACGTGATCGTTGTTGATGGGCGGAATCGCCCCCAGGCCGATCTGCTCGAGCTCCGTGCCTCCGTCCACGGCGATCCGGAAGAGAAGGCCGTCGCCGTTGACGACCAGCCACCTGCCGTCCCGTGTCCAGTTGGGGGCCTCGAAGAGCATCGTGGACGATGTGAAGACGTTCCTGGCCACCCCCGTCTCGACGTCCAGGATGATGAGGTTCGCACGCTGTTCGGCGCTCAGTACCCGTGCCATTTCTTTCCCGCTTTCTCGTGGACGACGTCGTCAGGGGAGGGAACCCTACATGTCTTTGGCAATTCCTATATTATGCCATCACGGACTCCCGACGAAGGACACGCCATGCCTCTTATCCAGATCGACCTCGACCGCGCACTCTTCGAGCAGAAAGGACCTGCCATCGGTGCGGCGATCCACCAGGCTCAGCTCGAGCTGACCGAAATGAACATCCCCGCTACCGACAAGTTCCAGGTCTTCCGCCCGCACGATGCAGGCGAGCTGATCGCGGATCCCACGCATGGAGGCGTCGATCGTCGTGACATCCTCGTCATCCAGATCACAGCAGTCCGCCGGTTCCCCGTGCGACTCAAGCAAGCGCTGTTCGAGAACATCATCAAACACGTCAGTGCGCTGGGCATCCGGTCCGACGACATCTTCGTCGCTCTCGTCGAGAACGGATTCGAAGACTGGAAGCCTGGGTCCCCGAGCACCCCGGCCGGCTGATGGGTCGGGCTGAGTCCTACGCTGCGGCGGTCCCCCCGTCGACGAACAGCAGGTTGCCAGTCACGTAGGCCGAAGCGTCCGACGCCAGGAAGACGGCGGGTCCCGCGAAGTCGTCCGGAGAGCCGAAGCGACCCATCGGAATCGACGCGAAGAGCCGCTCGCGCGTGCCGGGGTCGGCGAGCAGATCTGCCGTCATCGCCGTCTGGATGTATCCCGGAGCGATCGCGTTGACCCTGATCCCGTGCGAGGACCACTCCTTGCTGAGCCCGCGCACGACGCCCATGATGCCCGACTTCGCCGCGTTGTACGCGATCGCGTTGTCGAGTCCGATCACGCTCGCGAGCGACGCGACGAAGATATGACGACCCTGCGTTCCCGAGGCCAGCTGTCGCCGCCCGATCTCCTGGCTGATGAGGAATGGCGAGACCAGGTTCACCTGCAGCACGCGGTTCCAATCCACGATCGGAAAAGCCGCAGCCTTTTGGCGCCTCTGCACCCCGGCGGCATGCGCGACGATGTCGATCGGGCCACCGAGTGCTTCCTCCACCTCGTCCAGCAAGCCGGTGATCGTGTCGTCGGCGACGTCGGCCGCCACGACGTGAGCCGTGCCGCCACCCGCCACGATGATGCGCCGGGTCTCGTCCAGTTGTTCCACGCTCCGGGCCACCAGGGCCACCTCCGCGCCCGCTTGCCCGAACGCGATCGCGATCGCCCGTCCGATCCCTCTACCGGCGCCGGTCACGAGCGCCCGCTCCCCAGAGAGCTCGAACCTGTCCAGCACGCGCTCGTGCACAATCATGGGGCCGGATCGGCCCTCAGTGTTCGTAGCCATCCTTCGGTCCCTTCCGTGTCCCGTCCAGGAGATTGGGCTCTCGGTCATCGTGGGCGCTTCGCCCCAGGAGATCGCGCACCAGCTGTGTCACGGCACTGACGGAGCCGAACCCTCCGGCCTTCGTGACGACGGTGAGACCGGCGTGTGCGCCGCCGTCGACCGTTCCGACCGGGATGCCCTCGCGCAGTGCTCCGCGCAGGCGGACCGATCGGACGTCCAGGGCCGACAGGACGGCGCGGGCCCCGTCTCCGCCGATCAGCAGAACGGCGGAGACGGAGACAGCGTCGACGAGGACGGCGACTCCTCTGGCCAGTTCGCCGGCGACCAGAGCTGTCGACGGCGGATCGGTGCCTGCCTCGGCGACCGGCAGGCGATCACCGGGTGGCACGATCACGAGAACAGGGGGTGCCGGGAGGCCGTCGAGCGTATCGCTCACCCACTCGCCCACCGCGTGTCGGCGAAAGACCGACATCGGTGGATCCAGTCGGCGGACGACGCCGCCTCCGAGAGACCGGACGAGATCGTCGCACTGGACCCGCGCTTGCGGATGCGCGGAGGACAGGACCACCAGGACCCGTCCGTCGCCTTCCACCGTGCGCGCCGATGGCATTGGCCCACCGAGGGACCGCTGCGCCGCCCAAGCGCGGGCGAGAGCGGCCGCAAGCCCCGCCGAGCCCACCGGCACGGCCACGGGGCCGAGCCGTATGATCGCGCGCGCTATCGCATCCAGCTCGGACTCGGAGGCCGCGTCCACGACGACCAGTCGGGCTCCTGCCGAGACGGCCGAACGGATCTGGGGCACGATGTCCGCCGGACCGTTCGCGGTCAGGACCGTGGCACCGTGGAGCAGATCGGAGAGCCGGCTGTTCGTGACGGGCGTGACGGGGTCACGGGTCAGCACGGTGGTGTGCAACGGCTCACCGTAGACGAGCAGGCGCCCTCCGACCAGAGTCCGTCCCATCGCGGGATAGGCGGGACAGACGACGGCGAACGCCGGAGAGAGCCGCGTCGACCAGGCCGAGAGGGCTCCGTGCACCTGAGCCAGGATCGACCCCCGCAGGGTCGAGTCGATCTTCAGGAAAAGCCGCTCGACCCCGGCGCGACGCAGTAGACGCACTCGCGCCCCCGTCGCGCGGCTCGCGTCGGACGGGCCCATCGCCCTGGCGTCCGACACGGTGGCCGTCGCCGTGCCTGGGGCCGCACGTATCACCGAGTCGCCGAGGTCGATGTGCGCGCTCCAGCCGAGGTCCGCGAACATCACGGCGCAGTCGCTCGCGCCGGTCAGATCGTCCGCGACGATGCCGACAGCCGGATTGCCGGTCGGTGATGAGATCTCCTGCATGACGACGGCGGGCGTTACGCCGCGGTTCCGTCGACAGCGTAAGGCTCGATCGCAGCGAGCTCCGCCTCGGTGAGACGCGGCGCTCCGATCGCGGCGACGTTGTTCTCCAGTTGCTGCACACTGCTCGCGCCGATTAGAGCGGACGAGATCGCCGGCTGCCGCAGGATCCACGTCAGCGCGAGCTGGGCGAGGGACTGCCCTCGCTTTTTCGCGATCTCGTCGAGTGCCCGTGCGCGCTCCAGATAGGTCTCATCGACGTTGTCTGCCGTCATCCATCTGCCCTCCGCCGCACGCGAACCGGACGGGATGCCATTCATGTAGCGGTTGGTGAGCAAACCCTGGGCGAGCGGCGAGAAGACGATGCAGCCCACCCCGAGCGCCTCGAGGGTCGCCAGGAGGCCGTCCTCGATCTGTCGCTCGAACATGTTGTAGCGGGGTTGATGGATGAGGAGCGGCACCTTGTGCTCGGCGAGCGCCGCCGCCGCCGCGATCGTCTGCTCCGGCGTGTAGCTCGAGATGCCGACATACAGCGCTTTTCCGCTATGGACCATCTGGGCGAGGGCGCCCATCGTCTCCTCGATCGGCGTCTCGGGGTCGGGCGTGTGCGAGTAGAAGATGTCGACATAGTCGAGGCCGAGCCGGCGCAGACTCGCGTCGAGCGACGCCAGTACGTGCTTCCTCGACCCCTTGCCGCCGTAAGGGCCCTCCCACATCGGGTTCGCAGCTTTGGTCGAGACCACGATCTCGTCGCGGTATGGGCGGAGGAACGTCGCAGCCATGCGACCGAAGTTCTGTTCCGCACTGCCCAGTGGCGGTCCATACCGGTTCGCCAGATCGAAGTGGGTGATACCGAGGTCGAAGGCGCGCTGAACGATCGCCGACTGTGCGTCGAACGAGCGATCGAAGCCGAAGTTGTTCCAGAACCCGAGCGAGATCGCTGGGAGCTTGAGCCCGCTTCGCCCGCTCCGCCGGTACTCCATCGTCTCGTAGCGTTGGTCACTCGCTGTGTACTGCATGGTGGTCTCCTTCTTCTCTGTCGGCCGGCCGTCCATCGATGCGCTGAGGAACGTGCCACGGGTTGGAGTCTTGGAGCGGTGGCGGAAGCTGCGCCTCCGGAAAGCCGTGATACGCGGCGGGGCGCATGAAACGTCCGGTGGTGGCGGTACCGGCAGAGGTCGACCACGCTGGGGTCGTCGCCGGGTACGGGCCGCCGTGGTTTTGCGCGTAGGAAACGCTGATCCTCGCGGCGAAGATGACAGGCAATGTCGATCCCTTGGGCCGATAATCCTATTGTTCTTTGCGTAAGCATATAGGTTTCTTACCTCCAGCGAATAGTATGGAGGCCCGACGCGAGGGAGCGACGATGACGAGCACCGTCAGAAGCACCGTGAGGATCGCGACGATCGGCTACGGGTTCATGGGGGCTGCGCACTCCCAGGCGTGGCGGGTCGCGCCCCGATTCTTCGATCTGCCGTCCGATCCGGAGCAGACGGTCATCGTGGGCCGCAACGCGCAGCGAGTCGGGGAGGCGGCCGCACGGCTCGGCTGGGCGGAAGCGGAGACGGACTGGCGCCGCGTCATCGACCGGTCCGACATCGACATCGTCGACATCTGCTCGTCGGGCGAGACGCACGCAGAGATCGCGATCGCCTCACTTGCGGCCGGCAAGCACGTCCTGTGCGAGAAGCCGCTCGCGAACTCGGTGAGCCAGGCGCAGTCCATGACGGAGGCGGCGGACGCGGCGTGCCGGAACGGGGTGTTCGCGATGGTGGGTTTCAGCTACCGGCGGGTGCCGGCGATCCAGTTCGCGCACCGCCTCGTGGAGGACGGGCGGATCGGCGAGCTTCGGCAGGTTCGCGCGCGCTACCTGCAGGACTGGTTGTCCGATTCGCGCGCGCCCATGACCTGGCGGCTCGACAAGGCCCTGGCCGGTTCAGGATCTCTCGGCGACATCGGTGCGCACGCCGTCGACGCCGTCCAATTCATCAGCGGCCAGCAGCTCGAAGCGGTGGGCGGCGTCCTCCAGACGCTCGTCGCTGAGCGCCCCCTCCTGGCGGAGCCGGTGGGTCTGAGCGGGACCGCCTCCTCCGAGTACGGCACGGTCACCGTCGACGATGTCGCCCTCTTCACCGGTCGGCTCACCGACGGAACGCTCGCCAGCTTCGAGGCGTCGCGGTACGCGACCGGTCACAAGAACGGCCTGGAACTGGAGTTCAGCGGGTCGGAGGGAGCGATCCGGTTCGATCTCGAGCGGATGAACGAGCTCGAGTTCTACGACCGGCACGATGCAGACACACAGCAGGGCTTCCGCCGCATCCTGGTGACCGAGCCCGGCCACCCGTACATGGCCGCGTGGTGGCCGACAGGACACACCATCGGGTACGAACACCCGTTCTCCCATCAGGTGCGAGACCTCCTGGTAGACATCTCGGCGGGCAGGCAACCGCATCCGTCCTTCGCAGACGGTCTCCAGGTGCAGCGGATCCTGGAGGCGGTGCAGGTGAGCGCGAACAGCGGAAGCGCCTGGACGACGACACGACCGACGGAAGACGAGGAGCACTCCAGATGACACGACCGATTGACCCGTTCACCGGTGGCTCCCGCCGAACGGCGCTGGTCGTGCGCGGAGGCTGGGACGGACATCAGCCTGTCGAGACGACGGATCTGTTCATCCCGTTCCTGGAACGCCGCGGCTTCGCCGTCCGCGTCGAAGACTCCCCCGAGCCCTACGCCGATACCGACTACATGGCCGGCGTCGATCTGATCATGCAGACCAACACGATGAACGAGATCGAGCCGGAGGAGTTGGCGGGCTTGACCCGCGCGATCATCCACGGCAGCGGATTCGCCGGCTGGCACGGCGGCATCGCCGACTCCTACCGCAACTCCTCCGACTATCTTCACCTGGTCGGCGGACAGTTCGCAGCCCATCCCGGCAAGGTCGCGGGCGAGCGGATCGGCCAACGCTCGGACAATTTCGTGCCGTACACCGTGAACATGACTCCGGCGGCGGCCACCCACCCGATCACCGCCGGGATCGACGATTTCACGCTCGAGACCGAGCAGTACTGGGTCCTCCACGACGACTACAACGACGTGCTCGCAACCACCACGCAGGCGGTCAGGCACGGCGACCCGTGGAGCCGGCCCGTCACGTCACCTGCGATCTGGACCCGGCGCTGGGGTGCGGGGCGCATCTTCGTCTCGACCCCCGGACACCAGCTCGAGATCGTGGCCCATCCGACGGTGCGCACCATCATCGAGCGAGGACTCCTGTGGGCAGCCCGATGACGGTCTCGTACCGGCAGCTCGGTCACACCGGCCTGAGTGTGTCCGCGCTCTGCGTCGGGACCAGTCCGCTCGCCAGCATGCCCCAGATCTACGGTTACGAGGTCGGGGCCGACCGCGCCATCGAGACTCTTCTCGCCGCCATCGACAGTCCTCTCAACTTCCTCGACACCTCGAACGGCTATGGCGACGGCGAGGGCGAACTCCGTATCGGCGAAGCCTTCCGTCGCCTCGGAGGCAAGCCCGACGACCTCGTCCTCGCGACCAAGCTCGATCCCGACCCGACGACGGGAGACTTCTCCGGCGCCCGCGCGCGGACGTCGTTCGCCGAGAGCTTGGACCGGCTCACGCTCGATCGGATTCAGTTGCTCTACCTGCACGACCCGGAACGGATCGGACTGGAGGCCGCCTTCGAGCCGGGCGGCCCGGTCGAGACCCTCATCGCTCTCAAGCGCGAAGGCGTCGTGGACAATATCGGCGTCGCCGGTGGACCGATCCACCTGTTGCTGAATTTCGTCGCAACCGGGCTCTTCGACGTCGTCCTGACCCACAACCGGTTCACCCTCGTCGACCAGACGGCCGACCCGCTGCTCGACGCTGCATCAGGCCACGGGATGGGGGTCGTCAACGCCGCTCCGTTCGGGGGCGGGATGCTCGTGAAAGGCCCGGCCGCGCAACCGGTGTACGCCTACCGCCGCGACGACGAAGCGATCCGGGCGAAGGCTGCCGCGCTGAGCGAGCTGTGCGCGGAGTACGGCGTCCCCTTGGCGGCTGCGGCCCTGCAGTTCTCGGTGCGGGACAGCCGGGTGAGCTCGACCGCGATCGGGCTGTCGAGCCCCGAGCGCGTCACCCAGACACTCGACCTGCTCGCCATGGACATTCCGGACGAGCTCTGGGACCGGCTGATCGAGCTGGCCCGCGCTCGTTAGGTTCGGCCGACCTCCGCCCGGCGGGGCGACCGGAGGTCACGCGTGGAGGGCCACGAGGTGGTGATAGAACTCCGCTTTGTGTTCGAATCCGATACCCGGCGCTTCCGAGGGCGCCACCCGGCCGTGATCGATGACGGCCTCGTCGGTGAACCCGCCCGTGGGAGCGAACACACCGGGGTAGGACTCGTTCCCGCCCAGTTTGAGCGCTGCGGCGATGTGGAGAGAGAACTGGTGGCCCCCGTGCGGGATGCAGGAACGCGACGACCATCCGTTCTCCCGCAGCATCTCCTGGATGCGCAGATATTCGACCAGGCCGTAGCTCAGAACGGGATCGAACTGAAGAATGTCCAGTTCGGGGCGCAGGCCGCCGTACCGGACGAGGTTGCGCGCATCGGGGAGCGAGAACAGGTTCTCGCCCGTCGCCATCCGATGGGCGTAATGGGAGGCGAGCTCCTTCTGGAGCTCGAAGTCCAGCGGATCCCCCGCCTCCTCGTACCAGAACAGGTCGTACGGCTCCAGCGCCTCGGCGTAGTCGATCGCCGTCGCGAGATCGAACCGGCCGTTGGCGTCCACAGCGACATTGGAACCGGCTCCGGCAACCTCGACGGCGGTGTCCAGGCGTCTCAGATCCTCCGCGAGACTCGCTCCGCCGATCTTCATCTTGACGACGTCGTACCCGAGGTCGAGATACCCACGCAACTCGTCCTTCAGCTCCCGCACGCCTTTGTCGGGGGCGTAATAGCCGCCGGCGGCGTAGACGAAGACGGTGCGATCGGGCGAGCCGTCGCCGTAGTGGTCAGAGAGATAACGGTACAACGGGACATCGGCCACCTTGGCCGCCAGGTCGAAGATCGCCATGTCGAGCACTCCGACTGCGACGGAACGCTCGCCGTGACCTCCCGGCTTCTCGTTCCGCATGACGATCTCCCAGATCCGTTCCGGTGAGAAGTTCGAGCCGTCGTCGGTGAGCAGCGCGGCGGGTTCCGCATCCAGTAGCCGAGGGATGATCCGTCTCCGGAGGATTTCTCCGACGCTGTACCGTCCGTTCGAGTTGAATCCGTAGCCGACGAGCGGCTTGCCGTCCCGCATCACGTCGCTCACGACCGCGATGATCGACGAGTCCATGCCAGAGAAGTCGATGAAGGCGTTGCGCATCTCCGAGCGGATGGGGATGGTTCCCTCGTGTATCGAGACGATCTTCATCGGTTGCCTCTCATTCGAATCTGCCACGGAAACAAAGTTTGGCGAAA
This sequence comes from Leifsonia sp. KNZ13-11D, assembly GCF_056754895.1. Classification (NCBI taxonomy): domain Bacteria; kingdom Bacillati; phylum Actinomycetota; class Actinomycetes; order Micrococcales; family Microbacteriaceae; genus Leifsonia; species Leifsonia sp. KNZ13-11D. The sequence goes on from NZ_JBPGWU010000001.1 coordinate 3,417,096, forward strand.
CAGGCGCTATTATTGAATAGTTGCGCACATCACGCAAGTTCTACAGTGATCGCGGTACCCTGATCGTAGGAAAAGAGTGGTCTAATGCGCACAACGAGCAAAGCCGTTGCGATGATCCAACGGTCGGCGATCACCGTGTCACTCGGCGGTGGAAACGAAAGGACGCACGGATGGCCCACCCTGTCATCGCGGTCACCATGGGAGACGGCGCCGGAGTCGGGCCCGAAATCGTGGTCGCGGCACTCCTCGACCCCGAGATCGCACGATCGTCGCGCCCGGTCGTGATCGGGGACGCCAGACGGCTCCGCGAGGCGGCCGCGATCCTCGGACAACCTGCCGAGATCCACGCAGTGGACTCGATCGCCGAAGCTCGATTCGAGCCGTGGCGGATCAACGTCATCGACCTCGACCTGCTGCCGCCGTCGCTGGCCTGGGGAGAGATCTCCGCGGTCGCGGGGGACGCCGCCTTCCGTTACGTCCAGGTCGCGTGCGAACTGGCCAACGCCGGAGAGATCCAGGCCATCTGTACGGCGCCCCTCAACAAGGAGGCAATGCACCTGGCCGGGCACCTCTACCCCGGGCACACCGAGCTCCTCGCGGAACTCACGGGGGTCGACGAGGTATCGATGATGCTGTCCACTCCCAATCTGAAGGTCATCCACGTCACGACGCACATCGGACTCATCGACGCGGTGGCGCAGGTCGAGCCCGGGCTGGTGGAGCGAACCATCCGTCGCGGATGGCAGGCGCTCGTCTCGACGGGAAACCCCAGCCCCCGGATCGGCGTCTGCGCCATCAACCCGCATGCCGGGGAAGGGGGCTTGTTCGGCTACGGAGAGGAGGCGGCCAAGATCGAACCCGGCGTCGCAGCCGCACGGGTGGCCGGGATCGACGTGGACGGGCCGCTTCCCGCCGACAGCCTCTTCTTCCTCGCGGGCCGTGGAGACTACGACCTCGTGGTCGCGATGTATCACGACCAGGGCCACGGCCCCATCAAGGTCCTCGGCATCGAGGCGGGCGTCAACATCACCGTGGGACTGCCGGTGATCCGGACGTCCGTCGATCACGGCACCGCCTTCGACATCGCCGGCACGGGGATCGTCGACACCCGCAGCATGATCGAAGCCATGCGGCAGGCCATCGAACTGGCGTCCGCACCGCTCGTTCAGGCTTGAGCGGAGACCCCAGCCGGGCCCGCCGCGAACTGGCACGCCGGGGCCGGTGCCATTAGCATGGTCGGAGCCCGCCGGGGTGGCAGAAAACGAGGTAGTTGAGTGGCATCTCGAGAGTCGACCGCCCGTCGTGAGCACATCGTCTCTCTCGCGCAATCGACTGGTGCGGCCAATGTCGAAGAACTGGCGGCCCATTTCGGGGTGAGCCTGTCAACCATCCGACGGGACCTCGCGACGCTGACCGAAAGCGGTCAGCTGGCTCGGACCTACGGCGGTGCCATCGCGCTCACCGGTCAGCAGGAGCTCTCCCTGAACCAACGCATCGGCGAGGCCCATAAGGAGAAGCACGGAATCGCTCGCTGGGCCAGGCAACAGGTGCAATCCGGGGACGTGCTCCTCCTCGACGCCGGGTCGACGGTCGGCGCACTCGCTCACGCGCTCCGGCGATTTACCCAGCTGACCGTCGCGACGGCGAGCCTGAACGTGATCGAGGAGCTGGGGGGTGTGGAAGGCATCACCGTGAATTGTCTCGGCGGACGTCTCAGGACACTCAGTCAGAGCTTCGTCGGCCCATTGACCGAGGGGGCTCTCGAGCATCTCACGTTCGATCGTGCGTTCCTCGGCGCCGACGCGGTCGACCCGGTCCGAGGGATCTGCGAAGCAGACCTGGAGCAGACGAGACTGAAAGAGCTCATCGCACGCCAGGCTCAGCACACCTACGTTCTCGCCGACTCGAGCAAGTTCGGCGTCAGCCCATTCCATGCCTGGACGACGCTGCCCAAACCGTGGACGCTGGTGACGGACGCGAACGTGTCCGACGACCAGCTCGCCGCCTTCGCCGAGCAGAGAATCGACGTCGTCGCAGTGGATACCGACGGGAACACGGTCGCCTCCAGCACACACGCCAGCTGATCGACGATCACTTCTCGCATCCGGCGTTCGTCTCGGACGCCGACCTGGCGGTCCCGGGGCGAGCTCAGCCCTTCACTCCCACCGCGAACCCGGCGAGGATCTTCCGCTGAAGGATGAGATAGGCGACGAGCACGGGCAGCATCCCGATGATCAGCCCGGCGAAGACGACCGGCCAGTTGGAGACATACTCTCCGACGAAACCGTAGATCGCCACCGGCACCGTCTGATTCTGGCTTCCCGAGAGGTACAGCAGCGGAGTCATGAAGTCGTTCCACACCAGGATCACGCTCAGGATGGCGACTGTGCCCGTGACGGGCGCGAGCATCGGGAAGGTGACGTACCGGAACGTCTGGAACCGGCTGGAGCCGTCCAGGCTGGCCGCCTGCTCGTACTCGAGCGGGATCTCTCTGAGGAACGACGTGAACAGGAAGATCGCGAACGGCATCTGGTGCCCGATGTAGAGGATGATCAGCCCCCATGGCCCTCCGAGCAAGCCCAGCGCACTGAACGTCTGATACAGGGGGATAAAGACGAGCTGGAACGGGATGAGCAGGCCGATCATCAGAAAGAAATACAGTCCGCGGGACCAGCGAGAAGTCACCCGTGCGAGCGGAACGCTCGCCAGAGCGGCCAGCACGACGATGAAGATCACGCTGACGACCGTGATGAGGCCGCTGTTGAGCATCGCTCTTCCGAGACCTCCCACCGCCCAGGCCTGAACGAAGTTATCGAACGTCGCGCGCAGTGTCGGGGCGATCGGCGACGTGGCGTCGGATGCACCACGCAGCGAGAGGTTCACCAGGATGTAGACCGGGACGAGGAAAAAGAGCGCAGCAAGGATCATGGCCGCCTCGATGATGCCCGTCCTCCAGGTGTAGCGCTTCATCGGTCGCCTCCTCGTGCCACTGCCCGGTATTGGATGATCGAGATCGGTATCGCGATGATCGCGAGCAGGACCGCCAGCGCTACGCCATAGCCGAACTTTCCGAATACGAATGCGTTCTGGAATATGAGGGTCGACAGCGTCTGGGTGGAGGTTCCAGGGCCACCCTGGGTGAGCACCCAGACGACGTCGAACTGCTTCAGGCCCGCTATCAACGTCAGCAGGAAGTTGATCAGGAGTGCGGGTTTGAGCAGCGGGAGCCGGATGTCGAAGAACTGCCGGACAGGACCGGCACCGTCGATGGCCGCAGCCTCCATCACCTCGTCCGGGATCGCGCCGAGCCCGGCGATGAAGATGACCATCGAATACCCGGAGAACTGCCAGATGATGACGACGATGACGCTGACCAGAGCGATCTTGGAGTCACCGAGCCAGCTCTGCTGAAGGCCCCCCAGGCCGATCGACTGCAGCGTGTAGTTGATGACGCCGGCTGGCGAGTAGATGTATTGCCAGAGGAACGCGGTGATGACAGGGGTGATGACCGCCGGCGCGAAGAAGATGACGCTCAGGATCTTGCCGCTCTTGATGTTGCTCTTCACGCCGAGGGCGAGCAGGAGACCGATGAGATTCTGGAAGACGGTCACAGCGACGGCGAGAATCAGGGTGTGAAGTACCGCGTCGAGCGCGACCCGGTCCTTGAAGATCGTTTCGAAGTTGCTCAAGCCGACGAACGCCTGCGTCGACGAGAGGCCGTCCCAGTTCGTGAACGCCTCGAAGATCCCCCGCGCGGCGGGAATGATCATGACGAAGACATAGAAGACGAGGGCGGGCAACGCGAACCACCACACCGCAAGCCATTTGCGAGGCGACCAAGCAGCCTTCGCTCGTCGGGAGACCGTCGGGGTTCGCGCAGACACGACAGTCGATCTCTGCACCGCGGTCACAGTCGAATCTTGCAAGAGGATTCACCTTCCACATTGCATGAATCCCGGCCCGGGGGCGCCGAGCCGGGTCTGAAAGTGAGCCGGCGGTCCTACCTGTCCCAAGCGGCAGCGATGCGCCTGGGACAGGTAGGACCTCCGGCCTCGTTGCGAGCCTTACTTCCAGGCCGCATCCATGGCTTTCAGGACGTCCTTGGGCGTCACTTGACCACCGAGCATCTCCTGGATGGTGACGACCCACGCGTTGCGCACATCCGGGTTAGGGAAGAGCTGGTCAGGCGCACCGACCGTCTTGCCGGCCTTGATGAACTTCATCGCGAGCTTCGTGCCGTCATCGGGCTGATAGTACTTGTTCAGCAGCGCGGGGGGCTCGCTCGACGCCACTGCGTAGTCGGCGTTGTTCTGCGGGTCCATCAGGAACGCGATGAACTGCTTCGCTTCGGTCGGGTGCGGCGTCTTCGCGTTGATCGAGAACGTCGAGCCCAGCGCCACGTTCATGAGCGTGTCGGACGGGTTGTTGGTCGCGTCGAGCATGACCGCGACGATCTTCGACGGAGCAGCGGCGTTCTGGATGATGGGGTAGTAGTCGGACGGCCCGAACATCGCGATGGCCTTGCCCGTCGCGACCTGGTTCTCGGCGACGTCGACGGTCGTTCCCAGCGGCTGGTTGAAGCACTTGGCGTTGTTCATCTGCTGGACTTTCTCGAAGCTGCTGAGCCAGCCGGAGTCCTGTGCGAACGTCGTCTTGCCTGCGATGCGCTTCGACATGAAGTCGGTCGGGACGAGCGTGGGGGTCCACTGGAAAGACACCATCTGATCCTGCGACAGCGTCTGCGCACCGTACGCGAACGGGATCACGCCCTTCGCGGCTGCGGCCTGACAGAACGGAATCACCTGGCTCCAGGTCTGCGGGAACTTCAGGTTGTACTTCTGAAGGGTGGCCTGGTTGTACATGGTCAGATCGGGCCGCGAGACCAGGGGCGGGTAGTAGACCTTGCCCTTGTAGCCGACGTACGGGTCGAGATCCGAGGGCAGCTTCTTCGCCCACGCCTCATTGGTCAGGTCCAGCAGGAATCCCTGCTTGCCGAGCACCCCGGCAGCGTTCACGGCGCTGACCCCAGGCCACGTCTCTACGAGGTCCGCGGCGTTGCCGGCCGCGAGCTCCTGCGGAAGGGTCGTCGTGATCGCGGCGTCCGAGCTGTAGGTGATGTTGAAGGACACGTTCGGGTGTGCGGACGAGAACTTCTGGGTGGCGAGCGTCAGCGCGGTCCGCTCTTGGGCCGGCGCGAGCATCGACAGCGTGACCTTTCCGCCGGACGCGGCCGGTGCGGACGCGCTGGAACAACCGACCATGCCGAACAGCACGGCGGTAGCAGCGACGGCCACGACCGATTTCATGATGTGTTTCATTGCTTCTCCTCATTGATGCAGCAGGGTTTTCTCGGGTTCATCGCGGCGACGCCTCCGGCGCCTACGACTGTGACTGCGGGTCGTTCCTTGGTGGCTCGTAGTGGTGGGCGAGGTCGGCGAACCAGTCCTCGAATCCGTTGTCCACCAGCGCGATCAGCACATCCTCGCGGCGGATCCCATGCTTCTCGAGCCTCTCGATCACCGTCTTGTAGAACCGCCGCTTGACCGATCCGGAGTGTTTGTGGATCACTGTGACCCGGATCAGCATGAGGCTTCGACGGTCACGCCCACCGAACGACGGATGGAACTTCAGCTCGGCCGGCTCGTGCGGCCGGAAGACCTGATAAACGTCGTCGGGTGCGAGGTCGAGGGCTTCGATCTGGGCTCGATGTATCGCGTCGCTGATCTCCTGCCCCTTCTCCTCGTAAAGGGTCCGATCAAGATCCACTTCGATCAGTGCCACGTTTGCTCCTCGTCGTTGTTCGAGCCGGGCGGCGACGTGCTCGACAGCACGCACCGGGCGTCGAGGTCACGCCTGTCCGCACGCCTTCGACAGGTCGTGGACCGTCGCTCTCGGCAGGCCGGGCCCACCGTCATCGGGCCAGGGAGGGGATGGCTCCTCGCGGGCTCGTTGTCCCATGTGATTCACCTGCCTCGTCGCAGTGCACTCGTGCAGCCTGCGGAATCTCGACCGGTCGCGACAACCGCCTGCTGATCGACAACAGAATGACACGTTTGCGCGGAACACGCAACCGTTTACGCGCGATTAGAGCATGTTCGTCGGGTTAGGGCCGCCCTCCTGCACATAAAGTGCAGAAAACTGTCGATGGTGTCAGCCTCGGCCGTCGCCGGATATGAGCCGTCAGTCGTCGGCCGCAAGCGGTTGCGACCGACGCCGCCCGAGTTCCGATCCTCCCCAGACCGTGAGGCCGACGACCGCGAGGGCCACGCCGAGCCACGAGACACCGGTCCAGCCCGCCTGCCCGTAGAGCGCGCCCGAGAGCCCGGAGCCGATTGCTCCGCCGAAGAACACACTCGCGATGAAGACCGTGTTGATCCGGGAGCGGGCGTCGGGTCGCAGCGCATAGATCTCCTGCTGGCTGAGGATGAGGCTGCCCTGCACGGCGACGTCGAGGAGGAGCGCGGCCAGAGCCAGGACGACCAGGTTGTGTGCGCCGAACCCCGCGAGGGCCATCGCGATGGCCGCGAGGGTGAAGACGACCGCTGTCGCGGGGCGGCCGAGGCCCCTGTCCCCGATTCTGCCGGCGACGGGGGCTGAGGCCGCCCCGGCGGCACCGACGAGTGCGAAGATCGCGATCTGCCACTGCGTGAGGCGGTGGTCGGTGATGAGTTCTGAAGCGATCGATGTCCAGAACGCCGAGAAGGTGGCGAACATGAGGGCTTGGAGCAGCGTCCGGCGCCGCAGTGCCGGCTCGGTGCGGATCAGCTGCCCGATCGACCTGACGAGGCTGCCGTAGTCACCGGTGTGGTCCGGCTTCCGGTCGGGCATCGCGACGGCGAGCACGACCGCGATGATCAGCATGGCCACCGCCGAGAAACCGTACACGGAGCGCCAGCCCCAGGCGTCCGCCGAGAAGCTGGAGACGCTCCGAGCGAGCATGATCCCCAGGAGCAGGCCGCTCATCACCCGTCCCACGTACCGTCCACCGTGTCCGGGCGGCGCCAGGTGGGCGACGAATGGGACCACGATCTGCGCGACCACAGAGGTGAACCCGAGGATGAGCGACGCGACGAGGAACAGTGGCAGGTTGGGCGCCAGGACCGCCAGGGCCGCCGCGATCGCGGTCACGATCAGCACCCGGGAGGCGAGCTTCCGGTTGTTCAGAAGGTCGCCGAGCGGCATGAGCACGACGATCCCCGCGGCGTAGCCCAACTGCGTCACGGTCACGACGATCGACGCTGAGCTCTCGCTGATTCCGAAGCTCCGACCGATCAGGCCGAGCAGCGGCTGGGAATAGAAGATGTTGGCGATTGTCGCGCCCGAGGCGACCGCCAGTGTGAACGTCAGGATGCCGAGCCGGCCTGCGCTCGATCCGAGCGGCGTGCGGGCTGATTCGTCTGCTGTACTCACCTGTTTCCTTCGATCCCTCTCTCTCCTGCTGCGCCGGACGCGTCTCAGGCCGGCTCCCACGCCGACATGACACGATCGACCATGCTGCCGCGCCGGAACCCAGGCTCGAAGTGCTCCAGGATGTCGGCGTTGATGGTGCCGTACGTCGTGCCCGGCCGGTGCTTGAGCCCCTCGTGGAAGGTTGCGAGGAAACCGCGCTTGAAGTCGTCGCGCGGGTACGTCCGCAGGATCTCCTCGATCGCCTCCGGCGCGAGTTCGTCGACGCCGAGGCCGACCGCGTCGGTGAGCACGCCGAGGTTGGTCGCGGCGATTTCGGCGCCCATCCGGCCCGGGATCTCCGGCGTGGTGTGCAGCGCGATCGCCTGCCAGACGGTGTCCGCGGCCGAGGCGGAGTAGCCGCCGGCCAGGAGGAACTCGCGGGCGAGGTCGGCGCCATCCACCTCGAACCGCTGCGGCGTCGGGCAGGGGGCACGAGCAGTCCGCTGTCGTGGAACAGCGACGCGAGGAAGAGCAGTTCCGGGTCGGGTTCGAGCCCGCGCGCGCGGGCGCGCAGCGAGCCGAACAGGAACACGCGGAGCGAGTGGCCGAAGAGCGGAGTGCCGCTCCGGCCTTGCGTGAGCCGTTCCGCCGCCTGGGCGCCCGGGGTGCCCGGGATCTCTACGCCTGCGATAATTCTCGACATGTCCTGCTCCGTCTCGGGTGTGGATGTGGATCGTGCGTCCACCATCCACGGTGCCAGCGGGCGGCCTCCCGTCGCTGCGTGCGGTCGGCCATGAACCACCCGAAAGCGGACCCGGCCGGCCGCTCGGTCGTGATCCTCGTGTACGACGGCGCCAAGCTCCTCGACGTCGCCGGCCCGGCCGACGTCTTCGGCGAGGCGAACCGGCTCGGTGCCGATTACCGGATCGCGCTCGTCTCCCCCGACGGCGCGGATGTGGTCACGTCGGTCGGCATCCGGGTCGCCGTCGACGGCGACGCCGAGCTCGCGGCGAAGGCCGACACCGTCATCGTCGCCGGGGCGGACGCCTATCCGCGCACCCGCGTTCCCCCTCCCCTGGCCGATGCGGCCCGGACGCTGTCGAACGGGACGCGCCGGCTGGCCTCGATCTGCACGGGAGCGTTCATCCTGGCCGAGGCCGGCCTCCTCGACGGAAAGCGCGCGACCACGCACTGGAAGGTCGCGCAGGCGCTGGCCTCCCGCTACCCGCAGACCGCGGTGGATCTCGACGCCATCTACGTGCGCGACGGCGCGACCTACACGTCGGCGGGTGTGAGCGCGGGCATCGATCTCGCGCTGGCGCTGGTCGAGGAGGACTACGGTGCGAACCTCTCGCGCGACGTCGCGCGCGCCCTCGTCGTCTACCTGCAGCGGGCGGGAGGCCAGTCGCAGTTCTCGGCGCCCCTCCAGGGGGCACCACCGCGGACGCCCGCACTCCGGCGGATCGTGGATCTGGTCGTCGCCGACCCGAGGGCGCGCCACACCCAGGCCGAGCTCGCCGAGCACCTGAAGGTGAGCCCGCGGCATCTGAGCCGGCTGTTCCGCGACGAGCTGTCGACAACGCCGACGCGGTACGTGGAGTCGATCCGTTTCGACATCGCCCGATCGTTGCTCGACCAGGGCTACAACGCGACGGAAGCCGCCGAGCGGGCGGGCTTCCCGAGCTACGAGAGTCTGCGCAGAGTGTTCTCCCGCGAACTCGGGATCTCCCCCGCGGCGTACCAGCGCCGTTTCCGCACCTCCCAGCCGGACGGTTCCGCGGTTGGGCCGGCGGTCAGTCCTCGCTGACCCGCACGATCGTCTTGCCCGTGCCGGCGCTGCCGTTGAGGAACGCGACGGCGGCGTCTTCCAGCGAGACCACATCGCCGACGAAGGTACGGAGCCGACCGTCGCGCACGCGCTGAGCGAGCTCATTCAGCTGCCGCCGTTCGGGCTCCACCACGAAGAACACGGCGGTGACGCCGGAACGCTGAACGGACGGAGGCGCGACGATCGTGACGAACGTCCCGCCGTCGCGCACCAGTCCGCCGGAACGGGCGCCGATCTCGCCGCCGATCACATCGAACACGAGGTCGGCGTCCCCCACTGCCTGCGACCAGTCCCCCGTCGTCTCGACGAACCGGTGCACGCCCGCCTCGATCGCGCGCTGACGATGCGCAGGCCGGCCGATTCCGACCACGAAGGCGCCCGCGCCGGCGGCCAGCTGGGCCACCACCGATCCGACCCCACCGGCGACGCCGTTGACGACCACGGTCTGACCGGCCTGGACGCGTCCATGTTCGAACAGCCCTTGCCAGGCGGTGAGGCCCGAGATGGGAAGGCTGGCCGCGGTGACGAAGTCGATGTCGGCGGGGAGCGGTGCGAGGTTCCGCGCCTCCACCGCGACCTGCTCGGCGAGCGAACCGTCGCGCGCCCAGTCGGCGAACCCGAACACGCGCTGACCGACCGTGAGCCCGGTCGTCCCGTAGCCGAGCTGCGTGACGACTCCGGCGAGCTCGTGGCCGGGGATGCTGGGAGTACGGTCGCGGCCGGCGCGGTCGGCCCAGGTCGCCGGCCACTCCAGCTCACCGGGGGTGAAGCCGGCGGCCCGCACCTCGACGACGACGTCGTTCTCGGCTGCGTGCGGCTGGGGCCGCCGCGTCAGAGTCATGCCCGCGACGCCCCGGGCCTTGTCGATTACCGTGATCGCTTTCATGAGCGGCCTTCCTGTTCGTCTGTCTCCGGATGTGCGCGGCGCCACCATCACTCCGGCCACGCGGAGTTCTGGATCACCTCGACGAAGTCCGTCCGGCGGAAGCCGGGCACGAAGTGCTCGAGCACATCGGCGTTCACGGTGCCGAAGGTCGAATCGGGTCGCCCGGCGAAGCCCTCGGTGAATGCAGCCAGGATGCGCTCCTTGAACCGCGGTCGGGGATGCGCTGCCACGACGGCCGCGATCTCGTCCTCGGTGAGCGCATCCAGCCGGAGGCCGAGCACGTCGGTCTCGACTCCCGCGGTCGTGGCCGCGATGACAGGCGCCATGCGCCACGGTACCTCCGGCGTCGTGTGCAGGGCGATGGCCGTCCAGACCTGCTCGGCGTCGGCGGCGCTGAACCCGTGCGAGGCGAGGAAGGCCCGCGCCTGGTCCGCGCCGTCCACTTCGAAGCGCTGCCGGTCGCGGCGATGGGGCGGGACGAGCCCGAGATCGTGGAACAGCGCGGCGACGTAAAGGAGCTCCGGATCCGGCTGCAGCCCGGCACGCGCTGCCTGAAGCGACCCGAACAGGAACACCCGTCGGGAGTGGTCGAAGATGAGCTCCGGAGTGGTGGTGCGGACCAGCTCGGTCGCGTCGGCGACCAGGCTGCTGTCGGGGATCGGGACCCCGGCGATGACTTCGGTGGACATGACTGCTCCTCCTGCGGACGCTGATGGGAGCGCGCCCGCTCGCTATCCAGCGTGCCCGGCAGGCCGGCCGGCGGCTCCTCAGCATCGGCCACGAATGCCCCGAATCCAGACGCACCCCGCCACTCACGCCAGCGTGGCGCTTCCGGCGGCGCACCGGTCACGGATCCCGGCGATCCTGCCCGCGGTGGGGATGGGCAGCAGCCATCGCGTCCGTCTAGGAAGTCTCCCGCGACACGACGGTGCGGTCGCGGCTCGCAGCTGCAGCACGACCCGCTCCTCGTGGAGCGACCTCGTCGATTATCGATCGGAGGTTCTCCGGGTCGTGGGCGAACCTTCCGAGGAAAAGACCGTCGACGCTGTCTCCGATGCGTGTGAGGAGACCGGGACCGGCGCTTCCGCCGTAGATCACGCGCGATGAAGGGCCTCGAACGGTGCGCACGTGATCCCGGAGGACGCCGCACACGGAACGTATGTGCGCTGTCGGTGCCGCGTTGGCCGCTCCGATCGCCCAATAGGGCTCGTAGGCGACAACGATCGGACCATCGTGATCCCGCCTCGGCGCCTCGCCGAGCGCAGCGTCGATCTGGCGCACGCATTCCTGGGCAGCGCCCTCGGGCCCGATCTCGAGCGGTTCCCCGACGCACAGTACAGGCGTCAACCCGTTGCGGAATGCGGCCGCGGTCTTGGCCCGCACGACGGGCTCCGTCTCGCCGAAGAGCCGCCGCCGTTCGGCGTGGCCGACCTCGACCGCTACGGCGCCGATCTCCGCCAGTTCAGCACCGCTCACCTCTCCCGTGAACGCCCCCGAATCGTGTTCGCTGAGATCCTGGGCCCCCACGGCCGCCAGGCCGCCGAGGATGTCCAGCGCGGCGGGGATCGAGATGAACGTCGGCAGCACGAGAAGCTCGGCGTGGCCGCCGACGACGGCGGGGTGACCGGCCGCGAGGCCCGCCACCCTCCGGCACCATTCGACCGTCTGCAGGTGGCTGAAGTACATCTTCAGGCTCACGGCCACCAGCACCGGCGGCGCACTGCCGGTGGGCATCTCAAACCCCTTCGTACCGGCGGATCTCCTGCACTTTCTCGTTCGATGCGCTCGTCTCGTCGAACTCGTACCGGAGCCATTCGTGCACGTTGCGTCGCGCGAGTTCCAACCCGACCACACGCTGACCCATGCACAGGATCTGCGCATCGTTGGAGAGCACCGACCGTTCGACGGAGTAGCTGTCGTGGGCCGTCACCGCCCGGATGCCCTGCACCTTGTTCGCGGCGATCGCCACGCCCAGGCCCGTGCCGCAGATGAGGACCGCACGGTCGGCCTCGCCGCGCGCCACCATCTCCGCCGCGGTCGTCGCAATGGTGGGGTAGTTGGTGTGGCCGGCCGCGTCGACACCGACATCCGTCACGGATTCGACGAGCGGGTCAGCCTCCAAGTCCTTCTTGATCGCTTCCTTGTAGTCGATCCCGGCGTCGTCCGATCCGACGACTACGCGCCAAACAGGCATGCGCTTCTCCTTCTTCTTTGAACGGGCCGAAACCCGTGGGTTGTCCTCGATCTGCGATCAGCCCGCCACAGTTCGTTCCGTACCGCGCGGCTCAGGTGCCCGGACCCGTGCCTTGAGCACGTCGCGCACCCGGCAGACGATCAGTGCCATCGACACGGCACCGGGGTCGCGCACCCCGACGGCCTTGACGCCATGCGTGCGCGCCCGGCCGATCAGCGGCATCAGGTCCGCTGTCGCCTCCGCGGCGAGCGACGCCTGCGACGCAGCGGCGTCCCAGGCATCGACGAGTTCCTCGCCGGCGGCGACGTGCGAAGCCAGGGTCTCCGCGAAGGGGACGAGCACGTCGACGAGCGTCTTGTCGCCGACCTGCGCCTTGCCGTACTCCATGACCGCTCGCTGTGCTGCGCTCACACCCGCCGACACCGAAGACGCGCTCGGGGCGTCCTCGTCCGAGACGCTGCGGCCGAGCGCGCCCAGGATCATCCCCCACAGGGCGCCGGACGTGCCCCCCGCGCGGTCCGACCAGGAATCGGCGGCCGCCCTCAGGAGGGTGCCGCAGCCGGCTCCGGCCTCGGCCGCACGCGCCGCGGCACTGACAGCCGCGCGAGCGCCCCGCTGCATGCCGATGCCGTGGTCTCCGTCACCGGCGACCGCGTCGATCCGCCCGAGCTCATCGGCGTTCTCATCGATCACGTCGCGGACGGCCGAGAGGAGCGCCACGACCACGGGCGCGGCCTCCTTCGACCCCTCGCCCGCCTCCGGGACGCCCTCGTCCGCGTCGCCGCCACCGTCTTCCACCTCTACCGTCCTGCCGCCGGCGTCGATGGTCCCGGTGCGGAACGCCGGAGTGTCGGCCGGAGCGGCCCACAGCCGCTCGAGCTCCTCGTCGAGCCAGAAGAGGGTCAGCGAGACACCCGCCATGTCGAAACTCGTGCAGAATTCACCGACCTGCGGATCCACCACCTCGATGCCCGCCTCCTCGAGGCAGGCGGCGACGCGATCGAACACGACGAAGAGCTCTTCGTGCTTCACCGAGCCCAGGCCGTTCAGAATCGGCACCACCCGGGCACCCTCCACCTCCACACCGTCGGGGACCTCTGCAGGATCGAGCAACCGGTCGACGAACAGCCTCGCGAGGCCTTCGGCCGTGGGAATGTCGGTCTCGTCGATCCCCGGCTCGCCGTGGATCCCCAGCCCGATCGCCATGCGGCCCTCGGGCACGGTGAACAACGGCGCCTCCGCTCCCGGCAGCGTGCAACCGGAGAACGCCACCCCCATCGACCGGGTGCGTTCGTTCGCGCGGTGCGCTACGCGCTCGACCCCGTCGAGGTCGTAACCGGCCGCCGCCGCTCCCCCGACCGACTTGAAGACGGCGAGGTCACCCGCGATGCCACGACGCTTGTGCTTCTCGCCGGGCGGGGCACTGAAGATGTCGTCGGTCACGGTGACCGTACGGCAGTCGACGCCTTCGGTTCGCAGCGCGTCCTGAGCAGCGGTGAAATGCAGCACGTCGCCGGCGTAGTTGCCGTAGGTGAGAAGCACGCCGCGACCCTGCTCGCTCGCGCGGACCACACTCTCCACGTGATGCGCCGAGGGCGATGCGAACAGGTTGCCCATCGCCGCTCCGTGCGCGATCCCCGGCCCGACCAGGCCGCCGAACGCCGGATAGTGACCAGAGCCGCCGCCGATGACCACGGCCACCTCGGCGTCCGCCGACCGCGTCGACCTGGCCACCCCGCCGGGGACCCGGCGAACCCAGCGGGCGTTGGCCCGCACGAACCCGTCGACCATCTCGTCGGCGAAGTCGGCCGGGTCGTTCCACAATCTGGTCATCTGATCGTCTCCCTTCGAAGCCGAGGGCTTCAGTGCATGTAGAGGCCGCCATCGACGTTGAGGGTGTGACCGGTCACGAATCCGGCATCCTCGCTGATGAGGTAGGAGACCGCGGCCGCCACGTCGGTCGGCTCGCCGATCCTGGTCAGCACGCCATCCGACGCCATCCCCGCTTTGCGCTCCTCGGTGAGGGGGCCGCCCATGATGTCGGTGTTGATAGGGCCCGGGGCGATGGCGTTGACGGTGACGCCGAACGGTCCCAGCTCGCGGGCCGCAGCGCGGGTGAGCCCGATGACGCCCGCCTTCGCCGCCGAGTACGCGGCCTTGCTGTACGTGCCACCACCGCGCTGTGCGGAGACGGACGAGAGGCTCACGATCCGACCCAGTCCGTGTCGCACCATCGTCTGGGCTGCACGTCGGGTGACATGATGCACACCCGTCAGGTTGATACCGATGACCCGGTTCCACTCGTCGGAGCTGACCTCGAGGTACGGGTCGGGCGATGAGACCCCCGCGAGGTTGACGAGCGCCACCAGTTGCGGAAGCTCCGACTCGATCAGGTCGAAGGCGGCTCCGACAGCGGCATCGTCGGCGACGTCGGCGCCGACACCGACGGCCTGCACACCGAACGTCTCGGCGATGTTCCGCGCCACCGTCTGCGATTGGGAGTCATCGAGATCGATCACTCCGATGTTCCATCCGCGCTCGGCCAGGTAATTCGCGGTCGCCTGGCCGATTCCTCTCGGCGATGCAGCCCCGGTGAGGACGACGGTGCGCGCTTGCGGATATCGAGAAGTCATGGACGGAGGTTCCTTTCACACTGCTGATGGATGGTGCTCGTCATCGGATCTGGGTGATCTCGAAGGTGTTCGGGTCGCCGCCGATCCGCTCCCCGGTGTCCAGCGAGTCGATCCTCCGCATGTCCTCTTCGCTCAACTCGAAGTCGAGGACGTCCAGATTCGCGGCCATCCGGGAGCGCGTCGACGCCTTCGGTATGGCGATGTACCCGTGCTGGAGGTGCCAGCGCAGGATGACCTGGGCCGGCGCCCGGCCGACAGATGCCGCGACCTCTGCGATCACGGGGTCCGCCAGGTCCTTGCCCTGTCCGAGCGGGCTGTACGACTCGACGGCCACTCCGCGTTCCTGGAGGAGCCGGGTCAGGCCGGGCTGGGCGAAGTACGGGTGCAGCTCGATCTGGTCGACGGCCGGCGTCACACCGGTCTCGGCGATGACCCGGTCGAGATGATGCGGCAGGAAGTTGGACACGCCGATCGCACGGACCAGCCCTTCCTCTCGGGCTTCGATCATGGCCTGCCAGCTGTCCACATAGGCGTCCCGGGCCGGCGACGGCCAATGGATGAGATAGAGATCCACGTAGTCCAGGCCGAGCCGGTCCAGGCTGTCCCGGATCGCGACCCGGGCCGAGGCTCGCCCCTGTTCGCCGTTCCGCAGCTTGGTCGTGACGAACACGTCCTCCCTGGGCAGCCCGCTCGCGGTGAGAGCACGACCGACACCCTGCTCGTTGTTGTAGGCCGCGGCCGTGTCGATGTGCCGGTATCCCACCTCCAGCGCTTCTTCCACACGGGCCCGGACCTCGTCCGGCGGGATCTGAAAGACGCCGAAGCCGAGCTGCGGAATCTCCACGCCCTCTCCGAGGAGCACGGACGGCGCCGTGCCGACGGTCATGAGGCGTCCGCCCGGCGAAGCACGAGCAGGGACACCGAATGGAGGGGGAGGCTGAGGGAGAGCTCGCTGCGTCCCTCCGGCGCGTCCACCTCACGAGCCGGCTCGTACTCTTCGAGACCCATCCTGCTGTGCAGGAGGTCGACGTCCTCCTGCGTGGGGAGCTGCGGGCTGCCGAGCTGCGTCCACACGGTGTGGGCGTTGCTGTGCTGCCCGTCGATCCGGTAGTGCTCGAGTGTGTACCGGCCCGGCTGGAGTCCGCGCAGCGTCACCGCGACCGCCGCCTCCGTGTCGTCGGTGCTGTACTGGTCGTCCGTGCGGCGGTAGACGAGCATGGCGATGTCGCCGTCGTCGGTGCGGGTCGCGAGCGCGTCGACTTCTTCCGGCGGGAGGGCCGGAGCGATGGCGTCGAGCTCGGAGACGTTCCAGGTACTGTCCGAGACCGCGGGGAGCCGGGTGGTGCCGAGCCTGCCGAACATGCGATAGGCGTTCAGGAGCGGCTTCTCCACACCGTTGGCCGTGAGGAAGGAGCGGGTGCCTTCGAACATCCTCTCGCCTTCGAAGTAGAAGCTCCACGTCGTGGCTTCGCGCACCTGCGCCTGCTCCAGCAGGTTGATGTCGAGGATCTTCTTCATGAGGTTCGCCTGGAACACCGGGTAGTACTCGGTGTTCTGGAAGCGGAAGTTCGAGTTGTCGTACACGCCCCAGTGAGCCGGCACACCTGCGTCGCACTCGTCGACGATCGCCGGCAGCTTCGCGAACTGCGGGAACTCAGCCATCACGCGCAAGAGGGTCCGGATCTCGTAGAGCATCTTCGTGGTCTGCGGCGACTGCTTCTCGGGAGCCTCGGCGCCGGTGGGCCCGTAGGTGCGCCACGGGACGAACCGGGACCCCTTGGTGTGGAACGACACGAAGTCGAGCGGAAGCTCCCTCTCGGCGACGTAGCCGAGGAATTCCCGGAGGAACTCGGCGCCGTTGGGCCCGCCGGTGACCGTCGGGCCGCCGACGGAAGCGTCCGGCAGCACGCTGCGCACAGCGCGGGCGGTCGTCTCGTAGAGCTCGTTGAACTCCTGACGCGTTCCACGCCAGTAGTAGATGTCGGGTTCGTTCCACAACTCCCACAGCCATCCGGAGACCTCCTCCTCTCCGTAGCGCTCGACGCAGTGCTTCGCCAGTGCGGCGACGAGATCGCCCCACTTCTCGTAGTCGCTCGGAGGAAAGCTCCAGTGGCCGGCCTCATAGGCGCTGTAGACGGTCGGGCTGTCGATGAGCGGATACTCCTCGTACGCGCGGTCGGGAACGAGGTCGCGCGGGGTGAACCCGAGCTCGACGAGCACGTGATGCCCGGCGCCGACGATGGCGTCGTAGGCCTGGTCCACGATCGTGAAGTCGTAGAACGGCACGCCGTCGCGTTCGTGGTAGACGTTGCCGCTTCCCTGATGGGGAAGACCGAAGCCGCTGCCGCTCACGAAGACGTAGTGCGGGCGGACGTGGAACGGTGTCGGGGACGCCTGCCGGATGGTCTCCAGCAGTCGGCGGCCGGTGGCGGTGTAGGTCCAGTTGATCTCGTCGTACCCGAGGCTCGCCCAGATCGGCTCGATGCGCCGGCCGGGGCCGCCGGCGTCGACGTCGATCGCGGCGCTATGCACGTGGCGGGCCGCCGGGTCGTGCGGTGCGGCGTCCGGGAAGAGCGGCGTGGATTCCACGCCGGGGTTCTTGTCGGGCCGAGGGGTGGTGGTCGGTGTCGTGGTGGTCACGCCGATCCTTTCGTCGGGAGGTGGGGTGAAGGTCACTTGAGCGAGCCGACGGCGAGGCCGCCCTGCCAGTAGCGCTGCAAGCTGAGGAACGCGACGATCAGAGGGATGATCGACACGAGCGAGCCCAGGATGATGATGCTCCACAGCGATGTCGTCCCTGTGCCGCTCGCGGAGTTCGCCAATCCGTCCCAGAGGCCCAGCCCGACCGTCACCGGGAACAGGTTGTCGGAGGACAGCATGGCGAGCGGCAGGAAGTAGTTGTTCCAGGTGCCGACGACCGAGAGCAGCAGCACGGTGACCGCCGCAGGCTTCAGCAGGGGCATCGCGACGGTGAGGAATGTGCGGAGCTCGCCCGCACCATCCACCCGGGCGGCGTCCAGGAGCTCGTCCGGGATGGCGTCCGTGGCGTAGACCATCATGAGGTAGACGCCGAACGGGTTGAGCAGCGACGGCAGGATGACGGCCCAGATGGTGTTCACCATTCCCGCCTGGGAAAGCATGGCGAAGGTGGGGATCACCAGCGCGGTCAGCGGGACCATGACGGAGCCCAGAAGCAGCGCGAGGCTGAAACGCCGGCCGGGGAAGGCGAACTTCGCGAACCCGTAGCCCGCGAGGATCGCGAGGACGGTCGCACCGACGCCGCCGCTGAGCGCGTACAGGAGCGAGTTGCCGAGCCACCGCAGATAGATTCCGCCGTTGTAGGTGAACAGCAGACCGAGGTTGTCGAACAGCGCGAACGTCTTGTCGAACCACAGAGAGCCGCCGCTGCCGGAGAAGAGGCCGTGCGCGTCCTTCGTGCTCGCCACGATCAGCCACCAGAGCGGCAGGAGGAAATAGATCACCAGCGCGACGAGGAACACGTGCGTTCCGAGCCGCCGCTTCGGCTTTGCGCGGGTGCGCACGGACTGCGCGACGGACTCGGCCGTCTTGACTTCGAGGGCCGTCATCAGACGATCCGTCCCTTCTTGCGGGTGGCGAAGAGGAAGATGTAGACGCCCACGAACACGACGAGTCCGAGCGCGAACGAGATCGCCGACGCGTAATTGATCTGCGAGTTCGAGAACGCCAGGTTGTAGGCATACATATTCGGCGTGAAGGACGGCGTGATCACGCCGTTCGACGACGGTGCCAGCACTTGTGGCTCGGTGAAGAACTGCAGCGTGCCGATCAACGCGAACACCAGGATCAGGATGAGCGCGGAGGCGACCAGCGGCACCTTGATCCGCAACGCGATCTGCCACGGACTCGCGCCGTCGATCCTGGCGGCCTCGTAGAGCGAGCTGTCGATGCCCTGCAGAGCCGCGTAGATGATGATCATGTAGTAGCCGCTCCACTGCCAGGTGACCACGTTGAGCAGAGCGCCGAACACCTCACGGCTACCCAGGAGGTTGGGCGCCGTGGCATGGAAGACCGCGAACACCTGTGCAAGCGGGCCGAATCCCGGACTGTAGAGAAAGCCCCACATGAGCGCACCGATCACGGCCGGTATCGCGTAGGGCACGAAGATCATCAGCCGGGAGAACCGTGCGAGCTTGGTCGTGACGGTGTCGAGCACCAGAGCCGCCGCCAGCGAGACGAGCATCTGGATGGGGATCAGCACCAGCGAGAACACCACCACGAAGAGCAGGCCGCCGAGGAAGTCCGGATCGCTGAACGCCTTCACGTAGTTCCCGAGCCCACTGAACGTCGTGCCGGTGGCGAGGCCCTTGGAGAAGAGGCTCAGCCAGAAGGCGTACACCAGGGGGGCGACGAGGAAGGCGAGGAACACCACGCCGAAGGGTGCGACGAAGAGCCAGCCGATGCGCCTGCGCCGGGCCGAGGTGCCGCGCGCGGCCGCCCTCGCCCGGAGGGACGACGGCCGCGTCGCGGCGAACGTGCTTGTTCTGGTCGTCATCACTTGGACGTGACCGTGAAGCCCTGCGCCTTGGCGTACGACGCGATGGTGGACTGCAGCTTGGAGAGGGCCGCCCCGGAGCTTTCGGCGCCGCCGGTGGTCTTCGTGAGCATCGCCGTCACCTGCTGGTAGTAGTAGTCCTGGAAGGGGCTGTAGCTCTGCCCCTTGTAGGCGCCCGCCGTCGGGATCCACACCTCTTTGTTCGCCTTCTGCCCCCCGAAGAACGGGTCTTCGGCATTCACGAACCACGAGGCCTTCTGCGCCTCGACGTGCTGCGGGAAGTGCGCGCCCAAGGTCGTCTGGTCCTCATGGCCGAACAGCTCCAGCGCAACCTCGGCGGCAGCGTGCGGCACCGTCGACTGGGTCGTCACCGCGTAGGTGGAGCCGCCCCAGTTCACCTGGACGGGCGAACCCGAATCCCACTGCGGCAGCATCGCGAGACCCCACGGGCTGTCCGGTCCGCGGGTGAAACCGGCTCCCGTGAGGTGTCCCGGCTCCCAGGAGGGCGCGATGAAGGTGGCGACCTTGCCGGACGCGAGCTCGCTGACGAAGTCGGTCGACGACTGGCCCGTCGTGATCGCTTCACCCTTCTGGACGAGGCCGTCCCAGAAGTCGAGCACCTTCCGGCTCGCTGCGCTGTCGATGTCGACACCGAGGCTCGTCTTCTTGTCGATGTTGTAGTCGAACGGCTTCGCACCGGCCTGAGCGAACAGCGCCTGCGGGAAGGCCGGCGTGTCGTTCGGCCAGTCTCCGATCGCGGGGCCGCCCGCGCTCTTGAGCTTGGCTGCGTCGGCAGCGTATTGCGCCCACGTCTTGGGCACCGTCAGGCCGTACTTCTGGAAGATGTCCTTGCGGTACATCATCGCGACGGGACCACCGTCGTCCGGCACGGCGTAGATCCCACCGTTGCTCGAGATGTCTTTCAGCGTGCCGGCCGAGAAGTCGCTCCTCCACTTGTCGGCGCCGTAGTCGCTGAGGTTCACGAGAGCGTCCTTGATCAGGAAGCTGTTGAGGTGGTCCGTCTCCAGCATGATCACGTCCGGCGCCCCTTTGCCGGCCGCGATGGTCGTGGAGAACTTCTGGTACTCGGCGCTGCCCGCGCCGGCGTTCGTCCAGCAGATCTGCACATCCTTGTGTGCCTTGTCGAATGCGTCGACGGCCACAGGCAGCGTGGGCGACCAGCCCCAGAGCGACACCCGGGTGGCGGACGGATAAACGACCTTGTTGTCGCAGTTGGACGGCTTGTCCGCCTGCGACTGCGGCTTGTCGGTCGCAGCCGAAGTCGCGCCGGCGGACGCGCCGGTCGAGGAACAGCCTGCCAACGCCGACACTGCGGCGGCCAGACCGGCCAACGCGATGAGTGCCTTCTTCTTCACGCGAAAACTCCTTTGTTTTGGGACCGCGCCCGGACAACAGGCGCGACCTAGGCGGGGCCGGCAGCACCGACCGCCGCAAACGTGTGTGTGACGCAATCCTGGCGCGCGCCATGCTTACTGTCAACGGTAAATTGTTTACAATCTTCACAAGCACATTTTGTGAGAGGGTTTCGCCATGACGGTATCGGGGTTGCAGTTGGTTCCCGTGGTGCAGCCTGCGCTCTCGCACAACGTGGTGGATGCGCTGCGCCGGATGATCAGCACCGGCCAGCTCGAGCAGGGGGCCCATCTGAAGGAGACGGAGATCGCGCAAGCCCTCGGCGTCAGCCGAGGACCGGTTCGCGAAGCGTTCATCCAGCTCTCCAACGAGGGCTTCGTCGAGCTGCGGCGTCACCGCGGGGCGTTCGTGGTCGAGCTGACACGTTCGGACATCATCGAGGTGTACACGTTGCGCCTCGCCCTCGAGCGGCTCGCCGTGGAGCGCACGACCGAGCGCATGACGCCCGAGCTGTTGGCCCGGATGGACGCCGTGCTCGACGAGATGAAGCGCGTGGACGCGGGTTACGAGGCGCAGGCGGTGACGCGGCTCGACCTCGAGTTCCACGATCTGCTCTACAAGGCGGCCGATCATCGCCGGCTCGAGAACTCCTGGGAGCACATCCGAAGCCAGGTCGAGTTCTTCCTCAATGCCCGCAACGACTCGTTCCGCGATTTCCTCCAGGTCGGTTACGCGGAGCACGCGGAACTGCGCGACGTCCTGGTGCAGGGCGATCCGGACTCGGCCGCCAAGGCCATCCAGTCGCACCTCGAGGGCGCATACCACCGACTGCTCGCCACGCATCCCGAGCACTAGCCTGCGGCCGGCCGCCCCTCAGCCCGTCGAACGATCCCACCAGCGAACGGAACCACATGCCCACACCCCACACCCCGGAAGCGTGGCCGATCGCGGCCTGCCTGCACGGCTTCCCTCCCGTCGACCAGAACGGCGTCGCCCTTCACGACGCTCCCGCCGAGGTGTGGGATGCGATGTTCGACGAGATCGAGAACGTCGGCTTCTCTCTGATCGAACTCGCCGACAGCCACATCCGGCCCGCGGATCTCGAGCCGTCACGCCGCGACGAGTTCCTCGCGATCGCCGGGTCGCACGGCATCCGGATCCCCTCGGTGCATGTGCAGCGACGAAGCGTCATCATGCCCGGCCATGAGCAGAGCAACCTCGAGTATGCTCACCGCACCGTCGAAGCGGCAGCGGAATGGGGGATGGAGGTCTACTCGACCGGCCTTCATCAGCCCCTCAGCCGCGCCCAGCGGGAGGCCCTCTGGTTCTGGACGGCGCAGGGCCCGAAGGATCCGGAGGACCCCGACGTGTGGAGGCAGGCCGTCTCACGGATCAGGGAACTCGGCCGGCACGCCGCCGATCTCGGCCTCAAGGTGGCCCTGGAACTGTACGAGGACACGTACCTGGGGACGGCGGACAGCGCGGTGCGGTTCGTCGAAGAGGTGGGACTGGAGAACGTGGGCCTCAATCCCGACGTGGCGAATCTGATCCGCCTGCACCGCCCCGTCGAGGACTGGCGCGAGCTCTACGCCAAGACCCTCCCCTGGGCCAACTACTGGCATGTCAAGAACTACACCCGCGACGAAGCCGCCGACGGAAGCTGGGTGAGCTCGGTTCCGTCGACGATGGAGACGGGCCTCATCAACTATCGGCAGGTGTTCGCAGAGGCCCTGCGCGTCGGATTCGACGGGATCATCCTCTGCGAGCAATACGGGGGCGACAGCCTCGGCGTCTGCGCCACCAACCAGAGGTACATCCGGACGCTTCTTCCTGCGATCTGAGGCCGGGCTGTGGCTGTCTCGTCGCACTCGACGAGCTCGAGACCTCGCCACGGCCGCAACCGAGATCGCGCTGGTCCGAACTCACCATCGGCAGGGGGCCGATACGCGGGCCCGCACGCCAATAGAGTTGGACCACACTCCGATGAGCAGAGGAGCCTCGTATGCGAACGGTTCGCCTGGGTAGCAGCGGTCTCGAGATCAGCGGCGTCGTGCTGGGCATGATGTCGTACGGCGACCCCGAACGCGGCAGCCACCCGTGGAGCGTCGGCATCGACGCGGCCCGGCCCTTCGTGCGCCGGGCGTTCGAGGCCGGCGTCACCGCCTTCGACACGGCGAACGTGTACTCCCTCGGTTCCAGCGAGGAGATCACCGGGGCTCTGCTGGCCGAGCTCGGCTCGCGGGAGGACGTCCAGATCTTCACGAAGGTGAACGGCCGGATGCGGGCCGGCCGCAACGGCGCAGGACTCTCGCGCGCCGCCATCATGCACGAGATCGACGCCTCACTCACGCGCCTCGGAACCGACTACGTGGACTTGTACCAGATCCACCGATTCGATCCGGCCGTGCCCATGGAGGAGACCATGGAGGCCCTCCATGATGTCGTCAAAGCCGGCAAGGCCCGCTATATCGGCGCCTCGAGCATGTGGGCGTGGCAGTTCGCCGAGCTGCAACGGGTCGCCGAGGTGAACCACTGGACCCGATTCGTCTCGATGCAGGACCAGTACAACCTACTCGACCGCGAGGAGGAGCGCGAGATGCACCCGTACTGCCGCGCCACCGGCATCGGAGTGCTGCCGTGGAGCCCGCTCGCGCGCGGCCGGCTGACCCGCCCGTGGGACTCCTCCGGCTCCGGCACCCGCGCCGACACCGACGAGTTCGGCAAGACGTTGTATCGCGCGCACGAGGAGTCGAACCGCTCCATCGTCGAGGCCGTCGCCGCGATCGCCTCCGAACGGGATGTGCCGATGGCGCAGGTCGCGCTGGCCTGGGTCGCCGGCCGGGCCGCCGTGACGGCGCCGATCGTCGGCGCGACGAAACCGCACCACATCGACGACGCGGTGGCAGCCCTCCAGCTCGAGCTGACGGACGGCGAGGTGGCCCGGCTGGAGGCGGCGTACACGCCCAGGGAGCCCGAGGGTTTCTGACGACGCCGGGCGCCGGCGGTGCCGTTGATCTCGCTCTCGCTCATGCGGTCTCCTCGGTAGTCACACGAGGCGACCTGCTTCCCGGGCGGCCCACTCGGCGAACGATATCGGCGGACGTCCGAGCACCTGCTGCACGCCGTCGCTGAGGTACGCGTCGGCGCCGGACCGGATCCCGCCCAGCATGGCCATCCGCCACTCGATGTACCCCTCGGGCGTTCCCGCCGCCCGCAGACGCTCGACGTGTGCGTCATCGTCCTCGTCCACGAACGCGACGGGGGTGCCGGATGCGCGTGCCAGCTGCGCGACGGCCTCGTCGAAGGTGAGGGCCTCCGGTCCGGAGAGGTCGATCGTGCGACCCTCGTATCCATCGCTTTCGAACACCTCGGCCGCGACGGCCGCGATGTCCTCGACGTCGATGAAGGGTTCTGCGCCCGAGCCGACAGGGGCCACGATCCGTCCGTCGACGGGGACGAACATCGCCTCGGTGAAGTTCTGCGAGAAGTGGCTCGGGCGCAGGATCGTCCACGGCACTGGACTCTCGCGCAGTGCGCGTTCGGCGGCGGCGACGGCTCCGCCCGGCAGGAACTCGACACCGCGCGCCGAGAGCAGCACGGCGCGCCGGACGCCTGCCTGGTGCGCAACGGCGAGGAAGCGGGTGAGGTCGGGACTCCAGTCAGTGGCGGAACCGGGCCCGACGATGAAGACGCCGTTCACGCCGACCAGCGCGGGAGGCCATGTGCTCTCGTCGCGCCAGTCGAACCGGACAGTGGCGCGCCTGCTGGCGCGACGGACCTCGTGCCCGGCAACCTCGAGGACGTGGGCGAGGCGGCCGCCGACCTTGCCGGTGCCGCCGAGGATCAAGAACGTGTTCATGCCGCAACGATAGGGTTGCTCGCCGGGACGAACAATGCGTGAAAATCCTGTTCCCATTCGCATTCGTCTATTGTGGGCGCATGGACGTGTTGAGTGACCGGCTGGCGCAGGCGCGCGCGCGGGGCGCGGTGTTCTCCGTGCTCCGCCGGGTCGAGCCGTGGGGGCTGGCGTTCAGCGGCAC
The DNA here is from genome assembly GCF_056754895.1 of Leifsonia sp. KNZ13-11D. Lineage (NCBI taxonomy): Bacteria > Bacillati > Actinomycetota > Actinomycetes > Micrococcales > Microbacteriaceae > Leifsonia > Leifsonia sp. KNZ13-11D. Next base: position 3,441,974 of record NZ_JBPGWU010000001.1, read on the forward strand.
CCGCGCACTGACCGTGCACATCATTGTGAAGGGTGCGGCCTGGTTGGAGCACGCGGGCGCGGATCCCCTGCGACTCGGGCCGCAGGACACCGTGCTTGTCACCGCCGGCGCCCCGTACGCGATCGTGAGCAGCCCGGGCGCGACGGCGGAGCCCATCCGCGAGGCGCGCATCGCCGGCTCGGACACGGGCGGCGGCGTCGGGGCGACGGTCCTGTGCGGCGCGTACATCCTCGAGGGGAGCGTGGGTCGCTCGCTCGTCGACGACCTCCCGCGGGTCGTGGTCGTTCCCAGCGAGCGGCAGGACGATGCACATCGCTCGGTGGTGTCGCTCCTCACGGCGGAGATCGCTCGGGATGGGACCGGCCAGCAGGCGCTCCTGGACCGCCTGCTCGACGTGACCCTGGTATACACGCTGCGCGCCTGGTGGGCGAACGACGCGTCGAGCCGTCCCGGTTGGTACGCGGCGCTCTCCGATCCGAAGCTGCGCGTCCTGCTGGAACGGCTGCACGGGCATCCCGAGGCCCCGTGGACCCTCGCGGAGATGGCCCGGGTGGCGCAGTCGTCGCGGTCGGCCCTGGCCAAGCGCTTCGCCGCGGAGGTGGGGACGCCCCCGGCCCGCTACCTCACCGATCTGCGGATGCAGCGCGCCGAGGACGCTTTGGTTCGGACGAACGAGACCCTCGCCGCCGTCGCGGCCGCGGTCGGCTACCAGAACCCCTTCGCGTTCGCGACCGCGTTCCGTCGCCGGCACGGCCTCTCTCCCGGTCAGTGGCGCCTCCGGGAGCGCCTCACCGAGGGAGACCACGACGCGGGCCCGGTCACGCTGGACGCGTGAGCGCTTGAAGCTCATCAACGCGGGAAAGGAGACGGTCACGGTCCTGCCCGGAGCCAGCTACTTCGACTCGGCCACAAGCTTCGGGATGATCCGCGGCGGCCGCATCGCCACCGCCGTCCTCGGCGCCATGCAGGTCTCGGCCTCCGGCGACATCGCCAACTGGGCGGTGCCCGGCAAGATGGTCAAGGGCATGGGCGGGGCCATGGACCTCGTCAACGGCGCCGAGCGGGTCATCGTGGTCATGGACCACATCGCCAAGGACGGCTCTCCGAAACTCGTCGAGCAGTGCACGCTCCCGCTCACCGGGCGGGGCTGCGTCGACCGCATCATCACCGACCTCGCCGTGATCGACGTCACCGCCGACGGTCTCGTACTCCGCGAACTCGCGCCCGGCGTCTCGGTGGACGAGGTCGCCGCCGCGACCGCTGCGCCGCTCACCATCCCCGCCGATCCGACTCTCGGGACACGCGCGGCTCATGCCTGAGCCACGCGACGGCGTGGAGGGCGGAACGAGTGGGGACTGGCGTCCCTCCCTCATCGTGCGTTAGCGGCCTCCACCAGTGAGCGGATGTACGCGATGGAGTCAGCGAAGTGCGTGGTCGGGACGAATTCGAGTTGAACCGATCCGGAATAGCCGTGCTGCACCAGCGCATCGAGGAAACCGGGCCAGTCGGTGGCGCCGGTGCCGGGCTCTCGGCGGCCAGGCGAATCCGCGAGGTGGACGTATTCCAGCAGGTCCGCTCCTGCTGCCAGTTCGGCCCTCCAGTCTTCGCGCTCAGTGAACGAGTGGTAGGCGTCGAACAACCATCGGAGCCCCGGGTCGTCGACCGCACGGATGATGGCTTGGCAGTCGCTGTTGCGGTCGAGCAGCAGGCCCGGGTGGTCGACACGCGTGTTCACGGACTCCAGAAGGATGGTGACTCCGGAACCTCGAGTCCGATCCACGACGGTCGAGTAGACCTCGGTCAAGGTTCCGAGCTGCTTCGTCCTCGAATGACCCGGAAATCCGAGGCCCGAGTCCACTATGACGAACGGAGCCCCGAGGAGGTTCGCGTTCTCTATGGTGCGGTCGAGGCCGTCCAAGAGTGCGCCGAGGTCCGCGTTGGGCCACGCGACGCCAGTTCGGGGCTCGGCTAAAATCGAGATGACCCGCGTCCCGGTCGCGTCCAGAGCCGATCGGATCGACGGCAGATCTTTGTCGAACGTCGTCCACAGGTCGACCTCGTGGAGGCCGGCCGATGCCGCGGCCTGGATTCGAGACGGCACGTCGTCGAGGTCGGGGAAGTTGAGTTCGAGGTTCGCGGTGAGTGTGAGCACGTCGGTCATCCCCGTTCGAATTCGCGCTGGTTGTACTGCTGGAGGTCGCGATCGATAGCGGTCTGCACCGATCGCGGGAGGATGAAGAACTCCACACTCAGCGAGATCCCCCGCTCCCACCGCGTGCGGGTCCTCAACGCTTCTGCGGCGTGTGGCGCGTGCTTTTCGAAGGCAGTGATGACGGCCCTGTAGGCGGGAGGATCGTCGATGATGTCGGCCAGGTCGCTCTCCCAGGAGAGCGCTCCGACGGTGGCTGCCGGAAGCACGTTGTCGCGCACGACCCATTCGTGAGTTCCCGCAGCGACGGTGAACGCCTCGCCGTTGTCGGGTAGCCGGACGACCGCGGAACTGTTCGCAGGAATCGTCGCCTGAATGCGGATGAACTCGCCTTCGCGGCCCCACTGGATCGCCGCGCGTCCATAGGGAGTCAGCCGCACGGCGGAGGCATGGTCGAAGCTCGCCAGCGGCACGGGTGCGATGCGGATGGTCCGGTATCCGGGTTCGGCGGCGCTCAGACCGGCGACCGAGCCGTAGAGCCAGTCCGCTATGGCCCCGAATGCATAGTGGTTGAACGAGGTGGCGGCCGGGCTGGGGGATCCGTCGGGCAGCAGCGCATCCCACGCCTCCCAGGTCGTCGTCGCGCCGGCCGTGATCGGGTACAGCCAGGAGGGACACTCGGTCTGGGTCAGGAGGCGGTCGGCCGCCTCACGCTGACCGGTTCTGGTGAGCGCATCCGCAATGACCGGGGTGCCCAGGAATCCGGTCCCGATCCGGTATCCGTTGCGGCGGACCAGCTGAGCCAGGCGGGCACCCATTGCCGACTCGAGTTCGCGCGTCCTCGCCAGTCCGAACGCGATCGCCAAGGCGTACGCGGTCTGAGCGTCCGAGCTGAGTCGTCCGTTCGCGGTCACGTACTCCCGGTCGAACGCGACCGCGATCCGGTGAGCCAGGCGCTGATAGCACTCGGCATCCTCCTGGTGCCCGAGCAGGGTCGCAACCTTCGCGACGATCGAGGCCGAACGGTGGAAGTACGCGGTGGCGACGAGCTCTTTGTCAGCCTTCGCCTGGGTCGGGTCATCCTTCGGCGCTGTCGGGTCGAGCCAGTCGCCGAACTGGAAGCCGCCCTTCCAGAGGTACGAGTCACCGGCCCGGGCGGCGACGACATCGACCCAGGCTTTCATGCTCGGGTATTGACGCTCGAGCACCTCGATGTCACCGAAGCGCTCGTACAGCGTCCAGGGGACGCCCACCGAAGAATCACCCCACCCGGCGGTGGGAGCGGTGAACGCCCCTGACGTGTTGGGGACGATGAACGGCACGATTCCGTTCAACGCAGCCTGCTCGCATCGCAGGTCTGCCAGCCAGCTGCTCAAGAAGCCATCGACGTCGAACATCGTCGCTGCGGTCGGCGCGAAGACTTCGATATCACCCGTCCAACCCAGGCGCTCATCCCGCTGTGGGCAGTCGGTCGGTAGCGATACGAAGTTGCCGCGCATGCTCCAGACGATCGACTCGTGAAGCGAGTTCACGAGCGGATCCGATGTCTCCAACCATCCCGTGCGCTTCAGATCACTCGAAACCACGACGGCGGTGATCGCATCAGTCGGCAGTTGTCCAGGCCAGCCCTCGATGCTGGCGTACCGGAATCCACGGAAGGTGAACCGCGGCTCCCACACGACGGGCCGCCCCGCAGAGATGAAAGAGTCGGTAGCCATCGCGCCACGCATGGAGTGGGCGTCGAGTTCACCGTCGACGAGGATCTCCGCGTGGCGCAGCACGATCTTTGTGCCTCTCGGCAGGTCGGCACGCACACGGAGCCTGCCCACGAGATTCTGACCGAAGTCCAGGATCGCCGCACCTGAGGCCGAGGTGATCGCCGCGACCTGAAGCGTGGCGACCTCGCGGACCGGCGGTGCGATCCTGGGCTCCGGTGTCGGTGCGTCGACGATCGCCACCGCAGACCAACCGGCGTCGTCGAAACCAGGGCGCGACCACTCGCCGGGATCGCGGCGAGCGTCGTCGTGTTGACCCGCGTAGAGGCCGGCATCGATCACCTGACCGTCGCCGAAAGCCCGCCATGATTCGTTCGTGGTGACAGTCGCGACCTCGCCGTCCTCATACTCGAGGACGAGCTGCACTGCTGCCGCCGGTTGCTCGCCGTAGAACGGGGCAGCATCGTCACCGAACCCGTATCGCTGCGCGAACCATCCGGCCGCCAGCTCGATGCCGACGGCGTTCGTGCCGACCTCGAGGAGGTGGGTGACTTCCTGCGTCTCGTGGATGAGTCGCCACTGATACGACGTCCATCCGGGCTTGAGCGTGTCGGCATCGACCGCACCTCCATTGATCTCAACCTGGTAGACGCCCTGAGCCGTGGAATAGAGAAGCGCTCGCGCCAGCGGCTTCGAGACGGTGAACTCGGTCCGCAGCAGCGCGGGCTGACCGAGACGGGTCGGCTCGGGGAGCGCCACCATGGACGCCGCCCACTCCCCCTCGGCGAGGAACCCGGCCCGAACGAACCGCTCATCGCTCCACTCGGACACAGAGCCGTCTTCGCCGCCGACCCGCACTCGAACGGTTCGAACTTCTCGAGGGAGCAGCGGCGAGAACGGCCATGCCACTCGCACCGACTCCGGCCCGTCGATGCGTACGAGCCTCCCTCCCGATTCGAGTTCGGCCCACGCCTGCCGCCACGCGGGCTCGCCGGTCTCCGTCACCCAGGAAAGCCGTGGTTCGGGCGTGGCCACGAAGCTCTCGTCGGCTCGGTACCCGATCCGGGAGATCGCGACCCATACGGCTTGCGTGCTTTCCACACGAACTCCCTCCACTGCCAACCAACCATTCGGTTGGGTAATAGTATCGTGATTGATCGCGAACGCAACACACGGAAAGACGGGTGCGATGTCAGGGCGGATCACAAGCAACGCAGCTGAATCGGAACGCGCAGCGAACACGCGCCAGCGCATCTTGGAGGCAGCTCGGACCGAGTTCGCCGCCTCCGGATTCGGCGGCGGCCGAGTCGACCGCATCGCCTCCCTCGCGGGCGTGAACAAGGAGCGGATCTACGCGTACTTCGGCGACAAGAGGGCGCTCTTCGTCGCCACCATCGTTTCGGCTGTGACCGAGGTGGGAACGACCGTCGGTCAGGATGCAGAAAATCTCGTCGCGTTCGCGGGCAGCGTCTTCGACTTCATCGCGGAGCACCCGCAGACGCTCCGGCTCCTGACCTGGGCGCGCCTGGAATCGGACCCGTGGGAGGAGGCGACTGCTCAGCTCGGTGACCTTCCGCTCCCCGAGACGATGATCGCGCGCTGGCAGGACGACGGAGTTGTGTCGGCCGAATGGAACCCGCGCGATCTCTATGTCATCATCTGGGGCCTGTGCGAGGTGTGGCACGTCGCGCCGTTCGACCGAGACGGCGGTGAGCATCGGCGCAAAGCACTCGTCCAATTCATCGTCCAGATCCTGGGAGAGGCGCGAGGTCTTCCAGCGACGAACTCGCCGCGCTCATGAAGCAGACTGGCGGTCAATCCAGGCCCAGGGGTCCGGGGTCGCGAGGTCTCCAACTAAGTGAGAAGGGAATGCGCAGGGTTAGGGTCGCCGGTCGAGTCGGCGAGTCCGGCCCGCAGCCCTTGTAACCGGCCGCTGCGCGCGCAGCGGCCGACCGGCCCCGCTACTTGCCTGCAGCTGCTTCGATCACCTCCGCGACCTGGTGGGCTTTGGAGATCAACGACATGTGCGAGCCGCGGACTAGCGTGACCGTCGAGCCCGCACGCTTGGCCTCCTGCTCCTGTGTCGCCTCGGGAAGCACGAGATCCTGGGTGCCGATCACCGAGTAACTCTTGATGGACTTCCACGCCGGCGTGCCGGAGAGCTCAGAGACGGCGCTGAGGGCGATCGGGCGCTGATTGGCGATGAGCGTCTGCTGTTCCGACGACGGGAGGTCCGCCGCGAGGTCCTTCTGGATGATGCCGGGCTTCAGGTAGGCGTCGGCGGACCCGTCGGGGTACCCGACGACGTCGTAGACGGAGGTGGGGTCAGTGACGTTGAGCGCGGAGGTGGAGCTTCCCACGATCGATCCGATGCTCTCGCCGGCATCCGGCATGAACGCGTCAACGTAGACGAGGGCTTTCACGTCCGGGTCGGAGAGGGCAGCGTTGGTGATGACGGCGCCGCCGTAGGAGTGACCGACGAGCACGACGGGGCCGGTGATGCGCTGGGCGAGGAACGCGGAGAGGGCGCCCGCGTCGCTCTTGAGTCCCCGGAGGGGGTTCGCGGGAACGAGCACGGTGTAGCCGTCGCGTTGCAGGTCCTGACGGACGCCATCCCAGCTCGAGCCGTCCGCCCACGCCCCGTGAACGAGAACGACGGTTGGCTTCGGCGCGTGCTGGGCGGCGCTGGGAGCGGAGCTAGCGAGGGCGGGCGATGCGATGGTGGCGGTGAGGGCGGCGAAGCCGATCCCGATGGCGGCGGCCCGGATTCCGTGGCGACGCTTCATGAGGGTGTCCTTTCGTTGGTGGTGCGTTGGCCTCGGGCTGGCTGGTTCTCCAGCGAGATCGGTGTGTGGTGGTGCGCTAGAGCGACTGGGATGCGAGCCACGTCAGGGATGCGTCCGCGACCGCGTGCCATCCGGAGTCCAGGACGAGGGAGTGCCCGCGGTCCGGGAACACTCGGAAGTCGGTGACCGCCTTCGATTCGGCATACAGCTTGTAGGCGGCGTTAGCGACCACTTCCGGGACGGTGTGGTCCTTGCCGCCGGCGATGATCAGGAGCGGGCCTCGATCGGACTTCTTGGTGTCGACGGCGGCGGGAGAGGTCTTGCTGAAGTTGGCCGCCGAGGCCTCGAAGAGCGGGCGTCCCGGGCCAGGGATGGTCCATTGCGAATACAGCGAATTCGACTCGCTCTCGCTGATCGCATTGCCGAAGCCGTAGCGGAACTGCTTGGCGGTGAGAGAGACGGCGCGTTTCTTGTTGGCCGGGTTCTTCAGCACCGGCAGCCCGGAGCGGATCTGGGCAAACGGCAGCGGCTTCACACCCTTGATCTGACCGGGATCGATCGCGATGGCGGCGCGAGCGTCGCCGGAGGCGAGGAGTTTCTGGGCGATGAGGCCTCCGAAGGAGTGGCCGATCACGATCGGCTTCACCGGGAGCGTCGCGATGATCTCGCGGTATGCGGCTGTGATCTCCTCGATCCCGACGCCTGCGAGCCGCGCAGCGTCGGCGCGGGTTTCAGCGACGGTCGCCTTGTCGCCCGGCCATCCGGGAGCGCTTGGCTCGTAGCCGGCCTCACGGAAGAGGTCCAGCCAGGGCTGCCAGGCGCTCGAGTGGATCCATAGACCGTGGATGAAGACGACGGGGGTGGGGGTGGGCATCGCAGATCTCCTTTTTGGATGTAGACTAACTAGTACCTCTACCGAAGCTTGCCGCACAGAACGTCGTGAGCGCAAGCATGGAGTGATGATTCGTTCCTGAGAGAAGCTGAAGGGCGATTAGGGTGAACGGGATGACAACCACGGCACGCGCCACCCGGGGCGGTCCCGCCACGCGGCAGCGGATCATCGACGCCGCAACCGAGCTGTTCTACGCGAACGGGCTCCGCGCTGTCAGCGCTGATCGGATCATCGAGAAGGCGGGCATCACCAAAGTCACCTTCTATCGGCACTTCCCGACCAAAGACGACCTGATCGTGGCCTACCTCGAGAAGCGCGCGGCATGGGAACGCGACGCGGTTCAGGGTGCTCGCGACGCCGCCGGCGATCCGTTGGGAGCCCTCCGGATGATCGCCAGCGGCATCGGCCAGGAGAGCTGTTCTCCCGGCTTCCGTGGCTGTCCCTTCATCAATGCCGCAGCGGAGTATGCCGACGCCGGACACCCCGTCCGGCTCGTCGTCGACATGCACCGACGATGGTTCAGGGATGCGGCCAAGGAACTCCTCGACGAACTCGGCGTGACAGACTCATCCCGCAAAGCCGACCAGCTCATCATGCTCCGCGACGGCGCAATGGTCGCGGGATACCTCGGTGATGCGACCACGGTCGCCGACGCCCTCTGCGCCGCCGGGTACGCCGTCATCCGCCAACAGAACTCGTGAGCACCGAGCCACGCAGCCGTGCGAGGTTCTCTTGACCTGGAGACGGCGTGAGAGCGAGGATCCGTCGAGAGCATCGGCACGCACGGCTTGTCCCGCCGCGGGATGCGAGGCATAGCCCAACCTGACTTCAATGGCAGCGCACTGAGCGCGGCTGGAGAGCGGCCTCGACGGGCGTCGTACCGCGGGTGCGGCCAGAGCGAGGTTCGAGACCGGCCCTCCATCGTTCACCCTGCTCTTCCGGTGTGATGATCGCGCCGTCCAGCGCGGTCGCCCGGGGCGAGGAAGTCTCGGCATGCCGAGTGCGAGCGCGCAGGCGTCGAGTGCCTGGCGCCGCGGCGCTCAACACGGTCGTCGGAGCGAGTTGAATGTGCGGGTTTTATGCGGGGTGGGTGCTGGTCAGGTTAACCAAAAATCCCCCCGGAACCTTGAGATTCCGGGGCTTGTAGCGAGGGCGGGACTCGAACCCCGACACCACGATGAGGTTCCGGTAGAACTCCTAGGTTCACGTAAGGCGTCATTCACTTGATTTTCATCGAGTTTCGGTTGCGCAGACTCGATTTCAGTCGCGTTGAAATCGTTTCGATGTGCGGGATAAGTGCGGGGAATGAGTCGAATGCATGCACACGGCAGCGCAGACCACTCCCTCACGGCTACTATTCCCCGACCGGCGAGACCCAAGCTCCCGCAGCGCTGAGGAGGTCGCCTTGGTAACGGATTGATTCGGACGATTACGCGAACGCCCTCGATCGGTACGCCTGCGAACCTAACCGAGAGGGAAAGGACACATCGTCGCCAGCACCCCTTCTTGGGCCGCCGAAGCGAAATGCACCCCTGAGAACGTTTTGATAGTTGACGTTTGCTCAGTACCGGTGTTGTCTGCTCCTTGGCGCCTCGACGAAGGAGGTGCCCCTGTGCCTGTGAACGGGGTGTGTGGTGCGAGAGTGGATGAACCGGCAACCGGTCTACATCGTCGGCATTCTGATGGGTCTGTTCTTCGGTGTTGGGACGTTCGTGGTGAACGTCAGCATCGGGATCCAGCGGCTCAGCTGGGCCAGCGTTGTCGCCGCCGTGATCGGCGGTGTTCTGTTCGGTGCTGTCATGGCGCTGCTGGTCGCCCGGCAGCGGCGGAAGTCCGGCGGTACCTCGATGGCGCAAACCGTAACGATAGCCGTCAAGACGGGTGAGGTTCCTCGAGGCGCTTCCCCGGATGAGTGGAAGCCGCTGCTGGAGAGGCGACGCCGGCAAGCGAGACTGCTGCGCTGGTTGGGCCCACTGGAGTTCGGTCTGTTCGCCGCCCTGGCCGTCTACCTCATCGTCACCGACAGCTCACGCGTCGTCTTCTGGGTCGCCGCGCTCGGGTTCTTCCTGGGACTGGCCGTCTGGTACCCGATCAACTCGCGCCGACAGTTGCGGACCATCGAGCGGCTGCAGCAACAGCTCTTCAGCGATCCCTCGGCGGCAGGATCCGCTCCCGCTGGCAGGAGTGGCCCGCTATGAACAAGCTCACGGGCGCCCGCCGCGCGGCCGCCGTTGTGGTCCTCGTTCTGGCCCTCGCCTTCTTCGCCGTCTTCCTCGCACTCACCCTGGTCCCAAGGTGATCCGGCCCGACCGCCGAAGCAGGCGAGGAGAAGTGTCGAAAGCGGTGCGTTTCGCTCGTCGTGCTCCTGGTTCTCGCGCTGGCGTTTCTGACCTACTTCGTGTTGTCGCATCCCTTGGGGCATCCATGAGCCTGTTCTGGGCACGACGGACGGTGTTTCCGGCTGCTGATCTGGGGTGCGACTTGTGACCGGTGCGCCGTCGACAAAGCCGTGGTCGATCACCACCCGCCGCGCAGCGTCCGCTGTCGGCAGCCGTCGGCGAAGGTGGTCTGCGCTGCGAGTCACTGAACGATGCGGACGGACACCATGACCGGACAAGGGGACTTCCCTCCGATGAAACCGGTGGGCGCCGATGACGTGCGGCAGCCGCGGAAACCCTGGTGGGTGGTTGCTAGAGGACGCAGCTACGCCCTGTTCCTGGGCATCCTCTACCCGCTGGTCGCAGTGGTCTTCTTCGTCGACTGGTCCGTCAACGGCAGGTGGTGGATTCTTCCGACCGCCGTGTTGTGGCTCCTTCTCGCCGTGGCGGCATGGGCGAGCTACTTCTGGTACCGGAAGGCCGGAACGCCCGGAACCGAGGAGGACCGCAACGAAGGCTGACCAGTCATCGGCTCGGGCCGAACCCGCCACCGCGGGTACCCGCTCCCGGCCGTCATTTCGGCGTAGCGTGGCGCTGTGACAGCACACGGCCCGGAGACCCCAAAGCAGTCACTGACGATGCAGCGAATCGCACTCAACCGGGCCCGCACTCTCGCGATCACCTTCATCGTTATCGGCGCCATGTGGACACTGCTCGCAACGGCACTCGTCTTTTCGGGCGAAAACTTCCAGTTGCATGTCGGTCAGCTCGCCATCGCCATCGCCTTCCTCGTGCTAGGGATTCTGCGGTTTCGGAGCGCGCGGCAGCAGCTGCGGAAGTTCGAGCAGGAGAACGGTCCCGGCGCAGGCGAGCAGAAACCGGTGCGCTGACTTCAGTGGCAGCGGCTAGTGCGCGTGTCGCCACCACGCGGCGGAAGGACGCGGGCCGCTCGACGTGCGGCCGTCTTGTCGGCATCCCACTTGTCCTAGCGCGATCGAGATCCACCGCGCTGCCCGCCGTGAACGGTCACCAGATGGAGAAGCCGCCGTCTATCACGATGTCCGCCCCGGTGACGAAGCTGCTTGCATCTGACGCGAGGTACACCACTGCCCCGGCGATCTCGTCCGGCTGTGCGATGCGATGGAGGGGTGTCTTCTCGAGCCACGAGTTGAGCCGGTCCGGCATCGACCTGCTCACGGCGGTGAGAGCCGTCTCCGTGTACCCGGGAGAAACCGAGTTCACGCGGATGTTGTCGGCACCCCACTCGCCGGCGAGGGAGCGGGTGTAGTGCACGATCGCCGCCTTCGAGGCGTTGTAGGCGGCCTGCCTCTGCGGGTGGTTGACGATGTGCGCTGACATCGACGCGATGTTGATGATCGAACCGGAGCCCTGCTCCAGCATGACGCGGCCCTCCGCGCGACAGCACCGGAAGGTGCCGCTGAAGTTGGTCTCGATCACCCGGGACCATTCTTCGTCGGTGGTCTCCGCCGTCGGCTTGTTCAGGCCTGTCCCCGCACCGTTGACGGCGATGTCAAGCCGCCCCTGAGCCTTCACGATGGTGGCGACGGCGTCGTCCACCGAGGTGGAGTCGGTGACGTCGACAGGGACGTAGGTGGCGCCCAGCTCCTGCGCTGAGCGCTCACCGACCTGCTCGGTGCGTCCGCCGATGTAGACGGTCGCCCCGTTGCGGATGAGACCGGCGCTGACGGCGTAACCGATGCCGGTGGCGCCGCCGATGACGAACGCGACGCGTCCGTCGAGGGAGAAATCGGGACTCGTGGTCACAGTGCCGCCTTGCTATTCGTTGGTCGTCGAGAGGATGTCGTCGAGAACGCGACGCAGGTAGCGGGCGTTGTCCGCCGAGACGGCCAGGCCGTCTCCGCCGTAATTCTCGGCGAGGAAAGGTCCGCGGTAGCCGCAGGCGATCGCGTAGCGCACCGCCATGCGGTAGTCGATGAGACCGGCCTGCAGGGACGTCGGAGTCGTCAGATAGACGTCCGCGTTCGGGTTCTCCGCCCGCGAGTAGTTCTTGACGTGCCAGTAGTTCGCCAGCGGCAGCGTCTTGACGGCCATAGCCTCCCACGGTTCGATCGGCGCCTGGGCGCGGATCAGATTGCCGAGGTCGGGGTTGAGTCCCACGTTGTCACGGTCGATGTCCGCGATGAACGCCACAGCGGAGTCGCAGTCGCCCAGGTACGTGCCCTCGTACAGCTCCAGCGAGATGAGGATGCCCACATCCCGGGCGTGGGAGGCGAGTTCGCGGTAGAGGCGCACCGCCGTGTCCCACTCGCTGCGGTCGTCCGGATTGGTCGGGCCGTCGACGGTCCAGAACCAGGGGATGGCGGTCTGAGCGGGCAGCAGAGCCTCGTGAAGGCCGAGGCAGATCAGCGGTGCGCCGATGGCGGCGGCAGCGTCGATGGCCCGATGGGTGATCGCGAGATTCTCGGTGGCATCCGCCGGATCGATGATGCTCTTCCTCACCACGGATGTGGCACACACGTCGAGTCCGACGTCCTTGAGGACCTCTACCAGGCTCGCGTTCTCGGCCGGGCTCATCTCGCCGATGGGAAGCCAATTGCTCGGGAGCTCGACGGCGGAGAAGCCCTCTCTCACGATCCGGCCCAGCTGTCGCTCCCAGTACGCGGGACCCGCCTCGCGGACCGAGACCCCGGATGGTGTCTCGGACGGGAACTGAAGCATGGCCGAGCCGATCATCCAGCCGTCTGCGGTGAGCCCGTGCCCGGGCGGCAGCGGCGTGGAGTTCATGATGCCGACCGCGGTCTGCCGGTCGATCGGATCGGTCTCGATTCCCAGGGCCAGCGAATCAGCCAATGCGGGCACCTCCGTTGATGTTGTACGTCGCACCGGTGATGTACCCGGCGTCCGGGCCGATCAGGTACTCGATGAGCGCCGCCACCTCGTCCGTGGTGCCGAGCCGGCCGACGGGGAGACCCGCGGTGAAGGCCGGCCTCCGATCGTCGGTGATCTGGCCGCCCATGATGTCGGTGTCGATGACGGCGGGGGAGACGACGTTGACGGTGACGCCTCTCGGAGCGAGTTCCAGCGCGGCGCCGTGGGTGAGACCCTCGATGGCGGCCTTCGAGGCGGCGTACGCAGTGGCGCTGTAGGTGCCGCCCCCGGTCTGCGCCGCGGTGGAGGAAAGGTTGACGACGCGTCCGAGGCCTCGTTCGACCATGCCGGGCACGAAGCGCTTCATCACAAGGAAGGTGCCGGTCGCGTTGACACGCATCACCCGGTTCCACCGTTCGAGGTCGGTGTCCATGAAACTCGTCGGGTCACTGATGCCGGCCACGTTCACGACCGCGACGACGGGTGCGAGTTCCTTCTCCGCGATGGCAGCGCCGGCGTCGATCTGCTGCTCGTCAGTGACGTCGACGACGGAGGTGGACACCTTCACCCCGAGCTCCCTGAGCTCAGAGGCCAACTCGTCGAGCAGGTGCTCCTGAAGGTCGAACAGGGCCAGGTCCCAGCCGTGCTTCGCCAGGCGCCGGGCGACGCTGCGCCCGATGCCGCGTTCGGAGCCTGCCCCCGTCACGACCGCGGTTCTCGCACTCGGAAAGTCCACGGTTGTCATCTGATGTGCTCCCTCTTCCATGGGTGTCGTCGGTCCGACCGCTGTCGGCGGCGGGGATCCCTGCGCCTACGCGGGATCCATGTCGGCTCGGGCGCGCAACCGCACCTGATGAATGTGTGCCCGCATCGCGTCCTGGACCTGAGCCGGGTCCAGCGTCCGTGCGGCCACCAGGATCGCGTCGTGCTCGTCCAGTGCTTCCAGATCGTCGGAGACGCCCTTCTCGGCGTACTGCCGAACGCGGTGGGACTGCCCGTTCAGGGCGCCGGCCATCAGCTCGATGTACGGGTTGGCGGTGTGATCGAAGATCACGCGATGGAAGTCCAGGTCGGCGTCGATGACCGCCCAGGCCGCGTCCTCGGTCTGCGGCGCGACATCCCGGTTCACATGGAACTTCAGCACCGCCTGCCGCTGTGCTGCCAGAGCACGCTCCAGATCGGCGACGAACGACTGGCCGCCCGCTGTCGTCGCCAGCCCCGCCGCACCGACCTCGAGCAGCTCCCGGGCGTCCATCAGATGCTCCAGCTGCTCGCCCGTCAGTGGCGGCGCGATCCGGAACCCTCGCCGCGGCAGGTGCACGACCAGGCCGGTGGCCTCCAGCCGCGCGAGACCCTCCCGCACTGGGGTGGGAGAGACGTTGAGGATTCGGGAGAGCTCCTCGATCCGCAGGGGCGCTCCTCGCTGCAGCTGCCCCCGGGTGACGAGCTGGAGGATCGAGCGATAGACCCGTTCGCTCAACATCTTGGTATCGCCGAGGTCACCGATTCCTGAGGGACTGATTGACATAGCAGTGGACTCTAACGAACTTTCCGAGTTGTCCCGGGGCACGGGAGTCGATGAGGTCGATGTCATTCCGGTTCCGCTCCTGCCAGCGCCCGGAGGGTGGCGAACCCGGGCGTCAGCCGTTCGAGAAGTGGTTGCTCCACTTTGCGCGCCGACACCTTCGCGCCGACATACGATGCTGCCGCCCCGGCCGCACGGAGCGTGTCGCCCACAGCCCGTGTACTCAGCAGCGAGAGGGGTTCGGATCCCTCACCCGAATCGGAGACCGGGAGGTGGGCGTCGGCCCAGGCGCCCCCGAAAGCGGTGGCGACGGGTGCGACGCCGCTGAACATGACGCCGACGAGCGTTCCAGACGTGGCGAGCGAAGCCACCTGCTCCGCGGGAGTGCGCACGTCCCTGCTCTCGATCGTCGAGCGCGCCCAGTTGACGGTGTGGCCGATCGTGCTTCCGCCCTGTTGCCGCGCCGTGTCGACCGCCCTCACCTCGTCCGGCAGCGGGAGAAAGCCCTTCTGCGGCGCCCGGCCGGGGGCGGGGGCGTCGCAGTGCTCGAGTGAGAGGGCGACTCCCTCCCAGTCCCAGCTCAGGATCTCGACCAGCGACCGGGTGAGGGCCTCGGCCGATTCACCCGTCGTTCCGCCTCGCGCGCCGGGCGCCGACTGGAGCTGGATGCCCACGATCGCGTCGGCACCGAGCGCCGCTCGAACGGTGGCTATTTCGGAGCGTGCCTTCGCGATGTCACTGATCGCCTGGCGGCGTGAGTCGTCGTCCGTCGAGGCCAAGCCGTAGGCGGGATCGGTGAGGAGACGGGACGAGATCCCGGACATCGCGGTGACGACCGACGACCATGAGGGGTCCAGCAGCGCAATCAGGCGGTCGATCCCGCCGGGGTGGAGGCCGTCGTCGAACGGCAGCTCCAGACCGCCGACCAGCGGCTCGGCCGCGAGGGCGTCGAACCACGACCGCTCGTCGTCCGGTGTGGATGCCAGATCTGCGGGAGCGGCCGCGTAGGCGCCGAGGATGTGGCTGCTCATGCGAGAACCTCCGGATTGACGACGTGCCGAGGGGTCCGGCCGTGGGCAACGTCGAGCAGCGCTGAGATCGCACTGCCGGCGACCGCGGAGGCGAACTCGTCCGTCCAGCTCAGCGAGTGCGGTGTCAGCACGACGTTCTCCATCGACACGAGCGGGCTGTGCGGGTCGATCGGCTCCTGCTGGAACACGTCGAGCGCTGCGCCGGCGATCCGTCCGCCTTCGAGCGCGGCGATGAGCGCCTCTTCATCGACTACAGAGCCCCGGGCGATGTTCACGAGCGATGCTGTCGGCTTCATGGCTGCGATCCTCGAAGCCGAGATGAGGCCGGCCGTCCCGGAGCCGCCCGCAACGGTGACGATCAGATAGTCGCTCTCGGCCACCACCTCATCGAGCGGCAGCATCGTGACACCAAGGGACGCCGCCAGTGCGCTCTTGTCGGAACGGTTGTAAGCGATCACGGTGACGCCCAGCGCACGGAAGAGCCGGGCGGTCTCGGCTCCGATGTTTCCGAGACCGACGATCCCGACTGTTCGCGAGCCGATGCCGTGGCCCTGCCAGTGCACGCGGTCGTTCCACCGTCCTGATCGCACCAGGAGGTCTTTGGGACGCAGGTTGTGGGCGAGCGCGAGCACCAACGTGAGCGCAGACTGGGCCATCGGCACCATCACGGCATCCGGCGTGTTGGTGAGGACGATCCCGGCCCGCGTGCACGCCGCCACGTCGATCGCGTCGTAGCCCGCTCCGAACCGGGCGACATGCCGCAACCGGACCGAGGCGTCGAAGCTCGACGACTCCAGCCGCTTCCCCCCCAGCATCAGGAGGGCGTCGTAGCCGGCAAGCTGCTCCGGTACGAGCACGTCGCCGTCGACAGGAATGACGTCCCAATCGAGGCCCGCCTCCGTCAGGCGGTCGAGTCCGATGTCGCCGAAGATCGTCGTGCCATCAGGGTCGGCCTGGTCGCCGGTGACGGCGATCCGGTACGCGGGGTGGTCATTCGATGGCCGACGCTCACTGGGTCGCGCTGAATCGCTGGCAGCCATTGAATCCTCCCCTCGTTGGTCGATCTGAATATATAATACACAGATGACATCCCTCTCACAGAGCGACTTCGATGACGAAGTCCGCGAGCCGGCTCCAATGCTGAGAGTGGGGCTCGTCGGTGCGGGTCAGTGGGCGCGTCGTACACACCTGCCGGCGCTCGCGGCGCACCCGCGGGTGGAGCTCGCGGGAATCTGGGGTCGGGACGGCGAGCGCACCCGACAGCTGGCGGACGAATCGCGCACCGAGGCGTTCGATTCGTTCGAGGCCCTGGTCGGTGCGGTGGACATCGTGGACCTCGCGCTGCCCCCCGCAGTGCAGCCGCGCTTCGCCTGCTACGCCGCATCGGCCGGCCGCCATCTGCTCCTGGAGAAGCCGGTGGGCATGAGCGCGAGCGAGGCCGACGACCTCTCGCGGCTGGTGGCCGATCAGCCGATCACGGCGAGGGTGTTCCTCAGCCGCTTGTTCGATCCGAGTCGCCGCGCGTGGCTCCTGGAGAGCGCCGCTCGGCAGTGGAGCACCGCCGAATTCTTCTGGTCTTCAGCCGGGATGCTCGCTTCGACCCCGGCGCCCGCAGCAATCGGCTGGCGAGAGGACGCCGGCGCCCTGTTCGATGTCGGACCGCACGTCATCTCTCAGCTGGAGCTGCTCCTGGGCGAGGTCACGCGAGTCACAAGCGCTGAGGTCGACGGCTCCGGGGCGGTCGGCTTCTCGTTTGTTCACGACGGCGGAGCGACCAGCGCGGCGCATATCGACCTGCGCGTCGACGTCCCATACACGCAGGAGCGGATCGCGCTCGGATCCCCTCGTGACTCCCTTACCTGGAGCAATGACAGCGCTGTGGACTTCCTCGGTTCGTTCTGTCTGCTCATCGACGACCTTCTCGCCGAGCTGGTCGGCGACCGACCTGCGGATGAGGGCATCACCCGCCTGAGCACCGCGGCCGAAGGCGCCAGGGTCGTTGCTGTGATGGAGGAAATCGGTGCTCGTCTGGGAACTGCCGGCCGGGGATGATCGCGGCCTCCTGAAAATTTTCTTGCATCCGACCGGATCGTGATATTATATACAAACAACGATCTCGAAGGGGCGATTGATGTCACAGTCGACTACGCAAATCCCGGCAACCGCCGAGAGGCGGCTCGCGGCGCCGCAGAGCCCGCGGAGACCCGCCGCGAAGAAACGAGCAGTCACGGCCAATGGCCGCCGGCTCCGCCGGCGCATCTGGTCGGCCGTTCCCGTGCTCACGTTCGTCGCCATCATCCTCATCTGGGCGCTCATCGTCTGGGCGTTCAGCATCCCCCAGTATCTGCTGCCCAGTCCGCTCGCCGTCTTCAACGAGCTGGTCAACTCGTGGGGGCTGATCTGGAGCAACGCTCAGACCACGCTGCTGGAGATCGCGCTCGGCTTCGTCATCGCCATCGTGATCGCGATCCCGCTCGGCCTGCTCATCGCGCTCTCCCGCCCGGCGAAACAAATCCTCTACCCGCCTGTCGTGGTGCTCCAGCTGGTGCCGAAGATCGCGATCGCGCCCCTGTTCATCATCTGGCTCGGTCTCGGCATCGAGTCGAAGGTGTTCCTGACCGTGCTGATGTCCTTCTTCCCCCTCCTCATCTCCAGCATCAGCGGGTTCCAGATTCTCGACTCCCGCCTGCTGTACCTCACGAGGTCGATGGGCGCCAGCCAGTGGGAGACCTTCCGGTACCTCCGGTTCCCCGCGGCGCTGCCCGTCATCTTCGCCGGTCTCAAGACCTCGGCGACCATCGCCGTCACGGCGGCGCTCGTGGCGGAGTTCGTCGGATCGACCAAGGGACTCGGTTACCTGCTGCTGCAGGCCACGAACACGTTGAACGTGCCCCAGGTCTTCGCCGTCCTGGTGGTTCTGACGGTGATCGGCATCGTCCTGAACTACATCGTCGAGTTCGCCGAATGGCTGCTGACCCCCTGGCAGCGCGTCAAATACAACTGAGAACTGATCAGCAAGCCCACGGCTGATCGCAGGCCGTCAAGCGCATCACATCCTGCCCATTTCACCGGTCGGCGTGGGCCGACCATCCGAACAAAGGACCTTCCACATGCGTACATCACGCAAACTGGGCATCGGGGCCGGCATCGTCGCCATCGCCCTCCTGCTCGCCGGCTGCTCGGCCGGAACTCCGGCCTCGAAGTCGGAATCAACGGACTCCGGGGCGCCGAAAAGCCTCACCAAGGTGAGCTTCCAGCTCAACAATCCGCCGAACGGGTCGAATTCGGGCTTCGCGGTGGCGGTTGTCGAGGGCTACTACAAGAAGCTCGGACTGGATGTCACGATCGTCCCGGGAACCGGATCGTCGCTGACCGCGCAGCTCGTGTCGTCGGGACAGGCGACCATCGGATACGCGGATTCGACCGCGACCACGCAGCTCATCGCGCAGAACGCGCCGATGACCGTGCTCTCGACCATCTACCAGTCGAATCCGAATGAGGTCATCGCGCTGAAGGACAGCGGCATCACCTCGATCGCCGACCTGAAAGGCAAGACGGTCGGAACTCCGGTGCCCTCGTCGCAGGCGAGCATGCTCCCGCTCTTCCTCAAGGCGAACAAGCTCACCACCGACAGCGTGAATCTGGTGAACCTTCCCCCGACATCGCTGGTGCAGTCGCTGCTGTCGAAGAAGGTGGATGCGATCCTGGGCTCGCTCGACACCTACCAGGTGCAAGCGAACCAGCAGGGCGCGAAGGATCTCTTCACGGCGACCTTCGCTGCGCACGGTGTGCCGACGGTCAGCACGTCGATCTTCGCGTCCAACGACTTCATCACCAAGAACCCTGAGGTCGTCAAGAAGTTCATCGCCGGGTCGCTGCAAGGCTGGAAGGTCGCATCGACCAACCAGTCGAAGGCGATCACCGACCTGAAGAAGCTGTGGGGTGCGACGGCGAGTCCGACCGCGGACCAGGAGCTGAAGGCGATCATCGGCGGCAACCTGCTGTGCGCCGCCGGCGCGAAGTACGTGGGCCAGGCGACCCCGGCCTCGTGGAAGAAGACCCAGGACCTGCTCTCCCAGGCCGGGCTGCTTCCCAAGGGGGTCGACCCCACGAAGTACTACACCAACAAGTACCTGCCGGCGGATTCCGCCTTGCAGGCCTGCCCCATCAAGTAACGCGAGCACGGAAACTGCGGAAGGACGACGACATGAATCACCTGGGTTACACCTACGACGACCTCCATGTCGGTCTGTCCTTCCGCAGTCCCGGCCGCACCATCACCGATGCCGATCTCGTGGGCTTCGCGGGGCTCACGGGCGACTTCTCCGAGCTTCACACGAGCGATGTCTACGCGGAGGCGAGCCAGTTCGGGCGCCGCGTGGCGCACGGGATGCTCGGCCTCGCGTACGCCCACGGTCTGATGTGGGCGCGCACGGGCGAACTTCGGCAGACCGTCATCGCCTTCCTCGGAATCGGCGACTGGCGGTTCATCGCGCCGATCTTCATCGGCGACACGATCTTCGTGAACTACGTGATCGCGTCGATGAGGGACAGCGCCTCCAAACCGACGCAGGCCATCGTCACGTTCGATGTCGAACTGGTCGACCAGGACTCGCGTCTTCTTCAAAAGGGCCAGAAGTCGATTCTGGTCAGCAAGGTTCCTCTGGCCGCCCTCTCGGCCAGCACGGCGGACGTCACCCCCGAAAGGCACAACTCATGAGCACATCGAACCCCGCTCCGACAATCGAGGCGGGCCAGACCGCGGGATCGTCGATCCGCATCGAAGGTGTCACCAAGACGTTCGGTGAGGACACGACCACCCCGTTCGAGGCACTCCGCGCGGTGGACATCGACATCAAACCGGGCGAGTTCGTGTCGGTCCTCGGCCCGTCGGGCTGCGGCAAGAGCACCCTGATGCTGATGATCGCCGGACTGCTGGAACGCACGAGCGGCGAAATCCGCGTGGGCGAGGACTACGTCGACGCCCCCCTCACCGACGTGGGGATCGCGTTCCAGGACCACCTGCTGCTCGACTTCCGCACGGCGGAAGAGAACGTCATGCTCCAGGCGGTCATCCGCAAGCTCCCGAAGGCGGACGTCAAGTCGCGCTCGGACGAGCTGTTCGAACAGCTCCGGCTCACGCACGCCAAGGGGCGCTATCCGAAGCAGCTCTCAGGCGGCATGCGCCAGCGGGTCTCCCTCATCCGGACCTTGGTGCACGATCCGTCGGTCATCCTGCTCGACGAGCCGTTCGGAGCGCTGGACGCGTTGACCCGGCTCCAGGTGCGCACCGACCTCGAGCGACTCTGGCTCCGCCGGCGCCCCACGGTCGTGTTCATCACGCACTCCGTCGAGGAGGCGGTCGGGCTCTCGGACCGCATCTTCGTCATGAGCCCCAGCCCTGGCGAGGTCGTCGAGGAGATCGTCGTCGACCTGCCCCGGCCCCGTCCGATCGTTCTCGGCGAATCCCCCGAATTCGGGCACTACGTCGATCGCATCTACGCACATTTCCAGCGGATGGGCGTGCTCTCGGGAATCGATGTGCCCACCCAGGGCGCCCAGTCGTGACCGCCCGTTTCGACAACCGCGTCGCCGTCGTCACCGGCGCGGCGCAGGGGATCGGGGCGGGGATCGCCGAGCGACTGGCCGCCGACGGCGCGCGCGTCGTCATCGCCGACCTCAACCTCCCTGAAGCCAGGCAGACTGCCGACCGGATCAACGCCGGCGGCGGTTCGGCGGCAGCCGTGGAGTTCGACGTGGCGGACCCCGAGCACTTCGCCACCCTGAACCAATCCGTGATCGACGAATTCGGAGACCCGTTCGAGTACTTCGTCTGCAACGCAGGCGTGCAGACGTTCGCGCGAGCGGTCGACGTGACGGTCGACGAATGGGATCGAGTGCTCGACATCAACGCCCGCGGGACGCTCCTCTCGATGCAGGCTGCAGCATCCATGCCCGCCGGATCGTCGATGGTAGCCATCGCGTCGATCCAGGGCCGCCTCGGCGGCCCCTACTACCCGCATTACTCCGCTTCGAAGGCCGCGGTCCTGAGCCTCGTGAAGTCGTTCGCGCTCGCCCTGGCGGGTTCCGGCATCCGGGTCAACTCCGTCGCACCCGGCATCGTAGACACCCCCCTCTGGGATGAAGCGGACCGCAAGCTGTCCGCGCTGAAGGGCGAGAAGCCCGGCGTCGCCCGCGTCGAGCGGATCGCCTCCGTGCCGCTCGGCAGGGCCGGGACGCCCGCCGATGTCGCCGCGGCCGTCTCGTTCCTGCTTTCCGACGACGCGTCGTACATCACGGGAGAGTGCATCCACGTCTGCGGTGGGGACGTGATGCTATGAGCCGCGCTGCTGCTGATCTTGACGGCCCAGCCTGCAGCGTCGGGATCGGGCTGGGCCCCCGCCGACCGAGCTCCCTGGCGGGCGCCCAGTCCGTGTCGGAGGCCCCGGCATGAGCACGACTCTCTCGGCCGGACACCCTGCAGGCGGCCGTCGGCGGGAGCTCCTGATGGACGCCCGGACAGCAGCTCAGCTGGTGCCTCTGGGCTCCGTCGTCGCCGTCGGCGGGAGCGGATCGCTGCTTCAGGTTCCGGAAACCGTGCTGGCCGCCATCGGCGAGTGCTTCCGGGAGACGGCGGCGCCCTCGGGTCTCACCGTGGTGCACACCATGGGACTCGGCGACCACACCGGACGAGGCGTCGACCATCTCGCCCAGCGCGGGCTGGTCAGCCGGTTCATCGGATCCCATTTCGTGCTCAGCCCGGCCGAGCAGGCGCTCATCGCGGCGAACGAGGTCGAGGCCATCGGCCTCCCCGCCGGCACGATCTCCCTTCTCTACCGCGAGATCGCGGCTCACCGCCCGGGGCTGTTCACGGACATCGGACTAGGGACGTACGTCGACCCCCGCCAGGACTGGGCGCGCATGAACGAGGTCACGCGTGAGGGCATCAGCGAGCTCGTCACGATCGGCGGTCGCGAATGGCTCTTCTACCCGCGGTTCGGGATCGATGTCGCTCTCATCCGCGCCACGGCCGCCGACGCCGACGGCAATCTGACGATGGACGACGAGGCCGCCTGGAGCGACAACCTCGCCATCGCACAAGCGGCCCACAACTCCGGCGGCATCGTCATCGCCGAAGTCAAGGAATTCGTGCCGGCGGGAACGTTCCCCGCCGGCCGGGTCCGGGTCCCGGGCGTCCTGATCGACGGCGTCGTCGTGACCGACTTCCCCAACCAGACTCCGATCACGGTTTCCGACCCGACCCGCACCGGGCTGTATTCGAACGAGCCGATCGAGATCGACGTCCTCCCTCTCGACCACCGCAAGGTGGTCGCGCGCCGGGCGGCGATGGAGATCGCCGAAGGCCAGCTCGTGAATCTCGGGGTCGGCATGGCGAACGGCATCTCCTACGTCGCGCTCGAGGAAGGGTTCCTCGACGACATCACCCTCACCGTCGAGCAGGGGATCTACGGCGGCCTCCCGGGCCTCGGACTGGACAGCGGCACCGCGATCAACCCGTCGGCCATCATCGACATGCCGAGCCAGTTCGACCTCTACGACGGCGGGGCGCTCGACTTCGCCGGACTGGCCTTCGCCCAGGTGGACCGGTGGGGCAACGTCAACGTCGCACGGGTGGGCAGCGTTCCGATCGGGCCGGGCGGATTCATCGATATCAGCCAGAAGGCGTCCGTCGTGGCGTTCTGCGGGACCTTCCGGGGCGGGGACCTCCGCATCGGGGTGTCGCCCGCCGGGATCTCCATCGACCGTGAGGGCCGCTACGGCAAGTTCGTCGAGCGCGTGGATTACGTCACCTTCAACGCGGAACGCGCCCTCGCCGACGGACGGCGGGCGATCTACGTCACAGAGCGGGCCGTGTTCGTGCTGGGCGAGGACGGCATCGAACTCACCGAGGTGGCGCCCGGCATCGACCTGGAGCGGGACATCCTCTCGCTCCTTCCCTTCGAACCGGTGATCCGGAAGGACCCTGTGCTCATGGACCGAAGACTCTTCGACACCGCCCGGATGGGCGTCACGATCGCGCGCACCGAGCGTGCCGCCGGCGGTCGTCGCGAGGTGCGAGCATGACCGCGGCATTCGAGGGGGTACGAATCCTCGACTTCACCCAGCTCGAGCAGGGACCGTCCGGCACGCAGGTGCTGGCCGACTTCGGCGCCGAGGTGATCAAGATCGAGCGGATCGACGTGGGCGAGATCGGGCGCGGGCAGTTCCCGACCATCGGCGGCTACAGCCCGCATTGGTCCGCGACCAACCGCAACAAGAAGAGCCTGAGCGTCGACCTGAAATCCCCCGAGGGCATGGCCCTCGTGCTCGAACTGGCGCGCGACGCCGATATCGTCGCGAGCAACTTCCGGCCGGGAGTGATGGACCGGCTGGGACTGGGATGGGATGTCCTGTCGCGAATCAACCCGAGGCTGATCGTGGCGTACGCCTCCGGGTACGGACAGACCGGCCCGTACGCGCTCCTGCGCGGACAGGATCTCGCCGCCCAGGCCATCAGCGGTCTGATGGCACTCACCGGAAGCGACGAAAGCGGGCCCACGCCGGTGGGCACCTTCATGATCGACTATGTCGCATCCATGCAGTTCGCCCAGGGCATGATGATCGCGCTCGCCGCCCGCGAGAAGACGGGCCGCGGCCAGGTCGTCGACTCCAGCCTCCTGAACGCGGCGCTCGCGACCCATCTGCAGGAGGGCACGACCTACCTCAACACGGGCCAGCAATACCCGCGGCCGCCAGAGGGTGTCGCCCACGCGCACAACACGGCGCTGTACGGGCGATACCGCACGGCGGACGACCGATGGATCGCGCTGATCGGCGAGTTCTACATCACCGAACCCTGGAAGCGCACCGCCCGTGCGCTCGGGATGCCCGAGGAGGTCGTGAACGACCCCCGGTTCCAGGACACGGCCGGGCTGCGCGAGCACATCATCGAGACCCGCGATCTGGTGGCCGCCGGGATAGCGCGCTTCACGCTGGACGAAGTGACGGCGCGCTTCGAGGTGGAGGACGTGCTCGTGGCGACGATCAAGGAGTACGACGACGTGTTCCTCGACCCGCAGATCCTGCACAACGAGATGGTGCTCACGGCCGAGGTGCCGGGTGTCGGCAGCATGAAGTTCGTCGGGATGCCCGTCAAGCTGTCCGACACCCCCGGCGTGTTCCGCGCGCCCCCGCCCAAAGTGGGGCAGCACAACGACGAACTGCTCGCGGCCCTCGGCCGTAGCGCAGACGAGATCGCCGCGCTGAAGGCTGCCGGCGTGATCGGCTCGGAGTCCGACCGAGAACGCAACGGACAGGGCTCCTCCTGGTGACCCGTACCCCCGTCAACCGACCTCATACCGAAAGCGTTGCCATGACCACTGCGACCACGAGCACACTCCTTCTTCCCACCGCGGCGGGCAGCCTGGAATCCCACGCCATGCACGAGGGCGTCGAGTTCGCCCGCCATCCCGCCCAGTTCACCTCCCGTGCGGTCTATGCGGCCGCCCACGTCGTGGTCGACGCGCGCGCCGAGTACACGCCCGGCATCCGGCCCCCCGTCGACTGGGAGGCGACCATCGCGTTCCGCGAGCACCTGTTCAGCTACGGCATCGGGATCGCGGAGGGCATGGACACGTCCGAGCGCGGACCGGGTGGTCTGGACTGGGGCCAGGCCCAGGAACTCATCCGCCTGGGTGTTGCGGCGGCCAAGAAGGCGGATGCCGCCGTGGTCGCCGGTGCGGGCACCGACCAGCTCGACCCCGCACGCATCCACTCCCTCTCGGCGATCGTCGACGCGTACACTGAGCAGCTCGAATTCGTCGAGGCCCAGGGCAGCGCCGCCGTCATCCGCGCCAGTCATGCCCTCGCGCAGAGCGCGAGGTCGTCCGACGACTACCTCTCGGTGTACCGGGACGTGCTGGGCAAGGCGACGAAGCCCGTCATCGTGCACTGGCTCGGAACCGGCTTCGACCCGAGCCTTCGCGGCTACTGGGGTCGCACCGAGCCGCTGGACGCAATGGAGGTCGTCGTGCAGATGGCGCAGGAGAACGCCGTGCACCTGCAGGGCATCAAGTTCAGCCTGCTCGACGACGAGATGGAGCGGGAATTCCGCCGCCGGGTGCCGGCAGGCGTGAAGGTCTTCACCGGCGACGACTACGGATACACCGACCTGCTGCTCGGAGACGGCGAGCACGTGAGCCACGGGCTTCTCGGAGTGCTCGACCCGATCGCGCCCATCGCTTCGACCGGGTTCGCCGCACTCGACCGGGGCGACGAGGACGAGTTCGCGCGCATCATGAACGCCTCCATCCCGCTGGCCGTGAAGATGTTCGAGGCGCCGGCCGACCGCTACAAGATCGGTGTGGTGTTCGTCGCCTGGCTGTCCGGGCACCAGGACCATTTCCGCATGGTGACCGGTCGCGAGGGCATGAGATCGCTGCAGCACCTCACCGACCTCTTCGTGCTCACCGACGCCCTGGGGCTCTTTCCCGACCCCGATCTTGCGGCGTCCCGCATGCGCACGTTCCTCGCCGCCAACGGCATCGACTAGCACCCCGACCACGACGATTGGCAACTCATGAGTGACACGACAACCGCCACTTCCACCGCTCTGCTCACCGGCGCCGCATCGGCCCGCGGAATCGGGCGGGCGACCGCCGCCAGACTCGCGCAGGCCGGATGGGCCATCGCGATCCTCGACATCGACGAGGCCGCCGCCCGGTCGGCGGCTGACGAGATCGCAGCGACGTACGGTGTGCAGGCCATCGGCGTGGGCGCGGACGTTTCCGACGCCGACTCGGTGAACGAGGCGATCGGTCGTGTGGAGGAGGCGATGCCCCCGATCTCCGGCCTGGTCAACCTCGCCGGCATCAGCTCGCCCACAGAATTCATGTCCGAGACGGTCGAGGCCTGGGATCGGGTGTTCGCCATCAACATGCGCGGAACCTTCATCGTCACGCAGCGGGTGCTCCGCGGCATGATCGAGCGCCGGTACGGGCGCGTGGTGAGCATCTCCTCGATCTCCGCCCAGCGCGGTGGGGGCACCTACTCGAAGGTGGCGTACAGCGCCTCGAAGGCCGCCATCATCGGGTTCACCCGCGCGGTGGCCCGCGAGATGGGCGAGCACAACATCACGGTCAACGCCGTCGCGCCCGGGCCCATCGACACCGACATCATGGGCGGCACTCTCACCGACGAGCGAAAGGCCGAGATGTCGAAGGACATCCTGGTCGGCCGGGTGGGAACGCGCGACGATGTGGCCGCATTGATCGCTTTCCTGCTGGGTGAGGACGCCGGGTTCATCACCGCCGCGACCTATGACATCAACGGCGGCCTGCAGATCTCGTGATGGACGTCCGCACAGAAGAGGTGACCGCGGAGCGTGAGCGCGAACTGCTCCGTGGGTTCCCCGAGGATGTCGAAGTGACAGCAGAGTCCGTCGCTGCGGCCAACGCGCGCGCTCCCCGCACTCTGATCGTGCTCGACGACGATCCGACGGGAACGCAGTCCGTCGCCGACGTGCCCGTGCTCACACGGTGGGAGCCGGACGACATCCGGTGGGCGCTCGCCCTCGGCAGCGGAGCGGTGTACGTGCTGACAAACACCCGCAGCCTCGATCCCGTCGCCGCCGTCGCGCGCAATCGGGAGGTCGTCGCCAACGCGCTCCTCGCGGCGGAGGGGCAGCCGCTCGGGTTCGTGAGCCGGAGCGACTCGACGCTCCGCGGGCACTACCCGCTCGAGCCCGACACTATCGCCGACGTGCTCGAGGAGAAGACCGGCGAACGCATCGACGGCATCGTCATCGTCCCGGCGTTCCCCGATGCCGGCCGCGTGACGATCGGCGGTGTGCATTTCGTTCGCGCCGGGGACGGCGAGCTGGTCCCCATCGCGGAGACGGAGTTCGCGCGGGACGCGACCTTCGGCTTCACGAGTTCGCGCCTCGACGAGTATGTCGAGGAGAAGTCCAACGGCAACTCTCCCGCCGACGAAGTCGTGGTGCTCGACCTCGGGGTAGTCCGCTCCGGAGCGGCAGTGATCGCAGACCTCTTGGAGGGCGTCACCGACCGCACGCCGATCGTCGTCGACATCGTCACCGAGAACGACCTGCGGGCTCTTGCCCTCGGGTTGGCCGAGTCGGAGAGCCGCGGGAAGCGATTCGTCTACCGGGTCGGGCCGCCCTTCGTCCGGGCCCGCATCGGTCAGGCGGAACGCGCTCCGCTCGATCCCGACGAGATCTTTCGGGATGGGCCGCCCCTCGACGGCGGCGGCCTCGTCGTCGTCGGCTCCCACGTCGGGCTGACCAGCCGCCAGCTCACTAGGCTGTTGCAGCAGGAGGACACGGCAACGGTCGTGCAGCTGAACGTGCGCGCGCTTCTCGACGAGGCGACGCGCGGCAGCACCATCGACATCGCGATCCGGCGCGCGAGCGCCGGCCTCGACACCGGCGACGTGGTCCTGCACACGAGCCGGGAAGTCATCAGGTCGGACAACGCGGCAGAGAGCCTGGAAATCGCCCGCGTGATCTCGGCGGCGCTCGTGCGCGTCGTGCGCGGCGTGCTTAAGAATCATCCGCTGCGCTTCGTCATAGCGAAGGGCGGAATCACGTCGTCCGACGTCGCGTCCGAAGGGCTCTCGATTCGGCGAGCGATCGTCCGCGGCCCGCTCCTGCCCGGAATCGTGTCGCTGTGGGAGCCGGCCGAGGGGCCCGCTCAGGGCGTTCCTTACGTGGTCTTCGCCGGGAACGTAGGCGACGACTCCTCTCTCGCGGAGGTGGTCGCTCTGTTGTCCGCTGCAACGTAGCAAGTCACTTCGTCACCGGAAATCCGCGGAAGTCGAGCTCGATCGTCAGGCTGACCCTGGAGGCGATCGCCGACGGCAAGTTCGTGGGCCCGGCGTACGCGAGGGGTGCCGTGAATCGCTCCGGCCGCCCGGCGGCGGAGCGTACTCGTCAGGCCGCGACGCCGGGGCGTTCCTCGCGACGTAGCGGCTGCAGTCGGGCCAGTTGGGTGACGTGCTGGGGTCCGAGCTCGGCGAGCGAGTTGACCTGGAGGAGTTTCATGGTGCGGATGAGCTGGTCGGTGAGGATCTGGATGGTGCGGTCGACTCCTTCGCGGCCGCCGGCCATGAGGCCGTAGAGGTAGGCCCGCCCGATGAGGGTGAACTTCGCGCCGAGGGCGTAGGCGGCGATGATGTCGGCGCCGTTCATGATGCCGGTGTCGATCGCGACCTCGGTGTGGTGGCCGACCTCCCGCACGACCGAGGGCAGGAGGTGGAACGGGATCGGGGCGCGGTCCAGCTGGCGTCCGCCGTGGTTGGAGAGCACGATCCCGTCCACCCCGTGATCCACCAGGGTGCGCGCGTCGTCGAGGTTCTGCACGCCCTTGATCACCAGCTTCCCCGGCCACATCTCCCGGATGATCTTCAGGTCCTCGTAGTCGATCGAAGGGTCCATCGCCGCGTTCAGCAGGTCACCGACGGTGCCGCCGGTGGAGGACAGGGAGGCGAACTCGAGTTTCGGGGTGGTCAGGAAGTCGTACCACCACCACGGCCGCGGGATCGCGTCGATGATCGTGCCCAGGGTCAGCTGCGGAGGAATGGAGAACCCGTTGCGTTTATCCCGCAGCCGGGCGCCCGCGATCGGGGTGTCCACAGTGAAGAACAACGTGTCGAACCCCGCCGCCGCCGCACGCTCCACCAGCCCGTAACTGATCTCACGCTGCCGCATCACGTACAGCTGGAACCAGTTGCGCCCGTCCGGGTTCGCCGCCTTCACCCCCTCGATCGACGTGGTGCCCAGCGTGGAGAGGGTGAACGGGATGCCCGCCGCCCCCGCAGCCCCGGCCCCCGCGGTCTCGCCCTCGGTCTGCATCAACCGGGTGAACCCGGTCGGCGCGATCCCGAACGGCAACGCCGACGGACCACCCCAGATCTCACACGAGGTATCCACACTCGACACATCCCGCAGGATCGAGGGGTGGAACTCCACATCCTGAAACGCCTGCCTAGCCCGCGCGAGCGACAGCTCTCCCTCGGCGGCACCCTCCGTATAGTCGAACGCCGCCTTCGGCGTCCTGCGGCGGGCGATCCGCGCCAAGTCCTCGATCGTCAACGCCGACTCCAGCCGCCGCTTCCTCAGATTCAGCTCGGGCTTCTTGAACTGCATCAACTCCAGCAACTCGGCCGGACGGGGAAACTGGCGGTCAACCATGGGAAGAGCTCCTAGCGAGGGTAGTAACGGACAATCCGGGACGTGCGGGCGACCAGGGCGCGGAGCGTCTCCAGGTCGCCCGAGAGAAGGCCCGCGGCACGCGCCTGGACCAGGACGTTGCCGATGGCGGTCGCTTCAACCGGGCCGGCGAGCACGGGCAGGCCGCTGCGGTCGGCGGTGGCTTGGCAGAGCAGTTCGTTGCGCGCTCCCCCGCCCACCATGTGGACGGCCTCGACCGGCACGCTCGACAGGGATGCCGCCATACGGACGGTCTGGGCGAAGGCGGCCGCCAGGCTCTCGACGATCACGCGGACCATGCCCGCGGGCGAGGCGGGGGCGCGCATCCCGTGCTCGGAGAACCATTCGGCAATGAGCGACGGCATGTCTCCGGGGGCGAGGAAGCGCGGGTCGTCCGCGTCGAAGACCTCGGCCGGGCGCGGCAGCTGGGCCGCCTCCGCCAGCAGCCCGGCGAGGTCGACGTGCAGACCGCGGCGCTGCCACTCGCGGATGGACTCGCTGAGCAGCCACAAGCCCATGACGTTGTGGAGGTAGCGGATGCGGCCGTCGACGCCGCCCTCGTTGGTGAAGTTCGCGGCGCGTCCCTCGTCGGAGATGACGCGCTGCTCGAGCTCCACACCGACGAGGCCCCACGTTCCGCACGAGATGTACGCCGCGCGGGATGCATCCATCGGCACCGCGACCACGGCGGACGCGGTGTCATGCGAGCCGACGGCCGTGACGGTGGGGCCGCCCCCCGCGAAGGGCAGATCCCGCGCCAGTGCCGGGAGCACCCTTCCGACGGACGTCCCGGCATCCACCAGCGGCGCGAAGGCGGTGCGCGGCAGGCCGAGGCGGTCGAGCAGGCCGTCGTTCCAGGCGCCCTCGGCCGTCAGCAGGCCGGTGGTGGAGGCGTTGGTCCGCTCGGCATGCTCGGTCCCCGTGAGCCAGTACGTGATCAGGTCGGGGATGAGGAGAAAGCGGTCGGCGGACGCGAACGACCCGTCGGCCGCATCCACCGCCAGCTGGTACAGCGAGTTGAACGGCAGGAACTGGAGGCCGCCCTCCCGGTACAACTCGGCCGGGTCGACCGCAGCGTGCACCAGCGAGACGCCCCGCTCGGCCCGCTCGTCCCGGTAGTGGTACGGCTCGCCCAGCAGCCGACCGCCGCTGAGAAGGCCGTAGTCGACCGCCCAGGAGTCCACGCCGATAGAGGCGAGTCCTGGATCCGACCGGGCGACGGACCCCAGCCCCTCCAGCACCTGCGCGTACACCCCAGTCACATCCCAGTGCAGGGCCGCTCGGCCCCCCTCCCACACTCGGACGGGTGTGTTGAGAAATCGGGCGGCCTCCGTCAGCTCCAGCGTGTCGGCGCCGACCCGCGCGTGCATGACCCGGCCGCTGGTCGCTCCGAGGTCGACCGCGGCGACGGTACCGGCACTCATCGCAGGAACGCGGCAGCGACTCCGGCGTCGACCGGGATGTGCAGCCCTGTGGTGTGGTCGAGGTCCGCCGAGGTGAGCACCGCGACCGCGTTGGCCACGTTCTCCGGCAGCACCTCCCTCTTGAGCAGAGTTCGCTGGGCGTAGTACTTGCCCAGATCCTCCTCGGGTACGCCGTACACGGCGGCGCGCTTGGCGCCCCAGCCGCCGGCGAAGATGCCCGACCCGCGGACGACCCCGTCGGGGTTGATGCCGTTGACCTTGACCCCGTAGTCGCCGAGCTCGGCCGCGAGCAGCCGCACCTGATGCGCCTGGTCGGCCTTCGTCGCCGAGTAGGCGATGTTGTTCGGGCCGGCGAAGACGGAATTCTTGGACGAGATGTAGACGATGTCGCCGCCGAGGCCCTGCTCGATGAGGACCTTCGCCCCCGCCTTGGACACCAGGAACGAGCCCTTGGCCATGACGTCGTGCTGCAGATCCCAGTCCGCCTCGGTGGTCTCGAGGAGCGGCTTCGAGATGGACAGGCCCGCGTTGTTGACGATCAGGTCGAGGCCGCCGAACTGCAGCAGCGCCTCCTGGATGGCCGCGCGGATGTCGGACTCGCTGGTCACGTTCGCCGCCACACCGATCGCCACATCCGTGCCGCCGAGTTCCGCAGCAGCGGCCTGGGCCTTCTCGAGGTCGAGGTCGGCGATGACGACGCACGCGCCCTCGGCCGCGAGGCGGGTCGCGATGGCCTTGCCGATGCCGGACGCGGCGCCGGTCACGAGCGCGATTCGGCCCCCGTGGGACTTCGGTTTCGGCATGCGCTGGAGCTTGGCCTCCTCCAGCGCCCAGTACTCGATCCGGAACTTCTCCGCCTCGTCGATCGGCGCGTACGACGAGATCGCCTCCGCGCCGCGCATGACATTGATCGCGTTGATGTAGAACTCACCGGCTACGCGCGCGGTCTGCTTGTCCTTGCCGTACGCGAACATGCCGACGCCCGGGATGAGCACGATCGCCGGGTCGGCACCGCGCATCGCTGGGGATTCCGGGGTCGCGTACTTCTCGTAGTAAGCCGTGTACTCGGTCCGGTACTGCTCGTGGAGCTCCTTCAGCCGGGCGATCGACTCCTCGATGGACGCGTCGGCCGGCAGGTCGAGGATGAGCGGCTTCACCTTGGTGCGGAGGAAATGGTCCGGGCAGGATGTGCCCAGAGCGCCCAGCCGGACGTGCTCCTCCGAGGCGAGGAAGTCGAGCACGACGTCCGCGTCGGTGAACGAGCCGACCTGCGGCTTATCCGTCGACGCCAGTCCACGGAGAGTGGGCGCGAGCACTGCGGCCTTCGCCCGGCGCTCCGCCGGCTCCAGCGGCTCGTTCGCCGGGATCCGCGCCCCGAACGGCTCGGGGCGACCGTGCTCGGCGATGTAGTCGGCCGCCGTCTGGATGATCCACAGCGAGTTGGCCTCCGCCTCCTCGCTCGAGTCGCCCCAGGCGGTGATGCCGTGGCCGCCAAGAATGGTGCCGATCGCGTCCGGGTTCGCGGCCTTGATCGCCGCGATGTCCAGGCCGAGCTGGAACCCGGGACGGCGCCACGGCACCCACACAACGCGGCCGCCGAAGACCGTCTTCGTCAGCTCCTCGCCGTCCACCGCGGTCGCGATCGCGATGCCGGAGTCGGGATGCAGGTGGTCGACGTGCGCCGCATCCACCAGGCCGTGCATCGCGGTATCGATCGACGGGGCGGCACCGCCCTTGCCATGCAGCGTGTAGTCGAATGCGGCGACCATCTCGTCTTCGCGCTCGACGCCCGGGTAGACGTTCTTCAGCGCGCGGAGGCGATCGAGACGGAGGACCGCGAGGCCGGACTCCGTCAGCGTGCCAAGGTCTCCCCCGGAGCCCTTGACCCACAGCAGTTCGACCGGCTCACCGGTCACCGGGTCGGTCTCCATGCCCTTGGCAGAGGTGTTCCCGCCGGCATAGTTCGTGTTCTTCGGGTCCGACCCGAGGCGGTTGGATCGGGCGATGAGGGACGGGACGGTCTCGTTGGTCATGGTCACGCGCCCCATCCGGCCTGGGTGCCGCCCACGCGGTCGGCCTCGATCTTCTGCTGGTATCCGCTCGCCTTGTACGCGGCCATCGGGTCCGCCGGGAGTCCGCGCGACTCGCGCCAGGCGGCCAGGTCGGCGCGCACGTCCGTGTTGAACGCATCCATGAACACCGTGTTGGCCGCCAGTACGTCGTTCGCGCGCTGCGCAGCTTCGAGCGCCTCCATGTCCACCAGCAGCGCCTTCGCGGTCGCCTCCTGCACGTTCAGTACCGAGCGGATCTGGCCCGGGATCTTCGCCTCGAGGTTGTGGCACTGGTCGAGCATGAACGCGACCTCCGGGCTGCCGTAGCCGCCTCCCTGGATGACCTCGAAGATGATACGGAACAGCTGGAACGGGTCCGCCGCGCCCACGATCAGGTCGTCGTCGGCGTAGAAGCGGCTGTTGAAGTCGAAGCTCCCCAGCTTTCCGAGGCGGAGCAGCTGCATCACGATGAACTCGATGTTCGTCCCCGGGGCGTGGTGGCCGGTGTCCAGGCAGACGAAGGCGCGGTCGCCGAGCGCGGCGGTCTGCACGTAGCTGGTTCCCCAGTCCGGAACATCGGTGTGATAGAACGCCGGCTCGAAGAACTTGTACTCCAGCACGAGCCGCTGGCCCTCGCCGATGCGCTCGTAGATCTTCTGCAGCGAGTCCGCGAGCCGGTCCTGCCGGGCACGCATGGAGTCCTGCCCCGGGTAGTTGGTGCCGTCGGCGAGCCAGATCTTCAGGTCGCGCGAGCCGGTCTCGTTCATCACGTCGATGCACTCGAAGTGATGGTCGATCGCCTTCTGGCGGATGCGGTCGTCGTGGTGGGTGACCGAGCCGAACTTGTAGTCCTCGTCCTGGAAGGTGTTCGAGTTGATCGTCCCCAGTTCGACGCCGTTGTCCTCGGCATGCTTCTTGAGGTCGGCGTAGTTCTCGACCCGGTCCCATGGGATGTGCAGCGCGACGCTCGGCGCGAGCCCGGTGTGCTTGTGCACCTGCGCGGCGTCCGAGATCTTCTCGAACGGGTCGCGTGCAGTGCCCCGCGTGCCGAACACCTTGAAGCGGGTGCCCGAGTTGCCGAACGCCCAGCTCGGCAGCTCGATCGCCTGCAGCGCCAGCTGGGAGCGGATCTCATCAGTGAGGGTCATCTTGTCGCTTTCTCTCCGGCGTCATCGCCGCATGAATCGTTTCAACCTACCGCGGCCGGGTACGGATGCGCAACCGACCTGGAGCGTCAGGCCAGCGCAGGGGCGCTGAGCGAGGTGGAGCGCCGCACCACGAGTTCGGGGATGAACCGCACCTGCTGGTGCACGTGGGTGACACCCGAGTCGAGGTCCTCGATCTCCCGAAAGAGCAACTCGCCCGCCGCATACCCGATCTCACGTCGCGGCTGGCGGACGGCGGAGAGCGGCACCGCGGCGGTCGACGCGAAGTCGATGTCGTCATACCCGATCAGCGCGATGTCGTCCGGAACGCGCAGGCCTGCGGCGACGCAGCCCTGCAGGAGCCCCAGTGCGAGAAGATCGT
The DNA here is from genome assembly GCF_056754895.1 of Leifsonia sp. KNZ13-11D. Lineage (NCBI taxonomy): Bacteria > Bacillati > Actinomycetota > Actinomycetes > Micrococcales > Microbacteriaceae > Leifsonia > Leifsonia sp. KNZ13-11D. The sequence goes on from NZ_JBPGWU010000001.1 coordinate 3,476,529, forward strand.
TCGCCGCGAAGACCGCCGTCGGGCGCCGCGCCGAGGCCAGGATGCGCTCGGCTGCGTCGCGCCCGCCCCGCGCGTCCATCCGCTCCGCCGCTACCACGACCAGCTCGACCGGCTCCACCTCCTCGGCCACCGCCGTCCGCGCTCCCGCGAGGCGATCGCGGATCTGCTGGAGGTCGGAAGGGCCGCTGACGAAGGCGATTCGCCGATGACCCTCGGCGATGAGATGCGCCATCCCCAGCCTGCCGCCTTCCACGTCGTCGACGGCGACCGAGCACGCCTCGACGTCCGATGCGACGCGGTCGACGAGAACGGCGGGGATTCCCTGTTCGCGCAGCCGGTCCAGCTCTGCACGGGTCTCGCCGATCGGCGCAAGCAGCACACCGCGGACGCGCTGCTGCTCGAAGGCGCTCAGCTGCTCCCGCTCGCGCTCCGGTCGATTCCCACTGTTGCCCAACTGGATGGAGTAGCCACGCTCGATAGCGAACGCCTCCGCACCAACGTAAAGGTCCGTGAAGAAGGGGTTTGCCACATCCATCACGACCATCGCGATGGCCCGGCTGGCTCCGGCACGCAGCTGGCGGGCCGTCTCGTTGCGGGTGAAACCCAGTGTCGCGATGGCGGCCTCGACAGCCTGCCGGGTCGGTTCCGCGACGATTTCGGGTCGATTCAGGACGTTGGAGACCGTGCCCACCGCGACCCCGGCGAGCGCCGCCACGTCTTTGACGCTGGGTCGCTTCGGCGCCATGGCCATCCCTCCTCGATCCGATCGAATGTACCTCATCAGGGCGACGGTTCATCGGACAGACCCCGCGCTGCTGGACGCGAACAGCGTGTCCAGAACGAGTCGCGGTCGCTTCGCCCGTGTCGTCCACGAGTCGTTCATCCCCCCGAATCACTGATCGCCACTGGTACGCCGGAGCGGGCCGCGCGCAGCGCGGCGAAGAGTGCCCGGTGCGTCGAGGCGGCGGCCGGTAGCCCGGTTGGAAAGGAGGAGCTCTCCGCGCCAGTCGAGACCGCGACAGCCACGGCGCGCCAGAACTCGACCTGAGCCGCGTGCCCGTCCTGTGGCCAGCTGGTCGGGAAGCGGGTGAACTCCGTCGGTGTCGCAATCCATCCGCCGCGGGTCAAGGAGACGTGAGCAGCGCCGTCATCCCCGATGATGTCGAGCTGCTGCCGTCGGTGGAGCTGGGGCACGTCCGGCGAGAAGGGTGAGAAATCACCGGAGGAAACGGTCGCCACCGAATCGCCGAACCTGTAGCGCGCGACGACATCAGCGAACGAGACCGTGCGTCCGTAGGCGGACTTCCCCGATCCTGCAGCAAGCACCGTGTCGACCGAAGGCCACCCCGCCGCCCGGGCGACGGCGAACGTGAGGTCGAGCAGGTGAGGGCCCTGGTCTCTCAGATCGACGCACGAGCTGGCGTCGATCGATCGGATGACGCCCAGTCGTCCGTCGCGCACCTCCTCCATCACGCGTCGCCAATGCGGCATCCATCGGTAGTGCGTGTTGACCGCGACGAAGAGCCCGTGGGCGAGGTCGAGGAGGGGCTGCGTGTCGTCCTCCGTGAGTCCGATCGGCTTCTCGATCACGAAGGCTCGCGCTCCGGCGGAGACAGCACGCTCGAGTGGCTCGAGTCGGAACACCGGGGCAGTCGCGATGGCGACGAGATCGGTCCGGTCCGCCGCGACCAAGTCTTCGATCGTCAGGGCGGCGCGCGCCCCCCATCGATCCGCGAGCACCTTCGCCCTCGCGTGTTGGCGATCCCAAACCCCCACCACCCGGCCCACACCCGAGCGCATCAGATCGTCCCCGATCGACGCGGCCCGATCGCCTGCGCCGACGAGGGTGACGCGCATGCCATCCATCGCATGCCTCCTAATCCATTAGTTGTAGGGTGGTAAGGGGCAGGGACGACCCAGACCAACAGACGCCTGGATGGTCATGATCAGCCCGGAGGGATCCATGGTGGCGGACAACATCCGGCCGAGCCGGCCCACCATCCTGGACGTGGCGCGACACGCTCAGGTGTCCCGCGCATCGGTCTCCAAGGTGCTGAGGAACGCCTATGGCGTCAGTGATTCCATGAAGGTTCGGGTCGAGACCGCCATCGACGCGCTCGGCTACCGTCCGTCGATCGTGGCGCGCGGCATGCGCTCGTCGACCAACACATTCGGGGTCATGCTGCCGGACCTCGAGAATCCGTTCTTCTCCCGGATTGTCGCCGGCGCCCTCACAGAACTCACGGGAAGCGGGTTCCAGCTGATCCTGGCGCCCGTCGATCCCGAACACCCCGATGGTAAACAGGCCCTCCAGGCCCTCGACGACCGCCGGGTCGACGGCTTTCTGGCGATCTCTCCGCTCGCATCCACCGACTGGATCGAGAGCCTGGCGCAACGAGTGCCGCTTGTGCAGCTTGGTCAACACAGGGTGTCGCCGTATTTCGACACCATCTCCGGTGACGACGAAACCGGTGCGAGGCTGGTCATGGAGCACCTTATCGGGCGAGGGCACGCCGACATCGTGCATGTCACTAACGTCGACGATTCCGGCAAGCAGATAGACGACAGCGCGCACCTTATCCGTCGTCAGACCTATGAAGCCATCATGACGGAGCACGGGCTCTCCGGTCAGATCCGGATCGTGAACGCAAAATTCACCGAGAGCGCCGCCCATGATGGAATGCTCCGTTTGTTGCAGCAGGAGAACACCCCGACCGCAGTCTTCGCTGGGAACGACGCCGCGGCCATGGGCGTTCTGCGAGCGATCGACGACGTGGGGGCTCGCGGTATGATCGCCGTCGCGGGGTACGATGACACCGTCCTGGGCGGGCATCCGCTCGTCGGCCTGACGAGTGTCGACCAGAGCGGTCAAGAGATGGGTGCTCTAGCGATGCGGATGTTGCGTGAGCGTCTCGCGGGCCGGACGGTGTCGCGGAACGAAGTCCTCGAACCGCGTCTGATCGTCCGCCGCAGTACGGATCAGCCGGGGCCGAACGCATAGCCGATCTCGCGATCTAAGACCTCCAGGTCGCCGGGGTCGATGTCGATCGCCAGCACCGCCGCCGCCTCACCGATGGTCGCCGCGCGGCTCGCACCCACGATAGGGACCAGGGTCGACGATCGTCCGAGGTGCCAGAGCAGGATCAGCTGGCGCAGAGAGATGCCGAGGCTGCGAGCATGCGCCTCGGACTGAGGGAGACGCTCGGCCATCTGCGACTGCAGCCGCACTCCGCCAAGCGACGAGTAAGCCATGTAGAGCAACCCGGCACGCTCGCAGTGCGCGACCATCGCGGCGTCCGACAGGTCGAACGGCGAGAACCGGTTCTGGACCGCGGCGATCTCGGCAATCGAACGTGCCGCCTCCAGCTGTTCGATGGAGACGTTCGATAGGCCGATCGCAGCGATCTCACCCCGTGCTCGCGCCTCGTCGAGCACCGCGAGGCTCTCGGCGACCGGAACCATCGGGTCGGGATGGTGCAAGAAGTAGAGGTCGATGCTGTCCACGCCGAGAGCGATCCGTGCGTCGCGGAGGTGCTCGCGCAGGCGCTCGGGCGAATTGTCGATCGGGAATCCTGAGTCGGCACGGAAGTGCCCCCCCTTGCTCGAGAGAAAGACCGGCACATTCGATCCCGCGACAGCCTGTCCCACGACCCGCTCCGCGTAGTCGGGCTCGTCAGGCGTCGTGTACGCGCGCGCCGTGTCGATGAACGAGATGCCCGACTCCACGGCGAACCGGATCGCGTCGATGCTAGCCGCGTCGTCGGTCGGATCCCGGAAGGCGAACTGCGCTGTGCCGAGGGCGATCCGCGAGAAGCCGTCCGAGATCATCGCGACCCCGATGCCACGGGCGCGGCTAGGCCGGCGTTGCGTCGGACGAGTGCACCGGCGACGGCGTCGGCGACTCGCTGGTCGGCATAGACGAAGAGGTCCGAGAGGGGTCGGTGCGGCAGCCATTCGGTTGAGTTGAGGATCCGAACGGCGAGCTCTGGGTCGAGGGGCGCCACCGCGTCGACAACGCTACGGATGGCGTCGCCGTCGTCGGACAAGTCGGCGAGCGGACTCTGAAGATGGAGAGGACGACCCATAGGCCGCCCCCGCCGAGACGGCACGTCCCAGCTGTGCCGGCCTTCTCCCACCTGGTCGACGACACCCGGCAGCTCGACAACGGCGGTCCCACCCACCGGGACCTCGATGGACACGGTCACCGTCTTATCGTCTCGGCGTCGCCATTCGACCGACCACCGCAGACCGTCCCGTTCATATCGGACGCTCGCCCAGTCCAGGCTCCCGAGGAAAACAGGCGAGACGGTGGCCGTCCGGAATCCGGGGTCGGCGAGTCGCAGACCGCCCACCCTCTGGTGCAGCCACGACGCCGCTGCGCCGAGCGCGTAGTGGTTGAACGACGTCATCTCGCCAGGATTCACCCGGCCATCGGGCAGCATGGCGTCCCACCGTTCCCAGATCGTCGTCGCGCCCATGGTGACCGGGTAGAGCCAGGAGGGGCACTCCCGCTGCATCAACAGCTTCTCCGCGACATCGAAACGTCCACCGATGGCAAGCGCCTCGAGCACTAGGGGGGTGCCGACGAACCCGGTGATGACCCGGTAGGCCGCCCGCCGCAGCACCTCCGCGAGCCGACCGCTCGCGACCCGAACCTCATGCGGCTCGAGCAATCCGAATACGATCGCGAGCGAATAGGCCGTCGCGGATTCGGAGAGCACGCCGACCGACTGCGTGATATAGGCAGCGCGGAATGCATCCCTCACACTGGTGGCCATACGCGCGTATCCCGCCGCCTCGTCGTCACGCCCCAGAATCGATGCAGCCTTCGATATCGTCAGCATCGAGCGATAGAGGTACGCGTTCGCGACCAGGTCCGCGTCGGTCTTCGCCTGCCCCGGTTGCTCCGGAGGCGCGGTCGGGTCGAGCCAGTCGCCGAACTGGAACCAGCCGCGCCACAAGCCGTCGGCATCTCGCAGCGCCGCAACACACTCGACCCAGGCCTTCATGCTGGGCCACTGACGCTCCAGCACGGCCCGGTCACCGAACCGCTCCCACAATGCCCAGGGCACCCCGACGGCAGCATCACCCCAGATGGCGGAAGGCATCCGCGAGGGCGGGAGCACGAACGGGATCACCAGAGGCACAGCGCCACTGGGGAGTTGCTCCAGACTCAGATCCGTCAGCCAGGACTGCAGGAAGGAGGAGCAGTCGAACAGGAAGGTCGCTGTGTCGGCGAACACGTTTATATCACCCGTCCACCCGAGGCGCTCGTCGCGCTGCGGGCAGTCGGTCGGCACCGACAGGAAGTTGCCACGCATGCTCCATACGACGTTCTCATGGAAACGCGACAGCTCCGGGTCGGAGCATTCGAACCAACCTGTCCGCGCCATGGTCGAATGGACGACGATTGCGCGGATGGAATCGGCCGAGACGGAACCGGGCCATCCACGGAGCCCGACGTAACGGAACCCGTGGAAGGTGAATCGAGGCGCCCACTCCTGCTCGCCGCCGCCGGAGATGTACGTGTCCGTGGCGGCGGCGAATCGCAACGGCCGCACGCACAATTCACCGTCCTCCAGGACCTCGGCGTGCCGGAGCACGATCTCGCGCCCCTGCGGAGCGTCGACGCGAATCCGCACATGGCCGACAAGATTCTGGCCGAAGTCGACGATCACCTCCCCGCTCGGCGCCGTCCAGATCCGCTCGGGCGCGAGTTCCTGCTGCGCCCTGATCGGCGGAGCCTCGTCCAGCGACGGGCCCTGCAACGGAGGATGGATGGCAGCGGGCGTCCACCGCCGCAAGTCCGCCCCCGGACGGGACCAGTCCGGAACCGCCCGGCGCGCGTCGTAGACCTCGCCTCGGTAGATGCTCGAGCGAACGATTGGCGAGGCGTGGGAGAGCCATCCGGGTCCGCTCGCCACGACCTCCTCGCGTCCGTCGCGGTAGCGGATGTGCAACTCGAGAGCGACGGTGGGCTGATCACCGTAGACCCGCCGGGCCATCCCAAGGAATCCGTACTCCTCGGTGAACCACCCACCCGCGAGCGTCACCCCGATCGCGTTCTCGCCTTCCTCGAGCAGCGAGGTCACATCGGTCATGGCCACGTTGACGCGTTGCTGGTAGGCAGTCCACCCCGGTTTCAGGAGGTGATCGTCGACCTGCGCGCCGTTGATCTCCACCTGATAGACGCCGTGCGCAGCAGCGCGCAGACTCGCTGACTCCAGCTCGCCGTCCACGACGAAGGCTCGACGGAGCAGTGTCGGCTCCGCCGCTTCCGCGGGGGCGGCTGCCCCGATCGCCGGTGGGTCGAAGTCGTTCATCCCTTGAGGCCTCCCCCGAATCCCTTGATGACCTGGCGCTGGAGTATGAAGTACGCGATGAGGATGGGGAGCATGCTTGCCACGAGGCTCGCGAACACCAGGTTCCACTCCGCGGTGTAGGTGCCGACGAAGGAGTTCAGGGCCAGCGGCAAGGTGAGATTCGGGCTGCCGGTGAGGTAGAGGAGCGGGATGAAGAAGTCGTTCCACACGTGGATGGCGGTGAGGATGACGACCGTTCCAGTGACTGGCTGAACGAGCGGGAACACCACCGACCGCAGGAGCCGGAGCCGGCTCGCACCGTCGAGGATCGCCGCTTCCTCGTAATCGATTGGGAGCTCGCGGAGGAACGTGACATAAAGGAACGTCGCGAACGGCACCTGCGCTCCGGTGTAGAAGACGATCAGCGCAGCCGGTGTCCCCAGCAGACCGAGGTCGTGCATCGTCTGGTAGAGCGGCAGGACGCCGAGCTGCAGCGGGATCAGCAACCCGAGCATGATTGCCAGAAAGACGAACCGCGAGAGCCCCGACGTCACGCGAGCGAGTGGATACGCCGCCAAGAACGCGAGTGCGCAAACGAGCAGGCAACTGGCCGCCGTCACGATCACACTGTTGATCAGGGCCTGCCCGAGCGCCCCCTGTGTCCAGGCCTGAGTGAAGTTCTCGATCGTCGGATGTAGGACGGGCGCGATCGCGGGCGAGGGGTCCGATGGCGCCTTGAGCGCGATGTTTACGAGCAGGTACAGCGGGATAAGGAATATCACCGTGACCAGTATCATGAGTACCTCGACGACACCGGTCGAGAAGCGGTAACGGGACAATCTCACGCCCTTCTCTGCCGCGACAGCAGGGAGTACTGACCCGCCGAGATGGCGGCGACGAATACCGCGAGGACGAGGGCCATGGCGATGCTGTAGCCGAACTCCCCGTACTGGAAGGCGTTCTGGTAGATGAGTGTCGACATAGTCTGCGAGGCTGTGCCCGGTCCGCCGCCAGTCATGATGTAGACCTGGTCGAAGATCTTCAGACCGCCGATGACACTCAAGATCGCGTTCACGGTGATAGCGGGAGCCAGCAGCGGCAACCGCACCGAGATGAGGGTGCGAAACGCGCCCGCGCCGTCGATCGCGGCGGCTTCGAGCACCTCGCCTGGGATCGCCGCCATGCCCGCGAGGAAGATCACCATCGAATACCCTGCGAACTGCCACACAACGACGCAGATGATGGAGAACAGGACGATCGACGGATCGCCGAGCCAGTTCGCGGCGAGGCCCCCGAGCCCCATCGAACGCAACGTGGAGTTGATGGGTCCGGCGGGAGTAAAGATGTACTGCCAGAGAAACGCCGTCGCGATGGGTGCGACGACGGCAGGCGCGAACAGCAGGACCTTCAGCACTCCGCCGCTCTTGATGCCGCTGCTCACGCCGAGCGCCAGCAGCAGGCCCAAGAGGTTCTGGAAGACGGTTATCGCCAACGCGATGACAAGGGTATGCAGAACCGCTCCGCTCGCGGCGGAGTTGCTGAAAATCCGCTCGAAGTTTGCGAGCCCAGTGAACTTCGCGACCGTGGAGAGACCATCCCAATTGGTGAATGCATAGCCCACCCCCCGGGCGCTGGGGATCAGGATCACGAACCCGTAGGCGACAAGGGCGGGGATTGCGAGGACGAGGAGCGATCTCCGGAAGACCGGGTTCCGAGGCCGCATGCGACGTCGATCAGCGAGTGTCATGGGTGTTCTCCCGACGAGGTGGTCGCGGCGCGCCGGACGGAGTGCGCGCCGCGACCGCATGATTCGGATCTATTGCTGGCTGAACGCGGAGTCCATCTGCTGCGCGATCTGCTTCGGCGTCTGCTTGCCGACAAGCAGGTCCTGCATACCGGTCTGCAGAGCGACCTGGATCTGCGGGTTCGGCCAAAGCTGGTCCATGAAGAGCACGGTGTGCCCCGACTTCTGCATATCGAGTACGACTTTGCCCGGCCCGCTGGCATCCGTGTAGTTCGATGCCGGGAACGCCGGGACACCGCGACCGTTCGCGTACAGCGCCGCCCCGTTCGAGCTGGCCATGAAGTTCACCCACGCCTGCGCGGCAGGGAGATTCTTCGACTTCGCGTTGATCGCGAAAGCGAACGAGGCCGTGGCCGGTAGGTAAGTCTTCGATGCGTTGTTTGTCGCCGGAAGCGCGGCGAAGCCCATAGTCGCGGCGGGGTTCATCGCCGAGATGAGCTGACCCACTCGGCCGAGGTAGACGGTGCCGATGGCCTTCCCTTCTGCCACGAGCGACAGGGAATTCTGATACGAGACGCCCGAAGCGTCGTTCTCAAAACACCCGGCGTTCTGCATGTCCTGCGTCATCGAGATCGCCTGGACCCACTTCGAGTCCGCGAACGTCTTCTTGCCGTCGTTCATCTCAGTCACGAAGTTCTTGTCAGCTCCGTAGACCAGCGTGGCCGCCAACGCATACGGGATCATCTGCCCGTTCGGCGGCGTTTGCCCGCCGAGCGCGAAAGCGACGAGGCCCTTAGCCTTGGCGTCCCGGCAGTAGGTCAGGACGTCGCTCCACGTCGTCGGCACGGTGAGCCCGGCCTGCTTCACGAGGTCCGTACGGTACGCGTACCCGACGCCCTGGCGATAAACGGGTGCGGCATAGGTCTTGCCCTTGACGTTGAGGACCTGCTTGTCGGTGGCAGTGAGCCGAGCCACCCAGGGGCCAGTCTGCGCCGCGATGAGACCGCGCTTGCCGATGATCTGGGCTGATGTCGGCGTGCCCGTTCCCGGAGCGACAGGGAAGACATCCGGCGCGTTGTCGGAGGCGAGCTGCGTCGTCAGTGCCGCGTACTGATTGTTGATGGACGCATAGGTGACGTTGATCGTCACCCCCGGATTCTTTTGGGTGAACTGGCTGATCAGAGTCGTGAGGGGAACCCGATCGTCGGGATTAGCGAACATGGACACCGTTCCGCTGACCGGCCCGCTCGAAGCGGGCGTGGTTGCGGGTGCGGACGGGCTCGTGGAGCAAGCTGCGAGCGTCAGGCTGGCCGCAGCCACCCCAGCTACGAGGATGAACCTCATCTTTCTCATGTGATCCTCCTTGATCATGCATGGGCCGGCTTCGCCGGAGGTAGCCTCACTGTAGCGGTTTGGAGATCGATCTACAAGATGAAACGATATACCGGGTATTCGCGCACCGCCGGCCGACATCGACGAGGATGCGCGTGCCGCGATGGGTCGAATGGTGAAGGCCCTAGTAAGCGCGGCGATCCCGGCGAATCGCCCCCTCAACGAGAAAACGGCGGCTGAAGATCAGCCGCCGTTCCCAGTGTTTTCAAGCTATGTAGCGAGGGCGGGACTCGAACCCGCGACACCACGATCATGAGCCGTGTGCTCTAGTCGGCCATGCGGAGTAGACGCAATCCCGTCCTACTTCGCCGGATTCTCGCGGAATTTCTCCCCTCCCACATCACAATGATTCCGCGTCATGGGATTCAGTTGTGGGCAGAACGTGGGCACGCCCGGCCCATCACAGCAGCAGCTAGCGATCGCGCTAGGCGCTTCCATCGCCGAGCGGCGTTCGCGGTCGGTCACGAAGCCGTCGGCGGAGACGGTCATGGAGAAGATCGGCACGATGGCTCCTTCGCGACGGCGGCGGACCCGACCACGATAACCCCTGCCCGGCGCGCGTGAATGGCGATATCCGCCCCGTCAGGATCAGCCTGCGGCCATCCGTCCGAGCACCAGCGCCTCCGCTCCGCTCTCGAACCAGGCGCCGGCAGCGGGTCCGCCGTTGCAGGGACCGTCGCTGGTGCCTGGATGCTTCACCCAGAGGAGGGCGTCGAGCTTGCTCGTCGCCGACTGCGTGATCTGGGGGTTCTGCCCGAGTGCCGCCCCGGGGGGATTGCACCAGGTGCCGGTCCAGCCGTCGCCGTTGCGGGAGACGTCGATCACGAAGTGCTTCCAGCCCACCCGCGACGAGAGCTTGCCGGCGTAGTCGCGCTCGGTCTGGGTGGCGTCGAAGTTGGACACGTTCGTGAAGAAGCCGCGCGCATCCGCGACGCCCGCGGCCTTCAAGTAGGCGGCCTGGGCGTCCGGTGTCAGCCAGCGGGCGTTGCCACCGTCCAGATAGGTGACCAGTCCCGCGCCGGCGAGGATATCGACGGCGGATTTGAGCAGAGGGAGCCGGGTCGCCGCAACGCCCGCGCAGGCGCTGCTCGAAAGCATGGCGAGGGAGTCCGGCTCGATCAGGACGACCGCTCTGCTGCCGGCGAGTGCGGAGGCCACCAACCTGGTCCAGTCGAGGTACTGGTCGTCCGTGAATCCGCCGGCGGAGTACCCGCCGCAGTCGCGATCCGGGATCGCGTACGTGACGAACACCGGTGTGGCGTCCTGGGCCGCGGCCGCACTCAGATGTCGCTGGATCACGCTGAGCAGCAGCGTCGGGCTGTACCAGTCGCCCAGCCACACCGCGGTCGGCTGGCTCGCGATCTGCCCGATCAGGGCCGCGGTCGCGATGTCGCCCTGGGCCATCAGCCGGGTGTACACCTGCTGGGCATCGCTGGACGGGTCGACGTACAGCCGACTTCCGAACGCGGGGTCGTCGGCGTGCGCGGCCGGTGGCGCGGGCGCCCACAGGAGCGCAGCCGCGAGAAGGGCTGCGCCGATCAGGGAACTGATGATTCTGCGCATACTGTGACTATCGGCTCGAATGCGGGGACGGTCAGCCCTCTCCGCAGACGAGTGGCTGCGATGCCAGCGCAGCCGCAGGTGCGACCTCAGAAGCCCGGGTAGCGGCGACGGATCCCGAGTCAGCCCATCCGCGGTGCTGTCGATTCGCGCTCGATGATGGTGAAGTCGACAGAGATCTCGCGCGGCGGGTCGTGCCGCTTGGGCTCGGCGATCCGCTCGGTGAGGAGTTCGACCGAGCGCCGGGCGATGTCCTGCCTTCCCGCGTCGACCGTCGAGAGCGTCGGCAGCGAGAAGGCCGACTCGTCGATGTTGTCGAACCCGATGACCGCGACATCGTCGGGCACCGATCTGCCGCGCTCCTGCAATGCCCGGAGGGCACCCAGTGCGAGCGTGTCGCTGAACGCAACGACGGCGTCGAAGTCCCGGCCCTCGTCGAGGAGAGAACGGATGGCGTCGGCGCCCTCGCCGCGATGCCAGCCTCCCGGGACCGGGACCAGCGAGGGATCGACGGGGAGGCCGGCCTCGTTCAGGGCGGCGCGGTAGCCCTCGAAGCGGAGCGCTCCCGTTCCCGGTTTGCCGTCCGGCGAGACCCCCAGTGCGACGATCCGGCGGCGCCCCTGCCGGAGCATGAGTTCGGTGGATGCCTTCGTCGCCTCGACGTTCTTCATGGTGACGTGGTCGACAGGGCCGTGGAAGATCTGCTCGCCGAGAAGCACCACCGGGGTGCGGGTGTTGAGCAGATGCGCGTCGGACTCCTCGAGGGTCATCGCGCTGTACAGGATTCCGTCGACCAGACGCGACCGCGGCCCGCGCAGTGATTCGAGCTCCCGTTCGCGGTTGTACCCGACCTGCTCGATCGTGACGAACAGCCCCTTGACCGCCGCTTCCTCCATCACGGAGTTCGCCAGTTCGGCGAAATAAGCGTTGCGGAGGTCGGGGATGATGAGCGTGATGACACCCGTGTTGCCGGATTTCAGCCCCCGGGCGGCGATGTTGGGGCGGTAGTCGAGCTGGTCGATCGCGGCCAGGACGCGCTCCTGCGTCGCCGCGCCGACGCCGGGGAGTCCTCGCACCACATTGGAGACCGTCTTGCCGGACACGCCGGCCAGCCTGGCCACGTCGAGGATGGTCACGGAGTTGTTCATGGATTCTCCAAGCGCGTTCTGGTCCGCTCCACGATACAACGTTGAATCTCGACGACACAGTTGACAGCTGCGGACCGCGATCACTAGGTTGTTCAACGTTGTACTTCAACGCTGAATCTCAACGTTGAAAGTAACGCTGGGATAAGGGGATTCATCCCCCGGCCGGCGCCCGCCCGACGGGCACGGTTCAGCAGCGCACACCATTCAACGAGGAGTAGTCGTGTTCAGAGGAAAGAAGCCACGCACGCGGGCCCAGATCATCGCATCGGCGCTCGCCACGGGTTCGCTCGTGCTCGCCGCCCTGGCGGGCTGCAGTTCCGCAGGTGCGTCACAGGCCGGCTCATCGACATCCGGCGCGGTGACGTGGTGGGGCTGGACGCCGCAGCCCACTGCAGCGGCGCAGTACATCGCCGCATTCAACAAGGTCTACCCGCACATCAAGGTCACCTACAAGGAGCTGCCGATCTCCGCGTGGCAGGCCGCCCTGGCTCCCGCGCTGGCGTCCAGCCACGGACCGGATATCTACGACATCCAGCCGGGCGGCTGGCTCAGCCAGTTCGGCCCCGACGCCGTCGACCCGACCCCGCAGATCGAGAAGGTATTGGGGAAGGACTGGAAGTCGAAGCTGTATCCGATCGACTACCAGGGGCTGACCATGAAGAACGGCAAGCTCGCTGCGACGCCGCTCGGATCGACGTTCGGCGGTCCGCTCTGGATCAACGCGGCCCTGTTCAAGAAATACGGGTTGACCCCGCCGACCACGCTCGACGAGTGGGTGAAGGTGTGCCAGGCCTTCGCATCGCACCATGTCGGCTGCTTCGCCGAAGGCGAGCAGGACGCAGGCTTTAACAAGGACATCCTGCAGGCGATCGCCGGCAGCGTGAAGCCCGGCGCCTGGAACGAGGCCTCTACGGGGAAGATCAAGTGGACGGACCCCGCGATCGTGAAGACGCTCTCGATCTGGAAAGAGCTGAACACCGATGGCATCATCCAGACCGGCGCGCTCGGGCAGAGCCAGTATCCGGACATCAACAACGCTTTCATGGCGCAGAAGTACGCGATGGTGATGATGGGCACCTGGTACATGCAGTACAGCACCCCGATCGAGATGAAGCCGGCGATCTCCGCGGCCGGTGTGGCGGACACGACCCCGTTCCCGATGCTCTCCGCCCGGTTCCCGGACGTGGCCGGCTCGGGAAACGACGGCGACCAGCTCTACGGCGACCCCGACTACGGCCTCGCCGTCAACGCCAAGTCGCCGAACAAGGCCGCGGCGCTCACCTTCTCGGTGTGGCTGGGGACCGCGAAGTCGGGGCAGCAGGTCGTGGCGAACGCCCTCAACGACCTCCCGTCGCTGAAGGGCGTCGAGCCCGACTTCTCGAAGATCACTCTCGTCGACCCGACGACCCAGCAGCCGTCGCTGCAGAAACTTGTCGACGAGTCGTTCGCGGCCACACAGCCGCGGCAGCGCTACATCAGCAACGACATGACGACCGCGATCTCGCTCGCCGCGACGACCGTCGCGGCGGGCCAGGCGACACCGCAGCAGGCGGCCGCGACTCTCGAGCAGAGCCAGCAGAGCAGTCCGGGCCTCCAGTGAGCGCGCTGACCAGCTCGGCCGTCGACCGCGATCGGGCCCCCAGGGGCCCGGTCGCGGGACCGCCGCCGGGTCGGACCGGCGGACGGCGACGGAAGCACTCGCTGCCGCTCGGCATCGGTTGGATCCTGCCGGCTATGGTGCTCTCCATCGGCCTGATCTACTACTGCATCGGCTACACGGGCTACATCTCCACCCTCAACTGGAACGGCACCGCACCCGACCCCGCGAGCGTCGGCCTCGGCAACTATGCGCTGGCGCTGCGTGACCCGGTGTTCTGGAAGGCGCTGGGCAACACCGTGGTCTTCTTCATCGGCACCTTCGTGATCCAGACGGCGCTCGGACTCCTGTTCGCGGTCCTGCTGCACTCCAGGATCCGTTTGCGCGCGCTCTACAAGGTGATCATCTTCGTCCCGGTGGTCATCGCCCCCGCCGTCATGGCGCCGGTCTTCCGTGAGATCTACGCACCTGACGGCCAGTTCAACTGGCTGCTGCGCCACATCGGCCTCGGGTCGCTCGCGCAGCCGTGGATAGCGCAGTCGAGCACCGCCCTTCCGGTGATCATGTCGATCACGATCTGGGAGTGGACGGGGCTCACGTTCATCCTCTACTTCGCCGCCATGAGCCAGATCGACGGCGACGTGATCGAAGCGGCCCGGCTGGACGGTGCGGGCAACGCGCGCGTACTCAGTGCCATCATCTGGCCAGGGGTGCGCGGCACGACGCTGGCGCTGGCGATCCTCAGCGCGATCGGCGCCCTGAAGACCTTCGACGTGCCCTATCTGGTCACCGTCGGCGGCCCGAACTACGCCACCGAGTTCCTGGGCACGTTCATCTACCGGGTGAGCATTCCGCAGGGGCAGGTCGGCTACGGTGCCGCGCTGTCGATACTGCTACTGGTCCTCGCGCTCGGCGTGGCGATCGTGCTTCAGGTGACGGGCCGGGAACGGAAGGCGCGTCCCGATGTTTGAGGCTCGGACCGGACGCGGACGGCTGCTGCTGCAGTCGCTGACCACGCTGCTCGTCCTCCCGTTCCTGTTCCCGCTGGTCGCGATGGTGCAGGGGTCGCTCGCCGGTCAGGGATGGGTGAACTTCGAACGGGTCATCCAGGTGCCCGGTTTCTTCCTGTTCTTCCGGAACAGCATCGTGATCGCGGCTGCCGCCATCGCGATCGTGTGGGTGTGCACGATGACCGCCGCCTACGGGTTCTCCAAGCTGCGACTGCCCGGCAGGGAGGTCTACTTCTGGTGCATCCTCGCCTGCCTCACGATGCCCGAGATCGTGCTGCTGACGCCGCTGTTCGCGACCGCCTCGGCCGTGGGCCTGTACAACACGTTGCTTTCGGTGATCCTGCCATTGGCGGCGCTGCAGATCCCGTTCGCGATCCTGCTCGCACGCACCTACCTCACCGGCGTGCCGGACGAGCTGTTCGAGGCGGCCCGGGTCGACGGAGCAGGCTCGTGGCGCGGGTTCGTCTACCTCGTCGTACCTCTGACGCGGCCGATCGCTGCTGCGATCATCATCTTCACCCTCATCGGAGCGTGGAACGACTATCTGTTCCCGCTGGTCTTCCTGCAGGACCCGAGCACCCAGACGATCACGCTCATACCGCAGTTCTTCGTCGGGCAGTTCACCGACGATCAGACCAAGGTCATCGCCGCGGCGGTGCTCACCGCGATTCCCGAGGTCGTGGCGTACCTCTGTCTGCAGCGGCTCTTCGAGCGCGGCCTGGCAGCGGGCGCGGTGAAGTGACCCCGCACCTCCCATCCACCTACGAAGAAGGAAACTACATGCTCGAAGCACTCTTCATCGGCGGGAACGGCATCATCAGTTCCGCCTGCAGCCGGCTCGCGCTGGATCGCGGCATCCGGCTGACCCACCTCAACCGGGCGCGCCAGACGGCGCGGCCGGCGATCCCCGGGGTGGAGACGCTGATGGGCGACTCGACGGATCCGGAGAGCATGAAGCGGGCGGTCGGGAACAGGGAGTTCGACGTCGTCGTGAACTTCCGCGCGTTCACGCCGGACCAGGCGCAGTCCGATGTCGAGATCTTCCGAGGGCGGACCGCGCACTACGTCTTCATCAGCTCGGCCTCCGCCTACCGGAAGCCGGTCACCTCGTTCCCGATCGTGGAGTCGACCCCGCTGCTGAACCCGTTCTGGCAGTACTCGCGCGACAAGATCGCCTGCGAGCGCGTGTACATGGACGCCTACGAGTCGCAGGGGTTCCCGGTGACGATCGTGCGACCGTCGCACACCTACGACCGGACCCTCATCCCGTTGGACGGCGGATGGACGACCGTCGAGCGGATGCGGCGCGGTAAGCCGGTGCTCGTCCACGGCGACGGCACATCCCTGTGGACGCTGACCCACCATAGCGACGTCGCGACGGGCATCATCGGCCTCGCCGGCAATCACCGTTCGGTCGGGGACGCCTTCCATGTCACTGGCGACGAGGTGCTCACCTGGGACATGGTCGCCGACGAACTCGCCGTCGCGGCGGGCAGCAGGGCCGAGATCGTCCATGCGTCGTCGACGCAGATCGGCCGCGCGTTCCCGGAGTGGGCGGACGGCATCCTGGGGGACAAGGCGTATTCGCTGACCTTCGACAACGCCAAGATCAAGGCGATGGTGCCCGACTTCCGGGCCGTCGTCCCGTGGGCCGCCGGAGCGCGCGAGATCGTCGGCTGGTACGACGAGCTCCCCGAGCGACGGAACTTCGACGAGGAACTCGACGCGAGGCTCGACCGCTTCATCGAGGCCGTGCGGTAGGTGCACAACTCGAAGGACCGGGTCGAAGCGTACGTCTGCTCGGCGATCCGCTCCGGAGAGGCTACGCTGGTTGCGGCGCAGCGGGCGATGGCGTCCAACTGGACGACGGCCGTCGCGACGCTTCACCTGCCGCCGATCCCAGCCGGCTACGACGGCTGACCCACCTCAGGATCGACAGAACCCCCGCGTACTCTTCGGAGCCGCGGGGGTTGTTCTTTTCGTCGTCCGCTCCGGCTCGATCATCGGGAGGAGACCTTGCCGCTTACATCCAGCTGAAGGTGAGGCGCCGAGCTGCCTTGAGGAAGGCATCCGCACGGCATCGAGATGCACGGGTTCTGCTTCATCCTGACCGTCCGGGACGAGCGCTGGAGGACCTGCGTCCCGCGAGATAGGACGACCTTCACGACCCCGAGCTCGGTGCCGTCGCGTGGTGATCACTTCTTCAGAAGCGGGTAGCAATGTCCCCTCAACGCCAGGTCCCGTTATCGGCCCCTGTGGGATGGGTGCCGGCTCGAAGGCGGAAAGAAGAAGCTTGACAGCGGGCAATAGGAGTCCGCCCAGAACTCCAGCAAGCACTCCGATCCAGAAGAGCGAGCGTGACACCAGTTGCTCACCGCGAGCTTCGGTGACCATTCCCGACGGTCTGACCGACGACTGGACACCACTTGACCATTCGAGTGGCTCGCGCGAATCGGGCGCTGGCGACACTGGATCTAATTGGTCGCCCTCCCCCAACGAGACATATTGAATATCGACTCTCGCATCCGGCGCAGTGAACGACTCGAAGCCTCCTACTTGGAGCGGCACATCCAGTAACGCCACCGGCGAAGGGCGTGTACCGAAACGAGGAAGATTGAAAACAGCGTGACTACCTGCTCGCGTGGCGAAGCGGCCTCGTGCGATGACCTCCACATTGCCCGTCGCAGTGCGGTCGGTTCCGCTGACCCGCGGCACAAGCACTCCCTCGACGACCAAGAGATCTTCTCCGTAACCCGGAGCTATGGAAATCGCCCAAGGGTCCCCTTTCGCGAGAGTGCAAGACATGTCACCCGGCATGTCGATGTCCCCCGTCACGGCACCTACTGGGCATCCGCCTCGGACCTGGCGTTCGACGCCTGCAGGCGTACATTGTCGTTGGTCTCGCTGAGCCAGAGAGCACCACGGCGTATCGAACAGGTTCGTCGTCGACTAATCCGGAGGCTCTAATTCCTATGGTGTAGCTGTCGCCGCTCGCACCCTCCGTCTCGGTACTCCGCCAGATACTCTCAAGTCTGGTCGAAAAAGTAGGTTGTGCCGAAACAGAAGTCGGCGACATCAGGAATGGGCTGGGTGGAAGATTTCAGCACGCCGAGCGTAAAGATCATCGGCTGGCTCGAGATCCTTGGCGCTTGGGGACTTGTTCTACCGAGGGTTCTCGGAGTCGCTCACTGGCTAAGCGTTGTCTCCGCGCTCGGTCTCGTAGTTCTCATGCTGGGGGCTGTCGTGGTCCACGTTCGGCGGCGTGAGTCGCCGGTCCTTCAGATTGTCCTCGTGTTGCTGGCGGCTGCCACTGCCGCACTTGGTCTTCTCATGTGATGGCGCCAAGCATGCGGCGTCTCGGCACCACTGAATGATCG
Source organism: Leifsonia sp. KNZ13-11D (assembly GCF_056754895.1). Lineage (NCBI taxonomy): Bacteria > Bacillati > Actinomycetota > Actinomycetes > Micrococcales > Microbacteriaceae > Leifsonia > Leifsonia sp. KNZ13-11D. Next base: position 3,494,659 of record NZ_JBPGWU010000001.1, read on the forward strand.
ACCCCGTCCGCCTGAAAGGCCCGCGAGGAGCCTTCAGAACGGTTGAGCCGCGAATTCGACGATCGCATACACACCGATCTTTGGGATCGTCACGATTGTGGCCTCGCCCTCGCTCTGTGTCAGCACCTGAATGGGATCGGACCCTGGAGCGTGGATCGATGCAGAAGCGGGCGGGAAGGTCAGACGAACCCTGAGGGTGACGTCGACAGCCGGGCGCGTCATCCCAACCTCGTTGTCGTAGTCGTAGTTGATGATGTGAACGGCAGCTAAGCCTTCTGGCGCTTGGATGTTGGCGGCACCTCGCGCCAAGCCGTCAAGTCGGAGCTGCGGCTCACCGGGCACGAGCTGGTCCGCGTCGTAGCCGTCGGCCATGATTGTGTTCTCGTGCGACCTTATGGCGTCAAGGTCCGAGCTGCCGTCGCGTCCGCCGAGTTCGCCGACAACTGTCACGTGCCCGCCGCTAGCGAGGTAGCTCTCGATCGCCTCAATCTGTCGGCGCGTGAGCGAGCTACATCCGGGGAGCACGACTCGTTCGTACTGCTGGAGCATGCCGACGTCGGCATCGTCGGCCCGGTGGACGCCGTCGTGGAATACGGCGACGTCGAATGGCCGGCAACTGATAGCGATGGAGTGAGCGGCCTTCTCGAATGGCAGGGCTTGGCTGCCGGTCTCACCCACGTCCGGGTATTTCGGTTTGCGGTCGCCGCCGCCCAGCATCTGCCAGACATTCTCGATGAAGTTGCTGTCGACGGAGTAGACGACGAGAGTGCTGTTGTGCGTGCGTCTGGCGAAGAGGCGCTCGTTGTCGGCGAGGAAGTTCTGCATTTCGACCGTCTCCTCGTGCGGAGCCCAGACGGCATCTTGGATCACGCTGCCCATCCAGGCGCCGTATTGCACGGACATGTTCACCCCCATCGCGGCGGCTTCGTAATGCATGACGCGAAAGCGGTCGATGTCGCGTCCCCGGTTCAGGCGCGGGAGCAGCTCGGGGAGGACGCCGCCGTACGGATTGGTACTGATGCATACAGGCTTGTCACCGCCGAAAGCGGCGATATAGCGCATCCATGCCGGCTGTTCGTAGAGGGTGTGCTCCTGTTCCGGCACAAGAACGTCGACCTCGTGAGCGAGCGGGTCGTGCCATGTCGCGCCGTTGTACAGATTGGATGAGATGAGCACTTCTCGGCCCTGCGACGCTGCATATTCTCGGGCGTACGCAGCCAGTTCGGTGAAGTTCGCTGCCTGGCGCCCCTGGAGGTAGCGGACATAGAGCCGTGCCAGGACGCCCTCATCGCCTTCGGCCTTCAGGTTGACCCGTTCCACTCCGCGCGCGAGCAGCCATTCGCCGTAGTGGAACGTCAGGAGGTCGCCCACACTTTCAGGAACGCGTTGCGCAGGAAGGTCCTCGAGATAGCGGCGGAATCCCTCCACATTGTCGTAGCTGAACGACCCGCCGTAGTTCAGGGCACCGAGCGGGCTGTCGGGCTCATCGAACTGGATGCCGTCCACACCGGCGTCGACGTGGATGCGGACGATGGCCTTGAGGTACTCCCGCCACACCGGATTGTTGATGTCCATGAAGTGACAAACGTGCTCGCGCAACGGCACCTCGAGCCAATCCGCGTGGTGCGGGCGTCCGTGGATGTCACGGGACACGCACTCTTCGAAGAGGTCGGTGACCGGTTCGCCTCGCGAGTTGATGAGGCCGTCGGGGAAGTACTTCTCGAACGGCGCCCAGATCTTCGGGTAGCGATTCTGCGTGAACTCACGCAGGCCCAGCCAGCCGCGCTTGCCGACTCCCCTGAGCTCGTTCATGGCGAGGATCTCGTCCTCCGCGTCGTTCAACTCGACCGGGAACTCCCACCCCTGTGTGGAGAAGATCACACTGAACGCTTTGACTCCTCGCTTGCGGCACTCGTCGAGGAACTCACTGTCCTTGAGGAAACCGTATTGGCGGTAGCGGGCCGGCAACGGCGCGAACGCTTCGTCTTCGAGGTACGCCAGAGAAATCGGTCCACCGCCGAGCGAGGGCCACGTGATGAGAGTCGCTCGGTACTCCTCGAAGTCCTCTGCCATCTTCAGCCGTCGGGGAGGCAGGCTCGGGTGATAGTTGTGGCTGCGAGGAAACCAGCCTTGAGCGTAGACGCCACGTTCGAACGGCACGTTCGTTACTCCTATTCAGCCGCGGGTGGATCCGTCCAGCAGCGACAACCTGAAGTAGCGCATGAACGGTGCGACAAGGATCAATGGGATGAGGAGGGTGATCGTCGCCGCGGCGAGCACCGGCCCCCAGCTCGGAAGCTGGATCGTGCCTTGGAGGGACGACAGCGCGAGTTGGAGGACCCAATTGCTCGGGGTTCGCAGCACGACGAGCGGAAGGAAGAGCGCCTGCCACTGCGTGATGAAGAGCACGATCGCGGAGGTGACCATCAGCGGCCTGGAAAGCGGGATGTAGATGCGCCAGATGATGGTCCAGAGGTTCGCACCATCGATCATCGCCGCCTCTCGGAGGTCCTTGGGTATGCCCCGGTAGAACTGGCGGAACATGAACACGAGGAAGCCGTTGGCGATGGTGGGCAGGATGACCGCGGCGAGGGTGTCGACGAGGTTGAAGTTCTGCATGATCGAGAGGATCGGGATGACGATCGCCTCGAACGGCACCATGAAAGTGATGAGAAGCAGGGCGAAGAGCACCCGGGAGCCAGGGAATTGGAAATAGGCGAACGTGAACCCCGCTAGCAGGTTGACCGCCGTGCCGACGACGAGAGTGATTGCGCACACGATCAAGGTGTTGAGCAGGGCCTGCGGGAACTGTGATCCGGCGGCGAAGAGCTGTCGGTAGCCGTCGATATCGGGAGAGTAAGGGATGAACGCTTTGAAGCTGAACGGGCTCCAGTCCCGGAAGACACCCCCGCCTGACGGGCTCCGCAATGAGGTGACGATCATGAGAACAATCGGGATCACGTAGATCAGGACGACGAGGATGAGCCAGCCGTGAGCAACAGCCTGTGAGGGGCGCCTACGCATCTTCCTGCCTCATCAATCGGAACTGGATCGCCGCGACGATGCCAATGAGAACGAGTAGTACGACCACGATCGCGTTGGCGTTGCCCGGCTGACCGAACCGGAGGACATCCTGCGCGGCCTGATACATCATGAAATTGGTCGCGTTTCCCGGGCCACCGTCCGTGAGGAGTTGCGCCGGGATGAATACGACGAGGCCCGCCGTGGAGAGCACAACGCTGGCCAGAAGCAGTGTCCGGCGAAGAAGCGGCAGGGTGATCGACAGGAATGTGCGGATGGGGCCCGACCCGTCGACTTCTGCCGCCTCGAAGATCTCAGTGCTGAATGTGCGGAGGTTGGAGAGGAATACCAGGGTCCAGAATCCGGAGTTGGACCACACCGCCATCGCCGCCACCACCAGGAGGGCTTGCCCTGTACTTTCGTAGAAGCCCTGTCGCGGTATGCCGAGCGGAACAAGAACGCCGTCCACCGCGCCGGTCGACGGATCGAAGAGCGCCTGCCAGAGGATGACCACCACCGGCGGCGCCAGGGTGAGCGGGATGATCAGCACGAGCTGATAGAGGCTCGAGCCCCGACGAACCGTCTTCAGCGCGAGGGCGGTCGCCACGCTCGCGGCGATGATGGCGATCGTTGTGATGGCCGCATACAGGATGGTCACCAGGAGCGAGTTCAGCGTATCCGGGTCGGTGAAAATCTCGCGGAAGTTCGCAATCGATAGCGTCGTGATCGACCCCGACGATGCCTGAAGCGGTGGCTGCACACTGATCAGCACCGCCCAGAGGAACGGCAGGAGCGTGAAGACGGCCAGAAAAAGCCCCACAGGCAGGATCAGCAAATAGGGAGTCGCTGGGAAGCGAAGTCGCGGCCCGTTGTCCGAAAGACGCGGCGCCCATCGGCGGTCCGCCTTCAGGCGTCGGCCTGACGCCCGCTGAGAAGTGTGAGGAGGTCCCAGAACCTGGCTTGCCATCGAATACAACTCCTGTGTCGTTGGACTGAGCGCACGCGGTCGTGAATCGTCGGGGTGCAGCCCGGAGACCGGCGGGCTACACCCCGACCATCACTGGAACTGCTGGAGCGCGCGGTCCGTGGTCTCCGTCATCTTCTGCACAGCTTGCTCCGGAGTCGCGGCACCGACCCTAACGTCCTTCAGTGCGTCGGAGATCGCAGTGAATTCAGTTGCGTTTGCCGGGCTCACCATCATCTTCTCCGGCCAGTGCTGCTCCTGCCACGAACCGAGCACCTTCACCGACATCGGGAAGTCCTTGTACTTCGGGTCCGTGCTCATAGCGGCGATCTGCGTCTTCAAGATCGGAATGGCGGCGAAGTAGTCGCCGTTGATCAGCGCCGACTGCGCCGCAGGGTTCGTCAGAGCGAAGTTGAGGAACTCGCCGGCTTCCTTGGGGTGTTGCGACTTCGAATTGAGGGCCCAGGCGATCCCTGTCGATTGCACGATCTTCTTCCCGCCTTGGAATGAAGGCTCCGCGGCAGCGTCGCAGGTGAACTTCGCCTGCGCACACACGTTGTATGCACCGATGTGCGTCAGAGCGAACGCGGACTTGCCTGCCTCGAACTGGTCATTGGTCCAAGTGGGATTGGTGATCTGAGAAACGTCGTTGGCGAAGAACGCCTTCCACTTCTCCATCAGCTCGACCCACGGCTTCTGGTCGAGGTAACCCTTCACCTTTAGCCCGTCGGGACTGCTCGCCTCGCCGCCCAGTTGCTGAGCCATCGGAACGTCCGGCCAGGTCTCGTCGGCAGGGAACAGAATGCCCGTCTGTCCCGTGGCAGCGTGTACCTTCGTGGCCGCCGCGAGCACTTGCTCCCAGGTCCACACACCGCTCGTCGTCGCGTTGAGGCCGTCCTTCTTCAGGGTCGGCGGCCCGGTCACACCCGCCTGCTTGAGCAAGTCCTGATTGACGGCCAGGTACATCGTCGAGTTGTCCATCGGGATGGCCAGCAGCTGACCGTCGAAGGTCTCGTTCTTGATGAGATGCGGATCGACCTTCGCCTGCGCAGCACTGTTGATGTAAGGGGTAAGCGACTGTATCCAACCCTGCTTGTACCACTGATACTCATAGCCGACTTCAGTGGTCGCGACGTCGAGAGTCTTGTCGCCCTGGCCCAGCCGGACGATGGACCCTTGTTCCGCGTTCGCCCCGGTGGCCGGCTCGAATTTGACGGTGATGTTCGGATGCGCTTTTTCGAACAGCGCGATGATGTTCTTCTGGGTGGTGACGTTGGCCGGGGCCGAGTCGCCGACCATCGTGATCGTCACCTTGCCCCCACTGTCGGCGCTTCCACTGCCGGACGGGGAGCAGCCGCTCAGCGCGATCAGTGGAGCTGTGGCCGCGATCACGATCGCAATCCTTCTCGTGCGACGTTGCATGAGCGAACTCCTTCTTTGGATGAATGCCAGATTCAGAGCGCTCTGCCGGGCCTCTGACTCCTACATTGGCAGGACGCTAGCACCGCAATCGTTACGTATCAAGAGAATTGAGTAAATACGTATCAAAATGGTCTCAAGTTCGGTAGTCTTCATGGCACTCGAAGGGTTTAGTGACCCTCGCAGGGTCGCGAACTCCCCGGAACGGTACGCGCCGCCACCTTCGCCGCGTTCGACAAGGAGAAACACATGAACGACGATGTTCACGCACTACTGGTGCATCTCATCGAGAAGACCGACGGCATCCTCCCGCTGGATGCTGCTCTCGTAGCCCGCGACTGGATCGCGGGTGGAAAGCGCATGGGCCTTCCGGATGAAGAGTACGACGCGGGCGAACGCGGCATGATCTCCGAGCGCTGGCTTGCATCCACGACCCGGGCCGACAATGTGACGGGTCCAGCTGACGAAGGGATCAGCTCGATCCGTGTCGCTCCCGACAAGACCATCCTTCTGAGCGACGCGATCGCGGCCGCCCCCCAGCTCATCATGGGGGACGCCTATGCAGCCGACCACAACGGTCTCGGGCGCCTCGCCAAGATCTACGATTTTCAGTCGCGAATCCCTTTCCACATCCATCCCCCGAAAGCCATCGCCGAGCGGGTCGGGCGCAACTCCAAGGATGAGGCGTGCTACTTCCCCCCGGGGGTGCCATACGGTCCGCACCCGGAGAGTTTCATGGGGCTGCACCCCGGCCTCACCGTCGATGTCGCCGCCGAACTGCTCGTCGAAGAGTGGGGGCGCTGGAATTCCGATCACGTATTGAGCTACTCACGCGCCTATCTCAACGTCGCGGAAGGGGGATTCTTCGTCCCCTCCGGGACGCTGCATGCTCCAGGCACAGCGCTCACCATCGAACTCCAAGAGGACTCGGACACGCTCGCCATGCTGCAAGGGGTGAACGATGGCAGACCCGTCCGGAAAGACCTGCTGTACAAGGACGTCGCCGACGACGACAAGGCGAACAAGGGGGAAAGGGCGCTTTTGGAGTGGATCGACTGGGCGACCAATCTCGACCCGTTCTTCTACGAGAACCACCACATCACACCCCGGACGATCGCCTCCGGCGATGGGTTCGAGGAAGCCTGGATCCTGTACGGCTCGACGAAGTTTTCCGGCAAGCGACTCACCCTCGCGCCGGGGGCTCGCTACACCTCCACTGAACGCGGTGTATTCAGTCTCCTGGCGTGGAGCGGACGTGGCACCGTCGGTGGTGTCGCGGTCGAGGGTGGCTGTCCGGGTAAGGATGAACTGCTGATCATCCATGATCGGGCGGTCACGGCCCTCGAGTACGTGAACACGGGCCCCGACGACCTAGTCATCATCAAGTTCTTCGGACCGGACATCAACCCGGACTCGCCCTCGATACCACGGTGGGTATCCTCCTTAGGAAGAGCCGACTTCGGACGAGCATGAGTACGTACCAGGAGAGATTCACCAGTGATTAGGAATCAACGGGCAGGGGGGAGCCGGTGAGCTCCAGCAGCGATCACGCAGGGGATGCGAACTGGGATGCTCCTGAACCTGTGAGGGTGACGTCACGTGACATCGCCGCCGCCGCCGGCGTCTCGCAAGCGACGGTCTCGAACGTACTCAACAACCCCGAGCTCGTCGCCCCGGCGACTCGACAGCGCATTGAACGCGTCATCCACGAACGAGGCTTCGTCGTGAACTCTTTCGCTCGGGGTCTTCGAAAGGGCAGCTCCCGTGCTCTCGGCGTTGTCGTCCTCGACCTCGGCAATCCGTTCTGGGCTGAAGTCACGCGCGGCATTGAGGCTGCCGCCAGCGATCTGCACTATTCACTACTGCTGGGTTCTTCCGATGAGCGCGAAGACAAGGAACGCAGACTTCTCGGGCTCTTCGAGGAGCATCGAGTGGAAGGCGTCCTCGTATCGTCCGTCCATGCGGACTCCCCCACCATCCGCAACCTCGCCCGCCGCGGAACCAAGATCGTTCTGCTCGACCAGGCCAGCGCCGACGGCAGCTACAACTCGGTCAAAGAGAACCACTTCCACGGGGCCCAGCTGGTCGCCTCACACTTGATCGAGAATGGTCACCGCCGAATCGCATTCGTGAACGGACCGCACAGCATACCGTGGTGCGCCGAACGCCTCGCGGGCCTTCGCGCCGGCGTCGCCGGATCCGGGTCGGATCCGGACGAGGTCATCATTGAGATCCCGATCGAAGCGATGACTGCTCACAGCGCGGAGCCGGCCACGGACGAACTTCTCAATCTCGCCCAGAAACCCACGGCGATCTTCTGCGTCAACGACCTCGTCGCTCTGGGAATGCTCAAGCAGTTCTCGCAGCGCGGCATTCACGTACCACGCGACTTCTCCCTGGTCGGCTTCGACGACAGCTACTTCGCGTCCCTGTTGTCACCCTCGCTAACCACGATCCGGCAACAGCCCTATGCGCTTGGAAAGCGAGCCGCCGAACTGATGGCTGCGACATCGACAAGCGATCAGGTCACGACAGTGCTCTTCGAGCCCGAACTCGTCGAAAGAGACTCCGTACTTCGCATAAGTGGCGGGTAGGAGCTCATGAACGCTCCCAGGCGCCTACTAGCCTGCCGCCATGACCTGCTGGAACCGTGGCAGCTTCACCTCAAAGCAGCAGCCTGCCCCAGAGTTCTGCACAGTGACATCGCCGTTGTGCGCGCTCACGATGCCCTGCACGATCGCCAGCCCGAGACCGGCACCACCCGAAACGACACCGGAGCGTGGCGACCTTGCAGCTGTGCCGCGCCATCCGGCTTCAAAGACTTTGTCCCGGTGTTCCTCGGGAATTCCACCACCCTCGTCCACGCACAGGAGACACAGCTAACGCGTTCATCGATGCCATCGGGGCGGTTCGGATCCCCGCGTCGAGCCTGCTCGATGCAGCGAGCGCGCGCCTCGCAGACGGCCGCGGCATCGCGGTGACCCGCGACGGCGAGGAAATGACGCTCGAATTGCCGATGCCCGGGGTGGCGGGTCCGACGCTGGTCCGTTTCGACCTGGCAGGCTGAGATGACGGTCGACGCTCACCTGCACCTCTGGGATGTCGAGCGCGTCGCCTACCCGTGGTTGAGCGATGCGCCGGCGCAGCTTAACCGCACTTTCGGCTTCGCCGAGATACGCCCCAACCTGGAGTCGGCTGGCATCGACCGCGTCATCCTCGTCCAGGCAGCGAACTCACTGGAGGACTCCGCCGCGATGTTCGCGGTGGCCGAAGCCACGGCTTCCGCCGCCAGCTCTCCGTCGGTCGCGGGTGTTGTCGCATGGGTCGACCTTATGAACCCTACTGCCGCCGCGCGGCAGCTCGACGAGTGGTCGTTGCGGCCGGAGTTTGTCGGCATCCGCCACCTCATCCACGACGAGCCGGATCCCGACTGGCTGGGCCGGCCGCCCGTCCGTGAGTCGCTCGGTCTGCTCGCCAGGCGGGAATGGTCATTCGACGTTATCGGCGTCCTTCCTCGGCATCTGCGGCGCGCGATCGAACTGGCGGATGCGCTGCCGTCGCTGCAGCTGGTGATCGACCACCTCGGGACACCGCCGGTGGGCTCGCCCGACGGAAAGGTCTGGGCCGGGCTGCTCACCGAGTTGAGCCGCCGCCCGAACGTCTATGTCAAGCTTTCCGGCCTAACGACGCTCGGCGGCGGCTCCGCCTCGGCACGGCTGCGCCCGTTCGCGGAGCATGCGCTCGACACATTCGGTCCGGCACGCACCCTCTACGGTGGCGACTGGCCAGTCTCGACTTTGGCGGGCGATTACGCTGCAACGTGGCGCACGACGACTGCGCTGCTCGCCGGCCTCTCGCTCGACGAGCGCGAAGCCGTGCTGATGGGCTCTGCCGAGAGTGCATACCGACTGCGTAGCGGCTCCCGCTGAGAATCGTCGCCGTCGAAACCCGGATCCAGGCACCGACCCACAGTGGGACGGGCGTGATACTGTGGTCAGACCATATGGTCCGACCACAGGAGGCGCGCTTTTGACCGCGGAGCCGAAAGCATGGGAAACCGTACTGCGGCATATTGAAGCTCAGCTTGTGACCGGCGACCTCCGCCCCGGTGACCACCTGATGCCAGAGCGCTCGCTCGCCGCTGAGCTCGGTGTCGCCCGATCGAGCGTCCGCGAGGCGATCCGCGTGCTCGAAGCGATGGGTCTCGTCCGAACGCACGTGGGCTCGGGCCCGACCTCCGGAGCCATCATCGTCGCGCGCCCCTTCGGCGGGATGCAGGCCCTCATGCGCCTGCAAGTCGCAGCCCACGGGTTCCCGGTCGCCGACGTGCTCAGCACCCGTCTGCTCCTGGAGACCGCGGTCGCCACCGAGCTCGCGGAGCGCTCCGGCCACGTCGACCTCTCCGCAGCCGATCAGCTCCTCGGTGCGATGGACGAGACGACCCTCACCCGAGCGGAGTTCCTCGCGCTCGATGCGCAGTTCCACCTCCAGCTCGCGGAGGAGTCGGGCAACACCGTCGTGGCCGCAATGATGGCCGGGCTGCGCACGTCGATCGAGGATTACGTCCTCGCCGCCGGTTCCGGGCTCTCCGACTGGGACGGCATGGCCGCCCGCCTCCGCGCCGAGCACCGCTCCGTCGTCGCCGCCATCCTCGACGGCGACGCCCCGGCCGCACGCCGCTCCATCCACGACCACATCAGCGGCTACTACCGCGATGCCGCGCTCAGCGCACCTATCCGCGAATCCCGTGAGGAGTCTCCATGGTGACCCGTCAATTCCCCAAGCTCGCCGAACTGCTGGAGCTGATGCAGTTCAAGAAGCCCGAGCTGAATCCGAAGAAGCGGCGGCTGGAGTCGGCGCTGACGATCGAGGATCTGGCGCGGATCGCCAAGCGGCGGACGCCGAAGGCGGCGTTCGACTACACCGAAGGTGCGGCCGAGGGCGAGCTGTCGTTGGTGCGGGCACGGCAAGCGTTCCAGGATGTGGAGTTCCACCCCTCGATCCTGCATGACGTGTCGACCGTGGACACGTCATGCGAGATCTGGGGTGGCCCGTCGGCTCTGCCGTTCGGGATCGCGCCGACCGGTTTCACCCGATTGATGCAGACCGAGGGTGAGACGGCCGGGGCGGGGGCGGCCGGAGCTGCGGGCATCCCCTTCACCCTCTCCACCCTCGGCACCACCTCCATCGAGGGGGTGAAGGCGGCGAACCCGCACGGCAGAAACTGGTTCCAGCTGTACGTGATGCGGCAGAAGGAGATCAGCTACGGGCTGGTGGAGCGGGCCGCCGCTGGCGGGTTCGACACCCTCTTCTTCACGGTCGACACCCCGGTCGCCGGTGCGCGGTTGCGGGACAAGCGCAACGGGTTCTCCATCCCGCCGCAGCTCACCCTCGGCACGATCGTGAATGCCATCCCGCGTCCGTGGTGGTGGTACGACTTCCTGACCACCCCGAAGCTGGAGTTCGCGTCGCTGTCGGCGACCGGCGGAACCGTGGGCGACCTGCTCAACGCGGCGATGGATCCGTCGATCGACTACGACGACCTCGCCGAGATCCGGGCGCTGTGGCCAGGCAAGCTCGTCATCAAGGGCGTCCAGAACCTCGACGACGCCCGCACGCTGGTCGACCACGGGGTGGACGGCATCGTGCTCTCCAACCATGGCGGACGCCAGCTGGACCGCGCCCCGATCCCCTTCCACCTGCTCCCGGATGTGGCCCGGGAGGTGGGACACCACACTGAGGTCGCGATCGACACCGGCATCATGAACGGCGCCGACATCATCGCCGCGTACGCGCTCGGCGCCAAGTTCACGTTGATCGGCCGCGCCTACCTCTACGGGCTTATGGCCGGCGGCCGCGAAGGCGTCGACCGCACCATCCAAATCCTCACCGACCAGATCGTGCGCACCATGAAACTGCTCCAGGTGCAGTCGCTCGCAGAACTCACCCCCGCCCACGTCACCCAGCTCACCCGCCTTCAGCCGTTGCGACGGGAGGAGACACACGTCTGAGGCGTCAGCGTTGCCGAGCGGCGGCACCCCTGGCCCGGGAGGCAGCGCCTAGAAGGGCACCAGCGTCTCCAAGGCTCGACTGCACCACTTCCACGCCCAGGGGTGCCATGAAGCTCGATAGCAGTCCGCCGGTCAACGGCCAGGACTTTGCGATCGATCCGCCGACGATCACCGCATCGGCCGCGAACCGATCGGCGATCGGTGTCAAGACATCGGCTAGCGCCCGCATCGCTTCGACGAAGACGCGGGTTGCGTCAACATCGCCGTACCTCGCCGCGATCGCAATCTCGTGCACGGCCTCGTCTTGGCCGGTCGCCCGGCGGAAGGCTCCTCTGATCCCACGGGTCGAGACTACGTCGTCGATGATTCCGTCTCCATGGGGGAGCGTGTAGATCCATCCCCCTTCAGGCACGCCTTCACCGTCCGTGACGACGATCCGGTCAGAGACGAATGCGGAACCGATGCCTGTCCCGAGCGTGAGGCCGATCACTCGCTTGAAGCGCTGACCGGCGCCGTAGACGCACTCCCCCAGCGCGAACGCCGCCGCGTCGTTTATGAACACGATGCTGGCGACCTCGGGGCGCAATCGAGCGTGCAAAGCGGCGGCCAGATCGAATCCATTGAGCGACTCGAATTTGGCCACACCTCGAAAACGGCCGATCCCTCGTTCATAGTCGAACGGCCCGGGGATGGCCACCGCCCAGTCGCAGGAGGCATCGACCTCCAGCCATTCGGCCGCGTGAGCGAATTGGCTGACGAGCTGCTCCGCCGACGCCGAAGCTGTCACAGACTCTCGCTGCTGCGACAGCACACGCCCACGCCCACGGTCAGATTCGAGCTGGACGAGGGCGGAAGTGACATGGCTGCCGCCGATCTCGAGGACCGGCACAGTGGTCGATATCATTTGGCAGCGACTTCTGTGCCTCGCACCCACGCTTTGATCGTCCCGAGCCGTGAACCCTTTGATCGCTCCGTCGGCTTCAGGATGTAGCGGCCGACCTGCGCCGGGACGATGAAGGTTTCAGCATAGTGAACGATGAACGGGGCGAAGGCGTCGGTTGGACTCTCCACCCAGGCCTCAGCGCCCTCCACCAAGTTGAGCACGTTCACCGTGCCATTCGTGTCGTGCTCGACCGGTCCCGTGAACCAGTGACGTCGAGTTTCGATGAACTCCAATTCGTGCAGTCCCGTGCGCTCTTCAACCCAGCCGTCGCCGGCCGCGATTTCGGTCACCTGGTCGACGAGGTTGGCTTGCGTCCACTCTGTCGTGCGGTCCCATTGGATGTTGCTCAGCGCGTGGTCGAGATGGATCGGACGGGGCTTCCCGTCGAGCCCGAGGCGGTCCCAGTCCCACATCTTGAACGTGAAGATGAACGGCGTCGCCGATATCTCCAGAACCATGGAATCCGCTCCGCTGCAGTGGACGGTCCCCGCAGGAATGAGGAAATGGTCATGCTTGCGCGCCGGGAACTCATTGACGTATTCCGTCGCCGGGAACGAGAGCTCGCCGGCCGCGGCACGTCGAAGATCCTTCTCCATTTCCGCCGCGCTGATTCCCGACTTCAAACCCAGGTAGACCTTAGCGTCGGGTGCGGCGTCGAGCATGTAATAGCTCTCGTCCTGGGTGTAGTGCATGCCGAACATGTTCTGGATGTAGTCCGTCAGCGGGTGCACCTGAAGCGACAGGTTGCCACCCTGCATCGTGTCCAGGAAGTCGAAGCGGATCGGGAACTCTGCACCGAATCGCGCGAACGTGAGCTGGCCGAGCAGCTCGCGCGGATGGGCGAAGACCACGTCTAACGCTGGGATTTCGACAGTTTCGCCGTCGATATCAAGGAGGAGGCTGTTCTCCTCGGGCACGCAATCGAAACACCACGCGTAGTTCGCCGCTTCGCTATCCAGTCCGCACATTCGTTTCATCCATTGACCGCCCCAGACGCCGGGATCGAAGAATGGAACGACGCGGAATGGTTGCTGGGCGGTGGAGCGAAGCCCTTCTCGGAACGTCTCGCCGGTGATCAATTTCGCACCTGCTTCCGACGTGTTTGTGTCGAGCAGGAAATCGATGCGGTCGAGAAGGGTTCGCTTGTGTTGGTCGGCGACACGCCATTCGACGAAGAATCCGCGCTTGTATTTGCGCAAGTTGTCCTCGTCACCGTTGTTTGACCGCCAGTTGGTGGCACCTTTTCTCTGGCGCTGTTGGATCTCCCATCGCGTCAAGTCCGCCAGCACGAGCACCTCGGGGTCCTGCCAGATGAGGGAGGCGCCCCAGCCCACGAGGACGATCGGCCCCACTCTTAGTCCAACCTCGTCTTGCAACGCGTGCACCTTGCCGGCGTCATAGAAAGCGCTAAGCGGGAGATGGTTCATGATCCCGAAAACGCGGTCGTCCGTGAGTGAGCCGCGGATCAGTTCGTCGATCTCTTGACCCGGTCTCGCAGCGGCCCGCTCGATGTCGATCACCCGCGCGGCGGGGTATGCGAGTGCGATCTCCCGCACGACCGCGTCGACGTGCACACCCGGATAAGTATCTATGACGACAACGGGGTTTTCAGCGGTGCCTTCCGCTGCCCTGCCGATGTGGGCCCATGCTTGAGTTTCGACCCAGATGTCGTGTCCTGGTAGCCGGGTGGCGGGGGCCTTGTCGTAAGTGCTTGGTGTGGCGGTTGCGTCGCTCATTGGTTCTTTTGGTTCTGCCGTTTCAGACTGTGCGAGCAGGGAGCCGGAGTCCAAACATTCCGCCGTCGACAGCGAGAGCTGTTCCGGTTGTGAAGGAGGACGACGGCGATGCCAAATAGAGAATCGATGCGGCGACTTCAGCAGCCGTGGCAAGGCGGCCCATCGGCTGGCGCGCCTCGAGCCGCGCACGTTCCTGCGCGGAATCGCTCGAGGCTCCAAGGAGCCTGCCAACCCAGGGCGTGTCGACGGTGCCCGGGCAGACGCAGTTCACACGGATTCGTCCCGCGAAGTCGGCTGCCGTGGCCAGCGTGAGCGCCTGAACCGCTCCCTTGGAGGCGCTGTAAAGGGCGCGCTGCGGCAACCCGGACCAGGCTGCGATGGAACTGACGTTCACGATAGCCGCGTTCGTGGAGTGCTCGAGATACGGCAAGGCCGCGGCAGTGACCCTCGCGATTCCGACGACGTTTACGTCCAGCACCCGGTGCCATTCGGCGTCGTCATTGTCGGCGATAGTGCCGGTGGCGCCGATCCCGGCGCAGTTGACGAGGATGTCGAGTGTTCGGCCTTCGAAGCGGCCCTGTAGCGCCGAAGTGACAGCTGCCCGGTCGGTGACGTCCGCGGTGAGGAAGTCGGTGGCGTCCTCTGGCGCGGCTCTGTCCAGCCCGACGACCGTCGCGCCCACGGCGCGCATCTGTTCGACGACCTCAGCGCCAATTCCACTAGCCGCCCCGGTCACCAGGGCAGTCAATCCGGTCAGATCCATCGATGTCTCCTATTCAGCGGGAAATGGTGTTCTGTCGGGAAGGGCTCACGGCGCTGGGATAAAACGCTGCCGCTGTTCGCCGAGTCCGGTGATCCGCAAGGCCACCTCGTCGCCATCCGCGAGGTAGCGCGGGGGCTGCTGACCGAGGCCGACACCGGCGGGTGTTCCCGTGTTGATCAGGTCGCCGGGCTCGAGCACAGTGAACTGACTGATGTAACGGACGATGTCTGCCACCCCGAAGACCATGTCGCCGGTGGTGCCGTCCTGCGTGCGGACTCCGTTGATGTCGAGTTCAAGCCGGAGGTCGTCGAGCGGTCCCGTCTCATCGAGGGTTACCAGCCACGGGCCTGTCGGGTTGAAGCGTTCGAACGACTTCCCCTTAATCCATTGGCCGACATGCTCGAGCTGCCACTCGCGCTCGGAGATGTCGTGAGAGATGGTGACGCCCGCCACGTAGTCGAGCGGATTTTCATCCATGCCTAGGTATCGGGCGGTCCGCCCGATGACGACGCCGAGTTCGACCTCCCAATCGGTCTTCGTACTGCCGCGAGGGATGAAGACATCGTCGTCGGGTCCGATGACGCTGTGGGCGGCCTTACCGAAGATCAGCGGCTCGGCCGGCACTTCAAGGCCGGACTCCTTCGCATGGTCGCTGTAGTTGACGCCGACACACCACACCTGACCCGGTCGGGCAATGGGCGAACCAAGGCGGGCCTCGTCGGGCAGCACGGGTAGACGGTCGGTCCCTTCCTCGATGCGCGCGCGGACGAGGTCCAGGCCACCGTTGGCGAAGAAGTCGCGATCTAGGTCGTGGGTTATCCCGCTGAGGTCGTAACGGTGCCCGTTGACGAGCACGGCCGGTGCCTCATGGCCGGGTTCCCCGACGCGGAGAAGTTTCACGAGAATGTCCTTTCTAGTGACGGAAGGAGTCCGTAGGTTCGGGAGGCCGTTCGCCAGCGGAGGACCGATCGGTTTTCGGCGGTGGGCACGAGGATGTCCGCCACCTCGTCCCACCGCCGCTCCCCGGGATCGGTAACCGGGAAGTCACTGCCGAGCATCGACCGCTCGACGCCGAATGTGTCGAGCGCCGCCTCGAAAAATGGTCGGCTCTGGTCGTTCCAAGGAACGCCCGAAAGTTTCACAGTTGCCGTCGGTTGGGCCGCGATCTCGCGGATGCCCTCGAGCCACGAGCGCGAGAAGCGGGAGGCGAAACCGGACGCTACCGGGGGGTTTCCCAGGTGGTCGAGCACCACGGAGACCTCCGGGGTGCGGGCGTGCATGGCCGCCAGCTCGTCCAGCTGATCAGCACGGACCGTCGCATCGAACACCAGACCTGCCGCGCCCACCCGGGCCAGTCCAGCGGAGTTAGCGGCAGTGTCGATGCGACCGGGACCAAGGTCCTGGAGGATGTGACGGACGCCGATCACTTTCGGCACCACGCTGTATGCCCCTAGGAGCGTGGATAGATCGGGTGCGCCCAACCGAACGTCGGCGACGATACCGACGAGCTCCGGCCAGTGCTGGCTGAGCACCCATTCGACCTCGGCGAGTGCCTGAGACGGGGCGGCGGCCGCCTGGACGAATATCATCCCTGTCGGGTGGGCCGAGCGGTTGATCTCGTGCGGGTGCACCGGCCGGTTCAGGCTGCGTTCACCCGCCAGCCAGGGGTAGCCGAGGACCCGCGGATCCCAGACGTGGACGTGAGTATCCACCAGCGGCGCGGAGCTCATTCCTTCGTCGCGCCCGCCAGCATCCCGGACACGAGGGCCCTCTGTGAGAACAGGAAAAGGACAAGCACCGGCAGGATCGCGATGATGATCGCCAAGGCAAGCTCGGGGCTCGTGATGTTCAGACCCTTGCCGGCGACCGGGTTGAACGACGGGGTCGAAGAGAGCAGCTGGTTGAGCCCGACCTGGATCGGGAACTGGTCGCTGCTCGGAAGCACGAGGTACGGCAGGAAGAAGTTGTTCCAGTTGTTGACGAAGCTGAAGAACGCGATCAGGCCCACCACCGGCTTCGCCAGCGGCATCGCGATCCGCCAAAACACCTGCCACTCGTTGCAACCGTCGATCCGCGCCGCGGACAGAAGGTCCCGCGGAAGGCTGGTGGCGAAGTAGATGTAGACGAGATAGACGCCGAAGGGGAAGAACGAGAAGGGGAGGATGATCGACCAGATCGTCCCGATCAGTCCGAACAGGTTCAGCTCGAGGAAGGTCGGCAGCACGAGCGCGGCGGACGGCATGATCATCACCACGAGCGTGATGGTCAGCAGCGTCTTGCGGCCCTTGAACTCGGTGAGGGCAAGCGCGTAGCCGGCCGGGACACTGGTGACCAGCGTCAGGATCAGCGACCCGATGGAGTAGATCGCGGAGTTACCGAGCCACTGGAAGATCGCGCCGTTCTGGAAGCTAGTGAGGTGTTGCCAGGCCGCGCCCAACTGCCCGAACGATCCGAAGGAGAGCGGGAAGTCGTGGACGAGTTGGCCCGCGGTCTTGGTCGGCGCGAGGATCAGCCAGATCGCCGGGAGCACGAAGAAGATCAGCAGCAGCGCCAAGATCAGTATGACGATGCCAATTGAGAGGAACCGGGAGACGCGACGGGTCGGTGCTTGAGAGGCAGGCTTCCGAGACGCCGGGGTGCGGTTGCCGAGGGTGGTGGTCATTCGTTGTCCAGTTTGAACAGGCCGGACCGGGTCACCAAGATGGCGGCGACTATCAGGCCGAGGGCGAGCAGGAAGATCGAGATGGCGGCGGCACCATTGAAGTCGCCGTGCTGGAACGCGTACACATACGCGAGCTGGTTGGGAGACCAGGTCGGGCTGACGCGTCCGAGGCTCGCCGTTTGAAGCAGCTGTGGCTCCACGAAGAGCTGGGTGCCAGCGGCGAACGCGAGGATGGACTGGTAGACGATCCACTTGCGGATCATCGGGATCTGGATGTGCCACGCCGACTGCCAGGGGCCCGCGCCGTCGACGCGTGCGGCCTCCAGCACTTCGTCCGGAATGTTGTTGAGCGCGCCGTACATGACGACGATCCAGCCGCCGGCGCCGGTCCAGAATGCGATCAGCACCAGGATGACGGGCAGGTTCTCCGGTTGGAGGACCTGCGCGAAGTTCTGCAGCCCGAGCGCGTGCAGGAGCCCCGAGGCGGGGCTCACTGCAGGATCCAGCATGAACAGCCAGACCAGAACGCTGGCGACTCCGGCGAGCGCGCCCGGGATGTAATACAGGAACCGGAAGATCCCGGCGAGTCCCGGTCGCATCCGGCTGCGCAGAATCACGGCGACGAGTGTCGTCAGGACGATGACGAGGATCAGCCACATCACCAGGTAGGTCAGAATATTCTCGAATGCCGGGATGAACCGGTAGTCGTTGACGACCTTGATGAACTGACCAAGCCCGGTGAACTGGCCCCGGTCATTGGTAAAGGCGAGGTAGATCGCGTACCCGGTCGGGACGATCCCGAAGGCGATCAGCAGGATCGTGTAGCCGGAGACGAAGAGGTAGCCGGCCAGGCCGGCCCGGCGCCGCGATGCGCGACGACGGACCGGCTTGGCGTTTTCGAGCGCTGCCACACGCTCGTTTTCGAGGACTGTCATTTCGTGGTGACCTTGTAACCCACCGACTTGGCTTCGTTGACGATCGCGGTCTGCCAGGCGGGCAGCGTTTCGGTGAGGGTCTTACCGGCCGTCAGCGCTGGCAGAACGACACTGGACCAGCTGGTCGCGTCGCTGAACTTGGTGTTCGACCATCCGGTCCACACCTCATCGGCGGCCTTCTTGAACGGGCCGCTAATGTCGTCGGCGAAGTAGGACGCATTGTCCGGGTTCGCCAGCCACGCCTCAGCACCGGGCACGTAGGCCGGGTAGGTGGGCGCAGACTTCAGGTTGGCGTCCGAGGTGGTCAGCCACTCGGCCAGGTCGGTCGACGCCTTCAGGTTCTTGCTGTGCGAGGAGACCATCCACACACCGCCGCCGACGTTGCCGGTGTAGGCGGTCGACTCACCCTGCCAGGTCATCGGGTTCGCGGCGGCGATCTGCCCCTTAGGGGTCTTGAACGCCGAGTTGAACAGGTACTGGCCATACCAGGACGGACCGTTGGCCATGAGGACCTTGCTACCATCGAAGCCCTGGCTGAAGAAGCCCTGCGTACTGACCGCCTTGACCTTGATCAGGTTGTCCAGCAGCGTCGCCATGCGCGTGCACTCCTTGGCCTGCAGGTCGACACGGAGGGTGCCGTCACTCTGCAACTGCTGCGCTGGGCACTGGCTCGACCAGAAGTAGCTCTCCTGCGAGTTGGTATCACCGACGGCGCCGACGATGTAGCCGGGGTGCTCCTGGGCTACCTTCTCACCGAGGGCCTCGTACTGCTCCCAGGTGGTCGGGACCTGGTAGCCCCACTGGTCCATGAGCGTCTTGTTGTACCAGAGCACCACCTGCGCGATGTCGTTGCGCAGGCAGTAAGTGTGCCCATTGAACTCACACGGCGCCAGGGAGCCCTTGGCGAAGTTGTCGAGGGTGGACTTCTTCACCAGGCCTTCGTCCAGCGGGGCCGCGTAGGGCTTCGCGGACGGGCTGGTCGGCTCGGACGCCCAGGTCACGTCGGTCGGCGAGCCGAAGACGACATCCGGCCAGCCCTTGCCGGTGCGGTCGAACAGCTGCACCTTGGTCTGCAGATACGTGGAGCCGTCAGCGCTGCCGTCGTAGGTCACGATCTTCAGCTTCGCGTCGGGGTGGGACTTCTGGTAGGCCTGCACGGCGGGGAGCCGGGTGGAGTCGGCCCATACCGTGATGGTGGAGCTATTGTCCTGCGCCTCCGGCTTGAAGCTGGAGGAGCCGCCGGATGCGGATTGATCGGCGCTCGCGCAGCCGGTGAGGGCGGCGAGGACGCCTGCGGTTGCGAGGGCGAGGGTTGCCACTGCAGCGTGGCGGGTCCGGCGATAAAGTCGGGGCGACTTCATTGTCTTGCCTTTCTTGGTGCTTTCGGGGAAGGGGTGATTGGGTGGTGTGAGCGCGGACTCAAGCGGCCTCCCCGATGTACGGGTGGAGGGCCGCCGGGTAGTCGAGCCCGATCGGCAAAGCGATGCCGGGCTCGGTAGGCGCATGGACAAGTCCGCCCTCGTCCACATAGCGTTCGCGCACCACATGGGCTGAGGTGACGAGCGACTCGTAGTACGTGGTGTTCGGAATTGCCATGCACAGGTGGTGGTTCGGGATATCGGAGCCGTGTACCTCCGCGCGGAGACGGTAGGCGTCGGCCAGATGAGCGGTGCGCATAGCACCCGTGATGCCCCCACGCAGCGTGGTGCTGGCACGTACACCGAACGTGGCTGCGCCTGCTGCGATGAAGTCTGCAGAGTTCATGTGGGCGCCGTCGGAGGTTTCAGCGACGAGGAGGGGGACGTCCACCGCCTGAGCTAGCCGTGCGTAAGCCGTCACGCTGAATTCCCGCATCGGCTCCTCATACCAGAGGTAGCCAGCGTCCGAGAGAGCCCGCCCAAGATAAATCGAGTCGGGCAGGTCGAAACCTGCCGACCCGTCGTACATCAGTGGAATGTTGTCGCCGACATGCTCGCGAAGTGCGATCGAAAGCTCAGCGTCACGGCGGGCGTCGCCCCACGCGTGCAGCTTGATGCCGCGGTAGCCCAAAGCAAGGCTCTGGTCCGCGACGTCGAGGAACTCCTCGATGCTGGAGAACGTGGAGGTGGACGCGTAGGCGGGGATACTGGTGCGGTACCCGCCGAGCACCTGCCAGGTGGGGCGCCCGGCCATGCGGCCGGCCAGGTCCCAGAGCGCAATGTCAACGAGGCCCAGAGTCGGCAGGGGAAGCTCGTGGATACGGTCGAGCTCCCAGATCCGATGCCAGAGCCACTCGCGCTGCAGCGGATCCTGGCCAATCAGTTCCGGCCGAAACACCCGCTCGACGAGATCATCGAGCATTACAGCTGCGCCAGGACGGGAAAAGAACGCAACGCCTTCCGCTCCCTCGTCTGTCCCGATACGCAGCACAGCTCCATCGCCGGCTGGTGCACTGCCGGCAAGGCCATTACGCCATTTGAACGGCGGATTGGCGGCGGGAACATGAACCCGGATGGATTCGACGTGCGTGATCTTCATGGTGTCTTTCTCATCGTTGGTGGTCGCGCTGCTCAGAAGCTGCAGTAGATCGGGACATAGGGAACCGTCGGCGCCTGCGGCGCTGTGGCACCACCGGCCCGAGTGAGCGCAGAAACGGCCTGGTGCGCCACTGCATCGGTAGCGGCAGCGGCGCCTGGTGCGCGACGGCCAAGACTGCTTCCGGCATGGCTGGATCGCGGAAACTTCAGCATCGAATTTCCTTGTCTCGAGGATTTATGCGCGACTGAGTGTGAAGATCCTGTCGCGGATCTTGCGCTCGAATTGCTCCTGTGTTGTGTCGATGTGCTGGGACATCAGATGGACAGCTCGATCGGCGTCCCCCAACGCGATCGCTTCGGCAATCGCGACGTGTTGACGGCCGGCGACCTCCAGCGACCCTGGCGCGTTTCCGTGAAACAGGAGGATGTCAATTTGTGATGCGTAACGCCGCCAGTCGGCGACGCTCGCCTGAAGGAACACGTTCTGGGCGGCGATAGCTACCGCAGTGTGGAAGGCTTCGTCTGCGCGAGCGAACACCTCCGCCACGTCAGCCGCCCGTTCGGACTCCGCCGCCGCTTCGCGCAGCGCTCGAACGTGTACGGGGGTTGCAAGCGTTGCTGCTCGGCGGGTGGTCTCATTCTCAATGAGCCGTCGGAAATCGAGCAGCATCAGGACTTGGTCCAAGTCAGTCGGCTGGAAGTGGATGAACTCCTCCGCGCCGAAGCTGTTCGGCGGCGCTGCCACGAATATGCCGGCGCCCTTGCGAACACTTAAACGGCCGATCGCGGCGAGAACCTTGACCGCTTCTCGAGTCACATTGCGAGTGGCATCAAAAATCTCGGCCAGACCCTGCTCGGTTGGCAGACGGTCGCCGGGTCGAAGGTTCTGCTCCGCAATGTGATGGAGCAGCCGCTCCGCGAGGAGTTCGTATCCGGGGCGGTAGCGATCGCCCTCACCATCTGCGGCGATTTCGGCCACCTTTGCTTCGCTCGCCACAGCGCCTCCTTTGGTCGGGTGAAGAGCAACCTGCATAAGTATGACACACCACGCGGTAAATGCAATCTATTCGGACTTTTGGGCCGGATTGACGCCGATTTGCACGATTTCGCCCGGATAAGTCCGAGTCTTGGTACACTGAGCGCGCGCCTTGGCCAGAAAAGAGGGAATAGACGTGACACATCAGGCAACCGAGGCTGATGAGCCGTTCGTCTTTCGCACCCGGCTCCGACCCAATCCGGGAGTTAGCGCGGCATACGTGGAGTTTCACCGCGCGATTCCAAAAGAGCTCGATTCCGTGATGCGCGCCGCCGGAGTCCTCAAATGGAGCATCTATCATCGGAGAGACGTTCTGACTCATGTGGTCCAGGCGCAGGATAGATCTCGACTAAACGTCGAACTCGACCAGAACCCAGTCAATGTTGCCTGGCAGCGACAAGTCGCGCCGTACCTCGCGGACGGGGAAGAGCCCGACGCGAACGAGGAACGCGGAACACTGATCTGGGACTTTTCGTGGCCGACTCGATAGCCTCTCGCCTTGCCTTGGGCCCGTTCGGCCTGGGGTGCGCTCCGCTAGGGAACCTCTACAAGGCAATCAGTGACGAAGCGGCGGAACAACTCCTCCATGACGCCTGGGAGGCAGGGGTGCGGTGGTTTGACACTGCGCCTCATTACGGATTGGGTCTTTCGGAGCGACGACTGGGACGATTCCTGGCAACCAAGCCCCGGGATTCATTCGTCATCAGCACCAAGGTGGGTCGTCGCCTGCTACCCAACGAAGAAGTCCCATATGGGCGTGACGATGAGGGATTCGACGTGCCGGCCGCGTACACCCGCGCGTGGGACTTCACCGCGGATGGCGTCAAGCGAACCCTGGAGGCGAGCCTCGAGCGCCTGCAGCTCGACCGCGTCGACGTCCTTCTCCTCCATGACCCCACCGATCGCCTGGACCAGGCGATCGGCGAAGCCGGAACGGCTCTTGTCCGAATGCGTGAGCAGGGCCTGGTGGGAGCAATCGGCGCAGGAACCCGGGACCTCGACGCGCTTGCCCGGATAGTACGCGAGCTCCACGTTGACGTGGTCATGGCCGCGGGGCGATATACGCTCCTGAATCAGGACGCTGATGACGTGCTCCTACCACTGTGTCAAGTTCGAGGCGTCTCGGTCCTGAATGCGGGAGTTTTCAATAGCGGCATCCTCGCCTCGCCCGAACCGACAGAGGCCGGGAGCTACGAATACAGCGCAGCAGCACCCGAACTGTTGGAGCGAACTCGAAAGCTTGCTCAGTTGGCTCGTGCCCACAGGTCGACTCTTCCGGCTGCAGCACTGGCATATAGCGCCTCTCATCCGGCTATCGCCGCCATCACGGTTGGAGCCGCTACTTCGGCGGAGTTATTTGAGGACCTAACTCTTGCCAGTTCCCCTCCGCCGCATGAGTTCTGGTGCGCCGTGGGTGCCGCCGGCCTGCTCCCTTGGGAAAAGCTCACTCCAATCCTGGAATCAACGCACATCCGCGTTTAGCTTCGCCTTCGCTCGGCATGGCTCGCCTTGCCCCGGCTCGGCCCGGCCCGGCTCGGGCTCATAAGAATATGATCTATAGGTCTTCTGGACCCGAGAATTTGTGGCCATACTCCCCATGAACTAATTTCATTCGATATTTGGGCACTTTTTGTTGGATTGAGTTGCATTAATGTCCCGCTGTGGGATACTCGTCACACGGCAGTCAGCCTTACCCAATGGAGGGATCCAACAGTGACAGCGAGAGCGGCAGCGCGGGACGAACCCATGTCGGGGTCGGACGCCGAGCGCTACCGACCCGGATACGAGTTGGCTGCTGAGCAGCTGTTGCAATACATCGCCGCTGAGAATCTTCATCCCGGCGATCGGCTTCCTACCGAGCAGGGCCTCGCCGAGATTCTCGGCACCACGCGGAATGTGGCACGTGAGGCTGTCAAGGTTCTAGCTGCCATCGGCAGGCTGTCGGTCCGGCGCGGGGCGGGCATATTCGTTGCTGCGGGACCTGCGACCTCCGCAGATGACTCGCTCGCTCACTACCAGCCGACGGACATGGAAAACGTCCTTATGCTGTTGGACTACCGGCTCGTCATCGAGACCGAGACCGCACGTCGAGCCGCTTCGACCGCAAACCCCATCGAAGTCAAGGCCATTCGTGAGGCGGCCGCCCACTCAGCGGAAGTCGGCCGAACCGGGGACGCTGAGGCGTTCGGCCACGCAGACGAGGCCTTCCACACTGCTGTGGCCACAGCAGCCCACAACCTGTTCCTTCAGTCGTCGGTCGCTACTGCCCGCCGGTACGCCGCGCAGAGCGACCTTTTGCTGTTCCAGGGTGGCGCTCCCGGATCCCTCGAGAATGCCGGACGGCAGCATGTGGAGATCGCCGCGGCAATCGCCGCAGGCGACCCCGACCAGGCAACACAACTCATGGCCGAGCACGTGGACACCACCCGACACCAATTTGAGCGGCGCATCCGCGACCGGCTCTTCAACCTCCAAAAGCGCACTTAGGCGGGCGCCCCAACGCACCCTGCGGGTGACCCCTAGGGACACCCGCACGGCGAAGCTATGCCCAAACCCTGCCTAGACGCTGCCAAACCCCAAAATATCGGGCTAGACCCGTCTATCGAATCCCGCGACCGCCCGGGCCCGGCGGCCACCATCCCGTCCGACCAACGTTGTATCGGAGTGAATAATGAATACATCATCGCCCCGGCGCCTGCTTGCGGGCGCCGGCGCGGCGGTCGCCCTCGTAGTGGGCGCATTCGCCGGAATCGGCGCGGCAGCCGCGCCGCCCTCCCTACCAGCACTCGTCATCTCCGTGGCCCCCGGAGGGCATGGCCAGGACTGCAGCGACGCCGACCCCTGCTCACTGACCGACGGTCAGGCTCACGCTCGGGCGCTCGCGCGCAGCACCAATCGCGACATCAAAGTGGTCCTCGCCGGCGGAACCTACCGCCTCAACAAGACACTCGCCTTCGACGCCGCCGCCGGCGACAGCGCACCGGCTGGCCACACCGTCAGCTATGTGGCCGCCCCAGGACAGCACCCGGTGCTCTCCGGCGGCAAGCAGATCAGCGGCTGGACGCAGGGCGCCAACGGCATTTGGCAGGCCAACGTCCCCGCCGGAACCGTAACGCGGCAACTGTACGTCAACGGTGTACGCGCGAACGTCGCGTCCGAGGCAGCCCCGGGTGGACTCACCCAGACGGCGACGGGCTACACCACCACCGATTCCACGATCGAGAACTTCGGCAATGTCTCCGACGTGGAATTCGTGTGGAACATCGGTTGGGTTCAGGGCCGCTGCCGCGTCGCCTCAGCGAGTGGCACCACGATCACCATGGACGAGCCCTGCTTCCAGAACATGGTCAATCGGCAGTACCCCGCCAGCACCGGCGACCTGGCCCAGATCCAGAACGCCAAGGAATTGCTGAACGACCCGGGAGAGTGGTACCTCAACGAGGCCACTCACACCGTCTACTACATGCCTCGTGAGGGCGAGAACATGCGGACCGCGGACGTTGAGATCCCGCGCCTCCAGACGCTTGTGTCCGGCACCGGCACGGTCGCCAAGCCGCTGACCAACTTCGCGCTGCAGGGACTGTCCTTCGAATACGGAGGTTGGACTGCCCCCAACGGAACCGACGGGTTCGCCGAAACTCAGGCGAACATGCGCTACACCGGGGTCAACGCGTGGAAGTACCAGGGCACTTGTGAGAAGTTCTCGACCACCGACCCTGGCACCTGCCCCTACGGCGACTGGACCATGACGCCCGGAAACGTGGTGTTCGACCACACCGACGGACTGACTATCAGTGGCGACACCTTCCAGCACCTCGGCGCTGCTGGTCTGCAGCTAGGTCAGGTCGTAAACAACTCCACCATCGTCGGTAACAACTTCACCGACATCTCCTCGAATGGCCTGGAAATCGGCAACGGCGCAGACGCGGCGAACGCCTCCCTGCTCCCCTCCCTCAACCTGATCGCCAACAACTGGGTGCACAACATCGCCGTCGAATACACCGGCGGGATCGGCATCTGGCAGGGCTACACCCGTTACGACACCATCGATCACAACCAGATCGACAGCGTGCCCTACAGCGGGATCAGCTCGAATTGGGGTTGGGGCCGCGTGCCGGACGTGCAGGCCGCGGGCAACAAGATCACCAACAACCTCGTTGAGGACGCCATGCAGCAGCGCGGCGACGGCGGCGGGATCTACGTGCTGGGCCAGGAAGGCAACTCGCTCGCCAACGGACTGCTCATCAGCGGCAACGTAGTCCGCTACGACGCCGGCTATGGCAACGGCATCTACACCGACGGTGGGAGCCAGTACATCACCGAGACGAACAACGCGGTCTACGGCAACGACACTGCGTCCTTCGGCGGTTGCGAGGAGCCCACGGCACCGTACGGCGACTTCAACTTCACCGGCAACTACTACGAGACCCTCACCGACGGGTTCAGCTGCGGCGAACCCACCAACGCCACCATCACCGACAACACCCAGATCGGTTCTGACGGCAGCGGCGTCCCGGCCTCGCTGCTCGCCAACGCCGGCCTCCAGCCGGCCTACGCGCAGCTCGCGGCCCCGCCGACGGGTAAGGCCCCGGTGAATCTGGCGCTGCACATGCCCGCCCAGGCGCAGTACCTGGACGGCAGCACCGCGACGCTTCAGCCTGGCTCTCAGGCGTCCTACGCCACCGACGGAGACGCCACCACCACAACCCAGGCGACGAACCAGTACCTGTGGCAGCTCGTGGTAGACCTTCAGAAGGCCCAGTCGCTCGGTTACGTGACCGTGACAATGCCGCAGTCGAACTTCGCGACAGCCTTCCACGTCGATGTGTCCACCGACGGGACGTCATGGACCACGGCTGGAACCCTGACCGATACCGGCTGGGGCACCATTCCGGTCACCTTCACCTCTCCCGTCACCGCCCGTTACCTACGCATCGTCGCCGACGCGCCTAACCAGGGCGGTCAGCGAGGAAGCCAGATGGCGATCGCCGAGGTCGGCGCCTACGCCACATCCGGCACCAACCTCGCGCTGACCAAGCCCACTCAGGCGCTGTACATCGACGGCACCAAGGCTCTGCTCCAGCCAGGATCCCAGCCGACCTACGCCAACGACGGAGATCCCAGCACCTGGACACAGGCCACCGCCCAGTACCGCTGGATGCAGCAAGTCGACCTGGGCCAGCCGACATCGCTCAGCGAGATCGCAGTGTTGATGCGCGACAGCAACTTCGCATCTCACTGGCACGTCGACGTGTCGCTCGACAACTCCACCTTCTGGACTGTCGGCCGGCACAACGACACCGGCGGCGGCCTCGCTGGCATCCAACTCGACAACCCGGTTCTCGCCAGGTACATCCGCATCATCGCCGACCGGCCCAACGACGGCGGCCAGGTCGGGTCGCAGATGTCCATCAACGAAATCCAGGTCCTCGGGCAACCGCAGTAGCCGACAGCGCTGTCCCTAGGTGGGGCGGAAGATGGTTCCCGAGTGAGCCACCTTCCGCCCCACTGACGCATCCGCGACAGTGGACTCCGCAGCATAAGACCCGCGAGGGGCGCGCCTTCGGCCTTCGGCCCGGCAATCTGCAGACGACACGAGGAATAGGTAAGAGGGACCGGCTCGGGCAAGGTCCCTCCCACCTGTCGGGCCGCGGCGCGACCACTGGGTCCCCGCGCAGCGCCGCTGCATCCGTCGCGGGCCCCGCGCTAGTGCGGGTCGGTGACGTCCCAGATTTGCCCGGACTCCACACGCCCCAAATGGGCGACCAACGCTTCAGCCGAGGCGTCAGGGGTAAGGAGTCTCCCGGCGGCGTGGTTCTGCACGAACCGACCGTGCAGACCATGACCGATACGGTCGGGGTCCTGGGCACGGATCCACTCCTGCATCGCGGTGTCCACGCCGCCCGGCCGGTAGATGTTGATCGTCACCCCGGTGTCGGCGTATTCGGCGGCCATACTCACCGACTGCGCCTCCAACGCCGCCTTGGTCGCTGCGTAGGTACTCCCGCCGATCATCCCCGCGGGATGAGCCACGATCCCGCTGGAGACGTTGACGACGCGCCCCCACCCGCGTTCCACCATGCCCGGCAGCAACGCGCCGGCGGAGGTCTCACCCCAAGTCACGTGCGAGGCGATCGCGAGCCGGGAGTGGTCGTCGATGAGCTGGAAGATCACGCACTTGCGCCCGCCGGTGAGGACGTACTCGGTCGCGTCCAGCTGCCAGCACGCATTCGGCGCCGGATAGACGAACCGGCGAAACGACGCTCTCGGCTTCTTCTTCGGCTCAGCCTTCGCGACACCCTGGTCGCGGAAGATCCGCGACAGGGACGCCGTCGAGGGCACGGGGTCCATCCCCAACGAGCGCATCTTCTCGTGAACACTGATCGACCCATGGTCCAACCCGGAGGCCTCCAACGCGGCGCGGACTCCGACCGCTCGTTGGACCACGTCATCGGTGATCTCGATGGGCTACTGCGCGGCCGCCTCGACCGCGGCTCCAACGCCGCCGCCGGCCCATCCTCCGCAGCCCGTTTCCGGATCGCGTAGAACGTCTCCCGGGAGATCCCGTGCTCGGAACAGAACGTCGTGATCGACCCACGCGGCGCATCCGGCGGCCACTGAACGATCGCGAGACGGACACGAGGATCAACAGGGTCAACACGGCTCATCCCTCAAACATTGGGGGGCAAGTGTCAGGACCAAACCCGGTTGGAACGTCAGAGCTCTATTGATGCAGCTTCATCAGAGATGTCCTGATGGATCACACGAGAAAACGGCGGCTGATCATCAGCCCCCGTTCCCCGTGTTTTCAACCTATGTAGCGAGGGCGGGACTCGAACCCGCGACACCACGATTATGAGCCGTGTGCTCTAACCACCTGAGCTACCCCGCCGTGGCATCTCCTGTCCGGCGACATGTCGCGAGACGGGAGACGGAGCCCCCTGTGGGAATCGGACCCACTACCTCTTCCTTACCAAGGAAGTGCTCTACCAATGAGCTAAGGGGGCGGAGCCGGTGCCGGCACGAGGTCCGGCCGCTTTCGGCAACCGTACGAGGATACCATCTGCGGCGACCTGCTCCGAACCATGACGGACCCGGCCCCGCCCCGTGCTCACGCCGCCTTGGCGGCCTCCGAGGCGCCGTCGAGGGAGTCGAGCTCGTCGTCCGTCAGCCGGAGCTCGACGGAGGCCAGCAGGTCGGGCAGCTGCTCGGTGGTGCGCGCGCTCGCGATCGGGGCGGTGATGGTGGGCTGGGCGGCCAGCCAGGCGAGCGCGACGGATGCCACGGACGCGTCGTGCGCTGCGGCCACGTCGTCGAGCTCAGCCAGCACCGAGCGGCCCGTCTCGTCCAGGTACTTGGCGGCGCCGCCCGCGCGCGGGCTGTCGACGGTCACGCCGTCGCGGTACTTGCCGGTCAGGAAGCCGGCCGCCAGCGCGAAGTACGGCATGACGCCCAGGCCCTCGCGCTCCGCGATCGGGCGGTACGAGGTCTCGTATGCCCGCTCCACGAGGTTGTAGTGCGGCTGCAGCGCGACCGCGCGGTGCAGCCCCTCGCGCTCGGTGATGCGGAACCACTCCTCGATGCGCTCGGGCGAGTAGTTCGAGATGCCGATGTAGCGCACCTTTCCGGCGTCGACGAGGCCGGACAGCGCGGCGACCGTCTCCTCCAGCGGCACGGACTCGTCGTCGAAGTGCGCGTAGTAGAGGTCGATGTACTCGGACTTGAGGCGCTCGAGCGAGGCATCCGCTGCGCGGCGGATGTTGTCGGGTGCGAGGCCCTTGAAGTCGGGGTGCTGGCTGACCTTGGTGGCCAGCACGACCTCGTCGCGGTTGCCGCGGACGTCGAACCACTCGCCCAGGATGCGCTCCGAGTCGCCACCGGTGTTGCCCGGCACCCACGCCGAGTATCCGTCCGCCGTGTCGACGAAGTTGCCCCCGGCGGCCGTGTACGCATCCAGGATGTCGAACGAGGCCTGGCGGTCGGCCGTCCAGCCGAAGACATTGCCTCCCAGCGACAGCGGGAAGACCTCGAGGTCGGACGAGCCGACCGTGCGGCGGGATGCAGTCATATGCGAGTCTCCTTCGTTGAGTCGGTCCTCTCACGCTAACGCCGTCGTCCGAGGGCTATTCCGCCTGAGCCTGAAGATGTGGAAAGGTGACGCGCGGCCCGTACTGTGGACGGGTGACCATCGTCCACGATTCACGCGTCGGACTCCGGGCGGACTGCTCGCAGTGCGTCGGACTGTGCTGCGTTGCGCTGGCCTTCGCGCGGTCCGCAGACTTCGCCATCGACAAACCGGCCGGCGACCCATGCGTCAACCTGGCCGATGACGACCGCTGCCGCATCCACCCCGAGCTGCGCGAGCGAGGCTTCCGCGGGTGCACCGTCTTCGACTGCTTCGGCGCCGGACAGCAGGTGACGCAGCACACGGTGGGCGGCGCGAACTGGCGCGACGACGCGGGCACGAGGGGCGCCATGTTCGGCGTCTTCCCGGTCATGCGGCAACTGCACGAACTGCTCTGGTACCTCGAGGACGCGCTCGCGCTCCCCGCCGCCGCACGGTTGCACCCGGCGCTCCGGCGAGCGCGCGGCGATGTGCGCACCCTCGCGGACGCCGGGCCGGAGGACATCCTGAATGCCGACATCGAGGAACTCCGCGCCCCCGCCGCCCAGCTGCTCCGCGACGCGGCCCGGCTCGCCCGCGAGTCCGGACCGATCGGCGCGGGCCCGCGCCGAGTCGCCCGCACGCGCATCCGCCCCGGCGCCGACCTCGTCGGAGCCGACCTGCGCGGCGCCGACCTCCGCGGCGCCGAGTTGCGCGGCGCACTGCTGATCGCCGCCGACCTCCGCGACGCGGACCTGGCCCGCGCGGAGCTGATCGGCGCCGACTTCCGCGATGCGCGCCTCGACGGAGCGGACCTGCGCGAGGCGATCTACCTCACCCAGGTGCAGGTGAACGCGGCGACCGGCGACGCGCGCACCCGGCTGCCGGAGGCGGTCACGCGGCCGTCGCACTGGCGCTGAGCCCGCGCGGCTCCGTCACAGACTGCAACCGCTTCCACCCCACTCGCTATACTCCCCCTGTGCCCGCGCGTGTCGCGGGCATCGGCGGTCGCAAGCGCTTCCACCGCGGACGGCGCGCAACGTCGAAGGACTCAGGAGGTGGGATGGCCGGCATCGACGACGTCGCCCGTCTCGCCGGCGTCTCCACCGCCACCGTCTCCCGCGCGCTCAGCGGCAACGGACCCGTCTCGCAGACCACCCGTGCGCGCGTGGTGCGTGCGGC
Organism: Leifsonia sp. KNZ13-11D; assembly: GCF_056754895.1. NCBI lineage: Bacteria > Bacillati > Actinomycetota > Actinomycetes > Micrococcales > Microbacteriaceae > Leifsonia > Leifsonia sp. KNZ13-11D. The sequence goes on from NZ_JBPGWU010000001.1 coordinate 3,525,951, forward strand.
CTCCGACCTCGGCTACGTCGTGTCGTCGGACGCGTCGAGCCTCGCATCCGGCCGCACGCGCAACATCGGCGCTGTCGTGCCGCACCTCAACCGCTGGTTCTTCACCTCGGTGATCGAGGGCGCCGAGCGGGTGCTGCTCCGCGAGGGCTACGACCTCACCCTCTACAACCTGGGCGGTGACGGCGGCGAGCGCCGCCGCGTGTTCGACCACCACCTTCTCCGCAACCGCGTGGATGCCGCCTTCACCGTCTCCCTGGAGCTCTCCGACGAGGAGGCGGGCCGCCTGCTCGCGCTCGGCAAGCCTCTGGTCGGTGTCGGCGGACCGCTCGCCGGTGTGAGCACCGTCACGATCGACGACGTGGCCGTCGCCCACCTCGCGACCGATCACCTGGTGTCGCTGGGGCACCGCCGCATCGCCCACATCGGCGCCTCGCACGAGTTCGACCTCGACTTCCATATCCCCACCAGCCGCCGCCTCGGCTACGAGCAGGCGCTGCGCGAAGCGGGCCTGCCCGTCGACGAACAACTGCACCGCGCCGCGGACTTCACCCTCCCCGGCGGCTACGAGGCCGCGAAGCAGCTGCTCGGCACGCCGCATGAGCGTCCGACCGCGATCTTCGCGGCGTCCGATGAGATGGCGATCGGCGCCATCCTGGCCGCCCGCGATCTCGGCCTGTCGGTGCCGCGCGACGTCTCCGTGATCGGGATCGACGACCATCCGTTGTCCGAGTTCTTCGGACTGAGCACCGTGGCGCAGCATCCGGTCCGGCAGGGCGAGCACGCGGCCGAACTGCTCCTCGCGGCCCTGGAGGGCGCCCGCCGGCCCGGGGGCGCACCGGCGCCCGATCCTGTCAGCCACACCGCGCCCGCCGACCTGATCGTCCGTTCCAGCACCGCCGTCCACCCCTGACAACCCACCGATACGAACACGAGGTGACCACCATCGCCGCATCCGCCCCGACCACCGCTTCCGCGCTCAGCCCCTCGGCCCCCGGCCGCGAGTGGTGGCGCTCCGCCGTGATCTACCAGGTGTACCCGCGCTCCTTCGCCGACTCCGACGGCGACGGCATGGGCGACCTCCCCGGCATCACCCGCCGCCTCCCCGCGCTCCGCGATCTCGGAATCGACGCCGTCTGGCTGTCGCCGTTCCAGCGGTCACCGCAGCGCGACGCCGGGTACGACGTCTCCGACTACCGGGATGTGGACCCCCGGTTCGGCACCCTCGACGACTTCGACCGGATGCTGGCGGAGGCGCACGGCCTGGGGTTGCGGGTCATCATCGACATCGTCCCGAACCACTCCTCGAGCGACCACGTCTGGTTCCAGGAAGCCCTGAAGGCCGCGCCCGGGAGCCCGGAGCGCGCCCGCTACATCTTCCGCGACGGCAAAGGCGAGAACGGCGACCTACCGCCGAACAACTGGGAGTCGATCTTCGGCGGCGGCGCCTGGACGCGCGTCACCGAGCCGGACGGCACCCCCGGCCAGTGGTACCTGCACCTCTTCGACAAGTCGCAGCCCGACTTCGACTGGGAGAATCCGTGGGTCTGGGAGCAGTTCCGCGGCATCCTGCGCTTCTGGCTGGACCGCGGCGTCGACGGCTTCCGGGTGGATGTGGCGCACGGCATGGTGAAGGAGGCCGGCCTCCCCGACTACACGCCGCCCGCCAACATGGGCAGCATGGGCGGCATCGCCCTGGAGCCGGAGATCGCGGCGCACGCTCAGAGCGAGCCGCCGACACCCCCGTACTTCGCGCAGGACGGCGTCCACGCGATCTACCGCGACTGGCACACAGTGCTCGAGGAGTACGAGGGCGACCGCGTACTCTGCGGCGAGGCCTGGGTGGAGCCGCTCGACAAGCTGGCCCGTTGGGTGCGCCCCGATGAGATGCAGCAGACGTTCAACTTCGCCTACCTCGAGACCCCGTGGGATGCGGCGGCCCTGCGGAGCGTGATCGACCGTTCGATCGCGGCCTTCAGCAGTGTCGGCGCTCCGAGCACCTGGGTGCTCTCGAACCACGACGTGGTCCGCCATGCCACCCGCCTGGCGCTGGAGGGCGAGAACCTGCAGGGCCACGGCATCGGCCCGAAGACCCGGGGCCTCCCGGACCCGGCGTTCGCGTTGCACCGTGCCCGCGCGGCCACCGCGCTGATGCTCGCACTGCCGGGATCCGCCTACCTCTACCAGGGCGAGGAGCTGGGACTCCCCGAGGCGATCGACCTGCCGGACGACGCCCGGCAGGACCCCACCTGGTTCCGCACCAACGGCGAGCGCTACGGTCGCGACGGCTGCCGCGTCCCCATCCCGTGGGAGGGCGACGAGGCGTCGTACGGCTTCGGGCCGGGTTCGGCCAGCTGGCTGCCGCAGCCCTCCGTGTGGGCCGGGTACACCCGGTCGTCGCAGGAGGGGGTCCCCGGGTCCACGCTCACGATGTACCAGCAGGCGCTGGCGCTCCGCGGTCGCCACGACCTCGCCTTCGGCGCCCCCGAGTGGATCGACCTGGGCGGCGACACTCTCGCCTTCCGGTCGGGTGATGTGAGGGTCGTCGTCAACTTCGGCACGGAGCCCGTCGAGCTGCCCGAGGGAGAGGTCGTCCTGGCGAGCGGCGGGCTGGACGGGCGGATGCTGCCGCGCGACACCACCGTCTGGATCGTCTGACCAGACGGATTCACTCCCACCCGGAGTAGAAGGGCTCGACCCGCGGGTGGAGCTGATCGAACAGGCCCGGCGCGGCCGCCACCAGCAGGCGGCGGTCCGCCGGGCCGCCGCCGATCCCGGCGACGCGTGCCCCGGCCTCCTCCGCGATCAGGGCTCCCGCCGCGTGGTCCCACGGGTTCAGGCCACGCTCGAAGTAGCCGTCGAGGCGCCCCGCCGCGACGGCGCACAGGTCGAGCGACGCGGCGCCGATGCGGCGGATGTCGCGCACCTCGCCGATCAGGTCGGCGACCAGCGACGCCTGGCGGCGGCGCACCTCCCCGTCGTACCCGAAGCCGGTCCCGACGAGCGCGAGCGGCAGGTCCACCCCCTCGGTGACGTGGATGCGCTCCCCGTTGAGGCGCGCGCCTCCCCCGGCCGACGCGGCGAAGACCTCACCTGTGACGGGATTGACGACCGCGCCGGCGAGCGCACGCCACGTCGCAGGGTCGGGGTCGCCCTCGACCACAGCGATGCTGACCGCCCAGGCGGGGATGCCGTAGAAGTAGTTGACCGTGCCGTCGATCGGGTCGACCACCCAGGTGAGTCCGCTCGTGCTGCTGCTGTCGCCCGACTCCTCGCCGAGGAAGCCGTCGCGAGGCCGTGAGGCGGCCAGCGCATCCCGGATCAGCTTCTCGGTCTCCCGGTCCGCCCGCGTCACGATGTCGCTGAGCGACGACTTCGACGCTGCGATCTCGACCCCGTCACGGCGCCGCTGCAGCGCGAAGGCGGCCGCCCGGCGGGCGACGGTGGCGGCGATCTCGAGCAGCTCGGCGTTGGAGGTCATGCCTCCAGCCTGTCAGACCTGCGCAGCCCCGACGAGGCCGCGGGCCGATCGTCGGAGATTTCGCGCCGTCCGTCGGAGATTCCACGCCGATCACGCCGAAACTCCCTCCGCAGAGCGTTGCGTCGGAGATTTCGGCACTCATCTCCGACGATCCGTCGAGCGCACCCCGAGACGAGAAAACCCCCGGCCTGAGCCGGGGGTTTCGATGGTGGCGAGTGAGGGATTCGAACCCCCGAAGTCGTAGACAGCTGATTTACAGTCAGATCCCTTTGGCCGCTTGGGTAACTCGCCGAGGCGCTCCCGACCACCAGTGTTCTCGTGACCGAAGGCGCCAGACAAGAATAGCCGCCGCGCGCCCGCACACGAAATCAGCGGCCGCCCAGGCGGCGCGGGGCCCGCACTCACGCGGCCAGCGCCACCACCGAGGGCTGGTTCGCCGCCGCTGCCGCCGCGGGCGCCAGCTCGGTCGTCGTGACGAGCGGTCGTTCATCGGCGTGCTCGGGAACCAGGCTGAGCACCTGTCCGACGCCGAACTCCGCTGCCACCCGGGTCAGGAGCTCGCCCTCACTGACGCCGAGCACGCGGCAGAGCGCGGCGAGGATCTCCGACGACGCCTCCTTGCGGCCGCGCTCGATCTCCGAGAGGTAGGGGACGGAGACGCGCGAACTGGCGGAGAGCTCGCGCAGCGTCGTCCCCTGCTCCGTCCTGATCCGGCGGAGCACCGAGCCGATCGCGTGCCGCAGAAGCATGCGGACAGCCTATGTCGGATGCGGCCGGACCGCACCGGAATGTTTCGTCCGTTCTGCTCTGGGCATAACACTGCGTCGCGGCGTCGGGCGGGTCCGATCCCCGTACCCGATCGCGACACCCCGGCGTGGCGACGACCGATGTCGGTGGTCCAGCGCACAATCGAGGCATGAGAACGTTGGAGATTTGCGAACGGTGCGACGGCACGGGCGCCGACCCGGCGCAGCACGCCGAGGAGATCACTCTCTGCGTCGAGTGCGGCGGCGACGGCTGCCACGTCTCCTACTACGCCGAGCTCGCCCAGACCGCGTGAGCCCGGCCGGCCGTCGCCGGTGAACTCGGGACAGGCGGAAGCGGCAGAGGTCGCCCTCCGCTTCTGCGACGAGGAGTTCCCCGGCGCGACCACGATCGTGCTGGGCGGCAGCTCGTCCACGGGCCGCCGCACGCCGACGAGCGACGTGGACGTCCTGGTGATCGGTCCACCCGTTCTGTTCGAGAGCGCGAGCGGTGACGACGAGTCCATCGCTCGGGTCGCACACCGTCACGGCGAGCGGATCGATGTCTTCGCGTACACGGTGGATGCGTTCCGCCGCTGGTCCGAGCGCGATTTCGCCTCCCTGCGGCCAGTGCTTCCCTTCCTGCTCACCGAAGGCACGCCGTTGCGCACGGGCGCGGAGTTCGAGCCCTTGCGCACCTGGTGCTCCACCCGGCTCGCCGACGGACCGCGGCAGAGCGCCCACACCCTCGCGCTCCGCCGCTACGCGCTCACCGACCTGGTCGACGACCTGACGGATGCGGTGGATCCCCTGATCATCGCTGCCATCCGCGCCGACCTGGTGCGCGGGCTGGCGGAGCTCGCACTCCTCACCGCCGGCGCGTGGCTCGGCTCCGGGAAATGGCTCGCGCGGCGGCTCCGTGCCGCGGACCCGCGGGCGGCCGCGACCATCGAAGCGTTCGCCGCCGAGTCGTCACCCGCATCCGCCGCGAGCATCGCATCCACTCTGCTCGACCGCCTCGGCGGCCGCATCGACACCGACTTCGTGCGCTGAACCGAACCCCCCGCTCAGGCCGCCGCGCCCTTCGCGGTCGCCAGGTCGTCGAACAGGTCCGTGTTGAAGCGGAAGGCCAGCGCCACCTCGCCGATCACCCGGTCGCGCTCCTCGTCCGTCCACTCGACCGCGTCCAGCTCCTCGCGGTAGGTGTCCTTGAACAGCTTCGGCTTGGCGATGTCTGCGAAGAGGTAGAACCCGACACCGTTCGTCTCGAACCCGTACTGCCGCTGCAGCAGCGTGCGGATGATCTGCCCGCCCGACAGGTCGCCGAGGTAGCGCGTGTAGTGGTGGGCGATGAAGCCACCGGGCCAGGTGCGGCCGACCTCCCGGATGCGCGCGGTGTAGCGCTGCGTCGAGGGCAGCGGTGCGATCCGCTCCCGCCACTCGTCTCCGAGCAGGAACTCGAGGTCGGTCTCGATGGCCGGCAGGCGCGTGAGCTTCGGGCTGATGAACCGGGTCGCGACGGGATCCTGCGCCATCCACTGGGCCGCCTCCTCCAGCGCCGCGTAGATGAAGTAGTGCTGGGACAGCAGCATCACGTAGTCGTCGCGCGACCCGCGGCCGCTCATCAGGTCCTGCATGAAGACGGCGCCCTCGCTCCCCTGGTGGACGCCGCGCGTGCCCTCGCGCAGCGCCTGAGAGAAGGGGATGGGCTGAGCCATTCGGTCTCCAAACTGAGGTGAGCCTCACCTCAGCCTGTCCCACGTCTCCAGGGGACGTCAAGGCACCGGGCGACCCGCTGCGGCAGCCGCTCCCTCGTAGACTGGGGGCAGCTCAACACGGGAAGGACGGACATCATGGCAGACTCCTCGTTCGACGTCGTCAGCAAAGTCGACAAGATGGAGGCGGACAACGCCGTCAACCAGGCCCGCAAGGAGGTGGACCAGCGCTACGACTTCAAGAACGTCGGAGCGTCGGTCGAGTGGAGCGGTGAGAAAGTCCTCCTCAAAGCCAACACCGAGGAGCGCGTGAAGGCCGTGCTCGAGGTACTGGAGTCGAAGTTCATCAAGCGCGGCATCACCCTCAAGTCGCTCGACACCGGGGCGCCGTACGCATCCGGCAAGGAGTTCCGCATCGAAGTCGGACTCAAGAACGGCATCGAGCAGGATGCGGCCAAGAAGATCAACAAGCTGATCCGCGACGAGGCGCCCAAGAGCGTGAAGTCGCAGATCCAGGGCGACGAGCTGCGCGTGAGCTCGAAGAGCCGAGACGATCTGCAGGCCACGATGGCCCTGCTGAAGAGCGCCGACCTCGACGTGGCCGTCCAGTTCGTCAACTTCCGCTGAGGCGGCGGGCGGCGGCCGGCGCCGCCCCCACCGGCCTCCTCGCCCTGGCGCTCAGTTGAGCGCCGAGGTGAGCCGTGCCAGACCGTCGAGGAACGTGGCCTTGCCCGGCTGGTGACGCCATTCCTCCAAAGTGAGCTCACGGCCGGCGTCCCGGTACCCCTGCTCGACCTCGCGCATCCCGGCGACGAACGACCGGCCCCGCACCAGCAACGAGGACTCGGCGTTGAGGCTGAACGAGCGGATGTCCATGTTGCTCGACCCGATGAACGCGATGTCGTCGTCGATGGAGAGGTGCTTGGCGTGCAGGATGTACGGCGCCGGGTACAGGAAGATGCGCACGCCCGCTTCGAGCAGGTCGCTGTAGTACGAGCGCTGCGCGTGATACACCAGGCCCTGGTCGCCGATCTCCGAGACGAAGAGTTGTACATCCAGTCCCCGCTCGCACGCGGTCGTGATCGCGTAGACCATCGCCTCGTCGGGGACGAAGTACGGGCTGGTGATGATGACGCGTTCGGTGGCGCCGTAGATCAGCGACAGGAACATGCGCAGGTTGTTCTCCGTCGGGTAGGCCGGCCCGCTCGGGACGACCTGGCAGACCAGCTCGTCCATGGACGCTGCCCTGGGCAGCGCCGCGGCCGGGACGTGCTCCTGCTCCACGAACTCGCCGGTCTCGATCATCCAGTCCGAGAGGAAGACGGCGTTGACGGATGCCACGACCGGGCCGGTCAGGCGGGTCATCAGCTCCTGCCACTGCAGGCCCCGCTTGATGTTCTTGGGCAGGTCGTAGCTGCGGTCGATGAGGTTCTGCGACCCCATGAAGCCGACCCGGCCGTCCACCACGACCAGTTTGCGGTGATTGCGCAGATCGGGGCGCTGGTATTTGCCCTTGAACGGCATCACCGGCAGCATCCACGCCCACTTCACGCCGATGCGATCCAGTTCGGCGAAGGTCTCCTTGCTCCGCGGGATCTTCTGGGACGGGAGGTGATCGGCGAGGAGGCGGACGGAGACTCCGCGGGCCACGGCGCGCTCCATCGCCGAGAAGAAGCCCCGGGTGGTGTCATCCCACGCCACGATGAAGAACTCCACGTGCACGAAGGAGGTCGCCGTGTCGATCTCCGCCGCCATCGCGTCGATCGACCCCCGGTAGTCGCGCAGCAGCTCGGCGGAGTTCCCGCCGACGGCGGGAAGCGCGGTGAGCGACAGGTTCTGCTCGACGACCCGCTGGAACCACCGCGGCCAGCCCGCGGCCTCCTCCGGCTCCGTCCGGCCGCCGACCCGCTCGGCGATGATGGCGTTGATCCTCCGCTGCTCGTCGCGCCGCTTCCTCGGCAGGCGGAAACTCCCGATCAGCAGGAACAGCAGGATGCCGATGTACGGGATGAGGAAGATCGCCAGCAACCACGCCATCGCGGCGGTCGGCTTGCGCCGCCGCGGGATGATGATGAGCGCTGCGATCTTGATCCCGAAATCGACGAGCGCCGCGATGATCCAGACGAGGTTGGTTCCTGTGGTGTCCATGGCAACGGGCGCCTCCATTCAGGGGCGGACGCGACCTGCGACACGGGGCCTGCCGTCCGACGTGGCCACACCATAGCGGGAGGGCAATTCGTCTGGCGATGCAGGAGATCCCGTTCGTCAGCGCTCGTCGAGGTAGCCCTGCATCCATCGCTCCACCGAGGCGTACGCCGCCTGGCGCACCTCCGGGCGCGAGAGGAACACGTCGTGGAGCGCATCCTGCACCCACGACACGGTGATCGTCGGCCCCAGCCACAGCGCGCGCTCGGCGATGTCCCGGACGACCAGCACCACATCCGACCGCAGCATGTCGGGCGACCAGAACGGCAGCAGCGTGGACCGCGCGGAGAGCAGCGTGAGCACCGGCTCCTGGATGCTGAGGCCGGCGGCGACGCGGGCGTGGCCGGCGAGGATGGCGGTCAGCCAGGCGGGTTGCACGGGGAAGCCGCGCACCGGACGCCAGGCCAGGTCGTAGTCCCATTCGCCGTCCATCGTCCGCGACACCGTCCGGGTGTAGAACCCGAGGTCGACGTTCGGCATGGGCGCGTTCGGCACCAGCTTCGCCCGCAGGTCCACCAGCGGGGTCAGCGCAGCACGCCCGGCGGAGTGCGCCTGGAACTCGAGCCACGGGCTGTTCAGGATGAGGGCGTCGGCGCGCCCCGGATGCCGGTCGGCCCACAGGCTCAACGTCAAGCCGCCGGTGGAGTGCCCGAGCAGGATCAGCCGGCGGCGTCCCGGCGCGTCCTCGCCGTGGCCCATCGCATCCAGCGCGGCCTCGATGTCCTCGTCGTACAGGGCGAGGTCGTCTACGAAGCCGGGAGTCTGCCCCTTACGGAGGCTCCGGCCGTACTTGCGCAGGTCGAGGGCGTGGAAGCGGGCGCCCTGGTCGTGCCAGAAGCGGGCGAGCTCTGTCTGGAAGAAATAGTCCGACCAGCCGTGCACGTACAGCACGTCGGCATCGGCGGCGGGGCCGCGGTGGAGATGCAGTCGTGGGCGCGGCGAGTACCGCACGAGCGTTGCGACGACATCGCCCTCCGAGTCCGTCCCGAGCGGCAGGGTCAGCTGCTCGAACGGCTCACCGAGGATGTCGGATCGCCACTCGCGCGCGTCGCTCATGCCCGGGCGGTCGGCTACTCGGCCTGCCCGGGCGTCTGGCCGGACGAGGGGGAGCCGCTTCCGACCGGTTCGCCGTTGGAGACCTGGACCATCTCGTCCCGGGGCACGACCTTGATGCGCACCCGGCCGCGCTCGGCGCCGAGCGCCTGCTCGTGCGCGTCGAGGTTGTGCCAGCCGTCGAGCGTCGTGTACTCCACACCCCGCTCGCGCAGCAGATTCTCCACAGATTCCTCGGAGGGGTCGGCGGGAGACCACCAGTTTCCCTGATCGTTGATCACATGCTTGATCGTCTCCATCGCATCCGACTTCGTGTGACCGATGAGTCCGACCGGACCCCGCTTGATCCACCCCGTCGCATACACGCCGTACATGCGCTCGTTGTCGCCCTTGCGCAGCACCTGGCCCTCATGATTCGGGATCACGCCGTGCTTGCGGTCGAAGGGGATGCCCGGGAGCGGGGAGCCGAAGTAGCCCACCGCCCGGTAGATGGCGTCGATCTCGAGCTCGCGGATCTCGCCCGTCCCGCGCACGCCGCCCTCGCCGTCCGGGGCGGTGCGCTCGTAGCGGAGGGCGCGGACGTTGCCGTGCTCGTCGCCGACGACCTCGAGGGGCTTGGCGTAGAAGTGCAGGTGGAGACGACGCGACGCGCTGCCCACCTCGCGCGTGCGCCATTGCTGCAGCACGCGGTCGATCACCATCACCTGCTTGTTGCTCTGGACCGCGGCCTTCGACTGCTCGTCGTAGTCGAAGTCCTCGTCGTAGAGGATCATGTCCACGTCGCGCAGCTCGCCGAGCTCGCGCAGCTCCAGCGGAGTGAACTTCACCTGCGCCGGTCCGCGCCGGCCGAACACGTGCACGTCGGTCACGGGCGAGTTCTTGAGGCCCTCGTAGACGTTGTCGGGGATCTCGGTGGGAAGGAGGTCGTCCGCGTGCTTCGCAAGCATGCGCGAGATGTCGAGGGCGACGTTGCCGTTGCCGATCACGGCGACCGACTTCGCCTCGAGCGGCCAGGTGCGCGGCACGTCCGGGTGTCCGTCGAACCAGCTGACGAAGTCCGCGGCACCGTACGAGCCGTGGAGCTCCATCCCCGGGACATCGAGGTCCGCATCCCGGACGGCGCCGGTCGCGAAGATGACGGCGTTGTAGTGGCGCTTCAGGTCGTCGAGGGTGATGTCCCTCCCGAACTGCACGTTGCCGAAGATGCGGATGTCACCGCGGTCGAGCACCTCGCGCAGTGCGCTGATGATGCCCTTGATGCGCGGGTGGTCGGGGGCGACGCCGTAGCGGACGAGTCCGTACGGGGCGGGGAGCTGCTCGAACAGGTCGATGGACACGTCGAAGCCGCGCTCCGCCTTCAAGAGGATGTCGGCAGCATAGATGCCCGCCGGTCCGGCGCCGACGATGGCCAGTCGCAGTTTGGTCATGCGTTGATTCCTTCTGGTGTCGCGTCCGGCTCAGCTCGAACGCTCGACGATGGTGTCCGCGAACCGGACGAGTGCCTTCTTCACCGGTCCGTCCGGCAGGGGCTCCAGGGCCTCCACCGCTTCGCGCGCCCAGCGGTGCGCCTCCTCCAGCGTCTGGCGCGTCACGTCGTGCTCGCGCAGCGCCGCGATCGCGTCCATGGCCTCGGGAGTGACCTCGCCGTCCTCCGCGGAGCCCATGACGTCCCGTTCGAGGCGCTCGAGCAGCGCTGCGGCCTCCGGGTCGGAGGCGGCGCGCTCCCGCAGCCGCAGCACCGGGAGGGTGGCGACGCCTGCGCGCAGGTCGTTGCCGGGGGTCTTGCCCGTCTCCGCGACCCCTTCGCCGGACAGGTCGATGACGTCGTCGATCAGCTGGAACGCGACGCCGATCTTCTCGCCGAACACCACGACGGGCTCTTCGTACGATGTCGGAGCGTTCGAGAAGACGACGCCCATCTGGGCGGCGACGGCGATCAGCGATCCGGTCTTGTCCTGGAGAACGCGGATGTAGTGCTCGACCGGGTCGTCGCCCTCCTGCGGGCCGATGGTCTCGTGGAGCTGCCCGAGACACAGCCGCTCGAAGGTGTCCGCCTGCAGCTGGATGGCACGCTCGCCCAGCGCCGAGACCAGCTTGCTGGCGCGCGCGAAGAGCAGATCACCGGTCAGGACGGCGACCGAGTTGCCCCACACGAACTGAGCGCTGGGGACCCCGCGGCGCATCTGCGAGTCGTCCATGACGTCGTCGTGGTAGAGCGAGGCCAGGTGGGTGATCTCCACCGCCTCCGCGGCCTGCAGCACATCCGCGTTCGTGCCGTCACCCAGCTGTGCGGCGAGCAGCGTGAGCATCGGGCGGACGCGCTTGCCCCCCGCCTCGAGCAGGTAGCGGGCCGTGACGTCGGCGAGGCCGTCGGCGAAACGCATCTCGCGCAGCAGCCCGTCCTCGACGTGGGCGAGGCCGGCATCGACGGCGTTGGCCAGCTCGCGGTCCTCACCGCGGATGAAGATCCGCTCGGTGAATCCGAGCTGACCGGTCAGCGACGCGCGCCGCACGGCCGGGACACTTCGTGGCACTACTCCCCCTCGGACGGGACGGTGGACGCTGATGGTTCGGAACCGGCCGTACCAGTGGATGCCGGCTTCGCGGGCGCAGCCTTCGGCTTCGCGGGCGCAGTCTTCGGCTTCGCGGGCGCTGCCTTCGGCTTCGCGGGCGCTGCCTTCGGCTTCGCGGGCGCAGCCTTCGGCTTCGCGGTGGGCGCCTTCTTCTCCGCCACCGCCGCCGCCGGACGCTCGGGCTTGAAGCCGCGGTGCAGCGCTACGATCCCCGCGGTCAGATTGCGGAACGCCACGCGCTCGAAACCGGCCTCGCGCAGCCACCCGGCGAGAGTGCGCTGGTCGGGCCAGGCCTCGATCGACTCCATCAGGTACTCGTAGGCGGCCGGGTTGGAGCTGGCGACCCGGGCGAGCACGGGCATGCCGTACTTGAGGTAGGCGGAGTAGCCGGCACGGATCGGAGCGAGGGGCGGCTGGGAGAACTCGCACACCACCACGCGGCCGCCCGGCTTCACGACCCGGTAGAACTCGGCGAGCGCCTTCCTGGGGTCCACGATGTTGCGCAGGCCGAACGAGATGGTCACCGCGTCGAACGAGTCGTCGTCGAACGGGAGCGCCGTGGCGTCGGCCTGGACGAACCGGACGAACGGGTTCCCGGCCTGGCGCCGGCGCCCGACCTCGATCATCCCCTCGGAGAAGTCGGCCGCGACGACGGAGGCGCCGTTGCGTGCGAGCGAGGCGCTCGACGTGCCCGTTCCCGCGGCCACGTCGAGGATCGTCTCCCCCGGGTGCGGGTCCACGGCTCGCGTCGTCGCCACGCGCCACAGCGCCGCATTGCCGACCGACAGGACGGCGTTGGTCCGGTCGTAGCGCGTCGACACCTGGTCGAACATGGCGGCGACCTGGGCGGGCTGCTTGCTGAGGTCGGCCTTACTCACTCCACCAGCTTAGGCTGCGGCGTCCGCGGGGTGCATTCCGGGCCCCGAATGCACGCCGAATGATCAGCGTGCGCCGTCGGCGAGCGCCGGGCCGGTGGCATCCCGCGGTTCATCGAGCCGTCCAGCAGCATCGCTCAGTAACGCTGCCCCAGAGCCTTGGCCTTCAGCGCGTCGAACTCCCCCGCACTGATCACGCCCTGGTCGAGCAGGGTCTGCGCCTGCTGGATGTCAGCGGCCGGCGTCGCGGACGCCGTCGGATGCTGGCCCCAGCTGTCGTCCTCCGGGACCGTCGCCCGGCGCGCCATGTTGCGCTCGGCCATCCCGCGCCCACGCGCGATCAGGTACACCAGCAGCGTGATGCCGGGGACGAAGATCAAGAAGATGACCCACAGCGCCTTCCACCAGCCGTTCAGGTTCGGGTCGCGGAACAGGTCCACCAGAACGGTGAACAGGATCATCAAGAAGGCGACGAACGCGAAGATATAGAAGACGTACAGAAACGCATTCCAGAACGAACCCATCTCAGGCCCCTCTCATCGGCCACACGGTAATGCCGTGCCGGTGATCGTGGCTAGCAGGCATTTGCGGAGAGCCGCGGGGCTACCATGCGTGCCAGGAGTCACGGGCCCGGCGAGCGCGCCCGTGGGAGGAGGCCGGACGTGGGCGACGACAGCAACTGGACCGAGGATCCCTACGAGGTGCTGCGGGTACAGCCCGGCTTCCGCCTCTCCGAGCAGGAGACCGATGCATTGCCGGGCTTCGACGGAGGCAAGAAGCAGGGCGAGAAGGACCTCGCCGCGGGCGCGGAGCGCCTGGCCGACCTCCAGGAGAGACTGTTCGCCTGCGGCCGGGAGGGCGAGCCGCGGTCCGTGCTGCTGGTGCTCCAGGCGATGGACACCGCCGGCAAGGGAGGCATCGTCTCCCACGTCATCGGGTCCATGAACCCCGGGGGCGTGCACTACGCCGGATTCGGCAAGCCGACGCCCGAGGAGCTGGCGCACGACTTCCTCTGGCGGGTCTGGCGCGAGGTCCCGGCCGCCGGGCAGGTCGGTGTCTTCGACCGCTCGCACTACGAGGACGTGCTCATCGGCCGGGTCCGCTCCCTCGCGCCGCCGGAGGAGCTGGAACGGCGTTACGGCGCCATCAACGCGTTCGAGAAGGAGCTCGCGCAGTCCGGGACCACCATCGTCAAGGTGATGCTCCACCTGGGCAAGGATGAGCAGAAGAAGCGGCTCGCCTCACGCCTCGACCGGCCCGACAAGCTATGGAAGTTCAACCCCGCCGACGTGGACGAGCGACTGCTCTGGGACTCCTACCAGGAGGCCTACCAGATCGTGCTCGACCGGACGACGAGCGCCTATGCGCCCTGGTTCGTCGTCCCCGCGGATCACAAGTGGTACGCCCGCGCGGCGGTGCAGCGCATCCTCATCCGGGCACTGGACGGGCTGGGCCTCGAGTGGCCCCTGCCGGACTACGACGTCGAAGAGCAGAAGCGCCGCCTCGACGCGTCCTGACCCGACCGCCCGTGCCTGCCGTGCCCGGCGTTCCGGAGGATCAGCCGAAGGCCTCCACGATCGGGCGGAACTTCATCGACGTCTCGGCGAGCTCGCGATCCGGATCCGAGTCGGCGACGATGCCCGCGCCGGCGTAAGCCGTGAGGTCCCCCGTCGGGGTGAGCTGTGCGCACCGGAGTGCGATCGCCCACTCGCCGTCCCCGTCCCCTCCGACCCAGCCGACCGGTCCGGCGTAGCGCCCGCGGTCGAACGGTTCCAGCTCGCGGATGAGCGCGAGCGCCTCGCGGCGCGGCGTCCCGGCGACCGCGGCCGTGGGGTGGAGCGCGGCCGCGAGGTCGAGCGAGCTCGATCCGTCGGTGAGCATGCCCGCGATGTCGGTGGCCAGGTGCCAGAGGTTCGGGAGCTTCAGGGTGAACGGCTCGTCGCTGGCGGCGAGGTCGGCACTGTGCGGGCGAAGGGCGTCCATCACGCTGGTGACCGCGAACCGGTGCTCGCCCTGGTCCTTGGCGCTCGCGACGAGGTCGGCTGCGGCCGCGGCATCCGCTGCGGCATCCGGCCCGCGCGAGATGGTCCCGGCGAGCACGCGCGCGGTCACCGTTCCGTGGTGGACGCGGACCAGCGTCTCCGGCGACGAGCCCACCAGGCCGTCGACGGCGAAGGTCCAGCAGTCGGGATACCCGAGCGCGAGCTCCACGAGGGCACGGCGGAGGTCGGACTCCAGCGGGAGGTGGCCGCGAAGGTCGCGAGCGAGCACGACCTTCGAGAGGTCCTGCTCGCGGATGCGTTCGACCGCGTCCGCGACCGCGGACCGGTAGCCGTCGGATCCGAGCCGACCCGGCAGCAGACTCAGCCGGTATTCGTCGCCGAACGCCGTGGGCCGCGGGAGCCGGTCGTTCTCCGGGCCGCCCGCACGGCGGATGCGCGTGATCCAGCTGCGGCTCCCCCGGCGCCCGATGACGATCTCCGGGACGATCAGGGTGCTGACCGCGGCGCTCTCGTCATCGAACGCGAAGGTCCCGAAAGCGACGAGACCCGTGCCGGGTGTGCGGACGTCGTCCGCGACCGTCGCGGCCGCAGCGGTCGCCCGCCAGGCGGCGGACGCCTGCGCGATCCGGTCCGGCCCCGTGAAGTCGAGCCTGAGCACCTCGCCGATGCCGGCCATCCCCTCACCCTTTCGCAGCCAGAGCAGGGGCGTGCGGGAATCGAGGAAGGGGATGAGCTGGCGGACGTCGTCGAGCGGTGTGGTCTCGGCCTCGAGGACCGTCGCGCCAGTCTCCCACCGAGTCGTCGGTGCGGATGTCACGCGCTCAGCCTACGCCCGGCAGACTGAGCGCCCGTTGGACGCCTCATGGAGACTCGATGTGGATCCTGACGCCGATATCGCCTGAATTGCGGGCTTTCGACACTCTGCACATCAGCACCGCGACCCGAGTACCCGGGATGTAACATTCATCCATGCCCGTGCCCGTGACCGGAGCCGCCAGCCCCCGCCGGCTCATCCGTGACGAAGTCTTCCTCCGCCTCCTCGATGCGATCGTCGGAGGCGACCTCCTCCCTGGCGAACAGCTCTTCGACGCCGAGATCGAGCGCTGGGTCGGTGTGTCCCGCACCCCGGTCCGGGAGGCACTCAACCAGCTGGCCACGATGGGTCTCGTCGAGATCCTCCCCCAGCGGCGCACGCGGGTCACGCCCATCGAGCCGGAACGCGTCCGCCAGCTCGTCTCCACGGTCGGAGTCCTGGTCGCCGGCGTCGTCCGCGACGCCACACCCCTCCTCACCGACGGCGACCGTGCCGCGCTCCGCGAGGCGGCGGAGGAGACCGACCCGGCAACGCTCATCCGCACCGGCCTCAGCACCGAGGGTTTCCTCGGCGTCTTCGTTCGCCGGCTCGACAACGGCACCATCGCGCGCCTCCTGAAACGACACCTCCCGGAGGTCCAGCGGGCGCTGAACGCGACGCCGGGTACGGCCGCCTTCCGCAAGGCCCGCCCGTCGGCCACGGCGCTGATCGACGCGGCCGTCGCCGGCAAGGCCGAGAAGGCCGGCCGCGCCGCGGCGCAGCTGTTCGACTCCGCGCTCGTCGGCGTCGCGGACGAGTTCGCCCCGACCACGAAGGAGCTCCGCTGATGCCGCTGCCCGTGAACGACACCGCGCCCGTCGAGCGGCGCCTGCTGCGCGACGTGGTGTACACGCGGCTCTACGACGGGATCCTCGACGGGACACTGGAGCCCGGCGAGACCCTCCTCGATGAGAAGCTCACGGCGTGGCTCGGCGTCTCGCGCACACCGATCCGCGAAGCGCTGATGAAGCTTGCCGACATCGGGCTCGTCGAGATGGCGCCCAACCGGTACACCCGCGTCGCGCCCATCGACCTGAAGGCCATCGACGAGGCGATCTACACGACCGGACTGCTGCACGAGCACGCCGCACGCACCACCGTGCCGACGCTCTCCAATGTCGCCGTCACGCAGATCGAGAAGGCCTACAAAGACGTCAAGAAGGCGGCGAAGGCGCGGGAGCTCCCCGCACTGGGCCACGCCTTCAACGACTTCTTCCTCGCGCTCGAGCGTGCCGGCAGCAACGAGGTGCTCGTCTCGGTGAGCGAGGGGCTCAGCCCCCAGTTGCTCCGCTACATCTCGGTGTGGGACAGGCCGTTCGGCGTCGACGACCTCCCCGCGGCGCTCGGCGAGGTGCTCGCCGCGATCAAGGAACGCGACGGCGACGCCGCGGGCGACCGGGTGAAGTCCCTCTATGCCCGGACGCTCGCCCAGTTCCTGTCCGACTACCGCCGAAACGACGCCGACATCGAGCGCAAGCCCGTCCTCTGAGACAGGCTCATCGCTCGCGGCGAGCGGCGATCAGACCTCGAAGTCGACCGCCGCACGCCCGGCGACGACGGAGCGGATGAAGCCCGCCACCTCGAGGTGAGCCGGGTGCTCCTGATACGCCGCGATGTCGTCGAAGGAGTCGAAATCGCTGATCAGCACGACATCGAAGTCGTCGCCGGGCGCGGCGGAGACGCCGACCTCCAGCGAGCGCAGCTGCGGTATCACCGGGGGAGCGACTCCAGCCCTCGCTTGATGGTGGCCGCGTGCTCCGCCCGCTCGGCGGGGTCGGCGGTAGCGAGCTTCCACGAGACGACATGGCGGATGGTCATCGGGCCTCCAGGAGAGCGGTGCGCAGGCGAGCGGGGTCGACCCGCCAGTAGGTGTGGACGCGTCCCTCGATCAGCACCACCGGGATCTCCTCCACGTATTTCTCGTGGAGTGCGGCGTCCTGGAGGATGTCCTCCTCAGTCACAGCGACCTCCGGCGCGTCCGCAGGCAGGTCGCCGACGACCGTGCGGATCACCTCCCTGGCGTCATCGCACAGGTGGCAGCCGGGCTTGCCGATGAGGGTGAGGGAGACGGTGGGCACGCCTCCACTCTAGACGGGACAGCAAAAAGCGCCGGGCCGAACGGACCGACGCTTGAGCCGCAGACCGGAGGTCTACTTCTTGTTGCGACGCTGGTGGCGCGTCTTGCGAAGAAGCTTGCGGTGCTTCTTCTTCGCCATACGCTTGCGACGCTTCTTGATAACGGAACCCACGTAGACCTCACAAAGAATCAGGGGTAAGCCGCGGGGCGCGCGGCGACACGAAGTGACAGTCTACCCGACGTCACGCCGAGTCCGCGACGCCGCCTTCTCGGGAGGTGGCCGTCTGCAGCATCTGCTCGACCGCGGACTCGGGCACGCGGAAGGACCGCCCGAAACGGATCGCCGGCAGCTCACCGGCATGGACGAGACGGTAGACGGTCATGCGCGAGACGCGCATCATGTCGGCCACTTCGGCGACCGTCAGGAAGCGCACATCCTTCAGATCGTGTGCCATGGTCCGTCCCTCTCCTGCCCGTCATGGTACTCGGGACGGTCAGTCCTTGCGCCACTTCTTCGGAGTCACGCGCTCGGTGGCCGACGAGACCCGGTGCCGGGTGTCGGCGAGCACCTTGCCGACCGTGCTCGCGAACTCGCGCGTCTCCTCGGCCAGACGGACACTCAGCGCCACATCCTCATCGGATGCCGTGAACGGAATGACCCAGTCCTCGACGGCCTCGAGCGGCCCGGCGTCGAGCCGGTAGTAGCGGTGCTGTCCGAGCTCGCGCACGGAGACGAGACCGGCCTCGCGGAGCACTTTCAGGTGCTTCGACACGGTCGGCTGGGACAGTTCCAGCGTGGCCACGATCTCCGACACGGATATATCGCCTGCGGAATGCGTCGCATCCCCATTGCGGTCGAGCAGCACGCGCAGGATCTCGCGCCGCGTCGGATCGGCGATCACGTCGAAGATGTCGGCCATGTCCCCAGGCTAGCCATTCCCCCGGCGCAGTACCATGTCCGAAGCCCGCCCCTGCACAGGAAGACGACGGGAAGGACCAGACATGAGCACCACCCGGACGGTCCGCGGACGCCCCGCCACCCCCGCAGAACGCGTGCGGGACGTGGTGAACGGCTTCGCGGCGCGGAGCCCGTCGCGGTTCGCCATCCTGGTGTTCGCGCTGCTCGTCCTCGTCTTCACGCTGCTGTTCTCGCTGCCGATCTCGTCTTCCAACGGCCGGTGGACAGGACTCGCCGACTCACTCTTCACCGCCATGTCGGTGATCTGCGTGACCGGCCTCTCGACGGTCGACATGGCCACCCATTGGTCGTACTTCGGTCACCTGCTCGTCTATGTCGGCGTGCAGGTCGGCGCGGTCGGCGTGCTGACGATGGCGTCCATCCTCGGCCTGGTGGTGTCGCGCAAGCTCGGCCTGCGCGCCAAGCTGATGGCCGCCGGCGACAGCAACCCGCTGCGCGTGCACGGGGGCCCGATCGACGAGGGGCAGGCCGTGCGGCTCGGGGATGTCGGCAAGCTGCTGACCACGGTCGCCCTCAGCATGGTGGTCATCGAGGGAGTGGTCGCGCTGCTGCTCTTCCCGCGGATGCTGATCGCGGGGATCGACGTGGGCACGGCCGTCTGGGAGTCGCTGTACTACTCGGCCATGGCCTTCACGAACACGGGCTTCACGCCGAACACCGAGGGCATCCAGGCGTTCGCGACCGACTACTGGTTCCTGGGCGCGCTGATGATCGGCGTGTTCCTCGGGGCGATCGGGTTCCCGGTGATCCTCGCCATCGCCTCCAACCTCCGGCAGCGGCGGCGCCGGTGGTCCATCCATGTGAAGCTGACCCTGCTGACCTCGGTGATCCTGCTGGTGGCCGGCGCCGTCCTCTACATCGTCCTGGAGTACGACAACCCCAAGACCTTCGGGCGCCTGGACGTGGGTCACACCATCTTCCAGTCCCTGTTCCTGTCGACGATGGCCCGCTCCGGGGGCTTCTCGACCATCTCGATCGACGACCTCCACGGTTCGAGCCTGCTGGTCACCGACATGCTGATGTTCATCGGCGGCGGGTCCGCATCCACGGCCGGCGGCATCAAGGTGACGACGCTTGCCGTCCTGTTCCTGGCCGCATTCGCCGAGGCGCGCGGGGTGGAGCCGATGGATGCGTTCCGCCGGCGCATCCCGACCGACGTGCTGCGCGTCTCCGTCGCCATCGCCCTGTGGGGAGCGACGATCGTCGCCGTGTCGACCATCCTGATCACGCAGATCACCAAAGCGCCGCTCGACCACGTGCTCTTCGACGTGATCTCCGGCTTCGCCACCTGCGGTCTGTCGACGGGCCTCACGGAGCGGCTGCCGGACGCGGGGATCTACATCATGGCCGCCACGATGTTCTGCGGGCGCGTTGGTACAGTGACACTCGCTGCGGCCCTCGCCCAGAGGCAGCGGCGGCAGCTGTACCAGAACCCGGAGGAGAGGCCGCTCGTTGGTTGACCGGATCAAGCACAACGCGCCCGTGCTCGTGATCGGCCTCGGCCGGTTCGGCGCGGCGACCGCCGGGCAGCTCGACCGGCTCGGCCGCGAGGTCCTGGCCATCGACACGGACGCCGGGCTCGTGCAGAAATGGGCGGACCGGGTGACGCACGCGGTGCAGGCGGATGCCCGGTCGATGGACACCTTGCGGCAGATCGGTGCGGAGGACTTCTCGATCGGTGTCGTCGCGGTCGGTTCGTCGATCGAGGCCAGCGTGCTCATCACGGCCAACCTGGTCGACCTGAAGGTGCCGCAGATCTGGGCGAAGGCGATCTCGAAGTCGCACGGCAAGATCCTGGAGCGCATCGGCGCCAACCACGTCATCTACCCGGAGGCGGAGGCCGGCGAGCGCACCGCGCACCTGGTGTCCGGGCGGATGCTCGACTTCATCGAGTTCGACGACGACTTCGCCCTGGTCAAGCTGTACCCGCCGAAATCCATCCGCGGGATGCGCCTCGGCGACTCGGGCGTGCGCTCCAAGTTCAACATCACGGTCGTGGGCGTCAAAAGCCCCGGCCGCCCCTTCACCTACGCCACCTCCGACACCGTGGTCTCCGACCACGACCTCGTCATCGTCTCCGGCGCCTCCGGCGACATCGAGCGCTTCGCCTCCCTCGACCCCTGACCTGCTCGTCTCGCGTCTCCCCCTCGCCTCTCCGCCCACCCTCGAGTACACGAAAAGTGCACGCGACTCGCCGTATTCGCGTGCACTTTTCGTGTACTCGACGGTGGGGGCTGTGGATAAGCCGCGGGCGGGGCGCGCGGACGGTTGGGTGGAGGCATGGATGAGATCGGCACGCGCACCCGGGACCTGATGGCGCATGGGACGTCCCGACGTCAGGTCTACGGGACGCGGATGCATCGGCCGTTCCATGGGATGCGGACGGAGACTCCTCCCGAGGACCATCTCGCGCAGTGCCGGGCCGCCAGCGTGGTGCTGCCGCCGTACTCGCTGTTCAGCCACCGATCGGCGGCGATGATCCACGGGCTCCCCCTGCCGATCTGGGCACTGCCCGAGAAAGTCGAAGTCGCCGTCTTCGAGCCGAACCGTCCGCCTCGGCTCCGCGGCGTGCGCGCCCATCAGCTCACCGCGGACGAGCACCGCTGGTCGGTGGTGGAGGGGCTCCGAGTCGTCAGCGCCCACGACACCTGGGCTCAACTGAGCAGCCTGCTGCCCGTCCCCGACCTCGTCGCGATCGGCGACTACCTCATCACCGGCGACGAGCCGTACTCCGGGCTCACACCGCCGGCGACGCGGGCGGACCTGGACGCGGCGGTCCACCGTCACGGCCGTCGCCGGGGCGTCGCCGCCCTCCGTCAGGCGCTCGAACGGGTGCGGTACGGATCACTCTCGCCCCAGGAGTCGCGGCTCCGGGTGGCTCTCGAGGACGCAGGCCTTCCGTCGCCCGAACTGAACCATGTCGTCCACTCACCGGTGGATGGGCGACGCGAGGCCATGATCGACCTGGCGTATCCGGACGCTCACGTCGCGATCGAGTACCTCGGCGATCACCACCGCTCCGACCCGGACGCCTATCGCCATGACATCCGCCGCCGCGAACGCCTTATCGAGCTCGGCTGGGACGTCATCTTCGTCACCGCCGCCGATCCGTTCGACGCGGTCGCCCTCCGCATGCGTCGGGCGCTCCGCCGATCGAGTACACGATAAGTGCACGCGACACGCCGCCGGGGCGTGCACTTTTCGTGTACTCGACGGAGGGCGAAGAGGGAGAGAGAGAGAGAGAGAGCGGGGGTCAGCCGGCGGCTAGTTCTCGGGCTCGGGTCAGGGCGGCGTCCGTGGCTCGGGCGAAGAGGGCCGGGAGGTCGGCGGACTGGAGGACGGCGATCGCGCGCTCGGTGGTGCCGTTCGGGCTGGTGACGCGGCGGCGGAGCTCGGCCGGGTCTTCGCCGGACGAGACGAGCAGGTCGGCGGCGCCGAGGAACGTGCCGTTCACCAGGGTTGCCGCCTGCTCGGGGGTGAAGCCCTTCTGCACGGCGGCCTCCGTCAGGGCCTCGATGAGGAGGAAGACGTACGCGGGACCGGAGCCGGAGATCGTGCTCAGCGCATCCAGCTGCGCCTCCGGCACCTCCACGACCTCGCCGACGGTCTCGAACAGGGCGCGGACGACCGTGAGGTCGTCGGCGTCCGTACGCGTGCCGGCGCTGACGCCGGTCACGGCCTTGCCGACGACGGCCGGCGTGTTCGGCATCGCCCGGACAACGGACACCGAGTCCGGGAGCACGGACTCCATGGTCGAAGCGGTCACACCCGCGGCGACGCTGACGACGACCGTGCCCGGGGCCAGCGAGTCGCGGATCTCCGCCAGCAGGTCGCGCACCATCGCCGGCTTCACAGCGACCACGACGACCCCCGCGCCGTCCACCGCGAGACGGTTGGCGTCGGCGCGGGTCTCCGTCGCATAGGCGGTCACACCCGGGGTTCCGGCAAGCTCGGCAGCGCGCGCCTCCGACCGGTTCGTCACGCGGATGCCGGCGACCTGCACGCCGGGCGCCAGCAGTCCGCTGAGGATCGCGCGGCCCATCGAGCCCGCCCCCAGCATCGCGATGGTCGGGAGGGTCACGTTCTGCGCGTCGTCCATGGCTCCATCCTAGGATTGGGGGCATGAGCGCATCAGGTGGGACCAGGGCCATCGTCGCCGCCTTCGCGGCGAACCTCGGAATCGCGCTGACGAAGTTCATCGCGTGGGCGTTCTCCGGCTCGTCGTCGATGCTGGCGGAGGGCGTGCACTCCCTCGCCGACTCCGGCAACCAGCTGCTGCTCCTGCTGGGCGGCCGCCGCTCACGCCGCAGCGCGGATCGTGAGCACCCCTTCGGCTACGGCCGCGAGCGGTACGTCTACGCCTTCGTCGTGTCGATCATCCTGTTCTCCGTCGGCGGCGTCTTCTCCATCTACGAGGGCATCGAGAAGCTGACCCATCCGCACCCGCTCGAGAACGCGTGGCTGCCCATCCTGGTGCTCGTCATCGCCATCTGCCTGGAGTCGTTCTCACTGCGCACCGCCGTGCACGAGTCGCGCCCGCATAAGAAGGGGATGTCGTGGCCGCAGTTCATCCGGCGCGCCAAGGCCCCCGAACTCCCCGTCGTGCTCCTCGAGGACGTCGCAGCGCTGACCGGCCTCGTCTTCGCGCTGATCGGCGTCGGCATGACGATCATCACCGGCGACAGCGTCTGGGACGGCATCGGGACGCTGCTGATCGGCTCCCTGCTGGTGGCGGTCGCGGTCGTCCTGGGCATCGAGACGAAGAGCCTCCTGGTCGGCGAGGGGGCGAGCGACGCCGACGCCGCGGCGATCGAGCGGGCCATCACGGCGGGCGACGAGGTCGAGCGCATCATCCACATGAAGACGCTGTACCTCGGTCCGGAGGAGCTGATGGTCGCGGCGAAGCTCGCGTTCTCGGGCGAGCACCGGCTCGCCGACGTCGCAGCCGCGATCGACACCGTCGAGCGCCGCATCCGCGAAGCCGTGCCGGCCGCCCGCGTCATCTACATCGAACCCGACGTCTGGATCGACCCGGACGACCGGGCGCCCGCCACCGACACCATCGTCATCAAAGGACTCGAGTGACCCGCACCGCCGTCATCCTGCAGCACGACCCGAGCATCCACCTCGGCAACATCGGTCCGGTGCTCACCGAGCACGGGTACGACCTGCGCGTCGTGGATGCGACGTCCGAGGACGTGTCGTCGATCGACCCGTCAGAGGCGGACCTCGTGGTCGTGCTCGGCGGGGAGATGGGCGCATATCAGACCGACGAGTTCCCCTTCCTGCGGGCCGAGCAGGAGCTGCTGCGCGCGAGGCTCGACGCCGAGCGGCCGACGCTCGGTGTCTGCCTGGGCGCGCAGCTGATGGCGGGCGCGCTGGGCCGGCGGGTCTACCGGGGCGACACCACCCAGATCGGTTACCGCCGCGTCGAACCGACCGAGGCGGGCGCCGCCTCGCCCATCCGGCACTTCGACGGCGTCCCGGTGGTGGAGTGGCACGGCGACACCTTCGAGCTGCCGGAGGAGGCGACACTGCTCGCCTCGTCGAGCGACTACTCCAACGAGGCGTTCGCGATCGGCGGGTACGCGCTCGCGGTGCAGTTCCATCCCGAGGTCACGGACGAGATGCACGAGGCCTGGGTGGCGGACGGGTACAACGAATTGGATGAACTGGCGATCGACCCGGATGCGCTCCGGCGCGACCGCGAGGCGTACAACGCGCGCATGCAGGAGGCGTCGCGTGCGGCGTTCTCCGAGTGGCTGGAGAGCCTTCCCGCCTGAGCGGCGAGCCCGTGCCGGCCGCGCGGCCGCGTCAGCGCTTGGCGCGGAAGAAGTCGAGCAGCAGCTCCCCGCAGTCCTCCGCGAGCACGCCGGCGAACACCTCGACACGATGGGTCAGCCGGCGATCGCGCAGGACGTCGTAGACGGAGCCCCCGGCTCCCGCCTTCTCGTCCCACGCGCCGAACACCACGGTCGGTACGCGAGCGGCGAGCACGGCGCCGGCGCACATCACGCACGGCTCGAGCGTGACGACGAGCGTGCATCCCTCGAGGTGCCAGTCGTCGCGCGAGGCCGCGGCCTCCCTCAGCGCCAGCACCTCCGCGTGGGCGGTCGGATCGTGCCGCAGCTCGCGCTCGTTGCGGCCGGTGCCGATCACCCGGCCCTCCTCGTCGAGCACGAGGGCGGCGACCGGCACGTCCCCGGTGCCGAACGCCAGCCTGGCGTCGGCGATGGCGCGCCGCATCCACTCCTCGTAACGGGTGGGGACGGTGAGGCTCACGGCTGGATGCTCCCGAGGCTGCGGGCGGACGAGTTCGGCTAGCCTTGAGCCTATGCGAGTGCACGTTGCGGACCACCCACTCATCACCCACAAGCTGACCGTGCTCCGCGACAAGCGCACCCCGTCGCCGGTGTTCCGCCAGCTCACGGAGGAGCTCGTCACACTGCTCGCGTACGAGGCGACGCGCGGTGTCCGCGTGGAGCCGGTCGAGATCGAGACCCCCGTGACGTCGACCACCGGCGTCGCGCTGAGCGAGCCGCGTCCGCTCGTCGTCCCCATCCTGCGCGCCGGGCTCGGGATGCTGGAGGGGATGGTGCGCCTGATGCCGACCGCCGAGGTCGGCTTCCTCGGCATGGTCCGCAACGAGGAGACGCTGGAGCCGAC
The DNA here is from genome assembly GCF_056754895.1 of Leifsonia sp. KNZ13-11D. NCBI lineage: Bacteria > Bacillati > Actinomycetota > Actinomycetes > Micrococcales > Microbacteriaceae > Leifsonia > Leifsonia sp. KNZ13-11D. The sequence goes on from NZ_JBPGWU010000001.1 coordinate 3,551,171, forward strand.
CACCTACGCCGAGCGGCTGCCGATGGACCTCTCCGACCGCCAGTGCTTCGTGCTCGACCCGATGCTCGCGACCGGCGGGTCGCTCGGCGCCGCGATCGACTTCCTGTTCCAGCGGAACGCCGTGGATGTGACCGCGATCTGCCTGCTCGCCGCCCCGGAGGGTCTCGCGGCCCTCGAGAAGGCGACCGAGGGCCGCAACGTCACGATCGTGCTGGGTTCGCTCGACGAGCGCCTGAACGAGAACGGCTACATCGTGCCCGGTCTCGGCGACGCCGGGGACCGTCTCTACGGCACGGTCTGACGTCCGCAATATTCCGTAACCATTTGACACCGAGCGTCACGATCGGTTTTACTGTCCAGCATGACTGACAACGCGCGTACCCTGACCTCCTTCGAGGCCCTTGGGAATGCCGGCATGATGATGGCCGGCCGCGACTCGGTCATGTGTTGCCGAATGTGTCGCTAATCTGACGACCCTTCGCCGAGCAGCCGCCCTCCGACGTCACCCCGTCGTGATCGGGCGCACGCTCCCCGGGAGCGCCACACTCACGCTCCTGCGCATCGGCCCCTCTCTGTAGGGCCACAACACGACACTCCCCGCAGAAACCCCGGCACCTCCGCGTACCCGCGGAGTACTCGTCGCACCGGGATGCGGAACATCATCACTAAGGACGCGATCCCCATGTCTCTGGCCACCATCGACACCGCCTACCCCCGCACCTCCTCCGTCTCGCCGGTCAGCCCGGTCCGGGCCGCCGCTCCGGCTCCCGCCGCCCCTGCTTCTGCCGCCGCCGCTCCCGCCGAGTCGGCTCCCCGCATCCGTGCCGTCCCCGAGGGGACCGAGGCCCGCGGATTCGTGCTCTACGTCGGCATCGACGAGGCCAAGGCGATCGCCGACGGCACCGACCTCGGCCGCATCGTCGAGGCGCTGAAGCGCCTGACCGCCGAGATCGCCCCCTCCGCCGAGACCTACGCCGCGGTGGCGCTCGCCCCGGCCGGCGCCGGCGGCCGCGACGTGGATGTCGTCCGCCTCGCCCTGCAGGACCCGTCCGCAGTCGCCAAGCACCGCCAGGCCGTCACGATCGACGAGGACGAGGACCGCGCTGCCTCCGGCGTCGTCGTCGACATCTCGCGCAAGCGCCTCGTGCTCGACAACCAGACGGTCGCGCTCACGTACAAGGAGTTCGAGCTGCTGCAGTACCTCGTCCTGCGCGAGGGCCGCACCATCGAGCGCTCCGAGCTCATCAGCTCGCTGTGGAGCGACGCGGACGAGGACGAGGTGCCGAACGAGCGCACCATCGACGTGCACGTGCGCCGCCTCCGGGCGAAGCTGGCCCGCTACGAGGACATCGTGCGGACCGTCCGCGGCGTCGGCTACCGCTTCGACCGTCACGCCGACGTGTCCATCCGCTACGCGAGCGCCCCCTCCCCCGACCTGTTCTGACCCACCGCCGCCCCGGCGAGCGCATTCGTCGGTTGCCGATCGACGATGCAGTAGGCTCGCCGGCGGGGAGCGCGGAAGCGTCGGGGGGAAAACCCGCACGCGCATCCCGCAGGGGGACCAGCGTGGATCCGAGACGGAACAACTTCGACGTCCTGAGGCTGCTGTTCGCGACGCTGGTGATCTTCTCCCATTCGTTCGCGCTCGTCGGTCAGGCGGAGCCGGTGCTGTGGGGCCGGACGCTCGGCAACCTCGGCGTGCACGGGTTCTTCGTGATCAGCGGTTACCTGATCGTGCAGAGCTTCCTGCGCAGCCGGTCCCTGCTTCAGTACGGCATGAACCGAGTCCTCCGCATCGTTCCCGGGCTGGTGGTGGCGCTCGTCCTGTCCGGCCTCATCGCCATGAGGCTGCACGGCTTCGCCGACAACCCCGTCCCGTACATCTCGAACGGGCCGGTGTGGACGCTGACCTGGGAGGTCGTCTGCTACGCGGCCGTAGCCGTGCTCGGCGTCGTGGGAGCCCTCAACCGGACCGCCTTCCCGGCGGTCTTCGCGGCGGGCTGGGTGCTCTACCTCGCGGGGGTCGGTGACACGTCGGACTTCATGCTGGCGATCGTGCCGATGTTCCTGATGTTCGCGGCGGGTGCGCTCTTCGCCCTGTATCTCACCAAGTTCAGGATCGAGGTGCTGGTCCTCGCGCTGGTCGGTCTCGCTCTGACAGCGGACTTCGGCGTCTTCTCCGCCGTCGTCCGCTTCGTGACGGCGGGGGTGCCGTTCCTCTACGGACCGGACGTGACCCTCGGCGAGATCCACCGCGTCGTCTACCTCATGTCGTTCCCGGTGGTCGTGATCTGGGTGGGGAAACTGGCGCGGCCGTCGCTCCCGGTGCGGAACGACCTGTCGTACGGCACCTACATCTACGGCTGGCCGGTGGCTCAGGTGCTGGTGTTCGTCGCGCTCACGTGGGCGCTCCCGCTGAATCCGTGGCTCCTTTTCGTGGCCACCATGCTGATCACCGTACCTATCGCCTACCTGTCGTGGAGGCTCATCGAGAAGCCGGCGCTCGGACTCAAACGGCGGTTCCGCAGGCGCGCCGCTGCTCCCGAGCCGGATGCCGCCGAGGAGCGGCCGGAGCCGGTCGGCGTCTGACCGGCCGGCTCCGGGGGCGGGGTCAGCGTGTGCGCTGGTACACCCGGAAGGCGCTCGTCGCCCAGGCGGCCATGACGACCGCGAGGGCCAGGAGCAGCGCGGCGTGCAACCAGAGGGTGGCCCAGTCGGGATGCGCGCTCAGGGCCTGGCGCCCGACGATCACGGCCCACTCGAACGGGTTGTAGGCGGCCACGTTCTGCACCCACTCCGGCGACAGCTTCGTGTTCATGATCGCGGAGCTGAGGAACATGAGCGGCAGCGTGATCAGCTGCGAGATCCCGATCAGGGCGGTCTGCTCGCGCGCCAGCAGGGCGACGGCGTTCGACAGGGAGCAGAACACCGCGGTCAGCAGCACGACTCCCAGCAGCAGGAGCAGGATGCCGACCGGTCCGCCGTCGAACCGGGCCCCCGCCCAGAACGCGATCGCCAGCACCACCAGTGACTGCGCGACAGCGAGAACGGATTGGTACACGAGGGTCGAGACGATCATGGCACCACGGTTGGTCGGCGAGGTGAGGAAGCGGTCCATCACCCCGCGATCCATGTCCTGGATGTAGACCGTGCCCGACCACGCGCTGCCGAACAGGGCCAGCATCATGACGACGCCCGGCGTGAGGTACTCGAGGTAGCTCTGACCGACGCCGAAACCGGGGATGTCGATCACCGACTTGAACAGCTGCCCGAACAGCAGCAGCCAGATCACCGGTTGCACCAGGTTCATGACGAGGAAGGCCGGCATCCGCCACGCCGCGCGCAGCTGACGGCCGGTCAGCAGCAGCGTGTGGCGGAAGAAGGTCGGGCCGCCGCGGCGCAGGGTCCGGGACGGGGTGGCGGCGATGGTGGTCATGATGCGTTCTCCAGGACGGACTCGGCGGACTCCTGCGCCCGCGTGAAGGTGCGGCCGGTGTGCCGCAGGTAGACGTCGTCCAGGCTGGGCCGGGCGACCGTTGCGGAGGCGACGGCGACGCCGGCGGCCTCCAGAGCGGCGAGGGCGAGCGGCAGCGTGGCGGCTCCGCTGTCGGCGCGGGCGCGCAGCGTCCGTCCGTCTCCCGCGATCTCGCGCAGGGCATCCACCCGCTCCAGGGCGGCGAGCCCGGCGATCGGTTCGGCGTCGCCGCGGAGTTCGACGATGACCGCGTCGCCGCGGAGGCCGTTCTTCAGCTCCTCGGGTGTACCGCCTGCCACGACGCGGCCGTGGTCGACGATCGCGAGCCGGTCTGCGAGCCGGTCGGCCTCGTCCAGGTAGTGGGTGGTCAGCAGCACGGTCAGCTGCTCGTGGGCCGTCATCCGCTCCAGTTCCAGCCAGAGCTCGGCCCGGGCCTCAGGGTCGAGCCCGGTGGTCGGCTCGTCGAGGAACAGCACCTCGGGCCGGTGCATCAGGCCGATCGCGACGTCCAGTTTGCGGGCCATGCCGCCGGAGTACGTCTTCACCTGCCGTCGGGCGTGCTCCGCGAGACCGAACCGCTCGAGGAGCTCTCGGGCGCGCGCGGTGGCCTCCCGTCCGGTGAGGCCCTGCAGCCGCCCGGCGAGCACCAGGTTCTCGGCGCCCGTGTCGGACGGGTCGGACACCGGCTTCTGCGCGACGAACCCGATGACCCGACGCACGCGCGACGGGTGCCGGGCCACGTCGATTCCGGCGACGTAGGCCGCTCCCGAGTCCGGGCTCGCCAGGGTGGACAGGATCTTCATGGTCGTCGACTTGCCGGCTCCGTTGGGGCCGAGCAGGCCGAAGACGGTCCCTGCCTCGACCTCGAAGCCGAGGTCGTCGAGGGCGCGGACGGGGGGCTTCCCCCTCCCGCCGCTGTAGGTCTTCACGAGGTGGCCGGCGGCGAGCGCCGGCCCGGTTGCGGGTGCCATGGTGGCTTTCCTCTCTTTTTCGATGGCAGCCACCGGCACGGGGATATCCTTGAAGACAGCCCTCGGTGACTGTTGACGCAGGTTCCTCACGGAACGACTGAAGGTCTGGATGGCCGGAGAGTTGCCGCTCTCCGGCCATCGTTCATGCTCGGCCGTGTTTCATGATCGGTACAGGTCGGCCGCCTCCTCCCCCAAGGCACCGGCGGCGATGCGCGCGGACAGTTCCTCCATGCCGAGGCCGTCGGCGAGGAGCCGGTGCAGCTGCTCCCAGCCGTCGTACCCGCCGATCGAGCCGTCACGGATGCGAGCGGCGAGGTCGGCGACGAAGGCGCGCTCCGCCTGCAGGACGGCGACCCGGTAGTGGAACTCGACCATGAACAGCTCGGGCAGGTCTTTCGTCTGCTCCTGCAGCGCTCGGCGCGCGGCGAGGTCGTCGTCGAGGCGGTCGCGGCGCCTCTCCAGCAGGTCGGCAGCCACCTGAGGCGGCAGCATCGGCAGCAGCGACAGCCCGGTCTCGATCGCCGGGTACTCCTTGACCGGCAGCTCGATCAGCTCGCGCAGCCACTCCTCGGCCTCGCGCCGGCCAGACTCGGTGATCTCGTACACGACGCGTTCGGGCCGGTTGCCCTCCCGTTCGGTCTGCGCGACCTCGATGAAGCCGTGCTTCTGCAGCGACTTGATGACCGAGTAGAGCGAGCCGAAGTTCAGCCGGATGCTGTCCTCCTTGCCCCGTTCGCGCATGGTGGTGGTCATCTCGTACGGATACATCGGGCGCTCCCAGAGGCATGCCAGCACGGCGAGTGCCAGCGGATTCGCCACAGCGCGCTTCGTCACGCTCCACCTCCGATCGATTACTCGAAACAGAGTATTCGATCTCGGATAGGCCCGTCCAGTCCTTGTCGCGCTTTTCTGCCACGACGCCCGGCGCACGCGCCGGAAAAGCGAGCCCTCCTGGTCAGCGGGCGGTCGCTCGGTAGAAGATCGCCTGAAGCGGGATCGTCGTCGGGGCCGCGCCGTACTCGGCGGCCAGCCGCCGGGCCACCTCCGCGACCACCGCGTCGAGGTCGGCGGATCGGCGCCGCAGCTGGTCCGCCACGGGGTTCCCCCGGATGAGACCGTCGGCGAATCCCTCCCAGGAGGCGACGGGCGCATCGTAGGGCAGCACGTCGATACGGACGGCCCCGAATCCGGTGGACTGCGCCAGGGCCCGCAGGGCCTGCACGTCGCTCAGGCGGAACGGCACGCTCTAGAACGGCGGCGGATCGTCCGGGAAGGTCTCCACCAGGAGACCGTCGACGATCGCGGCGAACCGGTTCTCGGCATGGCTGTCCCACACCGAGAAGTGGAAGACACCGCCGACCGCCAGGACGCGGCGCGCCTCGCGGAACGCCGTCGGCAGGTGGGGCACGAACATGATCCCGAACTGGCAGGCGACCGCGTCGAACGCCGCGTCGGGGAACGGAAGCGCCTGCGCGTCGGCCACCTCCAGGCGGGTGGATGCGGGGAGCACGCGTCGCGCGAGCTCCAGCATCCCGGCGTTCAGGTCGGTGACCACGAGCTGGGCGTCCGGGTTCTCCGCCGCGATCGCGGCCGATGAGATACCGGTGCCGGCCGCGGCCTCGAGGATGCGTCGCGGCCGCGGCTCGGCCACGGCCGCACCCAGCACGTCGGCATAGTGGCGGAACAGCACCGGTCCGAGACCGGAGTCGTAGTGTGCGGGGATCGAGCCCTGGAAGGCTGTGGCGTCGTCGTCCACGAGGCCGACCTTAGCGCCCAGCGTCCCGCTCGGGAATGCATAGACAACTCGCAGAAAAAATAACGACTTGATAACTAGATGCCGTTACCTCTTCGTTATATAGTTCAAGAGCAATGGTTGTTTGCTGTGGCAGCCATCGCGGAATGTGATTGCAGGACACTCTTGGTGCAAGGGAGAGGGCCGGCCGCTAGCCTCTGCGGCCGGCCCTCAATCTTTGCCCCGGCGTCCTCTCACACCGTCCCCTCCCTCCGGCCCGTGGTGGCACGGATGCTGACCAACGCTCATGATGAGAAGATGCGAATGCATTGAGCAGGTGCGGGAGGGTGCCATGGCCGAGACGGCGATACCGGAATCGACGAGTCGCGCGAGGATCAGCGCGGTGGCCGCCTGGGAGTCGTTGTTCCGCGCGCAGGTCGCCGTGATGCAGACGCTCGCGGCGGAGTTCCCGACGCGCGATATCTCCTTCAACGAGTACGACGTCCTCTTCAACCTGTCGCGCCAGCCGAATCGCGAACTCCGGCTGCGCGACCTGAACAAGCACGTCCTGCTCACGCAGCCGAGCGTCAGCCGGCTCGTCGACCGTCTCGTCGCCCGCGGGCTGGTCGCCAAGGAGCCGGAGCCGTCGGACGCGCGCGGCACCCTCATCCGCTTGACCGACACCGGGTTCGACATGTTCCGGCGTGTCGCCGTCGACCACATGAAGACCATCACAGATCGCGTCGGGGGCCGTCTGACACCCCAGGAGCTCGAGACCCTCGCCGATCTGTGCGACAAGCTGCGCGATCCGTCCTGACCCGATCCCTCCACAGGCCCGAACCACCTTCGCTCTTCCCCCAACCTGAGCGCGGGCCTGCCGGAGCCGAGATCCGCGACGCGTAAGATTGCCGCCACGGACGCATGGTTCTAACGAGGAGAAGACGCATGAGATGGGGATGGGCGCCTGCCCTTGTCGGCTTCGTCGCCTTGAGCGGCCTGGCGGGTGTGCTCGCCGCCGCGGCGGTGACGCCGGCGGTGGCGCTGACGGGTTCGGCGGCCGATTCGACCATCAGCGTCTTCGACGGTCTGCCCGAGTACATCAAGGTCGAGCCGCTGGCTCAGGCGTCCACGATGTACGCGCTCAGCAACGGCCAGCAGGTCCCGATCGCCACGTTCTACTCGCAGAACCGCATCGAGGTCGGCTGGGACGGCATCTCGCAGAACCTCAAAGACGCGGCCATCGCCACGGAGGACCCGCGCTTCTACGAGCACGGCGGGGTCGACGTCACCGGCACCCTCCGCGGTGCGGTTCTGACGGCGCTGCACAAGTCGGTGCAGGGCGGATCGTCCATCACCCAGCAGTACGTGAAGAACATCCTCGTGCAGCGGTGCGAGAACAAGCAGCCGGATCCGACGGCGACCGACGCGGTGCAGAAGAAGCAACTGGGCGCCTACGAGACCTGCTACGACGACGCGACCAAGGTCGACCCCACGCGCAAGCTGAAGGAGATGCGCTACGCGATCGGGCTCGAGAAGGAGTACTCGAAGAACGACATCCTGCAGAGCTACCTGAACATCGCGCTCTTCGGCGGCCGCGTCTACGGCGTGCAGTCGGCGGCGGAGTACTACTTCGGGGTCTCGGCGAAGGACGTCAACATCCAGCAGGCGGCGACGCTCATCGCCATCCTGAACAATCCGGACAACCTGCGCATCGACCGGCCGGACGACAAGGAGAACGGCGCGGCCAACGGCTACAAAGAGACCCTCGACCGGCGCAATTACGTGCTCGACCGGATGCTCGCGAACGGCAAGATCACCAAGGAGGAGCACGACGCGGCGCGTGCCACCAAGGTGGAGCCCAAGATCACCCCCACCCAGAACGGCTGCATGACGGCGCAGCAGTACAACGCCGCGTTCTTCTGCGACTACGTCGAGCGCGTGATCGAGCAGGACCCGATCTTCGGCAAGACGGAGGACGACCGCTCCAACTTCCTGACCCGCGGCGGTCTCAAGATCTACACCACCCTCAACCTCGACCTGCAGAACCAGGCGCAGGCGGCGGTCAGCGCGTACATCCCGCCGACCAGCCCCCGGCTCGACCTCGGCTCGTCCAACGTCGCGGTCGAGGTGGGCACCGGACGCGTCGTGACCATGGTGCAGAACCGGCCGTACGACAACACGGCGGAGCCGGCTCCCGGCACCACGGCGGTGAACTACAACACCGACTACGACTACGGCGGTTCCGAGGGCTTCCAGACCGGGTCCGCCTACAAGGTGTTCGACCTCCTCGAGTGGCTGCAGGAGGGGCACTCGCTCTACCAGACGGTGAGCGGCACGCAGCACCTGTTCCCGCAGAGCCAGTTCCACTCCAGTGACCCGTGCAACGACATCGGTGGGGCGCCCTGGCCTGTGTCCAACGACGAAGGCGAGAGCGTCACCGCCACCACGGTGATGAACGCGACGGCGCAGTCCATCAACACCGTCTTCGCGAAGATGGCGACGCAGCTCGACCTCTGCGGCATCAAGGAGCGCGCACAAGACCTCCTGGTACACGGCGCGGACGAGCAGGCCAACAGGTTCATGGCCAACCCGTCGTCGGTGCTCGGCACCAACTACATCGCCCCGCTCACGATGGCGACGGCGTACGCGGGTCTCGCCAACAACGGCGTCGCCTGCAGCCCGGTCGCCATCGACAAGATCGTGAACGCCGACGGCACCGAGCACGCGGTCCCCAAGTCGCAGTGCTCGACCCACCCGATCGACCCGCAGGTGGCGGCGGCCGCGATCTACGCCCTCCAGGGCGTGCTGCGCGGCGGCGGCACGGCGGCGTCGGCCAACCCGGGCGACGGCATCCCGATCTTCGGCAAGACGGGTACGACCGACAACTCGGTCGAGAACTGGCTGGTCACGTCCTCCACCAAGGTCGCGCAGGCGACCTGGGTGGGCAACGTGCAGGGCGGTGTCGCGCTCCGCAGCCAGAGCTTCCAGGGGGTCGGCGGCGGCAACGTCAAGTTCTCGATCGCCAAGCGCGTCATCACGGCACTCAACGCCGCGTACGGCGGAGCCGCGTTCCCGTCCCCCATCGGCAAGTACACCACGGCGCCCGCGGTGCCCAAGCCGGCTCCGACGGCGCCGAGCGCACCCGGGGCTCCGGCTCCTGCACCGGGCGGCGGAGCCGGACCGGGCGGCGGCAACGGCGGAAACCCGCCTCCGGGCAAGAAGCCCTGAATCCGCGCCCCATCAGCCTGCCCTGCGGTGCAGTCGAGGGCACGTGCGCTAGAGGTCATTGCGGCCGAGATGACTATCCATGGGGTGTGATATTCGGACTAGTGTTATCGCGTGGGACGCACACCAGATCCGAACCGCAAGCCGGAGCTCCTCGGCCGCATCATGGACCATGTCGCGACCGAACCGCTCTCGCGGATGACTTTCCGCAGCCTGGCGACCGCCCTCGGCGTCAGCACCTACTCGTTCGTCTACCACTTCGGATCGCGGCAGGAGATGATCGACGCGATCCTCGAGGAGGGCGTGCGCCAGCAGTCCGAGTCGCTCAGGGGCGTCGATGTGACCGCGTTCGACCGCGACCAGTTCCGCGACTGGTACAAGGACGCGTTCCGCCACTCCCTGCGCGAGAACAACCGCACCGCGCTGCGTCTGCAGTTCGAGGCCGGTGCGCTCGAACCGATCGACCCGGATATCGGCAAGCGCGTCACCACGTCGTTCGTCCACTGGCGTGACACCGTCAAGACGTGGCTCAAGAAGCAGGGCATCGAGAGCCGCCGCGCCGGCGTGCTCGCGCACTGGCTCGTCGACTCGGCGGCCGGCCTGCACTTCGGCTTCCTCATCACCGGCGACCGTACGGGCACCGTCCAGGCGTTCGACCTCTTCCTCACGGCGTTCCTGCGCGAAGCCTTCGGCGACTGAGCCGGGCCGGCGGCGGACTCACACCGACGGCCGCTCCGCGACGGCCTTCACGCCCTCGAGCATCTTCACCCAGTTCTCGCGCGAGTGCTCGGCGGCCTCACGGGTCGGGTTGTTGTCCTGGTCCAGCGTGATCCGTGTGCCGCCGGGGATCTCATCCAGCTCGAAGCGGAGCGTGTGGTAGTTCTCCGGTACGTCCGGCAGGCCGCTGAGCGGGCTGAAGTGCGTCAGTACGATGCGCCACGGCTCCTGCAGGTCCTCGAGCTCGATCACCCGGCCGTGGTCCTCGAACGTCGTGCCCTGCCACTCGCCGCGCCACACGATCGGCGACCCCAGCCGCCAGTCGGAAACCACCTCCGCGCCGAACATGATCTCCGGCCGTGCTCCGTTCGAGGTCAGCACCCGCCACACCGTGCGTCGCGGCGCCTCCACGTCGATCTCCACCCTCGCCACGTACTCGCCCATGCGCGCCTCCCCGTCCGGTGGTGCCGCCCATCCCACACCACGGGACGCCCGTGCGCAAGGCACGGCTGAGCGGTCACCGAACCGAAGCGGGTTCAGCGACGGGCGAGCACGACCGCCTCCCACGGGCGCAGGCGCCCGGACGCGGCCGGGCCGGTCCCGAGGTTGGCGAGCACGACGTCCGCGTCCGCCCATCCCGGAAGCTCCTGGGGATCGAAGTGCGCATCGTCGCCCGTGAGGTTCGCGAGCACCAGCAGCGACTCGTCGCCGAGCGATCGCGTGTACGCGAAGATCTGCGGATGCTCGGGGAGCACCAGCTCGTAGTCGCCGGTCGCCACGACCCGCGACCGATGGCGCAGCGCGATGAGGGCACGGTAGTGCGCGAACACCGAGCCGGGGTCGCCGACCTCCGCCTCCGCGTTGATCTCCACGGCGTTCGGGTTGACCGTGATCCAGGGCGTTCCGGTGGTGAAGCCGGCGTTCGCACCGCCGGTCCACTGCATCGGCGTGCGCGCGTTGTCGCGGCTGGTCCGGCGCAGGGCGACCAGCACCGCCCCGGCGGGCTCGCCCTGGATGTCGACGGCCTCGGCGTAGTGGTTGAGCGTCTCGATGTCGCGGAAGTCGTCGATCGAGACGAACGGCACGTTCGTCATCCCGAGCTCCTCGCCCTGGTAGATGTAGGGCGTCCCACGCATCAGGTGCAGCACGGCGCCCAGCGCCTTGGCGGAGGCGACCCGGTGCGCGCCGTCGTCGCCGAAGCGGCTGACGACACGCGGCTGGTCGTGGTTGTTCCAGTAGAGGCTGTTCCAGCCGACGTCGGCGAGCCCCTCCTGCCACTTCGACAGGTTGCGTTTGAGGTCGAGCACCGACGCGGGACGATAGTCCCACTTGCCGCCCGGGCCGTGGTCGAGGTCGACGTGCTCGAACTGGAACACCATGTCGAGCTCTGCGTTCTGCGGGTCGGTGAACCGGCGCGCCTGTTCGATGTCGACGCCGGGCATCTCGCCGACCGTGAGGTAGCGGTCGCCGCGACCGGTGAACACGCGCTGGTGCATCTCGTGCAGGAACTCGTGGATGCGCGGCCCCTGGCCGAAGTACGGGTAGGCGTCGCCGTAGAGAGCGCCGGCCGGGACGTCGCCGTCGGGCAGCGCGGTGACTTTGGAGATGAAGTTGATGACGTCCATCCGGAAGCCGTCGACCCCGCGGTCGAGCCACCAGTTCATCATGTCGTAGACGGCCTCCCGCACCTCCGGGTTCTCCCAGTTGAGGTCGGGCTGCTTGCGCGAGAACAGGTGCAGGTAGTACTCGCCGGTCTGCGGGTCGAGCTGCCACGCCGGGCCGGAGAAGAAGGAGCCCCAGTTGTTCGGCTCTGCGCCGTGCTCCCCCGGCTGCTTGCCGTCGCGGGGCGGTCGCCACCAGTACCAGTCTCGCTTGGGGTTGTCGGTGGACGACGCCGACTCGATGAACCACGGGTGCTCGTCGGAGGTGTGGTTGACGACGAGGTCCATCACGAGTTTCATCCCGCGGGCGTGCAGACCGTCGAGCAGCTCGTCGAAGTCGGCGAAGGTGCCGAACAGCGGGTCGATCGCGCGGTAGTCGCTGATGTCGTACCCGTTGTCGTCGTGGGGGGACGCGTAGATGGGCGACAGCCAGACCACGTCCACGCCGAGGGTCTTCAGGTAGTCGAGGTGCTGGATGATGCCGCGCAGGTCTCCGATGCCGTCGCCGTCGCTGTCCGCGAAGCTGCGCGGGTAGACCTGGTAGACGACGGCCGACTGCCACCACTTGTCGTTCACGGAGCCACCCTACCGGGCGGGACGGATCAGTCCTGCAGTGCGACGCGGCGGCCGGTGCGCGCGGATTCGCGCGCGGCGAGGGCGACGCGCAGTGCCTCCACCGCGGCCGGCACCGGGGCGCGCGTCGGCGGGTCACCGGTGTCGACGCAGTGCACGAAGTAGCGCGCCTGCTCGGCGAACGCGTCCCCGGCGTCCGGCTCCGCCACATCCGCTCCCGCGTCGCCGATCACCTCGAAACCGGTGCGGAACGGCGCACCGGGAGGAAGATCCGAGACGCTGACCAGCTGAGCGGCTCCCCCGCCGGCATACTCGATCGTGGTCACGACGGGCGCGCCGAAACCAGCGCCCGGCAGCGGCAGGCTCGTCACGGCGACCGCCCGCCCGAGGTGCAGCCCCGCCTGGTCGATATCGTGGATGGCGAAGTCGACGAGCATCCCGCCCGACCGGGTCTCGTCCTCGAGCCACTCGTAGCCGACGGGCCGGTCGGAGATGCGGGAGGCCCGGACGACGCGCGGGCGTCCCACCGAGCCGGCCGCCACGCGCTCCGCGAGGGCCGCGTAGCCCGGGAAGAAGCGGACCACGTGGGCGACCATCAGCAGTCCGCGGTGAGAGGATGTGCCGGTGAGCGGACGGGGAGTGGCGGCGCATGCCGCCGATGCGGCGGCGGCGCTCGTCGTCACCGGCGCGGCGGCGGCCGCCTGCGCGACCGTGTGGTGGGTCGGGATCGCCGTGACCGGCGGCACGGGCTCCGGCCGCGCCGCACAGGTGACGAGCGCGGCGGTGCTCGCGACGGTGGTCGCGCTGAGCCTGGGGCGGCGCACCTTCGCCTCGCGGACGGAGTTCGCCCGGTCGGCCGCGCTGCTGCCGGTGGTCGGGCTCGTCGCGGGCGCGGTCGGTTGGCTGCTCGTCGCGATGCCGCCAGTGGGCGCCGCCCTGTTCGTGGCGGGGATGAGCGTCCCGATCTGGCTGCGCCGCTTCGGGGAGCGGGCCGCGCGGCTCGGCGGGCTGATCGCTCTGCCGCTCACCGCCATGCTGGTCGCTCCCGTGCACCCGGCGCCCGGCGCAGAGCCATGGCGCACCACCGTTCTCGTGCTCCTCGCCGGAGTCGTGGCGACGCTGTGGGTGGGCCTCGCGCGGGAGGTGCTGCTGCTCCTGCCCGGGCGACGGCGCTCCGCACGGGACACGTCGGCCGCCGCATCGGCGTCCCGACCGGCGCCGTCCCGACCGTCGCCGTCCCGACCGTCATCGTCCCGACCCGGCTCCTCCCCACCGGCGCCGTCCCGACCGGCCTCGCGGACGACCCCACCGCCGCTCGACGCTTCCCAACCACCCCCTTCTCAACCACCCCCTTCCCAACCGCCCCCGTCCCGACCGCCCCGGTCCCGCCGCGCCCCGGACGCACCGCGCCGCCGCCTGCCCGCCAGCACGCGCATGGCCCTGCAGATGGCGGTCGCCCTCAGCGCGGCCTTCGTCGTCGGCTGGGTCGCGTTCCCGGACCACGCGATGTGGGTGGTGCTGACGGCGTTCCTCGTCTGTTCGGGCAACCGCGGCCGCGGCGACGTGCTCCACAAGAGTGCTCTGCGCATCCTGGGCGCGCTCGGCGGCACGATCGCGGCCGTCGCCCTCACCACCGTCGCCGCCGCCCATGCGGCCCCGGAGGCGTCGGGATTCGCGGGTGTCGTCGTGATCTTCGTGGCGCTGTTCGTCGGAACCTGGCTGCGGGGTTACAGCTACGCCTTCTGGGCGCTGACCATCACTCTCGTGCTCTCGCTTCTTCAGCAGCTGACGGGCACGGCCACCCTCACCGCGGAGTCAGGCGTGCTCGCCGAGCGAATGCTGGCGATCGTGGTGGGCGCAGCGCTCGGCATCGCGGCGAGCTGGTTCGTGCTGCCCGTGCGCAGCATCGACGTGCTCCGCCGGCGCCTCTCGGAGCTGCTCGCCACCCTCGCCGACGTGGTCGTGGTCGATCCCGGTGATGCGTCGGCGCGCACGGCCGCGCACGAGCAGATCGATACCGCGGTCGACCGCGTCCGGCAGCTCGCACCGGCCCATCGCGCCACCCGACTGGTGCACGCTGCCCGTCCGCGGAGGAGCGAACGGCCGGTGCTGCCGATCGATTGCATCGAGGCGGTGGACCCGCTCCCCTCGGCGCTGGACCGCTACTTCGCGCGACGCGCGGGCCCGGACGCGGATCACGATGCTGATGCGAGCCGCCGAGTCCGGGCCGCCGTCTCCCGCGCCCGCGGGGCCCTCGCGGAACCGGTCGACCCGGCGCGCCTCCACGCCGGGTTGTCCGGTGTGGCCCGCGCGCTGGGAGGCGACTGAAGGTCTGGCCATTTAAGTTGTGCACAATTTAGTTGTGTGAAACGATAACGCCATGCCGGTGACCGATGAAATGGTGTGCTTCTCGCTCTACGCCGCCACGCGTGCCACAACGCAGGCGTACCGAACCCTCCTCGAGCCGTGGGGGCTGACCTACCCGCAGTACCTGGTGCTCATCACCCTCTGGGTGGAGGGCGACCAGACGGTCGGGTCGCTCGGCGATCACCTCCAGCTCGACTCCGGGACCCTGTCCCCACTGCTCCGCCGCATGGAGCAGTCGGGCCTCGTGCGCCGCGAACGCCGCGGCGACGACGAGCGGGTCGTCACGGTGACGATCGGCGAGCGCGGACAGGAGCTGCGCCCGCAGCTCGCCCACATCCCCGCCCGGATCGCCGCCGGGACCGGCCTGCCGGACGCGCAGGCCGCCGAAGCACTGGTCGACACCCTTCACCGGCTCACGGAGACCATGCACGCCGCGGCGCAGCATCCGGCCCCCGCGGCGAACTGAACCGAACCACCCCGAAAGGCACACATGAACGCCCTCTACACCGCAGAAGCCCTCTCCACCGGCGCCGGCCGCGACGGCCGGGTCGCCACCAGCGACGGCTCCTTCGCCCTCGACCTCGCCGTGCCCAAGGAGATGGGCGGCTCGGGGGCGGGGACCAACCCCGAGCAGCTCTTCGCCGCCGGATTCGCCGCATGCTTCCACTCCGCGCTGCAGGCGGTCGCGCGCAGCCGGAAGGTGAAGCTCGACGGCTCCTCGGTCGGCGGCCGCGTCGAGATCGGTCCGAACGGTGAGGGCGGCTATCAGCTGTCCGTGCTGCTGGAGGTCGTCCTCCCGGGCATCGAGGCGGAGCAGGCCCAGGCCCTCGCCGACGCCGCCCACACCGTGTGCCCCTACTCGAATGCGACCCGTGGCAACATCGACGTCACGATCACGGTCTCGGAGGACTGAGCGATGAAGGCACTGACCCACCACGAGTTCGGCGACCCGGCGGAGGTCCTCGCCGTCGAGGAGCGCCCGCTCCCCGAGCCCGGCCCGGGCGAGGTCCGCGTGCGGATGCTGCTCTCGCCTATCCACAACCACGACCTGTGGACGGTCCGCGGCACGTACGGCTTCAAGCCGGAGCTTCCGGCCCAGGCCGGCACCGAGGCGCTCGGCGTAGTGGATGCGCTGGGCGAGGGTGTCGACCAGCTCGCGGTCGGCCAGCGCGTCGTCACCGGCGGCACCTTCGGCGTGTGGGCGGAGTTCTTCGTCACGCGTGCCGCGGGCCTCATCCCCGTCCCTGATGCGCTCCCGGACGAGGCCGCCGCGCAGCTCGTGTCCATGCCGTTCAGCGCGATCAGCCTGCTCGAGTCGCTCGACGTGGCGGAGGGCGACTGGCTGATCCAGAACGCCGCGAACGGAGCCGTCGGCCGCATGGTCGCCCAGCTCGGCGCGGCGCGCGGGATCAACGTGGTCGGGCTGGTCCGCCGGGACGCCGGCGTCGAAGAGCTGCGGGCACAGGGCATCGAGCGCGTGATCGCCACCGATGACGCCGACTGGCGGGAGCAGCTCGCCGCCCTGACCGACGGCGCACCGCTCCGCGTCGGCGTCGACTCTGTCGGCGGCTCCGCGGCCGGCCACGTGCTGTCGACGCTCGCCGTGAACGGCACGCTCGTCGTGTTCGGCGCGATGGCCTCCCCGATCCTGGAGCTCGCCTCGGGGGACATCATCTTCAAGCAGGCCACCGTGAAGGGCTTCTGGGGCAGCGTGGTCAGCCGCGAGATGCCCGCCGACCAGCGTAACCGCCTCTTCCAGGAGCTGTTCGCCCGCATCGAGGACGGCACGCTGACCCTCCCGGTCGCCGGCATCCACGCCCTCGCGGACATCCATGCCGCCGTCGAGGCGAGCGGCCGGCCCGGCCGCGTGGGCAAGGTCCTGCTGCGCCCGTGACCCGGGCCGGGGTGGGCACGGCCGGGGTGGGCACGGGCCGATAGCCTGGGCTCATGCTCACCCCGCCGGTCACGCCGAAGAAGCCCGTCGAACGCACCCACCACGGCGACGTCTACGTCGACGACTACGAGTGGCTCCGGGCGAAAGAGGACCCGGCCGTGATCGCCCACCTCCACGAGGAGAACGCGTACACCAACGCCCGCACCGAGCACCTGGCGCTGCTGCGGGAGCAGATCTTCGACGAGATCAAGGCGCGCACCCGCGAGACCGACCTCAGCGTCCCGGTGCGCGAAGGCGACTGGTGGTACTACACCCGCACGGTCGAGGGGAAGCAGTACGGCATCCACTGCCGCGCGCCGATCGCCTCCCCCGACGACTGGGCGCCGCCGACCCTCGACGACGACGCCCAGCGCAACGGCCTGCCCGGCGAGCAGATCCTGCTCGACGACAACGCCGAGGCGGAGGGCCACAACTTCTACGCACTCGGCAGCTTCGACATCAGCGCGGACGGCACGCGGCTGCTGTGGGCCGTCGACACCGAGGGCGACGAGCGGTACACCCTCCGCGTCCGGTCCTTGGTCGACGACGGCGCGACCTTCCCCGACGAGATCACCGGCACCGCGGGCGGCGCCCTCTTCGATCAGACCGGCGCGTACATCTTCTACACGACGGTCGACGACTCCTGGCGGCCGGACACCGTCTGGCGGCACCGCGTCGGCGACGGCCCCGAGGTGGACGACGCGCAGGTCCTCCACGAGCCGGACGAGCGGTACTGGATCGGCGTCGGCCTGACGCGCAGCCGGCGGTTCCTGGTGATCGAGGCCGGCTCGAACATCACCAGCGAGGCCTGGCTGCTCCGCTCCGACGACCCGACCGGCGAGTTCGCGGTGGTGTGGCCGCGCGCCGAGGGTGTCGAGTACGACGTGGAGCACGCGGTGGTCGGCGGTCACGACCGCCTGCTGATCGTGCACAACCACGAGGCCGTCAACTTCGAACTGGTGAGCGTCTCGGCCGACGACCCGCAGGGGCCGCGGCGTGTCCTGCTCCCCCACGACCCCGCCGTGCGGCTGGAGGGTGTGGATGCGTTCCGCGACTTCGTCAGCGTCGAGTACCGCCGCGAGGGGATGACCCGGGTGGCCGTCGCGCGCGTGCCGGACCCGAGCGGGGAGCATCCCGGCGACGACACCCCCCACGAGCTGCACTTCGACGAGGAGCTCTTCACCGTCGGAGTGAGCGGCAACCCCGAGTGGACGCAGCCGTTCCTGCGCCTCGGCTACGGCAGCTTCGTCACGCCGTCGACGGTCTACGACTACGACGTGCGGACCGGCGAGCTCGCCCTGCGCAAGCAGCAGCCGGTGCTCGGCGCTTTCGACCCGTCCCTGTTCGAGCAGCGGCGGGAGTGGGCGGTCGCTGCCGACGGTGCCCGCGTGCCCATCTCCCTCGTCTATCGCCGCGACCTCGTCACCCCGGGCGAGGCCGCACCCCTGGTGCTGTACGGCTACGGCTCGTACGAGGCCAGCATGGATCCGTCGTTCAGCATCCCGCGCCTCAGCCTCCTCGACCGCGGGGTCGTCTTCGCCATCGCCCACGTGCGCGGAGGCGGAGAGCTCGGCCGGCTCTGGTACGAGAACGGCAAGAAGCTGCACAAGAAGAACACCTTCACCGACTTCGTCGCCGCAGCCCGCCACCTCGTGGACCGCGGGTGGACGGAGCCGTCGCGTCTAGCCGCGCAGGGCGGCAGCGCAGGTGGCCTGCTGATGGGCGCCGTCGCGAACCTGGCGCCGCGGGACTTCGCGGGCATCCTCGCCGAGGTGCCCTTCGTGGATCCGCTGACCAGCATCCTGGACCCGTCGCTGCCGCTCACGGTCATCGAGTGGGACGAGTGGGGCGACCCGCTGCACGACCCGGAGGTGTACGACTACATGAAGTCGTACGCGCCGCTGGAGAACGTGCACGACACGCACTATCCGCGCATCCTCGCCATCACCAGCCTCAACGACACCCGCGTGCTGTACGTCGAACCGGCCAAGTGGGTGGCGAAGCTGCGCGAGGTGGATGCGGACCCGCTGCTGAAGGTCGAGATGGCCGCCGGTCACGGCGGGGTCTCCGGGCGCTACGCCGCCTGGCGGGAGCGGGCGTTCGCGCTCGCGTGGCTGCTCGACGTCGTGGGGGCGCGCCCGTCGGGTGAGTGACCGCGCCGCCGGTCACGCGGGTGTGACTGCGCCGGTTCGGCACGTCCGCGCCGGGTCGACGCGGCGCAGTCGTTACGGAACGCCGCAGTCGGCAGCCGAGAGCGCCCGGCGGTCAGCAGGCGTTGTACCAGGAGCTGGTGTCCAGCACCGCGTCGCCGCCGACGGCGACCAGGCGCGTGACGCCCGTGTCCCGCATGGCGGACAGGGCGCTGACCGGGGCGCACCACCCGGTGGCGAGCAGCAGGGGTCCCGGATGCGCGGCCGCGAGCACCGCCGCCGTCAGAGCGTCGGGGAAGTTGAGACCGCTCGCCAGGTAGGTGACCCCGCTGTGCGGGAGGGTGCGCGCGAGCTCGGCGGCCGTCGCGAAGCGGTCCGAGCCGGCGACGCGGTCAGCCGGGACGCCCAGGCTGGAGGCGATGCCGTCGGTGACGACGTCGGAACCGCCGACCACGGTGGCATGCGTCGTCCCCCACCGATGGAGCGCATCCGTCGTCGCGGCATCGGCGGCACCCAGCCAGCCGTTCACGAGCAGCACCGGGCGACCGGTCTGAGCCGCGGCGGCGGCGGCCGCCAGCGCGTCGGGGAAGGCGTTGCCCGTCACCACGTAGACGTCCGGCGCGCTCGTGCCGAAAGCGTCGTCGATGATCGCGCGGGACACCTCGAAGCGGTCGGCGCCGCCGATCCGGCGGACATCCGGTGAGAACGGCAGCGCACGGATGGCCGCCACGACGTCGTCCGTGATCGCTTGGACGCCGCCCACCACGATCACCTGCTGCGGGTGCAGGCGCACCAGCTCGGCCGCCACGCCCGGGTCGAGCGCGCCCGGGCGCGTGAGGAGGAGCGTGCCGTGCTTCTTGGCCGCCGCCGCGCCGGCGGACAGCGCATCCGGGAAGGCAACGCCGGAGGCGACGTAGGCGACGGGGACGCCGGCTGCGGAATCGGGGAACGCACTCTGGGACACCGCCACCGAGGTGGCGAACCGGTCCGAGGAGGCGACCCGCGTCCATCCGCCGGCGAACGGGAAGTCGATGCCGATCTGGTCCGTCTGCTGCTCGATCGTCACGCTCGGGAGCCGCGTGGTCACGACAGCACGGAGGTCGCGGCCGACGTCGCCCAGCGTCGACGTGTACGTCGCCGAGGTCGCGCCGGGGATCGGCACCGGGTAGCCTCCGGGGTTGCCTCCGCCGAGCCCGTTCCAGCTGGTCCAGCGGTACGTGTCGGCGCCGCCGGTCGGAGCGGCGAGCGACACGGTCAGCGCCGACCCGGCGGTGGCGAAACCACTGGTCACGGGGCCGGTGATCGTCGCCAGCGGCGGACGGGTGGCGGGCACCGCGACGTTGAAGCAGGTGAAGACGGCGGTGTAGGGCGACGCGTTGATGTTGTAGAGGCGGGCGCACACGTTGACGAGGCCCGTGCCGGGAAGGTAGCCGGAGTGGAAGTCGAAGCCCTGATTCGGCCCGGTGCTCGGGTAGACGCGCGGGACGTCCGGCCGCGGATACGCGAAATCGCGGTTCTCGGCGTACCCGATGCTCACCCGGGCGCCACCGGGAGCAGCCGCTGTGAACTCGATGCCGGCCGTCGTGAGGCCGTTCGCCGCGCCGTCGTTGAGGTCCGCGGCCCACCCGGTGAGATGCAGCGTCGGTCTGGTCTCGGTGCCGACGTACGACACCGTCACCGTGTCGATGGACCCGGCCGGCGCGAGCGGAAACACCTGCCAGGCGGCGGCGGGCGCCGCGGGCAGCAGCGCTGCGGCGAGGACGGCGAGCACGGCGGCGGCGGCAGCGAGACGGACCTTCATCGAGAGACTCCCCCAGCGACGTGTCCCCCCGGCTGCCCGGCGTGCACCGTGCACGCCCCGACCCGTCGCTGGAGTGAGCATAGCGGTACGCGGGCTCCGTTCGCACGAACTGCTCAGCCGAGGTCGTCGGGGTCCTTCCCGGTGCGCTCGCCCGTCTCCAGAGCGGCGATCGCCGCCAGGTCGTCGGCGTCGAGCACGAAGCCGAACACGTCGAGGTTCGAGCGGATGCGCTCCGGCGAGGTCGACTTGGGGATGACGACGTTGCCGAGCTGGAGCTGCCAGCGGATGACGACCTGCGCGGGTGTCACGCCGTGCTTGCCGGCGAGCCGGTCGAGCGTCGGGTCGCCCAGGATCCGGCCGCGCGCGAGCGGTGACCACGCCTCGGTCACGATGCCGTGGGCGGCGTCGTAGGCCCGCACCTCCGCCTGCGTGAGCCACGGGTGCAACTCGACCTGGTTCACCGCCGGGATGGTGGCCGTCTCCCGGGCCAGCCGGTCGAGGTGGTGCGTGTGGAAGTTGGCCACGCCGATGGACCGTGCGCGCCCCTCGTCGCGCACACGCTCGAGCGCGCGCCAGGTCTCGACGTACCGGTCGCTCTTCGGCGCCGGCCAGTGGATGAGGAACAGGTCGATCGTGTCGAAGCCCAGGAGCCCGAGGCTCCGGTCGAACGAGCGCAACGTCGAATCGTAGCCGTTCTCCGTCCACCACACCTTGCTCGTGACGAAGACCTCCGACCGGTCGAGACCACTGCGACGGACGCCCTCGCCCACGCCCCGCTCGTTCTCGTAGAAGGCCGCGGTGTCGATGTGGCGGTAGCCCGCATCCAGCGCCGCGACCACCGCATCCGCCGTCTCGGTCTCCGGGATCTTGTACACGCCGAAGCCCAGCTGAGGGATCGCGTTGCCGTCGTTGAGAGTCAGCTGCGGGATGGTCGGCATGGGTTCATTCTGCCGTGCGCCGCGCGTACAGGTGAGGGGACGAAAGGAGAACCATCCATGGCACTGAACGACAAGACCATCGCGTTCCTGGTGGGCCCGGAGGGCATCGAGCAGGCGGAGCTGGTGGAGCCCTGGACGGCGGTCGGCGACGCCGGCGGCACGCCGAAGCTGATCTCGAAGGAGCAGGGCACGGTGCAGGCCTTCAACCACCTGACGCCGGCCGACACGTTCCCGGTGGATGTCACCCTCGACCGCGCGAGCGCCGACGACTTCGACGCCCTGGTGCTCCCGGGCGGCGTCGCGAACGGCGACCAGGTCCGCACCTTCCCGGAGGCGGTCTCGCTGGTCAAGGCGTTCGCCGACGCGGGCAAGCCGATCGCGGTGATCTGCCACGGCGGCTGGGTGCTCATCGAGGCCGGAGTGGTCGATGGCCGCACACTGACCAGCTGGCCGAGCCTCCAGACCGACTACCGCAACGCGGGCGCGACCTGGGTGGACCAGGAGGTCGTGGTCGACGACGGGCCGTTCACGCTGGTCTCGTCGCGCAAGCCCGACGACCTCGAGGCGTTCGACCGCGAACTCCTGAAGGCGTTCGAATAGGAAGCGATGAATGTTCCCTGGCAATGGCCTCCATGCCGGTTGCCTCCCTGCGCGGGATGCGGGAACGTAGTGCACTCCTGGACCATCGAACGGAAGGAGAGCTCATGCTCACCCTCACGGAGAACGCCAGCACGATCGTCAAGACCCTCACCGACCAGTCCCCGGAGGAGACGGCCGGGCTGCGGATCAGCAGCAGCAACCCCGACAGCACCGCCTTCGCGGCGGCCGTCACCCCGGAGCCGGAGGCTTCGGACCAGGTGGTCGAATCGGGCGGCGCCCGCATCTTCCTCGAGACGCAGGCCGCCGAGGTGCTCGATGACAAGGTGCTCGACGCGCAGGTCGACGACCAGGGAGCCGTCAGCTTCGCGATCGGCGCGACCGCCTAGTCCGCCGCTCATGCGAAGGCCCGGAGCCGTGCGGCTCCGGGCCTTCGTGATTCGCGGGGCGGACCGGCGTCAGGCGACGTCCGTCCGCTCCGCCGGCGCCTGGTCGGCGGCGCCGGTCTCGGTAGCGCTCTGGTCTTGGGTCGGTGCCTGCTCTGCCGGAGGCACCAGCTCGTCGGCCACGATGGGATGCGGTGCGGTGCGGTCGTCCGGGAGCCCCCAGAGCGGCTCGCCCTCGCCGGCGTCCAGCAGGAACTCGGCCGCGGACGTCCAGAACGGCACGATCTTCATCGGCGGGATCTCTTCCTCGCCGGGGAAGTGCGCGGCGAAGTGCACCTCCGGGTCGCCGTTGATCGGGTCCGAGGCGGCGATCAGCCCGTAGTAGTTGTCGTCGTCGACCACGCGCCAGCGTCCGGTCCGGCCGTGCTCGGGCTCCAGCCGGACGGTGTAGCCGCCGTACTTGAAGTCCGGGCCCGGGGGCAGGGAGGCGCGTTCGTCCTTCGTCATGGCTCCGTTCTACGGCGGGAACCCCGCGGCGGCAACTCGTTCACTTGCCTAGGAAATCGGTGTAAGGCCACGGCATCGCCGGCCTGTCAACTCCTCGACTCGCTGTTCTCCCCGGGATCGACTGGGCGCGACGAGAGGAGAGCACATGTTGGCGATGACGTACCGCGGCCCGTACAAGATCCGGGTCGAGGAGAAGGACCGGCCGAAGATCGAGCACCCCGGCGACGCGATCGTGCGGGTGACCCTGGCCGCGATCTGCGGCTCCGACCTGCACCTCTACCACGGCATGATGCCGGACACCCGGGTCGGGCACACCTTCGGCCACGAGTTCATCGGCGTCGTCGACGAAGTCGGACCGGACGTGCAGAACCTGAAGGTGGGCGACCGCGTGATGGTGCCGTTCAACATCTTCTGCGGCAGCTGCTACTTCTGCGTGCGCGGGCTGTACTCGAACTGCCACAACGTGAATCCGAACGCGACGGCGATCGGCGGCATCTACGGGTACTCGCACACGACGGGCGGCTACGACGGCGGCCAGGCCGAGTACGTCCGGGTGCCGCTCGCCGACGTCGGGCCGGCCATCATCCCCGACTGGATGTCGGATGAGGACGCGGTGCTCCTCACCGACGCGCTGCCCACCGGCTACTTCGGCGCCCAGCTGGGCGAGATCGAGGAGGGCGACACCGTGGTCGTGTTCGGGGCCGGCCCGGTCGGCCTGTTCGCCGCCAAGTCCTCCTGGCTGATGGGCGCCGGGCGCGTCATCGTGGTGGACCACCTCGAGTACCGGTTGGAGAAGGCGCGCGCCTTCGCGCGGGCCGAGACGTACAACTTCGTCGAGGAGGGCGACATCGTCCGGATGCTCAAGCA
Source organism: Leifsonia sp. KNZ13-11D (assembly GCF_056754895.1). NCBI lineage: Bacteria > Bacillati > Actinomycetota > Actinomycetes > Micrococcales > Microbacteriaceae > Leifsonia > Leifsonia sp. KNZ13-11D. The sequence continues at coordinate 3,575,071 of NZ_JBPGWU010000001.1, forward strand.
CACGACCGACGGCCTCGGCGCGGACGTCGTCATCGACGCGGTCGGGGCCGAGGCCGACGGGGCGGTGCTGCAGCACGTCACGTCGTCCAAGCTGAAGCTGCAGGGCGGGTCTCCGGTGGCGCTGAACTGGGCGATCGACTCGGTGCGCAAGGGCGGCACCATCTCGGTGATGGGCGCTTACGGACCACTGTTCAGCGCCGTCAAGTTCGGCGACGCGATGAACAAGGGGCTGCGCATCAACACCAACCAGTGCCCGGTGAAGCGGCAGTGGCCGCGCCTGTTCGAGCACGTGCGCAACGGCTACCTGACGCCGAGCGACATCGTGACCCACCGCATCCCGCTCGAGCACATCCAGGACGGGTACCACCTGTTCTCGTCGAAGCTCGACGGCATCATCAAGCCGCTCGTGGTGCCGGGAGCCGCGTAGGACCACCGCCGAGGTAAGGAGACCGATATGCCGTACGTGGCGAGTGACCACACCAAGAAGTACGACCCGGAGGCGCTGCGACAGAGGATCCCCGGCTGGGGCGTCGACAGCGACCCCGCCGACCGCCCCTCGCACCCGCGTGAGCGCCTCGACCCGCCGGAGACCACGGGCGCGCACTGGACGATGCCCGTCCAGCAGGAGCCGAAAGGCAACCGTGAGCGCTCGGTGGAGCACGAGCGGCTCACCCCGGTGTTCGGCACGGCGCAGCCGCTGCACGGGCTGTCCGGCGCCATCCGCCGGTTCGCCTACGACCGCTACAGCGAGGGCCAGACCGCGCACTGGCTGGTACTGGTCGTCGGCGACCGGGTGGATGCGATCACCGAGCACCTGAAGTCGTTCGCCTCACGCCGCCCGGACGACCCGATCACGGAGTCGGGCGTGCTCGGCGAAAGGGGCCACCATCCGCTCTCGTCCCGTTTCGGAGTGCAACGCGCCGATCTGAGGCACACCTGGCTCGACCCGATCATCGTGGTGGGTCCGTGGGTGCTCGCCGGGGTGGTCGCGGTGCGAACGGTCGCGAAGCTCGCAGGGCGCCGCTGAGCCGACCGGCTCGTGGCAGGGGGGCCGGGCTCTGACCGGGACGAAAGCGCCCGGTCAGAGCATTCCGGTGAGCACTCCGCCGTCCGCCCGCACCGCGGCGCCGTTCGTCGCCGACGCGAGGGGACTCGCCAGGTAGACGACCAGCGAGGCGATCTCGTCGGGTTCGATGAAGCGCTCCAGCAGGGTGGTGCGGTTCTGGCCGATGATCGCCGCCTTCACCGAGTCGACGGGGGCCGATTGCGCCGCGGCGATCGCCTCGACGGTGTCGGCGACGCCGTCCGAATAGGTCGGACCGCCGAGCACCGTGTTGACGGTGACGGCGGTGCCCCGCGTCCGCTTGGCGAGGCCGTTGCCGAGCGCGATCATCGCGGCCTTCGTGACGCCGTAGTGGATCATGTCGGCCGGGACGTCGACGCCGGACTCGCTGGCGATGAACAGCACGCGACCCCATCCGCGCTCGAGCATGCCGGGGAGGGCATGGCGCGACAGGCGTACGCCGCTCATCAGATTCACCTCGAGGTACCGCGCCCACTCGGCGTCGTCGATGGACTCGAACTCGGCGAGCCCGAACATCCCGACATTGTTGACGAGGATGTCCACCTCCGCGAGTCCGCCCGACGACAGGAGCGCGTCCAGACCGGCCGGGTCGGCGAAGTCGACGACGACGCCCGCGTGGTCCGCCCCGGGATGCGCGCTCCGCAGTCGGGCAACGGCCGCCTCGAGGGTCTCCGGATGCCTTCCGCTCAGGATGACGCGCGCTCCCTCCGCCGCCAGCCGACCGGCCACGGCGAATCCGATGCCCCGTGTCGATCCGCTGACGAATGCGGTTCTTCCTGTGAGCTGGAGGTCCATGCTCGTTCCTTTCCGTGGCGCTTCTTGCCGGTTCCTGACTTGCCTAGGCAAGTGACATTACCGATCCGGACTTGCTTGAGCAAGTCCGCTAGACTCCCGTCATGACCGCAGCCATCCCCCCGTCCGGTCTCGATCCCGATCAGCTCGAAGCCTGGGCGGCGATCGCCACGCTCCTCGAGCGGCTGCCGGCCGCGCTCGACGCGCAATTGCAGCGGGACAGCGGCCTCACTCACTACGAGCACGGGTTGCTCTTCGCACTCGACACCGCGCCCGGGCGCACCGTGAGGATGAGCACCCTCGCCGGATACGCCAGCAGCACCCTGTCGCGCCTGTCGCGTGCGATCTCACGGTTCGAGAAGAACGGCTGGGCGCGCCGGCAGACCGACCCGACGGACGGCCGTTTCACGCTGGCGATCCTCACCGACGCCGGCCACGAACTCGTCGCCCGCTCCACCCCGGCGCACCACGCGCTCGTTCAGGAGCTGGTCTTCGATCGGCTCACCCGGGCGCAGGTCACCCAGCTCCGGCAGATCAGTTCACGGATCAACGCGGGGATCGGCCCGGCGCCGGCATGGGCGCCTCCCCACGCCGGACGCTGACCGGCCGGGCTGCGCGCTGATCCGAGCAGAGGTCGCGGGGATGAACCGCGCGTTCTAGGCGCACATCGGTGCGCAACCGTCAATCGACTGCCACCCGCAGATCGGGCGTCATTGGATGGTCTGCAGTGCACGGGCGGCCTCAACCCCGACTCGGCCGCCCGTGCACCACCCCGCTGTCGTCGCGGCTCCCGTTACGGCGCCGCCAGCTCCTCGGCCACGTCGGACCGGTTCTGCTGCTGCTCCTCGCGGTCCTGCTCCGCTTCGGCGTCGCCGCCGCGGAACTGCGTCATGTACAGGTCGTAGTAGGCGCCGCGCCGGGCCAGCAGTGTGGCGTGGTCGCCCTGCTCGACGATGCGGCCGCTCTCCATGACCAGGATGGTGTGCGCATCCCGGATGGTCGAGAGCCGGTGCGCGATGACGAACGAGGTCCGGTCCGTGCGCAGAGCCGCCATCGCGTGCTGCACCAGGAGCTCGGTGCGGGTGTCGACGGACGACGTGGCCTCGTCGAGGATGAGCAGCGACGGGTTCGCGATGAACGCGCGGGCGATGGTGATCAGCTGTCGCTCGCCCGCCGAGACGTTGCCGCCCTCGGCGTCGATCACGGTGTCGTACCCGTCGGGCAGCTGGCGCACGAAGCGGTCGACCATGGTGGCCTTGGCCGCCGCGATCACCTCGTCGTCGGTGGCGTCGAGACGTCCGTACCGGATGTTCTCGCGGATGGTCCCCGAGAACAGCCAGGCGTCCTGCAGCACCATCCCGACCTGCCCGCGCAGTTCGGCCCGCGACAGGTGCGTGGTCTCGATGCCGTCGAGGCGGATGGCTCCGCCGTTCAGCTCGTAGAACCGCATGATCAGGTTGACCAGCGTCGTCTTGCCCGCACCGGTCGGGCCGACGATCGCGACCGTGCTGCCCGGCTGGACGCTGAGCGACAGGTCGGTGATCAGCGGCGTCTCCGGGTCGTACGAGAAGTCCACGTGGTCGAGCTCGACGCGGCCGTCGGCCCGCTCCGGCAGGTGCTCGGTGGCCGTGTCCGGCGTCTGCTCCTCGGAGTCGAGGAACTCGAACGTCCGCTCCGCCGAGGCGACACCGGACTGCAGCATGTTCGCCATGCCGGCGATCTGGCCGATCGGTTGCGAGAACTCCCGCGAGTACTGGATGAACGCCGTCGCGTCGCCGATGGTCAGCTGACCGGCCGCCACCTTCAGTCCGCCGACCACCGCGATCAGAACGTAGGAGAGGTACGACACGAAGTTCATGGCCGGCATGATGCTGCCCGAGACGAACTGCGCGCCCACCTGCGCCTTGTGCAGGGTCGCGTTGCGGGAGTCGAACTCGGCGAGCATCACCTCGTCGCGACCGAAGGCGCGCACCAGGTCGAGGCCCGAGTACGACTCCTCGATGTGCCCGTTCAGGGCGCCGGTCGAGGCCCACTGCGTGGTGAACAGCTTCTGCGAGCGCGAGCCGATGACGCCGGCGATGACACCGGAGAGCGGGATGGAGATCAGCGCGATCAGCGCGAGCTGCCACGAAACGATGAACATCATGATCCCGATGCCGATCACCATCAGCACGGACTGGATGAGCTGCGAGAACGCCTGCTGCAGGGCCGTCTGGATGTTGTCGACGTCGTTCGTGACGCGCGACATCAGGTCGCCGCGCTGCCGGGTGTCGAAGTAGCTGAGCGGCAGCCGGTTGAGCTTCGCCTCGACGTCCTTGCGGAGCCCGTAGACGACCCGCATCACCAGGGCGTTGAGCAGGTAGCCCTGCCACCACTGCAGCAGCGATGCGACGAGGTACATCGTCAGCACGATCAGCAGCAGACGCCCGAGCTCGGTGAAGTCGATCCCCTCACCGGTGGTGACGCCGGAGGCGGCCACGACGTCGGCGAGCTGGTTCTGGCCCGAAGCGCGCAACTGCTCGATGACCTGGTCGACAGGCACCCCGGGCGGGAGCTGCGAGGAGATCACGCCCCGGAAGATCACGTTGGTGGCGTCGCCCAGGATCTTGGGGGCGATGACGACCAGCACGACCGACACGACTGTGAGGAGGGTGACCCACGCCATTCCGAGCCACTCGGGCTTCAGCAGACCCATCAGCCGCTTGAAGGACGGCCAGAAGTTCTTCGCCTTCTTGGCCGGAGCCCCGCCGAACATGTCGCCGTCGGCCTCGGTGGGCGTGAAGTCGTACTCCTCCTCCAGCTCGTCGAGGACGATGTCCTTCGCGGTCGGCTCCTGCCCGTCCTCCGGGCGGCCGCCGCGCTTCTTTCGTTCCGTGGTCCGCGCCATCTCAGGCCACCTCCAGGCTCAGCTGCGACTCGACGATCTCGCGGTACGTCTCGTTCGTCTCGACCAGTTCGTCGTGGGTGCCCTGGCCGACGACATGCCCGTCGTCCATGACGATGATCGTGTCGGCTTCGCGGATGGTGGACACCCGCTGCGCGACGACGATCACCGCGGCGTCGCCGGTGGAGTCGGCGAGCGCCCGTCTCAACCGGGCGTCCGTCGCGACGTCGAGCGCCGAGAACGAGTCGTCGAAGAGGAACACCTGCGGCCGTGCCACCAGCGCACGCGCGATGCACAACCGCTGGCGCTGGCCGCCGGAGACGTTGGTGCCGCCCTGCGCGATGCGCTCGTCGAGGCCGTGCTCCTTGGCGCGGACGAAGTCCTCGGCCTGGGCGATCCGCAGCGCCTCCCACAGCTCGTCGTCCGTCGCGTCGGGTCGCCCGAAGCGGAGGTTTGTCGCGATCGTCCCGGAGAAGAGGTAGGGACGCTGCGGCACGAGCCCGAGCACGCCGGCGATCTGGGTGCGGCTCAGTCCGTCCACCTCGACGCCGCCGATGCGGACGTGGCCCTTCTGCGGCGTGAAGAGGTTGGCGATGACCGACACGAGCGTGGTCTTGCCGGAGCCTGTCGATCCGACGATGGCGGTCACGCGGCCGGCTTCGGCTGTGAACGACACGTCGTTGAGCACCGGCTTCTCGGCTCCCGGGTACCCGAAGGTCACCCTGTCGACCTCGATCCGGCCGTCGCGCGGCGCCCCGGCCGCCGCCCCGCCCTCGGCGGAGCTGCTCGGCACCGCGCCCAGCACCTCCTCGATGCGCTCCGCGCAGACCATGGCGCGCGGGATCATCATCGCCATGAAGACGCCCATCATGACCGCGACGAGGATCTGCAGCAGATACTGCAGGAACGCCGTCAGCGCGCCGATCTGGATGTCGCCCGCATCCACCCGGTGACCCCCGAACCACAGCACGGCGACCGTCGCCGCGTTGAGGATGAGCATGATGACCGGGAACATCAGCACGAACACGTTGCCGACCTTCACCGAGATGCGGGTGAGTGCGGCGTTGGCGTCGTCATAGCGGTCGGTCTCGAACTTCTCGCGCACGAACGCGCGGATGACGCGGATGCCGACGATCTGCTCGCGGATGACGCCGTTCACGCCGTCGATGCGCTCCTGCATGATGCGGAACATCGGCAGCAGCACCGCCACGAGGATGCCGACGACGACGAACAGCACAGCGACCGACACCCAGATCAGCCACGACAGACCCGCGTCGACGCGTACGGCGAAGATGATGCCCGCGATGCACATGATCGGCGTGGACACCATGAAGTTGAAGGTCATGAGGAGCAGCATCTGCACCTGCTGCACGTCGTTCGTGTTGCGCGTGATCAGCGTCGGGGTGCCCCAGCGCGCGAGGTCGAGCGACGGCAGCGCATCCACTTTGCGGTAGAACGAGCGGCGGATGTCCTTGCCTGTGGACATGGAGGCGCGCGCGCCGAAGTAGGTGGCGGCGACGGCGGCGATCACCTGGACGAAGCAGACGACCAGCATCATCCCGCCGGTGCGCCAGATGAAGTCGGTGTCGCCCTTGACCACGCCTTTGTCGATGATGTCGGCGTTGAGGGTCGGCAGGTAGAGGGCGGCCATGGTCGCGATCAGCTGGAGGATCACGACCGCGGTCACCGCACGCCAGTAGGGGCGCACGAAACGAAGCGATAGGCGAAGCAGAGTCACAGTTCTTCCCGGGTGTGCTGTGGTGATGGATGTGACCGCCGGTGGTGCGGCATCCCTGACGCTAGCGGGGATTGAGGACGCGGAGTGACCTCAATCCGAATAGCGGTCAGACGGCGGTGTAGTGGAGATGGAGGACGCCGTTGTCGTAGGCGTCGTGGTGGCGCAGTCGCAACTGCGCGGGCGTACTGCCCTCCGGGAACAGGCGTGCGCCCGTGCCCCGGACCAGCGGGTAGACGAACAGGTGGAGCGAGCCGAGCAGCCCGTCGGCGAGCAGCGAGCGGACGAGCGACCCCGAACCGCTCACGTAGACGCCGCCGCTGAAGGAGTCGGCGAACTCACGGATGCGCGCGGGATCGTAGGCCCCGAGCGACCGCGAGTTGCCCCAGATGCGTTCGGCCGTCTCGTCGTCGAGCGACGAGCTGACCACGCCCTTCGGGCTGTCGTTGAAGAACGGCGCCCCCGCGTCGTCGGCCGCGGTGCGCTGCGACCACGCCGGTGCGAACATCTCGAAGGTGCGCCGGCCGAGGAGGATGGCGTCGGAGGCGCGGGTGAGACGCCCGATGTCGTCGCCCATCTCCGGATCGAACCCGAACTCGGCTGTCCAGCTCGGATCCTCGAACACACCGTCCAGCGAGACGAACTCGTGCACAGCGATGCCACCCATGAGATTCCCCCTTGTCGCGGACCAGCATAGAGGCTGGCGTGGCGTCGCGGAACGGCGGGGCCGGATCCGTGGCACAGCGAGCCCTGCCTCGACGGCGTCGAGGCCGCTGTGGCGCGCGCCCAGGCGATCGGCCGCAGCTGACGCGCGGTCGGGGCACCGTCAGGCCGTCGGTCGGGCCGTCGGGCCTCCGGTCAGGCCTCCGGTCAGGCCGCCGGTCCGAGAACCTCCAGCAGGCCGCCCTCGCGGACCGCGGCGAGCGAGAGCACCTTGTAGCCCGCGGCGTCGAAGAACACGGTCAGCCTGTCGCGCTCGGTGTGCATCACGACGCCGACGCCCCATGTCTCGTGGGAGACGCGCGCCGCGAGTGGGAACGGGTCCTCGCCGGCCGCGTCGTGCTCCTCCGCCCAGCGGTAGGCGCTGCCGGACGCGCATGTGTCGCAGTTCCCGCACGGATCGGGCAGCTCCTCCCCGAAGTAGCCGAGGAGGAACTGGCGCCGGCACATTCCCGTCTCGGCATACTCCTGCATCAGCTGCGACCGGGAGTGCTCGATCCGCTGCCGCGCCTCCGCCTCCCCGACGGCGCGGGCCGCCGCCTCCCCAGGTCTCAGGTCCTCCGCCGTCAACTCGCCGTCGTTTCCGCTCAGCACCCGCGCATCCCGCAGCAGCCCGAGCAGACGGCCGAGCGAGCGGACGCTGATCCCGGTCCGCTCCGCCAGGCCGGAGCGCGAGAGACCCGACTCCTTCTCCACCGCGGCGAACACCCGCGCGAGTTCGTTCGCATCCGGGCCGCCACCGGAGAAGAACTTCGTCAGGGCGAAGTCCTCCGGCCGATAGTGCAGGGTCACGAGGGCCGGCTCGCCGTCGCGCCCGGCGCGTCCGGCCTCCTGGTAGTAGCTGTCCAGCGAATCCGTCACCGAGGCGTGGACGACGAAACGGACGTCGTGCTTGTCGATGCCCATCCCGAAGGCGCTGGTCGCAGTGACCACCCGGGCCCGGTCGTCCATGAACCGCTCGTAGACGTCGTCACGCTCCGCCCGCTTGAGCCCCGCGTGGTAGGCGGCGGCGGCGACCCCCTCGGCCTCCAGTTGCTCGGCATACAGCTCCGCGTCCTTCCGCGTGGCGGTGTACACCAGTCCGGACCCGTCGCGCCCGCGGACCTGCTCCACGACCGCAGCGCGCTTCTCCGAGTCCTCCTCGTAGCGGTGGACCTCGAGCCGGAGGTTGGGGCGGTCGAAGCCGGTCGCGAACAGCCGGGGACGCCGCATCCCGAGCCGCTCCGCGATCTCGGCGCGCACCGGCGGGGCACCCGTCGCCGTCATCGCGACGACCGGCGGATGGCCGAGCTCGTCGATGACGCCACCGAGCAGCAGGTAGTCGGGGCGGAAGTCGTGACCCCAGGACGACACGCAGTGCGCCTCGTCCACGGCGAAGAGCGAGACCGGCAGCGCGGCGAGCCGCTCGCGCACCTCCGGGTTCGCCAGCTGCTCGGGGGCGAGGAAGGCGAACCCGGGCTCGCCCGACTCGAGCGCCTCCCAGTCCTGCTCCCGCTCGCGCTGACCGGCGGACGAGTTGATGGCGAACGCGCGCGGCACGTCCGTCGCCTCGCCCAGCGACCGCACCTGGTCCTCCTGCAACGAGATCAGCGGCGAGACGACGATCGTGACGCCGCCGAGGATCGTGCCGGTCACCTGGTACAGCGACGACTTGCCGTAGCCGGTCGGCATCACGGCGAGCACGTCGCCGCCGCCGAGCAGCACCTCCATCGCCTCGGCGAGGCGGGGCCGGAGCGGGTCCCAGCCGAACGAATCGCGGGCGACGTCCTGGATGCGCGACATGAGGTCACCGTAGCCGGTCGAGCCGGGCGTGCCTTGACGAGTCCCCCACCATCCGTCGTGGCGAGACAGCTCTGCGGACTACTGGACGGACCAGCCTCCGTCGCTCGGCAGCACGGCGCCGTTGATGTTCACGCCGTCGTCGCTCAGCAAGAAGGTGATGGACGCGGCGAGTTGCTCCGCCGTCGCGATCGTCGGGATCTGCTGCTGGAACGGGGTCAGGCGCGCCGTGCCCGCCTCGGAGGGATGCGCCGGCATGGGGATGCCCGTCGCGACCCCACCCGGGGCCACCGCGTTGACCCGGATGCCCTGCGGTCCGTACATGAAGGCCGTGCTGCGGGTGAGCCCGACGACCCCGTGCTTGGAGACGGTGTAGGCGGTTCCCGAGGCGTTGCCGCGGAGGCCCGCCTCCGAGGCGACATTGACGATCGACCCGGCGCCCGCGGACAGCATCGCCGGCAGCACGGCGCGAGTCAGCATGAACCCGCCGGTCAGGTTGATGCCGATCGTGCGGTCCCAGACCGCATCCGAAGTCTCGTGGGCCGGGGAGAAGTCGTCGTTCACGCCGGCGATGTTCGCGAGTGCGTCGATCCGGGAGCCTGCGGCGGCCACGATCGCATCGATATCGTCCTGGCGGGTGATGTCGCCCACCACCGTCTCGACCGAGCCCTCGGGAAGGGACGCGGCGAGGTCGGCCAACCGCTCCGCGGTGATGTCCACCGCGATCACGCGACCGCCTTCGCGGGCGATGCGGGAGGCGGTGGCCCGGCCGATGCCGGAGGCCGCGCCGGTCACGATCACCGTGCGGCCGTCGAAGCGACCGGGGGTGATCTTCTCGACCCACCCGGTCTCGACGTCCTCCGGGATGACGCCGTCATTGGCCTGCAGCACCAGTCCGTCGACGACGGACTGCGGGAGCCGGCCCTGGCTCATGGCGACGAGCTGCTGGAGTGGGAGGCCGCGCACCGGTGCGAGCATCTCCTCGTTGACGCCGGACTGGGCGAGCAGTCCCTGGATCAGTGGTGCTCCCTTCGGGTGGGCCAGCCACTCGCCGATGGTGCTGTGCGCGGTCAGCGGTTTCGGATCGGTCATCGTCGTCCTCCTCGTTCGGGATGCTCGGGTGTTCGAGTGTCGGAATGATTATGGCACTGAGTGCCAGATAGGGGGCTGGGAGAACACCGTGACGGATCGGCGGCGGGCGGGGGGTTGTCCGACGGCCCAGGAGGCGTATCGGTGGTCCTGCATCGATCCGTAGCGCGGAGGAGGCGACCATGGAGACCGTTCTCGCGGTGCTCGAGCGCGAAGACACGGCGTTCGAGATCGAATTCGAACGCACCAGCGAGCCGCCCTTCGAGCTGCGCCTTCCGTCGCACATCGGCGGGGCGGCGGTGATGGACGTGTTCGACCTGTGCGACTCCACCCTCTGGCCGGAGCTGATCCGTTACCGCTTCACGGAGTGCGTGCCCGTCGTGATCGGGTCGCCCGACGACTTCTGAGCCTGCACGAGCGGGCGCCGATCACTGCATACCGCCGCTCGCGGGCCGCTGGCTATGCTGTGCGCCATGAGCACCAAGAGCAGGCAGGCACCGCATCAGGAGGAGACGCTCCAGCTCGGCGGGAAGCGCGGGCTGTGGGGCGCGTTCGCCGGCCTGATCACCGCGGTGCTCATCGCCTATCCGTTATCCGCGTGCATCGCCTTCGCGACGCATCCCGCCTCCCAGAAGCTGTTCGGCGGACGGCTGGAGTCGGCGTCGGCCGGCGGGTTCGCCGCGTTCTGGTGGGTGCTCGCGCTCGGCTGCCTCGCCCTGCCGTTCATCGTCGGTTTCGGGATCGCCCGGCTGTCACCGCGCGCCGTGATCGTCATCGCCACGATCGTGGTGCTCTTCCTGATCGCGGTCATCGTGCTCGGCCAGCTGTTCGCGTTCTAGACGCGCCGTCCGCTCCACCCGCCACGCCGTCCATCGGTCAGGCGGTCGCGAGCACGACCTTCACGCCGGCGGGAGCAGCCTCGGCGGCGCGGTGCGCCTCCCAGACGTCCGCGAGCGGCTGGACCAGCGGCTCGGCGACGCGCAGCGACCCGTCGGCCGCGTCGGCCAGCAGGCGCGCGAGCGTGCGTCGATAGGCGTTGCGCCGTGTCGCCACGTAGAGGGGCGCGCTGCACACGCGCTCCCGCCGGTCACGTGCGGCGACCGCGGCGCCGCGCAGGGCGTCTGCCCGCTCATGCCCGGCGCGTCCGGCGAAGCCGGTGCGCACCAGCACGCCGCCGGGCGCCAGCACATCCCGGACCCGGTCGGTCCCGGTGTGGTCGATGACCGCCTCCACCGCTCCCCCCGCCGCCTGCCGAACGAGCGCGGGCCAGTCGCGGTCGGAGTGGTCGACGACGTGCGCGCCGAGCGCACGAACCCGCTCCGCCGTGCGGGCGGACGCCGTACCGACCACGGTCGAGCCGGTGCGGAGCGCCAGCTGCGCGGCGAGCGCCCCCACCGCTCCGGATGCGCCCTGCACCAGGATGCTCCGCGCCGGGCCCGCGAGCTCCAGGGCGTGCGCCGCGGTGATCGCGTCGAGGGGCAGCACGGCCGCCGTCGCCGGGTCCAGCCCGCGCGGCACGGCGACCAGCAGGGTCGGCGCGACCGTGAGGAACGACGCGTGCGCCCCCATCCGCGGCAGGACGCCCGCGACCACAGCACCCGATCGGAGGCCGAGGGCGAGCGACACGGCCGACTCCGTGACGAGCTCGCCGACGAAGTCGTAGCCGGTCACGAAACCCGGGAGGGGCTGCAGGATGTAGCCGCCCCGACGGGCGAGCAGGTCCGTCGCCCCCAGGGACGCGTGCGTCACCCGCACGACGACCTCGTTGCCACGGGGCGGCCGGATCGGCGCGTGGGCCAGCACCATCGCGGAGGCGTCGCCGAACCTCGAGACGCGGGCCACGAGGCGCGACGGCCCCGTGTCCCCCGCGCGGCTCATCGGGCGGTCAGCCGGCGCGGCGCTGCAGCAGCGCCGCGCGTTCGGGGTGCTTGTCGAACCAGTCGCCGACGTACGAGCACATCGGCACGATGCGCAGCGTCCCGTTCTTCTCGATGTCGTCGACCGCCCACTCCACCAGCTGACCGGCGTACCCCTTGCCGCGCTGGTTGGGCATCGTGAACGCCCGCGTCAACGAGATGGCGTCGCCCAGGATGCGGTAGTCGAGCACCGCAGCCAGCTCGCCGTCGACGTGCATCGCGTAGCGGCTCTCATCCGCCTGGTCGCTGAACTCCGTGGTCATGGGCCCATCGTACGTCCGCCGCCGCGCGGGGGAAGCGGGGTACGCTGAAACCGTGGGATCCCGACCCGCACCCGAGGGTTCCCGCGCGTTCCGCGACCGAGGTCACAGCAGCCCAGGCCGCCGGCGGCACCCGCCGTCCGTGCGACTCGAGAACCCTGGAGTCCACCCGTGACGTTCGACACCCCGTCGCCCTTCTCGCGCCCGCATACCAGGCCCTGCTCGAGCAGGTGCCGATCGGAGAGCACTCCGTCATCGAGGCCGAGAGCGTCGCCTACGAGCACGAGGGTCTGGCGCTGGAGGGCTACCTGGCCCGGGATGCGCAAGCCGACGAGCGCAGGCCGGCCGTGCTGGTGCTGCACGACTGGTTCGGCGTCGCCGACAACGTCCGCATGCGCGCGCAGATGCTGGCCCGGCGCGGATACGTGGCCTTCGCCGCGGACCTCTTCGGCGCGGATGTCCGACCGGCGACCGGCGGCGACGCCTCCGCCGAGGCCGGGAAGTACTACCGCGACCTCCCGCTGCTGCGCTCGCGCGTGGCGGCCGGCTTCAGCTGGCTTCGTCAGCATCCGGCCGTCGACCCCGCCCGCCTCGCGGTCGTCGGCTACTGCTTCGGCGGTACCGCAGCACTGGAGTTCGCCCGCACGGGCGCACCGGCGCGCGGCGTCGTCTCGTTCCACGGCGGCCTGATCGCCCACGACCCGTCGGACGCGGGCCAGATCGCCGCATCGCTCCTCGTGCTGACCGGCGGCTCGGACCCGGTCGTGCCGGACGAGGCCGTCGTCGCCTTCGAGGAGGAGCTGCGGGGCGCACCGCACGTGGACTGGCAGGTGACCACGTACTCGGGTGCACCGCACGCGTTCACCATCCCGGGCCGGGACAGCTACCGCCCGGTCGCCGACGCACGAAGCTGGCGCGCCCTGGTCTGCTTCCTGGACGAGGTGTTCCAGTGACCGAGCCGATGGGCTGATGGAGCATCCGCTGCTGTTCGAGCCGGGCGACCCGTTGGTGGAGCGGGTGCGTGCACTGTGCCTCCGGCTCCCGGAGGCCGTGGAGACCATGAACCACGGGCGCCCCTCGTGGAAGGCGGGCTCATCCGGGCGCGCGTTCGCCGTGCTCGGGGCGACGATGGACCGCACCGACACGCTGGTCTTCAAGCCCGACCCGGCGGAGGCGCCGGCGTGGCGACAGGACCCGCGCGTGTTCGTCCCGAAGTATTGGGGCCCGAGCGGCTGGCTGGCGATCGAGCTGGACCGCGCGGCCGGCGACTGGTCGGAGACCTCAGAACTGATCGAGACGTCGTACCGCCAGGTCGCCCTCCGTCGCCAATTGGCGGTCTTGGATAGGGTCATGTAAGCTCTAACCCGGTCCGCGTGCGGATCATGCGCCACTAGCTCAACGGATAGAGCATCTGACTACGGATCAGAAGGTTGGGGGTTCGAATCCCTCGTGGCGCACACTGGTTGAGACAGTGAACGCCCCGCTCCCCGTCGAGCGGGGCTTTTTCGTGCGGCAGAGACCTGTTCGATCGTCGGAAAATGGGTCCCGAATCTCCGACGCAGCGCTCTGCGGATGGAGATCCGGGCCGATCGGGCGCGGATCTCCGTCGGACGTGCGCAAATCTCCGACAATGGGGCGCGGATCGGACGCGCTACAACCCCGCCGCCGCCGGAGCGTCGACGGCCGGCTCGGCCGCGGAGCGCCCGCGCACGGTCAGCACCGCGACGCACACCACGATCGCGGCGAGCAGCACCAGGCTGACCGGTCCCGTGCCGAGCGCCAGGCCGCCGCGCGCGTGCGTGACGGCGAGGCCGTCGGAGAGCGACGCGCCGAACGGCCGGGTCAGCACGTAGGCGGTCCAGAAGGCGGCCGTCGCGCCGAGCCCCCACCACCGGTACGCGATGCCCGGGATCGCGAAGAGGATGCCGAACAGCAGCGCCGAGGCGAAGTAGCCGAGGCCGAGTGTGGTCGCCGTCAGGTCGCCGGCCGCCGTTCCGAGGGCGAAGGTCGCCAGCACCGCGCACCAGTAGAACACCTGGCGCGCCGGGGTGTCGATGCGGTGCACCGACAGCGTCCGCTGCGTCAGGTACCAGAGCACGAACACCGCGGCGAGGACGACCGCGAAGACGATCGTGGACACCACGTACGGCACCCCGAGTTCGACGTGCAGAACGTCGGCGACCATCGTGCCGAAGACGGCCACCATCAGTACCGCCGACCAGTACACCCAGGGGATGTACCGCCGCACCACGAACTGCAGTCCCAGTGCCGCGGCGAAGAGGACGAAGGCGCCGCCGACCGCGACGACCGGGTCGATGGTCTTGACCAGGAAGTCGGACGCGGTCTCGCCCATCGCCGTCGTCAGCAGCTTGGTCACCCAGAACAGGGCGGTGACGGCGGGGACGGTGTTGCGCATCCCCCCAGCATCCCGAATGCCGGCCCCCCGACCCTGAGCGGCAGGGACGAACATCTGAGAGGGCTCAGAGACAGCGGGCCGTTTCGAACGGGTACGCTCCGAGAGGACCCGGGGCACTCGCCCCGCGAAGGAGCAGAGACCATGCGCAGAAGCGACCTCCCCGAGGACTTCGTCGTCGGGACGGCGACGGCCTCGTACCAGATCGAGGGAGCCACCCGCGAGGACGGGCGCGGCGTGAGCATCTGGGACACGTTCGCGCGGGTGCCGGGCGCCATCGCCGACGGCAGCACCGGCGACGTGGCGGACGACCACTACCATCGCTGGGCGGAGGATGTCCGGCTGATGTCCGACCTCGGCGTCGACGCGTACCGGTTCTCGATCGCGTGGCCGCGCATCCAGCCCGACGGCACCGGCGCGCCGTCGAAGGCCGGCATCGACTTCTACCGCCGCCTGGCCGAAGGGCTCCGCGAGCGGGGCATCACGCCGTGGGCGACGCTGTATCACTGGGATCTGCCGCAAGCGCTGGAGGACCGCGGCGGCTGGCTGCACCGCGACACCGCGATGCGCTTCGCGGACTACACCGCACAGGTGGCCGACCGCCTGGGTGACGTGGTCACAGACTGGATCACGCTGAACGAGCCGTGGTGCTCTGCGTTCCTCGGATATGCGAGCGGGTACCACGCCCCCGGTCGCACCCTCGGTTCGCGGGCGGCGCACGCGGCCCACCACCTCCTCCTCGGCCACGGGCACGCCCTCGAGGCGCTGCGCGCGAGCAGCTCCACCGCGCGGGTGGGCACGACGCTCAACCTCTATTCGGTGCTGCCCGCGGGCGACTCCGAGGGCGATGCGGACGCCGTCCGCCGCATCGACGGCCTCAGCAACCGGCTCTTCCTCGAGCCCGTGCTGCGCGGCTCCTACCCCGCCGACGTGCTCGACGACCTGGGCGAGACCGCCTGGTTCGCCGAGAACGCCACCGACGACGACCTGCGCCGCATCTCCGCACCGATCGACTTCCTCGGCATCAACTACTACAGCCGGCACACGGTCGCCTCCGGCTCCACGCCCGCAGCGGGCGCCCCGGCGAGCGCGTACCCGGGCAGCGAGCACGTCCGCTTCGTCCGCACCGGCGCACCGGCCACCGAGATGGGCTGGGAGGTCCACCCCGACGGGATGGCCGACGTGCTCCGTCAGGCGCACGAGCTCGCCCCGGAATTGCCGCTGTACATCACCGAGAACGGCGCCGCCTTCCACGACCGCGTGGACGAGAACGGCGTGATCGACGACGGCGCCCGCACCGACTACCTCGAGGCCCACGTCGAGGCGGCACGGGATGCGGTCGCCGAGGGCCTGCCGCTGCGCGGCTACTTCATCTGGTCGCTGATGGACAACTGGGAGTGGGCCTGGGGCTACTCGCGCCGTTTCGGCCTGGTGCACGTCGACTACCGGACGCAGAAGCGCACCCCGAAGCGGAGCGCGCGCTGGGTGGCGGACTTCCTCCGCGACGCGGTCCCGGCTTCCCGGGGCTGAGCCCCGGGCGCCCGCAGAGCGCACGGCGGAGGCGCCGTCCGGCCGCGCCCGCTAGCTCTGGCCGCGTCCCGTCTTCTGCTGCAGCCGGTCGATCTCGGTCGACGCCTGCGCCTCGGTCAGGTCGGCGGCGATCTCCTCGCCGGCCTCACGGGCCAGCGTGTCCAGGTAGCTGCGCTGCGAGGCGGTCATCGGCTCGTCGCCGGTGACCCAATCCGACGGGTCCTTGCTCGCCGGGTTGGCGTCGCCGTCGCGCGCGCCCAGAACGTCGTCGGGTCCGTTGGTGGTGTCGCTGGTGTCGGTCATGAGGCAGAGAGTACGCCGCGGGTCCGACAGCCCCCACCCCGCCGCGAGGGGATGTCAGCGGCGCAGGATGCTGGGGCGCGGCAGGCCCAGCTCCTCCAGCAGGTCCCCGAGCATCCGGTCGAGTTCGAAGCCCGCCTGCGTGATCTTGTTGTTGCCGAATCCGCTCAGGACGCTGCTCGGCTGGTCGACGCTGAGCACGGTGCCGCCGGTGCGCGAGGCGTGCAGTTCGACCCTGAGCGGCGTGTACAGCAGGGTCGCCGGGTCGTGCCGGAACATCCGCGCGGCGGTCGCGTAGTCCCCGATCAGGTAGACGGCGCTCGGGATGTCGGCCCCGCCCACGCGCATCACCGGCGTCGGGTGGTCCGTCCAGAACCGGACGAAGCGGTGGATGCCCGGTCCGGCGGTCCCGGCCGTCAGCCGGCGCCACTCGGCGCCCTCTGCGACGAGCTCCCGCACGCGGGCGACGTCGAGCGGCGGCACCTCCGCCTCGAAGGCCCGGCGCAGCGTTCCGAAAGCGACCGCGGCCTCCAGCTCGATCCGGTTCGCCGTCACGGGGATGATGCGTTCGGTCGCAGGGAAGGCCATCCCGCCATTCTCCCCCGGCTCTCGAGGGGAATCAGCCGAGGCCGGTCACACCGTGCGGCCGGGGCACCTCCGGCAGGTCGGCCGCGGAGCCGTCCTCGCCGAGCCGCGCGAAGTACGCCCGCTCCCGTTCCAACGTGTCGGTCTCGGGGGAGCCGTAGCGGGAGGGGTCCGGCCGATGCGCGTCGTCCTCCACCGTGAGCAACCCGTCCGGGTCGCGGGGGTCGCGCACGCCGGTCAGGCGCTCATCCATCGTCGACCCGTCGCCGCGCCGGCGCTGGCTCTCGTCGCTGCTGCGTGCTTCCATACCGCCACCATCCCCGCGGGGACCGGCCGCGGCAAGGGGTCGGGCTGGTCCTCCCCCTGTGTCGGGTGCCCCGGTCTCAGGGGGCCCAGGTCTCAGGCGGCCCAGGTCTCAGGCCTGCCTGCTCGCTCGCAGCGTATAGCTGAGGGGCGCCACGCCGCTGAGGGCGCCGAGCGCGAACTCGCCGTCCCCGCGATGCACCATCTGTCCGGGGAGCGCCTCCCACGGGACGCTGTCGTGCTCCTCCAGCAGGTCGATACGGAGCCCTGCGTGGAGCAGCGCCGTGACGATCTCGCCCAGGCCGTGGTTCCACTCGTACGTCCGCGTCGCCGTGAGCGGGCGCGTGGTCTCCACGTACGTGGAGTCGCCGTCCCACTCGAGCGGCTGCTCGTGCTCGAAGTACGGGAACCGGAGGTGCAGGTCGTCGTCGAGCCGTTCATCCATCGTCCAGAGGATGGGATGCCCCTCCCGCAGGAACAGGGACCCGCCCGGTGCGAGCAGGCCGGCCACCACTCGCGCCCATCGGTCCACGCTCGGCAGCCAGCACAGGGCGCCGACGCCGGTGTAGACGAGGTCGAAGGTCCCGGGCTCCAGCACCGAGGCCGCGTCGTAGACGTCCGCGACGACGAAGTCGACGTCGTCTCCGGTGTCGGCGACCAGCCGGCGCGCCTCGTCGATGGCGTTCGCCGAGAAGTCGAGGCCGGTGACTCGTGCGCCGAGCCGGGCGAGCGAGAGCGTGTCCGTGCCGATGTGGCACTGCAGGTGCGCGGTCCGCAGCCCCGCGACCGGACCGAGGCGCGGGAGGTCGAACCGCACCACCCCGGAGATCGCCTCGCGGTCCTCGATGTACTGGGACACCCGGTAACCGTGCGGCCCACGCTCGGCGTGCAGCACCGCTCGCTCGTCCCAGTTGGCCCGGTTCGCCTCGGTGAATTCGGACATGACCGTCCCGTCCCTCCGCCCGGGGGGCGCCGAGCCTGTCAGCCTAGCGGAGCGGTCCGCTCCTGCGAAGGGGCGGCCGACGTCAGTACCCGGCCGCGCGCCCGGCGGCGCACCCGGCGCGGCGCGGCCTCCGCGCCGCGGTCGGCCCGGACCAGGGCGATGCCGCCGAGGATGAGCAGGCCGCCGAAAAGCTGGGTCAGGCTGAGCCGCTCGCCGAGCAGCAGCCAGGCGTAGAGGGTGGCGGCGACCACCTCGAGCAATCCGGTGAAGGACGCGAGCCGTGACCCGAGGATCTCCGTCGCCGTGATGCTGGCCGCGTACGCGACGGCGGTGGCCGCCACGCCGACGATCAGCAGCGGCACCCACCAGGCGGTCGGGTTCCCGAACAGCGGGACGTCCGCGAAGCTCACCGTCACCGGCAGCAGCCCGGTGGCGCCCACCCCCGCGAGCGCCACCGCACCGATCAGCAGCCCTCCGGACGCCAGCGCGACCGGCGGAAGACCGTCGCTCGGGCGCGCGGCGATCACGTAGAAGGCCGCACATCCGACCATCGCCGCGACGGCCAGCAGCAGGCCGGCCGGATCGATCGCCCCCGCTCCTCCCGGGGACACGACCAGCACCAGCCCGGTGACGGCCACGACCGAGCCTGCGAGCACCACCATCCGCGGCGCCTTCCTGGTGCGCGCCCAGACCACCGCGACCAGCAGCACGGGCGCCAGGTACTCGACCAGGATCCCGGTGCTGACGGGGATGCGCTGGATGGCCGCGAAGTAGAGCACCTGGGTCCCGGCGACGCCGACCAGTGCCATCCCGAGCAGCCGCCAGCGTCCGCGCCACACCGCCGCCCAGCGCCCGCGCACCGCGACGAGCGCGAACGGGAGCAGCACGACGCCGCCGATCAGGGCGCGCATCGTCACCGCGGCGACCGGCGACCATCCGCTCTCCAGCAGCGGCTTGATGAACGCTCCCGACATCCCGAACGTCGCGGCCGAGATCACAGCGACGACGAGGCCGAAGGATGTGGAGCGTCCGTGCTGCATGCGACTCACCTGTCAGGATCGTAAGGGATGATGGTCCTGACGCTAGTCCCGTCGTGAGTAAGGAGTCAACTTGCATTTTGCCCCTGACACGGTGGATGCGCTGGAGTTCGCCGTGCTGCTCTGCAACACTGCCCCGGACGCCTCGCGCAGCGGTGACGACGAGCTCGCGACCCCCGCCGATCTGGTGACACTGCTCACCGAGAGCCGGTACTCCGGACGCATCGACGGCGACGAGGCGGAACTCAGCGACGTGCACGAGACGCGCGAGCGGCTGCGGCGCACCTGGTCGCTCGACCGCGACGCGGCGGCCCTCGAGGTGAACGCCATGCTCGCCGAGGCGCGTGCCCTCCCCTACCTGATGCGGCACGACGGCTTCGACTGGCACCTGCACGCGACCGCTCAGGATGCGCCGCTCGCCGAGCGCATCCGGGTCGAGATCGCCCTCGCCCTGGTCGACGTCATCCGTTCCGGCGAGACCGGGCGCCTGCGTGTCTGCGCGGCCGACGACTGCGCGGGCCTGCTGCTCGACCTCTCCCGCAACGGCTCGAAGCGCTTCTGCAGCGTGCGCTGCGGCAACCGTATGAACATGATCGCGTTCCGCGCACGCCAGGACCGCGAGGCGTAGCCGCCGCCGGGCCCGGCACCGGCGCCCGGCACCCGGCACCCGGCACCCGGCCTTACGTCGGAGATCTGGCGTCGTCCGTCGGAGATCCGGCCCGAATCCGCACGAAACTCCTCCCCAGAGCGCTGCGTCGGAGATTCGGGACCGGTTCTCCGACGATAGGTCGATGCGCTGCCCCGCGACGCCGCCGGCGACCGCCACCCGTCCGTCGGAGATCCGCGGCGGTACCTCGGAGATCCGGCCCGAATCCGCGCAAAACTCCATCCCCAGAGCGCTGCGTTGGAGATTCGGGACCGGTTCTCCGACGATAGGTGGCCCGCCTCAGAAGTCGCGCAGGTTCGCCCGGATCCCCCCGTCGCCGTATTCGGCGCGCAGGATGCCGCGGCGGCGCAGCACCGGGACGAGCTCGTCCAGGTAGCGGTGCAGCGTCACCGGGTGCAGGTCGCCCGAGAAGATGAAGCCGTCGTTGTCGGCCTCCTCGCCGATCTCCTCGATGAAGTCGGCGATCTGCTCGGCCGTCCCCACGAATCCCTCCCGGTCGGCGATGCGCCCCTTGACCACCTTCGGCGCGATCAGCTCGCGCAGGGTGACACCCTCGCGGATGCCCTGCTTGCCGAACAGCCCCTTGATGCTGCCCTGCGAGACGTGGTCTCCGAAGACCGAGACGTCGAACGGCTCGTCGAGCGAGAGCACGGTGAGGTCGGTCTCCAGGTCGCTGGACTGGCCGGCCAGGGCACGGTACAGCTCCTCGTCCGTCGGATGCTTCGACGCCTCGACGACACGCCGCGCCTCCTCGTCGCTCGCCACCACCTCGGGCTTGAACACGAACAGCACCTTGATGGAGTCCGGGTCGCGTCCCGCGGCCACGGCGGCCTCGCGCACCTTCGTGCGGTAGTCGCGGATGCTCTGCGCGTCGAGCGGCGCGAGCGCCAGCTGCACGTCCGAGTGC
Source organism: Leifsonia sp. KNZ13-11D (assembly GCF_056754895.1). Classification (NCBI taxonomy): domain Bacteria; kingdom Bacillati; phylum Actinomycetota; class Actinomycetes; order Micrococcales; family Microbacteriaceae; genus Leifsonia; species Leifsonia sp. KNZ13-11D. The sequence continues at coordinate 3,596,015 of NZ_JBPGWU010000001.1, forward strand.
GTTCCGGCGAACGCGATGCCGCGCGGCGATCCGCCCGGGGAGACGATCGCCGGGTCGCCCTGCGAGAAGGGCACCGCGTTCAGCGGTCCGGCGAGACGGAAGTACTCCCCCTCGTGCTCGAACCCGCGGATCTTCGAGCCGTCCGCGAAGTGGCGCGTCGCCGCATCCTGTACCAGGGCGCCGTCGTCCCAGCTGTGCCACAGCCGGCGGATGACGGTGAGCCACTCCTCGGCGCGGTCGTAGGCGGCGTCGTGCGACAGCGGAGGCAGGCCGAGGTGGCGCGCGCTGCCGACATCCGTTACGACGTTGACTCCCAGGCGGTGATCGCTCAGGTGGTGGAGGGACGCGAACTGACGGGCCGCGACATAGGGCGGATAGGCGCCCGCGTTGATCGTCGGCGCGACGCCGAGGTGCCGGGTGGCGTCGAGGAGGTACGGCGAGAGGATGAGCGGGTCGTGCTTGGGCCCGCCGTACGCCTCGCGGACGCGCAGATCGATCGTCTCCGGGAAGCCGAGGGACAGCGCGTCCTCGATGATGACGAGGTCGAGACCCGCCTGCTCCAGCTCGCGCGCCGACTGCTGGTAGAGGTCGGGACGGGTCCAGTCGTACCCCCACTCCCAGTAGGGGTGACCCCAGCCCTGCGGGCCGAAGCCGCGGCTGAAGAACCAGCCGAAGTGCTGCAGGCGTGCCATGTGCTCCTACCGTCCTGCGGCGGGGACCGCCGCGTCCGTCGCGAATGCGTGGGCGGGCAGCGTGTCCGCCGCTGGCGCGCCCGCGTCCGGGTCGGGCGCCGCAGCATCCCGTACCGCGCCCGCCGGATTCCGTACCGTGCCCGCCGCATCGCCGGCCGCGACCGCCGCCAGCCCGCGCGCCAGATCCTCGATCAGGTCGTCCGCATCCTCCAGCCCGATGGACAGGCGCAGCAGGCCGCCGCCGATCCCGAGTTCCTCGCGCACGTCCGCGGTGAGGTGACCGTGGGTGGTGGATGCGGGGTGCAGGATGAGCGACCGCACGTCGCCGATGTGGGTCATCCGGCTGAACAGCTCGACCGCGTCGTAGAACCGCTCGGCCGCTGCCGCGCCGCCGGCCAGCGCGAAGCCGAGCACCGCGCCCTGCCCACGCGGCAGGTAGCGCTGCGCGAGGCCGTGCGCCCGGTGCGAGGCGAGCCCCGCGTAGTCGACACGGACGACCTCGGGCTGCGCCTCCAGCCAGCGGGCGACGGCGAGTGCCGTGTCCGACTGCCGCTGGACGCGCAGCGAGAGGGTCTCGATGCCCTGCTGGATGAGGAACGCGTTCATCGGCGACAGCACAGGCCCGAAGAGGGAGGCGACGACCGAGCGCGCGAACGCGGCGTACGCGCCGGTGCCGTGCACGTCGACGTAGCTGCGTCCATCCAGCCACTCGTCCGGTCCGGTCAGGTGGCGGAACGGCGACGAAGCCCAGTCGTAGCCGCCCTGGTCGACGACGATGCCGCCGAGCGTCGAACCGTGGCCGCCGAGGTACTTGCTGGCCGAGTGCACGACGATGTCTGCGCCGAAGTCGCCCGGGCGCAGCAGGTACGGCGTGGCGAGCGTGTTGTCGACGACGAGCGGGAGGCCGTTCTCGTGCGCGACCGCCGCGACGCCCGCGATGTCGAGGATCTCGGTGCCGGGGTTGGCGATCGACTCGCCGAACAGCACGCGGGTGTTCGGCCGGATGCGCCGGCGCCACTCGTCGAGGTCCGTCGGATCGTCGACGAACTCGATCTCGATGCCCAGCCGCTTGAGGCCGTTCTCGAACAGGCCGCGGGTGCCGGAGTAGATGCTCTGCGCCGAGAGGATGTGGTCGCCCGCCTGCACAAGGCCGAGCAGTGCGACGGTCAGCGCCGCCTGGCCGCTGCCGACCGCGATCGCCTCGCGCCCGCGCTCCAGGCCGGCGACCCGGCGCTCGAGGGCGGCGGTCGTCGGGTTGCCCGAGCGGCTGTAGGTGTAGCCGGCCTCGTCGCCGCCGAAGCGCCCCTCGGCCTGGGCGAAGCTGTCGAACTCGAACCCGGCGGTCAGGTAGATCGGCGTCACGCGGGCGCCATGAGCGGCGTCGCGGGACTCTCCCGCGTGGACCTGTTGGGTGGTGAACTCCGGCATCTCCCTATGGTGCGGCACCGCCCGGCCGCACGGTCGTTCTGTTGCGGAAAGCTACGGACGAGGACGCGGGCGCAGGCCCGGTCCCGCTGTCGCGTCACGAACGCCTGGGTGCGACGTCTGTTACGGGTAGTACCGACATTTAGGAGAACTACACGTATGACTATCCTCGACGAGACCGCCACCACTCCGCTCCGCGGCGCCACGTTCGGGCAGGCCTTCATCCGGTTCTGGTCGAAGTACGCGACCTTCTCGGGCCGCGCGAGCGCCTCGGAGTTCTGGTGGGCTTTCCTGTTCGTCAACATCCCGTCCATGGCGCTGGGGGTCGGGTCGGTCACCCTCCAGTTCCTGCCGTGGGTCGCCACGCTGTGGAGCGTGGCGACGATCATCCCGTCGCTCGCGATCACCTGGCGCCGGCTCCACGACACCAACCGATCGGGCGGCAACTGGTTCTGGGGCCTCATCCCGGTCGTCGGGTGGATCATCCTGCTCGTGCAGTTGACCGGCCCGGCGCATCCGGCCGGCGAGCGGTTCGACGCGTAGGCACGGAGACCGCACCCCGGAACCCGGCCATGCGCGCCGGGTTCCGAAGCGATGCGGCAACCGCAGGTCAGTGCGCCGTCAACGTGTTGAGCGCCAGGACGATGATCGCGCCGTTGTAGAAGAAGCTCAGCACCGAGTGCTTGACGACGGTCCAGCGGAGACGCGGGGAGAGCACCTCCACGTCGGAAGCCGCGAACGACGTGCCGACGGTGAAAGCGAAGTAGACGAAGTCGCTGATCCGCGGTTCGGCCCCGAGCGGGAAGGCGAGGACCGGCTCAGCGGACCGCGCGTAGCGCGCGTGATACGCCTGCGCGTACCCCCACTGGAGCAGGAGCCAGGACAGCACCATCGAGAGCGTCCCGACGACGTTCGCCAGCAGCCCGACACCGGGATGCGCGTGCTGCACGCACACTTGGACGGCCGCCACGATACCGACCGCGCTCACGAGGACGGTGGAGGCCGAGTAGACGACGCGCGCCGGCCACGCGGTGAAGAACCGGGGCGGTCGCACCGCCTCCGCCCCCGGTGGGCGCCCGGCCGCTCGGGCGACCACGATCGCGACGACGCTGCCGTAGGCGATGCCGACGAGGCACCAGTCGAGGAGCAGGTCGACCGTCTCGATCTCGCCGGGCGTGAAGAACAGGACCACCCCGAGGGCGATCATCCCGAGCTGGACGAGCAGGTTGAGCACCAGCCCCACGGTCACGCCGATGCGCGCCAGGAGACCCGGTCGTCGTCCGCTCCGGCGCAGGGCGGTCTGGGCCTGCGTATCGATGATTGTCATGCTCTCCTCCGGGCCGGCGAACGATGGGTACCCGCTGGGACAGACGCACTCCGCGCCGGTTCATGACGTTCGCTTCCGTCGGGAGCACCACACCGGTACAGTGGATTGCGATATGCGAACACAGCGTTCGCATAAAGAACGACTTACGACGAAGTGAGGCACCCGTGCAGTTCCACCACCACGGCTACGTTTCCGGCGACCCGCGCATCCATGAGCCCGCCGGCGCGGGGACAGACCGCCCCGCCGAGCTTCCCGACGAGGTGGACGTGCTCATCGTCGGTTCGGGCCCCGCCGGGATGATCGCAGCGGCTCAGCTGGCGCAGTTCCCGAATGTGGTGACGCGCCTCGTCGAACGACGCCCGGGGCGTCTCGCCATCGGGCAGGCGGACGGCATCCAGGCGCGCAGCGTCGAGACCTTCCAGGCCTTCGGCTTCGCCGAGCGGATCATCGCCGAGGCGTACCGCATCACCGAGATGGCCTTCTGGAAGCCCGACCCCGCCGACCCCTCCCGCATCGTCCGCACCGCCCGGCCCGTCGACGACCCCACCGGCGTCAGCGAGTTCCCCCACCTCATCGTCAACCAGGCCCGTGTGCTCGACTACTTCGCCGAGGTCGCGGCGAACTCGCCGTCGCGGCTGACGCCCGACTACGGCTTCGATTTCGTCGGCCTGACGGTCGGGGAGGGCGAGCATCCCGTCGCGGTCACGCTGCGCCGCACGGCCGGTCCCGACCAGGGGTCCGAACGGGTCGTGCACGCGAAGTACGTGATCGGCGCCGACGGCGCGCGCAGCCGCGTGCGAGAGGCGATCGGGTGCCACCTCGCCGGCGACCAGGCGAACCACGCCTGGGGCGTGATGGACGTTCTGGCCGTCACCGACTTCCCGGACATCCGCACCAAGTGCTCGATCCAGTCCGAGGCGGGCAACATCCTGCTGATCCCGCGGGAGGGCGGCTACCTGTTCCGGATGTACGTCGACCTCGGCGAGGTGCAGCCGGGCGACAACGGCGCCGTGCGCTCCACCAGCATCGAGCAGATCATCGCGAAGGCGAACGCCATCCTGCACCCGTACACTCTGGACGTCCGGAACGTCGCGTGGCACAGCGTCTACGAGGTGGGCCACCGGCTCACCGACCGGTTCGACGATGTGGAACCGCACGAGCTCGGCACGCGCACCCCGCGCGTCTTCATCACCGGCGACGCGTGCCACACCCACAGCGCCAAGGCCGGCCAGGGGATGAACGTCTCGATGCAGGACGGTTTCAACATCGGCTGGAAGCTCGGTCACGTACTCGACGGACGTGCGCCGGAGTCGCTGCTCGCGACCTACTCCGCCGAACGCCAGGTGGTCGCGAAGGACCTCATCGACTTCGACAAGCAGTGGTCGACGCTGATGGCGAAGAAGCCCGAGGAGTTCGCGAGCCCGTCCGAGCTGGAGGACTTCTACGTGCGCACGGCGGAGTTCCCCGCCGGGTTCATGACGCAGTACGCCCCGTCGCTGATCGTCGGGGAGGCCGCACATCAGGAGCTGGCGACCGGCTTCCCGATCGGCAAGCGGTTCAAGTCGGCGCCGGTCGAGAGGGTGTGCGACGGCAACCCGGTTCACCTGGGCCACCACGCCCGCGCCGACGGCCGCTGGCGCATCTACGTCTTCGCCGGCCGGGCGGCCGCCGGACAGCCCTCCGCCGTCGCCGACCTCGCCGAGTGGCTGGCGAACGCCCCGGACTCCCCGCTCGCTGCGACGCCCGACGGCGCCGATCCGGACGCCTGGTTCGACGTGAAGGTCGTCTACCAGCAGGACCACACGGCCGTCGACCTCGGCGTCGTGCCGCCGCTGTTCCTGCCGCGGGTCGGACCGTTCGGCCTGATCGACTACGAGAAGGTCTACGCGGCGGACCCCGCCCACGACATCTTCGCCGAGCGCGGCATCGACCGCCGCGGGACGATCGTGGTGGTGCGTCCCGACCAGTACGTGGCGCACGTGCTCCCGCTGACCGCGACGGCGGAGCTCGCGTCGTTCTTCGCGCCGATCCTGCACACGACAGTCAGCGCGTGAGTGCACGGCGGTCTACCCTGACGTGGTGACCGCCTTCGCGACCCTCGCCGACGGGGTGCACGCCGTGCGCATCCCGATGCCGCCGGGAGGACTGCCGTACAGCCTCGCGTACCTGATCGAGGACGCCCGCGGAGGCGTGCTCGTCGTGGACCCCGGATCGCCGACCGCCGCGGCGGAGGCCGCGCTGCTGGGGGCGGTGGATGCGCTCGGCCGCCGGCCGGAGGACATCGCCGCGATCGCGGTGACCCACCTGCACGCCGACCATGCGGGCGCCGCCGAGGACCTGCGCCGGCGCACCGGAGCGCCCGTGCTCCTGCACCGTCGGGAGCAGGAGGCGCTCGATGCGCTCGCCCGCGGGCTGCCCGCACCCGACCTCGACGCCTGGGCCGTCCCCGCTGAGCGGAGGCCGGAGCTGATGGCGGCCGTCACGGCGCCGGTCGTGCCGTCGCTGCGCCGGGCGGACGGACTGCTCGACGACGGCGACCTGCTCGACGTGCCCGGCCGGCGCCTGCGTGTGCTGCACACTCCGGGCCACACGCCCGGCTCCGTCTGCCTGTACGACGAGGATGCGCGGCTGGTCCTCAGCGGCGACCACGTGCTCCCGACGGTGAACACCGGCCTGGGCCTCGGCGGTCCGAGCGCGTCGAACCCGATCGCCGACTACCTCGCGTCGCTGCGGCGGGTCGCGGCGCTCGACGGCCCGGGCGTCCACGTGCTCCCCGGGCACGAGCAGCCCTTCACCGGCCTGACGGACCGCTGTGCCGAGCTGACCGAGCACCACCTGCGCCGCGCGCGTGAGGTCGCCGCGCATCCCGGCTGCACGGTCTGGGAGGTGGCTTCCGCGCTCACCTGGACCGGCGGCTGGGACGCTCTCCGCGGCTTCACCCTGCTGTCCGCCCTCTCGCAGACCGCTCTGCACCGCGACTTCGTCGCCCGCGCGCCCCTCCCCTGACGCCTGCGCCCAGCGCCCCACCGTCGAGTACACGATTTCTACACGCTTTCAGCGCGTTCGGCGTGCATAAATCGTGTACTCGACGGAGGGGCGCTAGCGGAGGTCGGATTCGATCGCGGCAGCGGCGGCGCGCAGCCGGGCGCCGATCGCGGGCGCGTCCACATCGTTCGCGACATACACGACCGCCAGCGCAGCCACCGGCTGCCCGGGCGCACGGACGGGGACCGCGATGGATGCGAGGCCCGCGATCACCTCGTCGTGGCTGGTGGCGTAGCCGCGCTCGTTGGCGAGCGCCGCCTCGTCCCGCGGGTGCTCCCCCGGCAGCTCGCGCCACTGCGCCTCGGTGAGCGCCGACTGGATGGCGATGCCGGGCGCGCCGGAGGCCAGCGGGTGCCGTGTCCCCGGCCGCTGCGCCACGGTGGCGTGCGCGTGCGACGGCTCCACGGTGACCAGCGTGACGACCTCGTGCCGGTCGAGCACCGCCAGGAACGCGGTCATCGACAGCTCGTTCGCCACGGCGGTGAGCTGCGGCAGCGCCGCGGACTGCAGGTCGCGGGACACCGACCGGGCCAGGCTCGCCATCCGCGGGCCGAGTTCGACCGCCCCGGACGCATCCCGAACCACCAGGCCGTGGTCTTCGAGTGTGCGCAGGATGCGGTACGCGATCGAGCGGTGCAGCCCGAGCCCTGCGGCGATCGCCGGAATGGTCATCGGCTGCCCGGCGTCGGCCAGGAGCTCGAGCATCCGGATGCCGCGCGACAGCGTCTGGAGCGGGGGCGTCGCGGCCGGGGCGGAACCGGCATCGTCGAGGGAGGGCACGTGTTCGATTATAGAAATGGCCGCCCGGCGACGCGGTGCAGAGCTGCGGTCAGGCGGAGACCGGCTGGCGGGTGTTCACCACATCCACCCGGGCGTCGATGAACGAGTGCACGCTCTCGTGGATGTGATACTGCGTGTGCGACAGCCGCGCGTCGCGGGCGCGCAGCAGCGCGCGGGCCGCGGCACGACGGGCGCGCAGCCGGCCGAACGAGATGACGGCGCCGACGAGCACCGCGCAGGCGAGCACCGCCGCGGCCGCGTCCACGAGGGCCATCCACGACGGCGCGGCGGCGAGTGCGAGCCCCCAGGCGCCGGCCACCAGGGCGAGGAGCACCCCGCTCGTCCACAGCGTGGCGCGGGCCAGGCGCAGCGGATGCGCGGCCAGAAGCGCACGCGCCTCGGCGGTCTCGCGCTCGTGTTGACGGCGGCGCTCCTTCGCCCAGTGCAGGTCGCGCTCGTGGCGACGGGCGAGGAGTTGCGCGCGGTCGTGGGCAGGGTTGTAGGAGGTGGTGTGCACGATACGTCCTTTGCAGCGTTCGGGTTCTCCCGAGGGGCCGGGTTCGGGTCGGCGTCCGCGGGGCTACAGGCAGTAACTCGGGTGTGACATCCGCGAGCATAGCCAGAAAGACCGTTCTGTGGGTCATTTGGAGGACACGATTCCGTCCCCCAATTCGGGCGACACATGCCTGCAATGCGACGCTGTTAGGGTGTGGCCTTTCCGAAGCAGTCCGAAAGGGGAGCGGATGCGCAAACCGGTGCTCATCGTGGCGCTCGTCGTCGCGGCCCTGATCATCGCGGGGGGTGTGAGCCTCGGGCTCGCGCGGCCGGCCGCGGCGCCGACGGCGGCGTCGACGTCCACTCCATCGCCGACCCCGACCACCGACGCTCCGCCCGCGTTCGCCTCCCCCCGGCTGTACCTCGACCCGAACACGGAGGCGGCCGCGGCGCGCACGCGGCTGGACCAGCAGGGCGACACAGCGTCCGCGCTGATCGCCGGCCGGATCGCCGAGGTCCCGACCGCCGTGTGGCTCGGCGAGTGGTTCCAGGGCGACCGGTTGGTGACCGAACTGCGGAACGATGTGGCGGACGCTCGCGCCCAGCAGGCGACCGCCGTCTTCGTGGCGTACGCCATCCCCAACCGCGACTGCGGCGGCTACTCGAAGGGCGGCCTCGCCCCGGGCCAGTACCTGCCGTGGATCCGCACCATCGCCGCGACGCTCGCGGGGAGCCACGCCGTCGTCCTGCTCGAGCCGGACTCGCTCGCGATGCTCGCGGACCCGAAATGCGGCGACTCCGCGTCGGTGCGGCTCCCCCTGCTGAGGTCGTCGGTCGGCATCCTGGAGGGCGCGGGGGTCGCCACCTACCTCGACGGTGGAAACGCCCGCTGGCTCTCCCCCAGCGCGCAGGCCGCGTGGCTGGAGAAGGGCGGCGTCGCGCGCGCTCATGGCTTCTTCACCAACGTCTCGAACTTCGACACCACCCAGCGGGAGCGCGACTACGCAGGCAAGCTGTCGTCCAAGATCGGCTGGAAGCACTACGTCATCGACGTCTCGCGCAACGGCAACGGCTGGACCGGCACCTGGTGCAACCCGCCCGGCGCCAAGCTCGGCCAGGACCCGAAGGTGACCGAGGGCGACGGCGGCAAGCTCGACGCGCTGCTGTGGGTGAAGCACCCGGGTGTGAGCGACGGCAGCTGCAACGGCGGACCGGCCGCGGGCGTCTGGTGGCAGGAGGGCGCCGAGGCGCTCGTCCGCGGCTGGAGAGGTTGACGATGGACGGATGCGCGCAGCTCGCCGAAGCCTGCGCCCGCGTGGCCGCGCGCACCTCGGACCCGGCACAGTTCCTCCGCGAGCTGGGTCACGAGGCGGCCGGGGTGCGGCGCGGTCCGCGCTGGCCCGTGGACGCCGGACGCGGCGGCTCGAACCGCATCCGCGGGCGCGGCTTCCGCCGCCACGTCGACGACGGAACCGACGGGCAGGCCCGCCACTTCGCGGGCATCGTGGCCGTCGCCGCACGGTTGGGCACGCGGCTGACCCGCTGGCTGTCCATCCACATCGGGCGGGATGCGCCCGAGTCCGCCGATGGCAGGCTCACCGATCACGCCCTCGACTTCGTGCGGCTGCTGCGCTCAGGCGAATTGGAGCCCGCCGGCGCCGGCGACTGGGTGCGGTCGACGATCTGCGGTCAGGGCAGCGGCCTCACCAGTCGCTGACCCGGCTACCCGCTGGGCGGCAGGTGCTTCCCCCGGTGGATCTCCCACACGCTCGCGTGACCCGGCGAGTCCGGGTCGTCGACGATCGGCTGGTCCGCCATGAACAACCGGATGACATGCGCCAGCTCGCCGGGGTGGCTGAAGTTGATCGCGTGCGCCGCGCCCTCGATGCGGACGACGAGCACATGGTTGTCGGTCGCCGCCGCGATCTCCTGCACGCGGTCCGGGTGCGGCAGCAGCGGGTCGCGGTCGCCGATGACCACGAGGGTCGGGATGTGCAGCTCCAGCAGGCGGTCGAGCGACGGGTACGAGGTGAGGGCGCTGAACATCTTGAAGGTGCTGGGCACGCCGAACCGGAGATAGTCGGGGGTGGCGACCCGCACCATCCGCGGCGGCTCGCGTCCGCCGTCGCGGGTCAGCTGGCCGACGGCGCGCCGCAGCGGCCGGTTGTAGGCGCCGCCCGCGGGTGACACCAGGATGGCCCGGTCGATGCGCTCCGGGAAGTGGTGCGCGAACTCGAGGATGACCGGGCACCCCATCGAGTTGCCGACGAGGGTGACCTTGTCGATGCCGCGGTCGTCGAGGAAGCGGGCGGCGTCGCGCGCCAGGTCCGGGATGTCGAGCCCGTTCGGCACCTTGCCGCTGCGACCGAACCCGGGGAGGTCCGGGACAAGCGTGTGGAAGTCCTCGGCGAGCCGTTCCGCGGTCGGCAGCAGGTAGCGGCCGGACAGCCCGAACCCGTGCACGTGCATCATCGCGGGTGCGTCGGGCGGATTCGGCGACTCACGGTAGAACACGTCGACGCCGTCGACGACCGTCCAGCGCTCGGCGAGGCTGGACGCCGGACGCCGGGGCAGGCGCCTCGGCGCGCTTCTGGTGCTCATGGCGCGATCCTGCTCGGCCGACCCGGGGTCGCGCAATGCAGTACCGGGTCGCGGTCGGGGGTGGCTTCGCGCCGGATGCGTCAGTCGGCGGCGGCGTCAGTCCGCGGCGGCCCGGAGCCCCGTGTAGTCGATCAGCCGATCGAGGCCTGCAGTGACCGGCGACTCGTGCCGGCCGACCACCACGGCCCGGGCGCCCGAGGCGACCGCAGCCTGCAGACCGGCTTCCGCATCTTCGAACACCACGCACTCGACGATCGGCACGCGGATGCGCTCGGCGGCGAGCAGGTACCCCTGCGGATCGGGCTTGCCGCGCGCGACGTCCTCCGCCGCGACGAGGACGGATGGGATGGGGACACCGGCCGCGCGCATCCTGCCGATCGCGAGTTCGCGCGGCGCGCTGGTGACGACCGCGACGGGGAGGTCGTCGGAGAGCAGCCGATCGAGCAGCGCGCCCGCACCGGGCACCTCGACGATGCCGTCGGTGCGCGTGATCTCCTCCGCGACCAGTCCGCGGACCAGCTCGTCGCGGGTCTCGACGCTCAGCTCGGGAAGGAAGTGCGCAACGGTGTCGACGGCCTGCCGCCCGTGCGCATAGGCCAGCAGGGCCGCCGGATCGATGCCGTGCCGCCGGCCGAACGCGGTCCAGACGGACTCGACGACCGCCGTCGAATCGACGAGCGTCCCGTCCATGTCGAACAGGTAGCCGGCCGCCTCGATCTGATCCACGCTCCGAGCATAGGAGAGGTGCGACGCCGGAACGCAGCCATGACGTCCTTGGCCCACGAGACCTTGCTGACGTCGGGATGGTCATGGCTGACGGAAACGAGGGGTCGCAACACGCCGTAAAGCGCCACCGATAACGGCGTGTTGCGACCCCTCGATCGCGCTGGGCCGCCGATCAGCGGCCGGTCTCCCGGGCGGCCTGCGCCGCGCGCAGGTCGGCGAGCCCCCGCTCGGTCTCGCGCGTGACCGTGCCGCCGCGCGCGAGGATCGCCGCGGGCAGCCAGTCGCTGAGCACGAACCGCTTGCGGACGACCGGCTCCCCGCCGTTGGTCCGGGCCGGATGCCTGACCCAGCCGTGCTCCATCCCCTGTGTCCATGTCGTGTTCGCCATGACTCTCACGTTACGGACGCAAAGATCCGGACACGAGATGGCTTCAGGTCTATCTTCGCAAAGATACGGCCATTAGACTGCGGGCATGATCAGATCGGTCGCGGTGCCCCTCATCGACGAGTTCGCCATGTTCGAATTCGGCGTCGTCTGCGAGGTCTTCGGGCTCGATCGCAGCTATGCGGGGCTCGAGCCGTTCGACTTCCGGGTGTGCACCATCCACCCCGACGCGCCGGTGACGAGCCCGGTCGGCGTTCGCGTGACCGCGCCCTACGGTCTGGACGCGATGGACGACGCGGACCTCATCGCAGTGCCCGCCGCCACCGTGCGCGATGAGTACCCGCAGGAGTTCCTGGATGCGCTGCGCCGCGCATACGACCGCGGCGCCATCCTGCTCAGCGTCTGCTCCGGCGCCTTCGCCCTCGGCGCCGCCGGCCTCCTCGACGGCCGCGACTGCACCACGCACTGGCGGTTCTCCGACGAGCTGCAACGGCGCTTCCCCGCCGCCCGGGTCGACCCCGACGTCCTCTTCGTCGACGACGGCCGCATCATCACCTCCGCCGGCACCTCGGCCGGCATCGACGCCAGCCTGCACCTCGTGCGCCGCGAGCTCGGGAGCGCGGTGGCCAACACCATCGCCCGCAACATGGTGGTGCCGCCGCAGCGCGACGGCGGCCAGCGGCAATACATCGACAAGCCGGTGAGCGACTGCGAGGACGACACCTTCAGCGAGCTGATCGACTACCTGACCGAGCGCCTCGACGAGTCGCACACGGTGGGCAGCCTCGCCGAGCGCACCCATATGTCCACGCGCAGCTTCTCACGCCGTTTCGTCGCCGAGACCGGCGTGCCGCCCATGCAGTGGCTCACCACCCAGCGGATCTTCCGTGCGCGGCTGCTGCTCGAGACCACGGACCTGCCGATCGACGAGGTGGCACGCCAGTGCGGCTTCGGGAGCGCCACGCTCCTGCGGCACCACTTCGACGCCGAGGTGGGTGTTCCGCCCACCCGCTACCGGGCGGCTTTCGCCCGGGCGTGATGCCGCGGCGCCAGGTCGTCGCCGCGGTAGTGCCGCAGCAGCCGCCAGTTGTGCAGCGCGAAGTCCCCGCAGATCGCCACGGTCGCCAGACCGCAGACGATGACACCCCAGGCGCGGGGATTCTCCCCCTGCGTCGGGATGGCCACGGCGAGCGCGACCGTGGAGATGAGCGCCAGCACGGCGAGCAGGCCTCCGATGGCCGCCCTCCGTCCCGCTCGGGTGCGGTCCGTCCGGTCTCCCATGCTCCGGAAATTACTCCGCGGGCCGGGTGAACGAAAGTCGGATCACAGGGAAACAGGGGATGGATCGCCGCGCCCCGGCCGAGATCGTTCCGGACGGCACGAAGCCCCCGCCCACGTGGACCCGTGCGGGGGCTTCGTACGGTTGTCGGCCTCAGTGCTTGAAGGCGTCTTTGATCTTCTCGCCGGCCTGCTTGACGTCGGCCTTGGCCTGGTCCCCCTTGCCTTCGGCTTCGAGGCGCTCGTCGCCGGTGGCCTTACCGGTGGCCTCCTTGGCGCTGCCGCCCAGCTTCTCTCCGGCGTTCTCGATCTTGTCGTCGAGTCCCATGACGTCCCCTTTCAGTGGTCCGTTTCGCCTTCGACGCTCCCACCGATGGCGAGGCGGGTCTACCCCGTTGACCGAGCTCCCACGGGACGCTCAGGGGATGGTGCCGCGCTGGTACAGCGACTCGACGGACGCGGCCATGCGCTTGAGGAACTCGCGCGCCACCTCGGCCTCGCGCGGGTCGAGCGCGCCGGCCGCGGCGAGCATGCGACGGTGCATCGCCGCCAGCGTGTGCCGCACCTCCTCGTCGGCGCCCGGGGTCGCGACGACGACCAGCGACCGCCGGTCGGGTCGGCACGGTCGTGCCGGTGGCCTCCGCCGGTCTGTGCATCGACAGCCCGATTTTACGCTGTGGTGCGGGAACCTGCAGCCCGGGGGTGCGGGCGGACCGGGTCGCTCGCCGCGTCCATGTGGTCGACCGCTTCGCGCATCCTGCGGAGGAAACCGATCACGATCTCGGCATCTTCGGGGCTCAGCGAAGCGGCGACGTCCACCAGTTCCTCGCGCATGCCGCCGAGGATCGCGCGCCGCAGTTCATCCTGAGGCACGGCCGGGACGACGATGAGCGCGCGACGATCGAACGGGCTGGCTTCGCGGCGGATGTGACCCGCGCGTTCGAGACGGTCGAGCAGCGCCGTGACGGACGAGCTCTGGATGCCGAGGTACTCGGCGAGTTCCTTCGGCCCGACCGAGCCGCCCTGCTCCTGCGCACGAAGCAGGTAGCGCATCGCGGAGACGTCGCTCTCGCTCATCCGGAGCACTCCCTCGGAGCGCCGGCGCATCGCGGATTCGGCGGCTCCGTAGGCCCGCATCGCCTCCAGCACCTCGTGGGCGAGCGACTGGTCGTCGGCCTCCTCGCGATACCAGTAGTAGCGCGCCGATTCGTGCGTACCGGACGTCACGCCTTGACGAGAGAGCACCTGCAATCCAGATTCTCTAGCGTTTCGCCGCGTGCGCGACCGGCTCCGGCATCACGAGCAGCCCGTTCGGCCGGTGCGTCCCGTCCATCAGCGCATCCAGCCAGTCCCGGTTGAGCGGAGCGATGGTCGACTCGTCGTAACGGAACCGGATGTGGAGCCCGTTGTCCACCCAGATCGCCTCCCGGCCGCCGTCGCCGTCGGGCACCCAGCTGAGAGTGAAGCTCTCGCGGCGGCGGAGCTTGGTCGTGATGACGACTTGGAGGTGCGCCAGCAGCCGATCCCCGAACGGATAGTCCGTCGCACCGTAGCTGAGCACGCCCATTCCTTCGCTCCCCTCGAGTTCGACCGTCCGTCCGGACGGCATCTAGCTAGTCTATCCATATAGCTTGCTTGTCTAGCAATATGCCTCTCTGCGGAATTCAAGGCCTTCGCGCGTGCGCGTGATCCCCCGAGAATGAACCCTGTGAGCACCTACCGTCTTCAGATCTCCCCCGACTTCACCCTGCGCGATGCGACGCAAGTGCTCGACTACATTCAGCGCCTCGGCGCGGACTGGGTCTACCTCTCACCGCTCCTCGAAGCCGAGCCCGGGTCGATGCACGGCTACGATGTCGTCGACCACAGCCGGGTGGACTCCGCGCGCGGCGGCCCGGAGGCGCTCACGGAATTCTCCGCCGCGGCCCACACTCGCGGGCTGAAGGTGCTCGTCGACATCGTCCCCAACCACATGGGCGTGGCCACGCCCGCCCTGAACGCCTGGTGGTGGGACCTGCTGACCTTCGGCCGGGAGTCGCGCTACGCCTCCTCCTTCGACATCGACTGGGAGTTCGGGCACGGCCGCCTGCGTCTCCCCATCCTCGGCGACGGCCCGGACGAGGAGGATGCCCTGCGCATCGAGGACGGCGAGCTGCGCTACTACGACCACCGTTTCCCCATCGCCCCCGGGACCGGGGACGGGTCGCCGCGGGAGGTGCACGCGCGCCAGAACTACGAGCTCATGTCGTGGCGCCGGGCCGACGCCGAGTTGAACTACCGCCGCTTCTTCGCCGTCACGACGCTCGCCGGGCTGCGCGTCGAGGACCAGCAGGTGTTCGACGACACCCACCGCGAGATCGGCCGCTGGTTGCACGAGGGTCTTGTGGACGGCCTCCGCGTCGACCATCCGGACGGCCTCCGCGACCCGGGCCAGTACCTCGAGCGCTTGCGCGCCCTGGCCGGCGACAAGCCGATCTGGGTCGAGAAGATCATCGAGGGCGACGAACGGATGCCCGACTGGCCCGTGCAGGGCACGACCGGCTACGACGCCCTCGCCGTGATCGACCGCGTCTTCGTCGACCCGGCGGCCGAGGGCCCGCTGACCGCGCTGGCCGGCGAGTCCGACGACCGCGAGGAGAATCAGGACTGGACCGAGCTGATCCACCGACGGAAACGCGCGGTCGCCGACGGCATCCTCCGCTCCGAGGTGCTGCGTGTCGTGCGCGAGCTGGGCGAGGGTTTCGACGAGGAGGTCGCGGATGCGGTCGCCGAACTGGCCGCGTGGTTCCCGGTGTACCGCAGCTACCTTCCGTTCGGCGCCGAGTACCTGGAGGAGGCGCGTCTCGCGGCCGCCGAGTCCCGGCCGGACCTCGCACCGGTCATCGCCCGGATCACCGACCGTCTCGGCGACCGCTTCGAGCAGACCACCGGCGCGATCATGGCGAAGGGCGTCGAGGACAACGCCTTCTACCGGTTCACCCGGCTGGTCTCGCTCACGGAGGTCGGCGGGGATCCCTCCGAGTTCGCGCTCTCGCCGGAGGAGTTCCACCGGCGCCAGGCCGACCGGCAGCGGCGCCTGCCCGACTCGATGACCGTGCTGTCGACCCACGACACCAAGCGCGGCGAGGACACCCGCGCCCGCATCTCCGCGCTGGCGGAGCTGCCCGGCCGCTTCGAGCGCTTCCTGCGGACGGTGCGCGCGCACGTCGGGATCGGCGACGGGTCGCTGGAGAGCCTGCTGTGGCAGTCGGTGATCGGCGCGTGGCCCGCGTCGCGGGAGCGCCTTCAGGCGTACGCCCTGAAAGCCGCGCGCGAGGCGGGCGCATCCACCGCCTGGACCGACCCGGACGAAGCCTTCGAGGCGCGCATGGCCGCGGCCATCGACGCGGCCTTCGACGACGAACGGGTCCGCGCGGAAGTGGAGGCACTGTCCGCCGTGATCGACGGACCGGGCGCGAGCAACGGCCTGGGCGCGAAGCTGCTGCAGCTGACCGCACCCGGCCGGCCCGACGTGTATCAGGGCTCGGAACGCTGGGAGCGGTCGCTGGTCGACCCGGACAACCGCCGCCCGGTGGAGTTCGACGCCGCCGCGGCACTGCTGGCCCACATCGACGAGGGATGGATCCCCGAGATCGACTCGTCGGGCGCAGCCAAGGTGCTGGTCACCTCCCGCGTGCTCCGGTTGCGGCGCGACCGGCCGGAGCTCTTCACGGACTACCGGCCGGTCTACGCGGAGGGTTCGCGCGCCGGCCACCTGATCGGCTTCGACCGCGGCGGCGCCGTCGCCCTCGCGACCCGCCTCCCGGTCGGCCTGTCCGCCACCGGCGGCTGGGCCGACACCACCATCGACCTCGGGCAGGCGCCCATGCGCGACGAGCTCACCGGCGCGGAGCACACGGGACGCGTCCCGCTCGCCAGCGTGTTCGAGCGCTACCCGGTCGCCCTCCTGGCGGTGACGCGATGACCGCGGCGACCCGGGGCATCCGGCGCTTCCCCGTGTGGGCGCCGAGCG
Organism: Leifsonia sp. KNZ13-11D; assembly: GCF_056754895.1. Lineage (NCBI taxonomy): Bacteria > Bacillati > Actinomycetota > Actinomycetes > Micrococcales > Microbacteriaceae > Leifsonia > Leifsonia sp. KNZ13-11D. The sequence goes on from NZ_JBPGWU010000001.1 coordinate 3,612,781, forward strand.
CGCGCAGCGTGGATGTGGTGATCGGCGGCCTCGGGACGTTCCCGCTCACTCCCGTGCCGCCGGCCGCAGACACGCCGGCCGGCGGCTGGTGGGAACTCGCCGAGTCGCCTGCGCTGCCCGACGAGCCGGTCGATTACGGGTTCCTCGTCGACGGCGAGGGCCCGTTCCCGGACCCGCGGTCGCTGCGGCAACCGCGTGGCGTGCACGAGCTGAGCCGCGAGTTCGACCCGCGCGTGCACGAGTGGGCGGACGGGGCGTGGGAGGGCCGCGACCTCGTCGGCGCGTTGATCTATGAGCTCCACATCGGCACCTTCACTCCCGAGGGGACGCTCGACGCCGCCGCCGGACGCCTCGACCACGTCGTGGACCTCGGCGTCGACGCGGTCGAAGTGCTCCCGGTGAACGCCTTCAACGGCACGCACAACTGGGGCTACGACGGGGTGCTCTGGTATGCCGTGCAGGAGCAGTACGGCGGGCCGGAGGCATACCAGCGGTTCGTCGAGGCCTGCCATCGGCGGGGACTCGCCGTCGTCCAGGATGTCGTCTACAACCACCTCGGGCCGAGCGGCAACTACCTGCCGAAGTTCGGCCCCTACCTCGGCCAGGGCTCGAGCACGTGGGGCGTCAACATCAACTTCGACGGCCCGCTGTCGGACGAGGTGCGCCGCTACATCCTCGACAACGCCGAGTACTGGCTGCGCGAGATGCACGTCGACGGGCTGCGACTGGATGCGGTGCACGCCCTCCAGGACCACCGGGCCACGCATCTGCTGGAGGAGTTGGCAGTGCTCGCTGACGAGCTCGGCGGCGAGACCGGGCGCCCGCGGACCCTGATCGCGGAGAGCGACCTCAACGACCCGAAGCTGATCCGCACCCGCTCGCACCACGGCTACGGGCTGCACGCCCAGTGGGACGACGACGTGCACCACAGCATCCACGCCAACCTGACCGGCGAGGCGACGGGCTACTACGCCGACTTCGCCGAGCCTGAGGCGCTGGTGAAGGTGTTCGGCCACGGCTTCTTCCACGACGGCACCTGGTCCAGCTTCCGGGAGCGCCGCCACGGCCGCCCGCTCGACCAGGACATCCCCTTCACCCGCCTGGTCGCGTTCAGCCAGGACCACGACCAGATCGGCAACCGCGCCGCCGGCGACCGCCTCACCGCCACGCTCGACGAGGGGCGCCTCGCGGTCGCCGCCGCGCTCACGCTGCTCGGCCCGTTCACGCCCATGCTCTTCATGGGCGAGGAGTGGGCGGCGACGACCCCCTGGCAGTTCTTCACCTCCCACCCGGAGCCGGAGCTGGGCAAGGCGACGGCGGAGGGCCGCATCCAGGAGTTCGCGAAGATGGGCTGGGACCCGGCCATCGTTCCCGACCCGCAGGACCCGCAGACCTTCCAGCGCTCGAAGCTCGACTGGTCCGAGCTCGACCGTCCCGGTAACGCCCGGATGCTCGATTGGTACCGCACGCTCGCCGCGCTGCGCCGCACCATCCCGGCCGACGCCCGCGCGACCGACGTCGCCTACCGCGACGGCGTCTTCCGCTTCGCGCGCGCCGGCCTGCTCGTCGAGGTGAGCCTCTCCGGCACCGGCCTCGGCGAGCCTCCGGCGGACGCCGTGGCCACCTTCGGCGAGGCGGTGCGGGTCACGCGCGCCTGACGACGTCGCTTACGAAGCAAGGCGACTGCTGACGAGCCGATTGAGGCTTACGTGCTCCTCGGCCGCCTGGATGGCGAGATGCCGGTGCAGCTCGGGCGGGATGCGCACCTTGAACTCGCCGCTGTAGCGTCGCTCGGCGAACGGCTCGGGTATCGGTTCGCCCGAGTCCTGGAGATCCTCGATCACGTCTTCGACGAGCGCGACGATGCCCCGCAGAGCTTCGTCCTGCGTCGGTGCCAGCCACGACAGTGAGGCATCTCGGCCGCCTGGCCCACGAACTCTCCATCGTCGGCCGACCAGAGGACCCGGTAGGTGTAGTGCCTGAAGTCGGTCACCGTTGCTCACTCTCCGATCGCTCGATCGTCACTAATGACACCATCCGTCACCGCCGGCCCGCCGCTTATAGACCCGGCCGCCCTCTGTCAATGCCTGGCTGGACGCTCCGATCCGCAGGTATCGTGGCGGTCTACCGCCGATCGGAGGCACCGTGCCCCACCCTTGCCCCCTGCTCCGCCGCTTCTCCCGCAGCACCACCGCGCCGCTGACCAGCGGAGCGGCCGAGTGACCGCGTCGACGCCGTACCCGCTGGGCATCACGCTGCGCGAGGGCGGCGCCAACGTCGCGGTGTACAGCGAGCACGCCGTCACGGTGATCGTCTCCCTCTTCGACGCGCGCGGCCGGGAGACGCAGACCGTCCTCCCCGAGCGCAGCGGCCACGTCTTCCACGGCTTCGTCCCGGGTCTCGTGCCCGGCGCGCGCTACGCGTACCGGGTCGACGGCCCCTGGGACCCGGCCAACGGCCTCCGCTTCTCCCCCGCCAAAGTCCTCCTCCCGCCCCAGGCGCGCGCGGTCACCGGATCCTGGGACAACACGCAGGCCGTCTTCGGCCACCAGCTGGGCCGGCCCAAGCGTCGCAGCGACACGAACGGCGCGCGCCACGTCGCGCTGGGCGTCGTCATCGACCGGCAGGAGTTCGACTGGGGCGACCACGAGCGCCCGCACACCCCGCTCAGCGAGACCATCATCTACGAGATGCACGTGAAGGGCTTCACCAAGCTGATGGAGTGGGTTCCCGAGGAGTTCCGCGGCACCTACGCCGGCCTCGCGCACCCAGCCGCCGTCGAATACCTCAAGAACCTCGGCGTCACCGCGGTCGAGCTGCTGCCCGTCCACCAGTTCGTCCAGGATGCGCACCTGCAGGAGAAGGGCCTCCGCAACTACTGGGGCTACAACTCCATCGGGTTCTTCGCGCCGCACAACGAGTACGCCGCGACCGGCGACACCGGCCACCAGGTGGACGAGTTCAAGGGCATGGTCAAGGCGCTGCACGCGGCCGGTATCGAGGTCATCCTCGACGTGGTCTACAACCACACCGCCGAGGGCAACGACCTCGGCCCGACGTACAGCTTCAAGGGCATCGACAACCCGTCGTACTACCGGCTGGTCGACGGGGACGCCGCGCACTACTTCGACACCACCGGGACCGGCAACAGCTTCAACGTGAGCCATCCGGCCGCTCTGCAGGTGATCATGGACTCGCTCCGCTACTGGGTCGAGGACATGCACATCGACGGCTTCCGGTTCGACCTGGCGACCACACTCACCCGCCAGGGCGGCGACGCGAGCCTCCACAGCGCGTTCCTCACGCTCATCCAGCAGGACCCGACGCTCGCCCAGGTGAAGCTGATCGCCGAGCCGTGGGATGTCGCGGGCTACCAGCTGGGCGGCTTCCCGGCCGACTGGTCGGAGTGGAACGGCAAGTTCCGCGACGACGTGCGCGACTTCTGGCGCGGCACGCCCGGCGTGCTCTCCACGCTCTCGCAGCGCGTGCTCGGCAGCCCGGACATCTACGAGGACTCCCGGCGCGCGCCGCTGTCGAGCGTCAACTTCGTCACCGCGCACGACGGCTTCACCCTCGCCGACCTCACCAGCTACAACGAGAAGCACAACGAGGCCAACGGCGAGGACAACCGCGACGGCGAATCCGACAACCGTTCGAGCAACTACGGCATCGAGGGCCCGACCGACGACCCCGGCATCAACGCCTTCCGCACCCGCCAGCGCAAGAACTTCCTCGCCACCCTCCTGCTCTCGGCGGGCGTGCCGATGATCCTCGGCGGCGACGAGATCGGCCGCACCCAGCGGGGCAACAACAACGCCTACTGCCAGGACAACGAGATCTCCTGGTTCGACTGGGAGCACGCCGACTGGGAGCTGCACGAGTTCACCTCGAAGCTCATCCAGCTGCGCCGCAGCGAGCCCGCGCTGCGTCCAGTCTGGTACCGGCACGCGCCCGACGTGGGCGGCCCGGACGTCGTGTGCATCCTCCGCGCCGACGGCGAGCCGTTCTCCGACGAGGACTGGTCCGACCCGGAGGCCCGCTCGATCGCGTTCGAGCTGCGTCACGAGGGCTCCGACTCGTTCCTGCTCATGCTCAACGGCGCGGGCAACGGCGTCGAGTTCGTGCTCCCCGAGGCGACCGGTGCGCACTGGGAGCTCGAATTGTCGAGCGACCCGGAGCTCCAGCTCCACGACGGCGACAGCGTCATCCTCGGCGAGTCGTCCTTCGCCCTCCTGAGGTCCCGGAACAGCTGATGCCCGAATCCAGCATCCCTGCACTGCTCGGCCGCTACCGCCCGCAGCACGTCATCGGTCGCGGCGGCGAGGCGAGCATCTTCCGCGCCGTCGACGAACTGCTCGGCCGCGAGGTCGCCATCAAGCTCTACCGCTCCGGCGGCGAGGAGGAGATGGCGCAGTACCGCACCGAGCAGGCGGCCCTGGCGCGGCTCAGCCACCACGGCATCGTGTCCCTCATCGACGCGGGGATCGACTACTCCTCGCCCAAGGATCCACGGCCGTTCCTCATCATGGAGCTGGTGTCCGGCACGGATCTGGCGGAGATGCTGGCCCAGCGGGAGCTGACGCTGGAGGAGATCGCCGAGGTCGCGTACGACATCTCCGAGGCGCTGGAGTACGTGCACGCGAACGGCGTGGTGCACCGCGACATCAAGCCGTCGAACATCATGCTCGTCTCCTACGGCACCACGACCTTCCGCGCCCGCGCACGGCTCACCGACTTCGGCATCGCCAGCGGCATCCGCGGCGCTCCGTCGCAGCCCGACGAGGGCAAGACGACCGGCACCGCCGCCTACCTGAGCCCCGAGCAGGCGATGCGCCGGCCCGCCACCCCGGCGAGCGACATCTACTCGCTCGGCCTGGTACTGCTCGAGTGCTTCACCCGCTCGGTCACCTACCCCGGCGCCGCGGTGGAGTCGGCGCTCGCCCGGCTGGAGCACGAGCCGCCGGTGCCCGACGATCTGCCCGACGACTGGACGCGCATCCTGCTCGCCATGACCTCGAGCGACCCGGCCGCGCGCCCGACCGCGGAGCAGCTGACCCCGATGTTCCGGGGAGCGGTCATCTCCGCCGCCGGCCTGCAGCAGAAAGTGTGACCACGCAGGCCCGGGATGCGACAGCCGACGACGCGACGACCGTTGCGATCGAGGATCGCGCCGCCATGGGCGACAACCGGACGACGTCGGCCTCCATGCCGCCCCCGTCGCTGGCGGATCGCGTCGCTAGCGGATCGCGTCGCTGGGCGCCCCGACGTACTCCGCCAGGTGCCGCCCGGTGAGCGTCGACCGGTCGGCGATCAGCTCGGCGGGCGTCCCCTCGAACACGATCCGCCCTCCATCGTGGCCCGCGCCGGGACCGAGGTCGATGATCCAGTCGGCATGCGCCATCACCGCCTGGTGGTGCTCGATGACGATGACCGACTTTCCCGCATCCACCAGCCGGTCGAGCAGCCCGAGCAGCTGCTCGACGTCGGCCAGGTGCAGGCCGGTCGTCGGCTCGTCGAGAACGTAGACGCCGCCCTTCTCGGCCATGTGCGTGGCGAGCTTCAGCCGCTGCCGCTCCCCGCCCGACAGCGTCGTGAGCGGCTGGCCGATCGTCAGGTAGCCGAGGCCGACATCCGCCAGGCGTTTCAGGATGGCATGCGCCGCCGGCAGCTTGGCCTCGCCCTCCGCGAAGAACGCCTCGGCCTCGCTGACCGGCATCGCGAGCACCTGGCTGATGTCGCGGCCGCCGAGCCTGTACTCCAGCACCGAGTCGTCGAAGCGACGCCCCTCGCAGACTTCGCAGACCGTCGAGACGCCCGCCATCACACCGAGGTCGGTGTAGATGACGCCGGCGCCGTTGCAGTTCGGGCAGGCGCCCTCGGAGTTGGCGCTGAAGAGCGCCGGCTTCACGCCGTTCGCCTTCGCGAACGCCTTGCGGATCGGCTCCAACATGCCGGTGTAGGTCGCCGGGTTGCTGCGCCGCGACCCGCGGATCGCGCCCTGGTCGACCGACACGACGCCTTCACGCGGTGCGACCGAGCCGTGGATGAGCGAGCTCTTACCCGACCCGGCCACCCCGGTCACGACCACCAGCACGCCCAGCGGGATGTCGACATCCACCCCCTGCAGGTTGTGCGCGGAGGCGCCGCGCACCTCGAGCGCGCCCTTCGACGTGCGGACCGCCACCTTGACGCGGGCGCGGTCGTCCAGGTGGCGTCCGGTCAGCGTGCCGCTGCTGCGCAGTCCTTCGACCGTGCCCTGGAAGACGACCTCGCCTCCCTGCGCCCCCGCCAGTGGACCGAGGTCGACCACGTGGTCGGCGATCTGGATCGCCTCCGGCTTGTGCTCGACCACCAGCACCGTGTTGCCCTTGTCGCGCAACTGGAGCAGCAGCTCGTTCATCCGCTGGATGTCGTGCGGGTGCAGGCCGACGGTCGGCTCGTCGAAGACGTACGTGATGTCGGTGAGCGACGACCCGAGGTGGCGGATCATCTTCGTGCGCTGCGCCTCGCCGCCGGAGAGCGTGCCCGACGGCCGGTCGAGCGAGAGGTAGCCGAGCCCGATCTCCACGAAGGAGTCGAGCAGGTGCTGGAGGTTCCTGAGCAGCGGCGCCACCGACGGCTCATCGAGCGACCGGACCCAGGCCGAGAGGTCGGTGATCTGCATCGCGCAGGCGTCGGCGATGCTGATCCCTGCGATCTTGGACGACCGCGCGCTCTCGCTGAGGCGCGTCCCGCCGCATTCCGGGCACGCGGTGAAGGTGACCGCCCGCTCCACGAAGGCCCGGATGTGCGGCTGCATGGCATCCACATCCTTCGACAGCATCGACTTCTGCAGCTTCGGCACCAGACCCTCGAAGGTCAGGTTGATGCCGTTGATCTTCACCTTGGTGGGCTCGTGGTAGAGGAAGTCGTTCCGCTCGCTCTCGGTGAAGTCGCGGATCGGCTTCGTCGGGTCGAAGAACCCGGACTCGCTGAAGATGCGCACGCCCCAGCCGTCGGCCGTGTAGCCCGGGACGGTGATCGCGCCTTCGGAGAGCGACTTGCTGTCGTCGAACAGCTGCGTCAGGTCGATGTCGCTGACGGAGCCCATGCCCTCGCACCGCGGGCACATCCCGCCGAGCTGGCTGAACTCGCGCTTCTCCGTCTTGCCGCCGACGGTCAGCGCGCCGCTCCCTGTCACCGAGGGGATGTTGAACGAGAAGGCCTGCGGCGACCCGATGTGCGGCTGACCGAGCCTGCTGAACAGGATGCGGAGCATCGCATTGGCGTCCGTCACCGTCCCTACCGTGGAGCGCGCGTTCGCGCCCATCCGCTCCTGGTCGACGATGATGGCCGTGGTCAGCCCCTCGAGCACGTCGACGTCCGGCCGCGACAGCGTCGGCATGAAACCCTGGACGAACGCGCTGTAGGTCTCGTTGATCATCCGCTGCGACTCGGCCGCGATGGTGCTGAAGACCAGCGAGCTCTTGCCCGATCCGGAAACCCCGGTGAAGACGGTGAGCCGGCGCTTGGGCAGCTCCACATCCACGTTCTTCAGATTGTTCTCGCGTGCCCCCTGCACGCGGATCACGTCATGGCTGTCGGCCGTCGCGGTCATGTCGAGTCCCTCCATCGAGCCTGACCCACGGTATATCAGGCGGCGCCGTCTGCGGCCACGATGCGGTAACGGAGCCGGGCGAACTGCCCCACGGCCTCCGCCGACTCCAGCCGCAGCCGGTCCGACTCCACGCGACGCGGGAACAGCGGTGCGCCGCCGGTGAGCGCGACCGGCGCGATCGACACGGCCAGCTCGTCCAGTGCCCCCGCGTCGAAGAACTGGCCGGCCAGGTCGCCGCCGCCGACGACCCAGATGGCTCCGTCTCCCGCCGCTGCACGGATCGCCGGCAGCGCGTCGGTCACGGAGCCGGAGACGAAGCGGATGTCCGCACCCTCGGGCGCCGGGAGCTCGCGGTGCGTGAAGACGAACGTGGGCCGCGTGCCGTGGAACTCCTGCCACTTCTCCGGATGCTCCAGCACGCCCGTCTCGCGCAGCACCCACTCGTACGTGGTGCGCCCCTCGACCATCACCGTCGCGTCGCTCGGGATCAGGCCTTCCGCGGGCTCGTCACCACCGGGCACCGCGAACAGCCACGCGAGCGAGTCGTTCTCGTCCGCGATCCACCCGTTGATGGTCGCGGCGGTGTCGAAGACGATTCTCCCCATGCGGCCGACGGTACCGGGCGCCACCGACACGGTGGGAGCATGGGCGCATGGATGCCGTCGACGCCCTGAACGAGATCGCCTTCTGGCTGGAGCGCGAGCTCGCCCCCAGCTTCAAGGTGCAGGCCTTCCGCCGGGCCGCCGCGACCATCGACGGCGTCGGTGACGAGGAGCTCGCCGCGCGCGTGGCGGACGGACGGCTCAAGCGCACGAAGGGCATCGGCGACCGCACGTTCCAGGTCATCGCGCAGGCGGTCGAGGGCGAGGTGCCCGCCTACCTGGCGGACCTGCGCGAGCGCAACGCCGCGCCGCTCGACAGCGGCGGCCTCGAGCTGCTCGCCCAGCTGCGCGGCGACCTGCACAGCCACACCGAGTGGTCCGACGGCACCGTCCCGATCGCCGTCATGGCCGCCGCGGCCGCGACCCTCGGCCGCGAGTACCAGGCGATCACCGACCACTCCCCCACATTGACGGTCGCGAGCGGCCTCTCCCCCGAGCGGCTGGAGGAACAGCTGGGGGTGATCGCCGACCTCGACACCGGGTCCGTCACTCTGCTCACCGGCATCGAGGTCGACATCCTCGAGGACGGCACCCTCGATCAGACCCCCGAGCTGCTGGACCGGCTGGATGTGGTGGTCGGCAGCGTCCACTCCAAGCTCCGCTCCGACAAGCGGACCATGACGAAGAGGATGCTCGGGGGCATCCGGGACCCGCACACGAACGTCCTGGGCCACTGCACCGGTCGTCTCGTGCAGGGGTCGCGCGGCACCCGTCCGCCGTCGGAGTTCGACGCCGACGCGGTGTTCGCGGCGTGCGTCGAGAACCAGGTGGCCGTCGAGATCAATTCGCGCCCTGAACGGCAGGATCCGCCGGACGACCTCATCCAGCGCGCCCTCGACGCGGGCTGCCTGTTCTCGATCGACACCGACGCGCACGCGCCCGGACAGCTCGACTTCCTCGCCTACGGCGCGGCGCGCGCGGCCGCCAACGGCGTCCCCGCCGACCGCATCATCACCACCTGGCCCCTCGCCCGCCTCCGCGCCCACCTCGCCAAGCAGTAGCCCCAGATCGTCGAGGTGCACGTCGTTGCGCTCGACACGCCGCAGGAGTGCACAACAACGTGCACCTCGACGAAGGGGGACGAGGCGGAGGGATGCGGGAGAGCGGCGGCTCAGAGGCCCCAGGCGGAGGACGGGGCCTGCACGATCTCGACCGGCCGCGTGCTCCAGTGGGTGCCGTTACCGTAGTGGCTGGTCGCCCACGGCGACGCCCAGATCGCGGCCGCGGTCGTGTCGGCCGACGTGCCCGCCTCGAGTCCGGCGACGATCCCCGGGTAGCCGCGCTGCAGGTTCTTCGCGCAGTACTCGGCCGCCGTGATCAGGTCCGGGTAGCTCCCCAGACCCGCGCCGCCGCCCGAGCCGTAGCCGTTGTTGAGCGGGTTGTTGCGGTTCCACCAGTCCGGCGGCCCGTTCTCCTGCCGCATCCAGCGCAGCATCACGGTGACGTTCGCGTCGGTCTGCGGCCAGCCGCCGAACATGAGCACGAGCTTCGCCCAGGCCTCGTTGGTGCCGACCCGCGCCAGGGTCTGCAGCCCGTCCGTTGCGCTGAGGTTCTCGCGGTCCACGACGGGAGCCGCGATCGTCGCATCCACCAACAGGTGCTGCGGGGGCGCAGCGACCGGCCCCTCACCGGGAGCGGCCGGGGCCAGCGTCGTGTCGGGAGCGATCTGCAGGCTCGAGGCGAGCGCATCGTCGGTGGGAACGATCGAGAACCCGCAGACCAGACCGATCACGGCCAGCGTCACTCCCACCCGATGGCGGAGCGGCAGCACGGGCCGGCGCTTGCCCTTCGGCAGCCGGATGCGCACCCGCTGCGACGGCACGGCCGCGCGGCGGCCCGCCGAACGGCGGCCGCGGGGGCGGAGGGGGGCGGATGCAGGCTGCATACCGGATGAAGGGTACCAGCGTCCCCTTGGAACGCCAGCGGGAGTATCCGCAGGAAGGCCGTCGCGAGCCCTACCGCGTGACCTCGTTCAGCCGGCCCAGCAGCTCGGCCAGACGGCGCACATCCTCCTCACCCCACCGGCGCAGACCCTGGTACAACGTCGCCTGATCGGCTGCGCGCACCTCGTTGACCTTCTCGATCGCCTCCGGGGTGGCCGCGATGAAGCTGGCCCGCCGGTCGGTGGGGTCGGTGCGGCGCTCGACGAACCCCATGTCTTCGAGAAGTCTCAGCTGCCGGCTGATGACGCTCTTGTCCGTGTACAGGAGGGCCGCGAGCGCACCCGCGTGGATGGGGCCGCTGCGCACGATGGTGGTGAGCAGCTTGTAACCGCCCGGCTGCAGGTCGGGGTGGATGCGCTCCGCGCGGTCGCGCATCGCCGTGCCCACCTGGTTGAACAGCCGGGTGAATTGCTCCTCGACCTCCGAGATCGCCGCGTCGGTCGCCTGCTCCGGCGCAGCGGGGAGGGTGGCGGAGGAGCCCGCCGCCACCCGCTCCGTGTTGTCCATGGCCGCGATCATAACGCGCTGCTCTAGCGGCCGTTCCCAGCGGTGGTCTCGGCCGGAGCTGTGCTCGGCACGGTGACCGGCGCCTCGCGGCGGACCGCGGTGACCGATCCGGTCGCCGGTGCACCGATCAGCGCCTCCGCCACCTCGAGCGCGTTCTCCTCCGCTGTCTCGAGCGTCGTCTCGCCGCCCTCGCCGTTCTCCTCGCGCATCCGCTCGATGGCGGTCTTGCTGCCGAGGCGGATGTTCGGCAGGAACAGGATCGCGATGACGCTGATCACCGCGAGCGGAACCGCGACCAGGAAGATGTCCGCGACGGACTGGCCGTACACCGATTCCACGATCGTGCGGATCGGCAGGGGCAGGGTGTCGACCTCCGGCAGCGTGCCGCTCTGCAGCGACTTCGCCGCCTCGACGCCCTTCGCGCCGAGCGTGGCGACGGCGGCCATCAGGTCGTCCTTGCGCTCGGTCATCAGGTTCGTCACCGTGGTGCCGAGGATGGAGCCCATGACCGAGACGCCGATCGTCCCGCCGAGGCTGCGGAAGAAGGCGACGTTCGAGCTCGCCGCTCCGAGCTGGTCGGCGCGCACGGTGTTCTGCACGATGAGCACCAGGTTCTGCATCACCATGCCGACGCCCGCACCGAGGATGAGCATGTAGACGGAGACGAGCCAGTAGTTCGTGTCGTACTCGATCGTGCTCATCAGGTAGAGCCCGACGGTCAGCAGCACGGAGCCGGCGATCATGAAGCCCTTCCAGCGGCCGAACCGGCTGATCAGGTTACCCACGATCATGGAGGAGAGCAGCAGTCCGAGGATCATCGGCAGCGTCAACAGACCCGACTCGGTCGGCGTCGCGCCACGCGCCAGCTGCATGTACTGGCCGAGGAACACCGACGTGCCCAACATGGCGACGCCCACCGAGACCGACGCGACGACCGCGAGCGTGAACGTGCGGTTCTTGAACATCCCCAGCGGGATGATCGGCTCCTTCACCAGGAGCTCCGTCACGATCGTGGCGAGGATCAGCGCGATCGCACCTCCGACCATCCACATGGTCTCGGCGCTCCACCAGTCGAAGTTCTTGCCGGCGAGCGACACCCAGATCAGCAGCAGCGAGACGCCTCCCGCGAGGAAGATCGCACCGAGGTAGTCGATGCGCACCTTCCGCGCCGGCCGCTTGGGCAGGCGCAGGGTGAGCTGCAGCAGGATGATCGCGACGACCGCGACAGGCACGCCCACGAAGAAGTTCCAGCGCCAGCCGACCGAGTCGGTGAGCAGCCCGCCGATCAGCGGGCCTCCGACCGTGCCGACCGCCATGATGCCGCCGAACAGGCCCATGTACCGGCCGCGCTCCCGCGGGCTGATGATGTCGGCCATGATGATCTGGCTGAGCGCGGTCAGACCACCGGCGCCGAGGCCCTGCACGACGCGGAACCCGATGAGCATGTTGGTGTCCTGCGAGAAGCCGGCCATCGCCGAACCGGCGACGAAGATCACGAGGGCGAGCTGGATGAGCAGCTTGCGGTTGAGCAGGTCGGCGAGCTTGCCCCAGATCGGCGTGGACACGGTGGTCGCGAGCAGCGTGCTCGTCACGACCCACGTGTATGCGGTCTGGTCGCCGTGGAGTTCGGAGATGATCCGCGGCATCGAGGTCGAGACGACCGTGCCTGCGAGGATCGAGACGAACATTCCGAGGAGGAGTCCGGAGAGGGATTCGAGCACCTGCCGGTGCGACATCACGACCGGTGACCCGTCCCTGGAGAGCGTTGTTGACATGTGGATCCTTCGCACAATTGGTTGACGACGATCAACCATATACAATTAGGTGACCGAAGTCAACTAACATCGTGCAGCACTGCATTATTTCCAAGGGTGCAAAAATGCTTTGCGTTCCGCGTCGACTGAGGGTCCTCGAAGCGACCGCGGGCGCTTCTCCAGGCTTCGGCGGCCGTCGCTCCCTACTCTCGGAGGATGGCCTCCCGTCACGCACGCTCCTGGTCGCTGCTCACCCCCGTCCACTGGATCGTGTGGAGCGTCGCGCTCTTCGTCGTCACCATCGCCCTCGGGCTGGCCGCCAAGGCCATCCCCGCGCTGCGCATCGAGGGCCTCGACGCGGCCGTCAACCGCGTCTACTCCCCCCTGCTCGACGATGCCGCCCTGGTGCTCGACCGGCTCGACAGTCCTTCCGTCGTCGCCGCCATCCTGGTCGTCGTCTTCGTCCTCCTGCTGTTCGCGGTGGGATGGCGGCGAGCGCTCGGCGCGTGCGTCGCGACCGGCGCAGGCTGGCTCACCACGCTCGTCGTGAAGACAGTGGTCGCCCAGCCTCGGCCGACGACGGGCGGGCTGACGCACATCCTGCACATCTCTCCCGCCACGCTCAGTTACCCGAGCGGCCACGTGGTCTTCGCCGCGGCGCTCGTCACCGCGCTCGTCATGGTGAGCCGCGGCGCGCTCGCCCGCACGGTCGTGCTCGTCGTCGGCGTGCTCTTCGTCCTCGCCGTCGGCTGGTCACGGCTGTACGTCGGCGTGCACTACGGGACCGATGTCGTCGGAGGGATCCTCAACGGAGTCGCGGGCGCGGTTCTCGTCGCCGGGCTGTGGAACATCGCAACCCGCGGCCGCGCCGCGCGACGCGAGGATGCGCGAAGCGAGTACGCCGTCGCGGACTAGGTAGTCGTTCGGTAGTCCGACGGTCCCGCCGGGACCGTCGCGCGGGGGATCGTCGGAGAACCGATCCCCGAACCGAAGGACCGCGATGCTCCGCAGACTCTCCGCCGCCGCCCTCAGCGCGCTCCTGTTCATCGGGGTGACGGATGCGGCGGGGGCGAGCGCCGCGACGGCTCGCGCGACGGCGGAGCCGGAGGCGCTCGTCCTCACACCGCCGGCACCGCGCGTCGTGCCGGACACCCGGTCCGAACTGCGCGACCTGCCGCCCGCGCCGCCGGTCGACCCTGCCGCACCCCAGGCCGCCGCCGTCGCGCCCCCGGTCGAGGAGCTTCCGCCCGCTCCCGCACCCGCGGCGCCGCTCGCCACCTGGCCGGTGAACCCGGGCCTGCCCGTCACCGACGGGTTCGGTCCGCGCGAGGCGCCCACTGCCGGAGCCTCGGCGAACCACCGCGGGGTCGATTTCGGCGCGCCCGCCGGGACCCCGGTCGTCGCGGCAGCGGCCGGCACCGTCACCCGGGTGGTCGCCGTGGACGCGGGCGGCTGCGGCATCGAGGTCGTGATCCAGCACGACGCCTCGGTCGGCTCGGCGAGCACCCGCTACTGCCACCTGCTCGACGGGTCGCCCCTGGTCGAGGTCGGAAGCGCGGTGAGCGCGGGCCAGCGGATCGCCGCCGTCGGGAGCACGGGCGTCTCCACCGGCACGCACCTCCACTTCGAGGTGCTGCTGCCGGGCGGCGCGGCGATCGACCCGCTGCCCTGGCTCGGGCAGCACACGATCCCCGCGAGCTGACGCCTCGCGTCAGCCTCGTCCGCCGCTGCCGGTCGCTACGGACGAGCGCCCGAACGCTTGCGAAAAAAGTATTCGCTCGACGCGTCACGATCCCATTCCGCGCCCGTCTTAGTAGATAAACCATCACTCTGCCCGTGAGGACCCGACCTTATGACTACTGCCCTCGACGACGCGTCCGACGCCGAGCTGCTCGCGCACGCCCGCGCGGGAGATCTCGTGGCATACGGCGTGCTCTGGAAGCGCCATTGGCAGGCCGCTCGCGGCATGGCCGCCTCCGTCACCACCCGGTTCGAGGCCGACGATCTGGCCTCCGAGGCGTTCGCGCGAATCCTCAAAGCCGTCGAGCGCGGCAAGGGGCCCAAGAGCGGATTCCGCTCGTACCTGGCCACGACGGTCCGCAATGTGGCGATCGACTGGTCCCGCCGCAAATCGTCTCCCAACCTCGAAGACCCTGACGCGCTCGAAGACTGGTCGTACAGCGAACTGACCGCCCTGGACAAGATCGAGCGCGAGACGATCGCCCGCGCGTTCTACGCGCTGCCGGACAGCTGGCAGGAGGTCCTCTGGTACATGCAGGTCGAGGACATGTCGCCGCGCGACGTCGCTCCGATTCTCGGCCTCACCCCGAACGCCGTCTCGGCTCTGGCCGTGCGTGCGCGCGAAGGTCTCCGGCAGTCGTGGATCAACGCCCATCTCGCCGAGCTCGGTCCGGGTGACCCCGCGCACGCCTGGACGATCAAGCGCCTGGGCAGCCATGTCCGCGGCCGACTGTCGAAGGCCGACCGCAAGCGCATCGAAGACCACCTGAGCGAATGCGGTTCCTGCAGCGATGCCGCCGGCGAGGCCGACCGAGTCGGGTCCAAGCTGGCGCTGGGAATTCTTCCACTCATCCTCGGGGCGACCGGCGCGGCCGCCTACACGGAGTGGCTGAAGTCCCCTTCCGCGGCGGTCGCCTCGTCGGTCACCGCGGGCGGGCCACCAAGTTCGGCGGCCGATCGCCTCAAGCGCCTTCTCAACGAGTCGGGTTCGCACACCGGCCTCGCCGCCGTCGCCACCAGTGTGATGGTGGCGGCGGCGCTCACGGTGGGGGGTGTCCTGGCGACGCAGGCCGGCAACGCCGACAGCGTTCCATCCAGCGACGCCCTACGGGCACCTCAGGAAACGGATGCCCGTCCCGGAGACTCCTCACCCAGCACCCCACCCAGCCGCACGGCTCCGTCGCCCAGTGACCAGAACGCGGACGAACCGCCCCGTGAGACGGCGGCGCCGTACCCCGCACCCCTCCTTCCCGCGTACACATCCGACGCAGAGCCGGCCGTTGACCAGCACCCTCCCCTGCTCCCCGCCGACAACCCTGCTCCGCCGACCGACGGCACCGGAATCTCCACCGATCCGGGCGGGGTGGATCCAGCCGAGCGCCGGGAGAGGGCTGTGCGGGTGGTTCCCGCGGCGGACACACTGCTCGCCTTCCGCTTGGACGATGGCGACGCTCCGACCGCAGTCGACTTCGTCCACCAGCTGACAGGGCGATACGACCGCTCCACGGACGGTTCATCCTGGGCGCTCCGGGATGAGACGCTCCGCGAGCCCGTCGACGTGTTCACCGTGCAGATCTGGTTCAAGACGGCGGTCGGCGGCGGCCGGTTGATCGGATTCAGCTCGGCCGACCAGGGCCCCTCGACGCGATACGACCGCCACCTCTTCCTCACCGACGACGGCAAAGTCGTCTTCGGCGTCTATCCGGGCACCGTGCGCACGATCTCCTCCGCGAAGAGCTACGCAGACGATGAGTGGCACCTTGCCACCGCATCGCTGTCCGAGGCGGGAATGGCGCTGTATGTGGACGGCGACCGAGTCGCCGAAGACCGCTCCGTGACCCACGCCCAGGACTTCCAGGGGTACTGGCGCGTGGGCGATGACCGTCTCGACAACTGGGGACCGGAAACCCCGGCGCGTACAGCCTTCGACGGAACGCTCGAGTACGCGGCGGTCTACACGACCGCATTGACGCCCGAGCAAGTTCGCGCTCAATGGGATCTCGGAAAATGACGCCGCGAGCGTCAGGATCTTCGATCTCATCCGTCTCTATTCCTGGGAGCGCGAATCGGGCGTCGCGCTCTCGCCGGTGATGTGACCGCTAGGTCCCTTCACCGGGGAACGGCTCCGGTTCTTCCGACGGGTACGGGAGAGCCGGGCCGTTTCCGCCCCTCACCGTTGACGACCGGGCGTCCGTCGCCCCTGTGCCCCGAGAGGACGAGATGAGAATGACGTCGTACAGCCCACGCGAGCGCGCCGCGCGGCTCATCCAGGTCATCACCGACGGCTGGCGCGGAGAAGTCGTCACACCGCTCATCCCCCGCGACCCGACCTCCCCCTTGCGGTCCGCGCTGCTCAACGAGCGGTCCGACCGACTCACCGAGCTGCGGGTCCTCGACTTCCGCGTCTACGACACGGTGCGCGTGGAAGAGACCGGGTCGGCGGACACGTACCGGATCATCGACCGGTTCAAATGCTCCGCTGCGTCGCCGACTCCCCCGGCCTGGGCGTCCTAGCCGCTCCCCAGCGTCACCTCGGTCGTCGCGCTCGTGCCGTCGCGCTCGTAGGTCACCTTCACCTGGTCGCCCGGCTTGTGGGTCAACTGGATCGCCGTCAGGTCGTCGATGCTCCCGACCGGCTTGCCGTCCACTCGGGTGATGATGTCACCGGGCTGGATCCCCGCCTGGTCGGCAGGACCCCCGGGCGTGACCGACTGCACGTAGAGCCCGCTCTGTTCGCTCCCCTGCTCACCGGCCTGGATGGGAGCGACACCGATGCCGAAGGTCGGGTACACGACCTTCCCGGTGTCGATGATCTGCTGCGCGATGGGGATGGCCACGGCCTCGGGGATCGCGAACCCGATCCCGACGCTGCCGCCGCCGGCGACGCCGTTCGCGCCGGGAACCGTCGCGATGGCGGAGTTCACGCCGACGAGTCTCCCGTCGCAATCGACCAGCGCACCCCCCGAGTTCCCCGGATTGATGGATGCGTCGGTCTGGATGGCATCGGCCAGCACAGCGTTCCGGTCGGTGTCGCTCTGCACGGGCACGGTCCGCCCCAGGGCGCTCACCACGCCGGTCGTCACGGTGCTCGACAGTCCGAGAGGCGCTCCGAGAGCGACCAGGGGCTGGCCGACCTGCAGTGTCGTGGAGTTCCCCTGCTGGATGACGGGAAGACCCGTCGCGTCGACCTTCACCACCGCGACGTCGGCGCGGGGCGAACGGCCGACCAGCTTCGCGGGATGAGTGCTCCCGTCGCTGTAGAGCACCGTGATCTCCGCTCCCTCGGCCGCGGGCGCGATCACGTGGTTGTTGGTCAGGATGTACCCGTCCGAGGTGATGACCTCCCCGCTTCCGGTGCCGCCCGAGCCGTCTGCGGCCGACACGCCGATGGTGACGATCGTCGGCAGCACGTCACGCGCGACCTGCTCGGCATCACAGACGGACTGCGTCGAGACCGCGGGAGTGCGGGAGGCGGTCAGCGCGCCGAGGCTGGTCGCACCGCGGAGGGCGAGACCACCGAGCGTGCCGGCGCCGAGCAGGATGACGGCGGCCAGGATCGCCAGCAGCACGATGGCCCACACCGGGAAGTGGCCGGGCCGATGCTCTTTTCCGTCGTTCGCTGAGGTCATGGGTTCTCCCCGTCTTGCTCCACACCGGTATGGTTGGCCGCCCGGCCTCTCCCTGGATAGACACTTGCGGTCTCCCCGCGGGCCGAACCGGTGATGACGCATTGCTTCGCCTGGCTAGCCAAAGCACCCCCGTACGGGGGAAGCTGGCTTCGTGCCCGCCGCGGCGGGCTGGACGGGGGGTCATGTGGACGACGACGAGATTCCCGCGCAGGCGCTGGGCGCCTGGCGTCACGCCTTCGACGATCCGCAGGTGGAACGGGTCGTGATCGCAGGCGAGATGGTGCGCGTCTGCTTACGCTCCGGTGTCGAATTGGAATGGCGAATCGACGAAACCGAGTCGTTATGAAAAATCACATCGAATTTGTAGTGCGCATCCCCCACTTCGCGGTGCACCATGTTGTCACCGAGATCGGCGGCCCCGACAGCCGCCGAGGCGGAAGGAGGCAGGCAGATGCTTGACGACAAGGACTACATCCACCCGCCCCACCCGCCGCGGCTCCGGGAGCATGTCGGCTTGATCCGTTGGCGGCGCAACGCCCAGGGCGACTGGGTGACGGAGACCATCACCGGGCAGTATGCCGGCGGCGACTCGCATCGGTGGGTCGTCCGGCTCTACTCCGGCGTCGAACTCGAGTACGACCTGGAGACCTGGGCGCCCTATCAGCCGCATCTCTGACATCCGGCGGGCCGGCCTGAACCGTCGATGGGAGTGGGATGCTCGCCTCCAACGCCACGCACGTCCTGCCTGCGCGCTTCGAGCCGCTGACGGGCCGCCGCGAGGAGATCTCGCAGGTGCGTCGCCTGCTCCAGACGTCCGCACGGGTGGTGACGTTTACCGGCGCACCGGGTGTCGGCAAGAGCACCATCGCGATCGCCGCGGCCGAGAGCATGGAGCGGTCGGTGGAGGGCGTCTGGTATGTGGACCTCCGTGATCGGACCGCGGACGTCGCGACGGCGATCGCCCACGAGCTGAGGGCCGATCCGGGAACGGACGCGCAGGATGCCATCACGGCTGCGATGAGTGACCGCCACCTGCTCCTGCTGCTGGACAACGTGGATGGGGTGGTCGCCGAGACGTCAGCACTCGTGACGGCGCTGCTCACGTCGTGCCGCTCCGTCCGTTTCGTCTGCACCAGCCGGGAGCCGCTGGCGACGCGCGCCCAGGCTCTGGTCGCCGTCCCCCCGTTCCCGATCGAGCGCCTGAGTGCGACGAGCGATGCCGTCCGCCTGTTCGTGGAGTGCGCTGCCGCCGGCGACGCCCTCTTCGCGCTCGACGACCGGGCCCTCCCGGACGTGGTGCGGATCTGCGAGAGGACCCGCGGCGTCCCGCTGGCCATCGAACTCGCGGCCGCTCAGCTCCAGTTCATGGACGTGCGGACCCTGGCCGACCGCATGGACGACCAGCTGGATGCGCTCGAGCCGCTGGACGGCACGGCGCGCTCTCTCCGTGGGGCGGTTCAGGACAGCTGGGACCGCTGCGATCCGGCCGAGCAGCGGGTGTGGGCCGAATTGAGCATCCTCGCTCCGGGCTGGGACCTGCCGCTCGGAGAAGCGATGGCCTCGCGCAGCGCGGAGGGGACATCGGAGGCCGCGCGGGTGGTCAAGCAACTGCTGCGGCGCTCGGTGGTCCATCGCCGCCGGACGGACGACGGGGTCCGCTACGAGCTGCTTCCCGCCATCCGCGAATTCGGTGCGGAGCGGCTGGGCGACGGCGACGCTGCGAAGGAGCACTTCGTCGCCTGCATGCTCGACCGGCTCCAGGATGCCGAGGAGAACTGGTTCTCCGCGCGGCAGCCGGAAATCCTGCGACGGGTCAGAGGTGATGTCCACAACATCCGTCAAGCGGTCTCGACGGCCGCGGCCCTGGGCCGCACGGATGACGCCATCCGGGTGGCGGGCACCGGGTGGCGTCAGGTCTGGCTCATCAACGGCACGACCGACGAGCTCTCGACCTGGCTGGGCGTGGCCCTGGCGTCGGGCATTCCATCGCCGTACTGGGAGTGTCTCGGCCGCGCGCTGCGGTCATGGGTCCTCGCGCTGTCGGGAAAGCCGGCGTTGGCCGCATCGGAGAAGCAGCTGGCTGACGCGGCTCTCCGGGTGGTCGCGGCCTCCGGCGACGGTGACGCAGAACGGGACTGCCTCATCGGCGTGCAGAGCGCGGCGGAGTTCGTCGAAACCGACCACGACCGCGGCATCGCGGCGGTCCGGGCGATCATCCGGGAGCAGGGCGAATCCGCCTACCGGTTCGGTCGGTACAACATGCCCCAACGATTGGCCGCCCGCCTGTTGGCCGCGGCGCGATGGGAGGAGGGGCGTCAGGTCGACGACGAGATCATCGAGCGCTCACGGAGCGTTGGTGACCGTTTCGAGCACTCGTTCTGCCTCACCACACGGGCGACAGCCGCGACAGCGGTCGATGACTTCGACACGGTCGAGAAGGACGCGCGTGAAGCGCTCCTGCTGAATCGCGGCCTGGGGAACGGGCTGGGCGTCGCACAGGCCCTCGAACTGCTGGCCGATGTGGCACGCGAGAAGGCCGACCCTGCGCGCGGTGCGACCCTGCTCGGGTGTGCTGGGGCGCGCTGGCGGGACGCGGGAGCGGTCCAGGCGAACTATCCTCCGTACTTCTTCGACCGGGAAGGTGTGGAGCGCGCCCTGCGGCTCCGCCTCGGCGACCCGGCGTTCGACCGGGCGTTCGCCTACGGACTAGAGCTGAGCGAGGACGAGAGCATCGACTTCGCCCTCCGCAATGTCGTGGAGGCCCGGCTTCGCTCGGACAACGCTCCGAGCCCGGCCGCTCCGGGGCTGACCCCGCGGGAAGCCCAGGTGGCGTCGCTGGTCGCGGAGGGGGACACCAACAAGACGATCGCGCGCAAGCTGTTCGTGTCCATCCGCACCGTGGAGTCGCACGTTCAGAACGCCCTCGTGAAGCTCGGTCTGCGCTCCCGGACGGAGCTGGCGGTCTGGTACCGGGAGCGGGCCGGCGCGCGGTGACCCGACGAGCGACCGCTCACCCGGAGGGCACGGCTCAGCGCGCATACCCTCCGGGGCGGACATCTCAGGCGGCGACGGCGTAGTCGTCGCGGGTGGCGGCGAGGGACTCGCGCAGGCCCCGGCGGGCGCGGGCGGCGAGGGCGGTGGCCGCCCCGACCGTCATCCCCATCGCCTCGGCCACGGTCGCCATCGGCAGGCCCTGCAGGCAGGAGAGGTGCAGCACCTGCTGCCACCGCTCGGGGAGCTGCCGGAACGGCTGCTCCAGGTCGCCCAGGTCGGTGACCTCGAACTCGTAGCTGCCCACGGCGGTGTCCGGGGTGAAGGGCACCATCGTGGCCCGGGAGTCGCGCCCGCCCCAGGTGGCGGCGACGTTGCGGATCGCGGTGCGGAGGTAGTGGGCGAATCCTTCGCGCGGTCCGTTCCCGTTGCGGAGAGCGGTGAGGACCTTGGCGAAGGCCTCCTGCACGACGTCCTCGGCGTCGTACCGGGCGGTCGTGGAGCGGGCCACGTGGTGGGCCCAGCCCTGGTAGCGGCTCCACAGCTCACCGAAGTGCGAATGCTCACCCTCGCGGACCATGCTCAGCAGCTCCAGGTCGGTCGGACGGTTCGTGGTCGCGGTCATCGTGGCTCCTCGGTCGGGGTCCGGATCGGGGGCTTCCCGATCCATGACCCCAGACTCGATTCCGTGCCCCACCGGCCAGAACGGCGGAACTACGGAGCCACTACCGAGATGCGGAGACCGCGGATGCCTCCCCCGCTTCGAAGTCGGGGAGGCGCTCGGCGCCGCCCAGGAGAGCGCCGAGCGCTGCCACGGTGCGGGCGGCCGCGTGCCCGTCGCCGAAGGGGCTGGCCGCGCGGGCCATGGCCGCGTGGCGGGCGGGCTCGGTCAGCAGTACGGCCGCCTCGTCGACGATCGTCTCGACGTGGGTGCCGACCAGGCGTGACGTGCCGGCCAGCACCGCCTCCGGCCGCTCGGTGGTCTCGCGGAGGACGAGCACCGGGGAGCCCAGCGCGGGCGCCTCCTCCTGCACCCCGCCGGAGTCGGTGAGGATGAGCGTCGCGCGGTCCATCAGGTGGACCATCTCCGGGAAGGCGACGGGAGCGGTGACGAGGATGTTCGGAGCCGTGCCCAGCGCCGCAAGCAGGTGCTCGCGCACCGCGGGGTTCGGGTGCGCCGGGAGCACGAACACGTGGCCCGGGAAGCGGGCCGCGAGCACCCGCACCGCCGTGCCGATGCGGCGCATCGGCTCTCCGTGGTTCTCGCGGCGGTGGGCGGTGACGAGCACGAGCGGGGCGTCGCCCGCCAGGGCGTGAGCGAGAGCCGGGTCGCCGAACTCGGGCGCTCGGTCGAGCATGAGGTGGAGCGCGTCGATGACGGTGTTGCCGGTGACCGCGATGCGCGCCTCCGGAACGCCCGAGGCCAGCAGGTTGCGCTTGGCGTGCGCCGTCGGCGCGAGATTCAGGCTGGCGATCTGCCCGATGATGCGACGGTTCGCCTCCTCGGGGAATGGGTCGAACAGGTCGCCGCTGCGCAGCCCGGCCTCGATGTGCACGACCGGGATCTTGCGCTCGAAGGCGGCGAGAGCCGCCGCCATCGCCGACGTCGTGTCGCCCTGCACGAGCACCGCATCCGGTGCGTGCCGGTCGAGCAGAGGCTGCAGGCCGGTCATGGTGCGCACGGTGATGTCGTGCAGCGTCTGCCGCGGCGTCATGATGCCGAGGTCCGCATCCGCCGTCACTCCGAACGTGGTGTTGACCTGGTCGAGGATGTCGCGGTGCTGCCCGGTGAGCACCACCGTGGGGCGGAAGAGCGGCGACTGCTGCAGCGCGCGGACGACGGGCGCCATCTTGATGGCTTCGGGCCGGGTGCCGTAGACCGGCATGACGGTGTGCACGGGTGGAGTCCTCTCGTCGGGGCGACGGCGACGATGCGCCTGTGCCTTGAAGAGACGAGCGGTGGCCGCCGACCCTGACGCGGGCCCGGCGGTTCTTCCGCGATAGCGTTGCGGCATGAGCTTGACCGTCGAGAACCAGCCCGATCAGTCCCGCTACGCGCTGCTGCAGGACGGCGATGTGATCGGTGTTGCCGAGTACGACCTCCGCGACGGCGCCATCGTGTTCACACACACCGAGGTGGATGAGGCCAAGCGCGAGAAGGGGATGGCATCGACGCTGGTGCGCACGGCCCTCGACGACGTCCGCGACAGCTCGGACCGCCGGGTGATCGCGACGTGCCCCTATGTGCGCCGCTGGCTCAGCGAGAACCCCGGCTACGCGGAGCTGCAGAAGCGGTAGCGCGGCCGTCCTCGCTCGGTGCGCGGCCCTCCGCCCGCTGACCATTGCCCGCCGTGCCGAGGTCGAGCGTGATCTTGCCGCCCTCCCAGCCGGTGTCGCCGCGGTCGCCGGGAAGCGGCGCCGGTGCGGGGAGGAGGGACTGCCGGTCGAGCTCCTGCTGGGCCTCGTGGCGTGCGGGCGCGAAGATCTCGTCGAAGGAGCCGCCGATGGCGCCGCTCATCGTCCCCGAGCCGCGGTGGGCCTTGTTGGAGAGGTCGATCCAGCCGAGCTTCGCGGCCACCACGATCACGGCGATGAACGCCACGACGATCCCCACGACCCACCAGTTCACGCATCAAGGGTACCGGAGCACCTGTGCGCTTCCTGGGTGCTGCCCGCGGCCGCAGAGGAGCGCGGGCGGCTCAGGGCACCCGGTACAGCCACTCCTCGGTGGCGAACTTGTCGGCCACCAGCTGCTCCGCCGCCGCGTACTCGGCATCGGTGAGGTCGCCGTCGGTCGCGCCGTACAGGTTGCGGAAGGTCAGCTTCATCTGCTCGATGATCTCGGCGCGGCTGAGGCCCGTCTGGCTCCGGAGCGGGTCGACACGCTTGGCGGCGCTGGTGATGCCCTTGTCGCTGATCTTCTCGCGGCCGATGCGCAGCACCTCGGTCATCTTCTGGCCGTCCATGTCGTAGCTCATGGTGACGTGGTGCAGCACGGCGCCGGAGCCGAGCCGCTTCTGCGCGGCCCCGCCGATCTTGCCGGAGGGGCTCGTGATGTCGTTGAGCGGTTGGTACACGGCGTCGATGCCCAGGGATTTGAGCGCGATGATCGCCCACTCGTCGAGGAACGCGTAGCTGTCGGCGAAGCTCATCCCCTGTACGAGGTCGGCGGGGGCGTAGATCGAGTAGGTGACGACGGACCCCGCCTCCATGAACATGGCGCCGCCGCCGGAGATGCGGCGCACCACCTGGATGCCGTACTTCTCCGCGTTGTCGGGGTCGACCTCGTTCTTCACCGACTGGAAGCTGCCGATGACGACGGCCGGCTCGTCCCACTCCCAGATGCGGAGCGTCGGACCGCGCCGCCCTTCGCCGACCTCGGTGGCGAGCACCTCGTCGAGCGCCAGGTGCATCTGCGGCGAGACGGCCTTGGCGTGCACGATCTGCCAGTCGTAGTCGCGCCAGCTCGTCGCCTTGGCGAGAGCGCGGCGGACGGTCACCGCGACGGCCTCCGGGGAGAAGCCGAGCAGCGTCGCTCCCTCGGGCAGTGCCTCTTTGACGGCGACGGCGATCGTCTTGGCATCGGCCTCGGCGGGCAGCCCGTTCACCGCGGCGTCGATGGCTTCGAGCGCGGAGTCCGGCTCGAGGAAGAAGTCTCCGGCGAGCTGGAAGTCCGAGATCCTCCCGTCGACCACCTCCAGGTCGACGACGACGAGCTTGCCACCAGGGACCTTGTACTCACCATGCATGGCATCAGCCTACGTCCGCCGGGCGGACGCTCGTCAGCGCGGCGGAGCGCCCGCTCCCCCGGGAGGATTCCCCCACTCGTCGAGCTGCTTGCCAGGCCGCCGGGCGAGCGTGACGCCGAGGCCGGCGATCAGGAGCACGAGCAGCAGCGCGAGGATGATGAAGATCGCGGTCAGGACCTCCGCGTGGTTGTTGACGGTGGCCGGATTGTCGATCGGCGCGAACCGCGCAAGGCCGAGTGCGGCGTACGAGAGCATGGTGGGCCTCCTCGCCTCCAGTGTCCGGGCGGGGCGCGCCGCGCGAAAGACAGTGGTGGGTCGGGGAGGCGTTCGCTGCTCAGGTGCGGCTCGGGAAGCGCTCCACCAGCCACTCGGTCAGATCGGCGAAGACCTCGGCCCGGTTCGTCTCGTTGAAGATCTCGTGGCGCGCGCCCTCGTAGACGATGGTGGTCACGTCGCTGAGGCCGGACCGGTCGCGGTACGCCCGTTCGAGCTTCCTGGCGCTCACCGGTCCGCCCAGAGGATCGTCGGAGCCCACCTGGATCAGCACGGGGACGTCGTGCGCGAGATGGCGGGACGGCCGTCCCAGCAGTCGCGCGGCGTCGGCCATCCCGAACAGCTTCTGCAGGGGCGTCAGGGTGGTGAGCGGGTCGTCGACGAAAGCCTGGGCGACGGCGGGGTCGCGGCTCAGCCATTCCGCCCCGGTGGTGCCGAGATGGGCGTGGCGCTTGTTCAGGTCGCCGCCGTTCATCGATCCCAGCATGCGGTAGGCGGTGCCGGAGAGCACCACCGCGTCGTACTCGTCGCTGTGCCGGTTGAGCAGCAGCTGGCCGATGAGCGACCCCCAGCTGTGTCCGACGTAGGCCAGCGGGAGTCCGGGGTTCTCGTCGCGGATGAGATCGCTGAAGGCGTGCACGTCCTTCACGGCGGCACGCAGCCCGCCGGGGCCGAGGCGCCCGAGACGGCTCGCGTCCCCCTTCCACTGCTCCATTCCGGTGCGCCCGTGGCCGAGATGGTCGTCCGCGTAGACGAGGAAGCCGGCGGCCGCGAGGTGCGCGCCCAGGTCGCGGTAGCGGCCCGCGTGCTCGCCGACGCCGTGGGCGAGCTGGACGACCGCCGCGGGCCGTGACCCCTGGGGAGGCGGCGCGTACACATCGAAGTGGATGCGGACGCCGTCTTCACCCTCGAAGGTCCGGTCCTGTTGACTCTGCACGCGCTCATTCTGTCGCACGTGGTGCGGCGCGGGGGTTTAGTTAGCGCGTCTAATTTGTTAGGCTAACTATGTATGAATGGACGAGTGTCGACCCACGACCTGAGCAGCGTCCTGCGAATCGCCGTCGCGCGCCTCTCCCGCCGCCTCCGTGCGGAGAAGGAGGACGACGAACTGAGCGACTCCCAGACCGCCACACTGGGCTACCTCGTGCGCGAGGGGTCCGGTACGATCGGCCGACTCAGCGCGTACGAGCGCGTCAAGCCGCCGTCGATGAACCGTACGGTGAACCGCCTCGAAGAGGCCGGATACGTCGAGCGCACCGCCGACGCCGCCGATGGGCGGAAGGTGATCGTGGTCCCGACCGAGCGGGGCGTGCGGCTGGTCGCCGAGACACGCCGGCGCCGCGACGCGTGGCTGCACCAGCGGCTCGAGAGCCTCAGCCCGGAGCAGCGTGAGACCCTGGCCGCCGCCTCCGAGATCATCCGGGAGCTCGCCGACTCGTGAGTGCCATGTTCCGCTCCCTCGCCGGGGTCAACTACCGGATCTGGGCGGCCGGCGCCATCGTGTCCAACGTCGGCACGTGGATGCAGCGCACCGCCCAGGACTGGATCGTCCTGACCCAGCTCACCCACAACAACGCGTCGGCCGTGGGCTTCGTGATGGCGCTGCAGTTCGGCCCGCAACTGCTCCTGCTCCCGGTGACCGGATGGGCGGCAGACCACCTCGACCGGCGCAAGCTCCTGATGGCCACGCAGGGCGCGATGGGCGCACTCGGTCTGGGGCTCGGCATCCTGACCGTGACGGGCATGGTGCAGCTATGGCAGGTCTACCTCTTCGCACTGCTGCTCGGCGTCGTGGCCGCGTTCGACGCCCCGGCCCGCCAGACGTTCGTCTCCGAGCTGGTCGCGGGACCGAACCTTTCCAACGCCGTGGCCCTCAACTCCGCGTCGTTCAACGCCGCCCGGCTCATCGGACCGGCGGTCGCGGGCCTCCTGACCGCTGCGGTCGGCGCCGGCTGGGTCTTCCTGATCAATGCGGCGACCTTCGGGGCTGTGCTGCTGTCCCTCGCCCTGCTGCACCGCGAACAGCTGTACCGAGCCGAGCGTGCGAAGCGGACACGCGGCGGATTGGTCGACGGGTTCCGCTACGTGCGCCGGCGCCCCGACATCCTGGTCATCCTGGTCATGGTCTTCCTGATCGGCACGTTCGGGCTCAACTTCCCGATCTTCATCTCGACCATGTCGGTGAGCGTCTTCCACCAGGGCGCCGGCGAGTACGGCCTCCTCTCGTCGATCATGGCCGTCGGGTCGGTGGTCGGCGCCCTGCTGTCCGCACGCCGGGACCGCCCGCGCGTCTCCCTGCTGTTCGCGGGCGCCGCCTTCTTCGGTTTCGGCTGCGCCCTGGCCGCCGTGATGCCGACCTACTGGCTGTTCGCCCTCGCCCTGATCGTGATCGGCGTCTCCTCGCAGACGCTTATGACCACGGCCAACGGAACGGTGCAGATGACGACCGACCCGCTCCTGCGCGGCCGGGTGATGGCGATCTACATGGCGATCTTCATGGGCGGGACCCCCATTGGTGCGCCGATCGTCGGCTGGGTCGCCGACACCTTCGGACCGCGCTGGGCGATGGGCGTCGGCGCCGCGAGCGGGTTCGCAGCCGCCCTCGTCGGGGTCTTCTACCTCATCCGGTACCGCGGCCTCCGGCTCCGCTTCGCAGGTCTGCGTCCGCGCTTCGTCCTCGCCCCGCGCGAGGTCGTCCGCGAGGAGCTGGAGGAGGCCGAGGCGACGGCCACGCGCACCTCCTGACGGCGGTGCGATACGGTGCCGGAATGTTCCCTGTCATCGAGCCCTTCGCACACGGGTGGGTGGAGAACCCCGACGGCGACAGCATCTACTGGGAGACGAGCGGCAACCCGGACGGCATCCCGGCGCTCTGGCTGCACGGCGGTCCCGGCTCCGGCTTGGGCACGGGCAGCTACCGCAGACGATACGACCCGGAGCGGTTCCTGCTGGTGGGGATCGACCAGCGCGGGTGCGGGCGGAGCACCCCGTCCGTCGCGGACAAGCCGGAGCGGCTCGCACGCAACACGACCGACGGCCTCATCGCGGACATCGAGCTCGTGCGCGAACGGATCGGAATCGACCGCTGGATCGTCACGGGCGGCTCGTGGGGGTCGACCCTCGCACTCGCCTACGCGCTCGAGCATCCCCGCCGGGTGCGCGGAATCGTGCTCGGCGCCGTGACGACGACCGGCCGCGACGAGGTCGACTGGCTCACGGAGACCATGGGCCGCGTCTTCCCGGAGGCGTGGGAGGCGCTCGAGGCCGCATCCGGACGGCATCCCGGCGAGCGAGTGATCGAGGCGTACGCGCGGATCCTGGCCCACGGAACGACCGAGGAGCGGATGGGCGCAGCGGACGCCTGGGACGCGTGGGAGTCGACGCACGTGTCGCTCGACCCGAACGCCACCCCTGGCCCGCTGCACGACGACCCTGTCCAGCGGCTCGTGTTCGCGACGCTGGTGACGCACTACTGGGCGAACGACGCCTTCCTCCCGGGCGAGCGCGCCATCCTGAACCGCGTCCCCGAGCTGACGCACATCCCCGCGGTACTGATCCACGGCCGCCATGACGTGAGCGGACCGGTGATCACGCCGTGGCTGCTCCACCGGGCGTGGCCGGCGAGCCGGTTGATCGTCGTCGAGAGCGAGGGCCACGGCGGGCCGGAGTCGTCCGAGCTGATGGCCCGGGCGATCAGCGGGATGGTCGACGCGTGACCGCGCGCGACCCGCTGGAGGAGCTCATCCGGCGCGCCACCGCGCTGGCGGCCGCCGACGGGCGGGCAGTCTTGGGGATCGCAGGCAGCCCCGGCTCCGGCAAGACCACCCTCGCCCGTGCGGTCGCGGCCGGCGTGAACCGGCTGGCCGGTCCCGGGACCGCGGTCCACCTGCCGATGGACGGCTTCCACCTGGCGAACGCGACGCTGGATGCGCTCGACCGTCACGACCGGAAGGGCGCGATCGACACGTTCGACGGCTGGGGGTTCGTCGCGCTCCTGGCGCGCGCGCGGGCCGAGCGAGCGAACCCGGTCTATGCGCCCTCCTTCGAGCGAACCGTCGACGAGCCGGTCGCCGGCGCCATCCCGATCCCGCCCGGAACGCGGCTGGTCGTCGCCGAAGGCAACTATCTGCTCGTCGACGAGGACCCGTGGTCGCGGATCCCCGCACTCCTGTCCGAGAGCTGGTTCGTCGCGACGCCCGACGACGAGCGGATGCGGCGCCTGGTCGACCGGCACACACGCCACGGGCGCACTCCGGAGGCCGCCGCCGCGTGGGCGCGCGACGTCGACGGGGCGAACGCCGTGCTGATCGAGGCGTCACGGCCGCGCGCGACGCTCGTGGTGGACGGCACCACCGGACTCCCAGGCGATCCCGCATAGCCTGGTGCTATGACTGCTCCGACCGAGAACTTCGACCGCCTGACCGTCTTCGGCGCCGACTGGTGCCGCGATTGCATCCGCTCCAAGTCCCTGCTGGACCGCCTCGGCGCCGACTACGAGTACATCGACCTGGTCGCCCGCCCGGAGGAGGCCGACCGCGCCCAGCGGATCAGCGGCCGCACGAACATCCCCGTCGTGGTCTTCCCCGACGGCCGCCACCTGGTCGAGCCGACCGACCCCGAGCTGGAGGCCGCGCTCCGCGGCTGATTGATCGCCGGGACCGCGCAATCCCATCCACGCCACCTGTTGGACAACTGACTCGGACCAGCGCAGAGTGGCGGTCATGGAGTACACACACCTGGGCCGCTCCGGCCTGAAGGTCTCGCGCCTCGTTCTCGGCACGATGAACTTCGGACCGCAGACGACCGAAGAGGATTCCCACCGGATCATGGATGCCGCGCACGACGCCGGCATCAACTACTTCGACACCGCCAACGTCTACGGCCAGCACAAGGGCCGCGGCGCCACCGAGACGATCGTCGGCAACTGGTTCGCGCAGGGCGGCGGCCGGCGCGAGAAGACCGTCATCGCCACCAAGCTGTACGGCGACATGGGCGACTGGCCGAACGAGAACCGACTGTCGGCTCTCAACATCCGCCGCGCCCTCGACGCCAGCCTGAAGCGGCTGCAGACCGACTACATCGACATCTACCAGTTCCACCACGTCGACCGGGACACCCCCTGGGACGAGATCTGGCAGGGGATCGAGACCGCGATCGCGCAAGGCAAGATCCTGTACGCCGGCTCCAGCAACTTCGCGGGCTGGCACATCGCGACCGCCCAGGCAGAGGCGCGTAAGCGCAACCTGCTCGGCCTGGTCAGCGAGCAGTCGATCTACAACCTGCTCACCCGCCAGGTCGAGCTGGAGGTGCTGCCCGCCGCCCAGGCCAACGGCGTCGGCGTCATCGCCTGGTCGCCGCTGCACGGCGGACTGCTCGGCGGCGTGGTCCGCAAGCAGAACGAGGGGAAGCGCCGCCTGGAGGGCCGCTCCGCGGAGACGCTCGAGAAGCATCGCGACGCCATCGAGGCGTACGAGGACTTCGCCGCCGAACTCGGCCACGAACCCGGCGACCTCGCGCTCGCGTGGCTCCTCACCCGCCCCGGCGTCACCGGCCCGATCATCGGGCCGCGCACGCAGGAGCAGCTCGACGGAGGTCTCCGCGCCCTCGAGATCACACTCGACGACGCCGCGCTCGCACGGCTCGACGAGATCTTCCCGGGCCACCGGACGGCCCCCGAGGACTACGCCTGGTGACCCCGGGCATCCACCACACGGAAGGACAGCAGTTGAAGACTCGTACCATCGGCGACGTCGAGGTCTCGGCGATCGGCCTGGGCGGCATGCCCATGTCGATCGAGGGACGACCCGACCGGGAGCGTTCCATCACGACCATCCATGCCGCGCTCGATGAGGGCATCACCTTCATCGACACCGCGGACGCGTACCACCTGGAGGCCGGCGAGGTCGGTCACAACGAGGAGCTGATCGCGGAGGCGCTGCGCAGCTGGAGTGGTGACGCGTCGGCTGTGCTCGTCGCCACGAAGGGCGGCCACCTCCGGCCCGGCGACGGCTCGTGGACGTTGAACGGGCACCCGGACTACATCAAGGAGGCCGCCAAGGAGTCACTGCGGCGGCTCGGCGGCGACGCGATCGGGCTTTACCAGTTCCACCGTCCCGACCCCGGCGTCCCCTACGCCGACTCGGTCGGCGCCATCCGCGACCTGCTCGACGAGGGCATCATCCGCATGGCGGGCATCTCGAACGCGAACCCGGACCAGATCCGCGAGGCCCAGGAAATCCTGAGCGGACGGCTGGTGTCGGTGCAGAACCAGTTCTCGCCGGCCTTCCGGTCGAGCGAGCCGGAGCTTCGGCTCGCCGACGAGCTCGGCATCGCCTTCCTGCCGTGGAGCCCGCTCGGCGGCATCTCCTCCGCGGGCGAGCTCGGCAGCCGGTTCGAGCCGTTCAAGGACGTGGCGGACGCCCGCGGGATCAGCCCGCAGGTCGTCGCCCTGGCGTGGCACCTGGCGCAGAGCCCGCACGTCATCCCGATCCCCGGTTCGTCGCGCCCCGAGACCATCCGCGACTCCGTGACCGCGGTGGATGTGGAGCTCACGCCCGAGGAGCTCGAGGCGCTGAACGCGGCCTGAGCCGCAGCGCCGGTCAGTCCGGTTCGAGCTGCGTCAGGAAAGCGGACGCGGCCGGACTGGGCTGATCGGCGACCGCCACGGCGACGCTCCAGGCCGGAGCGTCCTGCAGGCGGACGGCACGGAGGGCGTCCGGCCGCTTGAGGGCGAAGCTCGCAGGGACCACGGCCACCCCGAGGTTGTAGCCGACGAGGTCGAGCAGCGGATGCACATCGTTGACCTCCATCGCCGCCCGGTAGTCGAACCCGGCGGCGGCGAAAGCGCGCCGGGTGAGCGACTGAGCGGCCCAGCCCTCCTGGAACCCGACCAGCGGCTCGCCCCGCAGCCGGTCGAGGGGGATCGACCCCTCCGCGGCGAACGGGTGCTGCGGGTGGCAGAGCACGAGCATCTCCTGCGTGCTCAGCGGGCGCAGCACCACCCCGGCCGGCGTGTGACCGGTGTCGACGACGAGGGCGACGTCGGCGCGGCCGCCGGCCACATCCTCCATCAGCTCCTCTGAGCCGGAGTAGCGCAGTCGAACCTCTACGCCGGGGTTCACGGTCCGGAACGCGGCCAGCTCGGCGGGCAGATCGACGGAGCCCAGGCAGGGCTCCGCGCCGATCGTCAGCCGTCCGCTGAGCAGACCGCGGACGGCGGCGACGGCGTTCCGCGCCGCGGCGGCGCTCGCCAGCGTGCGGACCGAGTCCGCCAGCAGCGCCTGGCCGGCGGCCGTCAGCTCCACGCGCCGCGTGCTGCGGACGAACAGGGAGGTGCCCAGCTCCTGCTCGAGCGAGCGGATGGACGCGGACAGGCCCGACTGCGAGATACGCAGGAGTTCGGCGGCACGGGTGAAGTGGCGCTCCTCGGCGACGGCGACGAAGTGCTGAAGTTGGCGGAGTTCCATTCAGCGATCGTACTGCTCAATCGCCTCCGCTCCATATCCGGCAGCGATACGCGCGGATGCGCCTAGGCGGCGGACGCCGCCGGGGAGGCCTCCACGCCGGGAAGCGTGTCGAAACGGAAGGTGCGGCGGAACCGGTCCACGAGCTCCGGGCCGCCCGTCAGCACGTCCAGCCGGGGCATGCCGTCGCCGAGGAGCGCGCCGAGCTCGTCCCGCTCCAGCTGGAACTCCACGACGTCCGCGGGCGGCGGGAGGTCGACCCGTCGCTGCGGCTGCGGGAGCGCCTCCGGCCCCACATCCAGAACATCGAGCACGCGCCCCGCGACGACGACGCTGACGGAGGCGTCCCCGACGTGGATGAGGTACTCGGTGGCGGGCAGGGCCGCCGCTGCCTCGGCGCGGAACGCGGCGCGCAGCGTCACCCCCAGCGCGTCGGTCGTGAGCACATCGCCGTCTGCGCCCTCCTCAGGCACCGCCCAGCCCCAGCGCTCGAGAGCCAGCACGACCGGTTCGAGCTCGCGACCGAGAGCGGTCAGCTCGTAGCCGCCGCGGACCGTCGGCACGCGGCGGATCACCCCGGACTGCTGCAGCTCCTTGAGCCGGTCGCTCAGGATGTTCGTCGGGATGCGCGGGAGCCCCGCCTTCAGATCGCTGTAGCGTCGCGCGCCGGCCAGCAGGTCGCGCACGATGAGCAGTGCCCACCGCTCGCCGACCCGCTCGACCGCGCGCGCCACTCCCCCGGACTGGCCGAAGCCCCGTGGTGACCGTGCCGCCATGCGCGGCCGTCAGGCCTGGGCGGGAGCGTCGGCGCCCTGCCCGGCCATGTACGCCTCCGGCCCCTTCTCTGCGGCTTCCGGCGCCATCCAGAGGAAGGACAGGTTGTTGCCGTCCGGGTCCTCGAGGTCCCGGGCGTACATGAAGCCGTAGTCCTGCGCCGGGCGCGGCTCGTTGCCGCCCGCCTCGATGCCCTTGGCGACGATCGCGTCCACACCTTCGCGCGAGTCCGCACTCAGGGCGATCGATGCTCCCGCCTGGCTGTGCGGATCGATGATCTGCTTGTCGGTGAAGGTGGCGTAGAACTCGCGGGTCTGCAGCATGAAGTAGATGGTGTCGCTGAGCACGACGCAGGCCGCGTTCTCGTCGGTGAAGAGCGGGTTGATCGTGTAGCCGAGCGCCTCGTAGAACGCTTTGGACCGGTCGAGGTCGGCCGTCGGGATGTTGACGAAAATGTTGGTGGCCATGATGTCCTCCTGATGAATGATCCGGTGTCGGAATACGCCTAGCTTGCTCTTTGCAAGTTCACTTGTCAAGAACAAGTAAACCGCGTTTGCGCAGCGCAGCGATCGCCTCCTGCATCTCCCGCGCCAGCCGCAACCGGCCGTCCGCCTCGGCGGCCTCCAGGGCGACCGCCTGACCCGCATCCGCCCCCCAGGACGCGACCGTCACGCCGTGGCCGGGCCGCGACACGACCCGGACGGCGTCGCCCGCTCCGACGCTGCCCGGCTTCACCACCGACAGGTAGGCGCCGGGCCGGCCCTCCTCGGTGAAACGCTTCACCCACTGCGGCTCCCGCATCCTGCGCTGGAACGTCGCGCACGGCTCCCGCGGGCACGTGACCTCCACGACCAGCTCGTCGCCGATCGCCCAGCGCTCACCGATCTCGGCGCCGTTCACGTCCAGACCGGAGGTGCGGAGGTTCTCGCCGAACAGTCCCGGAGGGATCAGGCGGTCCAGCTTCCCGGCCCAGACGGCCGCATCCTCATCGGCGTAGGCGTACAGCGCCTTCGAGACGCCGCCGTGGTGCTTCCGGTCCGCCTGCACGTCGCCGTGGAGCCCGAGCGGCCGCACCCGCAGCCGCCGGTTCGCGGGTCGCTTGTCGATGGCGGTGACGCCGATACCGGAATCCGGAAGCAGCTGCTCCACCCGGCACACCGCGAGAATCTCTGCCATCGGCCCAGTATGTCAGCGCACCCCGCGCATCATCCGGAGAACCCAGGGGCTGATCACGGCGAGCAGGATGCCGATGACCACGGCGACACCGCCGATGATGCTGAAGTAGACGCCCTCCGTCGCCGGGGAGTACAGCTTGGCGAGCTGTCCCGCCATCGCCGTACCGAGAGCGACCGACAGGAAGTAGAGCGCCACCATCTGCGCCTGGAAGGAGCGTGGGGCGAGCTTCGTGGATGCCGACAGCCCGACCGGCGAGATCAAGAGCTCCGCGATGGTGAAGACGAGGAGGATGCCGACGATGGCCAGCAGCGGCGTGCTGTTCCTGCCGCCGCCGGCCCAGAACAGGAACAGGAAGAACGCCAGGCCCATCACCACGGTGCCCGCGGCGAACTTGATCGGGGTCGACGGCTGCTTCTCACCCCACTTCGTCCAGATCGCGGCGAAGACGCCGGAGAGCACGATGACGAAGATCGGGTTGATGGACTGCACCCACGAGACCGGGAACTCCCACCCGAAGAGGTCGCGGTTCAGCCGCTCGTCGGAGTAGATCGTCACGACGGTGAACTGCTGCTGGTACAGCGACCAGAACGCCGCGTTCGTGATGAACAGCGGGATGAAGGCGAGGATGCGGCTGCGCTCGTCGCTGTTCAGCAGCCGCGACGACAGGATCACGACGAAGTACGCGATGGCCGCGACGATCGTGACGCCGATCACCCAGAGCGCGAGGTTGAAGGCGTTGATCACGTGCGTCAGCACCAGGACCACGACGACGATGATCCCGGCCACGCCGATCCCGACGACCAGGGGGTAGCGCCGCCGCTCCAGCGGGTTCGGGACGTGCCGGGATGCGTCCGGCAGGCGCTTCCGGCCCAGCGAGTACTGGATGAGACCGATCGCCATGCCGACCGCGGCGAGCGCGAACCCCCAGTGGAAGCCGAGCGTCGTCTGCAGCAGGCCGGTGAGGAGCGGCCCGAAGAACGCGCCCAGGTTGATGCCGAGGTAGAAGAGCGAGAAACCCGCGTCACGCCGCGGGTCCTTCTGCTCGTACAGCGTCCCGACGATGCGGGTGGCGTTGGCCTTGAGACCGCCGCTGCCCAGGGCGACGAACAGCAGACCGACGAGCACGCCGGCGGCACCGGGGATGAGGGCGAGCGAGATGTGCCCGGCCATGATCACGACGGCGCTCCAGAACAGCACCCGCTCGGAGCCGAACAGGCGGTCGGCGAGCCACGCACCGAGGATCGTGGCGAGGTAGACCGAGCCACCGTACGCGCCCACCACGCCCGCGGCCGTGGGCTGGTCGATCCCGAGACCGCCGCGCTCGACCGAGTAGTAGAGGTAGATGAGCAGGATGCCCTGCATCCCGTAGAAGGAGAACCGCTCCCACATCTCCACGCCGAAGATGTTGGCGAGGGCTCTCGGCTGCCCGAAGAAGCCGTGGCTCGCGTCGTCGTCGCGGCGAGTCGACGCGGTGTCGGTTTCGCTCATGGCGCCCATGCTCCCACCGCGGGCGCGCGGCCGAAACGCGTCAGATGGCGAGAGATTGCGCCGATGCGCACAATTCGGTCACATCGTTGACGCCGACGCAACGATCCACCATAAACTCACCCCGTGGACAACCTCGATCGCAGCATCCTCGACCTCCTGCGGCAGAACGCGCGGGCCGGCTACGGCGACATCGGCTCGGTGGTGGGTCTCTCCGCCTCCGCCGTGAAGCGCCGCGTCGACCGCCTGGTCGCCGACGGGGTGATCCGCGGGTTCACGATCCAGGTCGACCCGGCGATCGACGGCATGAGCACTGAGGCCTACGTGGAGCTGTTCTGCCGTGGCACGGTGTCGCCCGAGGAACTGCTGCGCATCCTCTCCGCCGTGCCCGAGGTGGTGGACGCCGGCACAGTGACCGGCAGCGCGGACGCGATCGTCCACATCCGCTCCCGCGACATCCCGAGCCTCGAAGCCGCGCTCGAGAAGGTGCGCCTGGCCCCGAACGTCGACCACACACGCAGCGCGATCGTCCTCTCGCGGCTCATCAACCGCGGCAACGGCTGACTGTCGCGAAAGTTCAAGACTCCCGGGCCGCGGCAGGACGAGAGTGGCGGCATGAGTACGACAGCACGAGCGGACATCCGTGTCGATGCCTCCCGCGAGCGCCTCTGGCAGGCACTGACCGACCCGGAGACCATCTCACGGTTCCTCTTCGGCAGCCGCGTCGAGACCGACTGGCGGCCCGGCAGCCCGATCGTCTACCACGGGGAATGGGATGGCAAGCCGTACGAGGACAAGGGCGTGATCCTCGAGTTCGAGCCCCGCGACCGCCTCGTCACCAGCTACTACAGCCCGCTCAGCGGAAAACCGGATGCGCCCGAGAGCTACCAGACGGTGTCCTACCTGCTCGCCGACGATGGCGCGGGGACGCGCGTGACGATCACGCAGGACGGGTGCGCGGACGAGGCGGACGCCGAGCGCATGGCCGCCAACTGGACCGGCGTGCTCGAGAGTCTTAAGAGCGTGGTCGAAGGCGGCTGAGCGCGGCCTGCGAGAACCTTCAGAGCCGCCGAGCCCCGCGGCGCCGCCATCCGAGCGCCGACACGGCCAACAGTGGCACGATGGGCGCATGAAGCTGCTCGTTGTCGAAGACGATCCGGACATGGGCGGCCTCGTCCAGCGCGGCCTCGCCGCCGAAGGCTACGAGGTCACCCTGGTCAATAACGGCGTGGACGCTCTGATCGCCCTGCGCGGCGACACGTTCTCCGCCGCCGCGATCGACGTGATGCTGCCCGGGATGAGCGGCTTCGAGCTGTGCCGCCACATCCGGGAGGCGTCCAACCCGATGCCGATCCTCCTGCTGACCGCTCGCGACGCGATCGAGGACCGCGTCCACGGGCTCGACTCGGGAGCCGACGACTACCTGACCAAGCCGTTCGCCTTCGCCGAGCTTGCGGCGCGCGTCCGCGCCCTGCTGCGCCGCGAGCCGAGCGGGATGCGCCCCCAGGTGACGGTCGGACGCCTCACCATCGACTCGCATGAGCACCAGGCGCTCGTGGCCGGGCACGAGATGCCGTTGAGCCGGCGCGAGTTCACCCTCCTGCGCCTGTTCGCGACGAACCCCGACAAGACGCTCTCGCGCGCGGACATCCTGGAGTCGGTCTGGGGCACGACCGAGAACATCGGCACCAACGTGATCGACCAGTACGTGTCGTACCTGCGGAAGAAGCTGGATGCCGCGGGTGCGGGACTCTCCATCGTGACCGAGCGTGGGCGCGGCTACCGCCTCGACGCCCGCAACGCGGCCGACTCGAAGAAGACTGCGGGCGCCGAGCCGGCCGCCCACGACACCGCATCGACCCCGTGAACCGCCTGCGGCGCCTGTCGATCTCGGCACGGATCACGATCGGCAGTCTGATCGTCGCCGCCCTGTTCGCCCTGCTCGCCGTCGTCATCATCCGGATCGGCGTGTCGTCGATCCTCCACAACGCGACGCTCACCCTGCTCAACAACGACGTCACGGCTCCCGTCGAAGGGCTTCCGACGCACCCCGACGGACCGTTCGATCTCCCGGGAGGCGGCCAGGAGCTGGCCGTCGTGTCCTCGGACGGCACCGTGCTCGCATCCACCATGCCCGAGGGGCTCGAAGACAGCATCAGCCGGCTGATCCGCCAAGGGGACGGAGCACGCGACGTGCAGGCGGACGGCGAGCACTACCTGGTGCTCACGCGGAGCGTCCCCACGTCCGACGGTGTGCGGTACGTGCTTGCTGCCCGGAACAGCGAGACGACGGACCTGCTGCTCGACCGCCTCACCGCTGCCCTGCTCCTCGGCGCCGGCGTGCTCATCTTCGCGTTCGCCGGCGCCTCCTGGCTGCTGGCGCGCACCGCCCTGCGGCCGGTGAGCAGGATGCGCGAGCAGGCCGACCGGATCGCCGCGTCGACGCCCGACGAAGCGGGCCTGCTGCCGGTCGGCCCCGCCCAGGACGAGCTCTCCGAACTGGCGACGACGCTCAACGACCTCATCCTGCGACTGCGCGCCTCGGCGGACCGGGAGCGGCAGATGGTGTCGGACGCGAGCCATGAGCTCCGGACGCCGTTGGCCGTGCTGCGCGGACAACTGGAACTGGCCGAGCTGGACGCAGGTGACGCCGACGCGCTGCTGCACGACATCCGCTCCTCCCACGCCACGGCCATCCGACTCGCCCAGCTGGCCAACAACCTGCTGGAGCTGTCGCGCATCGAAGCGGGACCGTCGAGCGGCCGCATCGACTGGCGGACGCTCGTGGACGAGCTGACCGACGCGATCGACCGGGCCCGGCTGCTCGTGAGCAGCGACGACGACGCCACGGGGATCTCGGTCGACTTCGAGTACGACCCGCGCCGCCGTCCGGATGCGGGCGCGCGCGTCGCGCTGTCGCCCACGGACTTCGGCCGCATCCTGGACAACCTGCTCGGCAACGCGATCACGGCGATCCGTTCGTCGGAAGGCGGTCACGCGGAGGCGACGGTCACCGCGTCGCTCGCCCTGTCGTCGGACGCACCGGAAGCCGAAGCGGTGGTGCTCACCGTCCGGGACTCCGGTCCCGGCATGCCGGAGGAGTTCATCCCCGTCGCGCTCGACCGCTTCACCCGCGCCGATGGTGCGCGCACCGGTCAGTCGGGCGGCGGACTGGGCCTCGCGATCGTCGGCGCGCTGGCGGGCGCGGCGGGCGGCCGCGTGGTGCTGCGGAACGCGGAGCCCTCCGGTCTGACCGTGACGGTCACACTTCCGCTGTTGCGGGACTGACGCCGGTCTCCGGGTCTCCCGGTCTCGGTCTCCCGGTCAGTGCCCGGTGTGGTCGGAGTCGACGCCCGCGTCGGGCCCCTCGTCGAGACGGTCGAGTTCGGTGATGTCGTCGGCGTCGAGTTCGAAGTCGAAGACGGCGAGGTTCTCGGCCATGCGCTGGGGGTTGCGCGACTTCGGGATCGCGACCAGCCCGTTCTGCACGTGCCAGCGCAGGACGATCTGGCTGGGCGTGCGGCCGTGCTTCGCGGCGAGCTCGGCGAGGACCGGCTCGGCCAGCAGGTCGCCGCTTCCGCCGATCGGGCTCCACGACTCGGTCACGATCTCGTGCTCGCTGTCGTAGGCACGCTGCTCCCGCCGCGGGATCGCCGGGCTGAGCTGGATCTGGTTGACCGCCGGGGCGACCCCGGTCTCGGCGAGGAGACGGTCGATGTGCGCAGGCTTGAAGTTGGAGACGCCGATGGCGCGCGCCTTCCCCGCCTCCCGGAGCCGGATGAACGTCTCCCAGGTCGCCACGAACTCGTCGCGCTGCGGCAGCGGCCAGTGGATGAGCAGCAGGTCCACGTAGTCGAGCCCCAGCCGCTGCAGGCTCGCGTCGAGACCGGTCGCGGCGCGGTCGTCGCCCTGGTAGTTGCCGTCGAGCTTCGTCGTCACGAACCACTCGTCGCGCGGGACACCGCTCGCGGCGACGCCACGGCCGACGCCCACCTCGTTGCCGTACTTGACTGCCGTGTCGACGTGGCGGTAGCCGATGCCGGCAGCGGCGACCACCGCCTGTTCCACCTCGGCGTCGTCGAGCGGCCACGTGCCGAGGCCGAGTTGCGGGATGCTGCCGCCACCGGTCAGCGGGAGGAAGGGGATCGAACTCGTCATGCCTGTCACCCTACGCGCGACTCGACGACGCCGTCCGACAGTGTCGTCGGGTTGCCGAACCGGTGGTTGGTGATCGAGATCGCCTGCTCCCGGAGGAACGTCAGCACCTCGATCCGCCCTGACGGCGTCACCGGACCGTCGTAGACGGCGACGTCCGGCGTTCCGCCCAGCGCCGCGGCGAGCGCGGCGCGGTCGCCGCCGATGAGGCGGATGCGGTGGGCGGTGATTCGGCGCCCGCGCACCCGGGAGAGCCAGTGCGCATCGGACTCGACGGTCACCTCGACCTCCCGTTCGCGAAGCAGGGCGAGCATCCGCTTGGGCAGCGCTGCCGGGGTGCTGACCGTGAACGGCGAGCGCGCGACCGTCGCGGCCGCCATGACGCGCAGCAGCTCGGGCAGCGAGCTCCCCTCCGACAACCGGATGGCCACGGCAACGGGCCGGTAGCGGAAGAGGTTCCGCTCGACCCCGAGCCCTGAGACGTCCTTCATCCGGTGGTATTCGGTGGCCACAGCGATCGCATCGCTCAGGGCGGAGCGCCGGACGAGGTCGAACGACGGGTAGTCCATCGACGACTGTCCCGATTCGATCAGGTCGGAGACGCGTGGTTCGAGCCCGCGCAGGTGGAGGCTCGAACTGGAGCTTCCCGCCTCCGGCACCCACGAGCCGAGCCCGATCAGGTAGTTCGGGCCTCCGGCTTTGGCGCCGGCGCCGACCGACGAGCGCTTCCAGCCTCCGAACGGCTGACGCCGCACGATCGCACCGGTGATGCCGCGGTTCACGTAGAGGTTGCCCGCCTCGACGGTGTCGAGCCAATGGGCCAGCTCCTCGGCGTCGAGCGAGTGCAGTCCTGCCGTCAGCCCGTATTCGATGGCGTTCTGGTACTGGATCGCCTCGTCGAGGTTGCGCGCGGTCATGATGCCGAGGACGGGTCCGAAGAACTCGGTGAGGTGGAAGTACGATCCCGGCGCGACGCCGGTCCGGATTCCCGGGGACCACAACCGCCCCGAACCGTCCAGCGGCTTCGGCTGAACCAGCCACTCCTCGCCCGCGCCCAACGTCGTGAGCGCATGCAGCAGCTTGCCCGACGCCGGTTCGATGAGCGGCCCCATCTGGCTGGCCGGATCGTACGGGTAGCCCACACGGAGGCTGGTCGTCGCGTCGACGAGCTGGTTGCGGAACCGCTCCGACGTGCCCGCCGAACCGACGAGGATGACCAGGCTGGCGGCGGAGCACTTCTGCCCCGCGTGGCCGAACGCGCTCTTGACGATATCGGCGACGGCCAGGTCGTAGTCGGCGCTCGGGGTGACGATGATCGCGTTCTTGCCGCTGGTCTCCGCCAGCAAGGGGAGGTCCGGCCTCCACGACCGGAAGAGCCGCGCGGTGTCGTACGACCCGGTGAGGATCACACGGTCGACGCGCGGGTCGGAGATCAGCTGCCTGCCGAGGTCGTTCTCGGCGACATCGACCAGCGCCAGCACCTCCCGCGGGATGCCCGCCTCCCACAACGCCTCCACCATCACGGCGGCCACCCGCCGCGCCTGGGGCGCCGGCTTGATGATCACCCCGCTGCCCGCGGCGAGCGCCGCGAGAACGGACCCGGCGGGGATCGCGACCGGGAAGTTCCAGGGCGGCGCCACGACGGTGAGGCGGGACGGCACGAACCGGGCGCCCTGGACGGCGTCCAGTTCGCGTGCCCGCGTCGCGTAGTAGTGCGCGAAGTCGACCGCCTCGCTCACCTCCGGATCGGCTTCCGCGATGGTCTTGCCCGTCTCGGCGGCCATGACCTCGATGAGCCGGTCACGATTGGCTTCGAGGGCGTGGCCAGCACGGTCGAGCAGCACCGCGCGCTCCTGCCCGGATCGTGCGCCCCATGCAGCGCCGGCCTCGGACACAGACTGCAGCATCCCGTCCAGTCGCGACGCGTCCGTGACGACCGCCGCCTCGATGGTGCCGACGCCGATGCTGGTCGACTCCGCGCGGACGAGGATGCGCCGGCCCCAGCCACGGTTGGCGGCCCGGGACGGGTCGGTGTCCGGTGCGTTCCGGAAGGTGTCCGGCGCCCGCAGCTCGACTCCCCCGGACCCGCGCGTCAGGCCGAGCACCACGCTCGTCAGGCCCTCGTCGCCGCCGGGCGCCGCATCGGCCGCCGGGGGATGCGTGAACGACAGCGCCGAGGCGTCCTCCCACTCGCGTGTCCGGTCCTGCTGCCGGTTCGGCACAGGCGTTGCCCCGCGAGGCCCGGCGTCCGCCTCGAACTCGGCGACCGACGCGAGGAACCGCTGCTTCTCGCGCTCGAACAGCGTCGTGTCGGATCCGAGCTGGAAGACCGCGGACATGAAGTTCTCGGGGCTGGCGTTCTCCTCCAGTCGACGGATCAGGTAGGAGATCGCGACATCGAACTCGCGCGGATCGACCACAGGCGTGTACAGCACAAGAGGCCCGACCGTCCGCATCACCACCTCCGCTTGCGCCGTCGCCATGCCCAGCAGCATCTCGAAGTCGATCCGGTCGGTCACCCCGCGGCGCGAGGCGAGCAGCCAGGCGTAGGCGATGTCGAACAGGTTGTGTCCGGCCACTCCGATCTTGACCGCATCCACGTGCTCCGGGGTGAGCGCCCAGTCCAGCACGCGCTTGTAGTTGGCGTCGGTGGACTGCTTGCTCGAGTAGGTCGCCAGGGGCCAGTCGTGGATGGTGGCGTCGACCCGCTCCATCGCCAGGTTGGCGCCCTTCACCACGCGCACTTTGATCGCGGCACCGCCCTGGATGCGACGCTGGGTCGCCCACTCGGTGAGCGTCTGCAGCGCGTCCACCGCGTCCGGCAGGTAGGCCTGCAGCACGATCCCCGCCTCGAGCCCCAAGAACTCGGGCCGGCTGAGGATGCGCATGAACACGGCCATCGTCAGGTCGAGATCGCGGTACTCCTCCATGTCGAGGTTGATGAACTTCGGCGTCGGCGACGCCGCCGCCAGTTCGTAGAGCGGCGTCAGTCGCTCGACCACCCGGTCGACGGTCTCGTCGAACGCCCACATCGACAGCTGCGAAGCGATCGACGAGACCTTGATCGAGACGTAGTCGACGTCGTCGCGCGCGAGCAGCGTGCGTGTGCCCTCGAACCGCCGCAGCGCCTCCTTCTCGCCGAGCACCGCCTCGCCGAGCAGGTTGAGATTCAGTCGCGAGCCGTGACCCTCCGGGTCGCCCGGCTCGCGGAGGCGCGCGAGTGCGGGGCCGAGCTTCTCGGGCGTCGCGTCGACCACCAGGTGGCCGACCATCCGCCGGAGGACGAGCCGCGCCAGCGGGATGACCACCCACGGCAGCACCGGGCCGAACACTCCGCCGAGCCAGATCGCGGCGCGCTGCCACCACGGAAGGAATCGCGGGATGCGCTTGGCGACCCGCTGCAGGTTGTACCCGGC
Source organism: Leifsonia sp. KNZ13-11D (assembly GCF_056754895.1). Lineage (NCBI taxonomy): Bacteria > Bacillati > Actinomycetota > Actinomycetes > Micrococcales > Microbacteriaceae > Leifsonia > Leifsonia sp. KNZ13-11D. The sequence goes on from NZ_JBPGWU010000001.1 coordinate 3,656,095, forward strand.
GACGAAGAGGTCTTGCGGACGCGCGACGCCGTCGACGAAGCCGACCGCGAACCCGAGACCGTGGGGATCGCTCAGCACCCCCGCCAACCGCTCGGCAGCGGGGTCCCGCCGCGCCGTGGAGCCGTCGGCTCCCCGCCCGCTCTCGGCGAGCCACCGTCGCACCAGCTCGACCGCCTCGTGAGCGATCGCCGCCGGGCGCGTGTCAGCGCCATCTGTTGCATCGACCATGGTGACGACACTATTACCCGGCCCCGAACCGTCGCGGAAGCGACCTGAAGATGTGGATAACTCGTCGCCGCTAGAGTCGATCCATGACCGACCGCTCCACCTCGCCCTCCGCCGCGACGCACGACATCGTCATCGTCGGCGGCGGTCACAACGGCCTCACGGCGGCCGCCTACCTGGCCCGCGCGGGCAAGTCCGTCATCCTGCTCGAGCGCCTCGACGACGTCGGCGGCGCCGCGGTGAGCGCGCAGGCGTTCTCCGGTGTCGAGGCCCGCCTCTCGCGGTACTCCTATCTCGTGAGTCTTCTTCCGCGGCGCGTCATCGAAGACCTCGGGCTCGACATCCGCCTGGCCCGCCGGCGCTACTCCTCCTATACCCCGGTCCCGGGCGACCCCGACGGCGCGGGCCTGCTGATCGACAACACCGACCACGCCGCCACCGCCGCATCCTTCGCCCGCATCGGCGCGGCCGACGACGCGGCCGGCTTCGACTCGGTCTACCGCAGCACCGGCAAGGTCGCTGGGGCGCTCTGGCCGACGGTCACCGAGCCGCTGCTCACGCGGTCGGAGGCGCGCGCCCTCGTGGGCGACGACGCACTGTGGGACGCGCTCATCGAGCGGCCGATCGGCGAGTTCATCGAGTCGCGGGTGGAGAGCGATCTGGTGCGCGGCGTCGTCGCGACCGACGCTCTGATCGGGACGTTCGCCAGCGTCTCAGACCCGGACCTGGCGCAGAACCGCTGCTTCCTCTACCACGTGATCGGGCAGGGGACGGGCGAGTGGGACGTGCCGGTCGGCGGCATGGGCGCGGTCACCGGCGAGCTCGCCCGCGTCGCCCGGGAGGCCGGAGCGCGCATCGTGACGGGCGCCGAGGTGACGCGCATCGACCCGGACGGCACGGTCGAGTACGTCCGCAACGGCCACGAACGGCGGGTCGAGGGCGCGACGGTGCTCGTCAACGTCGCCCCCGACGTGCTCGACGGCCTGCTCGGCGAGACGCCCGAGCCGCCGCGCGACCGGGCGGAAGGCGCCCAGGTCAAGGTGAACCTCCTGCTCGAACGCCTCCCCCGGCTGCGCGACGACGCCATCGACCCGGCCGCCGCCTTCGGCGGCACGTTCCACATCAACGAGACGTACAGCCAGCTGGAGGAGGCGTACGCCGGGATGACGCGCGGCGTCATGCCGGAGCTCCTCCCCTGCGAGATCTACTGCCACACTCTCGCCGATCCCAGCATCCTCGACCCCGAGCTGGCGGCGACCGGCGCGCAGACCCTCACGGTGTTCGGGCTGCACACCCCCGACCGCTGGCTCACCGACAAGAACAACGACGCCACCCGTCAGCGGCTGCAGGATGCGGTGCTCGCGTCGCTCGACTCGGTGCTGGCCGAGCCCATCGAGAGCCTGCTGCTGACCGACGCGGACGGCAAGCCGTGCATCGAGACCAAGACGACGCGCGACCTGGAGCAGGCGCTGAACATGCCGGGTGGCAACATCTTCCACGGGCCGCTCTCCTGGCCGTTCGCGGAGGACGACGAGCCGCTCGCCACCCCCGCCGAGCGGTGGGGCGTCGCCACGCGGCACCCGCGCATCCTGCTCTGCGGCTCCGGAGCCCGTCGCGGCGGCGCGGTCAGCGGCCTCGGCGGCCACAACGCCGCCATGGCCGTGCTCGAAGGCTGAGAGGTCTCGAAACCAGCCCTCTGCCGCTTCCGGGTCGGCGTGACTAGTGTGTGCATCACCAGAGGCTGAGCCGACGGAGGTCACCATGATGCCGCAGCCGACAGGACGACTCGTCCGTAAGGACGACGGGGTCTACCTCGTTCTCGATCGCATGTTCCGTGCGCCCATCGAGGAGGTGTGGACGTACTTCAGCCGGTCCCCCCGGCTGGCCGAGTGGTTGGGCGAATACACCGGCGCGGGCTCGACCGGAGCGGTGAAGCTCCGCATGACCGCCGACGGCGACGACGCGGAGTGGCAGGACGTCACCGTCATGGAATGCGCGGCGCCCCGCAGGCTGCACGCGGACGTCGGAGCGGCCGGCTCCTCCCATCGCATGTTCGTGCATCTCACCGAGGCGACGGGCCGCACCACCGTCACCGTCGGGCGGCGGTTGCGGTCGCTGACCGAGGAGGCCGACGCCGGACCGCGGTGGGACTACTACCTGGACCGGCTGGTCGCCGCGCACGACCACAAGCCGGCTCCCGAATGGAGCAGCTACGGCCCCGTGATGGCCGACCACTACCACGCCCTCTGCCGGGAACTGGACCGCGACCTCCGTTCGGACGCTGCTGCGGCGCGCGCAGGTCGCGCCTGACCCCGGTCGCGTCTCCCGGTCGCGCGTCTGCCGGTCGCACGTCTGCCGGTCGCACGTCTTCCGATCGCGGGCCCGGCGCACTCCCGGCGCCGATGCCGCTCAGTGCCAGCGGTGATCCTGCAGCGCCATGCGCGGGCCGCGACGCTGGAAGCGGAACCCGCTCGCGAGGATGAGCCGCACGACCCGCTGCCGGTGCCCGCGCCACGGCTCCAGCAGTTCCAGCATCCCGTCGTCGTCGACCCGGCGCCCGATCAGCGCCTCGCCGACCTGGTGCGCGAGGTGGTAGTCGCCGACGCTGACCAGGTCGGGATGCGCGTGGGAGCGCTGCAGCGTCTCAGCGGCCGTCCAGACCCCGACTCCCGGGATGGTCTTCAGCGCGGTGTTCGCCGCGGCGAGGGTGTCCGCGCCCTCCACGGCCCGCTCCAGCGACCGCGCGACCGCGAGCACGGCCTGAACGGTGCGTGCGCGCCCCGGGTCGACGCCGGCGCGATGCCATTCCCACGACGGGATCCCCCGCCACTGCTCCAGCGTGGGGACGACGCGCATGCCCTCGGGCGCGGGACCGGGAGCCGGCTCCCCGTACCAGCGCAACAGCCGCGCCCACGAGCGGTACGCCTCCAAGCTCGTCACGCGCTGCTCGATGATCGCCGGGATCAGCGCCTCCAGCATCCGGCCCGTGCGAGCCAGCCGCAGCCCGGGATTGCGGTGCCGGCTGTCGCGGAGGAGGCGATGACCGCTGACGTCGAGGCCCGACCAGTCGTCGTCCCGTCCCAGCAGCCCGGGAACCGCGGCGATGGCCCAGTCGGAGCCCGGCCCCCAGGCCGCTGCCGCAACGGAGCCGTCCACGGACGGACGATGGATGCGCAGCGTCGCCGCGCCGTGCGGGGTGCGCCACGTGCGCCACATCCCGCGAAGGTCCCACACCGTGGTGGGATCGTACGGGCCCCGGCCCAGCAACGCGAGTGTGCCCGGCATGTCGAGAGGCCCGGACGGGCGGTACACGGTCTCCGCGTCGGGCGCCGCGCCCGCGCCGGCCGGGCGGGGCGCAGGCAGGACGGCGGACATGCTGGAATGCTACGTCACGCGGCTGACCTTCCGGCGTGCGCATCCCGCCTCGTCGAGACCCTTCCCGCATGTCGGGGGTCTCCCCTAGATTTCCGCCATGGGAATCGAACTCGACACGTCCGCTGTCGCGCGCCTGCGCGACGCCGTCACCGGCGCCGTCTACGTCCGCGGCGATGAGGGGCTCGCCGCCGAAGTCGTCTGCTTCAATCTCGCCATCCGGCATGATCCCGACATCGTCGTCGCCGTCTCCGACGAACAGGACGTTGTGGAGGCCGTGCTCTTCGCCCGGGCCGCCGGCATGCCGGTGCACGTGCAGGCCACCGGCCACGGCGCCGAGGCGCCGATCGTGGGCGGCATGATCATCTCGACCCGGGGCCTCGACGGCCTCACGATCGACGCGGATGCGCGGCTCGCCCACATCGACGCGGGGCTTCGCTGGGCGCCGGTCATCGTCGCCGCCGCGGAGCACGGTCTCGCGCCGGTGAGCGGGTCGTCCACCAGCGTCGGCGCGGTCGGCTACAGCCTGGGGGGCGGCCTGGGTCCGCTCGCCCGCCGTTTCGGCTTCACCTCCGACTGGATCCGCGGCTTCCGCGTCGTCACCGCGGACGGCCGCGTCGTCGTGGCCGACCGGGAGACGAACGCCGATCTCTTCTGGGCTCTCCGCGGTGGGAAGGGCGGCTTGGCGATCGTCACACGCATGACCCTGGAACTCGTTCCGCTGCGTTCCCTGTACGGAGGAAGCGTCTTCTTCGAAGGCACCGCGATCGAGCCCGCACTGCGAGCCTGGGTCGACTGGTCCGCCGAGCTGCCTGACGAGGCGACCACCTCCGTCGCTCTGCTCACCGTGCCGGACGTCGACGGACCGCCGCCGCCCCTGCGCGGCCGAACGGTCCTGAGCGTCCGGTTCGCCTTCCCCGGGGACACCGCCGACGGCGAGCGCCTCTTCGCCCCGATCCGCGATGCGGCGCCGGTCTACCTGGATTTCGTGGCGGAGATGCCGGTCACCGCTGTCGCCGGCATCCACAACGATCCGGAGGAGGGCGGCCCGACCTGGCTACGCGGCTACATGCTCGACACCTTCGATCAGGATGCGGCCGACGTCATCCTCGAACTCGCCGGCCCGGGCTCCGGGTCGCCGTTCCTCGCGGTCGAGCTCCGTCAGCTCGGCGGCGCCACCGCGCGCGACACCGATGACGGCTCGGCGGTGGGCGGTCGCGACAGCGGCTACACGCTCTCGCTGCTCGCCGCCGATCCGTCCACCTTCGCCGAGGCGGCTCCGGCCCGGGCGCAGGCGATCGTGGAGGCGCTGAGCGACCGCATCTCCGCCGTCACCAATGTCAACTTCGCCGGCGATCTCGCCGACCGCACGGCCTTCCAGAAGGTGTGGCCCGCGGACGTCGGCGAACGACTGACCGCAACGCGTGCGCAGTGGGACCCGGAGAAGGTGTTCGCGTTCGGCCCCGCATGAGCCGGGGGCGTCACTCACCCCAGACGCTGGGCGCCTCGACACGGGTCGAGGGCAGCCCGGCGTCCGCGCCCCACTGCCGCAGCCACTCCGGGACGGTGACGTCGGTGGGCGACGGCCCCACGGCGTCCAGCAGTTCGGCGATCGACACCACCCCGCCTGAGCGCTTGAGGAACCGTCCCCGGATGAACGCCTGCGTGTAGATCTCGCCGTCGACGGTGAAGCGCTGTTCCACGTAGACCGCCTTGTCGTCGAAGCCGAGGATGCGCGACTCGACCACGAACGGCTGCCACAGCTCCAGAGACTTCCGGAAGGAGATCGTCTCGGAGGCGACCACCGGATACCAGCCGCGGCGTTTGAAGATCGCCCAGACGCCGTTGCGCTGCAGCAGGTCGAAGCGCCCGATATCGGCGATGGACAGGTACACCCCGTTGTTCATGTGCCTGAGGATGTCCAGGTCCGTCGGCAGCACCCGGAAGCGGGTGCGTGCAACGTCCCAGTGGCCGAGGCGTGGGCCGAAGCGCGAGAAGATCGCGTGAAGCATCGTCCGGAAGATCATGTGCACGCGGGCAATCGTAGTGATCAGCTCACGGATCGGCGCATTCGTTGTACGGCGTCTCCAATCGATGCGGTGCCGAGCGGATGCGGCGTTGTGCGCACCGCATGACAGTCAGCGCGGGAGCGGGACCTCCAGGATGCTGACGCCGGCGGGCGGCGCGGACAGCGCTTGATCCAGCTCGCCCTTGGTGCGCGCGACACTGTGACGCCAGCCGTACGCAGCGGCGAGGGCGGCGATGTCGACGGAGTGCGGTGTGTACAGCACGCGATCGAAAGCGGTGTCCGGCGCGGTGGCCGCGACCTCCAGGCCGTCGAAGATGGTCCCGCCGCCGTCGTTGCCGACGATGACCTGGAGATGCGGACGCGCCTCGCCGACGCCGAGGAGCAGCGATCCCGCATCGTGCAACAGCGCGAGATCGCCGAGCAGCACGCGTGTGACACCGGAGGGAGCGCCCGCCTGTTCGGCCACCGCTGCCGCTGCGCGGGCGACGCCCGTAGCAGTGGCAATGGTCCCGTCGATCCCCGCGAGACCGCGGTTGGCGTGCACCGCGATCCTCTTGCCCGGCACGATCCGGTCGACATCCCGGATCAGGCGCGACGCGCCGAGAACCAGGCGGTCGTGCGGCCAGGTGTAGCGCCAGACCGCCTCCGCCAGGATCGTCCGCGTGATCGGCGCGCGCACGGCCGCAAGCTCCGCTTGGGCGAACGCCAGCGCATCCGCCGGATCGAACGACCGCGCCTTCTCGACATCCGGGGCGACGGCCGCAGGATTCGCCTCCTGCTCGGCACGTTCCGCGATTCGACGGCTCGCGAAGACCCAGCGGCCGACCCAGCCGCGCACCTCCGGCGACCGCAGGTCGGTGGATGCGCCGGCCCGCACCCCGCCCACGACTCGCGCCCGGCGGGCCGGGTTGTACGCCTGAGCCCCGGTCGGCGCCACGACGACGACCTCGACGCCATCACGGGTCAGCAGGGCCGGGACCTCTCGACTCAGGGTCGGATGGCCGAACACGATCGCGCGCTGGACGGCGCCGCCGAAGTCCTCGTCGCGGAGCAGCTCCCGGTACGAGACCACGAGGTTGGGCCCGAAGTGGGCGCCGCTGGAGACCTCCGCGATCAGGGGAAGGCCGGCTTCCCGGGCGAATTCCTCGGCACGTGGACCGGCGTCGGCGCCGGCGACCACGACGGACCGCGGGCCCGGCTCGATGACCACGATGGAGCGTCCCAGAGCCTCGGCGCCGGCCGTGGAGGGCAGTGCCCCCGCGATGGGCTCCGGAAGCTCGGGAACAGCCGCCGAGAGCGGCTCGCGGAAGGCCACGTTCAGGTGCACCGGACCGGGGTCGGCGCTGTCCGCGCCCACGGCCGAGCGCACGGCCGCCTCCGCGAGCGCGGCGGCGCGCTCGTCCTCGGCGGCGTCGCCGGTCGGCGCCTCCACATCCTGCGACCAGCGCACGGCGGCCGCGTACAGCCCGTCCTGCTGCGTGGTCTGATTCGAGCGGATCCCGCGCAGTTCCTGCGGGCGGTCACCGGTCAGGACGATCAGAGGGATGCCCGCCTCGTGCGCTTCGAGCACCGCCGGGTGCAGGTTGGCGGTGGCGGTGCCGCTGGTGGTGATGACGACGGCCGGGGCCCCGGTCTCCCGGGCGAGCCCCAGCGCGAGGAACCCACCGGACCGCTCGTCGATCCGCACGTGGAGACGCGTGGAGCGGGAGCGTTCGAGTTCGGCCGCGACGAGCGCGAGCGCTTGCGACCGCGATCCCGGGCTGACGACGACGTCGCGCACGCCGTTCCGTACCAAGCCGCTGAGGAGGGCCAGGGAGAAGTCGGTCGCCGGGTTGCCCGTGGCCCTGCCGGCGAGCGCCGTCGTGCCCGCTTCGGTGGATGCGCCCGTGGCGTCGCCCGCCTGCGGGCGGTCACCCATCCCGGCGGCCGGTCTGGTCGTTGTCGGGACCGTTGTCGTCCAGCTCGGCCAGCTCCTTCTCGAGCTGGCGGATGCGCTCCTCCTGGTCGTGGTCCAGTCGCAGCTTGCCGAGGAACTCCGGGTCGTCGTCGGGTGCGGTCACGCGCCGCCCGACGTCGGATCTGCGACGCCCTCGTCCGATGAGGAACCAGAGGATCCCGCCGACGACCGGGAACAGGATGATGATGAGCAGCCACACGGGCTTGGGAAGGCCACGCACTCGCGAACGGTCGAACAGGGCGCAGTCTGCCACCGAATAGATGTAGAACACCACGGCTGCGACGCCGAGGGCTATCCAGAGGCGAACCATGGGTCAATCGTAACTCTCAGAGACGGTCTCTAAGCTGGGAGGGTGAAGCGGATTCCCTCTTGGATCACCTACACCGTGCTGCGCCTTCTGGTGTTCGCGGTGCCGCTCGCGATCCTTCTCGCGTTGGGCGTCGTCTGGTGGCTCGCGGTGATCGCGGCCGCCCTCATCGGTCTCTGCCTCTCGTACATCTTCCTGGGCCGCCCGCGCAATGCAGTGTCCTCCGATCTGTACGCCGTCCGCCACCGCGAGACGCCTGCGCGCTCGGAGGACGACGACGTCGAGGACGCCGCCGTGGACGGCGCGGGGGACGGCACCGCGGATGACACGGGAACCGGTCGGCGCGACGGTCAGAAGGCGTAGGCGGCGCCGAGCGCGATCCCGACGAGCAGGCCGGTGATGCTGGTCAGCTGCAGCGCGGTGATCAGTTCGCGCGGGGTGCGCCCGAACAGCGTGATGACGCAGGCCGGCAACGCCGCCAGCAGCGCGAACATCCCGAACCAGGCGAAGGGGTAGAAGACCGCGAGCACCGCCAGGATGCCGAACGGCACGAGCAGCAGCACGCAGAAGACGATCCGCGACGCGATGCTTCCGAGCAGCACGGCGAGCGTGCGCTTCCGGGCCCGGCGGTCGGGCTCGATGTCGCGGATGTTGTTCACCATCAGTACCGCGCAGGCGATGAGCCCGGCGATCACGCCTCCATACCAGGCTTCCTGGTTGACTGTTCCGGCCAGCATGAAGGTGGTGCCGACCGTGGCGACGAGCCCGAAGAACGCGAAGACGAAGACCTCGCCCAGCCCGTAATAGCCGTAGGGTCGCTTCCCGCCGGTGTAGAACCAGGCGGCCGCGATGGCGGCGGCGCCGATCAGCAGGATCCACCAGTGCTGCGTGAGGATCACCAGGATGAGACCGGCGACCGCGGCGAGCGCGAAGAACGTGAGGGCCACCGACAGCACCGCGCGCGGCGCCGCCTTGCCGGAGCCCGTGAGGCGTCCGGGTCCGACCCGGAACTCGTCGGTGCCGCGGACGCCGTCCGAGTAGTCGTTCGCGTAGTTGACCCCGATCTGCAGCAGCACCGCCACGGCGAGGCAGAGCAGGGAGCGGACCGGGTGCCAGACCCCCGGGCCCTCGGCGACCTTCGCCGCGCCGATGCCGATCAGTACGGGCGCGATCGCCAGCGGAAGCGTGCGCAGGCGCGCCCCGGCGACCCAGTCCGCGGTCGTGGCGGGCTTGACGGCCGCGGCAGCGGCACCCGGCCGGCCGCTCCGGCCGCCGCGCGGCCCGCGCGCCGTCGGCGGGATGGTCCGCTGCATGCGTGGCTTGTTCTGACTCATCACAGAGCGAATCGTAACAACATCGGCTATGCCTCTCGTTCCGCGGCGAGCGCCGTTACCGCGATGCGGTCGGGCTTGCCGCTCGACAGCCGTGGTACCCGCTCCACCTCGAGGATGCGAGCGGGTGCGGCAGCGCGCCCCAGCCGCTCGGCGACGATCCGGCGGAGCTCGGGAACCCCCAGCGGCGCCTGCCCCTCCACGACGACGACCGGCACCTGTCCCCATTCGGGATGCGACTCGCCGACGACCACCGCGTGGCCGAATCCGGCGACCTCCTGGACAGCTCGTTCCACCGCGTCCAACAGCACTTTCTCGCCGCCCGAGATGATCACATTGTCCGAGCGCCCGAACACCGTGACCGTCCCATCGGGTGCCACGTCGCCCAGATCGCCCGTCCGGTACCAGCGAGTGCCGTCCGCCTCATGGAAGGCCGCGGCGGTCCGCTGCGGGTCGCCGAGGTAGCATTCAGCGAGGACCGGCCCGGAGATCTCCAGAAGTCCATCAACGGCTCGGACGGTCGTCGTCCCGATCGGCATTCCGTCGTAGACGCATCCGCCGGCCGTCTCGCTCGACCCGTACGTCGTGACGATGCGTGCCCCCAGCTGTTCCGCGCGATCGCGCAGGGCCGGCGCCAGCGCCTGGCCGCCGACCAGGACGCCGTCGAAACCGCGGAGGGTCGCGGCCACCGCGATGGACCCGGCTTCCGCGCTCTCGACGAGCCGCGCGAGCTGGACGGGCACGAGCGAGGTGTATCGGAGGTCGCCGGTGAGCCGCCGGGCCGACTCGGCGAACCGTTCCGCATCGAAACGGCCCTCGCCGTAGAGCACCGGCTCGCTCCCCGCCGCGAGCGACCGGACCAGCACCTGCGCGCCCGCCACGTAGTGCACCGGGAGGGCCAGCAACCATTGGCCCTGCCCTCCGAGTGCGCCGGCCGAGGCCGCAGCACTCGCCAGCAGAGCGTCCGACGACAGCGCCACGCGCTTGGGGACGCCGGTCGACCCGGACGTCTCGATGATCAGCGCGACATTCTGCGCGACCGTCTCGCCCGGGCTCGGCCACGCCGCGCCATCAGCCCCGGCGTCACCAGCTCCGGCACCACCGACTCCGCTCTCCTCGTGCCGCGCCCGCGGAACGACAGCATCGCCGCTCCCCGTCAACGCCTCCCGGAGCGCGACGAACACCTCCTCCGGGCGTGAGGCGTCCACGACCCGTACCGCTCGCGACATGGTGGCCCGCCCTCAGTACTGCCAGGGGAAGGGCGACCAGTCCGGTTCGCGCTTCTGCAGGAACGCGTCCCGGCCCTCCACGGCCTCGTCCGTTCCGTACGCCAGCCGCGTGGCCTCACCCGCAAACACCTGCTGGCCCACCAGCCCGTCGTCAACGGCATTGAAAGCGAACTTCAGCATGCGGATCGCGGTCGGCGACTTCGTGAGGATCTCGTTCGCCCACTCCAGGGCGACCGTTTCGAGTTCGGCATGCGGCACGACGGCGTTGACCGCCCCCATCTCGTACGCCCGCTGGGCCGAATACTCCCGCGCAAGGAAGAACACCTCGCGGCCGACCTTCTGGCCCACCTGGCGAGCGAAGTACGCCGACCCGTAGCCGGCGTCGAACGAACCCACGTCGGCGTCCGTCTGCTTGAACCGTCCGTGCTCCTCGCTGGCGATCGTCAAGTCGCACACGACATGCAGCGAGTGACCGCCTCCCGCCGCCCATCCCGGTACGACCGCGATGACGACCTTCGGCATGAACCGGATGAGGCGCTGCACCTCGAGGATGTGCAGACGACCGCTGCGCGCGGCGTCGATGCTCGATGCGGTCTCGCCCTCCGCATACTTGTACCCGTCGCGGCCGCGGATGCGCTGGTCACCTCCCGAGCAGAACGCCCAGCCGCCGTCCTTCGGGCTCGGCCCGTTGCCTGTCAGCAGCACGACACCGATCCGCGGGTTCGTGCGTACGTCCTCCAGGGCGGCGTAGAGCTCGTCGACCGTGCGGGGCCGGAAGGCGTTCCGCACTTCCGGACGATCGAACGCGATGCGAGCGATGCGACCGGTGACATCGTGGTGGTAGGTGATGTCGCTGAGATCGCCGAAGCCGGGGACCTCGCGCCACGCGCCGGGATCGAAGAGTTCTGAGACGTCCGCTTGCATGTGTCCAGCCTACGGTTCAGGCACCCGCGCGGTCCGGCCGTGCAACACTTGGTGGATGCTTCCGGAACTCGCCGACCTGTTAGCAAATGCTCGGGTCGTGTCGCTCCCGATGACCACCCGCTTCCGTGGCATCACGGTGAGGGAAGCGGTGCTCTTCGAGGGACCGCTGGGGTGGACGGAGTTCTCCCCGTTCGTCGAGTACGAGGATCGGGAGGCGTCGACCTGGTTGCACGCCGCGATCGACTTCGGGTGGCGCGCCACACCGAGGGCCCTGCGGGAGCGCATCCCGGTCAACGCCACGGTCCCGGCGGTCGACGCCGAGGATGTCCCCGGCGTGCTCGCCCGCTACGGCGGGGCACGCACGGCGAAAGTGAAGGTGGCGGAACCGGGTCAGACCCTCGCGGACGATGTCGCCCGGGTCCGCGCAGTCCGGGAGGCGTTGGGGCCCGAGGGGCGCGTGCGCATCGACGCGAACACCCTGTGGAACCTGGACGAGGCGGAGCACGCCATCCACGCCCTCGCTCCGTTCGATCTCGAATATGTCGAGCAACCGTGCGCGACGGTCGACGAGCTCGCCGAGCTCCGCCGCAGGATCACATACATGGGTATCCCTGTCGCGGCGGACGAGAGCGTGCGCAAGGCGAGCGATCCGCTCGCGGTGGCGCGGGCGGGAGCCGCCGACCTCCTGATCGTGAAGGCGCAGCCGCTCGGTGGGATCCACTCTGCGCTGCGGATCGTCCAGCAGGCGGGCCTCCCGGCGGTCGTCTCCAGTGCGATCGAGACGTCGGTCGGCATCGCCATGGGCGCGCACCTCGCCGCTGCTCTCCCCGAGCTCGAGTTCGACTGTGGTCTGGGCACCGTGGCGATGTTCGTCGACGACGTCTCGGACGACCCGCTGACTCCGCGCGACGGCGTCATCCCCGTGATGCGCCCCTCCGTGTCGTCGCGCCGGCTGGACGCGCTGCGCGCCGATGACGATCGGACGGCCTGGTGGCTCGATCGCGTCCGCCGGTGCCACCGCATCCTGGAGCGGAACGCCGCGCTCTAGCGGTCAGCCGTAGAGACGCTCGGGCACGTTCAGCCCGTATATCGCGCGGCCCGAGTCCCAGATCGCGGCGCAGGCAGCTCGCAGCAGGTTCAGCGGGTCGGATCCTTCCGCCACGATCCGCACGTCGTTCCCGTCGATCGTCACGGTCGCGTCGCCCACCGTCACCGAGCCGTTCCGCGCCGTCTTCACCGCGGGATACGGTTCGCGGAGTCCGCGGAGATCTCCCAGGATGTACGTGGGTCGCGATTCCGCATCCGCCGACAGCAGTTGCTTGCCGCCGTCGATGCCGGTGAGCACCAGGACCGAGGGGATGCCGGCCCGGTTCGCTCCCAGGATGTCGGTGTCCAGGCGGTCGCCGATGAACAGCGGCTTCTGCGCTCCGAAGCGCGCGACCGCTTCGTCGAAGATGGCCCGCTCCGGCTTGCCTGCTACGAGCGGCAGCCGGCCCACGGCCGTGTGCACCGCGGAGACGAGCGTCCCGTTGCCGGGCGCGATGCCGCGCGCGACCGGAATGGTCCAGTCGGTGTTGGTCGCGATCCAGGGGCGCTCCGCTTCAGACCGGCCCTGCAGCGCGAACGATGCTTCGGCGAGCTGCGGCCAGCCGACTTCCGGAGAGAATCCCTGGATGACCGCCGCGGGATCGTCGTCCGCTGATCGGGTGACCTCGAAGCCGGCTTTCTGCACTTCGTCGACCAGCCCGTCTCCGCCGACGACGAGGATGTTGGCGCCGGCCGGCACATGCTCCGTGAGGAGGCGCACCGCGGCCTGTGGGGACGTGACCACCTCCGACGGTTTCACGCTCAGTCCGAGCTCGCTGAGGTGCTGCGCGACGGAGGCGTCCGTGCGGGACGCGTTGTTCGTGATGTAACCGACTCGCAGGGTTTCGGCCGCCTCGTTCAGGCTCTCGACGGCATGCGGGATGGCGTCGGGCCCTTTATAGACGACGCCATCCAGGTCGGCGAGCACCAGGTCGACGCCGTCCAGCGGCGTCCCACCGTCAGTGTTCCGTCGGAACAGCGCCATCCTGCGCGTCCTCTCCGTCTTCGTCGGTATCCGCCTCGGTGTCGTCGGAGCGGTCGCCGTCCTCGGCGTCGTCGATTGCGACCTCTTCCTCGATGACATCGATCGTCTCGTGTTCGTCGAGGTCGTTCGCTTGGTCGAATGCTGCTTCCGCTCGTGCAGCGCGCTCGCGCCACCCCGCAGCCTGATCGTCCCGGCCCAGCTCCTCCAGCACCTCGGCGTAGGCGTGGAACAGATCCGCGCTGAAGCTGAAGGCGCGATCCGGGTCGAGCTGCGGGATCTCGAGCTCGGCAAGCGCCGCCTCAGGCTGACCAAGATCGAGCCGCGCGCCGGACATCGCGATGGCGAGGGACACCTGGACATCCGACGGCAGGGTCGAGCGGTCGACAGACCGTCCCAGCTCGAGGGCGCGATCGGGCCGGCCGACCCCTCGCTCGCTGTCCACCATCAACGGCAGTTGATCGTTCGAGCCGGAGATGCGTCGGTACGTGCGCAGCTCGCGCAGGGCCAACGCGAAGTCGCCGATGGCGTACGCCGTGATGGCCAGTGTTTCGCGGACCACGGCGACGCGGCCGGCCCGCCGGGATGCCGAAACCGCGTGGCGGTGAGCGGCCTCCGGGTCGCTCTCGATCAACCGCCCTGCCATGACGAGGTGCTTCGCCACCCAGTCGGCGTTGTCCTTGCTCAGGGTCTTGAGTTCGACGCGAGCCTCGCCGGGGAGGTCGCGCGCCTGGACGTCCTCGGGGATATCCGGGTCGTCGTGACGCGGACGGATCGACTGCAGCTCGCGGGCGCGCTGCGCCTCCGCGTCGAGCTGCCGGTCGCTGTCGCGTGCGTCGCGGTCGCCGCGCGCAGGACGACCGTCACGTGTCCACAGCTTCTCCTCGCGACCGGGCCGGTCACGACGCCCGTCGCCGCCCTGGTAGCGGGTTGCGCCACCGCGGGAGTCGGCTCCGTCACGACGACCGTACCCACCGCGCTGTCCCGTTCCGCGTGGCTCGTCGCGCCCACGATAGCCGTCTCGCGGAGCGCTCGACCTGCGCTCACCGTCCCCAGCGGGTCGGTAGCCTCCGGAACGCTCCGGTCGACCTACGCCGCCGCGGCCGTTTTGGCCGTCGGACCGGTAGCCGCTCTCGCGTGCGCGGTCTCCGCCCGGGCGGCCCTTCCAAGGCGCTCCGCTGCCCGAACGATCCCGCGAGGCGCCGCCCGGCCGCGGGCGGTCCTGCGCTTCGTCGCGACGCGGCCGGTCGCGCCAATTGCCGTCCGCGCGCGGCCGGTCCTGCCGATCGCCGTCCGCGCGAGGACGTCCATACCGATCGCCGTCCGCGCGAGGACGTCCATACCGATCGCCGTCCGTGCGAGGACGTCCGTACCGATCGCCGTCCGCGCGAGGACGTCCATACCGATCGCCGTCCGCGCGAGGACGATCCTGCCGGCCTCCGGCCGATCGCGCACGACCTGGTGCATCGCCGTCCCGACGTGGTCGTCCCTGGTAGGCGCCGTCGCGGTTCGACCCCGCCGACCCCCCACCGCCGCCTGTGCGGCGCTGGTCGTCGCCGGATCGCGAGGGTCGCCCAGGCTGCTGCCTGCGGGCGGGACGCTCGCTGCGCGCGTTGTCGTCTGCCGGTGTGTCGCTCACGGCTTCTCCTGTCGGTTCGGCGGGGTCGTGGCCAGCCTATGCGTGGTGCGGCGTTCGACCCCGTTAACGCGAAATGGCCACCCATCACTGGGTGGCCATCTCACAAAGAAGTCCGGCGGTGTCCTACTCTCCCACAGGGTCCCCCCTGCAGTACCATCGGCGCAGAGAGTCTTAGCTTCCGGGTTCGGAATGTAACCGGGCGTTTCCCTCTCGCTATGGCCGCCGAAACACTATTGATGTATCAAAGTGAACGTCGAGCGTTAGCTCGAATCAGTTCTCGACCGTACATCGAGAACCACATAGTGGACGCGAACAATCTTGGCCCCTCATAGCTGCCTTACAACGTTTATGAGAGTGGTGATTATCAAGTTATCGGCTTATTAGTACCGGTCAGCTCCATGGGTCTTTAGTCCCCACTTCCACATCCGGCCTATCAACCCAGTAGTCTAGCTGGGAGCCTCTCGCCCGAAGGCGTGGAAATCTCATCTCGAGGCCGGCTTCCCGCTTAGATGCTTTCAGCGGTTATCCATCCCGAACGTAGCTAACCAGCGGTGCTCTTGGCAGAACAACTGGCACACCAGAGGTTCGTCCAACCCGGTCCTCTCGTACTAGGGTCAGATCCTCTCAAATTTCCTACGCGCGCAGCGGATAGGGACCGAACTGTCTCACGACGTTCTAAACCCAGCTCGCGTACCGCTTTAATGGGCGAACAGCCCAACCCTTGGGACCTACTCCAGCCCCAGGATGCGACGAGCCGACATCGAGGTGCCAAACCATGCCGTCGATATGGACTCTTGGGCAAGATCAGCCTGTTATCCCCGAGGTACCTTTTATCCGTTGAGCGACAGCGCTTCCACAAGCCACTGCCGGATCACTAGTCCCGACTTTCGTCCCTGCTCGACTTGTCAGTCTCACAGTCAAGCTCCCTTGTGCACTTACACTCGACACCTGATTGCCAACCAGGTTGAGGGAACCTTTGGGCGCCTCCGTTACTTTTTGGGAGGCAACCGCCCCAGTTAAACTACCCACCAGGCACTGTCCCTGAACCGGATTACGGTTCTAAGTTAGATATCCAGAGTGACCAGAGTGGTATTTCAACAATGACTCCACCGACACTGGCGTGCCGGCTTCAAAGTCTCCCACCTATCCTACACAAGCCACACCGAACACCAATACCAAGCTGTAGTAAAGGTCACGGGGTCTTTCCGTCCTGCTGCGCGTAACGAGCATCTTTACTCGTAGTGCAATTTCGCCGAGTTCGCGGTTGAGACAGCTGGGAAGTCGTTACGCCATTCGTGCAGGTCGGAACTTACCCGACAAGGAATTTCGCTACCTTAGGATGGTTATAGTTACCACCGCCGTTTACTGGGGCTTAAATTCTGAGCTTCGCCGAAGCTAACCCTTCCTCTTAACCTTCCAGCACCGGGCAGGCGTCAGTCCGTATACATCGTCTTGCGACTTGGCACGGACCTGTGTTTTTAGTAAACAGTCGCTTCCCACTGGTCTCTGCGGCCTTCAAACGCTCCCGGAGCAAGTCCGTTCACGCCTCAGGCCCCCCTTCTCCCGAAGTTACGGGGGCATTTTGCCGAGTTCCTTAACCACGATTCTCTCGATCTCCTTGGTATTCTCTACCTGACCACCTGAGTCGGTTTGGGGTACGGGCGGCTGGAACCTCGCGTCGATGCTTTTCTCGGCAGCATAGGATCACCCATTTCGTCAATGAAGACTACGCATCGTGCCTGGGCCTATGTGAGAGACGGATTTGCCTATCTCTCGGCTTACACACTTACACCGGGACAACCATCGCCCGGCTGGGCTACCTTCCTGCGTCACACCTGTTAATACGCTAGCCGCACCAGCATGGGGTCGAGCGTTAGGCCCGGACCTTCACCCCGAAGGGATCCGTGTCCAGGATTAGGACTCTTAGCACCACTGGATTAGCTTGGGCGGTTCTTCGCCGGTACGGGAATATCAACCCGTTGTCCATCGACTACGCCTGTCGGCCTCGCCTTAGGTCCCGACTTACCCAGGGCGGATTAGCCTGGCCCTGGAACCCTTGGTCTTTCGGAGGACGGGTTTCTCACCCGTCTTTCGCTACTCATGCCTGCATTCTCACTCGTGTGGCGTCCACGGCTGGTTTACACCGCCGCTTCACTCGCCACACGACGCTCTCCTACCCATCAACACGGCTGGACCACGAAGGCCTACCAATAATGTCAATGCCACAACTTCGGTGGCGTGCTTGAGCCCCGTTACATTGTCGGCGCGGAATCACTTGACCAGTGAGCTATTACGCACTCTTTCAAGGGTGGCTGCTTCTAAGCCAACCTCCTGGTTGTCTGTGCAACTCCACATCCTTTCCCACTTAGCACGCGCTTAGGGACCTTAGTTGGTGGTCTGGGTTGTTTCCCTCTCGACGATGAAGCTTATCCCCCACCGTCTCACTGCTGCGCTCTCACTTACCGGCATTCGGAGTTTGGCTGACGTCAGTAACCTTTTGGGGCCCATCGGCCATCCAGTAGCTCTACCTCCGGCAAGAAACACGCAACGCTGCACCTAAATGCATTTCGGAGAGAACCAGCTATCACGAAGTTTGATTGGCCTTTCACCCCTATCCACAGCTCATCCCCTCAGTTTTCAACCTAAGTGGGTTCGGTCCTCCACGACGTCTTACCGTCGCTTCAACCTGGCCATGGATAGATCACTTCGCTTCGGGTCTAGGACATGCGACTGAATCGCCCTATTCAGACTCGCTTTCGCTACGGCTACCCCTCACGGGTTAACCTCGCCACATATCGCTAACTCGCAGGCTCATTCTTCAAAAGGCACGCTGTCACCCCTACAAGGAGGCTCCAACGGTTTGTAAGCAAACGGTTTCAGGTACTATTTCACTCCCCTCCCGGGGTACTTTTCACCTTTCCCTCACGGTACTTGTCCGCTATCGGTCATCTGGGAGTATTTAGGCTTATCAGGTGGTCCTGACAGATTCACACGGGATTTCTCGGGCCCCGTGCTACTTGGGATACTCTTCGCGCCATTGGACCATTTCGGTTACGGGGCTGGCACCCTCTGTGGCTGGCCTTTCAATGCCATTCACCTATGATCCTTTGTAACGCTTGCTGTTCGGCAGAAGCAGCAGAAAAGTCCCACAACCCCGACCATGCAACGCCTGCCGGCTATCACACATGATCGGTTTAGCCTCTTCCGGTTTCGCTCGCCACTACTAACGGAATCGCTTTTGCTTTCTCTTCCTGTGGGTACTGAGATGTTTCACTTCCCCACGTTCCCTCTACCCGCCCTATATATTCAGGCGGGAGTCACTGGGTCACCCAAAGGGCCCAGCGGGGTTTCCCCATTCGGAAATCCTCGGATCAAAGTTCGTTTATCAACTCCCCGAGGCTTATCGCAGATTACTACGTCCTTCTTCGGCTCCAGATGCCAAGGCATCCACCGTTTGCTCTTAGAAACTTGAAATCACATGAGTTTGAATCGATCGGCCCACCCGAAGGTGAGCAGATTGACCAATGATCTATCAGCACTCGAAAGTGCTGTGATCTTTGTGATCCGAACCCGAAGGTTCGAATCTAAGATGCTCGCGTCCACTGTGTAGTTCTCAAAGTACGGGCGGTACCTCTTCTGCCGGCTAGTCATGCCGACGAGAAAAGGTCCAGAGGTTCGGTTCTCATCCGAGTGGATGAGGTCCGGTCCCTCAGGACCCAACAGCGTGCATGTGCGGGGCTTCCGAGTCCGAACCGTTCCTACCTGCAAGAGGTGTACTGAGTTCGAGCTGTTCAGCTCCGCACCAATGTCAATGTTCCACCCATGAGCTAACCGGCTGAGACGTTCGCTCAGATCCGGCGCCTGGACACCCGAGGGTGCCAGATGCTCCTTAGAAAGGAGGTGATCCAGCCGCACCTTCCGGTACGGCTACCTTGTTACGACTTAGTCCTAATCACCGATCCCACCTTCGACGGCTCCCTCCACAAGGGTTGGGCCACCGGCTTCGGGTGTTACCGACTTTCATGACTTGACGGGCGGTGTGTACAAGGCCCGGGAACGTATTCACCGCAGCGTTGCTGATCTGCGATTACTAGCGACTCCGACTTCATGAGGTCGAGTTGCAGACCTCAATCCGAACTGAGACCGGCTTTTTGGGATTCGCTCCACCTTACGGTATTGCAGCCCTTTGTACCGGCCATTGTAGCATGCGTGAAGCCCAAGACATAAGGGGCATGATGATTTGACGTCATCCCCACCTTCCTCCGAGTTGACCCCGGCAGTCTCCTATGAGTTCCCGCCATTACGCGCTGGCAACATAGAACGAGGGTTGCGCTCGTTGCGGGACTTAACCCAACATCTCACGACACGAGCTGACGACAACCATGCACCACCTGTTCACGAGTGTCCAAAGAGTTCCCTATTTCTAGGGCGTTCTCGTGTATGTCAAGCCTTGGTAAGGTTCTTCGCGTTGCATCGAATTAATCCGCATGCTCCGCCGCTTGTGCGGGCCCCCGTCAATTCCTTTGAGTTTTAGCCTTGCGGCCGTACTCCCCAGGCGGGGCGCTTAATGCGTTAGCTGCGACACGGAAACCGTGGAATGGTCCCCACATCTAGCGCCCAACGTTTACGGCGTGGACTACCAGGGTATCTAATCCTGTTCGCTCCCCACGCTTTCGCTCCTCAGCGTCAGTTACGGCCCAGAGAACTGCCTTCGCCATCGGTGTTCCTCCTGATATCTGCGCATTCCACCGCTACACCAGGAATTCCATTCTCCCCTACCGCACTCTAGTCTGCCCGTACCCACTGCAGGCCCGAGGTTGAGCCTCGGGTTTTCACAGCAGACGCGACAGACCGCCTACGAGCTCTTTACGCCCAATAATTCCGGACAACGCTCGCACCCTACGTATTACCGCGGCTGCTGGCACGTAGTTAGCCGGTGCTTTTTCTGCAGGTACCGTCACTTTCGCTTCTTCCCTACTAAAAGAGGTTTACAACCCGAAGGCCGTCATCCCTCACGCGGCGTTGCTGCATCAGGCTTGCGCCCATTGTGCAATATTCCCCACTGCTGCCTCCCGTAGGAGTCTGGGCCGTGTCTCAGTCCCAGTGTGGCCGGTCACCCTCTCAGGCCGGCTACCCGTCGTAGGCTTGGTGAGCCGTTACCTCACCAACTACCTGATAGGCCGCGAGTCCATCCTTGACCGAAGTTCTTTCCACGTACAGGAGATGCCTCCGTACGTCGTATCCGGTATTAGCTTCCGTTTCCGGAGGTTATCCCAGAGTCAAGGGCAGGTTACTCACGTGTTACTCACCCGTTCGCCACTAATCCCCTAGAGCAAGCTCCAGGTTCATCGTTCGACTTGCATGTGTTAAGCACGCCGCCAGCGTTCGTCCTGAGCCAGGATCAAACTCTCCATAAATGTTTAGCTCCACGATCGCAAGCGACCGGGAAACATAGTGCAGGCTTGGACAGGAAATATGTCCGCGCACTGCGAGTTTGTCTTGACTAGTTTCGAATATCTACTGACATTCTGTTTCTAATCCAAAGGAATCTCGCATCGACCGCTAGACTAGGTCTAGATGGTCAATGCCGAGGTTGTTTGGCATTTGACATTGTGCACGCTGTTGAGTTCTCAAGGATCGGACGCTCTCGCCTTTCAACCTTCCGGCTGTCTCTGCGAGGCAACTTCTCTACCTTACCACTCTCGGTCAGTTTGTCAAGTCGGCGTTCCGTGCTCTTCGTTGGCCCGATATGTGGTGGGCGCAACCGATTCACACGATCCGGTCCGGTCAGACCTGCTCAGTGAGTGGGTGTTAATCCTAAGCGCAGCAAGCGAACTTATTCAAGTTCAGCTTTGCCGCTAGGCTTTGGATTCGGTCCCGCTTGAGGCCGGGGAGCTCTTCCGCTCTCCCGCACCTTTGGGGTGACAAGTAAGTACTTTACGCAGGGCTCCAAGACGGTGCAAATTCGGCCCGCAGCCCGGGCGTGTCGCGCTTGACTTCCCCGAAATCACGCGGAATTTGTGGGCATGCGAGCCTGCAGAACTCCCCCGCAACGCGAAGAACCCCTCGCTAGCCGGCGGCTCTCGAGGGGTTCTCGTGGTGGTGTTCTACCAGGTCATCCCAGACCCGAGTACGCGTGCAGTCCGTGGAAGAAGACGTTCACGATGCCGAAGTTGAAGAGCACTGCTGCGAAACCGATGATCGCCAGCCACGCCGACCGGGATCCGCGCCATCCGCGCGTCGCCCGCGCGTGGATGTATCCGGCGTAGATCACCCAGATGATGAACGTCCACACCTCCTTGGTGTCCCATCCCCAGTACCTGCCCCAAGCCTTCTCGGCCCAGATCGCTCCGGCGATCAGCGTGAAGGTCCATGCGATGAACCCGACGATGTTGATCCGGTACGCCAGGTTCTCCAGCACGACCGAACTCGGAAGGGTCGACAGGAACCGGAACTGCTGAGGTCGGGATTCCTCGACCTGGCGCTCGCGCCGATACTGCAGCAGCTGCAATCCGGACAGCGCGAAGCCGAGTGCGAAGAACGCCGTGCCCAGCACGGCCACGATGATGTGGATCACCAGCCAATACGACTGCAGCGCCGGCTGGAGCGGCACGACTGGGACGTAGTACCGCAGCAACGCGATGCCCTGCAGCACCAGAACCAGCCCGAGGACGAAGGTTCCGACGTACTTGATCGGCCACCGCAGGTTGGCCACCAGGAACACCCCGATGATGACGAGCGTGCCCGTCATCGAGAACTCCCACATGTTGGCCCATGGGACGCGCGCCGCGGCGATGCCTCGCAGCACGACCGCGACCAGGTGGAACGCGAAGCCGATGATCGTCAGGGCGAACGCCCACTTCAGCGACGCGCCGCCGTCCGAACCGTTCATGACATCGTCCTCGACGCGCGTGCTGATGCGCGACGACAGGCGCCCGAATGCGGAGGACGGTGGCGGCGGGGTCTGGGCCTGCGGCCCGCCGATGATGGTGTGCGCCGGTGCGCCGACCGGGGCGGCCACTTCGGCGCGACGCGCTACGGCGCTCGGCACGACGGCCGCCTCGACTGCGGTCGCCCGGGCGCCTCGCCGGGCGAGATCGAGCGCGAAGGCGATGAACGCCGCCGCATAGAGACCCATCGCCGCGTACAGGAACACGGTCGACAGTTGAGCCAGGGTTTCGGTCACGATGCCAGCCTAAGTCGTCGGAGGCCCGGTGAGGACCCGGGAATGCTGATCGGCGACGGCGGTCACCGCCGCGAGGAGGTTGGGGTCGTCGCCCCGGGCGAGTCCCGCGTACTCGAGCGTGAGCGAGCCGTCCGCGTTCTCGATCGCTTTCACCCACAGCCGGCGGCGCGGGACGAACAGCGACGTCAGCAGCCCCAAGAGGATGAGCACGGCGAACAGCAGCACCCAGATCTGGGCGGGATCGTGGTGCACTTCCAAAGTCGCGAAGCGCTTCACGCCGTCGAGCGAGATCGTTCCGAGCCCGTTCGGCAGTTCAACGGTCTGACCGGGCTTCAGCTCCAGGGCCTTGGTCTTGGTCGGCGGGCCGGCCAGCTGCTCCAGGGTGTCGGTGTTGAGACTGTAGACCGACTGGGGCACCCCGTCGTCGACGCCGAGATCGCCGGCATACACGTTCAGGCTGAGCACCGGATCCCGGAGCCCGGGGAACTTCGAGGCGAGTGCGCCCTGCGCCGTCTGGCTCGCGGTCACGGTCGGATAGAAGAAGCCGATCATCCCGACCTGCTCTTTCAGCCCGTCCGGGATCTTCACGAAGCCGAGCGAGGTGAGATTCGGATCCGCCTGCGGGATGAAGGGCACCGAGTCGCTGAAGACGACCTTGCCCGCGGTGTCCTTGACCGTGATCGTCGGTGCGTAGCCGTTGCCGAGCAGGTAGACGTTGGTGCCGCCGATGGCGAGCGGATCGTTGACCTTGATGACCGTATCGGCCCGCGCATTGCCGGGTCCGGTCGTCGTGACATGGGCTGTGTAGTCGAGCGGCGTGCCGATCGCATCCTGATTCTTGGTCTCGTAGGCCACGTCGAGCTTGTTGACGGCGATCGAGAACGGCACCAGCGAGGAGTCGCTGAAGAAGCGCCCGGGATTGAACGAGTTGTACGACGGCAGGCTGTTCACGAAGCTCTGACCTTCGACGACGATCTTCTGGCCTGTGTACCCGAACCCACCCCCTACACCGATCGCGAGCAGCACACCGAGCAACGCGATGTGGAACACGAGGTTGCCGCTCTCGCGCAGGTACCCGCGCTCGGCCGAGACCGACGTCGATCGCGCATCCTGATAGAGGGCGACCCGGTAGTGGTTGGCCTTCAGCACGTCCCGCGCGCTCACGACCGGGTCGACGCCGCGGCCGCGCAGCTCGACGGGGAGGATTCTCGACTGGAAGCCGGCCATGCGGGACAGCCGGACCGGCGTCTTCGGGGGCTTCGCCCGCATCGCGTCGAAGTGGTGCTTGGTGCGCGGGATGATGCATCCGATCAGGGATGCGAACAGCAGCAGGTAGATGGCCGAGAACCACACCGACGTGTAGACGTCGAAGAGCTGGAACTTGTCGAGCACCGGCGCGAGCGACGGGTTGTCAGTGAAGTACTTGGTGACTCCGTTCGGGTCGGAGCTGCGCTGCGGCACCAGCGATCCCGGGACGGCGGCGATCGCGAGCAGCAGGAGCAGGAACAGTGCGGTGCGCATGCTCGTGAGCTGGCGCCAGAACCAGCGGAGCCAGCCGAGCGTGCCCAGCTTGGGCTGGACGACGTCGGGGTCCTCGCGCGGGGGCGCCGAATCGATGTGGTCAGAGGGCCGGCTCAAAACCTTGGATCACCGCCAAGAACTGGGACATGAGCTCGCTCCACAGGCCGGTGACCATCAGGATGCCGATGAGCACCAACAGCACGCCGCCGATGATGTTGATCGCCCGGATGTGCCTCTTCAGGAAGGCCACGGAGCCCGCGACCCAGTCGAAACCGAGCGCGACGAGGAGGAAGGGGATGCCGAGGCCGATGCAGTAGAACAGCCCGAGAAGCGCTCCTCGCCAAGGCGAGCCGCTTCCGACGCTCAGCGCGCTGATGGCTGCGAGAGTCGGGCCGATGCAGGGCGTCCAGCCGAGACCGAAGACGATGCCGAGCAGCGGCGCTCCGATCAGCCCGGTCGCCGGGCGCCAGGACGGCTTGATCGTCCGCTGGAGGAACGAGAACTGGCCGATGAAGACGAGGCCCATCACGATGACGAGAGCACCGAGGATGCGGACCACGACATCCTGCCAGCGGACGAGCCAGTAACCCAGCGCACCGAACGCGGCACCGTAGGCCACGAACACGATGGCGAAGCCCAGGATGAACAAGGCCACCCCGGTGAGCAGGCGGGAGCGGTCGCGCTTCGCGCCCGGGTCGCTGATGCCGCCGACGTAGGCGAGATAGCCCGGGACCAGGGGCAGGACGCACGGGGATGCGAACGAGACCAGTCCCGCCAGGAGTGCGATCGGCAGCGCGAGCAGGAGCTGGCCGCTGAAGACGATCTGACCGACGCCGCCCACGTCAGTGCTCGGCCACGGCGTCGGAGATGAGAGAGTCGAGGATGCTCTTGTCCGGGAGGGCGCCGAGGATGCGCGCGGCGACGCGGCCCTCCTTGTCCACGACCAAGGTCGTCGGCGTGGCCTTCGGCGGCACCGTCTTGCTGAACGCCAGAAGCACCGACCCGGTGTCGCGGTCGAGCACCGACGGGTAGGTCACTCCCTTGTCCTTCTCGAAGCTTGCGGCCGTCTGGGCGGAGTCGTAGAGGTTCACGCCCAGGAAGTCGACGCCCTCGCCGGCGTACTTCTGGCTGAGCTCCTGCAGCGCGGGCGCCTCCACCCGGCAGGGCGGGCATCCGGCGTACCAGAAGTTGACCACCAGCACCTTGCCCGCGTATTGCCGTGAGCTGACCGGGGTGCCGTCCTGCAGCGTCCCCGTGAAGGCGACGGGCGCTCCACGGTTGCCGGCGGCGAACTCGCTGACCGTGCCGTCGCCGGCGATGTAGTTCTGCCCGTTGCCGGACCGGTACTGCGTCGCGAGACTGTCGTTCGCCGTGCATCCGGTCAGGGCGAGCGTTGTCGCTGCTGCAATGGCGACGATGGATGCGACGAGGCGCGAACGAACGCGGGGACGGATGTTCACACCGCCCCCACATCGGTCGCGGCGACCAGGAGGCTCGCAGCGGGCTCGACGTACGCGACCTCGGTGAGGCGCTGGGACTCGGGGGTGTTGCCGAGACGCCTGGTCGACGCCGCCGCGGACGGCTGTTCGGCCTCGCTCGCAGCCCCGGGTTCGACTTCTGGGGCGATCTCGAAGGTCGTGATGCTCGACAGCGCGCAGCGGCGTTTGCGCGGGTCGTGCGGGTAACGCTCCCCTGCGACGGACAGGTGCGTGACCCAGATCGGGAGCTGGTGGCTGACCAGGACGACATCGCCCGAGTCGACCGACTGGAAGGCATCGTGGACGGCGAGAAGCATGCGCCGCTCGATGCTCACGTAGGGCTCGCCCCAGCTCGGCCGGAGCGGATTGACGAGGTAGGGCCAGTACACGGGCTTCCGCACGGCGAGCCTCATCTTCGTGCCCTCGAAGCGATTCGTCGGCTCCATGATGCGCTCGTCGACGATCGGATCGAGCCCGAAGGCGGCGGCGATCGGAGCGGCCGATTCGCGGGTGCGCTGGAGCGGAGAGACGCGCAGTCCGGTCATCGGCCTGCCGCGGTCTGCGAGGTCGTCCGCTACAGCCTGTGCCATGCGGTGCCCGAGTTTGGAGAGGCCGAAGCCCGACAGCCTGCCGTACAGGATGCCGTCGGGGTTGAACACCTCGCCATGACGGACGAGGTGGACCTGGCTCGCTACCACCGGTCCAGTCTACGGAGGGGTTCCCCTTGAATTCACTGAGCGCGGGACCGGGATGGGAGCCGTATCGGAGACGCGGATGTTCTCCACCGACGGCGGTCATCGGAAGTTGTCCACAGATCGTCGCCTTCACGACCTCTCAGGGTGCATCCCTTCCTAACGTCGAGCCATGGCCGACGAGGAAGAAGAGGGTGAGGCACTTGCGAACATCCCGCATCACGACCGCCCGCGAGAACGCATGCGACGACTGGGCGTCGGATCGCTCACCGATGACGAGGTACTGGCACTGGTGCTGGGATCGGGGCACACGGGACGCAGCGTGCTGGCGCTGGCTCGCTCCGTGCTTCGGCGCACCGGCGGCTTCCCTGGACTGGCGACGATGGACTTCGCTCGCCTGGAGAACCTTCCGGGCGTGGGGCCGGCCACGGCGGGACGGCTGGTCGCCATCACCGAGATCTGGCGACGGGCGGGTGCGTCATCGGCGTGGACCAGGCTGGTCGACCAGAAAGCCGTCGCGGACGTCGTGCGGCCGGAGCTTCTTCACCGCGACAGCGAGCGCTTCGTGGTCGTGGTGGCCGATCGGGCCTCCCGTCCGATCGAACTCGTCCTGCTGCGGGACGGCGGAGTCGATGAGTCCGCGATCCAGCCGGCAGACGTGCTGCAGGCGGTGCTCACGCGCGGCGGACGGTCCTTCGCCGTCGCGCACAACCACCCGTCGGGCGTGCTCGACGCGTCCGTCGCCGACCTCATGCTCACCCGGCGCCTCGATCAGTCCGCTGCGACGCTCGGACTCCGCTTCCTCGGCCACGTTCTGGTGGCGGGCGACGCCTGGACGGCGCTGCCCGCTCCGGGTTCCGGCGCTACGGCGTCAGGCGCGTCGGTCCGCGGAAGAGGTAGGTCGTCTCGCGCAGGTTCGAAAGGTGCAGCATGAGCATCAGCACGCGGGCGAGGCCCATTCCGAAGCCGCCGTGCGGCGGGATCCCGTACCGGAAGAACGCGAGGACGTCCTCGAGCTCCTCAACCGACAGACCCTTTTCGGCGGCCTGCTTCTCGAGGATGTCGACACGGTGCTCACGCTGGGCGCCCGTGGAGATCTCGACGCCGTTGAAGATCAGGTCGTAGCTGCGCGTGATCGACGGGTCCTCGGGATAACGCATGTGGTAGTACGGGCGGATGCTCGCGGCATAGTCCGTGAGGAACACGAACTCGTGGTCGTAGGTCTCCTTGACGTACGCCGAGATCTGGCGCTCGCCCTCCGGGTCCATGTCGTCGTCCTCGCGCTGGACCTCGTATCCACGCTCGGCCACGATGCGCTTCGCCTCAGCGAGAGGGATGCGCGGGAACGGGGTGGACGGCACCGTGATCTCGACGCCGAACAGGCGCTCGATCTCTTCGCCGTGCTTCTCCTTGACAGCGGTGAAGCCGGCGACGAGGAGCTCCTCGTGCACCTTCATCACGTCCTCGTGGCTGTCGATCCAGCTGATCTCGGTGTCGACGCTTGTGAACTCCGTGGCGTGACGGCTCGTGAAACTCGGGTCGGCGCGGAACGCCGGACCGATCTCGAACACTCGGCCGAAGCCGGCCGCCTGGGCCATCTGCTTGAAGATCTGCGGGCTCTGCGCCAGATACGCCGTCGTCTCGAAGTAGGGCAGCTCGAACAGCTCGGCGCGCGACTCGGAGGCGGAGGCCATGAGCTTGGGGGTGTGGATCTCGACGAAGCCGTTGTCGACCCAGTACTGGCGGAGCGCGTGCTCGAAGGTCGTCTGCACACGGAAGATCAGGTTGTGACGCGGCTCGCGGAGGTCGAGGAAGCGCCAGTCCATGCGCTTGTCGATGCCGCTGTCCGCGGCGATCGGCGTCTCCGGGATGGCAGCCGTCTCGACCTCGAGCGTGGAGAGCCGGATCTCGATGCCGCCGAGCTTCACGCGCTCGTCGTGCTTCAGCTCGCCCGTCGCACGGACGAACGTGCCCTGGGACAGAGCCGAGATGGTGAGGGCGGGCTCGTCGGCGATGACCACGCCGTCGTCGCCGACCGTCCGCGGGTTCACCAGCTGGACGGCTCCCGACTCGTCCCGCAGCACGACGAACTGCACCTTCTTCTGGTCGCGGACGGTCTCGACCCATCCGGCGACGCTCACGGGGCCGTCGGGCAGGGCGGCGAGGTCTTTGATCAGAACGCGTGCGGTCACGAGCCCCAAGCCTACCGGTGCGGTCGGTGTGAGAATGGAGGGACCAGGCACGAAGGAGTAGCCCATGAGTTCCGACGACGTCGTCATCCTGTCCGCCGCCCGCACCCCGCTGGGGAAGATCAAGGGGACGCTCGCCTCGCTGACCGCCGTCCAGCTGGGCACGATCGCAGTCCAGCGCGCACTGGAGCGGTCGGGAGTCGGAGCGGACGCGGTCGACACGGTGCTGTTCGGCCAGGTCCTCCAGGCGGGAGCGGGTCAGAACCCGGCACGCCAGACCGCGATCGGCGCGGGGATCGGCTGGGATGTCCCCGCCACGACCATCAACAAGGTGTGCCTGTCGGGCCTTGCCGCGGTGATCGACGCGGCCCGGCTCATCCGGACGGGCGAGGCGACGGTCGTCGTCGCCGGCGGCCAGGAGTCGATGACGAATGCGCCGCACATCCTGCCGGGGTCTCGGATGGGCTGGAACTACGGCTCCATCCAGGCGCTGGACTCGGCTGCGCACGACGGATTGACCGACGCGTTCGACGGGGAGTCGATGGGCGCGTCCACCGAGAAGTACACGGAGAAGCTCGGTCTGCGGCGCGAGGCTCAGGACGAGTTCGCGGCGCGGTCCCACCAGCGAGCCGGGGCGGCGGCGCAGAACGGCGTGTTCGCCGAGGAGATCGCACCGGTGACGATCCCGCAGCGGAAAGGCGACCCGGTCGTCATCAGCACCGACGAGGGCGTTCGACCGGAGTCGACGCCCGAGACGCTCGCGGGACTCCGCCCCAGCTTCGCGGCGAACGGCACACTGACGGCAGGCAATTCCTCGCCGTTGAGCGACGGTGCGGCCGCCTTGGTGCTGACCAGCCGCGAGAACGCGGAGCGGCTCGGTCTGGAGTGGCTCGCGCTGGTGGGGGCGAGCGGCCAGGTCGCCGGGCCCGACAACTCGCTGCACTCGCAGCCCTCCCGCGCGATCGACGCAGCTCTGCGGCGCGCCGGGTGGAGCGTCTCGGAACTCGACCTGATCGAGATCAACGAGGCGTTCGCCGCGGTGGCGCTGCAGTCCATGTCGGACCTCGGTCTGGACCCGGCCAAGGTGAACATCCACGGCGGGGCGATCGCGCTCGGACACCCCATCGGCGCCTCCGGCGCTCGGCTGGCAGGTCATGCGGCCCACGAGCTGGCACGCCGCGGCTCAGGGCGTGCGGCAGTCGCGCTCTGCGGCGGCGGCGGTCAGGGAGACGCCCTTCTGCTGTACCGCTGAACCCCGTTGCGTTCGCGTGGCGGGTGCCGGGCAGAATCCGACCCCGTCCCGCGACCGCATACGTGTCAGCGGTCGAGGTGGCGCTCGGTGGGTCCCGTGTACTGCGACAGCGGGCGGATCAGCGAGTTGGCGGCGTACTGCTCGAAGATGTGCGCGGTCCATCCCGTCACGCGTGCGGCGGCGAACAGCGGTGTGAACGTCTCCGTATCGAAGCCCATCAGGTTGTAAGCCGGCCCGGAGGGGTAGTCGAGGTTCGGCTTGATGTTCTTCCGCTCGGCCATGGCCGACTCGAGGGCGTCGTAGAGGTCGAGCAGATCCTGGCGGTCGTAGTGGTCCACGAGGGTCGCGAGAGCCTCGCGCATCGTCGGAACGCGCGAGTCGCCGTTCTTGTAGACCCGGTGGCCGAAGCCCATGATCTTCCGTTTCTGGGCAAGCACCGTGTCCAGCCACTCAGCCGCACGATCGGCGGTGCCGATCTCGTCGAACGCGTGCATCACGGCCTCGTTGGCGCCGCCGTGCAACGGCCCCTTCAGCGCGCCGATGGCCCCGGTGACGGCGGAATACACGTCCGACAGCGTGGACGCGATCACACGGGCGGTGAAGGTGGAGGCGTTGAAGGAGTGCTCCGCGTACAGGATGAGGGAGACGCGGAAGGCGTCGACGACGACGTCGTCGGGCACCTCACCGAAGGTCAGCCACAGGAAGTTGCGCGAATAGTCCAGGTCGTCACGCGGCTCGACCGGGTCCAGCCCGCGCTTGCGCCGCTGGATGTACGCGACGATCGCCGGCAGCTGCGCCAGCAGGTACAGCGCGCGGCCCTCATTGAGATCCCGGTCGAGGATGCCGTCGGGCTGCTGGAGCGTCGCATCCAGACCCCCGAGCTGGCTCACCGCCGTGCGGAGCGCATCCATCGGGTGGGCCGACGCCGGGATGTCGTCCAGAGCACGACGGGTGCGGTCGTCGAGGCGGCGCATCGATCGCTCGAGCGACTCGAAGGCCACCAGTTCGTCATCCGTCGGCAACTCGCCGTGCCACAGGAGGTAGGCGACCTCCTCGAAAGAGCAGTGACGTGCGAGCTCCTGCACCGGATAGCCGCGATACAGCAGCGAGTTCGTCTGCGGGTTCACCGACGAGATCGTCGTCGTGTCGACGACGACGCCGGCGAGGCCCTTGTGGATCTCGGGGTCGGTCATGTGAACTCCTTTGCTGATCGCGGGGCCGCCGGCCCGGCGGCGGATCGCCGCAGACGATGCCTAGCGGCGCACCTCGAAGTTGTACACCGAGGTGTCGAACGCGTTGTACCCCTCGTAGTCAATCAGGTCGTACAAGTCCGCGCGATGCTGCATGCTGCCCAGCATCGGCTCCAGCGTCCCCGCGCTCAGCAGCTGGTCCAGCCCGCGTTCCGCCGCGCCCATCGCAAGGCGCAGAAGCGACACCGGCCAGATGACGATGTTCACACCGACGTCGCGCAGCTGGTCGACGGTGAAGAGCTCGCTCTTCCCGAACTCGGTCATGTTCGCCAGCACCGGGACGTCCACCGCTTTCCGCACCGCCTCGAACTCCGAGAGGTCCGCCATGGCCTCGGGGAAGAGCGCATCCGCGCCGGCGTCCACGAGGGCCTTCGCGCGGTCTATGGCGGCCGTGAGTCCCTCGACCGCCCGGATGTCCGTGCGGGCCATGATGAGCAGGTTCGCGTCCCGACGCGCATCGACGGCGGCGCGGATGCGCTTGAGCGCGGTGTCCTCGTCGACGACCTGCTTCCCGTCCAGGTGGCCGCACCGCTTCGGATTCACCTGGTCCTCGATGTGGAGTCCGGCGACGCCGGCGTCCTCGAGAGCCTGCACGGTCCTGGCGACGTTCATCGGCTCACCGAATCCGGTGTCCGCATCCACGAGGGCAGGCAGGTCGGTCATGCGGGCGATCTGCGCGGAACGTGCGGCCACCTCCGTCTGGGTGGTGAGGCCGATGTCGGGCAGGCCCAGCTCGGCGGAGAGCACTGCGCCCGAGATGTACACGCCCTCGAAGCCCTTGCGTTCGATCAGCCGGGCGCTCAGCGGGTTGAAGGCGCCCGGCATGCGGATCAGTTCGCCGGCGGCGAGGCGGGCACGGAAGGCGGCGCGCTTCTCGTGCGGGGGAACAGAGGAGTAGAGCATCTAGAACAGTCCCTTCGGCGCGGACACCGAGGCGAGCACGCCCGTCCGCGCGGTGATGGTCAGGCCGCCCAGCTCGGCGGCGCTCAGCTCGGGAAGCCGCTGGGCGAGCGTCAAGAAGCGCTCCACCTCGGCGTCCTCGAGAACACCCGTGGAGAGCGTGCGGAACTTGGCGATGTAGTCGTCGCGTGCGAACGGCCGGGCACCAAGCGGGTGCGCGTCGGCGACGGCGATCTGCTCCTCGATCACGCGGCCGTCCGCCATGGTGATGACCACGCGACCGCCGAACGCCTTCTCGGCGGGATCGGTGGAGTGGTACCGGCGCGTCCACTCCGCGTCCTCCGTGGTGGTGACCTTGCCCCACAGCTCGACGGTGTCGGGACGAGCGGCGCGCGAAGGCAGGTACGAATCGACGTGGTGCCACCCGCCGTCCTGCAGAGCGACGGTGAAGATATAGGGGATGCTGTGGTCCAGCGTCTCACGCGAGGCCGTCGGGTCGTACTTCTGCGGATCGTTCGCACCGGAGCCGATCACATAGTGCGTGTGATGCGAAGTGTGGATGACGATGCTCTCCACGCGAGAAGGATCGGCCGCCTCCGGATGCTCCTGGTGCAGCTTGCGCGCGAGATCGATCCATGCCTGCGCCTGGTACTCGGCGGAGTGCTCCTTGGTGTAGGAGTCGAGGATCGCCCGCTTGGGCTCGCCGCGCTCGGGCAGCGGGACTTCGTACGACGCGTCCGGTCCGTCGAGCATCCACGCGATCACACCGTCCTCGCCTTCGTAGATCGGGGTGGGGCTGGTCTCGCCGCGGAGCGCGCGGTCGATGGCCTCCACAGCCATCTTCCCGGCGAACGCGGGCGCGTGAGCCTTCCAGCTCGAGATCTCCCCCTTGCGGGACTGGCGGGTGGCCGTCGTCGTGTGCAGCGCTTGACCGATCGCCTGGAAGATCGTCTCGGCCGGAAGGTGCAGGAGCGTCCCGATCCCCGCTGCGGCGGACGGCCCGAGATGGGCCACGTGGTCGA
Source organism: Leifsonia sp. KNZ13-11D (assembly GCF_056754895.1). NCBI lineage: Bacteria > Bacillati > Actinomycetota > Actinomycetes > Micrococcales > Microbacteriaceae > Leifsonia > Leifsonia sp. KNZ13-11D. The sequence goes on from NZ_JBPGWU010000001.1 coordinate 3,688,666, forward strand.
TCTTGTGGCGGTGCAGGCTGATGGCCCGCGCGAGGTCGATCTGGATCTCGTAGCCGGTCGCGATCCCCCGGACCAGGTCGCGACCGGTGAGGCCGTACGCCCGTGCGGCGTGCTGGGCGACCGCCACGATCGGCGGGATGTTGTCTCCGGGATGCGAGTACTCGGCGGCCAGGAAGGTGTCGTGGAAGTCGAGCTCCCGTACAGCGACGCCGTTCGCCCACGCCGCCCACTCGGGCGAGACCCGGGTCGTCGGCCACTCGCCGAACACCGTGGAGCCGTCCTGCGGGTGCTCCGCCGCATCGGTCAGCTCCTCCAGCTGACGCGACGGGATCGGGTGGGCCAGCGCCTGCGCCCGCGCGGATACGACCGGCCGGCGCGTGAGCGACGCGGCAGCGACCGCAGCATTGTCGATGAGGCGGTTGATCACCATGTCGGTGACGTCCGCGTCCACCTCCACCGGGTCGGTCGCGACCTCGGCGATCTTCCACGCCAGCTGATCCTGGCGGGCGAGGGACTCCTCGCTGCTGTGCACACGAACGTTGTGGAGCTTCACGTATCGAACCTACCTCCCCTACGCTCGCCTCATGGTTCCTGGCCCCGCTCTGCTGGCGTTCGCGCTCGCGTCCCTCGCACTGATCGTCATCCCGGGGCCAAGCGTGCTGTTCGTGATCGGGCGGGCGCTGGCTCTGGGCAGGCTCGGCGGCCTGCTGAGCGTGCTGGGGAATGCGCTCGGGATGCTGCCGCTGATCGTCGCCGTGGCGCTCGGCATCGGTGCAGTCGTGGCGCAGTCGGTCGTGCTGTTCGACGTGATCAAGTTCGCCGGCGCCGGCTATCTGATCTACCTCGGCATCCAGGCCATCCGCCATCGTCGCCACACCGCCGTCACGCACGAGGCGACGCCGGTTCCGCGATCACGCTGGCGCATCCTCGGCGAAGGCTTCCTGGTCGGTGTGACGAACCCGAAGTCGCTCGTCTTCTTCGTGGCCGTATTGCCGCAGTTCGTCGACCAGCAAGCGGGCGCGGTCCCCCTCCAGCTGTTCGAGCTGGGAGTGGTGTTCCTCGTGCTGGCGCTCGCGTCGGACAGCGTCTGGGCGCTCGTCGCCGGGACCGCGCGCGAGTGGTTCGGCCGTTCGCCCAAGCGCGTCGAGCGTCTCGGGGCGACGGGAGGCGTTCTGATGATCGGGTTGGGCGGCGTCCTCGCCGTCACCGGGGTCAAGCACTGACCGTCGGTCACGGCGAGGACGGCGCGGGCGGCGCGGACGGCGAGGCCGTCGCGGTCGGGATCAGATGTCGCCGGCGGTGGCGACCGGGGTGAGAACGGCGCGGGCCAGCGTGTGGAAGTGCACGTTGAAACCCAGCACCGCCGGCGTCGACGCGGGGTCGAGGTCGAGTCGCTCGACGTCGAGGGCGTGGACCACGATGTTGTAATGGTGGGTTCCCGTCCCGGGAGGCGGGCCCGCACCGGTGAAGCTCTTCGAGCCCAGTTCGTTCGACAACATCGCGGCGCCCTGCGGCAGGCCGCTGCCGCCCTCGGCTCCGGCGCCCGACGGAAGCTCGGTCACGTCGGCCGGGATGTTGTACACGGCCCAGTGCCAGAAGCCGGAACCGGTCGGAGCGTCCGGGTCGTGGATGGTCACCGCGAAGCTCTTGGTCTCGGGGGGGAAACCGGTCCACGACAGGTGGGGCGAGATGTCGCCACCGCCGCCACCGGCGCCCCACTGCTCACGGGAGAGGGGGCGGCCGGCCGCGACGTCGACGCTGGACACGGAGAAGGACGGAACGGCGCCGAAGCGCTCGAGGGGATCGTCAGCCATGGCGTCAGGCTACGCCCGAGCCACGGGCTCCGCCGTCCGCGCCGGGGTGCGCTTGCGGAACCGGCGCGGGAGGCCGGTGACGCCCCACAGGGTCACCCGCAGCATCGCCTCCACGACGATGCCGCCGCCCATCTTCGATGCGCCGCGCTCACGCTCCACGAACATGATCGGAACCTCCACGATCGACAGGCCCGCGTCGTACGCACGCCGCGTCATGTCGATCTGGAAGCAGTAGCCCTGACTCTCGGTCCGGTCGTACTGCAGCGCACGCAGCGCCTCGGCGGTGAACACGCGAAACCCGCCGGTGACATCCTTCACCGGGAGCCCGAGAGCGATCCTCGAGTACGCACTGCCGCCGCGGGAGATCGCGCGGCGACGCGCCGGCCAGTTCACCACCCCGCCGCCGTCGACCCAGCGGGAGCCCAGCACCACATCCGCACCCGGGCGGTCGACGCCACGCAGTGCAGCCAGCAGGCTCGGCAGCTGCTCCGGCTGGTGGGACCCGTCCGCATCCATCTCGACGACCGCATCGAAGCCGGCATCCAGCGCCCAGGTCATCCCGGCGCGATAGGCCGCCCCGAGGCCCTCCTTGCCGGACCGGTGCATCACATGCACGTTCGCGTCGGTCGCCGCGAGCGCATCCGCCAGCTCTCCCGTGCCATCCGGGGAGCCGTCATCGACCACCAGCACTTCGGCCTCCGGCACCGACGCCCGCACACGTCCCACGATCGAGCCGATGTTCTCGCTCTCGTTATAGGTGGGGATGATGACCAGGGTTCGCACGACCCGCCTTTCTGTCAGGGGCGCGCCCCACGGACCTCATCCACACTGTCCTAGGAGTCTGAACAGCAGGCGAACGACTCTTCCGGCGCTCACAGGCTCCACGATCCTACGATCCGGGCGCGACGGAAAGGCTCGCCTACGATGAACCGGTGGCCGTGCCGAAAGTGATCCTCTTCTACGTCTTCGCGCCGCTGCCCGACCCGGAGGCCGTCCGGCTGTGGCAGCGCACCCTGTGCGAAGCCCTCAACCTGCGCGGCCGGATCCTGCTCTCCGCGCACGGGATCAACGGAACGCTGGGCGGCGAGCTCGACGCGCTGAAGCGCTACCTGCGGGTCACCAAGGAGTACGCGGCCTTTCGCGCACTCGACGTCAAGTGGAGCGAGGGATCCGGCCTCGATGCGGACAATATGAGCCTCGACTTCCCGCGGCTGTCGGTGAAGGTCCGGGAGGAGATCGTCTCGTTCGGCGCCCCGGAGGAACTCCGGGTGGACGGGAACGGGGTCGTCGGAGGCGGCACCCGCCTCGCTCCGGAGGAGCTGCACGAACTGGTGGAGCGACGCGACGACGTTGTGTTCTTCGACGGCAGGAACCGCTTCGAAGCGAGCGTCGGCCGCTTCCGCGACGCGATCGTGCCCGAGGTCGACAACACACGCGAGTTCGTCCAGGCGCTCGACAGCGGGACATACGACCACCTCAAGGAGCGGCCCGTCGTCACCTACTGCACCGGCGGGATCCGCTGCGAGGTCCTGTCGTCGCTGATGCGATCGCGCGGGTTCCGTGAGGTGTACCAGCTCGACGGCGGAATCGCCCGCTACGGCGAGGCGTACGGCGACGACGGGCTCTGGGAGGGATCGCTCTACGTCTTCGACGGCCGCGGCTCGCTCACCTTCAGCGATCACGCTGCGATCATCGGTGTCTGCGCGACCTGCGGAGCGGCCACGAGCCGCTTGCGCAACTGCCCCGACCCTGCGTGCCGCGAGCAGCTCGTCGTGTGCGAGAGCTGCGACACCGCGGCCTGCGCGCGCCACACGGCCTGACGACCCGGCGGTGGATCGTCCACATCGCCGACGGCGAACGCGTTCTCCACCGGCTCCGGGAAATCTTGGCGCGCATCTTGCGTTGCGGCCATCATGAACAGCATGGATCCGGTCACCACCATCGTCTGGATCGTGTCGTTCGTCCTCGTCACGGTCACCGTCACGGGCCTGTCCCGGCGGGTGGGATGGTCGGCGCCGGTCGTGCTGGTGTTCGTCGGTGCAGCGGCGTCGTTCGTTCCGGGCGTGCCGACGGTGGCCCTGGAGCCCGAGGTGGTGCTGTTCGGTCTGCTCCCTCCGCTCCTGTTCGCCGCCGCGATCCAGACCTCCATCGTCGACGTCCGCGCAAGGCGCGACGGCATCCTCCTGCTCTCGGTCGGCCTCGTCGCCTTCACCGTCGTCGTGGTGGGCTTCACGACCTTCCTGGTGGTCCCGGCCATCACCCTGGCGGCGGCGTTCGCGTTCGGGGCGGTGGTCGCGCCCACCGACACGGTCGCGGTTCAGGCGGTCGCCGGGCGCGCGCGGCTTCCCCGACGGCTCGTCACCGTGCTCGAAGGCGAGAGCCTGCTCAACGACGCCACGGCGCTGGTCGCCCTGAACGCGAGCATCGCGGCGATCGTCAGCATCGTGAACCCGTGGGCCGTGGGCGGCGACTTCGTGCTCGCCGTGGTGGTGGGCGTCGGCGTCGGTCTCGGAGTGGGTCTGCTGCTCGCGATCATCCGCAAACAGCTGCGGTCGCCGGTGCTCGACACGTCGCTCGCGCTGGTGACCCCGTACCTGGCGTTCATCCCGTCGCAGTTCCTGCACGGGTCGGGCATCCTCTCGGTGGTCGTCGCCGGGCTCTACCTGGGGTACCGCTCTCCGACGATCCAGACGGCCGAGGCGCGGATCGCGGAGACGATCAACTGGCGCACGGTCAGCTTCCTGCTCGAGAACGCGGTCTTCCTCTTCATCGGGCTGGAGCTGCGGTCGATCCTGTCCGCGGCGTTCACGTCGGGCATCACGGTGCCGCAGACGATCGTCATCAGCATCGTCGTGCTGATCGCGCTCTTCCTCGCGCGGTTCCTCTGGATGATCGGGACCACGACGCTCTACCGGTACGGTCCGCGGCGACTCCGCGAGCGCGGCTGGTCGTGGCCCACGGGGATCGCCGTGTCGTTCGCCGGCATCCGCGGCGTCGTCACCCTCGCGGCCGTGTTCCTGCTGCCGGAGCAGACACCGCACCGCGAGTTCCTGCAATTCCTGGCATTCGTCGTCGTGGTCGCGACGCTGCTCGAGGGGCTGGCTCTGCCGTGGGTGATCCGGCGGCTCAAGCTGCCGCCACCCGACTTCGCGCAGGAGGCGAGCGAGATGCAGCGGCTGCTGGCGGAAGCGCAGTCCGCCGGTCTCGAGCACCTGGAGTCGCAGGTCACCGGCGATGAGGACGAACGCGTCATCGAACGGCTGCGCATCAACGCCCTCTTCCTCTCGGACGCACTCGAGAATCCGGCGAGCGATGAGGCCGCCGACCTGCCGCTCGAGTACCGGAGGCTCCGGCGCACCATGATCGTGGCCGAACGCGAGGCTGTGCTCGAAGCGCGAGCGGAGGGGCGCTACCAGGAGCCGGCGGTGCGGTCGGTGCTGGCGTTCCTGGATGCGGAGGAGACGGCGCTCAAGGCGGGAGGGACGGATGGAAAGAAGTCGCTGAACTGAGCAGCGCAGCGACGCATCCCGCTCAGCGCACCACGGTGTCGTCGCCGGGCGCGTCCATCGCGGCGAGCGCGCCGGGGGTCGGGACGGCGCCCGCGCCGGGGACGACGCGGCCCGGACGCTGCCGGAGGTCGCGCGGGCGGCGGGCCCACAGCCGTGACCGCTTCGACGAGAGGGCGAGCACCACGAGGATGTCGAGCGCCAAGCCGAGGAGGTTGTTCCGCAACGACACCTGCGGGCCGCCGTTGAAGAAGTCGATCGCGGACAGCACGATGATCAGGGTGCTGTACGACATCGCCGCGATCCGCGCCCAGTTGCTGCCGAAGTAGATCAACAGTGCGAGGACGAAGTAGAGCACGAGTCCGGCAGCGAAGACCCCCATGGCGATGCCGAGCACGAGGCTCGCGGACGCCTGCTCGGCCGGGCTCACCGCCCCGGCGGCCAGCTCCGACCGGACGAACCGCTGCCAGTCGAGGACGTTCAGCACGATGTACCCGACGCCCGCGAGGATGCGCAGCAACATCAGCAGCACACCCAGCGTCGTCGGCACCGGCCGGCGCTGCACCAGCGCGAGCCGGCGCGCATCGGCGTCGGCGGCGACGGAGACCCCTTCCGCGTCCACGACGACCCGGGTCAGGTCCACCACGGGCAGGTCGCCGTCCGTCTCGATCGTGTCCCCGCCGCCGTTGCGCGCGTGGTAGCCGGTCGAGAAGTCCCGGATGACGCTCACCTCCACGCCGATGCCCGCATCCATCAGGGTCGCCACGATGTGATCGCGTTCGATGTCCGTGTTCGCGTCGATCTTGTGGGTGATCTGAAGCGTGAACAGCGAGAAGCCGACCGAGCGATCGAAGGTCCCGGCGGCCAGCCAGTCAACCCGACGGCCGCCCGGAAGCAGCCAGCCCTCGGGGCACCGCCAGAACCGCACGTGATGTCGTTTGGCCGGGTTGCCCTTCACCTCCTGCTGGTAGGCCACATCCTGCTGGCGCCCGAACAGGAACAACGGGCTCACCGGCGCCTCGTCGTAGCTGCGGCGCAGCAGCGTCCCGACGATGATGCGCCAGCTCGAGCGGGCGGTGACGTCGTCCGCGCGCGTCCAGCCGGCCTGACGCATCGCATCCTCCAGCTGTGCCTCCGAGCCGAGCAGCGCCAGGTTGATCGGGTCGCCCAGCAGCCCGTCGCTGGTCCGCGCCCGCCCGATGAAGTAGTCGGGCACGTAGATCTCGGTGAGGATGCGGTGCAGTCGCGGCAGAACCAGGTAGGCGAGCACGACCCAGAACAGCACGAAGAACAGGATCAGGAACCAGCCCCACTCGAAGCTCTCCGTCAGCACCAGCCACGCGAGCCAGACCGCCGAGAGGCCCCCGACCACGAAGAAGAGGTAGTCCAGCGTGGAGCTCCGCGAGGCGCGGCGGCGGGGTGCCGAACGGCTCTTCGGCACCTCCTGCAGCTCCCCCGTGCGGGCCATGGCGCCATCCTAGAGCCCGCGATCTCCGCGACGTAGGGTGAGCCTATGACCAGCATCCAGGCGCGCGGCGCCGAACTCCGCCGGCTGCACGAAGCACCCGAACTCCTCCAGGTCGTCAACGTCTGGGACGCGATCACCGCCCGCGTCATCGCCGACCTCCCCGACACCCGGGCGCTGGCGACGGCGAGCCACTCCATCGCAGCGACCCTGGGCTACGAGGACGGCGAGAACATCCCGCTCGACCTGATGCTCGACATGGTCGGCCGGATCGTCCAGGCCACCGACCTCCCGGTGAGCGCCGACCTCGAAGGCGGCTACGGCGACGCCGGCGAGACCATCCGGCGCGCCATCGGCGTGGGCGTCGTGGGCGCCAACCTCGAGGACCGGATGCGCCCCTTCGACGACGCCGTCGCCGAGGTCCGCGCCGCCATCCGTGCAGCGGAAGCCGAAGGCGTCCCCTTCGCGCTCAACGCCCGCACCGACGTGTTCGTCCGCAACGCCTTCCCCACCGACGACGAGAAGATCGCGGAGGCGGTGCGGCGCGGCCGCGCGTTCCTCGACGAGGGTGCGACGTGCGTGTTCGTCCCCGGCAAGCTCGACGAGCGGACGGTCGAGCGCCTCGTCGGCGGCCTGGGGGCCCGGAAGCTGAGCGTCATCGCGGTTCCCGGATCGCTCGCGCCCGCGCGGCTGCACGAACTCGGGGTGGCGCGCGTCTCGTACGGTCCGTGGTCGCAGCGGGTCGCCCTCACCGCGCTGAGGAACACGGCGCTCGAGCTCTACGCGGGCGGGGCGCTGCCCATCGGCACGCAGCCGCTCAACTGAGGCCTCCGGTGGTTGGGAGACGCGCCCCGCAACCCTCCTCACGCGCGCCCGCGGACGCCCCGAACGTCCGGCGTAGGCTGACGTCATGAGCGATTTCCGCGCCATCGTGATCGAGCAGCAGGTCGACGGCGGGCGGATCACCGCCCACAGCGCGGAGGTGCGGCGGGTCGACGACGCGTTCCTCATGCCGGGCGATGTGACGATCGCGGTGGAGTTCTCCGACCTCAACTTCAAGGACGGTCTCGCCATCGCCGGCCGCCCCGGGGTGGCGCGCACGTCGCCGCTGATCCCGGGCGTCGACGTGGTCGGGACCGTGCAGCAGTCGCGCGATCCCCGGTGGCAGCCGGGCGACCGCGTGGTGCTGAACGGCGCCGGGCTGGGCGAGTCCCACCACGGTGGACTCGCGGAGCGGGCGCGCCTGGACGGAGCCGCGCTGGTGCGCATCCCGGACACGCTGACCTCCGAGCAGGCGGCGGCGATCGGGACGGCCGGTTTCACGGCGATGCTCGCCGTCCTGGCGCTGGAGCGGAACGGGATCGACCCCCAGGAGATCGCCGACAGCGGGAGCAGCATCCTGGTCACCGGGGCGGCCGGCGGGGTCGGTTCGGTCGCGGTGGCCCTTCTCGCGAAACTGGGTTACCCCGTCACCGCCTCCACTGGTCGCGCCGACGAGGTGCGCGACTACCTGACGGACCTCGGCGCGACCACGATCATCGACCGCTCCGAGCTCGACGCGGCCGGCAAGCCGCTGCAGTCGCAGCGCTGGGCGGGCGCGGTCGACTCGGTGGGCAGCCAGACGCTGGCGACCGTGCTCGCGCAGACCCGCTACGGCGGAGTGGTCGCGGCCTGCGGCCTCGCGCAGGGACCGGACCTGCCGGCGACGGTGCTGCCGTTCATCCTGCGGGCGGTGACCCTCGTCGGGATCAACTCGGTGGAGGCTCCTGCCGCGCTCCGCGAGACCGCGTGGCGCCGCCTAGCCACCGACCTCGACGAGGAGTCCCTCGCCGCGATGACACGGTTCGTGGCGCTCGCGGACGCGATCCCGGCGGCGGCGGACATCCTCGCCGGGCGACTGCGCGGACGCACGGTCGTCGACGTCCGCGGCTGATCCCGAAGGCGGGTGGACCCGTCGGTATGCTGACGCCATGATCGTCCTCGCCACCGTCGTGGTCACCCTCGCCGCCGCGCTGCACATCGCCATCTTCTTCATGGAGAGCGTCGCCTGGACCCGGCCGTCCGTGTGGCGCCGCTTCAGGCTGGCGAGCCAGGCGGCGGCGGACACGGTGCGTCCGATGGCGTACAACCAGGGGTTCTACAACCTGTTCCTGGCGATCGGCGCAGTGGTCGGGCTCATCCTCTACGGCGTCGGGCAGCATGCGGCGGGCCTCGCGCTCATCATCTTCACCACGGCCAGCATGGTCGCGGCCGCAGTCGTGCTCGTGACCACCGGTCGCGGCTACGTGCGCCCGGCGCTCATCCAGGGCATCCTGCCGCTGCTCGGCCTGGTGCTGCTGCTCGTCGGGCCGGCGACCGGGCAGAGCTGACCGGGCAGAGCTGACCGGGCAGAGCTGACCGGGCAGAGCCGATCGGGCAGAGCCGACGGGGCCGAGCCCGCTCAGCGCAGTTCGGGTGCGACCGACTCCGGCCGCAGTCCCCGCCCGATGAGCCGTGAGCTCACCCTCTGCACCACCGGGGTCGCCGCGGCGAGCGCCAGGCGCAGCGGGGCTGGCAGCGGATGCGGGAGCAGCCGCACGCCCTCCGGCCGCGAGATGAAGCGGTGCGCGGCGAGCTGGATGCGCTGCATGGCGGCGACCGGGGGCGTCCGCCGTCGCTGGATGCCCTCCAGCAGCCGCAGGTCCACCTCGCCCGCCGCATCCGCCGCGGCCTCATCCGCCCCCGCGGTCGCATCCGGCACCGGGCCCAGCTCGCGCAGCGTCGCCGTCAGCGCGTTGGCCGTCGCCACCGCATCCTGGATCGCGTAGTTCACGCCGACGCCGAAAGCGGGTGACATCGCGTGCGCCGCATCCCCGATGGCCAGGAAGCCGCGCCGGAACCATCGCGGCAGGCGGTCGATCTGCACGCTCAGCAGCTTCACCTGATCCCACTCGGTGATCGTCTCGAGCGCCCCACGCAGGTGCGGCGCCGCGCCGGCCACAGCCTCCCGGAACGCGCCCAGCCCGGACTGCCGCAGCCCGTCGAACCCGCCCTTCGGGATGATGAGGCCCGCCTGCACGTAGTCCTGGCGCTCGATCGTGACCACCATGCCGCCGTCGCCGACGTACGCCAGCGTGTGCGGCGACGCGTCGTCGGGCTTCGGGAGGCGGAACCACAGGACATCGATGGGGACGCCCGACCGCCGCGGACGCAGCCCCGCCGCTGCGCGCAGCACGGAGTCCCGGCCGTCGGCCGCGACCACGAGCCGCGCCCGGATCTCGAAGGGGCCGTCCGGTCCCTGCGCGAGCACGCCGCGGACCGCGTCACCGTGGCGGATGAGGTCCGTCGCCTGGGTCTCCATCAGCAACCGGAAGTTCGGGTGCCGTGCGGCATCCTGGGCGAGGAAGGTCAGGAAGTCCCACTGCGGCGCCAGCACGAGGAAGTCGTCGGGCGCTCCCAGCCGGCCGAAGTCGATGGGATGGAGGCGGTTCCCGTTCACCACCACGTCGAGCGTCCGGATGCCCGTGTGCGGCAGGCCGAGGAACGCCTCGCGCAGGCCCAGCTCCCCCAGCACCCCGATGGTGGACGGATGGATGGTGTCGCCGCGGAAGTCTCGGAAGAAGTCGGCGTGCTTCTCCAGCACCACCACGTCCACGCCGTTGCGGGCGAGGAGCAACCCCAGCATCATCCCGGCCGGTCCGCCGCCGGCGATCACGCACGTCGTTCGCACGGTCTCCATGATCGGCAGCGTATCCTCCCGCCATGGCCATCATCGCCAGCATTCTGATCGCAGCGGCGGCGATCGTCCATCTCGCGTTCTTCGCCATGGAGAGCGTGCTGTGGTCGTCGCCCGGCGTCTGGCGGCGATTCGGCGTCCGCTCCCAGCGCGATGCGGACGCCGCGCGGCCGATGGCGTACAACCAGGGCTTCTACAACCTGTTCCTCGCCGGGGGCTCGGTCGTCGGGCTCGTGCTCTACTGGACGACGCTGCGCCAGGTCGGCTTCGGGCTGATCTTCTTCTGCGGCGTCTGCATGGTGCTGGCGTCGCTCGTCCTGCTCACGACGGACCGCCGGTTCTGGCGCGCCGCTCTGCTGCAGGGTGCGCTCCCGCTGGTGGGCCTCATCCTGTTCGTGATCGCCGAGAACACCTGACCACGCCGGGATCGGGGATGCGCCGGGTCAGTCGATGACGCCGCCGTCGGTGGCCAGCTCGCTGCCGTCCACCCGCAGCGCCTCGACCAGCCGTGCCGCGTGGGGGGTCGACACGATGATGCGCGAGTACTCCTCGCCGTCGAGGTCGATGACGACCGCGGCCCGCTGCTTGCCCTTGATCAGCAGGAAGTCCTTGCCGCCGTGGAACTTCCACGTGCCGAGCGACAGGGTGAGCGGGACGGCCGCTCCGGGGGCGCGGATGCCGCGGATCCAGATCCACGGGTCCTCGGTGATGGCGACCGAGCGGATGCTGTCGCGCGGGACGACGACATCCTCGCGCTTCACGGCCAGCACCTTCTCGGCCCGCGTGAGATGGATCTCCAGGCGGTCGGGGTGCACGTGCAGGTCGGCCATAGCTCTATCCTGCCAAGGCGCGGGCGCCGGCGCGTCATAGGAATCTCACAAAGCCATCACATTCGTCGGAGATCGACCCGTCCGCAGCCATGTATCCTTCTCGTCGTGGCAGCGCAGCGACGAACTCCGGGTTCGCAGACTTCACTTCGTGAAGCCAACCGAGCCCGCATCGTCGACGCCATCAAGAAGCACGGAGGCCTGACGCAGGTCGAACTGGCCGGTGCGACGGGGCTCTCCCCGGCCACCGTGTCCAACATCGTCAAGGAGCTCTCGACCTCCGGGGTGCTGCACACCGCGCAGAGCATCCGCTCGGGCCGCCGCGCCCAGCACGTGACCCTCGCGCACGCTCTCGGGCTCGTGGTCGGCGTGCACTTCTCGACCCGTCACCTGCGGGTCGCGCTCGCCGATGTGGCCCACACCGTCGTGGCCGAGAACCACATGCCGCTGGCGCGGGACCACCGGGCCGACAACGAGCTCGACAAGGTGTCGCTGCTGCTGAACGACATGCTCGAGTCGGTGGATGCGTCCCGCAGCGACCTGCTGGCGATCGGCATCGCCGTGCCCGCCCCGATCGACCGGGCGACCGGGACCATCGCCCGCAGCGGGATCATGCGCGGCTGGGACGGGGTCGCGATCGCCGAGTCGATGGAGCGGCGCATCAAGCGCCCGGTCTTCATCGACAACTCCGCCAACCTGGGGGCGCTGGGCAAGTCCCGGTTCGGCGCGGGCCGCGGCAAGAGCAACACGATCACGCTGGACATCGGCGACGGGATCGGCGCAGGCCTCATGCTGAACGGCCAGGTGTACCGCGGCAACCACGGCGTCGCCGGCGAGTTCGGGCACACCACGATCCGCGAGAACGGACCGCTCTGCCGCTGCGGCAACCGCGGGTGCCTGGAGGCGCTGGCGGGCGGGCCGGCCATCCTGGAGGAGCTGCGCGATCACCTCGGCAGCCTGAAGCTCGGCGACGTGGTGCTGCAGGCGATGGCCGGGGATGCCCGGTGCATCCGGGCGATCGCCGACGCGGGCCGGCACATCGGCGTGGCGACCGCGAACCTGTGCAACCTCCTCGACCCCGAACGCGTGATCGTCGGCGGCGAGCTGGCGCGCGCCGGCGAGCTCCTCCTCGGCCCCCTGCGCCATGCCGTCGAGCGCTCGATCATCGTCAATCCCGACCTCATGCCGGACATCGTCCAGGGGCAGCTCGGGACCCGCGCGGCCGCCCTCGGCGCCGTCGCCTACGCGGTCGACTGCGTGGCCATCTCGTCCGACGGCATCTCGTACTGAGGACGCTCCGGCAGTGTCCCCCGAACCGGGCGCGAACCGTTACGCAATCGGTTGGCTTCAAGTCTTGACGCCAAAAGGCCGCACCTGGGACACTCGACCCAGCCGCCAACGAAGGCGGTCCCGAATCGGAGGTTTTTCAATGAAGATCGCCACCAAGAGAGCGGTCATCGCGTCGGCCGCGATCCTGCTCACAGCCGTCACCCTCACAGCGTGTTCCAACGGTTCCGGAAACAGTTCGGGTGGAAGCACCAAGGACGCCGCCAACGCACAGATCGGCCTCCTCCTCCCCGACTCCGTCACGGCCCGGTACGAGGCCGCGGACAAGCCGTTCTTCGAGGCCAAGGTCAAGGAGCTCTGCTCCGGCTGCAAGGTGCTCTACGCGAACGCCGACGGCGACGCCAGCAAGCAGCAGCAGCAGGCGGAGTCCATGCTGACCCAGGGCGTCAAGGTGCTCGTGCTCGACCCGTTCGACGGCGAGGCGGCCGCCTCCATCGTCGGCGAGGCCAAGGCGAAGAACGTTCCGGTCATCTCCTACGACCGCCTCATCAACAGCCCCGACAGCGACTACTACATCTCGTTCGACAACGAGAAGGTCGGGCAGCTGCAGGGTCAGGCGCTCGTCGACAAGCTGAAGAAGGACGGCGTGCCGTCCGGTGCCGGCATCCTGATGGTGAACGGTTCGCCGACCGACAACAACGCGACGCTGTTCAAGAAGGGCGCGCACAGCGTCATCGACTCCAGCGGCTACAAGGTGCTCGCCGAGTTCGACACACCCGGATGGGACCCGGCCAAGGCCCAGGACTGGGTGTCCGGCCAGGTGTCGCAGTTCAAGGACCAGATCAAGGGCGTCTACGCGGCGAACGACGGCACCGGTGGTGGCGCGATCGCGGCCATGAAGGCTGCCAACGTCAACCCTCTCCCCCGGTGACCGGTCAGGACGCGGAACTCGCGGGCATCCAGCGGATCCTCGCCGGTGACCAGTACATGACGGTGTACAAGGCCCTCAAGCCGGAGGCCGAGAAGGCGGCCGAGCTCGCCGTCGACCTGACCAAGGGCGACAAGCCGAAGGGTGACACCACCGTGAACACGGCGGGCGGCGCGGCGATCCAGTCGTTCCTGCTCACCCCGGTCGCGGTCACGACGGACAACATCGAGAGCACGGTGGTCAAGGACGAGTTCTACGGTCCCGACTCCGCCTCGAAGATCTGCACCGCCGACTACAAGGCCGACTGCGAGAAGTACGGCATCAAGTAACCCCGCAGGACGATCCCGGCCCGGGATGCCCCTTTCGTTCGGAAGGGTGCATCCCGGGCCGGGTGGTTCCGATCTAGCCTGAGAACAGGAAGCATGCTGCGCACAGCTCGAAGGAGAACGCCGTGACCATGGAATCCGCCATCGTGGACGAGGAGCGGTCGACCCGCCGGCCCGTCCTCTCCCTCCGCGGGGTCTCGAAAGGGTTCGGCGCCGTCCAAGCGCTCACCGACATCCACCTCGACGTCTACGCCGGAGAGGTCGTCGCCCTCGTCGGCGACAACGGCGCCGGAAAGTCGACGCTCGTCAAGATCCTCGCCGGGGTGCACCCGCAGGATGCGGGGACGATCGAGTTCGACGGCCAGGAGGTCTCGATCCCGTCGCCTGCCGCATCCCGCGAGCTCGGCATCGCGACCGTCTTCCAGGACCTCGCCCTGTGCGACAACCTCGATGTGGTCTCCAACCTCTTCCTCGGTCGTGAGATCACGAAGGGCACGCTCGACGAGGAGGAGATGGAGAAGCGCTCGTGGAGCCTGCTCCGTCAGCTCTCCGCGCGCATCCCCTCGGTGCGCATCGCGGTCGCGTCCCTTTCGGGCGGCCAGCGGCAGACCGTCGCGATCGCGCGGTCGCTGATCGGCGACCCGCGCGTCGTCATCCTCGACGAGCCGACCGCAGCGCTCGGCGTCGCCCAGACCGCCGAGGTGCTCAACCTCATCGAGCGGCTGCGCGAGCGGGGCCTCGGCGTCATCCTGATCAGCCACAACATGGCCGACGTGCAGGCCGTCGCGGACCGCGTCGCGGTGCTGCGGCTCGGCCGCAACAACGGCGACTTCCGCGTGCCGGAGGTCAGCTACGAGGACATCATCTCCGCCATCACCGGCGCGACGGACAACGTGGTCGTCCGCCGTGCCGAGCGCCTCATGGAGGCCGAAGAATCCGCAGAACGGAGCCCCGAAGCATGACGAAGGCAGGACAGACGACGGCGTCCTCCGCCGCCGAGACACCGGCCGAGATGGCGGCCGACCTCCAGGACGAGCGACTCATCCGCGAGGAAGGCCTCGCCGGCGCCGTACGCGCGTTCGGCCGCCGGGTGCGCGGTGGCGACCTCGGATCGCTCCCGGTGGTCATCGGGCTGGCCGTGATCTGGGTCGTGTTCCAGATCCTCAACCCGAACTTCCTGAGCGCCAACAACCTGGTCAACCTGACGCTGCAGTGCGCGGCGATCGGCACGATCTCGATCGGGATCGTGCTCGTGCTGCTGCTCGGCCAGATCGACCTGTCGGTCGGCTCGGTGAGCGGTGTGGCCGCGGCCATCCTGGGCGTGGGCTTCACGCAGCTGCACTGGCCGCTGTGGCTCACGGTGATCGTCGCCATCCTGGCCGGCTCGGCGATCGGCCTGCTCTACGGGTTCCTGTTCACGCGGTTCGGCGTGCCGAGCTTCGTGATCACCCTGGCGGGTCTCCTCGGCTTCCTCGGCCTGCAGCTGTGGATCCTCGGCGCGAACAGCTCGATCAACATCCCGTACGACTCGTGGATCGTGAAGTTCGCGCAGCAGTGGTTCCTCCCTCCGTGGGCGGCCTACGCGCTGGCGGTCATCGCCGCGGGCGGGATGTTCTTCTCCGACTTCCGTCGCAACGTGCGCCGCCGCAACGCCGGGCTCTCCGAGGGCTCGATGACGGTGGTCGCGGTGAAGGCCGTCCTGCTGCTCGTCGGCCTCTGCATCAGCGTCTGGTACCTCTCGACGGACCGCGGGACCGGGGCGATGTTCCTGTTCTTCGTGATCCTCGTGATCGTGATGAACTTCCTGCTCACCCGCACCCGCTGGGGCCGCTCGGTCTTCGCGGTCGGCGGCTCGGTGGAGGCGGCCCGGCGCGCCGGCATCCACGTCAACCGGGTGTTCATCAGCGTGTTCATCCTCTGCTCGACGTTTGCGGCGGTCGGCGGCCTGCTCGCGGCGGCGCGACTGGCGTCGGTCGGCGCGGGCTCGGGCGGCACCGACACCAACCTCAACGCGATCGCGGCGGCCGTCATCGGCGGCACGAGCCTCTTCGGCGGACGCGGCTCGGCGTGGTCGGCGCTGCTCGGCATCCTGGTCATCCAGTCGATCTCGAACGGCCTGACGCTGCTCAACCTCGACTCGTCGTACCGGTTCATGATCACCGGCGCGGTGCTGCTGCTCGCGGTCATCATCGACTCGCTGTCGCGGCGCTCGCGGGAGTCGCACGGCCAAGCCTAGGGACCTTCCGGTCCCGCACCCGAGGCGGGCGTGGGAAAGTGGTGGGATGACCCGGACCACCACCTTCCGCGCCCGCCTTCTGCGTTCCGGCGCGGAGCCGCAGACGGTGACCGTGCGGTCGTCGTCGGACGCGCCGCCGCGCACCCTCCGGCGCGCTGCGGGAGGTGGCGGGACGCTCAACTTCGACGTCTACGCCCTGCTCGACGCGGACGGGTGGCCCGCCTCCGCCACGTACACCTTCGTCGAGTCGCTCTCGCGCGAGCCCGCCGCCCCCGACGCCTAGCCCCGCCCCCTCCCTCTCCTCCCCTCCCTCCCCTCCCCGGATACGTCTCCGTCGAGGTGCACGTTGTTGTGGTCGACACGCCGCGGGAGTGCGCAACAAGGTGCACCTCGGCGAAAAGGGGATCGCGGGAGGTGGGGCGGGTCAGGCGGCGGGGGGTGTGGCGGCGGACGCGGCCCGGGCGGCCTCGGGGAGGGCGTCGAGGATGCGGGCGACGGCCGCGTCGTCGTGCGCGGCCGTGACGAACCAGGCCTCGAAGACGCTCGGCGGGAGCGAGACGCCCTGGTCGAGCATCGCGTGGAAGAACGCGCGGTAGCGGTACGCCTCCTGGCGCCGGACCTCCGCGTACGTCCGCGGCGCCTGCGGGTAGTCGCCGAAGACGAAGCTGAACAGGTTGCCCGCCCGCTGCACGCGGTGGGCGACGCCCGCGGCGCCGAGCGCGTCCGAGACGCCGCTGGAGAGTGTGGCGGCCACCTCGTCCAGCCGCTCGTAGACCGCCGCGTCGGCATGGGCCAGCGTGGCAAGGCCCGCAGCGACCGCGACGGGGTTACCGGACAGCGTGCCCGCCTGGTAGACCGGGCCGGCGGGCGCCAAGAAGTCCATGAGCTCCGCGCGTCCGCCGAGCGCCGCCAGTGGCATCCCGCCGCCGATGACCTTGCCGAACGTGACGAGGTCCGGCGTGTAGCCGCGGTCGAGGCCCCAGTAGCCGGCCGGGCTCACCCGGAAGCCGGTGAGCACCTCGTCGAGGATGAGGAGGGCGCCGAACTCGTGGGCGAGCTCGGCGAGGGCCGCATTGAACCCGTCCTCCGGAGGCACCACACCCATATTCGCCGCCGCCGCCTCGGTGATCACCGCGGCGATGTCGGGGCCCTGCGCCTCGAAGACCGCGCGGACCGCATCCAGGTCGTTGTAGGGCAGCACGATGGTCTGCGCGGCCGTCGCCTCCGTCACCCCGGCCGAGCCGGGGAGGGCGAGGGTCGCGAGGCCCGAGCCGGCCTCGGCGAGCAGGCTGTCCGAGTGGCCGTGGTAGTGGCCGGCGAACTTGATCAGCAGCGGGCGCCCGGTGAACCCGCGGGCCAGGCGGATCGCGCTCATCGTGGCCTCGGTGCCGGTCGACACCAGCCGCAGCTTCTCGACGAAGGGGACGCGCCCGATGACGGCCTCGGCCAGCTCGGTCTCCGCCGGGGTGGATGCGCCGAACGACAGGCCGCGCGCAGCAGCCTTCTGCACCGCCTCCACGACGGCGGGATGCGCGTGACCCAGGATGGCCGGACCCCACGACGCGACGAGGTCGACGTACTCGCGCCCTTCGGCGTCCGTGACATACGGGCCGCGCGCCGACACCAGGAACCGCGGCGTCCCGCCGACCGACCCGTAGGCGCGGACCGGCGAGTTCACGCCGCCCGGGATGACGCGCTGCGCCCGCTCGAACTGCTGGAGGTTCACATCGGTCATCGCAGCCATCCCGCCACTTCGGTCGCCCAATAGGTCATGATCGCGTCGGCGCCCGCACGCTTGGCGCCGACCAGGGTCTCGTGGATGATACGGTCGCGGTCGATCCAGCCGTTGGCCGCCGCGGCCTCCACCATCGCGTACTCGCCGGACACCTGGTACGCCCACACGGGGACGTCGCTGATGGCGGCGACGTCGCTCAGCACGTCGAGGTAGCTCAGCGCCGGCTTCACCATGAGGATGTCGGCACCCTCCTCGAGGTCCAGCCGCGCCTCGCGCAGGCCCTCGCGACGGTTCGCCGGGTCCTGCTGGTACGCGCGGCGGTCGCCGGAGAGCTGGGAGTCGACGGCCTCGCGGAACGGCCCGTAGAAGCCGGACGCGTACTTGGCCGCGTAGGCCAGGATCACGACATCGGCGTGCCCGGCGTCGTCGAGGGCGTCGCGCACCGCGGCGACCTGGCCATCCATCATCCCGCTCAGCCCGAGCAGCTGCGAACCGGCCTCCGCCTGGGCGACGGCCATGTCGCGGTAGCGGAGCAGGGTGGCGTCGTTGTCGACGTGCCCGCGGTCGTCCAGCACGCCGCAGTGGCCGTGGTCGGTGAACTCGTCGAGGCACAGATCGGTCTGCACCACGAGGGCGTCGCCGACCTCATCGGAGAGCACCCGGGTGGCGACGTTGAGGATGCCGTCCGGGTCGGTCGCGGCGGAGCCGACGGCGTCGCGCGTCTCCGGCACGCCGAAGAGCATCAGCCCGCCGACGCCGGCCTCCGCGGCCTCGTTCGCGACGCGCTTCAGCGAGTCGAGGCTGTGCTGCGAGACGCCGGGCATCGATCCGATGGGGACGGGCTCCGTGGCACCCTCGCGCACGAAGAGCGGGAGGATCAGCTCGGCGGGGTGGAGGCGGGTCTCCGCGGTCAGCCGGCGCATCGCCTGAGACTGCCGCAGCCGTCGGGGACGGATGACGGGATGCAGTTCACTCACTCACATGAGCCTACGCCCGCGTGGCTGAGGGTGTTCCGAGCGCTCGTCAGCCGTTCTGGTCCGGCTGAGCGAGATAGCGTTCGCGCACCTCGGACTGATCGCGGAGCGTGGCGTCGTACTCCTCCTCCAGCTCACCGACCCTGCGGCCCGCGGCCACCACCTTCCCGTGGGCGGTGTCCGATGTGCTCTGCAGCGCTTCGCGGAAGCCGGAGTCGTCTGCCACATCGTAGTGCGCGGCGAAGCTGTAGAACACCTCTCGCACCTGTTCGACCCGGTCCCGGTAGTAGCGGATGTACTCCTCGGCGCGCTCGATCCGCCGTCGCGCACTGGCGCGCTCGCCATCCTGCGCATCCTCCAGCTCGTGCAGGGATCGGTACGTCACCATGCGATTCCGCCAGGACGATCGCGGACTCGCTGAGCTTCACGGCAGCGTTCTTGGCGTGGACGAGGGGCGGCACCACACGGACGGCTCGAAGGGCCGTCCCTCAGACAGACGTGGCGTCCGGCCCGCCATGACGCTTCGGCACGATTTTCGGGGTCAGTAGTCGTCGTCGTCCGACGTGTCGACCGCGCGCGAGAGAGCGACCTGCACGACGGCGTCGATGAGGGATGCGGCGGTGCGCTCCGCCGCGATGACGTCGACCCGCAGGCCGAAGGCGCGGGCGTCGCGGGCCGTCTGCGGACCGATCGCGGCGATCAGCGTCGATTCGGGCACCGGACCGAGCTGCTGCTCCACCTGCTCGGCCACCGAACCGCTGGTCACCAGGATCGCCTGGAACAGTCCGTCGCGAACCTCCGCGACCACGTTCTCGGGCACCGGGACGCCGACCGTGCGGTACGCGACGACCGACTCCACGTCGTGGCCGATCCGGCGGAGGCCTTCGGTGAGCAGCGGCTTGGCGATCTCGGACCGGAGCGTGAGCACGCGCAGCGGGAAGGCGCCCTGGGTCGCCGCCTCCCACTCGGCGAGCAGCCCGCGCGCGGAGTTGTCCTCGGAGGGCACCAGGTCGACGTGGTAGCCGGCGGCCGCGAGCGCGGCCGCGGTCGTCTCGCCGACGGCGGCGACGCGGGTGCTCGGCGGCACAACCGCACGCTGCGAGCTGAGCACGTCGACCGTGGTGGCGCTGGTGACGGTGATCCAGTCGAACTCACCGTTCGCGAGGCGCGCGAGGGCGGCCTCGAGGGCCGGCGCGTCCGCTGTCGGGGCGAAGTTGATCATGGCGGCGACCACCGGGGATGCGCCCTTCGACCGCAGGTCGGCGGCGACGGAGTCGCCCCACGGACCGCCGCGCGGCACGAGCACGCGCCACCCGGCGAGCGGTTTCGGGGTCGGAGCCGTGTTCGTCATCGCGAGCTCCCCAGGGGCGCCAGGTCGGCGGCGCCGGCATCGAGCAGTTCGGCGACGACGCGAGCGCCGACGTCGCGGGCGGCCTCGTCGAGGTGGGCGGCGCTGAGCGAGTCGGGCGTCGCGGCGTGGGAGGCCGTCAGGTGCTCCGAGCCGTCGGGCCGGTACACGGTGGCGGTCAGGAAGAGCAGGCCGTCGTCGACGAGCGCGGTCGCGCCGATCGGGGCTGCGCATCCCGCTTCGAGTCCGGCGAGCACGATGCGCTCGGCGACGACCGACGCATGGCTCGTGACGTGGTCGACGGCCGAGAGCGCCCGGGCGATCGGGCCGCGGCCCTTCTCGTCGCCGGCGCGGACTTCGAGGGCGAGGGCACCCTGGCCGGGTGCGGTCGGCATGAGCGAGAGCGGGAAGTAGTCGGTCACCGCGTCGAGGCGGCCCAGCCGGCCGAGGCCGGCGGCCGCGAGCACCACCGCGTCCAGCTCGCCGGAGGCGACCATCCCGAGGCGGGTGTCGACGTTACCGCGGAGGTCGACGATGTCGAGGTCCGGGCGCTGCGCCTTCAGCTGGGCGACGCGGCGCGGGGATCCGGTGCCGACACGGGCGCCCTCCGGGAGCGTCTCCAGGGTGAAGCCGTCCCGGGCGCACAGGCAGTCGCGGGCGTCCGCGCGCTTCGGGATCGCGCCGACCACGAGCCCGGGCGCTGCGGCGGTCGGCAGGTCTTTGAGCGAGTGCACGACGAGATCCACGTGCGAGGCGACGAGGGCATCCCGCAACGCCGTCGCGAACACGCCGGTGCCGCCCAGCTGCGCGAGCGATTCGCGAGAGGTGTCGCCCTGGGTCGTCACCGTGACGAGCTCGACGTCCGCGCCCGTGGCGCGGGCGATCGACTGGGCGACCGCGGTCGTCTGCGCGACCGCCAGGGCGCTGCCGCGCGTGCCGATGCGCAGCACGCCGTCGCGGCGCTCGGCCGCGCCGTCGACCCTCGTCACGGTCCCGGTCACGGCGCCAGTCCCGCAGCGGCCGGCTTGAAGCCGAGCCGGACGTTCTCGCAGCATCCCGGTCGGCACACGTCGTACCACGGGCCGAGCGCCGTGACGGCCGGGCGCTGGTCGGCCGGGACGGCGTCGCGCCGCTCGAGCACCAGGTCGACGAGGCCCTTCACGTAGGCGTGGTGGGTGCCGGGGGTCGGCACCCGGACGGCGACCAGGCCGTTCTCGTCGCTGGTCTCCATGGCCTCGTTGTCGAGGTCCCAGAGCACCTCCATGTGGTCGCTGACGAAGCCGAGCGGAACGATGACGACCGCTTTGACACCCAGAGCGGGAAGCTCGGCGATCCGGTCGTTGATGTCCGGCTCCAGCCACGGCATCGACGGCGGCCCGGAGCGGGACTGGTAGACCAGGTCCCACCCGACGGTGCCGCCGGTCGCAGCCTGCGTGACGACCTCGGCGACGGCGAGGTGCTGCGCGGCGTAGGCCCCGCCCTCCCCGAAGCCGCGCGATGCGGGCCCGGATTTGGCCGCGTCGGTGGACGGGATGGAGTGCGTCGAGTACAGGATGCGCACCTCGGTCGCCGGGTCGAGGCCCGGGAGCTTCTGCTGCAGCTCGTCGATGGCGGTGCGGACGCCCTCGATGAACGGCTCCACGAAGCCCGGGTGGTCGAAGAACTGGCGCACCTTGTCGATCTGGATCCGTCCCGTCAGTCCGGTCGACTCCAGCGCGGCCGCGAAGTCCTCGCGGTACTGGCGGCAGCTCGAGTAGGACGAGTACGCGCTGGTCGCGATGGCGATGAGCTTGGTGAACCCGCGCTCGTCGGCCTCGCGCAGCGCGTCGGCCAGGTACGGGTCCCAGTTGCGGTTGCCCCAGAGCACCGGCAGGTCGATGCCGCGCTCGGCGAGCTCCGCCTCCAGGGCCGCCTTCAGCTCGCGGTTCTGGTCGTTGATCGGGCTCACCCCGCCGAAGTGGCGGTAGTGGTGCGCGACCTCCTCGAGGCGCTCCTCCGGGATTCCGCGCCCGCGGGTGACATTGCGGAGGAACGGGATGACGTCGTCCTGGCCCTCCGGGCCGCCGAAACCGGCCAGCAGGATGGCGTCGTACGCCGTCGGCTCGGTGACGTGCTCCGGGCCGGACGCTGCGGCCGGGGTGGCGTCCAGCACCCGCTGGGTGGTCTGCGCGTCGGTCGCCCGCACGTCGGTCACTGGAGTACCTCCACGACCTCGGCCGCCTCGATGCGGCGGCCGGTGAAGAACGGGACCTCTTCGCGCACGTGCCGGCGGGCCTCGGTGTAACGGAGCTCGCGCATCATGTCGACCAGGTCGGTCAGCTCGTCGGCCTCCATCGGCAGGATCCACTCGTAGTCGCCGAGGGCGAACGAGGCGACCGTGTTGGCGAGCACGGAGCGGAACGCGGCGCCCTTCCTGCCGTGCTCGGCGAGCATCTTGCCGCGCTCCTCGTCGGGCAGCAGGTACCACTCGTAGCTGCGCACGAACGGATACACGCACAGCCAGTTGCGCGCCTCCTTGCCCCGGAGGAAGCCGGGGACGTGGGACTTGTTGAACTCGGCGTCGCGGTGGACGCCCATGGCGTTCCACGTCGGGAGCAGGCTCTTCAGGAGGCGCGTGCGGCGCAGCTGACGGAGGCCCCACTGCAGGGTCTCGGCCTCGGGACCGTGCAGCCAGATCATCAGATCGGCGTCGGCGCGGAGGCCGGAGACGTCGTAGAGCCCGCGGGTGGTCACCCCCTGCAGCTCGATGTCGGCGATGACGCCTTCGAGCTCGTCGACGAAGGTCGGCACGTCCGTGCCGTCGAGGTCGTCGGGACGCGCCGGGTCGCGGCGCAGCACGGCCCAGAGGGTGAAGCCGGTCGGGTTCTCGTCGGGGGTGTCGGGGGCGGACGACTCTGCCGGAACGGCAGCCGGGGTACTCATACCCACAGTCTCCCTCCGAAACCTGGGAAGGCCAAAAACGGGCCGGCGCTCACCGCCGGACGAGGAGCACGATGCCCCAGACGGCGCCGGCCACCGCGGCGACGGCCCCGACCGCGAGACCCGCGAGGGCGGCCGGGTTGTCCTTCTGGAGGCGCTGGATGCGCTCCCTCGCTCGCTTGGGCACGTTCAGCTTGTACTCGATGGCGTCCACGGTCGCGGCCAGCTCGGCGCGCGCCCGGTCGACGTCGCTGCGGTCAGTTGTCATACTTGCCCAGCCCCTTCAGCGCGTCCGCGTCCTCTTTGATGCTGTCGATCGTCTGCGACGGCGCGATGCCGTCCATCTTCTTGAACGAGCGCATGCCGACGAGGGCGAGCACGACGGCGATCACGACCAGCGCGCCGAACACGATCAGCGCGGCCGCCCAGGCGGGAAGCGCGACCGCGATGCCGAGGATCGCCGCCGCGATCAGCGTGCCGAGGGCGTGGAACGCCAGCAGCGCAGCACCGATGAGCAGCCCCATGCCGACTCCGGCATATTTGGCCTTCTCGGCGAACTCCGCCTTGAGATGGGCGAGCTCCGCCTTCAGCAGCCCGACGAGCTGTTGCGGCAGGTCGGAGACCAGCTGCCCCAGGGACTTCGCCCGTGCGCTCTCGGGCCGTACCGGGTCGGTCATCGCGTCTCCCCTCGTCGCTTCCGTACAGTACTCCGTCAGGAGGCCGACGGGCCTGGGCCGTCTGCGGCCCGGATGGCCGTCTCGGCGGCCGGCGACCGGTAGGGGGCCCGTGCCTCGCGGCGGCGCTCGTTGGCGCGCACCACGAACTTCTTGATCGTCACGTAGACGGTCTCGGGGAACTCGCCGACCTTGTCGGCCACGAAGTCCTCGACGGAGTGCACCTGCTTCTGCACCCCGGGCGACTCCCAGACCTTGGCGGCCGCCGCCTTCAGCTGCTCGTAGCGTTGGCGACCGGCCCGCGCGCCGAGCACGTAGCCCACCGCCGCTCCGGTGACGAAGAGGATCTTGCCGCGCATTCCGTCTCCCTATTCCGTGTCCGTCGGTCCGTGTTCCGTCCCGCCGTCGGCCTGCAAGGCGTCCGTCAGGGCTTTCCACCGTAGACCTCGTGCCCGCTCGGCCGTGCGGCGAGCATCCGGGATGACGGAGGCGAGGCCTGTTCCGGTCAGCCAGGACCCGGTGACCTCGAGACCCTCGACGCCGTCGACCTCGGAGCGGACCCGCTCGATGCGTTCCCGCTGCCCCACTGTCGCATACGGGAGGGCGTTCGTCCAGGGGGTCCGGGCGAATGCGGTCACGGCGGATTCCGCGAAGGGAATATTGAGCAGTCGCGCCGCGTCGGCGATGGCGATCGCCCGGAGTTCCGCGTCGTCCAGCCCTGCTGTCCCGTCCGTGCCGCCCGCGCGGCCGTAGGACAGGCGCACCACATGACGGCCGGTGCCGGCAGCCTCCGCGACCCAGGCCCACTTCGCGCTGGAGTGCGTCATCGCCTTGGCGCGGACGTCGGTGCCGGGCACGTCCGCCACGAGCACTCCCGTGCCGACCGGACTGGTCGTCAGCCGGTCGTCCTCGATCACCAGGGTCACGAGCTCGACGCTCGACGCGGGTGGCCAGTCGAGGTCGCTCAGCGCGGCGAGTTCACCCCCCAGGCCGGCGAGCAGCGCCAGGGAAGCGTCCGCCGGGGAGGCGAGCACCACGGCGTCGGCGGCGAGCTCCCCGCCGTCGCGCAGGGCGACCAGCCAGCGCGCGGGGCGCGCGTCGGCATCCTCGGTCGCCCCCGCGTCAACGGCCTCCGGCGCGGCGCGATCGCCCCACGGCCGGATGGACGCGACCGGCGAGTCCGTCATCACGGCTCCGCCGCGGGCCTCGATGTCGGCGGCGAGCGCCTCCGGCAGCCGCCACATCCCGCCGAGGATGCCGCCGACGGCGCTCCCGGCCCTGGAGGCGGACCGCAGCTCGCCGACCGCACCGGAGAGCGAGCCGAGCCGCGTCAGCGCCGCGTTCAGTCCGGGGGCGACGACGTCGATGTCGAGGTCGTCCGGCGATGCCGAGTACACGCCCGTCGCGACCGGGGCGACCAGCAGGTCGAGGACCTTCCGCCCCATCCGCTTGCGCACCAGAGTGCCCAGGCGCCGCTCCCGACCGATCTTCAGCACGGGCATCAACCGGTCGAGGTACGCGCGGAACGCGCCGCCCCACCCGATCGCCGCCGCCACGTCCGTCGCGAGCGGAGAGCTCGGGATGCCGAGCAGCCCGGCCTTCGGCAGCGGGACGGATCGCGAGCCGTGACGCACCCAGGCGCCCGACGGGTTCGGCTGCACGACGTCATCGTCGAGGCCGAGGTCGTGCAGCAGCTCGGCGACATGGCCACCGCGCGTGGCGAAGCTCTCCGCACCCGCGTCCACGACCATCCCGCCGACGGGAAGGGGTGCGACGCTGCCGCCGACCCGGCCGGATGCCTCCAGCAGGGCGACCTCGAACCCCGGACGCGCGCACTCCCAGGCGACCACCAGACCCGCCACTCCCCCGCCGACCACGACGATGCGCGTCGGCGGCGCCTCCACTACGTGGCGGAGCTCCTCGCCGACCTCGTCCTCGGTCACCGGGCCGTCGCCCGGGAGATCGGGCACGTCGCTCATTCCGGGCGCCACCCGTGGACCAGCTCGACGACCCGGGTCAGCACGGCCGGGTCGGTCTCCGGCGGCACGCCGTGGCCGAGGTTGAGCACATGCGACGGGGCCTCGCGTCCGCGGTCGAGCACGTCGCGGACGTGGGCCTCGAGCACCGGCCAGGGGGCGTCGAGCATCGCCGGGTCGACGTTGCCCTGCACCGGAACGACATGACCCAGCCGCCGGCTGGCCTCGTCGAGCGGGATGCGGTAGTCGACACCGACCGTGTCGGCCCCGGCCTCGTGCATCGCCTTCAGCAGCTCGCCGGTCCCGACGCCGAAGTGGACCAGCGGCACGTTCCGCACCTCGGCCTCGGCGACGCCGCCCTCCTCCGCAGCGGCGCCGGCCACCTCGTAGGTGAGGTCGCGCACGTGCGACAGCGCACGCGCGGAGGCGGGCGCGACATGCGTCACGTAGTCGTGCAGCGAGAGCGACCCGGCCCACGAGTCGAAGAGCTGCGCGGCGCTGGCGCCGGCCAGCACCTGGGCGCGCAGGAAGGCGCCGGAGATGTCGGCCGTCCAGGCCATCAGCCGCGCCCACGCCTCCGGGTCGGCGTGCATCAGGGTGCGAGCCCGGATGTGGTCCTTCGACGGACCGCCCTCGACCAGGTACGCGGCCAGGGTGAATGGTGCGCCCGCGAAGCCGATGAGCGGGGTCTCGCCCAGCTCCGCGATGGTCAGCCGCACGGCCTCCTGGATGGGCGCGAACACGTCGGCGCCGAGGGCTGCGGGGTCGACGGCGGCCAGCCGGTCGACGTCCTCCGCCGAGCGCACGGCCTGCGCGAAGACCGGGCCCCTGCCCGGCTGGATCTCCACGTCCACACCGGCGAGCTTCAGCGGCACGACGATGTCGCTGAAGAAGATGCCCGCATCCACCCCGTGCCTGCGCACCGGCTGCAGCGTGATCTCGCTCGCCATCGCCGGGTCGAGGCAGGCGTCGAGCATGCGGGTGCCGACCCGCAGCTCCCGGTACTCCGGCAGCGAACGCCCCGCCTGCCGCATGAACCAGACCGGGGTCACCTCCGGCCGGTCGCCCTGGAAGGCGCGGACGAGCGGGCTGTTCGGGGTGCGCCCGGAGGCGAGGGGATGCTCGGGTGGGAGGGAGGTCACCCCCCGATTCTGCCAGGGCGGTGTCTGGGCGCGCGCTGGGGCTGATCGCCTGCTGGGCGCCGATTCGAGGTTGGCCGCACGCGAGCGTAGTCTTTCGTCGTGCTTCTGTGCTTCTCGTCGAGTCACCGGACGGCGGACTTCGACCTCCTGGAACGGCTCGAGCGTCACGCTCCGGCCATCACCGCCGCACTCTCGGAGCACAGCGACATCGTCTCGGGCTCGGTCGTCCTCGCGACCTGCAACCGCTTCGAGGCCTACCTCGACATCGACGAGCCGCTGCCCGCTGCCCGCGCCGTCTCGGCCGAAGCCGTGCTCGACGCGGTGAGCAGCGCCGCGGGCATCGACCCCGACACCCTGCGCGGAGCGAGCGCCGTCTACAGCGACCACGCGGTGGCCGAGCACCTGTTCGCCGTGACGAGCGGACTGGAGTCCGTGGTGGTGGGCGAGGGCGAGATCGCCGGTCAGGTCCGTCGCGCCCTCGAGTCGGCTCGCACCGCCGGATCGGTGACCAGCGAGCTCGAACGGCTGTTCCAGGTCGCCTCGCGCACGTCTCGCGGCGTGAAGAACCGTACAGGGATCATGTCCGCCGGGCGCTCGATGGTCCGGCTCGCCCTCGACCTCGCCGAGAGCCGGGTCAGCGACTGGTCGCAGACCAGGGTGCTCCTCGTCGGGACCGGCAAGTACGCGGGCGCCAGCCTGGCCGCCCTCCGCGATCGCGGAGCGACCGACGTGCGGGTGTACTCCCCCTCCGGCCGTGCGCCGAAGTTCGCCCGGTCGCACGACATCCTCGCCGTCGCCGCCGACGGCCTGGTGGAGGCGCTGGCCGAGAGCGACCTCGTCGTCACCTGCTCGGCGGTCACCGACTACGTGCTGACGCGTGCCGTCCTGGCCGAAGCGCTCGCCCGTCCGCGAGCGCTGGAGCGCCGCCTGGTCGTCGACCTGGGCCTCCCCCGCAACGTCGATCCGGCCGTCGCCGAACTGCTCGGGGTCGAACTGCTCGACCTCGAGACCATCACGCTGCACGCCCCGCTGAAGGAGCTGCAGGCCGCCGACGACGCACGCAGCATCGTTGACGCAGCCGCCGCCGAATACCGCGCGCAGTCGGCGGAGCAGGCGATCACCCCCGCACTCGTCGCGCTCCGCAAGCACGTCTTCGACGTGCTTGACGCCGAGATCGCGCGGGCGCGCGGGCGTGGCGACGGAAGCGAGCAGACCGAGGCGGCCCTGCGCCACCTCGCCGGCGTGCTGCTGCACACCCCGTCCGTGCGGGCCAGGGAGCTCGCCCGCAACGGCGACGCGTCGCTGTTCGTGGACGGCGTGGCCGCCCTCTTCGGCGTCGACGTGGACGCGGAGGCCGCCTCCCGCCCCCGGCTCTCCGCCGTGGACGACGAATCCGCAGCATCCTGACCCCACCGCGTAAGGAGCGACCGTGAGCGACGAAGCCTCCACGACCGCCGTCGCGCCGCATGGCGCCACCGGCCTCCCCTATGCCGCCGAGCAGCTGCGCACCGAGCGGCTGCTGCTCCGGCCGCTCAACACGGGCGACTTGGAGGATGTGCACGCCTATCAGAAGCTCAAGGACGTCGTCCGCTACCTCTACTGGGAGGTGCACGACCACGACGAGTCGGCCGAGCACCTGCGCAAGCGCATCGCGATGAACCGCCTGGCCGAGAACGGCGACGGCATCGTGTTCGCGGTGGAGCTGGCCGACCCGGACGGCGGCGTCGGCCGCGTGATCGGCGACATCAGCCTGTTCCTGAAGAACGCGACCTGGGGCAAGTTCGAGATGGGCTGGGTCTTCCACCCCGCAGTGCACGGGCGCGGCTACGCGACCGAGGCCGCGCACCGCGTGCTCGAGCTGTGCTTCGACACCCTCGGCGCCCACCGCGTCTTCGCGCAGCTGGACGCCCGCAACGACGCCTCCGCGCGTCTCTGCGAGCGCCTCGGGATGCGTCAGGAGGCACTGCTGCGCGAGACGGAGATCTTCAAGGGCGAATGGTCGGACACCGCGGTGTACGCGATCCTGGAGCAGGAGTTCCGCGCGGGCTCGTGACCCGGCGGCGGCCCGGGCCGCATCCTCAGTAGGATGGACGGGTCCCACCACCCGCATCGCACAGGGGAGCACCATGGCCGCACCGTCGAGACTGGATTCCGTCATCACGCTGGCGCAGCACCGCGGATTCGTGTTCCCCTCCGGCGAGATCTACGGCGGCACCCGCTCGGCGTGGGACTACGGCCCCCTCGGCGTGGAGCTGAAGGAGAACATCAAGCGCGAGTGGTGGAACGCCTTCGTGCGCGGTCGCGGCGACATGGTGGGCCTCGACTCGGCCATCATCCTGCCGACCGCCGTCTGGGAGGCGTCCGGCCACGTCCAGGTGTTCAGCGACCCGCTGACCGAGTCGCTGATCACGCACAAGCGCTACCGCGCCGACCACCTGTTCGAGGCGTACGAGGCCGAGCACGGCCACCCGCCGGCGAACGGCCTCGACGACATCCCCGACCCCGACCACCCGGACAAGGTGGGCCAGTGGACGCCGATCCGGCAGTTCTCGGGCCTGATGAAGACGTACCTCGGCGTCGTCGACGACGAGTCCGGCCTGCACTACATGCGGCCCGAGACGGCGCAGGGCATCTTCACCGACTTCGCGTCCGTGCTGCAGACCTCGCGCAAGAAGCCGCCGTTCGGCATCGGCCAGATCGGCAAGGCGTTCCGCAACGAGATCACGCCGGGCAACTTCATCTTCCGCACCCGCGAGTTCGAGCAGATGGAGATCGAGTACTTCGTCGAGCCGGGCACGGACGAACACTGGTTCGACACCTGGATCGACCTCGCCTGGGAGTGGTTCACCGACCTCGGGATCAAGCCGGAGAACATCCGCCGGTTCGAGCACCCGAAGGACGCGCTGGCCCACTACTCGAAGCGCACCATCGACATCGAGTACCGGTTCGACTTCGTCGGCAGTGAGTGGGGCGAGCTGATGGGCGTCGCGAACCGCACCGACTTCGACCTGAAGACCCACATCGAGCACTCCGGCAAAGACCTGAGCTACTTCGACCAGAACAAGAACGAGCGGTACGTGCCGTTCGTGATCGAAGCCGTCCTTCGGCCTGACCCGAGCGCTGATGGCGTTCCTGGTCGACGCCTACGACGAGGAGCAGGTGCCGAACGCCAAGGGCGGCACCGACAAGCGCACCGTCCTGCGCCTCGACCCGCGCCTCGCGCCGGTGAAGGTCGCGGTGCTGCCGCTCTCGCGCAACGAGGCGCTGTCGCCGCTCGCCCGCGGCCTCGCCGACCGGCTGCGCAAGCGCCGCAACGTCGACTTCGACGACTCGGGCGCGATCGGCCGCCGCTACCGCCGCCAGGACGAGATCGGCACGCCGCTCGCGGTGACCGTCGACTTCGACTCGCTCGAGGACGATGCCGTGACCGTGCGCGACCGCGACTCGATGCAGCAGGAGCGCATCCCGCTCGAAGGCCTCGACCGCTACCTCGGCGAGCGGCTGCGCGAGTTCTGACCGGCCCGTCCCCCGCCTGTGCGCGACGCATGCTCTAGCCTGACCTCGGACTGAGCCCACCGCGACGGAGGCCCGAATGAGCACCGCAGAGACCGCCGACCGACCCGGCGTCGGGAGCGCGCTCGCCCGCTACGCGCGGGTGGCTCCCGCGAGCATCGCGCTCGCCCTCGTCGTGCTCGCCACGTCGATCGCCACCGCCACGCTGTGGAGCGTCGCGTCCGCCGGCGGCCCGACGGCGATCTGGGCGGCCGGGGTGACCACCACCCTGAAGGCCGGCTCCTGGTGGACACCCGTCACCGCGCTGTTCGTGCCGGAGGACCCGTTGCAGCTCGTCGCCACGGTGCTCCTGTCCCTGACCGTGCTGGCCGCGGCCGAACGGCTGCTCGGCACGGCCCGCACCGTGCTCGCCTTCCTGGTGACCGGGATCCTGGCCGTCGTGCTCGGCGTGCTGCTGCAGGCGGCCGCGTCGAGCATCGGGGAGCTCTGGGCGAAGGCCACCGAGTTCGACGTCACCCTGGACCCGACCATCGGGATCGTCGGCGCGCTCATCACGGCGAGCGCGTTCGCCGCATCGCTGTGGCGCCGGCGGATCCGGCTGCTCACCTTCTCCGTCGTGCTGGTGTTCGTGCTCTACAACGGCGACCAGAACAACGTCTACCGGCTCATCGCGGCGTTGCTCGGGCTGGCGCTCGGCGTCCTGCTCCGGCGCGGGAGCATCCGGCGCCTCCACCGCAGCTCCCACCAGGAGACGCGCACGCTCGTCGCCGGCATCGTCGCGATCACGGCGTTCGGACCGCTGCTCGCCCTGCTGCCGCCCGGCGGTTTCGGCCCGCTGTCATTCGTGGCGGCCCTGTTCCAGCAGCCCGCGGTGGATGTGGCACAGGTGCTCTCCCGCTGCGACGCCTCCTACTCGAGCAACTGCCGCAGCGAGCTGCTGCTCGTCTCGGCCCAGGGCCCCGGCGCGCTCCTCCTCTCGGTGCTCCCCCTCGCGCTCCTGCTGCTCACGGCGATCGGTCTGCGACGGGGACGCCGCTTCGCCCTCGTGCTCGGCATCGTCGTCAACGCCGCGATGCTGGTGCTGCCGTTCACGGCGCTGGGCGACATCACGGTGGAGGCGGCCGACGTCAGCGCTGTGGGCCCCGCCCTCGAGGTGCTGCTCTGGCTGCTCGCTGCGATCCTGGTGCCGGCGGTCTCGATCGCCCTGCTGATCGCCACCCGACGGCAGTTCCAGCTCCGCTCCCCGCGCGACGCGTTCGTCCGTTTCGGCATCGTCGTGGTCTGCACCTTCGGCCTGCTCGCCCTCGCCTACCTGGTCGCCGCGCTGTCGTCGCTGACCGAGTTCGTGCCGGACGCGACGGTCGCCGACGTGTTCGCCTCGACGCTGCGCCGTTTCGTCCCCGCCGGGTTCCTGTCGGCGCTCGGCACCCCGATCATCCCCACGACGCCGGTCGTCTGGCTGCTCCACCAGTGGGTGGGGCCGGCCTTCTGGACCGTGTTCGTCTTCGCGACACTGCGGCTCTACCGCGCATCCTTCACCGGGCGGACGGTCGCCGACGAGGAGCACTTCCGTGCGCTCCTGCGCGAGGGCGGCGGCGGGACCCTCGGCTTCATGGGCACCTGGCCGGGCAACGTGTACTGGTTCAGCGCGGACGGGGACGCCGCGGTCGCCTACCGGGTGATCAATGGCATCGCGATCACCCTCTCGGACCCGGTCTGCCGGCCGGGACGAGCTCAGCGGACCATCTCGGAGTTCGTGCAGTTCTGCGACGTGAACAGCTGGGTCCCGGTCTTCTACAGCATCCACGGCGAGTACCTGCCAGTGTTCGAGGCCCTGGGCTGGCCGACGATGTCGGTCGGCGAGGAGACGCTGCTGCACCCGCAGGCGTTCGACCTGGTGGGCAAGCCGTGGCAGAAGGTGCGGCAGGCGCACAATCGCGGCATCAAAGCGCGCATCTCGACCCTCTGGACCCGATGGGACGACCTGTCGCCGCTCATCCAGACCCAGATCACGGCGGTCAGCGAGCAGTGGGTCTCCGAGAAGGAACTGCCGGAGATGGGCTTCACACTGGGCGGCATCGCGGAGCTCAAGGACCCGGACGTTCGGCTGTACCTGGCATTCGACCCGGACGGCGGACTGCAGGCGGTGACCAGCTGGCTGCCGAGCTGGCGCGACGGACGGATCGTCGGCTGGACGATCGACTTCATGCGGCGGGCCGACGGGTCGATGTCCGGGATCATGGAGTTCGTGATCGCCTCGGCCGCGCAGCGGATGCGCGACGAGGGTGTCGAAGTGCTCAGCCTGTCCGCTGCACCCCTCGCGACGAAGCCGGACGCGGACCTGACCGCGGCCGGTGAAGGCGGTGGCGAAGGCGGTGGCGAAGGCGGTGGCGAAGGCGGTGGCGAAGGCGACGGCGCCATGGATCGCGAGCTCGCGTTCCTGGCGCGCACGCTGGAGCCCGCCTACGGCTTCTCGTCACTGTTCTCGTTCAAGAGCACGTTCAACCCGACCTACGAGACGCTCTACCTTGCGTATCCGGACCCGCTGGCGCTCCCGGCGATCGGGAACGCGATCAGCCGGGCATACCTGCCCGACGCGAACGCGCGCGAGTACGTCGCGCTGGCGCGCACGCTGGTGCGCTGACGCCGGGTCCTAGAGCGCCGCGCGCTCCTCGTGCCGTCGGCGGATGCGCCGTGCGATGAGCAGCCACGCCAGACCGCTGCCGAGCACGAACAGCAGCTCGAACAGCAGGAGCAGCCCGCCACGCGCGGCCGCTGGCCACGGCAGCACCTGCGCGAGCCAGGTCGCCCCGTCGAACAGCCCGTGCGCCGCGGCCACCGCCAGGTAGGCCAGCACGACACCCCACGTCAACCGGAAGCGGCCGCCGCGCGCCGCGGCGAACACCGCAGCGCCGAGCAGGGCCGAGAACACCGGGTGCAGGAACGGTCCGGTCAGCTCCCGGCCGATGACGGTGGCCAGGAACATCCCGAAACCGGAGCCGTGCTCCTGCCCGCGTGCGAACGCCTCCTGCAGGTAGACGAGGTTCTCGATCACGCTGAAGCCCAGGCCGACGGCGCCGCCGACGAAGAGGCCGATCCGCGCATCCTTCACCGGCAGCTTCAGCGCGAGGACGACCACGGCGGCGATCTTGACCAGCTCTTCGACCACCCCGGCGAGCACCAGGGCGAGCCCGCTCGGGTGCGAGGCGGTGCCGCCGCTGAGCACGTCGATCAGGCTGTTGATCGGAGCCGCCACCAGCGTGGCGGCCAGGCCGCCGACACCGGCGATGATCACCAGGCGGGATGCGGTCAACCCGTCCTCGCGCCGCAGCCGGTAGGCCATCGTGTACAGGATGGCGGCCGCCGCGGTCGCCGCACCGGTCATCAGGAGGTAGGGCGAGAGCACGGCCGGTCCGTCGTCCGCCGCGTGCGGGGCGATCGCCGAGATCAGCAGGCTGAAGCCGAGGAGCCAGGCCCAGATGAACGTGCTCGCGCCGACGATGATCCACCCGCCGAAACGGCCGATCCACTTCCGCGGCTGACGCGGGCGCTGCCGGACCGGCGCGGCCTGCAGCGGAGCGGTGTACGCGGTCCATCCCGCGCCGCTCCACCACCGCAGGAAGCGCGCGTCGTACGGGTCGCCGTACCAGCCGGCCGGCGGCAGCGCGGCGTTCTGCGGTTCGTGCCCGGTGGGCTGGTTCTGCGAGGGAGCGACGGTCACCGAGCCAGCATACGAACGGAAGCCCTGCGGCGCCTGACCCCGTCCGGGTCGCACGGCGAGCCTGCGCGCCCCACGCGGCAGGTGCCTGACATCCTGGACGTCAGGCACCAGAAGGATCACCATGCGCTTCACGACACCCGGCCGCAAAGCGGCCGTCATCGCGGTGCTCGTCGCGATCAGCCTCCTGCTGACCCTGCTCTTCGACGCACTGCACTCGGAGGCGGGCTCGATCATCCTGACGGTGCTCCAGGTGATCGCCTGGTACCTGGTGACGCGGCTCTTCCGCGGGCCCGGCGAACCGGTGCGCGCTGCCCGGCCGTGGTGGCGAATGACCAGCCGTCCGCTTCTGAGCGGCGTTCTGGCGGCGATCTACGGCCTGGTCGCCGTCGTGAACATCGGTTTCTCGTTCGCCGGCTTCGGCAGCCTCTCGGGCACGGTGTCCATCCTCGCCGAGCTCGTCCTCGCCGCGCTCTTCACCGTCTCCTTCCGGCGGCTGTCGTCGCTGGCCCACGCAACGGCCTGACCCGTAGGCTGGGCGCATGACGCTCGACTCCGGCATCCGCACCGACGAACTCGATGAGACGATCCGCCCGCAGGACGACCTGTTCCGGCACGTGAACGGCAAGTGGCTCGACCGCACGGAGATCCCCGCCGACAAGGCGCGATGGGGGTCGTTCATGATCCTGGCCGAGGAGTCGGAGAAGGCCGTCCACGAGATCGTCGAGCGGGCGCAGACCGCCGACGAGGGAACCGAGGAGCGGAAGTTCGGCGACCTCTATACGAGCTTCATGGACGAGGAGCGGATCGACGCCCTCGGAGTCGAGGCCATCCGCGACGAGCTGACCTTCGCCGACGGTGTGGACAGCATCCCGAGCCTCCTCGAGACGGTCGGAAAGCTGGAGCGCCGCGGCCTCGGCGGTTTCTACCAGCTGTTCGTGGACAACGACCCGGGCGACCCGGAGCGCTACCTCGTCTTCCTGGAGCAGTCCGGGATCTCGCTGCCCGACGAGTCGTACTTCCGCGAGGAGCGGTTCGCCCCCGTGCGCGAAGCGTTCGTCGCGCACATCCAGCGGATGTTCGAGCTGGCCGGGTTCGACGACGCGCCGGCCCGCGCGCAGCGCGTGTTCGACCTGGAGACGGCGATCGCGGCCCAGCACTGGGACAACGTGGCCTCCCGGGACTCGGAGAAGACCTACAACCTCTACAGCTGGGCCGACGCCGCCACGGTCTTCGACGGCGGGGCACCCGCCGGCCACGACGCCGACCTGAACGTCTGGGCGCAGGCTCTCGGAGCCCCCGAGGGCGCGCTGGCCGAGGTCGTCCTGCGGCAGCCGTCGTTCACCTCCGGCCTCGCCGGGCTCCTCACCGAGGACCGCCTGGACGCGTGGCGCGACTGGCTCAGCTGGCAGGTCGTCCACGGTGCGGCACCGTACCTCTCCGGCGACTTCGTCGAGGCCAACTTCG
Source organism: Leifsonia sp. KNZ13-11D (assembly GCF_056754895.1). Taxonomy (NCBI): domain Bacteria; kingdom Bacillati; phylum Actinomycetota; class Actinomycetes; order Micrococcales; family Microbacteriaceae; genus Leifsonia; species Leifsonia sp. KNZ13-11D. The sequence continues at coordinate 3,724,236 of NZ_JBPGWU010000001.1, forward strand.
ACTTCTACGGCCGCACGCTGACCGGAACCCCGCAGATGCGCGCCCGCTGGAAGCGGGGCGTCTCCCTCGTGGAGGGCGCCATGGGCGAAGCCGTCGGCCGCAGCTACGTGCAGGAGCACTTCCCGCCCGCCGCCAAGGAGCAGATGGATGCGCTCGTCGGCAACCTCATCGAGGCCTACCGGCAGAGCATCGGCACCCTCGACTGGATGGGCGAGGAGACCCGAGAGCGCGCGCTCGACAAGCTCGAGAAGTTCACCCCGAAGATCGGCTACCCGGTGAAGTGGCGCGACTACTCCCGCCTGGAGATCGACCCCGCGAACCTGGTCGCCAACGTGCGCGCCGCGGCGCTCTTCGAGTTCAACCGCGAGCTGGGCAAGATCGGCAAGCCGCTGGACCGCGACGAATGGTTCATGACCCCGCAGACGATCAACGCCTACTACAACCCGGGCTTCAACGAGATCGTGTTCCCTGCCGCGATCCTGCAGTTCCCGTTCTTCGACGCCGACCGCGACGCCGCCGCCAACTACGGCGCCATCGGCGCGGTCATCGGTCACGAGATCGGCCACGGCTTCGACGACCAGGGCTCCAAGTTCGACGGCGACGGCCGCCTCGAAGACTGGTGGACCGAGGCCGACCGCGCCGCGTTCGAGAAGCGCACCGCCAGCCTGATCGAGCAGTACAACGCGCTCGCTCCGGCTCAGGTGCCCGAGCACCACGTCAACGGCGCGCTGACCATCGGCGAGAACATCGGCGACCTCGGCGGTCTCGGCATCGCCTGGAAGGCCTACCTGCTGTCGCTCGGCGGTGAGGAGCCGCCGGTGATCGACGGGCTCAGCGGTGCGGAGCGCTTCTTCCTGTCGTGGGCGCAGGCGTGGCAGCAGAAGGGACGCGACGAGGAGGTCATCCGGCTCCTCGCCATCGACCCGCACGCGCCCAACGAGTTCCGGTGCAACCAGATCGTCCGCAACATCGAGGCGTTCTACGACACCTTCGGCGTGACCGACGGCGACCGGCTCTGGCTGGCGCCCGAGGAGCGGGTCACCATCTGGTGAGCCTCGCCCCCGTCCCGGATCCGGCCGCCCATGGCCCTCGATCACGGGGTAACATCGTCCCTGTCGTCTCCGCGGACACCCTCGCGGAACGGCGGCGGAGCCGGGTGGGGCGCCGCGATTCCGGGAGAACCGATTCGGAAGAAAGACCCAGCGACACCGTGACGATCCAGGCACAAGAGTCCGCACGCCGAGCACGACAGGCGACTGCCGGGCGTGCCAGGCACCGGGCGCCGGGATCGACCGAGACGTTCAGCCGCGGCTTCGAGGCGCTCGGGCGGCTCGCCGTCTCCGGGGTCCAGGTGTCGGCGCGGGCGACCGATCTCGCGACAGGCGCCGTGCTGTTCTCCGTCGACGACCACATCGTCATGCCGACCGCCAGCATCGGCAAAGTGCTGCTGCTCGTCGAAGTGGCGGCGCGACTGCAGTCGGGCGAACTGAGCCCGCTCGCCCACCTCGACCGCGACCCGCGCGACGTCGCCGGCGACTCGGGCATCTGGCACCACCTCCACGTCCCCTCGCTGCCGGTCGCGGACCTCGCGGCGCTGGTCGGCGCGACCAGCGACAACCTCGCGACGAACGTCCTGCTCCGCCGGGTCGGGCTGGAGGCGGTGAGTGCACGCACCGAGTCGCTCGGCCTGACGCGTACCGCGCTGCTCGACCTGGTGCGCGACCATCGCGGGCCGGACGACGCACCCCAGCTGTCGGTCGGCAGCGCCAACGAGCTGACGTGGCTGTTCTCGGCGCTGGCGCGCGGCGAGATCGTCAACCCGGCGACCAGCCAGCGCGTGATCGCCTGGCTGTCGCTGAACAGCGACTTCTCGCTGGTGTCGAGTTCCTTCGGTCTCGACCCGCACTCGCACCGGCATCCCGAGCACGGCATCCTGCTGGTCAACAAGACCGGGACCGACGACGGCGTGCGCAGCGAGGTCGGTGTGCTCCGCGGTCCGCGCGCGGGCGTGACGTACGCGGTGTCGACCTACTTCGACGACACCAGCCTCCCCGAGCGTCTGGGGGTCATCGACGGGATGCGCGCGGTCGGGCTGGACCTGCTCGAGTACGTGTTCTGACGCCCGCTCTCGACCCGGCGTTTTTGGGCGGGGCGCGTCAGGCGTGCGGCGGGTCGTTCCGGCCGCCGCTGTTCCGGGCGGCGCGGACCTGCTCCCACTCGGCGATCATCTCCGGAAGTTTCTCCTGCACGAACCGGTAGAACCCGGCCATGTCGCGCAGCCGCTCCGTCGCGGGCGAGTCCGGGTCGTCCACGGCGGTGAGCCCCGCATCCGCCTGATCGGCGAGGGTCCCGTAGATCGGGCTGTTGCGCACCATGAGGGCGTACCAGTCGCTGGGGATCTCGTAGCGGTCGCGGCGACTCCCGGTCTGCGAGAGCCGCCGGATGATGCCGATCGTCTGCAGATACCGCACGGCGCCGGAGATCGCGGCAGGGCTCACGTCGAGCCGTTCGGCGAGCTCGGCCGCCGTCAGGCCCGCTGTCTCGGTGACGGTCAGGGCCATCAGCACCCGCGCGGGCATCCTCGGCATCCCCGCTGCGGTCAGCACGGCCGCGGAATGCTCCATCACCTCGGCGAGCGCCGCCTCGTCTCTGGCCATGGAACCGTCCCGTCTGTCCTAACTCGATGAGTGGGCTTACTCGATGCGTGGCCTCACTCGATCAGTGGCTTCACTCGATGAGCGGCCGAATCGCACGATCGCGGTGACTATCCCATCGCGAAGTCCCGTCGGCGGATCAGCGCCGCGGAGCCTGCGAGGGCCGCGACGGTGATGCCGAGCATCCAGTATCCCCCGGTCCAGTCCACGTTGCCGACGACGACCGGGGCGTCGGCGAAAGGCGAGACGTGCCGAAGCCATTCCGGGAGCCCGACCAGGCCGCCGAAGATGCCGACGAACGCGCCGAGGCCCAGGGCCGCCCAGCCTATGGGGATCGTCCAGGTCGGCACGACGACGAACACCAGCGTCAGCACGCCCAGGTAGACCAGGGCGACCGGCAGCTGCGCCGTGGCCGCCGAGAACGAGTCGCCGATGGTGGAGGCCGGCTCGCCCGCGGACACGGCGGACAGTCCCGACGCGATCGCCGCGGCCAGCAGCACGAGCACGACGGCGACCAGCCCGACGGCCACGATCGAGAACAGCCAGCGCACGCGCGACAGCGGGGTCGAGAGCAGCACCTCCGCCGTGCCGGACGCCTCCTCCTGCCGCAGCCGGATGACGCACTGCACGGCGGCCGCCGCCGCGAGCACTCCGACGATGGCGAAGATCGCCGAGATGAAGAGCTGTGTGAGCGGACCCGAGCCGCCGGCGCCGATCCGGGTCATCGCCTCCCGGATGCCCGCGAGGTCCGGGTTCTGTGCGAGCGAGCTGTTGATGGCGCTGCCCAGAGCGCCCGCGAGCAGTCCGCCGAGCGCGCCGCCGACCGTCCAGCCGACGACGGTCGGCCACTGCAGGCGCCAGGCCAGTCCGAACATCCCGCCGAGCGCCGGGGAGGCATGCGCTCGCCCCGGCCGCGCGGCGATGAGGCCGGCCCCCGAGTCCCTGACCGCCTGCAGGCCGAAGACGCCCGCGACGAGGACCGCCGCGAAGGCGATCTGGAGGAGCAGCGGCCGCAGATCGTCGGCGGTGAACGCGGCCGACTGCTCCCCCCAGCCGATCGGGCTCAGCCAGCTGGGCCACGCCGCGCGCAGGTGCGTGCCGTCGCCGAACGGCGTGCCCATTGCATCCCCGATGCCACGAAGCACGTAGGCCAGGAGGACCACCGCCGCGGAGAAGCCGTTGGCGGCGCGGGATGTGCTGAACACCTGGGCGAGCAGGAGACCTGCCCCGAAGAACGCGAGCCCGGCGCCGCCGGTGACCGCCCCCGCCACGAACGATCCCGCGAGCGGGAGACCCGTCGAGATGAACCCCAGAGCGACGAGCACGGCGAGCAGGATGTTCGCCAGCGTCGCGTGGATCACGGTCGCGGTCGTCGGCAGCAGCCGGCCGGCTGGGCTGGACGCGATCAGCTCGGCGCGGCCCGACTCCTCCTCGGCGCGGGAGTGCCTCACGGCGAGGAACGTGTTCATGAGGCCGGCCAGCAGCGCGAGGAAGGTGAAGATCTCGAAGAACGTGAGCGCCGCCAGCGTGGACCCCTGCGGCAGCCCGCGGAGGACGAGGATGGTCGGGTCGGCGATCGCCAGCCGGATCACCTGCACACGCGACGCCGCACTGCCGTACGTCTGCTGCAGGCTGACGGCGGAGAACGCTCCGAGGGCAGAGATCGAGAGCAGCCAGATCACGAGCTGCCAGCGGTCGCGACGGAGTCGCTGGCGGACCAGCGCGGCGAGGGTCGCCGGGGCACTCGACCGGGGCGCCGTCGCGCGTGTCGCAGCGGGCGCCGCGGGCGTCGTCACCGTGGTCATCGTGCCGCTCCGGCCGGGGCGGCGGGCCGCGCTGCGGTGTCCGCGCCGGAGTCGTCGCCGTAGTGGCGGAGGAAGAGCTCCTCGAGCGATGGCGGCGCGACGGTGAGGCCGCGGATGTCGAGCCGCGCGAGGGCCGCCAGCACCGGTCCGAGCGCATCGCTGTCGGCGGTGAAACGCACACGGCCGTCTCGGACGGTGGCGTCGTGGGCGCCGGGCACCTGCGCCAGAGCCTCCGGTGCGACGGCCCTGGCCTCGAACGAGATCTCTGTGCGGGTCAGATGGCGCAGCTCGTCCAGGGTGCCCGTCTCCACCGTGCGCCCCGCCCGGATGATGCTGACCCGGTCGCAGAGCTGCTCCACCTCCGACAGGATGTGGCTCGAGAGCAGCACGGTGGCCCCCTCGGCGGCCACCCGGCGGATCTCGGAATCGAACACCGCCTCCATCAGGGGGTCGAGACCGCTGGTCGGCTCGTCCAGGATGTACAGGTCGGCGGGGGTGGCGAAAGCGGCGACCAGAGCGACCTTCTGCCGGTTGCCCTTCGAGTACGCGCGGCCCTTCTTGGTCGGGTCGAGCTGGAAGGCCTCCACGAGACGCTTCTTGCGTGCCGCGTATGCCGCCCGGTCCGCCGTGCCGCCGCGCAGACGGCCGAGCAGGTCGATAGCCTCGCCGCCGGACAGGTTCGGCCACAGGCTGACGTCGCCGGGAACGTAGGCGATCCGGCGGTGCAGCTCCACCGCATCCTTCCACGGGTCGCGGCCGAAGAGAGCGGCCCGGCCGCCGTCCGCGCGCGCAAGGCCGAGCAGCACCCGGATCGTGGTGGACTTGCCCGCGCCGTTCGGCCCGAGGAAGCCGTGGACGTCTCCCGGAGACACCGCCAGGTCGAGGCCGTCGAGGGCGCGCACGCGCCCGAATCGCTTTTCGAGTCCCGAGACGTCGATCACCGCATCCATGGACGGCATGCTACGCCGTTTTCAGTAATTCGTGAAAATTATGTTTTCGGCGAAGGGTCAGGCCTGTCCGCAATCGACCGCGTCGATGCCGGCGTAGTCGTGGACCGACGCCGAGTCCGGGATGGTGAACGTGTACGGGACGCCCTCCTGGAGGTCGACGGTCGTGCTCCACTGGTCCACCTCGTCGCCGTCCGGCGTGTCCGAGAACCCCGCAGTGATCGTGGCGCCCGCACAGGTCTGGCCCGGGGTCAGCTCGAACGTCCAGCCGTCGACGTAGTGCACGTGGACACCATCGACGTCGTAGTCGTCGACGGTAGCCGGATCGTCGGGGGTGGCGTCCGTCGGTCCGTCCGTCGGTCCGTCCGGCGGGGTGTCCGAGGGTTCGGCGAATGGCGCGGCGGACGACGAACCGCCCGACTGCGCCAGGCGGCCGGAGTCGCGGGCGATCGCGGCGATGGTGAACAGCGCGACCAGCAGGATGACGAGCCCGGCAGCCACACTGCCGAGCGTGATGCCCACGATCGCGCCCGTCGAGAGTCCGCGGCGTGCGGGAGGGGCGGGGTACCACGGGGCGGGCGCGGCGGCGGGGTACGGGGGCTGCTGCGGCGGGTAACCGGGAGGCGGTGGGGCGACGGGCTGAGCGACGGGCGGTTGGGGCGCGGGAGGCTGCGGCGCGGGAGGCTGCGGGGCCGGAGGCTGGGGCGCCGGAGGCTGGGCAGCCGGCGCCTGCCATGCGGTTGCGGCGAGCAGCGCATCCCGGGCCGCCGTCACCGCGTCGCGGCGTTGCAGGTCGGTGCCCGCCTCGAGAATCCGCTGCTCGTACGCCCGCTGAACCGCGTCCGTCCCGGCCGAGGCCGGGATCCCGAGCAGTTCGGCCGCTTCGTTCGGACTCACCGCGCCCCCAATATCCCACCGACGCGTCTCACGGCGACATCGCTGCGCCGGGCACGCGGTGGTCGGATCAGCGCGTCCGAGACGATCGTAGCGGCCGGGCGGACACGAGCCCGCCACGGTGGCCTATGCCGACGCGCCTCGATGATCGGCGGCACGCGGTGACGAGCTGCGCCGGGAGGCTCAGGCGCTCAGCGTCGTGAGACCGCGCGTCAGGCCGCGGTCGCGCCGCCCCGGACGCTCCGCCGTCGCGATCTCGCCCAACTCGCGCATCGTCCGCGCGTAGTAGCCGCCGGCGACACCCGAGCGGTAGGCGGCCGGCTGCAGGTCGGCCTCGTTGCGCAGGCGGATCTCCGCTCGCGCGGCCTCGATCGGCGTGATGATCTTGACGCCGGCGCGGTACCGGATCAGCCGGTGCACCCATTGGTCCAGCTGCTCCGGCAGACCGGACGGGACCCGGTCGTGCTCGCTCGCGAGGGAGCTGCGCGAGCGTCCGCCCGTTCGGCTCTCGACGGGCGCGCCCCGGTCCGCCGCCTCACGCTCGGCCCGCCGGCGATCCGCCGCCATGACCGACAGCAGGTCATCGTGGCGGTTGGCCTGCCGCGAGAGGACGTCGAGCTCATCCAGGGCCGCCGCGTACTCATCCTCGTATCCGGCGTACTCGTCCGGATGCGCGGCACGGTCGTGGGCGAGGTCGGCGCGAGCCGTGGCCGCCTGCGCGCGCGTGAGCACCGTCCGCCCGTTGCGCACGCGCTCCAGGCGCCAGGTCCAGGTGGCGAGAGGCTCCGGCATCAGGTGGCTCATGCGTCCACCGTAGGGGCGCCCACCGACATCGGCCGGAGGAGGACCGCGCGTCGGTGGGGCGGGCTGAGTGGACCGGCGACATCGGCGGAGGAGGACCGCGCGTCGGTGGGGCGGGCTAGCGTGGATCGTTGTGAGCACCATCCTGCGCCGCCGGCCCGTCGACCGGGAGATCCTGCGGCTCGCCGTTCCGGCACTGGGCGCGCTCGTGGCGGAGCCGGTCTTCCTGCTCGCCGACTCGGCGATGGTGGGGCACCTCGGAGTCGACCCGCTGGCGGGGCTCGGGATCGCCAGTGCGGTGCTGCAGACGGTTGTCGGCCTGATGGTGTTCCTGGCGTACAGCACCACCCCCGCGGTGGCCCGCCTGATCGGGGCGGGGGATCTGCGCGGCGCCGTCGCCGCGGGCGTCGACGGCTGCTGGTTCGCGCTGGCGCTCGGCGTCGTCCTTGCGGCCGCGGGGTTCGCGGCCGCGCCGTTCCTGGTCGGCCTGTTCGGGGCATCCCCGAGCGTGACGGGGCAGGCGACGCAGTACCTCGCGCTGTCGATGCTGGGCCTGCCGGCCATGCTGATCGTGTACGCCGCGACCGGACTGCTGCGCGGACTTCAGGACACCCGCACGCCCCTCGCTGTCGCCGTGGCCGGGTTCGCCGTGAACATCCTGCTCAACTACCTGTTCATCTACGTGGCGGGTCTCGGGATCGCCGGCTCGGCGCTCGGGACCGTCGCCGCCCAGTGGGGAATGGTGGCGGTCTACGTCGTCATCGTGGCGCGGCACGCCCGCCGCGCCGGCGCATCCCTCCTCCCCCACCACTCCGGGCTCGGACGCACTGCGCGTTCGGGCGGGTGGCTGTTCCTGCGCACGGCCAGCCTCCGCGCCGCCATGCTGCTGGCCGTCTTCTGCGCGACGCAGCTGGGCCCGGACGAGCTGGCGGCGTTCCAGGTCACGATGACGGTCTTCGCGACTCTCGCCTTCGCGCTCGACGCGCTCGCGATCGCCGCGCAGGCGCTGGTCGGCAAGGGCCTGGGCGAGGGAGACCTGGAGAGTGTCCGCGCCGTCCTGCGCCGCTGCCTGCAATGGGGCGTCGGCGCGGGCGTCGTGCTCGGGCTGGTCACGGTCGCACTCAGCCCGCTGGCGGGGGCTCTCTTCACCTCCGATCCGTCCGTGGCGTCGCTGCTTCCGCTGTCGCTCGCGATCGTCGGAGTCGGCGCCCCGCTCGGCGGGTACGTTTTCGTGCTCGACGGCGTCCTGATCGGCGCGGGAGACGCGCAGTACCTGGCGCTGACCGGACTCGTCAACGTCGCGGTGTTCGTCCCGCTCGCCGTGGCGGCCGCGACGTGGGGCGGCCACGACGACAGCGGCCTCGCGGCCCTGACGGCAGCGTTCGCGTTCGGCTACCTCGGCGCCCGCGCGGTGACGCTGGGAGTGCGGGCACGGGGGCGCACGTGGATGCGCGCAGGGGCGACCGTCTAGGGTCGCGACGGCTCTGCGAGGCGCGTCGGGGCGACGGTCTGAGGGTCGGTGCGGCGACCCGGATGCGCGACGGGCAGCCGCCGGTGAGCGTCAGCCCAGCCACTCCCGCGCGGCGACCACCAGAGCGCGGACGCCGGTGTCGATGGTCGGCTGCGGCAGCGGTGCGAAGAACGGCGAGTGGTTCGTGGGGATGTCGGTCTCCACGGTCCCGCCCGCCATCGCTCGGAGCACCGTCTCCGGGTCGGCGCCGCCGAGCATCCAGTACACGAGCGGTGCGCCCGCCGCGGTGGCCAGGTTCCCGACGTCCTCGCTGCCCGACAGCGCGCCGGGGCTGAGGACGCTGCCCTCGCCGAACTCCCGCGCGAACGCCGCGTTCACGCGCCCGGTCGACTCCGGATCGTTCACCGTGACGGGGTAGCGCTCGCCCCACTCGATGCCAGGCTCCCGCGGAGCGCCGGACGCCTGCGACTCGGCGGCGATGACGCGGTGGACTCCGTCCAGCACCTTCTGCCGCACCTCCTCGTTGAAGCTGCGGACGCTGATCCCGAGCGTCGCCTCGGCCGCGATGATGTTGTTCTTGGTCCCGGCGTGGAGGCTGCCCACGGTGACGACCGCCGTGTCCTGCGGCGCGATCTCGCGCGAGACGACGGTCTGCAGCCGCATCACCGTCGCGGCGGCCATCACGACCGGGTCGATCGTGGTCTCGGGACGCGAGCCGTGGCCGCCGCGACCGTGGAGGGTGACCTCCATCGTGTCGACCGCCGCCATCGCAGCGCCGGGGTGCGCGCCGACCATGCCCGCCGGGTAAGGCAGGACGTGCTGGCCGAGCACGACATCCGGGACGGGGACCTTCTCGAACAGTCCGTCGTCGACCATCACCTGCGCGCCGCCGCCATGCTCCTCGGCCGGCTGGAACAGCGCGACCAGGGTGCCGGACCACTCCGCCCGCGAGGCGTCCAGCGCCTCCACGGCGCCGAGGAGGCAGGTGATGTGGATGTCGTGGCCGCACGCGTGCATCAGCGGAACCGCGTTGCCCGCCTCGTCGGTGACCGTCTGCGTGGACGCCCAGGCGAGCCCGGTCTGCTCCCGGACCGGTAGCGCATCCATGTCGGCTCGCAGCAGCACCGTCGGGCCTTCGCCGTTGCGCAGCACGCCGACGACGCCGGTCGTCGCTATGCCGGCGTGCACCTCGAGGCCGAGCTCGGTGAGGCGCTCGGCCACGATGCCGGCGGTGCGGTGCTCGGTGAACGCGAGCTCCGGGTGGGCGTGCAGGTCGCGGTACAGGGCTTCGAGATCCATACGGCCACCCTACGACCGCGGGCGCTGGGCCGCTGGGGGCGGTGGGAGCGGGAGGTGGCGGCGCGGCGGCGGCAGCAGCACGATCGTCGGAGAATGGGCCCCGAATCTCCGACACAACGCTCTGCGGATGGAGATGCGGGCCGGATCGGCGCGAATCTCCGACGGACGACGCCGGATCTCCGACACAACGCGCCAACGCGGGCGGCGCCAACGCGGGCGGCGGCAGCCGCGGCGGCAGAAGCGTCAGCCGCAGCAACAGCACGATCGTCGGAGAATGGGCCCCGAATCTCCGACACAACGCTCTGCGGATGGAGATGCGGGGCGGATCGGCGCGAATCTCCGACGGACGACGCCGGATCTCCGACACAACGCGCCAACGCGGGCCGCGCCAACGCGGGCGGCGGCAGCCGCGGCGGCAGAAGCGTCAGCCGCAGCAACAGCACGATCGTCGGAGAAAGGGCCCCGAATCTCCGACACAACGCTCTGCGCATGGAGATGCGGGCCGGATCGGCGCGAATCTCCGACGGACGACGCCGGATCTCCGACACAACGCGCCAACGCGGGCGGCGCCAACGCGGGCGGCGGCAGCCGCGGCGGCAGAAGCGTCAGCCGCAGTAAAAGCACGATCGTCGGAGAATGGGCCCCGAATCTCCGACACAACGCTCTGCGGATAGAGATGCGGGGCGGATCGGCGCGAATCTCCGACGGACGACGCCGGATCTCCGACGCAGGGATGGGGGCGATGCGGCGCGGCGGCGCGCCGCTGCGGCGGCGCTAGCGCCCGGGCGGGGTGCAACTGCGGCGGCGCTACGCGCCCGGGCGGGGTGCAGCGGTCGTGTTGCCGCGGTGGAAGACGCTGGTGAAGGTGGAGGGGCGCGGCACGCCGCCCTCGAGCATTTCGACGACCGCGCGGCCCGCGGCGCGGCCCTTGTCGACGGCGGGCTGGACGAGGGTGGTGAGGTCGTAGGGCCAGAGGCCGTCGACGCGGACACCGTCGAAGCCGACGACGCTCACCTCGCCGGGGACCTCGAGTCCCAGCTCCTCCGCCGCGCGGATCACCCCGGCGGCGAGCAGGTCGCTCTGCGCGATGATCGCGGTGGGCCGGGCGGAGGCGTCCCCGAGCAGGGCGCGGCCGGCCAGGCGGCCCTCCTCCACGAACGAGCCGCGGGTCACCCATCCGCCGGCGTCCGGGAAGACGTCGCGGGCTCCGGCCAGACGATCGATCGCGGTCGTCGAGCTCGCCGCCGCGACGCGGTCGGGTGTCAGTGCGCCGCGCGCACGATCGCGGGTCAGCGAGAGGGTGACGACGGCCACGTCGCGGTGGCCCAGGTCGTGAAGGTGCTGGGCTGCGACACGCGTCGCCTCCCGGTTGTCCTGCCCGATCGTGGGCACGCCGTCGGCCGGGTCGCCTTCGATGGCGACCAGCGGGATGCCGCGTCGGCGCAGCATGGCGACCGACTCGTCCAGCCGGGGGCTGCAGCCGATGAGGACCACCGCATCCATCGGGGCGTCCTCGATGCGCTGGGCCGTCTCCCCTGCGTCGGTGAGGATGAGCAGGCCCGCGTCGATGGCGCCGATCTCCTCGGTGATGCCGTCGAGAAGGGCGATCTTGATCGGGTCGCGGAACGCATCCCGCACCCGCTCCTCCATGACCACGCCGACGATTCCCGAGCGTCCGCGCCGCAACGAACGCGCGCGCGGGTCCGGCCCGGCGTAGTTGAGCTGCTTCGCCGCCTCCAGCACGCGCTCCCGCGTCGCCTCGGACACCGGGCCGGTGCCGGAGAACGCGAGAGACGCGGTCGAGTTGGACACGCCGGCCAGGCGGGCGACGGCGGCCAGGGTGGGCCGCGCGGTCGCCGGGGCTGTGCTGGGTTCGTTCACGTGTGATAGCTTAGTCGAATCGTTTCGATCGAAACGATTCGAGCCGCCAGACACTCAGGAACCGCACGATGTCACAGCCGACCTCCGCCCCGACGCGCACCCGCCGTGAGCTGACCGCGTGGCGCAACGCCGTGTTCGTGATCTTCATCCTCAGCGGGCTGGCGATGGCCACCTGGGTTGCCCGGATCCCGGGCGTCCGCGACGATCTCGGACTGGGCAAGGACCCCTCCGCGGTCGGTCTCCTCATCCTCGGGATGTCGGTCGGCGCGATCGCCGGACTCTCGGTGTCTTCGCCCCTCCTGGTCCGCTTCGGGCCCCACAAGGGGATGGTCGGCGGCCTCATCATCGTGGCGATCGGGACCTTGGGCATCGGTTTCGGGTCGACCACGTTCCACAGCGTCCCGCAGGTGGCGATCGGTCTCATCCTGCTCGGCTTCGGCAACGGCATGGTCGACGTGATGATGAACGTCGAGGCGACGGCCGTCGAGCGCGAGATCGGCAAGACCCTGCTGCCCCTCATGCACGCCTGCTTCAGCCTCGGGACGGTCTTCGGCGCCGGCATCGGCGCGCTGGCCGCCTGGCTGCTGGTGCCGGTCGCCTGGCACCTGCTGGGCGTCGCGGTGGTCATCGTGGCGGTGGCGGTCGTGGCGATCCGCTTCATCCCGCGCGAGGCCGAGCTCGGGGACGATGCGGAGCAGACCGAGCGCATCCCCTTCGGCGAGCGCTTCCGCACCTCGCTCGCCGTGTGGGCCGACTGGCGCCTCATCCTGATCGGCGTGGTCATGCTCGGAATGGCGTTCGGCGAGGGGTCGGCGAACGACTGGATCTCGCTGGCCGTCGTCGACGGACACGGCCAGACGAACTCGGTCGGCGCGGTCGTCTTCGGCTTCTTCGTCGCCGCGATGACGGTCGGCCGGGTGGTCGGCGGACCGATCGTGGACCGCATCGGACGCGTCGCCGCCATCCGCATCACGGCGGGGATGGGCGCGATCGGGCTCGTGCTGTTCATCGTCGGCGGACCGATGTGGCTGGTCGTCATCGGCACGGTGCTGTGGGGCTTCGGCGTGTCGCTCGGCTTCCCGCTCGGCATGTCGGCCGCCGCGGACGGCGCGGCGAACCCGGCCGCCCGCGTGTCGGCCGTGGCGATCATCGGCTACTGCGCGTTCCTCGTCGGTCCCCCGCTGATCGGCTTCCTCGGGCAGCACTTCGGGCTGCTCAACGCCCTGTTCCTGGTGCTGGCGCTCCTGGTCGCGGCGTTCCTCGCGGCACCGGCCGTGCGCCCGGTCTCGGCGCCGCCCGCCGACCGCCGGCAGCAGGCCGCCGAGCCCGCCTGACCCGCTCCGCGTAGCGGCGCGGCGCGGCGCTACGCGAGTGGCGACATGTTCTCACCGCTCGCGCAAGATTCGCGCATCCACTCACGACTCGATCGCGAGACGCGGGGCGGCGCAGGCGGGCGTGGGCGGGCGCGCGGCGCGCCCGGTCCTCACACGAACGCGAGCCGCACCGGCGTCGGCACCGGGGATGCACCCAGCGGCGTGAGCGCCCGCGCCGCCTCGTCGAAGGCGAACACCGTCACGTCGTCGCTGTCCTGGCAGGCCGCCAGCACCCGGTCGCCCTCGGGCGCGATGACGAGGTCGCGCGGCGACCGGCCCCCGACCGGCACCGAGGCGACGAGGGTGAGCCGGGATACATCCGGGTCGAAGGCGAACACCGCGATCGTGTCGTCCCCGCGGTTGCTCGCCAGCACCGTCGTCCCGGACGCCGTGACGCACACCGCCGCCGGCCCGTTATCACCGGTGGCTCCGTCCGCTCGCGTCGTCGTGCTCTGCACGCGCACGAATTGGTCGCCCTCCCGGCGGAGCACGTCGATGCTGGAGTCGAGCTCGTTCACGAGAAGCGCGTGCGCGCCGTCGGGATGGAACGCCAGGTGCCGGGGGCCCGCCGAGCCGAGGACGACCGTCGCCTCCGGGCGCAGCGTCAGCTCCCCGGCGTCCGACAGCCGGTACCAGCGCACCTCCCCCAGCCCGAGGTCGACCACGACGACGTCTCCCGTCACGGGGTCGATGCTCAGCTGGTGCACGTGCGGGCCCTCCTGGCGGTCCAGGTCCGGCCCCCGGCCCTCGTGCTGGACGAACGCGGTCCGCTCCGCGAGCGCGCCGTCCAGGCCCAGGGCGTACACCGACACCGTGCCGCTGCCGTAGGTTCCCGTCACGAGCAGCGGGCGGTCCGGGTGCACGACCAGGTGCGCCGGCGACGCCCCGCCGCTCGAGACGGAGCCGAGCTCGGTCAGTGCGCCGTCGGCGGCGCGCGCGAAGGCGACCACACGTCCATCCGGCTCGGTCTCGCTCACCGCGTAGACGGTGGCGCCGCCGGGCGCGATCGAGACCCAGGAGGGATTGGGGACTCGGGCCGCAACCGTGACGTCGGCCACGCAGGTCCCGTCGAAGCGCGCCGACATCACGCCCTCCGCGTGGCCGTCGACGTGCGGAAGGGTCTCGGTGTACGTGCCGATGAGGAGTTCGCGGGCCATGCGCCCATCCAACCACCGCGCCCGGGTGCGCCCCGGCGCCCTGCACGTAGGATGTTCCGGTGCGTCTCGTCATTGCCACCTGCTCCGTCGACTATGCCGGGCGGCTCAGCGCGCACCTGCCGCTGGCCACGCGGCTGCTGATGCTGAAGGCCGACGGCAGCCTCCTGGTCCACTCCGACGGCGGGTCGTACAAGCCGCTCAACTGGATGAGCCCGCCCTGCACCCTCACCGTCGACGAGCCGGACGAGCTCCAGGCCGCGGCAGGCATCCGCGAGGTGTGGCGGGTCACCCAGGCGAAGACGGCGGACATGCTCGTTGTGTCCATCCACGAGATCCTCAGCGACACCGCGCACGACCTGGGCATCGACCCGGGCCTGCAGAAGGACGGCGTCGAGGCGCACCTGCAGAAGCTCCTGGCGGAGCAGATCCACCTGCTCGGCGACGGGCACGTGCTGGTGCGGCGGGAGTACATGACCGCGATCGGACCGGTCGACATCCTGGCCCGGGATGCGGCGGGCGCGGCGGTCGCCGTCGAGCTGAAGCGGCGTGGCGACATCGACGGCGTGGAGCAGCTCACCCGTTACCTCGAGCTGATGAACCGCGACCCCCACCTGGCGCCGGTGACCGGCGTCTTCGCCGCGCAGGAGATCAAGCCACAGGCCCGCACGCTCGCCGAGGACCGCGGCATCCGCTGCCTGGTGCTCGACTACGACGCTATGCGCGGCCTCGACGACAGCGACAGCAGGTTGTTCTGATGGCCAAGCCCCGACCCCGGTTCCCGCAGACCTACGAGAACGCGCCCGTCCGGAAGGCGCTCGCGGCCATCGCCGCGGAGCCGACGCTGGAGAACCTGGATGCGCTGCTCGCCGCAGCCACGAAAGGCGGACTCGTCGTCGACGTGACGGGCTCGACGCCGGAGGACACCCGTCTGCGCACCATCAGCTCCACCACGGGCGAGCCCGTGCTGCCGCTGTTCACGTCGACGGGCGCGCTCCGCGCCGCCGTCGCGCAGACCGCCGAGGGCGAGGGCGCCCCGGTCCAGGCCGTGATCGTGCCGGCCGTCGAGGCGCTGGGCTTCGTCCGGACCGCCGACTTCGTCGCGGTGCAGTTCGACCCCGGCGCGGAGCACACCATGGTCGTCGCGCGTTCGCACATCGAGTCCGCCCTCGGCGAGCACTGAACCGGCGCTCAGAAACGTCACATACCATAGGACCGCTATGACCAACCCGACCACCACCGTCACCCGGACGTGGACCTGCATCCTGTTCGACCTCGACGGAACCCTCACCGACTCCGCCCCCGGCATCACCTCCTCGCTCGCGCGCATGTTCGCGACGCTCGGCCAGCCGGTGCCCTCCCCCGCCCAGCTGCTCGAGTACGTCGGCCCGCCGCTGCTCGACTCCCTGCAGGAGTTCGGCGGGATGACGGAGCCCGCCGCCCGCGACGCTCTCGCCGTCTACCGCGCCGACTACGCCCAGCACGGCGCCTTCGACTCGGCCGTGTTCCCCGGCATCCGCGGACTGCTGGAGCGCCTTCACGCCGCCGGCATCCCGCTCGCTCTCGCGACGAGCAAGCCCGAGCTCCAGGCCACCCGCATCCTGGAGCACTTCGGCCTCGCCCAGTACTTCGAGGTGATCACCGGCGCGACCGAGGACGAGAGCCGCAGCGCGAAAGCCGATGTGGTGGCCGAGGCGCTGCGCCGGCTCGAGGAGCGCGGCGTCGACCTCGATCACACCGTGATGGTCGGCGACCGCCAGTACGACGTCGAGGGCGCCGCCGCACACGGTCTGCCCACGATCCTCGTGGAGTGGGGCTACGGCTCCCCCGCCGAGGCCGCCGGCGCGATCGCCGTCGTGCACTCGGCCGACCAGCTCCGGTCGCTCCTCCTCGGCTGAGGCGCGACCGTCCCGCGCCGCAGCGGACAGGACTAGGCCGCACCGGGGCCGCCCGGGTAGGCTGATGTGTTGCGAAACCGCACCTCTATACAGCACTAGGAATCATCATGCGCACACGTAATCCGTTCGTTCCGGCCGTCATCGTCGCGGCCCTGACCATCGGTTCCCTGGCAGCGTGCTCCAGCGCCGGGAACAGCAACTACGTCACCCCGCAGACCGGGGGCTCGTCCTCGTCGGCGCCGGCGACCTCCGGGTCCTCGGACTCCGGCGCGGCCTCCGAGCAGCTCCCGTCCGACTTCCCGAAGGACGACGTGCCCCTCGTGGACGGCACCGTGGTCGTCGCCCGCGGTGACAAGGACAACGGCTGGTCGGTGACCGTCCAGCCGTCCGGCAAGAACGCCTTCGCCGACGCCCAGTCGGCGCTGAAGGACAAGGGCTACACCGAGCAGCCGGGCGCCACGGACAGCGCCGCCGTCTACACCAGCGACGCGTACACCGTCGCGGTGAAGACCCCCGGCGTCTCCGTCACGTACGCCGTCACCGCCAACCAGTGACCCGCGCCGCCTAGCGCACCAGCCGCCCACCGTCCACGCGACGGTGGGCGGTCCGGTTTTGCGGGAGCGATCGTCAGGCGTCGATGATGCGGACGAGCTCGTCGATGAAGGCCGTGAACGTGTCGGCGCGGCGGATGAGGCCGAGCACGGCCTCCCGGTCGGAGAAGACCTCGACGAACTGGTCGAAGACCGTCTGGAACGACGCCCGCCCGCCGGCGGAGAACGCGATGAACGCGATGACGTTGACGCGCGCATCCCCCCAGTCGATGGCGGTGTCGTTGATGACGATCGCGATGGCCGTGCGTCTGGCGCTCATCGTCATCGCGTGCGGCACGGCCAGCGAGTCGGTGAACGCCGTTGACGACATCTGCTCGCGCTCGATGGTCTGGTCGACGTACTCCTGGTCGATCGCCCCGGCGGCGATCATCCGGTCGCCGAGCGCACGGATCATGGTGATCGGGTCGCGGGCGTAGAAGTTGCGGAGGAACAGGCTCTCGTCGAAGTATTCGAGCAGCTCGCTCTTGATGCGCGCCCGGTGGCGCTGCCTGCGGATGCGCGACGCGGCCTGGCGGATGTGCTCCACGTCCGTCTCGGTGAGGAACGGCTGCACGATCACCGTGTTCTCGCGCCTCCCCCGCGGGTCGATCGTGGTCAGCACCAGGTCGGCGTCGAGCTCCTCCCAGTCCACGTCCGTCGAGGTGATGACGCTGGTGATGTCGAGTTCGTCGCCGAGGGTGCTCTCGAGCCGGTCGCGGAGCAGGATGTGCATGTCGTAGTAGTTGGGGCACACGACCGCGCAGGTGACCGCGTCCCGCCGCCGCGACTGCTGCTCCAAGTAGGCGCCGACGTGCATCGCGATGTAGGCGATCTCGTCGTCGTTGACCGCGATCCCCTCCGCGGCCTGAAGGCGGCTGGCGATGTAGACCGCGAGCTCGTAGATCATCGGGTACGAGCTCTTGATCGACCGGGTCAGCGGATTGCGCGAGTACGTGTTCTCGTGCGCCCGGGCGACGAGGTTCTGCACGTGGAGGGTCAGGCGGACGATGAAGTCGTCGTCGTGCAGGTCGACGAGGTACTCGGTGGAGGCGCGGTCGATGATCCCGCGGACGACGTCGAGGTCGGCCGGGCTGACGAACTCCTCGACCGGGTCGCGGCCGGCGCCGGGCGCGATCACCCGGGTGCGCATCAGGATGGCGAGGTAGCGCAGCTCGGTCGTGTCGAGTGCCGTGCCGAACCGGCGCTCGATGAGCTCGCCGAGGTCGTGGGCGAGCGAGCGGATGGTCTCACTCGTCTCCGGCTCCTCCACCGTCGGCAGCACGCGGTCCTTCGCGACCCGGTCGAGCGCCACGGCCATGTGCAGCAGCACGTCGTTGATCCCGTACTCGTTGACGAAGAACCCGCGCGCATCCAGCATCGCGACGAGGTCCGACTTGAACTCGGCCAGCCCCTCCGCGCCGAACGCCTCCTGGATGCGCGCGACGTCGATCACGCTCTGCCGCATCTCGTCGCGGAACAGGCGGCTGAGCAGCTTCCGCCGTGCGATCTCCGGCCCGAGCAGCTGCACGGCCGCGCCGTGCCTCTCCAGGGTGAGCTCGGTGCCGGAGAGCAGCCCGCGCATCCGGGTCAGGTCGGACTCGATGGTGGAATCGGAGACGAACAGGCTCTCGGCGGTCTCATAGACGTCGATGCCGCCCGGCTCGTCGAGCAGCCTCCGCGCCAGGAACACCAGCCGCTCCTGCGGCGACCCGGCCGTGCCGGTGTCGGAGCTGCCGTCGCCCGCCAGGTACGCGGCGTACGCGTCGGGCTTGACCCGGTATCCGCTGGGGCCGGACTCGACGACGTCCCCGAGCGCGGCCGCGTACGAGCGGATGCTGCGGGTCGTCACCCCGATGTCGTGGGCGAGCTCGCCGGCCGTCACCCAGGCAGCACGACGAGCGAGGATGTCGAGCATCCTCGTCTGCTTCGCCGAGAGCGCCACCGCGATCACCTTCCCATCACGAGTCAACCACCCCGCGCGCCCGCGGCCGGGAGTTCCGGCGATGTTTCCGCACCCCCGGAAGAAACGCTGCTGGAAGCGCATCGCGCACGGAGGGACCATGACTGTCGTCCCATGAGCTCCACCCAGCACCTCACCGCATCGAAGGATGCGGCCCTGCGTCACCCGGAAAGGCAAGATCGATGAGGATCGTGGTCG
The DNA here is from genome assembly GCF_056754895.1 of Leifsonia sp. KNZ13-11D. Classification (NCBI taxonomy): domain Bacteria; kingdom Bacillati; phylum Actinomycetota; class Actinomycetes; order Micrococcales; family Microbacteriaceae; genus Leifsonia; species Leifsonia sp. KNZ13-11D. Next base: position 3,743,161 of record NZ_JBPGWU010000001.1, read on the forward strand.
TCTGCGGCGCCGGTGCGTCCAGCACCTTCGTCGCGGTGAAGCTGCGCAGCGCGGCACGCAGCCGCGGAGCCGACGTGGAAGTCGAGCCGGGGAGCGCCAGCCAGCTGGAGTCCCTCGCCGGTGTGGATGTCGTCCTCGTCGGCGCGCACCTCGAGTACGCCGTGCCGGCCCTCCGCGAGCGCGCCGCCGCCACGGGCACCGCCGTCGCGGTGCTCCCTCCCGTCTCCCCGGCCGCCCTCGACGGCGACAGCGCGCTGGACCTGGCCCTCAGCGCCCAGGCGGCGACACTATGAGAGACGGCGGCCGCCTCCGGCCGACCCCGAGCGAAGGAGATCAGAACCATGGCTGAACGGATCATCACCGTCGGATCGACGCACGGGCTGCACGCCCGCCCGGCGAAGCTCTTCGTCGAGGCGGTCAACGGCTCGGGCGCGAAGGTGAAGCTGACCAAAGAGGGCGGCAAGACCGTCGACGCGGGCAGCATCCTCGGCGTGATCTCGCTGGGCATCGACCACGGCGACAAGATCGTGCTCACCACGGACGCCGCCGACGGCGAGGCCGTGCTCGACGACCTGGCCGAGATCCTCGCCACGGACCACGACGCCTGATCATGGACACCCACGCGAACGAAACTGCGGCCGACGAGCCCGCCACGCTGCTCAGCGGCGCCGGCATCGGGCAGGGCGTCGCCATCGGCCGGGTGCTGCGGATGTCCCCTCCCCTCCCCGAGCCTTCCGACCAGCCCAGCACCCGCACCCCCGACGAGGAGAAGGCGCGCGTGCAGGAGGCGGTGGCCGCGGTCGCTGCGGACCTGCGCCGCCGCGCATCCACCGTCGAGGGCACCGCCGCCGATGTGCTCGAGGCGCAGTCGATGATGGCCGAGGACTCCACCCTCGCCGACGACGTGACGTCGCGGATCGACAGCGGCCGCACCGCCGAGCGGGCCGTCTTCGAAGGATTCGCGGTGTTCCGCGACATGCTCAAGGATCTCGGCGGCTACATGGGCGAGCGCGCCGGCGACCTGGACGATGTCTCGCAGCGCGTCGTCGCCGCCCTGGAGGGCAAGCCGGCCCCCGGCGTTCCGGACTCGGACACCCCGTACGTCTTGGTCGCCCACGACCTCGCGCCCGCCGACACCGCCCTGCTCGACCTGACGAAAGTGCTCGGGCTGGTGACGAAGGAGGGCGGCCCGACCTCGCACACGGCCATCCTGGCGCGCGAGAAGTCGATCGTCGCGATCGTCGGGGCCGACGGCGCCGACCGGCTCACCGACGGCGACGAGGTGATCGTGGATGCGGCCTCCGGCACCGTCACCGTCTCGCCCACGGAGGAGCAGCGCGCCGACGCGCAGCGCCGCATCGACGAGCGCGCCGCCGCGCTCGCCGGCGGTGTGGAGCCGGGCGCCCTGGCCGACGGCACAGCGATCCCGCTGCTCGCGAACCTCGGCTCGGCCGAGGGTGCGGAGGGGGCCCTCGCTGCGGGCGCCGAAGGCGTCGGGCTGTTCCGCACGGAGTTCCTCTTCCTCGACCAGCGGATGGCGCCCACCGTCGAGCAGCAGCGGGAGCAGTACCTCGCCCTGCTGCGCGCGTTCGGCGGCGGACGGAAGGTCGTCGTCCGCGTGCTGGACGCCGGTGCGGACAAGCCCCTGGAGTTCCTCAACGACGCGCACGAGGACAACCCGGCGCTCGGGCTCCGCGGGCTGCGCTCGCTGCGCGCCAACGAAGACATCCTCCGCGAGCAGCTCACCGCGCTCGCCGAGGCCGACGCCCAGACGGATGCCGACCTGTGGGTCATGGCGCCCATGGTGTCGACCGTCGAGGAGGCGCGCTACTTCACCGAGCTCGGCCGCGAGTACGGGCTGAAGACCGTCGGCGTGATGGTCGAGGTGCCGTCGGCCGCGCTGCTCGCCGACCGCATCCTCCCGCTGACCGACTTCGCGTCGATCGGCACCAACGACCTCACGCAGTACACCCTCGCGGCCGACCGCCTGCTCGGCTCGGTCGCCGGCTTCCAGGACCCGTGGCATCCCGCCGTCCTCCGCCTCATCGGCGAGGTCGGCGCGGCCGGCGCGGCGACCGCCAAGCCGGTGGGCATCTGCGGCGAGGCGGCGGCGGACCCCCTGCTCGCCGTCGTGCTGGTGGGCCTCGGCGCCACCACCCTCTCCATGTCGCCGGCGGCGCTCGCCGACGTGCGGCTCTCCCTGAAGCGCTACACCCTCGGCCAGGCCCGCTCCCTGGCCGAGACCGCCCTGGCCGCCGACAGCGCGGCCGAAGCCCGGGAGGCGGTCCGAGCGGCCGCCGACCGATTCACGTCCCAGGACAGAAACGAGGCACCAGAATGACATCGGCGACACAGACGTCGACGACGGCGTCGACCCCGAAGAAGCCCAGCAGCGCGCGCGTCCACGTGCAGCGGTTCGGCACCTTCCTCTCCAACATGGTGATGCCGAACATCCCGGCGTTCATCGCCTGGGGGTTCATCACCGCTCTCTTCATCGCGACCGGCTGGCTGCAGAACACCGGCTGGGCGATCAGCCCCATCCTCGGCGGCTTCGGCGACTCGGCGAAGGTCGGCTGGCAGGGCGCGGCGACCGTGCTCGCGCAGGACCCGAGCGGTCACACCTTCCAGCAGTACGTCGGACTCGTCAGCCCGATGATCACCTACCTGCTGCCCTTGCTCATCGCGAACACCGGCGGCCGCATGGTCTACGGCGTCCGCGGCGGCGTGGTCGGCAGCATCGCCACCATGGGCGTGATCGTCGGCTCGACCATCCCGATGTTCATCGGCGCCATGATCCTCGGCCCGCTGGGCGCCTGGATCATGAAGCGCATCGACATGCTGTGGGAGGGCAAGATCAAGGCCGGCTTCGAGATGCTGGTCAACAACTTCTCCGCAGGTATCGTGGGCATGCTGCTCTCCATCGGCGCGTTCTTCGGCATCGCACCGCTCGTGGAATGGCTGAGCTCGGTGCTCGGCGGAGCGGTCAACTGGCTCGTCTCGGCGCACCTGCTGCCGTTCGCGAGCATCCTCATCGAGCCGGGCAAGGTGCTGTTCCTGAACAACGCCATCAACCACGGCGTGCTGACCCCGCTCGGTGTCGAGCAGGCGCAGCAGACGGGCAAGTCGATCCTGTTCCTGCTGGAGGCCAACCCCGGTCCTGGCTTCGGCATCCTGATCGCCTACTCGATCTTCGGTCTCGGCATCGCCCGCGCCAGCGCGCCGGGCGCCGCACTCATCCAGTTCGTCGGCGGCATCCACGAGATCTACTTCCCGTACGTGCTGATGAAGCCGATGATCATCATCGCGGCCATCCTCGGCGGCATGACCGGCATCGCCGTGAACGTGACCTTCGGCTCGGGCCTCCGCGCCCCGGCCTCCCCGGGTTCGATCATCGCCGTGCTGCTGCAGACCCCCGCCGACAGCTTCGTGGGTGTGACGCTCTCCGTGGTGCTCGCGGCGGCCGTCTCCTTCATCGTCGCGTCGATCATCCTGCGGGCCAGCCGCAAGCGCGACCTCGCAGCGGGCAACGCCGGCGACCTGTCCGCCGCGGTCGCACAGACCGAGGCGAACAAGGGCAAGCAGTCCTCGGTGCTCGAGGGCCTGGTCCAGGAGGGCGAGCACGACACCGGAGACGCCCAGGGCGACGCCACCAAGCGACTGGTGCAGAACATCGTGTTCGCGTGCGACGCTGGGATGGGCTCGAGCGCGATGGGCGCATCCGTGCTGCGGAACAAGATCAAGAAGGCGGGCATCGAGGGCGTGACGGTCACCAACCAGGCGATCAGCAATCTCGACGGGACGGCCGACCTGGTCATCACGCAGCGCGAGCTGACCGACCGCGCGAAGGGCCAGTCGCCGAACTCGGTGCACGTGTCCGTCGACAACTTCATGAACAGCCCCAAGTACGACGAGGTCGTCGACCTCGTCGCCAGCCAGCAGAAGACCCCGGAGGACGCCACCAAATGACCGACACCATTCTCGACCGGGCGAACGTCGTGGCCGCGGGCACCGCGACCACGCGGGAGGACGCGATCCGGGAGGCGGGTGGACTGCTCGTCGCAGCCGGCGCCGTCGAACCGGGTTACGTCGACTCGATGCAGGACCGTGAGGACACCGTCTCCACCTTCATGGGGAACGGCCTCGCCATCCCGCACGGCACCAACGAGTCCAAGGACGAGATCAAGCGGTCGGCGCTCTCCTTCATCCGCTACTCCTCGCCGCTCGACTGGGGCGGCGAGGAGGTGCGGTTCGTGGTCGGCATCGCCGGGCAGAACAACGAGCACCTCGAGATCCTGTCGAAGATCGCGATCCTCTTCTCGGAGGAGGACGACGTGCAGAAGCTGATCGACGCCCCGGACGCGGACGCGCTGTTCGCCCTGCTCGGCGACGTCAACGAGTGAGGAGCGCATCGTGAAGGCCGTCCACTTCGGCGCGGGCAACATCGGGCGCGGCTTCGTGGGGCTCCTGCTCCACGAAGCCGGGTACGAGGTGGTGTTCGCGGACGTCAACGCCGAGCTGATCGACGCTCTGGCGGCCGCGGACTCGTACGACGTGCACCTGGTCGGCGAGGAGTCGGAGACGAAGACGGTGACCGGGTTCCGAGCGGTCAACAGCGCGACGGACGAGGACGCCCTGGTCGCCGAGATCGCCACGGCGGATGTCGTGACGACGGCGGTCGGCCCGCGCATCCTGCGCTTCGTCGCCCCCGTGATCGCCCGCGGGCTGGCGGCGCGTGCCGACGACGCGGCCCGGCTCGCCGTGATGGCGTGCGAGAACGCGATCGGCGCGACCGACCTGCTCGCCGCCGAGCTGATGGACGGCCTCCCCGACGACGACACCCGCGAGGAGCTGGCGGCACGCGCCGTCTTCGCCAACACCGCCGTCGACCGGATCGTCCCGGCGCAGGCGGCCGATGCGGGCGTCGACGTCACGGTGGAGACGTTCTACGAGTGGGTGGTCGACCGCACGCCGTTCGGCGGGCACGAGCCGCGCATCCCCGGCGCGCACTTCGTCGACTCGCTGGGCCCCTACATCGAGCGCAAGCTGTTCACGGTGAACACCGGCCACGCGACGGTCGCCTACACCGGGTTCCTCGAAGGGGCGACGACGATCAGCGAGGCGATCGCCATCCCGGCGGTCCGCACGGCCGCCGAGGCCGCGCTGCGGGAGACGTCGGCGGCCCTGTCGGCGAAGCACGGCCTGGCCGAGGCGGACCTCGCGGCGTACCGCGAGAAGATCCTCGGACGGTTCGCGAACCCGTACCTGGTGGACGAGGTGGCGCGCGTCGGCCGCGAGCCGATCCGCAAGCTCGGCCGCAACGACCGCTTCATCGGCCCGGCGTCCGACTTTGCGGAGCACGTCGGCGGCATCCCGGCGGCGCTGCTCTCCGCGGTCGGCGCGGCCCTGCGGTTCGACGTCGCGGAGGACACGCAGAGCGTCGAGCTGCAGCGCCTCCTCGACGAGGCGGACCCGGCGGCGATCGTCGAAGAGGTGATGGGCGTCGAGCCCGGATCCGCCCTCCACGACCCGCTGGTCGGCGTGGTCTCGGAGGCGCAGCAGGAGCGCATCCACCGGGCGCGCTGAGCCCTTCCCTCTCGGGCGGTCGGGCGGCTCCTCAGGGGGCTGCACGGCCGCCCGCTGGGTATCCGCCGACCGCCGGTGCCGGGGGCGGGGCCCGGTGGTACGTTTCGCATGTGAGCCGAATCGTGTCGGTGGCCCCGGTGCTCCCCGCCCGGAGCTACAGCCAAGGGGAGATCACCGCTGCGCTGCTCGCGATGATCACGTCCGACCCGGCGCGGCAGCAGGTGATGCGTCGGATCCACGCCTCCTCGGGGGTGCAGACCCGCAGCTTGGTGATGCCGCTGGAGCGGTACAGCTCGCTGGCGTCGTTCCAGGAGTCGAACGACTACTTCATCGCGGAGGGGACCTCGCTCGCCGAGCGCGCGCTCACCGCCGCGCTCGACTCCGCCGGGCTCGCGCCGGCCGACGTCGACTTCCTGCTCTTCACCTCCGTGACGGGCATAGCCGCGCCCTCCATCGACGCGCAGCTCGTCTCGCGCCTGGGCCTGCGGTCCGACGTGAAGCGCCTCCCGAGCTTCGGCCTGGGCTGTGTCGCCGGAGCCGCGGGCATCGCCCGCGTCAACGACTACCTGGCGGGGCACCCCGACGAGGTCGCGGTGCTGCTGTCGGTGGAGCTGTGCTCGCTCACCGTCCAGGCCAGCGACGACTCGATGGCCAACATCGTCGCCAGCGGCCTGTTCGGCGACGGAGCGGCCGCCGTCGTGATGGTCGGCGAGCGCCGCGCCGAGCAGCTGGGCCTCGCAGGCCCCGAGGTCGTCGACACCCGCAGCCACATCTACCCGGACACCGCCGACGTGATCGGCTGGGACATCGGCGGCACCGGTTTCCGCATCGTGCTGAGCGCCGGCGTGCCCGAGGTGATCGAGCGCAACTTCGCGGGGGACGCCCGCGGCATCCTCGCCGCCCACGGCCTGGAGGTGGCCGATGTCGGCGCGTGGGCCGCGCATCCCGGCGGCCCCAAGGTGCTGGAGGCGTTCTCGCAGGCCCTCGACCTGCCCGAGGGGGCGCTGGATGCGAGCTGGCGCTCACTGGCCAACGTCGGCAACCTGTCGTCGGCGGCCGTGCTGCACGTGCTGGCCGAGCAGCTGGACGCCCACCCCGCCGGGACGATCGGGCTGCTGTTCGCGCTCGGGCCCGGTGTGACGAGCGAACTGGTGCTGCTGCGCTGGGTGGAGGGCGCCGAGCGGGCGATCCTCGCGCCGCTGGAGGTCGCGGAAGTCTCGGCCCCGGACGCCGCTGCATGATCTGGTACACCGTCCTGGTGCTGGCCACCGGCGCCGAGCGCACCGCCGAACTGGTGGTGTCCACCCGCAACGCGAAGTGGTCGTTCGCGCGCGGCGGCGTGGAATTCGGGCGCGGCCATTTCCCCCCGATGGTGGCGCTGCACACCGGCCTGCTGCTCGCGTGCCTCGCCGAAGTGTGGTTCGCCGGGCGGCCCTTCCTGCCCTGGCTCGGCTGGCCGATGCTCGTCCTCGTCCTCGCCAGCCAGGCGCTGCGCTGGTGGTGCATCGCGACCCTCGGCCCGCGCTGGAACACGCGGGTGATCGTCGTGCGCGACCTGCCCCTGGTGACCGGCGGGCCGTACCGCTGGTTCACCCACCCCAACTACGTCGCCGTGGTCGTCGAGGGATTCGCGCTCCCGCTCGTCCACACCGCCTGGATCACCGCGCTCACGTTCACCGTGCTGAACGCCTGGCTGCTGGTCGTCCGCATCCGCTGCGAGAACCGGGCGCTCGCGACCGTGGTCGGCTCACCGGCGCACACATGAGACCGCACGTCGTCGTCGTGGGCGGCGGCCCGATCGGACTGGCCTGCGCGATCGAGGCGCGCATCGACGGGATGGACGTGGTGCTCGTCGAGCCGCGCGTCGGACCCATCGACAAGGCGTGCGGCGAGGGGCTGATGCCGGGCGCGCTGGCCGCCCTGCACCGGATCGGTGTCGACCCGCACGGCCGCCGGCTCGACGGGATCGCCTACCTGGACGGCGCCGCGCGGGTCGAGCACCGGTTCGCGGAGCGCCCGGGCCGCGGGGTGCGGCGCACCGTCCTGCATGAGGCGCTGGCGGAGCGGGCCGCCGAGCTCGGCGCCGACCGCATCCACGCCAAGGTGACCGCTCTGGCCCAGACGGCGGACGGGGTGGCGCTGACCCTGAGCACCGGCGAGATCGTCGAGGCGCCATGGGTGATCGCGGCCGACGGGCTGCACTCACCGGTGCGCCGGATGGCCGGTCTCGACGGACGGGCGCAGGCCGCCCAGCGGCGGCGCTTCGGCCTGCGGAAGCACTTCGGCGTCGAGCCGTGGACGTCCCTGATCGAGGTGCACTGGTCGCACGGCGCCGAGGCGTACGTGACGCCGGTGGACGACCGGACGGTCGGGGTGGCCGTGCTCGGCCCCCGTCCGCTCGACATCGACCGGGTGATCGCCGGCATCCCCGAGCTCGCGGGACGGCTCGACGGCATGCCGTCGGTCTCGGACCCGCGCGGGGCCGGGCCTCTGCTCCAGCGGGCCCGGTCGCGGTCGGCGGGGCGCGTGCTGCTCGCCGGGGACGCCTCGGGCTATGTCGATGCGCTCACCGGCGAGGGGATGCGCGTGGGCTTCGCGCAGGCGCGGGCGTCGGTCGCCGCGGTGCGGGCAGGCAGCACGGAGCAGTACGAGCGGGCGTGGCGGGCGACGACCCGCGACTTCCGGATGCTCACGTCGGCTCTCGTGGTGGCCGCGCGCTCCGGCTTCCGTCCCAGGATCGTGCCGACCGCGGCGCGCCGGCCCGAGCTCTTCGGGTCGATCGTCGAGCGCCTGTCGCACTGACGCTCCGGGCGTCCGTCCCGCTCCGAATGCCTGCATTCTCAGGCATATAACGCATGCGTAAGGTCTGTGGACACTGGCCTGCTGAGCAGTAGAACGATTAGTATGTATGTGAGATCGAAGATGGGCATGCGAGATACGGAGGCGAGCCATGGACGACCACGCAGACACCGCCGACGACACCGATCGGGTGCGCGCGACGAGCGCCGACCCCCGCACCGCATCCGCGAACGCGGGCGGCGGACCGGCCACTCAGAAGGCGACGCCGAAGCGCACGACGGTCACGTTCTACCTCAGCGATGCGATGCGCAACCGCGCGCGAGCCGCTTACCGCCAGACGTCCTTCGATGAACGCGACAGCAGCTGGTCGGAGATGCTCAACAAAGCCCTTCTCGCCGAGGTGCAGCGGCGCGAGCGCGCCTACAACGGCGGCCGGGCCTTCGTGGGCAACGACAAGCCGCTGACCCCGGGACGACCGATCGGCTTCTGAGCCGACCGCGAGTCCCGGGTGCGAGTCAGCGGGTGCGCGAGTCCCGGCACGCCGGCGGCTGGGTTGCCGGCGTGCCGGGAAGGCATCACCCGCGATCAGCGGGTGCGCGCACTCATCGCAGGTGGTGGTGCCGACGGCCACGGCCCGCCGTGGTGAAGGCGAGCATCACACCGAGGAGCGCCAGCAGCGCGCCCAGCGACCCGAGTCCAAGGTCATCCGACCCCGTCGAGGCCAGGGCCGTGGTTCCGGACATCGCGCCGGCCGCGGTTCCCGCCATCGCGTCGGCCGTGAGCGCCGTGGCGCCGCCGGTCGAGGCGATCGTGGCGGTTGCCGCCAGCTCCCCCGCCGACGGCAGCGACGGGTCGGCCGGGGTGACCGGGCTCGTCGGAGTCGTCGGAGTGGTCGGGGTCGTCGGAGCGATCGGGGTCGACGGGATGGTCACCGAGCCGGTGGTGGCCGCGTCGCCGAATAGGGAGAGCCCGCCACCGCCCACGGTCACAGGCACGTCCGCCCCGATGGGGAGGCCGACGCCGCCGAGCAGATCGCCGCCGGTGGACACGGTGCCGCCGGTCGTCCCGCCCGTCGATCCACCGACGGCGGTGGCGCCGCCGGTCGCAGGAGCGGTGGTGGTGGACCCGGCCGAGCCGGCGTCACCGACCACGGAGACCGTCGACCCGCCGACCGTCACGGGGACGGCCGCGCCGACGGGCGCCTGGATGCCGGACAGGAGGCCGCCGTCGGTCGAGCCACCGGTCGCGCTCGTGCCGCTGCCGGAACCGGCCGCCGGAGCGGTCGTCGTCGAACCGGAGGTCGTCGCGTCACCGAGCACGGCCACCGCGTCACCGCCGGCGGTCACCGGAAGCGCAGCGTTCACCGGGGCCTGGGCACCCGACAGGATGCCACCGGAACCTCCGGTCGCGGTCGAGCCGGAACCCGTCGCGGGCGCCGTCGTGGTCGACCCGGACGTGGTCGCGTCGCCCAGCACGGACACCGCGTCACCGCCCGCGGTCACCGGTGCCACCGCACCGATGGGCGCCTGGATCCCGGAGAGGATCCCGTCGTCGGAGCCCGAGCCGCCGGTCGCGGTCGCGCCCCCGCCCGAGCCGCTCGCGGCCGGGGCGGACGTGGTCGATCCGGAACTGCTCGCGTCTCCGAGCACCGAGACAGCGTTGCCACCCGCCGTCACCGGGGCCGCCGCGCCGATCGGCGCCTGGACGCCCGAGAGCAGACCGTCCGTGCCGGAGCCCGTCGCGGTCGCCGAGGAGCCGGTGCCGCCCGACGGGGCGGCGGAGGAGGAGTCGGACGACGTCGCGTCGCCCAGCACCGAGATCGCGTTGCCGCCCGCCGTCACGGGCGCGGCGGCCGAGACCGGGGCCTGGATGCCCGACGCGACACCGTCCGAGCCGGACGACGTCGCGCTGCTCCCCGACCCTGAGGTCGCCGGAGCGGACGCGTCGGAGCCACTGCTGGCGGCGTCGCCGACCACGCTCACGGCGTTGCCGGAGACGTCGACCGGGACGCTGACGTCGGCCACCGCCTGGTCGCCGCTCAGCACTCCCCCGACCGAGTCGGGAGAGATCGAGGCGGACGGGGCGGCGGGAGCCGCCGGAGCGGCCGCGGTGGATCCGCCGCTCGTCGCATCCCCGAGGACGGAGATGCCGGTGCCCGAGATCGAGACGGGGACGGTGACGCCGACGACCGCCTGGTCGCCGGTGGCGATGCCGTCGCCGCCGGAGGTTTCGGCCGCGTTCGCCGCGGCCGTTCCGGCGAGCCACAGCCCGCCGACGCAGAGGGTGAACCACATCCCTCTGGAGACGTACTTGTTCATGGGTGATGCCTTTCGACTGAGAGTTGTCGCCCGGGCACACGAGTGCCAGGCGGGGGGTCGCGTGCTGCCTGCGCGGCAGCCGTGACCCGCTCAGTCGGGGCTGATGTCGTGATCGGCGACGTGGCCGCCGGGGACGCGGTCGTCCACGGCCGCGCCGGTGAGCCGGACCCACGAGGATCCGGAGAGGAAGAAGCCGTCGGTGGTCGCAGCGAATCCGGGCGCAGCTCCGCCCGCGCCGCCTGCGCCGCCCGCCGAGCTCGCCGATCCTCCGGGCAGGCCGCCGGGCATACCGCCCCCGGGAGCCCAGGGGTCTCCCGGGGGAGCGCCTTCCGGCGCCGAACCGCTCGCACCGGCCCCTGAGCCGGCCGGCGGGACTCCACCGGGGAGCAGGGTGCCGGCGGCTGCGAGCAGGGCGGGCGCGGACGCCGCCAGCACCGCCGAGGAGAGCGCAGCGGGGAGGTCGCCGGCGAGATCCCGAGCGGCGGATCCCGGCTCCGGTCCAGCCTGAGCGCCGCCCGCCGCGATGATGGGGGCGACGGCCGTCTCGACCGCCCCGGCCACATCCGACACCGTCTGGTCCACGGTCCCGCCGACGGGTGCCGTGACCGTCGCGGTGGGCGCGGGCGGCAGGAGGTCGCGCACCGCGGGGACAGCGGCGATCACCTGGTCGACGCTGTCGGCCACCGGCTGCACCGCACTGCTGACGGGCGCCTGGTCGGTGACCTGGTCCACCGCGGCGGTGACCGGGGTCACGACCGTGGACGCCGCGTTCCGGACGGGCTCGGGAAGGGCGGGCGACACCGCGTGGGTGGCCGCGCCCACCGCATCCCCCACTCCGGCGGTCATGCTCGAGACGAGCGCACCGACCGGTGCGGGCGGAGGCGCGGGTTCGGCCGCTGAGGCGGCGGACCCTCCGGCGAGGAAGCCGAGAACGGTGAGGCCGGCGCCGGCGATCAGAGAGCCGAGCAGCACGCGCGCAGGGGTGAGGATGCTGCGGTGCGCCTTCTCAGCGACCTCCGGCATACGATCACCCCCTGACCGTTCGAGACGAGGGCGACTATACGCTCGTGTCTAGGGGACCGGAAGTGCGGATGTCCGCTCATCGGTCGCGTCCGCTTCGCTGGGCCAGCGGCGACGGCGCGCGGATGCCGCCGCGACGGCGATCACGACGAGTGCTCCGACGGTCATCGCGGCGCCCACCCAGAGCGGCGAGGTGTATCCGAGCCCGGCCGCGATCGCGAGGCCGCCGAGCCACGCACCGAGGGCGTTCCCGAGGTTGAAGGCGGCGATGTTGGCGCCGGAGGCGAGCGTCGGAGCGTGCGCGGCGGAGGACAGCACCCGCAGCTGCAGAGCCGGCACAGTGGCGAACCCGAAGGCGCCCATGAGCACGAGGCCGATGACGGCTCCGGCCGGGAAGCCTGCCACGAGGGCGAAGGCGGCGAGGACCACGGCGAGCGCGGCGAGCAACCAGAGGAGCGTGCGGTCGATCGACCGGTCCGCGAGCCGCCCGCCCGCCCAGTTGCCCGCGAACAGGCCCAGACCGAAGAGGATCAGAAGCCACGGCACGGCGCTCGATGCGAAGCCGGCGACCCCGGTCAGCGTGTAGGCGATGTAGGTGAAGCCGCCGAACATCCCGCCGAAGCCGAGCACGGTGGCGGTCAGCGACAGCCAGACCTGACCGGACCGGAAGGCCGACAGCTCGCCACGCAGTCCCGTCGCGGACCGCTCCCCGGCGCTCGCGGGCACCAGCAGCGCGATCCCGATGAGAGCGATCACGCCGATGCCCGTGATGGCCCAGAAGGTGGAGCGCCACCCGAACGCCTGACCGAGCAACGTGCCGAACGGGACGCCCAGCACGTTCGCGGCGGTGAGCCCGGTGAACATGACTGCGATGGCGCGGGCCCGCTTCTCGGGGGCGACGAGTCCGGACGCGACCACCGAGCCGATGCCGAAGAAGGCGCCATGGCAGAGCGCCGCGACGACCCGGCCGGCGAGCATGGTGCCGTAGTCCGGGGCGACGGCGGAGAGCAGGTTGCCGAGGATGAAGAGCACCATCAGCCCGAGTAGTGCAGCTTTTCGCGGGAGGCGCGTCGCCGCGGCGGTCAGCCCGAGGGCGCCGACGACCACGGCCAGGGCATAGCCGGAGATCAGCCACCCGGCCGCCGCCTCGTCGACGTGGAAGTCTGCCGCCACCTCCGGTAGCAGCCCGGCGATGACGAACTCGGTGAGGCCGATCCCGAATCCTCCGAGAGCGAGGGCGATCAGGCCAGCGGGCATGGATGTCTCCTTCTGGATGCGACGGGGGTGCGTTAGTCTGTTAGTTGCAGACGCGCTATAAATAGTTGCACGTGCAACTACATTGCGCAACCCGTCCGCCCTGGCCGCATGCCGAGAGCGCGGCCGGACACCGAAAGGAGCGCCCATGGGCATCGCGGACGACGCGGTGGAGGTGCGCGCGCACGGCTGGCGCACACTGGCCGCCCTGCACGGCTACATCGAAGCCGAGCTGGAGCGGGAGCTCAGCCGCACCGTGCAGCTGTCGGTGGTCGAGTACACCGTGCTCGACGCCCTCGCCCGCCAGGACGGCTGGCACATGCGGATGCAGCAGCTCGCCCGGGCGAGCGCGCTCAGCCCCAGCGCGACGACCCGTCTCGTGAACCGCCTGGAGGACCGCGGGCTGCTCACGCGCATCCTGTGCGACGACGACCGGCGCGGCATCTACACCGAGCTGACCGGTCCAGGCCACGAACTGCTCGGCACCGCGCGGCCCGTGCACGACGACGCGCTCTCGCGTGCGCTCGACGGCGCCCGGCACGTGCCCGAGCTGGCGCCGCTCGTCGACGCCCTGCCGGAGCTCACGGCGCAGCCGGCCTGACCCGGCAACACGCCTGGCCGCGCTCCACCTGCTGGCTCAGCGCAGCACTTCGACGAGCGCGACCCACGAGAAGGCGACGGTCGCCACCACGGCGACGATGGTGCCCACAGCGACCAGCACCAGCCCGGACGCCCACGCCGTGGATGCGACGAGCAGGACTCCGGCGACGGCGTAGATCAGCGTCGGCACCGCGAAGAAGGCGATCCGCTCGACCGTGTAGCGCTGAAAGCCGGTCCGCGCCGAATCCCGCGCGACCGTGATCCCGCAGCGCACGTCGATCACCGCGCACAGCACGGCGCCGACCAGCACCTGGACGCCGTAGCCCACGGTCTGCTGACCGGGGATCAGCGCAGCACACGACAGCGCGACCCCCAGGATGAGTGCGGCGATGGACGCGCCGGCGCGCGCCGCCAGGCCGGGCGACTTCGCGATCGTCGCGATGTTGACCGACAGCGCCACGATGAGAAGACCGCCCAGCGCCGCCCCGGCGCCCGCGACGGCCACGTTGAACTCGGACCACGACGCGAACGGCTCCTGCATGCGGCCCAGCGTAGCGGCGGCTCACCGGCAGGGCGTATAACGGGGGCATGGCGGACGCGATCACCCACTGGATCGAGCTCTACCGACGCGCGTGGGAGAGCAACGACCCCGACGACATCCGGGCGCTGTTCACCGAGGATGCGAGCTACCGCACCGAACCGTTCGCCGAGCCATGGGACGGGCACCTCGAGATCGTGGAGGGCTGGCTCGACGCCCAGGACGACCCCGGCGCCGCGACGTTCGAATGGCGGCTGCTCGGCCAGGACGGACCGGTGTACTTCGTCGAGGGAGTGACCGACTACCGAGACGGGCCGATCTACAGCAACCTGTGGATCGTGCGGCTCGCCGGCGACGGCCGCGCCGAGGAGTTCACCGAGTGGTGGATGGAGCAGGAGCCGGACCAGGACTGACGTCCGGGCCGCTCACAGTTGGGCCAGCCACAGCCCGAGCCCGGCTGCGGCGAGCGCCAGCACGAGCATCCCGGCCCCGTTGAACAGCGCGGCCCGGTACCGCCGCTGCTGGGCGAGACGGACCGTCTCGTAGCTCGCCGTGCTGAACGTGGTGTACCCGCCGAGGAAGCCGGTCCCGAGCACGGCCCGCCACTCCGGCGGCAGGCCGTGGGCGAGGGCCAGCCCGGTCACCAGCCCCAGCAGGAACGACCCGGTCACGTTGATGATCGTCGTCCCGATCGGGAAGCCGGTCCGCAGCCAGGAGCGGAGCGCGCCGTCGAAGAGGAGGCGCACCACCGCGCCGGCACCGCCCGCCACGGCGACCCCCAGAACCAGTAGCGCGTTCATCCGCGCCCCCGTCCGGCCTGACGCCGCGCGACCGCCGACGCCACGGCGATTCCCGCCACCGAGGCCAGCGCGCCCACGGCGATGGTGGCCACGGCGTACAGGATGCTCAGTCCGACGCTCTGGGAGGCGATCAGTCCGTCCGTATCGACCGCCAGCGAGCTGTACGTGGTGTACCCGCCCAGGATGCCGGTGCCGGCGAACAGCCGCAGGTCGCGGCGGCGGCCCTCGTCCGGCCCGCGCAGCGCGAGCGACTGCAGCAGCCAGCCGAGAACGAACGCCCCGGTGACGTTGATCAGGAAGGTGATGAGGGGCACGCCCGCCACGGACGGGACGGACAGCGTCAGCAGGTAGCGCACGGCCGTGCCCAGCGCGCCTCCCGCGAACACGAACAGGATCGAGCGCGGCCGCAGGTGCAGGGGCGCTCGACGGCGATCCGTCGGCACTAGACCGGTGGGTCTTCCCACGGGAACGACTGGGCGCCCGGGATCGGGTTCAGCGGGACGACGATCACGGGACGGTGCTGGCGGTGCGCGAGATGCACCGCCACGGAGCCGTTGAAGAACTCGCGCACGCTGCCTCGCAGGCCCGCCTCGCGCGTCCCGACCACGATGTACCGGGCGTCCATGTCATCCGCGAGCCGCGCCAGGCACCACGCAGGGTCGCCGGCCAGCTGCTGCAGCCAGTACGGGATGCCGCGGCCGTCCAGCACGCGCCGGATCTGCGCCTCCAGCTCGGGGTCGAAGCGCTTCTCCTCGGTCTCCGGCAGATCCGGGTCGTAGGGAAGGGCCACCACGGTTCCGTCCACATAGCTCGAGACGACGTACCGGTCGGGGTCGACGTTGGCGCAGACCAGCGGGACATCGAGGTCGTCCGCCAGTCGCGCCGCCTCCTCCAGCACGGCGACCGGCTGCCCGGGGACGACGGCCGCGAGGATGCCTCCCCGTCCGGCGAACTCGTTGCCGCTCATGCCCCTAGTGTGCACCATCACGGGTTCACTCGCGTGTGGGCGTGGGGTACGGTCGCCCTACCAGTGTCCGAGAGGAGCCCGACCGATGGCCGACAAGCCACCGCTGCCGCGGGAGCGACGCCGTACCACCCGTGGACTCCGTCCGCTCCCCGAGCTCACCAAGGACCTCGTCGCCCAGCTGCGCCGGCTGGTCGCGACCGAGCTCGCCCTGTTCAAGGCCGAGATGGCCGCCAAGGCGAAGGCGGCCGGGATCGGCGCAGGGCTCCTGGCGGGCGCCCTGCTCTTCCTGTTCTTCGCGTTCGCGGTGCTCATCACCGCCGCCGTGCTCGGCTTCGCGCTCATCCTCCCGGCCTGGCTGGCGGCGATCATCGTCGGCGTCATCCTCATCGTCATCGCCGTCGTGGTCGGCCTGATCGGGCTGCGCAGCCTCAAGAAGGGCGTGCCCCCGGTGCCCGACGACCTGGGCAGCGAGCTGAGTGCCGACGTGAAGGCCCTGAAGGGAGAGCAGCCGTGACCTCCGACACCACCCCGTCGATCGGTCGTCAGGGGGAGCGCCCCGCCGGCCGTCCGCCGCTCCCCCCGGGGGCCGGGATCAACCAGCTGAAGCTCGACCTGGAGGTCACGCGCGACGAGCTCGCGAGGACGCTGGACGACCTGTTCGCGACGTTCAACATCCGGGTGCAGATCCGGTCGCACCCCGTGGTGTTCGTCGGCGTGTTCCTGACCATGGTGGGCGCCGCCGCAGGCATCGCGACCCTGGTCCTGCGGAGGCGCGGGCGTGCCCGTTGACGTCGGAGGCGTCGGCAGCGCCCGCGCCAAGGCGGTCCGTCGCATCGAGGACCGTCGCAGCGAGCCCTGGTACCGCCTGCCGTGGGGGTTCATCCTCAAGCGCACCATGCGCAGCTTCTCCACCGACCAGTGCACGGACCTCGCCGCAGGCCTGACCTACTTCGCGGTCCTGTCGCTCTTCCCCGCCCTGCTCGCGCTGGTCAGCCTCCTCGGCATCGTGGGCCAGAGCAAGGCCGGCATCGACGCCCTCTTCGGGATGGTGAACGACCTCGCCCCGGGCATGACCGATGTGCTGGAGGGCCCCATCGCGACCCTCGCCGCCTCCCCCGCCACGGGATGGGCGCTCGCGATCGGCATCATCGGCGCGGTCTGGTCGGCGTCGGGCTATGTCGGTGCGTTCGGGCGGTCGCTGAACCGCGTATACGGAGTGCAGGAGGGTCGCACCTTCTTCACCCTCCGCCCGGTGCAGCTCGGCGTGACCCTGCTCGCGCTGGTGCTCATGGCGCTCCTCGCGCTGCTGCTCGTCGTCTCCGGTCCGGTCCTCGAGTTCCTGGGCGGGTTCCTCGGGTTGAGCGAGGCCTTCCAGGCGATCTGGTCCGTCGTCCGGTGGCCCATCGTCGTGGTCGTCATCGTGCTGCTCGTCGCGGTGCTGTACGCCGCGACGCCGAACATCAAGCACCCGCGCATCCGCTGGCTGACGCCGGGGTCGATCGTCGCGATCGTCGTGCTCGGCGCCGCCTCCGCCCTCTTCGCGTTCTACGTGGGCAACTTCGGGAACTACGACCGGACGTACGGGGCACTGGCCGGCATCATCGTCTTCCTGCTGTGGATCTGGATCGCGAACAACGCGCTGCTGCTCGGCGCCGAGCTCGACTCCGAGGTGGAGCGGGCGCGGGAGCTGGTCGCCGGCATCGAGGCGGACGAGGTGCTCCGTCTGCCGCTGAAGTCGGACAAGGCGCTCGCGAAGATGCGCGAGGCGCACGCGGGCGATGTGCTCGCCGCGCGCGAGATCCGCCGCCGGTACCGCTGACCTCCACCGCCGGCGTTCCGGCGATCGTTAGGCTCGGAGCATGAGCGACCCGCGCCCCGGCCACGACGCCCCCGACGGCCGCGGCCGCACGGGCCTGCACCGCACCGGCAGGGAGCTTTCCGGCAACCCGGACGTGCGCGTGCGCGAGGTCGAGGTCACCTCCGACGGCTGGCACGTGCTGCGTCGCACGACCTTCGAGTACCGCGGCCGATCCGGCGAGTGGACCACCCAGTCGCGCGAGACCTACGACCGGGGCAACGGAGCGACGGTGCTGCTGTACGACCCGGACGGGCGCACACTGCTGCTGTCGCGTCAGTTCCGCTTCCCCGCCTACGTGAACGGTCACCCCGACGGCATGCTCGTCGAGTCGGCGGCCGGACTCCTCGACGGCGACGGCCCGGAGGAGGCGATCCGCCGCGAGGCTGCGGAGGAGCTGGGCGTGACGATCGGCGAGCTCACCCACCTCTTCGACCTGTACATGAGTCCCGGCTCCGTCACCGAGCGCGTCCACTTCTACGCGGCGCCCTACACCCCTGCGCAGATCGCGGGCGGTGGTGGCCTGGAGGACGAGGGCGAGGAGATCGAGCCGGTCGTCGTCCCCTACGACGAGGCGCTGGCGATGGTCGCCGACGGCCGCATCGCGGATGGCAAGACCGTCATCCTCGTGCAGTGGGCGGCCCTCAACCTCTTCGGGTGACGACCACCGTCCGGCGCCGGATCAGCCGTAGCGGAGGGTGGGGCCGTCCGAATTGAGGAAGTCGATGTGGAGGTGGTTGCACGTGTCGTCGAACGGCTTGAAGTTGCTGAGGTCCATCGAGGAGCGGCACTCCACCTGGCCGAGGCCGGTGCCGTCCGGGACCAGCGGGTCGAGGATGCGGATCAGCTGCATCGATTTCGCGTCTCCACCGGTCAGCGGGGAGCCGTTGAGGAGGTAGAAGTCGACCGCGTGGCCGCCGCCGTCCGCATAGTGCGCGGAGTCGGTGCCCGCGCCCTCGATCTGGCCGGTGCAGCGACGGTTGATGTCGCTGACGCCGACCTGGTTGAAGTTGTCGAGCGCGACCGAGATGGCCTGCAGCACGCGGTAGTCGATGCCGCAGCCGGGAATCGCGTGGCCCTCGGCCAGGTCGGCGATCTCCGGGATGTGGTTGGGCGTGGAGCCGACGAGCCGGCCGGCTGCGACGGCGCCCATGAGCTGGACGGCGAGCGCCTGGACGGTGGGCGACACGGTCGTGTTCATCGTCGAGTCGAGCGCCTGCGGGCTCTCCTGGATGTCGAGGCCGTCGCGCGCGACCACCTGGGTGACGCCGCCGCCGGTGAGGGTCTGTACGGCGAGCGCGGTGCGCGCTGCTCCCACGGTCGATCCCTCGCCCGTGGTCGCGTAGGCGGGAAGAGCGGCGGTACCGAAGAAGGCGGCGAGGGCCACCATCACGACGGCGTGGACGCCCCAGCGACGGCGCTCCGGATGCGCGGTGCGCGCGCGCGGCGCGCGGACGACGGCAGCGGTGCGCGCGGGCCGCTCCGCCTTCGGGCGGCGCTCGGCGCGGGCGGGCTTCACGACGACGCGCTCGCGCGTGCGCGGCCGGCTCCGCTCCGCCTCCAGCCGTGCACGACGGCTCGGGAACGTCTGGGTCGCGGTCAGCTCTTCGGCGGTGGTGAACGCCCTCACCGGGTCGTCGGAGAGGTGCGACTGCTGGTCCACATCCACCACGACGGGTGCCTTGACACTGCGGCGGGGCCGCACGGAAGGAGTGGACTGGGGCAAGCTGCTGGTACTTCCTGGACGAGTCGGGCTGGGGCGACGCACCGGGGAGGCGCGAAAGGCGTACTCCTTTCTATCGGATTTCTGCTGGATGTTCCATCAATGCAGACGAATAGATCCCGGCGGGGGGCGCATCCTGCGCGTTCGGGTCATGCAGGGGCCCCCGACCCGGGAACGGACGGCAGCGTCGCCGTCGCCCACGAAACTACGGCCCCTCGCTGAGCCCGGGATTCCGCGGTACGGCTGATACGACGGGGCTTCCCGCGGATGCCGGACGAACTCCTCAGGGGATGGCGACGGCCAGCTCCACCCGGCCCGACGCTTCGCGCAGCGCGACCGTCCCGCGTTCTGCGAGCTGTCTCAGACCGATGCCCGAATCCGCGGCCCCGAGGGTGCCGCCCGACTCGATGACGACGTCCACACCATGGCCCTCCGCGGCCAGCAGGGCGATCGCGACCGACGATCCGTCCCCATGCCGCACGGCGTTGGCGAGCCCCTCCGAGACCGCGTCGACCACGGCGGAGGCGCGTGCCGCGTCCATGAGGCGCCCCCAGACACCGTCGTCGACGGCCACCCGCAGCTCGATCGCCGACGACCAGCTGTCGAGCAACGCGCGGACCTCGTCCGCCGCACGCCGTTCGTCGTTGGCGCCGCGCAGCGCGTCACGCGCCCGCCCGAGCACGTCGATGACACGACGGGCGGCCGCCGCGCAGTCGGCGGGAGGAGCTGCTGTGAGCGCGAGCGCGCCGGCGATCAGCTCGGACTGCACCCCCGCGTGGAGCAGCCTGGCGAGGGTGGCGCGCTCGCGGTCGTACTCGGCGCGGACCCGCGCGGCCGCGGCGACGTTCGCCTGCAGCGCCGCCTCCAGCTGTGCCTGGTCCTGCCGCACCCGAAGCGACAGCGAGGCGACGAGCGCGACCGTCACGGCGATGAACGGGTAGGTCGCCGTCTCGAACCAGGCGGGCGCGGGGTCGCTGCCGGCGAGTGCGAGCCCGACGGCGCTGATGATCGACACGAGGACTCCGACGCCGATGTAGAGGAGGAAAAGCACCGTCAGCCTGGCGGCCGGGCGTGCCGGCAGCGTCACCGCGGCCACGACGGAGCCGGCGATCAGCAGCACGACCAGGCCGGCCGTCACCGGCACGACGATCACCGGCCCGGAGAGGATCGATGCGAACGGCAGCACCAGCGCGGTGAACAACAGGGCGGTGGCCGGCGGAGGCGCCGCGCGCATCCCGCCGACGACCGACGTGAGCCATTCGCGTGGCGTCACCTGCTCGCCGTCGGGCCCCGGGGCGGCTCCGTCGTCGTCGTAGACGCGATGGCTGGCGGGACGGACGACGTCTTCGGCGAGCCGCCGGAGCAGCCGCGCCGCCTCGGCCGGTTCCGGCAGGTCCGCCGCCGCTGTGGCCGCCGTCCGCTCGAGGGCGTCCACGACGTCGTCCAGCGCCTCGCTCCTCAGCCGCGCGAGTCGCTCCGTGGCGCAGTCGACATCGTCCCCGGATGCGCGCTGGGCCGCTCGCAGGCGACGGAACACGCCCAGGTGCTCCCTGATGAGGTCGACGGCCGCGGCGATGAGCGCGAAGACCGCGACGACCACCACGATATTGACCGCGACGCGTCCGGCCAGGTCGCCCGGCCGGACCGGGACTCCGAGCAGACCCCCCGCCTCGAGGAACAGGGCGGGACGGGCCGCGCCGATCGCCACGTAGATCACGATGACCGCGACCGGCCGTGCGACTCTCGGCACGACCCGGAGGACCGCCGCGCCGAGCATGAGCAACCCGCCCAGGATGCCGTGCTGCAGAGCGGCGACGGCGAGGACGGCTCCCGGTCCCCCGGAGACGTACTGGAGGCCGGACATCACGGTGAGCGCGAACGGCAGCGTGAGCAGCCAGGTCCAGACCGTGATCGCCGCCGGCCCGTGGACGCGCGCGAAGGAGCGGCGGAGCGCGATCATCCGGCTCAGAGTCCTGAAGCCGGGTCGCCGAACGTCGACGTGTACAGGGTGGCCGCCGCGACGCGGGGCGCGGTGCGCTCCCCGCCCGCGAACCCGAGCGCCTGGAAGACCCGCTCGACACTCTTCTCCACGGCCCGCACTGTGACGTTGCGGCGGCGGGCGATCTCCGCGTTGGACAGGCCTGCCGCGAGCAGCCGCGTCGTCTCGAGCTGGGCCGCGGTCAGGCGCAGGAGGCGCGAGCGCGCGTCCGTCCCCGGCTGCTCACGCCGGACGGGACGGTCGGCGAGGACCGCCTCGGCCGCATCCACCAGCTCCTCCACCGACTCGACCGCGGCCTTGTTGACGAAGGAGGCGTCCGCCACCGTGCTGCGTTCCTGGGCGGCGGCGGCCTCGCGCGACAGGTTGCTGAGAAACATCACAGCGACGTGCGGAGACCCTGCCCGCAGGATGGTGGCGAGCTCCACGCCGTTCGGCCGGCTGCCGAGGTCGATGTCGGTCACCAGCAGGTCCGGGTCGAGCGTCCCGGCGAGCGCCAGCGCCTCAGGGGCGGTCGCCGCACCGGCTGCGTCGAAGCCGCGCTGACCGAAGGCGTCGACGACGAGGGAGCGCATCAGGGCATGGTCCTCCACCACGAGCACCCTCCGCCGCCATGTGTCCACCGCCACCCGCACAGGATAACGCGGGCGAGGCGCCCGTCCGGACCGCGTGCCGACCCCCGTTGTGGTCGCCCGGGAGCCGCGGGAATCCGTTCCGTAGACTGGCTCCGAAGACCCGACGACACGGAGGATGCGCATGGGATCGAGGTGGGCACGCGTCGCGCGCGGGATGCTCGCCTCCGGTGCCGCCATCTTCGTCGCCGCACTGTTCCACGTCGCAGGCGGTGGAGCGGCCCCGGGGCCGGTGCCCGTCGCGCTCAGCCTGGCGTTCGCGACGCTCGGCTCCGTGGCGCTCACCGCACGGCGCCTCTCGCTGTGGCGGCTGACCGTCGCTGTCGGGCTCAGCCAGTTCCTCTTCCACGCGCTCTTCTCGCTCGGGGGCGGAGGGGTGCGGTTCACCGCGCCGGACGGTATGGCGCACCTCCACGCGGGCACGCACCTCACGATGACCGCCGGAACCATGGCCGCGGGAGCCATGCCCGCGGCGCACGGGTCGGAGCTGAGCCCGTCGATGTGGCTCACCCACGCGAGCGCTGTGCTGGTCACGGTGGTCGCCCTCCGCTTCGGCGAGCAGGCGTTCTGGGGGCTCTTCCAGACCGCGCGTGTGCGCATCGCCCGGACGGCCGAGCGGCTCGTCGTGGCGCCGGTCCCCCTCACCGCGTCCGTCGTCGCCCCGACCGTGCCCGCTCCCGTCCGGCTGCGCGACCTGGGCCTCCCGCTCGCGCGGCTGCGTCACCGCGGCCCTCCCGCGATCGCCGGCGCGTTCTGACGGCAGCCCGGGGTCCCCGGGCTCGCCGCTCGACGCGCGCACGCGTTCATCGACGATCCGATCGCAAGGAAGACCCCATGAAGAAGACCACGTTCGCCGCGACCGTCGCGGCGGCATCCACCGCCCTCGTGCTGCTGGGCGCGCCGCTCGCCGCGAGCGCCCACGTCCACGTCGACCCCGACCAGGCGTCGCCGGGCAGCTACACGGACCTGACCTTCAAGGTGCCGACCGAGTCGGCGACCGCGGGGACGGTCAAGCTCGTCGTCGACCTGCCGACGAAGACGCCGTTCACGTCGGTCAGCTATCTGCCCCTCGCGGGCTGGACCACCACCGTCGACACCGAGAAGCTGGCGGAGCCCGTGAAGACCGACGACGGCACGATCACGGAGGCGCCCATCCGCATCACCTGGACGGCCGGGAGCGGCGTGCAGATCGCGCCAGGGCAGTTCCAGGAGTTCACCGTGTCGGCGGGCGCCGTCCCGAAGACCGGCTCGATCGAGCTGCCGACCCACCAGTACTACTCCGACGGGACGGTCGTGGACTGGGACCAGCCGACGCCCGCGTCGGGGGCCGAGCCCGAGCATCCCGCCCCCACCCTCTACATCGAGGACGCTGCGCCGGCCGAGGACGGGTCACCCACGCTGGTCGCGACCCCGGCGCCGGTCCCCGCCGCGGCGACGAGCACCACCGCGACGGTCGTGTCCATCGCCGTGGGCGTCGGCGGTCTGGCGCTGGGCGCGATCGCCCTGGTCGTCGCCGTGTTCGCACTGACCCGGGTCGGTCGCCGGGCCGAGCGTAAGGTGCAGGGATGACGAACAGGCTGCTCGCCGCGGCGGCCGGCCTCGCCGCCGCCGTCGCCCTGGCCCTCGCCCCGGTGGCCGCAGCCGACGCGCACGACTACCTCGTGAGCAGCGACCCCGCGGCGGATGCGACGGTCACGGCTCCGCCCTCCGCCGTGACGCTCACGTTCAACGACCGCGTGCTCGACCTCTCGGGCAACGGGTCGACGAACCTGCTCACCGTGACGGGACCGGACTCCGCATCCCGGCATTTCGAGACGGGATGCGCGACCGTGGCCGACACCGTGCTGTCCGCGCCCGTGACCCTCGGCGGCGCCGGGCGGTACACGGTCACGTACCAGATCGTCTCTGCGGATGGTCACACGGTCTCGTCGTCGTACGCCTTCACGTATCAGCCGCCCGCGGGCGCCACTGCGGCGAAGGGATCGGAAGGCAGCCCGTGCGGCGCGTCCGGGTCGTCGGAGGCGCCGGCGGCCCCGGCCGCGGGCGGCGGCAGCGCGGGGGCCACCGCGCCCGCCACGGCGACCGCATCCACGCCCCAGCCGACGACCCCGGCCTCCGACGGAACCGACCTGGGGCTCGTCATCGGGATCGCGATCGCCATCGTCGTGCTCGCGGTGATCGGCGTGGTGATCGTGCTTCTGACCGCGCGGCGCAGGACGCCGGGGTCGCCGGACGATCCGGCCGGTTCCGGCTGAGCCGGCATGGAGGGGCTTTCCGGTCCGGGATCGCAGGCGTAACGTTCGCGCATGGCCAGACAGACCAGCGATCAGCAGACGGACGACTTCCCGGACATCGTGCCGGAGGAGCAGATGGATCCGGACATCGTCCCCTCCCCGCAGCCGACGCCCGATTCGGTGGACGACGGCGACGAGGAGGACGGCCGCCTCTAAGCGGTCGGGTCCTCCCCCTCGCCGGGTTCCGAGATCTGGCCCTCTTCGGCGTCATGCGCCGTGAGGTCGGCGCTCGTGTACTGGCGCTCGCCCGGCGCGAGGTCCTCGCGCTCGTCGTCTCCGTTCGCCCGGGGGTCCGACATGGTGACTCCTTCCGTCGGGGATGCTGTGCGGCTTCGGACGGTAGTCCCGACTCTCGCAGCGCGATAGGGGCGGACGGAGAGCCGATGCCCATCGCGGGTTGAGGTCTCATCCAGTCTTCTGGGGCAGGGTGGGGGCCGTGGAGATCGTGGTGGACGTCGTGCTGGTGGTGCTCGCCGTTCTCGCGATCGCGGCGGGCTGGAGCAAGGGAGCCATCCGCGCCGCGGGAACACTCGTGGGCCTGGGCCTCGGCCTCTGGCTCGGGCTGACGGTCGCGCCGATCGTGGTCGCCTGGTTCGCGTCGGCCGGTTTCGGCGGCGTGACGCAGCGCTCGGTGGTCGCCGCCGTGGTCATCCTCGTCTGCGCGGGCCTCGTCTACGCCATCGCGGGCGCTCTGGCCTCTCTGATCGGCAAGCTGCTTCGTCACGGACCCATCCGCTGGCTCGACTCGCTGGTCGGGGCGGTTCTCGGGCTCCTGACCTGGGCCGTCGTGGTCTGGCTGCTCGCCGGTTTCGCCATGGCCACGAGCCTCGCCACGGTGGTGCAGGCGGCCCACTCCTCGACGGTGGTGGCGACGCTCAACCGGATGGCGCCGCTCCCCTCGTCCACCGTGCTGGGCGCCGTCGACGATGCCCTCGCCGGCGCCGGACTCCCGAAGGTCTTCGAGGGCGCGGAGACGATCCGCGCGGTGCCCGAGCCGGACGGATCCGTCCCGGCCGCCGTGTCCGACGCGGAGCAGTCGGTCGTGACGGTGCTCGCCTCCAAGCCCGCGTGCGGCCTCGACTCCGAGGGCAGCGGCTGGGTGGTGCAGCGCGGCCGCGTGGTCACGAACGCCCATGTGGTCGCCGGTGCGTCCTCCGTGGTGGTCCGGCAGTCGGGCAGCGGCGAGGTGGAGCGGGCGACGCTGGTCGCCTTCGACCCGTCCCGCGACCTGGCCGTGCTCGACGTCACCGACCTGCGCGCACCCGCGCTCGACATCGGCCCCGACCTCACCGCCGGAGCGCCCGCGTACGCCCTGGGCTATCCGGGCGACGGGCCGTTCACGGTGTCGCCGCAGCGCGTGCGCGACCGCGTCACCGCCCGCGGCACGGACATCTACCAGAGCGGAAGCGTCGACCGCGACATCTACTCGCTCCGCGGTTCGGTGCGGCCGGGGAACTCGGGCGGCCCGCTGCTCGACGCGAGCGGCGACGTGGCCGGCGTCGTCTTCGCCCGCAGCGCGACCGACCCCGACACGGGGTACGCACTCACCCTCACCGAGCTGCGGCCCGTGCTGTCGTCGGTCGGCAGCGCGCCGATCAGCTCCGGCGCCTGCTCCGCCGGCTGAGCACCTCGCGGGACGCCCCCGGGCATGGTTTGCTGGAGGCCATGAAGGCAGTGACCTACTCCGCCACCGGCGACTCCGACGTCCTCAGCCTGGTCGACCGCGAGGCGCCGCATCCCGGTCCGGGCGAGGTGCGCGTGCGCATCCACGTCTCGGGGGTGAACCCCACCGACTGGAAGGCCCGGCGCGGCAGCGGCCCGGCGAAGCTCCCCCGGCCCCAGGTGCCGGATCAGGACGGCGCAGGCATCGTCGACGAGGTCGGTGATGGCGTGACCCGGTTCTCGCCCGGCGACCGCGTCTGGGTGTGGGATGCGGCGTACCAGCGTCCCGAGGGTACGGCGCAGGAGCTCACGGTCGTGCCGGAGCGGCTCGCCGTCCCGCTACCCGACGATGTCAGCTTCGACGAGGGCGCGTCCTTCGGCATCCCCGCGCTCACGGCGCACCGGGCGCTCGCCTCGTATGAGCACGCGCCGACGGAGCTGGCCCCCGGGTCGCTGGACGGCCGCACGGTCCTGGTCGCGGGCGGCGCGGGCGCCGTCGGGCACGCCGCCATCCAGCTCGCCGTCTGGGCGGGCGCGACCGTGATCGCGACGGTCAGCAGTCACGAGAAGGCGGAGCTCGCGCGAGCCGCGGGAGCCCACCACGTCGTCGACTACACCGACCCTGACACCGCGAAGGCGATCGGAGCGCTGGCGCCGCGCGGGGTCGACATCATCGTCGACGTGAACGTGATCGCGAACGCCGAGCTCGACGTGAAGGTCGCCGGCGCGAACGCCACGATCGCGAGCTACGCGGACGCGCCCGGAGCCGACTCCGTCACGATCCCGGTGCGCCCGAGCATGTCGAAGAACCTGCGCTGGCAGTTCGTCCTCACCTACACCGTCGCGCCGGAGGCCAAGGAGGCCGCGGTGCGCGCGGTGGCGGCGGCCGCCGCCGACGGCGCCCTGCGGGTCGGTGCCGAGCACGGCCTCCCGATCACCCGCTTTCCCCTCGCCGAGACGGCGGCCGCCCACGACGCGGTCGAGAACGGCGTCGTGGGGAAAGTGCTCATCGACGTGCTCTGAGCGCCTGCACCACCAGTGCGACCACCGCGGCGAGTGCGATCGCCGCGGAGTAGCCGAGCGCGGTCGGAAGCAGCCCCACCACGGCGATCAGCTCGCCTGCGACGAGCGCGGGAACACCGTAGGCCAGGTAGCTCACCAGGAAGATCCCGGCGAACAGTTCGGCGCGCTGGTTGTTCGGGGCGAGCGGCGCGAGCAGGCGCAGCATCGCCGAGAAGCCGGCGCCGAAGCCGCCCCCGGCCACCACCGCACCGGCGAACAGCAGCGGGAGCACGCCGCCCGCGATCCCGACGGCGGCGATCACCACGCCCACGACGATCGCAGCCATCGCCCACACCACGGTGCGTCGTGCGGGCGCACGGGTCAGCAGCAGGCCGGCCGTGGCACCGACCGCGGGCGGCACGGCGACGATCGCGCCGTTGAGCAGACCGCTGTCGAGGTGGAACACGCCGTGCAGGATGGACGGCGACAGGCCGATGAACAGGCCCGCGAGCATCCACGTCGCCAGGAACAGCGGGATCGCGCCGGCGAACTCCCAACGGGCTGCGCGCGGGATCAGCAGGCGCGGGATCAGCGACCGGACGGCGCCCGGACGCCGCTGCACGGTCTCGGGCGACGCAACGATCACGAGGATGCCGGCGGCGAACAGCAGCGCGAGCACCACGAAGACGAGGGTGGTCGGCTGCGGCACGAACTGCACCGCGAGCCCCGTGAGAAAGGCGCCGATCGCGATCCCGCCGACGGGCGCGGTGCTGCCGATCGTCGCCCCCAGCTTCTTCTGTCGCTCGGGCGCGAGCTCGACCAGTGCGGCCGTGAAAGTGCTCATCGCCGCACCCGTCGCGACCCCCTGCACCGCGCGGGCTCCGATGATCCAGCCGATGTCGGGGGCGAAGAGGAAGACCAGCATCGCGACGACCTGTAGCGCGAGCGCGCCGATCAGGACCGGACGACGGCCGATGTGGTCGGAGAGGGACCCGGCGATCAGCAGGGTGATGAGAAGGGTGACCGCGTAGATGGCGAAAGCGACCGTCAGGAGCCACGGCTGGAACCCCCACTCCTGCTGGTAGAGCACGAACAGCGGGCTGGGCGCCCCGACCGCGAGGGCAACGGCCACGAAGGCGAGGGCCGCTCCGGCGAAGGCGGCCGCCGGGCGGAGCCGCAGCGGCGAGAGGCGGCGGACCGGACGCAGGGGACGCGCCGCCAGGATCCCTCCGGTCGGGCAAGGCTCTTCGGCTGTTGTCATGGTCGACTCCTTAAAGCAAAAGTGATTGCTTTTAGCGACTATAGGGAGGGTAGTGAAATAAAGCAACAAGATTTGCTTTAAGCTATTCCCATGGAAAACACGACCACACCGTCGAAGCGGACGGGCGGACGCAGTGCCGCGGTCATCCACAACGTGCGGACCGCTGTCGAAGAGCTCGTCGAAGAGAAGGGCCAGGACAGGGTCACCGTCCCGATGATCGCCGAGCGCGCCGGCGTCAATCCGACCAGCATCTACCGCCGCTGGGGCGACCTCCCCACCCTCATCAACGACATCGCCACCTACCAGCTCGACCCCGAGCGGCCCCTGCCCGACCGCGGGGACCTGCGCGCCGACCTCACTGAGTGGTCCCGGGAGCTGGTGGAGCACTACCGCAACCCGGTCAACGCCGCCTTGCTGCGCGGCGGCGCCTCGGCGGCCGGGGAGCGCCAGTCCAACTGCCTGCGCAACCGTCGCATCGAGGCCAACCTCCTCCTCGAGCGGTACCCGGATGCGCCGGTCACCGACGAGGACATCCTCGACACCGTCGTCGCCCCGATCGTCTACCGGGTGATCTTCCTGCCCTGGACGCTCGAGGACACCACCGCCGAACACTTGGTCGCCCGCCTGTTCCGCTGACCCGACCGGCAGCCGGTAAGGTCGGGAGGCGATGCGCCAGGAACGGACCAGCGAGGAACGCGCCGCGGCCCGCTCGGGCTGGGCCGTCGGGATCGCGACCGCACTCTACGGGATCTCGTTCGGCGCCCTCGCGACGGCGTCGGGTCTCGACGTCTGGCAGGCCTGCGTGCTCAGCCTGGTCATGTTCAGCGGCGGCTCGCAGTTCGCGATGATCGGCATCCTCGCCTCGGGCGGCGCTGCGGCCGGCGGCACCGCCATCGCGAGCGCCGCACTGCTGGGCGTGCGCAACTCCTTCTATGCGCTGCGGCTCTCCCGGATCATCGGTCCCGGATTCTGGCGCCGGACGGCCGCCACGCAGCTGACGATCGACGAGTCGACGGCCGTCGCCACGGCACAGAGGAAGCCCCGAGCGCAGCGCATCGGCTTCTGGGTCACCGGTCTGGTGGTCTACATCGGCTGGAACATCATGACCCTTGCCGGCGCGCTGCTCGGCGACCTGATCGGCGACGTCAAGGCCTACGGGCTGGATGCGGCGGCCGCCGCCGCGTTCCTCGGCCTGCTGTGGCCGCGCCTGAAAGCGCGCCAGACGCAAGCGGTCGCCGTGGCCGGCGGTTTCGTCGCCACCCTCCTGACCCCGTTCCTCACGCCCGGGCTCCCGGTGCTCGCGGCCGCCGTGGTGGCGATCGTGCTGGGCGTGCTGAACCTGTTCGGCACACGTGACGACCGGCCGCACCCCGAGGCCATCCCGATGGAGCGGGAGGTGGAGCCATGACCACGTGGCACATCATCCTTCTCGGATCGATCGCCGTGCTGTCCCTCAAAGCGGTCGGCTGGCTGGTCCCGCCGAGAGCGCTGGACCACCCCACCGTCGCGCGCGTCAGCGACCTGCTCACCGCCGCCCTTCTCGCCGCCCTGATCTGCGTGCAGACGCTCGGCGCGGGCCAGTCCCTGCAGCTGGATGCGCGGCTCCCCGCCGTCGCGATCGCCGCCGGCCTCTACGCCCTCCGCGTGCCGTTCATCGTGGTCGTGCCCGCCGCCGCCGTCGTCGCGGCGCTCATCCGGCTGTTCACGTGAGCCGCGCGCCGAGCTGAGTGTCGCCGCCGAGCAGGGATGCTCTCAGCGCGGCTCGCTGCCTGCGCGCGCAGCCAGGACGTCGGGCACGTGTTCTTCCGCCCACCGTCTCACAGCGCGAAGCGGCACGAGCAGCGAGCGGCCCAGTCCGGTGAGCTCGTACTCGACGTGCGGCGGGTTCTCCTGGAACACAATGCGTGCGACCAGGCCGTCCTCCTCCAGAGAGCGGAGGGTCTCGGTGAGGACCTTCGGCGTGATGCCCTGCACCCGCTTCGCCAGCGCGGTGAACCTGAGCGGCTCGTGTTCGAGCGCGTTGATGATGAACACGGTCCACCGGGCCCCGATGCGGTGGAGGACGACCCGTGACGGGCAGGTGGCCGACATGATGTTGTACGCCATGTGAGGATTCTCCGGTTACGTTGAAGTCACTGGTTACTTTTCCATAGCGTGTGCGCCATGACCAATCTTCTGGAGAAGCAACAGACGACAAGCCTTGCCGATAAGACCGTTCTCGTCGTCGGAGGGACACACCGCCTGGGGGCGGCGATCGCCGCCGCCGCAGCAGCGGAGGGTGCGAAGGTGATCGTCTCGGCCCACAGCCCGATCGACGAGCGGACGCTGCGGCTCGACCTGCGGGACGAGGAGTCTGTGGCTGCAGCCGCCGACCGGGTGGGCCCCGTCGACCATGTGATCTCTACGGCGGGGATGAGCTACACCGCGCCCCTCCGCGAGATGGAGCTGGGGCGAGTGCAGGACGCGATCGCAGCCAAGCTCACGGGCCCGCTTCTGCTCGCCAAGCACTTCCGAATCCTCGAGTCGCTCACGCTGTTCTCGGGCCAGGTCGCCTGGCGTCCCGCCGCTGGAAGTTACACCACCGGAATCACCAACGGGGCGCTTGCTTTCGCAGCCCGGCATCTCGCGACCGAGCTTGCGCCCGTGCGGGTGAACGCCATCTCGCCGGGAATCGTCGACTCGGGACTCTGGGACGGCCGCGGAGCCGACAAGGCGGCGTTTCTGGCAACCGCGGCTTCCCGGACGCTCGTCGGCACGACGGGAACTCCTGCCGACATCGTCGATGCGGTGCTGTGGGTGCTGTCGGCGCGGTTCTTCACGGGTGAGACGCTGCGCGTGGACGGAGGACGACGCTGACACGGTCACCTGGGCGCCGGCCTCCGAGGGCCGGGAGCCGATCGGCTGGTGCCGCACGCTGGAGGCCGCGGCCGCGGCGGCCTGGGTCCATCGCTGCGCGGCAGAGTCGTGGCGGCACCACCGGGCGTCGCTGTGGCAGAAGAGAGGAGCGCGCACGGATCGCGAATCCGTGCTGGCCCGGATGCCGCCCCCCGGCGGCCGCCCCTAGCCTGGTGCTGTCTCGGCCAGGGGGAACCGATCCTGTCGGGGGACGGATCGGGAAAGGGCCCGGAGCGCTCAGCGCTCCGGGCCCTTTCATTGTGCACAGGATGTGCGGACCGGCTTACTTGGTCAGCGGCTCCAGGGTCGGGTCGTTGGCGTACGCCTCGGCCGCGTTCTCCTTGGTGACGATGACCGGCTTCAGCAGGAAGGCCGGGACGACCTTCTTGCCGTTGTCGTACGACTTGTCGTCGTTGATCTCCGGCTTCTTGCCCTGCTGCAGGTCCTTCACCATGGTGATGGCCTGCTTGACCAGGTTGCGGGTGTCCTTGTTGATGGTCGAGTACTGCTCGCCCGCCATGATGGACTTGACCGACTCGGCCTCCGAGTCCTGACCGGTGACGATCGGGACCGGCTTGCCGGCGCCCTTCACCGAGGTGATGATGGCGCGAGCCAGGGTGTCGTTCGGCGACAGGACGCCGTCGAGCTCGGTCGAGCCGTAGTTCGCGGCCAGCAGGGTGTCCATGCGGGTCTGCGCGTTGGCCGGCAGCCAGCCCTGGGTCGAGGTCTGCTTGATCTCGGTCTGACCCGAGACGACCTTCAGCGTGCCGTCCTTGATCTTCGGCTCGAGCACCTTCATGGCGCCGTTGAAGAAGACCGCGGAGTTGGCGTCGTCGGGCGACCCGGAGAAGAGCTCGATGTTGAAGTTCTTCTTGCCCGGGTACTTCTTCGCCATACCGTCGAGCAGGGCCTGGCCCTGCAGCTCGCCGACCTTCTCGTTGTCGTACGCGACGTAGTAGTCGACATCGTTCGTGTTCAGGATGAGGCGGTCGTACGCGATGACGGTCGCGCCGGCGTCGTGCGCGGCCTTGGCCTGCGCGGCGAGCTGGCCGCCGTCGACGGCGCCGATGATGACGACCTTCGCACCGTTGGTGATCATCGACTGGATCTGCGACTGCTGGTCGGAGACGCCCGAGCCGCCGGCGTACTGGACGTCGCCCTTGAAGCCGGCCTCCTTCAGGCCGTCCTCGAACAGGCCACCGGCGAGAACCCAGTTCTCCGACGTCTTGGTCGGGAGGGCGACGCCGATGGTGGCGCCCTTGTCGAAGCCGGACGCCGCTCCGCTGCTGTCCGAACCGGCTCGGCTGCCCGAGCAACCGGTCAGGGCGAGCGCGGCGGCAGCTGCGACAGCCACTGTCGCGAGTGCGATTTTGCGCATTGCTATCTACTTTCTCTGTGTGTTGGGGATGGTGCAGGTACGTGGTGACGCGTGGAAGGTATTAGGAGGTGAGGGACCGCGACGTGTCCTCGGCCCCGTCGCCGGTCGGCAGGACGGCCGGCTGCTCCTGGGCGGCGGCGTCGATGCGCTGGGTGCGGTCGCGGTTGAACATCCTGCCGATCAGCGACGGGCCGCCGCGGCGCTTCGAGTAGACGTCGATGCCGACCGCGATCAGCAGAACCAGGCCCTTGATGATCTGCACCTTGTCGCTGGTGACGCCGAGCAGCTGCAGGCCGTTGTTGAGGACGGCGATGACCAGACCACCGATGATGGAGCCGGCGACGGTGCCGATACCGCCGGAGACCGCGGCGCCACCGATGAAGACTGCGGCGATGGCGTCGAGCTCCCAGCCGAGACCGTCCTGCGGACCGGAGGACACGGACCGGGCGACGGCGATCATTCCGGCCAGCGCGGCGAGCACCGACATGTTCATCATCACGAAGAAGTTGATGCGGCGGATCTTCACACCGGAGAGCTCGGCGGCGTGCCAGTTGCCGCCGACCGCGTAGATGTGACGACCGAAGATCGTGTTGCGGGTGATGAACGAGTACAGGATGATCAGCACGCCGAGGATGACGCCGGCGACCGGGAACGAGGTGCCGACACGGCCGCTGCCGAACAGCACCGCCGCGTAGACGACGACCGCGTCGAGGATGACCACCTTGAAGACGCTCACCCAGAGCGGCGCCTTCTCGGAGCCCATCTTGGTCTGCTTGCGGCGCGTGCGGACCTCGGCCAGCGCGATGACGACCGCGATGATCAGGCCGAGCAGCAGGGTGGAGTTGTTGAAGCCGGTGTTCGGGCCCCACTCGGGGAGGAAGCCGCCGCCGATGAAGGTGAAGCCGTCCGGCACCGGGATGGTGTTCGCGTTTCCGATCAGCTGGTTGAGTCCGCGGAAGATGAGCATGCCGGCCAGCGTCACGATGAAGGCGGGGACGCCGACGTAGGCGACCCACCAGCCCTGCCAGGCGCCGATGACGACGCCGACGAGCAGACCGAGCACGATGGCGAGCGGCCACGGGACGTTCCAGTCGGTCATCGACTTGGCGACGATGATGCCGACCAGGGCTGCGACCGAGCCGACCGACAGGTCGATGTGGCCCGCGATGATCACCATGACCATGCCGATGGCCAGGATCAGGACGTAGACGTTCTGATTGACCAGGTTGATCAGGTTCACCGGCTCGAGGGTCTTGCCTCCGGTGAGGATCTCGAACAGCAGGATGATGACGACGAGCGCGCCCAGGATGCCGAACTGACGGCCGGTCGACTGCCCCCCACCGAACATCATGCCGAGGTCGCGGATCCCTCCGGACTTCTTCTTCTCAGCGGTCTGTGTGGTCATGGTTATCGGGTCACCCTCTTCTTGGCGGACGTCATGCTTTTCAGGAGAGTCTCGGGGGTCGCTTCCGCGATGGGCAGCTCGTTGGTGATCTGACCCTCGAAGATCGTGTAGATGCGGTCGGAGATCCCGAGCAGCTCGGGCAGCTCGGAGGAGATGACGATGACGCCCTTGCCCTGCGCAGCCAGCTGCTGGATGATCCCGTAGATCTCGAACTTGGCGCCGACGTCGATGCCGCGGGTCGGCTCGTCCAGGATCAGGATGTCCGGGTCTGTGAACATCCACTTGGCCAGGACGACCTTCTGCTGGTTGCCGCCCGAGAGCGTGGAGACGCCGCGGTCGACGTCTGGCGTCCGGATGCGCAGGAGCTTGCGGTACTCGTCGGCGACCGCGTACTCCTGCAGGTCGTCGACGACACCCCGCTTGGCGATCTTCTTCAGCTTCGCGGCGACGACGGACTGCTTGATGTCGTCGAGGAGGTTGAGGCCGAGCACCTTGCGGTCCTCGCTCACGTAGGCCATGCCGTTGTCGATGGCCTCGGAGACGTTGCGGACCTGGATCTCCTTGCCGTCCTTGTAGATCTCGCCCGAGACCCAGGTGCCGTAGGAGTGGCCGAAGACGCTCATCGCGAGCTCGGTGCGACCCGCACCCATGAGGCCGGCGAAGCCGACGATCTCACCGCGGCGCACGTAGAAGCTGGAGTTCTTGACGACGAGCCGCTCCGGGACCTGCGGGTGCTGCACGATCCAGTCCTTCACCTCGAAGAACTTCTCGCCGATGTTCGGCGTGCGCTCCGGGAAGCGGCTCTCGAGCGTGCGGCCGACCATCCCGCGGATGATGCGGTCCTCGTCGACGCCGTCCGCCTTCACGTCGAGCGTCTCGATGGCGCGGCCGTCGCGGATGATCGTGATCTGGTCGGCCACCTGCTCGATCTCGTTGAGCTTGTGGCTGATGATGATGGAGCTGATCCCGCGACCCTTCAGCCCGAGGATCAGGTCGAGGAGGTGCTGCGACTCCGCTTCGTTGAGCGCCGCGGTCGGCTCGTCGAGGATGAGGAGCTTGACGTTCTTGTTGAGCGCCTTGGCGATCTCGACCAGCTGCTGCTTGCCGACGCCGATGTTCTTGATCTGCGTGTCCGGGTCGTCCGTCAGACCGACGCGGGCGAGCAGCTCGACGGCGCGGGTCTTCGCCTCGCCCCAGTTGATGACGCCGCCACGGCCCGGCTCGTTGCCGAGGAAGATGTTCTCGGTGATCGAGAGCTCGGGGATGAGCGCGAGCTCCTGGTGGATGATCACGATCCCCTGCTGCTCGCTGGACTTGATGTCCTTGAAGCGCATGACATCGCCCTGGTAGACGATGTCGCCGGAGTAGGTGCCGTACGGGTGGACGCCCGACAGCACCTTCATGAGGGTGGACTTGCCCGCGCCGTTCTCACCGCAGATCGCGTGGATCTCGTCGGCGTGGACGGTCAGGGAGACATCCTCCAGAGCTTTCACACCAGGGAATTCCTTGGTGATCGAGCGCATCTCGAGGATGACTGCGTTCGACGGCATCGTCGCTCCTTGGCTCTGCGTGGAAATCATGTGCCTAAGTAGTAAACGCTATGTTCAGGGTTGTCGTCAAATAGTGAAGACAACGATGCGATAACGGCTCACCCCTTGCCGATAGCGGCTCACTCGTTGCCGGCGAGCGCTCCCTGGATCACGATCGCGGCCGCGCCGAGCGACTCCGCGCGGTCGCCCAGCGACGAGACGCGGACGCTGGTCGTCCCGGCGATGATGGGCAGCGCGTTGTGCTGGATGCCGTGCCGGATCGGGTCGAGCAGCGCATCCCCCAGCCCGACGAGCGGGCCGCCGATGAGCACGAGCTCCGGGTTGATGACGTTGGCGATGTTGCCGATGGCCTGCCCGATCGCCGTGCCGGCGTCGCTCACCACGCGCAGCACGGCAGGGTCCTTGGCCAGCCCACGGCGCAGGATGTCCGCCGTGGTGACGACGGTGCCCGTCCCGCGACCCAGCGAATCCAGCATCACGCTGGTGGATGCGATGGTCTCCAGGCAGCCGCGATTGCCGCACCGGCAGATCACGCCGTGCTCGGCGACCGGCGTGTGACCGAGCTCGCCGGTGATCCCGAGGAAGCCGTAGTAGGGCTGGCCGTTCAGGATGAGCCCGGCGCCGATCCCCGTGCCGATCTTGACGAAGATGATGTTGCGCTCTCCGCGGTTCGCGCCCCAGGTCACCTCGGCGAGCGCGCCGAGGTTCGCGTCGTTGTCGACGACGACCGGGAAGCCGAACACATCCTCCAGTTCGCGCCGCGTGATCCCCACCCACTCGGGCAGGATGGCGCCCTGCAGCACGGTGCCGGTGCGCCGGTCGATCGGCCCAGGGATGCCGACGCCGACCGCCAGTACCGACTCGCGGTCGTGGCCGCCCTCGACGAGCATCCGGTCGAGCAGCCCGGAGGCCTCTTTCACGGCGCCGAGCACGTCGTACCCGGGCTCGAGCGCCACCTGCTCCTCGGCGATCACGTCGTAGCCGAGGGTGGCGAGCACGATCCGCACGTGCCGCCGGCCGAAGTCCACCCCGACGGCGACGTCGCCGGTGTCCGTCAGCTGCACGAGCAGCGCCCTGCGGCCGCTCGAGGTCACCGGGCTGGTCGCGACGACGCCCTTCGACGCCATGTCCCGGACGATGTTGGACACGGTGGCGGTGGACAGGCCGGTCCCGCGCGCCAGCTCAGCCTGGGTGGACGGTCCGTTGGCCAGGAGGAACTCGACGAGCCGTTCCTGGTTGAGATGCCTCAGTGCGCCCTGCGACCCGGGATTGCGTGCGCCACGTGGGATCAGCCCCTGAGTGGCGGTCATGACGATAAGCGTGAATGATCGAGCGGTTGGAGTCAAGCTGTGAACACAACAGTCCAGCCCACACTCGGGTGACACGAGGGTTCGGAAAGCCCGTCTGGCCGCAATGCCCCGGAATCCGTTCGCTCGCACAGGCACTGATCCCGACGCACGATCACGCGGGTCCGCTGTTTCACCGCGCTTGTCCGTCCGGCATGGGGGACCGACCCCCGCGCGCCGATCCGGCAGCAGATGCGGTCAACCGCCCCCCTCGATCTCAGACACCCACGATTCTGCTGGGATGATGGAGCCATGCCCATCCTGAACAAGGACATGCAGGTCTGCATCTCGCTGGCCGGCCGCCCCAGCAATATCGGCACGCGCTTCCACAACTTCCTGTACGACGAGCTCGGGCTGAACTTCGTCTACAAGGCGTTCACGACCGCCGACCTGGAGGGCGCCGTGCGCGGCATCCGGGCGCTCGACATCCGCGGCTGCTCGGTCTCCATGCCGTTCAAGGAGGCGATCATCCCGCTGGTCGACAACCTGGAGCCGTCCGCCGTCGCCATCGAGTCCGTGAACACCGTGGTCAACGAGGACGGGCTGCTCACGGCATCCAACACCGACTACGAGGCCGTCGCACAACTTCTCGCCGAGCATCGCGTCGACCCCGCACAGCGGGTCCTGGTCCGCGGCTCCGGCGGGATGGCGAAGGCCGTGGTCGCCGCCTTCCGCGGCGCCGGCTTCGACGACCTCACCGTGCTCGCTCGCA
This sequence comes from Leifsonia sp. KNZ13-11D, assembly GCF_056754895.1. Classification (NCBI taxonomy): domain Bacteria; kingdom Bacillati; phylum Actinomycetota; class Actinomycetes; order Micrococcales; family Microbacteriaceae; genus Leifsonia; species Leifsonia sp. KNZ13-11D. Next base: position 3,780,751 of record NZ_JBPGWU010000001.1, read on the forward strand.
ACACCGAGGCCGGCCCGGCTCTGGCGGAGCGCTACGGGTACACCTGGGTGGAAGAGGACCCGGAGCCCGACTTCGATGTGATCGTCAACGTCACACCGCTCGGGATGCGCGGTGACTCGGAGTCCGTCCTCGCCTTCGAGCGGCCGTTCATCGAGCGTGCCTCCGCCGTCTTCGACGTCGTCGCGTTCCCGTCCGAGACGCCGCTGGTCACGGCGGCGCGCGCGGCGGGTACGGCGGTCATCACAGGGGCCGAGGTGATCGCGCTGCAGGCGGCGCGGCAGTTCGAGCGCTACACCGGCGTCGCTCTGACACCGGAGCAGGTCGCCCGCGCGTCGGTGTTCTCGCGAGCGGAGTGATGCGGAACGCTGCGTCCGGGGAGTAGCTTGAGCCCACTGACGTGAAGGAGCGTGACGCATGGGCATCGGAAGCGGCATCTTCATCTTCGTCGTCGGGCTCATCCTCGCCTTCGCCCTGCAGGTCGAGGTCAGCTGGATCGACCTGAAGACGACCGGATACATCCTGATGGGCGCGGGGCTGGTGGTCTTCGTCATCTCCCTCGCGTTCGCGCTGCGGCGCCGACCGCGGACCACGATCCGGCGCGAGAGCATCGACCCCGCCACGGGCGAGAGGGTCGAGCGACGCACCGATGAGTACTGAGTCGCCCCCCTACACTGGTCGGATGCCAGACGACGTCCTCGCCCTCGAGAACCAGGTGTGCTTCGGCCTGGCGGTTGCGGCCCGGAGCGTCATCGCCCTCTACCGGCCGGTGCTCGAACCGCTGTCGCTCACGCATCCGCAGTACCTCGTGATGCTCGCGCTGTGGGAGCAGGAACCGCGGTCCGTCAAGAACCTGAGCGACACGCTCGCACTGGAGCCGGCGACACTCTCGCCGCTGCTCAAGCGCCTGGAGGCGACGGGCTACATCGAGCGGCGCCGCAGCACGGCGGACGAGCGCGCGCTCGAAGTGCGCCTCACCGGGCGCGGGCGGGCACTGCGTGCGGAGGCGGAGCAGATCCCGCCGCGGATCGTCGAGCGGCTCGGACTTCCGATCGCAGAGCTGGAGAACCTGCGCGAGAGCCTCCAGGCGATCATCGCGGCGGCAGCGCGCACCCCGTAGCAGCTGTACCCTGCCCCTCGGGTCAGGGTCTACGCTGACCCCGGAGGACGACATGCGCATCAGCGAACTGGCCGAACGGGCCGGGGTGACGGTGAAGGCCGTCCGCTACTACGAGCGACTCGGCCTGGTGGCCCCCACGCGGCTGAGCAACGGCTACCGCGAGTACGGCGACGAGCACCTGCGCGCCGTGCGTGAGATCCGGGAACTCGCGGCGACGGGCATCCCGCCCGGAAGGGCGCGCCCGTTCATCGAGTGCCTCGGGTCCGGTCACGCGCACAGCGACGAGTGCCCGGCATCCCGCGACGCCTACCGCGACGGTCTCGCCGAACTCGACAGCGCGATCGCCCAGCTGGAGCGGCGCCGCGAACTGCTGGCCCGGCGGCTCGCCGGGGCCGAGCACCGCATCCCCGAGCCGGAGCACGGCTGCGGCTGCACCGTCCCCATGCCCTGACCGGCCTCACGGATCATCCCCAGGGATGACCCATCCCCCACCTGCGGTCGATGCCCGCCCGCGGCGCCCGCGGTTGACTCGGAACGTCGGCTCGGAGCGGGGGCTCCCGAGCCGGACGCGAAGGGGGAGACCGATGACGACGCTGGGCCACGGACTGCGAACCGCACCGACGCTCGGAACGCCGTCGGAACCGGTGCGGCGGCGGGCGCGGGGGCTGCTCGCCGCCGTCACCGGCAACGCGTATCTGCAGTTCACGCTCACGCTGCTGCTGGTGGCCGTCGGCGTGGCACTCCTCGCCGTCGGCATCGGGCTCGTCCTCGACGTCGCCGTGCCGTGGGTCTTCGGTGACGAGCTGCGTGCGCTGAAGGTCCTGTTCCCGCAGCTCGGCTGAACCCTGGCCGAGCACCCGGCCCGCCCTTTAGAGTCCCGGGCATGGGACGCCTCCTCTACTCCGCCATCGCCTCCGTCGACGGCTACACCGCCGACGCTGCCGGCTCGTTCGCGTGGGCCGCGCCGGACCGGGAGGTGCACGCCTTCGCGAACACTCTGGAACGGGGGGTCGGCACCGTCCTCTACGGGCGCCGGATGTACGAGACGATGCGCGTGTGGCAGGACATGCCGGGGGCGGAGGGCGATCCCGTGACGGCCGAGTTCGCTGCGGCGTGGCGGGACTCGGACAAGATCGTCTATTCGGCGAGCCTTCCCGAGGCGGTCACTCCGCGCACCCGGCTGGAGCGGAGCTTCGACCCGGATGCCGTGCGCGCGCTGATCCGGGCGACCGGAGGGGACGTCTCGATCGGCGGTCCGACGCTCGCCGCCCGGGCCTTCGCCGCCGGCCTCGTCGATGAGGTGTGGCTCATGCTCGTGCCCGTGGCCGTGGGCGGCGGCACGCCCGCGCTTCCGCTGGGCCAGCGGCTCGCGCTGGAGCTCCGCGACGAGCGCCGGTTCGGCAACGGCACGGTGGCCCTGCACTACGCCGTACGAAACTGAGGAGACCTCGACTTCTACTCCCACCACGCGGGCGCGGAGCGCTACCCTGTGCGCGAAGGCCCGTGACGAAGCGGGCCGGGGAGTGCCCGCATGACCAAGCACAGGATCCTCGCAGCGGCTGCACTGACGGCAGCAATCGCCGCTCTCGCATTAGCCTCGCCGCAGGCCGTCCAGGGCATCGCGCCCGGCGCGACCAGCGTGCACTTCACGGCCGCCGGCGACTACACGTCGTCCGCCGCCGCGGCGAGCGTCCTGCAGGGCGTCAAGAACATCGCCCCCGACCTCAACCTCGCCCTCGGCGACCTCTCCTACGCGGCAGCCGGCCAGGAGCAGGCGTGGTGCGACTTCGTCACCCAGAACGTCGGGGCGGGCTTCCCGTTCGAGCTGGTGTCCGGCAATCACGAGAGCAGCGGCCAGAACGGCAACATCAACGACTTCTCCGCCTGCCTGCCGAATCAGCTGCCGGGCGTCGTGGGAACATACGGACGCCAGTACTACGTCGACGTGCCGCAGGGTGCGCCGCTGGTGCGCTTCATCATGATCTCGCCCGGCCTCCCGTTCTCGGACGGCACATGGACGTACGCGGCCGGAACGTCGCATTACACGTGGACCCAGAACGCGATCGACGGAGCGCGTACGGCGGGCGTGCCCTGGGTCGTCGTGGGGATGCACAAGCCGTGCCTCTCGCTGGGCCAGTACACGTGCGAGCCGGGCGCGGACATCCTGAACCTGCTCGTGTCGAAGAAGGTGGACCTGGTGCTCACCGGGCACGAGCACCTGTATCAGCGCACCAAGCAACTGGCGACCGGACCGAACTGCCCGTCCATCACACCGGGCACCTACTCCGCCGGCTGCGTCGCCGACCCGGACAACACGCTCGTCAAGGGCTCGGGGACGGTCTTCGCCACCGTGGGAACGGGAGGCAACAACAACTACAACGTGCAGCCGGGTGACAGCGAGGCCGGTTACTTCGCCTCGTCCTACGGCAACTCGGCGGCTCCCGTCTACGGATCCCTCGACGTCACGGCGACCGCGACCCAGCTGAACGCCTCCTTCGCGCGCGCCGCCGGGGCGAACTACACGGACAGCTTCGTCATCGGGCCGCCCGTCGCCGGCAACCAGCCGCCGAACGCCGCCTTCGTCTCGTCCTGCACGGACCTCACCTGCTCGTTCGACGGGACCGGGTCCTCGGATCCGGACGGGACGATCGCCACGTACGCCTGGGACTACGGCGACGGCGCCTCCGGGACCGGGGGGACCGCGACGCACGCGTACGCCGCAGCGGGCACCTACACGCCCCGGCTCACCGTGACGGACGACGGCGGCTCCGCGACGTCGACCACACGGACCATCACGGTGACCGCTCCTCCGCCGCCGCCGGACACCCTGGCCGCCGATCCGTTCGAGCGCTCGGTGACGAACGGGTGGGGGACCGCCCCGACGGGCGGCGCCTGGACGGTGCCCAGCCCGACCTCGGTGTACTCGGTGGCCAACGGCACCGGCCGCATCCAGTTGCCGGCGGCCGGCGGCGGCACGGCTCGGCTCCAGGGCGTGAGCGCGACCGGGATCGACCTCCGGATGGCCGTCACGCTCGACAAGCTTCCCTCGACGGGCAACGTCTATGTGACCATTCAGGGGCGCCGGATCGCCACCGCCGGGGCGTACGCGTCCAAGGTGATCGTGTCCTCCGTGGGCAAGGTGACCATCCAGATCGTGCGCGTCGACCAGAACAGCGGGAACGACGTCGTGATCCAGTCGTCCGTGGCCGCACCGTTCACCTACGCGGCCGGCACGCGGCTCGACATCCGCGTGCGGACGACCGGAACGTCACCGACTCTGGTGGAGACGAAGACCTGGCCGGACGGGACACCGGAGCCGAGCGCCTGGCAGCGGTCCGCGAGCGACAGCACCGCCGCCCTCCAGGGTGCGGGCGGGATCGCCGTCACGGGCTATCTGTCCGGCGCCGTCGCGAACGCGCCGGTGACCATGAGCGTCGACGACCTCCTCGCGGTCAAGCCCTGACGTCATCCCACCAGCGCAGCACCCGGAGCGCACGCAGGGTGAGCCACCGGCTGGGGAAGCCCTCCATCTCGAACTCGACGATGACCGACCCCTCGTGGTGGTTCTCGAGCACCCAGCGACCCTCGGCGTCCGGCTTCGACCGGACGAGCTCCGCCGCCTCGGCCAGGCGCGGATCGCGCCGGTCCTGGAGCCGGAAGTGCTCCAGCCCCCGTAATACGTCGTGATACCAGCGGACCGGGTACGAGAGCATCGTCATCCGGGGATCCGGGACACTCCCGTCGGAGCGGCGGCGGAACAGCCCGCGCTCCAGCAGGTACTCCTCGCCGGCGGTGGCGGCCTCCTCCACACGCGGGTCGGAGCCGCCCGCGCGCTGCCAGGCGCGCAGTCCCTCGACGGTGCAGATGGTGGAGTGGAAGGACGAGACCCGCGCGCCGTACTCCGCCCAGCAGTTCCAGCCGCCGTCGTCCAGCCGGGAACCGACCAGGGTCCCGGCGATCCGGTCGCCGCTCTCACCGAAGTACGTGGCGATGGTGAGCGCGACACCGTTGATGCACGGTTCGGTCTCGCCGTCGAAGTACGGCTCGCCGGCGTGCTCCCAGCGAACATTCTCGCGGACCCGGGCGACGGCACGCCGGGCCTCGGGACTCGTCGGGTCGACGCCGAGGTCCACCAGCTGCTGGAGAGTGAAGTGCGTCGCGCTCCACGCATCGAACCCGTCCCGTTCCGGAGGGATCCAGCCGGGCCGGTAGGTCCCGCCGTCCCACAGTCCGTCGTCCGCCTGCTCGGCCAGCAGCGCCGCGCCCCAGCCCTCCGTCGCCACGCGGGCGCGTTCGGCCGAGACCTGTGCGGCGGGCGCGTCCGTGAGGGCATCCAGCACCTGCCAGCGGATGGCCGGATCCGAATCGAGAAGCCAGTCGACGACATCCATGCGGCACACCGTAGCCCCGCGACGCGCCCGCGCGCACCCGCCCGCGCGGGTACCCCCCGAGAGAGGGCCGTGTCAATCGCTGGACCCGCCTCCACCAGGTGTCTTCAGTGGGCGGCACACACCCATCCGGGACACCACCCATCCGGGCACATCCACCGAAAGGAAACGGCAGTCATGACCATGTCAGACGACCAGTCCGCGGACACCCCGATCTTCGACAGCAGGCGCGAGACACTGGAGCCCGAGGCCGGACTCCCCGAGTCGGTACTGCCCGGCGGCGCAGCCGGCGCAGGCGGCACGACGATCAGCGGCACGTCCACAAGCGGAACCACAGGCGGCAGCACCGCGACCGGAGGCGGCCAGAGCGGCGTCCGCGAAGAAGCGGGGCGCGTCGCAGGCTCCGCGGCGCAGGCCGGCAAGGACGTCGCCGGCACCGCCAAGGAGCAGGCGAAGAACGTCGCCGACGAGGCGAAGTCGCAGGCGAAGGACCTGTACCGCCAGACCCAGCGCGAGCTGCGCGACCAGGCAGCCCAGCAGCAGGAGCGCGTGGCGAGCGGCCTGCGCTCCGTCGGCGACGAGCTGGACCAGATGGCCTCGTCCTCCCAGCAGGGCGGCGTCGCCAGCGACCTGGTCCGGCAGGCCGCGCAGCGGACCCACTCCATCGCCGGCTGGCTCGAGCAGCGCGACCCCGGTTCGCTTCTCAACGAGGTGAAGTCGTACGCGCGACGCAACCCAGGCACCTTCATCGCCGCGGCGGCCATCGCGGGAGCCCTGGTAGGACGCCTGACCCGCGCCCTGGCGAGCGGTGGGGACGACTCCGCCGACGACCGGAGCAGCTCCGGCTCGACCACGGCAGGCTACACCGGCACGACCGGATACACTGGCACGACCGGTTACACCGACGCGACCGCGTACACCGGCGCGAGCACGACCGGCATGAGCGGCACCGGGACCATGGCCGGCGGCGACCTGTACGACGACGGCGTCACCGACCAGCCCGAGCTTCCGGGCGCCGGCCACACCGGGGGCCGGGCATGACCGACCCGACCAGCCCCGCGGAGGAGCGCGCAGCGAACAGTTCGCTGGGCGAGCTCCTCGGAGAGGTCAGTCGCGACCTCTCCACGCTGATCCGCCAGGAGATGGAGCTCGCCAAGGCCGAGATCCGGCAGACCGCCACACGCGCCGGGAAGGGCGCCGGGCTGCTGGGCGGCGCCGGCTATGCCGGACTGATGGCGGTGTTCTTCCTGTCGATCGCCCTCTGGTGGGCGCTCGGCTACCTGGTCGGCAACGCCTGGTCCGCGGTGATCGTCGCCGTGATCTGGGCGATCGTCGCGCTCGTCCTGTACCTGGTCGGGCGCAAGCAGCTGGAGACCGTGAAAGGGGCACCGCAGACCGTCGAGACGGTCAAGGAGATCCCCCCGACCCTGAAACCGAACGGAGAGAACCGATGAGTGACGACCCCGACGCCATCCGCGCCGACATCGAGGCCACGCGCCGCAACCTGAGCGGAGACGTGGACGCACTGGCCGACAAGGTCACCCCCAGCAAGATCGCCCAGCGGCAGACGCGCAAGGTGAAGGGCGCCTGGCACTCCATCAGCGAGCGTGTGATGGGTTCCGCCGACGACCTCACCAGCAGCGCCCGCGACGGCGTCTCGGACGCCGGCAGCGCCGTCGCCGACGCCGGCCGGACGGTCGTCGACAAGGCGCAGGGCAACCCGCTCGCCGTCGGCCTCATCGCCTTCGGCGTCGGCGCCCTCGTCGCCTCCCTCATCCCGGCGAGCAGCAAGGAGAAGGAACTCGCATCGTCGGCGAAGGATGCGGCCCAGCCCCTGTTGCAGGAGGCGGCCGACGTCGGCAAGCAGGTCGCGAACGACCTCAAGGAGCCGGCCCAGCAGGCCGTCCAGTCGGTGAAGGAGACCGCGCAGGAGGGAGTGTCCACCGTCAAGGAGGAGGCCACCGACCGCGCGAGCGACGTCGCCGACGACGCCAAGCAGTCGCAGCAGCGGCTGCAGTCCGACCAGTAGGAACTCCTTCCCGCGCGGCGGGCGGCCTCCGGGCCGGCCGCCGCGCCTCTTAACCCGCGGTGCACCGAGAGGATCCGCCCTCGTCTCGCTCCTCGGCGTCGTGGGGCAGGGACGCTCCGCCGCGAACGCTTTGATGGCGATCATCCGGCTGCCGCCGCGGGACACGCGTCTCAGCGAGAAGTCGGCGCAGAAGGAGGGGCGCTCATCGACGAGGCCCGGGAGGTCCGGGAGGACGCCGACTGACCGCGTCAGTCGGTCGAGCTGCCGACCACGCGGTTGCCGCCCGCGTTCTTCGCCGAGTACATGGCGTGGTCGGCCTCACGGATGAGCCGGTCCGGGTTCCAGCCCGGGTCGGTCGTCCGGGCGATCGACAGCCCGATGCTCGCGCTGATCGGGAAGCCCTCCGGCAGGTCGGCGAAAGGCAGGCCGATGGCGAGCCGGATGCGGTCGGCGACGTCCTCCGCCGAAGCGACCTCCGGCACCTCGCAGACGACGACGAACTCGTCCCCGCCGTAGCGGGCCACCAGGTCCTCCTGGCGCACCACCTCCTGCAGGCGTCGTCCGACCTCCCGCAGCAGGAGGTCGCCGACGTGATGGCCGAGGCTGTCGTTCACGCGCTTGAAGCCGTCGAGGTCGATGAAGAGCGTCGCGACGAGGGCGGCCGTGGCCGGGCCGTACTCGAGCAGCTGCGTCTCCAGCCGGCGGCGGTTCGGCAGCCCGGTCGTCTCGTCGTGCATCGCCGCGTGCTCCAGCTGTCGTTGCAGGCGAAGGGTGGTGATGGCCTGCGCGGCCTGGCCGGCGAGCGCGTCCGCCAGCGGAGCGGCCTCCGAGTCGAAATGCCGCGGGTGCAGGAAGAAGGCCACGAAGACGCCGAACAGCAGATCGTCGTGCTGGATGGGCGCCACGAGCACCGCGTGCACGCCGGCGCTCCGCATCGCGGCGCCGAGCACCGGCGTCACCTCGTCGGCGGCCGCCGCGCCGCTCACCGCGAGAACCTTCCGCAGGCCGGAGGCCTGGGTGACCAGCGTCTCGGCCTGGGGCATCCCGTGGAGCGGGTTGCTGCCGGACGCCTGCACGAACCCGCCCCGCTCATCCCGGAGGAAGACCGCGGACTGCTCCGCCTGGTAGGCCTTCGCAACGGTCGAGGCCAGGATGTCGACCAGTTCCTGCTCGGTGGTCGCCGCGGAGAACGCGATCGAGGAGTCGATGATGAGTTCCAGCCGGTTGCGCGTGCGCTCCTGGAGCGCCTGCGACCGCATCAGCTCGCGCTCGCGCTCGGCACGGTCGGTTGCGTCCACCAGCACGAGGACGGCACCCTCGCCGGAGTCCTGCCGGCCGACGATCACCGGGCGGTACGAGCCGTCGCGATGGGAGAGGCGCACCATGCCCTCGGACCGTCCGCCGACCCCCGCGAAACGCTGCCGGACGGACTCGAAAGGCCGGCCCGCGAGTTCGGTGAGGGGAATGCCGGTCCACTCGGCGAACACGTCGTTCGCCTCGACGATCCGGCCCTCCGCATCCAGCCGCACGATGGCGCAGGGCAGGTCGTCCGCAGAAATGGGGCGCACCGCTCGTCTCCTTCGATTGGCTGAGCCGCCGTCCGGCGGATCACTGAACAAATTTAGCCTACGAATGATTGCAGCCAGTCGGCGAAACGATCCGGATCGGACGGACGCGCGATGAAGTAGCCCTGCCCGCGGTCGCACCCCGCGGAGCGCACGGCGGCCAGCTGCTCGGCGGTCTCGATGCCCTCCGCGACCACGCGCATGCCGCCCGTCTTCGCCAGGGCGACCGCGTCGGCGACCGCCGCCCAGTCGGCGCCCGCGATGAGGCTGCGGTCGAGCTTGAGCTCCTGGGCGTGCACGGCGAGCGCACGCTCGATCGAGGAGTGGCCGGAGCCGAAGTCGTCGATCGAGACCGTGACACCCCACTTCTGGATGATGTCCAGCCGACCGGTCACCGCGCTGTAATCGGCGATCCGCTCGGCCTCCGTGACCTCGACGATGAGGTCCGCCGGAGCGAGTCCGGAATCCGCGAGCTGACGCTCGAGCTCGTCGAAGAAGCGGTCGGTCTCGAGCTGCAGCGGCGAGACGTTCACGGCGACCGCGAGGTCGTAGCCGCGCTCACGCCACTCCCGGCCGATGCGGCAGCACTCCCGCAGGGCGAACAGCCCGAGGTCGTGGATGACGCCGCTCGCCTCGGCGAGCGCGACGAACTCCGCCGGCGGCACCGGTCCGCGCGTGGGGTGCGTCCACCGGCACAACCCCTCGACCGCCACGACGTCGCCGGAGTCGAGGTCGATCTGCGGCTGAACGTGCACCTGGAGCTGATGGGCGGCGATCGCGCGGGCGAGCTCCCGCGCATCCAGCTCAGTCGTCGCCACCCGCACCTCCTCTTCGGCCGTCCTCGCCACAGTGCCCGCACCGGGGCCGCCTGTCAACGGGAGCGGCGGTCACGCCTCGTGACCGCCGGGCCCGAACCCGGATTGCGGGAAGTCCGCGTCCACGTCGCCGGTCGGGTCCTCCTGCCGCAGGGTCGCGGCGATACTGGGCCCGGCGCCGACCGGCGAGAACGCCACGAGACCGCCGCGGACGCTCGACTGGTACGTCGTCATCACGCCGTCGACGGGAAGGTCGATCTCGGCCGGCGGGCGCCCGTCGGCGAAGGGCACGGCGCGCTGCGTCGTCGAGCCGTCCCCCTCCACGAACTCGGCGAGGCCGAAGGTGAGGCCGCCGCGGTCGAACGTCACGCGGACCAGCAGGAACGTGCGCAGCGCGTCGTCGTCGAGCTGATCCAGTTCGTCGACCAGGGCCCGCAGCTCGGCCGTCGTGCCGAGCCGCGGTCCCGCATCCCGCACATCGCCGGCCCACGCGCGCACGTGAGCCGCCAGCGCGTCGAGGGCCGCGTCGTACGATTCCGGGGACGAGCCCTGGATGCCGAACTCGCCCCACTCGGCGACGTACCGGTCGTTCTCGTCGTCGTGCTCCACGGGCACCGTGATGCGCGGATCCGACGTCTTGTACGCCTCCCACGCTTCCAGCTCCTCCGGCGTGAACAGCTCGCGCAGCTGCCGCACCGCGTCCTCGTCGTCCGGCTCGGCCGCCGACGCGAGGATGGCCCGCTCGAAGAACGCGTTGTCGTCCACGGGCGTCTCCTTCCGACGCCCCCAGCATCCCAGCTGCGTCGCGCGGGGTGAAGGGCCCGTCAGGGCAAGCCCATAAGGAGCCCCCAGCGTCCGCACAGCGCGCGTAAGAATCCCGAAAGAATGGGCCGCCATTCTGGAAGACATGGATCACCCGTCGACCGCCGCGGCACCGTTCCCGCAGGCGACCTTGCGGCCCCGGCCCCGCTCGCACGGCGGGTCGCGGGCCGGCGCGCGCACGGTCCGCGCGGCGCTCGCCCTCGGCGTCGTCATCGTGCTCGGGATGTGGTGGGTCACCGTCCCCGCCGGTTTCTCGGCCACTCCCGCCAACGCCCTCACGTCGTTCGGCGAGCTGGCGGGGATGGTCGGAGGCTTCCTGGTCTGCGCGCAGGTGCTGCTGATCGCCCGGGTTCCGTGGTTCGAGAGGGCGGTCGGTCTGGACAAGCTCGTCTCCTGGCACCGCTCGCTCGGCGCATCCGTGCTCTTCCTCATCGTCGTGCACGTGCTGTTCCTGGTCTTCGGCGGCGAGCTCACCGACCAGAACCCGCCGTGGACGGAGTTCGTCAGCATCCTGCAGGACTACCCGGACATGCTGACGGCCCTGATCGGCACGATCGCGTTCCTGGTCGTCGGCCTGAGCAGCGCGCGGCTGATCCGGACGAAGCTGTCGTACGAGGTCTGGTACTGGCTGCACGTCACCACCTACGTCTCGATATTCCTCACGTTCTTGCACCAGTTGAGCGGCGGCGCCCACTTCGTTGCGCAGCCCGTCAACCGCATCCTGTGGATCGCGCTCTACCTCGGCACCGCCGCCGCCGTGCTGACGTGGCGGTTCATCCTGCCGACCGTGGATGCGTGGAACGGGCGGATGCGGGTGGCCGCGGTCGTCCCCGAGAGCGAGGGCGTGAACAGCGTCTGGCTGACCGGACCGCGCGTGGAGCAGCTGGGCGTCCGCGCCGGCAACTTCCTGCTCTTCCGCTTCCTCAGCCGCGGCCACCTCGGGTCCGCGCACCCGTACTCCGTGTCGGCCGTCCCGGCCGGCGGCTACCTGCGGATCACGGTCGGGGCGATCGGCGACCACACCACGCGCCTGCCGGCGCTCAGGCCAGGTTCGCTGGTCTTCGCCGAGGGACCGTTCGGCCGGTTCACGGCCGACCGGGCGAGCCGTGGACGCGTCCTCCTCATCGCCGGCGGCGCCGGGATCGGGCCGATCCGCGCACTCGCGGAGGAGCTGGTGCGCCGGGGCGCGCAGCCGGTCGTCCTCTACCGGGCCCGGACGGCGCGGCACCTGGCACTGCTCGGCGAACTGCAGGCGATGCCCGGCGTCACCGTCATCCCGCTGGTCGGCCGGCGCTCCGAGCTCGGCTACGACCCGCTCGACGTCGAGCCGCTCCGCCACCTCATCCCGGACCTCCACGACTGGGAGGCCTTCATCTGCGGCCCCGAGGGGATGGGCGAACGGGCCGAATCGTCCCTCCGCGCGCTCCGGATGCCGAAGCGCTTCATCCACCGAGAAGAACTGAGCATGTCATGAGCAGCACCTCCTGGCGGGGGACCATCCTCTTCACCACCATCCTCGTCGTCATGGGCGCGACCGTCGGTCTGAAGCTCTACGGGATCGGCGAGGACGTGACCACCTCCGCCGCCGCGTCCACCGCCACATCGAGCACCGCCGGCTCGAGCGGGAGCACGAGTGGCGGCGCCACCGGGAGCCCCGGCGGCACGTCCGGGTCGTCCGGGTCGCCCGGGTCGTCCGGCACCGCCTCCAGCGCCCCGTCGCCGACACCGAGCCCCACGCAGCCCTCCTCGACCACGGTCGTCACGGGTGCAGCGGTGGACACTCCCTACGGTGCTGTGCAGGTGAAGGTCACCTTCTCCGGCAGCACGATCACGGCCGTCGACACCATCCAGTCACCCGACCGCGACGGCCGGGACGTCGAGATCAACGAGCAGGCGCTGCCGATCCTCCAGCAGGAGGTGCTGTCATCGCAGTCCGCGAAGGTCGACACCGTCTCGGGAGCGACCTACACCTCCGAGGGCTACATCCAGTCGGTCCAGTCGGCGATCGATCGGCGGTGAGGTTCCGGGAGACGGTGATGGGCATCCCGATGTCCATCGATGTCCGCGACGACCGGGATGCGGCCCCGTCGGCCGAGCGGGCGTTCGCGGTGCTGCGGGCGGCCGACCGCCGGTTCAGCCCCTACCTCCCGGACAGCGAGCTGAGTCGCCTCAACGCGGGCGAGCCCGTCGTGCCGAGCGACGACTTCCGCGAGGTCGTCGCGATCGGCGAGGCGGCCGCGCACGCTTCGGGCGGCGCCTTCCGCATCCGCCGGCCCGACGGCTCGTGGGACCTCGACGGCGTCGTGAAGGGCTGGGCTGCGGCGCGGGCCGCGCGGGAACTCGCGGCGGCCGGCCTCCACCACTACTGCCTGAACGCGGGCGGCGACGTCGTGGTCTCCGGCAGCCCGGGCGACGGTGCACCGTGGAACGTCGGCGTCCGCTCCCCCACGACCCCGCGGCCATGCTCGCGGTTCTCGCCCTCACCGACGCGGCTGTTGCGACCTCCGGCGCCTACGAGCGCGGGCCCCACATCGTCGACGGCCGCGACGACACCCCCGCCGCGGGGCTGCTGAGCGCGACCGTGATCGCCGGCGACCTGACCACGGCGGATGTGCTCGCGACCGCCGTCTTCGCCCTCGGCGCCGACGGCCTCCGCTGGGGGCTCGGGCAGGGCGCGCGCGGTGTGCTGGCGATGGATGCGGCGGGCCGCCTCCTGGGCGTCGGAGAGCTGCCGTTCGCCCGCCCCGCGGACGCCGGATGAGCGCCGCCGTACCCCCGGCGGTGCCCGGTCGCGGCTCCTATACTGCGGACATGACGGACACGGCCCGCGTGCTCATCGCCGAGGACGACAGCCGGCTGGCCGGGATGCTGGACACGCTGCTCCGGTCGGAGGGGTTCGGGGTCGAGGTCGCTCGCGACGGGCAGCGCGCCCTCCACCTCGGACTGACCGGCGAGTTCGCCGTGATCGTCCTCGACCGCGGGCTGCCCGCCATCGAGGGCCTGGATGTGCTGCGGCGGCTGCGTGAGAACGGCGTCACCACGCCCATCCTCGTGCTCTCCGCCCTCGGCACGGCTCCGGACCGGGTCGACGGCCTCAACGCCGGAGCGGAGGACTACCTGGCGAAACCCTTCGACATCGACGAGCTCGTCGCCCGTGTCCGTGCGCTCAACCGGCGCGCGTCCTCGGTCGTCCCCACGGTCCGCTTCCCCGGTGGACGGCTCGACACCGACAGCAGGACGGTCACGGTGGACGACGGAGAACGCACCGTCCTGTCGGAGCGCGAGTCCGCCCTCTTGGAGCGGCTCGCCCGCCGGCCGGGGCAGGTCTTCTCGCGCGCAGTCCTGCTCGACGAGGTCTTCGCGGACGCCGACGATCCCGGGGTCGTCGACACGTACGTCCACCACCTCCGCCGCAAGTTCGGCCGGACGCTCATCGAGACCGTGCGCGGCGTCGGCTACCGGATGGGTTCGCTGTGAGGACCGCCGACGAGCAGGAGCTGCGCTCCGCCTCCCTCCGGCTCGCCGCCCAGTTCGCGCTCATCATCCTCGGCCTCTTCATCGCGCTCGGCGCCGTCGTGTACACGGTGGTGTCGGCCGGACAGGCGGAGTCGGCGCAGAAGACGCTTTCGGACGCCTCGATGGTGGACTCGGTGCACGACGCCCCGCGCAACCTGCTCGTCACCGTGGTGATGCCGGGCGGACGCGACAGCTCGCCCGACATGCCGGACGGGCTGCCCGACGAGAAGGCCATCCGGAAGGTCATCGCCGACGGCGGTTCGCAGTCCGGCGTGGTGGAGGCGGGCGGCCAGCGCTACCTCACCGAGACGGATGTGCGGAACGGCAAGGTCGTGCAGATCGCGTACAGCCTCGCCGAGCAGGAGGAGGAGCTCAACCGGCTGGTGCTGGCGCTCGTCGCGTCCGGTCTCATCGCCACGGTCGCGGCCGCCGCGATCGGACTGGTGATCGCGCGCCGATCGATGCGGCCGCTGGCGGAGGCGCTCGCGCTGCAGCGGCGGTTCGTCGCGGACGCCGGCCACGAACTGCGCACACCGCTCACCCTGCTGAGCACCCGGGCCCAGTTGCTGCGACGGCACGTCGCCTCGGGAACCGCTGACGCCGGCGACGACGAGGTACGGGCCGGGCTGGACGAGATCGTCGACGACAGCCGGGCGCTCACCGAGATCGTGCAGGACCTGCTCACCGCCGCCGACCCGCGGCAGACCGCGGAGAGCGAAGGCGTCGACCTCGGTGAGCTCGCCGCCGCGGTCGCACGCTCGGCCGAGGGCAGAGCGGAGGAGCGCGGACTGTCGGTCTCCGTCGATGCCACGCCGGACGTGCTGGTGACCGGTGCCCCGGTCTCGCTGCGGCGGATGATCGTGGCGCTCGTCGACAACGCACTGGACCACGCGAGGTCCGAGGTCCGCCTCTCGGTGGCCGTCGCGCGCGATCGCGTCGTGCTGACGGTCGAGGACGACGGACCGGGCTTCTCGGCGGGCGTCGAGGACCGCGCGTTCGAACGCTTCGCGAGCGCCCGGGATGCGCAGCCCGGCGACGACCGCGCCCGGCACTACGGTCTGGGTCTCGCGCTGGTCGCCGAGGTGGTCAACCGTCATCACGGCACGGTGGATGCCTCCAACCGGGAGGGCGGGGGTGCGGCCGTCACCGTGCGGCTGCCGCGCCGGGAGTGAGGGGCGGGGCAGCGCGCGCTCGGTGCGCGACGCTCGGTGCGCGGGCTCAGCGCGCGGGCTCAGCGCGCGGGCTCAGCGCGCGACGGCGTCGCGCAGCGTCTGCACCGGGGCGACGATCACCGTCTCGAGACGGCTCACCACCTCCAGGTAGTCCGCCGTCCAGATGAGGCGGACGGCCGTGGCGCTGTCGTGTATGTCCGTCGAGTGCGCCTGGCTCTCGAGAACGGCTCCCGCGAGGCGCGCCACCATGGCGGGGTCGCTCGGGACGGGTTCCGGCAGCGCTCCGCGTGCCAGGAGCCGCGCGGCCAGCTCGTGGTACCAGCTCTCCAGCCGGTCGAGGGCCTCGTCGAGCGCTTCGCGCGCCTCCGCCGTGTGCGGATCGACGGGCGGCTGTCCGCGCCACAGTTCCAGGATGGCGTCGCCGGCCAGCCGGACGCCGGCCACTCCGGTGACCGAGGCCGACACCTCCGCCAGCGGCAGGCGCTTGGTGCCTCGCTCGGCGAGGTAGGTGCGGAACGCGTCGTCCAGCCTCCGTGACGCCGCCGCCGCGCGGAGCGACTGAGCGTGCGCGTCGACGGGGGCCGTTGCAGCATCGCGCGGCCCGGCTCCTGCTGCGACGGCGGCGCTCAGGTAGCGGATGCTCTCCGAGTACGCGTCCGACAGCGCACGCCGTAAGGAGGCGGCGGCGCCCCGCGGCCAGAACAGCACGCCCACCACGAGGCTGACGGCACAACCGAGGGCGATGTCCTCGATGCGGATGAGGCCGACCGTCCACCCGGTCGGCGCGATGATGTTGAAGAGCAGCACGAGCACGACCGTGAAGGCCGCCTGACCCGCGGCGAACGAGATCGCTGCGGGCGCGACGCCGGCGACGAGGATCCCGAGCGGCAGCACGATCCAGAGCGCCACCGGGTTGCCGCCGATCAGGAACAGCGCCGCCGCGCCGAGCACGACGCCGAGCACCGTGCCCAGCACTCCGCGGAGCACGGTCTGGCCGGTGCTCAGCGCGTTCGACCGCAGGACCGACAGGGTGCCGAGCACGACCCAGAACGAGTGCTCGACCCCGGTCAGCTTCGCGAGCAGCACGGCCAGCCCCAGTGCGATGGCCCCACGGATGCTGTTCCGCAACCAGACGGAGTTCCAGCCGATGTATCCGCTCGCGCGTTCGGCGGCCGCGGCGACGGGGCCGCTCAGGTCGCCGGGCTGTCGTCCCAGCAGCCGCTGCCACCAGGTGCGGCGTTCGGCGCGCGCGGTCAGGGCGATGTTCCCGCCGGCTGTCGCGACCGCGTAGGCGAGTTCCTGGGCCCGGAAGCCGGGGTCGAGCGTCGTGACCACCTCCTGCGCGGCGCCGCCCGGTCTGCGTGCCGGGGCCGGCTGGGCGAGCATCGCCGCCTCCACCGCCCGCCGGGTGTCCGAGAGCCGATCGAGAGCGTCCTCCAGCGCGGAGGGGTCGGCGCCGTGCTGCGCGAGCACGAACGCGCCCTCGTCGAGGACGTCCGCGGCGGCGGCCTTCAACGCGATGGCCGCATCATGCGTCGGGTCGGAGGCGGCCAGCGGGCGCGCATACCGGTCGTACTGCGCCATGACGGCGTCCAGCCAGTTCAGTTCGTCGACGAGCCGGACGATCGTCCGCGCCGGTGTGCTGAGGCTGGTCGGTCGGTACGGCGTGGCGAGGAACGACTCGTGCAGCGCTCCGACGGCGGCGTCGGCCGCGACGACCGCGCGATCGCGCTCGGCGACGAGGGAACCCTCCCCCGTGCCGGGCCGCCCGGCGAACTCGTCGCGCACCCCGAGCATGTAGGCGGACTCCGCGCGCAACCGTGCGCCCAGGGCGCGGATCGCCTCCACCGCGGGGCCCCGCAACGGTTCGCGCGCCGGGGCAGGCCAGAGCACGGTGACGGCGACGATGCACACGACGGCCGCCATCCCCCACCCGAGCAGGCGCGGCGCAAGGGACTCGACCGTTCCCGGTAGGGTCACGGGCAGCACGAACGCCAGAAGCAGCGCCGTGCTGGCGGACGCCGTCACCGAGCTCACCGCCCCGGAGAAGAGCACGGCCAGCGCGACGACCGTCATCGCGACCGCCGACAGCCACGCGGGCTGGGATGCCAGCGTTCCGAGGCACACGAGCACCGCACCGGCTACGGCGAGCGCCGCGAGAGCTTGGGCCCGCTCGCGGAGGGGTCCGCCGAAGTCGACGAACAGCAGCATCGCGAACGATCCGAACGCCGAGAAGATGGCGACGTCAGGGTTGCGGATCACCCCGCTCGCGAAGGCGAACAGCAGCGGCATGACGATCGCGGCGCGTCCGGCGCGCCGCAGCGCGCTGTACCCCGGATCGTGCCGAGCCAGCCACCGCCAGACCCGCATTCGGCCTCCCGCATCCTGTGCGGCGCCCACCGATGGGGGTGCCGTCCAGGCACAGGATAGTGGCCTGTCGGCGGTTGCGGTCAGGGCTCGGCGCCCGGCCTCTCGCGCCCCGAGCGCGGTCGCTTGGGCGTGCGCGGAGCGGCATGGTGGGCGACGAGAGGATCGCTGCGCCCCGCCCACCAGATGTAGACCCCGAGGAGGAGCAGCGCACCGCCGTAGAAGACCGCCCACCACGGGAATCCGAGCGATGCTTTCGTCTTCTTCGCGGCTTTCAGGTCTTTGGCGGGTGTGGGCAGGATGCGGTGGGCGGTGACCAGGATCCGGTGGGTGTTGATACCGAGCGGCGTGCAGGTCACGAGCGTGACCAGGTCTTCGCCGGCCTCCTGCCGAAGGGTGGTCGTGTCCTCCGGCTCCACAACCCGCGTGTTGATCACCTGGTAGGTCAGGACCTCCCCGAAGGTGGTGATGACGAAGGTGTCGCCGACGGTGACCTTGTCGAGGTCCGTGAACATCGCGGCGTCCGCGAGTCCGCGGTGGGCGGTGATCACGGCGTGCGTGCTCTTGCCACCGACCGGGAGCGACGTGCCCTGCAGGTGGCCCGCGCCCTTGAGGAGAGCCTCGTCACTGGTGCCGTGGTAGATGGGGAGATCGACGCCGATCTTGGGAATCTGGATGCGGGACATGGTTCCGCTGGGCGTGTTGAGGAGCTTCCAGTAGTCGTACACCTTCTGACCACCGGTGCCATTGCCCGTCGGCACGCGCGAGTTCGCTTCGAGGATGGCACCGGCCGAGAGGTCGGCGTTGTACCGGCGTGCTTCTTTGAGCTGCTGGGAGGCGCTCGGCTTCACCTTCTTCACCGAGTCGCTGTATGTGCTGATCACGAGCGACTGGTTGTACGCCGAGAGCCAGCTCGCGGCCGGGGAGTACGCGAGGGTCGTCGAGCCGGCGAATGCGATGACCGCGGTGAGGATCAGCAGCACGCCCGGCCGCCAACGGGGTCGTCGGACGGCGTAGCGTGGCGCGGCTCGCTGCATGTGGATTCCGGTCTCTCGTTTCAGCGGAACAGGGGCGGGTCCGGTCGTGCCGTCCCGCCCCTGCTCGGTTCTCGCTGGATGGTGCCGATCAGGCGTTCTCGCGGCGACCGTTTCGACGACGGATGACGAGCACGCCGCCGAGAGCGATGATGAGCAGCGCGATGCCGCCGATGGTCATGGCCACCTGAACGTTGGATCCGGTGAACGGCAGCTGCGGGACACCCTGCTGCGTGTTCTCGATCTTCACGAGCGGGACGGCGCCGTTGGCGCCGACCTTGACCAGGACGGCCGTCAGAGCGGCACTGCCCGTGGGGAGCACGAAGCCGTTCGGGGCCGCGATCTCCTCGAGCACGTAGCAGCGCTGCTGGAAGTCGTGACCGGCGACGGTCGTGTTCGACACGGTGCCATCGGCAGCGACCGTCATCTCGGTGTCACCGATCCAGAGACCCGGGACGGTGATGATGCCGGTGTCGTCGGAGGTGACGATGTAGGGGTTGCCGGTGCCGGCGGTCGTGACCTTCTGGAGGCCCGTCACGTCGGGCGTGCACTCCGACTGCTGGTCGGTGGTGCCCATGTAGACCTGGAACTTCGCCCCGACGAGGCCGTCGGTGCTCTTCGCGGCGTTCACCTTCTGGATGGTGAGGTCGCCCCACCGCGTGCTGGTCGTGGTCGACGGCGAGCCGTCAGGGCCGTTCGGGGTCCCGGGCGTGAGCGCGAAGTCGTTGAGGTTCACGAACGCCTGGTTGTCGATCTGTCCGGGAGTGTTGGCGGTCGCCTGGAAGTCGAAGACGACATTCTGCCCGGCCTGCAGCTTGGCCAGGCCCGCCGCGGTGAACGTGACCGTGAGCTTCTGTCCCGCCCAGGCGGCGGTGTAGTCCGTGCCGGAGACGAAGGTCGTCGTGCCCGCTGTGACGGTCACCGGAACGGTGGTGAGCGGAGTGAGCTTGGCGTCCAGCGTGTCCGTGAGCACGAACTTCGTGTAGGCCTCGCCGGTGGCCAGCGCCGGAATCAACTGCGTGACCTGGTACTCGACCGGGGAACCCAGCACCGCACCGTTGGTGGGCTGGTCGACGACGTTCTTCACCGGACCCGCGGCGATCGTGTTCTTCGGGTAGACGTTGACGTCGTACACCCAGTCGCCGTTCAGGTTCTTGCTGTCGGCCGGCGTCGGAAGCGTGACGATGAACGGCGCGGCGGGGGCGACGACGTTGGACGGCGCGGAGACCTCACGCACGAAGTAGGCGCCGAGAGGGAGCTTGGCCGAGGTCGAGGCTCCGGTCGCGTCGGTGGCGGGCATCGACGTGCAGTTGCCGAGCGTGTACGACGCGAGCTGGGTGACGCCCTGCGCGGCGGCCGCCTGCTTGGCCGTCGCCGTGATGGCGTTCAGCGCATCCCAACCGGTGTTGGTGCCGTCGAGCAGGTTGATCCCGTCGATGCTGCAGTACTCGAAGACGACCCCCGCCACCGGCGCCGTGGTCGGATCGGTCCCGGTGCCTGCGGCGTTCTGGTCGCCGTTGCCCGGGTTGGTGAACTTGTGGACCATGATCTGGCCCTGCTGAGCCGTATCGATCGAGGCGGCTTGGGCTGCCGCGCTGGTCGCCAGTACGCCCAGCGCCCCCAGGGACAACGCTGTGCCGACCGCGAGCGCTGTCCGCCCGCGTTGCCGTGTGATTGCGCTCATCTGCTGTGTGCTTCCTTTCGTTCACCGCTCGGTGCGGCGTGGAGTCTCACTTATGTAGACGCCATCGGGCGCACATCACGACGGACGGCCAGGCCCTATACACGCATTCAGCGCGCCGACCGGCAGCACCCGGCAGACCCCCGGCGGCACTCAGCGGGCGAGCGCGGAAGCGCGCCACGCCGTGTACGCGAGCCCCGCCGCCGGGGAGAGTCGCTCCCCCTGCCGGGCGAGGACCCGGACGATGGCGCCGGGCTCGTCGAGACGCAGGGTCGCATCGGCGGGCGCCTCGTCCAGGTCGGGCGCATCCCACCCGGCCGCGAACGTGCTGTCGACCGTGCGCACCCGGGGGAGGATGCCGGGCAGATCGGCGTGGGCGGTGCCGAGCTCGAGGTCCTCGGCGAGCACGTCACCGGCCGCGTCCCGGACGCGCACCCGGGACAGGATGCGGCCGCCGGTCTCGCCGGTGCGGCCGCGCACCGACGTCTCACGGACGAGCACGCGGGCGTCGCGGCCGAGGTCGACCGTGAGGGAGCGGGTCACGTCGGCGCCGGTGGCGGCGACGAGCGGGGCGCCGTCGTACAGGAAGGTGCCGCCGCCGCCGACGTGGACGACCATCGACAGCGAGGAGGCGACGCCGCCGGCATCGTGCGCGACGATTCCGGACGGCTCGACGAGCTCCAGCGCGACGCCGTCGCCGACCTCCACGTGCAGCTCGACCCGGTCGCCGCCGAGCAGCATCATGCGGATCCCGACCAGCGCGCAGCGCAGCAGCGGGCCGCGGCTCCACACCGGCCGCGGCGCGATGGCGTCGCCGGAGTCGAGCAGCGTCCAGGCGGGGCCCGCGACGGTGGCCGCCACCGCGATGCGCGTCGGGCGCGGGTCAGCCCCCGCGGACCGCGTCATCGTCGTGCGAGTGGATGTAGCCGCCCTCCTCGTCCGCATGGAAATGCGGCGCCATCGGGCCCGGGTCCTGTGGGGTGTGCGCGCCCGACCGGTGCTGATCGAGCATCCACAGCAGCCAGGCCCGCAGCTCCGCCACCGTCTCGGGGAGGTGCCGCGACAGCGCCAGAACGGGCCGGCCCTCGCGGGCGGCGAGTGCGTCCTCCGCCATCCGTCCGGCGTCCACCCCGACGTATGGCGCGAGGTCGATCTTGTTGACGATGAGCAAGTCGGCGCGGGCGATGCCCGGACCGCCCTTGCGGGCGACGTCGCCGCCGCCGGCCACGTCGAGCACGAAGAGCTGGGCGTCCACCAGGGCCGGAGAGAAGGTCGCGGTCAGGTTGTCCCCTCCGCTCTCGACGAGCACCAGATCGAGCGGCGCGAAGTCGTGCTCGAGGTCCTCCACCGCGAGGAGGTTGGTGGTCACGTCGTCGCGGATCGCGGTGTGCGGGCACGCACCGGTCTCCACCGCGCGGATGCGTTCCTCCGGGAGGATGCCCTCCGACTTGAGGAAACGCGCGTCCTCGTCGGTGTAGATGTCGTTGGTGATGACGCCGATGCGGAGTTCACCGGCGAGCGCGCGGCAGATGGTCGCGATGAGCGAGCTCTTGCCCACGCCGACCGGGCCGGCGATGCCGAGGCGGAGCGTGGTCCGCCTCTCGTCGGTCGTGTGGTGGTGGTGGTGGTGCTCGATGGTCTGCAGGTCACGAGACAAAGAGCCTTCTCCTTTCGGTTGCGTGGAGCTGGGTCCACATCTCGATCCGGGGTGCGCCGAGCGCGGGGAGGTCCGCCGGCCCGGTCACGGCCAGCGCGCGGGCGACGACGGCGTCGATCTCCGGGGCCAGGTCGACGATCCACGCCGCGGAGGCGAAGGGGTCCGTCGGCAGCAGCTTCAGCGCGGAGGAGGCGACGCTCTGGGCCTCCTCGTAGCAGACGACGGTGGCGGCGTCGGCCGGATCGCCGCCGAGTGCGCTCACCAGGGCGCCGAGCACGATCGGGCGGAACGGCTCCCGGGTCTGCGCGAGCACGCCGAGGGCGGCGGAGTGGGGCGCCAGCCGGAGCCCCAGCCGCAGCAGCCCGCGGCCGAGCAGCCGCGACGCGGCCCGCATCGGCGCCGAGGGGGTGCGGGCGGCGAGGGCGCGGGAGAGCCCGGCGAAGGCGGTGGCGGCGTCCACATCGGCGGCTTCCGCATCGGCGGCGTCCGCGCCCACGTCCTCGGCCTCCCCTGCCACTCGCGCCGCGATCCGCGCCGCGAGCACCGCCGCCGCCGCATCCGTCGACGCCACCGTCGCCAGGCGCGCACGCAGGTACCCCGGCACGTCCGCCAGGGTCGCCCCCGCCTGCACCGCCGCCTCGAACCCGGCCGAGTGCGCGTACGCGCCCGAGGGCAGCCGGGAGTCGGCGAGGAGGAGGCTGAGGGCGGAGACGGGCCGCGCCGGAGCGACGCTCATGTCAGAACAGGCTGTACCGCTGCGCGAGCGGCACCTCGGTCGCCGGGGCGGGCTGGATCTCCTCGCCGTCGATGGTCACCAGGAACGTCTCGGGGTTCACCGAGATGCTGGGGAGGGCGTCGTTGTTGGGCATGTCGCTCTTGCCGACGCCGCGGGTGCTGGAGATCGCCGACAGCCGCCGGGTCAGCCCGAGCCGGCCCGCGAGCCCGCCGTCGATGGCGGCCTCGGTGACGAAGGTGGTCGACAGGGCAGGCGCGACGCTGGCGGAGGCGGCCAGGCCCTGGCGCATCCACACCGGCTGGGGGGTGGGCAGCGTGGCGTTGGGGTCGCCCATCTGGCCGAGCACGAGCGCGCCGCCCTTCACCACGACGTCGGGACGGATGCCGAAGAACGCGGGGCTCCACAGCACCAGGTCGGCGAGCTTGCCGGCTTCGATGGAGCCGACCTCGTGCGCGATGCCGTGCGCGATCGCCGGGCAGATCGTGTACTTCGCGACATAGCGGCGCGCGCGTGCGTTGTCGGCCGGCTCGCCGCCGCCGGAGCCGCCGAGGTGCGCCTTCATCGCGTGCGCCACCTGCCAGGTGCGCGTGATCGTCTCGCCGATGCGTCCCATCGCCTGGGCGTCCGAGGAGGTGACGGACAGCGCGCCGAGGTCGTGCAGCACGTCCTCCGCCATCATCGTGGTGGCGCGGATGCGCGACTCCGCGAAGGCCAGGTCCTCGGGCACCCGCGGGTTGAGGTGATGGCAGACCATGAGCATGTCGAGGTGCTCCGCCACGGTGTTGACCGTGAACGGCAGGGTGGGGTTCGTGGAGGCGGGGATGACGTTCTCGTGCGAGGCCACCGTGATGATGTCGGGCGCATGGCCGCCCCCTGCGCCCTCCGCGTGGAAGATGTGGATGCCGCGCCCGCCGATGGCCGCGAGCGTGTCCTGCACGTACCCGGCCTCGTTGAGGGAGTCCGCGTGCAGCGCCACCTGGATGCCCCACCGGTCGGCGGCCCGCAGTGCGGCGTCGATGGCGCCGGGGGTGGAGCCCCAGTCCTCGTGCACCTTCACCGCGGCGGCGCCTGCGAGCACCTGCTCGTCGATGGCGGCATCCCGCACCGTGTTGCCCTTGCCGTAGAGCAGGAAGTTCATCGGCAGCGCGTCCAGGGCGCGGTGGATCGTCGCCAGGTTCCAGGGCCCCGGCGTCACCGTGGTCGCCTTGGAGCCCTCGGCCGGTCCGGTGCCGCCGCCGCCCACCGTGGTGATCCCGGAGGCCAGGGCCTCGGCGAGCGCCTCCAGCCCGAGCAGGTGCACGTGGGTGTCGATGCCGCCCGCGGTGAGGATCTTGCCCTCGCCGGAGAGGATCTCGGTGCTCGCGCCGATCTCCAGCCCGGGGGTGACACCCGGCATCACGTCGGGGTTGCCCGCCTTGCCGACGGCGACGATCCGGCCGTCCTTGACGCCGACGTCCGCCTTCACCACGCCCCAGTGGTCGAGCACGATCGCGTTGGTGATCACCAGGTCGGGCGCCCCCTCCGCGCTGGTGAGCATCGACTGCAGCATCGACTCGCGGATGTTCTTGCCGCCGCCGAAGACCGCCTCGTCGCCTCCCGCGGTGTAGTCGAGCGAGGGGGTGATCCACAGGTCGGTGTCTCCGAGACGCACCTGGTCGCCCACGGTCGGGCCGTACAGGTGGCGGTAGGCGTGCCGGTCGATGGCGGTCATCGGTCCTCCTCGTCTCCGGTCCGGATGCGCAGCCCCGGGATGCGCCGCGCGCCCGCGAGCGCGACCAGCGGCACCTCGCGCTCCACGCCGGGCTCGAACCGCACCGCGGTCCCGGCGGCGATGTCGAGGCGGAAGCCCACGGCCTGCGCGCGGTCGAACGCCAGCGCCTCGTTGACGTCGGCGAAGTGGAAGTGCGAGCCGACCTGGACGGGCCGGTCGCCGGTGTTCACGACGAGCAGCGTGCGCGACTCCCGGCCGGCGTTGATGGTGACCGGCTCGTCGAGCAGGCGCACCTCCCCCGGGACGACGGGACGCGGAACGGCGAAGGAGGTCATGCGATGGGCTCCGTGATCGTCACGAGCTTGCGCCCGTCCGGGAAGGTGGCTTCGATCTGCAGGTCGGGGATGAGCTCGGGGATGCCCGGCTGCACGTCGGCGCGGCTGAGCACCGCGCGGCCGTCGCGCATGAGGTCGGGCACGTTGGCCCCCTCGCGGGCGCGCTCCAGCACCCAGCACGAGAGGTAGGCGACGGTCTCCGGATAGTTGAGCAGGACGCCGCGCTCGCGGCGGTCCCTCGCGACCATGCCGGCGACGGCCAGCAGCAGCTTGTCGCGGTCGGACGGACTGAACAGCATCGGGTCTCCTCTCGTTCCGAGGTCGGGTCAGGCGCTGGCCGGCGCGTTCTCGGTCGGCGCGGTGTCCGCGGCGGTCGTCTGCGCGAAGCGCCGGGCGAGCACGGCGCACACGAAGATCTGGATCTGGTGGAACAGCATCAGCGGGAAGATGGTGAGCCCGAGCGCCGGGCCGGGGAACTGCACGGCGGCGATGGGGACACCCGTGGTGAGGCTCTTCTTCGACCCGCAGAACATGATCGCGATCCGGTCGGCGCGGTCGAAGCGGAGCAGGCCGGAGCCGAACCAGGTGAGGCACAGCACGATGGCCAGCAGCAGCGCGTCCGCCACGATCACCGCCAGCACCGAGAGCACGGACAGCTCCCGCCAGATCCCACTGACGACGCTCTCGCTGAACGCGCTGTAGACCACGAGCAGAATGGAGCCCCGGTCGACGATCCGCATGCTCGCCGGGTGACGGCCCACCCAGCCGGCCAGCCAGCGCCGCATCAGCTGGCCGGCCACGAACGGCAGGATGATCTGCGCGCAGAGGGTGAGGATGTTCTCCGGCGACACCACGGCGTGCTTGCTGAGCAGCAGGGCGACGAGGAACGGCGAGACGAACACGCCGAGCACGTTGGAGAGCGAGGCGGCGCACACCGCGGCCGACACGTTGCCGCCGGCCAGCGAAGTGAACGCGATCGAGGACTGCACGGTCGAGGGCAGCGTGGTGAGGAACAGCACGCCGACGTACAGCGCCGGCGACAGCAGCCACGGCACGAACACCTGGAAGGCGAGCCCGAGCAGCGGGAACACCAGGAACGACACCACCACCACGGTCGTGTGCAGCCGCCAGTGCCGGAGCCCGCGCAGCGCCTCCGCAGTGGACAGCCGCACCCCGTTGAGGAAGAACAGCAGCGCGATCGCCACCGTGCTCGCGCCCTTGGCGATCGGGACGGCCGCCCCAGTCGCGGGCAGCAGGGTCGCGAGCACCACCGTGGCGATCATGCCCACGAGGAAGAGGTCCGCCTTGGCCAGCAGCCGCCTGGCGGCCGAGCGCGGCTCGGCAGCGGTCATCGGCGCACCACGGCGGCGACGGGGTTGGCTCCGGGAGGGCCCATGTGCGAGTTGCGCTCGCCGCCCGAGACGAAGACCTTCGGCTGGCCGGTGACGCTGACCACGAGCGCGCCGCCCACGGTCTTGGCCACGTGGTGCGCCTCGTGGTCGTCGAGCAGGGTGATGTGCTCGCCGCGCAGCCGGTCGCTGCCGGGCAGGGCGAACTTCGCGAAGACGTGCACGATGCGCTCGCGGGCCGCCTCGTCGGGCAGCTCCCCGAACGCGAGCCCGGCGGAGCGGAGGGCGCCGAGCACCCCGCCGAGGTCGGCGAAGTCGGCGGTGAGCGCGTGGCCGACGCGGATGGCCGACGCCGAGTCGGCGCGGTTGCCGGCGACCAGCACCTCGCCGCGCCGCTTCTCCCCACCCGCCGAGGTGAGCGCCACCGAGCTGTAGAGCGACCAGTCCCGGCGGATGACGTCGTCGGTGACCGCGCCCTCCGGCACCTCGCCGAGCGCGACGGCCACGCCGAGCGCCGCGGCGTCGTTCGACCAGCACATCGAGCCCATCGGGCCGATCCCCGGGTCTTCGGTGACGAGCGGGATGCCCGCGGCGCGCGCCTCGTCGATGACGCGCTGGGTGAGTGCGGGGCCCTTGACCATGACCAGGTGCACGTCGGCCGGGTCGGTGATCCCGGCCGCCGCGATCGCCTCGGCGACGGCGGCTGAGACCTTTGCCACCTGGCCGGTGCGGCCGACCTCCTCGGGGAGGATGTCCTCGGTGTGCGCGCGCCCGACCACCAGACCGCCGCCGGCCGGCAGTCCGTCGGCCTCGGCCGCGGGAACCCACTCCTGCGAGACGATCGCGGCATTGGGGCTGATGACGCCGGGGCTTCCGCCCGAGACGATCAGGCTGACGGTGTCGGCGACCTCCCCCGGCTCGACCCCCCTGGCGGCGGCGAGGGCGTCGCGCAGGCTCAGCTCGCAGAACAGCCTCCCGTAGTCGTTGTAGAGGCCGTGGCCCTCCGACTTGGCGATGATCGCGACGACGGACTGCGGGTCGACCGTGCCGTCGGTGAGCACGCGGGTCACCGCGCTCGTGTCGTTCGGGGTGAGCATCGGGACGACGGTGATCGTCGTCCGCGGGACCAGCTGAGTGTTCATGCACGCGTCTTTCGTGGCGGATCGGTGGACCGGGGGTGAAGCGGGTGGGACTGAGTGGATCGTCGAGTGGAGGTCAGGCGCTCAGCCGCCGCAGCGCGACGGACTCGAGCGCGGTGAGCACCGCGTACAGCAGGATCGACAGCGCGGTGGTGACGGTGACCGTCGCCCAGAGCGCCGAGAAGTCGGAGTTGATCGACGACAGCGCGATCAGGTGGCCGAGGCCGGTCGCGGTCGCGAGGTACTCCGCGAGCACCGCGCCGAGGATCGCGCCGGGGATCGCGACGCGGGCACTGGAGGCCAGGGCCGGCAGCGCGTAGAACGACCGGATCAGGACGGTGCGCAGCCACCCGACGTCGTAGGCGTGCATGAGGTCCTCGCTGGAGCGCGGCACCTGGCGCATCCCGGTGACCACGTTGACGAAGGTCGGCACGAAGGTGATGGTCGCCGTCAGCACGGTGACCCCGAGGAACCCCCGGCCGAACACGAGCCCCACCAGAGGTGTCAGCGCGACCAGCGGGATGGAGCGCAGCGCCATCGCGATCGGGGTGAACATCGCATCCACGGTGCGTGAGAGCAGCACCACGACGGCGGCGGCGAGCGCGAGCGCTGTGCCGAGCACATAGCCGCCGGCGGCGTCGCCCAGCGTGGAGCCGAGGGCTGCGAGCACCGTGCCGCGGTTCGCCGCAGCGTGCGGGCCGGAGAAGAAGTAGGCCAGCACGTCCCCCGGGGTCTTCGCCAGGTACGGGTCGAGGCCGAGAGCCCAGACCAGGCCGTACCAGACGACGACGACCGCGGCGATGCCGATCACGGTGCGCAGCAGGGTCCACGCCCAGCCGCGCCGGCCGGACCGCGTGGCGGTCGCGGCGCCCGCGGCCTCGTTGTTCACGGCGGTGAACCGGAGCCGGCGGGCGGCGAGCGAGACCAGGCCGTAGCCGACCGTCGAGATGATCGTGGCCAGCAGCGCGATGGCCCAGGTCCGAGGCACTTCGAACGCCTGCTGCGCCTGCACCATGGCCACGCCCAGCCCGCTGTCCCCGCCCAGGTACTCGGCGACGATGGCGCCGAGCAGGGCGCCGGGGATGGAGAGCGCGACGCCGGCCGCGGCGGCGGGGACCGCGAAGCGTACGCGAACGCGGAACAGGACGAATAGCCGCGACGCGCCCAGAGTGTGCCCCAGGTCGAGCGCGCTCGACGAGGTCTGCGACAGCCCGAGGAGCACAGCCGAGGCCGACACGAAGTAGACGGAGAGCGCCGAGATGACGACCTTGGTGACATCCGAGCTCACGAACACCACGAGCAGCGGCCCGATGGCGACGGCCGGGATGCAGTAGCTCGCGGCGGCGACCTGCATCACCGTGCCGCGCGCCCGCGGCCACAGCACGCAGGCGGCGCCGGCGACCAGCGCCGCCGCGTTGCCGATGAGGAAGCCGCGGAAGGCCTCACCCAGCGTCACCTCGAGGTTGGGCAGGTAGAAGCCGTCGTGGAACAGCTGGCCGACGACGGTCCACGGCTCGGGGATGATCTTCAGGCGGCCGCCGAACAGCGTGGCGATGGCCGCCCAGAGCACGAGGATGAGCCCCACACCGGTCAGCGAGAGCCCGGCGCGGCGGGCGGCGGCGGGAAGCGGGGCGGAGCCGCGCACCCCGGAGGCGGGAGCGCGGCCGGTCACGGCGGCGGCGCGGAGCGTGCTCATGCGGCACGCTCCTGCTCGTCGCCGAACAGCAACCGCGTGAGGAGTGCCGTGTACTCCAGGAACTCGGGAGTCGAGAGCAGCTCGCGGGTGCGCGGACGAGGCAGCTCGATGGGCACGACCTGGGTGATCCGGCCCGGACGCGGGGACATGACGACCACGGTGTCCGAGAGCAGCGTGGCCTCGATCACCGAGTGCGTGACCATGAGCGTCGTGGTGCGCAGCTCGCCCCACACCCGCAGCAGCTCGAAGTTCAGCCGCTGCTTCGTCATCTCGTCCAGTGCACCGAACGGCTCGTCGAGCAGCAGCACCTCCGGGCGGTGCGCCAGCGAGCGGGCGATCGCCACCCGCTGGCGCATCCCGCCGGAGAGCTGGTAGGGCTTCGACTTCGCGAAGTCGCCGAGCCCGACCAGCGAGATCAGGTCATCGACCGTGCCGTCGTCGCTCAGGCCGGCCGCCTCGAGCGGGAGCCGCACGTTGTCGCGCACCGACTTCCACGGCAGCAGCGCGGAGTCCTGGAACGCGATGCCGAGCCGGTGCGCCCGCCGCACCTCCGCCGGCGGGGCGCCGTGCACACGCACGTCGCCCCGGGTGACGCTCTCCAGATCGGCGAGCATGCGGAGGATGGTGGACTTGCCGCAGCCGGAGGGGCCGATCAACGACACGAAGCTTCCGCGCGGGGTGCTCAGGTCGACGTCGTCCAGCGCGAGGACCGCGCCGGCCCTGGTCGTGAACTCCTTGGAGACCGACCGCAGCTCGATTCCGTCCGAGAAGTCGCTCACTTGCCCGACGTCCCGCCGTACACGTCCTTCAGGATCTCGTCGCTGAACATCGAGGCCTTGGCGTTGGACCCGCCGAGCTTGAGCGAGCTGATGGTCTTCTGGATGTCGGCGTCCGACATCCAGAACAGCCCGTGCTGCTGCGTGGTGGGCGAGACGACGAGGTCGTTCTGCTTGGTCGCCTGGGAGACCTGCTGCGTCATGCTCAGTTTGAGGTCCTTGCCGTACTTGTTGACGGCGAGGTCGGCGGAGAGGTTCGGGTCTTTGACCGCCTGCTCCCACCCCTGCGCCTCGCCCTTCATGAGGTCGACGATCTGCGCGCGCTTGGCCGGGTTCTTCAGATCGGCGGTGCGGGCGACGTACACGTCCTCGAGCAGCGGGTAGCCGAAGTCGTTGAGCAGCATGGTCGAGACCTTGACGCCCTTCTCCTCCAGGATGGTCGGCTCGTTGGTGTAGAACGCGACGAAGCCGTCGACCTCGCCGGTGGCCAGCGGAGTGGGGTCGAAGTCGATGGTGACGACCGTGACCTGCGATGGCGCGATGTCGTTCGCCTTGAGGAAGGCGTTCCAGACGGGCAGGTTGGTGGCCGAGACGCCGATCTTCTTGCCGATGAGGTCGCTCGGCTTGGTGATGGGCTTGCCGGCCAGCGAGACGATGCAGAACGGGTTCTTCTGGTAGCCGGCGCCGATGATGGTGAGGCCTGCGCCGTTGTTGATCGCGTTGACCGCGGTGGCGGTGTGCGTGATGCCGACCAGCGCCTTGCCGCCGGCGACCACCGGCTCGACGGAGAGGTTGGGGCCGCCCGCGATGAGGGAGACCTTGACGCCGTTCTTGCTGTAGTAGCCCTTGTCCTCGGCAACCAGGCTCCCCGCGAACTGCACGTTCTCGAGGTAGTTGAGCTGGAGCGAGGCGGAGGGGGTGCCGCTGCTGGCGGAGGCTCCGCCGCTGCAGGCGGTGAGGGCGAGGGCCGCGGAGGCGGCGAGGACGACGCCGAGCACAGCGCGCGGTCGGGCCGGGCGGAGGGAGGTGCGGTTCTTCATGTCGGGATTCCTCTTGGCTGGGGGTGCGTGTGGGGACCTTCGTCGGGGGGATCGAAGGAGGAGGCGCTTATGTCTACAAAAGACAGACTCCAGCCGCGTGGTTGCCCTCGGATTTCCGCATTGTAAAATCCGTGTAACGCCAGAAGCGTGCTCGCGATGCGGTTTTGTAGACAGTAGTCTTTGCCCATGATCGAACAGAAGAGCCTTGTCGAGCTCGCCGGGGACGAGATCAAGAAGCTCATCTCGAGCGGTGCCCTGAGCACCGGCGACCGCATCCTCGAACAGCAGCTCTCCCTGCAGCTCGGCATCAGCCGGCCGCCGCTGCGGGAGGCGCTGCGCATCCTCGCCGCCCAGCACATCCTGGAGCAGTCCC
The DNA here is from genome assembly GCF_056754895.1 of Leifsonia sp. KNZ13-11D. Taxonomy (NCBI): domain Bacteria; kingdom Bacillati; phylum Actinomycetota; class Actinomycetes; order Micrococcales; family Microbacteriaceae; genus Leifsonia; species Leifsonia sp. KNZ13-11D. The sequence goes on from NZ_JBPGWU010000001.1 coordinate 3,812,069, forward strand.
CCCGGCGCGGCTACCACGTGGCGGGACTCGGTGACGACGACGCCGCTGAGATCTACAGCCTGCGCGCGGTGCTGGAGTCCTTCGCCCTCGACCTGCTCTTCGAGCGGCTCGACCGCGTCGACTTCACCGAGCTGGAGGTCGCCGTCGACGCCATGTGGGCCGCGGCGCGGGCCGGCGACCAGGCGGCCATCATCGAGGCCAACAAGGACTTCCACCTCATCCTGGTCGGCCTCTCCGGCCACAAGCGGCTGACGCAGACCTACCAGACGCTGATGGAGCAGATGCAGCTGCACATGGCGCGCAACCTCACCACGGAGGCCGCGTCCAGCGGCAGCCTGCGGGAGGGCTGCCGCCGCCACGAGGAGCTGCTGGAAGCGCTGCAGACCCGTGAGCCCGAGCTCATCCGCCGGGCCATGCGCGCCCACGGCGAGCGCCGCTTCCTCGACGGCGTGAGGGAGGTGCCGTGACGCCTTTCCGCGTTGCGGGCTCTCCCGCACTCCCCTCGGCGGTCGAGCTGGCCGCCGACGTGCGCGCAGGCCGCCGTACGGCCGCGGACGTACTGGCCGAGCACCGCGACCGCGCGACAGCGCACGCCGGGCTGAACGCGTTCGTCGACGCCGACTGGCCGGCAGCGCTGGCCCGGGCCGCCGAGCTCGACCGCCGCCGCGCCGCGGGCGACGCGCTCGGCCCGCTCGCCGGGGTGCCGCTCAGCGTCAAGGACGTCATCGCGGTCGCCGGCCTCCCGCTCACCCTCGGCTCCCAGGCCTTCGCGGGCAACCGCGCGCAGGCGACGGCGACCGCCGTGCAGCGGCTGCTCGACGCCGGCGCGGTGGTCGTGGGCAAGACCAACCTCCCCGAGTTCGCCTTCGGCACCACCTGCGACAACGAGCTGTCCGGGGCCACGCTCAACCCGCTCGACCCGTCCCGCTCTCCCGGCGGCTCCAGCGGCGGCGAGGCCGCGGCGGTCGCTGCGGGTCTCAGCTCGCTGGGCCTCGGCACCGACTACGGCGGCTCGCTGCGCTGGCCCGCGGCCTGCACCGGGATCACGGCGCTCCGTCCCTCCCTCGGCCGGGTGCCGGGCGACGGGCAGGTGCCGGGCGCCGGCGGCGATGTGAGCGGACGGACGCCCCCGGACCCGGCGCGGATGCAGTCGCGGTACCAGGTGGTCGGCCCGCTGGCCCGCACGGTCGGCGACATCGCCCTGGCGTTCGACGTGCTGTGCCCGGAGGCGGACGCCGCGCCTGTCCCCGCCTCACCGCGGATCGGTTGGACGGCCGCCGGCGAGCTCGGCCCGGTCCGGGCTGAACTGGTGGCCGCGCTGTCCGGCGTCGCGTCCGCGCTCGGTGCGGTGGAGGTCACGACCGAGCTGTCCGCGACGCTGGACGCCTACAACGCGTATCGCGACCTCGACCCGCTCGTCGACCATCTGGAGGCGGTGCGCGGCCGCGAGGCGCTGGTCTCCCCCGGCGCGCTCGCCTCCCTGTCGGCATCCATCGGGGCCGCGGCGGCCGACGTGGTCGCCGCACGCGAACGGGCCGACGCGGTCCGGGCACGTGCGCTCCGGCTCTTCGAGCGCGTCGATGTGCTGCTGCTTCCCGTGGCCGGCGGCCCCGCCTGCCTTCCCGACGGCAGTCTCGACGTCGACGGCGAGCGCGTGGACGGCTGGCGGCTGATGGCGCACTGCCGGGCGGTGACCCTGCTGGGCGCGCCCGCGGTGTCGGTGCCGGTCGGCGTGAGCGCCGAAGGCCTGCCGCTGTCCGTCCAGGTGGTCGCCGCCCCGGGCCGCGACCGGCTGGCGCTCGCTGTCGCGAGGAGGCTGTGAGCGCGCGGGCGCACACCGTCCTGCTGGTGTGCGCCGCGGCGGCGATCATCGCGACCGGAGCAGCGCTCCTCGTGGCCGCCCACGCCTCGGGCGAGGCCCAGGGCGTGCTGGGTGTCGGCGCCGGGATGCTGGCGCTCACCCTCGGCGCCCGGCACGCCTTCGACGCCGACCACATCGCCGCCATCGACAACACGACGCGGCGGCTCCTCGCCTCCGGGCGCCGGGCGGGCACGGTCGGCTTCGCGTTCGCGCTCGGGCACTCGACCGTCGTCGTCCTCCTCTCCCTTCTGGTGGGCTCCGGGCTGCGCGCCATCACCGGCGCGCTGGGCGACCCGTCGTCGGGGCTCCGTCAGGGCGCCGGGGTGGTCGGGGCCGTCGCTTCCAGTTCCTACCTGCTCATCATCGCCGCGCTCAACGCGCGCACCCTGCGGGGCCTCCGCCGCTCCCTCACGGCGGCCCGGGCGGGAGCGCCGCCGGACCCGGCCGCGCCGACGCACCGGCACGGCCTCGCGGACACGCTCCTCAAGCCCCTCTGGCGACTCATCGACGCCCCGTGGAAGATCTTCCCGGTCGGCTTCGTGTTCGGCCTCGGCTTCGACACCGCCAGCGAGATCGGCCTGCTCGTCCTCACCGCACGGCAGAACGAGACCGCGGTCCCGCTGTGGGCGCTGTTGGGCCTCCCCCTCCTGTTCGCGGGCGGGATGTGCCTGGTCGACGTGATCGACAGCGCCGTCATCTGCGCCGCCTACGGCTGGTCGGGCACGTCACCCGTGCGCCGGCTGCGCTACGACGTCACCGTGACCACGGTTTCCATCGCGGCCGCAACCGGCGTCGCCGCGGTGCAGATCGCAGTGCTGCTCGGCTCCTTCGGCGGCCCGGCCGATCCGCTGGCGGCCCTCGGCTCGATCGACACCGGTGCGGTCGGCCTCGCCATCACCGTCGCCGTGCTCGGCGTGCTCGGCTGGGCGATGGCCGGAACACGATGGACGCAGTCACCCCGGAACAGAAAAGACCCCCGGTCTCCCGGGGGCCTTCACGTTCGTGGGTCAATTGATGAAACTGCCGCTTCCCCTTGCGGCGCTTGAGTTGTTGATGGTGCGGTTTCACCCGGCGATTCTTTGAGGATTGGTCCACGATTCTCTGGACGGCGCTCGATCCCAGTGTTTGTCTGGGATCGAGCGGTCGTTGCGTTCAGGCTTTGGTATCTCGCGCGATTGTTCGGTTCAATACTCTGCATCGCTGGCGAGGATCTTGATCGCTTCGGTGAACTGGCGGAGGTGGTCGAGCTCCTCGATGATCCACGGGTGAAGTTCTCCCTGCTCATGGACTGCCTGGAACGTTTCCATCAGCTGGTGGGTGCGGACAGCTTTCATACCGAACGGAAGCGGGCCGAGTTCGTCTGCTGAGATCGTGGTTCCGTCTGTAGTCGCTGCCTCGCTGCGGATGAGCAGCTCAATGAGGAGTTCGATCCTGGTGCCGTTGTAGGCGTCGGCTGTTACTGCCTTTTCGCAGTACTCGAAGGTTCGGGTGAGGTCGTTGTCTGCGCCGTACTTGCTGAGGCGGGTTTCGGGGGTGTCGGCGGGGTAGGTGGGCATTGGGTGTCCGATCGCTGGGGACCTCCGTGTTGAGGTCGACCGCCCCTATGCGCGGCGACCTGTCGGCTTGGTGATTCTGACTCGATCTGCCTTTGCGCCTGCTCGTAGTAGTCGCGGAGCTCCTTGCTGGCGTTGGTGTCGAACCATCGCTTTGACGTGGTGTTGTTCAAGTCGAGGTCGGCTGCGTGCCGTACGTCGATAGTGGCGAGTTCGGTGATCACTTCTTTGATGTTCCAACCGAGTGCGCGGGTTGAGAACTTGTTCGAGCCGAGCTTGTAGGCGGCGCGGTTTCCGTCCACCTCCCACTTGAGTTCCGCCGCTCGGACTGCGTTGTCGGCGCGTTCAACAGCCCAGCGAAGGATGTAATAAGCCCGTGTGACTTCAAGCGGGTCGACGAAGTGGGTGGCGCCACTGTTGAGCACGGTTCCGACTGTGTGGCGAGCGCCTGCAACTTCCCCGGTTGTGAGGTCTCGGTGGATTGAGGTGATCACGTTGCGGCGTTCCCGGCGGAACGCTGCACTCGCGAGTACCCACGGGATGACGCCGACGAGTATGAGCGTTAGGACATCGACGACCACCTTCCATACGCCGGAGAGCGTCCACGTTGTCACCCATCGTGCTAGCGCTTCCAACGGCTCCACTCTCACTTCCCTGACTAGCAGTTCTTCGTCCGGGTCTGACTATCGACTCGGTCTATCGGAGTGTTAGCGCGGTGCCGCACACAAGGCGGTTATGACATCGCAGCCACGCAAGAAGACCACGGGAGAAATGGGGCGTTCGTCCGGGGAGTTCGGCAGCCGGGATCGACGCGACGCTGACCTCGGCGTGTTGATCCCGGAAGCGTCGCAACCTCGCCCGGAGATCACAATCCATCAGGCGACTTCGGACGAGACGATGAGGACAGCCTGCTGCGGGAAGTCGCTTTTCGCACTCAGCTCGCGCGACGTGGTCTCCAACGATGCGAGCACGGTGAACTGCGGCAGGGAGCCCTCCGATGCAGCCCGCGCGGCCGACATCGTGGAACGCCGGCGCCACTTCGTGGCGTTGGAGGAGCTAGCCCTCGCTCGGCGTCGGCGCCCCTAGACGTCGTGTCTCGGGTTCAGCCAGTAATCGAAGACGCCGAAGAAGTCGGCGCTTCGCCCGGTAAGACCCCGTATTGGGGCAGCGGGTCTGGGTTCGCCAGCGCGGCTTGTCCCGTAAGTTCGTTAGGTGCCGTCCTCGCGCCCGCCTCGTTCCGCTCCTGGCCGTGTTCTCAGAGGGACGGAACGCTTTGCCGAGGAGACGGTCGCTCTCGTCGCCCCGCATGTGTCGTACAAGCGCGCGGAGTTGCTCCTTGCGACGACGAGGTTGGCGCATTGGGCTGCCCACAACAATGTCGTCTTGTCGCACAGTTCGGTCTTCGTCGACGAGGTGATCGACGGGTTTATCCGGGACGGTCTGCCAGGGCACCGCGACTCGTCTAGGGGCACCGTACGTTCGCAACTGCGGAGGATGCGGGAGGTCCTCCTTGGCAGTTCCGCAGAGACCGCTGAAAGACTTGCCGGCTCGGACCCGGTCGTGCCGTACTCGCGCACGGAAGTCCGCGGCCTCACGGACTGGGCCGCGAAGCAGAAGTCCAGCGATTTCCGACGGGACGCCCGCACGATTTTGGCGTTGGGCCTTGGCGCGGGTCTCACGGCCGGGGAGATTGGCGAGGCGCGGAAGGAGGATGTCCAAATTGACGAGCTCGGGGTCCAAATCTTCGTGCGCGGGGATCGCGAGCGCACTATTCAGGTGCTCGCCGGCCAGGAGAAGCGACTGATGGACGCCGCCGCCGCGGTCAAAGGTGGCGAGTTCCTTATCCGCCCCGGTCGACCGGCGGCTTCGAGGAACTTTGTGACTAACCTGGTCGACCGGGGCGTGGCAAGTGATTCGGGCCCGAAGTCGCAGCGGATGCGCGCTACGTGGCTTGTGCATCATTTGAACTCGGGCACGCCGATGACGGTGTTGCGCGAGGCTGCAGGTCTGGAGTCTCTGAAGGCATTGACACCCCTGCTCGCGTTCGTTGACGTCGTTGACCCGGTTTCAGCTCGTCAGGCGCTTCGTCGTTAGCGCGGGGTCATCCCCACAGCTCATCCACTTCGGCGAGGTCCGCTTGCCGCTGAGCCTTGGCTAGAGCCTGTCGCGCTTTTCCTTGCTCCCTGATGGCGTCAGCTACTTCAGCGAAGTCGTCTTCGGAGTACAGCTGTTGAGGAACCAGGCCAATTTCGTGGGTCGTACCGTATCCGGCGCTCACGATTACGGCAATTAGCGCGGAGAGTCGAGCGCCGTAGAGGTAGTTGAAGAGGCTTCGGTGGATGGTTCCAGTAGCCGTGCGATCGTAATCAGAGATCGACTCCGGCCACTTGACCCGGTCGATTGCGCCCCGAAGGTCGTCGGCGATGCGTCGAGCCTCGGCCTCGACGCTTTGCTTGAGATCGGCGATACCCGCAGCACCCAGTGAACGTGTGACCTCTGGTCGCTTCTGCGCTTGTTCTTTGGCAAAGACGAGCGCACGTTCGGGTAGTTCGTCCGCGACGTGGTCCAGGCATGCTTGCTTTGCCTCAGCGGCGACGGCGTCCGCCTTTGCCGACGCGGCTTGGGCTTCACTCAGCGATTCAGGGCTCATGCCTTGACTTTAGGGCTGACCTCCGACACGTCTGTGCAGGCGGGTTCAGCGGACGCGGCCGGGCCACAGCCGCTTGTTGATTGCGGTCTCTGCCTTGACGATGAAGACCAGGTCGGGGTACGAGTCGCCGGCAAGTATTCGACGCAGGGAGTTGTGGTCCACTCCGATCTCGTCGGCGATGGCTCGGCCGCTTAGCCCTTCATAGCGGTCGCCGATTGCAGCTTTGAGATTGAGCGCGAATCTGCGTGCTGTTTCCTGGATTGCGTCGTCGAAAGGTACCGCTAGCCAGTCGGGGCCGGCTCCGGTGTTCGGTGACTCACGGGGTCGCCGCCCTCTCGGCTTCGCCGGCTCGTCGCCTTCCATACGACGAGAGTAGCGGGCGATGGGGTGACATCTGCCTCATGCGGGCCGGGTCTGCTCAGTTGGGCAGCGAGGGCCAAAGGTCCGTGTTGAGCGTCTCCTCAAGCGAGGCGACGTCCCGAAGATCTGGGATGCGACTGCCGTCGAGTATCTGTTTCAGCTCGGCTTCGCGTAGTCCTGCCTTTTGGGCGATTTCGTGCAGGTCCGCTCCGCCTATCGCGGCGGTGAGGTTGTCTATGAAGAGGGCAGCCGCCTGTCGCACTCGTTCATCGCTCACTCTTCACCCACCGAACTCGACACCTCGATGGCGGTGCTCGTCATTGCGAAATCCTTTCTGGCGGTGGAGCACGCGGAGGGCTACTCTGTCTATTTAATTAACCATATTGGACACTGCCAGACGTTCCACTGAATCTCAAGGAGCGACGATGAACGAGCCAGATGGCCGAAGCCTCGAGCCGCTGCCGGAAGCTGTGGTCGCGGCGATGATCATCCGCGAGCTCCCGGGCGTCGACGCCGACGTACCTGTCGGCTGGGCTCCCGCTGCTCTGGCCGTTGCTTTCGGCCAGCTGGCGAACAGGCCCGGAACACAGATCACGATCACGAAGCACAAGGGGAGCTTCAAGACGTCATTCACCCGAGGGACGCTCGTCGAGCCGGAAAGGGAGGTCTACCCACATCCAGGCTCCTGGTACGGCGGCGAGATCGCCATGAATAGCTGCGAACTATGCGGTCGTCCTGGGCGCCGGCACCGCGAACCGGACGGCGTTTACTGCGACTCCTGCCATGACCTCAACGCCGGACGTACGCCAATGTTCGACCCCAGGCTCCCCCTGGATGTTTTCACGTCTGAAGCGGTCAGAGAACTACCCTCCATCGAATCGCTGCCGTCAATACCTGCGGGGTGGGCACCGCTCATCCGCTCTGTACTCAAACGACTGGGTGACGGCTCGGGAGCGGACGTGGTGTTCGAGGACCGCGGAGATCATCTGACGGTTACGTCCGCTCCTGACCCAGCTGAGCGCGTAGAAGAGGTGCGCCGCGTCCTCGAAACTCTGTCACGGGAGCGCTGCCGTTACTGCAGCCGTTTCACCGAACATGCGACAGTGACCCCCGGCGAGTGTGACGGATGCGTTTGGGTACGCTCCCGTGGATGGCGCCAGGTGACGGCCGCGACTGCCGATTCGGGACGGCGGTGACCTCCCATGCCGAAGCAGCCGATGGACGTGCCCGCTTACCTTCGGTCTCTACCGATCGGCGCCGTCTTCACCCACGCAGACCCGACACAGCAACCCGACAGCTGGATCAAAATCGGCGATGACAGTTACCGACGCACGTACGACTGGGTGCGGTTTGAGGCGGGTAATTTCGCCTCCTGGACGCATGCGGAACTGACCGAACCGGTCGACTACTCCATCACTCAAGAGCAAGCGGATCAGAAAGAGGCCAACGAACGACGACGCCCAGGACCGAGGGAGATGGGCCAATGAACACCGCCAGCTCCCGGTTCGAGCTCACTGACGACGACATCGGCGTCTGGCAGGTCACCACCGCCTCGGGAAGCGTGTACCGATTCGACTTTGAGGAGCGGACCGTGGAGCGTGTCGGCGGCGAACCGCGTCAAATAGCAGCGCCGTCGGATGTTCTGCAACCGCTCCGCGGCATCGCCAGTATTCGGGTCGGTGAGCGAGGACGCTGGTGGGTTCGGAATCTCAGCGGCGGGTATCTCGATCCGGTTGAGGTGTGGCAGTGGTCGTCACAAGTGACAGGAATCGAACGGGTGGGAGACGTCGGCTCGTCGTATGACGCTCCTGGACCGGATCCATTATCGAAGTTGCCAGATTTTCCGACTACTCCGATAACGACGTCCGAGGACCTGAATCGTGAGTAGGCCACTGCAGACGCGGTACAACCTGACGAACGGGACAGGCGGCCGGTGGATGGTTGTAACCGCGCGGAACACGTTCCTTGTGGACCTCAGCAGAAGAAGAGTTGAGGTCGCCGATGACGAAGGGCGTTCCTTTCCGCTAGTCAACGACGCCCGCTATCGACTCTCCGCCCTTGATGTAGAGCTCGGCAGACGCGCCACGCTGACGCTGACGATCCCCGCTGACAACCCCTGCGCCCGCCCATATCAGTTCGAGACAGACCAGGTGACCTCCCTCACCCAAGCTCCCCGACGCAGGCAGGACACCGCAACACATGTTGACCTGTCCGGGATCTACGACCCGGGAACCCCCACGGAGTTGACGATGTGTCGACGGCTCGGCGTCGACTCGGCGCAACTCCACTCGCTGGCAAGCGACGGGAGGGTCCTCCGGCTGGTGACCCTCGACGGGGCAGTTATCTACCCGCTTGCCCAGGTTGATGAAGCAGGCCGACTGCTTCCAGGGCTCGACGCGGTGCTCTGCGAGCTCGGTGGCGGAACCGGCGACCCGTGGACGTGGTGGCTGTGGCTGACGTCGAAGCCCGGCTGGGCCGGCGGCCGGGACATGTGGGAGCTGCTCGGAGACGGCCAGGTCAGCACCGTCATCAGCGCAGCAAGCAGAGCCGCCTGGGCGTGGCGGCAGTAACAACCAGTAGACACGGAGGAGACGAATGAGTGACTGGGGCGATGACACTCTCGACGAATGGGGGAAGACCGCTGCGGCGCACACGGGTGAACGCCTTAACGCAATGGAGACCGACCCGTTCAGTACGCGGGAGGCAAAACAGGACACTGAACAGCACGGATCCAAGCCTGCTCCGGGAGTCGGCGACGCATCGGAGATAACAGCTGACGAGGGCGAAGACGCCGACGCACCGCCTCAACTCGACAACCGTGACGCCAACGACGAGATCCGGCCGGTGCCCGTGTTCGCCGTGTTGACGGAGCCTGAATCGAGTGAGACGGCGCCGAGGAGCGGACGTTGGGAGATCGTCACGGAGGCGTCGCGGTATTTGCTCGACCTGGACCGAGAACTGCTCCAGCGCGTCAGAGGTACCGTGAAGCCCGGTCCGGAGGTTGCGTTCCCGTCAAAGCTCCGAGACCACGAGCGCGGGTGGGTGCGCTTACTTCGCATCGTCCAGCTCGAGCTGGGGAAGCCAGCGATCTTCGACATCGAGTCACTGGGTGGACCAGAGGTGCTGTTCACGCGTCGTTCCACCACCTACGTGCTGTCGATACGTCAGCTAGGTGAGAGCGAATCGTTCGATTGACTAATCGTCGGACTCTTCAGCCAGCGGCAATCGGAACCGGCGCCGCTCCCCCTTCGGCTCGATCTCGATGATCCGGTTGTCCAAGGTGTAATCCGGTTCGGGTCCGAGCTGTTCGATGAGGTCCCGGATTGTGTACCGGTGCACTCCCAGTCCGTCGTCCTCCCAAGTGGAGAGAGTCTTGTTGCGGGGCCCGATGACGCGCTGAAGTTGCAAGCGGTCGTTGTTCTTACTCCGGATCACCACCGCCGACCTGGCGGTTGGAAAGCAGACCTTGAACAAGTCGATGAGGAGGGTGAGACGGTCGTGAGCGGCTTTGGTGTTCGCGAGGAAGCTGGCCTCGACTCGATCGTGAAGCGCCGTGTCGTAGTCGTCACGTCCCAAGAACGCGACAATTTGCGGCGGGAACTCTAGTCCCAGGCCGAGCGCGTACTTCCTCTCCTCAGCGGTCAACGGAGCATTCCAACCGGGAGCGAACCAATCGTTCCCGACGTACACAGCCCTCGACATGAACCCCGATTGCACCGAGATGCGGTTCAGGAGGGTGTTCAAGGGTGGCAAGTAGCCACCAATAAGCTCTTCAGTCATTTCCATCCTTCTCAACACAGCCATGCCTCCCACTCTGGGATGCATCTGCTCGAGTAAATGCGGCGGAGGAACGCAAGCGAATCGGCCGGCGCTGCCTTTGGAAGGTGATCCGCTCCAGCACCTTGACGAAGGCGCTCTCTTAAGCGTCGAAACGTATGGCGCTGCCGGGGGCCGCGCAATCTCCTGTTTAGCCGTGACCTCGAGGTCGAGAACCGCCCTGCGCCTGTATTCGCAGTTCCGAAAGACGCACGGTCTAGCGACACAGCCCCGAGGAGCGGACGAGGGGAAGGCGCCACCGAAGCGAGCCGGTAGACGTTTTGAATCGAATGGAACGAAGGAGGATGCTATGACCAACACCAGCGCCGGCTCATCAGCCGCGACGGCCCGACGGTGCCGAAGCTTACAGCCGGGCACTTGCCCGGTGGGACCGCGACTTGTATCGGGCCGGTGACTGCCGTGCGTCGATGACCTCGAGGGTTGTCTCTCGCCTTGCTGTTGTCTGTGGAGTCCTTTATCCCTCGTTAGAGACGACACCTGAGCAAGTGTTCTTTCCGAGGAAACGTGAAGGCTCCAAGTTTGGTCGAGGCGGCGCCCGCATCACAAAGTAAAGGTGGGGGCGCCGCGGCAATGTGGAGAACATATGACCTCGATCCCGGTACGGGACGCCTACGCGAATGCCACGCTGACTTCATGTTGGTGCGGTGCATTAGCCGGCGGTGAGTTTCGCGCGGAGCGGGTCGAGCCAGGCGCGGTCGCCTCCGCGATCCGTCAGCGTGGGAGCCGAGCCGATCCGCAGCTTCGTGTTGGTGTGGACGGGCCGGTTGATGACGGTCTCGGTGTCCACGGCCTCGACGATCCGACCCTGGTAAAGCACAAGGACACGACCGGTGTCCCGGCAAAGGAGCCGAGGTCGTGCGAGATGAACAAAAAGGCGACGGAGGGACCGGCCAGCTCACGCAGGAGTTCGAGGATCTGCACCCGATTCGCCGAGTCCAGAACACTGAACCGGCTCGTCGAGGATCAGGCGCCGCGGGTCGTGACCAGCGCACGCGCGATGGCGGCGCACTGCCGCTGGCCGCCGGACACGTGGGCCCGGAGCCGGTGGAGCAGCGACTCGGGCAGCCCGACGGGCAAAAACGGCCCGCAGCACCGGGCTGGCCGGGCCGCAAACCTCTATCTAGCGCGGCCAGGTAGCTGTGTGACTGGCGGCTCCACATTGTCCACCGGGGGCGCGACGATTTTTCGTAGAAGCGCTAAGGCGCCAGCCATGTCGACTTCAGGATCAAGAAGCCACTGCACCTGCAGGCCGTCGAAGGCGGCAACAATGAGGGCCGCCACATTGTCGAGATCTACCTCAACCGTAGGTTCGCTGGGCAAAGCTCGCCGCAAGTGTTCGCGTACTTCGGCTCTGACTCGCTCGAACCGTTCGGTGAAAAAGACTCGCGTGGCGTCACTTTGCGGTTCAACTGAGCTTCCAAGCAGGGACGTGTAGAGCGCCACCAATCCTGGGACACGCGCGTTGTAGTGTGCACCGAGGGCAAGTCGCTCGAACACATCGGCGTCCTGGACCGCCTGCGCCGCAGCTCGCTCATCTTGGGCCCTGATCACCTCTATCAAGAGCGCTTCCCTCGATGGGAAATAGTGCAAGAGAGCCGCATGAGAGACGCCGATCTCTTCGGCGATGGCTCGTAATGAGGTGCCCGCGAACCCTCTGGCCGAGAAAACTTCGAGCGCTCGGCCAAGGATCTCCTCGCGTCGACGTAGGCCCTTTTCGTATGGCCCCCGAACTCGCGACCGGGCGCTCTTGCTGATTTCCACAAGTCGAGTGTAAACCTCAGAAAGTTAAAAACATCCACACGGTGGTTTTTAATGCTACCGTGGCTCCCACTCCGATCGATGACGGAGTATTCAGCTTTTACGAAGGAGTAATGGCATGTCCGTAGTACCGAACGAACCGCTGGACGCGCAGGCAAACGTGGCCGACGCTGCCGGCGCCGTCGCACCCGAGCGCACTTCCCTGCGGAAGTTGAATCTCTGGAGGCTGCTCCTGCCTCTGACGGCCGTGAGCATCGCCATTCCGGTGGTCTGGGGCTCCGTCCAGTCAATCTTTCTGGCACTGCAAGTGCAGAAGATCGACCCTTCTGCAGCCAATGGAAACCTTGCGCTAGTCGTCGGAATCGGCGCGATCGCTTCTATGATCGCCGCACCTGTGGCTGGAGCCTTGAGTGACCGCACCCGGTCGCGGATCGGCGGCCGAGCTCCGTGGATGCTTTTTGGAGCGGGTCTCACTCTCGTCGTTGGCATTCTGATGGGCTTCGCAACCACGGTCCCTGAACTGTTGCTTTGCTGGCTGGGGCTACAGATTGGGACAGGGTTCGTTTACACGCCATTGAGCGCGCATATTCCTGCGCGCGTCCCGCTTGTTCGTCGCGGAACGTTCTCGGCTGTCATGGGAACCGCAAACCTCGTAGGAAACCTCTTGGGGCAGACTCTCGGCGCCTCCTTTTCGGAAGCTATCTTGCTGGGGTACGTCTTGGTTGGGCTGCTGCTGATGGTCACTGTGGTGGCGTTCGTCTTGATCAACGCGAAGTCCAACGTCGGCGAGGACAAGATTCCATTCCGCGTAAGTGACATCCTTCGCACGTTCTGGGTGAACCCGATCCGGCATCCGAACTTTGCATGGGTATTCTTCGGTCGGTTCCTTCTCTTTGTCGGTTATTTCCCGCTGACCGCGTACACCCTTTACATCCTTCAGTCGTACATCGGGCTCGGGTCGAAGGCAGTCGGCGTCGTTCCGGTGGTCGGCCTTGCCGGCCTCATCGGAACCTTCATCGGGACACCGCTTTTCGGGTTTCTCACTGACCGCCTGCATAGAACCAAGCCGCTCATCGTCGTGGCCTCCATTCTCCTGATCGTCTCGTTCGCTTTTCCCCTCGTCTGGCATACCGAGTGGGCAATGCTCGCATTCTCCTTCCTCTCGGGCCTGGGCCTCGGAGCCTACGTCTCTGTCGACTACGTCCTGATTACGCAGGTCTTGCCATCAACCGCTGAGGCCGGCAAGGACCTAGGGATCATCAACATCACTACAACGCTCCCGCAAACAATCGGCGTCGCGCTGGGCACCGCAGTAATTACCGCACTGGGGGGATACGCCGGCTTGTTCCCAGTCGGAATGGTCTTCGTAGCCCTCGGTGCGCTCTGCCTGATCGCCGTTCGGAACGTGCGCTGATCCCTCCAACCTAAAAAACTGCGCGAACACACATTCCCAGTGGAGTGCTCGCGTTTCCGCACCGCAACCTAGGAGATACACGTATGAAAACAGAGTCCTCTATCCAACTCTTCACCGTTCGCGAACCAATCGCGCGGGATCTGGATGCCACTATCGCCCAGTTGGCAGAGATCGGATACCGCCACGTCGAAGCGTTCAATTTTGTCGAAACCGCCACGGCGCTAAAGGACTCGCTCAGGAGATACGGTTTGGACGCGCCAACCGCCCACGCAATCCTTATCGAGAAGGACCTCGACACACCCGACGGTGTTCTGGCAGTGGTACCCCCCGAGCGCACCTTCGAAGCGGCGGCGGATTTGGGGGTACAGATTGTCATCGACCCGTATGTTCCGGGCCTTCTCTGGCAGACGCGCGACAGCGTCGCGCGTCTGGCAGACGTGCTGAATCAGCGTGCCGATCAGGCCGCTCGTTACGGCCTCCGGGTCGGATATCACAATCACGACCACGAGTTGGTGACCAAGATCGGGGACAAGACAGCTCTCGAGTTCTTCGCTGACCAACTCAGCCCCGACGTCGCGCTGGAAATCGACCTCTATTGGGCGATGGCAAGTGGACAAAACATCGTCGAGTTGATCGAGGCGCTGAAGGATCGCATCCGAGCAGTTCACGTCAAAGACGGGCCGATGCGTCCCGGGATTTCGACCACCAACTTCCCGTCCGACCAGACACCGGCTGGCCGGGGCGATGTCCCCTTCGCGGAGGCGCTGCGAGCAGCTATGTCGCTGGAATACGCTGTCGTCGAGTTTGACTACTTCGCCGGCGATATTTTCGACGCAGCCGCCGAAAGCTTCCAATTCCTGGAGCGTACGCTTGCCGACCTCAAGGGAGCTCGAGCATGAGCGCGCGGCCGGTCCGAGTGGGCATTATCGGCGCAGGGATGATCAGCGATCAATATCTCAGTAATCTCGTGCGCTACCCCGACGTGGAGATCGTTGTTGTTGGTGACCTCGACCAGTCAAGGGCAGCCAGCCAGGCAACAAAGTACGGTATAGCGCGATCAGGAGATGCCTCAGAGGTTCTCGACTCTCCCGACGTGGAGATTGTCGTGAACCTGACCATCCCCGCCGCCCATGTCGACGTATCGTCCGCTGCGATCGCCGCAGGAAAGCACGTCTGGAGCGAGAAGCCCATAGGCGTTGAGCGATCAGCGGCAGCCAACCTTGTGAAGCAGGCTGCAAGCTCTGGCTTGCTACTTGGAGTTGCCCCCGACACGGTCCTAGGGTCAATGTGGCAGAGCGCCAAGCGCGCGATCGAACGAGGCGTAATCGGAGAGCCTCTATCAGCGGTCACAGCGTTCCAATATCAGGGTCCCGACATTGCACACCCGAATCCGGACTTTCTCTTCGCCAAGGGGGCCGGTCCCCTGTTCGATATGGGTCCCTACTACCTGTCTGCACTCGTGCACCTTCTTGGACCAATCTCCGAGGTGTTCGCCGCGGGCTCTCGAGCAAGAGATTCTCGGGTCGTAAAGGTCGGGCCCCGCACTGGGGAATCGTTCCCTGTCGAGGTAGCGACACACGTTTCAGTTCTCAGCACGTTTGCGGGTGGCGAGACGGCAAATTCGCTGCTCAGCTTCGATACAGCTCGATTCGGTCAAGGCTCTATTGAGATCAACGGCACCGAAGGTTCTCTTGTTCTCGGCGATCCAAACTACTTCGGCGGATTACCGATAGAGCTTTACCGGCCTTGGGAACAGCTGCCGACCGAGTGGAAAATGGAGCCGGAAATCTTGCCGGAAGATGGTCCGGCGGCGGGACGCGGCGTCGGCGTAGTGACGATGGCTCGGACCATCCGCGGGGAGAACATCCACATCGCGACGGGTGAAGTCGGCTACTTTGTCCTGGATGTGATGATTGCTATTGAAGAGTCCATCGCGAAGCATGCGCCCGTATCGATTCAGTCAACCCTGGGGCCGATTCCGGCACTTCCGGTCGATTTCGACCCATTTGAAGCCACGCTCTAGTCGCGGCAGGCGCCCGAAGATAGCGCAATCAGCTAGGAGACTTCCCGCCTGGTCGTTGACCGACCAGGCGGGAGAACCTGTCAGCCGCAAGGTCATCAGCCACCGGTGGGGTTTGTCGGCGTCGCATCGTCCGCAGCAGCCCAGCGGTGAGGACTCACCGATCACACGAGATCTCTGAACGCATACTGTTACCGGAGAGTTCTCCGCTAGCCTTATGGTGTAGACGATCGGGAGGATTTGTGATGACAACACAGACAGAGGCAGTGCTGGTCACGGGGGGCACGGGTTTCCTGGCGGGTTGGGCGATCGTGCAGTTGCTCGAGCAGGGTTTCGAGGTACGGACAACCGTGAGATCCTCGAGCCGTGCCGATGCGGTGCGCGACGCGGTGGCGGCGATGGGAGACCCGGGCGACCGGCTCAGGTTCGCGGTCGCGGATTTGACCTCGCCCGACGGCTGGGACGAGGCGGTCGCCGGTTGCGCCTATGTTCTCCACGTGGCCTCCCCGCTGGGTGCCCACGGCCCGAAAGACCCGGACGAACTAATCCGCCCTGCGCGCGAAGGCGCGTTGAACGTGTTGCGCGCGGCGGCGCGGGGAGGTGTGCGTCGCGTGGTGATGACTTCGGCTGCGAACACGGCAAGCCCGACGTCGTACACCGCCGATGGCGTCTATGACGAGACGGCCTGGTCGATCGATGACCCGTCGTTCCCGGCGTACCGGCGGTCGAAGATCATCGCTGAGCAGGCGGCCTGGGATTTTGTTAACACGTCTGGGACCGCCCTTGAGCTCACGACGGTGCTGCCCGGAGCCGTGTTCGGCCCGCTACTCATGGCGGAGAACGTCGGGTCTGTGCAGATCATCCAGCGTCTTCTTCGTGGGCAGATGCCGGGGGTGCCTCGGATCGGTCTGGAGGTGACCGATGTCCGTGACGTCATGGATCTGCATGTGCGGGCGATGCTGTCCCCCGCTGCCGCCGGTCAGCGGTTTCTTGGCACGGGCGAGTTCATGTGGATGCGGGAGATCGCGTCGGCGCTGCGCCGCGGGCTAGGGCAGGAGGCACGCGCCGTGCCGAAGCGTCAGCTGCCCGACTTCGTGGTTCGCTTGGCGGCACGCACCGACCCATCGCTGCGGCAGATCATGCCCGGGCTTGGCCGGCGCAGCCGTCACACGGCGGCGAAAGCGCGGGATCTGCTCGGCTGGGAGCCGAGGCCGGGTGCCGATGTGGTCGTGGCTGCCGGCCGCGGTCTGCTCGACTGGAAGCTCATCTAGCGGCGGTTATCCGAACGCTTCGGCGGCGTGCTGGGTGTCGAGGTACTCGCGTCCGGCGCTGAGCCGACCGTCTCGCACGTCGAAGAGGTACGCGACCCGGTTGTCGTACTGGACGCCGGTCGTGGATTCTCCGATGACGTGCGCCTCGATTGCGATGCTGTCGGCCCCCACGGTGCGGGAGGTGATCTGCATCTGCGGTCCGGATGGCAGCGCCTGGGCGACGCGGGCCATCATGTCGGGGTATTGGTCGCGACTGTAGGTGCCGGCGAGGGAGAACGGGCCTCCCGGCTTGCCGGGGACCGTCCAGGTGAAGTCATCGGTGGTGAGCGCGAGGGCGGCCGAAAGGTCGCCCTCGTTGAGCTTGGCGAAGAACTCGGAGGCGAGATCGGCGCTCATGGGGACTCCTCAGACTTGGTTGGTGGGCATGATCCACAGGTCCGGAATGGAGGCGTGCCGGGGGCGGGTGATCATGTAGGTCACGCCGTCGGCGACGTCCTCCGGGTCCAGGCGCAGATCCTCGGTGTCATGTCGGCCGGTCCACTTCTCGCGGATCTCGGGAGAGTTGTGGCTGACGAGTTCGGTTTTCACCCCGCCGGGTTCGAGCACGCCCACGCGCACGTTGGTGTTCTTGGTGAGTTCCTGCCGGAGGGATTCGGTGAACGCGTTGACGCCGAACTTCGTGGCGTTGTACACGCCGTAGGCCACGGCGACGCGGCGGCCGGCGACGGAGCTGATGTTGACGATGTCGGCCACGCCCCGCTCCCCGTTCTGTGCGGCGTCGACCAGGTGCGGCACGGCGGTGCGGGTGATGTACAGCAGGCCGCGCAGGTTCACATCGATCATCCGGTCCCACTCGTCGATGTCGGCGTCGGCTGCGGGATGGACCAGCATGAGGCCGGCGCAGTTGACGACCGTGTCCAGGCGCCCAAACCGGTCGATCGCGGTGGCTACGGCGGCCGCCGCGTCGTCGCGCCGGGCGATGTCGGCGGCCACCGCGACAGCATTCCCGCCTGCATCAGTGATCTGCGCGGCCAGGTTCTCGAGCCGGTCGGCGCGACGGGCCACCAGGACGACGGAGGCCCCTTCCGCGGCGAGCCGTCGCGCGGTCGCTTCGCCGATGCCGCTAGAGGCTCCTGTGATCAGTGCGGTCGTTCCACTGAGGGCGGGCATGCGTCGGTTCCTTCCGGACTCAGTGCGATGCCATGACGGCGGCGTATCCGTCCAGGAACGGGGCTTCGGCGGGGTCAGGCCGGTCGGTAGCGAGCATCGTGCGGTGCCAGAACGGATACTGCGCAGGAGGCTGGGTGGCCGCGTCGATGCGGGCCCTCGCGTCGGAGGGCAGCTCGAGAGTGCTCGCGCCGAGGTTGTCGAGGAGCTGCTCCTCATTGCGGGCGCCGAGGACGATGCCGGTCACGCCGGGCCGCCCGAGGGTCCACGCCAGCACGACCTGCGGGATCGATACCCCGAGGTCGGTGGCGACCGCGTCGAGGGTGTCGATCACCTTGTAGAGGTGCTCGCGGTCGGTTACGTGCGGTTCGGGCCACTCGGTGCCCTGCCGGTGGTCGGCGGAGGTCTGCTGCCCGCGTCGGACGGCGCCGGTGAGGAGGCCTTCGCCGAGTGGGCTCCAGATCATGGTGCCGAGCCCTGCGTCCAACGCGGCGGGGAGGATCTCGTACTCGATCTCTCGCGACTCGGGGGTGTAGTACACCTGCTGCGCGATCGGAGGGATGAAGCCGTGCTCTCGCGCTGTCGCGACGGTCTTGGCGACCTGCCAGCCGGAGAAGTTGGAGACGCCGGTATAGCGGACCTTGCCGTCGCGGACGAGCTGGTCCAGGGTCTGCAGGGTCTCGGCCAGCGGCGTCTCGCCGTCCCACTGGTGCAGGTAGAGCAGGTCGATTCGGTCGGTGCCGAGGCGGCGCAGCGAGGCGTCGACGGCGTTGATCAGGTGGTGCCGGGACAGTCCGGCCTGGTTGGGGCCGTCGCCGGCGGGGAAGCGGGCCTTGGTGGCGATGAGTACGTCGTCTCGACGGGACGCGAGCGAGCGGCCGACGATCTGTTCGGCGTCGCCGGCGGAGTAGAAGTCGGCCGTGTCGATCATGTTGACGCCGTGGTCGAGGGCGATGCCGATCAGGCGGTCCGCGGTCTGCTGGTCGAGTCCCCCGGTGGGCTTGAACATCGGGTGGTCGCCGATGTTCAGGCTGCCGAGAACGAACCGTGAGACGCGCAGGCCAGAATCTCCGAGTTGACGGTACTGCATGAGATATCTCCTTTTCGATCTACCGGGGTGTGTGGGTCAGCTCCCGGTGGGGCTGACGGTGAGGCCGCCGAGAAATTCGCGGTATTCCACGATCTGTCCTTCAGAGTTGATGCGGTGCAGCACGGTGGTTAGCAGCCCTCGGTACGGCTTGCCGCGGACGACTCCCTCGCCGTGGTTGCACACGATCACCCAGTCGCCGTCGAACAGGCGCAGATCCTCCCCCGTCGTGGTCAACCGCGCGTTCTCGAACAGGCGGCGCCACCCGTCGCGCTGGGCGAGTGCGTCGTCTCCGCTCCAGCGGCCGGTGAAGGGCGGCGCCGGGTACTCGAAGGTGAAATCGGGAGCCCACAGGGCGAAATAGTCGTCCCAGGCACCCTCCACCCAGGCTGCACCGAAGGCGTCAGCGACGCGGTTCAATGCGGCTTTATTGTCGAGAGTCATCTGTTCCTCCCGGACTCAACCATGCTCGCGTGAGCGTGGTGCAGTAAGAATCCTTATCAGTGTCCCACAAAGACGGAGATATCTCCACCTATGGGTTCGGGTTGACGAGGGACGCGGCTGCGTGGCGAACGCCACTGATGGCTGCCTTCTATGTGTTCGCGCCGTGGCCCAATCACGCCCTCGCGGAGGAAGAACGCGTAGCCGTGCGCACGCCGCGACCGCGTGGATGAGGGATGTCGCCTGTTCCGGCGTGGCTCGCAGTCGGGTTTGCCGGTTCCAGGAGCAGGTCGCTCACCCGCCGACCGGTGTCGTCGAGCTCGGCAAAAGGCGTGCTTGTCGATGCCGGCGGAAGATGAGCTCGAACAGGGCCAGCTCATCGCTTACGAACCGGACGTAGGCCTCGGCGAAGTGATCATTTGCTCGGGACGGCGGCGTAGCAGCGGCAAGCGCCGTGGAGAACCGGGCGTGTTGCTCGTCGTAGCTACGCACCGCGAGCCGGTCAGGAGAACTTCCTTTGCCAGCGAAGTGCTCGGCGCTGCGGTACTCACCCCCGGCCAGGCGGCTCGCTTTCGCCAGGGTGAAGGCAACCAGGGCTACTTCACTGGGCGCCGTTGGTCGAGGACCTCGACGACGTGCGTGTCCAGTTGATGGCAGCCGGCACCCGTGAGGTTTCGGCTCCAGCACCCCGGATCCGGGAATGCGAGGGGCACTCGTACGTGAAGGCCTTGAGGGGAACCTGCTCGAGCTCATCCAGCCCGCGCCCGGAGTGATCAGCGATGGTCGGCTCTCGGTCGATTAGGCTCCCACGACAACGGAACGTTTCCGTCGTCGTGATTGAGAGGAGGCCACATGCGGGCGGAGCGACGTGCCGACGCGGTTCGCAACCGCGCACACATTCTCGAGGTCGCGGCCCTGGCGATCGCGGAAGACCCCCTGGTGTCGCTCAACCAGATCGCCAAACGCGCTCAGATCGGGCCGGGGACCCTCTACCGGCACTTCCCGAGCCGGGAGGCGTTGATCCTCACGCTGTACGGAGAGGAGGTGGAGCGGGTCTCGGCGACCGCCGACGAGCTGATCCGTCAGCATCCCGGTCGGCCGCTGGATGCTCTCGGGGCCTGGTTCGAGTTGCTGGCCGAGTATGTGCGGATCAAGCACGGTCTCGGTGAGGCGTTGAACACCCCTGCTGCTCAGCGCGCGATCGAGAAGACCTACGCGCCGGTCCTCGGCGCGATCGACCGGCTCCTGGCCGCGTGCAAGGCCGCCGGGGCGGTGCGGGAGGATCTACGCAGCGAGGACGTGCTGCTGGTGATGGGGTTCCTCTGGCGTGTCGGGCCCGGAGACGACGGCCTCGCGCAGGCGGACCGGATCATGGAGTTCGTGATCGACGGTCTGCGCCCTCAGCCTCGCGCCTGATCTGCTGCGAGAAGGCTCTCGGCCGTCTCCACGATCGTGTCTTCGATCGGTCGGGCGTGCCAGTTCAGGAGCTGTCCCGCCTTCGCGCTGGTCGCGTTCAGGTCGCGGCCCAGTTGCGCACGCAGTGCCCGCAGCTGCGGGTTGACGGTGCTCAGCAGGCGAGCGATCCACACCGGGAGCTCCCGCGTGGGGACCTTCGCGGCCCGGTCGCCGAGTCTGTCGCGCAGAATGCGGGCGATGTCTACTGTCCGCAGGCTGTGCCCGGCGATCGCGATGAACCGCTCTCCCGCCGCGGCGGGATCGGCCATCGCCCGCAGATGCAGGTCGGCGACGTCTCGGACGTCGACGTAACCGTGCCCGAACGGAGGACACGCAGGAACCTCTCCGGCCAGCATGGACCGGATGATGCGTAGGGACGGCGCGTCATCGGTCCCGAACGCGGGTCCGAGCACCCCGACCGGCTGGATCGCGGAAAGCTCGAGGCTCCCACCCTCGCGGCTGATGAAGTCCCACGCGGCGTGCTCGGAGACCGTCTTGGAACGCTGATACGGCGCCAGCGGGGCATCAAGGTCGGACCAGTCCTCCTCGGTGAACGGAGCGCTCCTTGGCGGGTGACCGTACCCGACGGCGCCGAACGCGCTGGTCAGCACGACCCGTCGGGCGCCCTGGTCGCGGGCGGCCCGCAGGACGCGGAGCACGCCGTCGCGGGCGGGAATCACCATCTCGTCGTCGTTCCGGGGGACGCGGCGCAGGGTGGGCGACGCGACATGCAGAACAATCTCCTGCCCCGCCACCGCTGCGGGCCAGCCGGTGTCGCTGACCAGGTCAGCCGCGACGATCTCCAGACGTGCCGGGTCGAAGGAGACGGCCCCCTGGATGCGTCCGCGCAACTCGTCCGCGCGGCGAAGATCACGGACGGTCGTTCGGACCTGATGACCCGCCTGCAGCAGCGCGATCACGCACCAGCTGCCGATGTATCCCGTACCGCCGGTAACCAACACATGGGACATGCGATGCTCTCCTCCGCTGCTCATTGCGAGGAGTATAACGGAGAGTTCTCCGGTATTTGAAAGCTGTTGGGTGCCAGGTGGGATCAGAGGCTGCCGATGAGGTCCAAGACCGCCTCGAGGCGATCGGCAATAGCCTCATCAGGCGCGCCCAAGGCATCGTTCCTAAGCACGTCGCGCTGGAGTTGCACTCCGGAGCACACCGCGATCAGTAGAGCTGCGCGGGCCTCTGCCCGCGGCCCGTCCAGTGCCGCAGCTAGATCCCGCTGGTAGTGGGTTGCGACGTGGTCGCGCATGATCTTCGCTGCCTGCTCGCTGCCGGCAGAACGGATCGTCATCAGCAATGCCGTGGTTTGCGTGCTGGGCGAATTACCCAACAGCGCCTCGGCAGCGGCCCGATTTTTGCCGGGCACCATCAACAGGGGATGCTCATACGCCCGCTCGACCGCCTTCGCGAAAAGACCTTCCTTCGATCCGAAGTAACGCGTGATCAGCCGCGCGTCCACCCCTGCCGCCGCTGCGATATCCCGGGTGCGCGCCCCGTCATAGCCAACCGCCGCGAACGTTTCGATCGCTGCATCCACGATGCGGGACTGCGTCGCCGCGGCATCGCGGGTGCGTGTCACCAACGGCGGCTCACGGTCATCCATGCCCTGATTGTACGGATTCATTTACATGTCCCCGGCTGAGGACTTAGAGTAGAAGTATGACTATTCCCACTCGAGAACTCGGTCCCGACCACCTTGAGATCGGTGCCATCGGCTACGGCGCGATGAGTTTCGCCAACCCGTACGGCCAGCAGAATCATGATCCAGACGCGGCTGCGCGGGAGATTCTCGACCGCGCCGGCCAACTCGGCGTTACCTTGATCGACACCGCCGACGGATACGGTGACAGCGAGGAGGTCATCGGCCGTGCCCTCGCCGGCCACCGAGACCAATTCGTCGTCGCGACCAAGTTCGGCATCGTGTCCGCACCCTTCGGCGGGCGTGAGCCGCGCATCGACGGCAGCCCCGCCTACGCCCGCGAGAGGCTGGAACGCTCCCTCCGGCGTCTCGGCACCGACCACATCGACCTGTACTACCAGCACCGCGTAGATCCGAACATCCCGATCGAGGAGACCGTCGGCGCGATGGCCGAGTTCGTCGCGGAGGGCAAGGTCAGATATCTCGGCCTATCTGAGGCCGCCCCAGACACCCTCCGACGCGCCGCAGCCGTGCACCCCATCACTGCGGTCGAGACTGAATGGTCCCTCTGGGAACGCAGCATCGAAGCCGAGGTGCTGCCGACCGCGCGCGAACTCGGCATCGGCATCGTCCCCTACAGCCCCCTCGGCCGGGGCGCGCTCACCGGAACTATCACGTCCCGCGACGACCTCAAGGCCGGTGACCACCGCGCCGGCATGCCCTGGTTCTCGCCCGACAACGTCGAGCAGAACCTCTCCACCATCGAGATCGTACGGGGCATCGCCGCCGAGCTCGACGCAACCCCGGGACAGGTCGCGCTGGCCTGGTTGCTCGCCAAGGGACCCGATGTTGTCCCCATCCCAGGAACCCGGCGCGTGAAGTATCTCGAGGAAAACAGTGCCGCTGCGAACCTCACCCTCACCGAAGACCACAGGAAGGCGCTGGACGCCGTCACCGTCGCGGGCACACGGGAGCACGACGAAGCCGTGGCAACCACGAACTGGTTCAACGGCGTGACCCCTCCGCTGCGCTGAGAGCCACACCCGAACAAATGAACCGCGCGGTGACAGGTCGCGCCCAAGGGTGAGGGACATGATGGATTCCGTGGTTCTTGGGAACCGGGATGCCGCTGAATCACCTCGTTCTTCCGTAATGTGCGCCTCGTCTCGGTAGCGCCCCGAAACCGACCCAGATGTTTCAGCGCACCTCGAATCTCGCCGCCAGGAGATCGGATGGCACGGACGACGGACCGACGAGGAGTTCGAACTCCCCCGGCTCGACACGGCGACTCCCTTCCGCGTTCACGATCGTGCACGCGGAGACGGGGAGCGTGAGTTCCACGCGGGCGGATTCGCCGGGTGCGAGGTCAATTTGTTGGTACGTCTTGAGTTCGCTGTCCGCCCAGCTCACGCTCGTGACCAGGTCGCGAACGTACACCTGCACGGTCTCGCGGACCGGACGGTGACCCGTGTTACTGACGGTCACCTCAGCTTCAATGTCGCCGTCGATGCTGAGCTCGGTTCCAGCGAGGGTGAGATCGGAATACTCAACGCTCGTGTACGACAGCCCCTGGCCGAACGCCCAGGCGGGAGCCTGCGTGAGGTCGGCGTAGCGGTCGCCGTGCTGGCCGCGGAGCTGGTTGTAGTACGTCGGCTGCTGGCCCACGTGACGGGCGAACGAGATCGGGAGGCGCCCCGACGGCTCGACGCGGCCGGCGATGATCTCGGCGATCGCCTGCCCCCCGAGCATCCCCGGGTTGGCGGCCCACAGCACGGCGGCGGCCTTCCCGACCGACGGCGGCAGCACGAGCGGTTTGGATGCGAGGAGCACCACGACGACGGGCGTGCCGGTCGCGATCACGGCGTCGAGCAGAGCGTTCTGACCGCCGATCAGCTCCAGCGTCGCCGTCGAGCGGCCCTCCCCGACGAGCTCGATCCGGTCTCCGACGACCGCGACCACCACGTCGGATTCCTCTGCGACGGCGACCGCCTCCGCGATCTGGCGCGGGTCCGCCGGCGTCGGCTCGACCACCGGCGGTCGCGGCTGTCCGTCCGGGAACGTCGCGCCGCGGGAGTCCTCCGCGAGCGTGAGGATGTCGGCGCCGCGGGCGTGCCGGACGCTCCACCCGTCGATCGCGTTCAACCCGTCGAGGACCGTCGTGATCATCTCGCGCGGCTGGCCGTCGAGCCAGCCGGCCTGGCCGGATCCGCCGGCCCAGTCGCCGAGCTGCGTCTGGGCGTCATCGGCGAGCGGTCCGACGACCGCGACGCGGAGCGGAGCCGTCGCCTCCAGCGGCAGCGTCCCGTCGTTCTCCAGCAGCACGATCGACCGCCGCGCGATCTCCAGGTTCAGCTCGGCGTGCGCGACGCTGCCCACGACCTCGTCCAGCGCAGGCGACGGCAGCCGCGGATCCTCGAACAACCCCAGGTCGAACTTCAGGGTCAGGATGCGCGAGACCGCCGCATCGAAGGCGTCCTCCGCCAGCATCCCGCGCTCGACCGCCTCCAGCGCCCCCTCGAAGAATCCGGGCGTGGTCATGACCATGTCGTTGCCGGCGCGGACCGCCGCGGCGGCCGCGTACGCGTAGTCGGGCTGCACCTTCTGCTCCCAGACCATGCGGCCCACGTTGTCCCAGTCGGTGATGAGCGTGCCGGTGTAGCCCCACTCGCCGCGCAGCACCTCGCTGAGCAGCCAGTCGTTGACCGTGATCGGGATGCCGTCCGTGCTCTGGTAGCCGAGCATGAAGGTGCGGCAGCCCTCCCGGGCCACGCGCTCGAACGGCGGCAGGAACCAGCTGCGGAGCTTGCGCCGCGAGATGTCCGCCTCGCTCGCATCCCGGCCGCCCTGCGTCTCCGAGTACCCGGCGAAGTGCTTCGCCGTCGCGAGGATCGCGGTCGGGTCGTCGAGGCCACTCCCCTGGTACCCGCGCACCATCGCGCTGGCGAGCTCTCCGATGAGGAACGGGTCCTCGCCGAACGTCTCGCTGATCCGGCCCCAGCGGAGGTCGCGGGCGATGCACAGCACCGGCGAGAACGTCCAGTGCACGCCGGTGACCGCCACCTCTTCGGCGCTGGCCCGCGCGACGCGCTCGATCAGCTCCGCATCCCACGACGCGGCCATGCCGAGCTGGGTCGGGTAGATCGTCGCTCCCGGCCAGAACGAGTGCCCGTGGATGCAGTCCTCCCCGACCAGCAGCGGGATGCGCAGCCGGGTCTGCGCGGTGAGGCGGTTCGCCTCGAGGATGCGCTCCGGCGACGTGTGCAGGATCGAGCCGGCGTGCCGCCGCAGGATGTGGTCGCGCAGGTCGTCGCGCGCATCCAGCTGCAGCATCTGGCCGATCTTCTCGGCCGTCGTCATCCGGCCGAGCAGGTCGCGCACCCGCTCGGCGGTGCTGAGCGTCGGGTCCTGGTAGGGCAGAACCTCCTGCGCGGTCGTGGCAGAGATGGTGGGGTAGGTGGCGGTCACGCAGTAGTTTCGCTTTCAGGTATGGCTCCTGCGGGAGCGGTTACGGCGGATATTCTCCGCCCAGAAAATCGTGTGATGTCCCGACACATCGGTGTCGGCGCACGACAACGATGGTGTTCGCCTTGCATGGGCTCTGACCCGGGCTGCGCGGGCGGTTGTTGTGGTTTTCCGCGCCGTCCGCGACCGACGTGCGGCTAGAGGTGACACCGGCCTGTTCGAGCGCGGCGAGGCCTACCCGGTCACGGTCGTCCAGAGGGGTGCGCCCACCGTGCGGAAACCGGCATTGCCCATTGAAGATCCCGGCGTGTTGTGCGACCGGGCCGAATTCCGATATCGGTTGCAATAAGAGTCATGGCATAGGTAGCTACCACCGCGCAGGACCCGGTTGGGGCCTCGAATCGCACCGCGGGGATCGTGCGAATGCGAAGTCCTGTAGGCGCGAGGGTCGAAGATATCAGCACACCATTCCCACACGTTGCCCACGGTTTGGAAGAGTCCATATCCGTTAGGTTCGTACGAGCGCACTGGCGCGGTGAGGAGCCACCCGTCGTCGAGTTCGTTGCTGAGTGGGAAGTCACCTTGCCAGATGTTGGCACGCCACCCCCCGTCGTCGACAGCCGCGTCCCCCCAGGGGTAACGCGCTCCCTCGATTCCACCCCTGGAGGCGTACTCCCACTCGGCTTCGGTGGGTAGGCGCCGCCCGGCCCATTCGCAGTACGCGCTCGCGTCGTACCAACTCACCTGGACAACCGGATGGTCGGCGAGGTCGCGCACGTCGGAACGCGGACCCGACGGATGAGCCCAATCTGCGCCGCGAACATCCTGCCACCAGCCCATTCCTCCTGCGGCTCCGAGGAGATCCTCGGAGTCCGCCTGGACGGCGAGGTGGAACACGGCAGACGATCCGAGTCGCTCGGCATCAGTGACGTAGCCGGTCGCTTCGACGAAGGCACCGAAGTCCGCGTTCGTCACTGTCGTCACGTCGATCTCGAATGCGCCCAACTCCACGCGATGAAGGGGTCGCTCACCGTCCGACGGGTGACCGTCGCCGAGGGCGTCGCCCATCGTGAACGCTCCAGGGGCAATTGTCGCCTGCTCCACGCGGTGTCTCCCGCGGGACGCCAGCGGGAAAGCGATCGGCTCGACTTGCCGCGTGGGCGTGCAGCATCCGCATGTCTCGTTCACGAGGGCCCTCCGGCAAGCACCGCGCCGACCGCGGCCAGCGCCTCTGCGCTGATCGCGGGAATCGCGAGTGCCACGTCGTAGACGCTGGATGCCGCATGCTGTGCCCGGAACTGCGGGCTGGTCAGCACGGGTGTCCGTTCGAGGATGGTGCGGTGCTCGAAAACCGCTGGGTCCAGCTCGGCGAGTGGGACGAGGAGCAATGGAGAGAAGTCGCGGACGTCACGTCGCGATGGGAGGGGCACCGCACTCGCTTCTGCCCGGCCAGCCTGGCTGGCTGCGAGCAGGTGCTCCGCTCGCACAGGACCGTCGGGCGGCAGACCGAGCCGCTCGAATTGAGACGGTGGCGCGTCGGCGAGCCGGAGCTGTTGCACCAGCAGTGTCGCCATGCGCAGCTCCAACTCGTCGTCGGCGAGTGGGGTCCGCTGTTCGGGATCGGTCCTTAAGTCGAAGAGCATGGTGCCGAACTCCCACGGGTTGCCGCCGGCACGCGCGGGGACGCGCAGCAACGGAACACCCTTCGTGAACGGGAAGGGCGGAACGAGTTCTGCGTCACGGAGTTCTTCTGGGGCGAAGCGACTGGACATGTGCGTCGGCATGAGGGTGTGCTCGAATAGGGGACTGTTCGAGCTGGTGGCGCACGCTCGCATGTAGACGTAGCGGCCGTCCGTGATGTTCACGTGTCCGCCGAACGACCCGAACAGACCGACTTCTCGTGCAGGGCCTGTTGCTCCGAGGAGCGGTCCGATTGGGATCCCCTGCATATCGTCCGGTCGCGCCACCCCGAAGAACTCCAGAAGCGTAGGGCCGAAATCGACGGTTTGGACGAGATCGTCCACGCATTCGCCCGAGCGCCGCACGCGCGGATCCCAGACGAAGAGGGGTGTGTGGATGTTCTCGTCGAACCACGGCTGCACGTTCTTACCCCACCAGCCACGTTCACCAAGGAGAAGTCCGTGATCGGTGCAGACGATGAGCAGAGTGTCGTCCCAGAGGTTCAGCTCGTCCATCGCGTCCAGGACACGTCCGAGCGACGCGTCGCACATACTCAGCAGCGCACTGTATTCATTGCGCGCCTGCTCGACCTGCTGCGGGTCCTCGCTGACTCGCCCGTAGTCAGGCCAGTCAAACTGGGCTCCGGCGCGCTCCGGTTCAGGTCTGTACCACTGGCGGTGGCGTGGATAGCTCACGAACGGCTCGTGCGGGTCAAAGCACTCGATCTGGAGGAACCACGCGTCATCGGCTGCGTTGGTACGGATGAAGTCCAGGCCCGCGTCTACGGTGAGTGTCTGCGGGTGCAGGTCCTCGGTCGGGTAGTAGGAGCGGTTGATGTGGTCCTGGCGGACAAGCCGGTCATCCCGTCGGCTGAGCACCTCCGGCGTTTCGGGGTTCGCGACGTGCCCTTTCCAGGGATCGCCTTCTTGACCACGGAAGAGCTCGAAGGTGTTGAACCGGGTGTGATACGTGGCGCCGCCGTCCTCCCAGTAGTGCTGGTGATCGGTGACCAGGTGTGTGTAGACACCTTCCTCGCCCAGCAGCTGCGGAACGGAATCATCGAACGGCTCAAGCGGCCCCCAGGACCGGTGGAGGAAGTTATAGCGCCCGGTGTGCATTTCTCGCCGCGCCGGCATGCACGGCATGCTCCCTGCGTAGCAGTTCTCAAAAGTCACCGATCGTTCGGCCAGCCGCTCGAAGTTGGGGGCATGAATCCCCTCCGCACCGTACGGCGGCAGGAAGCGCCGGTTGAGGGTGTCGAACATGAGAAGGATCGCTTTCACTTGCTGCCGCCCGATGCATCGACGAGCTCGCGCGGGTGAGTGACACCTGCACTATCGAGCTCGTCGAGGGTGCGTTCGAGCCAGGCAATCCAGGCGTCGATCTCCGCGGTGCCGCGCCGATGCGACATGTCGGCGAGAAGGTTGGCGCGTTCGATGTCCAGCTCGGGGATCGGATCCTCGTAGACGCGGGTACGATCACGGGTCCGGCTGTACGCGACCTGCGCACGCCTCGCCTCGAGCTCAGTGACCAGCAGGTCTCGCAGCGCTACCGGGTCCAGCATGCCGGCGATATCGAACCGCACGTGGAAGTCCGCGTCCTGGAATCGCGACGGCGGCTCGTACGGACTCCGCGCCCACTCCAGGAGTGTCTCGCGGCCCGTGTCCGTGATCCGGTACATCTTCGCGTCCGGTCGACCTGCGCGCGGGTCGACGGTGAACTTCACCCAGCCCTGCTCCTCCATGCGCTTCAGCACGCGGTAGATCTGGCTCTGGTCGGTGTTGGACCGGTAGAAGCGTCCCTCTCTCTGCATCCATTTGCCGATGTCGTACCCGCTGAACTCGCCGCGGGCCAGCAATCCGAGGAGGATGTACTCGAGTTTCATCGCAGCGGTGCTCCTGTCCCCTGGCCTGTTCGTTTGGCGAATCCCGTTGTCAGGACCAACTATTCCTCTTCTCGTGCTCCGACGCGCTCGCGTTCGAGCAAATGGGCGCGTCGATTCCGCTTCTCGGCCTGGGCATCCGGATCCGCGACCGGAGCCGAAAGCAGCAGTCGCTGCGTGTACGGATGGGTCGGAGCGCTCGTGACGGTCGCCGCGTCCCCGGTCTCCACTAGGGAGCCGCGATGCATCACCGCGACACGATGACTGATCTCGCGGACGACCTGCAGGTCGTGCGAGACGAACAGGTACGCCACGCCGGTCGTCTGCTGGATCTCGATCAGGAGATCCATCACCCGCGACTGCGTTGAAAGGTCCAGGGCGGACAGCGGCTCGTCGCAGATGATGAGCCGGGGCCGGAGCGCCAGCGCGCGTGCGATCGCCACCCTTTGGCGTTGACCGCCGGAGAACTGGCGGGGCAACCGGTCGGCAGCGTCGATGGGCAGCCCGACCTGATCGAGCAGCGAGCGGACGCGGGCGCGGCTCTCGTCTCGTGGCACGCCGCCGGCCCGCAGCGGTTCCGCGAGGATCTCTCCGATCGTGAGCGAGGGGTTCAGAGATGTGTACGGATCTTGAAACACCACCTGGATCTCGGACCCGAGCCGCCGCCTGTCGCGACGGCCGAGACCGTCGATCCTGCGGCCGTCGTAGACGATCCTCCCGCCGGTGACCGGGGCGAGGCCGAGCACAGCGCGGCCCAAGGTGCTCTTGCCCGATCCCGACTCCCCGACGAGACCGACGCACTCGCCCGCCTGGATGTCGAGGGAGACGCCGTTGAGCACCTTCGATGGGGCGTGGCGTCCGCGGCGGGGGTAGGTGACTTCCAAGTCCTCGATGGTCAGCAGGGCGCTCATCGTCGGGCTCCTTCCGCCTGGTCTAGTGGATCTCGGAGTCGATCTCCGCTCGGGATGGCATCCAGCAGGCTGCGTGTGTATGGATCGCGCGGCGCAGCGAAGATGTTTCGGACGTCGCCGGATTCGACGACGCGCCCGTCCTTCATCACCACTACCCGGTCGCAGATGTCCGCGACCACCCCGAAGTTGTGCGTTACTAGGAGCATTCCCATCCCGCGCTCGCGCTGTAGCCGCCGCAGGAGCTCTAGTACGTCCGCCTGAACGGTCACGTCCAGTGCGGTGGTGGGTTCGTCGGCGATCAGAAGCTCCGGGTCGCAGGAGATCGCACCGGCTATCAGGACACGCTGCGCCATCCCCCCGGACACCTGGTGGGGGTAAGACCGCATGGTGCGTTCCGGATCGACGATGCCGACCTCCCTCAGGAGCTGGACGGCACGCGCACGGGCGTCGTGCTTCGACATCCGCTTCACCGCCATCATCGGCTCGATCAACTGCGAGCCGATGGTGAAGGAGGGATCGAGGTTCGACATCGGCTCCTGCGGAATGTAGGCGATCCGGGTACCACGGATGACGGTTCGCGCCTTGCGCTCCATCGTTAGAAGCTCGATGCCGTCGAGACGCGCGCTCCCGTTCAGGATGGATGCCTCCAGCGGAAGCAGCCCGAGGACCGAGAACGCGGTCTGCGATTTTCCCGACCCGGACTCGCCGACCAGGCCGACCACCTCGCCGGCTCGGACCGAGAGCGAGACATCGTCGACGACCACGCGGATGGCATCGTCGGCTGGGTACCCGATGCGGAGTCCGTCGACCGCCAGCAGTGGGACGTCGGTCCCAAGCTTGGCGTCGGCGGCGCCCGCGACGTGCACGGTTCCCCGGCGTCGGGAGGTCGTGCGGGCGTTCACGGAGTCGCGCAGCGCATTGCCAATCAGGGCAAGCGAGGCAACGGTGAGGGCGATCGTGATGCCTGGCGGGAAGACGAGGTGGGGAGCCGCGTAGATATTGACGAAGGCGTCGGACAGCATCTGACCCCAGCTTGGGACGCCCTGTTCACCGAGTCCGAGGAACTGCAGGCCGGTCTGAACGAGCACGGCCGCGCCAGCGCTGAAGGACGCCTGGATGATCAGCGGGCCACGGACCACGGTCAGAACATGCCGCACGATGATACGCATGTCCGAGAGCCCGGATACCCGGGCGGCGTCGATGTAGAGCTCGTTGCGCACGTTCTGCACCGCGGTTCGCGTGAGCCGGAAGAACCCCGGCGAGAGCAGGAGACCGAACATCGCCATGACGGGAACGGTCTGCGGGCCGATCGCGGCGATCACGGCGAGAAGCAGCACCATCCCCGGTATCGCGATGATAATGTTCGCACTCCAGGTGGTCACGCTGTCCCACCAGGAGCCGTAGTATCCTGCGACCAGTCCCGCCGGCACGCCGACGACCACAGCGACCACGAGGGTCACCAGGGTGCCGAGCAGGGTGAGTCTGCCGGCGTAGAGCAGGCGGGAGAGCACGTCGCGCCCGGCGCCGTCGCCGCCGAGGAGGTGACCGGCGCTCGGTCCGTGCCGGACAAGGCCCGGAACGACCTGATTCGGGCCGTACGGAGCAAGCAGCGGCGCGGCGATGCTGACCGCTATGACCACGACGAGCACGAGGATTGCTGCGACCGCCAGCGGATTGCGGAGCAGCCTCGACCAGATGCCCTGAGTCGCGCGGGATCCGGTCTGGACGGAAACGGTTTGAGACGTCACGACACACGTACCTTCGGATTGAGCCAGCCGTTGAGCAGGTCGATGGCGAGATTGACGACGACCACAACGACGACCATCATCACAACCACCCCGAGCACCTGAGGGCTGTCCCCTCCGACCGTGGCGTCCAGCACCATCGACCCGATGCCCGGGAGGGCGAAGATCCGCTCGATGACGACGGTGCTGCCCAGCAGGCTGATGAACTCGAGCGAAAGGACCGTCAATCCGGCAGGGGCCGCATTCCGCAAGGCATGCCGCAGGACGATGCTTCGCTCCGAGAGACCCCTGCTGCGCAGCGTCCGCACGTAGTCCTGGTTGAGCGTGTCGATCATCGCACCGCGCACCTGCTGCGCAGTCGAGGCGACGGAGCTCACCGCGATGGCTGTGACCGGCAGCACCAGGGAGGCCGCCCACAGCGGAATAGAACGATCCAGCGGCACGAAGCCGGTCGCCGGAAGCCAGCCGAGTGTGATGGCGAACACGAGCACGAGGATGAGGGCGAGCCAGACGCCCGGCATCGCGAACCCCGCGATGCCGAGCACCTGGACCACACGGTCGGTCCAGCCGCCCCGGTAGGCTGCGACGACGCCCACGATCACACTGACCACTCCCGTGACGACCACCGCGACGAGCGCCAGCGACAGAGTCACCGGCAACCGGTCCAGCAGAGCGGTCGAAACGGGCTGGGCCGTCAGCCACGACATCCCCAGATCGCCCTGCACCGCGTGCGTCAGCCACCCCCAGTAGCGATCGAGGACGTTGTGGTCCAAACCCAGCTGATGCTGTTTGGCCGCAATCTGCTCGGCGGTCGCGTTCTCACCGAGCAGGGTACGGGCGACGTTCGTCCCATTCGCGTTGAGCAGGAAGAAGGTGAGAGTCGAGATCACGAATATCATCACTACTCCCGCCAGCACCCTGCGCGCGATGAAGCTCACCACGGCGACCCCTCCTTCACGTCGTTCTCACCCAGCCGCACGTCGTCGTCACTGCGCCGGTGCGTAGTTCGCGATCGACGGCACGATCTGAAGCGCCTGCGCCTTGACCGACACCTTCTTCGACGAGAAATACACGGCATCCGGGAAGTACGCCGGAACGAACCACGCCTTCTTCACGTACAGGGCGTCGAGAGCCTTCAGCGCGGCCGTCTGCGACTCACCGGAACTGTTCCGCACCTTCGCGATAGCGGCATCGATCTCGGGATCGGCATTGTGGAGCGGGTTCCACGGCGCGTTCGGGGCGCCCCAGAAGTTGACACCCTGCCACGGGTCGCTCGACTGCAACTGGTACCAGACCAGGGCGTACTTGCCGGAGAGGTATTCATCGTTCGTCTGAGCCTGCGGCACCTGCGCCCAGTTCACCTTGATGCCTACTGCTCCCAGCTGCGAGTCGAGGAGCGGCGAGAGGTTGTTGTAGACCGGCTGCGGGATCGTGAGCGTGAATCCCGATGCGTACCCGGCCTCTGCCAGCAGTTTCTTCGCCTTCGACGGGTTGTACTTGTACGTGCCCTCGAGGGACTTGTCGTAGGCCGTCGATCGGGGGTTGAAGACCTGATCCGTGATAGTTCCCGAACCGTTATAGAGCGTGTCGAGGATCGCCTTGCGATCGATCGCGTAGTTGAGCGCCTGCCGCACCCGAACGTCCTTCAGCTGCGGCGCGATCGCGCCCTGCCGA
The DNA here is from genome assembly GCF_056754895.1 of Leifsonia sp. KNZ13-11D. Lineage (NCBI taxonomy): Bacteria > Bacillati > Actinomycetota > Actinomycetes > Micrococcales > Microbacteriaceae > Leifsonia > Leifsonia sp. KNZ13-11D. The sequence goes on from NZ_JBPGWU010000001.1 coordinate 3,845,951, forward strand.
TCGAACAGGAACAGGCCCTGGAAACCGGGGCCGGCGGAGGTGGTGACGGTGAGCCCGGCACCCTTAGCCTGCGGTGCGTTGAGCGCATCGCCCGTGGCGCCGTCCACTCCACCGCTGCGCACGGCGTTGAACCGCGCCGTCGGGTCGGTGATCGGCTTGATGACGATGCGGTCGAACGGGTACGCCTTGCTGTTCCAATACTTGTCGTTCTTCGTGAAGGTGTACTGAACAGTCTTGGTCGTGTCCTTCGCGTCTAGGATGTACGGGCCGGTGCCCACCGGGGCATTCGCGAGCGTTCCCGCAGCGATGGCCTTCGGGCTCGCCATCGCAGCGCCCGGAAGCGCAAGCTGCCGGATGATCCCTGGGTCGGGCTCGGAGAACACCAGGTCGACGGCGGTAGGACTCTTCACGACAATGTCGGAGATCGCGGTGAAGGCGACGCTGGAGGTACCGGTGCCCTTTCGGGTGGCTTCGAGGTTCGTCTTGACCGAGGCGGCGTCGAACTTCGTCCCGTCAGTGAAGGTGACACCGTCGCGCAGGGTCAGACTCAACGTCTTCTGGTCGCTGCTCCACGACCACTTCGTCGCCAGATCGGGCTTGTATTCGCCGTTGGGGTCGATGGAGAGCAGCGTGTCGTAGACCGGCTGGTAGTACTGGACGTAGTGCGCGTCGCGCGAATCAGCGGGGGCAAACGAGTTGATGTCGACGGCGCTGGCAAGGGTCAGCGTCCCACCGGTCGTCTTTGCGGCTGCAGTGTCACTCCCACCGCCGCCACCACCGGTGCAGCCCGTCAGTGCGAGCGTCAGGGCGCCTGCGACAGCGACGCCAGCGAGCAGGATGCGACGAGACATAAGTACTCCTTCGTACGAAAGCGGGGACGTCGCTACTATAAGGGACGATACCTATATGTGCCAAGTCCGATAAGGAGTTGAAACCTAGATGTTCCAGGCCCATAGCGCAGGAGCCCGGCTATGCCGGTTTCCAGACAGGAGCGAGCCGATGTTGAACTGCACCGGCACCGTCACCTACACAGACAGCTGCGACCCGGGCGCGCTGTCCACGAAGTTCGATGATTGCTGACAAGCGTTTCCCGTCGTCGGTGTTCGGCACCGGCACTGAGCCCGACGCGCGGTTCAGCCTCGCTAACGAGCGCACCTTTCTCGCCTGGATCCGCACGGGGCTCGCCCTGCTCGCCGGTGGCGTCGCCCTGGAGGCATTAGGCCTCGGCATCCACCCGGGCTTCCGGCTCGTCGCCTCTCTGCTACTTCTTGCGGCAGGGCTCGTCGTTCCGGTACAGGCATGGTACGGCTGGAAGCGGGTCGAATCCGCCCTTCGCCACCAGAAGCCACTGCCCAGTGCTCCGCTCAATGTCTTTCTGGCGATCGTCGTCTGCGGGGCCGGGATCCTCGTTCTCCTAGGGGTGCTCTACAAGTGAGCGCCCCTTTTGACCCGGGTTTGCAGCCTGAGCGCACCGCGCTCGCTTGGCGGCGTACGTGTCAGGCCCTTCTCGCTGGGTCGTTGGTCGCGGCCCGTATCCTGCTCGATCTGCTCGGACCCTGGTCAGCGCTGCTCGGCTTCGCGGGCGCAGCCGCGGCCGCGGCGCTCTTCATTGCGGTGCAGCGCCGCTATCGCTCGTACAACGCGGCCCTTCAGCTGCACGGCGACCGGGCCGCACTAGCGGACGGACGACCCATCGCAACACTCGCGATAATCTCCACCGCCGCAGCCGGGTTCAGCCTCGCTGCGGTACTCCTTCTTCGTTCCACTGCCTGACGCATCGCAAAGTGACCACGACATGCAGAGGGGTTGGTCCACTCAGGGGGCCGGCCGACCACGCTCGCTGCAACTCAACGATATGGGTGCTTCTCGTCAGGTGACAGACCGCCTCGGCTAGACCCTGCGCTGGGTTTACGTGACGCCGCGATTGCCTTGAGGACTCGCCGAGCCGTGCGGCTGTGGCAGTGGACCGGCTCGGCGGAGAGGCCCCTGGACTCAATCACGAACATTGGCGACACCATCGGACCCACCTCGAGTCCAGCTCGGTCACGATGCGAGGCTCAACACTGTCGCAGCGTCCGACCTTGCCGTCATCGATTACTAAACGTACGTGCTGGCGCAGCTGGAAACCGTGTAGCGGCATCGACTACCCGCGCCGACGACACCCGGGTGCGGGTGCCAGGCAGGCCTCGGACTTTGTTAGCGGGACGAGCGGGAGCTTCCCTTGCGGCCGCAGCCGGGTGGGCGCCGTTGCGTCGTCTATTCAATTGCCAAATAGCGGGATGCCTAGATGCTGAGAGGGCGGTTCCCCAGTCGGGGTCGCGTTCGGCCTGCAGCGTGACATACCGCGCTTCCGGATGGCTCCCACAGTCGCCTTCCTGCGCCAAGCCACAGGTCTGCCTGTCATCGGGTCATCTATCGTGCATGGTCACGTGCATCGTGTTCAGAGCTTCGGGGTGATGCGTAGTCGTCGGTTGTGCGTGATCGATAGCGTCATGTTCGGAGCTTCAAGCTTGGTGCGTAGTCGTCACCTAAGCGTGGTCAGTAGCGTCGTGCTCGGAGCCTCGAGGTCAGTGCATCGTCGTCAGCATGCGTGGCGGGTATCGTCATCTTCACGCCGGTTGCTCCGGCAGCTAGTTGCATGCGGCGCGAGGTTCGAATACCGGTTTCCCTCGGAATTCGATGTCGCCAGTATTGTCATGCCGGCTGCGGCCCAGTCGGTCCTCTACCGGCGTGGTCTCATTCTCTAGGGAACGAGCGGAAGGCCCGTTCGTTCATGCCCAGACTGCGGCATCCGGCGCCTGGGGACTCGGTTGCCAAAGTGCGGATGTGGGCGGTTGGGGGCGTTCGGCGTGCGGCGCCTCTTGCGGCGCTTCCGGCTGGCTCCCTCGGTTGCCCGTTCCAGCTCGGACCTGTTACTTCGCTATTCGTCGAGGTCGAGTATGTTCTCTGTTTGCGTTCGGAGTTGGTGGTTTGTGTGCTCTCTCGGTCGTGTATGGCGAGGTTCGTTGCGTTCGGAGCTAGTAGCTTGCGTGCTGTCTCGGTCGAGTGTGGCGACTTCGTTGCGGGCGGCGTGTGTCATAGTTCGTGCTCGTTCGTCGTACGTGGTGATCGTGCGGGTGACCCCGCGATTCGTGTGCGTTCGGCCAAGGGGTGGAATCCGCGATTCCGTCGTCCCCTGCCTTCAACAGGTATGTATGCGGCGGCGTTCTCAGTCCGTGAGCGACGCGGCAAGCGTGTCATTCGAGGAGCTGAGCGGCTACCGATTGGGTACATGCGGCGATGAGCGCGCAACCTCGGCAAGGCGGTGGAATCCGAGATGGACACGCATGGCTGCCATCACCGGTTATGTATGCGGCGGCGTTTTCAATCCGTGAGCGACGCGGCAAGCGTGTCATTCGAGGAGCTGAGCGGCTACCGATTGAGTACATGCGGCGACCAGGGTGCTTCCCGATGGGCGCAGATCGATTCATGCGGCTTCTGACGTCGTTGCCGATGCGGCTCTGGGGCGCGATCACACCGCGCGCGGCCGCGTCGTGCTCGCCATGTCGAGACTGGCGGCGGACGCATCACAGGGTTCTATGACAGCAAAATCCGCGCCACGACTGGTCATACCCGGTCACAACCCCCGTTTGTCTGACCCGATTCTTCCCAACAGCCCCCTATAGGGATAACTGGATATGGTATTTCCCCTAATACTCTTCTTCTTCTTCTCTTAACGAGATCAAGTTAAGTAGTAAGTAAGTACAGTGGGGTTTTGGGGCCCTCGATCCCAGGAAAACACTGGGGAGTTGGCTGTCTGAGCTCGCACCCCACACGGTCCGACACCTCCGACAAGAGGTCGGTGCCAGGTAACCGACCTCAACACCGAGCGGAGCACAGCCGCCAGCAACCACCGTTCACCGTCGAACGGATCGCCCGCGGCCGCCCGTCAAGAACCTCACGCTCAGCACACCTCGGCGCCGGCTCGACCCCGCCAAGGCAACACCACCGTTACGTCGCGCGTACCGCGCGAGATACGTGGCGCCAGCGTGGCGGTGACCTGGCGGCTGCGAGTTGGGTGCGATGCGGACTCGATGATCTTCTGGCATCTTGTTGATTGCCGACGACGGCTCGGTTGATTGAGGGAATCTCTGGCGGGATCCGGCCGTAGGCGCCTGAGTGAACTATTCGACTTTGAAGCTGGCGTCGACTGTCCCGGAGAAGATCGCGGCGATGAGCAGGAGTAGCACTCCGCCGACAAGAAGTGGCGCCTTATCGATCAGCGACTTGAGCAGGTCAGCGATCTGGTCGGGGATCTTCAACCCTTGGTTGGGATCGTCGTCTTTGGTTGGTTTCGCTCGGAGGCTCTGGATTGCTGCGAGGAGGTAGATGACCAGCTGCACGACGATGCAGGCGATTCCGAGTATCAGGCATGTCCAGAAAAGCGCTTCTTTCATGACCGGCTCCCTCGTTGGTTGCGTCAGCTTGCGCCTGACAGCGACCGCTTGGTGAGCCCCCATTTGGGGGTGGCCGCGTTGGGGCGCCTCCGACTGTTGCCGTTTCGAGGGGGCAACAGCCGCGGTCGCCGGAGCGGCATATATCCACATATCCCCCTTCGCGGGGTGTGGAAATTGTGCATAAGTTGTCCCCACTTGTGGACGACACGCCCACTAGATGTGGGGGAATGGAAATGTCGGAGGCCCGCTATATAGTGCTCATGTCTGAGGGCGTATATGCCAAAAGCCCCAGCTCCGGTGGCACGGAAGCTGGGGCTCAAAGCTTGCGTCACCAGGCCGGTGCGCCAACTGGCGTGCCGAAGACTGGGACGTAGCGTGTCCTTGGTGAGAACACGCTCGACCTTAACGGGTCGGAGAGCTCCACGCAATCAGGAGGCGTCCCCAAACAGAGGGAGTCCCCTGTGAACGCCATCAACACCGTCCTCGACGACATCCGTCAACAGATCGACGCGGATCCCGAAGCGCTCCGCGAAGCCCGCGATCGTCTCGCCTTGGTTCGCGCCGCTGCCATCCAACTCCCCGGGTCGCTACGCACCTACCGCAGTGGATCGCTTGCGGTCCACACCATGCTCAATCCCGTCAACGACGGCGATGGCGGCCTGGTGCTCGACCGGCGCAGCTTCCCCGAGCTTGGACCTGAAGGCGGTAACGAGCCGCCCGCCGACGTCGCCGCCGCCCTACAAGACCTCATCGGTCCGATCGTCCGGGCCAGTTACCCTGACGCGTATGTCGGTATGTCCAAGCGCGGACCTCTCGTGCGGTTCAACGACCCGCTGGAGAACGGGCAGGATCCGACCGTCGACCTGGTGATCGCTCTCACCCGGAAAGAGGGCAACGGGCTGTGGATCCCGAACCTCGCCGACAACAGCTGGGAGCCGTCCGACCCGGAACAGCATGCCAGCCTTCTCAACGGCGGTACGTCCTCTCACCGTTCCATCCGTCGGAAGGTCATCCGCCTCGCCAAGGCGTGGAACAACCAGTTCCCGAAGCCGTGCGTGTACTCCTTCACCCTCAGCGTGTGGGCGCTCGAGTTCGTCGAACCGGGGATGGGTGTCGCGACCGGGCTTCATGCCCTGTTCGAGAACGCGGCGGCCCGCGTCGAAGCCGGCGAGCACACACCTGATCCTGCAGGTGTCTCGGACCCGCTGAAGTACGCTCTCCCGGAGTTCCGGGTCGCAACGATGCTGCGCGCGGCTGCCGACGCGCTTCAGGATGCGCTCGACGCGGGCGAGGACGAAGCGGACGTGCGGGCTGCCCTCGCCGGCATGTTCTGGGAGTACATCGACGACAGTTCGACGAAGGAACTCGCGGCTGCCGCGTCGACGATTGCGCGCACCCCGACCGTCGCTGCTGCAGCTGTTGGGGTTGCAGGGCTGGGTGCGTCGTTCAATCCCGGCCGGTCGTTCGGTGGAGCGCGCTGATGTACGCGTTCGACGTCCCGGTCGAACGCGTGCGGTACCTGCACGTGTTCCGCCGGAACGACCCTGCCGCGCGGATCGTGAAGCCCCCGGTGAAGTATCGGGGCGGTTTTGCGCTGCGTACTCACATCACCCCGCCGGGGACGCCGACGAGGCGTGTCGATGTGATTTTCACCCGCACACGGAGTGCTGTGCCGGTGGTCTTCGTCGACGGCCCTGCTGAGTCCCCGCACCGCTACCCCGATGGCAGCTTGTGCATGTGGTACCCGGAGGACCCGGTCGAGCGTCGGTGGGTGCTCGCCGACGGCCCGGAAGCGCTTCTTGGGCATATCGGTGCGCATTTGGTTCGGGAACAGTGGTTTCGTCGGACCGGGGCGTGGCCGGGTGAGGAGGTGGCGCACTGATGGTTTACCTCTTTGCGGCACCGTCCCCGTGCCCGTCGCCGGCGACGGTTGCCGCTGCTTCCGTCAGCCCCTGGTCCGCCGTCGCGGCAGCGTTGGTCAGCGGCGCGGTGATCGCGGCGCTCATCACCGCCGGTTTCAGTATCTACTTCGCCCGGAGGAAGACGAAGGAGGAGACGCGGGAACGGCTGCGGACGTTGTTCGCTGAGGCTTTCGCAACGTATGCGGCGTACCGGGAGTACCCGTATGCGATCAGGCGCCGCAATGGTGAGAAGTCCGCGGAAGAACGGGTGAGGCTATCGGAGCAGATCCGTGCCACCCAGGAGAAGCTGAGCTACTTTGTGACAGCTCTGAGCGCTGAGTCATCGACAGTGGGTGCGGCGTACACGAAGCTGGTGGACAGGACGAGGGCGACCGCCGGTGAAGCGATGAAGGCCGCATGGCAGGCAGACCCGATCACCGAGGACCGGCAGATGGTGATCAGCAGGTCCATCGTGGACCTCTCCGAACTAGACGGGGACGCTCACGCTTTTCAGGTGGCCGCTCAGGCGTATCTGCGAGCTGGGAAGTTCGGGCGATGATCGCAGCGATCCGGTAGCGGCGCCAAACAGTTTCCGAGCGCTGCAGGCTGGCACGCTTCGCAGCTAGAGACGCGAGCCCAACTTCAACGGCCCTGATGGGTGGGAGATGAGGTCGGCGGCTTCTTCGGTGAATGTTCGGACACTGCTGATGCCTTTGACCACGGTCGCCCATCGAAGGTATGCGATGTCGTCGACGCGTCGCAGGCCGGCCAGAGCGGCCGATGCGAGTTGTGTCGAGTGCACCGTCCGCTGGCCGTAGATTTCGTGCATAACGAAGTTCGTGACTTTCGTTGCTTTCAACGCAGCCCGGTCCCGCCCGTAGAGGGCTGCGAGAAGACTGCGGCGGAACTGCTCGGTCGAGAACGGGACGGACTGGGATCGACGTTTGAGGACTGTGCTCGGCCTGAAGTTGGTTCGGGGGATGAGGAGGGTGCCGGTGTCGGTCCCGGCGGGGCTCACGGTCACCTCAATGTGGGCGTAGCGCTGGCGTATCCAGGCGATGACGTCGGCGGCGTCGCTCCAGCCGTTGCGACTGTGATTCTGGCCTCCTCGGACAGCCATGACGTACAACAGTTCCGCCATCCGGTACGGGGCGGTCCGTCCGTCCTTCAGGACTCGTTCTACCGCGTCGGCGATGAGGGTGTCGGGGATGGCGCCGATGAGTTCAGGTCGGGCTGCAAACTCTTCAGGTCGCAGCCGCAGGTCCTGGTAGGTCAGCTCCGATTCGATCACCCGGAGAGCTCGGCTGACGACGGTGTCGAGGTCGAGTTCCGCGAGCGGCCCTTTCTGCCTGAAGAGAATGTCGTTCACGTCGCGGTTGAAGCGGGCTTCGTTGAACAGGTCTGGGGCGATGGCGTCGTCGCTAGCTCGTCGCACCCCGTACATGTTCAGCTGCGGCCGCACCAGGGTTTCGATCGTCCGGAAATAGTGGCCGTTTTCGCAGACGCGGCGTCGCCGGACGACCGATTCGTGCCGTCCCGCTCTCGATTCGGGGACACGGGTCGCCGCGCCACATGTAGGGCATGGCATCCCGCGGCCATCTGCTCGGCTCATGATCTATATATAGCAGTTCGCGCACATTTGGCCTCATACGCATTTCCGCTGCGATGCGGTCCTATACGCACTTACCCGTCATCCGCGAAGATTTAACTGGACAGCACCGCTTGCGGGGGTGAGACTTTGCAGACTCGAAGGAAAGGAGTGCCCGAAATGCCCCGTTCCAAACAACTTGCTCTCACTGTCGCTGGCTTCGCAGCAGCGATCGCTGTCACCTTCAGTGTGGCGGCTCCAGCTAACGCCAGCTCGAGCTACCCGCTGTTGACCAGCGCCAACGTGCGGACCCAGCCGACCACCGCGTCCCCGGTGGTCAACGTCCTCGTCGCGAACACGTCGGTCATCATCGACTGCTACGTCGAGGGGCAGTACGTGAACGGCACGTCCATCTGGGATCACGTTCCCGGACAGGGGTGGGTGTCCGATTCACTCATCCTCACCGGCAGCGACGGTCCCGTCGTCCCGAACTGCGTGAGCTATGACCGGTCGGCGGCCGCCCGGTGGGCGCTCGACCATGTCGGCGACGGCCCACGGTACGGAAACGACTGCACATGGTTCGTCAGCCAGGCGTTGTGGGCCGGCGGGCTGCCGAAGACGTCCCAGTGGACCGACTTCACCGTGAACCTGAACCAGATGGCTAGCAAGAAAGAACCCGGCCCCTCCAAGGCGGCCACGGTGGCTGATCGGTTCAAGAACGCGCTAGTGAACGCCGGCTACGCAACAATCACGGAGATCAGCACCACCGACTCCACCGCCGGCGGCGCCCAGATCGGTGACGTGATCCTCTACGACTGGGACACAAAATCCGGCCAGCACCACGCGGACGGGTTTGTCGATCACGCCGCTATCGTGACTTCCGTCAGCAATGGTTCGATTTTCGTGACCCAGCACAGCAAGCCGCGACTGAACAAGCCGTGGGCGCTGAACCCCGACACCGGTAACAACATCGGCGCCGAAGGGGGCCGAGCTTACCTGCTCCACATCCGGTATTGATGCCAGCTTGAAGAATCCCTCCCTGGTTCTGTGAACTGGGGAGGGATTCTTCTTGTGCTCGCTGCGCCCTAGCCGACGTTGGAGTGTCTGATCCCGCCTCTAGCCTGTTCTCATGAAGGCGCACTCGGTGTCTCGGCTTGTGCAGGGGGTTGTTTCCGGTGATGGTTTGCCTCGGTTGATAGCCGCCGGCGTCCTCGGTGTTGGTGGCGTCGTGCTTGGCCTGTGGATGCTTGTCCTGCCGGGTGGTGCTTCGTGGTTTCGAGTATCGTTGTCGCTCACCTCCGGTGTGCTCATGGGCTTGGCGGTCCCGTTGGCTGGCGAGCGCATCCGTCGCGGTGGCCGGGCGCCGAATCGCGGCCTGTACACGGTCAGTTTCGTCGTGGCGGGTGCGACGGGGGTTGCAGCAGCAACAGCCTCGCTGCTCTCGTGGGCGGGCTGGTGGACGGCTTTGCTGACGGTGGCTGTGGCGGCGTTGGCGTTCGGTCTGTATGAGAAGTTCCCTCGCGGGGGTAAGGCGCCTGGCGCCTATCTGTTGTCGGCTGCTTTTGATGCGCTGATCCTGCTGCAGCTGACTGCTGACTCGCGTCCGCGGACGCCCGTGGTCGTAGTCATCACTTTGTTCCTCCCGTCGCTTGTCGTTGCGCTCACTTTGACCGTGTGGGCATTCATGGTGAGGGAGCTACCGCGAGCCGAGTACGCCAAAGCCACGGAGGTGGCTCGCGGTGTCCTGTGGGCGTGGGTTCTTCTTCTCGTCGTCACCTACACCTGGCAGTGGTCGGGAGTGTCAGTCGGTCAGGCTGATGGGCTGGACCCTGTGCATTTCGCTGTCCCGTTCGTGACGTTCGGATCGGTTCTCGCGACGGCGACTGTCGGGTGGTCCCGTTTCACGGAAGCGCGGGCATCACTGGCGGCAGCGGCTCAGCCCGAGTCGCGTTCGAATCGCTTCAGGCCCAAGCAGCTGGCGTCGCGCCGTCGAACCGACATTTCAAGCGCCCCGCGAAACGTCCGCCGCATGTAGTTGAGCGGAGGAGAAATGGCACTAGCTCTTGAGAATCGGATGTCACCTAGGCGGGTCAGTAGCGGGAACGACGTTTGGCTCAATGTCGCCGGCTACGCGGTCCTGGCTGTGCTTGTGGGGTTGTGGGTCGTTTCCGCGTTCCGGAACCCGGTCGTCTTCGTCATCGGCATTTTTCTGGGTCCGGCGTGTCTTGTCGGAGCTGTCGGAGCGAGTAACTTCGTCTCCGGTTTGCGCGGTCCCGCCCGGGTTCTCGGCTGTGTTGGCTGCGTCGCGCTCGGGATCGGTTATGGCGTTCTCTGTCTGGTGCCGTTCTGATTCCGCGACTTTGAGCATCGGGTGATTGCTCAGCACCTCATCTGAGACGAACACCTTAATCTCCGAGTCCTTTGCTGCGTCCACCGTGATGCGGAGTCGCTCGGTCGCTGACCGCCACTCTTCGCGGGCAACAAGAACGGACCGACGGCGTCCCCAGAGCTTCCATACGGGCCGAAGGACTGGCATGACACGGGTTACTTGTGAAATCAGCGGCCACGGGATGTCGTAGCTTTCGGCGACACGCATTGCGACTTCACCCAGCCACGTCTGCTGGCGGAAACTGACGTAGTGCGTCCAGCCCCAGAAGGTCACCGTTGCCAAGATCAATCCGATCGCGGCGGCCAGAAGTCCCAGGATTTCCAGGCCCGGTGTTTCGAACAGCTCTGAGACAACGCGGGCTACGCCGACGAGGCTTGCAGCGTACACGGCGAACTTCACCGCACGGCTCGCGAGCAGGGACACAAACAGGTGCCCGAAACGTGAAATGTCGGGCGCGATTGCCGGGCCGTTTGTGTTGGGCGCCAGCAGGGTCATGTTCTTCGGCTCCGAACCGTCGAAGTAGGCGTAGAAGAAGCTCATTTTGGGACTGGATTCGTTAGACATACCTCAGTGACCATCGGCGGCACCCACCGGCTTGTAAGCGCTACGACGGCACGCCGCCGCCTTCCGGCAACCACGCCAAGGTCACTCGTCCCTGACCTGACCGTGTCAGGATCTTGCTGTGACCGAGAAAACCAGCAATGGCGGCCGTGGTGGCGCAGCGAACGAACTGGGCAGCCTTCACCGGGGAGGGGTGGCGGCGGTCCTCGCGATACACGGTCTGATGGACGCGCCTGTGAACGGGGCCGCCGGGAAGGTTCCGGTCAGACTCACGCTCGAAGCTGACGCCTCCGTGGACGACATCGTCTGTGAGATGCAGGACGGGTCCACCTGGTATTTCCAGGCGAAGAGGTCCGCGAACAAGGACGCGCTCAACTCCACCATCGACCAGTGGGCAAAGCAGGTGACCGCGGCCCCCGACCGCGTTCTCCTGGTGACTCGCAAGTCCCGTGGGAGGGTGGGCGATCTCAGGGACGCACTTGATCGTCGACGAACCGATGCGAACGCTCCGTTGCCGACGGCGCAGAAGACCGCATATGACAGTGCCCACGAGCGCGTCGAGAAACTAGCGCCAGGTCGCGGCCCGTCACTGCTCGCTCAGGCAGCCGTGCTCGATTGGGAAGCTGATGGGCCCTCTGACGTTCGAGCGGAGAATGCCGCCGCGCGCGTGGACGGCCGCGTCGTCGAATCGGGGCAGGGTGCAGCAGCGTTCAGTGCCCTCCAACAGTACTTCCGGGAGGTCGCCGGAAAGCGTGCTTCGACTGTTCCATCGGACTGGGTAACAGCGCTGCGTGACGCTGGCCTTTGCGTCTATCCAGATGGAAACGGGTCGTCGGGCGCCCGAGCCGCGGCGGCCCTCGAGGAGGGCCGACGGTACCGTTCCACCCTCACTGCCCGTCTGGACCGGTTGGACGTGGGTCTCCTCAGCCCTGAGCCTGAACTGGTCATCGACGGGTTCGTTCATTCCATTTCGGTTGCGTTCACAGACCCACAAGATGATGACCCACGTCGGAAGACCCACTCGCTTGCGCGGTCGATACGGCGCAATCGCCGCTTCATCATTCACGGCTTACCCGGAACGGGAAAGTCCGAGGCGATGCACCAAGTGGCGGCGTGGCTGGCCGCCGACGAATCCGCACCGATGCCCCTGTACGTGGACCTTCGCACGATCGCCTCGAAGATTCGCAATTCAAGCGAGGTCACGCTCCAGCTGCTGATTGAAGAGGCAGCCCGGCATGTGAACACCGGCAGCCCAGCGTCGCTCCTCGAAGCTCTTCAGTCCGCGGTAGATGGCGGTCATGCGATTTTCTTGCTCGACGGCCTGGACGAAGCGCTGTCCAAGGCTGGTGCTGTTGCCGCCGGTGTGAAAAGGCTCCTCCCGGGGTTACATCCCAATGTGGGCCTTCTGCTCACTACCCGGCCGAGTTCTGCGCCGTCCGCCCGCGCGCTGGGTCTTCCCATCGTCGAGCTCGTCCCACCCGACCCCCGCACCGCTGTTCGTGCGCTTTTCTCGGCGCTTGCTCCGCATGAGGGTGTGTCAGTGGATGAGACGGGCAGTTGGGTTAGCGGCCTCATGCAAAACCTGGAGAAGGACTTGTCAGGGAACGCGACGATCTGGTCGACGCCTCTGCTTGCGATCCTGGGGGCGTTGCGACTTGTCAAGGGTCGCCACTCTGATGTGAGCGCGGTCGCCCTCTTGTACGGAGTTATCGAGGACAGCATCAAGAAGTGGGAACTCCGACGCGTAGACGACGCCACGAGCGAGGCCCCGGAGAAGATCGACCGGACGATGTTCTTGCCGGCGTACGCCGTGATTGGTCAGGCTCTAAGCCAGAACACTCGCGTAACCGTAGGTGACGCTCAGCAGCTGGTGACCGAGTCGCTGAGACAATGGGATCTCGCGGAGCCGTATCGGATAGACATCGCCCAGTATCTTGTCGAGTTCTGGGATTCAACGGTCGGCGTGTTCGTCGCTATCGACGGTGTCCTCGAGCCAAGGAGCCGCATTCTTGCAGAGCTCGGCGCCGCGCACGCAGCCCTGCACCTGAAGTCCGCTTCCGAGCGCCGGCAATGGTTGAGCAACGCCCTCCAAAACGAGGAGAACGTCAACGCTGTCGCTCTCGCATGCCAGGGAAGCACCGAGATGGCAGGGTGGCTCGTCGAACTCGCCCACCACGAAGGAAACGCCGAGCGTCGGAGTCGTGCACTTGAGTGGTTGTGCCAATTGGTCCCGACTTGGGGTGATGCTGCTGCCGGCTTGATGGCGGACATCATTGAAGCGCTCGAGGCAGCGATTCTGAGCCCGGACGCCCCGAGTGTTCGCCCCAAGAAGCCGCCGCTGTTCACACTGATCGAACGTCCGCAACTCCTTCAGCCCCGAGAGGGAAGCATGCGATGGGTGGCGGCCGCGACGCTTGCCGAGTTGCCGCTCGCCCTCGACATGCGCGAGCGTCGAGATGCGGTGCTTTCAAGCGAGCGACTCTCCACAGATGAAAAACAGATCGCCTCCGCGTTGACAGCACTCACCGACGCGTTGACGGACCGGACCCAGCTCACGCCCGACGGGTATGAAGCGCTCCGTCGAGTGCTGGCGGTCGAAGTTCCCGCGCGGGAGCCCGCGCCGAAGCGTGACAAATACGGGGTTATGGTGTTCGAGCCGGGCGCTCCTATCGCCCCCGGCCTAGACAGCGTTGCGGTCCTTGTATCGCAGCTCCTTCCCGAGCTGACAGAAGAAGAGTGGACTCAGATTCACCGGTTCGCGAGGAAGTCGACCGGTGCTGTCTACGACCGTGTGGAACGCGCTTCGCGCGCAGCCGGTCATCCCGACCCGGACCCGTCGATGCTTCCGCAGCTCGACCCGCACTACGCCGAGTTGGCACACGAGTACCTTCGTTTCGAATGGCTCGCCCAACCGCTCGTTGCGGGCGCCGATCAAACAATGTCCCTGTCACCCGACGAGGCTTGGCGGTTGCCGCATCTTTGCGAACTTTGCGACGCTATTCGGCTCATCGATGCCGACACTGTTGAGGCGGTCGGCGATGACGCAGTTTCTGCCGATCGGGTTTTGGCTTTGGTGCGTGCCCGCGCTGAACGTGACGGGATCGACATGGGCAAGGTCACCGAGGAGGCTCGACGCCTTCTCGCCTGGCCTGCCGATGACGATGAGGGCGATGAAGAGTCAGCAAGAGACGTCTTGGTGGCGACCGCGTTTACGCGGACCGTGCCGGGAGAACATCCGCTGTCCGAGGCGGCCGCCGCTGCTCTGGTGCCGGCGCTCGCTTCGAAGTCGGAGTGGATGTCCCGCAACGCCGTTCGATTGTTGGTGAACACACGCTTCCCGGCGGTCGCCGAACACGCGTCTCACCTGAAACCTCTGACGTGGTACTCGGAGTTCTTCACCGGTATCGCTTGCGCTGCCAACGGCGTCGACGAGGTGGCTGAGCTTCGACGACTGGTTGGCCTCGGGCCCGGGAGCCGCGCGGCAGCCGCAGCGTGGGCCCGCGGAGAGGACGGCGAAGAGTTCGACCTCATCCAATCTTCGCTACTGGAGGATCCGGACGCGACGGTGCGGGAGGAAGCCGGAGCGACAGCGGCCGGCTTGCGGAGCGCTGAGCATTGGACGTGTCGTCGCTGCGGTCACCGGAACTCGATGTCCGTGCTGCCATGCGCGAACTGCACGCTAACCGATCGAGGCACGAGGCGTGAAGCGCTGTTTAACGAGATTCACGGCGAACCCCCGCATCGTCGGCGAGCTGCGACTCCCTCGCCGGGCTAACGGCTGGTCGGGGCGTCCGGGGCGCCGCGTAGCGTTCGCCTCTCAAGGAGGCGACCCCGGAATGACCTCGAGCGACACGCTTGCGTCGTGTGACTATGGCGCAGTAGGTAGGGGCGGTCCCACCGCCCGTCCGCCGCAACGCCGTCACGTACCACACCAGGCGAAGGAGCGGACTAAGCGGCTGGCTGTATCAGTTCGACAAGGTTGCCTTCTGGGTCATGCACGTACGCGAAGCGAGCGCCCGCCCGTACCGCGTCGGCGGGTGCGGACACGGTCGCCGCTCCGGCGTCCAAGGCCCTCCGGTATTGGCGGTCGATGTCATCGACTGAGAGCGCCCAATGGAAGTAGCCCTGTACGGCTGCGCCGGCAAATGGGTCCGTGAAGCTCTGAGCCGACGATCCCTTACGTTCGACCAGCTCGAGCTTGGTGCCGGAGTCAGACCGCAGAATGACGGTACGAACTCCAGCCTCCGGCATCTCGAACCGCTCCTCGACGTGGACAAGGTCGAACGCTGCGCCGTAGAACTCTGCCTGGGCGTCGAGGTCGGCGACGGAGAGGCCGACGTGGTCGTGTTGCATGGCTTCCTCCAATGAATGCCGTTAATTAGATTAGTACCATTAGTAGCACGAGATGAATGGCGCTAATCTTGGGGAATGCCGAGAAAACGAGGCCAACATCACGGCGACCTGCGCGCCGAGCTTGAACGCGCCGCCCTCGATCTTGTGATCGAACACGGCCCTCAAGGCGTGACTTTGGCGGAGGTCAGCCGCCGCGCCGGCGTCAGCGTGGCCGCCCCCTACAACCATTTCGCCGACCGGGATGCGCTTCTCGCAGCCCTGACGCGTCGAGGCTTTAAGGAGCAACTGGAACGCTTCTCGTCAGCCACGGCCGCTCACACTGACCCTGCTGAGAAGCTCGGCGCGTTCGCCGGCGCGTTCGTCGACTATGCGGTGGACCGTCGGGGTCTATTTGTGCTGACCTCTACCGCTGACCAATTGAAGGAGCGGGACGACACTGTGCGCCGCGCAGGGGACGCAGTGTTCGCGCTGCTCCAGACACCGGCCGAAGCAATCTGCCACTCACAAGACAGCGCACGTGACCTCATCTACGCGGTGGGCGCGGCCGCGCACGGCTACGCCTCCCTGCTCACCACCGGAGCTTTTGATGCGCTGCCTGACCCCCGCTCGTACGCGCGGGAACAGGCAGCCGTTGCGGCGCGAGCCCTGGCACGAGCACTGGCCCAAGAACCACGATCCCAAGGAGGCACCGAATGACGAGCACCCCGATCGGAGTTGGTGTCGTCGGACTGAGCGCCGGCGGCAACTGGGGAGCGACCGCCCACTGGCCCGCCCTCCAGGCGGTACCGAGTGTTGAACTGCGCGGCCTGGTCGCGAGCTCTCCGCAGTCGACGGCTCGCGCCGCGGCTCAGTACGCGGTGCCGGGATTCGACTCGGTCAGCGAGCTCGCCGAACGCGACGACATCGATCTGATCGCGATCACTGTCCGCGTCCCCGAACACCGGCGCCTGCTGGAACCGATTCTCGCCTCCGGCAAAGCCATCCTTTGCGAATGGCCGTTGGCTCTCGACTCCACCGAGGCCGTGCTCCTGCAGCGACCGCATGGTGCTGGGCCCGGCTTCGTAGGGTTACAGGGACGCATGTCGCCGACCGTGCGGTGGCTTCGTGATCTCGTCAGTGACGGATTCCTTGGCGACGTGCGCTCGAGCGCCATGCTCGCGTCCTTCCCCGGCGGTGGCCCAACTTTCATCTCCGGCAACGCGTACACCGCAGACGCGGCCAACGGCGCCACGATGTTCACCATCGCGTTCGCACACGCGTTGGACCTTCAAGCGATGCTTCTCGGCCGGCTGAGCGACACCGCCGCGATGATCGCCACGCTCCAGAGCGAGGCGCTCGTGGTGGACACCGGGCAGATGATCCCGAAGACCTCTCCAGACCAGGTCGCCGTTCATGGGCGACTGCGGAACGGAGCGCTGGCAAGTATGCACTTCCGAGGGGCGGCCCGCCGTACTACCCCTTTCCTGTGGGAGATTGACGGAACTGCCGGGTCGTTGCGCATCACAGGAGACTCCGGTCTTCCGATGAGCTCTGCGCTCAGTGTTGAAGCTGCCCGCGACCGCCAGTCGCTCACGCCACTTGAAGTGCCGACGGGCTATGACCTTTACCCGGCTCTCCGAGGCACTCCGGCGCACAATGTCGCCCATCTCTACACCTCCATCGCTGACACTCTTGCCGGAGGCGAAATGCGAGTGCCGACGTTCGAGGACGCGCTCGCGCTCCACCGCGACCTTGAACAGCTCGCTTCCGATCACTAACCAAGCTTGCCGTCTACTCGGCGATAGCGACGACGGTAGCTCCGCGGGGCGGCACCACGTCGGCAGCAGCTTGCTCTGACCACGAACGACCCAAAGTCTGCATTCCGCGTAACGGTCGCAACCGTGCGGGTTCGTGCGTCCAGTTAATGAGGAAGACGAGTCGGCGCCCATTTTCGCTGACTGCTTGGCGGGTAACTAAACCTGGTCGCGGATCTTGCCAGATGGGTTCGTCCGCACCGACTCCGAGGAGTTGGACGAGCGCCCTTCCGGATGCCTGATCCGGTGATAGCGAGGGGTAGGTGCACATGAGGACCGCGTGACCGTCGCCGTAGGCGTTGCTGGTCACTGCGGGGCGCCCGTCGGTAAACGTCGCGAGTACCTCTGCCTCGCCGACGACCGATTCCCGAAGCCATGAGAGGGCGAGGGTCGTCGATCCGAGGGAGATCGTCTCGTTCTCTAAGACCGTCGTGCTTTCTATATCTATAACGCCAAACGCGGCGCCAAGGGAGGACGGCGGGACGACTGATCGCCTGAACCCTAACTCCGTGTATTCAGCCGGAGTCGCTTCGCTCACTACCGTTCCACCGTTCTTCACGAACCTGGCAAGCAGGGTCGCGAGCGCGTCCGTCGCGGTGGAGGGCATCGGCCAGTAGATCGCCTTCAACTGGTCCGGCAATCCTTCGGTTACGGCACGCTCGGCGGAGACGATGGTCACCGGGACGTCCTGGTCGGCGAGCATCCGGTACGCACCAAGCACGGCATCCCGATAGAGCTTCATCGACCGATCGGTGGCATACGCATGAAGGGCAGACGTTCGGGAGACCAGGAGCCCGACGCGTGGCAGCACTGGTTGGCGACCAGCTAGCTCCGGCAGCTTCGCAACGCGGGCGAAGTCGGTGACCCGGTCGACGCGCGAGGTCGGGGTACCATCGGGTGCCGTGAGTCCATAGCCGGGGCTCTCCGGCCCGAGCAGTTCCGGGCGCCACTGCCAGAACATAACGCCGGTGGCTCCCGCGGCGAGCGCGTTCCACATCCACAGGGTGACGACGTCGTCTCCTGGCTGACCGGTGGAGTCGAGCCCATCGCGCCGTCCGCGGCCACCTTGCAGTTCGGCCTGCCAGAACGGCGCTCCAGCTGCGGCGTCCCGTGCGGTATCGAGGTTGAAGAGATGCTCGACGTGGTCGTCGTTCATCAGCCAAGTGGGGAAGCTCGACGTGCCGAAAAGGTCGACCGCGTCGGCGAGGGTGTACTCGTCGAGGGTGTGCGTAGCGAGCTGACCGGTGTATCCGCTGAGGGCGACATGCGTCATTACGACCGCGTCCTCGCGGCGGTTCTTGACGGCGGTGACGCGTCGATCGAGCCAGCGGCGAAGCGTGTCGAACCAGGATTCTCGCCAGTCGATGAGGTCGGGGACAGCCTCGAACACGCGAGGGGGATGCACCTGGCGCCATTCGCTGTATCGGCGCGCCCAGGCGTCGTTGAGCGCGCCGAGCGATCCGTACTTCTCGCGGAGCCATCCGTCGAAGCGCTGCAGGGAGGCGTCGCAGTAGCAGAACAGCCGCTCGGGATAGTACGACGCTGGCTCGAGGTGCGGCTCGTTCCATACGTCCCAGACCGCCACCTGGTTGCCATACCTATCGACGAGCGCGCCAAGAAATCTCTCCGCTGCCTGCCAGATCACGTCGTTGTCGAAGCAGAGCCCCGGCCAGCCGCCGCCGGGCGTGTTCATCGCCGCTGTCAGCTGGATGGGCCGACCTTCCTGGTCGGTGTATCGGGCCTCTGGATGCGCAGCCTCCAGCCAGTAGGGAGCGTTTTCGATGATGGTGTTCACGACAATGCTCAAGTCGAGCTCGGATGCGATTCCGATCAGCTCATCCAGCTCGTCGAAGTCGAAGACGTCCGGTTCGGGGTTCATCCAGCTCCAGCACGCCCACAACTTGACCGTGTTCATGCCGGCATCGCGCATCGCGGTGAGGTCGCGTTGCCAGTCGGCGCGGGGCGGGTTCGGTGGCCGGAAGTACTGTGCTCCGAGCGTGGTCACCCTTTGACTCCTCCGAAGGTTAGGCCGCGGACCAGGAACCGTTGGGCGGCGAGTCCGAGGATGAAGATGGGAATGATGGCGATGACGGCGGCCGCGGAGCTGCCGCCCCAGTCGATCGAAACGGACCCGATGAACGAGGAGACGCCTACAGGCACGGTTTGAGTGTTCTGCCCGGACAGAACGAGGGCAAAAGGAACTCGTTCCACGAGAAGATGACGCAGAGGACGGCGGTGGCCGCCATTCCCGGCGTGGTGAGCGGCACGGCGACACGGAGGAACGCTCCGAGCCGGCCCGAGCCGTCGACGAGCGCAGCTTCCTCTAGCTCGGGCGGCAGCTCCTCGAAGAAAGAGCGCATCATCCAGATGACGATTGGAAGGTTGAAGGAGGTGTGGGCGAGGATGAGCGCCGCGTAGCTGCCGGTAATGTGCAGCTGCTGGAAGATGACGAACATCGGTACGACAAGCGCGACGGCGGGGACCATGCGGGTGAAGAGCACCATCCGGGCCCACCATTCGCGACCGCGGATGGGTAGCCGGGCTAGAGCGTACGCGAACGGCACTCCGAGGACGAGCGACAGCAGCGTGCTGCCGAACGCGACGACGACGCTGTTCACGAGGTAGTGGCCGAAGTCGAGCTGGCCGAAGACCTTGCCGTAGTTCTCCAGCGTCGGAGTGAACACGACGGACGGGTTCTTCGCGAAGATCTCGTCCGGTGTTTTGAACGAGTTGACCGCGACGGTGAGAACCGGCACGAGCACCCAGATGAGGAAGACGGCGACGACGACGTAGCAGGCGATAACCCAACCGTCCACACGCTTGCGCCGTCGGCGATGGGGCCGGGCGGTGTCTGCAAGCGACCGGTCGGACCGCGCGACCTCCGCATCGGGACGTGAGGATGGGACGCGTGGCGCACGAGTGGCGACCACCTCGTGAGGTGTTTGATGCCAGGGCGCGAGACTCATGAGAAGACCCTCCGGCGGCGTAGGAGCCGCAGATAGATGCTGGAGATGATCGCGACGGTCACAAGGATGAAGACGCTGAGTGTCATCGCGTATCCCATGTCGAAGAATGAGAATCCGGTCTGGTACGTGTACAGGCCGATGGTCTCGGTCGCGCCGCCGGGGCCGCCGCGGGTGAGGACATACACGGTGTCGAAGATCCGGTAGGTGTCCATCGT
Source organism: Leifsonia sp. KNZ13-11D (assembly GCF_056754895.1). Taxonomy (NCBI): domain Bacteria; kingdom Bacillati; phylum Actinomycetota; class Actinomycetes; order Micrococcales; family Microbacteriaceae; genus Leifsonia; species Leifsonia sp. KNZ13-11D. The sequence goes on from NZ_JBPGWU010000001.1 coordinate 3,866,153, forward strand.
GCGGAAGAGGAGGACGAGCAGGATCTGCGGCATGATCGCCGGGAGCACGATCGACCAGGAGATGCGTGCACGGCCGGCACCGTCGATCCGTGCTGCCTCGAACTGCTCCTCCGAGATGCCGAGCATCCCGGCGTGCAGGATGAGGATGACGAACGGGGTCCATTGCCAGATGTCGACGAGGATCAGCGACGGCAGCGCCAGCTGTGCGTTGCCGAGGAAGTCGATGCCGCCCTGGTGCCCGAACAGCGCCAGCACTCGGCTGATAAGCCCGAACTGCGGGTCGAACATGTACCGCCAGAGCAGGGCGGTGATGACCGGCGCGATGATCATCGGCAGCAGGATGAGCGAGTTGGCGAGCTTGCGGCCCTTGGTCAGCTCGAAGAGCGCGCTGGCGACGATGAAGCCGAGCACGAGCTCGACGCCGACGCTGCCGATCACGTACAGGATCGTGTTTCCGAGCGCGTTCAGCACCTTGGGATCGGTGAACAGCTTGACGTAGTTGTCGAGGCCGACGAACGTCTTGCCGGTGTTGATCTGGGTGAGCTGCCACTTGTAGAGCGAGAGCACGACGGAGTAGATCAGCGGGGCGACAATCACGAGCGCGAGCACGAGCGCCGGCAGCACTGTCAGCCAGCGGCCGAGCCGGCGGCCTTCCTTGTCCCAGGTGGCGCGCGGCCTGCCTGTCCTGCGGGTCACCGTCGTTGACATCGCGTTCTCCTCCCGGTCGATGTGCAGGGGGATGGACGCCGGCGGCGCCCATCCCCCTGTCTTGCGTTACTGCGCGAGACCCTTGAGCGCGGTCTGCATGTCGGCGACCGACTGCTGGACTGACGACGACCCCTGGATCGCCTTCTGGACGCTGGTCTCGATTTGGTTCTGGATGCCGGGCCAGGAGGCCAGGCTCGGCTGCGGGTTCGAGTACTTCAGGGCTTCGTTGACGGCCGGGAGGAACGGGATCTTGGATGTCAGCGACGTGTCCGTGTAGAACGACTTGGTCGCGCCCAGGGTGCCGGCCGCGAGCGCGACCTTCGCCTGCTGAGCGGTGTCCGTGTAGTACTGCAGGAACGAGTACGCGGCATCCTTGTGGCTGGAGTTCGCCGCGATGCACCAGTTCCAGTAGATGAGCTCGCCGCCGGCCTGGTCGCCGAAGGAGATCGGCGCGTACGCCCACTTGCCGACCGTCGATGACTTGGAGGAGTCCTCCAGGGCTGACAGTGCAGGGGTCGTGTCGATCACGATCGCCGACTTGCCTTGCGCGGCGACGGTGGCTGCGTCGTCCACGGCCATGTTCAGCATCCCGGTCGGCGCGTACTTCGCCGCCGCGGTGTAGAACTCGAGCGCCTTGGTGGCTGCCGCGTCGTCGAGCGTGCCCTTGGTGCCGGACTCGTCGTACCACCAGTTGCCCTGTGCGGTCAGCATCGTGCCGAAGACATCTGCGACAGCTCCGGTGGCCTTGCCGGGCAGCACAATGCCCGAGGCCCCGTCGGTGCCGTTGAGCTTCTTCGCCGCCGCGAGCACGTCGTCGACGGTCTTCGGGGCCGGGATGCCGGCCTTGTCGAAGAGGTCCTTGCGGTATCCGACGACCACCGTGGAGACGAAGTCGGGCAGGCAGTACTGCTTGCCGTCGTACTTGCCCTGTGCGAGCACGTTGGGCAGGTAGGAGGCTGCCGAGAATCCAGGCGGGTTGCGCTTGGCGTCCTTGAGGTAGTCGTCGATCGGCGCCAGGTATCCGGCCTTCGCGAACTCGCCGAACCAGCTGGGGTGCACGTAGACGATGTCATAGTCGGAGCCGGACGACAGGGTGAGCGCCTGCTTGTCATGCAGGTTCTCGTAAGGCACCGCGGCCATCTGGATGGTGCCGCCGGTGTCCTTCGACCAGTCCTTGCCCGCCGACACCTGCCCTGCGGTCCACGGGTCGCCCGCCCAGCGTGAGACGGTGAGCTTCTCGCCGGTGAACTTCCCATAGGGGCCGTCGGAGCTGGCGGGAGTGGCGTGCGGGTCGCCGTTCGAGCCGGAGGGGCCGGACGTGCAGGCCGTCAGCGTGAGCGCGATGGCGCCCGCCGCCGCGACCGTCGCCGCGAGCATGCGGCGTCGGCGCTGTGTGTGGTACATCATTCTCTCCTTTGAGGTAATGCTCGCCGAGCGTCCGATGCTCGGCCTCAGGGTAGCGGTGCCAGGGGTGTCAGTGGGTGATGGTGACGGCCGCACCTCCTCTCGCCGCCGAGTCGTATCCGGCTTCGATCACGCGTAGGCAGGCCACCCCGTCGTCGAGGGTCGGGCCGAACGGCCGCTCACCCTGCTGGATGCGGTGGATGTAAGACGCGACCTCGCGCTTGTAGTGATGCACGTGCGGCGCCCATCCCGAGTAGTCGTGCGGTTCGGTCTGCGCCGGTTCGATGTTCGGGACAGTCCACCCGCGAAACAGCTCGTCGTCGGTCCCGCGGAACACCTCGACCCGTGGGAACGGATCGGTCGCCCGCATGATGAGGGTGCCCTCGGTGCCGTAGATCTCGAGCGCGTTGCGCATCTTGATGTCGACGTTCATGCTCCAGGCGGTGGTGATCTCGCCGAGCGCGCCGTTGCGGTACCGCACGATGGCGACCGCGACGTCCTCGTCCTCCAGGGCCGGCTTCGCACGGTTGGCGGTGAAGGCGGAGATCTCCTGGATGTCGCCCACGAGCCAGCGCAGCAGGTCGACGCCGTGCGAGCCCTCGTCGATCCAGGCGCCGCCGCCGTTCAGGTCGTGGTCGGACATCCACTCGACCATGTCGGGCGGGCAGCCGATCTCGGCGATGCCGGCGAGCCCGATGATGCTGCGGGTGAACAGCACAGTGCCGAGGACGCCGCTGTCGACGATCTGCTTGGCGCGGTCGGCTTCTTTCGAGAAGCGGCTGACGAACGCAGCGGTGCCTTCGACCCCGGCCGTGGCGACTGCGTCGGCCATCCGCTCGGCGTCCTCGGTCCGGGTGGCGATCGGCTTCTCGCAGAAGACGTGCTTCCCGGCCTGGGCCGCCGAGACCACCTGGTCGACGTGGCGGCCGTTCTCCGAGTGGACCATAACCACATCGATGTCGTCGCGGGCGACGAGCGCGCGCCAGTCGGTGGTGAAGTCCGCGACCCCCCAGCGTTCGGCGGCGGCGCGGCCGCGCGCCTCGTCATCGTCGGCGATGGCGACGATCTGCGCGCCGGGGATCTCGGAGAGGGCGCGCGCGCGGAACTCCGCGTGCACGTGTGCCCAGCTGATCATCCCGATTCGGACCGTGTCGGTCGCGGTCATACGTTTACTCCTGCTCTTGCGTCGATTGCGTGGCTGTCAGTGGTCTGGTGCTGAATGGCCTGCCGGCGGCCGGTGCGTGCCGCGGTGAGCGCGGCCTCCACAACTCGAAGGACGGCGAGTCCGGCCTCTCCTTCGGAGGGCGACGGCTCACCCGTCGTACGCACATGGAGGAAATGCCGCAGCATGTCCTCGTGCCCGTCGGCCAGAAGCCCGGGGATCGGGAGGGGATACGTCCAGCCACCGCTCGCGCCAACCTGTTCGATCGGCTGGCGGTGGAGGTTGTCGATGAGGATGCGACCGCCAGTGCCGACGATCTCGAAACGCGAATCCATAGCGCCGACAAGACTCCAGCTGTCCTCGCAGACCCCGATGGAACCGTTGGCGAACCGAAGCGTGAGCACCGCCGTGTCCTCCGCGCTCGTGCGCTCGCCCCAGACGAAGGTGCCGACCTCCGCGGACACCGAAGCGACCTCCGAGCCGACGAAGAAGCCACAGAACGCGATGCTGTGCACCGCCATGTCGAGCACGGCGCCTCCCCCGCTCCGGTCCGGGTCGAAGAACCAGTCGGAATGCGGCTTGCCGATTCCCTCGCGTGCGGCGACGCGGAAGACGGCACCGATCGATCCGGTGTCGACCGAGCGCTTGGCCTCCTGCAGCGCCGGGATGAACGGGACGTTCTCAGCGTAAAACAGTCGCGTACCCGCCGCTTGCGCGGCGTCAATCATCGCTTCCGCCTCCGCGACCGTGCGGCCGAGCGGCTTGATGCAGATCGCGTCCTTGCCGGCGGCTGCGGCGAGCAGCACCGCCTCGGCATGCACTTGCGGTGGGGCCACGATGTCAATTACGTCGATGTCGTCGCGGGCGACCGTCGCGGCGATGTCCGTGCTCCAGCTCGGAATCCCGAACCGTTCCGCGGTGGCGCGGGCGGACTCCTCGGTTGCTGCGACAACGCATCGCACCTCCGCCCCGACGATGCGCTGGAAGGCGGGCAGGTGCATGTTCTCGGCCCAGAACCCCGCGCCGACGACGGCGATCCCAGTGGTCATCGGCGCGGCTCCCCGTTGAGGGCCACGGTGCGATGCTCATCGAGCGACTGCTGGGCGGCGAGCATGAGCTCGAGTGCGTCGCGGGCCTCCGCCGCGGTCGCTGCCTTGGTGCCGTCCTCACGGCCCAGGATGCGGTCGACGAAGTACTGCTGCTCGCCGCTGTAGCCGTAGTCCCAGACCAGGTCGGGGTAGACCCAGCCGCGCTGGTCGGCACCCTGCCCGTCACCAATCAAGTGGAGGTTGAGTGCCTGGGAGTGCACGAGGTCGACCGTGGCGCTGCCATCGTTCCCGTAGACGTCGAGGGTGAAGTTGCCGCGCCCTGCGGTCCACGAGACGTACATGCTGGACACGACGCCGCTGGTGTGGCGAACCGTGACGATCGCGTTGTCCGGGCTTCCGTACTTCTTTGCCCCCTCGAGCTTGTAGGCGCCGCCCTCGGTCGTGACGTGTTCCGCCGGCCCAAAGAGCCACAGCACCAGGTCGCCGAAGTGGACGAGAGTGTCCAGGATCACGCCACCACCGTTCGCCGGGTCGTAGAACCAGTCGTTGGAGGGTTCCCAGCCGAACACGGCGGCCTGCGCGGCGATCAGCGGACCGAGCTCGCCCGAGTTGATCCGCTGTTGAAGCTGCGGAAGCGGCGGGGTGAAGCGGAGCATAAAGCCGAATTGCACCACGCGGTCGGATGCTGCCGCCGCGGCCACAACCCGGTCCGCGTCCGGAAGGGTCAGTGCGATGGGCTTCTGGCAGAAGACGTGCTTGCCCGCCTCCAGCGCCTGCACGACCTGGTCGGCGTGCAAGAAGTTCGGAGTAGCCAGCAGCACGGCGTCGACGGCGTCGTCATCGAGGATGCTCGAGAACGACGGCGCCACGTCAAGTCCGTACTGTCCTCCGAGGCGCTCGGCGGCCTCGAGGATCGGGTCGGTCACGGTGACGAGGCGGCCGCGCGCGATCCGCTCGTAGGCGGCGGCGTGGACCTTGGCGATGCGTCCGGCGCCGACAAGGCCGACGCGGACGGTGTCGGTGAGGGTGGTCAAATCGGTCATGGTCACGCCTCCGCCCCAGTGCCGATGAGCTGCTGGCCTGGCTTAACGTCGGCCGCGAGCGGGAAGGAGATCCGCTGCCCGGTCCGGTGCGACTCGTAGGCGCCGAGGATCATCTCTAGTGCCGCACGCCCGTCGCGGGCGTCGGGTACGGGTCGATCGCCGGTGCGGATGACGCGCTCGAACTCCACCAGCAGCTCGCGGTAGCAGGCGTCGTACCGTTCTTCGCCGACCAGATCGACGTAACGCCGGCCGAGCCACGGTTCCTCTGTGCCCTGGATTTCGTACTGCGGGCTCTTTTGGTAGTGCAACTCGATCTCGCCCTTGGTGCCGCTGAGGGAGGCGTGGTCTGGGCTGTTGAGCGGGCCGAAGTAGTCGGGCGCGTGCCAGGTGCTCTCGACGGTCACGATCGCGCCGTTCTCGAGTGTGTAGGTGGCGACGCCGTAGTCCTCGACGCCGAGGTCTTTGTAGGTGAGCGATCCGATGTGCGCGGTGACGGATGCGGCGTCGCTGCCGAAGAACCAGCGGAAGAAGTCGGTGAAGTGCACGCCGTGGTCGAGGAAGCCGCCACCTCCGCTCTTGACCGGGTCGGCGTACCAACCCTGGTCGGCTGCGCCCGGGTGGTCGAGGATCGCGCCTACCGGGAACCGGATGGAGTAGAAGCCGGACACCAGGTCGCCGACCGCGCCCGCATCCACAGCCTCCTTCACCTGCTGATAAGCGGGAAGGAAGCGCAGCAGGTAGGCCAGCATGACCGGCACCTTCTCGCCTGCGGTGACGATGCGGTCGGCGTCGGCGAGGGTCGTCGAGATCGGCTTGTCGAGCAGCACAGGCTTTCCTGCCGCGGCCGCCAGTTCGACGTGGTCGGCGTGCGCGGAGGTGTAGGAGGTGACGATCACCGCGTCCACATCGTCGCGCTGGATGAGTTCGGCGTAGTTCGTGGTCCAGCTGCCGCCGAACTTTTCGACGAAGCCGCGGGCGACCTCGGGTCGTTCGTCAGCGACACCGACAAGTTCGAGCCCGTCGATGCCCCGGACGAGTTCCTTGGCGAAGGGGTACGCGTGGTAGTGGTTGTGAAGGCCGGCGATGCCGATCCGGATGTTACTCACAGAAGTGCTCCGTTACAGATCTGTCCCCGGTGAGGGGCTCGGTGTAGAGTTACGCAACCGGTTTACTAAACCGCTTGCGTTAGCATTGCATGCGAGCGACGTGTTGCGCAACCGGTTTAGTAATCTGATTCGTAGGGAGCTTTGATGGACGGGAAGCCAACGACGATCCGAGAGATCGCCGCGATCGCCGGCGTGTCGGCCGGGACGGTCTCCCGTGTCATGAACGGCAAGCCCGGTGTCGGCAAAGAGGCCCGGGAGCGGATCTCCAAGCTGATCGCCGAATACGACTTCCGCGGGGACGGTAACGCACGGCAGTTAGCCAAGGGGCGTAGCGACACAATCGGAATCGTCTTTCCGCTTCACGCGTCGGAAGTCGTGATGCACCCGGTGTATCCCGACCTTCTCGGCGCAATCAGCGACGCCGCCCAAGAACTTGGCAAGGATGTAAACCTGTTCACGACAGCCGCCGGCGATCCGGTCGGTCATATCGTCGACGCGTTCAGGCGCAAGCGTATCGATGGCCTGATTCTTCCCGCCGCGAGCTCGGAAGATCCGTTGGTTGCCCGGGTCGCGGCGGAGGGCATCCCCACGGTGCTTATCGGTCACCGTCAGGAGGCGGAATTCATGACGTGGGTGGACTGTAGTCACGATGACGCGATCGATGAGATAACCACAGCCCTTATCCGCGCAGGTAGCCGACGTCTTGTACTGCTGAACGGGCCGAAGCGCGTCTCCGCGTACGCGCTCCGATCCGCCGGCTTTTGGCGGGCGGTGGAACGGTCCGAGTTCGCCGAGTTGACGTGCAAAGAGGTCGATGTCGAGATGAGTTACGGCGCTGGTCTTGCAGCTGCCAGCGTCATCGCTTCTGCTGATGCGGTGATCTGCTCCGCGGACAGCACCGCGGGGGGTGTCTTGGAACAGTTGCGACAGTTGGGGCGGGAAGTGCCGCTGGACGTTAGTGTTACTGGCTTCGACGACACACCATTCAGTTCGCATTCGAACCCGTCGCTGACGACCGTGAGAATGCCGCTTGGGGAGACGGGCAAACGAGCAGTCCGGCACCTCATTCAGATGACCGAATCAGCTGAGACACCCGACCCGGTCACCTTGAAGACGACCGTGATTTGGCGCGAATCGACCCGAAGGTGACGTGCCGCCGCCCGCTCGTTGAACGGCTAATGGTCGGCACATCAGGTCAGATGCTCTAATGCTGAGTTGCGGTGGACAAGCTGCCTTGTTGGTGAACTGATCTGCTTGGATTGGCATGTGCTGCGCACCATGTTCAAATCGAAGGTCCACAGGGCTGTAGTGACCCATTCAGACCTTCATTACGTCGGCTCGTTGACGATGGACAGCCAGTTGATGGAAGCTGCCGATCTTCTTCCGGGCGAGCAGGTAGCTGTCGTCGATGTGACGAACGGGTCGAGGTTCGAAACGTATCTGATCGCTGGCGAGCCGGGCAGCGGTGTGATCGGTGTCAACGGGGCGGCGGCTCACCTGGCCGATGTTGGCGACCTCGTCATCGTCATCTCCTACGCACAGATGGAGGACTCCGAAGCACGCCGGTTTAGACCGACTGTGGTTCATGTCGATGCGGAGAACCGGATCCTGAAGATTGGAGAGGATCCTGCTGCGGCGGTCGTGGAGGGATTGAGTTCACCGCCGTTCGCCCTCTGAGCCGCTGTGGAACCACGTCGGCAGCCGCAGCTCCCTATCCCGACGAGATGTCCTCTCCGAGCGTTTGAGTTGATCTATCGCGAACGCATCATGCCGTGAAATTCGGCCGTGTCGGCGGTGCCCGATAGCTTCGAGGTGGAGGAAACGATGAGTGAGGAGTTGGAGGCGCAGCTCGAAGCCCATTCCGAGCAGTTGCGATTGGTCGGTGAGGAGCTTGACCGTCAGCGCGACTCTGTGACGAAGCGGCGAAGCGCCTTGGGCTCGCGGGCTGCCTTGCTGGTCGGAGCGGCAAGCATCGCCGCAGGTTTTCACGTGTCAGGAACCGTCAACGGTTGGCAGGTTCTCGCCGTCGCTGCCTCCCTTGTCTCCGCGATTCTCGGTGTGGTTGCGCTCTGGCCGCGTCAGGGGCCGGATGTGAACGTCGAATCGTTCATCGACGGCCTTTACCGGTTGGGGCCCGCCGCGACCCAGCTTGAACTGATCAACACCAAGGCCGCCGTTCACCAGCATGAGGAGCTTGCATTGAAGCGCTCCGGTCGGATCTTGCGCCTCGGCTTCTCCTTTCTTGTACTCGCAATCCTGTTCACCGGCCTTCAGGCCGCTGGCGTATCGGTCACGATCACTTAGGAAGGGTCGCTTCTCACATGGGAGACAATCAGCAGCCAACGCCGCAATCGAGCCCGCCGAGAGATGTCCCGGCGGACCGGTTCCATTACGTGCAGAAGGAAGCTCAGCTGCCTACGCGGCCGACGCCGCCAGCTCGGGAGAACCCGAAGCGGTAGCCCTTCTCGTTCGCGGAGCCTCCGTCGCTCGAGCAGGGTTTTGCGGACGCAAGCCCGATGTGTGGGCACGCTAATGTCGGACAGTGCGCCTAGGAGTCTTGGACGTCGGTTCCAACACCATTCATTTGCTTGTTGTCGACGCTCATCCCGGCGCACGGCCGATACCGGCAGCCACTCACAAGTCAGTCCTCCGCCTGATGCGGTACATCACCCCCTCTGGCGCGATCAGCGACGAAGGCCGCGCGACCATCCTCGACGCCATCAAAGCGGCGGCCCGTGTCGCTGAAGAGGAGAACGTCGACGCGCTTCTGCCGTTCGCCACATCCGCGCTACGTGAGGCGACCAACGGTCCGGAGCTCCTCGACGCGATCCGCGCGCAAACCGGGGTGGATCTGCAGGTGCTCTCCGGAGCCGATGAGGCCCGACTGACGTTCCTTGCTGTGCGACGCTGGCTTGGTTGGTCCTCCGGCCGGATCCTGCTTCTCGACATCGGCGGGGGCTCGCTGGAGATCGCCGCGGGGGTGGACGAATACCCCGACGTCGCCGTGTCTGTTCCTCTTGGGGCAGGCCGAAGCACCATCAACTTCCTCCACGAGGACCCGCCCCAGAACGGCCACGTGGACGCGCTTCGCGACCACGCCAAAAACACGCTCGAAGGTGTTGTCGGGCAGTTCGAGCTATCCAGCGACGACCACGTGATCGGCACTTCCAAGACGATCCGCTCTCTCGCACGGCTCGCTGGCTCAACAATTCCAAGGCCGGGAGGGGCGGACCGTGTCACTTTGAGCCGAGGCGCGCTCGTCGACTGGGTGCCGCGGTTAGCGCGTATGCCCGCCGAGGCGCGCATGGCACTCCCAGGCATCACCGCCGACCGGACGTTTCAAATCGTCGCCGGCGGCGTGGTCCTTCGCGAAGCGATGCGCGCCTTCAACGTCGAAGAGCTCGAAGTGTGCCCTTGGGCTCTCCGAGAAGGGATCATTCTTCGTTACTTGGACCACTTGGACTAGCGCTATTGCATGCCTGCCAACGGTTGCCGTGACCGATGGTCCCGTAACGCCGGCTCAGGTGTGGTGTTGCGCGGTGAAGGTCGGACATTCCTGGTAGGTGCCCTGGGCGAACCTGGCGAGCCTCGATTAGCGACCAGAATAGGCGCATGGCTCTTTCTGGACCGGTATCGACCTTGTTAGTGGCGATCGACGGCGTGGACTCCGACGAGGACACCGCTCGGCTTCGCGATTTCATCCGGGCGGTCGCGGACGGGAATGGGTGGTGGCACCACATGACTTCGGTTTGGCTGGTTCGCACGGACCAGACACCGACGCAGCTACGCGATGGATTGAAGACCCAGTTCAGCGCCGATGCCCGGACCCTTGTGGTGGACGTCAGCGATTCGGTTCGCGCGTGGGCGGGACAACCCGAGCACGGAAGCGCGTGGCTCGCGAATCGCTGGTGATCACCAGGGCTGGAATCGGGACTTCGTGCCGTAAGTGAACGCGAAGTCTCGATCACCGTCGAGGTAGCCGATGACCATGTCGGGGATCTCGGGGGTGCCCCGAGTGGGGTCCCACGGCCCGAACTCCGATTCGGTTTCAATGAACTTCACGATGATTGCCGGCACTCCGTAGTGCGGGAACCGCGCGTTCCGCATCTGGGATTTCCACTGAACAAGCTGGCCCTCGCGCAGTTCGAAATCTTCCGAGAACGTGTCGTATGCCCGCTTGAGATCAGCCTCATAGGTCTCTTCGCCGGCGTACTGCAGATATGTCTGATCCATTTCGCGCTGCCGGCGTTGAAAGTCGCTGACCTCTCCGAAAAGCTCCGCGAAACCGTCGAGCGGGGTGGGGCGCTTCTCTTCGTCAGGCGCCTCCGAGCCCTCACCGGGTACTTGCGGGGCGCCGGTCTCATCGAGAGCATCGTCAGACACTGGACACCTTCTTCTTCTCGAACGCTCGCCGCATACGAGCAAGCGTTTCGGCCGACGCGACAAGGTCGTCTTCGCGGATCGGCGTGTACTCGCCAGCACCGATGTGCTCTGCGGTCAGCTCGTTCCGCTTGTCCGCGAGAGCAGCGTCGTATTCGGCTTCCGACTGGAATACCCGGAAAGCGAGCGCCTGCTTCTTCACCCACGCCATACCGTAGTGATCCGTGATCGACTCGAAGTAGAGCGCACGATTCAGTTCCCGCGACGGCGAACGGTCAAGCGGAAGCGCTGCGTACAGCTGGTAGACGCGCTTGGCTTCGCCAGCTGCCTTCTCCATCGGGTCGAACATGCACCTATGAAGAACAGGAGTGATGGAGTTCGCGAGACCGTTGACCATTTCCTGGAACTCGCGGACGTAACCGAAGCGAATGCGGAATCCACGCTCTTCTGTCTCCCATGCGTGGATGCCGCGGCTGGCCGCCGCCAGCTCTGGGGCCGCGAGCAGTCGAGCCACGAACGTCGGGCCTGCCACCCAAACGTTTTGACCCTCCTCGATCTGGCGCGGCCGCGAACTACGGAAATGACGGATTGCAGCGTTGTGGTTGTCGCCGATCGGGGCGAGGTCCTCTTCTATCCAATCGCGAGCGGTAGGCGAATAAAGAGAGCCTTCGATAAGCAGCACCGGCGGTGCCTGCACGATAGTGCTTTCATCTCCGCGCGCTTCGCCGATGTAGCCGACGACTTGGTAGTAGTCGCTCATGCTCCGCCCTCTCTGAGTAGGTAGTCACGCGTGTCCGGTCCGGGCCGTTCGGAGTCTGTGAATAGTTGCTCGACTAGAGCCAAGAAAGCGGCCACATCCTCCTCGGCGAGCGGCCGGGTTTCGAGAACGTATTCGAGAAAAAGGTCTATCCGCTCGGGATACGCGTATCCGATTACCGGATTGAGTACCGGCTCGGAACGTCTTTGCACCTTTACTCGACCCTCCCACATCCAACTTCTTCGCGTGTTGACGTCGGTGTTGATGATCTCTTTAACACTATTCCACGCCGGACGTTCACCCGTGACATATGCGGCGGCGGCAGTGAACGCGTCGTCGACCCAGTCGGTGAATGGTTTCGTGTAGGCGTCGATGTCGTGCGAGTGCTGCTGCACGAGATCGCGGCGTTCCCCTTTGTTCAGTGTCGGGTCCGTTTCGATCTTCCCTAACGCGAGCCCGCCGGTGTCGAATGGGCTCACCATTACGTCCACGCAATCCGCGGAGCTGTTTCTCTCGTAGCAGACATGGATGTTGCCGAACGCTTCATCCAGCGCGTTCACGTAGTAGTAGGTGTTGCCACCGATGCGAAGTATGCGCTCAGCCTCTTTCGTGGAAGCCTCCGGTTCGATGCGTTGGTGCTGATTTGTCAACCGAAGAAACAGCAACTCGCGCCAGTCGTTGCTCGTCTTCGGCTGCGAGTCGGGGCTCGATTGCACCCATACCACCATTCGGTGCGCACCTCCGTCCAGGGACCTTTCAGATTAGGGAACGCGTACAGTCAGGGCAAGGCCCAAAGCGGGGTACGCGGCTAGGAATGGTTTCGCGGCGAGCCCGCGCGAACGGCGCGCCGACCGCCAACTACGATTGTGGTGCCTGACGCCCGGCGCCCGGGCACGACAGCGCGGAGAGGCAGGTGTCCGGTTGGCGACAATCCTGATCAGCTATGACTTGAACCGTCCCGGGCAGGACTATAACGGACTCATCGCAGCAATCAAGGGTTTAGGTACCGGTTGGTGGCATCACCTCGACTCCACATGGCTCGTGGTGACGAGCAAGAACCCCAAGGAAGTACGTGACGAGCTAGTCGCCTTCCTCGACAAGGGCGACGAAATCTTGGTGATCGATGTCACTGGTGACGCGCGCGCGTGGCGTGGGTTCAAGAAGAGCGGGTCCGAGTGGCTCCACAACTCTTATAGGTAGCTCCCCCTTTATGGGTGGATCTACCGCAAACGGACGAGCCGAGTGCGGCTCAAACCTCAGCCGCCGGTGTGGCTCCCCGAGCGACAGTGCCACTATTACGCGAGTCCGCGACGTTTGAACCGGCCAGCACCAGGTCGAGCAAACCCGGGTATCGGGTGTTGAGTTCCGTTCGCCGCAGTCTGACCTGTTGAGTTCGTCCGGCCACAATGGTGTCGATGATGCCTGCATTGTGGAGGGTGTGGAAGTGGTGCGTCATCGTCGACTTTTGAACTTTGACGCCCCATCCTCGGACGGTTTTCCGGCGGGGAAACCCGTCCGAAAGTACCCGGATGATCTGTAGTCGGGTTGGGTCGGCGACAGCGCGTAGAACTGTGATGAGATCGGCGACGCCGAGCTCGGGGAGAACTCAGGCATAGCGGGACTCGATCACCGATACCCGACCGCATCGAATGCCGCGTCCACGAACGGCGCGAGCGGATCAGCGCCGTCTCGGTTGACCCATTGCACCAGGGCGGCGTCCCAGCAGGCGAGAGCACTCATGACGAGGGCGTTGGCAGCGGTGTCCGATAGCGCGTGACGCTGCTGGAGGGCCGTGACCAGCCCCTTTGACCAGTCGCGATGCTTCTGCATGCTCTTAGCCATCAGCTCGGGAGTGCTGTGCAGCACCCGCATCCCACGTAGCGGGCGAACCGAGTCCACTTCAGTGTCGTGGATGAGCGGCTGCAGAGATTCTCGCAGCGCGGTCCACGGCGGCGCCGTTGACACTTCGAGGGCTTCCTGGACACGTTCTCCGTCAGCTCGGGCTTCAACGAGGACGGTTTCCTCTTTCGAAGCGAAGTAGCGGTGAAAGCTGCGCGGGGAAACGTCGGCCTTCTGCGCGATCTCCTCAACGGTGACGCTGTTGTAGCCCCTGTCGATGTAGAGATCGAGCGCAACCGAGGCGATGTGCCGCCGGACGGCGTCGCGCGCGACTTCGCGGACGGACGCTCGTGTGATCTCGGACATAGAACAATTCTAGGCTGGCAGACTCTGACAGGAAAGGCATACACTGCCGGTGTGAGCGAACTACATAAAAGACGGTTGGGCACTCAGGGGCTTGAGGTGGCAGAGGTCGGCTTCGGCGCGATGGGGATCACGCTCGCGTACGGAGATGCTGACCCGATCGGCGGTACGGCTGCGATCCGGCGGGCGTACGAACTCGGCGTCACCCTTTTCGACACCGCGGAAATGTACGGGTGGGGCGAAAATGAACGAGTTGTCGGCGCCGCGCTCGCTCCGGTCCGCGACGGCGTCACGATCGCAACCAAGTTCGGTTTCACCCACGACTATGGCGTGGACAGCCGGCCAGACCATATCCGGGAAGTCCTCGAGAACTCGCTCCGATTCCTTGGGACCGATCACATTGACGTTCTGTATCAGCACCGACCGGACCCGTCCGTCCCCATCGAGGATGTCGCTGGGACGGTTGCGGAGTTCATCGATGCCGGCAAGGTGCGCTTCTTTGGACTGAGCGAGGCAGGCGAGGCGACGATCAGGCGCGCGCATGCTGTCCACCCGGTTTCCGTGCTGCAAACGGAGTACTCGCTGTTCGAACGTGACGTTGAAGTACTCTTCCCGGTGTTGCGCGAGCTCGGGATCGGGTTCGTTCCGTACTCGCCGCTTGGTCGCGGCTTCCTGACTGGGTCGGCGCGACCGGCAGCAGAATAAGACGACGACATGCGCAGCCGCGACCCTCGCTGGGCGCCGGGGAACTTCGAACGGAACGTTGCCGCGACCGCCCGGCTGGCGGAGCTTGCCGCATCAAAGGGGGCAACGGTTTCCCAACTCGCCCTCTCGTGGCTGCTTGCTCAGGGTGAAGACATTGTTCCTATCCCCGGCACTCGTAACGTGGACCGGGTCGCTGAGAACGTCGGCGCTGCTGCGCTCACCTTGACCAGAGAAGATCTGGCTGAAATCGACCGGATCCTCCCCCACGGGGGGTTCGGAGCCCGCTTCCCCAAAGGCCTCGTCCCTGTCTGGGACTAGCGCTTCGAAGGCCACTGGAAAGGCAAGGCATGACTTCTGACCGAACTATTGAACTCGATCGTGTTGCAGACGCGTTTGCTGCCGCATGGCTCGTCGGCTCCTGGGAGGACTACTTTGCCCTCTGGGGGGAGGACTTCACGTTCGAGTATCCGTCCCCTCCGTTCACTGGACGCTGGGAAGGGTCGTCCGCCCGGGAGAAACGGGACGCCTGGCGTGCCCTATTCGAGAACGCTCGGCTCACCTCCACTGGCGAAGACCTGCGCCTGTACGACGGCGACTGGGTCATCGTCTGCAACCACGGCGAAGGGATCGTTCGCGGCAAGCCCTACCGCGGCCTGCTCACAACCGTCCTCCATCGTGTTGACGCCGAAGGTCGCATCGTGGAGTATCGCGAGTTCCTTGGCGGAATAACCGTCAGCCCGACCGGGAACTAACTCCTCGATTAGCAAAGAAAGGTCATGACGTGAAGACACAACCGTTGAATGGAACAGTCGCCCTGATCACGGGTGCCTCAAGCGGTATTGGTGAGGAGACGGCGCGCCGGCTAGCTCAGGAGGGAGCAGCGGTATCTCTTGTCGCCCGTCGCGCGGACAGGCTGACCGAACTGGCCGCAGAGATCCGCGACACAGGCGGCCAAGCCGTCGTCATCCCGACTGACATCACCCAGCGAAACGAGGCGGAGAATGCGGTCGCGACGACGATTGACGAGCTCGGCCGCTTGGACATAGTCGTGAACAACGCCGGTCTCATGCTCGTCCACCCCGCCGCCACTGCCGACATCGACGAATGGGAGCGGATGATCGATGTGAACGTTCGAGGGATGCTTTACATCACTCGCGCCGCACTACCCCATTTGACGAAAGCGGCAACCGACGGTCTACGCCAGGTTGCGGATATTGTCAACATCAGCTCGGTCGCCGGGCGCCGCATCGCGGTCGCATACGGTGTTTATAACCTGACGAAGTTCGGCGTGAACGCTTTCACGGAGTCGCTCCGACAGGAGCTGACGAAAGCCACGAACGTTCGCGTCGGTGTCCTCGAACCCGGTGGAGTGAAGACGGAACTCGTCAGCCACAACTCAGCGGAGATCCGTGAGCGATGGACCGGCCGCCACGATGTCGAGGACCTTCGCCTCGATCCCGCAGACATTGCCGAAGGCATCACGTTCATGGTGACTAGGCCCCGTCACGTCTCCGTTCCCGACCTGTGGATCATGCCAACTGATCAAGTCTGAAACGTGATTGACCTGGCACGAGCTTGGCTCGACTTCGTCCAATGGACCCATAGCTGAGCCGAAGAAGGGCCCGCGTTTCTCGCCGCGGGCAGATCAGCTAGAGGCGTGCACCCCGCGGTCGACCTCGACCGGATCCACCGGTTACTAAAACGCTACTCATGGCTATCTCCTAGTTCGTCGCTGCGGGGACGGTTGTCAGAAGCTGCCGTCTGCGAACGCTCTGTCGCGCAAGGACGCCGCCGCCGAGAATGACGTGTCCGAACATGATGGGGTAGATCACAGCTCGTTCGAACAGGCCGATGTTCCAGATCCAGCCTGTGAGGAAATCGGTCATGAGCAAGGGGAATGCAACCAAGCCGACGATGCCCAGGACGACGCTGAGAATCGAAAGTGGCCGGGTGAGGCCAATACGGGACCCGGACGCTCCCACGAGAATCGCCATCACGTTGCCGGCGACCATTACACCTTGCGCTCCGAATGTGTGAAACGCGATCAATCCGTTAGCGACGTTCGCGCTTGAGCCTTGGAAGATCCCGACGAGCGACACTCCGATGCCGGCGATGGTCGCCGTTGTCACGATCCAGATCGGCCGCGAGCCCTTTCGAAGGTCGAATAGAAGGAACGCCCCGGCGATCAGAAGTAGGCCATAGAGCACCCAGCCGACATCCATGACTGCACCGAGCGGAGAGTTTCCAACCTGTCCGAACGCCGTCTGTGATGGACCGGTTAAGCCGAGATGACTGACCCAGTTGTAGAGCGCAGAGTACGGCGGGCTCTGCCACGCAGAAGCGGTGATGAACTCAGCGGTCCAGGAGATCAGCGGACCGAGAAGAATGAACAGCGCACCCGTGCGCGCGCGGGCGCCGGTTTTCAGGATCGAGTTCACGAGAGTGCCATACCCGGGATGCGCTTGCGGATAGCGTCGAGCTCGGCTTCATCGGAGATACCCTGCCAGTCGTACCGCGGAGTGTACGACTCCTCCAGCCTGAGGATCTCCTCGTCGCTAAGCGTGACCGTCAACGAGGCAACTGCGTCGTCGATCTGAGAGGTCGAACCGGCACCAACCAGTGGTGCTGTGACGACGGGCTTGCTTCGCAGCCATGCCAGGGCGATCTGCGCCCGGTTTACTCCGTGAGCTTCAGCGACTTCTCCGACGGTGTCGATGATCGCGTGGTTGGAATCCTCCTGGGCGGCGGAATACAGGGTGTCGGCAAACGCACCGTCGCTCGCAGAACGAGGCGTGACGCGAGCGTCGTCCCATGCTCGGGCAAGGCGCCCGCGGGCCAGCGGACTCCAGATGATGGTTCCCACGCCCTCGTCCAGGCAGAGAGGAATCATCTCGCGCTCCTCCTCGCGCGTCAGCAGGTTGTAATGGTTCTGCATGGACACGAACCGAGCCCAGCCGTTCTGCTTCTGAAGGTGAAGGGCCTTCGCGAACTCCCACGCGTGCATTGAAGAGGCCCCGAGGTAGCGGACCTTGCCCGCCTTAACCAGGTCGCTGAGAGCCTCAAGCGTCTCCTCGAGAGGCGTAGCGTGGTCGTTACGGTGCACCTGGTATAGGTCCACATACTCGGTGCCGAGACGCCGAAGCGAGTGATCGATCTCCGTCATGATCGCTTTGCGTGAGAGTCCACGACCGTTGGCCCCGGGGCGCATCGGGTGGCGGAGCTTTGTGGCGATGACGACCTGGTCGCGGTCGGCGAAATCTTTCAGCGCGCGGCCGAGGATCTCCTCGCTGGACCCGTTGGAGTACATGTTCGCGGTGTCGAAGAAGTTGATGCCGGACTCCAAGGCGTGCTTGATCAGCGGTCGGGACTCTTCCTCGCTCTTCGACCACACCGGGTGGCCTCGGTTGGGCTCCCCGTACGTCATGGCGCCGATAGCGATGGGTGATACATCCATGCCGGTGGTCCCGAGCTTCACGTACTCCATGTGTCCGCCTCCTGATAAGATCGCAACGTGCGGAGAACTCTCCGCACGTTGCGACAAACTAGCGGAGGATTGTCCGCATGTCAACGTGGGGCATCATCGGTTCATGAGCGAAGCGACCAGCGAGACTTACGGGACGCAGCGGAAAGCGGCCGCGCGCAACAGAATTGCGATCATCGAGGCTGCGCACCAGCTGTTCGCTGAGAATCCCCTCGTGCCGCTCAGCGAGGTTGCCAAGCGAGCCGGCGTCGGCGCGGGAACGCTTTACCGGCATTTCCCCACGCGAGACGACCTGATCCTCGCCGCATACGAACATGACATCGACCGCTTGACCCGCGGCGTGGATGAAATCCTGCAGCGGCAAACCTCCGGCAAGGCAGCGTTCATCGAATGGTTCGAGACCCTCTCGGCCTACATTCGAATCAAGCACGGTCTTGGCGAAGCCCTTCATAGCGCGGCAGCGCAGGAGGTCATTGACGCTTCTTGGGAACCGACGAGCGCGGCGGTGCAGAAACTCCTCGACCGTTGCGAAAAGGAAGGGTCGATCTCCCCAGGTCATCACGCAGCGGACATCATCATGTTGATGAGCTTCCTCTGGCGGGTGGCACCCAACGATGAGGGAGCAGCGCAGGCAAACCGGATCATTGAGACGGTCTTCCAAGGACTGAGTCCGCGCTAACCGGGCGGTCCCTCAGTAGTCGAGCGACGCCTGCAACGCTGCTCGGTCAAGCGCCTTCCCCGCAAAGTAGACGTCCTCGATCTTGCGAGTGTTGCGGATGTCAGAAAGCGGGTCCGCTGACAGCACGAGCAGGTCCGCGCGCCGGCCGACCTCGACAACTCCGCGGTCGCCGAGGCCCAATAACGCCGCCGGAACAGATGTCGCCGACGCGATCACATCGATAGGGGACATCCCCGAAGCGACCATCACCTCCATTTCATGGTGCTCCGCGAACCCGAAGAACCGAGTGATCACGCCCGTGTCGGCTGACATCACCACCGGCACACCGCCCTCGACATTCCGTCGCAGGCTCTCGCGGACGACATCGATTGAGCGTTGCGTGAATACTTCTGCGCTCCCGACGGGAGCTCGCTCACGCATGCCGAGGATTACCTCATGCATTGCAGTGCGCGTTTCGGGACCGACGGTCTCGGCAAGGAAAGGATCATCGAGCCAATCGACGTTTGACATGGAGGCTTGAATCGACACCGACGTGAAGGCGTAGACACCCTGCTCGCGCGAAAGCATGATGAGCTCGTCGTCCGGCCCAGGTGCGCGAACCAGGTGGGCTAATGCGCTGACCCCGGCACGAATGGCCCCTTTCGCATCTTCCAACTGGTACACGTGAGCGACCGTTCGCAAATTGTTCGCGGCGGCTTCTTCAACCGCGGCAGCGTAGACATTCGGTGGCAGTTTGGCTTTAGTGCCGTTGCGGTCGTCAATCCAGATTTTGATGCTGTCCGGGTGCGTCTGCGCAATCTGGCGGACCGCGTGTCGTGCCTGTTCGGGAGTTGAGACCTCCTGAAGGACGTCGGTCGCGAAGAACGGACCGCCGTTGCGTTCGCCAGGGGTGGGCGCAACGATGCCTGTCCCAGCGCTCAGGATCAGCGGAAGCGCCGCATCCAATTCGCCGCGGCGCTGACGATCTCGCAAAGAAATCTCCGCACCGGCTCTGTCTGTCCCCAGTGAGTGGACGACGGACACGCCGCAGTAGGCAAAGCGTCGCAACGCGTCCAGGACGTTGGCTTCCGAGAAGTTGGCAGCCGACGTGGTGGCACCCCGCAAGTATCCAAGATGGCCGTGGGCGCTGATCAGCGCCGGCATCACAAACTTGCCGGTCAAGTCGACGATGGTCCCGTCGGCCGCCGATCGTTGAGTGTGGCCGTCCCGCACGTCGACGATCAGCCCATCGTCGATGACGATGTCCATCCCTGGGGCGACGACTCCATCGCGGCCTGTTATAACCGTGGCGCCGACAAGTGTCGTTCTCATCGCTGCGACTCCTCCATCAAACCCCAGGAACGCGCTTGGGATCGGGCGTCCTCGATTCCCAGAAAGGCGTCGAACTCCGCGAGCGTGGGAAGTCGGTCCTCGATCTCAGTTGTGGATCCAGTCCGAGCGAGCTCGCCGAGCGCCTGGTCGATGGCCCGCTGCGCAGCGAAATGCGAAATAGCGTTATAGATGACAGCGTCGACGCCGGCGGCGGCCATTGTCGCCGCTGTCATTCCGGGTTTGTCAGTGGTGAAGATGGGCACGTGCACGGCCTGTCGCAACGCCGACCATTCAGCTTCTCCGACTTTCTCGGCTGCGATGAATACACCGTCCGCACCCGCTTCTTGGAACGCGTACGCCCGTGAGATCGCCTCCTCCGCGCCGAGCCGCCCGAAACAGTCGGTTCGGCCGATGACCATGAACTCTGACGACGAGCGGGCATCCAAACTGGCTGAGATCTTCGCTACCGCCTGTTCAACCGGCATCACCTCGGGCCTGGGGTGCAGGTGCTTGCCGAATACATGGTCTTCAATGTGAATGCCGGATGCGCCTGCCTGCTCCAAGGTCCTAGTCGTCCGCGCCACCTGAAGCGGGTTCCCGAAACCGCCTTCGCCGTCGACCAGAATCGGAGCAGACGCTATTGCGGCGACGCGGCGAACAACGCCAGCCAGATCCTCCAGGCCGATGTATCCGAGGTCAGGCAGGCCGTACAAGGTTGCGCCGGTTGCGTAGCTTCCCACGTACAGCGCATCGAACTCGTACGCGGTTGCGACTCTTGCCGAGATGCCATCGTAAACGCTTGCGAGGACGAGTGGATGATGAGAATTGACAGCCGAACGCAGGGTAACCATTGTGCTCCTTTGCAGCGAAGGCCGAGTCGCGCAAACCGGCGACTGTTTCAGACCATTTCGGTCTATAATCTACGGCGGAGACGATCGGAAGTCAACGACGTGCGGTCGACGTTGTGCGCAAGAATGAGTGGATGGTCTCATCTGCGCCATCTCGAGTGGGTCGTCCACCGGACCCCGACCTGCGCGATCGAGTGCTGGCAGCATCGATCGAGTGTTATGCCGAGCTTGGTTGGAGCGGGTTCAACTTCGGAGTGATCGCGCGCCGAGCCCGCGTCGGGAAAGCCGCGCTCTACTCACGTTGGCGCGATCCGCAGGAGCTGCTCTCGGACGCCTTCCGTGCAACTACTCCAGCCTTGGACAAACCCGAAACCGGGTCCCTGGAAGCTGATCTTGTGCAGGTGCTCACACAGTTCAGCAACCAGATGGAAGGGTCTCGAGGCAAAGCGGGTGCTCGGATCCTGCTTGAAAAGGAGCTAGTGCCCGAGGTTCATGAGGCAGTCCGAGCCGATATCACGCGGCCCCGCGTGGAGCTCTTGACAGCCGTGGTCGACCGCGGCCGTGCGCGCGGTGAGATCAATGTTCGCTCAGCCCCCAACGCGATCGCGAACATGTTGTTGAGCTTTGTCTTCGCGCGCATGGTACTGATCGAGGATGCCCCTCCGCGGTTTACCCGGGACGACATCGAACGGCTGGTCAAGATAGTGATTGACGGCGCGCATTAGGGCCGCCTCCGACCATTCCACCGAGCGATTGGCTCGGAGGCGGCGGGAAGGCTCACGCGCCATTAGGAGAAAGGCCCGATCATCGTCGCGGCCGTTCCTTTTGGCGCTTGTAGCGGATTGCAATGCGATGCCAACGAAGCCCGGCATCAGCTGCGCTGAGCCGGGCTCCATCGGTGTTTGCAGTGGTTGCTGAGACCGCGGTTTGTGGTCGACCTATTCGTGTGAGATGGACTCCAGTGATCGGCCTGTCGTCTTCGGCCCAAACAGCGCCAGAACACCCATCAGAACAAGCACGGCCGCCACAACCGAGAGGGTGATAGGCGCGCCCAGACCCTGGAGCATGAGGGACACGAGAATTCCTTGAAGCACGCCGGCGACGCGTCCCATCGCGTTCACCGTGCCAGAGGCGACGCCACGAACCGAAGTGGGGAATGCCTCGCCCATGTATGTGTAGAACGTCGTTGTGGCGGCGCACAACGCGGCGTACACGACGAAGGTTGCGACCACAGTTACCACCGGCGACGTCGACGCGACGAAAACAGCGACACCGATAGCGCCCAACACTCCCGCGACCAGGATCGCCGTCCGTCGTTCGATGCGATCGGCGACAATCATCAAGACGATGGGTCCGAGTAGGGTGCCCCACGTCGCGACACTGAGGACGCCGAGGGCGTCTGCCTGGCTCAGTCCCCGCTCAACCAGGATCGTCGACACCCATGACTCGAACCCGTAAAGTCCAAACACCAGGAGGAAGAAGGAGACCCCGATGACGATAAGGCGTCGAACATAAAGAGGCTTGAAAAGGTCCCTGAACGATCCGCGGTGCTCATCGACAACAACCTCTTCCTCGATCGGCGGGAGAGGTCCACGCCGCAGGAATGCCGACTCCAAACCGTCAACGATCTTCGATGCCTTCTGCACCTTGCCGTGCGTGCTGAGCCACCGGACGGTCTCAGGTAGTCCAATCGCGACCGCAATCGCGATAACGATACCGACGGCGCCCAGGACGAACATCCATCGCCATGCGCCGACCCCCGCCGGCACGATCAGCCGCGAGAGGCTGGCCGTGATGGGGCTCGACAACGCGCCCACGAAAACAACGATCGAGAAGAATCGACCTCGTGTGGCGCGGGGGAACATCTCGCTCAGGTAGACGATGACGACACCCGTCGCTGCTTGCACACCGACGCCCGTGAGGATGCGGCTGACGAACAAGGTCTCAAAGTTCGGCGCCAATGCTGAAAGCAAGGACGTGAGCGAATAGAAGACCGACGCGGCGATGAGCACGGGCTTTCGCCCAAAAGCGTCAGCCAGCCGCCCGCCCAGAAGGGCGCCGATCAGCATGCCAAAGAACACCGCGGAGGTAACCAGACCGACTTGAGCCAGTTCCAGATGCCACTCGGCCATCACGGTGGGAGCGGCGTAGGCGAACACCGCATTGTCGAACGACTCGACCACGTAGGCCAGGCCGAGAACGATCACCCAGAGTATATGAATACCGCCAGTGGGTATCCGATCCAGACGAGCTGTCGGGCTCGCTGTGACGCCGCCGGGAAGCGCGGACGCCGTTGTCGCTTGTTCGCTCACTGCCTTTCCTCTCCATGATGTGTTTGCAGGGCTTAGCCGGTCCGGAACGTGTTTTGGACGATTTCGGTCCGAATTGTGACAATAGTCGTCCCTTCACGCCAGCGCTGTCAAGAAGAACGTGAGGCCGAGGGAGATGAGGGCGCCGCTAGGGTTTCGCACACCAGCGACTTGGGCGTCCCCGAATCCCCTGCATGAAGGGCCGATATGATCTGGCAAAAGCCAGCCCGCGCTCGTAAGCGCGTCTAGTCTGGGAGAAGCAGCATGGATGTGCGACAGCTGGAATTCTTCGCTGCGGTCGCGGAGACGCAGAATTTCACGCGTGCCGCAGAACGGACATACGTCAGTCAGTCGGGTCTTTCGTCGTCCGTCCGCGCACTTGAACGAGAACTCGGCGTACCGTTGTTCGCCCGAACATCCAGCGGTGCCACGCTTACTTCGGCAGGGCGCGCGTTCCTGCCGCGTGCGCATCGTATGTTGGCCGATGCACGCGCGGCCCAGCGGGAACTCCTCGTACTTAGCGGCGAATTTGCTTCGCCCTCGGTGGCAGTTGGTTCCGAACAGTGCCTTGGGGATTTGGTCGATCTGGTCGACCTGATCACGACGTTCAACGTGAAAGAGCCGAACTACGAACTCACCTTTGTACAAGCGCCATCAGACCAGCTCGTGGAATCCGTAAGTTCGAGCGATTTGGACCTGGCTCTCGTCGCTCGCGGGCAGTTCCAAGCCGTACCCGCCAATTCGATTGCCGGGACGAGATTCGTCCGGTTGCGAAGCGAACCTTTTGTTGCGGTCGTCCCCCGGAATCACCAGTTAAGCGATACTCGCGTGGGCCTGGCAGCCTTTCAACAGGAACGCTTCGTCGATTTTCAGCCTAGTTGGCCGGCGCGCAGAGAGCTTGATTATGCGTTCCGTCGCGTGGGCATCGAACGTCGCACAAACACCGCTGTCGGGGACGTGCACTTGCTGCTTTCTCTCGTGGCGAGCGGCTTTGGCATTGCGGTCGTCCCGCTGTCGATCGCCGCCAAGCCCGAGGCGTCGGAGCTGAGAGTGATCACCCTCGAAGAAGAGCTGGGGTGGGAGATCTACCTTGCCGTTTCCGAGAATGCCACTCGTGCTGCCCAAGCGTTTGCATCCATGCTGCTTTCGGACGAGGAAGTTACGGCTGCCCGGATGGAACTCGATAGGGTTTAGCACTGCAAGTGCTCGGCTCCCGACATAAACGCAGCCAACGGATTGTCTTCTAACGGGCATAAGAATCCGCTGTTGGACGAGGACGCGGCAGTTTTCTACCGTGGAACACATGGCTTCCATGTATGCGCAACAGTTGGACATCCCGGGACCGATTGGGTCCCACCCGCTGCACTGGCGTGAGATCACGCGCCCCGAACCTGGGCCAGGTCAGTTGCTGATCGAGGTGGCCGGGTGCGGAGTGTGCCGGTCGAATCTCCACATGATCGAAGGCGATTGGGTCGACGGTGGGGTGCCCGCCATCAGCCCGATCATCCCCGGGCACGAAGTGACCGGCCATGTAGCCGCCATCGGTGATGGCGTTGCCGGCTACGCCGTGGGCGACGCGGTCGGGGTCACACCTCTCTGGTGGACGTGTGAGAAGTGCGAGTACTGCACGACCGGTCGTGAACAGCTTTGCCACGAGCGTCGGATCACAGGTGAGCACGTCGACGGAGGATACGCGCAGTTCATGCTCTCCAACGCCGCGCACACGTACCACGTTCCTGACGGACTGGACCTGGCTGAGATCGCACCGCTTTTCTGCCCGGGGATCACCGCCTACGGAGCTGTCGACAAGATCGATATTGTCCCCGGAATGACCATCGCGGTGTTCGGTTTGGGTGGGGTGGGCCATATGGCCGTCCAGTTTGCGGCACTCACCGGCGCCCGGGTGGTCGCCGTAGGACGAAACCGCGAACATCTCGACGTCGCGTTGGAGCTCGGCGCTCACGAGGCGGTCGACTCCACGGATGCTGCTGCACTCGCGGCCATCGCTGAATCCGCGGACGCGGTTCTCACGTTCGCGCCCTCAGATAGCGTCACGCAACAGGCGCTTCAGACCTTGAAATGGGGAGGGACCTTCGTCAGCGCCGTCCCGGTGAGCGTCGAAGGCTTCCCGTTCAATAAGGCGCAAACGATCAAGGGCTCAATCCTGGGAAATCGTGAGCAGATGCGCGCGATTCTGCAACTGGCAGCCGAGGGCAAGATCCGCACGATCGTCGACAGATTCCCGCTGGAGAACGCAACTCACGTGCTCGAGAAGCTCGCTTCCGGAGCAATTCGTTCGCGCGCTGTGCTCGAGAACGTGGCTAGATAAACCCGACTGGCACAAGAGAAGGCCCCGACCGTCGCGGTTGGGGCCTTCTTCTTTCAGTGCCTGTTATCGCGATGGCTTCCTGACTGCGCTAGGAAGGATCGCGAATGATCAGGCGGATGCCGGATTCTCTCCAACCGCGGCAAGAGCTGGAGACTGGCCTGTGGGTGAGACGGCATACGGGCAGGTAGAGCGCAGCCCACCGCGTAACGTCTCGACGACGGGTTCAGCTGCGACCAGTCACGGCAACGCATGCTTTCATCCTTGAGCTCGCATCATGGAAGCTCTGATCCGGCCAGCATGAGCTCCGCACTCGTTGTGGGTTTCAGCCAGCGGGAGTGCAACGAATGACGCGCACGTCCCCGCTGACTGTTGTCGTTCCGGCCGAATGCGGTACAAGGAGTACCTCGCCTCGTGACAGCGACCGTGATCCCTCGTTGTCACCGTCCCACGCGAGCTCCCCGTGCCCGTCGAGCGTAATGAGCACCGCGAAAGCCGCCTCCAGCGCCAGCGGGTCGAGCGGGTGCAGCAACTCGGCATGGAAGTACGAATCCGCTTCGGGAGGGAGCAGGCGCACTCGTGCGCCTTCCGGCGCGCGACCGTGGGCAGCTTCCAATCGCTCGCCGGTGAATCCGCGCAGGTTCACGGCGTCCAGAGCGGTCTCCGGTTCAAGACCGAGGAACGCATCCGCCTCGTCCAATGCGGGGTACGGTGCGAACTCCAGAATGATCGACAGATCCGTGGGCTCCTGAAGCTCCACGAGGGTTATATCGGGGCCGATCGAATGCGGAGTGCCTGCCGGGACGTACAACCAGTCCCCGGCAGTCACGGTCAATTCGTTGAGGCCGTCGAGAAGCGCCTGCGAATTCTGCTCGCGCACCCAACGTCGCAGCGTCTCCCGGTCCACGTCTTCGCGAAATCCCAGCCACACCTTGCCTTCGGACTCCCCGGTGTCCGTGATCAGCCATGCCTCGGTCTTGCCGCGCGGCGAGTCCAAATGGGCGGCCGCGAACGCCGCGTCGGGATGCACGTGATTAAATAGCCGCTCGCCTGTGCTGAGGATCTTGACGAGCAACCCAGTATCGACCCCGAATCGCTCTACGTGTTCTCGCCCAAGATAGCTCACGGGATCCTGTGCGATCGCCTGCTTCAATGTGGTGCCGTCATCCAACGTGGTGAGCCCGACGGTGTCGCTGCCGTAGGTCGTGGTCACGGAGGCGACGAAGTCCTCAGGGACATGGTCGCTGCGTGAACCTGATCCACGAAGCGCAAGGATTCCGGCGCCTCCTCGGTAGGGACGATCAGCCGGCTGGTTCGGGCCGAGCAGGATTGGTTCCATAAGGGCTCTCTCTTCTATCAGTGGTGGTCGCGAACGGAATGCATCGAGCCGGTCTCCAACTCGACCTCGATGTCTTCAAGCGTCCGAGCCTTGGTTTCTGGCAGGATCCGCCAAAGGACGATCGCGCCAGCTACGGCGAAGACGGCGAATGCCCAGAACAAGGTCGTCGCGCTGAAAGTCGAGATGACCGACAAGACCACGAGAGAGATGATCAGGTCAAGGCTCCAGTGAGTGACCGTTCCGAATGAGGATGCTTTGCCTCGCACATGGCTGGGAAAGATCTCGCTGTTGACCAACCAGATCGCGATGCCCAGGCTTGCGGCGAACACGCCTTCGTAGACGACTAGGCCGAGGACAAGCAGTTGGCCGACGAGGGTTGATTGCGGGAAAAGGTACAGCACTCCGATACCGACCAGAGCCGCAGCGACAATCAGAGTCCCGCCGATCAGCAGCGGCCGTCGCCCGAGGAAATCCACCAGCAGCAGCCCGAGCAACGTGAACACCAGGAACGCGCCGCCGATTCCAACCGACGACAGAATCGCCGACGAGTCGCCGAATCCCGCGTTCTTCAGCATCGTCGGTGCGTAGTAAAGGATGGCGTTGACACCCGAGAGCTGATTGGTGGCTGCAACGACCACGCCGATCACAATTCCCCGGCGGACGCCGCGGGAGGCGAACAGAGTCTTGAAGGAGACGGCGCGTTCGCGACCGACGGCCTCCTCGATCGACGCGAGTTCCTTTGACACTGTCTGCTCGTCCGGCCGGATTCGGTTGAGTACAGCTCGTGCGTCCGCCCTGCGGCCGGTTGTCGCCAGCCAGCGCGGGCTCTCAGGCAACGGGATCAGGCCGATCAGCATGATGACAGCAGGTACCGCGGCAAGGCCGATCATCCACCGCCAACCGTGGATCGCTGCGAACGCGTAGCCGACGAGGTACGAAACGAAGATCCCGAACGCGACGAACAGCTGGTTGAACGACACCAGGCGACCGCGGACTTTCGCTGGCGCAATTTCGGCGATGTACATCGGCACGACTAGCGAGGAGGAACCAACCGAAAGCCCCAGCAGGAAACGAGCAACATAGATCAGTGGG
Organism: Leifsonia sp. KNZ13-11D; assembly: GCF_056754895.1. Classification (NCBI taxonomy): domain Bacteria; kingdom Bacillati; phylum Actinomycetota; class Actinomycetes; order Micrococcales; family Microbacteriaceae; genus Leifsonia; species Leifsonia sp. KNZ13-11D. The sequence continues at coordinate 3,894,054 of NZ_JBPGWU010000001.1, forward strand.
AGCGAATCGATTAGCGAGCTACCGAGCGCACCGACGATGTAAAGGACAGCCAACGCAATCAGCGTGCGTTTACGGCCAATCCGGTCGACCAGGGGGCCACTGACAATGACGCCGACGACTGCTCCGGCGAGGAGGACGGCGACGAAAGCTTGCTGCCCGAACTGGTTGAGATGGAGTTCGGGCGTCACATAAAGCAGCGCTGCCGACACTATCCCGGTGTCGTAGCCGAATAGCAGCCCTCCCAACCCTGCAATGATCGACGCCCAAATCACGATGCCTCGGTGATGGGACGGCGCGGATGTGTTTTGGCGGGCCGCAACGGTTCTATTGGTGGTCATTGTCGTCTCCTGAACGTCGTTGTTGTGGAATCAGAGCCTTTTCGCGTTTGAGGTAGCGTTACCTTTGCTCTAGGTAGCGCTACCATAGTGCGAAACCGTCGGAGTGTCAAAGGAGGAGACCGTGGTGACATTGCATGAAGTGGCCCGCCGCGCCGGAGTCTCTCCAATGACCGCATCCCGCGTGTTCGCGGGAAAAGCGTCCGTGGCGGAGGCTTCCCGCGCCGCCGTCCTCGCAGCTGCAGCCGAGCTTGGCTACGTTCCGAATGAAGTCGCGCGTAGCCTGCGCAGCAACCGCAGTCACGTCATCGCGCTCATCGTTTCCGACATCGAGAACGCGTTTTTCGCGACGATCGCAAAGACCGCCGAGAAGGCGTTGGCCGAAGCCGGATATCGGTTGATGATCTCCAGCAGCGACGAAGACGTGGAACAGGAACGCGACTTGCTTGTGGGCGTCGGACAGGTCCGCGCGGACGCGCTCCTGATCACGCCGACTCCACACAATGGCGAGGCGCTGCATCAGTTGCGAGCGCGCGGCTTACCGATTGTTCAGCTCGATCGAGCTGTACCGGGGGTCGAGTGCCCCAGCGTGCTGCTGGCAAACGCTGAAGCCGCCGAGCTCGCAATCAACCACCTGTATCAGCGCGGACATCGAGAAGTCACGATGATTAGTGGTCCCTTGAGTTTGACGACCGGGCATGAGCGCGCTGACGGCGCCCGCGCTGCCGCGGCGGCACTGACCGATATGAAGTTGACCGTGATCGAGGCGACATCGTTCATGCACGAGCCGTCCGTCGACACCGTCGTCGCCGCGCTCGAAACCTCAGCGACGGCGATCATCGCCGGCAACAACATCGTCCTCGAAGCGTGCATGGACGCGTTCACTCGCAATCACGTCTCAGTTCCGGACGACATAGCGTTGATCGCGTTCGACGACCTGCCGTGGATGAATTGGGTGCAGCCCGCTGTCACGTCGATTCGTCAGCCGCTTGAAGCAATGACCCGCACCGCGGTCGACAGGTTGCTTCAGCAGCTTGCTGGCCCCTCTGACCTTGAGCCGACCGCTACGGTGCAGCGATTCTCCGCTGACCTCGTCGAACGCGATTCGGTGCCGACCCGCCGCTAAGGAATCCCCAAAATGACCAAATCCAATGTGCACGACCTCGTCCGCGCGCGTTCTCATCTGTTCGGAACCCATCGTGCCCCGGCACGAATTGACGAGTTCACGGCCGAACAGGGCCCCGAGCGAGGTGCGAGGGTCATGCGTCTGGTCAATGGCGGAGGATTGGAGCTCGAGCTTCACCCCGACAGAGCTTTGGATATCGGCCATGCAACGGTCGATGGCATCCCGTTCGCGTGGGCGTCGCCGGTCGGATTCGCCGCTCCTGGTCTCGCTGAACATTTCGGGCACGGGTGGCTGCGCACCTTCGGCGGTGGACTCCTCGCAACCTGTGGGATGGATACCTTCGGCGATCCGAGCAATGGCGTTGACGGTGAACCGCACCCGCAGCACGGCCGCTTCGGGACGCAGCCCGCCCGAGTCACCCGCGCGGTGGCAAGTGACGAGTCCCTCACGGTGGATGCGGAAATAGTTCAAGCCGCGGTCCACGGCGAGTACATCGTCGTGCGGCGGCGAATCGAAACCCGCATCGGATCACGTTCAGTCAGCGTTGTCGACGACGTCACCAACCGCTCCGACCGCGAACAACCGCACATGGTGCTGTACCACGCGAACGTGGGGTGGCCGGTCCTCGGTCCGCGAAGCATTCTGTCGAACGACGCGATCTCAGTCGAACCGGAGAACGCGGAAGCGATGTCCACCGGAGATGACTGGTCTGCCGTCACGGAACCGGACCCTGATGCCGGCAGTTTGGTCTACCTGCACCGCATGCCTGCCGACCAATGGGCGTCCACGCGTATCGAGAACCCTGAAACCCGGCTCGCGCTGACGATTTCTGCGGACACCAGCACGTTGCCCTACCTGCATTCATGGAAGGTGATGCGCACGTCGCAGTACGTCCTCGGCGTTGAACCGGCGAACAGTCCTGTCATGTCGGGCGCGGCGGATGCATCCAGTCGGGGCGCGCTGCTCATGCTGCAGCCAGGGGAAACCGTCCGCCACCGGCTCAGATACGACTTCGAGACCTCACTTGATCGTGGTGAGTAAGACCGAACTTACAAAACGAACGCGGAGCTACGCGGATGCCTTCTTGCGTGCCGGGGCGCGGTCCCAGAAGGGCCACGACTGTGGTCGTTGATACGGCGTCATGCGATCCAATACTATACGGAGCGTTGGTATATCGCTGCGAAAGCGCAAGGGCGCTGGCTGCGCGCGGGGCCGATAGCGGGATCGTGCACCTAACCTCCGCGGAGGTCGCCCTGGTGCGCCGGTCACGAAGCGCACTATTAATAGACAATGAGCGAGTTCAGACCGGTCATCGATGATCCCGTCTGGTCGGAGGTACGCGACTTCGTACGCGATCGCGTAAACGCGTGTGTTGGCCGTACCGCTTATTCCGAGGGCGAATTGAACATCGCCGCGACAAAGCTGTGCGTCTGGGCGTGGGAGACAGCAGGGTTCGATCTGGAGACGGAGATTGTCTTCCGCCCCGACGTGATCGCCCATTACATCGCCTCCGGGGCGAGCGAATATAAGCCGGCCGGACGAGGCAACCTCCGTTCGCAGTTGCTGCGCATGTCCGAGGTGATGCTTCCCAGCCTCGCTCAAAGGAAGATGCCGCCTCTGCCCGCTTCCGATCCGACGCGACCCTATAAGCCGAAGGAGGTCGTCTCGATGCGCGGCTGGGCGGAGTGGCAGAGTACGCCCGCAAGGCGGGCGAACGCGCGCACACTGATAGCCCTCGGCTTTGGCGCCGGCCTCAGCACGATAGAAATCGGGCATCTGCGGGTGCGGGACATCGAGGTCGACGCAAACGGCGTCATGGTTCACGTGTCCGGTGAACGAGCCCGGCAGGTACCCGTACTCAGGGAGTGGGAGCAGGAATTGGTGGCGCGGACGGAACAACTCGAGTCGGACCGATGGGTGTTCCGCGAGAACCACACAGCGTTCTACCCGAATCTTGTCTCGAACTTCGTCAATCGCTCTCAGGCGACAGTGGTGCGACCGCAGGTCCAGCGGATGCGGACGACCTGGCTGCTCACACACCTCAACGCGCGCACGCCGTTGGCGCCTCTACTGGCTGCGGCAGGCGTCGACTCGCTCGGATCCCTTGGCCGCTACCTTCGCTTCGTGGACCCGCTGCCCGCGTCGGCGGCCAGATCCTTGCTGCGAGAGCCGGTTTAGGCGAACTCGTCTGGAACGTCGGGCGCGGCATGCCTGTCCTCGAAATAGATGAGGAATCGGGCGCTATCTTCGGCGGTCATGATGGTCGCGCCGTTCAGCATCCGCGACACCTTCGCCGTCCGCAAGCCTGTTGCTTCCGCGACGAGGCGCTGAGTAACTCCGTGTTCAGCCATCTGTCGACGAATCCTGCTCGCGCGTCTCGCCTGCATGAGAGACGCACGCGCACGCGCACGCTCGTCGATTCCGATGGTCGGCACCAGCTCTGGCGTGTCAACGAGCCCGAAAGTCTTCGGGTAAATCAGATAGTCGCGGGGACGGTAACGCGGATCGGGCACCGCATTAGCGTATATGTTGCGCTGTTAGCGCATCTCACGCCGCGCTCGCGCCTGAGGACCCGCTGGCGCCGCCGTTTCCTTCGCCGAGGGTGCCATGTACATCTGATCCATCATCTCGCGCAAGTGCCGAGAGGCGTAAACGAGACGCCCGAGGTCATCTAGTCGCATCACGATGGTGCCGTTGAGAAGACGGGAGAGCCGGTCGTAGCTGATGCCGGAATCCGACGCAAGCTGTTTCCGGGTCACGCGGTGCCGTCGTAAGCCAGTCCGAACATGCTCCGCAACCACATGTTGGAAGTGCGCGGCGAACCGCTCTGCTTCCTCACGACCCGGTGCCACGCCGACGAGGCGCACCGGTTCGTCACCGTCGCGCCCGAACGCATCAGGTGGGACAAGGTAATTGCGTGGCACATAGCGCGGGTCCGGCACCCCTTCAGCTTACCTTCTAGGGCTGTAGGCCCGCCCTCGCGCGCTGTAGGCCCCAAAATGGCCGGCAACGCTTTTCGGTCGCTCATAGACCCAACATGAACGAAGACAACCTTCTCCACAGCACCCCGTCCACCACGAAGCTGACCACCGCAGACCGGGCGTACTACATTCCCGACGGTGCCGCTTCAAAGCCTCTTGACCTTGACGGTGCCGAGCTATTTAATAACCAACACGACGAACGGATTCGCCGCACTATTGCGAACTTCACTCCACGAATGTCCAGAGAGCTCTGGCGCCGGGTCGGAGATTTCACCCGGTCTGCTGTCACTGACTTCGCGCCGAATCATGGGCGTGAAGCCGAACTGGTCATGTCGGTCGTCGCACGTCTCGCCATCTGGTCAGAGTCCGTTGGTGCCCTAGAGCTCGAACGCGAGACGGTGTTCAGCGGTCACAACATCGAGCAGTACATCGCCAGCGGCAGCCACAAGGGTTCTGCATCGGCAGTGTCCGACGCGCGACTGATGCTCATGCGGGTAGGTGCAGAGCTCGGCGTCATCGACCGAGAGCGTGTTCGCAGCCGGCCCCGTAAGCGCCCCTCCGTAATGTCCCCGTACACCGCGGCCGAGATGGCACTATTCCGGTCGATGGGGACCACCCGGTCCAGCGCATCCCGCCGACACAACTGGACCGTGTTCCTGACCCTCGCCGCCGGATGCGGTCTCTCCGCAGACGAACTGCTGAGCGTCAAGCACACCGATGTCAGCAGCCTGAACGGAGCCCTCGTCGTCCACGTCGCGGGTCGGACAGTCACCTGCTCCGCACGGTTCGAAGACGACCTCGCATCCTTGCTGGCGAACATCACCAGCGAGTACCTGTGGACCATCCCAAGCGGGTGGCGTCCAGGGGAAAGAACCCCCTCCGGCTGGCTCCACGCAATGATTCGGGGGTCAGCACGCAACGAACCGTATCCCGTCGCCGGAAGGCTCCGCGCAACCTGGATTGTTGAGCAGCTGAACAAGGGCGTGCCGGTGAACACGCTCACCGCGGCGCTCGGAATCACATCGCTTCGCCCCCTCGAAGGCTACCTGCCCTACATGACGGCGCAGAGTCCCGAAGCGGCCAGTGCCGCCCTCCGTTCGGAGGTGGCCGCGTGACCATCCGCACCGACCGCAACCGTGCCGCGGCAATCGTCAAGGAATACCTTCCCAGCATCACCATCGTCGGCAGCACCGGAATCATCGTCGACGACAAAGTCGCCTTCATCCGCGACCTCATCCGCTCCTCCGGCATCCCGAACCAAATCGACGCTTGGAACGCCGAAGACAATGCCGACAAATCCGCCGGCGGCCGACCGCGCATCATCTCCACCGAGACAGTGCTCACGCTGCTCCTGCTCGCCGCAGCAGAACAGGAGAGCCTCGAGGTCGTCGACATCGCACGCACCGTTCACGAACGGCTCTCCGACCGCAGTCTGACCCTGCTCGGACTTCCCACTCGGAAACGGGACTTCGCGAAAGACTGGTACGCCCCGATTCGTTTCGCGCTCAACCGCCTCGTCGCAACCATCGACCCCAAGCCGGGCCGTCGCAACAAGTTCCCGACCCGGGAAGAATACGAGGCCATCCTCGCCCAACGTGTGAAAGAGAACAGCGCGGCGAAGCAGGAGCGGCTTGACTGGGTGACGAACACCCTTCTTCACTCCACCATGAGCCTGCTGCCGCCGCGGTTCTGGTCCGCATGGAAGGGCGACCTCACCATCGATGCGACCGTCGTCCCGGCGTACGGGAAGAAAGGCGCTCCCTACCAGCCGAGCACGGTCGACCCTCTGAAGCAGCACCTCGCTGTTGAATACGACGCCGGGTGGTACATGCGCAACGCGAAACACGACAGCGTCGAGAAGATGAAGCTCGCGAAGAAGGCCGTGTTCGGATGGGACCTCACGCTCTGCGCGATGACCAAGCATGACCCGAATGGTGAAACGACGTTCCCCCAGCTCATCCTCGGCATTGGAATGACCGTACCCGGCAGCGCGCTCATCCAAACGGGACGCAGCGTGGTCGAGTTCATCGCCGCCAACGGACACCCGGCAGGCCGCATCACCGGGGACCGCGGCTACGCCGCCAGCGCCAGTCCTGCGGACTTCCAACTGCCGCTGAGGCGGCTCGGCTACGACATGGTCACCGACTACAAAGTCGACCAGCTCGGCGACAACGACCTCTACTCCTACGCGGGCGCCATCGGCGTCGAAGGAGCCTTCTACTGCCCGGCTATGCCGAAGAACCTCATCAACGCGACAAAGGATTACAGGGCGAAGAACATCCCTTGGGACGTCTGGCAGAAGCGCATCCAGAAGCGCAGAGACTTCCGCCTCCGTCCCAAGGGAAAGCCCAACGCGGACGGCAGCATCACCATGATGTGCCCGGCACGCGGCTCGGGAGCCACCGCCACCTGCCCCATCGCCGGCGCCTGCTCCACGGAGCAGTACAGCCCTCTGGTCCCCATCACCAACCCGCCAGTCGAAACCAAACGGGGCCCCATCTGCACCAACAAAGCTTCCGTGAAGTTCCCCATCGAACACGGCGCGAAGTTCCAGCAGAAGTACCACTTCGGCAGCCAGGAATGGCGCGACATCTACCAAACCGACAGAAGCACCATCGAGGGCATCAACGGCGCGCTGAAGTCAGCGAACATCCCCCTCGACGGTGCAACGGTCCGCCGTCTCCGCGGGTACACCTCCCAGTACCTGCTCGTCACGATGCTGGTCGCCACCGAGAACCTGCGACGAATCCAGTCGTACCGCGACTCGCTACTCCAACACGCGAACGAGACGGCCCGAGACAAGCACCTGGACGCGAAACACGTCGCCAAACAGACGCGCAAGTCCAAAGAAGAGGTGCGAGTCGGCGCCTGGGATGGGTTCCCCGAGAAGACCGACGCCGAACGCGAGGAAACCGCCCGCGTAGTGAAGGGCACCAACTAACGCAACGCAAAAGAGAGGAAGGCCCCCGAACACTCGGGGGCCTTCCTCTTATTGTTTCCATCTCATTCCGCGCATGGCCCTCGCTCGCGGGCTCGCGGCGCCAAACATTGACCAGACAGACTGAGAAGCAAACCCCGACACAAGGACTAAATGCTGGACTTTGCCTTCTTAAGCACTGCAATCGTCAACGCCCGCGCACCTCGTCGCCGGGAGTATCGCGCATGATCGGTTACGAGGAAGCGTTCGCCTGGATCGAGCAACTGCCCGGCAAAGCGCCCACACTTCTGCTCGGCAACGGATTCAGCGTCGCGTACGATCCCGCGCGCTTCTCCTACAGGGCCTTGCGTGAGACCGCGCAACAATCCGGGTTCATCGGTGCAATCGCCGGCAAGTTCTTCGACGCCCTCAACACATACGACTTCGAACTCGTCATCCGTCAGCTGCTGGACGCGGCATACGCGCTGGAAGTCCTCGACCCGATGGCACACGCCACCGAAATCGCCCAGCTCCGTAGCGAGGCGGCGGCGCTAAAAGACGGACTAGCGAAGACCCTCGCCGATCTCCACCCGGAACGCCCAACGGACATCAACGATGCTCAATACAGGCGAGTCCGCGCCTTCATCGACCGCTACTCCCGCATCTACTCGGCGAACTACGACCTCCTGCTGTACTGGACAACGATGCACGACGAAGCTGCACCCAGCCAGTTCGGCACAGCAGATGACGGATTTCGTCAACCCGAGAACCGCGACGCCGAATACGTGGTGTGGAACTACCTCTCGCCGCAAACACAGACGATCCACTACCTCCACGGCGCGCTGCACCTCTACCGAGACACCGAAGAGGCCGAACTTCGCAAACTCACCTGGGTACGCACCGGCGAAGCACTTATTGACCAAATACGTCAACAGCTCGAAGCGAACCGCTTCCCGCTCATCGTCGCGGAAGGCACCAGCAAAGAGAAACTGAGCCGCATCCAAACCAGCGACTACCTATCCAAGGGATTGCGATCTCTCGCAACAATCGGCGGCGGAATGGTCGTCTTCGGCTTGTCGATGAGCCCCAACGACGAACACATCATGAAAGCGATCGCGCAGTCGAAAGTCAGCCGGCTAGCAGTGTCCGTGTACGGGGATCCCGCCTCCGACGCGAACCGGCAACTCATCACAGCCGCACAGCAGCTCGTGACCCGACGCCTTGACGGACGCGGTCGAGTCGCTCTCGAAGTCGTTTTCTTCGACGCCTCAACCATTCCACTGTGGACGGAACCGCCGGCACCATAGGGGCCTCACCTTGCGGGGCTTCCCAACCTGCCTAGGCTCGGAGTGCCGCAGATGCGGAGGCCCGCCGGACGGCCCCGACAAATGAAGAAGGCCCCCGATAACTCGGGGGCCTTCTTCATTCGTTCGTCAGGGTTTTATCAATAGATCAGGTGAGATCTATCAATACCCCTTCGTGCGCGAGGGGGGACTTGAACCCCCACGCCCTTGCGGGCACTGGCACCTGAAGCCAGCGCGTCTGCCAATTCCGCCACTCGCGCGAACCCAGGAACTCTAACACGACGCGCGGATCGTTCACGAATCCGGGCATCCTCCGGTCGGCTGATCTTCACCCGATAGCCAGTGGCTTTCCCAGGGTTCCGACTAACATGCATGTAGTCATCGAGCCGGAAGCGGGAGACTGTGGGCATTCTGGACAACTTCGAGCGGGGGCTCGAGCGCGCCGTCAATGGCGCGTTCGCGAAGACCTTCCGCTCCGGGCTGCAGCCGGTCGAGCTCACCAGCGCTCTCCGCAAAGAACTCGACACGAAGGCCGCGGTCGTCGCGCGCGACCGCGCGCTCGCGCCCAACCGCTTCGTGCTGCGGATGTCCGACGCCGATTTCACTCGGATGCGCTCGATGGGCGCCGCGCTCACCGACGAGCTGATCGACTTCGTGCAGAAGCACGCGGCCGCCCAGCACTACCAGTTCGCCGGCGGCATCTCGATCGAGCTGGAGCAGGACGCCGAGCTGTCGGTGGGGATGCTGCAGGTGGAGTCCGAGAATGTGAAGGGCGACGTCGCCTGGACGCCGGTGCTCGACATCGACGGGGTGCACCACCCGCTCACGCACTCCCGCACCGTGATCGGCCGGGGCGCCGACGCCGACATCACCGTGAACGACACCGGCATCTCGCGCCGCCACGTCATGATCACCTGGGACGGCCACCGCGCGCAGGTCGAGGACCTCGGGTCGACCAACGGAACGAAGCTCGACGGCGAGCCGCTCCGCAAGGCGATCCTCGAGCCGGAGTCCGTCATCACGCTGGGCCGCACACGAATCGTCTTCCGCGTGCTCCCCCAGGCCGCTCCCGTTCAGCGCGGCCGCGTCGACGACGCGACCCGGCGGCACGATGTCGGCAACTTCTGGAGCCCTTCGTGAACCCCAGTGAGCTGACCCTGCTGGTGCTGCGGTTCGGCTTCCTCCTTCTGCTGTGGCTGTTCGTGTTCGGGATCGTCTACGCCCTGCGCACCGACCTGTTCGGCCAGCGCGTCCGCAAGCTGCCCGAGTCCCGTTCGGCCGCGACGCCCGCGTCCCCGTTCCCGGCGGCCGCCCCCGCAGCTGCCCCAGCCCCCGCGCCGGTCGCGGCCGGTCCCACCGAACCGGTCATGAGGGCCGCGCCGGTCTCCACCCTGCCGTCCGGCGCCAACCGCGCCGGCGGCCACACCAACGCCAGCGTGCAGACCACGCGCCGCCTGGTCATCACCTCGGGTCCGCGGGCCGGCACCGAGCTTCCGCTCGGCCGCGACCCGATCACGATCGGTCGCTCCAGCGACTCCAACCTCGTCATCCGCGACGACTACACCTCCACCCACCACGCCCGCCTGCTCCTCTGGAACGACGAGTGGATGATCCAGGATCTCGACTCCACGAACGGCACGTTCCTCGACGGCCGCCGCGTGACGGTCCCGACCCAGGTCCCGCTCGACACGCCGATCAAGATCGGTACGACCACGTTCGAGCTGCGGCGGTAATCGTGGCGGCGAACAAGGCGGCGGCGATCTCCCACGTCGGGAAGATCCGCTCGAACAACCAGGACTCCGGGTACGCCGGACGCCAGCTGTTCGTGGTCGCCGACGGCATGGGCGGTCACGCCGGCGGCGACGTCGCCTCGGCGATCGCCGTCACCCGGATCCGGGAGGCCGACCGCGAGTACGAGACACCTGGCGAAGCCGAGTTCGCCCTGCAGTCGTCGCTGATCGCCGCCAACTCGCTGCTCGCCGAGACAGTCTTCGAGCATCCGGAACTGACCGGGATGGGCACCACGGTGAGCGCGATGGTACGCGTCGGCGATCAGGTCGCCTTCGCCCACATCGGCGACTCCCGCATCTACCTGTTCCGCGACGGCGAGCTCAAGCAGGTCTCCACCGACCACACCTTCGTGCAGCGACTCGTCGACAGCGGCCGCATCACCGAGGAGGAGGCGATGGTCCACCCCCGCCGCTCGGTGCTCATGCGGGTGCTCGGGGATGTGGACGCCTCCCCCGAGATCGACACGTGGACGCTGGACACCCGTCCGGGCGACCGCTGGCTCATCTGCTCCGACGGTCTGAGCGGCGTTGTCAAGCACGACGACATGCTGGCGGCCCTCTCGTCGAAGGACGGACCCAAGCAGGTGGCGGAGCGCCTGCTCAAGCAGAGCCTCGACGCCGGAGCCCCGGACAACGTCACCGCGATCGTGCTCGACATCGGCGACACCGCGCGCGGCGACGTCGTCAAGGAGCCCGTCACCGTCGGCTCCGCCGCGTCCCCGCTGCAGTTCGGCGTCGAGCCCAAGCCGACCACACGCGCCGCGCGGCTGCCCGGCCTCCGCCTGCACCCGATCCGCCCGGCCACCGGGCCGACGCACTTCGAGCCGCAGTCCGAGGACTACCTCGACGAGCTGATCGAGGAGGATGCGCGCCGCGCCCGGCGCCGCCGCCTCACCTGGATGATCGGTCTGATCGTGCTCGTGGTGGCGATCGTGCTCGCCATCGTGCTCGGCTACCAGTGGACCCAGTCCCGCTACTACGTGGGAGCGGCTCCCGACGGCAAGGTCGCCATCTACCAGGGCGTGCAGCAGGGCATCGGACCGATCAGCCTCTCGCACCTCTACCAGGAGTCGGACGTCGACATCGACGACCTGCCGGTGTACGACAAGCAGCAGGTCGAGCAGACCATCAACGCCGACGACCTGCGTGCGGCCCAGACGATCGTGGAGCAGCTGAGCGATGCCGGCAGACAGTAGGACCGCCGCGCGCGAGCAGGCCCGACCGCCCCGGAACCCGACCGGGCCGGTGAAGCGGCTGCGCCTTCCGGCGAAGCTCCGCAACCGCGAGCTGTTCCTCCTCCTGATCGCGTGCGCCATCAATGCGGCGGCGGTCGTCCTCGTGCAGCTCGGCGCGCTGGGGCATGTGGACCTGACGCTCGTCTACCTGGGCGCCGGGCTCTCCGCGCTGGTGCTCGGCATGCACATCGCGCTGCGGTTCGTGGCGCCCCAGGCGGACCCGTTCCTGCTGCCGATCGCGACCCTCCTGACCGGCATCGGGATCGCCGAGATCTACCGCATCGACATCCACTACAAGGATGCCGGCTGGGACAGCGCCGGGGTCAAGCAGATCGTATGGAGTGCCATCGCGATCGTCTGCGCGATCCTGGTGGTGGTGCTCATCCGCAACCACCGCATCCTGCAGCGCTACACCTATCTCTTCGGCTTCGCGGCGCTCGTGCTGCTGCTCCTCCCGATGCTTCCCGGCATCGGGCGCGAGATCTACGGCGCGCGGGTGTGGATCGGGATCGGGCCGTTCAGCTTCCAGCCCGGCGAGATCGCGAAGATCTGCCTCGCGGTGTTCTTCGCCGGCTACCTGGTGCAGGCGCGCGACTCCCTCTCGACGGTGGGAAAGAAGTTCCTCGGCATCCGCTTCCCGCGCGCCCGCGACCTCGGACCGCTGCTCGTCGTCTGGCTGATGGCGATGGCCGTCATCGTCTTCCAGCGCGACCTCGGAACGGGTCTGCTCATCTTCGGTCTCTTCCTCGTGATGCTGTACGTGGCGACCGCGCGCATCAGCTGGGTCATCCTGGGTCTGCTCCTGATCGTGGGGGGCGCCGTGGTCGCCAGCCAAGTGCTCCCTTACGTGCACGACCGCTTCGCCAACTGGCTGAGCCCGTTCTCGCAGAACGTCTACGATGCGCAGGGCGGCAGCTTCCAGCTCGTCCAGGGGCTCTTCGGGCTCGCCCACGGCGGCCTCATCGGAACCGGTCTCGGACAGGGTCAGCCCTGGATCACCCCGGTCTCGCAGAGCGACTACATCATCGCGAGCCTGGGCGAAGAGCTGGGCCTCGCCGGCCTTTTCGCGCTGTTCGCGCTCTACCTCGTCTTCGTCGCACGCGGGCTCCGCATCGGCTTCGCCGGTCAGGACGACTTCGGCAAGCTGCTCGCCGTCGGTCTCTCGTTCACGCTCGCCCTGCAGTGCTTCATCGTCATCGGCGGCGTGACCCGCGTCATCCCTCTGACCGGCCTCACCACGCCGTTCCTGGCCGCGGGCGGCTCGTCCCTCGTCGCCAACTGGATCATCGTGGCGCTGCTGCTGCGGTTGTCCGACACCGTCCGCAATCAACCCCGGCTGGTGGTGAGCTGACATGAACCGTGAGATCAAGCGCGTGAGCACGATCGTGCTCGGGATGTTCCTGGCCCTGCTGGTCTCGACGTCCATCCTGCAGGTGTTCCAGGCGGACACGCTGAACACGGATGCGCGCAACACCCGCGCGCTCAACGACAGCTACTCCGCGCAGCGCGGCGCCATCCTCGTGCAGGGGCAGCCGATCGCGCAGTCCGTGCCGTCGAACGACGTCTACAAGTGGCAGCGCGTCTACAGCAACGGCCCGCTCTACTCGGCCGTCACCGGCTTCTTCCCGATCAACGGGGAGCCGACGGGTCTCGAGGGCGCGCTCAACGCCAAGCTGAGCGGCTCGGCGAACTCGCAGTTCTTCGACCGCGTGAACGCCATCCTGACGGGCAAGAACCCTCAGGGCGCGGCGGTCGAGACGACGATCGACCCGGTGGCGCAGCAGGCGGCGTGGGATGCGCTGGGCGACAAGCAAGGGGCCGTGGTGCTCCTGCAGCCCAAGACCGGCAAGATCCTCGCGATGGTCTCGAAGCCCACCTACGACCCGAACATCCTGGCCTCCCACGACGGCAACGCCGTCGACGCCGCCTACAAGCAGCTCCTCGAAGCCCCCGGCGAACCGTTGATCAACCGCACGATCGGCGGCAACCTCAACCCGCCCGGGTCCACCTTCAAGCCGGTGATGAGCGCCTCCGCGTTCGGAACCGGCCAGTACACCAAGGACAGCCAGCTCCCGAACCCCGCGTCCCTCCCCCTCCCCGGCTCGGGCACCGTCGTCAAGAACGACTCGCTCACCACCTGCGGGCCCGGCGCCACCGTCTCGATCGCCACCGCGCAGATCCTCTCCTGCAACATCCCCTTCGCCGAGCTCGGCATGCAGCTGAAGCCCGAGGTGATCAAAGATCAGGCGGACAAGTTCGGGTTCAACCAGTCGCTCAGCATCCCCATCCCGGTCGAGAAGAGCGTCTACCCGCTGTACCCGGACCCGGCCGAGCGCGCGCTCGGGTCCTTCGGGCAGATGGACGACCGCGCCACCCCGTTGCAGATGGCGATGGTGTCCGCGGCGATCGCCAACGGCGGCACGCTGATGACGCCCAACCTGGTGGACTCCATCCGGTCGGCCGATCTGCAGACCGAGGAGAGCTTCCAGCCGAAGGAGTTCTCGCGCCCGCTGAGCCAGCAGAATGCGGACACCATCAAGCAGATGATGGTGGACGGCGTCGATCACGGCGTGGCGAGCAATGCAAGAATAGACGGGGTCCAGGTCGGCGGTAAGACGGGCACTGCGCAGAACGGGGAGAACGATCCCTACACGCTGTGGTTCACCGGTTTCGCGCCGGCGAACGACCCCGAGTTCGCTGTGGCTGTAGTTGTCGAAAATGGCGGTGGACAGGGTCAGAACGGCACGGGGAACTCTCTTGCCGCTCCGATCGCGAGGAAAGTACTAGAGGCGGTGCTGAATAAATGAGACCCACAGCAGGGCTCACCTTCGGGGGACGTTACGAGCTGCAGTCGCGGATCGCGATCGGCGGCATGGGCGAAGTGTGGCAGGCCACGGACCTCGTCATCGGTCGCACCGTCGCCATCAAGATCCTGAAGGACGAGTACCTCGGCGATCCCGGCTTCCTCGAGCGCTTCCGTGCGGAGGCCCGCCACGCGGCTCTCGTCAACCACGAGGGCATCGCCAACGTCTACGACTACGGCGAGGAGGAGGGCAGCGCCTACCTCGTCATGGAGCTCGTCCCCGGCGAGGCCCTGTCGAGCATCCTGGAGCGGGAGCACGTCCTCAGCACCGACCGGACTCTCGACATCGTCGCGCAGACGGCCGCCGCCCTCCACGCCGCGCACGCGGCCGGCCTGGTGCACCGCGACATCAAGCCCGGCAACCTGCTGATCACCCCGGACGGCCGGGTCAAGATCACCGACTTCGGCATCGCCCGCATCGCGGACCAGGTGCCGCTGACCGCCACCGGTCAGGTCATGGGAACCGTGCAGTACCTCTCGCCGGAGCAGGCGTCCGGTCACCCGGCCTCCCCGACGACGGACATCTACTCGCTGGGCATCGTGGCCTACGAGTGCCTGGCCGGGCGCCGGCCGTTCACCGGCGAGTCGCAGGTGGCGATCGCCATGGCGCAGATCAACGAGGCTCCGCCGGAGCTCCCCGCCACTGTGGCGGAGCCGGTCCGCAACCTCGTCTTCGCGTGCATCGCGAAGAACCCGGCCGACCGTCCCGCGTCCGCCGCGCACCTCGCACGCGCCGCCCAGGCCCTGCGCCGCGGCGACGTGCATGCGGCCGCCGCGGCCGTCCCGGCGATCCTCGGGGCCGCCGCAGCGACGGACGCCGCCACCGTGCTCATGCAGGGACCGGTGGCGCCGACCCAGGCGACGACGGTCCTGCCGGCCACCGCCGTCGCGCCGGTCATCGAGGAGGAGACGACCGCGCCGGTCGAGGAGCGGAAGCGCAGCCGGTGGACCTGGCCGCTGATCGCCCTGATCGCCCTGCTCGCGCTGGTGCTGATCGGCACGATCATCACACTGGTCGCCCAGCCCAAGGCGGCGCCCACGTCGTCCCCCGTCGTCACGTCCAGCAGCCAGCCGACCACGCCGTCGCCGAAGCCGACCCCGACGAGCAACACCGTCCAGATCACGGAGAGCGACTTCCTGGGCCTGACCGCCGACCAGGCGCGCGACAAGCTCCAGCAGCTCGGGATGGTCGCCGACGTCTCGCAGGGCAACGCTGCGACCACCCAGGACCAGGCGAACAAGGTCTACTCGGTCAACCCGACCGGCCCGGTGCCGAAGGGCTCGACCGTCTCGGCGAAGGTCTACGGCCCCGTCGCGCCGATCCCGACGCCGACCGACACCGTCTCGGCGACACCACCGTCGGGAGAGGGCACGCCGAACTCGCAGATCACGGTGAACTTCGGCTCGGCCACCTGCCCCGCAGGGCAGAACCTGATCGGGCGCCGGCTGTACGTGAACGGCCAGCCGCAGACGCCGGTGAACGACACGAAGATGGTGTGGTCGCCGAGCGCGGCCGGGACCTACCAGCTCACTTACACCATCTTCTGCGGGGAGTCCGTGGAGTCCGGTCAGTCGCCTGCGCTGCCGTACGAGGTCACCTCCTCGACCTCGACGCCGGCGCCGGGAGCCGGCGGCGCCGGGGGCGGCGGGGGCACCGGCAACAAGTGACCCCGGCCCGGAGCCTCGGGCGGATATCCAGCCGGGCCCCGCTACACTAACCGGAGTCAGCACCCAGAAGGAGTCCGCATTGAGCCCAGATAGCCGCCTGCTCGCAGGCCGATATCAGGTCGGCGAACTCATCGGCCGGGGCGGTATGTCGGACGTTCACCGCGGCACCGACACCCGCCTGGGCCGTACGGTGGCGATCAAGCTGCTGAAGCCTTCCCTGGCGACCGACCCCGCGTTCCGTACCCGCTTCCGGCAGGAGGCGCAGGCCGCAGCCCGCATGACCCACCCGACGATCGTGCGCGTCTTCGACGCCGGCGAGGAGACCGTTCGCGAGCCGAACGGCCACGAGGCGCAGCTTCCGTTCATCGTCATGGAGTTCGTCGACGGCGTCCTCCTGAAAGACCTCATCAAGAAGGGCCCGCTCGAGCTCTCGGAGGCTGTCCGCATCACGGAGGGCATCCTCACCGCTCTCGAGTACTCGCATCGCGCCGGCGTCGTGCACCGCGACATCAAGCCCGGCAACGTGATGATCACCAAGACCGGCCAGGTGAAGGTGATGGACTTCGGCATCGCCCGGGCCATCAGCGACTCATCGGCGACGGTCGCGCAGACCACCGCGGTGCTCGGCACCGCCAGCTACTTCTCGCCCGAGCAGGCGAAGGGCGAGTCCGTCGACGCCCGCACCGACCTCTACTCCACCGGCGTCGTGCTGTTCGAGATGCTCACCGGGCGTCCGCCCTTCCGCGGAGACACCCCGGTGGCGGTCGCCTACCAGCATGTGAGCGAGACCGCTGTCGCGCCCAGCACCGTCAACCCCAAGATCTCGCCCGCAATGGACGTCGTGGTCGCCCGGGCTCTCACCAAGGACCGCTTCGAGCGCTACCAGACCGTCGCGGAGTTCCGCGCCGACCTCGAGGAGGCGGCCGCCGGTCGCGTCCCGAAGCGCAAGCACGAGGACGAGCTCGCCGAGACCCTCTTCGGTGCACCGCCGAGCTCGGTCTCCGGGCCGGAGGCGGCCTTCCGGCAGCTGGCCGAGGACCAGACGATGACGCGCACGCAGCGTCGTCCACCGGTCATCTGGATCTGGGCCGGCATCGCCATCATGGCGGTCGTCATCGTCGCGGTGCTCGCGTGGGTGCTTCGGCTGGCGCCCAGCACGACGATGCCGGACTCGTCCCGCAAGGTGCCCAACCTCTCCGGGCAGACCATCGACAAGGCGTCGACCGAACTCGAGAACATGAAGCTCAAGTGGGTGCAGACGACCGAGTCGAGCCCGACGTACTCGCAGGGCGAGGTGATCCGCACCGACCCCGGCGCGGGGATCGTCGTCGCCACCGGTGACACCATCACGGTGTACGTGTCGACAGGCAAGAAGACGGTGTCCGTCCCGGACGTCCACAACATGACGGTGGATGCGGCGACGCAGGCGCTTCAGCAGGCGGGGCTCACCGTGGGGCCGACGACGTCGGAGAACTCGGCGACGGTGCCGGCGAACGTGGTGATCTCCACGGATCCCGCAGCGAACGCGTCCGCGCACGAAGGCGACGCGATCGGCCTGCACGTGTCCAGCGGCAAGGTGACTCTCACCGACCTGACCGGTCAGACCATCCAGGCCGCCACCGGCATCCTGTCGCAGCTCGGGTTGACGGCTGATCCGAAGCCGGATCCGACGTGCCCGCAGGACAAGGGCGCGACGATGGTGCACACCCAGTCGGTCGCCCCCGGGGATGTCCCGCAGGGCACGACCGTGGATCTGACCTACTGCTCGGGCTGATCCGACGCCGGGCCGGTCAGCCCAGCTTGACCAACGGGTTGAGGGAGCGGGACGCCTCCGCCGCGCCCGCCAGCCCCGCCGCCTCGAGCCAGTTGCCCAGCATCCGGTAGCCGCCCTCGGTCAGCACCGACTCGGGGTGGAACTGCACCCCGTAGATCGGGGCGTCGCGGTGCTGCAGCGCCATGATCACGCCACCCTCGGTGCGCGCGGTGATCTGGAGTTCCTCGGGCAAAGTCCCGTCCACGACGGCGAGGGAGTGGTACCGCGTGGCCGTGAAGGGCTGCGGAACGCCGTCGAAGAGCGTGGTGTCGTCGTGGCTGACCTTCGAGGTCTTGCCGTGCATCAGCTCTTCCGCGTTGGTGACCACTCCGCCGAACGCCTCGGCGATCGCCTGGTGGCCGAGGCACACGCCGAGCAGCGGCTGCCCGGTTCGCAGCACCTGCTCGACGATGGCAATGGAGACCCCGGCGTCAGCCGGCTTGCCGGGACCGGGAGAGAGCAGGATCGCGTCGTACTCCGCGAGCCTGCCGGCCAGTTCGTCCGCGGAGATGTCGTCGTTACGGACGACCTCCGTCTCGGCGCCCAGTTCGCGCAGATAGCCGTTCAGCGTGTAGACGAAGCTGTCGTAGTTGTCGATGACGAGTACGCGAGTCACGGCCCCACGGTACCTTCCTGCGGACCGAGGAGCGAATCCACCCAGGGAAAGACCCAGGTCACGAGGACGAAGAGCGTCACGGCCACCAGCACGAGCAGGATGAGCAGCCGCACCCACCAGGGTCCGGGCAGCACTCTCCAGAGGGCTCCGTACATCGTCAGCCTCCCTGTCCGACCGCGGCAGCGATCTCGCTCGGAACGTCCTGGGGCGGAGCGAACGTCTGGAACACGCTGTAGGCGATCAGGCGCTCGCCCGCGTGGAAGGGCGGGTTGCACGTCGTGATCGTCATGAACCGCTCGACGGGAGTTGCCGCGGGCTCCCGCGGGACCGGGAGCAGCACGCTGACCGCCGTCGGCTGCACGTACTCGAAGTTCCGGAAGGTATAGGTGTACCAACCGTCCTGGGTCTGCACGTAGATCCGGTCGCCGATGCGGAGCTTCGAGAGGTCGATGAAGGTGTTGCCCCATCCCGAGTCGTGCCCGGCGACGGCGAAGTTGCCGACCTGACCGGGCATCTGGGTGTCGACGTAGTGCCCGACGCCCGCGGTGTAGCTGTTCAGGACGCGCTCCGTGTCGACGGTCTGCCGGATGACCCGCTTCCAGTCCGGACCGAGCCTCGGCACATACAGCACTGCGAACGGCTGGTACGGCGCCGGAGCGGCCATGACGGGTGGGTCGAGCTGCGCCGTCTCGGTGCCGGGCGTTGGCTTGGGTGCCTTGAGCGCATCGTTCACCCACTTCTGGCTCTGCTGGGCGGCGGCGGTGGTCTGCTGGCCGGCCAGCACGAGGTTGTTCCACCAGAGCTGCCAGCCGAGGAAGAGGAGGACGAGCACGCCCGCCGTGATCAGCAGCTCGCCGATGACGCCGACCACCGTGGGACGCCGCGCAGGCCGGCGCAGCCGTCGGCGGTCGCGGGTGTCGGGCGTGGTCATGTGTCGGATTCTAGAGACGGTCGCTGGGAAACGGCACGGCACATTCCGGCTCACGACCCCTGTTCGGGGGCCTCAGAAAGCTCCGGGCCTTCCCCGCTACACTGTGGAGCTATGGCCCGCAGCAAGTCGAAGACGAAACCCGAGCGACCCGCCCGCGCCGAGCGCACGGCAGCGGCGTCCGGAGAAGAGGCGCCGAACCCGGTGTGGTTCAAGCCGCTCATGTTCGGCTTCATGCTGCTCGGGCTGATCTGGATCATCGTCTTCTACGTGAGCCAGAACCAGTACCCCATTCCGGCCCTCGGCGCCTGGAACATCCTCGTCGGCTTCGGGATCGCTTTCATCGGGTTCCTGATGACCACTCGCTGGCGCTAGCGGCCTCTCACACGTCTTCGACCCGGGCCGGCTCCCAGCCGGCCCGGGTCGTGTGTTTTCCACACTTCTCCACAGGCGGCCTGTGAGTAGTCGGGCCGCGTTCGGCCGCGCTTTCCCCAGTGTTAATAAGCCTGTGGAGAGTTACAAGCGTGTAATTACCCACAGTGTTAATAAGCCTGTGGATAACTTATCCACGCCTTGTGGGATTACAAGACTCACACGAAGAAGTGGATGAGGCTGATCGCGACGAACACCACGCAGAGCAGCACGAGCAGCGGAAGCTGCCAGCGCCGGCGCTGAGGCTGGCGGGTCTCCACGTAGATCAGCCCGACGAGCAGGCCGCCGATGAGGCCGCCCACGTGCGCCTGCCAGGCGATGTTGAACCCCGGCAGGAAGCCGATCCCCAGATTGATGGCCAGCAGCACGAGCATCTGCGTCGCGTTGCCGCCCAGTCGTCTCTGGATGATGAAGAACGCTCCGAACAGGCCGAAGATCGCTCCGGAGGCGCCGAGCACCGGCTGCACCGGCGACGCGAGCAGCAGCACGCCGAGCGATCCGGCGAAGCCGCTGATCAGGAAGAGCGCCAGATATCGAGCCCGTCCGAGCATCGGCTCCAGGGCCATCCCGAACACCAGGAGCGTGTACATGTTCAGGGCGATGTGGATGATGTTGGCGTGCGCGAAGACGCTGGTGAACATCCGCCAGGGCTCGAAGGCCACCCCGAACGTGCCGCTCGGGTACGAGTACGCGCCGGCGTACACGATGGCGCTGTTCACGGGGAGGTTGAGCAGTTGCCCGAGCGTCTGGACGATGAACACGAGCACGCAGACGGCGATGATCGCATAGGTCACCACCGGCGCGCCCGACCCGGTGAGCCGCGTGAGCCAGGCCGGCTTGGTGCGAGGGTGCGTCGCGCGCTGCTGCGCCATGCACTCCGGGCACACCACGCCGACGGCTGCCGGGGTCTGGCATTCGCCGCAGATCGTGCGGCCGCAGCGCTGGCAGAGCACATAGCTCTGACGGTCAGGATGCCGGTAGCAGTAACTCGCGCGGGCGTCGACGGGCTGAGTCATGTGTGCCGCTCGCCCGTCCTCTCTCAGACCTGCTCGACGTCGATCGACTCGATGACCACGTCGTCCAGCGGCCGGTCCCGGGCGTCCGTCGGCACCTCGGCGAGCTTGTCGACGATCTTGCGCGACGCGTCGTCGGCGACCTCGCCGAAGATCGTGTGCTTGCCCTGCAGCCAGGTGGTGGGCGCGACGGTGATGAAGAACTGCGAGCCGTTGGTGCCGCGTCCGCCCTGGATGCCGGCGTTGGCCATGGCCAGGATGTACGGCTGGGTGAAGTCGAGCTCCGGGTTGATCTCGTCGTCGAACTGGTAGCCCGGACCGCCGACGCCCTGGCCGAGCGGGTCGCCGCCCTGGATCATGAAGCCCGGGATGATGCGGTGGAAGACCACACCGTCGTAGAGAGGAGCGGTCGACTTCTCGCCCGTGGCGGGGTGCGTCCACTCGATCTCGCCCGTCGCCAGCCCGACGAAGTTGCGAACCGTCTTCGGCGCGTGGTTGCCGAAGAGGTTGACCTTGATGTCTCCGTAGTTAGTGTGGAGCGTGGCGACAGCGGTGTGCTTAGACATGGCACCAATTCTTGCACAGGGCGTACAGACGACTTGGGCGGCCTGAGGACCTCTCGGGCCATCCTCAGCCCTTTCGGTGGCAAGATGGAGTCAGTCGCCACCCCGACTCGACGGAGGAACAGATGAGCCTGACACGGAAGCGCAAGAAGGAGCTCAAGCGACTGCGCAGCGGAGCCGAGGACCTGTGGACCCAGCAGCAGGAGGTGCTGGCGAACGCCAACGCCCTCGCGGCCGAGGCTCGCAAGCAGGCGGCCTACTACACCCGCGAAGAGATCGCGCCGCGCGTCCGTGGGGGGTACGACCAGTACGTGCGCCCCGCCGCCGAGACCGCGAAGGCCACCGCCGGCCGCTACGCGGGCCAGGCGCGCGAGCGCGTCGTGAGTGACGTCATCCCCGCGGTCGGCACCGCCGTCGGAACCGCGCTGTCCGTCGTCGACCACGCACGCGCGGCCCGCTCCGCCGCCTTCGCGGGCGAGTTCAAGAAGGCCGGCAAGGAGCTGACGAAGAAGACGAAAGCGGCCACGCAGAGCTCGGGTCCGGGTGCGGGAGGCGTCATCGCCATCGGACTGGGCATCATCGCGGCCGTCGGTCTGCTCTACGCGGTCTGGCAGACGTTCCGCGCCGACGATGAGCTGTGGGTCGCCGACGAGGAGCCCGCGGCTCCGGCGAGCGGCACCACCGAGCAGTAACGACCCCCGGGTCTTTTCGGGGGTTTCCCCGATGGTGAGGATGCGCGCCCGCTGACACGCTGGAGCGCATGAACAGTCTCTTCCGGCCGCGCGATGGCCGCATCCTCGCCGACGTCTGCGCCGGACTCGCCCTCCGCTTCGGCTTGCGGCCGTGGACCGTGCGCCTGCTCTTCCTGCTGTCGTGCCTGCTTCCGGGTCCGCAGTTCATCGCCTATCTCGTGATGTGGATCGTCATCCCGAGCGAAGGCCGGACGGCGACGGTCTAGCCCCCGGTTCCGGCCGAGCTCTCCTGCAATCCGGCGAAGGCCAGTGCGATGTCGACCAGTTCGACGTGCCGCTTGGGGATGCTCGTGAGGGCGAACCACGCGGCCTCGTCCGTGGTTCCATCCTGCTCATCCGTCAGCTCCCCGCCGACCACCGTCGCGCGGTACACGATGCGCAGCGCATGGAGGGGACCCGCCTCCGGGACGAACCGGTGCTCGGCCGGGATCACCTTCGAGTCGATCCCGAGCAGCTCCCCGACCTCGGCGACGTACCCGGTCTCCTCCGCGATCTCGCGCACCACAGCGTCCGCCGGATCCTCGCCCGGGTCGATCCCGCCGCCCGGCAGCGTCCATCCGGACCGGCCGCTCTCGTTCCAGTGGGCGAGAAGGATGCGGTCGCCCTCCGTGATCACGCCGTAGGCGGCGACGCGGATGTCCATCGCCACACTCTACTTCCGTTGTCGGTGGT
Organism: Leifsonia sp. KNZ13-11D; assembly: GCF_056754895.1. Lineage (NCBI taxonomy): Bacteria > Bacillati > Actinomycetota > Actinomycetes > Micrococcales > Microbacteriaceae > Leifsonia > Leifsonia sp. KNZ13-11D. Next base: position 3,917,062 of record NZ_JBPGWU010000001.1, read on the forward strand.
GAGGGGCAGACTAGAGGTGATGCCCGAACTGCCGGAAGTCACCGCTCTCGCCGCCGACCTCGATGGCCGGCTGAAGGGGCGCGTCGTCGAGCGGCTGTCGATCGTGGCCTTCTCGGCACTCAAGACGTTCGATCCTCCGGCCGATGCGCTTCACGGCCTGACCATCGCCGGCGTCAGCCGTCACGGCAAGTTCCTCGACATCGCGGCGGGTGAGCTCCACGTCGTGGTGCATCTGGCCCGTGCCGGCTGGATCCGCTGGCGCGATGCTCCGCCGCCGCCGTCGACCGGGCGCCTGGGCAAAGGCCCGCTCGCCGCGCGGCTGGTCCTCGACGACGGCTCTGGCCTCGACATCACCGAAGCGGGCACCAAGAAGAGCCTCGCGATCTACGTCGTGCGCGACCCGGCGGAGGTGCCGGGCATTCAGCGACTCGGACCGGACCCGCTCGATCCGTCGTTCACGGAGGAGGCGTTCGCCTCCATCCTGGCGGCGCAGGGGCGCGCGCAGATCAAGGGCGTCCTGCGCAATCAGTCGCTCATCGCCGGGATCGGCAACGCCTACTCCGACGAGATCCTGCACGTGGCCAAGATGTCGCCGTACAAGCCGGCCAACATGGCAGCCGACGACGTGGCGCGCCTGTACGAGGCGATGCAGTCGACGCTGCGGGAGGCGCTGGCTCGCGCCGACGGCCTCGCCGCCTCCGAGCTGAAGAGCGAGAAGAAGTCCAACCTGCGGGTCCACGGTCGCCCCGGTCAGCCGTGCCCCGTCTGCGGCGACACCATCCGCCAGGTCATCTTCCACGACTCCACCTTCCAGTACTGCCCCACCTGCCAGACCGGCGGCAAGCCGCTGGCCGACCGCGTGCTCTCCCGCCTGCTGAAGTAGGAGCCGATTGCGGACAACCCGCCGAGCGCGAAGGTGGGAGACGGATGGGGTCACCGACCACGCGCCTGGTCTTCCAGGGCAACGACGCATGGAAGGGCGTCCCCGGCCACTGGCGGGTCAAGATCGTCAAGAACATCCGCTCGGTGACGGTCAGCGAGTACGTCTGGCGTCCGTGAAAGACCCAACGCCCCGCACAAGCGGGGCGTCGGCTGTTGCGGGAGGCTTTCGCGTCCTGCCCGTTCAGCTTAACAGGCGCACTCGAACCCGCGCGGCGCGGTGAGCGGGTCGAGCGACCCGGCGATCCGACCGGCCTCGTCCTCGGTCGGGAGGCCCTCGCGCGCCCAGTACTCGTATCCGCCGATCATCTCGCGCACTTCGTAGCCCAGTCGGCCGAACGCAAGCGCCGCACGCGTCGACCCGTTGCATCCCGGTCCCCAGCAGTAGACCACCACCGGCATATCGAGCGGGATCACCTCCGGGGCGCGCTGCGGGATGTCCGCGGTCGGGACGTGGACGGCGCCCGCGACGCGGCCTTGAGTCCAGGCCGCTTCCGACCGGCTGTCCACGAGCACGAAGCGGTCGCCCCGCTCCAGGGCGGCGTGGACGTCGGACGGGTCGGTCTCGAAGCGGAGCTTCGCGGAGAAGTGCTGGATGGCATCGGAGGTCTTGATGGTCATGGCTTCGAGACTAGGAAATCGGACCGCGCTGCTGAAGAGACCATCGACGGCATCCGGCGCATCCCGCCGTGGATCTCGTGGCAGAATCACGCCATGACCGTCACATCAGCGTTCGTCGTTGACAGCACCGACCGCACCATCCTCGCGGAGCTGCAGCGCGACGGCCGGCAGTCGATCGCGGAACTCGCCCGGACCGTCCACATGTCGAACAGTGCGGTGGCGGAGCGGGTCCGACGTCTGGAAGAGGTCGGCGTGATCACGGGCTACCGCGCGGTCGTCGATCCGGAGCGACTCGGCTACGGCATCCTCGCCTACCTGCGGCTCCGCTACCCGAGCAGCCAGTACAAGCCGCTGCACGACCTGCTGGCAGAGCTGCCCGAGGTGGTCGAGGCGCACCACGTCACCGGGGACGACTGCTTCATCCTGAAGGTGGTGGCGACGTCCATGCGCCACCTGGAGCAGCTCAGCGGCCGAGTCGGGACGCTCGGAAGCGTGACCACGAGCGTCTCGTACTCGAGCCCGTTCCCGACGCGGACGATCACTCCGCCGCAGCAGTGAGCCGCACGTGGTGCGATAAGTGTGGAGCCTAGGAGATTCGTTATCTACAGGCCGACACGCCGGTTTCCATGACCTAATCGACGATGTGACGATCCCTCGCTAAGTTCCGTCGTAGAGCATTCGTGACTGGGGGTTCTACGACATGGTTTCAGCGGCCATCCGGGCGGTCCAGTTCGACACTCGCTCCGGTCGGAAG